>NZ_CP010014.1:0-3880000 GCF_000877815.1 Bacillus sp. YP1 | reverse complement strand
CTCCCCACGCTTTCGCTCCTCAGCGTCAGTTACAGACCAGAGAGTCGCCTTCGCCACTGGTGTTCCTCCACATCTCTACGCATTTCACCGCTACACGTGGAATTCCACTCTCCTCTTCTGCACTCAAGTTCCCCAGTTTCCAATGACCCTCCCCGGTTGAGCCGGGGGCTTTCACATCAGACTTAAGAAACCGCCTGCGAGCCCTTTACGCCCAATAATTCCGGACAACGCTTGCCACCTACGTATTACCGCGGCTGCTGGCACGTAGTTAGCCGTGGCTTTCTGGTTAGGTACCGTCAAGGTACCGCCCTATTCGAACGGTACTTGTTCTTCCCTAACAACAGAGCTTTACGATCCGAAAACCTTCATCACTCACGCGGCGTTGCTCCGTCAGACTTTCGTCCATTGCGGAAGATTCCCTACTGCTGCCTCCCGTAGGAGTCTGGGCCGTGTCTCAGTCCCAGTGTGGCCGATCACCCTCTCAGGTCGGCTACGCATCGTTGCCTTGGTGAGCCGTTACCTCACCAACTAGCTAATGCGCCGCGGGTCCATCTGTAAGTGGTAGCCGAAGCCACCTTTTATGTTTGAACCATGCGGTTCAAACAACCATCCGGTATTAGCCCCGGTTTCCCGGAGTTATCCCAGTCTTACAGGCAGGTTACCCACGTGTTACTCACCCGTCCGCCGCTAACATCAGGGAGCAAGCTCCCATCTGTCCGCTCGACTTGCATGTATTAGGCACGCCGCCAGCGTTCGTCCTGAGCCAGGATCAAACTCTCCGATAAAGTAGTTTGACTGACTACGCACATCGCTGTGCGATTTATAAAAATGAATTAACAGGTACATTTTGTCTTGTTTAGTTTTCAAAGAACTTTGTTTACCGCTCGTTTAAGCGACTTTATTATCATAACATTTACCGCCGCTACTGTCAACAACTTTTTAGCATTTCCTTTTCAAAAAAGCTGTTCGTCATCAGCGACGTATATTAGAATAACACCTTCAGTTGTCTAAGTCAATACATAATATCAATTAAATGATAAATTGCTTAATAACGACTAACGCAGCTATTCCGGGTATCCCTAAAATTCCGCTGATAGCTGTTGTAACCAGATTAATCGGCACATGAATGCCAAGACTGCCGCCAAACATATTTACACAAACCAGCAGCAAAGCACCTGCCACAAATTTAACAGCTGTGATGCCCATCCACTTTAAAGGCTTCGCAGTTGAACCTGATAAAAAAAGAAGAATAACCAGTCCTAAAATAATCCCAATAATAAAAATAGGCTCCATGAATCTTCTCATCTCCTTCGCTTGTTCTAGTACAAGCTTATGAGAAGATCCAGGAGTTTAGACCACTTACTTCCACCGGCTGATTTTTAAATTTCGCTGCTTCGCTTCCCTTAAGTAAAAAAAATACTTCGCTTCAGCTACTTTCAGTTCGTATAACACTTCAGCAGACGGTTCTAAGCTTTTTTCGACCAGCTTTTTTTGCCTGTTCCACTCTTCCTTTTGCTTAAAAAGCTGCTCGGTTAGTTTTTCATCAAACTCTCTTCTTAATGTTTTCTTGCGAAGAAAACCCATGGATCGCTTTTTCCTCCTTACAATTCACGTCTTCCTTCAAGTGCTTTAGAAAGAGTGACCTCGTCAGCATATTCCAAGTCACCGCCGACGGGCAGTCCGTGGGCAATACGGGAGAGCTTAATACCAGACGGCTTGAGGAGCCTTGATATATACATCGCCGTTGCTTCCCCTTCTATATTAGGGTTTGTCGCGAGGATCACTTCTGTCACTTGATCATCCTGTAATCGTTTTAACAATTCTGGTATTTTAATATCCTCCGGTCCAATGCCGTCCATTGGAGAAATAGCGCCGTGAAGAACGTGATACTGTCCGTTGTATTCCTTCATTTTCTCCATAGCGATAACATCCTTAGGGTCTTGCACAACACAGATAACAGACTTATCCCTGCGCGTATCTTCACATATATAGCAAGGGTCCTGATCTGTAATATGCCCGCAAACTGAACAATATGTCAGGTTGCGTTTCGCATTTACTAATGCTTTCGCAAAATCTAATACTACATCTTCTTTCATACCTAGAACAAAAAAAGCCAGACGAACCGCTGTTTTCGGTCCGATCCCTGGCAATTTCATAAAGCTGTCAATCAGCTTTGATATTGGTTCAGGATATTGCATGTTCTTTTATCCCCCTAGAATAAACCTGGCATGTTCATTCCCTTTGTAAATTGACCCATTGTTTCGTTTGTGATTTCGTCAACTTTTTTCAAAGCTTCATTCGTTGCAGCAAGCACTAAATCTTGAAGCATATCAATATCTTCAGGATCAACGACTTCTTCTTTGATGATAACATCCAGGATTTCTTTTTGGCCGTTTGCTTTTACTGTTACCATACCGCCGCCTGCAGTTCCTTCAACAACCTTTTCTGCAAGCTCTTCTTGAGCCTTCGCCATGTCCTTTTGCATTTTTTGCATTTGTTTCATCATTTTTTGCATATTACCCATTCCGCCACGCATAGCATTCACTCTCTTTCATTTTGTTAGTCTTTTATTTCAATTAAATCCGCTCCAACAAGCTTTTTCGCTTCGGCAATAAGCGGGTCTTCTTCAGCCGGTTCATTTGATCCTTCATTTTCCTGCTGATGATCTTCTAAAAATTCTTCTCTTATTTTACCCCATTGTGCTTCTGGAACGCCAATCAAATCCATTCTTTTTCCGAGCATCGATTCTAAAATCTGCTCAAGATTAGTCCGGACTCCGTTGTTATCCTCAGCGACCATTTTACAATGAATTTCATATTTGAATTTCAGAACAAATGCCGCCGATCCGGCAGCCACAGGTTCACTGTCATTCAGCAAAGCGGCATGTGATACTTTGTTTTGCTGTTTGAGATGAGCAAGAAGCTTGCCCCAACTGTTTCTGAGCAGATCAAGATCCGGTCTTGTGGCTTCCTTCAAAATCTCATGAATTCTGCCTACTGGCGCTTTGTAATTGGATTTCCCGCCCTTTGGCACACGCGGCGCTTCTTTTTTCGGGCTTTCCGCAGCTGCTTTTATGCCCGTTGTTTTGAGCCGCTCTACTTCCTGTTCGAGCTGCTGGATTTTTTTCATCAGCATATCCACTTCCGGGAGATCAGCAGCAGATTGATGTGAGGTTTGGCAAATCTTCACAACGGCCACTTCGAAAAAGATACGCGGATGATTTGTCCATTTCATTTCCTGATGGCTCTTGTTCAGAATATCAATCATTTCATATAGGGCCTGAGCCGGAATTTGTTCACTTAGTTCCCGGAACGTTTCATCAACTTTTACTTTCTCAAGAACTCCCTCTAAGCCAGGGGCTGTTTTGTACAGCAGCATGTCCCTGAAATAGAAAATCATATCTTCTATCAGCTTAGCTGGATCTTTTCCTTGCTGAAGCAATTCATTTAATGTTTCCAGTGCGTCAGAAACGTTTTTATCATGCAGGGATTGTGCAAGCTTCCCGATATATAATTGAGAAACAGCACCCGTAATTAAAAGCGCATCTTCGACTTTCAGGATATCGCCGCTGAATGATATGGCCTGATCAAGAAGGCTCAGGGCATCCCTCATCCCTCCGTCTGCAGCACTCGCGATGATATCCAGCGATCCTTCCTCCACTTGCAGCTGTTCAGCATCAACAATTTTATTCATGCGGCCTACAATCGCCTGGGAGGTAATTCGTTTAAAGTCAAAACGCTGACATCTAGAGATAATGGTTAAAGGAATTTTGTGTGGTTCAGTTGTTGCTAATATGAAAATACAATGCTCAGGCGGCTCTTCTAATGTTTTTAGTAATGCATTAAAAGCGCCGATAGAAAGCATATGCACCTCATCTATGATATATACCTTATATGTGACGGCCGACGGGGCAAACTTCACTTTATCGCGAATGTCACGAATCTCATCAACACCGTTATTAGAAGCGGCGTCAATTTCTATGACATCGGATATTGACCCGTTTGTTATCCCTTTACAGGCCGCACATTCGTTGCATGGCTCATCAACAGGAGCATGTTCACAGTTGACAGCCTTAGCAAATATTTTGGCTGCACTGGTTTTTCCGGTTCCTCTTGGCCCGGAAAACAGATAGGCGTGAGAAAACTTTTTTTGCAAAAGGGCATTTTGCAGCGTTTTTGTAATGTGTTCTTGTCCGACCACATCTTCAAAGCGCTGAGGCCTGAATACTCGATATAAAGCTTGGTAACTCACGGGTTTGCCCTCCTCCGTTATTCATCATTCCCATTATACATGAACCTTGTTTCGATTCCAAAAGCTCTTTTTACATAACAAAAAACTCACCTAATATTAGGTGAGTCTGAAAATTTGATGATTGATTTACCGTGCACCTTCTGTCGATTCGCTACCCTAAGCGTTACTTAAGCAGTTAGCTCGGCCCAGGCAACCCTGCGGCACATGAGAGGTTTCACTTAATGCTGCTTCCTTCCGGACCTGACATGGTTCATGAATTCCCATTGCGCAGGACCCAAACGTCAACACCACTTACTTAAGGCAGGCCTTAAAGTAAACGAACCTCGAGAAGGGATTCGGCCCTGCTAGAGCGGATTGCAGGTACAGGGCACCGCTACCTCCCCGCTTAGCACGGCAAAATAAATATCAAATTTTATGTTGCATCTATTACGATGCACACTTAAGTATATCTGTTTCCCCTAAAAATTGCAACCGTACTATTCAGACAAGTTTTTCCTGGCAGCTTTCTTCTTTTTTCTTAGTTCTCTGAAAAACGCACTGAGCATTCCGCCGCATTCTTCCTCAAGTACACCGCTCACCACTTCAGCCTGATGATTAAAGCGTTCCTCCTGGAGAAGGTTCATTAGCGTGCCTGAACAGCCGCCTTTCGGATCAAATGCGCCAAAAACCACTTTTTCCACTCGAGAAAGTACGACTGCACCAGCACACATTGGACAAGGCTCAAGCGTCACATAAAGAGTCGCACCTTCCAGCCGCCATGTTCCCAGTGCCTTACACGCTTCATCAATCACAAGCATTTCTGCATGGGCAATAGATCGTTGCTCAGTCTCTCTTAAATTATGTGCACGCGCTATAATTTCATCATTAACGACAAGCACCGCACCTATTGGCACTTCACCTTTCTCTTCAGCCTTTTTCGCTTCTTTAATTGCTTCTTTCATATAAAGTTCATCTTGTGTCATAAGGATAAGCTCTCTTTTCAAAGTTTTTTCATTGCCTAAAAAGGCTACATATTAACTATAACTGAAACGGAAAGGAGACTGTCGATTGTCCAAAGCAGATACAGCCCTTCTCATTGTAGACATGATCAATAATTTTGAATTCGATATGGGAGAAACCCTCGCTAAAAAAACAGAAAAAATCGTTCCTCATATTTTATCATTAAAGGAGCACGCGAGACAAAATGAATGGCCGATTATTTACATCAATGATCATTATGGACTTTGGCAAGCTGACATTAAAAACATTCAGCAAGAATGCACAAATGAAAGAAGCAAGGATATCATCACTAAGATAGCCCCGGAAGATGCTGATTATTTTTTAATCAAACCAAAACATTCCGCTTTCTACGAAACTGCACTTCACACCCTTCTTACTGAGTTGCAGGTGAGACATATTATCTTAACAGGTATAGCCGGCAATATATGTGTGCTGTTTACCGCTAATGACGCTTATATGAGGGAATACAGCATCACGATTCCTAAGGACTGTATCGCGTCAAACAGTGACGAAGATAACGAATTCGCCTTAACTATGATGGAGAATGTTCTTTTCGCAGAAATTACGACGGAAGAACAAATTACAGAAAAATAAACATGATCAGCGCTTTTCTTTCATACATTGATAGCGATATGAAAGGAGGCGTTTTTCATTCAAATTTATGTGGTAAAACAAGGCGACACTCTTTCTGCTATCGCTTCACAATACAGAACAACCGCAAATGAGATCACTGAAACGAATGAAATACCGAATCCCGACAGCCTTGTTGTCGGACAAACCATTGTCATTCCAATAGCCGGCCAGTTCTATGATGTGAAGCGAGGTGATACCCTGACATCCATCGCCCGGCAGTTCAATACAACAGCAGCCGAGCTCGCAAGGGTTAACCGCATCCAGTTAAATACCGTGCTTCAGATTGGTTTCCGTTTATACATCCCTCCAGCTCCTAAACGAGACATCGAATCAAATGCTTATTTGGAGCCCCGAGGAAATCAAGTCAGCGAAAATCTCCAGCAGGCGGCCAGAGAAGCGTCGCCCTACTTAACGTACCTTGGCGCATTCAGCTTCCAGGCACAGCGGAACGGAACCTTAGTCGCACCGCCTTTAACGAATTTAAGGAGCATTACAGAAAGTCAAAATACAACATTGATGATGATTATAACGAACCTAGAAAACCAGGCATTTAGTGATGAACTTGGCCGGATCCTTTTGAACGACGAAACTGTAAAAAGAAGGCTTCTAAATGAAATAGTGGAGAATGCCAAGAGATATGGCTTCCGTGACATTCATTTCGACTTTGAATATTTGCGGCCCCAGGATAGAGAGGCCTATAATCAATTTCTCCGCGAAGCAAGGGATCTTTTTCATCGAGAGGGCTTAGAAATTTCTACGGCACTTGCTCCTAAAACAAGTGCAACACAGCAGGGCAGATGGTATGAAGCTCATGATTACAGGGCGCATGGCCAAATTGTCGACTTTGTTGTTCTCATGACATATGAATGGGGCTATAGCGGCGGGGCGCCTCAAGCGGTTTCTCCAATTGGACCTGTCCGTGATGTCATAGAATATGCTTTGACTGAAATGCCTGCGAACAAAATTGTCATGGGCCAGAATTTATATGGATATGACTGGACGCTGCCATATACAGCAGGGGGAACTCCAGCAAGAGCAGTAAGCCCTCAGCAAGCCATTGTCATAGCTGATCAGAACAATGCTTCCATTCAGTATGACCAAACCGCTCAAGCTCCTTTCTTCCGCTATACTGATGCAGAAAACAGAAGGCACGAGGTATGGTTCGAGGATGCCCGCTCGATTCAAGCAAAATTTAATCTGATTAAAGAGCTGAATTTAAGAGGCATCAGCTATTGGAAGCTGGGTCTTTCCTTTCCACAAAACTGGCTGCTGCTGTCTGATCAATTTAATGTTGTCAAAAAGACGTTTCGATAATTTGGAAACGTCTTTTTTTCATGGGGGCACCCAAGGGTTGTGATACAATATGAAGGTCGGTAACTGACGCACGTTTTTCAGATATAAGGAGGATTCCGATGAATACAGCCCCTTTTATTGCAATAGAAGGTCCTATCGGGGCAGGAAAAACAACTCTCGCAACGATGCTCTCACAAGAATTCGGATTCCCTATGATCAATGAGATTGTAGAGGATAACCCGTACCTTGATAAGTTTTATGACAATATAGAGGAATGGAGCTTCCAGCTCGAGATGTTTTTTCTTTGTCACAGATACAAACAGCTTGAAGACACCAGTGATCACTTTTTAAAAAAGGGACAGCCTGTAATAGCTGATTATCATATTTATAAAAATGTGATTTTTGCGGAACGCACCTTGTCTCCACATCAGCTGGAAAAATACAAAAAGATATATCACCTGCTAACGGATGATCTGCCAAAGCCGAATTTCATCATTTACATAAAGGCCAGTCTGCCTACATTGCTACACCGCATTGAAAAACGCGGGCGCCCCTTTGAGAAAAAAATTGAAACTAGCTATTTGGAGCAGCTGATTTCAGATTATGAAGTCGCCATCAAGCAGCTGCAGGAAGCAGACCCTGAACTTACAGTGTTAACCGTAGATGGTGATTCAAAGGATTTCGTTTTGAATAAGAGCGACTTTGAACGCATTGCCGCCCATGTAAAGGAGCTTATCGTATGAAGGAACATCATATCCCTAACAATTCAATTATTACAGTAGCAGGAACAGTAGGTGTCGGAAAATCGACTTTAACAAAAACTTTAGCTAAACGGCTTGGATTTAAAACATCGTTGGAGGAAGTCGATCATAATCCATACTTGGAAAAGTTCTATCATGATTTTGAACGTTGGAGCTTTCACCTTCAAATTTACTTCTTAGCTGAACGCTTCAAAGAACAGAAAACAATTTTTGAAGCCGGCGGAGGTTTTGTACAGGATCGTTCGATTTATGAAGATACAGGAATTTTTGCAAAAATGCATGCTGATAAAGGGACAATGTCAAAGGTTGATTATAAGACTTACACAAGCCTTTTCGAAGCAATGGTAATGACACCGTATTTCCCACACCCAGATGTGTTGATCTATTTAGAAGGAGATCTGGAGAACATTTTAAACCGGATTGAACAACGCGGCCGTGAGATGGAGCTTCAGACAAGCAGGTCTTATTGGGAAGAAATGCATACACGCTACGAGAACTGGATAAGCGGTTTTAATGCCTGCCCTGTTTTAAAACTTCGCATTGAAGATTATGATCTTCTGAACGACGAAAACTCGATTGAAAATATTGTAGATCAAATTGCTTCAGTTATTCATGATAATCAAAAAAAGTGAATCTCAGTCGAGATTCACTTTTTCTTTAAAATAAAAAATCCGCCGCACCGAATGCAACGGACAAAACAATCTCCAATATATGCTTGTGTTTCATTAGAATTAAAATCAATATGGCGGAGGAAGAGGGATTCGAACCCCCGCGGGCTTTGACACCCCTGTCGGTTTTCAAGACCGATCCCTTCAGCCGGACTTGGGTATTCCTCCGTATCGACAAGACTTACTATATCACGTATGTTCTCGTGTGGTCAAGCATTTTTAAAAACTTTTTTTGTTTTTATGAAAATGCCGTGTTTACATAAGCAAAAAGGCGCACCTTGTCAGGCACGCCTTTCCATAATTTACGGTTTCATTACTTCTCTATTCCCCATATAAGGACGAAGCACTTTCGGAATCACAACGCTTCCGTCTTCCTGCTGATAATTTTCTAAGATAGCGGCAACTGTTCTTCCAACCGCCAGTCCTGAACCGTTCAGTGTGTGTACATGCTCAGGCTTGCCTTTCGCTTCACGTCTGAATCGAATATTCGCACGTCTCGCCTGGAACGCTTCGAAGTTGCTGCAAGAAGAGATTTCTCGATATGTGTCTTGGCTTGGAATCCAAACTTCGATATCGTATTTTTTCGCAGCCGTAAAGCCTAAATCACCCGTACACATGCTCATGACACGGTATGGAAGCTCAAGCAGCTGAAGAACCCGTTCTGCTTGGTTTGTAAGCTTCTCTAATTCTTCATAAGAATCTTCAGGCTTCACAAACTTTACAAGCTCAACTTTATTAAATTGGTGCTGACGAATTAATCCGCGTGTGTCACGTCCTGCTGAACCAGCTTCAGAACGGAAGCAAGCACTGAATGCCGCATAGTTGATCGGCAGGCTGTCACCTGAAAGGATTTCATCGCGATGCATGTTTGTAATCGGCACTTCCGCCGTTGGAATTAAGAAATAATCTTCTTCTCTGATTTTAAATGCATCCTCTTCAAATTTAGGAAGCTGCCCCGTTCCCGTCATGCTTGCGCGGTTTACCATATATGGCGGGATCACTTCAGTGTAGTTATACTCATCCACATGCAGATCAAGCATAAAGTTATAAAGCGCACGCTCCAGACGAGCACCTAAGCCTTTATAGAACACGAAACGGCTTCCTGTTACTTTGGCAGCACGTTCAAAATCCAGAATACCCAGCTCATCCGCAATATCCCAGTGCGGCTTCGGCTCATAAGCAAATGAAGGCTTTTCACCCCATTTACGCACTTCTACGTTGTCGTCTTCTGTTTCACCGACAGGTACAGACTCATGCGGAATATTCGGGATTGAGAGAAGGATTGTATCAAGCTCAGCTTCCACTGTTCGCAATTCTTCATCAAGCTTTTTAATTTCCTCGCCGACTTCACGCATTTCTTTAATAATGTGATCCGCTTCTTTTTTCTCACGCTTCAGCACAGCAACCTGCTGAGAAACTTCATTTCGTTTTCCTTTTAACTCTTCAACCTTGCCGATAAGCTCTCTTCGTCTATCATCCAGCGCCTCAAACTTATCAAAATCAGTTAAGTCTTCGCCTTTGTGTACAAGCTTTGCTTTAATTTCTTGAAAATTTGCTCTCAGCATTTTCGTATCAAGCATGCGAAACACTCCTTTTTTTATTGATTTGTCGAAAATAAAAAGAGCCCTCATCCCCATAAAGGGACGAGAGCTCTCGCGTTGCCACCCTGATTGAAAACAAATCAAAGACTCGTTTTCCACTTTCAAACATAACGGTTATCCCGTAAATGCCTACTAGTTTCAGCATTTCGCTCAAGGATGGATTCAGACAGCATCTTTCACCGATTCGCACCAACCATCGGCTCTCTTAGAAAGAGAGGCTCCCTACTAGTTCCTATCAACGCTTTTCGATCTTTATTTGTGCTTATAATGTACTATAAGTTTCCACAGCTTTCAACTGTTTTATACAAGTGCCTTTTGCTTATATTCCTCAACCATTTCAACAAACAGCTGTGTCACTCGGTGATCTTCTGTCAGCTCCGGATGGAATGAGCAGCCAAGGAATTGCCCCTGTTTCGCTGCTACAATACGACCATTATGCTCCGATAGAACTTCAACATTTTCACCAGCTTCTAAAATATGCGGAGCACGGATGAATACCCCTGTAAAAGGCTCGTCCAAGCCTTTAATTGTTAAATCAGCTTCAAAGCTGTCAACCTGCCGGCCAAATGAATTACGTTCTACAACCACATTCAGAAGACCTAAATGAGGATTATCTGAACCGGCAATTTCTTTTGCTAATATAATTAATCCGGCACATGTTCCAAACATCGGTTTGCCCTGAGCAGCGAATTCACGAAGCGGCTCCATGAATTGATACGTATCGATCAAACGGCGCATCGTCGTGCTCTCACCGCCCGGCAAAATCAACCCGTCAACTTCGTTCAGCTGCTCCGGACGTTTTACGACAAGACCAGCCGCGCCGCATGCTTCAATCGCATGGATGTGCTCTCTAACTGCTCCTTGAAGTCCTAGTACACCTATTGTTAACATGTCAGCAGCGCTCCTATGTTCTTACCAGCCGCGTTCTTGCATACGCTGTTCTGGAAGTAAGTTTGAGATTTCAATCCCTTTCATTGCAGTACCAAGCTCTTTTGACAACTCAGCGATCAATTTGTAATCAGTAAAGTGAGTTGTTGCTTCCACAATTGCTTTCGCAAATTTAGCAGGGTTGTCTGATTTGAAAATACCAGAACCAACAAATACTCCGTCAGCACCAAGCTGCATCATGAGAGCAGCATCAGCTGGAGTTGCTACGCCGCCAGCGGCAAAGTTAACGACAGGAAGCTTGCCGTCTTTTTTAATTTGAAGAAGAAGCTCGTAAGGAGCACCTAGATTTTTCGCTTCTGTCATTAGTTCATCCTCACTCATCGCAACTACTTTGCGCACTTGAGCGTTAACTTTACGCATATGGCGAACAGCCTCAACAATATTACCTGTTCCAGGCTCACCTTTTGTGCGAAGCATAGAAGCACCTTCCGCAATACGGCGTGTTGCTTCACCAAGATCACGGCAGCCACATACAAAAGGAACTGTGTATTCATTTTTATTTAAATGAAATTCTTCGTCAGCCGGCGTCAGAACTTCACTTTCATCAATATAGTCAACACCCATAGCTTCAAGCACACGCGCTTCAACAATATGTCCGATACGCGCTTTTGCCATTACCGGGATAGATACTGCATTCATTACTTCTTCCACGATTGTAGGGTCCGCCATACGGGCAACTCCTCCAGCCGCGCGAATATCTGCTGGCACACGTTCTAGCGCCATTACAGCGACAGCTCCAGCTTCTTCAGCGATTTTCGCTTGTTCCGCATTGATGACGTCCATAATGACGCCGCCTTTTTGCATTTCTGCCATTCCGCGTTTTACACGTTCAGTACCTGTTTGAGCCATTTCTTGGTCCCCCTAATCAAGGTATAGTTATATGATTTCTAATCCTTATTGTATCCTAGAAATCCAATAATTCATATGGATATATACTATTTTATTCGGTTTTTAGCGCTTTGAAAATCATTTTTTATTAAAAATTGGGTTTTTTCAGTATATTACGCGAAAGAGCCCTAACATCCATCAGAGCTCTTTCAATTGATTAAAACCAGCCGGTTACCGTATCAACAATGCTTCCCCAAATTCCGGCAAAAAATCCGCCGATACTGCGCATTGTCAAAACAAACCAGTTTGCTTTTTCTACATTTTCTTTTGTAACAAGGTCTACGCCAGCCAGATCGCTGTTAAGGAATCCGTAATCCTTTTCATCACCTGTGTATTCCGCAGTCAGCTTCCCAACCTTGGTTCCTTTTTTCACAGGAGCAGTTAAGTTGTCTTTATTCAGTGTGACCTTCGCTTTGTAATTCTTTTCTTCACCATTTTTGACAGGAAGAGAGAACGCCTTGTTTGTCACAATGCCTACTTCTTTCTCTTTACCCTTATCAACTGAAATTGTTTTATGGCCTTTTACTTGATCGCCTTCAGCATAAATTTCTTTCATGGAGAAATTGTCGAAAGCATAATCAAACATTTTCTTCGTTTCATCGAAACGGCCTGTATGAAGGTTGCCCTTTGCGTTTAAAACAACAGTGATGACACGCATACCGTTGCGTTCAGCTGTTCCTGTAAAGCATGAACCCGCAGAGTCAGTAGAACCTGTTTTCAGTCCGTCTACAGTCGCTTTTTTATACTCGCTGACAAGCCCCTTCAGCATAAAATTCCAGTTCGGCATGTCCATTTCATCATCGGTGCCTTCTCGGAATTTCGTTTTGGCGATACTGGAAGTCTCCAGTATCTCAGGGTAATCAGTAATCAAGTGATCCGCAAGAATCGCCATATCCTTTGCAGAAACTTCACTTTCTTCATTTACGCTTGTCCCCTCAGGCTGATGCCCGTGAAGATCTTTGTTTTCAAGACCTGTTGCGTTAACAAATTTGTAATCTGTTAAGCCTAGTTCTTTTGCTTTTGCATTCATTTTTTCAACAAACTTAGTTTCAGAACCGGCAACGATTTCTGCAATCGCAATAGCAGCAGCATTTGCAGAATAAATTGCTGTAGCTTGATATAATTCTTTTACTGTGTATTTCCCGTCTTTCCGAAGAGGAACGTTTGATAAGCTGTTATCTTGGGAAATTTCATACACATAGTCATCAGGCGTATAGGTTTGGTCCCATTTCACTTTACCTTGATCAATTGCTTCTAATAACAGATACTCTGTCATCATTTTTGTCATACTCGCAATTGGCAGTCTCTTATCTGCATTTTTACTGTAAAGAATTTTACCTGAAGAAGCTTCGATCATAATAGCAGCAGATGCATTGATATCAATTGGATCGCTGGCTGCTTTTGCTTTTGACATTGGAGCCAGACACGTGACAGCTAGAGTTAACACAACCAATGACATCAGTAGCTGTTTACATTTCTTGATGTTCAATCGTACGACCTCCGTATTTCATTTTCTTCATCTATAATTAAGCCGTTAAGGACATTTTCAATGCACAACAGTATAAATTTTATCATAATCAGTATAAAAAAAATAGACAGAGTCAGAGACCCTGTCAAATGTTTTTAATTTGTAACAATTTATTATGAAATTGTATAGTTAGGTGATTCTTTTGTAATCTGTACGTCATGCGGATGGCTTTCGCGAAGTCCTGCGCCAGTCATGCGAATGAACTGAGCTTCTTCTCTTAGCGCACGCAGATCTTTGGACCCGCAATACCCCATACCAGAACGAAGACCTCCGACTAGCTGATAAACGGTTTCTTCAACTGGTCCTTTGTAAGGTGTGCGTCCTTCAATTCCTTCAGGAACAAATTTTTTGTTTTCTTCTTGGAAGTAACGGTCTTTACTTCCTTTTTCCATTGCAGCAACTGATCCCATGCCGCGGTATACCTTAAATCTTCTGCCTTGGTAGATTTCAGTTTCACCAGGGCTTTCTGATGTGCCTGCAAGCAAGCTTCCGAGCATAACAGCATGTCCGCCGGCTGCCAATGCTTTAGTGATATCGCCAGAGAATTTAATCCCACCATCGGCTATGATTGTTTTGCCGTGTTTTCTTGCTTCAGTCGCACAATCATAAATTGCTGTAATTTGCGGAACACCGACGCCGGCTACAACACGTGTAGTACAAATTGAACCAGGTCCTATTCCAACTTTGACAACGTCTGCTCCAGCTTCGATAAGCGCTCTTGTCGCTTCAGCTGTTGCCACGTTTCCAGCAATAATGTTTAATTCGGGATACGTTTCACGGATTTTTGTGACTGTGTTTAAAACGCCTTGAGAGTGTCCGTGAGCTGTATCGATAACAATCACATCAACATTGGCTTCAACAAGCTTTTTGACGCGAGTCATTGTATCGCCAGTTACACCAACTGCCGCGCCAACGATCAGGCGGCCGTGAATGTCTTTAGATGAGTTCGGGAACTCAATGACTTTTTCAATGTCTTTAATTGTGATAAGACCTTTTAATTTATTCTGGTCATCTACGAGAGGAAGCTTTTCAATTTTATGTTTCTGCAAAATCTTTTCAGCTTCATCCAGAGTAGTTCCTACAGATGCAGTAACTAGCTCTTCTTTCGTCATGACGTCGCTGATTTTCATTGAGTAGTCAGAAATAAAACGAAGGTCACGGTTTGTAATAATTCCAACAAGCTTCTGGTCTTCTTCGTTATTTACAATCGGAACACCGGAAATTCTGTATTTCCCCATCAAATGCTCCGCATCAAATACTTGGTGATCAGGAGTTAAAAAGAAGGGATTTGTGATAACGCCGCGCTCAGAACGCTTTACTTTATCAACTTGTTCAGCCTGCTGTTCAATGGACATATTTTTGTGAATGATGCCCAAGCCGCCCTGTCTTGCCATTGCAATTGCCATTGCTGATTCTGTTACAGTGTCCATACCTGCGCTGATGACAGGAATATTTAGCTTTAACGTTTTTGTAAGTTCTACAGATAAATCCACATCACGCGGAAGTACCTCAGACTTTGCTGGTACAAGCAGCACATCGTCGAACGTTAAGCCTTCTTTTGAAAATTTACTTTCCCACATTAGTAAATCCCCCTCTTTTCGGCAAAATATTATATGTAGATTATCAACTAGCAAAGAGCATGTCAAGGAAGCGGGAAAGAGTTGAAATATTTAGATAACGGAAAGGATTAAGAAATATACATGACATATCATGAGTGGAAAGACTTAGCGCTATTTTACTCCGTTGAATCAACCCAGAAATTTCTAGAAAAGGTTTATACCTTAAACGGTATTGACGATGCGAAAAAAAACTCTTTTAAAAACAGTGAACGGTTTATTTATTTCTTAAAGCATGCCGAATCGTTTTATAAACAAGCCGCATATTCTCCCTTAGAAATCAAACCGATTCTTTTATTTTATGGAATGGCACAGCTTATCAAAGCATGCTTAATTACACGTGATCCTCATTATCCAAGCCATACATCAGTACTGGCACATGGCGTAACAACAAGAAAACGAAAGAAACAAAATTATTGTTTTAGCGATGATGAAGTGAAAATACAACGAAATGGCCTATGCATACATTTTATGAAACATTTATTCGGACAATCGGATATAGTAGATGAACGGTATACCATGAAAAAATTATTAATGGCCATTCCAGAACTTAGCGATATTTTCTACTTTCATCAGAAAGAACGATTTATGACAAAAGTTGAGAAGGATAAGAACGAAATTTTTGTACCGGAGGAAGTAGTAATCAATTACAAAATGTCTGATTCAAGGTTTGCTGAATACATGTCCCATCATTATCAATGGTCTTTTACAAAAAAAAATGAACACGGGCTGCTGTTCGAAATTTCACCACAAGACAAGGAGCCATGGACATCGACCAGCTTATTGTTTGACATAGAAAAGAACCAATATTATATCCCTTCTCAAAGGGAGCAATTTCTGAGGCTTCCCGAAATGACAATTCATTATTTGATTTTGTACAACGTTGGGATGATTGCAAGGTATGAAACAGAATGGTGGTATGAGTTATTAACACAGCATATAAGTGATGACTACGTGTTAATTCAGCAGTTTTTATTAGTATCAGAAAAGAAATTCCCTAAATACGCTTCACAGTTTCTTCTTCATTTTTAACAAACAAAAAACCCAGCTCATTGAGCTGGGTTTAAGCTTGCTTGGCGGCGTCCTACTCTCACAGGGGGAAACCCCCGACTACCATCGGCGCTGAAGAGCTTAACTTCCGTGTTCGGTATGGGAACGGGTGTGACCTCTTCGCTATCGCCACCAAACAAATTGAGAGTGTTCTCTCAAAACTAGATAACAGGTGTGACATCATTCAAAAATATGGTTAAGTCCTCGATCGATTAGTATCTGTCAGCTCCATGTGTCGCCACACTTCCACCTCAGACCTATCAACCTGATCATCTTTCAGGGATCTTACTTCCTTGCGGAATGGGAAATCTCATCTTGAGGGGGGCTTCATGCTTAGATGCTTTCAGCACTTATCCCGTCCGCACATAGCTACCCAGCGATGCCCTTGGCAGAACAACTGGTACACCAGCGGTGCGTCCATCCCGGTCCTCTCGTACTAAGGACAGCTCCTCTCAAATTTCCTGCGCCCGCGACGGATAGGGACCGAACTGTCTCACGACGTTCTGAACCCAGCTCGCGTACCGCTTTAATGGGCGAACAGCCCAACCCTTGGGACCGACTACAGCCCCAGGATGCGATGAGCCGACATCGAGGTGCCAAACCTCCCCGTCGATGTGGACTCTTGGGGGAGATAAGCCTGTTATCCCCGGGGTAGCTTTTATCCGTTGAGCGATGGCCCTTCCATGCGGAACCACCGGATCACTAAGCCCGACTTTCGTCCCTGCTCGACTTGTAGGTCTCGCAGTCAAGCTCCCTTGTGCCTTTACACTCTGCGAATGATTTCCAACCATTCTGAGGGAACCTTTGGGCGCCTCCGTTACCTTTTAGGAGGCGACCGCCCCAGTCAAACTGCCCACCTGACACTGTCTCCCCGCCCGATAAGGGCGGCGGGTTAGAAGGTCAATACAGCCAGGGTAGTATCCCACCGATGCCTCCACCGAAGCTGGCGCTCCGGTTTCCAAGGCTCCTACCTATCCTGTACAAGCTGTACCAACATTCAATATCAGGCTGCAGTAAAGCTCCACGGGGTCTTTCCGTCCTGTCGCGGGTAACCTGCATCTTCACAGGTACTATAATTTCACCGAGTCTCTCGTTGAGACAGTGCCCAGATCGTTGCGCCTTTCGTGCGGGTCGGAACTTACCCGACAAGGAATTTCGCTACCTTAGGACCGTTATAGTTACGGCCGCCGTTTACTGGGGCTTCAATTCGCACCTTCGCTTACGCTAAGCGCTCCTCTTAACCTTCCAGCACCGGGCAGGCGTCAGCCCCTATACTTCGCCTTACGGCTTCGCAGAGACCTGTGTTTTTGCTAAACAGTCGCCTGGGCCTATTCACTGCGGCTCTCTCGGGCTTGCACCCTAACAGAGCACCCCTTCTCCCGAAGTTACGGGGTCATTTTGCCGAGTTCCTTAACGAGAGTTCTCTCGATCACCTTAGGATTCTCTCCTCGCCTACCTGTGTCGGTTTGCGGTACGGGCACCTCTCACCTCGCTAGAGGCTTTTCTTGGCAGTGTGGAATCAGGAACTTCGCTACTATATTTCGCTCGCCATCACAGCTCAGCCTTATGGGAAACGGATTTGCCTATTTCCCAGCCTAACTGCTTGGACGCGGATATCCAATACCGCGCTTACCCTATCCTCCTGCGTCCCCCCATTGCTCAAATGGTGAGGAGGTGGTACAGGAATATCAACCTGTTGTCCATCGCCTACGCCTTTCGGCCTCGGCTTAGGTCCCGACTAACCCTGAGCGGACGAGCCTTCCTCAGGAAACCTTAGGCATTCGGTGGAGGGGATTCTCACCCCTCTTTCGCTACTCATACCGGCATTCTCACTTCTAAGCGCTCCACCAGTCCTTCCGGTCTGGCTTCACAGCCCTTAGAACGCTCTCCTACCACTGTTCGAAGAACAGTCCGCAGCTTCGGTGATACGTTTAGCCCCGGTACATTTTCGGCGCAGAGTCACTCGACCAGTGAGCTATTACGCACTCTTTAAATGGTGGCTGCTTCTAAGCCAACATCCTGGTTGTCTAAGCAACTCCACATCCTTTTCCACTTAACGTATACTTTGGGACCTTAGCTGGCGGTCTGGGCTGTTTCCCTTTCGACTACGGATCTTATCACTCGCAGTCTGACTCCCAAGGATAAGTCATTGGCATTCGGAGTTTGACTGAATTCGGTAACCCGGTAGGGGCCCCTAGTCCAATCAGTGCTCTACCTCCAAGACTCTTACCTTGAGGCTAGCCCTAAAGCTATTTCGGAGAGAACCAGCTATCTCCAGGTTCGATTGGCATTTCACCCCTACCCACACCTCATCCCCGCACTTTTCAACGTGCGTGGGTTCGGGCCTCCATTCAGTGTTACCTGAACTTCACCCTGGACATGGGTAGATCACCTGGTTTCGGGTCTACGACCACGTACTCATGCGCCCTATTCAGACTCGCTTTCGCTGCGGCTCCGCATCTTCTGCTTAACCTTGCACGGGATCGTAACTCGCCGGTTCATTCTACAAAAGGCACGCCATCACCCGTTAACGGGCTCTGACTACTTGTAGGCACACGGTTTCAGGATCTCTTTCACTCCCCTTCCGGGGTGCTTTTCACCTTTCCCTCACGGTACTGGTTCACTATCGGTCACTAGGGAGTATTTAGCCTTGGGAGATGGTCCTCCCGGATTCCGACGGAATTTCACGTGTTCCGCCGTACTCAGGATCCACTCAGGAGAGAACGAAGTTTTGACTACAGGGCTGTTACCTCCTATGGCGGGCCTTTCCAGACCTCTTCATCTACCTCGTTCCTTTGTAACTCCGTACAGAGTGTCCTACAACCCCAAGAGGCAAGCCTCTTGGTTTGGGCTAATCCCGTTTCGCTCGCCGCTACTCAGGGAATCGCATTTGCTTTCTCTTCCTCCGGGTACTTAGATGTTTCAGTTCCCCGGGTCTGCCTTCTCATATCCTATGAATTCAGATATGGATACCACTCCATTACGAGTGGTGGGTTTCCCCATTCGGAAATCTCCGGATCAAAGCTTGCTTACAGCTCCCCGAAGCATATCGGTGTTCGTCCCGTCCTTCATCGGCTCCTAGTGCCAAGGCATCCACCGTGCGCCCTTTCTAACTTAACCGTTAAAAAGAATCACTATGTGATATCTTGTATTACTAATTGAATGTGATGTCTACTGTTATCTAGTTTTCAAAGAACACGTTTCGAAGGAATGATCCTTCAAAACTAAACAAGACAGGGAACGTTCTGTTTATAAGACCCAAGGTCTTATATTCCGTATAATATCCTTAGAAAGGAGGTGATCCAGCCGCACCTTCCGATACGGCTACCTTGTTACGACTTCACCCCAATCATCTGTCCCACCTTCGGCGGCTGGCTCCTAAAAGGTTACCTCACCGACTTCGGGTGTTACAAACTCTCGTGGTGTGACGGGCGGTGTGTACAAGGCCCGGGAACGTATTCACCGCGGCATGCTGATCCGCGATTACTAGCGATTCCAGCTTCACGCAGTCGAGTTGCAGACTGCGATCCGAACTGAGAACAGATTTGTGGGATTGGCTTAACCTCGCGGTTTCGCTGCCCTTTGTTCTGTCCATTGTAGCACGTGTGTAGCCCAGGTCATAAGGGGCATGATGATTTGACGTCATCCCCACCTTCCTCCGGTTTGTCACCGGCAGTCACCTTAGAGTGCCCAACTGAATGCTGGCAACTAAGATCAAGGGTTGCGCTCGTTGCGGGACTTAACCCAACATCTCACGACACGAGCTGACGACAACCATGCACCACCTGTCACTCTGCCCCCGAAGGGGACGTCCTATCTCTAGGATTGTCAGAGGATGTCAAGACCTGGTAAGGTTCTTCGCGTTGCTTCGAATTAAACCACATGCTCCACCGCTTGTGCGGGCCCCCGTCAATTCCTTTGAGTTTCAGTCTTGCGACCGTACTCCCCAGGCGGAGTGCTTAATGCGTTAGCTGCAGCACTAAGGGGCGGAAACCCCCTAACACTTAGCACTCATCGTTTACGGCGTGGACTACCAGGGTATCTAATCCTGTTCGCTCCCCACGCTTTCGCTCCTCAGCGTCAGTTACAGACCAGAGAGTCGCCTTCGCCACTGGTGTTCCTCCACATCTCTACGCATTTCACCGCTACACGTGGAATTCCACTCTCCTCTTCTGCACTCAAGTTCCCCAGTTTCCAATGACCCTCCCCGGTTGAGCCGGGGGCTTTCACATCAGACTTAAGAAACCGCCTGCGAGCCCTTTACGCCCAATAATTCCGGACAACGCTTGCCACCTACGTATTACCGCGGCTGCTGGCACGTAGTTAGCCGTGGCTTTCTGGTTAGGTACCGTCAAGGTACCGCCCTATTCGAACGGTACTTGTTCTTCCCTAACAACAGAGCTTTACGATCCGAAAACCTTCATCACTCACGCGGCGTTGCTCCGTCAGACTTTCGTCCATTGCG
Source organism: Bacillus sp. YP1 (assembly GCF_000877815.1). Taxonomy (NCBI): domain Bacteria; kingdom Bacillati; phylum Bacillota; class Bacilli; order Caryophanales; family Bacillaceae; genus Bacillus; species Bacillus sp. YP1. Next base: position 3,859,299 of record NZ_CP010014.1, on the reverse strand, counting down.
GAAGATTCCCTACTGCTGCCTCCCGTAGGAGTCTGGGCCGTGTCTCAGTCCCAGTGTGGCCGATCACCCTCTCAGGTCGGCTACGCATCGTCGCCTTGGTGAGCCGTTACCTCACCAACTAGCTAATGCGCCGCGGGTCCATCTGTAAGTGGTAGCCGAAGCCACCTTTTATGTTTGAACCATGCGGTTCAAACAACCATCCGGTATTAGCCCCGGTTTCCCGGAGTTATCCCAGTCTTACAGGCAGGTTACCCACGTGTTACTCACCCGTCCGCCGCTAACATCAGGGAGCAAGCTCCCATCTGTCCGCTCGACTTGCATGTATTAGGCACGCCGCCAGCGTTCGTCCTGAGCCAGGATCAAACTCTCCGATAAAGTAGTTTGACTGACTACGCACATCGCTGTGCGATTTTTAAAAACTGAATTAACAGGTACGTTTTGTCTTGTTTAGTTTTCAATGAACTTTGTGTGCTTCTCTCGAAGCGACTACTTAATAGTAACATTTTTAGTTAACTAGGTCAATACTTTTTTAAAAAAGTTTTTAATAGTCATAATGGTCATGCTTGTGTCTTTAAAAAGACAACAGAAATGATTATACCATAATTTTTATGACTGTAAAGGGTTATGACAAAAAAAGCACAGCTATTTCAGCTGCGCTTTTTTTCACACTTCTTCTTGTTCTTCTTCATTCTCATCTTCTTCGTTTTTCTCTACTAAAGCTACTGTAGCAACATGCTCTTCTTCTGCCATTCTGATGAGACGCACACCTTGAGTGACACGTCCGGTGATGGAGATATCATTGATGTCCATTCTGATGAGTACGCCGCTAGCTGTAATAATCATTAAGTCCTCTTCACCTTTAGTAGCTTTCACTGCTACTAGTTGGCCGTTGTTCTCGGTGATTTTCGCTGTTTTGAGTCCTTTTCCGCCCCGGCTTTGGGTTCTGTACTCTTCAGCAGGAGTTCGTTTTCCGTACCCTTTTTCAGTTACGATAAGGACGTGTGATTCTTCCTCTAAAATCTCCATGCCGACAACAACGTCGTCATCCGTCAGGGTGATGCCTTTTACGCCTGCCGCAGTTCTTCCCATCTCTCGGACATCTGTTTCAGGGAAACGGATCAGTAAACCGTTTTTCGTTCCAATGATGATTTGTTTTGTGCCGTCAGTCAGACGTACACCCATCAGTTCATCATCTTCACGAAGACTCAGAGCAATTAGACCATTGTTGCGGATATTAGCGAATTGAGATAGCGATGTTCGTTTTGAAACCCCATGCTTTGTAGTGAAGAAAAGGTAAAGCTCCGCATTGAATTCCGTGACTGGAATAATCGCGTTGATCCACTCACCCTTTTCTACCTCCAGCAGGTTAATAATCGGGATTCCTTTTGCCGTTCTGCCGTATTCAGGGATTTCATACCCTTTTGCACGATACACTTTCCCCTTGTTCGAGAAGAAGAGAATCGTGTCATGAGTTGACGTAGAGATCAAATGTTCAACGAAATCATCTTCGTTTGTTCCCATACCTTGTACACCTTTTCCGCCCCGTTTTTGACTGCGGTAAGTTGATGCAGGAAGACGTTTGACGTATCCGTTGTGCGTCAGAGTAACTACGATATTTTCTCTCTCGATGAGATCTTCATCTTCAATTGTCTCCAGTCCAGAAGTGACGATCTCAGTACGTCTTTCATCGTTAAAACGCTCTTTGATTTCCGTGAGTTCTTCACGAATGATCTCAAGCACTTTATATTCATTTGCCAAGATGTCTTTTAGCTCTGCAATTAATTTAACAAGAGATTGGTATTCTTCTTCGATCTTTTCACGTTCCAGTCCCGTTAAACGCTGGAGCCTCATGTCAAGGATCGCTTGTGCTTGCTTCTCTGTCAGTGAGAATTGTTCAATTAAACCTGTTCTCGCAATTTCAGCCGTTTGAGAATTACGGATAAGGGAGATAACTGCATCGAGATGATCCAGTGCAACTCTCAATCCTTCCAAGATATGAGCTCTCGCTTCTGCTTTACGCAATTCATAAGCAGTACGGCGTCTAATGACAACTTTTTGATGGTCAAGGTAATGCTCCAGGCATTGCTTAAGAGTTAAAACTTTCGGCTGGCCATCAACAAGTGCAAGCAGGTTGATGCCAAAAGATGTTTGTAGAGCAGTTTGTTTGTACAGATTGTTTAAGATGACATTTGCATTGGCATCGCGTCTGATTTCAATGACAATTCTCATACCTGTACGATCTGACTCATCACGCAGATCTGTGATACCCTCTATCTTTTTGTCCCTTACGAGATCAGCAATTTTCTCAATTAATTTCGCCTTATTTACTTGGTAAGGTAACTCTGTAACGATAATTCTTTCTTTACCCGAAGATGTTTGTTCGATCTCAGCTTTTGCCCGGATCGTGATAGAGCCTCGGCCTGATTCGTATGCTTTCCGGATACCGCTGCGTCCCAAGATTTGACCCGCGGTCGGGAAATCAGGCCCTGGAATGACTTCCATAAGCTCTGGAATGGTAACGTCCGGATTCTCACTAACAGCAAGTACACCGTCAATGATTTCTCCCAGCTGGTGCGGAGGAATGTTTGTTGCCATACCTACCGCAATGCCGGCAGCACCGTTCACGAGCAGATTCGGGAACCTTGAAGGCATAACGACAGGTTCTCTTTCTGACCCGTCATAGTTATCCTGGTAATCGATTGTGTCTTTTGTGATGTCGCGAAGAATCTCCATTGAGATTTTAGACATTCGTGCTTCTGTATAACGCATGGCCGCCGCTGAGTCTCCGTCAACAGAACCGAAGTTTCCATGACCGTCAACGAGCATATAACGGTAGTTGAAATCCTGAGCCATTCTGACCATGGATTCATATACCGCTGAATCACCGTGCGGGTGGTATTTCCCGATAACTTCTCCAACGATACGCGCGGATTTTTTATAAGGCTTGTCACTTGTCATGCCTAAATCATTCATTGCATACAAAATCCGTCTATGAACCGGTTTTAAACCGTCTCGAACATCCGGAAGAGCACGGGACACGATAACGCTCATTGCATAATCCAAGAAGGACGTACGCATTTCCTGACTGATATTTATTTCACGAACTTGTGGTGTGTTTTGTTCACTCATTAAAAAACCTCCCTGAAGTATCACATGAAATATGTGGGAGTAGATTGTCCATTATGACCTTCAATACGATTTCACTATTCTCCATTATATCAATAAACTTATGATTATACACATTAAATTGCTAGAATATATAGGTATTGCAAGCATTGCTGCATCTGATCTTGTTCAGAAAAAAGCCTTATTTCTTATTGGAAATAAGGCTTTTTATGATTAGATGTCAAGATTTTTAACGTATCTCGCATTCGCTTCTATGAAGTTTCGGCGCGGTTCTACCTTGTCGCCCATAAGCATTTCAAAAGTCTCGTCCGCATCCATTGCATCTTCAAGAGTTACCTGAAGAAGTGTTCTGGAACTAGGATCCATGGTTGTCTCCCATAGCTGGGTGGCATTCATTTCACCAAGACCTTTGTAACGCTGCAGTCCAGGCTTAGGCGTTTGAGGAAGAGTTTTTAACAGCTCTTCCAGCTCCTTGTCATTGTACGCATATTCAACGCGTTTCCCCTGTTGAACCTTGTAGAGCGGCGGCTGCGCAATGTACACGTAGCCATTTTCGATAATTTGGCGCATATATCTGTAAAAGAACGTTAACAGCAGTGTTCTGATGTGCGCGCCGTCAACATCGGCATCTGTCATAATGACAACTTTGTGGTAACGGGCTTTCTCAAGGTTGAAGTCTTCCCCAATACCTGTGCCGAGCGCTGTGATCATAGAGCGAACTTCGTTGTTAGAAAGGATTTTATCCAGTCTGGCCTTTTCAACGTTTAGGATTTTACCTCTAAGCGGCAAAATGGCTTGGAAATGTCTGTCGCGTCCTTGTTTAGCAGATCCTCCGGCAGAGTCACCCTCTACGATATATAACTCGGAGATGCTCGGATCTTTTGAAGAGCAGTCCGCTAACTTACCGGGCAAGTTGGAAATTTCCAAAGCACTCTTACGACGTGTTAGTTCACGGGCTTTTTTCGCAGCCATTCTTGCTCTTGCCGCCATTAAGCCTTTATCGACAATTTTTTTGGCTGCATCTGGATTTTCCAGCATAAATGTTTCCATCGCCGTAGAAAATAACGTATCGGTGATCGTCCGTGCTTCTGAGTTGCCCAGCTTTGTTTTCGTTTGGCCCTCAAACTGCGGATCAGGGTGTTTGATTGAAATAATCGCTGTCAGCCCTTCCCTTACGTCATCTCCGCTTAGGTTTGGATCATTTTCTTTAATAAGCCCTTTTTTTCTGGCGTAATCGTTGATAACACGAGTCAGGCCCGTTTTGAAGCCAGCTTCATGGGTACCGCCTTCGTACGTGTTAATGTTGTTTGTAAACGAGTAAATGTTGCTTGTGTAGCTGTCATTGTATTGCAAAGCCACTTCAACCGTAATGCCGTCCTTTTCGCCTTCAATGTAAATCGGCTCTTCATGGACAACCTCTTTAGAGCGGTTTAAATACTCTACATAACTTTTAATTCCGCCTTCGTAATGGTATTCATTTTTGCGCTCTTGTCCTTCACGTTTATCTTCAATCGTGATGTTTACGCCCTTTGTTAAAAAGGCTAATTCACGCACGCGGTTGGCAAGCAGATCGTAATCATACTCGGTTGTTTCTGAGAAAATTTCAGGGTCCGGGACAAAATGTGTCGTCGTTCCTGTATGATCCGTTTCGCCAATGATTTCAAGGTCTGTAACCGGAACTCCGCGTTTATAGGTTTGGCGGTGAATTTTACCGTCACGGTGAACCGTCACATCAAGCTCTGTTGATAGTGCGTTTACGACCGACGCACCTACACCGTGTAATCCTCCGGATACTTTATAGCCGCTTCCGTCAAATTTTCCTCCGGCATGAAGCACCGTCATAATGACTTCTACCGCAGGACGGCCCATTTTTTCATGAATACCGACTGGAATACCGCGGCCATTATCTACAACCGTGATACTGTTGTCTTTTTCGATTTGGATATTGATATCCGTGCAATAACCGGCGAGGGCTTCGTCAATACTATTGTCGACAATTTCCCATACCAGGTGGTGAAGGCCTTTACTGTTTGTCGAACCGATATACATCCCCGGTCTTTTACGAACAGCTTCCAATCCTTCTAGTACCTGTATCTGATTTTCATCATAACTGTTTTGCTGCTGTTCCATAGCCACGTCATTCACCTACACTTTTCTAAACGATATATTCGTGATAAAAAATTTCTAAGAATCTATTTCAAACATAAATTGCGCACGTTTTTTTAATGTGCTGGAAGATAAGGGAGAGTAATATATATTCTGAACCGTGACTACGATAGATTTGGGCGTGCCGTTTACGGAAGGCACCACCTTGTGTTTCTGTTTTTTCAGAAATTCTTCAACAATAGGCGACATGTTGGCTTTAAAGTCAAAAATGCCGACAATATCTCGTGTTGAAACCACAAAGTCATCACCTAAATGAATATACAATTGCTCACCTCATTTCTTCACTTCACTAACGCACCATTTTGCACACGGAACATTCCTGCTTGACGTAAGGTTTCGTGATCAATGCCATCAACGCTTGTCGTTGTGACAAACGTTTGTACACGGCCTTGGATCGTATGAAGCAAGTGTGACTGGCGATAATCATCCAGTTCACTCAGTACATCATCCAATAGTAAAATGGGATATTCTCCGATTTCTTCATGGATCAGGTCAATCTCCGCCAGCTTAAGGGACAACGCCGTCGTTCGCTGCTGTCCTTGAGAACCATACGTCTGCACATCGCGTCCGTTCACATAGAAAAGAACATCATCGCGATGAGGCCCTGACAGCGTCACACCACGCTCAATTTCTTTTTCTCTTAATTTAGAAAACGCTTCTTGATAGCTATCTCCTATTTTCGACAAATCTAGGGGATCTGATACATCAAGAGCTGTATGGTATTTCAGCGTCAGTTCTTCAAGCCCTCTTGAGATGCCTGCATGGATGGGCTGCGCCCATTTCTCGAGCTGTGCTGTAAACTGCAGGCGTTTTACGACGACTTTTGCTGCAACTTCTACAAGCTGATCGGTCAGAACATCGAGCATCGTCCGGTCAGTTTGTTTTCTTGTTTGCAGCTGTTTCAAAAAATGATTCCGCTGGGAAAGGATTTTCTGGTAAAGAGAAAGATCATGAAGGTAGACGGGAGAAACCTGTCCGATTTCCATGTCAAGAAACCGCCTTCTCACTTGAGGGCTTCCCTTTACAAGATTTAAATCTTCCGGCGCGAACATAATGGTGTTGAGGGCCCCGACATACTGGCTGAGCTTTTGCTGTTCAATATGATTGACCTTGCCCTTTTTACCCTTTTTGGAGATGACGAGCTGCATCGGGATCGCCCCGTTTTGCTTCATCACTCTTCCCTCTATTTTAGCATAGTCTTTGTCCCACCGTATAAGTTCTTTGTCATTTGATGTCCGGTGCGATTTCGCCATGGACAAGACATAGATCGCCTCCATGAGGTTTGTCTTCCCCTGGGCGTTTTCTCCGATGATCACATTTACTTTATTTTCAAATTGAAGTTCAGCATGGTCGTAGTTGCGGTAAGATGTCAGTTCTAAGTTCTGGATATACAATCAGTGTCACCCGCTTTAATTGACGACTTGAAATGAACCAAATCCTTCAATCTCTACCACATCTCCAACATACAGCTTTCTGCCCCGGCGGTTGTCCGGCTCATCGTTCACAAGCACTTCATGCTCGCTTAAAAACCACTTCGCCATACCGCCAGACTGAATCACATCGGCTAATTTTAAGAATTGTCCGAGTGTAATCATCTCTGTATCAATTGAAATCGGATTTGCCATTATATCGACCTCTTTCAAATATCACTAATATCTAATTGTACTAAAAAAAAACGAATTAGGGAAAGGGAAAACTTGTCGGAGCAGATACCGAATAGAAAAGCTGCCGACGAGTCGGCAGCAGTGTATCGGATTAATAGGTTCTGACAGGAAGGATAAGCTGTACAATCGTTTCATCATTCGGCGTGCGAATTAAGAAAGGTCTCATTGCGCCTGTAAAGCTTACGCGTATTTCTGCTCCTTCAAGCACCTTTAGTGCATCCAGCATATATTTTGGACTAAAAGAGATATTTAATTCCTCACCTTCAATTTGATCCGCAGCAATTGCTTCCACAACTTTACCGATTTCCGGTGAGTTGGAAGAAATTTCAATGGATTCAGCCGGTTTTGCAGACAGTTTTACAACGTTGTTGCGTCCCTCTCTAGCTAAAAGAGATGCACGATCAATGGCCTGAAGGAATTCTTTTGTGTTCACAATGATTTCTGTTTTGCTGTCTTGCGGAATCAGGCTGGTTGTGTCTGGATAATTCCCGTCCAGAAGCCGTGAGAAGAACAAGACGTTTTTCGCTTTAAACAGAACTTGGGTTTCTGTGATGACGATATCTACAAGTTCCTGGTTGTCATCTAAAATCTTGCTAAGTTCAGTTAAACTTTTTCCCGGAATCACGACGTTATAAGATCTGTCTTCTGGAATATCAAGTTTCGCCTTTCTTAATGCAAGACGGTGGCTATCCGTTGCAGTGCATAATAATTCACTTTGCTCCACTTTCCAGTTTACACCTGTCAAGATAGGGCGTGTTTCTGAGGTGGACACTGCAAATACTGTTTGTCTGATTAGATTTTTTAACAAATCAGTTGGGATCTGAATCGCATGATGCTCTTCAATCTGCGGCAAGTGCGGATACTCATCAGCATCCAGTCCGTTTAGATTAAATTCAGCTTTACCAGAACGGATAATCGTCAAATACTGATTTTGGACTTCGATTTCTACAGTTGCCATCGGCAATTTTTTTACAATTTCACTAAAAAAGCGAGCCTGTAAAACGATGCTTCCGGGCTGTTCAATAGTGACGATTTCTTTATCTCCTTCTTCTTTTGGAATGAAGGATTCAATAGAAATATCTGAGTCACTCCCTGTAAAGGATACTCCATCATCTGATGCAACAATTTTAATACCAGTCAGAATGGGAATCGTGGTTCTGGATGAAACTGCTTTTAATACATCTTGGACACTTTCAACAAGACGATCTTTTTGAATCGTGAATTTCATTTTTATCCTCCTAACGGATAATGTATTAATATATATATATATTTATAAAAAATAGTAGAAGTAATAGTAGGGCCTGTGGATTTGTGGATAAGTTGTGAAAAAGACAGGAAACACAGCCTATCCACATGTGGACAGACTGTGTATGACTTCCGAAAAGTTATTCACACTTTCCCCGATTCCCCGGTCCTGCTATTTAAGCTGTTCTTTAATTTCTTTTACATGCTGCTGAAGCTGTTCATCATCTGCCAGCAGTTTTGAAATTTTTTCATGCGCATGAATAACGGTCGTATGATCACGTCCTCCAAACTCTTCACCGATTTTAGGAAGAGAGGAATCAGTCATTTCCCTTGATAAGTACATGGCGATTTGACGCGGAAAAGCTACTGACTTTGTCCGTTTTTTTGCTTTGAAATCCTCGAGTTTAATATTAAATTGCTGGCCTACTACCCTCTGAATTTCCTTTATCGTAATGACTTTCGGTTTTGAGGAAGGAATAATATCTTTCAACGCCTCAGCGGCCAGATCAGCATTAATATCTTTATTAATTAAAGATGAATAAGCGACAACTCTGATTAATGCTCCTTCGAGTTCCCGAATATTGCTGTCGATTTGATTCGCGATGTAAAGCATAACCTCGTTCGGAATATCGAGGCCTTCTGCTTTGGCTTTTTTTCTTAAAATTGCAATTCTCGTTTCTAGATCAGGCGGTGTGATATCTGTAATAAGTCCCCATTCAAAACGTGAGCGCAATCTGTCCTCAAGTGTCGGAATTTCCTTTGGCGGTCGGTCACTTGAAATGACGATTTGTTTGCTTTCTTCGTGCAATGTGTTAAATGTATGGAAAAATTCTTCCTGGGTTTGTTCTTTCCCCGCTAAAAATTGAATATCATCTATCAAAAGCACATCAACATTTCGATAGCGATTGCGGAAGTCGACGGCTTTATTATCTCGGATAGAGTTGATGAATTCGTTTGTAAATTTCTCAGAAGACAGATAAACCACTTTGGCAGAAGGATTATGATCTATTACATAATGGCCGATCGCATGCATTAAGTGCGTTTTCCCTAAGCCGACGCCCCCATAGATAAATAAAGGGTTGTAAGCTTTCGCGGGCGCTTCCGCTACTGCGAGGGAAGCAGCATGTGCAAATCGGTTTCCAGATCCGATGACAAAAGTATCAAAAGTATATTTTGGATTGAGCATATTTTGAGGAAAATCAGATGTATCTTCTTTGACCGCTTTTTTGACTTGCGGTTTCGGCATAAAGTCCTCAACATCTTGATTTTGAGGAATGACAAACTTAATGCTCAATTCTTCCCCGGTTAATTCATATATAGTATCTGCAATCAGATGCAAGTATCTGGACTCCAGCCAGTCTCTGGCAAATTCATTGGGAGCCGTGATTGTTAATGTATCGCCTTGCAGTGAGTGGGCTTTGGTTGACTTCATCCAAGTCTCAAAACTCGGTTTGCTCAACTTTTTTTCGATTTGAGCAAGGGCTTGGTTCCACAGGTCTAATATATTTTCCATCTTCCGGCACGTCCCTCCTTTTCTTAGAAAATGGCGTCTTTCTCTGTTATAGAACACAAAAAAAGAGCAAATGGCGCTTACCATTCGTACACATTAAATGTTGAAAACATATAATATAGTAGATAAATAGCTTTTCGACAAATTTCACAACTTGTGGACAACCTTCTACACAAGCTGTGTGAAATCAATCCACAACTTATCCACACTTTGTGGATAAAGAGGAAAGGTAGGATTAGTAATCAAGAGTTAAAACACAAATATAATACCAAAATAAACGAGAGCTTGCAATGGTTGTCACAATCTTATCCACAAAGCGGACAACCTGTTGAAAAAACCTTGTCCACAGGGGTTGGTAATGTGAAAATGTTGTCGATAACCTCTGTGGATACTAAAAAAAGCCGAAAAAGATATCCACATGCGTGATTTTAGGGGCAAATTGTTTGAATTTGTCTTTTTTCCGTAAAATTAAGGAATCTAAAAAATAAGGTTTCGAAAGTTGAAAAGGTATGGTATCCTATTATGGTTGCAAGAAATAAAAGCACTAGTGAAGTTGACAATGAATAGGTAACGCAAATATAATAAGTAAGACTGTCTTTAACAGCTATTCCTCGAGGGAGGTGTCATAAATGAAAAGAACATTCCAACCGAATAACCGTAAACGCAGCAAAGTTCATGGCTTCAGAAGCCGTATGAGTTCAAAAAACGGTCGTCTAGTTTTAGCACGCCGTCGCCGCAAAGGCAGAAAAGTATTATCAGCTTAGGCCACTGAATAATGTCAGTGGTCTTTTTTCACGTTATGGGAAAAGATAGATGTGATGCGTAATGAACCGGGGCATGCTTCCTGGTTCAGATGCATCTCATGTTCATAATAAATTTTAAAAGTTTCTGCCAGCCAGTATCGGAGTGAGTCATTTGAAGAAGCGAAATCGTTTAAAGAAAAATGAAGATTTTCAAAAAGTGTTTAAACATGGGACATCAGTTGCAAACCGCCAGTTTGTCTTATATACGCTTGATCAGCCTGAAAATGATGAACTGCGTGTCGGGCTTTCCGTCAGCAAAAAAATTGGCAATGCCGTGATGCGAAATCGGATCAAACGTTTGATTCGGCAGGCCTTTCTTGAAGAGAAAGAGAGACTGAAGGAAAAGGATTACATCATTATTGCCAGAAAACCGGCGAGCCAGCTGACATATGAGGAAACGAAAAAAAGTCTGCAGCATCTATTCAGAAAGTCTTCATTATATAAGAAATCTTCGTCAAAGTAGGCATCACCACTGCTTTCTTACAACTTTTAAAAGCGCTTCCTTTCTGGTTGATCAGAAAAAGACACCATTTAAAACTGAAAGATGCTAAAATACATACAAGTATGCTTTGCAATAAAAGAGTGTAAAGATTAATTATAGGAGGAAATGTTGTTGAAAAGGAGAATAGGGTTGCTATTAAGTATGGTTGGCGTATTCATGCTTTTGGCTGGATGCTCGAGTGTGAAAGAGCCGATCACTGCAGATAGTCCGCATTTCTGGGACAAGTACGTAGTATATCCATTGTCTGAGCTCATTACGTATGTAGCGAAATTGACGGGAGATAACTACGGGCTTTCAATAATTCTAGTTACCATTTTAATTCGTTTATTAATTTTACCGCTGATGATTAAGCAGCTGAGAAGTTCGAAAGCGATGCAGGCTTTACAGCCGGAAATGCAAAAGCTTAAAGAAAAATACAGCTCAAAGGATCAAAAAACGCAGCAAAAGCTTCAGCAGGAAACAATGGCTTTATTCCAAAAGCATGGTGTCAATCCATTGGCGGGATGTTTCCCGATTTTGATCCAGATGCCGATTTTAATTGGATTCTATCATGCGATCATGAGAACCCAGGCGATTTCAGAGCACAGCTTCTTATGGTTTGACTTAGGAGAAAAAGATCCTTACTATATCCTTCCTATCGTTGCCGGTGTCGCTACATTTGTTCAGCAAAAACTGATGATGGCTGGCAATGCGCAGCAAAATCCGCAAATGGCGATGATGCTTTGGATTATGCCAATTATGATTATCGTATTTGCGATCAACTTCCCGGCGGCTCTTTCTCTTTATTGGGTAGTTGGTAACTTGTTTATGATTGCGCAAACTTTCCTCATTAAAGGACCTGATATTAAAAAAAATCCTGAGCCGCAAAAAGCCGGAGGAAAGAAAAAGTGAGGAATGTGACTGCTGCAGGGCGAAATGTCGATGAAGCAGTACAGTCCGGATTGCAAGAGTTGGGATTAACGAAGGATAAGGTAGAAATTACTGTTATTGAAGAGGGAAACAAAGGGTTTCTCGGTATTTTCGGTAAAAAGCCTGCGATCGTAAAGCTGGTTGAAAAGATTGATCCGATTCAGCAAGCGAAGTTATATCTTCAAACGATTGCCGAAGCCATTGCCGGGAAGTCTGATGTGACTGTTCAAGAAAGTAAAAAGACAGTGAGATATCATATAACAGGTGAAAAGGCAGCATTGTTGATTGGGAAAAGAGGACAAAACTTAAACGCCCTTGAAACTTTGACACAGCTTGCCCTTAACCGTTATCCAGGCCAATATAAAAATGTGACGGTGGATGCAGAAAACTATCGTTTGAAAAGAAAAGAAACACTGAGCCAGCTGGCCATCAAGCTTGCTGACCAGGTTTTGAAAACGAAAAAATCCATCCAGCTTGAGCCTATGCCGTCCAGCGAAAGAAAAATTATTCACGATACTCTTTCTGGATATGCAAACCATCAGATCAAAACATATTCAATGGGTGAAGGCGAAAATCGTCATCTCGTTATTTCCCATAAAAGATAGCATAAAACCGAAGTCCGATAAAAATTGGATTTCGGTTTTTTTGTATCTGAAAAATCTACTTTTCCTAGTAATATCAAGGTTTTGCCGTTTAAGTTTTTTCTTTTTAGGTGTATCCTGTTGATAAAAAGGAAGTTCAGGAAATAAAATTAATTGTTATTCACATGTGGATAAGTTAAAGTAATAAGGGACGAATTTCTATTTCTGTGGATAACAAATCTTCCACTTCGAACCAAACTATGTTATCTTTTAGTTTTGGCATAATAAAATTTTTTTATATAGATGAAGTATAAGTAAAGAGAGGTGAACAACATGGATACAATTGCGGCAATTTCCACACCGATGGGAGAAGGCGCGATTGCGATTGTACGGTTGAGCGGACCAGAAGCCATTCAAATCGCAGATAGAATTTATAAGGGACCAAAGGGGAAAACACTCAGCTCGGTCGAATCACATACGATTCATTATGGTCATATCGTAGACAGACCTTCGGATCGTGTCGTTGAGGAAGTAATGGTATCAGTGTTAAAAGCGCCGAGAACTTTTACACGGGAAGATGTTATCGAGATAAACTGTCACGGGGGAATTGTGACTGTGAACCAAGTGCTTCAGCTCGCATTGAGAGAGGGAGCGAGACTGGCAGAGCCTGGCGAATTTACGAAACGTGCGTTTTTAAACGGGCGTATCGATCTTTCACAGGCGGAAGCGGTTATGGACTTAATTAGAGCGAAAACGGACCGGGCAATGAACGTTGCTATGAATCAAATGGAAGGGCGTCTTTCTGCTTTGGTGCGCCGTTTGCGCAGTGAGATTTTAGAAACACTGGCCCATGTTGAGGTGAATATCGATTATCCGGAGTATGATGATGTAGAGGAAATGACGCATCAGATTTTAGTCGAAAAGGCAACCGCCGTGAAAAAGGAAATTGAGGCGCTGCTGAGGACTTCTGAGCAAGGAAAAATCTTGCGTGAAGGTCTTTCTACCGTCATTATCGGCCGGCCAAACGTAGGAAAATCATCTCTTCTGAACAGCCTCGTTCATGAGGCAAAAGCCATCGTAACCGATATTCCCGGAACGACACGGGATGTGATTGAGGAATACGTGAATGTAAGGGGCGTCCCGCTTCGTCTGGTTGATACAGCAGGTATTCGTGAAACAGAGGATATTGTTGAGCGAATCGGTGTTGAACGTTCTCGCCAGGTCCTAAAGGAAGCGGACCTGATTTTACTTGTGCTTAATTATAGTGAAGAGCTTTCTGAAGAAGACGTGAAGCTTTTTGAAGCCGTTGAGGGCATGGATGTAATCGTGATTTTGAATAAGACTGACCTTGAGGCGAAGATTGACACTGAACGTGTCCGTGAGCTTGCCAATGGACGTCCAGTTGTTACGACATCTCTTTTAAAAGAGGAAGGCATCAATGATCTGGAAGAAGCGATTCAATCATTGTTCTACACGGGTGCCATTGAAAGCGGTGATCTGACTTATGTCAGCAACACACGTCACATCTCTATTTTACAGCAAGCAAAACGCGCCATTGAAGATGCGCTTAGCGGCATCGAACAGGATGTCCCGATCGACATGGTGCAAATTGACCTTACAAGATGCTGGGAGCTTTTAGGGGAAATCATTGGAGATTCTGTCCACGAAAGTTTAATTGATCAGCTCTTTTCACAATTCTGTTTAGGAAAATAATAAAAGGAGGAACTAGAATCATGGGGTATGAAGCAGGCCAATACGATGTGATTGTGATTGGCGCCGGGCATGCCGGTGTTGAGGCTGCCCTCGCATCTGCACGCCAAGGCGCCAAAACGCTTGTCTTGACCATCAACCTAGATATGGTTGCATTTATGCCATGTAATCCGTCTGTCGGCGGCCCCGCAAAAGGGATTGTCGTCCGCGAAATTGACGCGCTCGGCGGAGAAATGGGAAGAAACATCGATAAAACACATATTCAAATGAGAATGCTGAATACAGGAAAAGGTCCTGCGGTTCGTGCATTACGTGCGCAAGCAGACAAATTCCAATATCAGCACGAAATGAAAAATACGCTTGAAAAAGAACCAAACTTAACATTGCTGCAAGGAATTGTGGAGCGGCTGATCGTTGAAGACGGCGAATGCCGAGGCGTTATTACACAAACCGGCGCACATTATCGTGCGAAAGCAGTTGTCATGACAACAGGGACATATTTAAGAGGACGTATCATTCTTGGCGATCTGTCTTACTCAAGCGGCCCGAATAACCAGCAGCCTTCTATTAAGCTTTCTGAGCATTTGGAGGAACTCGGTTTTGACCTTGTTCGTTTTAAAACAGGTACGCCGCCTCGCGTTAAAAGCGACACGATTGATTACAGCAAAACGGAAATTCAGCCTGGTGACGATGTGCCTCGCGCTTTCTCATATGAAACAGTGGAATATATCACAGATCAGCTCCCTTGCTGGCTGACATATACAAGCCCTGAGACACATGAGATTATTGACAGCAACCTGCACCGTTCACCGATGTATTCCGGTATGATCAAAGGTACAGGCCCAAGATATTGCCCGTCCATTGAAGATAAAGTTGTACGATTTAATGATAAACCGCGTCACCAAATCTTCCTTGAGCCGGAAGGCAGAAATACACAGGAAGTCTATGTCCAAGGTTTATCTACAAGTCTTCCAGAAGACGTACAGCAAAGAATGCTTGCAACGATTCCTGGACTTGAAAACGTGCAAATGATGAGAGCCGGCTATGCGATCGAGTATGATGCAATCGTACCGACACAGCTCTGGCCGACACTTGAAACAAAAAAAATCACAAACCTTTACACTGCAGGCCAAATTAACGGAACTTCCGGTTATGAAGAAGCTGCGGGACAAGGGATTATGGCGGGAATCAATGCAGGACGAAAAGCGCTTGGAAAAGAAGAAGTGATTTTAAGCCGTTCTGACGCCTACATTGGTGTTCTGATTGATGACCTTGTGACAAAAGGTACCAATGAGCCATATCGTCTTTTGACATCACGTGCGGAATACAGATTGCTTCTTCGCCATGACAATGCTGATTTGCGTCTGACAGAAATCGGACACCGCATTGGATTGATTTCTGATGAGCGCTATGCGGCTTTTGAGAAGAAAAAAGCGGCGATCGAGGCGGAGAAAAAACGTCTTCATTCTGTAATTATCAAGCCGTCTCCGGAAAATCAAGAATATATCCGTTCTCTTGGCGGAAGCGAATTGAAAGATGGAGTTCGCGGCACAGACTTGATGAAGCGTCCTGAAATGAACTATGAAACAGTCACAAAACTGGCGCCGCCAGAAGTGCCAGTTCCTCAAGACGTGGCAGAACAAGTAGAAATCCAAGTGAAATATGAAGGATATATTGAAAAATCTCTTCAGCAAGTGGAAAAACTGAAGAAGATGGAAAATAAAAAAATTCCAGATCGAATTGATTATGACGCAATTAAGGGGATTGCGACCGAGGCGCGTCAAAAACTGAAAAATGTACGGCCTTTGTCTGTTGCCCAAGCTTCCCGCATTTCCGGTGTAAACCCGGCGGACATTTCAATTCTATTGGTGTATTTAGAGCAGGGACGCATTGCGAAGATAGCCGAATAGAAAGGATGACGGCATGAATATTGAAGAATTCACTTCTGGTTTGGCGGAAAAAGGGATCTCCCTTTCTCCCCGTCAGCTGGAGCAATTTGAGCTGTATTACGACATGCTGGTTGAATGGAACGAAAAAATCAATCTGACTTCAATAACAGAGAAAAAAGAAGTGTATTTAAAGCATTTTTATGATTCCATTACAGCTGCTTTTTATGTCGACTTCAATCAGGTGAACACGATTTGTGATGTCGGAGCGGGAGCGGGTTTTCCAAGTCTGCCGATAAAAATATGCTTTCCGCACCTCAATGTCACAATCGTGGATTCACTGAATAAACGGATCACGTTTTTAGAAAAGTTATCTGAGGCTTTGCAATTGGAGAATACAACATTCTGCCATGACAGAGCTGAAACGTTCGGGCAACGGAAAGACGTGCGTGAAAGCTATGATATTGTGACAGCGCGAGCAGTTGCGAGATTATCTGTTTTGAGTGAGCTTTGCTTGCCTCTGGTGAAGAAAAACGGTTTATTTGTTGCTTTAAAAGCCGCATCAGCTGAAGAAGAACTGAATGCAGGCAAAAAAGCAATCACGACGCTTGGAGGAGAACTTGAGAATATCCATTCTTTTAAGCTGCCTATTGAAGAAAGCGATCGTAATATTATGGTGATACGCAAAATAAAAAATACACCTAAGAAGTATCCAAGAAAACCGGGAACTCCTAATAAATCGCCAATTGAAGGGTAATTTAGACAGCCTGATATGACAATACCATCATATTTTCATCAAAATTGATGGATGTACAGCAGGAAAAACCATGAGAAAATAGAATTATAAAAATGGCAGTTTTTAAAGGTGGTGTAGGTACATGAAGCATTCATTCTCTCGTTTCTTCGGGCTTGGTGAGAAGGAACAGGAGCCGGAGATTGCTGAACATGATACAAACAAAGAAGAGATTCTGGAAATACCGGTAAATGCTATCGTTCCCAACCGTTTTCAGCCACGCACCATTTTCTCAGATGAAAAAATCAAAGAGTTAGCAATGACCATTCATACACACGGCATTATTCAGCCGATTGTTGTTAGGCATACAGAAGAAGAAGGCCAATACGAACTCATTGCAGGTGAAAGACGCTGGAGAGCGGTGCAATCGCTTGAGTGGGAAAAGATTCCGGCAATTATTAAGGATTTTTCCGACACGGAAACCGCTTCTGTGGCGTTAATCGAAAACTTGCAGCGGGAAGAACTGTCTTCTATTGAGGAAGCGCATGCTTATGCTAGGCTGCTTGAGCTGCATGATTTAACACAGGAGGCACTCGCACAGCGCTTAGGAAAAGGGCAGTCTACAATCGCGAATAAGCTTCGGTTATTAAAGCTGCCTCAGCCGGTCCAAGAGGCAATTATGGAGAAGAAAATCACCGAGCGCCATGCCAGAGCACTGATTCCACTGAAACAGCCTGAGCTCCAAGTCACACTGCTCACAGAGATTATTGAGAAAAGTTTAAATGTAAAGCAGACGGAAGACCGCGTGGTGAAAATGCTGGAGCAAGGCCAGAGAAAGCCAAAGCCGAGACGCAAAGCATTCAGCAGAGATACAAGAATTGCGATGAACACGATTCGCCAGTCACTATCAATGGTGGAAGACAGCGGTGTAAAATTGAATACGGAAGAAGAAGAATTTGAAGAATATATTCAATTAACGATTCGCATACCAAAATAGAAGCTCTCCTGAAAAGCAGGAGAGCTTTTTATATTTTTAATAAAAGGTAATCACTTACTTTTAGTGAATATTATTATATTAGAATTCTTTTCTTTAAGCTTGTGGATAAATTCTTCAGATTTTTGCGGTGAAATCACTGCATGTCCCCATCCCCCCTGATAATATATTGTGATGGCATGGCGAGAGCCGATCAGACGAAAACCGGACCACAGTTTCTTTTTTTGAACGACTTTATCGATGTTTTCATAAGGAATTTGATGTTTGATCAATCCGGCTTTAATGATCAGATGGTGTTCCTTCAATACATATTTTAGGTCAATAAAGCTCCAAATGATGAGTCCATTTAAAAGAGTCAGCAGAATAAAAATGATCCAGCCGGAAACTCTCATATTTCCCAGCACAAAAGGAACAATGGCATCTGCTTGTATCAGTAATATGAGAAACACAATCATCAGCGTAACGGGTACGTCTCTCTTCGTTTGATAAACCATTTTCTCACCATCCTGTTTCCACGTTCTGTACTGTGACTTCTTCTTTTTTTCTTTAAGAAATTCCTTTTTTAAGTCAAAAAAACATAGAAATTGCAGAATTTATAAGAGAAAGCATAAAGCGTGCTTGAATTTTCAATTATTTCCCTTCTGATTCGGAACAAAATGATGAAAAAAATGAAACGCTTTAATCTTTTTTTGATAGAATAGAAGCAAGATAGTACATGTTCATGTGAAAGTAGGTGACATCGTGGGAAAAATCATAGCAATTACGAACCAAAAAGGCGGGGTCGGCAAAACAACGACGTCTGTCAACCTTGGGGCATGTTTGGCTTACATAGGGAAAAGGGTTCTGCTGGTAGATATTGATCCGCAGGGAAATGCGACAAGCGGATTAGGGATTGAAAAAGCCGATGTAGAGCAGTGTGTGTACGATATTTTAGTAGATGATGCAGATGTAATAGATATTATTAAAGCAACGACAGTAGAGAACTTGGATGTGATTCCTGCGACGATTCAGCTTGCAGGGGCTGAGATCGAGCTGGTTCCTACAATATCAAGAGAAGTGAGATTGAAGAGAGCGCTTGAAGCAGTAAAGCAAAATTATGATTATATTATCATTGATTGTCCGCCGTCATTGGGCTTGCTGACGATTAACGCCCTTACAGCCTCGGATTCCGTTGTGATTCCTGTACAGTGCGAATATTATGCCTTGGAGGGTCTCAGCCAGTTATTAAATACAGTACGTCTTGTGCAAAAGCATTTGAATACTGATTTAATGATTGAAGGTGTATTGCTGACAATGCTTGATGCCCGGACAAACCTTGGCATTCAAGTGATTGAAGAGGTTAAAAAGTATTTTAGGGATAAAGTATATAAGACAGTTATTCCGCGTAATGTCCGTCTGAGTGAGGCACCGAGTCACGGAAAACCCATCATTTTATACGATCCGCGGTCAAGAGGTGCGGAAGTATATTTAGATTTAGCAAAGGAAGTGGCTGCGAATGGCTAAAGGCCTTGGAAAAGGGATTAATGCGTTATTTAATCAGGTAGATTTGTCTGAAGAGACAGTTGAAGAAATTAAAATTGCCGATTTACGCCCTAATCCTTATCAGCCAAGAAAACACTTTGATGACGAGGCATTAGCTGAACTAAAAGAATCTGTGCTGCAGCATGGCATTCTTCAGCCGCTTATCGTCAGAAAATCTTTAAAAGGCTATGATATTGTTGCGGGTGAACGGCGTTTTCGAGCGGCAAAGCTGGCAGGTTTAGATACAGTTCCGGCCATTGTCCGTGAATTATCAGAGGCGTTAATGAGGGAAATTGCTTTATTAGAAAACCTTCAGCGTGAAGATTTATCTCCGCTTGAAGAGGCTCAGGCATATGACTCCTTGTTGAAACACTTAGATCTCACACAAGAGCAGCTCGCCAAACGTCTTGGGAAAAGCAGACCGCATATTGCGAATCATTTAAGACTGCTGACACTGCCAGAAAATATTCAGCAGCTTATTGCCGAAGGTACGCTTTCTATGGGACATGGACGCACGCTCCTTGGCTTGAAAAACAAAAATAAGCTTGAACCGCTGGTACAAAAAGTGATTGCGGAGCAGCTCAATGTTCGCCAGCTTGAGCAGCTGATTCAGCAGTTGAATCAGAATGTTCCACGTGAAACAAAGAAAAAAGAACCTGTGAAAGATGCGGTTCTAAAAGAACGGGAATCCTATCTCCAAAATTATTTTGGAACAACAGTTAATATTAAAAGACAGAAGAAAAAAGGCAAAATCGAAATTGAATTTTTCTCTAATGAAGACCTTGACCGGATTTTAGAGCTTTTGTCTGAACGAGAATCATAAATGAAAAAACCATCTTTCAAACGAAGATGGTTTTTGTTTTATATGCGCCCAGTGAGCCTTTGCAACGGGTTAAGGCGTTCTTGCCTCCACTCTGTCCGATCTGTTAAACTCAAACCTTCTGCTAGAACATTTGCCATATTCATGACCAAGTTGAGTCTTGTATTTTGCAATACAAAATATTCCATGAAACCGCTAACATTCACGATTCCGTTAATATGAAGATCCCCCACTTCAGGAAGGTCTTTTTGTACACCGGCTCCGGGCTTTAATGGCCCGTCCCCGATTTGAAATGAACCCACACTCTTAACGCGGCCTAAGCATGCATCGACTGCTATAACAAATGGGTTTTTATGTAATTTATGAATGTCATTGATTTTATCCTTCATGTTCACAGCATGGACGGGGTCAGATAAGGTTCCGTAGACATGGAATCTGGTGAGCTGCATCTGTTTGAGTTTCATTCCTACGAGCGGGCCCAATGAATCACCGGTTGAACGGTCTGTTCCGATACAAACCACAACAATTGGTTTGCCGGCAGCTTTACGTAAGGATGAAGAAAGGATGGTTTGGATTTGTTTTGCCGCTGCAGCATCTGTATGTGAAACATATTGCTTTACTCGTTCCTGAGAGGAAAAAAGCCCGCCTTTTCGATTCATGGGTTTCACTTCCTTGTTATAGTAGGTAACAGAATTGCTATGGTGTGTGTTTCGTTATGTAAGGTTGTTTACAGTATATCCAGCAGTACGGTTTTTTATGCTTTGTGTATGACACCGGAGATTTTAAAAAAGTAGAGGTTATTATGAATGGTTAGTGGGTGAATTATAAATATTTTCCCCCATTGCCTCGATCATGATCAAGCTACGGTCTGCTTACAAAACACTTTATAGATAGGAATGGTTAATGAGGTTCATTCCTTCATTCCACTGCAAAATGATATATTTTTAGACTGCCTCCATTAGCAGTCTTTTTTTATGTGTATTTCGTATGATAATTTCAGCTTTTGTTCAAATGTCTATGAAAATATGGCATTTTTGCTTTCCTTTATTTATATAGTAACAATAACGGGAACAAGCTGAACTTTGTCTATGAGGTGATAGTGTTGTGGAGAGCCGGAATGAAGTGGATGCTGCTCATATTAGGGAGCCTGATCGGGGCCGGATATGCGAGCGGTCAGGAGATATGGCAGTTTTTTGGGGCGGAAAGCGGACTTGCTATTGTGCTGTTTACAATTATGTTCATTTTCTCGTCTTATATTGTGATGAAAATCAGTTTTAAAGTTCAATCCACTCATTTTCTGCCGGTTCTGGAGCATTTAATGGGGCCATGGCTGGCGAAAATTTATGATGTCCTCATCATTTTTTATTTGTTTTCGACGACTATGGTGATGATTGCCGGAGGCGGTGTGACCCTGCAAATGTACAAGCTTCCTTTCTGGTGGGGAATCACGCTGATTTGCATCGTGACAGTGTGTTTGTTTTTGTGGGATGTGAAAGGAATATTATCTATAAATAGTATTTTGATTCCTGTGTTAGTAGCGGGGCTTTTATATGCGCTGATCTCCTTTCAGAGCACACATCACCATACGTGGACGATTGATTTGTCCCAGCAGTATAACTGGCCTGCGAGCATTACGTTTACCTCTTTAAACATCCTTTCAGTTGTTGCGATTTTATCCTCTGTTGGGAAAGAGATGAAAGGGCTCGGAGAAGCAAAAATAGCAAGTGTGGCAAGCGGTCTTATTTTTGGCGTGATCTCATTTGTTTATAATGAAACGTTGGTGGAGCTGGCGGGCTCCCTTTCTCAGTTTGAAATACCGCTGTTTGCCGTTCTGGAGGGTGCGCCTTATTTCCTTTTTTTATGTATGACGGCGGTGCTGTGCCTGGCGATTTACACGACGACGGTAGCAGGTTTGCTGGGGCTGTCCAGCCGGCTGATGGCGTTTATTCATATGCCTAGATGGATGATTGTGTTGATTTTGTTAATGTTAATGGTACCTTTTACTTCTTTCGGATTTTCTGATTTGATCGCGTTCTTGTATCCGATATATGGGATGCTCAATTTGTATTTGTTAGTTTGTCTGCTCTTATATCCTATTTTGAGTAAATGGAAATAAGAGGATGTATTTCTTTTCGGGTATCTTGATTGCTCTTATGATCAGTTTTTTTGTACAATAGATACAGCAGTTTAGGAAAAGAGGTGAAGGGTCTTGGCGGATAAAGACTTTGGCCTGAATGATATCGTAGAAATGAAAAAACCGCATCCATGCGGAGCGAACAGTTGGAAAATTATACGCATGGGAATGGATATTCGAATTAAGTGTGAGGGATGCTCTCACAGTGTTATGATTCCGAGAAGAGAATTTGAAAGAAAACTAAAAAAAGTACTAGTCAAGCATGAGGAGCCTACTTCATAAATAGGCCGACACTCATGCTTTTTCATATAGAAGGTAAGGAGAAGACGGCGATGAGCAAAGTGCATCAGTCGGCATGTCCGCTAAATTGTTGGGACAGCTGCGGCTTTTTGGTGACTGTTGATGATGGAAAGGTAACAAAAGTGGACGGAGATCCAAACCATCCGATTACGGAAGGTAAAATCTGCGGCCGCGGCAGAATGCTTGAGACAAAAACAAATTCTCCTGATCGGCTTCGCTATCCAATGAAAAAACAAAATGGCGAGTTTGTGCGGATTTCTTGGGAGCAGGCACTTGATGAAATTGCCGATAAACTTCGGGAAATCAAGGAAACGTCGGAGACGACTGCTGTTTTGCACAGCCATGATTATGCGAATAACGGTCTGTTAAAAGCGCTTGATCAGCGTTTTTTTAATGGATATGGAGGCGTGACTGAAATCGTCGGAAGCATATGCTGGGGCTCCGGCATCGAGGCGCAAAGCTGGGATTTTGGCCGTTCGTACGGTCACGGCCCGCTTGATATTTACAACAGCAAGCATGTTGTTGTGTGGGGAAGAAATGTATCCAGAACAAATATGCACTTATACCATCACTTGCAGCAGGTGAAAAAGAAGGGCGCCACGATTACGGTGATTGATCCGATCTTCAACCCGACTGCTAAGCTTGCTGACCGCTATATCTCTGTAAAGCCTGGAATGGACGGCTGGCTTGCGGCAGCCGTTTTGAAGGTTCTGATTGAGACGGGAAGAACGGATGAAACGTTTATTTCTGAGCATTCTGTCGGTTTTGATGATGTGAAAGAGCTTTTGAAAACTGTTTCTCTGGAAGAGTTTATTGTGAAAACAGAAACTTCTATGGAGGATCTGGAGTATCTGGCCGGTTTGTATGCTGATGGTCCGGTGTCTACTTTTATGGGGCTTGGCATGCAGCGATATAAAAACGGCGGCGGAACGATTCGTTGGATTGATGCACTCGTTGCGGCAAGCGGAAATGTCGGAATTAAGGGCGGCGGCGCGAATTTCGGAAATGTCCAGATTGGCGAGAGCTTTGCAAAAACAAAGCTGACGCTGCCGGAATTAAAAACAACATCACGTTCTTTTTCAATGATGACGCAGGCTGAAGAAGTGTTGACCGCTGCTGATCCTGCGATTGAGATGATTATTGTGACGTGCGGAAATCCGCTGACTCAGGTGCCGAATACAAATAAGGTGAGACAAGCTTTTGAAAAGATTCCCATGACGGTTGCGATTGATTCCATTATGACAGATACCGCAAAGCTGTGTGATTATGTTTTGCCGACTGCCACTGTTTTTGAAGAAGAAGATATCTACTATTCCAGTATGTATCATCATTATGTTCAGTACGGGAAGAAGCTTGTGGAGCCGCAGGGTGAAGCGAAGTCGGACAGCTGGATCTGGTCAGAGCTTGCAAAACGCCTTGGATTTGGCGAGCTGTTTGAATACAGCACTCAAGAATTTTTAGAGATGGGGCTTTCTTCATTGGAAGCAGAGGGTGTGACACTCGAGCGTTTAAAAGAAAAAGGCCACCTCCCTCTTCCAGTAAAACAGGTGCCGTGGGATGATTATCAGTTTTTGACGCCGAGTGGAAAATTTGAATTTACTTCGTCGCTAGCTGAGCAAAAGGGATTTAGCGGCTCGCTTCAATTAAATGTGCCCGAAGAATCTGTTTTCCATAATGAGGAGTTAGCTGAAAAGTACCCTTATACGCTGTTATCCATTCATCCGCAGCGTTCCAACCATTCACAGCATGTGCCGTTTATTGAAAAGCTTCAGCACGTTCAGGTTGATATTTCTCCAGATATAGCGGCTGAGCAGAATCTTCAGGATGGAGACGAGGTTGTCATCTTTAATGACCGCGGACGCTTGAAGGGCAAGGTGAAAGTGATGAAGCAGGCTCATGCGAAGACGATTAATATAGATGAAGGCATGTGGGCGGCTTTTGGAGGGTCAGTCAATGCACTGACAAATGATACAAATTCTGATAATGGAATGGGAAGTACGCTTTTTGACTGTTTAGTAGGCTTGAAAAAAGCATAATCAAAGGGATTGGCAGGCTGAAAATGCTTTTTTGTCAGCTTGTCTTTTCCAGTGAACCTCCTTATAATTGCTCTAGGTTCAAAATACGCTCATACAATGACGGTTTTATATAGAGGAGATGAAAGAATGGCTTTAACAGCTGGAATTGTTGGTTTGCCGAACGTCGGAAAATCAACACTATTTAACGCAATTACACAGGCCGGTGCCGAATCAGCCAACTACCCGTTCTGTACAATTGATCCGAACGTGGGAATTGTAGAGGTGCCGGATGATCGTCTGCAAAAGCTGACTGAGCTGGTCAACCCGAAGAAGACTGTGCCGACTGCTTTTGAATTCACTGATATTGCAGGGATTGTAAAGGGCGCATCTAAAGGAGAAGGACTCGGCAACAAGTTCCTATCTCATATTCGCCAAGTTGACGCGATTTGCCACGTTGTCCGTGCTTTTTCCGATGACAACATTACACACGTTTCCGGAAAGGTTGATCCGATTGATGACATTGAAACGATCAACCTTGAGCTGATCCTCGCTGATATGGAAACGGTTGAAAAGCGGATTACACGCGTCAGCAAGCTTGCGAAGCAAAAAGATAAAGACGCTGTATTTGAGTTTGAGATTTTATCTAAACTGAAAGAAGCGTTTGAGAGTGAAAAGCCTGCTCGATCTGTAGAATTCACTGAAGAGCAGCAAAAGCTTGTGAAGCAGCTCCATTTACTGACTTCGAAGCCTATTTTGTACGTGGCCAACGTAAGTGAAGATGAAGTTGCTGATCCATCTGGCAATGAAAATGTAGCGAAGATTCGCGAGTACGCTGCCGGCGAAAACGCAGAAGTTATCGTTGTGTGTGCAAAAATCGAATCCGAAATCGCTGAGCTTGAAGGCGAAGAAAAGCAAATGTTCTTGGAAGAGCTGGGCATTCAAGAATCAGGTCTTGATCAGCTGATCAAAGCGTCTTACTCTCTTCTCGGCCTCGCAACATATTTCACAGCCGGAGAACAGGAAGTCAGAGCTTGGACATTCAAAAAAGGCATGAAAGCCCCTGAGTGTGCAGGAATTATTCATAGTGACTTTGAGCGGGGCTTCATTCGTGCTGAGACAGTTGCTTATGAGGATCTTCTTGCGGGCGGCGGTATGGCAGGAGCTAAAGAGGCAGGAAAAGTCCGCCTTGAAGGGAAAGAATATGTGGTCCAAGACGGAGATGTTATTCATTTCCGATTTAATGTATAGGATGCAGTTGTAAAGGGACAAGAGCTTTGGTATAATATAAAATTGTGAGTAATAGAATTATTGCTCCTTGCCCATTATGGGCCGCTTAGTCCAAAAGGAGGTGCAAACAGATGAGAAAGTACGAAGTTATGTACATTATCCGCCCAAACATTGACGAAGAGTCTAAAAAAGCAGTTATCGAGCGTTTCAACAACGTTCTGACTTCTAACGGTGCGGAGATCACTGGAACAAAGGATTGGGGTAAACGTCGTCTTGCTTACGAAATCAACGATTTCCGCGACGGTTTCTACCAAATCGTAAACGTTCAATCTGACGCTGCGGCAGTTCAAGAATTTGACCGTCTAGCTAAGATCAGTGACGATATCATTCGCCACATTGTTGTTAAAGAAGAAGAATAAGCAATTTTGAAATATATAATGGTAAAAGGTGGTCTTTCTTATGCTTAACCGAGTTGTATTAGTCGGAAGACTGACAAAAGACCCAGAGCTTCGTTATACGCCAAACGGTGCGGCTGTTGCTACGTTTACTCTTGCTGTGAATCGTACATTTACGAACCAGTCCGGAGAACGTGAGGCCGATTTCATTAATTGTGTCACTTGGAGAAGACAAGCCGAAAACGTTGCAAACTTCTTGAAAAAAGGAAGCCTTGCAGGCGTAGATGGCCGTTTACAAACAAGAAACTATGAAAACCAGCAAGGACAGCGTGTCTTCGTGACAGAGGTCCAAGCTGAAAGTGTTCAATTTCTTGAGCCGAAAAACGGCGGCGGTTCTGGTTCAGGTGGATACAACGAAGGAAACAGCGGCGGAGGCCAGTACTTTGGCGGAGGCCAAAATGATAATCCATTTGGGGGAAATCAAAACAACCAGAGACGCAATCAGGGGAACAGCTTTAATGATGACCCATTTGCCAACGACGGCAAACCGATTGACATCTCGGATGATGATCTTCCATTCTAATGTGATTATCGCCTAAAATGAAAAAGAAAGGAGGGAAATGACAATGGCAGGAGGACGCAGAGGCGGTCGTGCGAAACGCCGTAAAGTGTGTTATTTCACTTCTAACGGTATCACGCACATCGACTACAAAGATGTAGATCTTCTTAAAAAGTTTGTTTCTGAGCGCGGTAAAATTTTACCACGTCGTGTAACTGGAACAAACGCTAAATACCAACGTAAATTGACTGCAGCGATCAAACGCGCACGTCAAATGGCTTTACTTCCATACGTAAGCGGTGAGTAAGCTGATACGTAAAGAGCAAGGACCTTCGGGTTCTTGCTCTTTTTTATAGGGGGGAGGATGAAACATGAAGTTGATTTCATGGAATGTAAACGGCCTGCGGGCTGTGATGAGAAAAATGGATTTCCTCTCTTATTTGAAAGAAGAGGATGCAGATATTATATGTCTTCAGGAAACGAAGATACAGGACGGCCAGGTTGATCTCCAGCCTGAAGGCTATCATGTGTACTGGAATTATGCAGTGAAAAAAGGATATTCCGGCACAGCTGTTTTTTCTAAGCAAGAACCGTTGCAGGTCATCTACGGTATCGGAGTAGAAGAGCATGACCAAGAAGGCAGAGTGATTACGCTGGAATTTGAAAACGTGTTTGTAATGACTGTTTACACGCCCAATTCCAGAAGGGGATTAGAGCGGATTGATTACCGCATGCAATGGGAAGAGGCCTTATTGTCTTATATTCTTGAATTGGATCAGAAAAAACCAGTGATTTTATGCGGTGATTTGAATGTAGCCCATCAGGAGATTGATTTGAAAAATCCAAAGGCGAACCGGAATAATGCTGGATTTTCAGATCAAGAAAGAGAGGCATTCACTCGTTTCTTAGAAGCTGGCTTTGTTGATTCTTTTCGTCATGTTTATCCTGATCTTGAAGGCGCTTATTCCTGGTGGTCGTATCGTGCCGGCGCCCGGGACAGAAATATTGGATGGCGGATTGATTATTTTGTTGTTTCTGAAAGCCTTAAGGAACAGATTGAAGATGCCAGCATATCAGCGGACGTCATGGGTTCCGACCATTGTCCTGTTGAACTTATCATCAATATATGATGAGATAGCAGTAAGGATTTTACACTTACTGCTTTTTTTTATATGAAAAGGAGAAAGAGATGGCAAATATAAAAGAGATCGCAAGACTGGCAAATGTATCTGTTTCGACTGTCTCGCGTGTATTGAATCATCATCCGTATGTATCTGAAGAAAAGAGAAAGCTTGTTCATCAAGTCATGAAGGATTTGGATTATACACCAAATCGAACCGCAATCGATCTCATTCGCGGGAAAACCCATACGGTCGGTGTGATTCTGCCTTATAGCGATCATCCCTGCTTTGATAAAATCGTTAACGGAATCACCAAGGCGGCTTTTCAGCATGAGTATGCAACGACCCTTCTCCCCACCAATTATAACCCCGATATTGAAATCAAATATTTAGAGCTGTTAAGAACGAAGAAAATAGACGGTCTCATCATTACTTCCCGCGCCAATCATTGGGACAGCATTTTAGCTTATCAGGAATATGGGCCGGTCATCGCTTGTGAGGAAACCGGAGACATTGATGTCCCTTGTGCTTTTAATGACAGAAAAACTGCTTATGCAGAGAGCTTTCGCTATTTAAAGAGCCGCGGGCATGAGAATATTGCTTTTACGTGTGTCAGAGAAGCTGATAGGAGCCCGAGCACGGCTGATAAAGCTGCGGCCTATAAAGCTATCTGCGGAAGGTTGGAAGACCACCATATGCTGTCCGGATGCAACGATATGAATGATGGTGAGCTGGCAGCTGAACATTTTTATATGAGCGGGCGGGTTCCGACTGCTATTTATGCAAATAGTGATGAAGTGGCAGCTGGAATTCATCTATTTGCCAAAAAGAATAATTGGGACGTTGAAATCATAGGCGAGGGGAATACTTCTATCAGCCGTGTTCTTGGTTTTCCGTCGCTTGATTTGAATCTTGAGCAGCTCGGCATCGCAGCATTTTCTCTATTTTTGCAGGATGAACCCGCTGATATCAAAATTCAGCATAAATTTAAGAAAAAAGCTTGAACTGAAATGCATTTCATACCTTATAACTTCATTGAAGGTGAAGGGGGAGGAAGAAATGCAGATTGAACATATAGCGGTCTGGGTCAATGACTTAGAGCGAATGAAGTCTTTTTATGAAACGTATTTTAATGGCGAAGCGAATGATTTGTATCATAATGAGAAAAAAGATTTTAAGTCTTATTTTATTACGTTTGGTTCCGGAGCAAGGCTGGAAATTATGAAAAAAGGGAATGTGACCGATCCGCCCTCACAAACAATGACAGGCTGGGCACATATTGCCTTTTCCGTTGGGAGCCGGGAGAAAGTTGACGAACTGACTGACCGATTGAAGGCGGATGGTTTCGCAGTAGTAAACGGCCCGAGGACAACAGGAGACGGCTACTATGAAAGTGTGATTGAGGATGATGAAGGAAATTTGATCGAGATTACAATCTGACATGGAGTGACTTAAATGCTGAGGACAGAAAAAGAAAAAATGGCAGCCGGAGAATTATACAATTCGGAAGATCAACAACTATTACTAGAACGCAAGCATGCGAGACAGCTGATTAGACAATATAACGAAACACCGGAAGATGATATAGTGCGGACAGAGCTTTTGAAGGAGCTGCTCGGTTCGGTTGGGGATCAAGTCACGATTTTGCCGACATTCCGCTGTGATTATGGCTATCATATTCATATCGGAGATCATACATTTGTTAATTTTGACTGTGTCATTTTAGATGTGTGTGAGGTGCGTATCGGCCGTCATTGTTTGATTGCGCCAGGTGTACATATCTACACGGCCGGTCATCCTCTTGATCCGATCGAAAGGAAATCCGGGAAGGAGTTCGGTAAGCCTGTGACAATTGGAGATCAAGTTTGGATTGGAGGCCGGGCGGTGATTAACCCGGGAGTGACAATCGGTGATAACGCAGTGATTGCTTCTGGATCTGTTGTCACTAAGGATGTACCCGCTAATACTGTTGTAGGCGGAAACCCCGCAAGGATTTTGAAGCAATTGTAATGAGATCAGTGCGGCAGATCCGCACTGACTTTTTTAAATCTGTTTTGCATTCGTATTAGGACCGAAGAAGATTAACAGCAAGGAGCATGCGAGCCAACAGCCCCCAATAAATAAGAAGACGCTGATATAGCCGAGCTGAACGGCAATAAATCCGACAAGCAATGAGCCAAAAATGTTTGAAAAACGGCCAAGACCATAGGCTAAACCGCTGCCAGACGAGCGGTATTCAGTCGGATAAGGTTCAGATGTATAGGCGTATAAGTTCGAGGTAAAGACCCGTTCTGTGATATTCACGATAAAACCAAATACAATGATCATGATGGGAATAAAAGTCATACCATATAAGAGCCCGGCGATGGCCGTCAGAAACGCACTCGCAGCTAAAATCCATTTTCTTTGAAATCTTTCGGAAATCATGGAGCCGAGCAGTGCGCCAAGCGGAGCGCCGACGGAATGCAATACGTTATACCATAATGTATTTTCCATGGTTACGCCATTACTTTTTAGCAGGCTTGGAACCCATGAAGCAAATCCGTAAAACCCAAACGTTTCAAAAATCCATACAGCAGATAATACGATGGTGATTTTGAGGTTTCTGCCTTTCAATAAGCCTGCGTAACCTGCATTCTGCTTAACAGTTTCGCTTACTTTAGGCTGGGATGCTGCCGGAAGCGGGCCTTTCTCCTTTTCAACCTGTTCTTCAATTCGGGTGAGGATCGCATCGGCTTTCGTATATTCCCCGCGATTTTCGTGCCAGCGAGGTGACTCTTCCAGACGGCGGATGAAGAAAAAATAAATAAGGCCGACGGCACCCCATACAAACACAAGCCTCCATCCCCATGAACCAAGAGGAATGACAAAGGCAGACACAATGTTGGTGATCGGAACCCCAATCAATCCAATCATGGCACAAAAAGAAATATATTTTCCACGTACACTTGAAGGGAAAAATTCCGCCAAATAGCTATTCGTAATGACCATGGCGGCTGCAACGCCAAATCCGGTGAGGAAACGGAATGTCATTAAAGATGGAATGTCCCATGCCGCAGCATTGCATAGCGATGCGATTGAGAAAACAAAGACAAATAGATTTAAGGCTTTTTTGCGGCCGATTCGATCGGACAGCCGTCCGCCCAGTGAAGCGCCTAAAAACATGCCTAAAAACGAAGCAGCCGTTACGTTAGCAATAGTTGAAAGTGGGATGCCCCAATGTTCAATCAGTGCCGGCGCTACATTGCTGAGGGTAAATAAATCTGCGAGATCAAAGAAATAAACAATGCCGAGAGCGGTTAACACTTGGAAATGAACGCGTGAAATCGGAAGGCGGTCTAAACGATTCGCTACGTTTGAGAAAGGATGTGTATTCTTTTGTTTGAAGATCGTATTCATAAAAAACCCCCTTTTAAGTAGTAAGAAAAGACTGAAAATTCTCCTCTTGGGACTATTATAAGTATCTTGGTTCATTGGCAACAGAGTTCAAATCACTAGATGGAAGAACTAAATTCACACTTTATATTTTAATTTTGCTTAAAAGATTTCCAAAACAGTAGATTCATAGACCAATTTATGCAAATATATAGTAATATTCTCATTGAAAGGAAGAGACATAGAAGGAATGAATTCATTTATCCGTCCTATAGAAGGAAACAATACATTGTGGAGATATTTTTTCGCTTTTTTGGTGATGGTAGGGTTATATGTATTCGGGAATATAGCTTACCTTTTCGCTATACTGTTCACGGTTATTGTGAATCCCAATATCACGTTTGATTTGGATGAAGCTGTGTTGAGTGATCCTCTCGTAGATCTTTATTTGTCCCATGTGATTTATTTATTCGCCATTCCGGGAGTTTGGCTGGCTGTGCGCTTTATTTTGAAGCGGCCTTTCCGAACGGTGATAACACCAAATTCAAAGATGAATTGGCGGAGAATTTCCTTTGGTTTTATTGCTTATTTCTTGCTAATGATCGCCGTACAATTGATTGATTTTGTGATTCATCCTGATAGCTATTCAATGCAAGAGTTTAATGCATCACGATTTATCTGGCTGCTAGCGGCTGCCCTCATTTTGGTTCCGATTCAGACATCAGCTGAGGAACTATTTTTCAGGGGATTTTTGCTTCAAGCTTTCGGGAGATTGACGAAAAATCCTCTATTTTTGACACTGATTGTCGGAGGATTGTTTGGCGTATTGCATTTTGCGAATCCAGAAATGAACAACGGCGCTGTCTGGGCAGGAATTGAGTATTTAACATTTGGTTTTGTGTGGACCTATTACACGATTAAAACTGGAAGCATCGAAATATCACTTGGCGCCCATGCCGCGAATAATATGTTTTTGTGTATGTTTATTACAGAAAAAAACAGTGTGTATGGAGGAATTCCTTCTCTGTTTACCGTTACGCGGGGGAACCCGATGTGGGAGGCTTTCTTTACGATAGCGGTCAACCTTGTGTTTGCGGGGATCGCTTTATGGTACCATAAGAAATCAAAAAGTAAGCAGCAAGGGTCTTAATCCCTGCTGCTTATTAACGTGTGGATCGCTTCTTCGATATTCGTTGTCGGCTGCTGGCAGGCGAAGTTTTCACAAATATAAACGGTTGTTTTGCCGTCTATGATGCGGTAGTCTGCTGCGAATGGCGCAATGTCTTTGCATTGATCAGGATGCTCTGCTACCAGAATGGAGTCGTTGGGCTTAAAGGCTTTTTGAAGCTCCGCTATGATTTGTTTTCTGGCTGGATCGTCTGCGCTGCCAAAAATCACGATTTCTTTCTTAGGCATCAGATGCCTTAACACACTTTGCATAAAGAAAGCATGGCCGCTCGGATACGCGTCGATGTCTGGCTTGAACACGGAAAACATCGTTTCCGCTTTTTCGATCAGTGATAAGTCGCCGGTGACTTGCCCGAGACGTAGCAGCTGAACAGCTGCCACACTGTTTCCTGAAGGCACGGCGCCGTCGTACACTTCTTTTTCCCGTACGATTAAGGCTTCTGCATCGTGTCCGGTGAAGTAGAATCCGCCATGCTCCTCATCCCAAAATAAGCTGATCATATCGTCTGTCAGTTTCTTCGCTTTTTGTAAATAAGAAAGATCAAACGAAGCTTCATAGAGATCCAGATAAGCCCATAGGAGAAAAGCGTAATCGTCGATAAAGCCTTTGTTTTTCACTTCGCCATCACGATATCGGACCATCACACGGCCGTCGATGATTAATTTGTTTTCAATAAATGTGATGGCGTCTTTCGCTAGGCTGAGATATTTCGGCTCCTGGTATACCTTTGCCGCTTTCGCAAGACCCGCGATCATCAGCGCGTTCCATGAGGTCAGCACTTTATCATCGACATGCGGATAGGTTCTTTCCTCGCGTGTCTTCAAGAGCTGCTGTCTTGCGTCTTCGAGTTTGAGGCTGAGCTCTTTTTCGGTTAACCCGGCATCCTCTTTGATTTGTTCTCGCTTTGTGTGAATGAGGTTAGGAATATTTTTGCCTTCAAAGTTTCCTTCTTCAGTGATGTCATACACTTGGCAATACAGCGTTCCGAGATCGTCCCCGAGCGTTTTCAGAATCTCTTCCTTTGACCACACGTAGTACTTTCCTTCTTCTCCTTCTGTATCCGCGTCTAAAGCAGAGAAAAAGCTTCCGTCTTCATGGGCCATTTCCCGCTGAATGAACGTAATGATCTGCTCACAAATCTCTTTATAGCGGCTGTTTTGCGTGACCTGGTAGGCTTCGGTATAAGCGGTCAGCAGCAGCGCATTGTCGTACAGCATTTTTTCAAAGTGGGGAACGAGCCACTCGTCATCGGTCGAATAGCGTGCAAACCCATAGCCGATATGATCGTAAATGCCGCCATTCGCCATGCTGTCCAGCGTTTTCGTCACGTTGTATAAAGCGTTCTCCTGCCCCGTATTGTGATGATAACGAAGCAAATACATCAGCATATGGGGCATCGGAAATTTCGGTGCCTGCCCGAAACCGCCGTAGATCGTATCAAACCCGCTGGCAAGCTGCTGGAATGTCCGGTGAATCGCTGACTCGCTAAGGCCTTCGCCTGATTTGGCGGCTGTTTTGGTCTGTAAATGTTTAGCGGCGTTCTCCGCAATATCCTCGACATGCTCGCGGTCGTTCGCAAACGTCTCAGACAGATGCTCAAGCACATCAACAAAACCAGGACGATTGAATTTGCTCGTCTTTGGAAAATATGTACCCGCGTAAAACGGCTTTTGATCAGGCGTAATAAACACATTCAGCGGCCAGCCGCCCTGCCCGGTCATCAGCTGGCAGATTCTCATATAAACAGAATCCACATCAGGCCGCTCTTCCCGGTCGACTTTAATCGCCACAAACCGTTCATTGAGAAGACGCGCGATTTCTTCGTCTTCAAAGCTTTCGTGAGCCATCACGTGGCACCAATGACAAGTCGAATAACCGATGCTGACCAGAACCGGCTTGTTTTCACGTGTTGCTTTTTCAAATGCTTCTTCCCCCCACGGGAACCAGTCCACAGGGTTGTGGGCGTGTTGGAGTAAATATGGTGATTTCTCATTAATTAATCTATTGGGTTTACTTTTGTTTGGCATGGGATCACCTTCTTCCTATAATTAGTGTATATTTAACTTAACACATTTTCTCAAAAATAATCCCTATTTCTTTATATAGCTGACTGTTCTTTAGTATTGTACTTATGAAAACGTATTACCCCCGAAGCAGTTAAAACGCCTAATATAACTAACACAGCCCCAATAACTTGAAATACCTTTATTGGTGTTCCAACGGCAAATGAAATAATCATCGTTACAACGGGAACAAGGTTGAAAAATAAAGACGTTTTACTAGCCCCAATCTCTTTAATCCCCTGATTCCACCATAGGTAACCCAAAACACTTGTAAAGAAAGCCATAAAAGCAATTGCCCCCCAAACTCCAATCGGGATGTTCGATAAAGAAACAGGTTTGGATGTAAATAAGGAAACTACTATTAAACTAACAGCACCGATAGCCATCGTATAAGTGGTTGTAGATAGCGGAGTTCCATCCTTTACAAACCGACGTCCAAGTACACCATAAAGTGCCCAACAAACGTTACCTGTAAAGATTATTAAGTCTCCTCCTGAAATTGATAAGGTTTTAATGGTTTCGATAGAACCTTCTGTAATGACTAGCAATACACCAATGAAAGCAAAGAGTATGCCGAGTACTTGTTTTTTTGTCATTTTGTCCTTTAAGATAATTCGAGCGAGAATTGCTGTTAATAAAGGATTCAGCCCCATTATTAATGCTCCGTTAACGGGAGATGTATATTTTAAACCAACGAAAAACAAGGCATTAAATCCAAAGATTCCTATAATTCCAAGAACAATGTATGAAACGGCGTTTTTCCGTAATTGACTCTTCTTTATACCTTCAGTAAAAATCAAAATGATGAGCATCACCGCAGCAGCTAAACCGAAACGCCATGCCGCAGAAGACGATGGAGAAAAATATCCAACCGTATATTTTGCAAGATTAAAAGTAGCTCCTGTAAAAATAGAGAAGCCAAGTAACATCAGGTATATATTTAAATGTTTCATTTGTTTTCCACTTCCTCTTTCAAAATTGAATAATATGTATCCAGTTTTCCTTTTGTCGTAGAAATCACTTCTTCCAGCTCCCTTTTTTTAATTTCCATTTTCTCTAAGTGCTTGGTTAAAATCTCAATACGTTTATTTATAGATGGGGAGAGTTGTGCCGATTTAACATCCGAATTGATTTTTTCCAAAATGCATCCGTCTTTGACAAACTCATTAATATCCTCTAAAGACATACCTGTTTCCTTTAAACTTTTCAGGAATAACATGAACTGAATATCAGTCTCTGTATAAAAACGCCTTCCACTGTTTTTTCGTTTTGGTGGTGGAAGTAACCCAATCTTTTCGTAATATCTTAATGTATACGAACTAATACTAGTCTTCTCAGCAGCTTTACTAATGCAATACAACAACATCATCCCTCTCA
Source organism: Bacillus sp. YP1 (assembly GCF_000877815.1). Taxonomy (NCBI): domain Bacteria; kingdom Bacillati; phylum Bacillota; class Bacilli; order Caryophanales; family Bacillaceae; genus Bacillus; species Bacillus sp. YP1. The sequence goes on along the minus strand of NZ_CP010014.1, from coordinate 3,823,374 downwards.
TTTAATTAAAGTTAGTTTACAATTTAGAGTTAACTCTAAGTCAAGCAAATAAAAAAAACTGCTACCGCATGGTTACGGATTGCAGTTTTTAGAAAATGAATGACATAAAAGGTAAACTGTATTGTTTGAACAAATAGTATTATCGTTTAAAATGGCTTTTGTTATCTTTTAATGGAGTTCCACACGATTTGATTATCCGGGCCACCAAACGCAAGTCATGATTTACTTCCTTTTTTGAGGATTGCTTATTTCGAAACCTTTTGTCGGTCGATAATGTAGACTTTTAATAACATAAGGTTTTGTTATTGATTCTGGAAGGAGAGTTAAAATGGATTACATCTATAAGGAAAAGAAAAATGGCAATCGTATAATATCAATCAGAGATAAATGGGAGAATGCATTTATTGAGTTTGAGCAAAAAGGTAATCAAATTGATATAGTGATCAATTATCGTAACGAGAAAACAACTAAGTTTTCGCTACCAATCGAGACTTTTGAGAAAGTGTATCAGGATATTAAAAATAAGTAGGAGAGATAGATAATAAAAATTCGGTTTGAAAATAATACTTAGGAAAGATCAAATTGTTTATAAAACTATAGATAATATAGAGTCATAAAAGATCTATTATGGTTATTCTAATAGACATGGCACCAATGACATGTCGAACTACCGATGCTGACCAGAACCGGCTTGTTTTCGCGTTTCGCTTTTTCATATGCTTCTTCTCCCCAAGGGAACCAGTCCACAGGGTTATGAGCATGTTGAAGTAAAATAAGTAGATTTCTCAGCGATTAATCTATTGGGTTTATTGTTAGTAGGCATTGGATCACCTTCTTTCGTTTTTTTATAAATACAAAACTTAGCCGATTACTTAAAAGAGGGAGAAGAAAATATACTATAATGCTTAATGATGTTAATTGAGGAGACATCGTCCTTTTCAATCCTCTTTTATTACAGAAAATTTGATATTGATAATTCCATAGTATATTAAGGGGAACCCATTATTTATGGATTCCCCTTTAGTTCAATAAGAAGGATTACTGTCGAGTGTTACTTTACAATGTTAGCCATTCCAATGATAAACGATTTGCACAACGCCAGAGGAAAATGTTCTTGTATTCACCATTTTTAAATTTATCCTCTGTTTTACATCAATAAACAACGGTTTTCCTTCTCCCAAAACAACAGGGTGAATAGATAATCTAAATTCATCAACAAGCCCCAAATTTATAAAAGTTGTAATGAGACTCGCTCCACCATATAGCCAGATGTCTTTACCAGGATTTTTCTTCAATTTATTTACTTCTTCAAGAATATTATCATTTATAAATATGGCTTGATTATCAATCTCATTTTGTGTTCTGGAAAAAACATATTTCTTTTTACTATGAACCAATTTCCAAAGTTCCTTTTCTGTATCAGGGTCTTCATTTTTTGGAATATATTGTCCCCATAAATCGTAGCTTTTTCTGCCATATAAAATAGTATCAATTTGATTTAAAAAATCAGTAAACCCCATATCAGGGTCCATAATACACCAATCAACTTCTCCATTTTTTCCTTCAATAAAACCATCTAAAGTAACTGCTAAATCTAAAATGATTCTTCTCTGTTTTAAGTTATTTGTCATAACTATTCATCCTTTTCCATAAGAAGTTGGTTGAAATTCTTCTCCCACTCTCGCACCAGATGAACTAAGTTGCGTTTGTGGACAGAGTGAAGAACAGTATCCTAAAATGAAAGTGCCCACTACTCTTCGCAGCTTGATTAGCCGGAACACTCTTTATCTTCACTTGGTTAAATGAAAGCTCTGCTCGATTAAGTTATAGATTTCGCCTCCTGGATCTGTCCGTTCTAAAACAATTGAAATCCAATGTTCCTTATCCATATGATATCCGGGTAAGATATTTTCCCCGTTTCTTAAGCTATCACTTATTTCAGGGGGACATTTTAGATTTAGAATATCTATTTCGCCATGACCATCCAAGCTTAATTTTTCTGGGAGAACATTCATGATAAGACCGTACCATTTTTTGTTTGATGTATGTCTCAAAGAAGCATAGTTTGGGTATTTCTCCCACGGGTAATCAGGCGATGTACCGTATTTTTCTTTGACGTGTTTAAAGATATCTTCTCTTGTTAACATACTCAATCACTCCTTTATTCGCTCTACTTTCTTCTTGAAAAAGTCAAAGCGCGATCCTTGGTTGTCCTTTGGATACTTCAATAGAGATGTCACCAATGGCAGAAGCTGTGTCAAAGCTTCCTCTCTCCACGGATACTAGTCAACAGGGTTGTGGGCGAGTTGAAGGAAGTATGATATTTCTCATTGAGTTTATTGTTAGTGGGCATTTTTACTGTACCACAAGCCTCTGTTGAAATACCTCATTAAGATAGTGAAATATATATAAGGTAATGGATGTCTTACCTGGTGTTGTTCTCCTAAAAAGTGCACTTTTGGAAGCTGTTATTGAATAGTATCGAAACGAGTTTACTAAATATTATTTCGATTGGCGGAGATTGATATGATCAAGAAAATGACTCAAATGAATTTGAAAGATTTCAATAAACCAAATGAACCTTTCGTTGTTTTTGGGAGAATGATACCTGCTTTTGAAAACGGTGTTTGGACATATACTGAGGAACGATTTTCTAAACCTTATTTTAAACAATATGAAGATGATGAAATGGATGTTAGTTATGTTGAAGAAGAGGGAAAAGCGGTTTTTTTATATTATGTTGAAAACAACTGCATCGGCCGGATTAAGATTCGTTCTAACTGGAATGGGTATGCACTAATAGAGGACATTGCCGTTGCAAAAGACTATAGAAAAAAAGGCGTTGGAACAGCATTATTACATAAAGCGATTGAGTGGGCAAAGGAGAATAAATTTTGTGGCCTTATGCTTGAAACACAAGATATTAATGTTTCAGCTTGTCATTTTTATGCCAAACATCAATTTATAATAGGTGCAGTTGATACGATGCTTTATTCCAATCTTCCAACAGCAAATGAAATTGCGATTTTTTGGTACTATAAATTTTAATTTATATAAAATTATTGAACGAAACGTAGCTTGTTTTGCGTTTCGTTTTTTCAAAGAAGAGGTTTTTTAACCCCTTCTATTCTTTGATAAGAATTGTTTTTCCACAATAGGCATAAAAACGTGAAGGAGCATTCCTCCTAAACAGACGGTTAAAAGGGTTCCGATGCCGATAGGGCCTTTAAAGATAATGGCTAATACTAAGAAAAGAGCGTATACCAATGTTCTTGAAAACAAGATTGTTCTTTTGGAGAGATCTCGGATAATAAGTGTTAAATGATCGATGGGTGTTGATGCGAATTTTGTCTGAAGATAGATGGCTGTTCCAAGACCGATGAGCACCAAACCAATTCCGAAACAAATCAGTTTGCTTAACAACGCGTTTAGATAGAGGGTGTTTTTTACAACAAACAACCATAGGTCAATGCCTATTCCAGTAATGAATGCTGTAATCAAGCCCAGCAAAATAGGTTTTTTTCTCGTTAATATAGCGTTGCAGATTAAGAGGAGCACAGAAATAAGGACCTCCCAGCTTCCTACGGTAAGACCGATTTCTTTTGACAGACCAACCAAAAGGGCATCGAAGGGTGATGTGCCCAGTCCTGATTGTATGGTTAAGGAAATGCCCAAACTTAATATGAGTATGCCTAATCCGTAAAAAATATATTTCATGTTAAATCCGCGATATTTCTTTTGTCATCAGGACGTGAGGGATGCCGTCTTCCATAAATTCCTGTGAAGAAATCTGGTAGCCCAGTTTTTGATAAAAGCCTGCTGCTTGTGTTTGACCATGCAGCTTACATGCAGTCAGTCCTTTTTCTTTTATAATTTCTTCTAACCCGCTTACGATGACTTTCCCCAATCCATACTTACGGTAAGGTTTTAGGATGCAGATTCTTTCCAGCTTTGCTGTATGGTCAACGATGCGCACACGGCCCGTGCCGACAGGCTGATTCTCATGATATACCAAGACATGCTGGCATTGTTCCTGGAGCGTATCAAATTCATCGAACTCTTCAGATTCCGATACATGTTGCTCCTCAATGAAAACCGTCTTTCTAATATTCAAAGCTTCATGTAAATCAGCTTCAGTTGTTATTCTTTTTATATTCATTATGAATCAATCCTTTTCTGATATTAGTCTGGACTGTACAGCATGCATGTGGTCTTATAATAGTAAGGTTAAAACATTTTTGTTGTAATTGCAACAAAAATACGTGAGGGGTTTTAGGAATGAATGATATTTTGCGTGAGATCGGCATGATAGCAAGAGCGTTGGATTCCATAAGCAACATCGAATTTAAAGATTTGGACTTAACAAGAGGGCAGTATCTCTATCTCGTACGTATATACGAAAATCCGGGAATTATTCAAGAAAAATTGGCGGAAATGATAAAAGTGGATCGGACAACGGCCGCGCGGGCCATTAAGAAGCTGGAAATGCAGGGATTTATTCAAAAACTGCCGGATGAGCAAAATAAAAAAATAAAAAAACTGTTCCCGACTGAGAAAGGGAAAAAGGTATATCCATTGTTAAGAAGAGAAGGAGAACATTCCACGGAAGTGGCCTTGTCCGGTTTTACTTCAGAGGAAAAGGAAACCATTTCTGCACTCCTTCATAGAGTGAGGAAGAATATAGAACGTGATTGGGAATATGTGAAGAAGGGGAACAAAAGGGATTATTAATGGACAATGTTAACAAGTCGAGCTGATGCTGGCGAAAATCGGCGTCTCCTCCTCAAGAATTCCAGTCCGCTGGCCGTTCACTTCTGTTTTCTTTTGAACTATCAAAAATCTCCAAAGGGAGTGGTTTGCGTGAACTTGAGACAACTATCAGAACATGTCTATCAATGTGAATTTGAGCTTGATGTGCCTCTTCGTATTCCGGTTCATACCTGGTTTATCAAAGATGGTGATGATGTTTATATTGTTGATACGGGAATAGAACGTTTTGCTGATGCTCAAATTAGGGCAGCGTTAGCGATCGGCAATCCAAAAGCCATTTTGCTTACCCATGGCCACAGTGATCATATCGGAGGTGCATCAAAATGGTTAGAGAGATTTGATATTCCGATTTTTGCGCACCAGAAAGAACTAAAGTACATCAATGGGGAAGAGCCATATCCGAACAAAAATGAAGTGGAGAACACAGGGGTAGCCCATATTGTCCAGCCGCTGACGGAGCAAACGCTTGCTCACCTGCCTCTGAAATACTATTTAACACCTGGCCATTCGCCGGGGCATGTCGTGTATTATCATAAAATCGATCGTACGCTATTAACGGGCGACCTTTTTATCACAAGTAAGGAGGATTTACACCCACCTATAAGAAGATTCAGTGTTGATATAAATGAGAACATCGATAGCGGCTCAATCATAGATCAAATCAAACCAACGCTCATTTGCTCTTCACATGGCGAAGAAATTCTTTATAACGAAGAATTGTATAAAAACTATGTGGTAAGGTATAGGGATTAATGGAAGTGAAAAACATAAGCTGAAAAATCTCCAGCATGTTGAAGCCCTCGATCCGATTTACTCACACCCAAAAAGAAAAAATGGCAGCTGCCTGCTGCAGAGGCTTTTGCGGAGCTTGTTATACATTCGATTCGTTAGGAAAAAAGGATACTTTTCATTTTGTTTTCAAGGTTTCAGTGGTCTAGCGATGTATAATATATCCAATCATGATGATTGGGGGAATTCATTTGGAACAGCAATTGAAAGACCATCTCTGCGTGTGATCTGGCAATCCAAAATGAAGATTTTGATACACTGATGAATTATTATTCGGAAGATGCCGTTTTAGTCGTGAAGCCGGGCATGATCGCGCGAGGCAAAGAAGAAATCAAAAAAGCGTTTATTACGATTGCGAACTATTTCAATCATCATATTGTCCCGAAACAAGGGGAAATGATCCTGTTGGAAGCAGGTGACACGGTACTCGTCCTTTCTCAGACACTGCTTGATTCGGATAAAAAGGACTCCAAGTATGCGATGGAAAGAAGGGCGACCTATGTATTTAAGAAGAATGCGCAAGGCGAGTGGCTTTGTGTAATCGATAACTCATATGGTACGGATTTAATTGGTGTGTAAGATATGTCTTTGATGTGCCATTCCTGCATATAATGATTCATTCAGCTGATTAGGGAAGGTGACACAATTGAATGTGTATGACATCAGAATGGCTCCTTATTGGTTTTATGAAAGCAGAGGACTTGTTCAACATCCATACGTATTTCGGCAGCCTGTCTCCTCACGTGCAATCATTGCATCTACTCGCGGCGATGTAACGGGAGACGGCATTATTGACGAGGTCTTTCTAACTGGAAATCAAATGCCCGGCAGCCCGTTATGGAGAAATATCACATTGGTGATCCGTGATGGCAGAACCCATCAGGAGCAGCAGATTCAGCTTCAAAACAATATGGGATACAATCCGTCACTTTTTCTGGGGGATATGACAGGCGACAAGATTGAGGATGTGGCAGTGGTAATAGATACAGGGGGAAGCGGCGGTGCTATTTATGCATACGTGTTTGCCTATCTAAACAGGCAGTTTCGGCGAATTTTCAATTCAGATGTATTGAATGATGAATTAAAGTACAGTGTGAGGTATCAAAATCAATATAAAGCGAGCGTCATCAGTCATCAGCAAAACGAAATGTATATCCTCGACCTTACTTACAAAGGCAGGGAATATTTGAATGAGATTTATAACAGCCAAGGTGTGTTAAAAATGCCGATAGAAGGATGGGTGAATCCTTTATCGGGCTTGTATCCGGTTGATTTTGACAGAGACGGCGTATACGAATTTTTGGCGTACCAGCGGATAGCGGGAAGGTATAACGCCGACTCATTGGGATATGTTCAAACCGTATTAAAATGGAACGGACGGCGTTTTGTCGTTGACCGGCAGAATGTTTCGATTGTTGGCGGTGCTGTCTTGTAATCCTGATGGCTGTCACCCTATAAAGGGTGACAAAACACTACAGGTGTTCTGCAACGACAACCAAATAATAAGATAAACCGGCTTGCTGCTCTTCTAACATTCCTCTATGGAAATCATCTTGCATAAAAAAACGTGTTTGTTTTACGTAATCTTCTTTACTTGTCGGATGCCCGTTCTGATTTAGGAACTTAAGATGATTCATGACATGCTCTTGCACGGAAGGGTCATGATACGTTACACCATTTCTTAAAAAATCAGCCATCCTATCAAGAAAATGTTTAGCCTCTATTGCCATTTTGTTCATTTCATCGACATTGATTGTATGTGTATCCAATTCAAAATCGTAACGCTCTTTTAAATACCCATTTTGTTCTGCTAAAGATTGTTTCCATTCTTCAGCGCTTTCAAATCCTTTAAACATTACCTTATGATCCATGTTTTCGCCTTTTCTCGTGTATTCTAAAGATGTGTTGACTGTTTGAATGAGACGCTGATACTTTTCAATTTTCTTTTCAAACAGCTTTTTTTGTTTTTCTAATGTACTTGTTCTTTCAGCATCCTCTTTTAGTAATGTTTTGATTTCTGACAAAGGAATATCTAATTCTTTGTAAAAAAGGATTTCCTGCAGTCTTTTTAGTTCGTCAGCACCATAGTACCGATATCCGGCTTCGCTTATTTCCTTTGGGGCTAGCAAGCCGATTTTGTGGTAATGATAAAGCGTTTTGATTGTGACATTCGCAATATTGGATAGTTCTTTTACTGTTAATTTCACCATCCGACTCCTCCTTTCTTCTTTCACTATGAGGCCTTACTTTTGGTTGGAGTCAAGGATAAAATGGTGGTGTTTTCGTCCGAAGACAGCCTAGTGAATGTGGGAGAAAGAAAATAACACCTGGCGGATTCAAAGAAAAGAGTGCTTTTCAGCAAGCACTCTTTATTCCAGTTTAATTCGTTTTACATCCCCTAATACAAACACATAAAAAACCAATCCCAGCAACAGCACAAAACCAGCTACCAGAAAGCTGAGGGTAAAGGAGCCTGTCACATCAAACAAATACCCTGTCAGTGACGCAGCAATAATGCCTCCGAACAGGTTGTTTGCGAGATTCACCATGGAGCTCAGCATGGATACGGAACCGATCGGCGCGAGTTCTGCGGAGATGGACCAGCCGACCGGAGCGGTTGCGGAAATTCCGGCGAGTCCGATGGAAATGCAAATAATGGCTACGGTAATATTGTTCGTCAGAATGGATCCTAAAAAGAAAAAGCCAAAGCTCATTCCGACTATGATTACGGTTCGGTACACCTTGGTGTTAGGATAGCCTTTCTTAATAAAATAATCGACGAGCCAGCCGCCGACGGCAATTCCGGAAATGGTTGAGATCAGCCACGGCACTGCTGTAAATAAACCGGACGACATGAGATCCATACCGTATGTATGTTTAAAGAAAGTCGGAAGCCAGGTGAGCAGCAGGTTGAATGTATACCCGTACCCTGTAAATCCGATCATTAAGCCCCATACTTTCCGATTGGTGAAAAGCTTTTTTAAAAGCGGGCCCGTTTTGTAAGGGATTTGCTCTGTTGTAATGGCATTGTGTTTTTGAATATAGTTTAGTTCACTTTTAGAAATGCGTTTGTGCCGTTCAGGCTGTTCATAATACTGCCAGAAAAAGATCGTAAACAGCACATTGATGCATCCAATCGTCAAAAAAGCGACACGCCAGTCAAATGTTGTGACAAGAAAGGCGACCAATGGCGCGCCGATTACATTTGAAAACTTGGCGGCCGAATCGAACAGTGAGTTTGCCAATCCCCGCTCACTTGGAGGAAACCAGAGAGCGGTTGCTTTAGAGGCAGCGGGGAACGCAGAGGCGCTCGTCAGCCCAATGAGAAACCGGAACAGATACAACAGCAATTTTCCTTGCAAAAAAGCAAGAAGGATCGTTAAAAAGCTCCATATTGTCATTCCAACCCTCGTGACCCATGCGACCCCAAAACGGTCCAGCAAACTTCCGACAGGCAGCTGCATCAGTGTATAGGAATAGGTGTAAATGGAAAACACGATGCCGAGTTCAGTTGCAGTAAGATGAAACGAATCTTGTATCGCAGGGGCCGCTACCGAGATGGCCACTCGGTCAAAATAATTAAGAATAATAATGCCGCTAAGTAACGAAGATATGTACCATCTGGTATGCCCAGGCCGTTTCACGCGCTCTTGACTCATGATGAAAACCTCCTCTGTCATAGCATGATCTCCTGATAGAAAAACCATTCAAATTTTAAATACCACAGCGCGCTTTTATATAAACGGCAGGAATTTGACTGGAACAGATCGGTGCTTTAGAATGAAAGTAATAAAAATGAACACTCCAAAGGGGAGTAGCTTTCACAGTAAAGTCGTCATTACGGGACAAGGTGTCCTCGGCTTTGCTGGCAATCTCATTGTTAGCGAGACCTTTGCCAAATCTGATTTGGTGAAGGTCTTTTTGTTTCAGGAACTTCACCAAATTGGTGGAGTTTTTTCATTTTTATCAAAAAGGGAGAGGAGCATCAGAATGTCTAAGCTGAAAAAGTGGCTGAAGCGTGAATTGGTGAGGAAAGGGCTGCCGTTAGCGAAAGAGAAATTGATTCCGATCTTAAAAGAAAAAATGAAAAAGAAACGATGAGGGGGCTGAAGATGAAGATCATTTTGACAGTACTTGCCGGAGTGGGACTTTTGAGTGCAGGCGGATGCGGCATGCTTGATCAGGTGAACGACGGATTGAACTATACGAGTGAAGCAGCGGGGTATGTGGAGAAGGTGAAGACATTTGCAGAGGAAGCGCCTGAATTGGCTGAGAAAGCTGTAAATGACACCGAGGCGAAAGAAAAACTTGAAACGCAGCTTGAGTCGATTCAGAAGGCTGCCGCTGATTTTAATGAATTAACGCCGCCTGATGCCGCAGCGGAGATTCATCAAACCATTCAGGAACATAACAAAACCTTGCAGAAAAGCGCTGAAGATGTGTTGAAACAAGCCGAGGAAGGCAAGGTATCGCTTAAAGAATTGGAGCAGTCAGACCTGGTCCAAAACGCAAAGCAAATTACTGATGTGATGGGACAAATTGAGAAGCTGGGTGAATAAGAAAAAGCATCCCGACGCGGGATGCTTTTTCTTATTCAGCCATTGCGTCTGTTAAGACAGGAACGACTTGTTTTTTACGGGAAACAACGCCTTTTAAGAGGGCTGTGTTGTTTTCTAATGTAACGTTGAACGCTTTTTCCACTTTCGCTGCTTCGTTACCGATTGCAAGAGCAAGTGAATCATTTTCTAAGATATCAGTGATAACGAGAAGGAACAGATCAAGATTCTTCTCAGCCACAACTTTTGAGATCACAGCTTCTAATTCAGCTTGGCGTTTTTTTACATCTTCAATGTCCACTGTGTTTACTTGTGCGATTTCGACTTTCTTGCTGCCGAGTGTAAATTCTTTCGCATCAAGAGAAATGAGCTCTTCCACTGTTTTTTTGCTTAGATCAGCGCCTGCTTTCAACATGTTCAAGCCGTATTCTTCAGCATCTACTCCAGCGATCTCCGCAAGCTCTTTTGCTGCTGCTACGTCTTGGTCCGTGCAAGTTGGAGATTTAAATAACAGGGAATCAGAAATGATCGCAGACAGCATAAGGCCGGCAATTTCTTTCTCGATTTTCACGTTATTCTCTTTATACATTTTGTTTAAGATGGTAGCCGTACAGCCTACAGGCTCAGCACGATAGTAAAGCGGCTCAGCTGTTTCAAAGTTAGCGATGCGGTGATGGTCGATAACCTCTAAAACCTGAACCTCTTCAATGTCTTTGATGCTTTGCTGGCGTTCGTTATGGTCAACCAGGATAACGCCGTTTACTTCGTTTGCAGCTGTTTCAACAAGACGCGGGCTTTCTTGTTTGAAATAGTCAAGCGCGTATTGTGTTTCGCCGTTGACTTGTCCGAGGCGGACAGGCTCAGCATTGAAGCCGAGTTTGTTTTTCAAATCAGCATAAGCAATCGCAGAACAAATCGTATCTGTATCTGGGTTTTGGTGTCCGAAAATAAGTATCTTTTCCATGATAGCTCCTATCCTTTTTTAAGTAGTGTAATCTTTATATAGTTTAACACGTCTTGCTGCAGGTGTAATCATGCAAACCCTTAAAAATTGATGTGAATAAGAAGCATTTTCTTTGAGCTAAGGAGAAAAGGTGTGTAAAATACTGGGTAGCTTAGTTGCAAAATGTAATGTAGTATCAAAAAAGGTACTATTGGAGGGTCAAGAATGAGTGAAAAAAAGAATATATACCCGAACAAAGAAGGCTGTCCAGTTGAATTCACTCTAGATGTCATTGGCGGAAAGTGGAAAGGAATTCTTTTTTATCACATGATAGATGGCAAGAAACGATTTAATGAGTTTCGGCGAATCTGCCCGAGTATTACTCAAAGAATGCTTACTCTCCAGCTGAGGGAGCTGGAAGCGGACGGCATCGTGCACCGTGAGGTTTATCACCAGGTGCCGCCCAAGGTAGAGTACTCTCTGACGGAATTTGGGCGCACGCTTGAACCGATTGTTTTGCAAATGAAAGAATGGGGAGAATCCAACAGAGACGTGCTGGAATCTTATCGTTCGAACGGCTTAGTGAAGGATCAGCAGAAATAGCAGCAAAGGGAACTCCTTTGCTGCTTGTTTTATTTCATTGAAATGGCTCTGTTGGCGTTTCTGACATCGTTTTTCAACAGTTCAGAAAGGTTGTAAGACGGATAATATCCATGCTGATACATGTATCGATAAACTTGGGCGTGCAGCTGGATGGCAGCATTCAGCTGTTTGACCAGTACGTTTCTTAATTGAGGTGTTGCTGTTTCTGTAATTGCGATGGCATAGCTGCGGACAGATGTTTTGGCAAAACCGAGCAGGTCACCGCTGTAAAATGGGTTATCTGCGCGTTCTTCTTCCTCATCCTCTCTGTGCGGAGCCTGTGGAAAGAACGGAAGAAGCTCTCTCAAATTTTGCTCAACACCCTGAATAGACACGTTATAAAGCTGTCTGAGCTGAGGGTCTTTTACTTCTCTTATCATTTTCTTCAGTTTAATGAGTCCGTTTGATTGAAAAGCAACCAGCTCGTGCATTTCTAATGTTTCATGCCAAGCCAATGTTCTGCGTTCATCCATGTGAAAATTCTCCTTTATCGATCAGATTCCATATCAGCATATGCCCAACGCTCAATGTTGTTCATGATGTTTTGAAGTTTTTAAAAAGGGAAATTCACCTTATATAGGATACGGGTTGAGAACATGCACAAAGAGGTGAAACACAATGTGGGACATGATAAAGAACTTTTTCTTGTTTAGCAGCGGCGTTCTGCAAGCAACAACCCTTTTACTGGTGATCTTAATTTTTATGTATGTCAGAAAAACGAAAAAGAAAAACAAGGAATCTTCTGGCTTTATGGATGATAAACATTAATTGTGATGGGCATTCTTTTCAAAGAATGTCTTTTCCTTTTTCATGTTTCACATGAAACATTAGCGTCATTTTACTTGCGATTTGGACTTATGTTAAAATATAAAAGTAAAATTTAGAGTTGATATAAAAACATTCGGTGCAAAGCATGTTGCAGCGATGAAAAAAAGAGCAGTCGTTTATGCTGCTCTTTTCTATTCGTATGTTCAGGATGATACGAGGTGACTAAGTGAAACAAACGAGAGCTTTAATGGAAGGTGCTATTTTAATCAGTCTGTTTGCGATCATTACGCTTCTGGTCGTTTATGTTCCTGTGATTGGAACAATTCTGTTATTTGCACTGCCGCTGCCAATGATCTTGTATACGATCAGACATGGATTGAAGCTAGGGATATGGATGGGCGCTGTCAGTCTTCCGGTTGTTTTTATTGTCGGGTCCTTTAACGGGCTTATTGTAGCTTTTATGTCAGCTTGCGCCGGCATTGCCATGGGACATTTTTTCAAAAGGAAAGAGCCCGGGCACGCCATTATTTCGGGCGCTCTTATTTATATGCTTAGTATTGTCTTCTATTTTGTGATAAGCATTCAGTTTTTGGGTATCAATATCATTGATGAGGCAATGACACAATACCGGCAATCTCTTGATATTGTAGAAACTGTAGCGAAGCAGTCGGGCAATGCTGGGCAGTTTGAGAAGCAATTAAAACTGATGGAAGAACAATTGGGTATCGTTCAATATCTTTTTCCAACAGCTATTGTGATGGTAGGAGTTATTTTTTCTTTCCTCAGTTACCTTATCGCTAAGCCGCTCTTAAGGCGATTCTCCCCCGATATTCCTAATCTAAAGCCTTTTAGAGAGTTGAAGTTTCCGCAAAGTGTTGTAGTACTGTATTTGATTATTGTCATGCTTTCATTTTTGCCTTTAGAAAAAGGCCAAATGCTGTACTCTATCGCTTTAAATGGGGAGTTTATACTCGGGTTTCTGATTTTCATCCAAGGGTTATCATTTATCTTTTTCTATTGCCATAAGAAACAATATCCAAAGGCTGCGGCTGTGATTGCTGTCATACTTGGATTTGTGCATCCGGTCTTCATGGCAGCCATTCGCATTTTAGGCGTTTTAGATATGGGCTTTCATATAAGGAATAAGGTGAAGTGAACATGAGTTTTACTCACATGGTGGGGAGTGATAGAAATGCCAAGCTTTTATGAAAAACCGCTGTTTCGGTATCCCATCTATGCATTGATTGCTCTGTCAATTATTACAATCCTCATCAGCTTTTATTTTAACTGGATATTAGGAACCGTCGAAGTGCTGCTGCTGGCAGTTATTTTGTTTTTTATTAAGCGTGCTGATTCTCTTATTCGACAAGAGATTGATGCTTATATTTCTACGTTGTCCTACAGGTTGAAAAAAGTCGGTGAAGAGGCATTGATGGAAATGCCGATTGGAATCATGCTTTTTAATGACCAATATTATATAGAATGGGCAAATCCGTTTCTTTCCTCTTGTTTTAATGAAAGCACTTTAGTGGGGAGATCACTTTACGATACTTGTGAATCGGTAGTGCCGCTTATCAAACAAGAGGTGGAATCGGAAACGGTTACATTGAATGACCGCAAGTTTAGGGTTGTCATCAAACGGGATGAGCGTCTGTTATATTTCTTTGATGTAACAGAACAAATTCAGATTGAAAAGCTATATGAAAACGAAAGAACCGTCTTGGCATATATTTTCCTTGATAACTATGATGATGTGACACAAGGATTGGATGACCAGACGAGAAGCACGATGAACAGCCAGGTGACATCTTTGCTGAACGCTTGGGCGCAGGAGTACGGGATCTTCTTGAAAAGGACGTCTTCAGAACGCTTTATCGCTGTACTTAATGAACACATCTTAACTGAACTCGAAAATTCGAAGTTTTCGATTCTTGATGAAGTGCGGGAAAAAACCTCATTTGACGGTGTAGCGCTGACGTTAAGCGTCGGTGTCGGGGCTTCAGTCTCTTCCCTGAAAGAACTTGGCGATTTGGCGCAATCCAGCTTGGACTTAGCACTGGGACGCGGCGGAGACCAGGTAGCCATTAAGCTGCCAAACGGCAAGGTGAAGTTTTACGGCGGTAAAACAAACCCAATGGAGAAACGAACAAGGGTGCGGGCCCGCGTGATTTCTCACGCCTTAAAGGAAATCGTCACCGAAAGCAGCAATGTGATTATCATGGGGCATAAATTCCCCGACATGGATTCTATCGGCGCAGCGATCGGGATTTTAAAGGTGGCTCAGGCAAATAACAAAGATGGTTTTATCGTGATTGACCCAAACCAAATCGGATCAAGTGTGCAGCGTTTGATTGGGGAAATCAAAAAATATGAAGAACTGTGGTCAAGATTTATTACGCCTGAAGAAGCAATGGAAATTTCCAATGATGACACACTGCTTGTGATCGTTGATACACATAAGCCGTCACTCGTCATGGAGGAACGGCTGGTCAATAAAATTGAACATATCGTGGTCATCGACCATCACCGCAGAGGTGAGGAGTTTATCAGAGATCCGCTGCTCGTTTATATGGAACCATACGCTTCTTCCACAGCGGAATTGGTGACAGAGCTGCTTGAATATCAGCCGAAGCGCTTAAAAATCAATATGATTGAAGCAACAGCCCTATTAGCTGGTATAATAGTGGATACAAAGAGCTTTTCTCTCCGCACGGGCTCGCGGACTTTTGATGCGGCTTCTTATTTAAGGGCAAAAGGCGCCGACACGGTGCTGGTGCAGAAGTTCCTGAAAGAAACCGTTGATTCCTATATTAAACGGGCGAAGCTGATCCAGCATACGGTCCTCTATAAAGATAACATTGCGATTGCTTCTCTTCCTGAAAATGAAGAGGAATACTTCGATCAAGTGCTGATTGCGCAGGCTGCCGATTCGCTGCTGTCGATGAGTGAGGTTGAGGCTTCATTTGCGGTGGCGAGACGGGATGAACAAACGGTTTGTATCAGTGCGCGGTCGCTTGGCGAGGTAAATGTTCAGATCATCATGGAGGCCCTGGAAGGCGGAGGGCATTTAACAAATGCGGCGACTCAGTTGTCCGGCATTTCAGTTTCTGAAGCGCTGGAACGGCTGAAGCACGCCATAGATGAGTATTTTGAGGGAGGCGTACAGAGATGAAGGTTATTTTCTTACAAGATGTAAAAGGAAAAGGAAAAAAAGGCGAAGTCAAAAACGTAGCAGACGGTTATGCGCATAACTTTCTAATTAAAAAAGGCCTCGCGGTTGAAGCGAACGCGTCAAACATCAGCGCGCTAAACGGACAAAAGCAGAAAGAGAAAAAAGAAGCCATTGCTGAGCTTGAGCAGGCTAAGAGCTTGAAAGAGACATTAGAAAAACTGACTGTTGAGCTTAGCGCAAAATCAGGTGAGGGCGGCCGTTTATTTGGTTCAGTGACAAGCAAGCAAATCACTGAACAGCTCCAAAAAGACCATAACATTAAAGTAGATAAGCGGAAGCTTGAACTGCCGGACGGCATTCGTGCATTAGGATATACAAACGTGCCTGTGAAGCTGCATCCTGAAGTGCAGGCTGTGTTAAAGGTACATGTAAAAGAAGAAGCTTAATAGAAAAGAGGCTTGGATTCATCCAAGCCTCTTTTTTTATTCCACGAGATAAAGAGTTTGCTGGCTTTCTCCGCCAGGTCCTCTTCGCATTCCCTGCACGCTGTTTGTGCTGCTGGAGGAACCGCTGTACTCGTCAGATGTTATTTCTTTTCCGTTTTTCTTAATCCAGGAAACAAGTTCGCTGTTGCCTGAGTTGTTTTCTGACAGAAGGAAGTATTTCACTTTGCCTTCTTTGATCAGTTTTTTCAGTTCCGACACAGTCAGAATGGGATCCGTGCCGTTAAACCCGCCCATTGCCATAACAGATTCATTTTCGTAAATGATGTATGGCGCAGCTGTTACGGTTGTCAAAGTAGCAAATAAATATTCTTCGCCGGTATTGTGTTTTCTCAGATAGGACAGGAGCCCGCTGTCGACCTCTGAAGAGAACATGTTCCCGCCGTTTGCTGAGCCTTTGAGCTGCGGGCCGGATTCAGGAAGGACGCTGTTGCCACCGTATAGAAGCGGCGTTGCTGACCAGTAAACAGGTGTGAGAAGCAGAACGCACAAGCTGATGATGGTCAGCAGCTTACTGAACGGATGGCTGCGTTTAAGCATCAGAAGTGCAAGGGTGATGCCCAGCCCTAAGAGCCCCAGGACATACATCCATACACTGCCGATTTGGCTTGTATAAGCGCTCAGAATATACATCTGAAACACGGCTGTGATCAAGACGGCTGCCGGCAGAAGATAGCTGGACCAGTCTTTATTATTTTTGTATAAGCGGTGCATCGTATACCATCCGATACCAGAAAGGGCGGCAATCGGCGGTGCCAGCATAATCAAATAATACTGGTGGAAGAATCCTGCGATGCTGAAGAAACCAGCCACGGGAACAAGCCAAGCCGCCCAGAATAGCGTTTCTTTCATTTTAGCAGCATGTCCGCGGCGATCACGGTACCAGCTGACGATTGCGCCCAGTAATCCGATCAATGAGAATGGAAGCATCCAGCTGATTTGGCCGGAAAGTGCTGATTGGAAAAGACGAAGCGGGCCAGGATCACCGGTGCCGAACATATTCATGCTTTTTCCGCCGCCAGGCCCTCCATTTCCAGGCCCGTTGCCACCTGTGGGAGGTGTGCCTCCGCCTCCATTGAGAGCGCCGGTTTGTCCGTTAGGCGGCTGAGGCGCCTGTGAATGGTTTCCGAATGATTGATTTCCGTTCTGAGAAAAAGATGAACCGTTGCCATTTGGCGCTTGCATGTTGTCTTGATTCTGCATGTTCCCTCCGCCAGCAGCATTCATATCACCCTTTGCAAGGCCCGTAGTTTGCCCAAGCAGACGCTCTGTGCCGTTGTAGCCAAAGGCCAGTTCTAGCACTGAGTTAGTCTGGCTGCTTCCTACATAAGGCCGGCTTGAGGAAGAGGCTGAATCCACTGCAATCGCCCATGAGAGTGAAAGGCCTGTCAGAAGGACAAGAGACAGAAGCAGGGACCCGATTTTTTTCTTCAGAGAAACCCGAGATGCAATCAGGTAGAATAACACAAATGCAGGCAATACCATAAACGCTTGCATCATCTTCATATTAAAGGCGAGCCCAATCAGGGCAAATGCTGTCAGCAGCCAAACCAGCTTACCTTGTTTTACTGCCCTAAGCAGACAAGCTGAACCGAGCAATAAGGTAAAAACAAGCATGCTGTCGATATTGTTTGTCCGGCTGACAGCTACTGCGATAGGGGTCAGTGCCATGACAAGTGCGGCAATGCGGGCCGCTCCAATTCCAAAAGTCGGCTTAATCATTCTGTAGAGAAGGAATACAGACCCAACTCCGGCAAGAGCCTGGGGAATGATGACACTCCACGTGTGAACACCGAAAATCAGTGCGAAAATCGTTTGAATCCATAACACGACAGGAGGCTTATCTACTGTCACAAATCCAGAAGGGTCAAATGACGCATAAAAGAAATTATGGAAGCTTTGCGTCATGCTTTTTACAGCCGCCAAATAGTACTGGTTCGCTGTGTCCTCCTGCCAAACGTGATACGTATTCAAAAAAGCTGCTCCCAGCAAAATAAGAATAAGGGCTGCGTCGAATCGTTTGGTTTTCATCGTTTTTCACCTCTTTATGGTGTCTAATTGTAAAAAATAAATATGAAAAACTTATGAATAAACCATAAATATTCAAAGAAAAAAGCGGAGATATTTTCCCCGCTTTTATGCTGAATTTCTTTGTTTTTCTGACTGAAAAATGTATCGATCTCGTCCGGCTCCCTGTCCGGCTGCTCCCATTACGATCAGGGCAGCAATGAGAAGCACAATCGGCATCGTCCAAGAATGCGTCTGGTCAAAGAGATAGCCGACAAAGATTGGCCCGACTGCTGCCAGCAGGTAGCCGAATGACTGAGACATGCCTGACAGCGCAGCGGCCTGTTGGGCATTTTCACTGCGGAGACCAATCAAAGTAAGGGCCAGACTAATGCTGGAGCCTTGTCCGATACCGATAATGATCATCCAGATGGCAAGCAATGTATGGCTTCCGCCCGCTAATAATCCGCAAAGGCCGATCAGATAAACTGAGGCCAGCGCCGCAACGATACCGCGCTGCTGTTTCACACGGTCAGCTAAAACTGGTGTCAGAAAAGTGGAAGGCAGACTCGCAAATTGCATGAGTGATACCATCCATCCGGCTGTTGCCGTATCAATCCCGTGTGAACGGAGAATTTCAGGAAACCAAGCGATGCTGCTGTAAAATAAAAACGATTGCAGGCCCATAAAGATGGTGACATACCATGCCATTTTGGAAGCCCAAATGGAACTGGATTGCAGCTTCATTGTCTGGTTTGCCGTATCTCGATGGCGCAGCTGAGGTATCCAGATCAGCAATGCAAGCAAAGCCAGCCCGCCCCATAAGAGAAAGGCTTGTTTCCACCCGCCATTCATCTGGGTCGCTAAAGGAACGCTGACACCCGATGCTAAAGCTGCGAATATATTCATTGATGTCGTATACAGGCTGATCATGATCCCTGGCTTTTCAGGGTATTTATGTTTGATTAAGCTTGGCAAAAGTACGTTACCAATCGCAATCCCGACGCCGATAAGTGCCGTTCCGAAAAACAAAGCGGCAGTATAGCCGGTAGAACGAGTCAAAACACCGATAAGCAGTATCACGAGACCTAGCCATAAAGTTCGCTCATTTCCGAGGCGCTGTCCAAGCTTAGGTGCAAGCGGAGAAAGAACTGCAAACGAAAGCAGCGGCAGTGCGGTCAAAAAACCGGCTGCCCCATTGGACATGTGCAGCTCTGCCCGGATAGAGCTGATGACCGGACCGACTGAAGTGATCGCGGGCCGTAAATTAAAGGCGATAAAGATAATGCCGGTGATCAGCCAAAATGATTGGATTTTTTTATTATGTGGATGTGGCAAAGCAGTTACTCCTCTTTTCTAACATATACATGATATTATCCCGAAACAGGTAAGCAAGTATGTGAATGAAGGCTATGATTTGTCCTCTTTTTGCAGTTCAGCCATTTTGGCAAGCAGAATATGCTGAGGCATATGCATGATCTGTTCAAGCGGCAGATTCAAGGACTCTGCAAGCTTTTGTGCAGTTTCAGCAGAAATTTGCAAAGGTCTCACAAAAGATCCCTCCTCTCTTCTGTCCATTGTACAAGAATCAGATGTGAAATGTAAGAAGATGTCACAAAGGAATAGAGCAATCGGAAAATGACCGTTATAAAAGAGGTAAGGAGGGTTCTTATGCACGCACCGTTATCCTTATTAAAACAAATGCTGAAGGAACACCAAATAGACACTGAAAAAGCTGTCACTTTCGAAGAATATATAGCAATGAGGTTAAAGCTTCAGGAGCTGATGGGGAAATTTGCTTCGATCGGGGAGTGGGATCTGTATCAAAAAGCGGCAGATTTGATGATGCACATAGGCATCCAATGGATGAAATAAACCGATAACCGCTAAAAAACCCTCGCTGCAGCGAAGGCTTTCATTCATTAAAATGAGTGTTCTTCTTCCACATTTTTAAACTGGTCATAAATTACAAGCTTAGACGGACTGTTTTCCTTAGCCACCTGTTTGGCCTTTTCAATAGCGGCGTCTTTAGACGTATACAAAGCTGTCGGCGCTACATTCTCCACCTCAATAAACCAGCCGTCCGCATCAACATTAGGCGTAATCGCATATTTCTTTATCATCTTTCATTCCTCCCTCATGTTTTATTGCATTTTTCCCGCCTTGTTACTGTCCGAAACGATCCAATCTGCTAACTGAAAAAAACAGGAAACAGACAATTTTTCTATTTTTTTTCTGTAGAAATGGTAGAATGGAGGTTGGAGATTTTTTAATGAGAGGACGGTGCTTAGCATGACAGACCTTCTGAATGACCGGCTTCCTCCGCAAAATATAGAAGCCGAACAAGCCGTGTTAGGCGCTATTTTTTTACAGCCGTCTGCTTTAACACTGGCTTCAGAAGTATTGATTCCAGATGATTTCTATAGAATGTCCCACCAAAAAATCTATAATGCGATGCTGGTGCTCGGTGACCGAGGTGAACCGGTTGATCTGGTGACAGTCACATCAGAGCTTGCGAACACAGACCTGCTGGAAGAAGTAGGCGGCATTTCATATTTGACAGATATCGCAAACTCGGTGCCGACAGCGGCTAACATAGAATATTACGCGAAAATCGTTGAGGAAAAATCGATTCTTCGCCGATTAATCAGAACTGCGACAACGATTGCTCAAGACGGGTATACCCGTGAGGATGAGGTCGAGGATTTACTCAGTGAAGCGGAAAAAACGATTATGGAAGTGGCACAGCGCAAAAACACGAGTGCCTTCCAAAATATTAAGGACGTCCTTGTCCAGACCTATGATAATATCGAACAGCTTCACAATCGAAAAGGTGATATCACGGGAATTCCAACAGGGTTTACGGAGCTTGACCGGATGACTGCGGGTTTCCAGCGCAACGACTTGATCATTGTGGCTGCCCGTCCTTCAGTAGGGAAAACAGCCTTTGCCCTGAACATCGCACAAAACGTGGCGACGAAGACCGATGAGAGCGTAGCGATTTTCAGTCTTGAGATGGGTGCCGAGCAGCTCGTTATGCGTATGCTCTGTGCCGAGGGAAATATCAATGCCCAGAATCTCCGTACAGGTAACCTGACCGAAGAGGATTGGGGCAAGCTGACGATGGCAATGGGAAGCCTATCGAACAGCGGGATTTACATCGATGATACACCGGGTATTCGAGTGAGTGAAATCCGTGCCAAGTGCCGCCGCTTGAAGCAGGAAAGCGGGCTGGGCATGATTTTGATCGATTACCTGCAATTGATTCAGGGAAGCGGTCGTTCAAAGGACAACCGTCAGCAGGAAGTATCTGAAATTTCCCGTGAACTGAAGTCGATTGCCAGGGAGCTGCAAGTCCCTGTTATCGCGCTTTCTCAGCTTTCCAGGGGTGTTGAGCAGCGTCAGGATAAACGTCCGATGATGTCTGATATCCGGGAATCAGGAAGTATCGAGCAGGACGCGGATATTGTCGCGTTCCTTTATCGTGATGACTACTATGACAAAGAAACCGAGAATAAAAATATTATCGAAATTATTATCGCCAAACAGCGTAACGGCCCGGTAGGAACCGTGTCTCTTGCGTTCGTAAAAGAATACAACAAATTCGTCAACCTGGAACGGCGTTTTGACGACGCAGGCGTTCCGCCCGGCGCATAAGCCCCAAGAGCTGCTCTTGGGGTTTTTTTCATTCGAAAGATGGAAGAAATACCGTTCGCTCAGCGGATGAAAAATTGAAAGCGTTTTAATAAAATGGTGCAAAAAGGAGATGGTAACAATATGGGAAAACGTTTTTCGTCTTTTCAAGCAGCACAAATCCGAATTGCGCGTCCTACGGGCCAGCTTGATGAGATTATTCGTTTTTACGAAGAGGGACTGTGTTTGAAACGAATAGGAGAATTTTCAAAGCATAACGGGTATGACGGTGTCATGTTCGGCCTTCCTCATGCCGATTATCATTTAGAATTCACCCAGTATGAAGGGGGAAGCGCTGCCCCCGTTCCCCATCCCGACAGCCTTCTTGTTTTTTATGTGCCGAATGCAGATGAACTGGCAGCGATCACTTCAAAGCTAAAACACATGGGCTATCAAGAGGTCGAATCAGAGAACCCGTACTGGAGCAATGGCGGCGTGACGATAGAGGACCCGGACGGCTGGCGGGTCGTTTTTATGAATTCAAAAGGGATATCAGACAAATGATTCTTTCTTGTGCTAAAGGATGAAAGTTTCACAAGCTTTTTATGACAAAGCAGTGAGAAAACGCTTATAAAACGAATGGAAGCGAACGAATATAGATTTACAATAATTTAATGTTCGGATTTACAATTGACTTTCTGTTTCTTCACTGATAAACTTGATTTGTTTGAATAGAATCGTTTTGAAAGGTTAACGGAGGTGCACGGACATGTCTTCAGTAGTTGTAGTAGGTACGCAATGGGGCGATGAAGGAAAAGGTAAAATTACAGATTTCCTATCAGAAAATGCAGAAGTGATCGCCCGTTATCAAGGCGGAAATAACGCAGGGCATACAATCAAGTTTGACGGAATTACATATAAGCTTCACTTAATCCCGTCTGGAATTTTCTATAAGGATAAAACGTGTGTAATCGGAAACGGAATGGTTGTAGATCCGAAAGCATTAGTCACAGAGCTTGCGTATCTTCATGAGCGCAACGTGAGTACAGATAACCTGAGAATCAGCAACAGAGCTCACGTCATTCTGCCGTATCATTTGAAATTGGATGAAGTGGAAGAAGAGCGTAAAGGGGCTAACAAGATCGGCACAACGAAAAAAGGAATCGGCCCTGCTTACATGGATAAAGCAGCCCGCATCGGAATTCGTATCGCGGATCTGTTAGACCGTGACGCGTTTGCGGAAAAGCTTGAGCGCAATCTTGAAGAAAAAAACCGTCTTCTCGAGAAAATGTACGAGACAGAAGGGTTTAAACTTGAGGATATCTTAGACGAATATTATGAGTACGGACAGCAGATTAAAAAGTATGTTTGCGATACATCTGTTGTCTTAAACGATGCTCTTGATGAAGGGCGCCGTGTATTATTTGAAGGCGCACAAGGGGTTATGCTCGATATCGACCAAGGAACATACCCGTTTGTTACGTCATCTAACCCGGTTGCCGGCGGTGTCACGATCGGTTCTGGTGTCGGCCCGACCAAAATCAAGCACGTTGTCGGTGTATCAAAAGCATATACGACTCGTGTCGGCGACGGTCCTTTCCCGACTGAGCTGAAAGATGAAATCGGCGATCAAATCCGTGAAGTCGGACGCGAATATGGAACAACAACAGGCCGCCCGCGCCGTGTCGGCTGGTTTGACAGCGTTGTTGTCCGCCACGCCCGCCGTGTGAGCGGAATTACAGATCTTTCTCTGAACTCAATTGACGTCCTAACAGGAATTGAAACGTTGAAAATCTGTGTGGCGTACCGCTACAAAGGCGAAATCATTGAAGAATTCCCAGCAAGTCTTAAGGCACTTGCTGAATGTGAGCCGGTATATGAAGAAATGCCGGGCTGGACTGAGGATATTACAGGTGCGAAGAGCTTGAGCGAGCTTCCGGAAAATGCGCGCCATTATCTTGAGCGTGTGTCTCAGCTGACAGGCATTCCGCTTTCTATTTTCTCTGTCGGTCCAGACCGCTCACAAACAAATGTCCTTCGCAGTGTGTACCGTGCGAACTAAATAGAATATGTCTGCAAGCCCCTATTTAAGGGGCTTGTTTTTTGTTTGAAAGCCGCATATAAGTTGGTCTGAGAAAAAAATATGAAAAAAAACCAAAAAAGTTATTGCCACTTCTATTTGTTCGTGATATTATAAATCTCGTTGTTACGGAAACTGCTTCAATAGAGTACAAGATGAGAACTAGATTTAAGTCGTTTGCTCTATAGAAATTCCGACATCTTTAAGAGCCATTAGCTCAGTTGGTAGAGCATCTGACTTTTAATCAGAGGGTCGAAGGTTCGAGTCCTTCATGGCTCACCATTTCGTGAAGGCCCGTTGGTCAAGCGGTTAAGACACCGCCCTTTCACGGCGGTAACACGGGTTCGAATCCCGTACGGGTCATTGATTTACTTTAGCGTTATTGCTAAATTCCTTATTTGTCTGTGAGAGCTGACACGACAGCTCTCCGGGCAATTACTGTAAGGTCCGGTAGTTCAGTTGGTTAGAATGCCTGCCTGTCACGCAGGAGGTCGCGGGTTCGAGTCCCGTCCGGACCGCCATTTTACTTTACTTAGTAGAGAAAAATAAAACATTTGGCTCGGTAGCTCAGTTGGTAGAGCAACGGACTGAAAATCCGTGTGTCGGCGGTTCGATTCCGTCCCGAGCCACTTACCAAACGCATCTGCAATCGTAGGTGCGTTTTTTCTTTTAGGAAAAAGGCAAACATGAGGAGTGTTATAATAGAAGAAAAAGGGAGAACCGGCCCTGCGGCCGGTTCAAAGAAGAAGACGTCATTGATAAAGACGCACTCCGGTGAGGGGAGGTTTCAATAAAGTTATCTTTTTTAAAAAAAGTTGACCAGCATGACAATAGATAAACAACTGGCGATAAAGGTGAAACATGTGTTTTTTTTCTAAACCTTTATTTTTTTTATCTTTTGACCTTAAACCGTTATAATAGACAAGGACCCATTCTTTACATGGGCCATAAGTGATGAAACGAATGTTATATAGATGAAATGAAGTCATTCGGCAGGAGGAAAATCAAAATGATGGATAAAAAGATCCTTGTAGTAGATGATGAAAAACCGATTGCAGATATATTGGAATTTAACTTAAGAAAAGAAGGCTATGAAGTGCACTGTGCCCACGACGGAAACGAAGCCGTTGAAATGGTAGAAGAGCTTCAGCCTGATTTAATTCTTTTAGATATTATGCTTCCGAATAAAGACGGCGTTGAAGTATGCCGTGAAGTCAGAAAGAAATACGATATGCCAATCATTATGCTGACGGCTAAGGATTCAGAAATTGACAAGGTTATCGGGCTTGAAATCGGTGCTGATGACTATGTCACAAAACCATTCAGCACACGCGAGCTCTTGGCACGTGTAAAAGCGAACCTGCGCCGCCAGCTGACAACAGCGCCTGCGGAGGAAGAGCCTTCCTCTAACGAGATTCATATCGGCTCTCTCGTCATCTTCCCTGACGCGTACGTTGTATCAAAACGAGACGAAACAATCGAATTGACTCATCGTGAGTTCGAATTGCTTCATTATTTAGCAAAACATATCGGACAAGTGATGACCCGTGAACATTTGCTTCAAACCGTTTGGGGCTATGATTACTTCGGCGATGTCAGAACGGTTGACGTAACAGTCCGCCGGCTTCGTGAAAAAATCGAGGACAACCCGAGCCATCCAAATTGGATCGTCACACGCCGTGGTGTAGGTTATTACTTGAGAAACCCAGAACAGGACTAATGCCCATATGAATAAGGTTGGTTTTTTTCGGTCGATCCAATTTAAGATTACCTTGATTTATGTGCTTTTGATTATCATTGCCATGCAAATCATTGGTGTGTATTTTGTCAATCAGGTAGAGAAGTCGCTGATCAGCTCTTATGAACAATCGCTGAATCAGCGAATCGACAACCTTTCTTATTATATCGAACAAGAATATAAGAGCGATAACGACAGTACCGTCATAAAGGATGACGTCAGCCGTATTTTGAATGACTTCACGAAAAGTGATGAGGTTCGGGAAATTAGCTTTGTAGATAAAAGCTATGAAGTGGTCGGTTCTTCAAAGCCGTACGGTGAGGAAGTGGCTGGGAAACAAACGACCGATCTGATTTTCAAAAGAATTTTTTCTACCAAACAGTCGTATTTAAGAAAATATTATGACCCGAAAAGCAAAATCAGAGTTCTTATTTCCGCGAAGCCTGTCATGACTGAAAACCAAGAGGTTGTCGGTGCGATCTATGTTGTCGCGAGTATGGAAGATGTCTTTAATCAAATGAAGACGATCAACACGATATTGGCGTCCGGCACAGGTTTGGCACTTGTTTTGACGGCTCTTCTCGGTATTTTTCTGGCAAGAACCATTACCCACCCGCTTTCAGATATGCGAAAGCAGGCGATGGAGCTTGCGAAAGGGAATTTCTCGAGGAAGGTTAAAAAGTACGGGCATGATGAAATTGGGCAGCTGGCCACAACGTTTAACCACTTAACGAGAGAGCTTGAAGATGCCCAGGCGATGACTGAAGGAGAACGCAGAAAGCTAGCCTCTGTCATTGCTTATATGACAGACGGCGTTATCGCCACAAACCGAAACGGAGCGATTATTCTCTTAAACAGCCCGGCGCTGGAACTGTTGAACGTTTCACGTGAAACAGCCTTAGAAATGCCGATTACGAGTTTGCTGGGGCTTCAAGAGAATTATACTTTTGAAGATTTAGTGGAACAGCAGGATTCTATGCTGCTTGAAATTGAGCGCGATGATGAATTAACGGTGCTTCGCGTGAATTTCTCTGTGATTCAAAGGGAACACGGCAAAATTGATGGTTTAATCGCTGTCATTTACGATGTAACCGAACAAGAGAAAATGGATCAGGAACGCAGAGAATTCGTTGCGAATGTATCACATGAGCTGCGGACGCCGCTTACGACAATGCGCAGCTATTTAGAAGCGTTAGCTGAAGGCGCGTGGGAAAATAAAGACATTGCTCCGCGCTTCTTAATGGTGACGCAAAATGAAACAGAGCGTATGATCCGGCTTGTCAATGATCTGCTTCAGCTGTCGAAATTTGACAGTAAAGATTATCAATTTAACCGGGAATGGATTCAGATTGTCCGGTTTATGTCACTTATTATTGACCGTTTTGAAATGACAAAAGAGCAGCATGTGGAGTTTATCCGCAATCTGCCGGACAGAGATCTGTATGTCGAGATTGACCAGGATAAAATAACGCAGGTGCTCGATAATATTATTTCTAACGCTTTAAAATATTCACCGGAAGGCGGACATGTCACGTTCTCGATTGATGTCAATGAAGAGGAAGAACTTCTCTATATCAGCGTGAAGGATGAAGGGATCGGCATTCCGAAAAAAGATGTCGAAAAAGTCTTTGACCGCTTCTACAGGGTGGATAAAGCGAGAACGAGAAAGCTTGGCGGCACCGGTCTGGGATTGGCGATTGCCAAGGAAATGGTACAGGCGCACGGTGGAGATATTTGGGCGGACAGCATAGAAGGAAAAGGCACGACGATTACATTTACTCTTCCATATAAAGAGGAACAAGAGGATGATTGGGATGAAGCGTGAAAATATAAAAACGATATTACTTACGGTACTCGTCGTCATCAGTCTTGTTTTTACATGGGGGATATGGACGTTCCAGCCAAACTTTTCTGAAGGCTCATCCTCAACAGAGTCTACTGTTCGTGTGAAACATAAAATCGAAAAAACCACCCAAAAGCTGTCTGAAACGGTAAGGCCAAGGGACATGTTTATCCATGATGACGGCGCTCATTACAAAGTGGATGACAATGCCCTCTATGAAGAAATCTGGTCTGATTTGCCACATTGGGATGTAAAAGGAATTAAAGATATTTCGGATCAGTATGACAAGTCTGGATTCAAGAGCTGGTTTTATGGAATAGGCGGTTCTGAAGCCAAGCTTGACTTGCAATTCAGCGATACGATTCCGATTGATATTTTCCAAACGCTGTTTAAATGGTCTAATCAGTCGTTTGAATACAGTTCGTTTGACCATATTCTGATCCCGTTCAATGAAACAAAAGCAAACAAGAAAATCTATTTGGTGTCTTACAGCAAACAGCTCATTCTTGAAGTGACGGTTGAATCAGCAAACTACAGGAACATTATGAACGACTTGAAAAACAGGCAATCAAATATGCCGGCGTTCAGTTTGTTCTCCATTGGCTCAAAGAAAGAGTTCTTGCTGCCGAACAAACCGCTTACGATGGACAAAAAAGAATTTGTCACAGAATCGATTAAAACAAATACCTTTAAGCAGGCTTTGTTTAGTGATCCGAGCATTGTAAGAGAAGATTCGAATTACAACAACAGAAATGTGCTGACAGATGGGATCAGCCGGTTAGATGTGAATCTAAGCCAGCGACAGGTGCAATTTCAGCAGCGCAATTTGGTGCAGAGCACATCCTATCAAACAGGTGAATTAATCAAAAAGAGCCAAAAATACCTTGAGGATACCGGAAGCTGGACGGATCACTATCAATTTTTCAATATCAATGACAGCCAGCAGTTGAGCTTCTATATCTTTATGGATCAGATCCCGGTCATTAACAGCACCGCCAAACCTTTCGGGGCGACATCGGCGATTTCGGTGCAATGGGCGAATGATGATATTCTCAGCTATAAGCGGCCGAATTACAGTCTCGGAACGAATCCGATTAAAACAAGTGAAACAGAGCTCATGAGCGGCAGCGAAGTGAGGATGCTGCTTTCGAAACAAACCGCTTATGATACGGACAAAATTGATCAGATCTTCCTTGCTTATCAATTGGTATCAACATCAACCAACGACGATCCTCTCGTTGAACTGGAACCGGTTTGGGCGATGAAAGTAAATGGAAAAATTGTGCCGATTACAAAGGATTTATTGAGGAAGGAGGGGGCTAACAGTGGAGTGGAATAAGACAAAATCAATCTTCATCGTTGCCTTCCTCATTTTAGATATTTTCTTAGGCTATCAGTTTTTTCAAAAATGGCAGGCTACCGGCAAAGAATATGAAGTCATTAAAAATGATGTCGAGCATGACATGAAGGCCGATCATATCACGTATGAAGGTTTGAATAAGGAAGCGACAGAAGGCTATCGGATCACGGCAAATCAAAAGTCTTTCTCCAAGGAGGAAATTGAGGCGCTGAAGGATCAAAAGCCTTTGATGGACATGCCTAGTGATGATCATAAAGTAACGAGCCTGAAAATGAAGTTTGCAAATCCAATCGCACTATCAAAGAAGGATATCGAGGACGATGCTCAGGCACTTGTTTCTTCGAAAATTCAAGATGGCGAAAAATATAAGCTTTGGAAGGTTGATAAATCGAAGAAAGAAATTATTTTCTTCCAAACGTACGAAGGCCATTATATTTACCAAAAGACCGACAATCCCTCTAATATGATCGGGCAAGTGGTGCTGCACTTAAACGGTAAAAACGAGGTTGTGTCATACGACCAGACTACGCTTGAGACCTTCAAGCAAATCCAGAAAGAAAGCTTAATTACTGAAATGGATGCGGTTGAGCTATTGTACTATCAAAATCAATTAAAAGAATACAGCACTGTGAAGAGCTGTAAATTCGGCTATGTAGCACAATATCCGCTGACAAGTACGCAGGTGCTGGCGCCGGTATGGAGAATTACGGTCGAGTACGAGAAAAAAGTGAACGGTGAGAAAAAGACAGTACAAGAGTATTTTACTGTGAATGCTTTGGAGAGTACGATTTTAGATACAGATCAATGAAAATAATGGAGTGAGACAAACATGAGCTTGCAATTTAGCGTACTTGCGAGCGGGAGTACGGGAAATGCGTTTTACCTCGAAACAGAGGATCACGCATTTTTAGTGGACGCCGGTTTGAGCGGAAAAGCCATGGATGGGCTGATGGCGCAGATCGGGCGTAAGCTGGATGATGTAGACGGCATTTTTGTGACGCATGAGCATAGTGACCATATTAAGGGCCTTGGTGTCGTCGCCAGAAAGTACAAGCTGCCGATCTATGCGAATGAGAAGACTTGGAAAGCGATGGAGAATCAAATCGGCAAAATTGACACCGATCAAAAGTTTGTATTTCCAATGGAGACGGTGAAGTCGTTTGGCGGACTTGATGTTGAATCGTTTGGCGTCTCCCACGATGCGGCGGAACCGATGTTTTATGTGTTCCATTATAACGGCCGAAAGCTCGCGTTAATGACAGATACGGGATATGTCAGCGACCGGATGAAAGGCATTATCCGTTCAGCGAATGTATTTGTGTTTGAAAGCAATCACGATGTCGGTATGCTGCAAATGGGGAGATACCCATGGAGCATTAAGCGGCGGATTTTAAGTGACGTCGGGCACGTGTCAAATGAAGATGCTGCCTTGGCGATGACGGATGTCATTGGCGATGAGACGTCTCGTATTTACCTGGCGCATTTGAGCCAGGACAACAACATGAAGGAGCTGGCAAGAATGTCTGTGCAGCAGACATTGGCTTCTAAAGGATTTGTGACGGGTGAGACATTTGACTTATACGACACCGATCCGAAGAAGGCCACTCCGCTTTGCGCTGTATAATTTTTCTATGTAAATCATGACTATTCTAGGAGCTTCTAACCCACAATATAACCATATTAACGTTCTTGGAAAGGATGGAATATGGTGGATTACGAACGTGAGGAAGAACATACTACTCCTGAACAGCCAAAGAGAAGCAAAAAAGGATATTTTCTTTCGAGTCTGATTGGCGTGATTGTCGGTGCCGTATTAATGGCGTTTATCATGCCGTACCTTTCAAATGAAGGGCTGGATACAGGCGCCTTAGATCAGCAGCAAAACAACAATGGCCGGGAATCAATCAGGACGGTAAATGTCAGTGTCAACAATGCCGTCACCAAGATTGTCAGCAATGTGTCGCCCGCCGTTGTCGGTGTTG
This sequence comes from Bacillus sp. YP1, assembly GCF_000877815.1. Classification (NCBI taxonomy): domain Bacteria; kingdom Bacillati; phylum Bacillota; class Bacilli; order Caryophanales; family Bacillaceae; genus Bacillus; species Bacillus sp. YP1. The sequence continues at coordinate 3,792,588 of NZ_CP010014.1, read as the reverse complement.
TGAACATCCAAAAATCAGATATTTGGGGAGAGAGCGGCGAGGCTGGAAGCGGCTCAGGCGTCATCTATAAGAAAAATGACAACTCCGCTTATGTCGTGACCAACCATCATGTCATCGAAGGCGCTTCCCAAATTGAAATCAGCTTGAAAGACGGCTCACGCATATCAGCTGAACTTGTCGGCAGCGACCAGCTGATGGACCTTGCCGTTTTACGGGTGAAAAGCAATAAAATTAAAGCAGTCGCCGATTTCGGAAATTCAGATAAAGTGAAGTCTGGCGAGCCGGTTATTGCGATCGGGAATCCGTTAGGCCTTGAGTTTGCAGGTTCTGTCACACAAGGCGTCATCTCAGGTACGGAGAGGGCGATCCCAGTGGATTCAAACGGTGATGGACAGCCTGACTGGAACGCAGAAGTCCTGCAAACAGATGCGGCCATTAACCCTGGGAACAGCGGCGGTGCTTTGTTAAATATGGATGGGAAGGTCATTGGCATCAATTCAATGAAAATTGCCGAGTCGGCGGTTGAAGGGATTGGCCTGTCGATTCCATCTAAGCTCGTGATCCCTGTGATAGAGGATTTAGAGAGATACGGAAAGGTCAAACGCCCGTTCCTTGGGATTGAGATGAAATCGCTAAGCGACATCGCAAGCTATCATTGGGATGAAACATTAAAGCTTCCTAAGAATGTTACCAATGGAGCGGTTGTGATGGGTGTAGACGCCTTTTCACCTGCCGGAAAAGCGGGGCTGAAGGAACTGGATGTCATCACGGAATTTGACGGATACAAAGTAAATGATATTGTTGACCTGCGAAAACGGCTTTATCAGAAAAAAGTCGGTGACCGGGTGAAGGTGAAGTTTTACCGCGGCGGAAAAGAAAAATCTGTAGACATCAAGCTGTCCTCCGCAGACCAATTAGGCAGTTAATAAAAGCAGTCTGGCATCGTTGCCAGGCTGTTTTGATATGCAAAAAAACTGAACGGGGGTCACGCCCGTTCAGTTGAAAAGGATATATCGAATATGAAGAAAAATACAAGATGGATGTTACACGTGAAACAGCAGCAAATGGCTGTTAGCTGCAAATACCTTCATTTTCAGCATTCTCCCGAAAATATGGAGGGTCGGGATTAGGCCTTGCCATAACGAAATCGATTATCGACAATCACAATGGGACGATTGAAGTGAAAAGTGAAATCGGCAGAGGCACTGTTTTTCTGATCAGGCTTCCTGCTCCGGATTATTCGTTAGACGAGTGAGAAAATTTCTTCAGCCGATATTGGAGGCTTTGTCTGCTGATGCCAAGCTCCTGAGCAGCTTTCGAGATGTTATGGCCGTGTTTTCTTAACACGTTCTCTATCACATATTTTTCGAAGCTTTCCATTTTTTCTTTTAAGTCCGCGGCCGGCTGGTGTCTTGGTGTTTCAGGCTCTGGGATGTCAGCCGGCTTGATTTTCATGCGATATTGATAGGGCAGATGGGAAGCCGTAATCGTTTTCTCGTCCGTCATGAAATTCATGGCGCCTTCAATCATATGCTCAAGCTCGCGAATATTTCCCGGCCAGTCATAAGAAAGGAAAAATTGCTTCACGTCTTCGCTAATGTGTTCAACATTCATTTGGAACAGATGGTTGTTTTTCTGGATGAATTCCGATGCGAGAAGCAAAATGTCTTCTTTTCGTTCCCGAAGCGGTGGGATGATCAGCGTCACGACACTCAGCCTGTAATACAAGTCCTTCCGCATTCGTTCGCCGGCAATCGCGTCAATTGGATCTTCATTCATCGTGGCAATAATACGTACGTCAATCGGTGTATCCTTTGTTGACCCGATGCGCCTGATTTTCCGTTCTTGAAGGGCGCGTAGCAGCTTTGCCTGAAGGCTGAGATTCAGCGAGTTGATTTCATCTAACAGCAGCGTCCCGCCGTGGGCTTGTTCAAACAGGCCGGGCTGGTCGACAGCGCCGGTAAACGCGCCTTTTTTCGTCCCAAACAAAATGCTTTCCACAAGGCTGTCTGGCAGTGCCGCACAGTTTTGCGAAATAAACGGGCCGCCAGAACGATCGCTTCCATTATGGATACTTTGCGCGAACAGTTCTTTTCCTGTGCCGGTTTCGCCTGCGAGAAGGACAGATGATGACGTACGGGTTGCCCGCTTGGCGTTTTCGATGACGTCTTGAATGGCCGGACTGGTGCCGAGAATACTGTCAAACGTATAGGTTGTGCTGCCTTTTTTGTTCATATTCTCCCTGATCAGCCGTTCCAGCTTTGTCACATCCTTGGCAATTTCAACGGCGCCCCTGATTTTGCCGTCTTGGACAATGGGATATGTATGATTGATCGTCGTAATTTCCTGGCCTTTATTATTGAAATAGCTCTGTTTGACGTTTTTAATCGTCTTGCCTTCCTGAAGAGCCTGTACCAGTGTGCTGTCCTGCTGCTTTGAAAACATAAACACATCCATCAGGTTTTTATTCAGGACGTCATGCTTCTCCATATCTTCAATCTGCATCATTTTATTGTTATAAACGATTGTGTTTCCATGCTCGTCTACCACGTGCAGGCCAACATCGATTTCATCTAAAATGCTCTGAAAAACCAATGTGAGGAATTCGCTGTCTTTGACCACTGTATGAACCTCCCCCAATTATTTTCTTAATATTGCTTCTATTTTATAAAAAAATGGAGAGGATATGCAAAAGAATTTTGCACTTGCTGGAATTTTCGCTCGAAATATCAGAATGTTTTTGCACCTTGTCCTCGAAAATTGTAGAAAACACACGAATTCTTGATTTGGCACAGAACTTGCATTTATATAAAGGGAAAGCAGGATAACATGTTGAAACAGAAAACAAGGGGGAATTCAAATATGTCAGCTTTATCTAAATCCAAAGAAATTATTGATCAGACGTCTCATTATGGAGCCAAGAATTATCATCCGCTCCCGATTGTTATTTCTGAAGCGCTGGGTGCTTGGGTAAAGGACCCGGAAGGCAATGAATATATGGATATGCTGAGTGCTTACTCTGCGGTAAACCAGGGGCACAGACACCCGAAAATCATTCAGGCATTAAAGGATCAGGCTGATAAAATCACCCTCACGTCACGCGCGTTTCATAACGATCAGCTTGGGCCGTTTTACGAAAAAACAGCTAAACTGACAGGCAAAGAGATGATTCTGCCGATGAATACAGGAGCCGAAGCGGTTGAATCCGCGGTGAAAGCGGCGAGACGCTGGGCGTATGAAGTGAAGGGCGTAGCTGACAATCAAGCGGAAATTATCGCATGTGTCGGGAACTTCCACGGCCGCACGATGCTGGCGGTATCTCTCTCTTCTGAAGAGGAATATAAACGAGGATTCGGCCCGATGCTTCCGGGAATCAAACTCATTCCTTACGGCGATGTGGAAGCGCTTCGACAGGCCATTACGCCGAATACAGCGGCATTCTTGTTTGAACCGATTCAAGGCGAAGCGGGCATTGTGATTCCGCCTGAAGGATTTTTACAGGAAGCGGCGGCGATTTGTAAGGAAGAGAATGTCTTGTTTATTGCGGATGAAATTCAAACGGGTCTCGGACGTACAGGCAAGACGTTTGCCTGTGACTGGGACGGCATTGTCCCTGATATGTATATTTTGGGCAAAGCGCTTGGCGGCGGTGTGTTCCCGATCTCATGCATTGCGGCGGACCGCGAGATCCTAGGCGTGTTTAACCCTGGCTCACACGGCTCAACATTTGGCGGAAACCCGCTTGCATGTGCAGTGTCTATCGCTTCATTAGAAGTGCTGGAGGATGAAAAGCTGGCGGATCGTTCTCTTGAGCTTGGCGAATACTTTAAAAGCGAGCTTGAGAGCATTGACAACCCGGTTATTAAAGAAGTCCGCGGCAGAGGGCTGTTTATCGGTGTGGAATTGACGGAAGCGGCACGTCCGTATTGTGAGCGTTTGAAGGAAGAGGGACTTTTATGCAAGGAAACGCATGATACAGTCATTCGTTTTGCACCGCCATTAATCATTTCGAAAGAGGATTTGGATTGGGCGATAGAGAAAATTAAGCACGTGCTGCAAAACGCATAAATCCGCACCATGGCGGGATATTCACTTCGTTTGTATAAATTTACAACAGAAAAATCAGCACTCCCTATTTGCTCAGCTACAGTATTTTAGTATAATGTATCTTTATGAGAAGAAGTGAATTTTATATTAAATAGATAGAGACTCTTTGGACAGCAAACTGGGATAGCACCATGCAGATGTTCCAGCTTAGATCCAATACAAGTTGCTGAAGGGGTGCAGAATGTGAATACAAACCAAGATAACGGAAATCAGCTCCAGCGGACAATGAAATCACGCCATTTGTTCATGATTTCATTGGGCGGAGTGATCGGAACCGGTTTCTTCCTTGGAACCGGGTTTACCATTAACCAAGCGGGACCGCTCGGCGCGGTTCTGTCCTATTTAGTGGGCGGCTTTATCATGTTTTTGACCATGCTCTGCTTAGGAGAGCTGGCAGTCGCCTTTCCTGTGTCGGGGTCCTTCCAGACCTATGCCACGAAATTTATCAGCCCGGCCTTCGGGTTTGCGTTCGGCTGGCTGTACTGGCTCGGCTGGGCGGTTACATGCGCCATTGAATTTTTATCAGCGGGGCAGCTGATGCAACGCTGGTTTCCGCATATAGACGTGTGGATCTGGTGTCTGGTCTTTGCGGCACTGATGTTTATTTTAAATGCGATCACCACAAAAGCCTTTGCGGAATCTGAATTCTGGTTCTCAGGTATTAAAATTTTGATTATCCTTTTATTTATTATTCTCGGCGGAGCTGCCATGTTTGGCCTGATTGATCTGAAGGGTGGAGAGCAGGCGCCGTTTTTGACACATTTTTATGAAGACGGGTTATTTCCGAACGGCATAAAGGCAATGCTGATTACGATGATTACCGTGAACTTTGCGTTTCAGGGGACTGAGCTGATCGGGGTTGCAGCCGGAGAAAGTGAAGACCCTGAAAAAACGATTCCACGGTCAATCAAACAGACAGTATGGAGAACGCTTGTCTTCTTTGTGCTTTCCATCATTGTCATTGCCGGCATGATTCCGTGGAAACAGGCGGGTGTCGTGGAAAGTCCATTTGTTGCCGTATTTGAGCAAATCGGAATCCCATATGCAGCTGATATCATGAACTTTGTTATTTTAATCGCGCTGTTATCTGTTGCGAATTCAGGTTTATACGCATCGACACGTATTCTGTATGCGATGGCGAATGAAGGACAAGCCTTCAAAGCGCTCGGCAAAACAAATCAGCGCGGTGTGCCGATGTACTCGTTAATCGTAACGATGGCTGTGGCCTGCCTATCCCTTCTGACAAAGTTTGCGCAGGCTGAAACTGTATATATGGTACTGTTATCTTTGGCGGGCATGAGCGCGCAGGTCGGCTGGATTACAATTTCGCTTTCCCAAATCATGTTCAGACGCAAATATATCCGTGAGGGCGGGAAGATAGAAGATTTGAAATTTAAAACACCGCTGTACCCGGTGCTTCCGCTGATCGGCCTAACGTTAAATACGGTCGTGCTCATCAGTCTTGCATTTGATCCGGAGCAGCGTATCGCGCTGTATTGCGGCGTACCGTTTATGATCATTTGCTACATCATTTATCATGTCGTCATTAAAAAACGCCAGCAGGCGAATCGTCAGCTAGAGCTTTAAAACGTTGTCCGCAAGTCATCTTTGTTATAACCCGCATAGGACATTATCTTAAATGTTGAGGTGGAATCACAGATGGATAAAACGATTTCGGTTATTGGAATGCCAATGGATTTAGGACAAGCACGACGCGGAGTGGATATGGGCCCGAGTGCCATCCGGTACGCTCATCTGATCGAGAGGCTGTCAGACATGGGGTATACGGTTGAAGATCTCGGTGACATTCCGATCAATCGCGAAAAAATCAAAAATGACGAGGAACTGAAAAACCTGAATTCCGTTTTGGCGGGAAATGAAAAACTCGCGCAAAAGGTCAACAAAGTCATTGAAGAGAAAAAATTCCCGCTTGTCCTGGGCGGTGACCACAGTATTGCGATTGGCACGCTTGCAGGCACAGCGAAGCATTACGATAATCTCGGCGTCATCTGGTATGACGCGCACGGCGATTTGAATACACTTGAAACTTCACCATCGGGCAATATTCACGGCATGCCGCTCGCGGTCAGCCTCGGCATTGGCCACGAGTCACTGGTTAACCTTGAAGGCTACGCGCCTAAAATCAAACCGGAAAACGTCGTCATCATTGGCGCCCGGTCACTTGATGAAGGGGAGCGCAAGTACATTAAGGAAAGCGGCATGAAGGTGTACACAATGCACGAAATCGACCGTCTTGGCATGACAAAGGTCATTGAAGAAACCCTTGATTATTTATCAGCATGTGATGGCGTCCATCTGAGCCTTGACCTGGACGGGCTTGATCCGAACGACGCACCGGGTGTCGGAACCCCTGTCGTCGGCGGCATCAGTTACCGGGAGAGCCATCTGGCTATGGAAATGCTGTATGACGCAGGCATCATTACCTCAGCCGAATTCGTTGAGGTTAACCCGATCCTTGATCACAAAAACAAAACGGGCAAAACAGCAGTAGAGCTGGTAGAATCCCTGTTAGGGAAGAAGCTGCTGTAATAAGAAAACCCCCGCACCCGCGGGGGTTTTTCATTTATCCAATCATTTTTTCAGCGACTTTCATTTCCTGTGAGTGGGTTTGATGGTCTGCAATAAACCAACCTGATAAAATCACCGCTGCGACGCCTGCGCCAATCAGAAATCTTTTCATTTATATAACCTCCGTTCGTTTAATCAGTTCTTCAATCTGTAATGCTTCATAAAAAAAGTGGGCAGCTTCTTTGTAAAGCTCAAGTTCCCTATACCGTTCGCCAGCCAAAATGGAAAGTTCTCTTACACTGTCATACTCTTTCTCGGACAACAAGTCATCCATATGTTGTTTGCATAAGTGAAACGTTTCCGCATGACCCCCTTCTGCATAAATGGCATATAAAATGTCTATTTTTGCCTCACATATTCTATTCGGCTCAGCAGTCAATTTTTCCTTCACGTCTTGGTAATAAGATAAGGCCTGTTCTTTCTTTTTGATCTTAAACAGTTCTCGTATCAGCAAGTAGGCAGAATGATAATAATAGGCGGAGCGGGCATACTCATCGTTCCGTAGAGCCTCCTCTAATTTCGAAACCGCTTCTTCTGATTTGCCGCTTTGCGCATGAAGAAGGCCGAAGTTATGCAAAAGCTGGGCTTCAAAAAAATGATCCTCTAATTCACTCGTGATCCGAATTGCTTCGTCCAAGTAAGCCTCAGCTTCTTCAAACTGGCTCATCTCTGTAAAATTGCCTGACATGGTAATCAGCGCTGAAGCCAGCTTCTTTTTATAATCAGTCTCTTCCCTGAACGTTTTGACCGCTTGCCGTGTATGATTGAGGGATACAATATTTTGTCCCAGCTTATAATAGAGCTTTCCGACCTTCAGGTGAAATTCGGCTTTTTCAATCGGATCGGGAATGTTGTCGAGATACTGCTCTGCATCTTTATACAGCCCAATGGCAATGTCATAATTATTTTTATAGGCCTCATACATGCCTTCAAACAGAAAAAAGTAATATTTCAGCATGTCAGACGTAGCATTCATATGAGAAGGCTCCTCATGCTGAAAGCCCTGTCCTCTCGCCTCGTGAAGCAAAACCTTGTGGCGCAGTTCCAATAAGGAGAAGTAGGCCAGCACCTCCTGATCCTCTTCCATGTCATCCAATAAAGGCTTCACTTCTTCAAATAAACGGGAGGACTCTTCCACTTCATGTTTCTTGATAGCAAGGTACCAATCGTTGAGCATGCTAGCGATTTCTGCGGGTGCGATCTTATTCATGTGAAACTCCTTTCTCTAGTGACTTATCAATCTCAGTTGCTTATTCTGATAGTAACACCTCTTTCTATTTTATGTAAAATCCTCTAGTCAATATATGAAGGAGAGATGATATGACAATTATGCTGAGCCCTATGCAGACAGAAGAATTTCGGTCTTATCTCACGTACACAACAAAGCATTACGCGAAAGAAAAGGTAAAAGCGGGAACATGGCTGCCTGAAGATGCACAGCTTTTGTCTAAGCAGGCGTTTTCTAATCTGCTTCCGAGAGGGCTGGAAACACCCCATCACCATTTGTGGAGCCTCAAGCTGAATGAAAAGGATATCGTTGGCTGGCTCTGGATACATGCTGAGCCGGAACATCCGCAGCAGGAAGCGTTTATTTATGATTTCGGGTTATATGATCCGTATCGGGGAAAGGGCTACGCAAAGCAAGCATTGGCGGCATTAGATCAAACGGCACGCAGTATGGGAATCCGCAAGCTGTCCCTTCATGTCTTTGCTCATAATCAGACGGCGCGAAAGCTATATGAGCAAACCGGATTTCAAGAAACAGACGTAGTGATGAGCAAGAAGCTTTAACGAAAAGGGCCTGTTAAAGGCCTTTTTCTGTAAACGATTTCTAAAAATTCTGTAAATAACCTAGTTACTTTCCTTATTTTCCTAATATAATGTGGGTGAGGAAATTACCTTTCCTACACTCACAAGAAAAGAGGAGATGTAATGAAGTTGAAGAAACGAGTGTCGATGTTTTTGGTAGCGCTTACAATGTGCGGCGGCCTGTTTGTTTCTCCCGCCAAAGCCGTAAAGACCACAAATTATGCTGAAGAAATCGCCGCACTGCAGCCGGGCACGACACCGGAAGAAATCATGAAATCTGCCAGCCAGATTGCCAAACAGCAGCACGTAAAGCAGGACGTTATCCTAAAACAGTTCTATAAGGAAATCACGGCTGATAAAGCAGAGGGAGAGCGGCTCGCCAAGGAAAGCGGCATGTCTATCATGGGCGGGTCGTCCGGCACGAAAAAACTCCCGACAAGCACGAAAGGCAATATCTATTACACGAACTCCTACACAGCCTACTACAATCACGGCCACGTCGGCATGTACTCCGCTGCTGACAAAATTGTTGAATCTGTCCCGAGCGACGGAGTCAGGCAGATCGCGTATAATGCCAGAGACGTGGAAGACAACTCCATTGTGCAAACCGTCAGCGTATCCTCATCTCAAAAAACAGCTGTTGCCGACTGGGCGGTATCAAAAGTCGGCGACCCATACTCATTTAACTTCGTCAATAACAGAAATACCGGCCATGACGGCGCCAAAAACTGTTCAAAGCTCCTATGGTCTGCCTTTTTGCTGAAAGCAGGCATTGATATAGACAGCAACGGAGGCTTAGGCGTGTATCCGCGCGACATCACTAGTTCTTCTTATACGACAACCATTATGACCATTTACTAAGGAGAAGGATATGAAAAAGTGGATGATTACCATCGCCATGCTGATTTTCGCAGGAATCGCACTATTTGTCTTCATTTCTCCTCTCAAAAACCATAAAACCGTGAGTCAGCAGGATCTCAGAAACCCCGATTTCCTGGATGGCAAAGAAGTCCTGCTGTATTTTTCATCCTCTGCAGATCAAGATGCATTTGGCGGCGGGAAAAGCTACGCCCTGTTTATCAGCCAGGACGGGACGCTGTCTTCCTTTAAGATGAAGGGCCTTGAGCTGGGCTCAGCCAAGGTTCACGGCGACAGTGTGATGCTGGAGGACAAAAACAAGATTTATACGATCAAAAACGGTCTGCGCTCCCATAAAAGAACCTATCAGCACACAGGCGACAGCGCGGGCTTTCTGCAAAACACGGACGGCTTTTACACCTTATACAACTCCGGCTACGACAAAAAGAAAGACGGATACCGCTCAGAGCTGTACCGGCAGATGGACGGTGAGTGGAAAAAAGACGTCATCTCCTACTACATCCGGGCCTCCGGTTTTCATGAGGGTGCGATTTTCGCACTTGTCCCGACAGCTGACGAAAAAGGCTATCAGCTCCTTCAGATTCAAGCGGATCAGAAGAAGCTCACCTACCACAACATAACGGAATGGCAGTACAGGGAAGGAGCCTCAGTCGAATCCCAACTTGCCGTGGACGACCAAGCGGTTTATGTTATGGTTCGCGGTCAAAAAGCCCGCAATCTCTATCAAATGGTCAAGATCAACAAAAAAAGCGGCGAAGTCGAGCTGCACGACATCGCCGAATACAAAAACGACGAACAAACGATATACAGCTCCATGCCCTTCAGCTTTAAAAACAGCTTTTTCCCTTATGACGGGAACCTGTACTTCATTGACGGCTTCGGAAAGGTGTACAAAATCGATGCTAAGACAGGAAAAACAAGCATCGCCTTCACCCTTTCCCGAGACAAAATGAAAGCCGATTTCAAAGAAATCACCCAAAAAGGCAGCAGCCTCTATTTCTTCACATACACGTATCACAAGCCTGCCTACATTGAACAGTACAATCTGAAAACCGGAAAGAAAATGAAAGAAAAAGAGATTGGGAAGGTAAAGGATGTCGTGACGCCGAAGAGTCATTTGAAGCTGTATGATGTTGAGGTGATGAAGAGGTTTTAAGGCAAGGAGGGTAGTATGGGAGCCATCGCCGTTTTATTTATCGTTTTTGGTTTTCCGATCATCGCAGGTGTATTTGGTATAGCGGGTCATTTTTTATTTAAAAGATTTTGGGTGGCACCGCTCATCGTTCTTATCGCGAGCTTGATATTGTTAGTTACGTTAGCTTCGGGCAATAGCTCATTCATGTTTTGGGTTGTTATGTATACGGGGATTGCATTAGTAACCAGTATTGTCACATTATTTCTCAGGAAATTTTTTGAGTGATCTCAAATTATGAAGAGACTGGTATGAAGTCTCTTTTTTTGTTGAACCGAAGTTTGCAGAGATTTTGGGTATGTTTTAGAAACGAATCTAAAGGAGGAATTACATGAAAACCAAACGGGTTATTCTTCTGGCAGTTATGATCTGCCTGGTTTCGGCCATTACTGTGTTCTTGTTAAATGGATGTAAAGTCGACTTCTTAGACATCGGCGGAACCATTATTGGATGCTTTCTTGGCATATTTGTTGTTGTAAGAATACAGAAAAAACAGTCGTGAAAAAGGGAAAGAGTCATGCCGAACCGAAGTCATGTTCAAGGACGGAGAGTCCAAACACATGAATGGGAGGAATGGCGTTGACAGGAAACAAAGCGGTTGTGTACAAAGGCAAAGGGACTGTAGCGGTGGAGGATATCGGTTATCCGGAGTTAATCTTGAGGGACGGGCCCGGCGTCCCGAAGGCGAATGTGAATCGAAAATGTGAGCATGGGGTTATTCTCAAAGTCATTACAACCAACATTTGCGGGAGCGACCAGCATATGGTCAGAGGCCGCACAACGGCGCCTGAAGGCTTGGTGCTCGGACATGAAATCACCGGAGAAGTTATTGAAACGGGGCGTGATGTCGAATTTATCAAAAAGGGTGATATCGTATCCGTTCCTTTCAATATTGCCTGCGGACGCTGTGTGATGTGCAGAACGCAGAAAACGCATGTGTGCCTGAATGTCAATCCGGACCGTCCGGGATCGGCTTACGGCTACGTCGATATGGGCGGCTGGGTCGGCGGCCAGTCTGAATACGTCATGATGCCATACGCTGACTTTCAGCTTTTGGTATTCCCTGATAAAGAACAGGCGCTAGAAAAGATTCTCGATTTGACCATGCTGTCCGACATTTTCCCGACCGGCTTCCACGGAGCTTACACAGCGGGCGTGCAAACAGGTTCAACCGTTTACATCGCGGGAGCGGGGCCTGTTGGCTTGGCAGCTGCACACTCCGCTCAGCTCCTAGGCGCCTCAACCGTGATTGTCGGCGATCTGAACGAAGACAGACTGGCACAGGCGAGAAGCTTCGGCTGTGAAACGGTCAACGTGCAAAAACACGACCGCCTCGGCGAGCAAATTGAACAAATACTAGGTGAACCAACCGTTGATGCGGCAGTGGACTGTGTCGGCTTTGAAGCATCCGGCCACGGCAATCAAGGAGAAGCGCCAGCCGCCGTGCTGAACTCGATCATGGACGTCACTCAGGTCGGAGGCAGCCTTGGCATTCCAGGCTTATACGTGACCGAAGATCCCGGCGCAAAGGATGCGGACGCCAAAACAGGCTCATTAAAAATCCGCTTCGGACTCGGCTGGGCCAAAGCCCACACCTTTGTTACCGGACAAACCCCTGCTATGACATACAACCGCAATTTGATGAAAGCGATTCTGAGCGGCAGAGCGCAAATCGCAAAGGCCGTCAACGCTACTGTCATTTCTCTGGACGACGCGCCAAAAGGCTACAGCGACTTCGACAAAGGCGCAGCCAAAAAATTCGTGATCGACCCGCATGGAACATTGAAGTAAAAGAAAAAGCCGGACGTTCTCAGAACGCCGGCTTTATTGCTGATAATCCGTTTCTTCAAATCGATTTCCCGTTTCATCCTGTACGATGAATTCCCCTTCGATTTTGTCCAGTCCAATCAAAATATAAGGGTTTTTCTCATTTGCCGTAGGAGCAGGTTTTCGTTTCACAGTTACAATCGTTTCTTTAGGTGAGAATTTGACGTCTGACACTTCAAGCTTCTTATCTTTCTCGCTGCTTCCGAGAGACACAATAACCATTTTTCTTCCTTCTAAAATGGTGAAGACTTGATATCCTTTTACATCATCATGCATTTGAAGGTAATTAGCGTATATTTCTAAGTCTGGACTGCCCTCACTGATTCGATCCTTCTCCAACACCCAATAAGACGGCTGACACCCAGCAAGCAGCAACATGATCACAAAAAGCCAAACCCATTTGAGCTGCAAATGTAGACCTCCCCACACATCGGTTACATCCAAACTAACATACGGGCGAAATAGAGTCATCAACAGCTTGTTTGTCGAATTGTGGATAAAACTCAGCCCGAAGCACTACTAACATGTGAATAAATAGGTTATATTGAGAAGAGAACAATTGTAAAAATGGAAGAAAACATCGGAGGATTTGAACATGAAACAAACGTATTATTCCTGTGAAGAACACATCGAAACCGTGCTAGATATGTATATAGACGACCACGAGCTGCCGCCCGAAATCAGAAAAATCGAACATACTAACAGCTTATCCACAGCCTGTGAATTATGTGGAGACCCCGCAGTATATATAGTGGGGAACGAATGATCTTACACAAAATACAGAAAAGATATCCACAATTGTGGACAACATATATGAATAACTTGTTTTTAAAGTGGGGATGACCTGTGAATATCAATATTGTGACAATCGGAAAACTAAAAGAAAAATACCTCAAGCAAGGCATTGAAGAATACACCAAACGACTTTCGGCCTACGCAAAAATCGACATCATCGAACTCCCGGACGAAAAAGCGCCGGAAAACCTAAGCGACCAGGACATGAAAATCATAAAAGACAAAGAAGGCGACCGCATCCTATCAAAAATCAGCCCCGACGCCCACGTCATTGCCCTCGCCATCGAAGGAAAAATGAAAACATCCGAAGAACTAGCCGATACAATAGATAAGCTGGCTACATATGGAAAAAGCAAAGTCACCTTCGTCATCGGCGGATCACTCGGATTGAGTGACGCGGTAATGAAGCGAGCGGATGAGAAGCTGTCGTTCTCGAAAATGACGTTTCCTCATCAATTGATGCGGCTCATACTGGTGGAGCAGATTTATCGGGCTTTTCGGATTAATCGTGGGGAGCCTTATCATAAGTAGAGGCAAATATTGTTTTAAGAGTAAGGTATTAATCCATTGTTAGAGTGGGTATTAAAAGTGTGTTTTCATTATCCATTTCACGATACAACTCAATCTTTAAAGGATGAATTTTAAGTTGTCCGTATTGGATGGCTATTCTGCAAATAGCTTAATTGTGTTTCTTATTGAAGCATAGAAGAGTTTGATTATTTATGGGGGATTTTAAAAAGTTAGAACCGGTGAGGTAGCAAGGAAATTTATCAAAAGTTACTTTCCAAATTATGAATGGAGTTTTATGCTTATTACGAATGAAATGAGCCACTATGCGTAGTTTAGAGCCACCGATTACGAAAATAGAGAGCCACTAATAGTACAAATCTCTTCAAATAATAGAGACAGAGCTACAGCCACAGCGGAGCCGCTAGCCATTGACTGTAATGTGTGATTAACATTTACTGGAAGTGACGGAGAGCCCACCGGCAAATGTTTTAGAATCGGTTTGTCAGTATGCCTTTGGATAATAACAGAACTTAAAAAAACCAAACCACAAGAACAATTTTCATAAGGACCAACCTTATCTTTTATTCGTATAAATTTACTCCAATCATATCTTGAGCTTCTATAATAAATATGTGATAAACATTTCAATACAAATGGGTAGTCATTGTAAGAGAAAGACATTTTTAAGCATAGCTCTAAATTTTTCAAGAATATGTAAAGGAAGATTGGAATTGAAGAAATTCAAACATAGAATTAAAGGATTTAAGCACTCTTTAATAAGAGGAAAAAATTATTTAGATTTAAAGATGAAATTTCCTTTATTTAAGTCTGTGATGGTTATGTTCAAGTCCCTTGAAATTATTACCCTATTAACATATATTGGGTTGATCCTTCAATTAACAAGAGTTATAAACTTTGATTTTCTACAAAAAATACTGTCTTACATACCTGTAACTAATTCTGAAATCAATACCAGACTTGTAATAGCCCAAATAAGTATAACTTTTTTAATTCTTTCCTTATTCTCTCTTATCTCAAATATAAAAAAAGAAAAGATTTTAGGAACTTCAATTTATAGCGTAGCTTTTTCAAATTCGGTAATAAGCAATATTCTATTACTAACACCGTTCATATTTGTTCTTTTATTTATAAATTTATACTTGATGATGACTAAATCTGATTCAGGGAGTATTGTCTTCTTATTTCTGTCTTCAATGATAGCAATAACAATTTTAATTCTAAGAGTTATTACTTATACTAATTTTAAACAGTTAACAAGAAACAAGATTATCACACTATATTACTTGGAAAATAGAAAAATTATAAAAAAGCATGCAAAAAAATCATATGACCCAACTTATGAGCTGTCTAGTAATCTATTTGAATTAGTTAACGATACAGTGGAAAGAATTTGGCGTGATGATATAGAATATAAAATGAATTTAATGGTTTTCGAAAAGATAACAGATCTTTCATTAAAGAAATATGGAAAAGAAATACAGGAAAATCATACGGAGATGTTGAATAAACCTGATATAATCTCTTTATGGTCTAATTGTATTAGTGAATTAGTAAAGAAAACAAAAATATCTGACGCCCTAGATCAGTACAACCGAATGTTAAGGATTTTCATTAAAAATGAGATAGTAATTTCTTCATATGAAATCGGGAATCATTTTAAAGAAATTATGGACCTCGTAACAATTTCTAAAAACGAAATAACTTCAACGCAATACAAAGAAATAAAGAGAGCTATGAAATTAAGTATGGAGTATTGTTTTCTTTTATTAAATAACGATCTATCTTATACACGACTTGGAAAATTAAAAAGTGGTTTATTGAGTGTTTGGGGAATTTATGGGAGATTCTTTGTAGATTATTATAAGATTCTGAGTAATAAAGGCGATTTGTCTTCTAGTAAGCATTACTACTCCAATATTATAATTGAGTACTTTGAAGATATAAGGACAATGTCAATCGAATTTTCCTTTCCCCGCCATTATTTTATAAATTCTAAATTGAATAAAATAGCGAAGGATATCAGGAACCAGTATGATGGTGAATTATCACTGGCAGGAATTCCTTTAAGTGCACTACTAATAGAATTGATAAAGGAAGAAAATAAAGGAAGGTTATTATATTTCTTAAATGATTTTAACAACAAGTCTATTTACTTTGCGTGTCTTATTGTTGCAGGCAAATTAACTGATTTGTTAAGGAGTACTAACGACATAGTTGAATTAGAAAAAGTAAAATACTACTTAAAACTCATTTTAGCTAAGTTGCTCGAATGGGAATACTATAATCTAAAGTACAATATTCATATAATAAAAGAAACCCTTTTAAGAACACATATTTTCCCCTATTCTGACATATGGTTATTTGAAGAGCAGTTTGAGGATATAAAGAGAGTTAAAAGTGCTATTGAAATGAAAAGGCATAAAGTTGATGTACCTATAATGCAAATAAAAGATTCAGCTATAAGGGAGCTTTTTGCTTTGATGAAGGACATAAATATATCTACCTTAAATAAAGAAGCAAGAGAAAAGCAGTTGGAAATTACTAAAGAAAAGGGAATACTGTATAGATTGAGATAAAATATTGGATTGCGGAATTAATGTACATACTATAAGACATAAGTATTTTCAAAGCATGTTTAGCATGCTTTTTTATTTTTGTTTTCAATTAGAGTATACTCTGTCCAAGCAGATTATACATATAGTATTATTGGTGAAAAAATGTTCAACCATACCTGTTTAATTCTATATGTTAGAACATTAAGACTCGTTAGCGATTTGCTGTATTAAGTGAAAAACCGCAAAAAAAGAGCCCAGAGAAAGTCATCCCTGAACCCCACATCCCTCACTTCATATACCGATACTCCCGCAAACTCTCCAAAATCGCAACTTCCTGCAACAATTCCTCACCAACATTCGTTTCCTTCACTTTCTTCCGCTCAAGCTCTTTGTCCACTAACCGCTTCACTGTTAAGACATCGGTTCCGGTGCTTAGGACTTCTGACTTGGAGTTGAAGTGTTTATGGGCGACGAGCTGCATGCCGTAGGAGTTGTACAGCAGCGTGTAGCCGGCGATGCCTGTTGTGGATTGGTAGGCTTTGGAGAAGCCGCCGTCGATGACGATCATTTTTCCGTTTGCTTTGATTGGGTCTTCTCCTTCGATTTCTTTTACTGGTGTATGGCCATTGATGATATGGCCATGATCTGGATTGAGGCCGAATTCTGCCAAGATGTTTCGGCAGGTTGCCTCGTCTTCGCGTAAATAATAATACGGGTTTTTCTTTTCTTTATGTGTTTCCTTTTCTTTAATGAAATACCGCTCAAATGTCGTCATGGCGCGTTTTCCGAAGAGGGAGGAGTACTCGCCTGTCCATAAATACCAAGCCATATCTGTCGCTAGGTCATTGGTTTCTTCCGGATGGGCAAAGGCTTCTCGTAAGAATCGTTCAAATACATCGAGCAGCTCACGGCCCGCATACGGTTTATCCTCAATCATCATCGTTTCCATATTGCCGTTTTCATCGACAGGAATACAGCCGTGAATTAACAGGTTACCGTTATATTTTAAATAAAGGCTGCCTTTTTTCATCATAAAATTCATATGGCGGCCCAGCTTTTCGGAATGCTGGACAGAGAATAGCAGCTTGTCTATGACTTCTTCTTCTTCTTCTAATAGCTGATCTGGCTGCTCCGGATTAATCGTCGCAAAGCAGGTGTTTTCCAGTTGATATGTTTTTCCGTTCAGCGTGATTTCATTTTTGTCATAATCTATTTTCTCTAATAACAGCCGCTCTTCCATATTAAAGTTCGGCCGTCTCTTGATAATCGGACTCTCAAGCTTGAATTGGATCATCGCAATCGCTTGATGGATTTTTGTGATTTGCTTAATCTCATCCTCTGGCCTGTTTTCGTCTGCTTTTGGACGGAACGCTGGATTATCGTCATAATATTTTTCGGCCAGGTTCAGCAGCGGTCTCAGGTTGATGCCGTACACGTCCTCAATAATATCCAAGTTGTCGTAGCGGGCACAGATGCGGATAATATTGGCCAGGCACACTTTGGAACCGGCATAGGCACCGATCCAAAGGACATCGTGATTTCCCCACTGAATATCGACAGAATGATAGTTGATCAGTTCTTCCATAATCCTATCCGGCTGGGGTCCGCGGTCGTAAATATCGCCGACAACATGCAGATGGTCGACTACCAGCCGCTGAACGCTGTAAGCAAGGCCGGTGATCAGCTTATCGGCTTGGCCAAGTTCAATGATCTGATCAATGATTTCGGAGTAATATTGCTCCTTGTTGCCAGCTTGTTCTGTTTTGTATAACAGCTCCTCCGTAATATAAGCAAACTGGGCAGGCAGTGCTTTGCGCAGTTTGGAGCGGGTATACTTGGAGGAGCAATAAGAAACGAGCTTAATCATTCGATTTATCGTTTCTTTATACCATTCATTTAATGCTGGTTTTGCATCAAAGTCATGTTTGATTAATTTCAGCTTGTCTTCCGGATAATAGACCAATGCCGCTAATTCATCGATTTCTCTATCGTAAATGACACCGCTGAAGATGTCGCGTATCTTCTCTTTGACTCGTCCTGAACCATTGCGCAGCACGTGCTGGAATGCCTGGTACTCCCCGTGCAAATCACTGACAAAATGCTCAGTGCCCTTTGGCAGGTTCAAAATCGCTTTCAAATTAATGATTTCTGTTACCACTTTTTCTTCACAATCGTATTTTTGCGCGAGTAGATCTAGGTACTTGCTTTCCAAAACCGTCCATCCCCTTTTTAGAATAAACCCCTATTTATGAGCATGTGCATGATAAGGTGAATTTAAAAGTATGACATTATTTTTAAACATTGGACCTTTATATGATAGTACCGCATAACTGCTTTTATAGACAATTGAAACGAGTGAAAGAGGTGCCAAATGGGGTAAGCAAGAGCTTAAAACAGCTTTTCAGTACAGGTTGGTTTAGGGTAAGATTGTTTGCCTCATTTCTTCCACTTAAAATCTTTATATCCCTTAACTAGTGTAGTCAATATTGATGTTTTACTTTTCATTACGAAGCTTTAAATCAAACTATGGCCTTTCATTCGGTATAGCTTAGAGGGGCTAGAGGACTATAGGCTTTATATACCAAGAATAGTAACATTTTTCAGATTTTTTAGGTACAATATATTGACATGTATTGAATCATATAGAATAATTGGTTTATATTAGAAAAGGAGGAGGGATAATATGAAAAAGGAAATCACTAACAATGAGACTGTGAAAAACTTAGAATTTAAGGGTCTATTAGATGAATCACAAAAGTTAGCAAAAGTGAATGATCTTTGGTATTTTGTAAAATCAAAAGAAAATCGCTGGATTCTTGGAAGTGGTCATTAATTAGAGGGGTACAAAGGAGAGTCTAACTCTCCTTTACCATTTGTTGGGGGATATTTCATGTATAATAAAACAGTATCAATCAATTTAGATTCAAGGTGTAATGCATCCTGTGACCATTGTTGTTTTTCTAGTTCACCAAGTTCAACAACCATGATGGAAAAAGAATACATAAGAGAGTTAGTAACTGAATTTGCAAAAAACAAAACCATTCAAGTGATTTCTTTTACAGGTGGGGAAGTTTTTTTAGATTATAAATTTTTAAAAGAACTAATGGAAATCATTAAACCATATGAAAAACAAATAACGTTGATTTCTAATGGATTTTGGGGTTTGAGCAAGAAAAAGGTCCAGGAGTACTTTCATGATATGAATTCTTTAAATGTGATAGCACTGACTATAAGTTATGATGAGTACCATGCTCCATTTGTCAAGTCTTCCAGTATTAAAAACATATTAGAACATAGCAGGAAATACCCTGATATCGATATTTCTCTTAATATGGCAGTTACCAAAGACAAAATGTCCAACCATATTTTAGAGGAATTGGGGGATTCAATCTTAGGTGTAAAGATAACAAAATTTCCAATGATATCAGTTGGCGCTGCTAAAACCAGAATTAAGCAAGAAAACATACATAAATTTTACAGTCTTGAAGATGAAGATTCCTTACATTGTCCCGGATATGACATTGTATATCATCATGATGGAGAAATTTATCCATGTTGTTCCCCTGCTATTTTTGAAACGAAAATAACCCTAAGGGAAGAATATAACCAAAGTTTCGAAAGAACCGTGGAAAAGTTAAATTCCAATTTGCTATTATTTATTCTTAGAAAAGAAGGATTCAAATGGTTTTTGAATATTTTAAAAGAGAATAACAAGATAGAGGAATTTGACATTCCTTATGAATTTTCCTCTATTTGTGGAGTTTGTGGTTCCTTATTCAACTCTGCAGAAAAAATAAACTACTTCTATCCTTATATGGAAAAATACTATAATGAAAATTTTAAAGTATGAAGATGAAAAATATGAAGTGCTTGTGCAAAACAACGTATTTATAAAAGACAAAAAAAGCGGAGAATACTATAAAAATAGTTTAAATTCTCTGTCAGATGAACAATTATTACGTTTTAAAATGTATAAAGAGAAAGTATCACCAAAGTTTTTTTATCTGTTCTTATCCTTTACGGCTCTCATGTTCATATTAAATTATATTCATTTAATAAAATTGCAAAATGGATTGTCCTCAGTATTTTACGGCTGGAAAATGTGGATAATTATAGTTATTTACTTTATAATGAATATAGTGCTTCATGAACTGGGACATATTTATTCCTTAAAATTTTTCGGGAAAAACTTTGATAAAGTGGGATTCAAACTGAATTTTTATGTATTTCCTGCTTTTTATGTCCAATTGAATGAAACCTATATGCTATCAAGAAATGAAAAGATAATCGTTCATTTATTTGGCTTGTTTATCAATTATTTTTTAATAAACACATTAGAATTAATAAATCAATTTACATTTTCCAGTGAAACATTAACTATGGCATTTATGCTTTTCTCGTCTACTTTATTGTGGAACTTAATTCCAATACTGAATTCTGATGGTTACAAAATTCTTTTAGCTTTTCTGAGCTTAGATGAATATAGCCGTTTTAAGACAAATCATTGGTTAGTTCTTACGATTCAAATTATAGGGATTGGCCTTGCAGTGAATTCAGTTGTACATTGGATATTATATATTGTAAACTAGAGTAAAAGATCTCCAAATTAGCCATCTAAAAACATTTCTTGCGCTTCCAGATCGGAAACGAAAGAGGTACCTCAAAAGCTTAGACATTAGTAACAAATCACAAGGCAGAACATTTTATTATTATGCAAATATTTCCTAGGAGTATGTATATGAATATAGCGAATTACACTTTAAAAGTGAAAGGTAAAACGTTACTTCAGGACACCAACTTGCATTTTTCGAGCGGGAAAATTAATCACGTTGTCGGAAAAAATGGAGTCGGTAAATCACAGCTTGCTAAAGACTTTTTGTTGAATAATAGCAAAAGAATCGGCAGAGATATTCGTCAAAATGTTTCTTTAATATCCAGCTCTTCGAATATACCTAATGATGTTTCTAAGGACTTTTTATTACACTTTTTGAGTAAAAAATTTGATGCAGAAATGATAGATAAAATCGCACATTTACTTAATCTGGATAATATTGATGGAAAAGTTCTGATCAAAAATTTGAGTGATGGACAAAAGCAAAAATTAAAATTGCTCAGTTTCTTATTAGAGGATAAAAATATTATTGTTTTAGATGAAATAACGAATTCATTAGACAAAAAAACGGTTATAGAGATTCATGGCTTCTTAAACAAGTATATTCAGGAGAACCCCGAGAAGATTATCATCAACATTACACATGATTTGTCTGATTTAAAGGCGATAGAAGGGGATTATTATATATTTAATCACCAAGAAATTCAACAATATCATTCAGTGGATAAATTAATTGAAGTGTATATAAACGAGTAATAAAACAGTGGGGGCTTGAGATGAAATTAGAGTTTAAAAAGAGTATTAGCAACAAAGTTATCATTATTTTAGGAGCAATGTTTGTATTTTTATTTTTGCTGGGTTATTTTTTACTTGTTGGAATTGATAAAGTCAGCAATGTTACACCTGAAATGTTTTTCTTTAGCTCCTATACTGTTGCGACCCAGTTTGGTTTGATGTTATTTTCATTTGTTATAGCTTTCTTTATTAATAGAGAGTATTCAAACAAAAATATTCTCTTTTACAAATTAATTGGAGAGAACATCTATACTTTCTTTTATAAAAAGATAGCTGTTTTATTTTTAGAATGTTTTGCATTTATAACGCTAGGCCTGCTAATCATATCGTTGATGTACCATGATTTTTCGCATTTTGCATTATTACTTTTTTTATTTTCTGCAGTTATACTGCAGTATATTCTAATTATCGGAACTATAAGCATGTTATGTCCTAATATATTAATTAGTATAGGTGTCAGTATCGTTTATTGGATGACTTCTGTTATCTTAGTAGCTATAAGCAATAAAACGTTTGGTTTCATTGCTCCTTTTGAGGCAGGTAACACTATGTATCCCCGAATAGAAAGAGTGCTGCAATCTGATAACATGACACTTGGGAGTAATGATGTTTTATTTATTATTTTGTATTTAGTTTCAATTATTATCATAAATGCGATTATCCTTCGCTTTTCTAAAACTAGATGGATCAAAATGGGCATTTAATAAAGGAAGCTACTTCACAGTGAAGTAGCTTTTTATGTGCACCTATATATCATTAACATCAAGATTAATGCATGTGACTGGCTGAGTTTGTTAAGGGAAGGATGTTTTTCTGTTTGCATCGCCCAAACTATTATTGTTTTTCTTTCACCATCTTTACAAAGAGGAAAAAGATAATGAATACGATAAAGTAGTTCATCGGATTCTTAACGATACTCATCTCTAGTGAAATCTGTAAGAGTATCCAGAGCGCAAAGATGGCTAGTATTGCAGGAATGATGATTTTGTACATGTCGACCACCTTCCATAGTGAAGCAGCCCTATAATAAAAAACTATTAGCCTGTACGACAAACTGCGACTGCTTATAATTATACGAAATCTTCGAGTAATCAAACGGCTGCCCATTTGTCAGGTGAAAAATACTTTCTATATACAGCTTCGGCAGTCCAGCCTCTAATCCCAAATATTCCGCTTCCTCCTCATTAAGCTGGTCCACGTGCAGAAACAAATCAGAAAAACCAATCTTCAACCCCAGTCCTTCCCGGATGTATTGGAAGATGGAGTGGGAGACGATTTCGTTGTTTAAATACGTCACGATCGATTTGTTGTAATAGGATTCTTCGTAGCAAAGGGTCTGGCCGTTGATATAGCGGACCCTTTTGACATAGTAGGTGTCCTCGTCCATTTCGATGTTCAGGTTTTCCGCCGCTTCAGGTGTCGGCTTTCTCACGTCCAGTTCGATGACTTTTGAGGTGACGTTGAAATCCTCGAGATCTTTTTTAAACCCCTGATTCGACAGAAGGCTGATATAGCCTTTTCGTTTATGTTTTCTGACGAAAATGCCGCTTCCTCTGACTTGAAAGATCGCGCCTTTTTGCTCTAATAGCTCGAGGGACTTTGTGATTGTGCTTTTGCTGACTTCAAACTGGGCCATGAGGGTTTCCAGGACTGGCAGTTTGTCTCCCTGCTGAAGCTGGTGTTCTTCTATATATGTTTCAATTTCCGCTGCGATTTGCTGGTATTTTAACATACGCATTCCTCATTTATTCGTTTAATTTCACTTGTCAAAATTATAGCATAAACCGCTTACAATTATAGTTAGTCCGTAAATATTTTGTTTCGGTATTGATAAATTATACCGGTACAATTATAATGAAAGCGCAACCAAAACAAAGGGGTGGGTGAAAATGTCGGGGAAAGTGAGAGATTATACGAGACTAGCAAAAGACATTTTAGAGGCCGTAGGCGGGGAAGAGAATGTGATTGGGACTTCTCGCTGCGCTACCAGACTTCGATTGGTGCTGAAGCGGTCTTACCCCTAAAGCGAAGGGAAGGATATCGTAAAATCGATGCCACCATCCCGGCGTTATTACGGTTGTCATGGTTGCGCCTACAAAGCATGCGATTGGCCTGCGTTGAGCGTCTGGCGTCGAATTGCTTGCGCACATCGGGCTGGATACGGTGACATTAGACGGCACGCCTTTTTCCTTGAAGGTAAAAGAAGGCGATACCGTAAAAAAAGGCGAAGTGCTTGTTGAGTTTGATAAAGCTTTCATTGAAGAGATTGAGGAAAGTGCATTGCATCAAAAAAAATTTACAGTCGTAAGCTGAGGAGGAATTAAACATGGGAAACATGCCGAAGGATTTTTTATGGGGCGGTGCTTTAGCTGCCCACTAATTTGAAGGCGGATGGAATCAAGGCGGTAAAGGGCCGAGTGTCGTCGATGTGATGACAGCGGGTGCGCATGGCGTGCCGAGAAAAATCACGGATACGATTGAAGAGAACGAGTTTTATCCGAACCATGAAGCCATTGATTTCTATCACAGATACAAGGAAGATATCGCTTTGTTTGCAGAAATGGGATTAAAATGCCTGCGGACGTCCATCGGCTGGAGCCGCATTTTTCCGAAAGGCGATGAGGCTGAACCGAACGAAGCGGGTTTGCAGTTTTATGATGATGTGTTTGATGAATTGCTGAAGCATGGGATCGAGCCGGTCATTACGCTGTCTCACTTTGAAATGCCGCTGCACCTGGCAAGAGAATATGGCGGCTTCAGAAACCGGAAAGTCGTGGACTTCTTCGTCAACTTTGCAGAGGCTTGCTTTACCCGTTACAAAGATAAAGTGAAGTACTGGATGACATTTAACGAGATCAACAACCAAATGGATGTGAACAATCCGCTGTTCCTATGGACGAATTCAGGTGTTGTGGTTGGCGAAAACGAAAACGCCAAGGAAGTCATGTATCAAACGGCGCACCACGAATTAGTGGCGAGCGCATTAGCAGTGGCAAAAGGAAAAGACATCAATCCAGAGTTCCAGATCGGGGCCATGGTATCACACGTGCCGATTTATCCTTTCTCCTCCAATCCTAAAGATGTGATGCTGGCTGAAGAAGAAATGAGGCAGCGCTATTTCTTCCCTGATGTGCAGGTTCGCGGTTATTATCCAAGCTACGCGTTGAAGGAATTTGAGCGAGAAGGCTACAATATCACATTCGAAGACGGCGATGATGAGATTTTAAGAAACGGAACCGTCGATTACTTAGGCTTCAGCTATTACATGTCAACAACTGTGAAAAGCGATGTGAAAAATGATAACACTGGCGATATTGTAAATGGCGGCTTGCCGAATGGTGTCGAAAATCCGTACATCACTTCGAGTGACTGGGGATGGGCGATTGATCCAACCGGGCTGAGATATACGTTAAATCGTTTTTATGACCGATACCAAATCCCGTTATTCATCGTTGAAAATGGCTTTGGCGCAGTGGATACGCTGGAGGAGGACGGCAAGGTTCATGATCCGGAACGCATTCAATATTTAAAATCGCATACTGAAGCATTGAAAAAAGCGGTCACGTACGATGGCGTTGATTTAATTGGCTACACGCCGTGGGGCATTATTGATATTGTCTCCTTCACAACTGGCGAAATGAAAAAACGCTACGGCATGATCTATGTTGATCGTGACAATGAAGGAAACGGATCCATGAAGCGGTATAAGAAAGATTCCTTTGAGTGGTACAAAAACGTCATTCAAACGAACGGCGAGGAACTATAAGAAGCTGGCCCGAATCGAGCACTTTTACCGAGTGCCTGATTCGGGTT
The DNA here is from genome assembly GCF_000877815.1 of Bacillus sp. YP1. Taxonomy (NCBI): domain Bacteria; kingdom Bacillati; phylum Bacillota; class Bacilli; order Caryophanales; family Bacillaceae; genus Bacillus; species Bacillus sp. YP1. Next base: position 3,767,084 of record NZ_CP010014.1, on the reverse strand, counting down.
TTTGGCATGATCCGATCCGATATCCAATAATGGGAATAGATTACTAGCGCTGATTGCTATGTTATGATTTCACCTGTAAGATCCTTTTTTGTATAATTTAATATTAGAATGGAAGAAAGGGAGAGAGTTTGTGAGTAAAAAGGGATGAAAGCGGGTGTCCGGCTGAAGTTTTAAGATCATGATAGAGTTCCCTAAGCAAATCTCCTGAAAAAAATTTGGCGAGGAAGGGGCAACATCACATTGAAAAACATTTTAATAAGAGCTGGCATATCACCATTTGATACATTTAATGCAGCTGAAATGATTGTTCGCAACTCCATTGGCGGCAACGTAGGAAACCTAGTATATGCCTACAGTGTGTTTCGCACGCTGATGACAGAAGGAACGACGATTACTCCTGATTATTATCGGATTAATCCAGCGGATGCTGAACAAATTAATAAAAATTATGATATGTATATTATTCCGCTGGCAGATGCATTCCGCGAGGATTTCGTGCCTTCTTTACGGAAATATACCCAATTAATTAAGAAACTAACCATTCCGGTTGTTGTGATTGGTGTTGGTTTGCGGGCTCCGTTTGAACCAAAATTAAATGAAGGTTTTCCTTTTGATGAGGATGTAAAAGCGTTTGTAAGTGCTGTGCTGGAGAGATCAAATATGATCGGTGTCCGCGGTGAAATTACAGCGAAATACCTTTCCAGATTAGGCTTCCGTGAAGGCATTGACCATACGGTGATTGGGTGTCCTTCTATGTATGCGTTTGGCAGAGAACTGAAGATAAGAGAAACTAATATCACAACAGAATCAATGGTGACGGTTAACTCATCAAGGCTGTCTCCAAAGCATGTGCTGGACTTCATTACGAGAAGCATGAAAGAGTTCCCGAATCATTACTTTATCCCGCAATGGCGAAAAGAAATGATTCTGACGTATGCGGGTGCGCCTGCGCTAGCGAAGCCTGCTGATAATTATCCGGTCAGCATGGAAGACCCGGCTTATCAGAATGATAGAGTCCGATTCTTTTTAAATGTGCCGACTTGGCTGGATTTCCTGAGAAAAGCCGATTTGAGCTTTGGCGCAAGGCTGCATGGAAATATCGCAGCGACGATTGCCGGTACACCGAGCCTGTTGCTTCCGAAAGATGCCAGAATGCGTGAATTAGCTGAGTACCATCAATTAACGCATGTCATGGCAAATGAGATAACCGATCAGACAAAACTGTCAGAATTAATTGAAACACTTGATTTTCATCAGCCTGAGAAACGGCAAGCGCAAAACTTTGACCATTTCATCAGCTTCTTGAATCAAAATGAATTAGACCATATTTATAAAGAGAAAGCGATTCCTGATACCGTTCCTTTTGACGAAAAACTATCTAACACGAAGCTTCTTCCGCCTGTGACTACAGTTAGCGGCTGCAGTTCCACAGAAACAGCGAAACGCTGGGAAGCGCTGATGGCATTAGAAAATGCCAAAAAGGAAAAAACCATTAAAGATCTGAAAAAAAAGGTCAAAAAGTATCAGGGCACGTTAAATAGAAAATCAGTGCGTATCGCTTTAAAAACAGCAAATATGCTGAGTGTGAAGTGACCATTCACTAACATTACAACTATATTACAGTTGTATAAAACTTGCAATATTTTTGGAATAAAAAAGAAAGCCGCAATGCTGCCAATCTGGCAATATTGCGGCTTTCTTATATTAGTTACGGATTAGGTAATCAAACGCGCCGAGGGCGGCAGTTGCACCTGATCCCATAGAAATAATAATTTGGTTGTACGCACTGTCTGTGCAGTCGCCGGCAGCAAATAAGCCTGGTACGCTTGTTGCGCCGTGTTTGTCGACAATAATTTCGCCCATGCGGTTGCGTTCAACCGTTCCTTCTAACCATTCTGTGTTTGGCACGAGACCGATTTGGACGAATACACCTTGAAGTTCAACGTGTTTTTCTTCGCCTGTTTCGCGGTCTACATATGTGATGCCGTTAACGCTCTGATCACCTGTGATTTCTTTTGTTTGTGCGTTTTTCACGACAGTAACGTTAGGCAGGCTGTAGAGACGTTTTTGCAGGACTTCGTCTGCTTTCAGTTCCGGCGCGAACTCTAGCACAGTAACATGATTCACAATACCTGCTAGATCAATCGCTGCTTCGATACCAGAGTTTCCGCCGCCGATTACCGCAACGTCTTTGCCTTCAAACAATGGCCCATCACAGTGCGGGCAGTATGCGACACCTTTGTTTTTGAACTCTTGTTCACCAGGTACGTTGACATTTCGCCAGCGTGCACCTGTTGAAAGGATCACTGTTTTACTTTTCAGGACAGCGCCGTTTTCGAGTTCAAGTTCGAACAGATCTTTCTTCTCAAGGCGTTTCGCACGCTGAAGGTTCATGACATCAATATCATATTCCTTCACATGCTCTTCAAGACTTGCCGCAAGCTTCGGCCCTTCCGTCGCTTTGACGCTGATGAAGTTTTCGATGCTCATGGTGTCGAGTACCTGTCCGCCGAAGCGTTCAGCGACAACACCAGTGCGGATGCCTTTACGTGCAGTGTAGATCGCTGCACTTGCACCAGCAGGTCCGCCTCCGACAACAAGAACGTCAAACGGCTCTTTGTCAGCAAACTCAGATGCATCTGTGCCGCTGCCCATTTTCGCAAGAATTTCTTCAAGCGTCATACGGCCGCTTCCGAAGGATTCGCCATTCAGGTAAACGGTCGGCACTGCCATGATGTTTTTGCTTTCAACTTCTGCCTTGTATGCTGCACCGTCAATCATCGTGTGCGTAATGTTCGGGTTCAGCACGCTCATCATGTTTAAAGCTTGTACAACATCAGGACAGTTGTGGCATGTCAGGCTGATATAAGATTCGAAGTGGTATTCACCACTGATCTTCTTCACCTGATCAATGACTTTTTGGTCTACCTTAGGCGGTCTGCCGCTCACTTGGAGCAACGCCAACACTAATGATGTGAATTCGTGGCCCAGAGGGATACCGGCGAAAGTCACGCCAGTGTCTTCTCCGACACGATTGACACTGAAGCTCGGCGTTCTGTTTAATTCAGCTTTTTCAACTGAAATTTTCGATGACATGGAAGCCAGCTCATCAACGAGAGCCAGCATGTCCTTAGAAGTGTCATCTTCGCCTGCGCTAACTTTGAGAACAATGTCATTCTCAATTAGCTGCATATATTGATTTAATTGTGCTTTGATATTTGCATCAAGTACCAATTGAATGCACTCCTTAGATTTTACCTACTAGATCAAGGCTAGGTGTAAGAGTTTCGCCGCCTTCTTCCCATTTAGCCGGGCAAACTTCACCTGGGTTTTGACGAACGTATTGAGCTGCTTTTACTTTGTTTACAAGGTTGCTTGCGTCACGGCCGATACCGCCTGCATTGATTTCAACAGTTTGGATAACGCCGTCTGGATCGATGATGAATGTTCCGCGGTCAGCAAGGCCAGTTTCTTCGTCAAGAACATCGAAGTTGCGAGAGATCGTTTGAGATGGGTCACCGATCATTGCGTAAGTGATTTTGCTGATTTTTTCAGAGCTGTCATGCCAGCCTTTGTGTACGAAGTGAGTATCTGTAGAAACAGAGTATACTTCAACACCTAATTCTTTAAGTGCAGCATATTGTTCTTGAAGATCTTCAAGCTCAGTTGGGCATACGAAAGAGAAATCTGCTGGGTAGAAGCAGAATACGCTCCATTGGCCTTTCAAATCTTCGTTTGTTACATCGATGAATTCACCGTTTTTGAATGCTTTTGCTTCGAATGGAAGTACTTCTTTACCGATTAAAGACATAATGTATATTCCTCCTAAAAATGTATTAGAAAGCATAATCGCTTTCAATAATAATTCTAATTATATATGAATTATTAATTAATATATATTTTTTGTCAAGCCATAACCTACTTTTTTTCATCTTAATAAAGGTGTGACAGGTAGGATTTAGGCATTTCTTTTATAATAAATGAGAGGCTGATTCTCAATTAGATAAGGTTTTCAGGGACTTTTGTAAATCAGAATGCCAGGCCGTTTTGGCATTTGAACATTTTATGACACCATGGTCAAGGGCAAAGGACAATGGCCAAAAGCAGAATAGAACGGAACAGCAATCTGCTGTCACATGATGATCTTGGGGATTGTTTCTAGCTATTATTGTATCACTGTTTATGATATTTAAAACATAACTTATGTCTTCTGTTGTTTGGGATAGAAGAAAAAAACACGGTTCAGTTGAAACTGACCGTGTTTTTAATACAGGTTATTCAGACCAATTCGTATGGAAGACGCCGTCCATATCAGTCCGTTCGTACGTGTGAGCGCCAAAGTAATCGCGCTGTGCCTGCAAGAGGTTCGCATTGGAACGCCCTGTGCGGTAGCCGTCGTAATAAGAGAGCGCGGTAGTTAAGCATGGGAAAGAGATTCCGGTGCTGATACCCTCGCAAACGACTTTTCGCAGGCCTGTTTGATAGGCATGGAGCTTATCTGTGAAATAAGGCGCGATCAGCAGGTTAGCCAGATTTGGCTGCTCACTGAATGCTTCGCTGATCACGTTTAGGAAATCAGCGCGGATGATGCAGCCGCCTCGGAAAATCAAGGCGATGTCTTTGAGCGGCAGATTCCAGCCGTAAAGCTCAGATGACATCTTATATTGGGCAAAGCCTTGTGCATAGGCGCATACTTTCCCCATGTAAAGAGCCTGTCTGACGTATTCAATCCAAGTGTCTTTATCCAAGTGTTTTTCTTCGGCTTCCGGGCCTGCTAATACATCTTGAGCTGCCATCCGTTCTTCTTTTAAAGATGACAAGTAGCGGGCGAACAAGGACTCTGTGATGATCGTGGACGGGATGCCGTTATCAATCGCCTGCATGCTCGTCCATTTTCCGGTGCCTTTTTGGCCGGTTTTATCAAGGATGACATCGATCAGAGGCTGTCCTGTTTTTTCGTCTTTTTTGCGTAAAATCTCAGCTGTAATCTCTATTAAATAGCTTTTCAGCTCACCTTGATTCCATGTTTCAAAAATAGATGCAATTTCATCTAGCGGCAGACGAAGCGTTTCTCTTAGAAACGTATAAGCTTCTGCAATCAGCTGCATGTCGGCATATTCAATGCCGTTGTGCACCATTTTTGTAAAGTGCCCTGCCCCTTTTGGTCCGATATAGACACAGCAAGGGTCATCTCCGACTTGGGCTGCGATTTTCGTCAGGATAGGAGCGGCTTTCTCATAGACGTCGCGATCTCCGCCCGGCATGATGGAAGGCCCTGTTAACGCACCGACTTCACCGCCGGAAATGCCGACTCCCAGGTAGCCGATCCCTTTTTCCTTCAGCTCGTCATATCTTCTTTCTGTGTCTTCATAGTGGGAGTTTCCTCCGTCCATGATGACGTCGCCTTCTTCAAGCAAAGGCTTTAATGATTGGATGACGGAATCTACGGGTTTTCCCGCTGTGACCATCAAAAAGATTTTTCTTGGTTTTTCTAACGATTGAACAAAGTCCTCAAGCTCGTAATACGGGCTGAGAGATTGTCCATCCAGCTTTTGGATAAGCTGGTCCGTTAAATCTCTGGTGTAATTATAGACAGCGACGTTTTCGCCTTTATTTGCCATGTTTAAGGCGATGTTGCTTCCCATTACGCCTAAGCCTATGACACCAATCGAATTGAACATGTGTTACAGCTCCTTCTTAATTTCATACAACTAAACTTAACAATAAAATGAATCCCAGTCCAGCAACGGAAATAATGGTTTCCAGCAATGTCCATGTGGCGAATGTTTCTTTCATGCTTAATCCGAAGTATTCCTTGAACATCCAGAAGCCGGCGTCATTGACGTGTGAAGCGATGACACTTCCGGCTCCTGTTGCGAGTACGACTAACGCCAGGTTAACATCAGAATGGCCCAATAACGGAATGACCAGACCTGTTGTGCTTAGTGCGGCAACAGTCGCCGATCCTAGAGAAATGCGCAGGATCGCTGCGATGAGCCATGCCAGAATGATTGGCGATAATGCCGTTCCTTTGAATAAGTCTGCTACGTAATCGCCGACACCGCCGTTGATCAGCACTTGTTTGAAGGCGCCGCCTCCTCCGATGATCAAAAGCATCATGCCGATTTGTGAAATGGCAGTTGAACAAGAATCCATCACGGTTTTGACTGGAATGTTGCGCTTGATGCCCATTGTATAGACTGCGACCAATAACGAAATAATCATAGCAGTCGATGCGTTTCCAATCAATCTGATAAAAGCTAAAACTCCGTTATCTGCAAACCCGATTGTTTCTTGAAGCAGGTCGATAATGGTCGCGACCGACATGATGATAATCGGGAGCATTGCAGTAAAGACACTGATTCCAAAGCCGGGTGTTTCTTCAAGGTTAAACGTTTTTTGTGTGCCGAGTGATGCAATATTGCCGTTTTTCGCAAATGATGCAGGAACGATTTTTTTCGCGAACTTTGTAAATAACGGCCCTGCGATGAGCACTGTCGGAACAGCAACAATAAAGCCGTACAGCAGCACTTCTCCAATATTAGCGCCATACTCACCGGCGATCGCCGTAGGTCCCGGGTGCGGCGGCAGGAAACCGTGTGTAACGGATAGTGCCGCGACCATCGGGATTCCGAGAAATAAAATAGAAATCTTCAATTCTCTTGAAATCGCAAAGACAATCGGAATTAATAGAACCAGTCCTACTTCAAAAAATAACGCAATCCCAATAATAAATGAGGCAATGACAACGGCCCATTGAATATTTTTCTCACCGAATTTGTTGACGAGCGTCATCGCAATGCGCTGTGCGCCTCCTGAATCCGCGATCAGCTTGCCCAGCATCGCACCGAGTCCGAAGATGAGCGCGATGTGGCCAAGAGTCCCCCCTATTCCTGCTTCGATGGAGCTGACAACTTTATCGAACGGCATCCCGAGTGCCAGTGCCACGCCGAACGATACGACCAGCAGGGAAATAAATGTGTTTAATTTTAAGCCCATAATCAGAAATAGTAATGCTAAGATCCCAAGTGCAACGATGATTAACGGCATGGTAATGCCCTCCCCTTCATGTCATGTACTATTTGTGTGTGATTAAGCCCCTCTGATAATCTGCAATTTGTGTATATTGATTTTCTAATAATCTTGATAGATTGATGAAAATCGGCATTAATGTTCTGTATTCCTTGGCTGAGTCTTCGATCGGCGTATGTCTGTATGTGCTGCCGATCATGTCGGACACGGCGTCGAAAGAGTCAATTTTTCCTGTTGCATACAGGCCTAAAATGCAGGCGCCGAGACATGAGCTTTCGTAGCTTTCCGGAACGACAACCTCTGATTCGAAGATATCCGACATCATTTGGCGCCAAACCTCCGACCTTGCAAAACCCCCTGTCGCTTGGATGCGGGTTACCGGGCCATCCATGCATTCAGTTAACGCCAAGAACACCGTGTACAGGTTGTAAATGACGCCTTCCAATGCCGCGCGTATCATATGCTCTTTCTTATGCGACATGGTCAGGCCAAAAAATGAGCCGCGTACATCCGGATTCCACAACGGAGCGCGTTCTCCGGCGAGATATGGGTGGAACAGCAGACCGTCAGAACCGGGTCTGACGCGTTGGGCAATTTTCGTCAGCACGTCATATGGATCAATGCCCAGCCGTGTCGCTGTTTCGATTTCGGAGGAGGCAAACTCGTCTCTGATCCAGCGAAGGACGATGCCCCCATTGTTCACAGGTCCCCCAATAACCCAATGCTTGTCCGTCAAGGCATAGCAGAAAATTCTCCCTTTTTCATCGGTTTGCGGTTTGTCTATAATCGTCCGGATGGCACCACTTGTTCCGATGGTGACTGCGATTTCGCCCTTTTTAATGGCGTTGACGCCGAGGTTGGACAGCACGCCGTCGCTGGCACCGATGACAAAAGGCGTTTCCGGATCGATTCCCATTTGGATCGCTATTTCCGGGCTGCAGTGCTGAAAGATCTGGGTTGTCGGCACGAGTTTGGATAAGTGATCCGGCGTGATGCCTGCGATGCGCAGTGCCTCTTCGTCCCAATCCAAGCCTTTCAGGTTCATCATGCCTGTCGCTGATGCCAAGGAGTAATCGATGACATACTCATTGAACAGCTGTTTAAAAATGTATTCTTTGATGCCGATATATTTTTTTGCCTTGGAAGCGATTTCTTTTCTTTCATTCGTGATCCAGGCAATTTTACTTAACGGTGCCATCGGATGAATCGGTGTTCCCGTCCGTTTGTACACCTCATGTCCGTTCAATTCCTCTTTGATCTTATGCGCCCAGCCTTCACTTCTGTTGTCGGCCCATGTAATGCATGGCGTCAGCGGCTTGTCATTTTCGTCGATTGCAATGACGCTGTGCATGGCGCTGCTGAATGAAATGAAAGAGATCTGTTTTTCGGGATGCTGTTTTGTAATTCTCGCTGTTGTATGGATGACTGCCTGAAAAATCTCTTCCGGATTTTGTTCAGCTGTTGAGATGTCCGGTGTATAGAGCGGGTAGCCGATGCTTTCTTTCTGTACCACATCTCCGTTTTCACTGAACAGCACAGCTTTTGTGCTTGTCGTGCCGATATCGATTCCTAACATATAACTAGTCATTGTTGTATTCAGCTCCTTTTGCCAGCATTTGTTGTGAGAGCCATAGGTCTTCTACCTTATCCTGCACATCATCAAAGTTTTGGTGAAGAGACTGAATCATCAGCGCCCTATCCTTTGTTTTGATGGCTTGAATATAAAGCTCGTGGTTATCTAAAATCCTTGTGAAGTCTTCATACTTTTCCTTTAACCGTACCCGCATCGATAAAAGAATAAAGCTTTCCATGACGGGTTTTAGATTGTTCCAGATCATCTGAATGTATGAATGATCAATCGCTCGGATAATCGTTTCATGGAACAGCACATCTTGAAATGAAAATTCGTCAGCGTCCTCATATTTGATTGAGACTTTCATCATCTCAAGAATTTTGCTGAGATCCTTAACTAAAGGCTCAATGTCTATTTTGACAAGCCGTTCAAAGACAAATGTTTCTAATAGTAACCGCACATCATAAATTTCCGCGATTTTCTTCTCAGTTAAACCAATTACGACCGCTCCCATTCGTTCTAAGCGGATGATTTTTTCGGATGCGAGTATTTTTAGCGCTTCGCGAACCGGCGAACGGCTTACTGAAAACTCGGCGGCGATTGTATTTTCTGATAAAATGGTACCGCTTTCAATCAGGCCTGAAACGATCCGCATTCTCAGCTCGTATGCGACACGAACCCCGGTTGACGCTTTTGAGAGCCATTTTGCGGGATACAACAGGTCTTTGGAGTCTAGCATACACTCACCTTCCTCACTCAAGGAGTATACTTGTATACAAGTATGATAACGTGAATATTTCTTTTATGCAAACACTTTCATTTCTAATTTTTAATAAAATTTTTCCCAATCATTATGGTATTTATTTCTAAATGGAATATGGTACATTGGAGATAACTAGCATAAGTGAATCATGTTTTGAAAGAGGCGATTTGGATGAAAATCATCATTGCACCTGATTCTTTTAAGGAAAGCTTATCAGCTCTGGAGGCAGCCGAAGCGATAGAAAGAGGTTTCAAATCGGTCTTTCCGGGTGCTGATTACAGAAAATTGCCGGTGGCGGACGGCGGCGAGGGAACCGTTCAATCTCTAGTCGATGCGACCAACGGAAGGATCATAGAGCAAGTTGTCACAGGGCCGCTGGGGGAACCGGTGAAAGCTTTCTTTGGCATGATGGGAGATGGGAGAACAGCTGTGATTGAAATGGCTGCTGCTTCAGGGCTGCATCTGGTGCCTGTTTATAAGCGAAATCCGCTCATCACTACAACAAGGGGAACGGGAGAATTAATCAGAGCAGCTCTTGATGCGGGAGCGGAGCGATTGATCATCGGAATCGGCGGAAGCGCCACGAACGACGGGGGAGCCGGGATGATTCAGGCATTGGGCGTAAGGCTTCTTGATAACTCAGGCCGCGAGATTGGCCCAGGGGGCGGCGCGTTATCTCAGCTTGCATCAATAGATGTTAGCGGGCTTGATTCCAGATTGCGGAATGTCAAACTGGAAGTTGCCTGTGACGTGGACAATCCGTTAACAGGACCAAAGGGTGCTACGGCTGTTTTCGGGCCGCAAAAAGGCGCGACGGCCGACATGCTGGATGTACTAGACCAGAACGTAAGCCATTTCGCTGATATGGCAGAAAAAGAGCTCGGATCAACCTTCCGAGATACAGAGGGCGCCGGTGCAGCGGGCGGTCTTGGATGGAGCCTGCTGACTTATCTTCAGGCTGACCTGAAAAGAGGCATTGATATTGTCCTTGAAGCGGTTGATTTTGAAAGTATCGTTCAGGATGCAGATCTTGTGATTACCGGCGAGGGACGGATCGACAGCCAAACGGTTCATGGAAAAACGCCGATCGGCGTAGCCAAGGCGGCTAAATCATACGATGTGCCTGTCATCGGTATTGCGGGATCAGTATCACGTGACAGTGATGCCGTCTATCAACACGGAATCGATGCGCTTTTCAGCATCGTCCCCGGAGCCGTGCCGCTAGAAGATGCGTTTGAACATGCCGCGGAATATATGGAAAGAACGGCGCGGGACATTGCAGCGTCTATCAAATTGGCGAAAACGATGTTTCTGATATAGCCGATGCACATGCCAATGCATAGCCATCCTTCTTTTTGGGTAGAGACAGTTAACACACAATGAGGAATTCATCCCAGAAGGAGGACGCAGATATGACTGTACAAGAAATCAAAGGCAAAAAACTAGTAAAAGGCATTGCGCCAAATGTGGAGCCGGAAGCTCTGTTAAATGATAAACGAAAAGTATTTTTGTTTGGTTCCCCTAGTTACACAAATATTGGCGACCAAGCGATTGCGTATGCGGAAGAGAAATTTGTCAAAAATCATTTTCCGTATTATGAATACATTGAGATTATGGATTATGCGACGGATGAGGGCATTGAACTGGTGAAGGAGATCATTCGTGAAGACGATATTGTCTGCTTTACAGGCGGAGGGAACTTAGGAAACCTTTATCTCGATATTGAGGAAGACAGAAGAAAGGTCTTTTCGGCGTTTAAAGACTACAAATCAATTTCTCTGCCACAATCCGTTTATTTTGAGGATACAGAGGAAGGACAGAAGGAAAAGAAAAAAACACAGGATGCGTACCATCAAAATACAAACTTAACGATTGCTGCGCGTGAGACGCAAACACTGGATGTTGTGAAAGAGACCTTCAACTCCAATGTGATCTTTACACCGGACATGGTGCTTTCCTTGGATATTGTGCCGCGAGAGCTCGAGCGGGACGGCGTTCTCTTTATTTTAAGAGCGGATAAGGAGAAAGTGACTGACGAAGATTTTATTTCACAGATGAAGCAATGGGCAGAAAAAACAACTTACACAGAGCGTACCGATACGGTGCTGGATACGGTAGACACCATCGATTACGCTGATCGTGAAAAGCATTTTATGGAGATGCTGGACCGCATCGGCTCCAGTAAATTGGTGATTACCGACCGCCTTCACGCGATGATTTTCTCGATTATCACCAAAACACCTTGCCTTGTCTTTGGAAACAGCTATGGCAAAGCCAAACATTCATACCGGGATTGGCTTGAAAGCTTAAACTTCATTGAATATACAGATAAGAATGATGTTGAGGAGCTGGAGCGCATGATTGACCGCCTGCTTCAAGCAGAGCCGAATGACGTTGATTTATCTAAGGACTTTCAGCCGCTGATTGATTTTTTTGCTTCTTAAACGAAAAAGACTGCCCTCCCCCGGGGCAGTCTTTCTTTGTTAAATATGAAACAGCCAGACGACGAGCGGGCCGAAGAATGAGCCGAGCACCGCACAAAGCGTCATGGAGACGGAACTCATGGATACGGCCAATTCCCCATATTCCAACGCTTTGGAGGTACCCAGTGCATGGGAGGCGCTGCCTAATGCAATGCCTTGTCCAAGGGAACTGCGTATGCGAAGCCATTTTAGGAAAAGAGGCCCGAGGATGACGCCTGAAAAGCCCGCAATCATGACAAATACGACTGTCATGGAAGGGACGCCGCCAAGACCGGCGGCGATCTGAATAGCGACAGGGGTTGTGATCGACTTTGGCAGAATGGATAATAAGAGATCATGATCAATCCCGAATGCTTCTGCGAAGATCAGCCCGCTGATCATTCCCATGCATAATCCGACCAGGACGCCGCCTAGAATGGGAACACAATGTTTGACAATGATATGCCATTGTTTATAAAGCGGATAGGCCAGTGCCACGACAGCCGGCCCAAGCAAAGAATTGATCCATTTCCCCCCGATCATATAGCCTTCATAGGAAACATGAAACATCATCAAAGCCGCTACAATCAAAATTGTCGTTGTCAGAACAGGGATCAGAAATGGAAGCGGGAATCGCTTATAGAGTTTGACCATCGCTAAATAAGCGGCAACTGTTAAAAGAATTATAATGATCGCGATACATGCTTGCTGCATTTCTCTTTCTCCTCCCGTTTTTTAGCTTTTTTCTCTAATAGCTGGCTGGCGAATCCAGCCGCAATGATCGTGACGATGGTGCTCAGAACGACTGTAATCAGCAGCATCAGGCCATTGAATGAAATGAGAGACGGATAGTTTATCACTCCTGTCATTGCCGGGATGAACAACAATGGAAGGAAGGATAATAAAAACCCTGCTCCGTCTTCAATGATGGAGACGGGAACAATACGGAGGCCCAAGCAGATCAGAAGCAATACCAATCCAACGATGCTTCCTGACACGGGTAAATGAAACAGATGCTGAATGGCTTCCCCGATCATAAAAAATACATATAATATCAACACTTGCAAGATAATTCGTATGACTTTCACATCAAGTGCTGCTCTCCAATCAGAACAGCTTCCTCCTTTCTGGTGCTTGCTTCTAGGATGGTTCTGAGGAATCGCTTTACTTTCTTTTTATATGATTGTACTATACAAGTATAATGATTGATTTATTCATATAACGACTTGTATTTATTCAGTTAATGTACATTTGTATTATACAAGTATATATGATGTTGTCAATGCCGGAGATTGGAATAGGGAGCGAGAGCGATTGCAAAATCAAAATCCAGTTGAATTAATTGAATATGAGCTGACGACTTTTATCAGGAGAGCTGTTTATCTGGATCAATCAGAGAAAAGAACAGGGAATTTGGAGAGATCTTCGTACTTATTACTGAGACAATTGGATGAGTTTGGCCCTGCTCGTGTTAAGGAATTGGCAGAATCGTTTAAGCTTGATATTTCTACTCTTTCAAGACAAGCAGCTGCATTAGAGGCAAAGGAGCTCATCTATCGTTTCTCAGACCCGTCTGATGGGAGAGTCAGCCTGTTTACCATTACAAAACTCGGCAAACAACTATTAAAAGCCGATCAGCAAAAGCGCCTTGAACGTTATGAACAGATGCTGAAAGAATGGTCAACACAGGAAAAAGAGATGTTTGGCGAGCTGCTGCAGCGTATGAACAAGGCTTTTATCGATTAACTGCTGAAAAACCCATGGTTCGCTGGAACAGCATGGGTTTTTCTTATGGTCAGAGATTACCTGCATCGTTTGGCGGCAGCCCAAGCCACTAGTCCGGCAACAACAGCCGCCGATACAATGGGGCGCTTCGTCGCTTTTGTGTAGTAGCTTCTTGACCTCATCCATCCTTTATTTGTGCCTCTGTCATGCATACCGCAGCCCGCATCATAAAGAGCGCTTTCTTCTCGCGGTTTGGACGGTTTTTCGGCATGCTGGCTGTGATACATGATTTTTTCCATCAGTCTGTCGGTCAGACGAGGGAAAAGCGCCCCCAGCATGGCGATGGCTTTGGCCTGTGAGCCGATGTACATGTCGCGCTTAGGGTGTTCGGCGGCAAACAGGATCGCTTCGGCGACTGCTTCCGGTGGATAGATCATGGAGCGGTAATGAGCCGGCTGTTTGTCGAGGTAGCTGTGCGCATGCTCATTATAAGGTGTGTCAATTCTGCCCGGGTGAATGAGCGTTACCGAGACGGGCGCCTGTTCCTTTTCGAGCTCCATTCGGATGCTTTCCGTCCAGCCGTGAAGCGCAAATTTGGCAGATGCATATGTGGATTGAATGACCGTTCCCCTGTCTCCGAACAGGCTTCCTACATTAATGAGTGCGCCCGGCACACCTCTGCCGGTGTAGTGTTTGACAGCCGCTCTTGTTCCGTAAACAGGTCCCCAGAAATTTGTGTCGAACATGCGCTTCATGTCTTCGACGGTGACGTCCATGGCATGTCCGAAAGTCGAGACGGCCGCATTGTTGACCCATGTGTCAAAGCGGCCGAATGTGCTGATCGCGGTTTCTGCGATGCGGTTGACGTCCTCTTCTTTTCCGACATCCGCCTTTACCCATATGGCGTCGTGCCCTTTTTCCTTAAGTTCATCAGTGAGCTCCTTCAGCGCGTCTTCATTTCGTGCTGCTGCCACGACCTTTGCGCCTTTTTCAGCTGCCATTCTCGCCGTGACAAGTCCGATTCCGCTTGAAGCGCCAGTAATGACGATCACCTGATCCTTAAGCTTTTTCAGTTTGAGCTTTGTTTTTATGGCGGGGTTTTGTCGTTCAAGCTGCTCTGTATTCGTGACTGAATGATCGATTGTCATTGAGAGATCCCTCCTAGACGCTGTTTTTGTACATTACCCCATCCGGGAGGGTCTTACCCCTTTTGACAATCACAGGGTTCTTTTTTATATTATATAAGTCGCTCTACCATACCTAGGAGGGAATGTTTTAATGACTAGCAGAGGAGATTCACGTGAAAAAATCCTTCACACGGCGTCACGTCTGTTCCAGCTGCAAGGATATCACGCGACAGGTTTGAACCAGATTGTAAAAGAAAGCGGTGCTCCTAAGGGATCGCTTTATCACTTTTTTCCGAAGGGCAAAGAAGAACTAGCAATTGAAGCGGTTACATATACAGGTAAGATCGTTGAACATCTGATACAGAAAAGCATGGATGAAACCTCTGATCCTGTTGAAGCGATTCAGCTTTTTATCAAAAAAACAGCCAGCCAATTTGATAACACAGAAAGCATTAAAGGTATTCCAGTCGGTTTGCTGGCGAGTGAGACAGCGTTAATCAGTGAACCGCTGCGGACGGTTTGCATGAAGGTGTTTAAAAGCTGGGAAGCGGTTTTTGCCAGAAAATTAATGGAAAACGGATTTGCAGAAGAAGAAGCAAATCAGCTTGGAACGCTGATTAATTCGATGATTGAGGGCGGCATCATGCTTTCGTTAACGAATAAAGACAAAACGCCTCTTCTTCTCATTGCCGAACAAATACCAGTGCTGGTGAGAAAAAAAGGGTAGCATTTTGTTATCCTTTCTCCTACAATTATATAGAACGGTCTAGACAAATAAATGATAATATATAGACTGGTCTAAATTGGAGGAAGCGATAATATGAAAACATTATGTAAACATTCATTGCCTAAAGAAAAAATGCCTTATTTGCTCCGGAGCGGAGAAGGCGAGCGCTATCTGTTCGGCAGACAGGTTGCCACGGTGATGGCGAATGGGAGGAGCACAGGTGATTTGTTTGAGATCGTGCTTCTTTCCGGGGGAAAAGGAGATGCCTTTCCGCTTCACGTCCACAAGGACACACATGAAGGAATTCTCGTTTTGGACGGGAAACTGGAACTGACACTTGATGGTGAACGCTATTTATTAATATCAGGTGATTATGCCAACATTCCGGCGGGAACACCGCACAGCTACCGGATGCAGAGCCACAGAACAAGACTGGTATCTTACACGATGAAAGGAAACGTAGCGCACTTGTATTCCGTTATTGGGAATCCGTATGATCACGCTGAACATCCGCCGTACGCAAGCGAAGAAGTCTCAAACGAGCGATTTGCAGAAGCAGCCGCTGTAGCGGACATTGTATTTCTAGATGAAGGAAAGCCTGCATGTTCGGCCAAATTAGCGGAACTTACAGAGCTGCCAGATGGAGCGGTTCCATACGTTCTTGAATCTGGAGAAGGAGATCGCCTGTTGACTGGAGATCAGCTTCACCGCATTGTGGCTGCACAAAAAAATACAGATGGCCAGTTTATCGTCGTATCCTCTGAAGGCCCTAAAGGTGACCGAATCGTTGATCACTACCATGAACATCATACAGAAACATTTTATTGCCTTGAAGGTCAGATGACGATGTGGGCAGATGGCCAGGAAATTCAGCTGAATCCGGGAGATTTCCTGCATGTCCCTGCAAATACCGTTCACTCCTATCGCCTTGATTCTTACTATACAAAGATGGTGGGCGTATTGGTTCCTGGTTTATTTGAACCGTTTTTCCGGACGTTAGGCGACCCGTATGAAGGCCACATCTTCCCATGTGAGCCTCAGGCTTTGCGCTTTGATCGCGTTTTGCAGAATATCGAAGCATTAGATTTAAAGGTGATGAAACCATAAAGATGACAAGATTGTAAGGTTTTCATGCCGGCCTGACACCTAAATCGATGTTTCCGCGCTTCATTTTTTCATACCCTTAAGGTACAGAAAAAAGGAGCGTGATGGCTATGTCTTCATTACAGCCGACTTTAACAAATGAGCGGATCGGTGTGCTTGATGTGCTGAGAGGAATGGCGATTTTCGGCATCTTATTTGTCAATCTGGCACATTTTAGTTATCCGGATATGTATTTGTCTATGCTTGGAAAAGAGAATTTTTTCATGGATAAGTGGTCTGAAGCTGATTTTGCCGCCGCAGACATACTGAAATTCTTCATTCAAACAAAATGTATTTTATTGTTTTCCTTTTTATTTGGATTTGGCATGGTTGTCATGATGGAGAGAGCAGAAAACAAAGGGAAACGGTTTGTTCCGTTATATGTGAGAAGGTTAATGGCGCTTCTCTTGTTTGGAACGATTCATGCCTTTTTGATATGGGACGGGGATATTTTAACAGAATACGCCCTGCTCGGTTTTGTCCTGCTCTTGTTTCGAAAAGCAAAGCCGAAAACACTGCTGATATGGGCGGTCTCTTTGTATCTTCTGTTTTCCATTCCGTTCATGTTGACAAGTTTTGATCAATCAAACGGACAGGAATGGGTACAAGCGGTAACACAGCAGGCAAAACAAGCGATTCATGTTTATGGAAGCGGCAGCCTGAGGGACATTGCAGAACAACGGATCCATGATCGTCTTGTTTACATGTCTTCGAATGGCATGCTTACGTATAATCCGCTCAACTTTTTCTTTGCATCCATTCCATATTTCAGCATGTTTTTGCTGGGAGCTGCGGCAGCAAAATCACGGTATTTGCATGAACCGGAAAAGCATCGCAAAGGATTAAAACGATTATGGATGGCTGGGCTTGTCATCGGCATCGGCGCCCATGTGCTGTACAGTGTAACGGAAAAGGAACTATTTCTGCTGATTGGCGCGCCTTTCCTCATGTTTTTCTATGTTACAACGGTTGTCTATCTTTATCATAAAACAAAAGTGAGAACAGTGTTGCAATCATTCTCCGCTGTTGGGAGGATGGCATTTACCAATTATTTGATGCAGTCTATTGTGTGTACTTGGATTTTTTATCATTACGGCTTGGGCCTGTATGGAAAAGTGTACCCTGCTGCGGGCGTGCTCATTACAATTGCTGTTTGTGCCGTTCAAATGGTCTTCAGCCACCTTTGGCTTCGTGTCTTTCGGATGGGGCCGTTTGAGTGGCTGTGGAGAAGCGCTACGTATCTGTCGTGGCAGCCTATTGTAAAGAAAACAAAAGTCTAGATGCCTATTGGCGTCTAGACTTTTTTCTATTATTTATACACGACACGTGTTTTGCAAATGATGTCATGCAGGCCTTTTTTCTCTCCAAAGGCGATCATGATAAACCCGATATAAAAGATGATTCCAGATAAGATATAGGCAAAGTAACGGCCAATTCCCTGTCCGACAGAAACCCGTTCGCCTTGTTCATTGACCACTTTCAGGCCAAGAATTTTTTTGCCAAGTGTGCCTTGCATTTTAGAAGCTGTGAGCAGCCCGTAATATAACACACTGATGACGATCATGATCAGCATAGTAGGCAAAAATGCAAGCGTCATGTATTTCACTAAATACTCTTCTTCCGTCATGTAAGGGTTTGTTGCCACAGCCCCAGCTACAAAAACAGAATTGATCACAAATAGAATAATATAACTAGGAACAGATACAATAATGCCATCAATAAAATAAGCTAAAAAACGAATCCAAAATCCTGCTGGTTTTTCCATGTATTTTTCTCTCTCCTCTGAATTAATCTGGAATAGTATACTTTGAAAAACAAGTACATGCAATATGGTATGGTGATAAAATCCTGATATTACAGAAAAATGAGTCTTTTATCCTTTGTTTTTTACTATATAAATATACTAGAAAGAAGTATAGCATTTGTGTATGCATTCTGGAATTTTTTAATAAATAATGAATTTTCTACTCAGCTCTCTTATAATGAAAAGGTTAATATTTCTATCTAAGGAGGAGTTTGATGTCTAGAAAAAACAGCGTGGCGATCCTGACAGCCATTTCTGCGTTTCTTTTTTGCGCTGTGATCGTGGCGGCTTCACTTTCGCCGCTGGCCGGAACGGGAGCGGCGGCCAATCAGTTTAATTCAGTTGGCATGTGGTCAGCTGTCGGTATGATCCTTGTATTGTATTTCATTCCATTTCTCGTTTATATGCTCGGAGTCGATGCAATGAGGTATGTCATGGCGGTGCTTTGCGGCTTTGGGCTTTTGATTCATTTGTCTTCGGCCGGTTTTATCTTGATGTTTAGTTTCTTTAGTGACCATCTGCTTTCTGAGGTGATCTTTGTTTTCGGAATTAGTCTCGCTGCGGCTGCTGTCAACGTCATTTGGTTTGTGGCTGCATTTCGGCCGGGTGCTGAAAAAACGTCCGTGAATACTCTTACATAGTTTTCTAGTTTGTTATGTTTTTGTGAAATAGATTTATAAAATGGATGAATATGTTATGATGGTCACAAATTAGAAGTTACATATAATGGGGGTCTCAATGATGGTCAAGTCATTTCGTATGAAAGCTTTGATTGCGGGAGCTGCGGTGGCGGCGGCTGTTTTGGCCGGCGCTGTTTCTGATGTGCCCGCTGCCAAAGTGCTTCAGCCGACAGCTGCTTATGCGGCGGAAACGGTGTTTTCTCAAAATAATGGAGCATCTGGCTTTTTGCCAGGAAGATATGATGTACAAGCGATGGCGCCTGCCATGTTTAACTGGTCACGCGAAAGCCGGTTCGCCGGAAATACAGACGGGACGCTGAAATGGCAAAACGACATCAGAACGACTCCGCAAAATGGAGCGGGGGCTGTGATTGACGGAGACGGCACAGTATATCTTCATTCCAGAGACGGGGAAATGAAAGCCTTTAATCCAGACGGCTCAGTCAAATGGGTGACTGGCAATCTTGGAAAAACATATACGCAATCTCCTGTACTTGGGACCAACGGCGTTATCTATTTGGCATCCTATGACAAAAAGATTTATTTTATTGACAAAGAAACGGGAGAAATTTTAACAACGGTTCCGTTAAGCGGCGGGCCAAGCTCTGAAACGGTGATCGGTTCAGACGGGACGTTGTATTTCTCAACACTTGATAATTATGTTCACGCGATCAAACCGACGTCAAAATCAACCTGGACAGAGCGCTGGAAGTTGAAAACAAATGGTGTCGTCAGCTCTGTGCCGGTGCTTGCCAAAAACGGCACCGTGTATGTCGGCACATATAATTACGTGTTTTATGCGATCAACTCCGGAACCGGACAGGTGAAATGGTCCAGAACGACGTCAAATGCGTTTAAAGGATATCCGGTGATTGATAAGGATGGCAACGTTTATGCCGGTAACCAAGACGGACAGCTGTATGCCTATACATCAACAGGCAGTTTGAAATGGACATTCCCGTTAAACGGGTTCTCCAGCTCATCTCCTGCGATTGATCATAATGGCAATATCTACATCGGCTCAGGAAGCGGCGAGCTGTTTTCCATCAGCAAAAACGGGGATATGAACTGGTCATTCTACACAGACGGCCCTGTCAGAACGGCGCCGCTGATTGACGCAAAGGGAACGGTGTATTTCGGGTCAGATGATATGAAGGTTTATGCGGCAGACGCAAACGGCAATGAATTATGGAGCTATCAAACCGACAGCAACGTCGTGTCTTCTCCTCAGCTCGCTGAGGACGGAACGCTTTATATTGGAAGTTATACGAAGCTGATGGCTTTTGGGAAATAGTAAAACAGGCTGGCGAGGTTAACTCGGCAGCCTGTTTTTTGATCAATCAAGATATTTATTTTTATAGACAACCTTTGTCCCGCAAATATAATCATGTAATGCCAGTTTAGAGGGAAAGGCCGCCATGATAAAACCGATATATAAGATCTTAGATAATGTGTAAGCGAAGAAACGGCCGAAGCTGTGCCAAAAAGAAATACGCTCACCATGCTGATTGACAACGATGATGCCCATGAGTTTTTTTCCAAATGCTGCTTGCATGTTTGAAGAAGTCAGCAAGCTATAGTAAAGAATAGCGAAAATAAATATGATGGCCAAAACAGGGATTGTTCCAATGATCAACATGAAAAACTCATATTGGGCTTCTGACATGTGTGTACCTGCCGCATCAATGAGTGGCAACACAATGAAGGTGTTAATGAAAATCATAATGAAAGAGAATATAGCTATAATAAATACATCAATAATAGAGGCGGCTGCCCGAATCCAAAATCCTGCTGGTTTTTCCATGTATCATTTTACTCCTTTGAAGTTTTCTGGGATATTATACGTTAGAGGCTGCAGGGTTTGGTCTCGTAGTAAAAATGGTATTTTATCACTTTTAATCTCTTTATTTAGGTGATATAAAGATAAAAAAAGAACCTGCAAGATGATGCAGATTCTCTTCGTTACGATTATTTGGAGGCTTGAATAAATACACCCTTCTCATGAGAAAACTCTTTGAATCCGTATACCCCATGATAGGAGCCGATTCCGCTTGTGTTTACGCCGCCGAATGGCAGGTTGACGTCACTGAAATGGACGACGACATCATTGATGGCGGCATTTCCTGATGTCGTGTGCTGAAGGACGTTGTCAATCAGGTCTTGGTTTTTGCTGAACACATAAAGCGCAAGCGGTTTATCGCGATCATTTACGTAATCGATGACCTCGTCGATGTCTTCATAATTCATCATTGGCAGGATCGGTGCGAAGATTTCCTCCTGCATGATTTTCATATCAGGCGTGACGTTTTTCAAAACGGTTGGCGAGATCGTGCGGTCACTGGCATCAAATACGCCGCCGAACACCACTTCCGCCCCTTTTTCGATGGCATCGTCGAACAGGTCTTTGACGCGGTTGAAGTTGCGGTCATTGACGATTTGCGTAAATTTGCTGCGGTCTGGGGTGTGATCATCCTCCATAAATCCTGCGTTGACAATTGTTTGTAAAATGCCCGCGAACCTGTCCTGAACGTCTTTTTTAATGAACAGGTAATCAGGTGCGATGCAGGTTTGGCCGGCGTTTACGAATTTGCCGACGGCGATTTTTTTCGCTGCGTCCATGAGATCGTATTCGCTGTCGATAATCGTTGGGCTTTTGCCGCCAAGCTCAAGTGTGACAGATGCCAAGTGTTTGGCCGCCGCTGTCATGACGATTTTCCCGACATTTGTGCTTCCAGTGAAGAAAATATGGTCAAACGGCTGATCAAGAAGCTCGGTTGCCACCTCAACCTCTCCTTCAAAAATCGCGACTTCTTTTTCATCAAACGCGTCTCTTATCACTTTAGCGGCAATGTTGCTTGTGTTCATCGTGAAATCGGACAGCTTCACAATCGCGCTGTTTCCGGCTGCGAGAGAAGCGGCAAGCGGCGCCATCGTCAGCATAAACGGATAGTTCCACGGGCCGAGGATGAGTGTGACGCCTTTAGGCTCGTACATAAGAATCCCGTTTGCCTCAGGGCTTAACGATGAACCGACTTCCTTAGGCGCCATCCATTGTTCCAGGTTGTTCATATTATCTCTGATCGCTTTTTTCGTTCCTTCGATTTCCGCTTTTTTGACCTCGTGATATGGTTTGCGGACGTCTTTGCGGATCGCTTCAATGATTTCTTCCTCATGGGCGATGACGGAATCTAAAAAGCGCTGAAGCTTCTCTTTGCGCTGTTCCGCTGTTGAAGCACGCAAGGCTTTTTGCTGTTTTTTCTGAAGCTGAAAGACACGCTGGATGTCGTCCTTTACTTTCTGTTCCATTGTAAGATCCCCCTCATTTGCTTTCTTCTTTTCTCGGACCTATTATAAGGTGGTACCTTTTTTATAAGAAAGACAACGGTGAACCATCTATACGTTACCGTACATATATTGAACAACTGTCTAATGATTGGAGGTGTCTTTTGTGCCGGAATCTGCCGAAGCTCAAGTGAAACAGGCGCTGCTGGCTTTATTGGAAGAAAGAGATATGCAACATATCACAATGAAAGAAATCGCTGAAAGGGCCAAAGTGAGCCGTGGGACGCTCTACCTTTATTATGAGGATAAGTTTTCAATCATTGAGGATGTGATCGAAGACATGAAGGAAGGACTGGGCAAAGCGCTTTTTGACGCCTTCAGTCATATGGATACCCTTCATTTGAACAAAAAACGGCAAACGGTGCATCCGACGCTGTCCTTTGTTCATGAGCATCGATCCTTTTTTTCTGTGATGATGAACAGAGGGCATTTCCATCGTTTTTTTAGGGATGTGTTTCAGCAGGATGTGCTGCTGACTCCGGTCCATGTGAATTTGACGCCGATCGAACGAGAAATTTACGGACATTACCGGGCCTTGTACACATACGCAATTATCCTGTATTGGCTGAATGAGGATGCGGCCGCGGCTCCGGAAGCTATCAGCCAAAAGGTATGGGAGCTTGTTTCTCAAAAGAGATTTTATTGGCTGTTTGGACAAGCTGTGCCAGGAGAGCGAGAGAAGGGCAAGCCAATCGACAGGCGGGTGGTTCGAACGAGAGAGGCGCTCCAGCAGGCATTTCTGGACGTATTGGCGGAGAAACAAGACTACGCGGGCATCACGATTTCGGATATTACGCGTAAAAGCAATATCCGCCGCGCAACTTTTTATGATCACTATGCCAATAAAGAGGAATTGCTCCAAACCATGATACAGCGATCATGTGCGGAGATCATTGATCACCTGACGATTGCCTCAAGTCCGAATGAGCTTTCCTTCGAAGAAGCGGAGGAGGTGCTCGCCGGCCTGCTTTCTGCTTTAGACCGCATGCCTATTGTCCATTTGCTCAATCGGGACTGGGTTGTTCCTCATGTGATACCCGAGTTGCTCAAAGCGTTGGAATCATTTTATCTGCATCAGCAAACTAATATTCCTGCGGAGAAAAAGCTTTATGCCTATTATGTATCGGCGATGATTATCGGGCTGATATTGTATCGACTCGATGAAGGGAAGGCGCATGCGCCGGAAGTGCTGGCGAGGAAGTTTTTGCAGTTTTTGGATGTGAAGAAGTATAAGGTTGTATTGCTATAAACGAGAGAAACCAGCCAGTGGCTGAAATGGAAGGCCGGAGAGTAACTTCAGTATGTTATGAAAAGAAAACCTAAGAGAGGTAACGTTTACAGGATATAAATTTGCCCGGATAGTCAGTCCGGGCTTTGTGTCGTTATGTCACTTGGTCTTGTGAGTTTCTTTCTTTTCTTTCAAAGTGAAATTTAAAAATAGAAGGGCTAAAAGAATTAGCGCAATGTTCACCGACCAAGATTTCCAGCTTGAAGTAGGATCTAAAATCGTATTGAAGAGCAAGTGAATAATAGAAGAAAATGAAAAGAGTAAAAATAATAGTTTGTTTTGCGACATAAATTGCTTGACCTTTCTGTTGAAAATTTAGTTGTAATTATAGCATAATTACATAAAACAAGAAATAAATCCACAAAAATGAAATTGCATAATAGTTTATTTTGAGTGGTTCACTTATTCTAAGTACATTATTTCAGACCGGTGAGTAACCCATAAACAGATTGCCTCTGTTGGATTTATATTTATTATATTATTGTAAATGTAGTATTTCTAGTAGATAATCAATGTACCTTTTAGAATCCACTATAATTGATACATCGGTCTGCATTCCATTTTTTAAGTGTAAAGTTGATCCGTTATCGTTCATAACTTTATTTTTCTCTATTGTGCTTTCAGCAATATAAAATTTTTGTCCGTTTTGATCACTAATACTGTCTGGACTTATTTTTGTAATGACACCTTTGATGGTTTGATTTGTATTTTCAATATGGAATCTTACTTCATCTTTTTCATTAATATTTGTGATCTCA
Source organism: Bacillus sp. YP1 (assembly GCF_000877815.1). Classification (NCBI taxonomy): domain Bacteria; kingdom Bacillati; phylum Bacillota; class Bacilli; order Caryophanales; family Bacillaceae; genus Bacillus; species Bacillus sp. YP1. The sequence continues at coordinate 3,742,660 of NZ_CP010014.1, read as the reverse complement.
TGACTCGGAATATAAATATTAGCTTTAAGCTTCTCTTTATCAGGGATAATAGTCAAAATAGCAGTGCCTGCTTGTAAATTGTCACCTGGAGATATATTTGTTAGTACATTAACATAGCCGTCACTTGCTGCTTTTATTTTATATTTTTCTAATTGTAAATCTATCATCTTTAGATCATCCTCTTTTGATTTAAGAGTGGTCTGAAGATCTGTTTGCTTTTGAGATGTCTGATTTAGCAAGTTTGTTTTGAGCTGTTCAATAGAAAGCTTATAATTTGTTTCCTCTGAGTTATCGGAATCACTGTCAGAATCGTCACTTTTAATTGAACTGTTAATCTCATCAAGAGATTGATTTAATTCGTCTTTTTCTTCACTTAGTTTTACTAACATATCTTGTTTTAAACTTTCAAGCTGTCCGTTCAAGTTCTCTTTCTGCTGTGAAAAACGGTTTTTATCGAGCTCATCTTTCATCTTCCGTAGATCATCAAGCTGCTGCTCTACATTTTGTTTGTTAGTTTGATAACTATTATAGTAAGAACTGTACTTATCATCCTGTTTGGCAAAGGATTTATTGTTTTTAATGGAGTCTTGCAGATCAGAAATTCTTTGAAGCTTTAGTTTGACTTTGTTTTTTGTCTTATCCAGACTATCTTTTATGCTTTCTTTCTGCTTCTTAAGTTTTTTCTGCTGAGTTTTTGCATTTTCTTTTGATGACTCTAACAAAATACTTTGTTTTTCGTACGAGAGATATTGATCTTGATAACCCCAATGATCGTCCTCACTGAATAAATTTTTGTCATTTTCAATACTTTTTTTTAGAGTTTTGTTTAACGCAGCTTGTTCTTTTAAATCTTTGATATCTGCTTTAACAGCTCTTTTCTGCGCTTGGATTTCCGTATTGTCTAGAGTTAATAGAGTATCTCCCTTTTTCACCTTATCAACCTGTTTAATGTCAACTGTTTTTACTTTGCCGGCTACTTCGTTTGTTACGTTGCTGTTAGGCTTTGTATATTGGATGTCAGCTGTCGTTTTTAGAATCACTTCTTTCTTTCCATAGAAACTAAAAACAATACATGCAATAAGTAAAGCTATCAGTATATATGTAAAGAAAACACCAATTGGTTTGGGTTTTGATTCATAGAATTCTCTGCTATCCTTCAAATCATGTAAATTGAAAAAGTTACGTTTCATCTAAATAGTCACCATCCCTCTGGATGGCATTTGGTTCTCCCACAACTCATAGTACTTGCCTTTTTTCTTCAATAAATCATTGTGGTTCCCATACTCTATGATTTCTCCATTTTCCATGACAAATATTTTGTCACAATTCATAATTGTACTCAAACGGTGAGCGATTATAATCGTAGTTATACCAACAGTCTGATCGTATATCATTTTTGATATTCCCTGTTCGGTAGTCGTATCGAGATTGCTTGTTGATTCATCCATTATGAGAATGTTAGGTTTTCTTAATAATGCTCTGGCAATTGCGAGTCTTTGCTTCTGGCCTCCAGATAAATTAGACCCGTTTTCCTCTACGAGAGTATCGTATCTCATTGGTAAATCATTGACAAAATCGTGTACATTTGTTTGTTTGCATACTTCTATAATCTCTTCAAAGGTAAAACTGCCTGAGTTACCGAGCAGAAGGTTTTCAAAAATGGAACCCTGTATAAAGTGAGATTCTTGAGGGATATAACTTATACTTTCTCTTAATGAATGAGCATGAATATCATTGATATGATAACCATTAATTAAAATATCACCAGACTCAGCTGTATAAAATTTCATTAAGAGCTTAGTTAGAGTAGATTTTCCGGAACCGCTCTCTCCAATAAAAGCGACTTTCTCCCCTTTATCTATACGTAGTGTAATATCTTTTAGGATTAGTCGCCGAGTACCATATCGAAAGTTAATTTTAATAAATTCAATTGGGCCATTAATAGACCCTGGCGTTGTTATTTGAGCATCCTTATCTTTTATTTCGTGTTCTACTTCTAGTATTTCTCCCAGTCGTTTAGAAGCAACAGAAGCTGACTGGAGTTTCGATTGAAGGCCTATTATGTTCTGTAAAGGATTCAAAAAATATGTTAACAATGCATTGTATGTAATGAGCTGACCTATTGAAAGAGTTCCTTTCATCACTTGAGTTGAACCAATCCACAATATGAATGCTCCACTTGCTAAATCCAAAAACATTTTAATAGAATTTTGAAGATTATCGATAACTCCATGCTTAAAAGCAGAGCGCAAATATTTCACAAATCTCTTTTCTGTCTCATATGACATCATATATTCAGCATTATATGCTTTAATTGTTTCAATACCGTTAAGTGTCTCAACTATTTTTGAAGTCAGCTGAGCATTGTTTTCCATTTCAGTATTGTTGATGGATTCATATGGCTTCATAAAAAACCAAACTGTAAGAACATAAAATGGGATAAAAGCCAATGTAATTAAAAATAAAGTTGTATTTTGTAGATATAAAAAGATGCCTACCATTACAAGCATTACTGTATCAAGTACTACTGATAGAGAGGCGCTAATAATAGCATCAATTACTTTGCTAGCATCATTAAATCTAGATATAATCTCCCCGATCTTTCTAGTGCTAAAAAACTTCATCGGTAAGCTAAGTACATGTTTGAAATAACCAAACATTATTGAAATACTTAATTTTTGGCCCAATAATATCATTAAATATTGCCTAAAGGCTGTTAAAAGGACTTTAAATAAGTACATAATGATGAGGCCGAATGAAAGTATATGTAACGTGCTATTCAATCTATTTGGTAAAATCTCATCAATGACCGTTTGAAAATAAAAAGTCCCCATAATACCGAAAACTGTAATGATAAAGGATGCTAAAATTGTGTGGATGATCAATGATTTTTGATGAAGTATTAATTTGAATATATCACTTCGTATAGTACTGGTCTCTACATGGATCTTATATGTTTCAGAAGGAGTCAGTAAAATTAAGATTCCTGTCCAAACCTCTAAAAATTCTTTTTTTGTGTACTTAATGATTCCGCGGCCAGGATCTGCAATGATAATCTGGTCTTTTGTAATTTTATGAATAACAACATAATGTAATAATTGTCCATTAAGAATGATATGTGCAATAGCCGGCAGTGTAAAGGGTTCTTCTAAAGCTGTTTTGTCAGCTTTTACTCCTTTTGCTGAAAAGCCTAATTGTTCAGCTGCTCTGACTAGTCCAAGTGCGCTTGTGCCTTGTTTATCTGTTCCCGCAATATCTCGAATTTTATTTATTGATAATTTGGAGCCGTAATGCTTCAATATAGTGGCTAGACAAGCTGCTCCACAGTCTTTTTCATCAATTTGTTTTACATATTGGTACTTTTTAAAGAACATCTAAATACTCCATGATTCTAATTATTTTAAAAAAGAAAGACAATCTGTTAATCAAACAGATCGTCTTAAGTTAAGGGATTTTTAAGCCCCTTTATATCCTAAGTAACCACCGATGGCTCCTCCAACTACAACACCAGCGGCAACTCCCCATGCTCCACCTAGTCTTCCATATTTCGCGCCATTTTGGGCCCCTTTTACTACACCGCCTAGTATAGCTCCTCCTGTGAGTCCTCCAGCTACACCATCACCATAGCCTGAACCCCCTTCTACTAACTCAAGCTGATTATCAGATAAGACTTCAAAACTTTTATTTTCTAAATTATTCATATGTATATTCCCCTAACATTGTATTATTTTCTGTGATCCAAAGCGTAACCAATAGCGTATGCAGCAGCTCCATAATGAGCCCCAACAAAAGCGCCCGCTGGACCACCAAACATTCCTCCGATTGCAGCTCCATCAGCAGCAGCAAATAGAGTATTCTTCGTAACATTTTGCCAGTTTCCGCCTTCCACTTTTTCTAATTCTAAATTAGATAATTCTTTCATAAATAACCCTCCTTTTGTACTGGTTTCCTAGTTATTCTAGTATAAATTATTGGTAAAATCAATATCATTTACTATATTTTTCTTTGGTAATTAACTTACTTTTAGATGATGAAGATGTTGGAGTTTATTTAATTTCTTTTGGACAAACGACTTGACTTTAAATGTATATTCAAGAGGATAAATTGGATTATTACTATAATGTTCTAATAATCTACTGTATAAGATTTTTGAAATGCTAATCCTAAATTCAATAAAAGAGGGCAGATTTCTATCCACCCTCTCTTAATGAATCATCTGAATTTTATTTCCACTTCTCATCAATCAGCATCTTCCCAGGCCATGTATATGCCATGATGCCGCCGTCTGCGGTGATGTCCTCTCCTGTGACGTATGAGCTGTCGTCTGACGCGAGGAACAGGGCCACTGTCGCCATTTCCTTCGGCTGGCCGAGGCGGCCGAGCGGCGTGACCCATTTGTTGGCTTCGCGGAATTTTTCACCCATTTCCTGTTCTTTGGTGCCTGCTAATTTGTCAATCAGCGGGGTTTCGATCGTACCCGGTGAAATGGAATTGACGCGGATGCCGTTCCGTGCGTAGTCGATCGCCATCGCTTTTGTCAGGTTGGTGATGCCGCCTTTTGCTGCGTTGTAGCCCGAGCGGTCAAGGTCCGCGGCACGGCCTGACATGGAGGAGGTGTTGATGATGGAGCCTCCATTTTCGAGCATGAGCGGAATCAGATATTTGCTGCAAAGGAATGTGCCGCGCAGGTCGACAGCGATAATGCGGTCAAACAGGTCAACCGGATATTCGTGCACCTTTCCGCCTTCCTGATCAACGCCGGCATTATTAAACAGAATATCAATCGTTCCGCATGCATCCTTGATTTGATCAGCAAATGCTTTCACACTGTTTTCATCTGACACATCGAGGTGAAAGGATTCGGCCTGTCCTCCGTTTTTTCTGATTGCGTCAACTGTTTCTTCCATTTGATCTTTATTGATATCTCCGATGATCACACGCGCGCCTTCATTGGCAAAAACCTCTGCCGTCGCTTGCCCAATGCCTGTCGCGGCGCCTGTGATCACTGCTGTTTTGTTTTCAAGTCTTCCCATGATACGAGACCTCCTTTTTCTATTTGTCTTCCCGCTATGTGCAGTGATAAACATGCGAGAAAAGAAAGGCCAGCATATGTTAAGATGAATTAGAAATTGTTGGGAGGTTTGTATGTTTGAAGGTACAGCATAAGAAGGAGCTCAAGTTTTATTGCATCGTGACCATTCCATCTGCATTTGTTGTGCTGACTGTCATCTCTTTTTTATTGCAAGAGATTACGTTTCCGGTGACTGCAAGCGCATTTCTGAATGCTTCATGGCATAATCTTTTGTTTTTGATACCGTTCGGTTTGTTTTTCTACCCGGTGCATATTTGGATGAAGCGGGAGTTTGGCCGCTGGAATGACACAGAAAAAAAGAGAGGATGATGAAGCCTCTCTTTTTTATGAGAATGAGTGAGAAAAAGAGTGAAAACAAATCCAACTAATGTTAAATTTACATATATATGCATCTATCAATCTAATTGACAATTGTCATCTTATGTGATAAATAGATGCTGAAAAGGGTTTACATAATGGTAAAGGAGCGATCAAGAGTGGCGAAAAAAGAGTTTAAAGCAGAGTCTAAACGCTTGCTGGATATGATGATTAACTCCATTTATACCCAAAAAGAAATTTTCCTGCGCGAGTTAATCTCCAATTCGAGTGATGCGATTGACAAAATCTATTACAAAGCGCTTACGGACGATGCGCTTACGTTTGATAAAGATAGTTACTACATAAAGGTCGCAGCTGACAAAGATGCGAGAACATTAACCATCTCTGATACGGGGATCGGAATGACAAAGGATGAGCTTGAACAGCATCTTGGAACAATTGCAAAAAGCGGTTCCCTCGCGTTTAAAAAGGAAAACGAGCTGAAAGACGGACATGACATTATCGGGCAGTTCGGTGTTGGTTTTTACGCGGCATTTATGGTTGCCGATGTCGTGACAGTCATCAGTAAAGCGCTTGGCAGCGAAGAGGCTTATAAATGGGAGTCTGCGGGTGCAGACGGCTATACGATTGAGCCGTGTGAAAAGGATTCTGTCGGTACAGACATTATCCTGAAAATCAAAGAGAACACAGAAGATGACAGCTATGACGAGTTTTTAGAGGAATATCGTTTAAAAGCGATCATTAAGAAGTACTCCGACTTCATTCGCTATCCGATCAAAATGGATACCACCATTAATAAGCCGAAGGAAGGCAGCGAAAATGAATTTGAAGAGGTGCAGGAAGAGCAGACGGTCAACAGCATGGTGCCGATCTGGAGAAAAAACAAAAGCGAGCTGACAGATGAGGATTATGAAAAATTCTATGCTGAAAAGCATTACGGGTTTGATAAACCGCTGACACACGTTCATATCAGCGTGGATGGAGCGGTTCGCTACAACGCGATTCTATTCGTCCCTGAAAACATGCCGTTTGACTACTATTCCAAGGAATATGAGAAAGGCTTGGAGCTGTATTCCAATGGCGTGCTGATCATGAATAAGTGCGCAGACCTGCTACCGGACCACTTCAGCTTTGTGAAGGGCATGGTCGATTCTGAGGATCTGTCGCTGAATATTTCCAGAGAAATGCTGCAGCATGACCGCCAGCTGAAGCTGATCGCGAAAAACATCAGCAAGAAAATCAAAAGCGAGCTGCAAAGCCTGTTGAAAAAAGACCGCGAGAAATACGAGACGTTCTACAAGTCGTTCGGCAGACAGCTGAAATTCGGCGTGTACAATGATTTTGGCGCGAATAAGGATCAATTGAAGGATCTCCTCTTATTCTACTCTTCAAAAGAGAAAAAACTGGTCAGCTTAGACGAGTATGTTTCCAGAATGCCAGAGGAGCAGAAATTCATTTATTACGCGACCGGTGATTCTTACGACCGCATTGAGAAACTGCCGCAAACGGAAATGGTGGCGGACAAAGGCTATGAAATCCTCTACTTTACTGAGGACATCGATGAGTTTGCAATTAAAATGCTGGCTTCTTATCAGGAAAAAGAATTCAAGTCCGTATCAAGCGGAGACCTTGGCATAGACACGGATGAGGATCAAAAGCAGTCCGAGGAAGAGGAAAGCAAGTATAAGGATCTGTTTGAGGAAATGAAAAACATTCTGTCAGACAAAGTGAAAAACGTCAGAATCTCAAAACGGCTTAAATCACATCCAGTCTGCCTTGCTGCTGACGGCGAAGTGACAATTGAGATGGAAAAAATCTTAAATGCGATGCCTGACAGCCAAAATGTGAAGGCGGAAAAAGTGCTGGAAATCAACCCAAATCACGAGGTATTCCAAACACTGCAGGACGCGTTTGAACAAGATAAAGAGAAGCTGAGCCTGTACACAAACCTTCTGTACAATCAGGCGCTCCTCATCGAAGGCCTGCCGATTCAGGACCCTGTGGAATTTACGAACAATATTTGCAAGGTCATGGTGTAAACAGAAAAAGGAATCGTCTCATAAGGAGACGATTCCTTTTTTTATAATGTACGCTCATTCAGCACTTGGTTTTGGGTGCTTTTCTTCTTTTTAAACCGTTTTTTCAGGCTTGCTTCAATTTCCTCCAAGCTTTTCCCTTTGGTTTCCGGTACCATGTAGAACGCGAAGAAAAATGAGAGAAGACAAATGACTGAGAAAACCATAAAGACCCATGCGATGCCCATCGCGCTTAGCATCAGCGGGAAGACAAGCGATACGATCAGGTTAGCCGCCGATAACACCAAAGTCGTGAACCCTGTCGCGGCTCCGCGTGCTTTGGACGGGAAGAGCTCAGGCATGAGCACCCACACTACCGGACCCCATGTCGCCTGGTAAAAGACGATATAGACACCTAGAAAGACTACTGTCATCCACGCTGTAGATGCGGAAAGCCCCAGTGTCAGGAGCACGCCTGATAAAGCAGCAAGGCTCAGTGTGATGCCGACACTTCCCCAGATCAGAAGTTTTTTGCGGCCGACACGGTCAATTAAGATCATGGCAGTGATACACATGATGACGTTGAGGATGCCGATCCCCATTGTGCCGAGCGCCGAAGCTGATGTGCCAAGACCGGCCTTCGTAAAAATGGTTGGCGCGTAGTAGATGACCGTGTTAATGCCGACCGCCTGCTGGAAAATGGCAAGGCCGACGCCAATCAGAAGCATGGGGCGAATCCATTTGGCTTTCAACACGCTGAGTGTCGTTTCTTTTTTCTCCGCTTCCCCTTGCTTCATCTCTGCCAATTCCATTTCGATGTCTTGGGGATCATGAGTGATGTTCATGATGCGTCTCGCTTCTTCTTCGCGGCCGCGCTTCACGAGCCATCTTGGCGATTCCGGCATGAACGCGATGCCGATTAATAGAAGCACGGCAGGCACTGCAGCCAGACCGACCATCCAGCGCCACGCTTCAAACGGTGTGAACAGGTAGTTAACGATATAGGCGAGCAAAATCCCGGTGACAATCATTAAGTTGTTCATTGTGCCGAGTGTCCCGCGAATTTTCGTCGGTGCCATTTCGGAAAGATACACGGGCACAAGTGCCGTTGAACCGCCGACGGCCAACCCGAGTATCACCCTAGATGCAATCAGCATGCCGATTGTTTGAGAAAATGCGCAAGCGAGCGCGCCGATAATAAAAATGATGGAAAGGACAAATACAACCTTTCTCCTGCCCCAGCGGTCTGAGCATGTGCCGCTCAAGGCAGAACCGAAAATCGCGCCAAGGAGCAGCATGCTGACAACCAATCCTTCTGTCAATGTCGTTAAAGGAATATCGTTATTGATAAACAGGAGTGCTCCGGAGATAACACCTGTATCGTAACCATATAGCAGTCCCCCTAAAGCGCCGAAAAAGTAGATCATATATTTCCTTGTGTCTTTCTTCACAAATGTCTCCTCCTCAGTTGTTGAGCCAATGAGTATCTAAAATGTATAACAAAGTTAATAGATTAGTACCCATTTCCTATCTCATTTGAAACATTTGTTTTGAACAAACGGAAACGTTAAAGCCAAAAGAGATGATCACAGATCCGCTGAGTTTAGGAAAAACGAAATAACTTTATGCTCAGAGAAACCATTAAAAAAACCTTACTCGCGCGGAGTAAGGTTTTGATTAAGACATTTTTATTCTTCTGCTTCGTTGACGAAAACCAAGGCGGAGAAGCCTTTTTTCTTATCAAATTGCAATTCAACGACGGTAACGTCCGGATTGAAGTTATGGTATTCCTCTAAGAACTGAATAATGCCTTCTGAAATGTCATCTGACATAAGCTGCTTGTGGTGCAGGCCAAATGTAGCTTCAGCGAAGAACCCTGTACGCTTGTTATAAGATAGCTCCTTTACTTCAACGTCTTCAGGGTAGATATCTTCTTCATTGGAAATATACACGCAAATTCCATCTACAATTTCTTGCTCATTTAATATTAATCTCATTGCCTAAAATCTCCTTCTGTACGTCTTTGGTGCTTTAAATGCGCGAATCAGTGCGATGACAATGATTAAAATAATGATCAAAGCGATGATATCAACGATCCAGGCAATGGGTGAAGCGCCATACGAAACATAGCCTGGGCCTCCGACTGGATGATAGGTGTAACCCCATGGGTGCATCATGCTGATCATGAACATACCCATTGTAAATCCGCTATAATATCCAAACCATCCTGATGGTGCGAAACCTGCGTGATAGTAATGATTGACTGAAACATATCGTCCGCCAACATAAGCTTTAGACGTTTTTCCGCTGTATGTCTTTCCGGTTACTTTTGATGTAGCGCCGGAAAAGGTGCCTGACGATTTTTTAGAGCTTGATGAGCTTGCCTTTTCCGAAGGCTTCTTTTTAAGCGAAATCGATGATGATGAATCGTCAGGCGTCTTGGATTTTTTGCTAGAAGAGCTTGATCCTGAGCTGTAGCTTGATTTCGGGCTTGATTTATAGCTTCCGCTGTATGACGAGCTTGAACTTCGGCTGCTGTAACTAGATGATGAGCGGCCGCTGAAGCTCTTTGCATGAGAAATCGTTGATGGCAGCAGTACACCTAAAGCAACGGTTACTGCAACTAAGGCTTTTACATATTTAAGTTTCATTCTGTTTCCTCCATAGACCATCGAAACGGTCCGCTATTCTGACCAGCAAATAAAAGAAGCTGGGTTAGCTTTATTTCATATGAGCTAGATGATATGAACGTTTCATACTTTTGCTTTCTCAATCACTTTCTTTCTGAGATAAACTACCTTTATTTTATCGGATTTATGGCTCATTTTGTAAGGTTTTGCTTCAAAATCAGTTATTTAGGAATTTATCGCACAAAAAAACAGCCTTCTCCATTGGAGAAGGCTGTTTTCTTCTTATGCGAACAGCTTATCAATAAATGAAATATCCTCTTGAGAAAGCGTCACGTCGGCTGTTTTGATGTTATCAATCAGCTGATCGGCACGTTTTGCTCCCGGGATTAAAATATCAATTTCCGGTCTTGCCAAATACCAGGCCAATACGATGTGAGGGATATCCACGTTGTGTTTTTCGGCAATCGGCGCAAGCTTGTTGACCTTTCTGATATTTTCTTTGAAACGCTCGCCCTTGAAGTGTTCCTGTTCGTTTCGCAGGTCGCCTTCTGGGAACGTTGTATCTTCTGTATACTTTCCTGCCAATAAACCTGATACGAGAGGGAAGTAAGGGATAAATGAAATATTATGCTCCTTCGTATACGGGAAGAATGTTTTTTCTGCTTCACGGTTTAACAGGTTGTATTCGCCTTGCAATACATCTACCAAACCGTCTTTGTTTGCTTCTTTCAATTGCTCTAAAGAGAAGTTGGATACACCGATGGAACGGATTTTTCCGGCTTTCTTCATCTCATTCAGCGCGTTAACGGCTTCATCCTTAGGCGTATGTTCGTCAGGGAAGTGAATGTAGAACAAATCGATATAATCGGTATTCAAGCGCTTCAGGCTTTCATCAACTGATTTTTTAAGAAATTCTGGTGAATTATCAAAGACAAAGTCATTGCCTTGTTTTCTGTGAGCGGCTTTTGTCGCGATGACAACATCTTCACGGTTGAATTCACGCAGCACTTCACCAATTAATTCTTCGGAACGGCCGATCCCGTAAATATAAGCGGTGTCTAACATTGTCACGCCATTACGGATCGCCTCGCGCACCAATTCTTTTCCGGTTTCTTCATTTAGGTTCGGATAGAGGTTATGTCCTCCGACAGCATTTGTTCCTAATCCGATAGGGAATACCTGCAAGTCTGATTTTCCGAGCTTCGCTTTTTTCATGATCTGCCTCCTAGAATAAAATGGATGATAGACTCTCAACACTATTGTAAACGTTAGGCCAGATGAATGCCGATTTGATGCTCATTGCAGTACTGCGTGTACTCGTCGTCTAATGGCTGAGAGGTCACAATGCAATGCAGCCTGTCAAACGGTGCATACGTCAGAAGCGTTGATTTTCCGAATTTAGAATGGTCAGCCAATAGATACACTTCTTTTGCTTTTTCCGAAATCCTCTTTTTAATTTCATACTCCAGCAGATCCGAGTTGGTCAATCCGTGTGTCAGCGTCGTTCCGGTAGCGGACATAAAGGCTTTGTTGATATTGTACTTATCAAGCATAGCCGGGTCGTCTATGCCGACAAAGGAGCGGGTTTTTCTCTTATAGTTGTTTCCGATAATGATTAAGTTGATATTCTTCAAAGCTGACGCCGCATTGATAATGTCTAAACTGTTGGTTAAGATGGTGACATTTTTGGCTGGATCAAGCGTATCAAGAATAGACTTTGTCGTCGTTCCTGAATCAATGAAGACCAAATCGTGATCTTCAATAAATCGGGAAGCATAATGAGCGATTTTTGTTTTTTCATCCTGGTGCTGAATGGTGCGATTTTCAAAAGGAACTAATGCGGTTTTTTCAATAGATGTTACGCCGCCGTATACTTTTTCAATCGCACCCTTTTCTGTTAGCTTGTTGATATCACGTCTGACTGTGTTTTTGGAGACATTGAACACCTGGCACAGCTCATCTAAGGAAACAGTGCCATGCGATAAAATGTACTCCTCCATTTCCTGAATCCGCATCAGTTTCATATTAAAAACTCCTTCTTGAATCTTTACGTAACATAAATATATAATAAAAACCAAAAGTTAATCAATAGTTGCTTAAAAAATGATAACATCGGTGTATATCTTTTGCAAGATTGGACGGCCTTCTCTTACCTCTCTTACTTGATTAAAAGATTAATATAATAAAAATAATGAAAAAATGTAGTGTTTATGATTGACTTATGGGTATTATGCGATTAGAATATAACCAAGAAATGACCAAAAAGTAACCTGTTGTGTATGAAATGGTTGCTTGTATGTAAATATGCATCCGCCTTTTATTTTTTTGGTGTTTTTGAAAGCGTTTAATTCTTGGCTTGCTGAAAAGTGGATATTGATATGAATCTATCCTGAACCATCCATACAAGTGTATGTGTTTACTAATGAAGGAGGCAATAAGAATGGCAGAAATCAGAAAATTAAAAAACTATATCAACGGTGAATGGGTTGAAAGCAAAACAGATCAATATGAAGATGTCGTCAATCCGGCGACGAAAGAAGTGCTATGCCAAGTGCCGATTTCTACAAAAGAGGATATTGATTACGCAGCGCAAACGGCGGCTGAAGCGTTTGAAACATGGTCAAAGGTGGCGGTTCCACGCCGAGCCAGAATTCTATTTAACTTCCAGCAGCTGCTGTCCCAGCATAAAGAAGAACTGGCTCATCTGATTACCATTGAAAACGGAAAAAACACAAAAGAAGCTTTAGGTGAAGTGGGACGCGGGATTGAAAACGTAGAGTTCGCCGCTGGAGCACCTTCCCTGATGATGGGTGACTCGCTTGCTTCCATCGCGACGGACGTTGAAGCGGCGAACTACCGTTACCCAATCGGAGTTGTCGGCGGAATCGCGCCATTCAACTTCCCGATGATGGTTCCTTGCTGGATGTTCCCGATGGCGATCGCGCTCGGCAACACATTTATTTTAAAACCATCTGAGCGAACTCCGCTGTTAACAGAGAAATTGGTTGAGCTTTTTGAAAAAGCGGGCCTTCCGAAAGGGGTATTCAACGTCGTATACGGTGCGCATGACGTTGTGAACGGCATCCTTGAGCATCCCGAAATTAAAGCGATTTCATTTGTAGGCTCCAAGCCAGTCGGCGAATACGTCTACAAAAAAGGAAGCGAAAACTTAAAACGCGTTCAATCTCTGACTGGCGCGAAAAACCATACGATTGTCTTGAACGATGCGAATCTTGAAGACACGGTCACAAACATCGTTGGAGCTGCCTTCGGTTCTGCCGGTGAACGCTGCATGGCTTGTGCGGTTGTGACAGTTGAAGAAGGAATCGCCGATGAATTTATGGCGAAGCTGCAGGAAAAAGTGGCGGACATTAAAATCGGTAACGGCCTTGATGACGGCGTGTTCTTAGGACCGGTGATTCGCGAAGACAACAAGAAGCGCACGCTCAGCTATATCGAAAAAGGCCTTGAAGAAGGTGCCAGACTCGTATGTGACGGACGTGAAAATGTGTCTGACGACGGCTACTTTGTCGGCCCGACGATCTTTGACAATGTCACAACAGAGATGACGATCTGGAAAGATGAAATTTTCGCTCCGGTCTTATCTGTCATCCGTGTGAAAAACCTGAAAGAAGCGATTGAAATCGCCAATAAGTCTGAGTTTGCGAACGGTGCCTGCTTGTTCACATCCAATTCAAACGCAATCCGCTACTTCCGTGAAAACATTGATGCGGGAATGCTAGGCATCAACCTTGGTGTGCCGGCTCCAATGGCGTTCTTCCCATTCTCAGGCTGGAAATCTTCATTCTTTGGAACGCTGCATGCGAACGGAAAAGACAGCGTCGACTTCTATACACGTAAAAAAGTGGTAACGGCAAGATATCCGGCACCTGATTTCAACTAAACGACGAACAGCCGAACGGCGTCCATGTGCGCTGTTCGGACTCATTCTGCCAATAGAAAGAGGAGGGCTTCTCTATGAGTTATTTGTTGCGTAAGCCGCAGTCGCATGAAGTGTCTAATGGGGTCAAACTCGTGCACGAAGTAACGACATCCAACTCTGATCTCACTTATGTAGAGTTTAAAGTGTTAGATCTTGCATCAGGTTCAAGCTATACAGAAGAATTGAAAAAACAAGAAATCTGTATTGTGGCGGTAACGGGGAAAATTACAGTGACAGATCATGAGTCGACTTTTGAGAATATCGGCACGCGCGAAAGCGTATTTGAACGAAAACCGACAGACAGCGTCTATATTTCAAATGACCGTGCATTTGAGATCACAGCGGTCAGCGACGCAAGAGTGGCGCTTTGCTATTCTCCATCGGAAAAGCAGCTTCCGACAAAGCTGATCAAAGCGGAAGACAACGGAATTGAGCATCGCGGGCAATTTTCAAACAAACGTACTGTTCATAACATTCTTCCGGATTCAGACCCTTCAGCTAACAGTCTATTAGTAGTTGAAGTCTATACAGACAGCGGCAACTGGTCCAGCTACCCGCCTCACAAACATGACCAAGACAACTTGCCGGAAGAATCTTTCTTAGAAGAAACGTACTACCATGAGTTAGACCCGGGACAGGGCTTTGTGTTTCAGCGCGTATACACAGATGACCGTTCTATTGACGAGACAATGACTGTGGAAAATGAAAACGTTGTCATCGTTCCTGCGGGATACCACCCGGTAGGCGTTCCGGACGGATACACATCCTACTATTTAAATGTCATGGCAGGGCCGACGCGAAAATGGAAGTTTCATAACGACCCGGCGCATGAGTGGATTTTAGAACGCTAACAAGTGAGGAGTGGCTGTTTACGATGAAGTATACATTCAATGAAGAGAAGGCTTTTGATATTGTTGCCATCGGCCGGGCATGTATTGATCTGAACGCAGTCGAATACAACCGCCCAATGGAAGAAACGATGACATTTTCGAAATATGTCGGCGGTTCACCTGCGAATATCGCGATCGGCAGCGCGAAGCTTGGCTTAAAAGCGGGCTTCATCGGCAAAATTCCGGATGACCAGCATGGAAGATTCATAGAGTCCTATATGAGAAAGACCGGCGTTGATACAACACAGATGGTTGTTGATCAAGATGGACACAAAGCAGGCCTTGCATTTACAGAAATCCTCAGCCCTGAAGAATGCAGCATTTTAATGTATCGCGATGATGTGGCGGATCTTTATCTTGAGCCTTCAGAGGTAAGCGAGGACTATATCGCAAATGCGAAAATGCTGCTTGTTTCCGGGACAGCGCTCGCCAAAAGCCCGTCACGGGAAGCGGTATTAAAAGCTGTTCAATACGCGAAGAAGCATCAGGTTAAAGTGGTGTTCGAACTGGATTACCGCCCGTATACGTGGCAGTCATCAGATGAAACAGCCGTTTATTATTCTTTGGTTGCCGAGCAGTCTGATATCGTCATCGGCACACGCGATGAATTTGATGTGATGGAAAACCGCACAGGCGGAAGCAATGAAGAATCCGTCAATCATTTATTTGGCCATTCAGCCGACCTCGTTGTCATCAAACACGGCGTCGAAGGCTCTTACGCATACAGCAAATCCGGCGAGGTATTCCGCGCCCAAGCGTACAAGACAAAAGTGCTGAAAACTTTTGGAGCTGGTGACTCCTATGCGTCAGCCTTTATCTATGGCCTTGTCAGCGGAAAAGACATTGAAACGGCATTGAAATACGGCAGTGCTTCAGCTTCCATTGTGGTGAGCAAGCATAGTTCGTCAGAAGCGATGCCGACTGCGGAAGAAATCGTACAGCTTATTGAAGCACAGTCATAATTGAAAAAGATCGAGTAAAGGTGGGATCGTTTGTGGGCAAGAAAATTCGCTTAACAACAGCACAGGCGCTGATTAAATTCTTAAACCAGCAGTACATCCATGTTGATGGAAAGGAAGAGCCTTTTGTCGAAGGGATTTTCACAATTTTCGGCCATGGAAACGTATTAGGGATCGGGCAAGCGCTTGAGCAGGATGCAGGCCATTTGAAAGTCTATCAAGGGAAAAATGAACAAGGAATGGCGCATGCGGCCATGGCGTACAGCAAGCAAATGCTGAGAAGAAAAATATATGCGGTGTCTACATCCGTCGGACCGGGAGCGGCTAACTTGGTGGCGGCAGCCGGCACTGCATTGGCAAACAATATCCCAGTTCTCTTGATTCCGGCAGACACATTTGCGACAAGACAGCCAGACCCTGTACTGCAGCAAATGGAGCAAGAATACAGTGCGGCGATTACGACAAACGATGCATTGAAACCTGTATCGAGATACTGGGACCGCATTACGCGCCCTGAGCAGCTGATGAGCAGTTTGCTGCGCGCGTTTGAAGTCATGACTGATCCGGCAAAAGCAGGTCCGGCAACGATTTGTATTTCTCAGGATGTTGAAGGGGAAGCATACGATTTTGATGAAAGTTTCTTCGTCAAACGGGTTCACTATATTGATCGCATGCAGCCGAGCGAGCGCGAGCTTCAAGGTGCGGCGGAGCTGATTAAATCCAGCAAAAAACCTGTGATTCTCGTCGGCGGAGGCGCAAAATATTCCGGTGCGCGCGATGAATTGGTTGCCATTTCTGAAGCCTATAACATTCCGTTAGTTGAAACGCAGGCAGGAAAGTCCACTGTTGAGGCAGATTTTGCGAACAACCTTGGCGGAATGGGCATCACAGGTACACTTGCGGCAAACAAAGCGGCCCGCCAAGCTGATTTGATTATCGGCATTGGCACAAGGTATACAGATTTTGCGACATCCTCTAAGACCGCTTTTGATTTTGATAAAGCGAAGTTTTTGAACATTAACGTCAGCCGAATGCAGGCGTATAAACTTGATGCATTCCAAGTGGTGGCGGATGCGAAAGTGACGCTTGGCAAACTGCACGGCTTGCTTGAAGGCTATGAGAGCGAGTTCGGCACAACGATCCGGGAGCTGAAGGACGAATGGCTAGCTGAACGCGAGCGTCTCAGCAAAGTGACGTTTAAGCGGGAAGCATTTGATCCGGAAATCAAAAATCACTTTTCTCAAGAGGTCCTGAATGAATATGCTGACGCGTTGAATACGGAGCTTCCGCAAACAACAGCATTGCTGACAATCAACGAGACGATTCCTGAAGACAGCGTCATCATCTGTTCAGCAGGCTCACTCCCAGGAGATTTGCAGCGTCTGTGGCATTCTAATGTTCCGAATACGTATCACCTGGAGTATGGATATTCTTGCATGGGCTATGAAGTGTCCGGGACACTCGGTCTTAAACTGGCCCACCCTGACAGAGAAGTGTATTCCATTGTCGGAGACGGCAGCTTCCTGATGCTTCATTCTGAACTGATCACGGCGATTCAGTACAACAAGAAAATCAATGTGCTGCTCTTTGACAACTCAGGATTCGGATGCATCAACAACCTGCAAATGGATCACGGCAGCGGCAGCTACTATTGCGAGTTCCGCACAGATGACAACCAAATCCTGAATGTCGATTACGCGAAAGTCGCTGAGGGATACGGCGCGAAAACCTACCGTGCAAACACAGTAGAAGAATTAAAAGCGGCGTTAGAGGATGCGAAGAAACAGGATGTATCAACATTAATTGAAATGAAGGTGCTGCCTAAAACAATGACGGACGGCTATGACAGCTGGTGGCATGTCGGGGTGGCAGAGGTATCTGAACAAGAAAGCGTTCAGAAGGCATACGAAGCAAAAGAGAAAAAGCTGGAATCTGCGAAGCAGTATTAGAGGGGAGGCACCAAGATGGGCAAAAATGAAATCCTGTGGGGAATCGCTCCCATTGGGTGGCGGAATGATGACATGCCTGAAATTGGAGCGGGAAATACACTTCAGCATTTGTTAAGTGATATCGTTGTCGCACGTTTTCAAGGCACGGAGGTCGGGGGCTTTTTCCCCGAACCTGCCATCCTGAACAAAGAGCTGAAGCTTCGGAATTTACGCATTGCAGGAAAGTGGTTCAGCAGTTTTATTTTGCGTGACGGACTTGGTGAAGCGGCAAAGACATTTACCCTGCATTGTGAGTATTTGCAGCAAGTAAACGCGGATGTCGCAGTTGTCTCTGAACAAACGTACAGCGTGCAAAGCTTGGAGAAAAATGTGTTCACAGAGAAGCCGCACTTTACGGATGATGAATGGGAGCGGCTTTGCGAAGGGCTGAATCACCTTGGCGAAATTGCCGCTCAGCATGGCTTGAAGCTTGTCTATCATCATCATCTCGGCACTGGTGTCCAAACAGCGGAAGAAGTGGACCGCCTGATGGCAGGAACAGACCCTGCGCATGTACACCTCCTCTATGATACAGGCCATGCGTATATTTCTGCCGGCGATTACATGGGGATGCTTGAGAAGCATATCGGCCGCATTAAGCATGTGCACTTTAAGGATGCCCGCCTGAATGTCATGGAACAATGCAGGCTCGAAGGACAATCGTTCCGGCAATCATTTTTAAAAGGCATGTTTACGGTTCCCGGTGACGGCTGCATTGACTTTAGAGAAGTATATCAGCTGCTGTTGAAGCACAGTTATTCCGGATGGATTGTCATTGAAGCTGAACAGGACCCCGATGTTGCAAACCCGCTGGAGTATGCATTGATTGCGAGAAACTATATTGATCAGCAGTTGTTGGATCTGGCTTAATGGGGAATGAACATATGGGCAATACCAATGGAGATTCAGCCTTCAATAAACGGACAATCGCGGCAGCATTGGCCAACTATATTGATGCCGGTTCAATTGTGGCAGGCTCCGCCGGTTTATCATTATGGGTCAGTTACCTTAAGCTATCCGATACGCAAATCGGGCTGCTTGGCGCGCTGAGCGCAAATGCGATTTCTGCCGCTGTCGGCGCGCTGCTTGGCGGGTTTCTGGCTGATAAAGTCGGACGGAAGGCTGTTTATACCAATAGTATGCTGGTTTATGCACTAGGGATTTGTTTGGTTTTGTTCGGGGTTAATTTCCCCATGTTGTTAAGCGGTTACATCATTATCGGTTTATCAGTAGGAGCTGACATAACCGCGTCATGGACCATTATTGCGGAAAATGCGCCAAAGAAGAATCGGGCCAGGCATTGCGGCGTAGCACAAGTCGCTTGGGCCGCGGGCGCTGTCGTTGTACTGCTCCTCTCCGTACTGGCCGGTGACTTGGGACTCTTGGGGAATAAAATCGTATTTGCCCATCTGCTTGTGATTGCGCTGATTACGTACATCCTGAGAATCAGGCTTCCGGAATCAGACGCCTGGCAGACAAAAAATCAGCCGGAGGAAGCTCAGGCAGAGAAGCCGGCTGTATTGAATAAGACATCGTATTTTGATTTGCTCAAGCCTATGTATCTAAAAAGCATACTGTTTTTGATGGGTGTGTACTTGGTTTGGAACCTAGCCGCCGGGGTCATGGGCTTCTTTATGCCATACATTTATCAGCAGGTCGGCGGTGTATCTGCCAACATGGCCAACCTTTTGCAAATGGGGCTGTTTATCTTCACAGGATTGGGGGTCGCCTTGATCTTCATGCCCTTTGCCGACAAATATAGAAAAACCGTATTTGGAATCGCCGCTTTCATGGCGGTGATCGGGTGGACACTGTTTCTGCTGCCAGTTGAAGGCCTGCCGATTCTGCTCCTGTTTATTGTCGTGATCGGCATCAATAACGGAGCAGGGCAGCAAGCGAACTATCAGTTATGGGCTAGTGAAATCTTTCCTACGCAATATCGTGCTTCCGCACAAGGACTGATGTTTTTCCTTGTCCGTATTTCAATAGGGATTTGGAGTCTGTTTGTCCCAATGATTATCACCAATTTCGGCATTGGAACGATGGCTGCAATTCTTCTCGGATGTGTGACGGCCAGTATGATCATCGGGCTGCTCTTTGCGCCGAATACGTCTGGCAAGTCGCTTGAACAAATTCAAGAGGAACTCTACGGGTCTCCTCAGAGCCAAGTAAAGCAAGGAACAGAAAGCAAAATCATGTAACCAACAGAAGGAGTGGCTGTCAATGAGTTTACGTATTGGCGTAATTGGAACTGGAGCAATCGGAAAAGAACATATTAACCGCATCACGAACAAGCTGTCCGGCGCAGAAATTGTAGCTGTAACGGATGTTAATCAAGAAGCTGCACAAAAGGTCGTTGAGCAATACCAATTAAACGCGACGGTTTATCCGAATGATGACAGCTTGCTTGCAGACGAAAATGTAGACGCTGTTTTAGTGACAAGCTGGGGGCCTGCGCATGAGTCAAGCGTGCTGAAAGCGATTAAAGCCCAGAAATATGTGTTCTGTGAAAAACCGCTCGCGACAACGGCTGAAGGATGCATGCGCATCGTCGAAGAAGAAATCAAAGTGGGCAAACGCCTTGTTCAAGTCGGCTTCATGCGCCGTTATGACAGCGGTTACGTACAGCTGAAGGAAGCACTCGATAACCATGTGATTGGCGAACCGCTTATGATTCACTGCGCGCACCGCAACCCGACTGTAGGAGATAACTACACAACCGATATGGCCGTAGTCGACACTCTCGTTCATGAAATTGATGTACTGCACTGGCTCGTCAACGATGACTACGAGTCCGTTCAAGTCATCTACCCGAAAAAATCGAAAAACGCGCTGCCGCATTTAAAAGATCCGCAAATCGTTGTGATTGAAACAAAAGGCGGTATCGTCATCAATGCTGAAATCTATGTGAACTGTAAATACGGCTATGACATTCAATGTGAAATCGTCGGAGAAGACGGCATCATCAAGCTTCCAGAACCATCAAGCATCAGCTTGAGAAAAGAAGGCAGATTCAGCACAGATATTCTGATGGATTGGCAGAGACGCTTTGTTGCTGCGTACGATGTGGAAATCCAAGACTTTATTGATTCGATTCAAAAGAAAGGCGAGGTCAGCGGACCGACGGCATGGGACGGCTATATTGCTGCTGTCACGACTGACGCGTGTGTAAAAGCCCAGGAATCTGGACAAAAAGAAAAGGTTGAATTGAAGGAAAAACCGGAATTCTATCAATCTTTTACAACAGTTCAAAACTAAAAAACAGAGGAGTGAAAATATGAAGTTAGCATTGGATCCATCCATGTATCGTGATGATTTAACTTTAGAGGAAACGGTCTATAAAACGGCGGAGCTTGGCTATGAATATATCGAATTGTCACCGCGTGAGGATTTTTGCCCGTTTTATAAATATCCGAAAGTCGATTCAGCAAAGATCAAACAATTAAAGCGCCTTTTAAGAGATACAGGTGTTAAGCTTTCATCGCTTCTTCCGCTTTACCACTGGGCGGGTCCTGATGAAGACCGCCGGCAGGCAGCGGTGCGCAATTGGAAACGGGCAATCGAAATTGCGGTTGAACTTGAAGTGGATTTGATGAACAGCGAATTCAGCGGTTCAAAATATGATCCTTTAACAAGTGAAGAAAAATTTATCAAATCCATGGATGAGCTTCTGCCAGTCTTTGAAAAAGAAGGTATTAAACTTAATCTTCAAGCCCACCCATACGATTTTATCGAAACGCACAAAGGTGCGATGGATATGATCCGCGCGCTTGACAAGGATTGGATCAATCTTGTCTACTCGACTGCGCATACGTTCTTCTATGATGACGGCAAAGGCGACATCGAGACCATGTTTGACGAAGCCGGCGACCGCCTCACACATGTTTTATTTGCAGATACCTATAATCATAAAGCGGCTCATGGTCTTCGCTATATCGTCAATCCGCCTGACGCGAAAGTAACGGTTCACCAGCATTTGGACATTGGTCAAGGCGAGGTTGATTTTGATACGATTTTCAGAAAACTGAGAGAGATGAAGTTCGACGGAATTGCGACGAATGCCGTATTTGCTTGGGTCGATGAAAGAGCGGATGAATCAAGCCGATTTATGCTTAAGAAAATGAAAGAAGAATTAGGTCTGGCATAAGCTGAGCATGGAGTTCGGCGGGATATGGCGACAGCCTTCCTGCCGAACTCCCTTCATATCTAAAACGCAGATGGGGGAGTCTGGTATGAAACTTTGTTTTAATGAAGCGACAACATTGGAAAACTCAAACCTTAAACAGGATTTAGAACTATGCGAAAAGCACGGCTATGATTATATTGAAATCCGCACAATGGATAAGCTGCCGGAGTACTTAAAAGATCATTCATTGGCAGATCTTGCGGAATATTTTCAAACCCACCACATCAAACCGCTTGCCTTAAACGCGCTTGTTTTCTTCAACAACCGTGATGAAAAGGGCCACAACGAGATCATCACTGAATTTAAAGGCATGATGGAAACATGCAAAACCCTCGGTGTGAAATATGTGGTGGCCGTTCCGCTTGTGACAGAGCAGAAGATTGTAAAAGAAGAGATCAAAAAGAGCAGTGTAGACGTGCTGACTGAGCTGTCAGATATCGCGGAGCCGTACGGCGTAAAAATCGCGCTTGAATTTGTCGGCCATCCGCAATGTACGGTCAATACGTTTGAACAGGCGTATGAGATCGTAAACACAGTTAACCGTGACAATGTCGGGCTTGTCCTTGACAGTTTTCACTTCCATGCAATGGGTTCAAATATTGAGAGCTTAAAGCAGGCGGACGGAAAGAAAATCTTCATCTATCATATTGATGATACAGAAGATTTCCCAATCGGCTTTTTAACAGATGAGGATCGTGTATGGCCGGGACAAGGGGCAATTGACTTAGATGCCCACTTATCAGCACTGAAGGAAATTGGCTTCTCTGATGTTGTATCGGTTGAGCTCTTCCGGCCTGAATACTATAAGCTGACTGCTGAGGAAGCCATTCAAACAGCGAAAAAAACAACAGTGGACGTCGTATCAAAATACTTCAGCATGTAATGGATAAAGGAGGGGTGGACATGGCTTTTGTATCGATGAAAGAGCTTCTTGAAGATGCAAAGCGGGAGCAATATGCAATTGGCCAGTTTAATATCAACGGCCTGCAATGGACGAAGGCGATTTTGCAGGCGGCGCAAAAGGAGCAATCACCGGTCATCGCCGCGGCTTCCGATCGCCTGGTCGACTATTTAGGCGGATTTAAAACGATTGCCGCCATGGTAGGGGCGTTAATAGAGGACATGGCAATTACCGTTCCGGTCGTGCTTCATCTCGATCACGGCAGTAGTGCGGAACGCTGCAGACAGGCCATTGATGCCGGATTCAGCTCAGTGATGATTGACGGCTCCCATCAGCCGATTGACGAGAATATCGCAATGACAAAAGAAGTCACCGATTATGCCGCAAAACACGGCGTATCAGTAGAAGCCGAAGTCGGCACGGTCGGCGGAATGGAAGACGGACTTGTCGGCGGGGTCTGCTATGCCGATATCACGGAATGTGAGCGGATCGTCAAAGAAACCAATATCGACGCGCTGGCCGCCGCCCTCGGCTCTGTACACGGCAAATATCAGGGTGAGCCGAATCTCGGATTTAAGGAAATGGAGGCTATCTCCCGCATGACTGATATTCCCCTCGTTCTTCACGGGGCATCCGGGATTCCGCAGGATCAGATCAAAAAAGCCATCACGCTCGGCCACGCGAAGATCAATATCAATACGGAATGTATGGTAGCGTGGACAGACGAAACACGCCGCATGTTCCAGGAAAACAGCGATCTGTACGAACCGCGCGGCTATTTGACACCCGGCATTGAAGCCGTGGAAGAGACAGTGCGAAGCAAAATGAGAGAGTTCGGATCAGCCGGTAAAGCAGCTAAGCAGCAGGTCGGCTAAAGAGACCAGAAACCGCCGAGATGGCGGTTTTTTTGTGCGGTGTTGCGTCCATATGCCCAAAACGATTATGATGATGGCAGCAGTGTAAGAAACGGGAGTGGTTCAGTTTGAATAAAATCATGATTGTGGAAGACAGTGAAGACATTCGCGGACTATTGCAGAATTACCTTGAAAAATACGGATATCAAACAGTGGTCGCCGCGGATTTTACAGCTGTTCTTGATGTCTTTTTGCGGGAAAAGCCCGATGTGGTGCTGCTTGATATCAATTTGCCGGCATATGACGGATATTATTGGTGCCGGCAGATCCGCCAGCACTCCACAAGCCCGATCATCTTTATTTCTGCCAGAAGCGGGGAAATGGATCAGGTGATGGCGATTGAAAATGGGGGAGACGATTATATCGAAAAACCGTTTTCTTATGATATTGTGCTTGCGAAAATCAAAAGCCAGATCCGGAGGGCGTACGGGGAGTACGCCGCAAAGCAGGGAGAGAAAGTGGTTGAATATGCTGGCGTTCAGCTCTTTGTGGAACGGTTTGAACTGCGTTTTCAGGATGAAAAAAGCGAGCTTTCTAAAAAAGAAAGCAAGCTTTTGGAAGTGCTGCTTGAGCGGGGAGAAAAGGTGACGAGTCGGGACCGTCTCATGGAAAAGACGTGGGACACCGACATATTCATCGATGATAATACACTTAACGTGTATATCACGCGGCTCAGAAAAAAACTGCGGGAGCTGAATGCGCCTGTTTCTATTGAAGCGGTGCGGGGCGAAGGCTACCAGCTGAGGGCGCAGTCATGAAGCTGTTTCTCCGGTCTCATGCAGTGCTGATTCTGCTTTTTCTCCTTCAAGGGCTGTTTGTCTTCTTTTATTACTGGTTTGCGGGTCTTCATTCTTTTTCTCACTTGTTTTACATATTGGGCGTGCAGCTTCTTATTTTGGCGGGTTATCTTGCCTATCGCTGGTACAAAGATCGCGGCGTGTATTATTGGCTCAGCTCGGGGCAGGAAGGGACGGATATCCCGTATCTCGGTTCTTCAGTGTTCTGTTCAGAGCTGTATGAAAAGCAGATGGAGCTGATCCGGCTGCAGCACCAGAAGCTCCATGAGACCGAAGCCAAGCTGGACGCGCGGGTGACGTATATGAATCAATGGGTGCACCAAGTAAAGACGCCGCTGTCGGTCATTAATTTAATCATTCAAGAAGAGGATGAGCCCGTTTTTGAACAAATCAAAAAAGAAGTCCGGCAGATTGAATTCGGGCTGGAGACGCTTCTTTATTCTTCAAGGCTCGACCTGTTTGAAAGGGATTTTAAAATTGAAGCGGTTTCCCTGTCCGAGCTTCTCCAATCAGTTATTCAAAGCTATAAACGATTTTTTATTCAATATCGCGTTTATCCGAAAATGAACGTTTGCGATGATCATCAGATTTACACCGATGCCAAATGGCTCAAATTTGCGATCGGCCAAGTGGTCACAAATGCGGTCAAGTATTCAGCGGGCAAGAGTGACAGACTTGAGCTGAATGTCTTCCGCGATGAAGACAGGACGGTGCTTGAAGTCAAAGATTACGGTGTCGGGATTCCCTCGCAAGACATCAAGCGGGTGTTTGACCCTTATTACACCGGGGAAAACGGGCGGCGTTTCCAAGAATCTACGGGAATCGGCCTCCATCTCGTCAAAGAAATTACAGGTAAGCTCAATCATACGGTGGACATCAGCTCGTCTCCCGGTGAAGGGACGTCAGTTCGATTTTCATTTCTTACAAAAATGTAAGGCTGCGTTAAGAAAACAACATAGCCCGCTTTGTTTCCCCTTGATAACATGGATTTATGTCAAGGGGATTTTTATGTTGAACGTCCCGGCACTACATGAAAGCAGCCCAGATCAACAAGAATAAAACCATAAGGAGGATTTTCATGGCGAATATGCTTGAAGTCAAACATATAAATAAAACCTATAAAGGACAAGTATCCTATCAAGCCTTAAAGCAAATTTCATTTTCAATAGAAGAAGGCGAGTTCACGGCGGTGATGGGGCCGTCCGGGTCCGGAAAAACAACGCTTTTGAATATCATTTCAACGATTGACCGTCCAGATTCAGGCGATATCCTGATTCACGGAGAAAACCCGCATCGCCTGAAGCGGACAAAGCTCGCTCATTTCCGCCGCAAGAAGCTCGGATTTGTGTTTCAGGATTTCAACCTTCTGGACACGCTGACGATCGGTGAAAATATCATGCTGCCGTTAACGCTTGAAAAAGAAGCGCCGTCTGCCATGGAAGAAAAACTGCAAGGCATCGCGGCAAAGCTCGGAATCGAAAACCTGCTCAACAAACGGACGTTTGAAGTATCCGGAGGACAGCGCCAGCGTGCCGCCATCGCAAGAGCGGTCATTCATAAGCCGTCACTCATCCTGGCCGATGAACCGACGGGCAACCTTGATTCCAAAGCGTCAAAAGACGTCATGGAAACGATGCAGAGCCTGAATCAGGATGATCATGTCACGGCTTTGATGGTGACCCACGATCCTGTTGCGGCAAGCTACTGCCGCCGCGTCATCTTTATAAAAGACGGCGAACTGTTTAATGAGATTTACCGCGGGGAAAACCGCCAAGTATTTTATGAACAAATTCTCGATGTGCTGTCTATGCTGGGGGGAAACGCAAATGACCTTTCTTCAGTTCGCTTATAAAAACGTCACGAGAAACAAAAGGGCCTATCTTGCATTCTTTTTAAGCAGCGCCTTTTCCGTTTTGATTTTCTTTACCTTTGCGATGTTCCTATTTCATCCGGCATTAAAGGAAGGCTACCTGAATAACATCGCCAAAAAAGGCTTAACCGCTGCGGAATGGATGATCTTTGTTTTTTCTTTCTTATTTGTTCTGTATTCGGTTAACGCATTTTTGAAATCGAGAAATAAAGAATTCGGCATTCTGCTCATGCAGGGCATCACGCCGGGGCAGCTGAGAAAGCTCATTACGGCGGAAAATATGATCATCGGCGTCATGTCAATTGCAGCCGGTATTATCGGAGGATTCATTTTTTCAAAGACGTTCTTTACGGTCGGCGCTTATATTTTAGAAATGGACGCGCTGCCTTTGTATATGCCTTGGAAAGCGCTCGGTATTACGGCCTGCGGATTTCTGCTCTTATTTTTCTTTTTATCGCAGTTTACGATCCTTTTTGTCAGATCAAATACGGTTATCAAATTAATAAAGGGCACTGGCAAGGTTAAGCCGGAGCCTAAGCCGTCCGTGCTTCTGTCCTTATTTGGCATCGCCTGTCTGTGCGGCGGGTACGGCATGGTTCTGAAAGGCAATGTCCACGGGGCCGAACCGTTTATCATTTTACTGCTCACCGTCATCGGAACATATTTCTTTTTCAGCCAAAGCAGCATATGGATTCTGCGCGCGCTGAAGAAGTGGAAAACCTTTTATCTGCGCGGGAAAAACATCATTTGGGTTTCTGACCTTGTCTATCGTCTAAAAGACAACGCCCGCCTGTTCTTTATTGTCAGCATTATTTCCGCGGTTGCGTTTACTGCGACAGGCGTGCTCGCAATGTACAAATCGACCGTCGGAGCGGAAGAGTCCGCTTATGAAATGGAGTATTTATCTTACAGCAATAATCCAAAAGAACAGACTCATTTGAAAGATATTGACCATGAACTGAAAACACACGGCTTTACGTATAAGAAAGACAAAATAGATGTTTCCTATGTTCGCTATCAGGAAGGAGAAACTGTTCCCCCTGTTTACATGATCAGTGAATCGGATGCGGCAAAATACTTCCATGTCAAAGTGAACGGCCTGAAAGAAGACGAGGCTGTCTATTTCCCGGGAACGTATGACCGCAATTTCAAAAACGAAGCGCCGGATCAGCTGAAGCTGCTGAACCAAAAAGGGGAGCTGTCTGATCAAAAACTGTCGGTAAAAGAAGTCAAAAAACCGTTGATCTCATTGAATGCCATCATCGCGGTGAATGATCAAACCTTTGATCAGCTGAAATCACTCGGTGATAAAGCGTCATTATACGGTTACAGCTATGATCATTGGAAAGACAGTCTTGAGATCAGCCAATCCTTGCAAAATGAGATTTACGGCAATTATATCGACGTGCATTCTGATTTTGCTTCAAAAGCCGGGACTTACTATGATACGGTGCAGCTGCCGAGCCTGAGTTTATTTATCGGCCTGTTTATCGCAATTGTATTCTTTGTCGCGGCAGCAAGTTTCTTATATTTCAGGCTGTTCACTGATTTAGATGAAGACCGGGAGCGCTACCGTTCACTGGCCAAAATCGGCCTGAGTGAGCGTGAAATGGCACAAAGCGTGACAATACAATTGGCGATTCTTTTCTTCTTTCCATTTGTCATTGCCGTCATGCATACACTGTTTGCTTTGAGAACATTGGCTGTGGAAGGCTATTCTGATGTCGCGGGGCCGCTCAGTCTCACCATCGGAGGGTTTTTCATTTTTCAGCTTCTATTCTTCCTCGCGGTGCGGTCAAGCTATTTGAAAAAAATGAACAAGTAAGGGGAGTGCAAAGATGAAAAAAGCAATGGCAATCCTGGCCGTCTTGGCGGCTGCTGCCGTAATATGCGGGCTTCTCTTTTTTCATAACGATGTTACAGACAGATTTAATCCGTTTATTCACCAGCAAGATGTCTATGTTCAGATTGATCGAGATGGCAGACATCTTAGTCCGGGCGGTACTGAATATACATTAGACGGATATAATGCATCCGGGAAAAAAGAAGAAGTGACCTTTTTCGCCGGCAAAGAGCTTCGGAAGAACGCGTATTTGAAGGTGAAGGCGAAAGGAAAGTATGTCGAGACTTGGGAAGAAGTCAAGTTTGAAAATATGCCGGACTCCGTACAATCAAAATTAAAGTGAATCATAAAAAACGGCACAGCGTCATGACTGTGCCGTTTTTTTATTTTTTATTTTCTTCGGCCCGTTTGATCAGCATGTCGGTGATGATATCCACCTGTTTGCTGACAGAAATCGGGTCGTACGGGTAGAACGTGTCAAAGTCATTGATAAACACGCGATTATGTTTAACAGCGTCAAGATTTTTCCAAATAGAGGAATGCTCCAGCTTGTCGAGTGTTTTGCTTTCGCCTTTCGGGTTGTAATCCGTAATGAACATATAGTCTGCGGCATACTCAGGAATAACCTCTTGAGAGAGCTGTTTCATCTCTCCTTTTTTGATGACATCTTGCTCAATTTTTTCAGGCGCTTTTAACCCAAGTGCATTGTATACAGCTTGGCCGCCGCGTCCGCCATTGTCATTGAACACCCAGAATTCGCCCTTGTCTGTGTTTTCATAAATGCCGAAGGTCGCATCTTTGTCGATGACGCCGGCAATTTTCTTCTTAGCTGCTTCCGCTTTTTTGTTAAAGTCAGCCATAAAGGATTTTGCTTTGTCTTTCGCTCCGGCGATTTCTCCGAACATGCTGACTGTGTCTTCTACGTTTTTCGCTGTGTTATAAGGTATGACAACAGTCGGAGCGATTTTCTTTAATTTATCAACATTCTCTTCATTCATGACAACAATTAAGTCAGGCTGAAGCTCCATCACTTTTTCAACGCTGATTGGATCACCAACATCCTTCACATTTTTCAGCTTTGATTTTAAAAACGGATTATCAAATGACCATGAGCCTGAGCCGACCACATTGGCCCCGACAGACAGCAATTCACCGGCATAAAAATCAGTGACGATGCGTTTCGGATGTGCAGGAATGTTGACGTTCCCTTTTGGTGATTTGTATGTTCTCATTTCTGTTTTTTCGGAAGCAGAATCGCTTGAGCTCCCTTTAGAAGCCGTGCCGCTGCAAGCGCTGACAAACATGAGAAGCAGCACAAGCATGCCCACGAGCAATATGTTCTTTTTCATCAAGAACCCTCCCACTATGTATCTCAATAGATTAGTAATGATTATCATTATCAATTAATAATATAGCAAGAAACCTGTTCCCCGTCTATCACTATTTTTAAGGGAGAAAGTTTTTCCCGTTTATGGGTGACGCGGTATGCCTAATCGATTATTATAGGTAAATAGGAGGAGAAAAATATGGGAATTACAAAAAGAGGTTCCGCTTGGGAATGGCTGCATAGCTGGTGGATGCTGTTTATTTTCATGCCTTTTGCCATTACCAGTTTTTTTGCCTTTTTATTTATTGGCATCAAGGTTAGAAATAGAAAGTGGATCATGTACGGCATCATTTATTTTTTCATTTTTGCGTTTGGTTTTGTATTGCCCGATCTGCCCGGTGTTTTTATTGTGGTCCCGTTATGGGCGGTGACCATTATTCATGGATTTAAAGTGCGCCCGCTGTATTTGATTCAGCTGGATGTCTACAAAGATCATGTGGAGGCGCGGGCTTTTGCCGAGGCAAGAAGTGAAGCCGAGAGCAGATTTCATGCACCGAAACAGTCTATTCAGGATATACATATTCGCAAAGAACAGTAAGAAAAAAAGCTCAACACTCGCATTGTGTTGAGCTTTTTATATGTTACTGCTGATAGGATTGCTGCTGAAATGGCGTGTTTTGGCCGAATGGAAGTGTAGACACATTCGTATTCATGACGCTGGATTGTCCAGTAAGTTCCTGTTGCATTTGGTTGCACATGTTGACAACCTGCTGGCACTTTTGAATCGCCATGTCATGCCCGTGCAGTGCTTGCTGAATGGTATGTGCAGCTTGTTGTTCGTGGTTTAGAATCTGCTGCAGCATTTGGATGTTTTGCTGTTCCTGATGAAGCATTTGGCGATATTGCTGGCTGCTTTGCTGTGTTTGCTGAATGAGCTGCTGAGCAGTCTGGCGGCATTGATTCAGCTGCTGCAAGCCGTGTTGTGTATTATGCATGAATGATCCCTCCATGTATCGATTGACGTGAGTCGGTATTATCATGCAACCTGATTGAAAAGAAATTCTGCAAATGAGGAACTACAATTATTTTCCTCAGCCCCTCTGTCTTTGAATGAAAACGGTAAAGATTGTATACTGGGTACAAACCCTTTTTATGTAAATGTTCCGTTTTAACATATAAGAATGGCGGAAAACGAAACCCTGAGATGGGAGAATCGTATTCCGCTTTTTTCTTTGTTTCGCTCAGAAACCGCCTTCCCCTGCAGTAAATGGGATATTCAGCCGGTTTTCTACTGTACGGAGGCGCTGATTGAGCCGGTTTAAGCGGCGTGTATGGCGTTCAACAGCCTGGCTTAGCTGATTGACCTGTTCGGCAATCCGTGCAATTTCCCGATTTTGACGGCGGTCTTCGTTTGTCAGACGGGTTAATTCTCTTGACTGCTGTTCATTTTGCCGTTCAAGTGCTGCGATTCTTCTTTCCAATGCCGGCTGTCTGTCCATTTGGTATGGATCGTATACATCCTGCTGCGGATAAGGATTGTACTCATAGTGGCTATAGTAAGGTTCCTGCTGAGGCAGCTGAGGGCTGTAATATTGATAAGGGTTCATTATGATCAATCTCCTTGTGGGTGAATTCCTTATAACTTATGTAGTCATTGGCACAGTGGCACGGCATTCGCCCAAAAAGAGGAGGAATGGATGGTGATCCCCTTGAGAAACAAATATGGCATTTTGTTTTTAATTGCTGTATGCATCATGGTATCGGGCTGCCAGCAGCAAAAAGAAGAGACGCCGTTTTATTACGGAACGTGGGATGAGGGGCTTGCCCCCGGGCCAACGGACGGCGTGAAATCAGCAACAGTCACATTTACCGAAGACGAGGTTGTGGAAACGGAAGTGATGGAAGGAAGAGGAGAGGTACAGCTGCCTTTTATGGCATACAAGGTGATTTCCCAAAGCACTGACGGGTCTATCGAGATTCAGTACCTCGGCCCCTATTATCCGCTCAAAAGCACGCTGAAAAGAGGAGAAAACGGGACATTGATATGGGAGCAAAATGGCCAGAAAAAAACGATGACAAGAATCGAATCAAAGAACGGCAGGGAGGAGAAAGATGAGAAATCAAAAAGCTGAAAGACTGGTGGCAGCGGGGCTTGTTTTACATATCATTCAATGGATATTTATATTATGGGCTTTTCTCAAAGTCAAACATTTATTTAGTGACTATACGATCTATAACCCTAATGTCATCAGCGGCTCCATGCAGTCCTTATCGTTTATACAAATGATGCGCGCTATGATGTACTCAGGGGCAATCGTGAATTATGTGTTGTTTTTTGCCCTTGTATTGCTGATTTATGGCATAGTGCTTCATGCCATCCTGATCGTTCTGGAAATGGCGGCTTACGTCATGATCAGACGGAATCCATCATCTTCATGGGGGTTCTTTTTCATCGCGGCGGGTGTGAAGCTTGCCATCTTGAATATAACCGGCATTCCTTTTCTAGCTGCCGGCTTTCTGCTGATGAAACAGAAAAAAGCAGAAAACGGCGTCAAGGCAGAAAGAAAGCGGAAACCGCGCTTGCGTATCCGAAGACAAGGGCGGCGTCTAAACAGAATCCGGAGAAAACCATCTCTTCCGGTTGAATATCAAAAAGAAAAAACGATATGATGGGACTATAGCCTGAAAACGACATGAAGGAGATGCAGGATGTACAAACTAATTGCAATTGATATGGATGGAACACTTTTAAATGATCATCATGAAGTAACAGAGGAGGTCCGCGACGCCCTTCACGCGGCAAAAGCGGAAGGTGTCAAAATTGTGCTTTGCACCGGCCGGCCTATCGGGGGCGTGCAGAGATATTTAGATGAACTGAATTTAATTGAAGAAGGCGACTATGTCATTGCGTATAATGGAGCGCTTGTTCAAAATACGCATACAAATGAAGTGGTCTCGGAGCTGTCTCTCGGCTATGATGATTTGACTTCATTATATGACCTGAGCTTAGAGCTGAAGACGCCGATGCATTTCTTTGACTCATCTAATTTGTATACGCCTAACCGGGATATTAGCGAATTTACCGTATACGAATCCTATGTGACACAGGTGCCGCTTCATTTCCGCAAGATTGACGAGGTGCCAAAAGATATCCTCATCCCGAAAGTGATGTTTATTGATAAACCGGAGAACTTAAACCGCGTCATTACATCGATTCCAAAAGACGTGAGAGAAAAATATTCAATGGTCAAAAGCGCGCCTTTCTTTTATGAGATTCTGCACCCGGAAGCCAGCAAAGGAAATGCTGTACGCCAGCTGGCTCAGCTGCTTGGAATTGAACAGGCGGAAGTCATGTGCATAGGCGACAACGGGAACGACCTGACAATGATCGAATGGGCGGGCTGCGGGGTTGCCATGGCAAACGCCATCCCAGAAGTATTGGAAGCCGCAAACTTTCAAACACGCTCCAATAATGAACATGGTGTTGCGCATGCGATTCACGAGCTTGTTTTGGCTAAATAATAAAAAATCCAGCCTTCTAAAGGCTGGATTTTTTCGTTTTATTTGATGTAATGTCAATTCTTTGACGAACCGATTTGACTTTCGTTATGCTGATAAAACCAATTCGTTCACAATATGTATGATATTAATCTGAATTGAAAAGGGGACTGATCAAATGTGCACAAGTCTTACATTGGAAACTGCTGACCGTAAACATGTATTAGCGAGAACAATGGATTTTGCATTTCAGCTGGGGACGGAGGTCATTCTCTATCCGCGCCGTTACAGCTGGAAGAGTGAAGCTGACGGAAAGGCCCATCAGACACAGTACGCGTTTATCGGTATGGGGAGAAAACTTGGAAATATATTATTTGCCGACGGTGTTAATGAAAGCGGTTTATCGTGTGCTGCACTTTATTTTCCTGGCTATGCGGAGTACGAAAAAACGATACGGGAAGATACCGTTCACATTGCCCCGCATGAGTTTGTGACATGGGTGCTGTCAGTCTGTAAGTCTTTGGAAGACGTAAAAGAAAAGATTCGATCTTTAACGATTGTAGAGAAAAAATTAGATCTATTGGATACAGTTTTACCGCTTCACTGGATATTGTCAGACCGGACGGGCCGAAGCCTGACGATAGAACCGAGAGCAGACGGCCTCAAAGTCTATGATAATCAACCTGGTGTCATGACGAACAGCCCCGACTTTATATGGCATGTAACCAATCTGCAGCAATATACAGGAATCAGACCGAAGCAATTAGAGAGCAAAGAATTGGGCGGATTAGCCCTTTCTGCTTTTGGCCAAGGCTTAGGAACTGTTGGTCTGCCGGGGGATTATACACCGCCTTCCCGGTTTGTCAGAGCTGTTTATTTGAAAGAACATCTAGAGCCGGCGGCCGATGAAACGAAAGGTGTAACAGCCGCTTTTCACATTTTGGCAAATATGACGATACCAAAGGGCGCAGTGATAACGGAAGAAGACGAAATTCATTATACGCAATATACTTCCGTGATGTGCAACGAAACTGGAAACTACTATTTCCACCACTATGACAATCGGCAAATCCAAAAAGTGAGTTTATTTCATGAAGACCTAGACCGCCTTGAGCCTAAAGTGTTTTCTGCTAAAGCAGAAGAAAGTATTCTAGAACTTAATTAAGATTCAATTAGCTGATTTCGGTATGAATCCGGGATCAGCTTATTTTTTTATGTGATGTCTCAGCTTCTGAATGAGTTGGAAAATGGACCGTTCTACGACGGCGACACGCGCGTTTATTAGCAAAGAGCAAAAGCGACGGCAAAATGCGTATGGTCGGAAGTAGAGATAAGGTACAAGCTACATTTATATAAAACTTGGATCAAAACGAGGTTCAGCATCAGACTGGTTTTGCCAGTATACAGGTTGCACAAATGCCGTCCCATGATACTGCGAAATTCTTTTCAGCTTAAAAAGAAAAATTTAATCTTAACTCATTGACAAACGTCCAAGACAAAGGTACATTTTGATTTATTCATATTAAACGACTAGGAATATAGGAGTTTATTTTTCGGATTATTCAGCCTAAAAACATGATAAAAGGAGTATCGTCATGACAAGCAAAAAGAAACAAATCAAATTAGGGGTATTTTTAGCAGGTACAGGCCATCATGTTGCGTCTTGGCGGCACCCTGACGCGCCGTCAGATGCGAGCATGAATTTGGATTATTTTAAAGAGCTTGCGAAAACAGCGGAGCGGGGCAAGCTGGATATGCTGTTTTTAGCGGACAGCCTTTCTATTGACAGCAAATCACATCCAAATGTATTAACAAGGTTTGAGCCATTCACCCTGCTCTCTGCTTTGGCGCAGGTCACATCAAAAATCGGACTGACAGCAACAGCCTCCACTACATACAGCGAGCCATTCCATATTGCCAGACAGTTTGCGTCATTGGATCATCTCTCCAATGGCCGTGCCGGATGGAACGTCGTCACTTCATCTATTGAATCAACAGCGCTGAATTTCAGCGGTGAAAAGCACCTTGAACACCATTTGCGCTATCAGCGGGCAGAGGAATTTGTCGAGGTTGTAAAGGGGCTTTGGGATTCATGGGAAGAGGACGCTTTTATCCGTAATAAAGAAACGGGTGAATTCTTTGACAAAGAAAAAATGCACGAGCTGAACCACAAAGGAGAATATTTCTCGGTTCGCGGACCTCTAAACGTTTCAAGAACGCCGCAGGGCCAGCCTGTCATTATCCAGGCAGGATCATCAGGAGACGGAAAAGCGCTCGCTGCCAGAACAGCAGAAGTGATCTTCACAGCACAAAACCACCTGGAATCAGCTCAGGAATTTTATCAATCCATTAAAGAACAGGCTGCGGAATTCGGACGTGATCCAGAAAAAATTGCCATCATGCCGGGTATTTTCCCAATCATTGCCGATACAGAAGAAGCAGCGCAAGCCAAATACAAGGAGCTTCAAGATCTGATTATCCCATCTGTCGGTCTGCAAATTCTCCAAAATTACTTAGGCGGAATTGATTTGTCGGCATATCCGCTTGATGGGCCGCTGCCGAAGCTTGACGCAGAAGCTTCCAATGCGGTGAAGAGCCGCTTCAAGCTTGTTCAGGAGATGGCTGAACGTGACAATATGACGATACGAGAGCTTTACAAATACGTTGCAGGCTCCAGAGGCCACCATATCTTCGTCGGCACGCCGGAGCAGCTCGCCGACAAGATGCAGGAATGGGTGGATACGAAAGCGTGTGACGGGTTTAACATCATGCCTCCGCTTCTTCCAGAAGGAATTGAAGTGTTTGTTGATCAAGTGGTTCCGATTTTACAGGAGCGCGGCGTGTTCAGAAAAGAATATGAAGGCACAACATTACGAGAGCATTTCGGTTTGGAAAAGCCGGTAAACCGCTATGCAAAGTAAGGAGGAACGCTAGATGAAGCCACGATACCGCCTTGCAGTTGAACGTGATGCCGAACAGCTTCTCGAGCTGACATTGCGGGCTTATGAACCGATTCGAAAGCTCGGCATTCGTTTTGCTGCCGCTCATGCGGATTTGGATTTGGTGCTGAAAAATATTCGGGAAAATGCTTGCTACGTCATGGAAGAAGACGGGCGGATCATCGCGACCATCACCTTGAGAATGCCTTGGGGAAAACAGCCGGGACCGTATGGCGTTCCGCATATCTGGTGGTTTGCTGTGGACCCCGACACCGGAAAAAAAGGAATCGGAACAAAGCTGCTTCAATGGCTGGAGGAAACAATCCTTCGCGATACGTTAAAGGTTCCGTTTGTCTCACTCGGAACAGCGGATAAGCATCCGTGGCTGATTGAGATGTACGAACGAAAAGGATATGTCCGCTCAGGTGAACAAGACCTTGGAAAAGGGCATATCACAGTCTATATGAAAAAACAATTGCGACATGATCTATAAAAATAGAAAAGGCGGGAAAATCAAATGAAGATGAAAAAATGGACAGTGCTGGTCGTTGCTGCATTATTAGCGGTGCTCTCAGCTTGCGGCAATGGAAACAGCAGCAGTAAAGAGGCTGACAATGTGCTTCATGTCGGTGCGACAGGACAAAGTTACCCATTTGCTTATAAAGAAAACGGAAAGCTGACAGGTTTTGACGTGGAAGTGATGGAAGCAGTCGCTAAGAAAATTGACATGAAACTGGACTGGAAGCTGCTTGAATTCAGCGGGCTGATGGGAGAGCTTCAAACAGGCAAGCTTGACACCATTTCCAACCAGGTAGCTGTGACAGACGAACGTAAGGAAACGTATAACTTTACGAAACCATACGCTTATGCGGGAACACAGATTGTCGTCAAAAAAGACAATACAGACATCAAATCAGTAGACGATTTAAAAGGCAAGACAGTCGCAGCCGTTCTCGGTTCAAACCACGCGAAAAACCTTGAAAGCAAAGATCCTGATAAAAAAATCAATATCAAAACGTACGAAACACAAGAGGGTACGCTGAAGGATGTTGCGTACGGACGTGTAGACGCTTATGTCAACAGCCGAACTGTATTGATCGCGCAAATCAAGAAGACCGGTTTGCCATTAAAGCTTGCAGGAGATCCGATTGTTTACGAACAGGTTGCATTCCCATTTGCCAAGGACGATGCGCACGACAAGCTCCGCAAAAAAGTCAATAAGGCGCTAGATGAATTGCGTAAAGACGGAACACTGAAAAAACTCTCTGAAAAATACTTTAATGAAGATATCACAGTAGAACAGAAGCATTAAGAAACGGCGGTGAATCACCAGAATGAACACGATTGATTGGGAATTCATGATATCAGCGTTCCCGACTTTAATTCAGGCCCTTCCGATCACGTTGTTTATGGCCATAGCGGCTATGATTTTTGCCATTATCGGAGGACTTATTCTCGCACTCATTACAAAGAACAAAATTCCAGTGCTTCATCAGCTGTCAAAGCTGTATATATCCTTTTTCCGAGGCGTGCCGACACTGGTGCAGCTGTTCTTAATCTATTACGGGCTGCCGCAGCTATTTCCAGAGATGAGCAAAATGACAGCTCTCACAGCCGCTATCATCGGGTTAAGCTTAAAAAATGCAGCATATTTGGCAGAAATCTTCAGGGCTGCCCTCAATTCTGTTGATGACGGGCAGCTGGAGGCGTGCCTGTCTGTCGGTATGACAAAATTTCAGGCATACAGACGGATTATTTTGCCGCAAGCGATCCGAAATGCGATCCCGGCAACGGGCAATACATTTATCGGGCTCCTGAAAGAAACGTCACTGGCCTTTACATTAGGGGTCATGGAGATGTTCGCCCAAGGGAAGATGTACGCTTCAGGAAACCTCAAATATTTTGAGACGTACTTGGCGGTTGCGATCGTCTATTGGGTTCTTACCATGATCTACAGCATGTTGCAGGACTTGTTTGAACGTGCCATGAGCAAGCCATACCGGACTTAGAGGTGAAATCAGTTGATAACAGTAAAAAATATTCGCAAAGCGTTTAAAGATCTCGTCGTGCTCGACGGAATCGATCTAGAAGTGAAACGCGGAGAAGTGGTGGCAATCATCGGTCCGTCCGGTTCCGGAAAATCAACGCTTCTCCGGTGCTTAAATCTATTAGAGCGTCCGGATCAAGGCCTTATTGAAATCGGAGAAGCCAAACTGAACGCGGAAAAGTTTACACGCAAGGAAGCACATCGGCTTCGCCAGCAAACGGCCATGGTCTTTCAAAACTACAATCTGTTTAAAAATAAAACGGCTCTGCAAAACATTACAGAAGCTTTAATCGTGGCTCAACATAAACCACGCGACGAAGCGAAACGTATTGGAATGGAGATTCTGAAACAAGTCGGTCTGGAGCATAAGGCTGACAGCTATCCGATCACAATGTCCGGCGGCCAGCAGCAGCGAATCGGCATTGCGCGGGCGCTTGCGGTCAATCCGCATGCGATTTTGCTGGATGAACCAACGTCAGCGCTTGACCCTGAGCTCGTCACAGGGGTGCTTCAGGTCATCAAGTCC
Source organism: Bacillus sp. YP1 (assembly GCF_000877815.1). Taxonomy (NCBI): domain Bacteria; kingdom Bacillati; phylum Bacillota; class Bacilli; order Caryophanales; family Bacillaceae; genus Bacillus; species Bacillus sp. YP1. Next base: position 3,703,977 of record NZ_CP010014.1, on the reverse strand, counting down.
ATTGCGGAAAAACAAACAACGATGATCATTGTTACACACGAAATGGCGTTTGCAAAAGAGGTTGCTGATCAAGTGATTTTTATGGCAGACGGCCATATTATCGAGCAGGGAACGCCAGAGGAATTGTTTGACCATCCGAAAAACGAACGGACGAAACGATTTATCAAGCAGGTGGGAGAGCCTGCAGAGCTTATATAAGAAGGAGAGAAGAACAATGGCCGACAAAGCGTTTCATACCCGTTTAATCAATATGCGGCGTGATCTTCATGAACATCCTGAACTGTCATTTCAAGAGATTGAAACGACGAAAAAAATCCGCCGCTGGCTTGAGGAGGAGCAAATCGAAATACTTGATGTTCCTCAATTGGAGACTGGTGTGATTGCAGAAATCAAAGGACGGGAAGACGGCCCCGTGATAGCAATACGAGCGGACATTGATGCGCTCCCGATCCAAGAACAGACGAATCTCCCATTTGCATCTAAGGTTGATGGCACAATGCATGCATGTGGACACGATTTTCATACTGCTTCTATTATTGGCACAGCGATGTTGCTGAATCAAAGAAAGGCCGAGCTGAAAGGTACAGTCCGCTTTATCTTTCAGCCGGCCGAAGAAATTGCCGCAGGAGCAAGAAAGGTCATAGAAGCTGGTGTACTTGATGACGTTTCCGCGATTTTCGGCATGCACAATAAGCCGGATCTGCCTGTCGGAACCATTGGTGTAAAGGAAGGTCCGCTTATGGCAAGTGTTGACCGGTTTGAGATCGTCATCAAAGGGAAAGGCGGACACGCCGGCATCCCGAATAACAGTATTGATCCAATCGCTACAGCCGGACAAATCATCAGCGGGCTGCAATCTGTGGTCAGCCGCAATATCAGCTCACTGCAAAACGCAGTCGTCAGTATCACAAGAGTACAGGCGGGCACCTCGTGGAACGTAATTCCAGACCAAGCTGAAATGGAGGGGACGGTTCGAACCTTTCAAAAAGAAGCGCGGCAGGCTGTTCCAGAGCATATGAGACGAGTGGCTGAAGGAATTGCAGCGGGCTATGGGGCACAAGCAGAATTCAAGTGGTTTCCTTATTTGCCTTCCGTTCAGAATGACGGCACATTTTTGAATGCGGCATCCGAAGCTGCGGCACGGCTTGGCTATCAAACCGTTCACGCTGAGCAGTCTCCGGGCGGAGAAGACTTCGCTCTGTATCAAGAGAAGATTCCGGGATTTTTTGTCTGGATGGGAACGAACGGGACGGAGGAGTGGCATCATCCGGCCTTTACACTGGATGAAGATGCCCTTACGGTTGCCTCACAATACTTTGCGGAGCTGGCGGTTATTGTATTGGAGACCATCAAATGAGCAAACAAGGGCTGACAGCAGGTCTTGCAGCGGCTGTGAGAACATCACAACCTGAGCATTCAGTTGACGCGATTCGCGAAGCAAAAAAAGGATTACTTGATTTTACTGCCGCTTCATTCGCAGGAAGAGAAGATAAAGGAATTCAAAAGCTCCTCCGTCTGATAGAGGATGAAGGAGGCCGGCCCCTTGTTCCTATTATCGGACAGGGCAAAAAGGCCGCGCCATTACAATCCGCGATGCTGAATGGATTTATCGCCCATGCATTGGATTTTGATGATGTCCACTCCGATGTAAGAGGACACCCCAGTGCAGTCATCGTACCGGTCCTTATTGCATCTGCCGCTCGCGGACATGACGAGCGGCTTCTTGGCGCTTATATTGTTGGTGTTGAAGTGATGGCACGGCTGGGAGAATCAATTGGCAGCCGCCACTATGAAAAGGGCTGGCATAATACAGGAACGCTTGGTGCCATCGCTGCTGCCTGCGCCGTAGGTTATGCTGAGGAGCTGACTCAGGAAGAGCTGGAAAAAGCAATTGGTTTTGCGGCTACGCAATCTGCTGGGATGAGGGTGCAATTTGGAACAGAAATGAAACCGCTGCACGCCGGTTTGGCGGCTCAGGCTGGCTTGCTGGCCGTTAAGCTGGCCCAATCAGAATTTGGCGGGTCCCGCACGGCATTTGATGGAGAAACTGGTTTCTTCAGTCTGTACGGTGACGTTGAGAAAGCACAACACACTTTGCTAAACGATTGGGGGGCACCGTGGAGAATTGTGCAGCCGGGTCTATGGTTTAAAATCTATCCATTTTGTTCCGCGGCACACCATGCAGCAGATGCGGTACGACAGCTTATCTCCGAAGAAACCATTTCTGCTGCCAATACCGAACGTATTGAAGTGATATTTCCGCCAGGCGGAGATGCTGCATTGACGGAAAGATCTCCAAAAACTGGAGAGGAAGGCCGTTTCAGCGTTGAATATGTGATTGCTCTTGCTTTGCATGGACACGGCCTGACCGTTGAACATTTCAGCAGCCAGCCGATCCCAAGCGGGGTTCAAACGACAATGGGGCGAATTCAGCGCGTATATGACAATGCTATTCAGCCGGCTCCTCATGCCGTTCCAAAAGGCCGTTTCACGATTGTCCGGGCCTATTTATCAGACGGCCGGATTTGCGAAGCGCGTGTGGACTGCCCAAAAGGGGCGCCAGGAAATGAGCTGTCTGAAGAAGACATAAAAGAAAAATTGACATTAACGGTCCCGCAAGAAAAAGCGCGGAGAATCATAACAGCCGTTGAAAAAGCCGATATAAAAGAATTTTTAGCTCATATTGAATAAGATCAACTCTATTCGGTGATTTCAGATGATATGATAAAACCAATCATACGTTTGAAAAAGGAGAAAACCATGACGGTGAATGACGCGGTTGTATTCATTTTGGCTGCCTTTTTACTATGGGGAGCGGCGGATTATTGTTTGGGAAACAGATGGGGGCTAGGCGAGCGGTTTGCGGACGGCTTTAAGGCTATGGGGCCGCTGGCGCTGTCCATGATCGGAATTGTGTCGCTGGCGCCCGTGCTGGCAGCAATCCTGATTCCCATTGTTGCTCCGTTTTACACGGCGATTGGCGCGGACCCTTCTTCCTTTGCGAACACCATTTTGGCGATTGATATGGGAGGATATGCGCTGGCTGGAGAAATGGCGAAAGATCCGCAGGCCGGGCTGTTTTCATGGGTGTTTTTAGGAACAATGATGGGACCGGCAATCGTCTTCACGATTCCCGTCGCTCTTGGCATCATCGAAAAAGAGGATCATCCGTATTTTGCGAAAGGCATATTAATCGGGCTGTGCACAGTGCCGATCGGTTGCTTAATCGGCGGATTATGCGCAGGCTTTGACATCGGCATGATAGGTAAAAATCTTCTGATCCCGAGTCTGTTATCTGCTGTGATCGCTTTTGGGTTATGGCGATACACCGACAGAATGATTCAGTTGTTTCATCTCTTCGGGAAAGCGGTCAGTGTGGTTGCGATTATCGGGCTTGCAGCTGTTTCAGTTGAAACGATGACCGGCATTGTGCTGATTCCGGGAATGGAGAATGTCGAGACAGGGATACAAACGACAGGGACCATCGCCATTGCCTTGGCAGGGGCGTTTCCAATGACGGCTTTTATTACAAAAACCTTTAAAAAACCGCTTCAGGCCCTGGGGAAACACCTTCATTTAGATGAGACAGCAACAGCAGGATTAGTGACCTCTTTGGCGCATCATATCCCGATGCTGGCTTCATTAAAGAATATGACGCCGAGAGGAAAGGTCATCAATGTCGCGTTTGCGGTCAGCGGCGCCTTTGTACTCGGCAGCCATCTCGGTTTTGTAGCTGGAATGAAAAAAGAAATGGCGGCGGCCATGATCATTGGGAAATTAGCAGGCGGAGTCACAGCTGCCGCAGCGGCTGCTTGGATGACACCTGCACAATCAGCTAAACAGCAAAAACGTATCTCAGCCAGCCATAGCTGAGGCAGAAGCTGTTTCAACTTTGTCCAATCGGGAATGTTACAGTAAAGATTTCTGTGAAAGAGGGTTGGACACATGGCGGTGAAAGACCGGTACATGTCAAAAATAAAACAGGAAACCAAGCCTTGGATCAAACGATTCGGGAGGCTTGGTTATTTTGCATTCGGCGGCGTTTTTATTCTGCTTGGGGTTTTGGCTTTTATGACGGCTGCCGGGGCAGGCCGCGCCAAAGATTCGAGCGGAGCGCTCCAAACGCTATCACGCATGCCGTATGGGTCACTATTGCTTTTTTTAATAGGCATCGGCCTTATCGGCTATGTGATCTGGATGGTGTTAAGCGCGATCAAGGACACAGAGGGGCACGGAAACAGCAGGCGAGGCCTGTCACGGAGAATAGGAAACTTTTTCAGTGCCGCCGTTTACACATCCATCGCTTGGAATGCCTTGCGATTTGTGTTTGGCCAAGGGGACGGCGGCACTTCAGAACAGACGTGGTCCGCTTATGTATTGGCGCAGCCATTCGGCCAATGGCTCACAGGGCTTACGGGTGCGGGTTTTATCGTATTTGCGATTGTTCAATTTATGAAAGGCGTTCGGGCTGCTTTTATGAAAGAATTCGATACATCAAAAATGAACAAACAGATGATATGCATCACGAAAAACACCGGGCGCGCAGGCAATATCGCCCGCTCCATTATTTTCTCAGCCATCGGCTATTTTCTCATCAAGACAGCCATGACCGCTGATCCCGACGACACAAGAGGCTTTGACGGTGCGCTCGCCGAACTCGCGCAGCAGCCGCATGGCAAATTGATTCTGTCTATATTGGCATTAGGCCTGATCCTATATGGAATGTACGCCATTATGAAAGGCATTTATCAGCATATGACCTGGGAGAAATAAGCTCTGGGCAGGTTGCGCCCAGAGCGTTTTTCAGTTTCTTAGAAATCAGGTGGATGAAAGCCGGCGCCAGCCTGTATAATAAAAGCAAATCAAAAGCAGTTTTATCAGGACTGATCCACAGGGAGGTGCAGAATGGATCGGGAAAAACAACAATTAAGCATAGAAGCGGCAAGGCTTTACTATCAGTCTGACTACAGTCAGCAGCAAATTGCTGAGCAGCTCAACATTTCAAGGCCAACCGTTTCCCGGCTGCTGCAATATGCGAAAGAAAAAGGGTATGTCCAGATTCGCGTCATGGACCCATTTGAGGATTTGGATGCGCTCGGTTCCATACTTGAAGAGAAATACGGGCTCCTTGAGGCGCATGTTGTGTTTTCCCCGACACCCGATTATGCAGGAATTACACATGACCTAAGCCGCTATGGTGCAGAATATATGCATGAAACGGTAAAAGACGGCGACATTGTCGGCGTCAGCTGGGGAACCACCATGTATCAAATCGCGCAAAACATGCAGCCGAAGCAGGTAAAAGGCGTCGAGGTCGTCCAGCTAAAAGGCGGCATCAGCCATTCCCGGGTAAACACGTATTCGGCTGAAACGATTCAGCTGTTTGCAGAGGCTTTTCAAACGATGCCGCGCTATCTCCCGCTTCCCGTCGTGTTTGATAATGCGGATGTGAAGCGAATGGTGGAGAAAGACCGTCATATTGAGCGGATCATCGAGATGGGAAAGCAGGCGAATATCGCTCTCTTCACGGTGGGGACTGTCCGTGATGAAGCGCTGTTGTTCCGACTCGGATATTTTAACGAAGAAGAGAAAGCCCTGCTGAAAAAACAGGCCGTGGGGGATATTTGTTCACGCTTTTTTGATGCGAAAGGGAATATTTGCAGCAGCGCCATCAATGACCGGACCATCGGTGTTGAGCTTCAAGACCTTAGACTGAAGGAACGCTCCATTTTAGTTGCCGGCGGAAGCAGAAAAGTATCTTCCATTCACGGAGCATTAACCGGAAAATATGCCAACGTTTTAATCATTGACCAGCATACCGCGAGGGCGCTTGTTAATGATTTGTGACACGTTCAAACCTTTCATTGAACAAAATTTCAATTACCAATTTACATATGTTCAAAAGTCGGTTATGCTAAAAAATATCTTAACAAAAAAGGAAGTGTGCGAAGGATGTCATTAGCCAACATAATTGATCATACAGCTTTGAAACCGCATACACAAAAAGCGGACATTCTAAAACTAATTGAAGAAGCGAAAACATACAAATTTGCTTCAGTATGTGTCAATCCGACATGGGTGGAGCTTGCTGCAAAAGAGCTTAAGGGAACTGGAGTCGACGTTTGTACGGTCATCGGCTTCCCGCTCGGTGCCAATACAACTGAAACAAAAGCGTTCGAGACAAAAGACGCCATTTCAAAAGGCGCCACTGAAGTGGATATGGTCATTAATATTGCCGCTTTAAAAGACAAGGAAGACGATGTGGTGGAAGCTGATATCCGCGGTGTAGTGGAAGCTGCAGCCGGAAAAGCGCTTGTCAAAGTCATTATCGAAACGTGCCTTCTGACTGATGAAGAAAAAGAACGTGCATGCCGTTTAGCGGTGTCTGCGGGAGCGGATTTCGTAAAAACATCAACAGGCTTTTCTACAGGCGGCGCAACGAAGGAAGATATCGCCTTAATGCGCAAAACAGTAGGACCTGATATCGGCGTGAAAGCATCTGGCGGCGTCAGAACGAAAGAAGATGTAGACACAATGGTAGAGGCCGGAGCAAGCCGAATTGGCGCCAGCGCAGGCGTTTCTATCGTAAAAGGAGAAAATGCATCAGGCGGAGACAACTATTAAGAGCTGACGGAAGGCAGACTGCTTTCCGTTTTCTGAGGAAACAGTAATTGTAAGCGAATACAAATAAAGGAGAAACACATATGAAGTATTTGATTGGGATTATCGGTTTACTCGTGTTTTTAGGCCTCGCGTGGATCGCGAGCAGCGGCAAAAAAAGAATTAAGATCCGCCCAATTGTTGTTATGCTCATTTTGCAATTTATTCTTGGCTACATTCTCCTCAATACCGGAATAGGGAATTTCCTCGTGGGAGGATTTGCAAAAGGATTCGGTTACCTGCTTGAATACGCGGCAGAGGGAATTAACTTTGTGTTTGGCGGCTTGGTGAATGCGGACCAAACGACATTCTTTATGAATGTTCTCTTGCCAATCGTGTTTATATCCGCTCTGATCGGGATTCTGCAAAAGTGGAAAGTCCTCCCGTTTATTATTAGATATATTGGCCTTGCCCTCAGCAAGGTAAACGGTATGGGAAGATTGGAATCGTATAACGCAGTGGCTTCTGCGATTTTAGGGCAGTCAGAAGTATTTATCTCCTTGAAGAAAGAACTCGGTCTTTTAAATCAGCAGCGCTTGTACACGCTTTGCGCATCTGCGATGTCAACTGTGTCAATGTCGATTGTCGGCGCGTATATGACAATGCTGAAACCGGAATATGTTGTAACAGCACTGGTCTTGAACTTATTTGGCGGTTTCATAATTGCTTCTATTATTAATCCGTACGAGGTTGCAAAAGAAGAGGATATGCTTCGTGTTGAGGAAGAGGAAAAACAATCCTTCTTCGAAGTGCTCGGAGAATACATCCTTGACGGTTTCAAAGTGGCGGTTGTCGTCGCTGCGATGCTGATTGGATTTGTCGCGATTATCGCCTTGATCAATGGCATTTTTAATGCAGTATTCGGTATTTCGTTCCAAGGCATTCTTGGATATGTGTTTGCTCCATTCGCTTTTCTTGTGGGTATCCCATGGAATGAAGCTGTTAATGCGGGAAGCATTATGGCAACAAAAATGGTATCGAATGAATTTGTCGCCATGACGTCGCTTACGCAAAACGGTTTCCATTTCAGCGGCCGTACAACAGCGATCGTATCGGTATTCCTTGTGTCATTTGCGAACTTCTCCTCAATCGGAATCATTGCCGGTGCCGTAAAAGGACTGAATGAAAAGCAAGGAAATGTTGTCGCTCGTTTCGGCTTGAAATTATTATACGGTGCTACGCTTGTCAGCTTTTTATCAGCAGCAATTGTGGGCTTGATTTACTGAACTTAATCGAAAAGGATCGGTGACCAAACATGAGAATGGTAGATATCATCATCAAAAAACAAAACGGAAAAGAACTCACCACTGAAGAAATTCAATTTTTCGTGAACGGCTATACAGACGGAAGCATTCCTGATTATCAGGCAAGCGCGCTTGCTATGGCGATTTTCTTCCAGGATATGAGTGACCGTGAACGCGCGGACTTGACGATGGCTATGGTGAACTCCGGTGAAACGATTGATCTTTCTGCCATTGAAGGAATTAAAGTGGATAAACACTCCACCGGCGGCGTCGGCGACACGACAACGCTCGTTCTCGCTCCGCTTGTTGCGGCTCTTGATGTGCCAGTTGCTAAGATGTCCGGCCGCGGCCTCGGCCATACGGGCGGCACGATTGATAAGTTAGAGGCAATCGATGGCTTCCACGTGGAACTGACGAAGGATGAATTTATTAAACTTGTGAACCGCGACAAGGTTGCGGTCATCGGCCAAAGCGGCAATTTAACGCCGGCTGATAAAAAACTGTACGCGCTTCGTGATGTAACGGGAACGGTCAATTCCATTCCGCTCATTGCAAGCTCGATTATGAGCAAAAAAATCGCTGCCGGGGCGGACGCCATCGTGCTTGACGTAAAAACGGGTGCGGGCGCCTTCATGAAAACAGAAGAAGACGCAGCTGAACTTGCCAAAGCGATGGTACGGATCGGAAATAACGTCGGCCGTCAAACAATGGCTGTCATTTCAGACATGTCCCAGCCGCTCGGCTTTGCGATCGGAAATGCGCTTGAAGTCAAAGAAGCGATCGACACACTCAAAGGCGAGGGACCTGAGGATCTTCATGAGCTTGTCTTAACGCTCGGCAGCCAGATGGTTGTGCTTGCGAAAAAAGCCGATACATTGGACGAAGCAAGAGCGAAGCTGGAAGAAGTCATGAAAAACGGAAAAGCGCTTGAGAAATTCAAGGATTTCCTGAAAAACCAAGGCGGCGACAGCTCAATTGTTGACGATCCGTCTAAGCTTCCGCAAGCCGCATATCAAATTGATGTGCCTGCCAAAGAAGCGGGTGTCGTCTCTGAAATCGTTGCGGACGAAATCGGCGTCGCGGCGATGCTGTTAGGTGCCGGCCGCGCCACAAAAGAAGACGAAATCGATTTAGCCGTCGGCATCATGCTCCGCAAAAAGGTCGGCGACAAAGTAGAAAAAGGGGAACCGCTCGTAACGCTTTACGCTAACCGAGAAAACGTCGATGAAGTCATCGCAAAAGTCTATGACAACATCCGCATCGCCGCGGAAGCGAAGGCGCCGAAGCTGATTCATACGTTGATTACTGAATAAAAATAAAGCACATCCCATCCTGAGCGGGGTGTGCTTTTTTAATTATAGGATGTGATCGGCTGGATATTCCTCTTGGCTGATTTTTTTCGCTTTTGTAACATTTCTTTTGAAATGGTAGATGAGATAGCAAAGGATGATACAAGGAACTCCGCAGAAAAGTGCGATTCTTTGATTGGGATCAAAAGCAAGACCGATACAAGAAGCAGAACATAATAAGAGAGCGGCTATAGGCATAAGAGGATAAAGCGGCGTGCGAAATGTCAGATCTTTTACATTCCCCCCTTTTTTCAAAAATCTCTTTCGAAACAAGAGTTGGGACAAGGCAATGCTCATCCAGACCACGACTCCTGCAAATCCAGCAATTGCGACCATCACCACATAGACAGTTCCAGGGGCCACGATACTGGAAACGAGAGATAAACAAGATACAGCCATACTGATCATTAAGGCATTTAAAGGAATGCCTTTAGAGGTCACTTTCTTAAAACGGGAGCTGATCATGTTTTCATTTGCTAACGACCACATCATACGGGTCGAAGCATATAAGCCTGAGTTGGCGACAGACAGCAAGGCTGTTAATATCACGAAATTCATAATATCAGCAGCGTAAGGGATTCCGATCTCCGCAAATACGGCGACAAACGGGCTTTCAATCACGCCTGCGTCCTTCCACGAAATTAATCCGGATAATATGAAGACAGCGCCAATGAAAAAAATCACGGTTCTCCATGCGACATTACGGATGGATCGCGGTATATCCTTTTGAGGATTTGCTGATTCTCCTGCTGTAACGCCGATTAACTCTGTACCGGAAAAGGCGAAGCTCACAGATATCATCGCGATAAAAACGGCAAGAAAGCCATTCGGAAACAGCCCGCCATGGTCCGTGAAGTTTGACAACATAGGAGCATCCGCCGTTCCGTTTAAAGAGATCAGGCCAAACATGGCGGCTCCTCCTAAAATGATAAATAAAATAATGGTGACAATCTTTACGCTGGAAAACCAAAATTCAGTCTCTGCAAATAACTTAACTGAAAATGCGTTGCATATAAAAAGAAGGGCTGCAAAAATCGCACTCCACATCCATACACTGCTGTCAGGGAACCAGCGTTGCATGAGAATACCGGATGCGGTAAACTCAGAGCCTACCGTCACCACCCAATTGATCCAGTACATGATGCCGACCATAAAACCGGTAGATGGACCGATAAATGTTGTAGCATATTTTTGAAAAGAGCCGGTCACCGGCATGGCAACCGACAATTCGCCGAGACATTGCATGACGAGGTACATCATCAACCCGCCGATTACATAAGCGAGTATCGTACCGCCGGGTCCGGCTTGATGTAGCGTATAGCCCGTACTGAGGAAAAGTCCTGTGCCTATGACGCCTCCCAATGAGATCATAAATAGGTGCCTGCTTTTCATTGTGCGTTTTAGCTGTTGGCTGCTGTTCTCCTGAAGATTCACTGTCTCGCCCTCCTTTTAACTGCCATTCATTAGGCAGATGAGTTTCCTATACCCAAAATACAACCTGCCAGAAGATCACTTGAATGGGGAGAGTTTCATTCCTTTTAATGCGTGTAACAGAACATGAGCTGCAGCTCTGCTTGTCATATCTCGAAAATCGAGGGTAGGATCGACTTCAACAATTTCAATCCCGGCAATATTGGGCTGTTGTGCGATGTACTTGACTGCTTCAAGCAATTCGTCTGTATAGAGGCCGCCCGGGCCAATCGCTGGACAGCCGGGTGCATGGGACTGGTCTAAGACATCCATGTCAACAGATATAAAAATGAAATCTGTACTATCTTGAACAACAGGCAAAATCTCTTTTATCATTGGGATTAGTCCTTTTTCCCGGATCATGTCCATCGTGTGAATGTTCACGCTATGTTTTTTTGCATATGCTTCATAGGCCTGGCTGTTGCTGAATTCTCTGATACCCAGCTGGATCAAATGTTGACCTTTAATAATCTCTTCATCCAAAAGGCGGCGGAAGGGGGTGCCGTTTGTCGGCCCCCCGTCCTCCGTATTGCGAACATCGTGATGGGCATCAAATTGAATCACCGCTGTCGTTCCTTTTGTTTGTGCTATCGCTTTTATTGTGGAGTAGCTGATCGAGTTATCTCCCCCAAGTATGAGCGGCACCCAATCCGGATGATCCGAAAGCAGAGCGTGCATGGTTTGGAAAATGTGATGATGTGACTTTACGATATCAGTGACATGAATATCGATATCCCCCAGATCATATAGAAGCTCTGATACGACGTGCTCTCCAAGCTCAGCAGAATAGGCTGATGAATGTTTCAGAGCCTGGCGTATTGTTCCGGGTGCAAAGGAAGCGCCTGAATGACTGATGGAGGATTTTGATAGGGGGACACCTATCAACGCCGGTCCCTTAATGTCCTGACCGTCCCATGTTGCGATCAGGTCGCTCATTTTTGTGACATCCCGGTCTTTAAACGAAGATCCGGCCTCTCTGAGAAAAGGGTACTTATCCAAGAATGGCTCCCTCCCTGTTGACAACAATTGTTCCATTTTTCATGACTTGATGTACATGATTGACCCCGTAGTGATACGGAATATACATATAGTTCGAGGCTTGCCAAATGACTAGATCAGCTGAGCGGCCAGCTTTGAGCTGACCGGCTTCTTCACCTTTCCCTATGGCATATGCGGCATTGACTGTGACCGCATGCCATATTTCTTCTGCAGTCATTTTCAGATGAAGCGCGGCAATCGACATGATCAGCTGGATATTTTCAGTCGGCGAGCTGCCAGGATTAAAATCCGTTGCCAAGCTGACACATACACCTTCATCAATCATAGCTCTTGCCCTGGCGTATGTGCTTTTGCCAAGATAAAATGTCGTGCCCGGCAAGAGGACGGCGAGCGTTCCTGCCTCAGCCAATTTCTTTATGCCTTCGTCCGATGCACCTACCAAATGGTCGGCTGAGACGGCCTTTAGCTCACCTGCTAATTCAGCACCTCCAAGCGGATCGATTTCATCTGCGTGTATTTTTAATCCGAAGCCTGCCTCAGCTGTTTTTTGTAAATAACGGCGGGATTGGCTGACTGTAAAAACGCCTGTTTCTGTAAAAATATCAGCAAAGCTGGCGAGCTCCTGCTCTTTGATTTCCGGCAAAAGGGAAAGCATTTGATCCAGAAATTCATCTGGATCGTTTTGATATTCAGGAGGAATCGCATGGGCTCCCATAAATGTGGAAACAAGGTCAACAGGCTGGCTTTCATGCAGTTTCTTTGCGACACGCAACTGTTTGAGCTCTGTCTCTTTTTCCAAGCCGTAGCCGCTTTTCACTTCTGCTGTGGTTGTGCCGTAGGACAGCATTCTTTGCAGATGAAAATGGGCTTTTTGCAGCAGCTCTTCTTCTGAAGCCGCCCTGGTATCCTTGACTGTAGACAGAATCCCGCCGCCCTGCGCCAGAATATCCAAATATGAAATGCCCTGAAGCTTAAGGTTCATCTCCTTTTCACGAGATCCGCCAAATACAAGATGGGTGTGCGGATCAACGAGGCCAGGCGTTACAAGGCGTCCCGAACAGTCAATGATTTCGTCTGCCTCGTAACCGGCTTCAGCCCCTTTTTGTCCGGCGAACACAATTTTCTGTTCATGGATGCCGACAACAGCGTCTTCGATCACATGAAGATCCTGCATGCTTTTGCCTGCCCGCGGACCGCTGCTTTCCATCGTCAAAAGCTGACCGATGTTGATGAGAATCGTATCAATTTGCTTTGGCATGTCATCACTCCTTTATTTTTGCATCGGCACGATAATGTCCTGTTCCTTCGCTACTTCAACGGCACGTTCATAACCCGCATCCGCATGACGGATAATGCCCATTCCTGGGTCGCTCGTTAAGACCCGCGCGAGCCGCTCGTCAGCCAGCTCACTTCCATCGGCCACTGCAACCATGCCGGCATGAAGGGAATAGCCCATTCCGACGCCGCCGCCATGGTGGAAGGAAACCCAGCTTGCACCCGCCGCCGTGTTGACAAGCGCATTTAGCACAGCCCAATCACCGACAGCGTCACTTCCATCCTTCATCGCTTCTGTTTCCCGGTTTGGAGAGGCGACAGACCCGCAGTCCAAATGATCTCTCCCAATAACGACAGGCGCTTTTAGCTCCCCGGTTCTAACCAGCTCGTTAATGGCGAGGCCCATCTTTTTTCGTTCTCCATATCCAAGCCAGCAGATACGGGACGGCAAGCCTTGGAAGGTGACTTTTTCCTGTGCCATATCAATCCAGCGGTGAAGGGCTTTATTTGTCGGGAACAGCTCTTTTAATAACGCATCCGTACGGTAAATATCTGCCGGATCTCCGGAAAGCGCCGCCCAGCGGAACGGCCCTTTTCCTTCACAGAATAAGGGGCGGATGTAGGCAGGGACAAACCCCGGAAAATCGAAGGCATTCTCCAGCCCTTCATCCTTTGCGACTTGCCGGATATTGTTGCCGTAGTCAAATACAATAGAGCCCTTTTGCTGAAAGGCCAGCATGGCTTCGACATGTTTTTTCATGCTTTGCTTCGCAAGGCGCACGTAAAGCTCTGGAGTGTCTTGACGCAAACGGTCAGCTTCATCAAGGGAATAGCCCTCGGGAACATAACCGATTAAAGGGTCATGGGCAGATGTCTGATCTGTCACAATATCAATTTTGACGCCTCGGTTCAAAAGTGTGTGATGCACCTCAGCTGCGTTTCCGAGAAGTGCAATGGACAAAGGTTTTCCTGCCAGCTTTGCCTCATCAGCCCAAACTAAGGCTTCCTCAATCGATGCTGTTTTTCGATCGCAGTATTTTGTTTCGATCCGCTTGTCGATGCGTTTCTCGTCAACCTCGACGGCAATCACGACGCCTTCATTCATCGTGACTGACAGCGGCTGGGCGCCTCCCATTCCGCCGAGACCCGCTGTCAGCGTCAACGTTCCTTTTAAGCTGCCCCCGAAGTGCTGTCGCGCCAGCTCAGCGAAGGTTTCATAGGTTCCTTGCAATATGCCTTGTGAGCCAATGTAAATCCAGCTGCCAGCCGTCATCTGTCCGTACATCATTAACCCTTTTTTCTCAAGTTCGTGGAAATGCTCCCAGTCTGCCCACTTCGGAACAAGAACAGAATTTGCTAGGAGCACGCGAGGGGCCTGCGGGTGTGTACGGAACATGCCAACGGGCTTTCCGGATTGCACGAGCAATGTTTCATCATTTTTTAATGTTTTCAAGGAATGCTCAATGGCGTGAAAAGCGTCCCAATCCCGTGCGGCTTTGCCGATCCCGCCATATACGATGAGGTCTTCCGGCTTCTCGGCGACTTCTGGATCAAGGTTGTTTCGAAGCATCCGAAGCACTGCCTCTTGCTCCCACCCTAAGCATTCAAGCTCTGTTCCTCTGTTGGCACGGATTGATTTTTTTACATCAGTCATATGTTCATCCCCCTTAGTTCTTTATTCTGATGGTCAGGTATTAAAGATTCCTTCTTCAGCCAGTCAGTCAAGCGTTCAATGTCATAGGAAAAAACACGATCCTGCTGAATGGACGGCACGACTTTTCTCATTTCTTGAAAAAGCTGTTTCGTATAGGACGCAGCATGTTCTATGCCTCTGTATTCAACAGCCTGCAATGCGCAAATGGCTTCGATCGCAATGACTCTCCTTGTATTTGCGATCACCTGATAAGCATGCCGAGCGGCGATGGTTCCCATGCTGACATGGTCCTCTTGGTTGGCGGATGACGGAATGGAATCCACACTTGCCGGATGGGCCAGTGTTTTATTTTCAGAAACGAGTGAGGCCGCGGCGTACTGCATGATCATTGCACCGGATTGCAGACCGGGATGAGGGCTCAGGAACGGCGGCAGGTCATTCAGCTGCGGATTCACAAGTCGTTCGATCCGGCGCTCTGCGACATTCGCAAGCTCTGATATTGCGATTTTCAGAAAATCCATGGCAAAGGCGATCGGCTGTCCGTGAAAGTTTCCGCCGGAAATCACTTTGTCACCGTCATTGAAAATGAGAGGATTGTCTGTAGCTGCGTTCATTTCAATCTCTAATTTTTCTTTGACATAGCCTAGTGTCTGCCAAGTCGCACCGTGTACTTGCGGAATACAGCGCAATGAATAGGCATCTTGGACCCGCAGTTCTCCCTGGGAGGTTGTCAGGCCGCTGTCAGAAAGATAGAAGCGAATTCGTTCTGCGACATCAATCTGCTCCTGATAGCCGCGGGCTAAGTGAATATCCTCGTCAAATGCATCGATAATTCCCCGCAAGCCTTCAATCGTTAAGCTGGCAATTCGCTCTGTTTGATAGGCTAGTTTCTCAGCTTCGATGTAGGCGACCACCCCCATTGCAGTCATGGCCTGAGTCCCGTTAATCAAGGCAAGCCCTTCCTTGGATGTCAGCGTTACCGGTTGAATACCTGCTTTTTTCAAGCCTGTCATTGCCGGCATTCTTTCCCCCTCAAAAAAGACTTCTCCTTGCCCGATCAGCGCAAGCGCCAGGTGGGAAAGCGGCGCCAGATCTCCGCTTGCGCCAAGTGATCCCTGCTGAGGGATGACAGGATGGACGCGTTTATTTAAAAAAGCAAGCAACTGTTCGATCAGCTCAGCGCGGACACCGGAAAAGCCTTTTAACAGCGCATTGGCGCGCAAAAGCAGCATGGCCCTGGAAACACACTCAGGAAAAGGGTCGCCGACTCCGCAGGCATGAGAAAGGATTAAATTCAGCTGCAGCGCCGCCGAGTCTTCTTTTTGAATCAGGACATCGCTGAATTTGCCAAATCCGGTGTTGATGCCGTAGATTGTCTTTTCGTCGCGTACAATCCGTTCCACTGCTGCTCTGCTTTTTTTCACGCGCTCCATACTTTCCTCGGAAGCCGCTGCCTCCTCAAAATCAAACAGCACACGAGCGACGTCGGCTGTTGTCAATGAAGAACCGTCTAAAGTCACCATAAGCCCAACTCCTTTTTCTTTACTTTGGTAAAGCGCCCATACAAAAAGGAGCTATGCTGTGAACATCTATTTTCACGCATAGCCCCCTATCGTCTAAGATCTATGGGCTGTTTCATATGTGATTAATTCCAACACCGAATGTCTCGTGCTCAAGACCTTTAATCGGCGCCCCGATTGTTCCGTAAAGTGAGACAGCAATCCAATCGCCTTCTGCTTCACTTTCATAAGGATTTCCCCTCAAAACGGCAAACCTCAAGCCCACCGTCCGAAGCAGCGATCCTAGCAGCATTTCACCTCTGGTCACGCCATGCAAAGCCTCCATCGTCGCATGATAAAGCGCATGTGACTCCCGATAACCCTCAGATTGAATGACACCGCTCTTTTTGGAAGCGGTTTCAATTGCGGCTACTACTTTATGCGCGTCCATTGATCCTACCTTGCCAAGACAGACCTTCCATCCGTCTCGCTCCAGCTCCTCAACCTGCGTACTCTCTTCCGCCTCATTCAGCAGCAGGAGAACAGACAGCCGGCCGATCCGACGCTCTTTATGCAGTGTCATATGAATCACTCAATTCCTAAAAATTCTGATAACTATTAACTGAGTATTATATTAATTGGTTCAGCAGCAGAAGTCAAAAGGTTTTTTACAGTCTTTAACAAGTTAGATTGCTATTGTAATAGCGCGACGCAGAAAGCAGCACATTGCACACGAATACCCAGACAGAAGTGCAAGCGGCCGCTGTTATATTGCTGACAATGAGAGGTAAAATGCCAAAAAGAGGCGAAGTTGCCGGAGAAAAGTCGACGACTTTACAAGACCGGACAAAGCGTTCATTACGTACGCAAATGAAGAAACAGAAGTAATTGAAGAAGGAGAAACGGCAAAAGGGTTGAACTATGAATAGAGAGTATGCAAGCAGCAGTTCTGTGCCAAACAGACATCAGTCTGACAATGTAAGAGAACAGTGAGAAATCACCTATCTGTTTGAATATGAAAACATTCGGCTGTTTTAATAGGCCGGTGTTTCTTCATAGAGAAATGTAAGCGCTTAAAAATTTAATAAAAAAGAGAGGCGAATTGTTTAGATGTTCAACCGATTGTTTCATGTATGTTTTCTTGCAGCTCTTATCATGGCCTTCACCCTGCCAAACTCCGCCAATGCTCAAAAACCCGTATTTAAAGAAGTCAGCGTTCATGATCCTTCCATCATTGAAACAAATGGCACCTTTTATGTTTTTGGATCTCATCTCGCTTCAGCAAAAACAAATGACCTCATGCAATGGCAGCAGCTGACCAACAGCGTAAGCAACGACAACCCACTTATCCCGAATGTCTATAAAGAATTAAAAGAAACCTTCGAATGGGCGCAATCCGATACTCTTTGGGCGGCTGACGTCACGCAGCTGGCGGACGGCAAATACTACATGTACTACAACGCCTGCCGCGGCGACTCGCCTAGGTCCGCCATGGGGGTTGCCGTCGCTGACAACATCGAAGGGCCATACAAAAACAAAGGCATCTTTTTGAAATCAGGAATGGAAGGCACAAGCAACGATGGAACACCGTATGACGCAACAAAACATCCGAATGTCGTCGACCCGCATACCTTCTTTGATAAAGACGGCAAGCTGTGGATGGTGTATGGATCATACTCAGGCGGCATTTTCATACTTGAAATGAATCCGAAAACGGGCTTCCCGCTTCCTGGACAGGGATACGGGAAAAAACTGCTTGGCGGCAACCATAGCAGAATCGAAGGCCCGTATGTTCTCTACAATCCAGACACCCAATACTACTACTTATACCTATCATATGGCGGTCTTGATGCAACAGGCGGCTATAACATCCGTGTGGCCCGCTCCAAGAAACCAGACGGCCCTTATTATGATGCAGACGGCAATCCAATGCTTGATGTCCGCGGCAAAGAAGGCACATTCTTCGACGACCGTTCCATCGAACCATACGGCGTCAAACTCATGGGCAGTTACACTTTTGAAACAGAAAATGAAAAAGGCACCGGGTACGTCTCACCAGGCCACAACTCCGCATATTATGACGAAAAAACCGGGCGTTCCTATTTAATCTTCCACACCCGCTTCCCGGGCAGGGGTGAAGAACACGAAGTCAGAGTCCACCAATTGTTCATGAACAAAGACGGCTGGCCGGTAGCAGCGCCATATCGTTATGCGGGCGAAACATTGAAAGAAGTAAAACAAAAAGACATCACAGGAACATACAAACTTATCCAGCACGGAAAAGACATCTCAGCCGACATCAAACAAACCATCAACATCCAGCTCAACAAAAACCACACCATTTCCGGGGAAATGACCGGAACATGGAAGAAAACCGGAAAAAATACCGCCGATATCACGTTAGCAGGCAAGAAGTATAACGGGGTATTTTTACGCCAGTGGGATTCGATGAGAGAGAAGAACGTCATGACGTTTAGTGTGTTGAATGGCAGCGGTGAGGCTGTATGGGGATCTAAATAAGATGGAGAAGGCGCCTTCTAGAGAAGGCGCTTTTTTATGAGCTTTATTGACTATAAGAAATGGTTGAGCGAGAGAAAAAACAGAAGTGATAGCGGGGTTCAAGACCTAAACGAAAAGTCCCCATCATGATGATTCTCCCTCATACAAAGTTATGAAATTGAATTTTTAGCTATTTAGAACCGGGATAAAGTTCCTCAAGACAATCCTTTTTACCTATTTATCCAATATGACCCATCATGTAATATGAAAATAGTCTGTATTGTAAAGAATTTACACAGTTTGATAGAAACACGAGGTGTTGCGGCATGCATAGTGAAATGTTGTTACATTCGGTAAAAGCCGACTTACATGAAAAGCAGGAACAGATCCATCAATTAAAACGAGTGCTGCACGAAATCAGGCAAATCAAACACGAATTCTCCGAGGCCCAGCATCTCATTCACCGACCTCATCTTAACCGGGAGGCATGGAGAGGAACACATGCTCAGCGGTTTGAAGATATTCGTGAAGGAATGAACAAAGCATATCAGCAAATCAAAAGCGATCAAGTCAGCGGAATCATCGAAAGCATAGAAGGAAAAATCCACTCATTAGAGGGCGATGTCTATTCCATAAGACGCCAAATTACGAGGATAGAGCATGAAATAGAGAAGGAAAAACATAAAAAGTGAGGTGAGCACAAATGGCACAGGAAATTAAAATGGTGTATGGCACAGTGAAGCAAGGGCTTTCTCAGCTCAAGAATTCAGCTGAACTCAAGTCCTCCTTGCCCGGCCATCTCTCAGGCAGAAACCATTTGAATGTTGTGAAGTCCATCGAGCAATTAAATAAGGACATCAAAGAGCTCACTGAAGCATATGCGTCTGTTTTGGCCAAGCATATCGCACAAACGGAAAGCGCGGTAAACGCCATGAAGGAAACGGACGAAAACATATCATCTTCCATGAAATAAAGCGCGGGAGGACAAGGGATTGAAAACATTAGATGTCCACGCTCTTCACGAGGGCATTCAGCATACGATTGAGAAACTGGACAAGCAAAAGCAACAGCTGGAGAAGCTGGAAAAAAGCGTTGAGCATCTGGCAGGCATGAAGGATGCGCTGAAAGGAAAAGGCGGAGATGCCATCCGGACCTTTTACGAGGAGTGCCACAAGCCTTTTCTCCTTTTCTTTGGCATGTTTATCGACGAATACAAAAAAGTGCTGAAACAAACACAGCATGCGATTTCCTCTGTAGAATCTGACTCCCATGGCATGATTGCAGAGGCTTTTCTCTCACACGATGCAAGACACGGGGTCAAGCATGCACGAGAAGTGACAGAACAGCTCACAGACGCAGTGAATCGCCAGACATCAGCCATGGATCACATCGTCAGCCTGCCGACAGTCAATGATTCCTTTTTTCGGATGGAAACAGAACAGGCTGAGCGACTGATTTCGGACACCCTGAATAAGCTCTTTCAATTTGACGGCCAGCAAACCCAAGCACTAGAAACCGCAAAATCAGATTTTCAAACGATGAAAAAATATATAGACCAGCTTGAAACCATGTACACCGGTCCGAAAATTGAAATCACAGGCTACAAAAGCGGCTCCATCTTGAAATCGCAGGAGGAAGAAAACATCAACCAAACCTTCGGCGCCATTAACCCGCAAATGAAGCAGTCGGATGATTCACCGATGGAGATGATGATTGAGAAGCTAAAAGATAAAATTAGCAACAAAGCTAGTCATATAAAAAAAGACAAAGGCAACACAAACAACATTCAAACAACAATTTTTACTGCAAAAAGAGACATAGGTGATTATAACGAAACGATAAACAGTCCTGAAATCCAAGGTATAGCTGGGAACAGGGATGAAAATATCCTTGATTTATATAAAAAATTTATGGACTATCGTGTTAAAATTAAAGAAGAAAGAAACGGAATCCTTGGTTTCTATGGAACAGGAAATGTTTCAGGACTTTTTGAAATTAGTGATGAACAATTAGTTAATACAAAAATTGATATGAGCCTTTTTGATACGAATAAGGCTATAAAGGATAAAAACAAAAAAGAAAAAGTTAAAAAAATTAAGAAATCAGAAACTTATTTTACTGCTTTGGGAGGAAGTGCAGAATTTTCGATTCCGAGATTTTCTAATGTTTTTAATACTTTATTATCTGGTGATATGATTGGCGGTTCTGCTGAACTTAATGGTATTAATGCAGTGATTAACCATGAAAAATCGCCACTTGCTCTTGAATTTAAATTACTTCATGCAGGGGTAGAGGCGAATGTTTCGAATACCGGAGGAGGTCTAGGAGGATCGGCTAGCGTATCTGAAGTAGGAGTAACTGCGTCCCCTCTAAATTGGTTTGGTTATGAGCCTTTAGAAGAATGGTTTGGAATAGAAAATAAAAATCCGTACATCGGTGTAGGGTTTTCTATAGGAAGTTTAGGATTAGGCGCTTCGGCTAACGAGGGTTTTGAAGTTTATATAGCTGATGGAGTTGGAATTTCATTTAAGGCAGGTATAGAGGATGAGGATAAGGAAGATGAATGAAGACTTTTTATTAAGAAAAATAAATGAAGCATTATTGATAATGCAGATTGTTTTCCCTATAGCTGGTATATTTCTTACCATAATGACAATTTGGTTAGCAAATACAAATCAAGTTAACGATATAGAGTTATATGTTATTGCCGGTTTTACATATGGTGTATTTTTCTTTTTGTTTCCATTAGGAATTTATATCTTTAGAAAAAAAATACTGCTTAAAAAGTTAAAAAAAAATAATCCTTAGGAGTATATAGAAATGAGTCGGATTAGAAATTGGTTTCCAATAGGAACTATAGTAAAGTTAAAAAATATGAAAAAACTTGTAATGGTTTTCGGTAGACATCAGATACAGTCTTCCAGTGGAAAGGAATTTGATTATGTCGCAGTCCCATATCCAGAAGGGAACATTAGTGAAAACTTCAATGTGTTCTTTGATGAAGAAATGATAGAAAAGGTAATTTATGAGGGATATACTGATAATGAAGACCAATTGTTAAGAGATAAGTTAAATGAAATTATAGAGGAGGAAAAATAGATGGAGGAATTCTGGAAGAAATTCAGAAAAAAAATCATGTTTTTTTTCTCCCTATTTTTACTTTTTACATGGACTCTTGCTATTTTATTAATAGAGGGATTTTCAATTAAAGAGAAATTAATAATGTATGCAATTGGATTAATTATGATAATTTTTTGTTTAGTGTTAGGTTATATAGTAACAAATAAAATGCTCAATAGAAAATAAATTTTTCCCCTCCAAAGAAGTGTCTTTGGAGTTTTTTTATAAAACAGAACAGGCTGAGCGACTGATTTCAGACACCCTGAATAAGCTCTTTCAATTTGACGGCCAGCAAACTCAAGCACTAGAAACCGCAAAATCAGATTTTCAAACGATGAAAAAATATATAGACCAGCTCGAAACCATGTATACCGGTCCGAAAATTGAAATCACAGGCTACAAAAGCGGCTCTATCCTGAAATCACAGGAAGAAGAAAACATCAACCAAACCTTCGGCGCGATTAATCCGCAAATGAAGCAGCAGGCGGATGATTCTCCGATGGAGATGATGTTGAAGAAATTAGCCGAGAATGAAAAGTCTAAAGTGGATTCAGTTGTCAAAACGGGTGATTCTAAAAAGGTAAGTAAAAATATCATCGTTATCAATGGTAAAGTGTATAATACGAGTGAACATAGAGAACATATAAAAACTGATTTCTCAAATGCAGAGGTTAAGCAAGTCGTTTATAATGATACACTTTACAATGTATACATATCTGGTAATGACATGAAGCTTGAACCTGTCGTCTCGCTTTCGGACATTAAAGTGGATGAGAATGGATATGTGAAAATTTTAGAGACAGCTGTAGAACTTACCGGCGTGTATGATCTATTTAAAGCAGCCACGGGCAGAGATCCGGTATCAGGCGAAAAAGTCACTGGGAAAGACCGTGTTGTTGCCTCCATAAACTCAGTACCATTTGCCAAAATAGCTAAGTTAGAAAAGTTAATAGATATTAATAAACTTATTAATGATGGGAAAAAGGCTAAGAAGGCTGCGGAAGTTAAAAACGTTGCTAAGGATACGGGTAATGGTGTACCTTCTTATGGAAAGAAGTCAGTACCTAAAGGACCTTACAGAGAAGTACATGGATTCCCAGTTAAAGTAAAGCCAGGTGCTCAAGAGAAACATATTCCTAATGCGCCAAATTACAAACAAGAAATAGCAAATGGTAAAAACAAGAGTATTTTCTATGGTGATAATAAAACAGCACAGGAATTGCTTGATAAGTTTGCAGGAAAAGGTCAACTACTACCAAACGGTAAAAAAGAAAGAGTAGACTTTGGTAAACCAATTGGAAAATACTATGATCGTGATACTGGTGAATACATTGAAACTACTAGAGGAATGATTCATTACGGAAAAGACGGAGCGCATATAGTGCCTTCAGAACCATTAAAGAAGTAATAAGAGGAGGATATACATGGAATATGATCCTTTAATAAAAGCGTTAAAAGAGTATAAAGATAGTGACTTGATAATAGAGTGGGATAGTGGATTAAAGATTATTGGTGAACCAGACACACTCTTTGAAACAGACAATGGGTTGGATGACGATGATGTGAATTTTATCGAATATTATGCAGTTACATTTCAAGTAAATGATATTTTAGCTCATCCTACTAGTGAAGAAAGTAGTTTATATAATTGGTTAATACAAAAGAAAGGTTCATTAGTTGAAATTTCACTTTATGATGATCCGCCAAGTGCAGTTTTTTTAACTGACGGAGAAAGTATATGGAAAAGGGATAGTCAAAAATAAAACATATACCTTGATGGGCTAATGCCTTTCAAGGTTTTTTACTTTTATATTAAGTCAGCTGATATATTTGATAGTATTTTCGGAAAAATAAAACAAAATATACAAAATGGCTTACCGTTATAAAAAATAGTCCTTATTGAGCAATCACCTTAGTCAACACCAAAAATGAAAGCGTTGACATCCCGCAAATCTAGTGCTAAAGTATACCTACAAACAAATAAAACGACCCGTCAGGATTGTTACTGTGAAAGCAGGCAAAACCTAAATGGTGCAGGTGCAGGAGGAGACTCTCGCAATCTGTGTCATTTAGGTTTTTTTTATTCTCTTTTAGGAGGTGATGCGGCATTTGATACAAAAAAAGCTGGTGAAAGGCGGCCACCTTTCATCCAGCAGTCCCCCCATAAAAAGGAGGTATACACATGGATTATGATAAATTATCGAAGGACATATTACAACTCGTAGGCGGTGAAGAAAACGTTCAGCGCGTGATCCACTGCATGACGAGGCTGCGTTTTAATCTTCATGACAACGCGAAGGCGGATCGCAGTCAGCTGGAGCAGCTGCCTGGAGTGATGGGCACCAATATCAGCGGCGAGCAGTTTCAAATCATTATCGGAAACGATGTGCCGAAGGTGTATCAGGCGATTGTGCGGCACAGCAATCTCAGTGATGAAAAGAGCGCTGGTTCATCCTCTCAGAAAAAGAATGTGCTGAGTGCGGTCTTTGATGTGATTTCTGGTGTGTTTACCCCGATTTTGCCTGCGATTGCGGGAGCGGGGATGATCAAAGGGCTTGTTGCGCTGGCAGTTACGTTTGGCTGGATGGCGGAGAAGAGCCAGGTTCATGTCATTTTAACGGCTGTCGGTGACGGCGCGTTCTACTTCCTGCCGCTCCTGCTAGCGATGAGTGCGGCGAGAAAATTCGGAAGCAATCCGTACGTAGCGGCAGCCATTGCGGCGGCGATTCTGCATCCGGATTTGACAGCCCTGCTCGGTGCGGGGAAACCGATTTCCTTTATCGGGCTTCCTGTAACCGCTGCCACTTATTCGTCAACGGTCATCCCGATTTTGCTGGCGATTTGGATTGCTTCGTACGTAGAAAAATGGATTGACCGTTTTACACACGCGTCTCTCAAATTGATTGTGGTTCCGACATTCACGCTATTGATTGTCGTGCCGCTGACATTGATTACAGTCGGTCCGCTTGGCGCTATTTTAGGAGAATACTTGTCTTCTGGGGTCAATTATTTGTTTGATCATGCAGGGCTTGTGGCAATGATTTTGCTGGCGGGTACATTCTCTTTAATCATTATGACGGGCATGCACTATGCCTTTGTGCCGATCATGATCAACAATATCGCTCAAAACGGCCACGATTATTTACTGCCGGCTATGTTTTTGGCGAATATGGGGCAGGCGGGAGCATCATTTGCCGTCTTCCTTCGCTCCAGAAACAAAAAATTTAAATCACTTGCGCTTACCACAAGCATCACGGCGCTGATGGGGATTACAGAACCTGCGATGTACGGCGTGAATATGCGATTGAAAAAGCCGTTTGCGGCCGCTTTGATTGGCGGTGCAGCCGGTGGCGCGTTTTACGGCATGACGGGTGTTGCTTCCTATATCGTCGGGGGGAATGCAGGTCTCCCGAGCATCCCTGTCTTTATCGGCCCAACGTTTATTTACGCGATGATCGGCCTTGTGATTGCGTTTGCGGCGGGAACAGCAGCTGCGTATTTGCTTGGATTCGAGGATGTGCCTTCTGACGGCAGCCAGCAGCCGGCAGTGCATGAGGGCAGCAGAGAGATCATTCACAGCCCGATTAAGGGAGAAGTGAAAGCCTTAAGTGAAGTCAAAGATGGAGTGTTTTCTGCCGGGATCATGGGAAAAGGATTTGCCATTGAGCCTGAAGAAGGAGAAGTTGTGTCGCCTGTTCGTGGAAGCGTTACCACCGTTTTTAAAACAAAACACGCAATTGGCATTACGAGTGATCAGGGAGCTGAAATACTCATACACATTGGATTGGACACGGTAAAGCTGGAGGGACAATGGTTCACGGCTCACGTCAAAGAAGGCGACAAGGTCGCACCGGGAGATCCGCTCGTGTCCTTTGATCTGGAGCAAATCAAAGCCGCGGGATATGACGTCATTACCCCGGTGATTGTGACCAACACAGACCAATATTCGTTTTCGCCGGTGAAAGAGATCGGTAAAGTGCAGCCAAAAGAAGCGCTGCTTGCTTTATCTTAAAAAACTGATGGGGTGATCAATATGAGTTCAAATGCAAAACGATTTCCAGAAGGATTTTTATGGGGCGGCGCAGTTGCTGCCAACCAAGTGGAGGGTGCTTATAACGAGGGTGGTAAGGGGCTTTCGACAGCTGACGTATCGCCGAACGGGATCATGTCTCCATTTGATGAATCAATGACTTCCTTGAATCTGTATCACAACGGGATTGACTTTTATCATCGTTATAAAGAGGATATCGCCTTATTTGCAGAAATGGGATTTAAGGCGTTCCGCACATCGATTGCGTGGACGAGAATTTTTCCGAATGGCGATGAAGAGGAGCCCAATGAAGACGGTCTCAGATTTTATGATGATCTGTTTGATGAGCTGTTAAAGCATCATATTGAGCCTGTCGTAACCATCTCTCATTATGAAATGCCGCTCGGTTTAGTGAAAAATTATGGCGGCTGGAAGAATCGCAAAGTCATAGAGTTTTATGAACGCTATGCCAAAACGGTTTTTAAACGCTATCAACACAAAGTGAAGTATTGGATGACGTTCAATGAAATTAACGTGGTGCTCCATGCGCCGTTTACCGGAGGCGGTCTTGTCTTTGAAGAAGGAGAAAACAAATTAAACGCGATGTACCAGGCGGCACACCACCAATTTGTGGCCAGTGCTCTTGCTGTCAAAGCGGGTCACGACATCATTCCTGATTCGAAAATCGGCTGTATGATAGCGGCAACGACAACCTATCCGATGACTTCTAAGCCGGAGGATGTCTTCGCGGCAATGGAGAATGAGCGCAAAACACTTTTCTTCTCAGATGTTCAGGCAAGAGGCGCATACCCGGGATATATGAAACGCTATCTGGCAGAAAACAATATTGAAATTGAAATGGCTGAAGGCGATGAAGAGCTCATGAAAGAACATACTGTGGATTATATTGGATTCAGCTACTACATGTCGATGGCGGCGAGCACAGATCCGGAAGAGCTTGCAAAATCAGGGGGCAACCTGCTGGGCGGAGTCAAAAACCCTTACCTCAAATCATCAGAATGGGGCTGGCAAATTGATCCGAAAGGCTTGCGCATCACGCTCAACACCTTATACGACCGTTATCAGAAGCCGCTGTTCATCGTTGAAAACGGCCTTGGCGCTGTAGACAAGGTTGAAGAGGACGGCACGATTCAGGACGATTACAGAATCAACTATCTGCGTGATCATTTAATTGAAACGCGCGAAGCCATTGCGGACGGTGTTGAATTAATCGGATACACATCATGGGGGCCAATTGACCTTGTCAGCGCATCTACTGCGGAAATGAAAAAACGCTACGGTTTCATTTATGTGGACAGGGACAATGAAGGAAATGGAACATTTAACCGCATCAAGAAAAAAAGCTTCAACTGGTATCAGCAGGTTATCGCCACAAACGGAGAGAGTCTCTGACAAATTTTTGAAAACTCATGCGCTTCAATTGACAATAACGAAATGCAGGCGGACAATAAAAGAGAAAGATGAACCACCCACAGTCCGAAAGGCGGGAAGAGCATGTTTAACAAAATGTTAGTTGCGATTGACGGATCAGACATGAGTGCAAAAGCGCTTGATGCCGCAGTGCATTTGGCAAAAGAGCAGCAAGCGGAACTAAGCATTCTTCATGTGGGGAGAGAAGCCGTCGTCACGACTTCTTCTCTGACGGGAATTGTCTATGTGCCTGAACACTTTATTGATGAAATCAGGAACGAGGTTAAAAAAGAGGGCCTGAAAATCCTTGAGAATGCAAAAGAAAAAGCAGCCGAAAAAGGCGTTCAAGCTGAAACCATTTACGCGAATGGCGAGCCGGCGCATGAGATACTAAATCACGCAAAAGAGAAAGGCGTCAGCCTGATTGTAGTTGGCAGCCGGGGGATCAGCGGCCTGAAAGAAATGATGCTTGGAAGCGTCAGCCATAAAGTGTCTCAATTATCAACATGCCCGGTTTTGATTGTTCGATAGATTTGTAAAAAAAGCGCCCAAGGGCGCTTTTTTTTATTTAGAATAGAAGTGTTATAATATCTACATGTAAAAAAGAGGAATTTTATGTGTAGATTTCTGAATTCATAAAAAACAGTTTATGCTATGCAGTACTGGAGGTAGAATACGTTTGATGCAACAGGATCTTTCCATATCGTCAAAACAAAAATCAACAGCCGTAATCAAAATGGTCATCTCTATGGTGATTTTCGGCTCCATCGGCTTTTTCTCAGAGCATACCAATCTGCCGTCATTTGAATTGGTCTTTGTCCGCTGCCTTTGCGCGACGCTGTTTTTAGGTCTTTGCTGGCTGGCGTCCGGCCAGTATAAAACTGAAAAATGGAGCAAGAGAGACGTGCTGCAAACATGGGCGTGCGGTTTCTTTCTTGTATTCAACTGGGTGTTCTTATTTAAGTCTTTTGAAGAAACGTCCGTTACAATTGCCATCTCCGTTTATCATCTAGCGCCGGTGCTTGTTCTTCTTCTGGGGAGCTTCCTCTACAGAGAGAAATTAAATGTGATCTCCGTCAGCTCCATTATCATCTGCTTTCTGGGAACTGCGCTGATTTCCGGGATTAACGGCAGCACTTCATTGACACAGCTGATGGGATCAGGGATCATATGGGCAGTTCTCGCCGCACTGTTTTATGCGTTCACCACTTTATTGGGAAAAGGCATTCACAATCTCAGTCCTTACACGACCACCTTCTTGCAGACGGGTTTAGGGGTTATCATCCTGATTCCGTTTATTCACTTTGGTGCTTTTGCTGACCTATCTCAGGGAAACTGGATTATGGTGGTATCTACCGGCATCATCCATACGGGTATTGTATATTTGTTGTTTTTTGACAGTTTGCGATTTTTATCAACGAAATTTATTTCAATCATTGTATTTCTCGACCCCGCTGTCGCGATCGTGCTCGATACCGTCTTCACAGGCTTCCGCCCTGACCTCTATCAAACGCTTGGCATCGTAATGATCTTTGCGGGCATGGCCTTGACGCTTGTCAGGAGGCAGGGGAAGGCGAATGTGGCAGCTGAGGGTACGGATATTGAACAAATGCAATAATGGAAAAAGTAAAAAGGCCTATGCGGCCTTTTTTTATTTTAGGTCAATAGACTCTCGTTAATCCTTAAAATAAGATAAATTTTCTAGAAAAATATTGTAATAATATTTCAGTCTAGTTAAGATTATTGAGTGAATATTACTTTTATTACAAAAGGAGAGAGAAAATGAAAAAAAGAAAGAGGCGAAACTTTAAAAGGTTCATAGCAGCATTTTTAGTGTTGGCTTTAATCATTTCATTAGTGCCAGCAGATGTACTGGCAAAAACCACAGAAGAAGAGAATGGAAATCGTATTGCTGCCGATGATCCAGAAGAAACTCTTCAGAAAGAACAAACTGAGGAAGCTGTACCTTTTGATCCAAAAGATATAAACAAAGAGGGTGAGATCACCTCTGAAAGAACAGAAAATACAAAACTCTATTATGAAGGTGACGGTGTCTATAAACAGCAAGTATATCTTGATCCTATTCATACAAAGGAAACACCTGATGCCGACTGGGAAGACATTTCTCCTGAGTTAAAAGAGTCGACAAGCAAACAAGTCGAGACAGAGAACGCCATTTTGAATTCAGATTTTCAAAAGCAAATGAAGAACGGGCTTTACGCGACTTTTGAGCATAATGACCATAAGGTTACATATTCACTTGTAGAAGCGAAAGGCCCGAATAAAACTTCACTTACTCCGAAAGATACCTCAGCAGATTATAAGACTGACAGTAATGAGATTGTGTATCCGGATGTGTTTCCGAATATTGATCTCCAGACTTTCACATTCAATGAAAACATAAAAGAAGATTTAGTCCTTCATCAGTATAATGGATACAACACATTTACATTTCAGTTAAAAACCGATTTGCAGGCTAAAGAACAAGAGGATGGATCCATTGATTTTTCTGATGAAAAAGGAAAAGTTGTTTTTTCTGTGCCTAAGCCTTTTATGACGGATTCAAAACTAGATGAGCTTTCCGGCGAGGTTGAACGGTCAGACAAAGTCAGCTATAAGCTGGAAAAGAATGAAGAAGGGTATTTGCTTCATCTTACGGCAGACGAGAACTGGCTGAAAGACCCAGAACGCGTATATCCAGTATCTATCGACCCGTCAACTTCTTTATCTGTTTCATCGGATACGTTTGTCATGAGTGCCTACCCGACGACGAACTATTCGGCCTCCTCACAAAAATGGGATGCTAATTTAAAGGCCTATGTACTGAAAACGGGCTATTATGACAAAACAACAGGCACAAACTATGCGTTCATGAAATTTAACAACCTAAAGCCAATTCAAAATATGACTGTCACTAAAGCTACATTAAAAACATACGTAGCCCATTCCTATTATGGAACAAAGGCAACCGGTCTTTGGCTGGATACGGTCAACAGCAATTATGATAATGCAAAAGTGACATGGAACACCAAACCGGCATCTAAAAATATCGGAAAAGCCGACGTCCATAAAGGACAGTGGGCGAGTTATGATGTGACCGCTGCTGTAAAGTCATGGAACTCCGGCGGGGCCAACTATGGATTTAAGCTTCATACAAACGGAAACGGCAAGGAATATTGGAAAAAACTAATTTCTTCAGCGAACTCCGCCAATAAACCATATATTGAAGTGACGTATACCATTCCAAAGGGAAACACACCTACAATCAAAGCCTATCACAACGGCGATTCCACTGGTTATTTCGATATCAGCTGGAAAAAGGTTGAAGGCGCAAAAGGATATAAAGTATGGATTTACAATGGTAAGGAATATCAAGCGATTTCTGCAGGCAACGTCACGTCGTGGAGCACAAAAGGTAAAAAAATCTGGCCTACGAGCGCAGAAATTGCCTCCAAGAGATATAAACTGCATCTGGACGGCAAGGATGGAGCTGAATTGGCATTAGATCCATCCCCGGTCTATAAGAATTCCGGCGGAAGCTATGCTACAAGCAAAAACTATTGGATTGGCGTCAGTGCGATATTTGACCAAGGTGAAGGAGCGATGTCCGCACCGGCAAAGCCCGTTATCCCTAATGTAGGAAAAGCACAAGCACCGTCTGCAAAGGGCTACAATAATGGGAATGCCACAGGATACTTCGACCTTTCTTGGAAAGCTGTATCTGGTGCAACCGGCTATAAGGTTCAGGTGTTCAATGGGAAAGGCTTTGAGACACTTGATCTCGGAAATCAGACGTCTTGGACCACAAAAGGGAAAAAGATCTGGCCGACAAGTGCAGAAATCAAGGCGGGAAAATATGCTCTTCACCTAAAGGACGGAAGCGGAGCAGAGCTGCCGATCAATCCCGGACCAACCTATAAAAACGCCGGGGGAGATGGAGCCAAAAAAAATTACTCGTTTAAAATTATCGCATACAACAAAGATGGCGAAGCCATTGCATCCCCGGCTGCTAACCCGGCACTTCCTGATATCGCTAGGCCAAAGAATTTAACTGGCTATTTGTATACAAATACAAAATCGAGTCAAACGGGTTATGTGAATTTGATATGGGAAAAGGTTCAAAATGCGAAAGGCTATAAAGTTAACATTTACAACGGTAAGGAATATCAGTCCTTTGATGTGGGTGACGCGGATCATTGGACAACCCAAAATAAAAACATTTGGCCGACTTCTGAGGAAATCAAAGCCGGAAGCTATAAGCTTCATACAGATGGAAAAGGCGGGGAATTAGCCCTCGATCCATCACCTGTCTATAACAATGCAAATGGGAATTACAAAGGGAAGAAGAATTATTCTTTCACGCTTGTCGCCTATGATGCGAATGGTGAAACGATTCCAACGGCGCCCTTTAACCCAACGTTCCATGAAGGCGCAGAATTCCTTGGGACAGAAGAATACTGGTCTATCATTGATATCCCAAGCGGCCAGTTAAATGGTGCGACAGGCAATGTCATTGTGAATGAAGAAGATTTGTCAATTGACGGACGCGGTCCGGGACTTGGCTTATCGAGAACCTACAACAGTCTTGACAGCTCTGATCACTTATTTGGACAAGGCTGGTATGCTGATGCAGAAACATCTGTCATCTCAACGGATGGCGGGGCAATGTATATCGATGAAGACGCTACGACACATCGATTCACGAAAAAAGCCGATGGCACGTATCAGCCGCCGACCGGTGTATATCTTGAATTAACAGAAACAGCTGATCAGTTCATATTAAAAACAAAGGATCAAACCAATGCTTATTTCAATAAAAAAGGCGGCAAACTCCAAAAAGTAGTGGATGGCCACAACAATGCAACTGTCTATACTTACAATGACAAAAATCAACTGACCGCCATTACAGATGCATCAGGCCGCAAGCTTACATTTACCTATGATGAAAACGGCCATGTGACTTCCATCACAGGACCTAAGAATAAGAAAGTCACCTACTCATATGAGAATGATTTGCTGAAGAAGGTTACAGATACAGACGGGACTGTTACAAGCTATGACTATGATGGCGAAGGACGCCTTGTCAAACAGTATTCAGCCAACAGTACCGAAGCAAAGCCTGTCTTTACCGAATATCAGTATAGCGGACACCGTCTCGAAAAAGCGATCAACGCTAAAAAAGAAACATATGTCTACAGCTATGATGCTGATAAAAAGACACTTCTCATGACACAGCCAAATGGCCGGAAGGTACAGTATGGCTATAATGAAGCGGGAAATCCGATTCAGGTCATTGATGATGCTGAAGGGCTAAAAATTACAACGAATACAAAATATGAAGGCAACAATGTCGTAGAAGATGTCGATCCAAACGACGTGGGCACCGGAAAAGCAACGGAAAGCTATCAATATGACAAAGATGGCAACGTTACGTCGGTTAAAGACGCATATGGAACTGAGACATACGAATATAACAAAAACAACGATGTCACAAAAATGAAGGATACCGAGGGCAATGTCACGGATATTGCTTATGACGGACTGGATGCTGTATCCGAAACCGATCAGAGCGGAAAATCATCGTCAGCAGCCGTTTATGATAAATACGGAAATCAGATTCAATCCAGCAAAGATTTATCAGCTTCAACTAATATTTTGAAAGATGGAAGCTTTGAAGCGCAAAAATCCGGCTGGAATCTGACTGCCTCTAAAGACAGCGGCAAAATTTCAGTCATCGCCGATAAAAGCGGAGTTCTTTCTGGATCAAAGGCATTGGAAGTCTTGAGCCAATCAACGTCTGCAGGAACCGATCACGGGTATTCCTCAGCGACTCAAACAGTTGAACTGGAGCCGAATACAACCTATACATTAAGCGGGAAAATCAAAACGGATCTAGCGAAATCAAGAGCCTACTTTAACATTGATCTGCGAGACAAAGATCAAAAACGAATTCAATGGATTCACAATGAATACAGTGCATTAGCCGGAAAAAATGACTGGACAAAACGGCAAATCACTTTTACGACTCCAGCGAATGCAGGAAAAGCTGTTGTGTATATGGAAGTCGATCATAAAGATAAAGATGGCAAAGGAAAAGCATGGTTTGATGAAGTCCAGCTGGAAAAAGGCGAAGTATCGTCAAGCTATAACCCAGTTCAAAACAGCAGTTTCACCTCAGCAACGGAAAGCTGGAATGTAAGCGGGGCATCCGTTGATTCTGAAGAAGGCTTTAATGATGATGTATCATTAAAAGCTGCCCGGACCAGTGCGTCCCAAGCCGGATCAGTAACAAAACAAACCGTTGTCTTAGGGCAAAGCGGAAATGACAAACCGGTTTATCTCACACTGTCAGGAATGTCGAAAGCAAGCAGCGCCAAATTTACAGATGAAAAAGACTATTCTCTGCAGGCGAATGTCACTTACGCTGACGGCAGCACAGGCGTCTACAATGCGAAATTCCCTTCTGGAACACAGGAATGGAACCGGGCAGCTGTCGTCATCCCTAAAACAAAGCCGATCAATAAAGTAGATATTAGTATTCTGTTCCAAAAGAGTGCGACAGGCACAGTCTGGTTTGATGATATCCGTTTGATTGAAGGAAGCCTTCTGACTAAAAGCACGTATGACAGTAATGGCAACTATGTGACTAAGGAAGAAGATGAACTAGGATACTCTACTTCAACTGATTACGATGAAACTGGTAAGAAAACGTCTGAAACAGATGCAAAAGGTGAAAAAACAACCTATACGTATGATCAGGCAGACCAATTGACAAACATGACGCTCTCTAACGGCACGTCTATCCTTCACAGCTATGATAAGGAAGGCAATGAGGTAAGCAAAACCATCCGGGCGGGAGCAGATCAAACCTATAAATACGAATATGATGTGATGGGCAAGCTTGTCAAAACAACTGATCCTCTGGGCAATGTGTTAGCAAGCGAATATGATGCCAACAGCAACCTGACCAAAACCATTTCACCGAATGGCAACGAAGTATCTCTTTCTTATGATGGAACAGACCGGGTGAAATCAAAGTCGTATAACGGTACAGAAAAGTACAATTTCACGTATGACAAAAATGGAAATGAAACGTCGGTCGTTAATAAAGAGCAGAACACCACAAAGAAACGGACATTTGACAACAAAAACCGTTTAACCGAATTGACTGACCGCGGCGGCAGCCAAACTTGGACATACCCTAGTGACTCCGATAAGCTGAAAACCTTCTCGTGGACTCATGGGGACCAAAAAGGAACGAATCAATTTACGTATAACAAGCTGGACCAAATGATTGAGATGAAAGACAGTACATCTTCATATTCATTTGATTATGATGAAAATGGAAACGTCCAAACCTTTATTACGGGCAACGGCGGCGGAACAAGTTTTTCATATGACGAAAGAAACCTTGTAAGCTCGCTGCATATCGGCGACAAAAATGGCGGAAGCATTCTGACAGAAAGCTATGAATACGACGCCAACGGCAACCGCACAACGATAAACAGCTCAGCAAGCGGCAAGGTGCAATATGAGTATGGGAAGCTGAATCAGCTTGTCAAAGAAACCCATGAAGACGGTACTGTTATTGAATACACATATGATGGATTCGGAAACCGGAAAACCGTTACAACTATAAAAGACGGCTCAAGCAAAACGGTGAACGCTTCCTTCAACATCATGAACCAGCTGACAAAAGTCAATGATGAAAGCATCTCTTACGATAAAAACGGCAACCGCACATCCGACGGCAAATTCACATATACGTGGGATGCAGAAGATAACCTGACCGCCGTTACCAAAAAAGGCGAAGACAAGCCATTCGCAACATATAAGTATGACGAAAAAGGAAACAGAATCCAAAAAACCGTCAACGGAAAAGTCACGAACTACTTCTACGACGGAGACAGCTTGAACGTCTTGTATGAAACAGACGCGGACAACAACGTCACAAAATCATACACGTACGGAGACAGCGGCCAGCTGTTATCCTACACAGAAAATGGTAAGAAATATTTCTATCACTACAACGCTCACGGCGACATCATCGCGATCTCAGACAGCACCGGAAAAACGGTTGCAAAATATCAATACGATGCGTGGGGAAATCCAACAAAAACCGAAGCAAGCGATGAAGTGAAAGATAACCGTTACCGCTACGCAGGCTACCAATACGACGAAGAAACCGGCCTGTACTACCTCATGGCCCGCTACTACGAGCCAAGAAACGGCGTGTTCCTATCGCTCGACCCAGACCCGGGCAGCGACGGCGACTCATTGGATCAGAATGGGTATGCTTATGGAAATAATAACCCGGTGATGAATGTTGATCCGGATGGGCATTGGGTTTGGATGGTAGCAGGTGCTTTAATTGGAGGAGTCTCTTCTTACAAAGCTGCCAAGGCAAAGGGAGCAAGAGGTTGGAGATTAGTTGGATCTGTAGCCTTAGGTGCTGCTGGCGGAGCAATCGGAGGAAACTATCTAAGAGTAGGGCGTACTCTATTTAAAGCTGGAAAATTATCTAAAACGTATTGGAATGCTAGAAAAGTCGCAAAGGCAAACAAAGGTGTGATTAAAAGGGCTAAAACTAATAAAGGTTGGGTAGTTACTACTAAAAAACATACAGTAAGGTTAATGGGGAAAAATTCTGGTCAACGAAAGAAACCATACTATAGAATGTCAGTTAGAAATAAAGGTCCTTTAAATGCAAAAGGGCATTTCTCAAATAATCCTGCTGAGACTCATATAAAGTTAAGATGGTCATCATATAGAAATATAAATAAACGCTTGCGCAATAAGTCACACAGAAGATAATAGTATTAATATAATTAAATCTATAAATCAAATGTAAAGATCATTTAGGGATTAATAATAGCAATTAACATAGTTAGAGATGCAGATGGTTATTCAGGTGGATTCTATTTAAGAATCTTGTCTAAGTTTCCATCTGCATTTACAAACATTTTACTTAATTAAAGTGAGGAGAATGTTATAACATGAACAGTATTGAGCAATGGATAGATTATATAAATCACGATGTTAATTGCTTTATGTACGATATTAATTTTGAATACCTAGAGAATAGATTAACTCTTTATCTTAAGTTATATGAAGAAGAAGAAAAAGCCACTTTAAAAGAAATTTCATTTAAGGATATAAGTGGAATTTATTGCGATTTTAGTGTTCATAACAAGTTTGATAAAACTATACCCATTGATACTAATTGGTACCTTGAAGAAATCAGTTATTTCAAAGAAGGAATTGGAAAACTACAAAATGGTATATTAGGTAATCAAGTCTTAAATGCTAATTTTCTTATAGAAATTAACGGGACTTTACTTGCTATAGAATCTAAATGTGTATCCTTTGATTCTAAAGAATATCAAGCGTTTAATGATTATGAAAAAACTGAAAAAAAACAAAAAAATAATATAGTGGCTGGGATCAAGAAATTTTTTCAAGGAGGCAGGATTTAAGTGAATAATCCAATACAAAAGCATCTGATTGATTCGGAATTCACCATATTAAAAACAGATTTTCAGTTCTTTAAAAAAGAATTTATTCTTTATTTAGAAATGGATACGAAGGGAAAGAAGCAGCAGCATCGTATTTTATTCAAGAATGTATCATCATTATTTTTTTATGCCGGCAAGGAATCGTCTTTAAAAGATGTTGCTTATGGGGAAAAATGGATTTTGAATTCATTCTCTTACTATCCGAAGGGTATTGGAACATTATATCACCCTTTAATTGAAGATTATGAATCGAATGCAAACGTTTTGATTGGAATTAATCAAGCTGTCTATGCAGTTGAAACTGAAAGGGTTTTCTTTGATTCAACTGAAATATATGCCTCAACATAGAGGTGATCGTAATAATGAAGTAAATAAACGAGTAAGAGGACTTATCTCACCATTTCAAACCTAGGAGCATAACAAATGAAAAAATTAAAAATGAATAAAATTATCAACATGGACACCCAAGATTGTTTTTTCCATGCTGATCCACTGGGGCGTGTCTACATTGGAAAAGGTGTGAAAGGTGATGTGACCATCTCAATCTATGATCCTTCCGGTGATATTCGGGTTTTTAAAGTGAAAGAGCAGATTTCATACAGTGATATCCTGCTCTTTCAACAATGTGCAGATGGCTATGTCTTCGTTTATTACGAATCGTACGAGCCGAAGGTAAAGGTTTTTTCAGAAGAGGGAAGGGTGAAAAGTGCTTTTCACTTGCCTTCAGGGGTTTCCTGCTGTCTTTTGGATGAGAAACAAAACCTTTGGGTCGGTTTAAATGATGAAGGCATTTATGATGATGAAAATCCCAACGGCCATAGTGTGTGGTGTTTTACGTTAGATGGTCAGCAGAAGGAAATACACATTGATAGAAAGCTCGAAGAAATGGATGCGCCGGCTGTAGATGATTGTTATGGACTTGCAGAAAAAAACGGCTTGATTTATATGCTGTATTACGGAGATGCAGTCATTGCCGCGTTTGACGACACGGTCGTGAGACGGGTATGGATTCTGTCGGATAAAGAGCCGAACTCAGAAGCATTTTATCAGCTTGCGATATCTGAAGAAGGTTTTTTGGTTGGGACGTTCAATTGTTACAGTGAAGAGCTTGAGTCGTCTCTTTATTTGATTTCTGCCGATGTGAGTCAAGAGATGGAAGAGATAACATGCTGTGACTCGAACGGTGAAGCCCTAGACGTTCAACAGCTGAAACTGACAAGTAACGCTGTTTACGCAGTGGCCTCATCTGGTGTTTATAAGCAGGATGTCCAATAAGGTGTAGGGATGAGATTATGATGAATTGGCGCGCTTTAAGTCAGACAAAACAAGACCGCATCTGGTCAGAAGTGAACAAGATCATAAAATGGAAACCCGGAAGCAGATGTCATCACATCATCCCGTCTGATCCATATCAAGTGTTTGATATTTCTAGCGGGATGAGCGGTAAAGCCAGTAATGATGATGTGGTCAGAGTGCTGAATGATTTAGAGACTTCGATTTTAAAAGCATTTCAATCATGTACTGGAAAACACGATGTGATGTACGCATTAGACTGGCAGCATGTCGGATATATCTTTAGCCCTCATCAGACAATGCCTCAGGATGAATTTGGCGAATGGCCTGTTCCCGTATTTCCAAATGGAGACTATTATTTCTTTTTTCATCAGGACTTCTCCTGGGGACTTTTGGGAGACCCGTGGAAATGTACAATCACAGTGTTTGGTGAGGAGCTGTTGGAGGCGATTGATCATGATCCGCCTATCTTGTTTCAAGATAAATGAGATTGTTGCGAAGGGAGGGGATCAGCATGTTTGAAAAACTGAGAAAAAGACAGCAAGAGCTTGAAGAAAAGGCATACCCTGATGAACTGTACGAATTTGAAGCGGAAATCTATGAGTTTTTTATGCTTGTTGATGGCAGTTTGGATTATGTGCTGGCGAATAAAAGGATGCCCCGGCATCAGCGGCGTACGTTGGAGAAAAGCTTTTTTGAGCTTTATCCTGACATACTTCCGGGTATGATCAAAAACGATAAAGATCTGTATCAGCACATTCTCTTGTATGAACAAGTCAGACAAGAGATTTGCGTTGCGCTATCCAACTGATAAGGGGAAGATTTTATGGAAATAACCTCTATAAGCAGTATCGGAAATTTAGATATGGTCGATCTAAAGCCTGACCAAATTGTTATGTCGTGTGAACTTGAAGATGCAGAGTCGTTTTATCGTGTATGGCAAGGGCTTGCCTATGAGCGAATTATGATACAGGTGATAACGACTGGTTCATTTATAGAAGACCTATCCAAGTACTTTGAAGGTTATGCTTACAAGGTGACGAAGCTGGCGAAACGAGAATTTCATTTTCAATCTGTATTACAGAAAGCAGACCGGGACATTGCAGGCTTTCTCTTTCTGTTAGCTTCTATCAATGACGATGTTTTTCTGATCACTGATCCTCAACCGGATAAAAGCTATTTTTCCGATGGGAAGCTCCAATGCCTAACAGACTCAGGCGAACGGATCATGTGGTTTGAATATGATGCTGTTGACATTTATATGGTTGGCGGTAACTAAAAAGAGGAGGAATCCATGTTTGAATATCACACAATACGAGAAATTGAAAAAGCATCTTTCTGATGCGGATACAGGTCCATTTACATTAAACGAGTTTTCGTTCTATATGAAAGAAGATGATCGTTATATACATATTCCTGTGTTTGAATTAAAACTATCAGCTCAAACCTGTGACATTCATTTACGGTTTGAAGACGTTAGTGCATCAAAGCTGGATGATCTTGAATCCATCGATTCTGTTGCATTGGAGATTGTACCGACTGACGATCAATGGGAAAGACTCCGTTATTATGTGTATGACGAAGAAAACCAAATAAGCTTCTATTGCGGAGGTTGGGATGTGATCAAGTGTGACAAGAAGTCACACTAATTTTCCCCTTCTTGAGACTCTCCCCTCATTTTTATTCCTCAACGCCATTTTTTTCTCCCTTCAGTCATCATAAAGAAACAATCACCGAGTATGCATTAATGTATGCGTTTTCATAGAGGGGGAGTCTTGATGAAAAAATGGATGGCAGCGGCTTTTGTAATGATGTTGATGTTGTGTTTTGGCGGGATTGAGAGTGTGAAGGCAGTGGAGCCAAAGGTGTATCAATTTGACTTTGGAAGCGGTTCGGTGGAGCCTGGTTATATTGGTGTCAGGGCGTCTGATCGGTATGACCGGTCAAAGGGCTACGGTTTTCAAACACCGGAGAATATGAGGGATGTGGCGGCATCCGGGACTGGTGTGAAGAGGGATGCGGTTCAGTTTTTAGCGTATGGGACGAAAAGCAATAACACGTTTAATGTGGATCTCCCGAATGGCCTTTATGAGGTGAAGGCGACGCTTGGCAATACGGCAAGGGCCAGTGTGGCGGCGGAGGGCGTGTTTCAGGTTATTAATATGACAGGGGATGGCGCGGAGGATACGTTCCAAATTCCTGTCACCGACGGGCAGCTGAATCTGCTGGTGACAGAGGGGAAAGCTGGCACCGCTTTTACGCTTAGCGCTTTGAAAATAAAGAAATTGTCTGATCAGCCGGTGACGAACCGAACCATTTATGTCGGCGGCGACTCGACGGTGTGCAATTATTATCCGCTCAACAGCAGCAAGCAGGCGGGCTGGGGGCAGATGCTGCCTCACTATATCGATAAACATACCTTTCAAGTGAGAAACATGGCGTCTGGCGGGCAGATCGCGAGAGGGTTCAGAAATGATGGACAGCTTGAGGCGATCCTGAAGTACATCAAGCCGGGGGATTATTTTATCTTGCAGCTTGGCATTAATGACACAAATCCGAAGCATAATGAATCTGAAGCGGAATTTAAAGAGATGATGCGTGATATGATTCGTCAGGTGAAAGCGAAAGGAGCGGACGTCATCCTATCAACACCCCAGGGCCGGGCGACCGATTTTACTTCTGAGGGCATCCATTCGTCTGTAAATAGATGGTACAGGGCTTCTATTTTAGCTTTGGCCGAAGAGGAAAAAACACACCTCATTGACTTAAATGTCCTCA
Source organism: Bacillus sp. YP1 (assembly GCF_000877815.1). NCBI lineage: Bacteria > Bacillati > Bacillota > Bacilli > Caryophanales > Bacillaceae > Bacillus > Bacillus sp. YP1. The sequence goes on along the minus strand of NZ_CP010014.1, from coordinate 3,663,161 downwards.
GCTCGGCATACTTTACATCGATCGGTCCGGAAAGAACACTCGGGCTTTATATGGATGGAGATACGCTGCACCCGAACCGCACGGGGGCCGACGCACTGGCGCGATTGGCTGTTCAAGAGCTAAAACGCCAGGGAATCGATGGCTTTTAACACGTCATTTTTTCGACAAAACACATACGCCTTCGTCAATTAGAGTATAATGAGAACATCTGCAAGAGACAGGAGTTTATACATGAGTCATTTTAAAAACTATCAAATCAGTCATGACATTTTACGAGCACTGGAAGGACTAGGATATAGAGAACCGACCAAGGTGCAGCAGAGCGTGATCCCCGCTGCCCTTGAACGAAAGGATCTTGTCGTCAAATCACAGACGGGAAGCGGGAAAACGGCTTCGTTCGGAATTCCTCTCTGTGAGCTGGCGGATTGGGATGAAAACAAGCCGCAGGCGCTTATTTTAACTCCAACCCGTGAGCTTGCGGTGCAAGTAAAGGAAGATATCACGAACATCGGACGATTTAAACGAATCAAAGCGACAGCCGTATTTGGAAAATCCTCCTTTGATAAACAAAAAGCTGAGCTTAAGCAAAAAAGCCACATTGTTGTCGGCACGCCGGGACGTGTTCTGGATCATATCGAAAAAGGCACGCTTCCGTTGGATCGTCTCTCTTATTTGGTCATTGATGAAGCGGATGAGATGCTGAATATGGGCTTCATTGAGCAGGTGGAGGCGATTATCAAGCATCTGCCGACTGAGCGCACGACGATGCTGTTTTCAGCGACGCTTCCGCAGGATATCGAGAAGCTGAGCCGTCAATATATGCAAAACCCCGAGCATATCGAGGTCAAAGCGGCCGGCCTAACCACAAGAAATATTGAACATGCGGTGATTCAAGTAAGAGAAGAGAATAAGTTTTCATTGCTGAAAGATGTGCTGATGACGGAGAATCCCGACAGCTGCATCATTTTCTGCCGAACGAAGGAGCACGTCAATCAGCTGACCGATGAATTGGATGACTTAGGATATCCATGCGATAAAATTCACGGCGGAATGATTCAGGAAGACCGATTCGACGTCATGAATGAATTTAAACGTGGCGAGTACCGTTACTTAGTGGCAACGGATGTCGCCGCGCGCGGGATTGATATTGAAAATATCTCCCTTGTCATCAACTATGATCTGCCGCTTGAAAAAGAAAGCTATGTCCACCGCACGGGCCGAACGGGACGCGCAGGGAACAAAGGAAAGGCCATTTCGTTTGTCACGGCCTTCGAAAAACGGTTTTTAGCCGACATTGAAGAATATATCGGATTTGAAATCCAAAAAATAGAAGCCCCTTCTCAAGAGGAAGTGGCAAGGAAGAAACCAGAATTTCTAGCTAAACTGAATGACCGTCCGGAAAGCAAAAAGGACAAAAGCGAAGAGTTGAATAAAGACATTATGAAGCTGTATTTTAACGGCGGAAAGAAAAAGAAAATCAGAGCCGTTGATTTTGTAGGAACGATTGCCAAAATTGACGGTGTGTCAGCTGACGACATCGGCATCATCACGATCATGGATAACGCCTCATACGTTGAGATTTTAAATGGTAAAGGCCCTCATGTTCTCAAAGTGATGAAGAACACAACCGTCAAAGGGAAACAGCTGAAGGTGAATAAAGCGAATAAATGATGAATGACCTGCTCCCAGTTAAAGGGGCAGGTCATTTTGCTGCTGGCTGACATCTGTGCTGGTTTCCTCGGGAACAAAGGCAAGAATCACAATACCAATCACAAACAAAATGATCAGGCTGAACACCGCAGTCGAGGATTTACCGGTCAGCTGGGCGGTAACGGCAATGAGCAGCGGCCCCATAATTGAGGCGAATTTTCCAAAAATGTTGTAGAAGCCAAAGAATTCATTGGCGTGGCGCTTTGGCACAAGCTTGGCGAAATAGGAACGGCTGAGGGCTTGAATACCGCCCTGCGAGGTGGCGACAAGCATAGCCAGTATCCAGAAATCAAGCGTTGTCTCCATAAAATAGGCATACACGCAAACGATCATATAAATGACGATCCCGACGTACAGCATGGTCTTCCCCGTGAAGCGTTCTGCCAGTTTTCCGTATATAATCGAAAACGGCGCAGCGACCACCTGGGTGACAAATAGGATGATCAGGAGGCTTGAGGAACCGATCCCTAAGTCTGATCCATAGGATGTCGACATCGTAATAATCGTGCCGACTCCGTCGATATAAAAGAAATAAGCGAGCAAAAAGAGGAAAAGTGCCCGGTATTGCCTGATCCGTTTCATCGTCTGGCCGAGCCGCTTAAAGCTGTTGATGACAATATGAGGTTCTCTTTTGATGTAATAGCGTTGATGGACATGTTTAATCATTGGGATGGTGAACAGCCCCCACCAGGCAGCCGTTATGAAAAAGGACAGCTGGCTTGCGGCCGATACAGACACTGGAATAGTCTCTGCTTGCGCGAGCAGGATGACAGCAATACTGATGATAAATGGAATCGTGCTTCCGATGTATCCTAAGCCAAAACCCCGTGCCGAGACGAGATTCATCCGCTTCTCAGTCGTGACGTCAACGAGAAAGGCATCATAAAACACATTGGCTCCGGAAAAACCGATAGCCGATATCGTATAAAACAGCAGCAATAGCAGCCAATGCTCACTTGGGATAAAGGCCAGCATTGCGGTGCTGGCGACACCGGCTGACACAAAGAAACCGAAGAACTTTTTCTTGCACCCTTCATAGTCGGCGATTGTGCCTAAAATAGGCCCGAGCATCGCAAGAATAAACGTTGAAATCGCAATGGTATAGCCCAGATAGGCAGTCGATTGAGCGGCGCTGACACCGCTTTCCGCAGCTGCTGATTTATAAAATAACGGAAATACCGCGGTGGTCACGACAATTGAGTAAGCAGAATTTGCCCAGTCATATAATACCCAGCTGTTTTCTTGTTTCGTAAAACGTTTCATCATCAGAGCCCCTCTCCGGTAACGATACTTCTATTGTACGAGAAATGGGCCTGAAAAGAATGGAATGAACGTCAATTTTTACAAAATATTTATGTTTTTTCGCTTCAAATCATACTTTTGATTTATTGCTTGGGTTAGGTGCATCTGGTACCATTTAACTATATTTTATGGTATTTTCCAGAAGGGATTCAGCAGAGAGGAGACAGAGCATGAGGCGAATAGGCTTGTGTATAAGCCTGCTGGTCACAGTTCTTGTGATGAGCGCATGCGAAAGTGAAGGTGAGGCTCAGATGTTCGCAGACTGTGATCAAAAGACAGTAAAACAAACCGCAGCCAAACCGATGAGCAGTAAGAAAAAGCAGGATTTCCAAGCCCTCGCAAGCGACAGGCAGCTGGCCATTGTGTTCAGTTCCATGATACAAGTGAGCGAAGCATTTGATTATGGAATCGGCAATCCAGAATACTTCGTGCGAATCAGCATGACTGAAGAAGAAGCAGACATTGCGAAGGAGAATCTCGAATCGATTAAGCTTGAGAACAAATCGCTCAAAAAACAAAACAGCGAGGCGGTTGCCTTGCTTCAAAAAACGCGTAATCAAGATATGAGCCGCATCGAAATTCAGCAGCTGACAGAAAATAGAGCCGGTTTTTTTGAGACCGCAGACAGTATGATCAAACTCATCAACCAAGTCACACCGAAAAACGCGAAGAAGACAAGACAGCAGCTGGATCAGCTGAAAAAACAATATACACAATACAGCGCTGAAAGCATTAAAATCATGAACAGCATTGTCAAAAAGCAGAAAGCTGACAAGGCATCATTTGAACGCCATCTGGAGGCGCTGCTTCAAAAACAGCCCGGGCAGCAGGTACGGAGTGAATTGTACTGACCAGCTTCCGTCTTTCCCTGATGATATTGACCTAGTACAAAAAGAATGTACAATCAAGATATAGTCTGTTCTTAGTAGATTTGGAGGGACATGCCATGAAAATTGCGAAGGTGATCAACAATAATGTGATCAGCGTGGTCAATGAACAGGGGAAAGAATTGGTCGTCATGGGCAGGGGGCTCGCGTTTCAGAAAAAGTCCGGCGATGATGTCGATGAAGCCCGCATTGAGAAAGTGTTCACGCTCGATAACAAGGATGTATCAGAAAAGTTCAAAACCCTTTTGTATGATATACCGATCGAGTGTATGGAAGTATCCGAAGAGATTATCAGCTACGCAAAATTACAGCTCGGCAAAAAGCTCAACGACAGCATCTATGTGTCGCTGACCGACCATATTAACTTTGCCATCCAGCGCAACCAGAAAGGGCTTGATATCAAAAACGCCTTGCTGTGGGAAACAAAACGGCTCTACAAAGACGAATTTGCGATCGGCAAAGAAGCGTTGGTTATGGTAAAAAACAAGACTGGTGTGTCTCTGCCAGAGGATGAAGCAGGCTTTATTGCTCTGCATATTGTAAATGCCGAGCTGAATGAAGAGATGCCCAATATTATCAACATTACAAAAGTCATGCAAGAGATTTTGAGTATTGTAAAATACCATTTTAAGATTGAATTCAACGAAGAATCGCTTCACTATTATCGGTTCGTCACCCACTTAAAGTTTTTCGCGCAGCGTCTATTTAACGGCACTCACATGGAAAGCCAGGACGATTTTTTGCTGGATACAGTGAAAGAAAAGTATCATCGCGCGTATGAGTGCACGAAGAAAATCCAAACCTACATTGAGCGGGAGTATGAGCACAAGCTCACAAGTGACGAGCTGCTGTATTTAACCATTCACATAGAAAGGGTAGTTAAACAAGCATAATGAGAGCGCTGACATTTGTGTTTCCTTGTGTTCACTTTTTCTTACATTCACATATGAAAATGGTAGGATTGTTACTGATAAAGCAGGCAAAACCTAAATTGCAATGAGTGCGGATCATCTCTGTCTGTGCTGATGGTAATTTAGGTTTTTATTTTTTTCAGAGGGAAGATGATGATAGTTACAGGATTCAAGTCAGTAAGATTCGGTATTATCATTATTTTGACCGATGTTCCCTTTTAAAAGAATCATGTAAGATCAACATAGAAAACGCTTTCATTGAAAGGGGAATGCCAATATGCCTTATCTGAAACGAGTGTTGCTGCTTCTTGTCACTGGATTGTTTATGAGTTTGTTTGCAGTCACTTCTACTGCCTCAGCTCAAACAGGTGGATCGTTTTTTGACCCTTTTAACGGCTATAACTCCGGTTTTTGGCAAAAAGCAGATGGTTATTCGAATGGAAATATGTTCAACTGCACGTGGCGGGCTAATAACGTATCAGTGACGTCATTGGGTGAAATGCGTTTAGCGCTAACAAGCCCATCTTATAACAAGTTTGACTGCGGGGAAAACCGTTCTGTTCAAACATATGGCTATGGACTTTATGAAGTCAGAATGAAACCAGCTAAAAACACAGGGATCGTTTCATCGTTCTTCACTTACACAGGTCCAACAGATGGAACTCCTTGGGATGAGATTGATATCGAATTTTTAGGAAAAGATACAACAAAGGTTCAATTTAACTATTATACAAATGGTGCAGGAAACCATGAGAAGATTGTTGATCTCGGGTTTGATGCAGCCAATGCCTATCATACGTATGCATTCGATTGGCAGCCAAACTCTATTAAATGGTATGTCGATGGGCAATTAAAACATACTGCAACAAACCAAATTCCGACAACACCTGGAAAGATCATGATGAACTTGTGGAATGGCACGGGTGTCGATGAATGGCTTGGCTCCTACAATGGTGTAAATCCGCTATACGCTCATTATGACTGGGTGCGCTATACAAAAAAATAATGCCAAATGTGAAAGAGCCTGCTGCAATATAGCAGGCTCTTATGATTGTAATGAGGAGTTGTTGGCATGAATCTTCTATTCACTCATAATATCCTATTTGATCTTCTCCCCTCTGTACTCAATGCTACGATCAAGCTCATACATTTAGAAAGAAATAATCCCAATCAAAAGTGCGGCAATCGTCATCACAATCGTTGTTCCCACGGCCCATTTAATAGTGAATTTTTGATGGTCGCCAAAGCTGACGCCTGCCATTCCAACCAATAAATAGGTGGAAGGCACAAGCGGGCTGAGCAGATGCACAGGCTGCCCCAGCAAGGAGGCCCTTCCGATTTCAGCGGCGTCTATTCCGTAAGCGGAAGCGGCTTCGGCGATGATGGGAAGGACACCGAAGTAAAAGGCGTCATTCGACATGAAAAAGGTGAATGGCATGCTGACGATCGCAGTGATCAACGGCAGGTGCGGGCCCATGGCATCAGGGATGAGTGAAACGAGAGAATGCGCCATGGCATCCACCATTTTTGTGCCGGAGAGAATGCCTGTGAATATGCCCGCAGCAAACACCATTGAGACAACGTTTAACGCATTACCCGCATGCGCCGAGATTCGTTTCTGCTGCTCTTTGACATTTGGATAGTTGACCATCAAGGCGACGGCGAACGCAGTCATAAAAAGAACAGGGAGCGGCAGCAGGCTGGTGATCAGTGCGGCCATCAGAGCGACAGTCAGCAGCAGGTTAAACCATTGAAGAGCGGGACGCTTGAGCGGTGCGGCCTCCGGATCGGAAGACGGTGCGTGATCAATCGAAATGACGCCGAGCCGCTTCCGCTCTTTCTTTCCGAGGATATAAGCAACGGCGATCACCCAGAGAATGCCGGCGATCATAGCGGGAATCAGCGGCGTGAAGACCTCTGACGTGTCCAATTTTAAGGAAGCCAAAACCCTCGCAGTCGGCCCGCCCCACGGGATAATATTCATAACCCCCGAACCGAGCATCGCTATTCCCGCTAACACCAAACGGTTCATGCCGAGCCGTTTGTAGAGAGGCAGCATCGCTGCAATGGTAATCATATAGGTTGTTGTCCCATCTCCGTCCAGCGAAATGGTCATGGTCAGAACCGCTGTGCCTACGGCGATTTTTAACGGATCTCCTTTGACAAACGATAAGATTTTGGCAATGAGAGGATCAAACAGGCCTGAGTCAATCATAACGCCGAAATACAGGATGGCGAATAACAGCATGATACCGGTAGGGGCGAGGTCTGTAACGCCCTGAATCATCATCTCGCCGAGATCTTTGCCAAATCCGCTGATCAGGGCGAACACAATAGGAACGACAATCAAAGCAATAAGAGCGGAAAGCCGGTTAGACATAATAAGGTACATAAAGACAATCATCATCACAAAACCGAGTATGGCAAGCATGATATGACCTCCCCTATTCAACAGCTTTTTTAGTAAGCGCTTCCATCCTTTCTTTCTGTGAAGAAGGCTTATTTCAAATGTGTATGACCGCATATTTATATGTAGACCAAAAATCCTAATGAGCGGATTAGCAGTTTATATGAAGAACGCCACGGGTAAATGTGCTGTAGAATGTTTCGTTTTAAAAAGGGGGAGCAGACATGAGTGATGACCAAAACAAACGTGTAAATGAACACTCAAAGGACGAGCAGCTTGAGCAGTACAGGACCGATAACAGCGGGAAGAAAATGACGACAAACCAAGGCTTGCGAGTGTCAGAGGATGAGCATTCGTTAAAAGCCGGGGTTCGCGGTCCGACGCTGATGGAGGATTTTCACTTTCGGGAGAAAATGACGCACTTTGACCATGAGAGGATTCCGGAGCGCGTTGTGCATGCGCGCGGGTATGGCGTGCATGGCTTTTTTCAGGTTTACGAACCAATGACGGAATATACACGGGCCAAATTTCTTCAGGACCCTTCGGTGAAGACACCGGTATTTGTCCGTTTTTCTACGGTCGCGGGTTCTAAAGGCTCCGCAGACACGGTGCGGGATGCCAGAGGCTTTGCGACAAAATTTTATACTGAAGAAGGAAACTATGACCTTGTGGGAAATAACATTCCGGTGTTTTTCATTCAGGATGCGATCAAATTCCCGGATTTGGTTCACGCGTTTAAGCCTGAGCCACACAATGAAATGCCTCAGGCCGCGACTGCTCACGATACGTTTTGGGATTTTGTCGCCAATAACCCTGAGTCGGCTCACATGGTGATGTGGACGATGTCAGACAGAGGCATCCCGCGCAGCTACAGAATGATGGAAGGCTTCGGCGTTCACACGTTCCGTTTTGTCAATGAACAAGGAAAGGCACGTTTCGTGAAATTTCATTGGAAGCCGGTGCTCGGCGTGCATTCTCTCGTATGGGATGAAGCGCAGAAAATTGCCGGGAAAGATCCGGATTTCCATCGCCGTGACCTGTGGGAAACAATTGAAAACGGCGGCAAGGTTGAATACGAGCTCGGCGTGCAGATGATTGATGAGGAAGATGAATTCAAGTTTGATTTTGATATTCTTGATCCGACTAAGCTGTGGCCGGAAGAGCTTGTGCCGGTGAAGATCATTGGGAAAATGACGCTGAACCGCAACCAGGATAATGTGTTTGCGGAAACAGAACAGGTCGCATTCCACCCGGGAAATGTCGTGCCGGGCATCGATTTTACAAATGACCCGCTATTGCAGGGGCGGCTTTTCTCTTATACGGATACACAGCTGATTCGTCTTGGCGGTCCGAACTTCCATGAGCTTCCGATTAACCGGCCGGTATGTCCATTCCATAACAATCAATATGACGGTTATCATCGGATGACGATCAATAAGGGGCCTGTTGCTTATCATAAAAACTCACTGCAAAACAATGATCCGTCGCCTGCGACAGCTGAAGAAGGCGGCTACGTCCACTATCAGGAAAAAGTCGAGGGCAAAAAAATCCGCCAGCGAAGCGACAGCTTCAACGATTATTACTCACAGGCGAAGCTTTTCTGGAACAGCATGTCTCCTGTGGAGAAACAGCACATCATTTCTGCTTTCTGCTTCGAGGTCGGGAAGGTCAAAAGCAAGGACGTACAGCGGCAGGTCGTTGATGTTTTCAGCAATGTCGATGCAGATTTAGCAGAAGAAATCGCCAAAGGAGTAGGCGTGGCGGCGCCCGCGAAGCGTAAAGCATCTAAAGAAATTCTTACTTCGCCTGCGTTAAGCCAAGCCCGTACAGTGAAAATCGCGTCAACAAGAAAAGTCGCTGTACTCGCCGGAAACGGATTTCATGAAAAAGAGCTGCAAACAGTGCTGGAAGCCTTAAAGCAAGAAGGAATCACAGTGGATATCATCAGCCAAAATCTGGGGTATATGACAAGCGGCAGCGGACAGCAGCTTGAGGCCAGCGGCACGTTCCTGACGGTTGATTCTGTTCTGTATGATGCCGTCTATGCCGCAGGAGGGCTGGAGTTAAAAGACAACAAACAAGCGATGGCGTTTATCAGAGAAGCTTACAATCACTACAAGGCGATCGGTGCGGCAAATGAAGGAATTGACCTTCTTCAATCCTCTGTCGGGACAACAGAGGGACCAGGCATCGTAACGGCTGAAGAAGAACCTGACTACGCTGCTTTCAGCAAGGCATTTATCGATGCGATTGCTGCTCATCGCCATTGGGATAGACGAATTTGACCGGCTCCTGTATCTTTAAGGAAGATACTTTTCATAAGGAGCATGGCAAATGAACGAAAAACAGCTCGCTGAAGCTTACGAACGCGATGAAAATATGATGATTTTGGTGTTTGCCCAATGGTGCGTGAACCATGATCTTGATCCGATGGAGCTGTACGCCAAAGCGTATCCGCAGCAAAAGCTGAATGAAAGCTTGAAAAAAAACCATGGACGATCTGGTCGTGCCAAAACACGAAGCAGAGCACATTCCGGACCAGACTGTCATTGCGGTATTAGAGATGTTTGGAAATACAGATTTGGCACAGGCCGTTCATGAAGCGATTTCTGGGCGCAAACAGTAAAAAAAGAGACATCCTGTGTCTCTTTTTTTATTGGAAAAATCATGCTGTTAGACCTAGAAACTTCTTTCAATTTAATCAGTCTATAAAAGTGTGTATTGCTTAAATAAGGGAATGTTAAACAACGACATCAAAGGAGGAGATCGTATGAAATGGAATAACATGCTGAAAGCCGCGGGGATTGCAGTCTTGCTTTTTTCCGTAGTTGCATATGCGGCCCCATCTCTAAAAGCAGTTCAAACGAAAACATCGACTGTCAGCACTCATACGTACAAAAAGATCAAGGAGTTAACGTATCCACAAGTGCATCACATCGGGAATGCCGTGTTTGAAAAGAAAATCAATCAAGAGCTGGAAGCCTACATTGAACAATCGTATCAGGAATACCTGAAAAACAAAAAAGCAGGCGAACAGCAGGGCTTTAAAACGGAATATCAAACATCCTTCAGCGTCAAATACAATGCGGCAGGCAAGCTCAGCATTCAAACACTCAATTATATCTATTCAGGCGGCGCCCACGGTTTAACGTCTGTCCAGTCCTTCAACTATGACTTGAAAGCACAAAAGCGGGTGACGCTGGATCAGATTCTGAACACCAAAACAAAAGTCAGCAAAACGAGAGATTACCTATATAGCTATATCAAAAAACACGATGAGCTGTTTTTCCCTGATGTAAAGAAAGAGGATATAACCCTAAACAAAGACACAATGTTTTACTTTACGGCAAACGGGATCGCCATCGTCTTCGGCCAGTATGACTTGGGGCCTTATGCAGCGGGAATCCGGGATGTGCAGGTGCCAGCCTCTATTTATCAATAATGAAAAGAGCCATATCCGAAAAGGGATATGGCTCAATGTTTCTACCACACAAACAGGCCGACAATCGCAGCACTTAATAAAGATACCGCAATTCCGCTGACGAGCAGTTTCCACACGTTTCTCCCGATGACCGTTGACTTTTCTCCGTCAAGGATCGAATTGTACGTGCCGTAAATCATGCCGACAGTACTGAAGTTTGCAAAGGACGTCAGGAATGTCGTCGCCACCGCAACGGTGTGAGGCGGAAGGGATTTGAGATTGTTTTTCAAGTCAAGCATCGCAACAAACTCGTTTGTTGCTAATTTCATGCCCATCAGCTGAGCAACATACATCGCATCGTGCACTGGCAGTCCAAGCAGGAATGCGAACGGACTGAACAGATAAGCAAAAATCGTCTGGATGGTCAGGCCGTGTACGAAAACGCCAAGAATGCCATTAACTGCTGACGTTAATGCGACATATCCGATCACCATTGCCAAAATAACGATAACCATGTTCATGCCGACAAGCATACTGTTAGAAATCGTAGAGAAAAAGTCTTTCTTCTCTTCTTTAGGCGGTGTATAGATGATATCTTCATCCTCCGGCACGTGAACAGGATTCAGCAGGTTTGCGATAATCAGCGCGTTTAAGCAGTTCAAAGGAATGGCGGTAAACACGTATGTCGCAGGCACCATTGAAAGATAAGATCCGATAATGGAGCCGCTGATGCTGCTCATGCTCATTAAGCCGAATGTGAGCAGGCGGTTGTTGCTTAAAACCGTTAGCTGCTGGCGGATAACCGCAAGTGCTTCGGTATTTCCAAGAAACATCATTTGAATAGAGAAAAAGCTTTCTAATTTCGGCAAGCGGGAAGCCTTTGAAATCACCCATCCGATTTTATCAATCAGCCAAGGCAAAATGCCGAAATACGTTAAAATATCAAAGAATGTGACGATAAAGATAATTGGAAGAAGCGCACTAAAGAAAAAGTCTACTGTTTCATTCGCCATCACTGACGGAAAGGCAAACGCGATACCGTCACTGGCGCAAGCAATCAGCCAAGTGAAGAAATCACCGATTTTACCGATGGCCCAGCTTCCGACTTTTGTTCCCAGCATAAACCAAGTAATCAGCAATTCCAGAACAATTAACGTAATGATCGGGCGCCACTTGATTTTCTTTTTCTGCGGAGAACATAGGAATACAACTGCCATAATCACAATGAGACCGACAAGGTTTAGTAAAAAGTACATGATAGCAACTCCTATGAGGGTTATTATGGAAACAAAAAAAGCTCTTATTCTTCACAAATTCTGGAAGTGCAGAAAGTGTGAAAAATAAGAGCAAACAGAAAAGAACTTGTCCTTTTCAACTCGTTCAAATTTATTCAAACTTTCTTGTAGTCTAGTTTTTTACGGTTACTAGGTAGAAACAATCAGACCATATTACTGATCATATACAAGAATGTCTTTTTCTAAGATGATAGCAGTATTTTATCCTTTCACTTTTTGAAAATCAACCTTTTTAACTATTTTCACAATAATAAAATTTATATTCTAAAATGAGAAAATAAAGGAAAAACATGCTGGATTGCTATGCTGATATGATGTTGGCGGGATACCAGCATGTCAGTACTGATTTTTCTTCACTATAAGGTTCCAGCTCCTGGAGATTTGTTGTATGATGGAAACCGGGAAACCCATACAGCAGAAAGGGAGTTTTTTTCATGATTATCCAATTCATTCGTTATAGATAATGACAGGTGTAGACAAACTGCCAGACCTGGCCAATTTTTGAGATAGGCCTAGGTTTATTTGTCTATGCCTTTTTCATTTATCTAAAAATGAATGAATGAGGTGTTTTTATCATGAAGCGAACAGTTGATTTCAGCATGTTTCGATGCCCGCTCTGCGTTTCTTCTATGGATGCGGCATCAGGGAAAAGCTTGATTTGTACAGAACGAGGACATACATTTGATCTATCTCGGCACGGCTACGTGAACTTTCTGACGAAGCCGGTCAAAACCAGTTACGGTGCTGAGCTTTTTGAAGCGAGGAGCAGGCTGATTGGAGAATGTGGTTTTTTTGACCCGCTCCATGATGCGATTGCAGAACTCATCAGTCATCCCACATCTGGTCATGAGGCATTCACCATCCTGGACAGCGGTTGCGGTGAGGGTTCTCATTTGAATGCGCTTTGCGGGTTTGATTATGCAGGGAAAGCAGCGATAGGAACCGGCATAGATCTTTCGAAGGATGGGATCTTAAAAGCTTCTAAGGCATTCAAAGATCAGATGTGGGCGGTTGCCGATGTGGCGCGTGCTCCTTTTCATGATCGCCAATTTGATGTTGTTCTGTCTATTTTTTCGCCGTCCAATTATGCAGAGTTTCATAGACTGCTGAAGAATGATGGCATGCTCGTAAAAGTAGTGCCGCGAAGCGATTATTTAATAGAATTAAGGCAATTTTTATATGCTGATTCACCAAGGCGCACGTATTCCAATGCGGCAGCTGTTGAGCGTTTTGCAGCAAATGCAGCACACAGCCGTCCTGTCAGGCTGCGCTATGTTAAAACGCTTGACAGGCAGGCGATCCACTGGCTTCTCAAGATGACGCCGCTTGCCTGGTCGGCGCCGAAAGATCGAGTCAGCCTCCTGAAAGAGATGAAATCAGCCGATATTACGGTTGATGTTGATATCCTAATAGGAATGAAATGAATAGCAGAGGAAAGCTCCGAAAAAAGGAGCTTTCCTTTTTTAATCGGAATAGTTGGCCCACGCTTCTCGTACATATGGAAAGGGGACGGAAACAGCCGATGCGGACAGGTTTATGTAAACGCTTTCTAGTTCGCGGAAACGGGGGATGTGTGTGTGGAACTGATCATCATTCTATTGGCGTTAGGTTTGCTGATGTTTACGGCGTATCGGGGATTTTCTGTCATATTGTTTGCGCCGATTTGCGCGTTATTCGCGGTGCTGCTGACAGATCCAAGCCATGTGCTTCCTTTTTTTTCATCAATTTTTATGGAGAAGATGGCGGGTTTTATTAAGCTGTATTTCCCAGTGTTTTTGCTCGGTGCCATTTTTGGAAAGGTCGTTGAAATGGCAGGGCTTGCGGCATCAATCGCGAAAACAATTGTCCGGCTTGTCGGGGCAAAAAGAGCGATACTTGCCATTGTGCTGATGGGTGCTGTCTTGACGTACAGCGGTGTCAGCCTGTTTGTTGTCGTATTTGCCGTATATCCTTTTGCGAAAAACATGTTCCAAGAAGCAAACATACCAAAACGCCTCATCCCGGGAACGATTGCTTTAGGGGCTTTTACGTTTACGATGGACGCACTTCCGGGAACGCCGCAAATCCAAAATGTCATTCCGACGTCGTTTTTCAAAACAGACATTTATGCCGCCCCTTGGCTGGGCTTGATGGGCGCAGTGATTGTGCTGGCAGCTGGGATGCTCTATTTGGAATCAAGGCGGAAAAAAGCGCAGGCATCTGGCGAAGGCTATGGCGGTTTTGATTCGCAGAATGCTCCTGCTCCTGAATCGATTGAGTCCGCGGCTGAACCGGACAAAAGCCCGATTCGGCACGCGCTTGCCTTTGTCCCGCTTATTCTCGTCGGTGCAGTGAATAAATATTTCACCATTTACCTGCCAAAGTGGTATCCGAATGGATTTGATTTTTCTTCCATAGGATTAAAGGAGTTCGGCAGGCTTGATATTTCTTCAGCGGCTGCTATTTGGTCGGTGGAGATTGCTTTAGTGATTGGCATCATCACAACGATTTTATTTGATTGGAGAAGTGTGTTTGCCCAATTGAAGGAAGGGCTGAATGAAGGAATTGGCGGCGCCTTGCTGGCATCTATGAATACGGGTGCCGAGTACGGGTTCGGCGGCATTATCGCCGCGCTGCCGGGGTTTCATAAGCTGAGCAGCGGAATTTCACATACTTTTACCGATCCGCTTGTAAATGGCGCCGTTACGACAACTGCGCTGGCGGGAATCACCGGCTCGGCTTCAGGAGGAATGGGCATTGCGTTAAGCGCGATGTCAGAACAATACTTACAGGCGATTCAGGCTTACAATATTCCGCCAGAGGTGATGCATCGGGTCATTTCAATGGCATCAGGCGGGATGGACACACTGCCGCATAATGGCGCTGTTATCACGCTTCTGGCCGTGACGGGTTTGACACACCGGCAATCCTATCGCGATATTTTTGCGATCACGCTCATTAAAACGGCTGCCGTATTTGCTGTAATCGCGATTTACAGCCTGACTGGTCTAGTGTAGAAGAAAACGAAAGGAGCATCAATATGGGAAAAGTGCTGTCATCAAGCAAGGAAGCTGCGAAACTGATTCATGATGGGGATATGCTGATCGCGGGAGGGTTTGGGCTGTGCGGCATCCCTGAACAGCTCATTTTGTCTATAAGAGATCAGGGAGTAAAGGATTTAACCGTTGTCAGCAATAACTGCGGAGTCGATGACTGGGGGCTTGGTTTGCTTCTGGCTAACAAGCAAATCAAGAAAATGATTGCTTCCTATGTCGGTGAAAATAAAATTTTTGAGCGGCAGTTTTTAAGCGGAGAGCTTGAGGTCGAGCTTGTTCCCCAAGGAACGCTCGCTGAGAGAATTCGTGCAGGCGGTGCAGGCATACCGGGATTTTATACGGCGACAGGCGTCGGCACCTCCATAGCCGAGGGAAAAGAACATAAAACATTCGGCGGCCGGACTTATGTGCTGGAGCGAGGCATTACCGGCGATGTGGCGATCGTCAAAGCGTGGAAAGCGGACACCATGGGCAATTTGGTTTTTAGGAAAACGGCGAGAAATTTCAATCCCATTGCCGCCATGGCAGGCAAGATCACGATTGCCGAGGCGGAAGAAATCGTGGAAGCAGGAGAGCTCGATCCAGATCACATCCATACGCCGGGAATTTACGTACAGCATGTCGTGCTTGGCGCGAGCCAAGAAAAACGGATTGAAAAACGAACAGTTCAGCAAGCATCGGGAAAGGGTGAGGCCAAGTGAAGGAAGCGAGAAAACGAATGGTCAAACGGGCTGTACAAGAAATCAAGGACGGCATGAATGTGAATCTCGGGATTGGAATGCCGACGCTTGTCGCAAATGAGATACCCGACGGCGTTCACGTCATGCTTCAGTCGGAAAACGGCTTGCTCGGAATTGGCCCCTATCCTCTGGAAGGAACGGAAGACGCGGATTTGATCAATGCGGGAAAGGAAACGATCACTGAAGTGACGGGCGCCTCTTATTTTGACAGCGCTGAGTCATTCGCGATGATAAGAGGCGGGCATATCGATTTGGCTATTCTTGGTGGAATGGAGGTTTCGGAGCAGGGTGATTTGGCCAATTGGATGATCCCGGGCAAAATGGTAAAAGGGATGGGCGGCGCTATGGATCTCGTCAACGGGGCGAAACGGATCGTTGTCATCATGGAGCACGTCAATAAGCATGGTGAATCAAAGGTGAAAAAAACATGCTCCCTTCCGCTGACAGGCCAGAAAGTCGTGCACAGGCTGATTACGGATTTGGCTGTATTTGATTTTGTGAACGGCCGCATGACACTGACGGAGCTTCAGGATGGTGTCACAATTGAAGAGGTTTATGAAAAAACAGAAGCTGATTTCGCTGTAAGCCAGTCTGTACTCAATTCTTAATGGGAAGGTGTTTGACATGAGAAAACAAGTCGCCTTGGTGACAGGGGCTGCCGGCGGAATCGGATTCGAAATGGCAAGAGAATTCGCCCGGGAAGGTGCCAGCGTCATCGTTTCAGACCTCCGTCCGGAAGCATGTGAAAAAGCAGCCTCCAAACTTGCAGAAGAAGGCTTTGACGCGGCGGCCATTCCGTATGATGTGACAAAGGAAGCGCAAGTTGCTGATACGGTGAACGTCATCCAAAAACAATACGGCCGCTTGGATATTCTGGTGAACAATGCCGGTATTCAGCACGTCGCTCCGATTGAAGAGTTTCCGACAGACACCTTTGAACAGCTGATCAAGGTCATGCTGACGGCCCCCTTTATTGCAATGAAGCATGTTTTTCCGATCATGAAAAAACAGCAGTTTGGCAGAATCATTAATATCGCGTCTGTTAATGGATTAGTCGGCTTTGCAGGGAAATCCGCTTATAATAGCGCCAAGCACGGCGTCATTGGACTCACAAAAGTAGGGGCGCTGGAAGGCGCGCCCCACGGCATAACAGTCAATGCGCTCTGTCCGGGTTATGTCGATACCCAGCTTGTACGCAATCAGCTTAGCGATCTATCGAAAACTAGAAATGTCCCTTACGACTCTGTACTTGAACAAGTCATTTTTCCGCTTGTGCCGCAAAAGCGACTGCTTTCCGTCAAGGAAATTGCGGATTATGCCGTGTTTTTGGCAAGCGAGAAGGCGAAGGGCGTCACTGGGCAGGCTGTCGTCCTTGATGGGGGCTACACCGCACAATGACATAAAAAACACACTTGCTCCGCTAGGGAATCAAGTGTGTTTTTTCTTTGCTTATTTCCAAACATCATTAGCGATCTCAACCACATGGCGGAGCTTCGCCCATTGCTGTTCTTCAGTCAGCTTATTGCCTTCCTCAGTTGAAGCGAATCCGCATTGAGGGCTGAGGCAAAGCTGGTCTAAGCTTACATAACGGGATGCTTCTTCGATACGGCGTTTCACGTCATCCGGATTTTCAAGCTCACCGAATTTAGATGTCACTAAGCCAAGAACAAGCTGAAGATCAGACCGTTTTACGTAACGGAGCGGCTCAAATCCGCCTGAGCGTGAATCATCATACTCTAAGAAAAGTCCGTCAAGATTCAAGCCGTCAAAAATGGTTTCGGCTGCTGCGTCATAGCCGCCTTCCGCTGTCCAAGTGGACTGGAAGTTGCCGCGGCAAATATGCATGGTTACCGTCAAGTCATCCGGGCGGTCTGCAATCGCGTCGTTAATGGATTTCGCAAACAGCTGGCGAAGCTCATCAGGCGTTGTTCCGAACGCTTCGATTTGTTTTAAGCCTTTTTCTGATAAGAAAACGGCCCACGCTGTATCATCAAGCTGGAGGTAGCGGCAGCCTCTGTCATAAAACGCTTGAATCGCTTTTTTATATGCTTTGGATACATCATGCTGGAAAAGGTGATAATCTTTTTTATACGCATCCTTTTCCAGTTTTCCGCGGAAAAACAGCATATTCGGGCTTGGAATCGTCATCTTTGGCGTTGCGTCACCGGCAATGCTATGGAGAAATGAATAATCTTCAAGCATTGGGTGAGTTGAAAAGTCGATATCGCCTGTGACTTTAATGCCGCGTGCTTTTGTCTGTACGTTATGGAATTGAATGCCTTGCTCAGGAGTAAACGGCTCAACGCCATCTAAGTTTTCCAGGAAATCAAAGTGCCACCACGCTCTGCGGAATTCACCGTCTGTCACGACGTTCAGGCCGGTTTCCTTCTGTTTTTCCACAATGCGGATGATTTCATCGTTTTCAATTTGGCGAAGCTGCTCAGCCGTAATATCGCCGGCCGCTTTTTGCAGCCGCGCTTTTTTAACGGGCTCAGATCTCAACAGGCTTCCGACTTGATCCGCGCGAAACGGCGGTTTTTTTCTTTGAAGTGATTTTTGTTCTGCGGGTGTTGTTTGTTGTGACATGTTGTCCATTCCTTCTTTCCATTCAAATATAAAAAAGCTCTTCCTTTGGATAAGGAAGAGCTTGCGTGACAATCTCAACCTTATCTTCAAGAGCAATCATTGCTCTAAAGGATTTAGCACCATTCTGTTAAACAGCGGTTGCCGGGTATCGCAGGGCCAGTCCCTCCACCTCTCTTGATAAGGAAAACCTTTTTATGAAATTTTCTGATAGTATCTATTATTCACACATTTTCTATTTCTGTCAATGATAGATTATCTCCACACATCGTTGGCAATGTCGATGACATGGCGAAGCTTTGCCCATTGCTGCTCCTCTGTCAGAAGGTTGCCTTCTTCTGTAGAGGCGAAACCGCACTGCGGGCTCAGGCATAGCTGGTCCAAGCTGACAAAACGCGCGGCTTCATTGATACGGCGTTTCACATCCTCAGGATTTTCAAGCTCGCCGTATTTCGATGTGATCAAGCCGAGCACAATTTGCAGATCCTTGCGCTTCACAAAACGGAGCGGATCAAAGTTTCCGGAGCGGTCATCATCGTATTCCAAGAAAAGGCCGTCAAGGTTTAAGCCGTCCAAAATCGTTTCCGCTACAGCGTCGTACCCTCCTGATGCCGCCCAGGTTGAGCGGAAGTTGCCGCGGCAAATGTGCATTGTGATCGTTAAATCGCCAGGCCGGTCTGCCACGGCATCGTTAATTGTTTTGGCAAATATGGCTGGCAATGTTTCTGGATCACCGCCGAGCGCCCGGACAACCTCTCTTCCTTTTTCCTCAAAGAAGAGAGACCATGACGTATCATCGAGCTGGAGATAACGGCAGCCAGCATCATAGAAGGCTTTGATTGCTTTTTTGTACGCTTGGGCCAGATCATGAAAGTATTCCTCTTGATCGTCATAAATCCCTTTATCCGCCTTTTCGCCAAAAAACAGCATATTTGGGCTGGGAATGGTCAATTTTGGCGTCGCGTTACCGGCAATCTCATGTAAAAATTGATAATCAGCAAGCGCTGGGTGGCTCGTAAAATCGAGTTTTCCCGTCACTTTGATGCTGCGCGCTTTCGTTTTTGTGTTATGGAACTGAATCCCCTCAGCAGGGATGAACGGTTCCACACCGTCAAGCCCTTCCAGGAAGTCATAATGCCACCAAGAACGCCGGAATTCCCCGTCTGTTACCACATCGAGACCGATTTCTTTTTGTTTTTCCACGATGCGGATGATCTCTTGATTTTCGATATCACGAAGCTGTTCTGCTGTCATCTCACCAGCCGCTTTTTTTTGCCGGGCTTGCTTTACCGGAACGGAACGAAGCAAACTGCCGACATGATCGGCGCGGAAAGGTGCTTTGCGTTGTTTTTCTGTTTTTTGCCCTGCAAAATTCGTTTGTTGAGCCATGTTATTCGCCTCTTTTCTGAAATATTGAGCATGTAAAAAGCTCTTCCTTTGTGTAAGGAAGAGCTTGAACGATCAAATCTCCGCCTCATCTGCAAGAACGCAATGTTCTTAAGGATTTAGCACCATTCTGTTTGAAACAGCGGTTGCTGGGTATCATAGGGCCAGTCCCTCCACCTCTCTTGATAAGGTACAACTTCATATTCAGATTTCAATTATCTTAATATTATTACTTTTGGATCAATTGTCAATGTTTTTTAGAGAATACTTTCATTTTCATCGTTATATAAAACCATATCAAGCACGATAGCGATGGCAGTGCAAATCAGAACATCTTCCTCGTTTGCAATCTGCAAGTGATAGGAATCACCCCAGCTGAGCCACTTTTTGCTCACTGACATCCGGACATTTTCCCCGTCCGTCAGCTGGAATTCATCCCTCCATAAATCACCATCGATTTCCCAGTTAAGCCCGGAAATCACAAATTTCGGTTTGAAAAACGTTACTTTCTTCGTTACCTCACAAACTGTTTTCCCGCCAATTGAAATCTCATAGCGCGGCAATAAAGACATTAGTTTTTGTTCTATGGAAACGAGCGTTTTCCCAGATGAGTCTGTCATTTGTAATGAGTCTCCTAACGAGAAAAAACGCCCCTCCACCTTGAATGTCTCTTGTTCATCCCGGTCATAAATGTGAAATGCATCTTTAAATGAGAACATTTTTTGTTTCATAAATAACTCGATCATTGCTGAAGTCTCCTTTGGGTTTGCCTTGTATGAAATTACGGATAGGTGGCGAAAAGGTTTCAGGCTCTAAATCAAAACAATTTTAAAAGGCTGCGTGATTCAGCAGCCTTTTCGTTTGAAATATAGAATTAGGAAAGATGCATCCGGCGTTTTTGGCGGATGGCGTCAAGGTCGATTAGGTTGTTGTGATGAGGTGCGGCTGCTGGCAGAGGGCTTGTCTTTTGCGGTTTGCGGCGATTGTCCTTGCTGAAAGAAAAAAGAAGATAGCCGCATAATGCGATGATAATAAATAGGATCATATTACATACCTCCCAAAAAAAGTTTTGGTACTCTCTATTGTACGGATAAAAAGTCAAAAAGTATTCAAAAAATTCTAAATCAATAAATAACAAGAAACTGTCCCTCTAAAACAGTATAACCTGATGACCTGAAAATAGTCTTGAATCACGCTGTTTGCTCTTGTTGATGATTGGTTCTATAGTTACTATCGACGATAAAATAAATTCCTTTATATAACTTTTAACCTAAGTTTGAGTAATTCGAATTGCCTGTTTTTGGGTGCTGTATTCTTGCTTGTTTGGTTTATACCCTATTTTGCGGAATTGAACACAAAAAACCCAAATTACGGAGCATTTGGGCGGTACGGGTGAATACGGATTGTATTTAGGGGATTTGAATGTTTTATTTGAAGAAGCGTTTGAACATTTTTCTAATTTTTTGAAATGGGCTGGATTTCTTTTGCATGTTAAGCGGCCTGGAAATGATCCATTTTTTCAAGAGACTCTTTGCAGCGATTGCATGTTTTGTCATTGTTTTTCCTCCTCATTTGTTGATACTTGTTTTACGGAGGACGCGTTTAAAATGTTTCATTTTCACACAAAAAAGCCAGTCCTTTTTTGGACTGGCTTTTGGCATTATGCTTGCGCTTCAAACTGCTTTGCAATCTCAACGATGACATTTACGGCTTTGACCATGTTGTCAACTGAGATGTATTCAAATTTGCCGTGGAAGTTTTCCCCGCCTGTAAAGATGTTTGGCGTCGGAAGCCCCATGTAGGACAGCTGTGATCCGTCGGTGCCGCCGCGGATGGGGGAAATCTTCGGTTCGATGCCGAGGTTTTCCATCGCTTGCTTGGCAATGTTGACGATTTCGATGACAGGTTCAATTTTCTCTCTCATGTTGTAGTATTGGTCGTTCATATCCAGCAGAATCCGGTCTTGCCCGTATTCGTTTTGAAGTTCTTCAACGGCACGCTTCATTGTTTCTTTTCTGTTTTGGAAATTCTCTTTGTCAAAGTCTCTGATAATGTAGTGGAGCTTTGTTTCCTCTACGTCTCCTTGAATCGACAGCAGGTGGTAGAAGCCTTCATAGCCTTCCGTATATTCAGGCGCTTCGTCTGCCGGCAGCAGGCTGTTCAGCTTCATCGCAATTTTCGCAGAGTTGATCATTTTTCCTTTAGCTGTTCCGGGATGTACGTTGTTGCCTTTAATCGTAATTTTTGCGGCAGCGGCATTGAAGCTTTCATATTCAAGCTCGCCGAGCGGCCCGCCGTCAACCGTGTAGGCAAAGGATGCATTGAACCGTTTCACATCAAATTTGTGCGGCCCTCTTCCGATTTCTTCATCAGGCGTAAAGGCGACTCTGATTGTGCCGTGCTTGATTTCAGGGTGTTTGATGAGGTAATCCATGGCTGTCATGATTTCAGCGATACCGGCCTTATTGTCTGCGCCGAGAAGGGTGGTGCCGTCTGTGGTGATGAGTGTATGGCCCTTATAGCCGGACAGCTCAGGAAATTGATCAGGTGACAGGGTGACCTGCAGCTTTTCGTTAAGAACGATGTCTTTTCCATCATAGCTTTCGATGATTTGCGGATTCACGTTTTTGCCGGTAAAGTCTGTAGCGGTGTCGACGTGAGCGAGAAAACCGATTGTCGGCACGTCTTTTTCAGTGTTGGAGGGAAGAGTTGCCATGACATAGCCGTTTTCATCAATGGCTGCATCCTGCATGCCGATGGACTTCAATTCATCAACGAGCATGTTTCCTAATGTCAATTGGCCGGGTGTGGAAGGACAAGTGTCAACGGATTCATCGGACTGTGTGTCGACTTTTACATATGTAGTAAACCGTTCAATGATTTCTTCTTTCATTTCCAATCATCTCCTTTGTCTTATTTTAGCATGGCGGGATGAGAGATTTCTATTGCACAATACCGTTTCGAATGGCAAAAACGACTGCCTGTGTCCGGTCTTGGGCATTGCATTTTTGCAGGATGCGGTGCACGTGGGTTTTCACTGTGCTTTCACTGACGAAAAGCTTTTCAGCAATATCCTCATTTCTCAGTCCGTAGGCCATTTGCTGAAGAACCTCAAGCTCTCTTTTGGTGAACGGCTCTGCCAGTTCTTCTGGATGGGGCTGTTGCTTCGCCCGAAATGTCTCACTGATAATTTTAGCAGCTGTGACTGTACGGAAAATCGCCTCGCCTCTCGCCGCAGCGCGAATCGCATCTATCAACTCTTCAGGAAGTGTATCCTTCAGCAGATAGCCGACTGCGCCCGCACGGATGCCTTCAAATACGTATTCCTCCGTGTCAAAGGTCGTTAAAATGACAATCTTTGTATCTGGAAGTGCGGACATGATGTCTTTCGCCGCTTCGATGCCTGAGCAATGCGGCATCTGGACATCCATGAGGATGACATCGGGTTTTGTTTGTTTTGCGAGTGCTATAATATCGTGACCGTCGCCGGCCTCACCAGAAACCGTCATATCCGTCTGTGCGTTGATGACGTAGCGGAAACCTTCACGCACAAGCGGCTGATCATCGGCAAGCGCGACGCGTATGTTATCTTTGTTCATCTTTTTGCTCCTTATTCGTTGTCATGAGCGGCAATGACAGCTCAATTTTCAGGCCGCTCGGCTGTACGGCACTGAAAGTAAGGGAACCGCCTGCTTTTTCTGCGCGCTCTTTCATTCCTGTCAGGCCAAATCCATAAGTAAGGCTGCCGGTGAATTGTCCGTCGTCGGTGATTGTGACATAGAGATGGGACTTGTCGTTAGAAATGACGGCCGCCGCATGAGAAGCGTCAGCGTGACGAATGATATTGGTCAGCGCTTCCTGCAAGATGCGGTAGATCGTTTCGCTCACGTTTGGAGGCCAAGACTCTTCTGACAGTCCGGCAGTATCTAAAGAAACGTGCAAGCCGCTCCGTTCCTCCACTTGATGAATGAGCCCCCGCAAAGCGGTAAGCCCCACCATCGATTCACTACGGCCCATTTGGTGAACGACAGACCGTACCTCTTGAAGACATTCCCTGGCGACACTCAGTACATTTTGAATGACTTTTTCTGAATCTTCCTTGCTGCTTTTGAGTATATAGGGAAGAGATTGAAGCTGAACAATCACAGAAGTCAGCTCGTGACCGATGCTGTCATGAATGTCGCGGGCGATTCTTGTACGTTCCTCAAGGACCGCGTACCTTAATGAAAGAACAGAAGCCTCCTGCAGCTCTGCATGCGCTTTCTGGAGTTCTTTATGAGCATGCTCCAGCTGCACATGCATTTTTGCCAATTCAGCATGATTCCGCTCAGCCTCTTTTCTCGCTTCTCGCCTGAAGCGCATGGAGGAGAAGAAGACGTAGAGTCCGATCATGATCGAGATGTTGCTGATGATAGTATTCAAGCTTCCTCCATGTGAGGATAGGAGTAATATGTTGCCTCCAATTAAACATGCTGTGAAGATTAAGGATAGCCGTGAAGGGAGTCTAAAGGCGGCATATATCATTAAAAATACAATCAAAAAATAGGCGGCACCCTGCTCTTGGCCGGAAACAGCCCAAAAGAAATCGGTCAGGAGCCAGAGTCCGATGAATATGCTCAAACTAACAGCAGTGGATGCCACATAGGGAATGATCCAAATGAATGCTAAGTATACCGCAAATACAAATGCTAACAAAATGGGATCAGCCTTAGTTGGATGAGATAAAAATTGTATGCAATTCAAAATGAGAATAAGGCTCGGCACAAGCTTCTTGTAGTAGTGCCGAGCCGGAGTTTGTCCGTTCATGCTGGTCCTTCTTTCGGTTATTGAATGGATACTTTGCCAGCGGTCAGTCGTCTGTATGCTTTGTAAAGCATGATGTTGCGGGCTGTGATGGTGCCGAGGGGAACGAAGAACATAGAATGAATAATGGCAATAAACATCTCGTTGCTCTCAGGCAGCCATGTTCTCGCGGCCATGCGCAAAGAAAGTATCACTAGAATGAGGATAACACTCCCAAGTGAGCCGCGTGAAGTGACCTTTCCGGTTTCCGGGTGAATCCGTACATTTACCATCTTCCCAATGCCAAACCCGCAGGCCAGCCCGATCAGTAATAAAATGCCGCTGATCGCCACATGTAATACGGAATGAAAATACGCCGGCTGAAACGATGCAGATACGCCCCATAAGAGCAACAGTGGAATGATCAGCAACTTCCCGGGCTTTACCGTTCTTTCTCGATACATCGATAAAATAATAAGAATCAATACAATAAAAATATAAGGGCTCATCGCCATGTCATCAAATCCTTTCTGCATTAAGCATAGCGAAAATAGGAAAGAAAAACGTCAACCGGCAGATTGATTTTTCAGCTCTATACTTGTTCGCGCTGCATAAAGTCATGTAACATGGCGTGAAAATGCTGAATGTCTTCGCTGTTTCTTTTCCACATCATAAACGTTTGGGACGCAGGCAATTCTAGATGTGCAGGCGTGCTGACAGCCATCAGCTTTTTTTCGGCTTCTTCCTGTTTGATAATGTAGGTAGGGAGGAAAGATGCCCCCATTCCCGCTTTCATCATGTGGACAGCCGTATCCGTCTGCCCGACAGCCATCATTTGAAGATACGGGTAATGTGATCGGATGTTATCTAAAAAGGCATCCCCATATGACGGATGATCATGCGTTAGCAGCCGATAGCGGGTTAAGACGGATGCAGCATCCGGTCTGCTTTCTTGGAAAGGAGCCGCCAGACAAAGCGTACCTTCGCATATATGCTGATAATAAAGAGTGTTGGTGTTCGGGTCTTTCCGCGACAAACCAATATCAGCTTCATTGTGTTCCACCGCTTGTTTAATAGCGTCAGATCCAGCCACATGAGTTGAAAGCTCGACATGCGGATGTTTTTGGATATAGGCTGGCAGAAAGCGAGGCAAGATATAGGACGCAATGTAGGGGTGTACGGCCAGCGTGAGTGATCGGCTGTACCCCTGTTTCCATTGACTGACTTTCTGCTTTCCAGCTTGGTAAACATGGATCATTTCTTTGGCATAAGGCAAAAAGAGCCTGCCTTCGTCAGTCAGTACGACTCGTCTTCCGCTATGCAAAAACAACCTCATGCCCAGTTCATCTTCCAATTTCCTCATATGCTGAGAAACGGCAGGCTGTGTGAGATACAGATGCTCAGCCGCCTCCCTGAAGCTCTCTGATTCCGCTGCGGCAATAAAGGTTTGCAGCCATTTTAAATCCATGAAATATCTCCTTCACTGCAAGTTATCCATAACAAATTGTTACGTTTACATGCGTATTTGTTTATCACTGATTATACATCGATTCGTTTAGTATACCTATAGAACGAGAAAATAGAGAGAGGGATTCATATGAACATATACGTAGAAGCAAATCCATATTTACATGACAAGTATTCAAAATACGCGGATGAAAAATATAAGAGAGAAGGAAACCCATTTGTATCCTTTCCAATTCATTTTGATGACATCCCGTCCGGAGCAAAGACGCTCGCACTTACTTTCATCGATCATGACGCCATTCCCGTATGCGGATTCAGCTGGATTCACTGGACAGCGGCTAATATTCCGGCTTACATCGGAGAGCTTCCTGAACATGCGAGTGAGGAAAGACAGGACTTGATGATACAAGGGCAAAACAGCTTTGCTTCACCGCTTGCGGGAAGCAACGATCCAAAGGTGATTCACCAGTATTGCGGGCCGACACCGCCTGACAAGGATCATGCGTATACATTGACGGTCTATGCTTTAGATGCTGAGCTGAATCTTCAGCCGGGCTTTTACTTGAATGAGCTCTATCAAGAAATGAAAGAGCACATTCTTGCTGAAACCTCTATCGAATTGCTGGCAAGGGTTTAAGCTAAAAAATATGAAAAAACTATTAATAAACGATTAAACTTCTTAAAAATGGATGTGGACCGGTTCTAAACACTATATAATGAAAACAGGTCATTTTTTAGGAGGGTTTACATCATGGCAATACTTGTTACTGGCGGTGCCGGTTACATTGGCAGCCACACATGTGTTGAACTATTGAACAGCGGCTACGAGATTGTTGTTCTTGATAATCTGTCCAACAGTTCAGCTGAAGCGCTGAACCGTGTCAAGGAGATTACAGGAAAAGATTTAACGTTCTACGAAGCGGATTTATTGGACCGGGAAGCGGTAGATTCCGTTTTTGCTGAAAATGAAATCGAAGCTGTGATTCATTTTGCAGGGTTAAAAGCAGTCGGCGAATCTGTGGCGATTCCCCTCAAATATTATCATAACAATTTGACAGGAACGTTTATTTTATGCGAGGCCATGGAGAAATACGGCGTCAAGAAAATCGTATTCAGTTCATCTGCGACAGTATACGGCGTTCCGGAAACATCGCCGATTACGGAAGACTTTCCATTAGGCGCGACAAATCCTTATGGGCAGACGAAGCTCATGCTTGAACAAATATTGCGTGATTTGCATACAGCCGACAATGAGTGGAGCGTTGCGCTGCTTCGTTACTTTAACCCGTTCGGCGCGCATCCAAGCGGACGGATCGGTGAAGACCCGAACGGAATCCCAAATAACCTTATGCCGTATGTGGCACAGGTAGCAGTCGGGAAGCTCGAGCAATTAAGCGTATTCGGAAATGACTATCCGACAAAAGACGGGACAGGCGTACGCGATTATATTCACGTCGTTGATCTCGCAGAAGGCCACGTCAAGGCGCTGGAAAAAGTATTGAACTCTACAGGAGCCGATGCATACAACCTTGGAACAGGCACAGGCTACAGCGTGCTGGAAATGGTCAAAGCCTTTGAAAAAGTGTCAGGGAAAGAGGTTCCGTACCGTTTTGCGGACCGCCGTCCGGGAGACATCGCCACATGCTTTGCAGATCCTGCGAAAGCCAAGCGGGAACTGGGCTGGGAAGCGAAACGCGGCCTTGAGGAAATGTGTGCTGATTCCTGGAGATGGCAGTCTTCTAATGTGAATGGGTATAAGAGTGCGAAATAAGAATGGAGGCCTTCTCAATAGAGAAGGCCTTTTTTAAAGAACAAGGGTGCCTAAACAGGCACCCTTGTTAGCTGTTATTTGATTTTCACAATAACATCATTACTGAATTTTAGTTTCCAAGTGCCTTTTGCATAAGCTTCCTTGTCAACTTCAAATGCTTTTACACCTGTTACTTTAATATTAGGATTTAGATCACTCAAAATTTTAGAGTTATCAACTTTTGTCTCAGTTGCATAGTTTACAGAAGCATCAATATCAGAATCATAAGAAGTACCATCAGCATCAACTAATTTAACAGTTGGAATTGAAAAAGAGCTAATCGGCTTTTTAGATACGTTTTTAATTGTATATTGAACAGCTACAATTGTACCTCCCTCAGATGCTTTCTTTTCAACATATTGAGTACCGACAGTATCCCTGTCCTCTACCTTCGTAACCGTCACTTCAGTTTTTTCAGTTTTTACGGTATCACCGATATTGTATGTTTTTTCAGTTTCTGCTTTGCTGCTGCTTGATGTTTTGGAAGTGGCTTCTGAGCCGCCTCCGCCGCCAATCATATTACCGATAATAATGATGACAACAACTGCGAGAATAAACGTAATGATTTTATGTCGCATAAAAAAGTTACGTTGATCCTTACCGCAGTTAGGACATTTTTTTACACCCTTTGCAATTTCTTGACCGCAAGCTTTACAGGGTACTAGTTTTCCTGCCATTATATTTCCTCCTATGTAATAAAATGTACGAAACATATGTACTATAATGCCTATATTATTTCTCTTAGTCAATATAAAATTATGAATTTCTTATAATTATTATCATTTATAGTTACATTCGCTTGTAAAATATATGCTTTTTTTCTTATCGGTTATATCTGTTCTTTTTTAATAGATAAATCGTATTTTCTTCCAGCTTATCTGATGAAAACTCCGCAAATACCCCTTGAACCAATTCGAACCGTCCCTTATAATGCTAATATTGGAAAGTGAAAAGGATATGATAAAAACAGTGGTTTTCTAGGGTTCCGCAATGCAAATTGGACTGTGACCGAGAGAAAACACATAGCAGCTTGGCTGTTATGACACGGTGGGATAAAAGCCCAGGAGTTTCTGCTCTTTTTCGAGAGCGTTCTCCTGGGTTTTTTTATTTGCTAGAACAGAACAATGAAAAGGAGTGTTTTCGTGATGAAAAAGAGAATGCTGGATGTACTTATGCTTGTGATTGGCGCTTTTTTCTTCGCGCTTGCGGTTAATTTATTTGCGATTCCCAATGATCTTGGGGAAGGCGGAGTCACTGGGATTACGCTGATTTTGTATTATCTGTTTCAATGGTCTCCTGGTGTCACGAACTTTATCTTAAATGCGTTTTTGCTTTTAATCGGCTACAAGTTTCTTGATGGAAAAACAACGGTTTATACGATCATTGCGGTTGCGGCAAATTCGCTTTTTCTTCATCTGACACATGGGTGGAGCATTCCGTCTGATGAATTGATCATTAATACGATTTTCGCAGGTGTATTTGCCGGAGTCGGGATCGGCATGATTATCCGGGTCGGCGGGACGACGGCTGGTTCCGCGATTCTGGCCAGAATTGCTAATAAATATTTAGACTGGAATATCAGCTATGCACTCTTGTTTTTTGATTTAATCGTAGTATTCAGCTCTTATTTTATTATTGGTGCAGAAAAAATGATGTTTACGATCGTGATGCTGTATATCGGTACCAAAGTGATGGACTTCATTATTGAAGGTTTGAATACGAAAAAAGCCATTACGGTCATTTCAGAAAATAAGAGTGAGATTGCAGAGCAGGTAAATACCTTGATGGATCGGGGCGTGACGATTTTATCAGGGAAGGGAAATTATACGGGCCAGTCAAAAGAGATTTTGTATATCGTCATTAACAAACAGGAGCTGTCTATGCTGAAAAAAATCATTAGAAGCTGCGACAAAAAAGCGTTTGTGATCGTACATGACGTACGCGATGTGTTTGGCGAAGGGTTTGTGGATATATCTAAATAAAGAAAAATCCCTCTGTACTTGAAACAGAGGGATTTTTTCATTTAGAACGGATATTTGCGGTATTGCTTCTGTATCGAAATCCATTTCGTCACGGTAAATTCCTCGACGACCCACGGATTGCCGAAACGGCCGACACCGCTTGCTTTGTTGCCGCCAAAGGCAATATTCGGCGAATCATTGACGGACTGGTCGTTGACATGGGTCATGCCGCTGTCAATTTGCAGGGCGAACTTTTCGCCTTTTTCTAAATCAGAAGTGAAAACCGCAGAGCTGAGGCCGTATTCAGTATCATTTGCCATGTCAATCGCTTCCTGGTCGCTGCCAGCTTTAATAATGGTTGCGATTGGGGCAAACAGCTCCGTTTGGGCAATTTTGCTGTTGTTGTCCGCACCGACAAAGACGTACGGCGTCAGCACGTTTCCGACGCGTTTTCCTTCAACCGCAAGCTCAATGCCGTCTGCCTTTGCCTGCTCAATGATCTCTAGCGCTTTCTCGATTTGGCGCTCGTTGATCAGCGGGCCGACAACGGTTTTCGGATCGGTTTGATCGCCGTACGGAAGCTGTTTGACACGGGCGGTGAACTTTTCTACAAACTCATCGTACACATCTTGATGAACGATGATCCTGTTGATAATCATACAGATTTGTCCCTGGTGAATAAATTTTCCGAAAATCGCGGCATCCACAGCACGATCGACATCCGCATCTGAAAGAACGGCAAATGGATTGTTGCCGCCGAGTTCAAGGGCCATTCGTTTGAAGGCGCGACCGGCGATTTCACCGATGTGGCGCCCGACTGCGGTTGATCCCGTAAAGCTGATTAATCTCGGGATTGGATTGGTGAGCATGCCGTCCCCGATTTTCTTTACATCCGTCAGCATGACGTTAAGGACACCGGCAGGAAGACCGGCGTGTTCAAACGCTTTCGCAATGATGGTCCCGCCGGAAATAGCAGTTTGGATATCAGGCTTGTGAACAACACTGTTACCCAGCGCAATTGCGGGCGCAATGGATCTCATAGATAAATTCATTGGAAAATTAAATGGAGAAATCGATGAAATGACACCTAGCGGAAGGCGGTAAATCTTATTGGTTTTCCCTTCAATGTCGGATGGCACCTCTTTGACGCCGCCTAATTCACCAGTATACGTCATGGCTTCATCTAAAATCGCAATCGTTTGTTCCAGCTCGATCGTTGATTTAATAATCGTTCCGCCAGTTTCGCGGGCGATCATCATGATGATGTCATCACGGTTTTCCTGTAAATAGCCGCGCGCTTTTTGCAGGACGGCTTTTCGGTCTTCCGTTGTGCTCTTGGCCCACTCTTTTTGGGCTTTCTGTGCAATGTCAAACGCATCCTCCAGCTGTTTGCCCGTTGCCAAAGATGCTGTTGTGATCACAGACTGGTCATACGGATTCAAAATGTCCTCCGTACGTCCGCTTTCTCCCTCAGTCCATTTTCCGTTGATAAAACTTTTGTTTAACGTTTCGAAACTCATAAGATGACCCTCCTTTGGTCCTGCATGTCCTCTTCTATTTCCGCTGAAGCCAATATGTAAACGAATGAGGTTTCCCTTTCAGTTTCTCGTCTATCTATACCGGATATACTCTTTTTTAGTGGAGAACATGTGTGTTTCGCCTTATACTGAATATACAGATCCTTACATAAGAGAGGAGACTCTATGAAATCGCTGCTGGCTATTTATCCCGGTTCGATTGTGTCTGAGGAGCTTTGCATAAGGGAAGGCTGTCTATGTTTTTTTGATGAGAGCAATCAGAGATATATCTCCATTCCGAAAACAGAGATCAGTGAAAAAGAAGTATTGGTGCTGCAGTCATTTTTGACGCCTGCGGATGAGGGCAATCAACTGTCTATGAAATCACCTGAGGAAAACAAGTGGTTTTCATTCCTTTTTTCCAGAGGGGAATTGCCGGCGTATATAAAGAAACGGACGAGATTTGTTCACTTTCATTTATTCGGCAAAATAGAAAGGACGTCCTTTACGGAAGCGGTTCGCCATTTTTGGCCGGTGTCTTTTGTGATTGTGTGGATCCATGAGGACAGAGGCGTGATTGTCGAGCAGGAAAGTGAAGCGACGGCGGAGAAGGACGAACTGGAATCGCTCGCTAAGGTTCTTGAAAGTGATTTCTACTTCAGTGTCCGTTTTTACGCCGGAAGATTTTACGAGCCGGATGAGTGTCTGCGAAAACATTTCGCTCGTGAACAGGCGTATTTCCTGTTTGCTGAAAAACGGCTGCCTCAGGTGCAGAGTGTGACCTTTGAGATGATCTTTCCTTTTCTATTATTAGAAACAGAAAAAGAAAAACTGGAAACGCTGCTCTCTGAAGAAGCTGAGCTTTTATTTGGAAGTGAAGCTGAGCTAAGGAAGACCATTAAGCTGTTTATTGAAAACAACTCAAACGTCACATTAACAGCGAAAAAGCTGCATCTGCATCGCAACAGCCTGCAATATCGGATTGATAAATTTATTGAGCGGTCAGGGATAGATATCAAATCGTACAAAGGCGCGCTTCTTGCCTATTTTATCTGCCTGCAAAATGAAAGTTCAGAATAAATTGGAAATATGCACGAAAAATGGCTGGGTGATTTTATGAACGCTGCCCATTTTAGCGAGAGGGAATTGCTGTTACACTCAATATAAGAAAGCGTTTACAATAATAAAGGGGGATGTTAGATGGCTGAATTGCGGATGGAGCACATTTATAAATTTTATGATCAAAAGGAACCGGCGGTTGATGACTTTAACCTTCATATTGCCGATAAGGAATTTATCGTATTCGTCGGTCCGTCCGGCTGCGGGAAATCAACGACGCTGCGAATGGTCGCAGGACTTGAAGAAATTTCGAAAGGCGATTTTTATATTGAAGGAAAACGGGTCAATGATGTAGCGCCAAAGGACAGGGATATCGCGATGGTATTTCAAAACTACGCGCTCTATCCGCATATGACGGTCTACGATAATATCGCGTTCGGGCTCAAGCTTCGGAAAATGCCGAAGCCTGAAATCAAAAAAAGAGTAGAGGAAGCGGCTAAAATTCTCGGGCTGGAGGAATATTTGCACCGTAAACCGAAAGCGCTGTCAGGTGGACAGAGACAGCGGGTCGCGCTGGGCCGGGCAATCGTGCGGGATGCAAAGGTGTTCCTGATGGATGAGCCTTTGTCAAACCTGGACGCGAAGCTGAGGGTGCAAATGCGGGCGGAAATCATTAAGCTCCACCAGAGACTGCAGACTACAACGATTTATGTGACACATGACCAGACAGAAGCGCTGACGATGGCGACACGGATCGTAGTCATGAAAGATGGGAAAATTCAGCAGATCGGGACGCCGAAGGATGTATACGAGTTCCCTGAAAACGTCTTTGTCGGCGGGTTTATCGGATCACCAGCGATGAACTTTTTCAAAGGGAAGCTCACGGATGGCTTAATCAAAATCGGTTCTGCGGCATTAACCGTCCCGGAAGGAAAAATGAAAGTGCTGCGTGAAAAAGGCTACATCGGTAAAGAGGTCATCTTTGGCATCCGTCCTGAGGATATCCATGATGAATTGATTGTCGTCGAATCATATAAGAACTCTTCGATTAAGGCGAAAATCAATGTTGCAGAGCTGCTCGGTTCTGAAATCATGATTTATTCGCAGATCGACAACCAAGACTTTATTGCGCGGATCGACGCCCGCCTCGATATTCAATCGGGCGATGAACTGACGGTTGCATTTGATATGAATAAAGGCCATTTCTTTGACAGTGAGACAGAAGTGAGAATTCGATAAGAACAAAAAAACCGGACATGGGGACATGTCCGGTTTTTTTGTTCTCTTTAAGGTTAAAAATGGCGGGTACTTAAGAATGAAAATGCTGCTTTGGGCCGCGGTGCTCGTGATTTCAATTCTTGCCTCATGGTCAGGATTTTTCTTTCTCAACGGCGCTTCTGAAGAAGTGATACCAGCGATTGCAGCATTTGCGGGCGGGGCATCATTGCGATGATTGCTACAACGATGATGCCTGAGGCGTACAAAGACAGCAGTCCGATCACGGGTTTAATCGCCGCACTCGGCCAGGTTAACCTCGCTGGTTTGAAATCAGTTTTCTTGAGTTGTTTTTATTAAATGTATTAAAAGAGAGTGGCTTATCCACTCTCTTTTTGTTCGCATTATCGATAAACTGAAACACTTAATTGTCCATAAAGTGAACCATTTTTAAAAACAGTAAGTTTTCCCTGACCTACACTTTGGCCTGTTACGATCCCATAAGCATCTACAGTAAAAACAGCTTTGTTGTCACTATGATATGAAAATCCTGATCCCAATAAATGGCTTGGTAGTGGTTTTGCATGACCCACCTGTATGTTAAAGTCAGCTAATTTTGCTTCAATAGGAGAGAGTGATACAGGAACACTTTGACTTTCTGGAACCATTGCAGAATTCTGAGTTACTTCTTTAGCAGAAGCTTGACCTCCGATTGATAAAGCGACAGCTGAAACGGAGAGTAAGGAAACAATCGTTTTCTTCATTTTCATTTCAATTCCTCCTAATAATATTTTTTATTGCAAGTAAACTATTCGATTTACATAATTGATTAACCTTGTAAATATTTGTAAAATATTTGTGAACATTTCGAAATCACCTTTTTTAACTTGAAAATTCCAACAAAAAACCGATGAAAAAGGAGGAAGAAATAGACAGAAAGCAGGAGAACGATGAAACGATTGTTTTTAAGCATCTTTCTTTTGGGCAGCTGTTTGGCGCTTGCGGCTTGCGCTGATCAAGAGGCGAATGCAGAGCAGCCGATGCCAAAAGCGGAACAAAAGAAACCGGAAGAAAAGGCAGTACAAGTTCAGAAAAAAGAAGACGATACATCCGCATGGATCAAAACAGAGAAACCGGCAAAGCTGCCGATTTTGATGTACCACAGCATTTCTTCAGGAAACAGCCTCCGTGTGCCAAAGAAAGAATTCGAGGCGCATATGAAGTGGCTTCATGATAACGGCTATCAGACATTAACGCCGAAAGAGGCGTATCTCATGCTGACGCAGGATAAAAAACCGAGTGAGAAGTGCGTGCTGATCACATTTGATGACGGGTACACCGACAATTATCAAGATGCGTATCCGGTGCTGAAAAAGTACGGGATGAAGGCAACGATTTTTATGATCGGCAAATCGATCGGACATAAGCACCATCTGACAGAGGAACAAATGAAGGAAATGGCACAGCACGGCATATCGATTGAAAGCCATACGATTGACCACCTTGAACTGAACGGATTAACGCCTCAACAGCAGCAAAGTGAGATGGCTGATTCGAAAAAGCTGTTTGACAACATGTTTCATCAGCAAACCACCATCATCAGCTATCCGGTAGGGCGCTACAATGAGGAGACGCTGAAGGCCGCTGAAAAAACAGGCTATCAAATGGGCGTGACGACAGAACCGGGCGCGGCTTCGAGAGACCAGGGAATGTATGCCCTCCATCGTGTGCGCGTGTCCCCAGGCATGTCAGGCTCGGCTTTTGGTGCGTACATCGAATCAATGAAATAAAAAAAGGCGGCGTTTAATCGCCGCCCCCTCCGCCGCCACAGCCGGAATCGCTGAAACCTCCGTCACTGCTGCATCCATCATGGTGTGAGCTATGATCTGAATAACCGAAATACCCGCTGTCCGCCTGCTGGCGGCTTTTATTATCCGATGACTGCGGCTGAATGACTGAAAGAAAAACAATAATAGCTATTATCAATAAGATCACTATCACTTCTGGTCACTCCCTTTTTTCACCATATCTGTTATACGGATGAAACGCTGACCGGTTTCATTTCAAAGTGATTGATTCTTTCAGGCGGTCTCTGAGCCAGCGCTTTAGCACCCCACGTCCTTTGTTTGACAATAAAGTGCCGACACGCCAATACATAGGGGGATGAGGAGCGAACTGAAAATCAATCAATCTGAAAAACCAGCTTTTATCACGGGTGAGAGAGTCAATTTGAAGCTCGTCTTCACCTGCTTCAGAGCTGTAGGCACTTTGTTTCTGTATGTCCTCATCCTGCCGAACCGCCAAGATTTTCAAGGCTTCAGCCATTTGTTTGTAACCGCCCTCCAGCAATGATGCGCCAAGATTGTCAGCACGCACCTCCATCCATTGTGAACAAAAGGATTGATAGAGCTGGAACAGGATAATGATTGCCATAATGAAAGCCCAAAGCGCAATTTTGTGGGCCTCGGGATGGGTGATATGCTGCTCAAACAAGAGGAAAATCCCAACGACAGCTCCAAGATATAGAAAACGCAAAAGCTGTGATGACAGAACGTCACGTTTTTTGATATGAATCGCCTCATGGGCCAGAATGCCTTCAATGACACGCTGTGGAAGTGTTAGTGTGGCGCTTGTCAGGATGACCATTGACCTCCCGACATTCATGCCTGCTGCCATTCCGTTGTAATCATCACTCTCCGTTTCGTATATGCGGACATGGGAAATGCCGGCCGATCGGAAAATCTTATCGGCCGCTGCCTGTACATGCGGATGATGACAAGGCTTGGCGTCCATCGCCGCCCGCAACACACGGTCTGACATATACATGTTGAATACCCAATACAGGATTACGGCAACAGCCATGACCCATGGAGAGGCGTGTAATGCGTATAACGCGAGCACCAATAAGGCGTAAGCGGATACCCCTCTTACGCTGGCGGCAAAATAAAGCTTACCGAGCAGCCGCTTCACATTTTTTCTATGATAAAACGGCAAAACAGAAATTACATTGTCCACATCGTTTTCTGCATCTGTGTACTCCTGGAGAATTGTTTTCCATTTTTGCGGTTCCTTCACCGTCAAAAACAGTGTTTCGCCGGGAAGAGACAGTTTAATGACTTGCTGAAAGCTTGTTGTTAAATCTAGACGTGATGAATACATCGTCAGAAGCGGATGGAGCTTTAAGAGATCAGCCGTTGATTCAAGCTGAATGTCCTTCAAATCGGAAAGCGGGTATGTACGGGTTTCATAGTGTGAGCTGATATGCAATTTTTCTAAGGCTGCTGAATAAAAAACCTTTACGCTGAAAACATTCAGTATACGCTTCACCAGTGCCCCTCCGCCGGAGATCATGCCGAGAAGGATCACATATTTGAGAGGGCTTGTGTCAGGTCCATAGATGAAAAAAATAACAGCCCCTGCAAACACAATGGCGGTCAGCGTAATGTCTGACAGGAGACGTGTTTTGTTTCTGGCCAGCTCGATTTCCTGCCAGTCTCCCGAAGGTTTTTCCGCACGCTCTGAAACAATGAGATCCATTGCGGTCCAATAGCAGAAGAACATTGTCGCCATCGAGACTATGCCGTCCATGAATGAGAGATGAGAGAAGATGTAAACCGCAGCGCCGACCCAAAGAACAATATCAATCCAGAAGTCTACGGCCGGAATGAATTTTGCTGCCAGGGCTGATATCAAATAAAATCCCAGCCCGAGAAGCATAAAGAGAAATAGATGAGTTCCCATAGGCATGCCATATTCCTTTCTATCTAGTATTTCCAACTATTACTATAGCATGAGGCGGGAACTTGCAAAAATATGGACATGCAAAAAAGCAAGCTCTTTCGTTTGACGAAGAACTTGCTTGCGGGGATCAATAAAACTGGTGCAGCAGCAATAAGGTTAAGGATACTGTAATCGCGCCCCCGATGCGGGTAGACACTTGGGCGAAAGGCATTAGCTCAAGCCTTTCAGCGGCGCTTAAAATGGCAACGTCACCCGTGCCGCCTTGCCCAGAATGACACGCATTGATTATGGCGGTTTCAATCGGATACATGTTCAGCCATTTTCCAGTGAAGAAGCCAACGGCCATCATGGTCACAACGACAGACAGAATCGTGATAATATTGCTGAGGTTAAAAGCGGCGACAAGCTTGTCCCACGGAGTCATGGATACCCCAATCGCAAAGAGAAGCGGGTAGGTCACAGCTGTTGAAAAGAAGCGGGACACTCCAAACGCGCCATTTTCAATTGAGGCAGGCACCAATCTGAACAGCTTTATTAGAACAGCCAGTAACAGCATGGCAACGGGTGCCGGAAAACCGAAAAAATCGTGAGCGAGCATGCCGACTAAGTATAAAGAAACAGCAAGGATACCGCCTGACGCAAATAAAGAAAGGTTGAACATTTGCTGTCCGCTTTGAGATTCCTCCAGCGCAGGGGACTCTTCTTCGGAACGGTCCACTTTGCCGTTGCCTGTCCATTCCGGTTTTTTCTTTCCGATGCGGTTCAGCAATCCCGCTAGAATAATCGCGCACAAGCTGCCCAGCATAATCGATGGCAGAACAAGTGCAAACGCTTCCCCTTGAGAAATGGGCATGATGTCAGAATATCCGATGGACAGCGGGATAGCGCCTTCTCCGACTCCTCCAGCCATAATCGGAATGACAATGTACAGCAGGGTATGCTGAAATCCGAGTCCGAGCAATGTCCCGACAGCCAGTCCGACAATAGCGGCTGTGACAGAACCGACAATAAGCGGAATAAAAATTTTCATGAATGCTTTTACGAGTGTTTCTCTTTTCATGCCGAGAATGCTTCCGACGACAATACCGGCGATAAACAAATATAGAAAGTTTGAGTTTTCTGTAAATTCTGTGGTGGATTTGACGATATCATTAGGCAGCAGGTGATAGTACACGACAGCGGACGGAATAAAAGTAGCTAGGATGGCCGGGCCGCCAATAGAACGCACAATCGGTATCGATTTGCCGACTTGGGCAAAGGTAAACCCGAAAAACGCCATGACGGCAATGGATGTCAAAATGTCACTTTTTACATCGTGATGCATAACAAAAACAGTGATTAATATAAACAGCAAGGCATACACAGGAAGCGGTATGATGCCTACTTTTATATTCATGGCTTTCGCAAACCAATTCTCTTTTCGAACCCCTTCGTGAATTGTATCCGTTTGCAATTGCATTTGTGTTTGAAGCTCTCCCATTGAAAAACCTCCCCTATTCTTGATGCAGTGAAATTGTTCACTATGTTAAGTATACTAAAAAATTGAAATTATTAATATATTAAAAATTTACTATTCAACTTTTCTCCACTTGCCGGTTCAAATGAAAAGAGGCATCCTGCCTAAAATCTGTTTATGACGGAGTGCTGAGAAACGAGTGCTGGTGCAGGGCAAGCATTTTGTTCGCAAGGAACGATGTGTTGATGTACGATAATAAAGGGTCATTTATCCTAGCAGCCGACATAAATAAGCAACAAAATAGACAAAAATCCGTCACATTGGGCGGGACTTTTTAGGTATTTTAGGCTTTATTTTTGAAATGAATCGTTGTAAAGTACTTAATATGAACCAGTCAGAGATTGTGTCATTTGGTCAGTCTGGCAATCTTGCATCATATTGGATGACTTTTTGACACATTTGTGAAATATTGAGCAATATTTTTTTCGTCTATTTTGTGAATTACTGATCAAAGTCTCGGTTCTATTTGTGAAGTAGTGAGCAAATTACAGTTTTAACCGGAAATGGAGGAGAAAGCATGAGTGAATTGGTATTAGCCCGCATACAATTTGCATCAACAACGTTGTTTCACTTCTTGTTTGTGCCGATGTCTATCGGGCTTGTGTTTATGGTTGCGTTGATGGAGACTCTTTATCTTGTAAAGAAAAATGAGCTGTATCTCAAAATGGCAAAGTTTTGGGGACACTTATTCTTAATAAATTTCGCAGTCGGTGTTGTAACAGGGATTTTGCAAGAATTCCAGTTTGGACTGAACTGGTCTGATTACTCCCGTTTTGTCGGAGATGTATTTGGCGCGCCGCTTGCGATTGAAGCATTATTGGCGTTTTTCATGGAGTCTATTTTTATCGGATTATGGATTTTTGGCTGGGACCGCCTGCCGAAGAAAATTCACGCTCTCTGCATATGGCTCGTATCATTCGGAACGATCATGTCATCTTTCTGGATTTTAACAGCAAACTCCTTTATGCAGGAGCCAGTCGGCTTTACGATCAAAAACGGCCGTGCGGAAATGAATGATTTTGGCGCGTTGATTACAAACCCTCAGCTTTGGGTTGAATTCCCGCACGTCATTTTCGGTGCGCTTGCCACTGGAGCTTTCTTTATTGCCGGAGTGAGTGCTTTTAAACTGCTGAAGAAAAAAGAAGTGCCGTTCTTTAAGCAATCTTTTAAACTCGCAATGATCGTCGGCCTTTGTGCCGGTCTTGGCGTCGGCCTTAGCGGACACATGCAGGCTGAGCACTTGATGGAATCACAGCCGATGAAAATGGCTGCCAGTGAAGGCCTATGGGAAGACAGCGGTGACCCTGCTGCTTGGACCGCTTTTGCGACGATCGATACAAAAAATGAAAAAAGCTCAAATGAAATCAAAGTTCCTTATGCCTTGAGCTACTTGGCTTATCAG
Organism: Bacillus sp. YP1; assembly: GCF_000877815.1. Taxonomy (NCBI): domain Bacteria; kingdom Bacillati; phylum Bacillota; class Bacilli; order Caryophanales; family Bacillaceae; genus Bacillus; species Bacillus sp. YP1. The sequence goes on along the minus strand of NZ_CP010014.1, from coordinate 3,623,014 downwards.
AAATTCAGCGGAAGTGTCAAAGGGATGAAAACCCTTCAGGCTGAGTACGAAAAAATATACGGAAAAGGCGACTACATTCCGCCAGTGAAAACGACATTCTGGAGCTTCCGTATCATGGTTGGCGCAGGCGTTGTCATGATCCTTGCTGCATTAGGCGGCCTCTGGTTAAACCGCCGCAAAAAGCTAGAAAACAGCAAATGGTATTTGCGCATCATGATTGCTTTGATTTCCTTCCCGTTTCTTGCGAACTCCGCGGGCTGGATTATGACAGAAATCGGACGTCAGCCTTGGACGGTTATGGGTTTAATGACAACGGCTCAATCCGTGTCGCCTAACGTAACAGCGGGTTCCTTGTTATTCTCAATCATCGCATTCGGTGTGATGTACATGATTCTGGGCGCGCTGCTTGTCTTCTTGTTTATCCGTGAGATTAAAAAAGGTGCGGAGCATGATAATCATCATGATGTGCCTGTATCAACAGATCCATTTAGTCAGGAGGTATACCATGGCATCTCTTCATGATCTTTGGTTTATACTCGTTGCTGTATTGTTTGTAGGATTCTTCTTTTTGGAAGGCTTTGATTTCGGGGTCGGCATGGCGACCCGTTTTCTTGGCCATAATGAATTAGAACGCAGAGTGCTGATCAACACGATCGGGCCGTTCTGGGACGCGAATGAAGTCTGGCTTTTGACTGGCGCAGGCGCCATTTTCGCGGCATTCCCAAACTGGTATGCAACGATGCTGAGCGGTTATTACATTCCGTTTGTCATAGTGCTGCTTGCGTTAATGGGCCGCGGGGTCGCGTTTGAGTTCCGCGGCAAGGTGGATCATTTAAAATGGGTAAAGGTTTGGGACTGGGTCGTTTTCTTCGGCAGTCTGATTCCTCCGTTTGTGCTTGGTGTGCTGTTCACGACATTATTCCGCGGGATGCCGATTGATGCCGACATGAACATTCACGCACATGTATCTGATTATATCAATGTATATTCTATACTTGGCGGTGTGACGGTAACACTTCTTTGCTTCCAGCATGGATTAATGTTTATCACGCTGCGTACGATTGGTGATTTGCAAAACCGCGCCCGGAAAATGGCGCAAAAGATAATGGGTGTTGTTTTTGTAGCGGTTCTTGCCTTCGCGGCCCTTTCTGCGTATCAGACAGACATGTTTACACGCCGCGGCGAGATTACCATTCCGCTCGCTGTTTTGATTGTCATCTGCTTTATGCTCGCGGCTGTATTTATTCGCAAGAAAAAAGACGGCTGGACATTTGGGATGACAGGCGCTGGTCTGGCGCTGACCGTGGGAATGATCTTTATTTCCCTATTCCCCCGCGTAATGGTCAGCTCGCTTCATAGCACATACGATTTAACAGTAGCTAACGCTTCTTCCGGAGATTATTCGCTTAAAGTCATGTCAATTGCAGCATTAACGCTACTGCCGTTCGTCATCGGCAGCCAGATCTGGAGCTATTATGTCTTCCGGAAGCGCGTCAGCCATAAGGAGCCTATGACTTATTAATGGGAAAAGACCTGTTTCGATATAAAGGAATGAAGCGGATTCTCACCGTGATTACTTGTTTAACGCTGATTCAGACAGCTGCCATTATTATGCAGGCAGAGTGGCTGAGTGAGGCCGTAACCGGACTGTTCAACGGGAAGGGCATTACCTCTCTTTTTCCGGTGATCAGCTTTTTCCTCATCGCTTTTATCGCCCGGCACGGGGTGACGGTGGCGCGACAGAAAATCGTCTATCAATACGCCGCTCGGACAGGAGCAGATTTGAGGAGAAGTTTTCTTGATCAGCTGTTCCGATTAGGCCCCCGCTTTGCAAAGAAAGAGGGGACGGGGCAAATGGTGACGCTGGCGATGGAAGGCATCAGCCAGTTCCGCCGCTACCTGGAGCTGTTTCTGCCGAAAATGGTCAGCATGGCGATTGTGCCTGCGGCGGTTGTCATTTATGTGTTTTTTCAGGATCGCACATCAGCCATCATTTTAGTGGCGGCTATGCCGATTCTGATCATCTTTATGATTCTCCTCGGCCTTGTCGCGCAGAGAAAAGCGGATCGTCAGTGGAAATCCTATCAGAGACTTTCCAATCATTTTGTTGATTCTCTTCGCGGGCTGGAGACATTGCGTTTCCTAGGTTTGAGCAAGTCACACAGCAAAAATATTTTCTATGTGAGTGAGCGGTATCGCAAGGCAACGATGAGCACACTCCGGGTGGCGTTTTTGTCATCATTCGCCCTCGATTTTTTCACGATGCTGTCGGTGGCGACAGTCGCAGTATTTCTGGGCCTGCGCCTTATTGACGGCGATATTTTGCTTGGCCCCGCTTTAACGGCGCTTATTCTGGCGCCTGAGTATTTTTTGCCGGTGCGGGAAGTGGGGAATGATTATCATGCAACGCTGAACGGCCAGGAAGCAGGAAAAACCATTCAAGAGATTTTGTCGCAGCCAGGTTTTAAAGAAGAGACGCCGCTTCAGCTCGAGGATTGGTCCGATCAGGATGAGCTGAAGCTGTCAGGCGTGTCAGTCGGCCGTTCGGTGTCTGATATTCATCTCTCATTTAAGGGCAAGAAAAAAATCGGCATTATCGGTGCAAGCGGCGCCGGAAAATCAACATTAATTGATATTCTCGGCGGATTTTTGGAGCCGGATGGCGGGATGATTGAGGTTAATGGTACAAGCCGGTCCCATTTGCAGGACGGCAGCTGGCAGAAGAACCTTCTGTACATCCCCCAGCATCCGTACATTTTTGATGATACGCTTGGGAACAACATTCGCTTCTACCACCCAAGCGCTTCGGCAGAGGATACAGCCCGTGCTGCTGCGGCGGCGGGACTGGCGGAGCTGGTGGATAGCCTTCCTGAAGGATTAGAGGGGCGGATCGGGGAAGGCGGCCGGGCGCTCAGCGGCGGCCAGGCACAGCGTGTCGCGCTGGCCCGCGCCTTTTTGGGAAACCGTCCGATCCTGCTGCTGGATGAGCCGACCGCCCATCTTGATATCGAAACAGAATATGAAATAAAAGAAACGATGCTGGATTTATTTGAGGATAAGCTTGTCTTTCTCGCGACTCACCGCCTTCACTGGATGCTCGATATGGACGAAATTATCGTGCTGGACGGGGGCAGGGTTGCGGAAATCGGGACTCACAATGAACTGCTGGAGAAAAACGGTGTGTATACCAAACTCGTGAAGGCACAACTGGGGGAAAGAGCATGAAGAAAGAAGAATGGATTTTGCCGTATATCAAGCAAAATGCCCGCCTGTTTGTTCTGGTTATCTTTTTGGGCGCGGTGACGATTTTTTCTGCTGCTTTTCTCATGTTCACCTCAGGGTTTTTGATTTCTAAAGCGGCGACAAGGCCGGAAAATATTCTGCTCATTTATGTGCCTATTGTCGCTGTGCGCACCTTTGGGATTGCGCGCTCTGTGTCGCGATATGTGGAACGGCTCGTCGGGCATCACATCATTTTGAAAATCGTATCCGACATGCGCGTCCGCCTTTACAATATGCTTGAGCCGGGTGCTTTGATGCTGCGTTCCCGTTTTCGCACGGGGGATATGCTCGGCATTTTGTCTGAGGATATTGAGCATTTGCAGGATGCTTTCTTAAAAACGATTTTTCCTGCGATCTCAGCCTTGTTCCTGTATGCTGTGTCAGTGATAGCGCTTGGCTTCTTCTCTTGGCCGTTTGCCATATTGCTTGTTGCGCTTTATTTGTTTGTTCTTGTTGTATTGTTTCCGGTTGTGTCTTTGCTCGTGACGAGAGCGAAGAATGCGAAGCTGAAAAGCGGGCGGAATGTGCTGTACAGCCGTCTGACAGATGCAGTGATGGGTGTCAGCGACTGGATGTTCAGCGGACGCCGGCATGCGTTTATTGATGCCTATGAAAAAGAAGAACATGATTGGTTTGAGCTTGAACGGAAAAAGCAACGCTATACGAGATGGCGGGACTTTGCCGCGCAATGCCTTGTCGCCGGCCTTATTTTGCTGATGCTGTTTTGGACGGCAGGACAGCAAGCAGACGGCGAGCTTGCTAAAACAATGATTGCCGCTTTTGTGCTAGTGGTGTTTCCGTTGACGGAAGCCTTTTTGCCGCTTTCGGATGCCTTAGGCGAAGTGCCGGGCTATCAGGATTCTATCAGACGCATGAACAAGGTGGCTCCTCAGCCGGAGGCGTCACAAACAGAATCAGGGGCTCAAATGCTCGATCTTCAAGATGTCACCTTGGCCTTTCGTGATGTGACGTTTTCTTATGATAACAGCAGCCAAGTGCTTGACAACTTTTCCTTTACGCTGCGCCAAGGAGAAAAAATGGCGCTGCTCGGCCGAAGCGGCTCTGGGAAATCAACATCGCTTGCATTAATCGAGGGCGCCTTGAAACCGGACTCCGGTTCTGTTACGTTAAACGGAGTGGAGACAGCGCTGTTAAAGGATCAGATTGCGGATGCGGTGGCCGTGTTAAATCAAAAACCGCACCTGTTTGATACAAGTATTTTGAACAACATCAGGCTCGGAAACGGAGAAGCAAGCGACGAGGATGTGCGCCGCGCCGCAAAGCAGGTCAAGCTGCATGACTACATTGAGTCATTGCCTGACGGATATCATACCTCTGTACAGGAAACGGGCATCCGTTTTTCCGGTGGAGAGCGCCAGCGGATCGCGCTTGCGAGGATTTTACTGCAGGATACACCGATCATCATCCTCGATGAGCCAACAGTCGGCCTCGATCCTATTACCGAACGTGAATTGATGGAAACGGTGTTTGAGGTGCTGAAAGGAAAAACGATTTTATGGATTACCCACCATCTCGCGGGAGTGGAAGCGGCTGATAAAATCGTATTTCTCGAAAACGGCAAAACAGAAATGGAAGGAACCCATGAGGAGCTGCTGGCGGCAAACGAACGATATCGCCGTCTATATCACCTTGATGTTCCTGTAAAATAGAAGACAGCCCTAAAAGGCTGTCTTTTTTGTTTGAAAAAGAAAAGGGACAGGAAAAATAGGAAAAGAAAGCAGAGGAGGGATAGAGATGAATGTTCCATATTGGACGGAAGAGCATGTAAGGGCCACGCTTCCTGAAAGAGATGCGGAGAGCCATAAAGGCACGTACGGTACGGCTTTGCTGCTGGCTGGAAGTGACGACATGCCGGGGGCAGCGCTGCTTGCAGGGCTTGGGGCCATGCGGAGCGGTCTCGGCAAGCTTGTCATCGGTACATCAGAAAGCGTAATCCCGCTAATTGTTCCTGTTTTGCCCGAGGCGACCTATTGGCGTGACGGCTGGAAAAAGGCGGCGGATGCTCAGCTTGAAGAGACGTACCGAGCCATTGCCATCGGATCGGGCCTTCCGCAAACGGAAAGCGTACAGCAGGCAGTCGATCATGTGCTTACGGCTGATTGTCCTGTTATTTTGGATGCCGGAGCGCTGGCGAAGCGCACATATCCGAAACGGGAGGCCCCCGTCATCCTCACGCCGCACCCGGGCGAGTTTTCCCGAATGACAGGGGTGCCCGTGAACGAATTGCAGAAAAAAAGAGCGGAATATGCAAAGGAGTGGGCGGCTCAGCTGCAGACTGTCATTGTGTTAAAAGGAAACCAAACCGTCATCGCGTTTCCTGATGGAGACTGCTGGCTCAATCCAACCGGAAACGGGGCGCTCGCCAAGGGCGGAACCGGTGACACACTGACGGGCATGATATTGGGGATGCTCTGCTGCCATGAAGATCCAAAGCACGCCATATTAAACGCGGTCTATTTGCATGGTGCGTGCGCCGAGCTCTGGACGGACGAGCACTCCGCTCATACGTTGCTCGCTCATGAGCTATCTGACATCCTGCCCCGCGTGTGGAAACGATTTGAATGATAAAAAAGCTGTCTTCAGAGAGAAGACAGCTTTTCTTGATACCCCGCCCGTTTTTTCAGACGCGGTTTCATTAATGCATAGTAAAGCACAGAAGGCACGGCCAAGCCGATAATCCATGCGATGTCTCCGCCGCCAAACATTTTGGCAAGCGGTCCGATGTAAAAGCTTGTGTTGATAAACGGAATTTCCAGCAAGATAGACAGAACGAACGCAATTGTGGTGATCCAATTGACCTTTCCATAAGGCCCGTTTACGTCGAACATGGCTTTGACTTGATACTTTCCGTGGCGGACGAAGTAGTAATCGACTAAATTGATTGCCGTCCACGGAATTAAGAAATAACTGATGAAAAAGATAAAATTCAAAAACAGTTCCATAAAATTGCTCTGTCCCAGTAGGCTTAAGACTGTGCCGACAAGCGTGACACCCAGGATCATGATGATTCTGACTTTGGGCGTGACTTTTAATTTCAGAAACGGCTCCAGCGTTGTTGTCGTGGACATGAAAGCCCCATACAGGTTAAAAACATTGATTGCCATTTGCCCAAATAGCACAATGATCAGCATAATAAACGAGAAGGGACCGAACAATTGGACAATCTGGCTGCCTGAGTTTGCCGTAAAGTCAGGAAGTGAGGTTGTCAGCAATGCGCCGAGTAGCATCATCCAGATGGAGCTGACAGATGTACCTGCATAGCTGTACCAAAATGTTTTTGAAGCCGGTGTTTTAACTGGCAGATATCTTGAATAATCGGCAACATACGGCGCGTAGGCAAGCTGCCACGTCGCAACAGCGCTGACTGCCACCAAGAAAATTGGCAGATCAATCGCTCCGGGAATCCAGCTGCCTGCCGGAATCGGCAATTGAAAAATGAGAATCGTTGCAGCAAAAAATACAGCAAAAGAGGTCCAAGAAAGGATTTTTTGCATTTTGTGAATCAAATCATGGCCGAAAATGGTGAGTAAAAAACATACGGCGCTTAAGCCTATAATGCTCCATGTTCCCGGGATGGGAACAAAGCTGCTTAAGGTTCCGGCCGCCAGAATCGTGCTGCTTGCGAAGAAACCAAGGTAGATAAACATGACTAAGAAGAGGGGAAGAATCGCTCCGATTACGCCGAATTGGGCACGGCTTTGAATCATTTGCGGGATGCCTAGCTGAGGGCCTTGCGCGGAATGAGACGCCATAAATATGGCACCGATTAAGGTTCCGCAAATAATAGCGGCAACACTCCAAAACAGATTAAGTCCCATTGCAACGGGAATCGTGCCGGTCACTAACGTGGTGATATGCATATTAGCCCCGAACCATACGGGAAATAAATCTTTCGCTTTACCATGTCTTTCTTCATTCGGAATATATTCAATCGTTCGCCTTTCTACTTTCAATGCATCGTCCTCCATATTGGATGTTTTTTTGAAATCGACATAAAGTCATAGCTTAACAGACTATGAGGGGGTTTACAAATAAGGATATGCAGCCAAACGGCCGGGAAGCTTGATCTGTCAATGGCTGAAAAGAATTGTAAAAAAGATGAACGCTTTTGAATCCGGTGTCGTCTCATAAGGCAGAAAAACAAAAAAGGGGGGATCATGGTCATTGGATACACAAGAAGAACAGCGGCTGATACAGCAGGCGAAAGAGGGAAACGACGAGGCGTTTACAGCCCTTTTCCACTATCACTATTCTTTCTTATATAAATACTTGTTAAAGCTTTCCCTTCACCCCGATCTCAGCGAGGAACTTGTTCAGGAAACCTTTCTGAAAGGGTACATCCATTTAAGAAGCTTTCAGGGCCGTTCAAAATTCTCCACGTGGCTGATCTCCATTGCATCGCGGCTCTATCTCGATCACCAGAAAAAGAGAAAGAGAGAATGGAAACGGAATCAGACAGTTACGGAGGAAACAATCCGCAAGATCAAGTGGGACGTGTCGGCGAAAGGGGCAGAGTGGAGCGAAACGCTCGATCTGTTTTCAAAGCTGGACCCTAAACTGCGCACACCAGTTTTATTAAGGCATTACTACGGCTATACCTACGCCGAAATCGGGATGATGCTTCAAATCAAAGAAGGCACTGTAAAGTCCAGAGTTCATAAAGGGCTCCAGCAAATCAGAAAGGAGTGGGACGATGAATAAAGAAAAGCTTCCTGATCATTTAAAGTCAGAATGGAAAAAAATTGATCAAACAGCCAATCCCTCTATACCGACTCAAAAAGAACTGCTTCACCAGCTGTCACAAATGAAAGCTGAATACAGAAAAAAACTTCTTCAAGAGATCATTTTATTTGTATTTTGTGCGCTGATGGTTGTGAGTGCTGCAATCTTTGCTTTCACTCAAGCTCCTGCTGTGTTTATTGTGCTTCAGGTTTGTGTGCTTGCGGTGCTGCCGATTTTGATTGCGGCTGAGAAAAAAAGGCATCTCGGCGAATGCGAGGTGAAACGCAGATGACACAAACAGAAATTGTCATAACGGTTGCGGCTTATCTCATCGTATTGGCGCAGGGAATCTTTTTATTTATTGATGCGAAAAAACGAAATCGCATGGCATGGATTTGGGGAATTGTCGGACTGATTACAGCACCGATGCCTCTGATTTGTTATTACTTTTTTGTCATTAGGCCAGATCGGAAGAAAAGGGGGATCAAGCAATGAATATTTCTTGGGAAATGATTTTGCCGCTGGTTGTATTACAGCTGGCTTTGGCGGTGTTTGCCCTTATCAGCTGTATAAAAGAAGAGCGGACAAACGGGCCAAAGTGGATGTGGGCTGCGATCATTGTATGTATCAATATTATCGGGCCGATTTTGTTTTTTACCGTCGGCAGAAAGCAAAGGTAAGCCGATATGCTGTCTATTGAATCATTATGCAAATCGTACAGGCACCATGAAGCTGTAAAGAATGTCAGTTTTCACGTGAATAAAAATGAGTGTGTCGCACTATTAGGACCTAATGGAGCCGGCAAAACCACGACTCTGCAAATGCTGGCAGGACTGCTTTCACCAACCTCTGGAACCATAAAGCTGTTAGGAGAGAAAAAGCTGGATCGGCGTTTGATTGGGTACCTCCCGCAGTATCCTGCTTTTTATTCGTGGATGACCGCAAATGAATTTTTGACATTTGCGGGGAGACTGTCCGGCCTTTCGAAGAGAAAATGCCAAGAGGAAATCGGTGAGATGCTGGAATTTGTCGGTTTGCACGAAGCGGCGCACAAAAGGATCGGGGGCTATTCAGGAGGCATGAAACAAAGACTCGGTCTGGCACAGGCACTGCTCCATAAACCGAAGTTTTTGATATTGGATGAACCGGTGTCTGCACTTGATCCGACAGGGCGGTTCGAGGTGCTGGACATGATGCGGGAGCTGAAAAAGCATATGGCCGTTCTGTTTTCTACACATGTTTTGCACGATGCAGAGCAGGTGTGTGATCAAGTGGTGATTATGAAAAACGGTGAAATTTCATGGAAAGGCGAGTTACAGGAGCTGAAACAACAGCAGCAAACGAACGTTTTTACCCTTTCAGTGAAAGAGAAGCTGGAAGGCTGGCTTGAAGAGAAGCCTTACGTCTCAGCTATTGTCTATAAAAATCCGTCCCAAGCTGTTTTCGAGCTGCCTGATATACACGCTGGCCGGTCATTATTAAGTGACTGTATCCGAAAGGGATTGACCGTCACCCGATTTGAACAGAAAACGGAGTCTCTAGAAGACGTCTATCTAAAGGTGGTGCACGCATGAAGGTGATGATGGCGCTATTGCAGAAGGAGTGGCTGGAAGGATGGAAAAGCGGCAAGCTGATTTGGCTGCCGATTGCGATGATGATCGTCGGGCTGACACAGCCGCTGACCATTTATTATATGCCGGAAATCATCGCACATGGAGGGAACCTTCCTGACGGCATGAAAATTAGTTTTACGACGCCCTCCGGGTCTGAAGTGATGGTCAGCACGCTTTCTCAATTCAACACGCTTGGCATGGCTCTGGTCATCTTTAGCGTGATGGGCAGTGTAGCCAATGAAAGAAATCAAGGGGTAACAGCGCTGATTATGTCGCGGCCTGTGACGGCAGCCCATTATATCGTGAGTAAATGGCTCATCCAAAGCGTGATCGGCATTATGTCGTTTGCAGCTGGATACGGGCTTGCTTATTATTACGTTCGGCTGCTGTTTGAGGACGCATCATTCAGCCGCTTTGCTGCAAGCCTTGGCCTTTACGCGCTTTGGGTGATATTTATTGTGACCGCCGGCCTTGCCGGAAGTACGATATTCCGGTCTGTCGGAGCAGCTGCGGCTTGCGGGATCGGGCTCACAGCAGCCGTTTCCTTTGCTGTTTCACTATTTCCAGATGGTGCGAAGTGGCTTCCAGCTGAGATTTGCAAGCAGGCGGAGCATATCCTTCTTCATGGAGAGCAGGCAGATTTTTTCGGATGGTCACTCACTTTCTCCATTCTGTGCATCATGCTTCTGGCCGTGTTTTCTGTGTGGCGCTTCCGGCGGTATGAAAGCTATTAATTGATCATGTTACGTTTTTGCGCGAGCATCACAAAAAAGGCGGCAAATGCCAGAGACCCGGCTCCATAAAAAACTCCCGCAAGCCCGATAAGCTGTGCGATTTTTCCGGCAAGAAGGGGCCCGAGGAAGATGCCTAGCGCATAAAATGATTGATAAAACCCCATCACGGACATTTTTAATCGGGCAGAACTGATTTCGATGACATGGCTTAGCAGCAGAGGAAAAACGAAGCCGAGCGCCAGTCCGATACAGGCGTGTGTGATGCAAACCGTGAACAATGCAGCTGAAAAAGGAACGTATAGCAGACAGACCCCGGTGACTGCGAAACTAATGAGCATCACGGAGTAAGCGATACGGCTTGTAAATCGCAGAAACACAAAGCTTAATGTGGCGGCTGCGTGTGGGAGGAAAAAGGCGCTCATCACCCAAAGCAGCTCCGCGTCGCCCATTCCGAGCTGATTCATGTAAAGCGGCGTAAAACCAAACACTGTGATAAATAATACGGCATGGGCCGTCATAGACAGGATGGTGAAAAGCTTCAGCTTTGGCAGCCGCAATGTATCTTTGATGTACTGATTGACACGAATGGTGTCACGGTTTGCGGGAGGAGCAGACGGATCCTTAATAAAGCAGCAGATCACCAGACCTGCGACCGAGGCTGCCAGCGCCATCCAAAAAGGGACCTGCCTGCCTAAATGGGCTGCCGCAAGCCCGCAGAACACAATGCTGGCAAACTGAGGCATGACGGTAAAAAACTGCATGATGCCCATTGCTTTTGATGCATTGCCATTGTTGAAATAATGTGCGTATAAAATGGTCGCCATCACCCACATAGAAGCAGTGATTCCCGCGAAAAGCCGGGCGGCCAGCACGAAGAAGAAAGAATCAAACATCAGAAAAAGCAGGCTGCTGAGGACGGAAAAGCCGAACCCGGCAATTAACAATTGCTTGCGCAAGGAAAACAGGATGTCTGACACAAGGCCGAGCGGGAATCGCAGAAGGATTTGCGTGACCCCGTAGCTGCCGAGAATGATGCCGATTGCGCCATATGAAAAGTGCAGATCCTCCAAATACAGACTGAATACAGGAACGTAAATATAGCCTGAAAACCAGAAACAAAATACCATGCATAAAAAAACGGCGTGATCTAAAGCGCCGATTGTTTTTTTCTGAGGAATCAAGTCCTGCTGTAATTCCATCGTATCTCTCCACCCCTTTCCTTCCAAGTACAACACAATTATTGAAAGCGTTTCAATAGAAAAATAAAAAAACAGGGCTTCTAAAAAAGCCCTGTTCGCTGTTGTTAATACGGATCAGACGGATGACTCTCCTGTTCAGCCTGCTTTGCAGCCTGTTCCGTTTCAGTTGTGCCGATCGGCCCGTTGCTGTTGTTTTCGGAAACTTTTTTTAGCCCTTCTGCTACGCGTTTTCCGTAGTCAGGATCAGCTTTTGTGAAATTCTCAATCATTTGATCCTGAATTTCTTTTCGGCACGTAGAAAGCGTATTCACCAAATTCGTAATCAATTCGTTCCGCTCAAATTCAGTAAATCTCCGGTACGTTTCTCCAGCCTGTCCGAAGTTGTTTGTTCTGTCAATCGCTTCACGCTTTACATCACCTTCGACATGCGGCGTATGGTCTTTTCCGTCTTGCTTCGCTTCCTTCAGCCCGCCCATAATGGATGGCTCGTAGTTGACGTGCGGGTTTTGTCCTTCTGCTCTATCGACCCGATATTGCATTTGCCCGCCTTCCTGGTTGGTGGCGACATGCTTTTTCGGCGAGTTGATCGGAAGCTGCAGGTAATTTGCGCCTACACGGTAGCGCTGCGTATCAGAGTAGGCAAACGTACGCCCCTGGAGCAATTTGTCGTCTGAAAAATCAAGCCCGTCGACAAGCACTCCCGTTCCAAATGAAGCTTGCTCCACTTCCGCATGGTAGTTTTCCGGATTTTTGTTCAGAACCAATTTACCGATCGGTTTCCATGGGAAATCGTCTTTATACCACAGTTTTGTTGGATCAAGAGGATCAAAGTCCAGTTCAGGATGCTCATCATCGCTCATGATTTGAGCATATACTTCCCACTCTGGATAATCGCCATTTTCAATCGCGTCATATAGATCCTGTGTGGCATGGTTAAAGTTTTTCCCTTGAATCTCTTCTGCTTCCTTCTGTGTCAGGTTGCGGATGCCCTGCTTCGGTTCAAAATGGTATTTCACGAGAACGGCCTTGCCCTCCTCATTCACCCATTTATAGGCATGTACGCCTGAACCCTGCATTTGCCGGTAGTTGGCCGGAATGCCCCAAGGCGAAAACAAGAAGGTGATCATGTGTGTCGCTTCTGGAGATTGAGAAATGAAATCGAAAATACGTTCACCATCCTGGATGTTGGTCACTGGATCAGGCTGAAATGCATGTACAAGATCCGGAAATTTCAGCGGGTCGCGGATAAAAAAGATTTTCAGGTTGTTCCCGACCAAATCCCAGTTTCCGTCTTCTGTATATAGCTTTACAGCAAAACCGCGCGGGTCTCTCAATGTTTCAGGCGAGTGTTTTCCATGATTCACAGTTGAAAAACGGACAAATGCCGGTGTTTTCTTGCCTTTTTCCTGAAAGAGCTTGGCCCGTGTGTATGTTGAAATCGGTTCGTCTCCGAAGCTTCCGTATGCTTCAAAATACCCGTGTGCACCTGCTCCCCTGGCATGAACAACCCGCTCTGGGATGCGTTCCCGGTCGAAGTGGCTGATCTTTTCGAGAAAATCATAGTTCTCAAGTGTTGTAGGCCCTCTATTCCCGACGGTTCTCACATTCTGGTTGTCAGTAACAGGATGCCCCTGCCTATTCGTTAAGGTATCCTCTGACTCGTTTTTCCCGGATGTCTTGTGGGAAAGCGCTTCCTCGCTCCCTTGGGCATTTGATTGGTGCTGCTTGTTTTGATGATCATCTTTCAATGGTTGGCCCTCCTTTTTTGAACGGTAACAATATTCCCTGAATGGAAAGATTTTAAAACAGCCGTTTTTTTTGATCTGCTTCGGGAATGGTACAATGTACAAAAATCGGTAAAAGGAGAGGTCGATTCGTGACGAGAGAAAAAAATCCGCTGCCCATCACGTTTTATCAAAAAACCGCTCTTGAGCTTGCCCCATCGCTTCTGGGCTGCCTTCTTGTAAAAGAAACAGACGAAGGCACAGCGTCAGGCTATATTGTGGAAACAGAGGCCTATATGGGTGCTGGAGACAGAGCGGCACACAGCTTTAACAACCGCCGGACGAAGCGGACTGAGATCATGTTTGCAGAAGCTGGGCGGGTATATACATACGTGATGCACACCCATACATTGCTGAATGTCGTTGCCGCGGAAGAGGATGTCCCGCAAGCGGTATTAATCAGAGCGATTGAGCCGCATGAAGGCCAGCTGTTAATGGAGGAGAGAAGGCCGGGCAGGAGTCCGAGGGAATGGACAAACGGACCAGGAAAGCTGACGAAAGCGCTTGGCGTCACGATGAATGACTACGGACGCTGGATCACGGAACAGCCGCTTTACATCGAAAGCGGGTACACACCGGAAGCAATTTCAACCGGCCCGCGCATCGGCATTGACAACAGCGGGGAGGCTCGCGATTATCCATGGCGTTTCTGGGTGACGGGAAACAGGTATGTGTCGCGTTAGCATGTTTAAGGAAGAGGCAATCAGGGGAATGGTTGAGAAAAAAGAAGGGAGAATCGGAGCTTTGAAAAAGATGATCAAAACCGTTATCAAATGGGCGCCGGTCATTTACCCGATTGTTCGAAAAATCATGAAGGACCGCAAGGCGTCTAAACAAAAGAATATGTCCGCATCTAGAACAGCCGGCTGACCCCGGCTGTTTTTTTATAGGTCAGTTTTCCCTCTAGTCCTCCGGATGCTCATTGACTTGCCATTCTCTCCATTATAGAATTTATATACATTTCGCATCCCTTCATCATCCTTTCTGCCTATTCACTGAATCCCTGCATCTACTAGATAGGAGGTTTTTCTCATGCTTCATGGGCGACTTCGTGATATTCTGCGCTTGCTGATGGCGGCTGAAGCCCCGGTGACAAGTTCGTTTTTTGCCGCGCAATTAAACGTAACGACGCGGACAGTCCGCAATGATATAAAGGAACTGCAAGGTGTGCTAAGCGGTCACGGTGCCTTTGTACAATCTGTAAGAGGCTCCGGCTACAAGCTCCGCATTGATGACGAGCAAGTATTCAGAACACTGCTGCAAGATGAATTTCAGCAAAAAAAGGGCCTGCCGGTATTGCCGGAGGAGAGAATGGCCTATCTTATGAAACGTCTGCTGCTGGCGGACCATTATCTCAAGCTCGATGAACTTGCTGAAGAACTATTTATCTCAAAATCTACACTCCAAACGGATTTAAAGGAAGTAAAGAAACGTCTGCTGCCTTACCGCATCGTCATGGAAACACGTCCGAATTACGGCTTCAAGCTGCGCGGGGACGAGGTGCAGATGAGGTACTGCATGGCGGAGTACATTGTCGATGAAAGAGAAACGGAGATAGATGTTTTAAATGAAAAGGCTGATATTTTGCCAAAAGAAGAAATTGAGATCATCCGTTCCGCCATCTTGAAAAAAATGAAAAACGACCG
Source organism: Bacillus sp. YP1 (assembly GCF_000877815.1). NCBI lineage: Bacteria > Bacillati > Bacillota > Bacilli > Caryophanales > Bacillaceae > Bacillus > Bacillus sp. YP1. Next base: position 3,608,013 of record NZ_CP010014.1, on the reverse strand, counting down.
CATCCCTCTGTCCAACATGGGACTGAATAACCTCATTATCCATATCGCTATCGCCTGTAAACGGATCAGAACGGAAAACTATGTATCTCTTTTCCCGAAAGATATGGATCATATCCTGCATCAAAAGGAGTACCAGGCTGCAGAAGCCATCGTAAAAGAGCTGGAATCAGCGCTTGCCGTTACGTTTCCGAAAGACGAGACGGCCTACATCACCATGCATCTCCTTGGCACAAAACGAATGACACAATCACAATGCGGAGAGGACACATTTTCAATAGAGGAGGAAACCGATCAGCTGACACTTGCCATGATCAAAGCTGTTGATCGTGAACTGAAGCTTGGCATCCTGCATGACAAAGAGCTGAAAATCGGATTGGCACTGCATATGAAGCCGGCGATCAGCCGCAACCGATACGGCATGAATCTTCGAAATCCGATGCTGGCAGCGATCAAGGAACATTATCCACTCGCTTTTGAAGCCGGGATCATTGCCGGAATCGTGATAAAGGAACAAACGGGTATTGAGATTCATGAAAACGAAATTGGATATTTGGCTCTCCACTTTGGCGCCGCGATTGAACGAAAAAAAACAGAAAGCCCGCCGAAACGCTGTATCATTGTATGCGCATCGGGTGCCGGGAGTGCCCAGCTTCTGCGCGAAAAACTCCGTTCCCATTTCGGCAAGCGGCTCGATATTCTTGGAACGGCTGAGTATTATAGTCTTGATCAAATGTCCTACGAATCAATTGATTTTGTCATCAGCACCATTCCGATTAAAAAAGAGCTCCCTGTACCAGTACTGAAGGTTAACACCATCTTAGGCGGAACTGACTTTACAAAAATAGAATCTATTCTGAGTGATGAAAAGGAAAAAGCCAATCGCTACCTAAAAAAAGAACTCGTTTTTTTTCAGGAGGATCTGCGCTCAAAAGAAGAAGTGATTCAATTTTTAGGGCAGAAAGCGGTCGAATGCGGCTTTGCCGATGAAGAAATCATAGATTCCATTTTTGAAAGAGAAGACATGTCGCCAACGTGTTTTGGCAATCTTGTTGCCATCCCGCACCCGCTTGTTCCGCAGACGAAAACAACGTTTTGGGCCGTTTGTACGCTCAAAAAACCGATCGATTGGGAGAGTCAGCGAGTTCAATTTGTCTGTCTGCTTTGTGTCGAAAAGGAGAACAAAGCGGATTTGCAAAGCATGTATAAACTGCTTGGCAGCATTTTGGATGACCCGGCGGCGGTGAACCAGCTGATCAAATGTCGTTCATATCAAGAGCTTTCGGATGTGTTTGACCAAAAAATGCTGAGCTGACAGCCTGTATATACCTTTTTTCCGTTGCATGCGGAAAAACCCTGAGTGTTTATGAAAGCGATTTCATAATATGATGATAGCAACAGCAGGACATTACAAAATTGATCAAACTCTAGGGGGTCTTTTACATGAATATATTACTCGTTTGTGCAGCAGGCATGTCTACTAGCTTACTGGTGAGCAAGATGGAAAAAAGTGCGCAGGAACAGGGAAAAGACTATACCATTTGGGCAGTTTCAGGCGATTCTGTACAAAATCATATCGATAAAGCGGATGTATTGCTTCTCGGTCCGCAAGTCCGTTACATGCTTCCGCAGCTCAAAAAATTAGGAGAGTCAAAGGGGGTTCCGGTAGACGTCATTAATACCGTCCATTATGGCACGTGCAACGGGGCGGAAGTGCTGAAATCAGCTGAACAGCTTGGACATGTGTCATAGAGAGGGGCGGGCTATGTGAATAAAGTCAATCAGATCTTAGAAGAAAAGGTCATGCCTATAGCGGGAAGAATTGCGGGACAGCGTCATTTGCAGGCGCTGCGTGATGGTATCATCCTCACGATGCCCCTGATTATCATCGGTTCCTTTTTCCTCATCATTGGCAACCTCCCGATCCCGGGATACGCTGAGTTTATGGCAAAAACGTTTGGCAGCTCCTGGTCTGAAAAACTGGCCTACCCAGTCGACGCGACCTTTGAAATTATGGGTCTTGTCGCCGCGTTCGGCATCGCCTACCGGCTCGCCGAGAAATACGGTGTTGATGCCTTGTCGGCCGGAGCCATTTCCCTTGCGGCATTTTTATTAGCAACACCTTATCAAGTGCCGTTTATGCCGGATGGCGCGACGAAAGAAATCATGGTTGGCGGCGGGATTCCGCTTTCGCTCATGGGAAGCAAAGGCTTATTTGTCGCCATGATTATCGCAATGGTGTCCACAGAGATTTACCGCCTTATTATCCAGCGCAATTTAGTCTTCAAAATGCCGGACGGTGTCCCGCCGGCGGTAAGCAAGTCATTTGTCGCGTTAATCCCCGGCTTTGCCGTCATCTTCCTAATTTGGGCAGCCCGGCTGATTGTTGAAGCGACACCGTTTGAAAGCCTTCATAATATTGTAAGCGTTTTATTAGGGACTCCGCTTTCCATTCTGGGAGGAAGCCTTGGAGGAAGCCTTGTCGCCGAAGCCGTCAAAATGCTTTTATGGGCCTGCGGCCTTCACGGTGCAAACATTGTCGGAGGCGTCATGGCACCAATTTGGTACGGCGCAATGGATGCCAACCGGATCGCATTCCAAGCCGGTGAGGAGCTTCCTAAGATTTTCACCCAGCAATTTTTCGATATCTGGGTCAATATCGGCGGAAGCGGCGCCACATTGGCACTGGTTGTCACGATGTTTCTGCGCGCCCGAAGCAAACAAATGAAGCAGCTCGGGAAGCTTGCGGTCGGCCCGGCCATCTTCAATATTAACGAACCGATTATATTCGGAATGCCGATCGTCATGAACCCAATGCTCTTACTTCCGTTTATCATCACACCGCTTGTCACAGTGACACTTACGTACATCGGAATGAGCACCGGCCTTGTCGCAAAACCGGCGGGTATCGCAGTGCCGTGGACCATGCCGCCGATCTTTTCAGGCTACTTGGCGACAGGAGGAAAAGTCTCAGGCGCGGTCATGCAAGCCATTAATATTGTCGTATCCTTTGTTGTCTACTACCCGTTCTTCAGAATGTGGGATAAGCAGAAGCTGAAAGAAGAAAACGATCTGGAGCTGGTTCAAACGCCTGCAGCATCAGATGACAAAGAAGCGGCTCTGTAGAGAAAGGAAGTGAATCGCGTGAATGAGGAAATGGAACAAATCATTTTTCAAATCATCCTTCACGGAGGAAACGGTAGGAGCTCCGCAATGGAGGCCATTGCCGCTGCGAAAAGCGGTGACGCAGAAGAAGCGCGGAAAAAGCTTCAAGACGCTGCTGAAGAATTGTCAAAAGCCCATCATTATCAGACAGAGCTGATCCAAAATGAAGCGGGCGGAGAAAAGACGGAAATGACGCTTCTGATGGTTCATGCACAGGATCATTTAATGAATGCAATGACAGTGAAGGATATGGCTGCAGAGATCATTGAGTTATATGAAAAAATCACCGAGCAAAGGGGAGCAAGCATATGACAAAAGGATTGAAGATTGTAACGATTGGCGGAGGTTCAAGCTATACGCCCGAGCTAGTGGAGGGGTTCATTAAACGGTATGATGAGCTGCCTGTCCGTGAATTATGGCTTGTCGATATCCCCGAGGGTGAAGAAAAGCTGAATATTGTCGGCACACTCGCCAAACGGATGGTTGAAAAAGCTGGCGTCCCGATTGACATTCATCTTACGCTCGACCGGAGAAAAGCGCTGAAAGACGCAGACTTTGTTACGACCCAATTCCGTGTCGGACTTTTGCAGGCAAGAGCAAAGGATGAGCGCATTCCGCTAAAATACGGTGTAATAGGCCAGGAAACAAACGGCCCGGGAGGTCTGTTTAAAGGATTGCGCACAATTCCGGTCATCCTTGAGATCGCAAAGGACATAGAAGAGCTTTGCCCGAACGCTTGGCTTGTTAACTTCACAAACCCTGCCGGCATGGTAACAGAAGCCTTGCTTCGCTACTCCAACCTGAAGAAAGTCGTCGGTCTCTGTAATGTTCCAATCGGCATTAAAATGGGCGTAGCCAAAGCGCTTGATGTAGATGTGGACCGCGTAGAAGTCCAATTCGCCGGACTGAACCATATGGTATTCGGGCTGGATGTTTTCTTGGACGGCGTAAGTGTGAAAGAGCAAGTCATCGAGGCGATGGGTGACCCGAAAAACGCGATGACGATGAAAAATATATCAGGCGCCGAATGGGAACCAGATTTCTTAAAAGCGCTCAATGTCATCCCTTGCGGCTATCACCGTTACTATTTCAAAACAAAAGAGATGCTGGAGCACGAACTGGAAGCATCACAAACGGAGGGCACCCGCGCTGAAGTCGTACAGAAGGTCGAAAAAGAGCTGTTCGAGCTTTATAAAGATCCGAACCTTGCGATCAAACCGCCGCAGCTGGAAAAACGGGGCGGGGCTTACTACAGTGATGCAGCATGTAACTTAATCAGCTCCATTTATAATGATAAACATGACATTCAGCCGGTGAACACGATCAATAATGGTGCGATAGCGAGCATTCCAGACGATTCCGCAGTTGAAGTGAACTGTGTGATGACGAAAACCGGCCCTAAGCCAATTGCTGTCGGCGACTTGCCGGTGTCTGTCCGCGGCCTTGTCCAGCAAATCAAATCCTTTGAACGTGTCGCGGCAGAAGCGGCAGTTACAGGTGACTATCAAACTGCGCTCCTTGCCATGACGATTAACCCGCTTGTCCCGTCCGATACTGTGGCCAAACAGATTTTAGACGAAATGCTGGAGGCGCACAAAGCGTATCTGCCGCAGTTTTTCAACAAAATTGAAGCGTAAAAAAAGCCGGCCTGTAATGGGCCGGCTTTTTTCTTACTTGCTTTCAGTCAGCGCTGCGACTTCGGTCGTCCATCCGAATTCGTCTGCGACAGCGCCTTTTTGAATGCCTGTAATCGTGTCATATAGTTTTTTTGCGATTTCTCCTGTTTCACCGTTGTTGATCGAAAGTGTTTCATCCTGCCAGATCAGCTCGCCAACTGGGGAAATAACAGCTGCTGTACCTGTTCCGAAGGCTTCTTCAAGGATGCCGTCTTTATGGGCTTGGATGACCTCATCGATCGCAATTTTTCGTTCTGAAACTTGAAGGCCCCAATGCTTAAGCAAGGCGATGACTGAATTGCGCGTAATGCCTTCCAGGATGCTCCCGTTCAGCATCGGCGTTACGATTTCACCGTTGATTTTGAAGAAGATGTTCATGCTTCCGACTTCTTCGATGTATTTCTTTTCGATTCCGTCCAGCCAAAGCACTTGGGAAAATCCTTTCTCTTCGGCGACCTGCTGCGCTTTTAAGCTTGAAGCGTAGTTCCCTGCGGTTTTGGCATTTCCTGTTCCGCCTTTTACCGCACGGACAAATTCACTTTCAACAGCGATTTTGACCGGCTTAATGCCTTCTTTGTAATAAGAGCCGACCGGAGAAAGAATGATCAAGAGCTTATACGTATGAGATGCCGCAACACCAAGGAAAGGCTCGGTTGCGATGATGAACGGACGGATGTAAAGGGACGTGCCCTCCGCATTTGGAATCCAGTCTTTATCAATTGCGACAAGCTGCTTTAAGCCTTCAAGAACCTGTTCTTCATCAATTTGCGGGATGCAGAGGCGGTCGTTTGATTGATTCAGGCGTTCCATATTTTTTTCCGGTCTGAAAAGCAGAACATGGTCATCCTCTGACACGTAAGCCTTTAACCCTTCAAACACGGTTTGGCCGTAGTGATAGACCATTGCAGCCGGATCCATTGATAAGGGTTGATAAGGAATGATTCTTGGATCGTACCAACCTTTATCTGCCGCATAGTCCATTACAAACATGTGGTCTGTAAACACTCTTCCGAACGAAAGCTGATTTGGGTCTGGTTTCGGTTTTTTTGTTGATGTCAATTCAACGCGAATCGTTTGTTTAGTCATGGTCAATCTCCCTGCTGTTAAATTGTTTATATTATCAAACTTATTTGAAAATAATTATATTCTATTGTATACCTTCAACAAATAATCGCAATAGGTTTGCTCAAATTTGTAAGAAATTCATATGAAAAAAGCAGGAGAAATTAATTCTCCTGCGTGTTCATATGCTCGAATAACCTGTCATAATCGGCGCGAGTGGCATCCCGAAGACCTTCAACACGTTCATTTGTAATCTCCTGTTTGCCTTCCTTCAAGCCGTCCAAGAAATATTGAACATATTCTTCAGATGAAATGCCCCGGTACGTCAGGCCTTGTTTATCGCGTGATTTTTGGTTTAAGCCCGTGTCCACCATAGGCGGTGCCATTTCAATCACTTCCACGCTCGTGTCGCGGAGCTGGTGTCTGAGCGTAAGCGAGAACGAGTGAAGTGCTGCTTTTGTTGCGCAGTACACCGGATAAACAGCTAACGGGTTAAACGCAAGCCCGGATGTGACCTGAACGATTGCCGCTTCAGGCTGCTTCATCAAATGAGGTGTGAAAAGGGCGGATAAATGGACAGGCGCTTGGAAATTAAGTTCAATTTCATCACCGTCCACAAAAAGATCCTCTGTCCCTTTTTTAAAGTCAATTTCCTTTTGAATGCCGGCGTTGTTGACGAGAACATTCAAGTTCGGATATTCCTTTAAAGCCCATTCATACAATGCTTCCCGCTGCGAACGGTCTGCAACATCACATTGCTTTGTATGGATGTTTGGGAGCTGCTGCTTCGCTTCTGCAAGACGTGCTTCGCTGCGTCCGCAAATGATAACTTCATTGCCAATTTCCAGCAGGCGCTTGGCCAGTTCAAGCCCGATGCCAGCAGAACCCCCTGTGATTAAAACCGTATTGCCTGTCATCTTCATTGGATGTAACACCTCTTAATTAAGTTGGCTGTGATTCCTTTACTATTTCAAATCTTAGCAGGAAATATGCAGCCGGGTCCTATGAGATGCTCAGGATGAAGTGACTTTTCCGGTTTTATAAAATTCGTCAATTGCTTTATCGACATACACCCAGCCTTTCCAGCCGATGTGAATGGTGTCTTTCATGAAATACGGGTCATATTCATGCCCTGAGAAATCAGCAACCTGGAAACCCTTCGCTCTGATTTGTTTATTTACCTTTTTGTAATAGTCAGTGCGTCCTTTTTTCGGGAAGCCCGTGTAATCGTACCATTTCCCGTTAACAGGAATGGTGACAAACATAGGCTCTGCGCCCGCATCCTTCAGGATATCGAGCATCATTTCAAAGTCGCCATATTCCGGTGACACCGCATACGATCTTCCTTTGTTTTTCCCTTTCAGCTTAGGCACTTTCGGCTTCAGCTTTTTATAGACAGGGTTGTCGATGTGAAAATCGTTAGAACCGGAGTGGCGTTTGCCTGATTGATCCGCTAGTTTATTCAATTCAGACCATGACTTATCCTTTACTGACTGCGAGATATAGCGCTTTGGCCCGGATGATTCTGTCGTTGAATAATATAGATCTTTCTTTTCCAGCATGCTGTAATACACTTTCGCCGCCGGCTTCAGCGCGTTCACTTTCCACGTCTGGCCGTTTACCATTGCTTTGTACAGTTCAGAAAGAATGGCATCGTTTTGCACAGCCTTGAAGCGCAGCATGCGTTTCATCATTTTCTTTTTAATTTCAGGATCGATCTGATCGTTAAATGCCAAATCAAGCCCTTGCAGCGCAGAATAGTTCGGCGCGAAATGCTGTTCATCAGACCCGCGCTTAATAAACCATTGCGGAGACACGATGAATACGATTTTTTTGCCCTTCAGCTGATCCATGTGGGCAGCGAAGTTTAAAGAATGAATCAATGACTGGGATCCGCCTTTGCCGACAAGGTATGGCGTGAATCCCTCATTGTTTACCTGAAAATAATTAGATGGGTGGAACTCGTCCAGCCGAGAAAGCTCAGAAGACCCGTAAATCGGAAGATATGTCGGATCTTTGAGCATCTGATCTTGTAAATATAGCCCTTGAAACATACTCGGATTCAAGGCTGTTGCTGACTCTTTCACACGCTTATCGGTGATGAAGCCTGTCAGCCATGAAGATGGAATTGCGATGGCGCCTGCGAATAGAATAAACGCCAAAATAATTGGACCGAAAAAACGCTTTTTCATTATTTCAACTCAGACAGCTGATTTACAATGTTGTTAGGTGTATTCCAAACGTCCCGGTCAAATTCAGTGATCGGCACTAAAATATCAAAACGGTTTTCAATCGCAAGCAGCAATTCTACTGTTCCAAAAGAATCAAGCAAACCTTCTTCAAAAATTTCAATATCAGGATTTTCCTTTACGATGTCATCCTGGCAAACCTCTGCTAAAACGTCTAATACCTCTTGTTTAAAATCCATAGCTTTCTAATCTCCTTTAATGGTGGTGATGAAATGGTTTTCCTGAGAAAATATAAAACCCGAAGCAAACGAAATGGAATGTGATCACAATCGCGAGAATGGTTGTCCAGCGGTTGGACGGCAGCCATTTATATTTCTTATTCCACTTCTCGAAAAAGTTGTAACACGTCATCAGAACGGCGTGATAGAGGCCGTAAATGATATATTGCGGCGCGAGCCCGTGCCAAACCCCCATCAGCATAAACAGCAGGAAATACCCGATGTTTGAGACGGCCATACGGTTTTTGATCCACTTTTTCTTAGTCATCCAAAATACGAATCTCATAAACACATAATCTCTGAACCAAAATGACAGAGACATATGCCAGCGATTCCAGAAATCTTTAATATTTTTACTGATAAACGGTTTATTAAAGTTTTCTGGTGATTTAATGCCCATAATGTAGCTGACCCCGACGGCAAACATCGTGTAGCCGGCGAAATCAAAGAATAAATACATGCTGTAGCCGTACATGTACAGCAGGTTCCCAAGAATCTTATTGTGCGTGATTGCGGGAAGATTCATGATGAAGTACGTATTGATCGCGTAGCCGATAATAAATTTATACAGGAAACCGATGAAGATTTTATGGATCCCCGTATACAACAGGTCGGCGTATTCTTCTTTCGTCCAAGCCTTCTGTTCATCCTTGACGAACCGGCGGTATCTGTCGATCGGGCCGGAGGAAATCGTCGGGAAAAACAGGATGAAATACAGCAGGCGGTGCAATGGCAGCTGTTCTTTCAGCAGTCCGTCTCTTGCTTCCATAATCAGCTGAACGCCTTTAAAGGTTAAATATGAAATCCCTAAAAAGCTGATCAGGTTATGCGGCGGATGATGCGGCTGCGGGTGTGAAAGAAACGGCCATATTTTTGACAGAAATAAAGGCAGAATAGACGCGATAACAGCTCCGCAAAACACAAAGCCGCTGTTCGCTTTCTGCCGGTATGCCAGATAGCCGCTGATCAGGAGCACCTGCCATATTGTAAACAGGCACAGCGCGATGACCCCGTGTAAGTCGTGCGAAAAAATTAAAGCCAATATTATGATAGATATGAACATGTTGTATGCTTGAAATCTTTTTCCGTTTAAGCCGAGAATGATCGTCGGCAGAAGAAGAATGCCAAGCAGTATAAAGAATAAAAACGAGCTGTAAGGCGTCATACAAGAACCTCTTCGCCAATGCGTTTTCGGTCAATTTTGCCGTTAGCCGTCATTTGAATGTGATCCTGATAGATAAATTTTCTCGGGATCATATATGCCGGAAGAGAAGCGGCAAGCTCTTTTTTAATAGCGCTTGTCAGCTGGAATTCCTTCTCGAACTCATGCTCCTCAGGCACAATAGCAGCGATCAGGTACTCAACTGTTCCGTTTGGCTGATAAGGAATCACGACAGCAGAGCGAACGTACTGTGACTGTCTGACATGGAACTCGATTTCCTCCAGCTCCATTCGATAGCCGTGAAGTTTAATTTGGAAATCCAAACGTCCTTGGCAGAAAATCTGACCGTCTTGAATAAAGCCGGCATCGCCAGTTCGGTATGCCCACTGGCCTTCATGAGAGAAAAACGCTTTTTCCGTCAGTTCCGGCTCACCAAGGTAGCCTCGGCTTACACTCGGTCCTGCAATGACGATTTCTCCTTTTTCTCCCTCAGGAAGCGGCTGTCCCTCTTCATCCATAATGAAAATGTTCATATCTGGTTTGGCGAAGCCCACTGGAAGCGATTCGCTGCGGCTGATGACGTCATCCGTAATTTCAACCGATGTGACAGCCACTGTCGCTTCAGTCGGGCCGTACGTATTAAAAATCTTCGCTTTCGGGAAACGCTCAAGCAGCGCTTTGGCCACAGAAACCGGAAGAACCTCTCCGCAAAACATAAATGTGTCCGCATGAGGCAGCAGATCCTGTGAAAAACCCGGATCCATCAGGCACATTTGCACAAAGGAAGGTGTTGACGTCCACACATTCAGCCCGGACTTCTTCAGCTCTTCAAATAAGACTTTCGGCTTGTTCACAGCATCCTTTGTCACGCAATGTAAAGTCCCGCCTGATTGAAGGCACGGATATAAGTCCATGACAGACAAATCAAATGAGAACGGTGCTTGGTTTAAAAATATTTTTCCTCCGCTGACTGGAAAGTCTGCACAAATCCAGTCTGTGAAGCTTTGAAGGTTCGCAGCGGAAATCTGCACGCCTTTCGGATTTCCTGTGCTTCCGGAAGTGTAAATGATATAAAACGTTTCGTGTTCTTTGACCCATTGATCTTGGCTGACAGAGCCGCCTTCGTTTTCCAGCAGTTCTTCCGCAGAAACTGTCTGAATCTGCTGGCCGACTGCATCAATTGAGAGTCCTGCTGCATGAATCAGCAATTCTGCTCCAGAGCTTTCGATAATTTTCGCAATCCGTTCGGACGGAATAGACAGGTCAACCGGAATATAAGGATGTCCCGCTTTGACACTTCCCAAGAAGGAAACAAGCATGTGCGGCTCCATGTGGCCGTACACAAGGATAGGAGATTTCTTTTCCCCAGAAATGCGTTTTTGGATCGCGGCAGCCACGCGGTCAGACTGCTCCCATAATTCCTGATACGTGAGCGACTGGCCTTGAGAGCGGAAGGCATCGGTTTGCGGATAAGTTTCCGCATGTGTTTGAATAGCATGTAAAAGTTTCATAGTTATTCTCTCTCCAATTAGAAATCGTTATAAATATATGAACCGGTATTCGCGGTGTGAAAACCATACATAAAAAACAAAACAAGCAGTATCATCAAATAAAAGCCTGTATGACATGTCCACTTGACAGCGGGTTTTTCATACAGCTGTTTCATTAATTGCAGCATATCAAAAATTCCCTTCCCGTTTTTTCGACAATCACATGATTATTTGACGATTAGATGCTCAAAAAGTTTCATTTTTTCCCTAATCTCCCTCAAATTAATATATCGGCGTATGTTTTTGAAAATGAATCTTTATACCTGCAAGGGCAAGAATGGAATGTTTCGAGCTGATTCATAATAAAGGAAAAGATACCTGGAGTCAAAAGATCTTTTTAACTTTTAAAAAGTGTAATGTACTTAAAAAAATTTTTCTGTACCTGTTCGTTCAAGTGAAAGCAGAAACCTAATGAAATCAGGGCGAGAAGCGTATAATAAGAAAGAAAACGCCTTCTTGCGGTATCTTGTGAAATAAGGGAGAAGTCATTATGATAGATAAGGAAGCAAAAGGAGTTTTTTATTAAGCTGCCGGCTGAAAAAAAGTAAGCCTTTTAATAGAAAGGAAGAGGAAGATGAACCAAACAAATAAGGGTGAGGGTCAGACAGCGCCGCAAAAAGAAAGCATGGGGCAGATCCTTTGGCAGTTAACCCGTCCTCATACGTTAACCGCATCGTTTGTGCCTGTGCTGCTCGGAACCGTTTTGGCGATGTTTTATGTGAAGGTTGATCTGCTGCTGTTTTTGGCTATGCTGTTTTCTTGCCTATGGATCCAGATCGCGACGAACTTATTTAATGAATATTATGATTTTAAACGCGGATTAGATACAGCAGAATCAGTCGGAATCGGAGGGGCAATTGTACGCCACGGAATGAAGCCTAAAACGATTTTGCAATTAGCTCTCGCATCATACGGGATTGCCATTTTGCTCGGTGTCTATATTTGTGCGAGCAGCAGCTGGTGGCTTGCGCTGATCGGCCTTGTCGGCATGGCGATCGGCTACCTGTATACAGGCGGGCCGCTGCCGATTGCGTACACGCCGTTCGGTGAATTATTCTCAGGCATTTGCATGGGTTCGGTGTTTGTGCTGATTTCGTTTTTCATTCAGACAGATAAGATCAATATGCAGAGCATTTTGATTTCCATCCCGATTGCGATTCTTGTCGGCGCGATTAACCTGTCGAACAACATTCGTGATATTGAAGAGGACAAAAAAGGCGGACGCAAAACATTGGCGATTTTGATGGGGCATAAGGGAGCTGTTACTCTGTTAGCTGCGTCGTTTGCCGTCGCTTATATCTGGGTTGTCGGCTTGGTTATTACCGGTGCCGCAAGCCCATGGCTGTTTGTCGTCTTTTTGAGCGTGCCTAAGCCGGTTCAGGCAGTAAAGGGCTTCGTCCAGAACGAAATGCCGATGAATATGATTGTCGCAATGAAATCAACAGCCCAAACAAATACATTTTTCGGATTCCTGCTCTCGATCGGATTATTGATCAGCTATTTCCGATAATAAAAAAGACCGCTCGTTTCGTGCGGTCTTTTTTTGTTACAATCGACCGCATTTTGTAAAAAAAATTCATAGAACCTTGCAGCAGACAGGGACGTCTAGTACATGGACAGCGGATAAAGTTCCGTTAAAGGAGATGACGAAAATGGATTTATCTGTAACACATATGGACGATTTAAAAACAGTAATGGAAGATTGGAAAAATGAATTATTAGTTTATAAATTTGCGCTAGATGCGCTCGATACAAAGTTCTCAATTATCAGCCAGGAATATAACCTCATTCACGGACACAACCCGATTGAACATACAAAATCCCGTGTCAAAAGCTTTGAAAGCATCGTGAATAAGTTAATGAGAAAGGGCTGTGAGATTACGACGAAGGAAATGAAGGAGCATATTCACGACATTGCCGGCGTGCGCATCATATGTTCCTTTATTTCTGACATTTATAACGTCGTGAATGTGTTGAAGCAGCATGAAGATTTGAGAATCGTAAAGGTAAAGGATTATATCCAGACACCCAAACCGAATGGCTATCGAAGCCTGCATTTAATCATTGAGATGCCTGTGAATTTAACGAACCGTGTGGAATACGTCAAAGCAGAAATTCAAATCCGGACAATCGCGATGGATTTCTGGGCGAGCCTTGAACATAAAATTTATTATAAATTGAACAATGACGTTCCTAAGCAATTAACAGATGAGCTGAAGGAAGCCGCGGAGATTGCCCATTACCTAGATGAGAAAATGCTGGGGATTAAGAAAGAAGTGGATTGATAACAAAAGCGAAGCCTGACAGGGTTTCGCTTTTTTGCTTTGCTTGCTAGTACTTTTTATACCAGTATAAACTCACTTCTGTTTCCAGGATTGAACCTGCTTTATCATGCATGAAGAAAGGAGGTAAACATGAACCATTCCATTTCATTATCGAGAGGTTTGATTTTTCTTATAGCAGTGACTAGCGGGTTTATGGTAGCTAATGTCTATATCAATCAAACATTGCTTGTCAGCATGGCAGGCACGTTTCATGTGACGCCGGCACAAGCTGGAATGATTGCTACATTGGCGCAGATTGGCTATGCGGCGGGGAACCTTCTGCTTGTTCCATTGGGAGATCTTTTTGAACGCCGCCGCTTAATTGTGAGCCTGCTATTCTTAGTGGGGGGTTGTTCGGCCGCTTCAGCGTTAGCTGTAAGCTTTCTATGGCTAGTCATCACAAATTTATTATTGGGATTCTTCACGATTATTCCTCAAATCCTTGTGCCGTTTGCGGCAGGTTTAGCAAATGACAGGAACAGAGGAAAAGTACTCGGAAACGTAGCCATCGGCTTGGTTTGCGGAATTTTAGGGGCGAGAGTGGTCAGCGGGGCGATAGATGCCCATTATGGCTGGCGCGTGATGTATTGGATTGCCTGTGCAGCAGCCGTCATCATTATGTTGATCATTCACTTCTGCTTTCCGAAAAGCAAAGGGACACATGCATTTCATTACGGAAAACTCATTTCTTCATTATTTCCGCTTTTGATCAAGGAGAAAGTGTTAAGAAAAGCATGTGTAAACCAAGGCTTCATGTTCGGCGCCTTCAGTTTATTTTGGACGACGTTAGTGTTTATGGTGAGTGAACCTCCATTCTCGTTTGGCAGCCAGACTGCCGGAACAATCGGTTTGGTGGGAATTGGCGGGGCTTTTGCAACTCCGCTGATCGGCCGGATTATTGATCAAAAAGGAGCTGCTTTTTCCAACAAGCTTTGTATGTCTTTTACCTTATTGTCATTTGTTTTATTAATGGCAGGCCAGACTTCATTGATTGTGATTGTATTGGGCGCTTTATTCATCACCATGGGCATTCAGGCGAATCAGGTGGCGTGTCAGGCGGAGATTTTCCAATTGTCGGCTGAAATGAGAAGCAGATTGAATGGCATCTTTATGGTCAGCACGTTTTTAGGCGGCGCCTTGGGATCGTATGCAGGGGGTGCGGTCTGGATGCTGTTTCATTGGAACGGTGTTTGTATCCTGGGGATGATCATGGTCGGTATTGCCTTCAGTTCAAGGATTACCATAAATCGTACTACTAAAAAAGCGATATTGGAAGGGAGATAGAAGCTGGTGCGAACAAGTGAACATTATAAAAAAGGGTTAGATATTCTGAAACAAATTGATGAGGAGAACTATGAAGCGATCGTAGGCAATTTTAAACATTCCATCGCTCCGGACCTTGGTGTGCTTGCCGTGGAGTTTAACTACGGTCAGATTTTTTCAAGACCAGGTCTTGATCTGAAATCCAGATTATTAGCAACCGTTGCTGGATTGACTGCATTGGGCAATACCCAGCAGCTGAAATTCTATATTAACGGAGCCCTGAATGTCGGATGGACACAAGAAGAACTCATAGAAGTCATGATGCAGATGATTATTTACTCAGGTTTCCCGAATGCACTGAATACCATTCTTCCTGTGGCCGCGGAAGTATTTGCAGAACGAAACAAATAATATAAAAACCTTCTCCTTTTTATGTAGAATACTAATAGGAAATTCTATGCAAAAGGAGAGTGTGTATGTGGACAGTATGGCAGAAAAACGGAAAGAGCTAGGGGAGTTTTTAAAACTGAAAAGGGCACAGCTTTCTCCGCAAGAGTTTGGATTGCCTATGGGTACCAGAAGGAAAACAACAGGCTTGAGAAGAGAGGAATTAGCCCAGCTGTCCGGTATAGGTGTCACATGGTACACATGGCTGGAGCAGGGAAGGGATATTCGGGTATCAACACAGGTACTGGAAAGCATATCGAGAGTGCTCAAATTGAATTATGAGGAAAAGCGTCATGTCTTTCTGTTGGCTGGCCATCATGTTCCTTTAGATGATCAGGATGAAGATAATAAGAGCCTTCCTCTGGCTGTGCGGCACTTTATTGATCATTTAACCAATTGCCCTGTTTATGTGACTGACGAAAAGTGGGACATTATTGCTTGGAACACAGCAGCTTGTGCTGTGTTCGGCAATTTTGGCCAAATGGGCAGTAAGGAAAGGAATGCCATATGGCGATGTTTCACCTCGAAGGAGTATCGGGATCTGCTTGACGACTGGGAAAGCCACGCCAAAAAACTTATCGCACAGTTTCGATCGACAGCCAGCCGGTTTCTTGGGGAAGCATGGATAAAAGAGCTGATCGATGAGTTAACTGAAAGAAGCCCGGAATTTAAAAAATGGTGGAACCACCACGAAGTATTAGGCACACACGCAGGAGAAAAAGTACTTCATCACCCGGCAGCCGGAACAATGGTGATGGAGCATATGACATTACAAATATATGACTCTCCTGATTTGAAACTGACCATTTATCGCCCGTTAGAAAAAGAAAATACAGTTGATAAACTGAAAGCTTTACTTATAGACGGCTAAACAGCTGATCATTATAAAAAAAAGACGGCACCCAAGTGCCGTCTTTTTTTATTTGATATCTTCAAAAATGTCAGATGCTTTGGCCTTCATTTGTTTCTTAATGGTTTTCGGTTTCTTCTCTTTTTTCACAGCCTCATAGACTGCGGCTGTCACAAGATCGCCTGCTTGCTGGAGGCGTTCTTTGCTGATATGTTCGATCGAGTCTTCAGGGGTATGATACCACGGCTCAACTTCTTCTGTTTCCGGGTCTCCCCAAATAAAGTTGGCGGAATCAATGCCGGCTTCGTGGAATGGCACATGATCAGATGATCCTCCCTGTGTCAGAGACAGGCAGTCAAACCCAATTTTTTCAGCAGCCGTACGGCTGGATTCCCAAACATAGTTAGATTGGCCATCCAATGTGTTGACATACAGCTCAGACGCTTTTTCCCAGCTTGTGCCTACCATATCTAAGTTGAAGTTCACTTCGCTTCGTTTCAGCTCTTTTTCCGATAGATGATCTACATAGTGAGAGGAGCCGAGCAGGCCGAGCTCTTCGGCGCCGAAAGCGATAAAGCGGATTTCTTTATCAGATGGAACGCTTTTTAAGACACGCGCCATCTCCAGCATAACAGAGGTTCCTGAGCCGTTGTCATTTGCTCCGGGCGAAAAAGGAACACTGTCGTAATGGGCCGTCACATACACAATGTCTGGATGTTTGATGTTCTTTGGTTTTTTGATGCCGATGATATTCTGGGAGGTTTGGTTTGTGAATGCTTTTAGTTTTAAAGTGGCTTCTTTTTGCTGGGTAAGTGCTTCACCGTCTTCTTTCTTAATGCCGACGACCGGAATGCCGACTTTATTTCCCGACAGGTTTGGCGTCATAGGCACGAGGCTTTCTTTGTTGTTATAAATGATGACAGCTTTTGCTCCGGCGGCTTCGGCATTTTTGGCTTTCTCGTAATAAGTCAGGTCTCCTCTGGAAATTAAGGCGATTTTGCCCTTGGCGTCAGCGGTAAAGTCCTTTTGATAGCCCAATCCCGCATTGTAAAGCGGGGCCGTCAGTCCTTGTTCCTCAGTCGGAGCTGAGCCGGACGCCGCTTGGAGAAGAATATCGCGTCCTGCTGAAGACAGTGTTCCCTCAAGCCGGTCAGGAATGTTGAATCGTTGAACCTTCACATCAAGCTTTAATTTTCTCAAGGATGAGGCGATCAATAGGGCGCTCTTTTTTTCAGTTGCAGTTCCGGCTATTCTGGGGCCGATTGCTTCACTTAGCTGAGAAATGGTAGAGTACGCATGCTTTGCTTTGAATGGAAGCTCGCGCTCGCTATTTGATATTTGTACAGCGTGCGCGGCAGGGGTGACACTCTGTGCCGGCAAGAGCAGTGTGCCGGCAGTTAAAACAGCCATCGTCATGACAGTCAAAAGCTTTTTCATCAAAAATAAACCTCCCCTAAATGTATGGTTGGGGAATATTTCGGGATGCTAAAGGAGTTTCCTGCAAGATGAAGAGCGTTTTTGAAAAGACAGTGCTTTATACCTGCAAAAAAACGCTTATGAATGAAGGGTCATAAGCGTTTCGGAATATCAGACTATTGGAGCTTTAAAAACTTGCGTTTGCCGACTTGGATGATCATATTCTCTCTTATCTCTGCTTTGGCGTGAACATCTGTTATTTTCTCTCCGTCGATGCGTACACCGCCGTTTTGAATCATGCGGCGCGCCTCGCTCTTCGAAGAGAGGAGCTTCAATGTAACGAGCAGATCGACAATCGCGATTGTTTTCTCGCCTTCCCATTGGACAGACGGAATATCATCAGGAAGGCTGTTTTCCTGAAAGACTGTTTTAAACGAGTGTTCGGCAGCTTCTGCTGCTTTCTCTCCGTGATACATTCGGACGATTGTTTTGGCTAAAAGCATTTTGGCATCACGCGGATGAACTGCGCCGGTTTCTAAGTCTTTTACGAGCTGTTTTTTTTCTTCAAGCTCTAAGTCTGTCGCCAAGTGGATGTATTTTTTCATCAGGCTGTCGGGCAGTGACATCGTTTTTCCGTACATGTCGTTTGGATGTTCGTTAATGCCGATGTAGTTGTGTTTCGACTTCGACATTTTCTCGACGCCATCCAAGCCTTCCAAGAGCGGCATAAGGATGACGACTTGTTTTTCTTTGTTGTATCGTTCTTGGAAATGCCGTCCCATGAGGACATTGAAATGCTGATCCGTTCCGCCTAATTCAATATCACTTTCGAGAACGACAGAATCATATCCCTGCATCAATGGGTAAAAGAATTCATGCAGTGAGATTGGTTTTTGCATGGCGATGCGTTCTTCAAAGTCGTCGCGCTCCATCAGGCGGGCTACCGTTATTTTCCCTGCTAATTCAATGACATCTTCCAGATTCAATGTTTTCAGCCATTTTGAGTTATAGTGAAGCTCGACTTTTTCTGGATCAAGCACTTTTCCGAATTGCTCAAAGTAGGTTTTGGCATTGTGCTGAACTTCTTCATCAGTCAGTTGCTTTCTGGCTGCCGATTTTCCGGTCGGATCACCAATTTTTCCTGTGAAATCCCCAATTAACAGCTGGACAATGTGGCCGTTTTCTTGAAATTGGCGAAGCTTATTTAACACAACCGTATGGCCCAAATGTACATCCGGTGCAGACGGATCTAATCCGAGCTTAATTTTAAGCGGCGTGCCCGTGGAAATTGATTTCACGAGCTTTGCCTTTAATTCCTCCGGCGGTATGACTTCGTGGGCGCCTGTCATGTATAGCTGAAGCTGTCTTTCTACCTCTTTTTGCTGTGACGCTGTGAGCTGCTCAAATGTTCTCATCATTTTTCCTCCTTTTTTACAAACACAAAAAAGAGCCCATCCCGATAAGGGACGTGGCTCAATGCACGCGGTACCACCCTGGTTGAAGACATCGTCTTCCGCTCATTCGAATAACGGTTTCCCGTTCTTTGCTACTTTTAAGGTTCACAAAGAAAGCTCGGGGAGGTAATTCACGTTTGCTGTGTGCCGGCTCGCACCTTCCACCGGCTCTCTGAAACAGGGAGACAAACCGCTACTGGATTCCCGTCAAAGCTTATGTTGTATGAAGATTGTCAGCTACCTTTCTAAGCAGCCCTGTCAATATTTTCTGTTCATCCTTCGTCATTCCCGCAATGAGCTCTGTTTCCCCTTTGTGAAACTCCGGGTAGAGTTCTTCGATCGCTTGTTTGCCGGAATCGGTGATAGAGACAAACACGAGTCGCCGATCTCTTGTGTCGATGCTTTTACGGCAAAAATTCTTTTTTTCGAGCGTTTTGATCACGTTGCTTGCTGTAGCTGTAGATATCCCTGACAGCTCAGCGATTTTTCTCGTTTCGAGCGCTCCCCATACCCATAGATCATAAAGAATGGAGAAAGCGGTCCAAGAAAGGTTATAGGAAGAAAGAACCTCAGTCTCCATTTTGACACGGAGCCTTTGTGCAGACCGATACAGATTCGTAGCGATCGAAATGGCTTCCAGGTTGAGTGACTCGACGGGCATTTGTTTGAGCTTAGAAAGTGTATCGTGTTCTTCCTTCCGAAGCTGCTGATGTTGATGTGAACGTTCCATTTTTTAGGCCTGCCTTAAATTATCAGAATCATTAGCTATGAAACGAATTGTAACAGAGTTTGATGTGAACTTCAAGCCCATATATCGGTGAATAAAAAAAGCCCAAACAACGCCAAAATAAACAAAAACCCGCAAACGGGGGTGCAGTTTTGCAAAAATATGTTCAATCCGTCTATAAGCATGATTCGTTTCATCTGTTTTCGACAGAGCATGTAGTGACGTTAGCGATTATCGCCCTTTTGGCCATTCTGTTGTTTTTGTTCCAAGATGGGGTCAAGCAGCCGAGGGCCAGCCGGTTTTTGCGTTCTCTGTTTGTGTTTCTTTTGCTTGGTTCGCAAATCGGCTATCAAATATGGATGGTCGCCACGGGCAGGTGGTCGGTGCGCACTTCATTGCCTCTCCAGCTTAGTGACCTGTCGGTGTATTTGTCAGCTATTATGTTAGTGACAAAAAGCAGGAAGCTGTTTGTGTTTTTGTTTTTTGTCGGCATCGGCAGTTCGATTCAGGCTCTTGTCACTCCTGACCTCGGAATGTTTTCATTTCCGCATATCCGATATATCCTCTTTTTTATTTCTCACGGGTCTGTGTTTTTATCCTGTCTGCTGATGGCTGTGATTGGCACCTACAGAATGGGCCAGCGCTCGTTATGGGTGACAGTCCTGCTTGTTAATGTGTACGGCGTCTGTATTTTCCTGATTGATCGCTGGCTTGGCACGAATTATATGTATTTGACGAAAAAACCGGGCGGATCCTCTCTCTTAGATGTTCTCGGGCCATGGCCATGGTATATCGTCTCGGCTGAAGCCATCACAATCGCAAGCTTTTTCATTCTTTATTGGCTTTATCGCATCTTCAAAAAATGACACCTTTTTTGTTGTATCACACATTCTGTTTAAAAAAATGTCGGAGAACGTGTTTATTTTTTTGAAAAAGGGTATGTAACTTGTACAACAAAAAGGGAGATGAATACCATTGAGGAAAGATGAAATCATGCATATCGTATCATGCGCAGATGATAATTATGCTCGTCATTTAGGTGGGATGTTCGTTTCTTTATTGACTAACATGGATCAGGAGAGAGAGGTAAAATTATACGTCATTGATGGCGGAATTAAGCCTGATAACAAAAAAAGACTGGAAGAAACCACTTTGAAATTCGGAGTGCCGATTGAGTTTTTAGAAGTGGATACCAAAATGTATGAACATGCGGTAGAGAGCAGCCATATTACAAAAGCCGCGTATTACCGCATTTCAATTCCCGACTTAATTAAGGATGAAAGCATCAAACGAATGATTTACATCGATTGTGATGCGCTTGTCCTAGAGGATATTTCTAAGCTATGGGACTTAGACATTGCGCCATACACCGTAGCCGCTGTTGAGGATGCGGGGCAGCATGAACGCCTGAAAGAAATGAACGTCACTGATACAGGGAAGTATTTTAACTCAGGTATCATGATTATTGATTTTGAGTCTTGGAGAAAGCAAAACATTACAGAAAAAGTCATCAACTTTATCAATGAACACCCAGACGAAGACTTTCTTGTGCTGCATGACCAAGATGCACTGAATGCGATCTTGTATGATCAGTGGTATGAACTTCATCCGCGCTGGAACGCTCAAACCTATATCATGTTAAAGCTGAAAACCCCATCGACTCTGTTAGGGCGGAAGCAATATAATGAAACAAGAGAAAACCCGGCAATCGTGCACTTCTGCGGCGGAGAAAAGCCTTGGAACTCCACTACAAAACATCCGTATCGCGATGAGTATTTCCATTACATGTCCTATACGAAGTGGAATACGATCAGCAACCCGGCGATCAACCAATAATACAGATATAAAAAAACGCTTTTGAGATGATCAAAAGCGTTTTTTGTTTGTCTCAGCGTGCGACTGACCGTTGGTAGAACCGCTGAATATGCATGGCGATGTAGCACAATTCTTTTTCAGGAAACTCAAAGCCGTATTCCTTCTTCACAAAGGTGCCGATGCTTAGGGCACACAGGAAGGCATCCTTAAACTTCTCTTTAATGATGTCGATCATTTCTGCGTCCAGCTCGTAAATGGATTCGCCTGCTTTGATATGCTGAATGGCAAAGCGGAGATGGGTCACAAGCCGTTCATAAGAGATGGTATCTTCAACGATATTAATAGACAGTTGAATTTCGATAATCTCGATAATATCACGGATCATTGTTGTAATATCAAGCGTTTGTGTCATATCGCCGGCATTGTTTCTTGCTGTGTGGATATGCATGGCGATATTGCCGATTTCATCATCAGGAATGTGAATCCCCAGTTTATCTTTAATCAGTGTTCTGGCCCATAAGCCGATCTGGAACTCCTTTGGATAAAGGACTTTGATTTCATTCAGCAGCGGATTTTTGATAACCATCCCATTGCTCAGGCGTTCAATTGCAAAAGAAAGATGGTCTGAAAAAGCGACATGAATGCGCTCGTTGATTTTGATGTTCAGCTCTTTTTCGGCATGAGAGATAATTTGCTCAGAAATCTGAATGTGGTCTTCAGGCAATGTTTCTAAAATCTCTTCGAACTGCTTATAGTCAGGTGTATCTTTTCTGACAAAGGTTTTTTCTATTTTCGACTGGTCGACAATATCATTTTTCTTTTTGTCGAACCCAATTCCTGCACCCAAGAGAATCTTCTCTTCATTTTGATCCTTTACGACGACAGCATTATGATTTAAGATTCTTTTAATTTTCATAGCTTTTTTGTCCTTTCATCCCCCGTTTTATGAATGAAAACGAATAAATCCAGTTATTCTGTCTCTTCTTTAAACCCGAGAAACAATGTAGCTATAAAAGCAGAGACGGCTGCGATCAAAAAACCGATCATATAATGAACAAAATTCGCGGCGCCAAACGGCAGCACAATTGAAATCATCGGAATGCCTGTCAGCCCGTAGGAATTTGCCACAACTTGTACCGCAACCACGTACGCTCCGCCAATAGCACCGCCGATGGCTGCTCCGATAAAGGGACGGATCAGTTTGAGATTTACCCCGAATACAATCGGCTCAACAATGCCTAAAAACGCGGTCAGAGAAGCGGGAAGCGCAATTTTCTTCAGGCTTGATTGTTTCGTTTTGAGGAATACCGCAAGCCCCGCTCCGCCTTGGGCCACATTCGCCATCGACCATATCGGCACTAAAAAGTTGACACCGACATGCGGATTAGCAAGCAGCGTTGCCTCAATTGCATAAAAGCTATGATGCAATCCAGATAGGACGATGGTGGAGTAGATGCCGCCGAAAAGGGCTCCGGCGGCAATGCCGGCGTGATCATAAATATAGACGATCGATTGTGTCATGATTTGGCCGACGATAGAAGCGGCGGGATTCATCACAATCAGCGCGAGGCACCCTGTCACCATGACCGTAATAAAGGGAATGATCACGACATCAAGCGACTTCGGCACAATCGATTTTAATAGCTTCTCAATTTTGCTCATGACAAAAACGGAAAGAAGAATCGGTATCATGGAACCCTGATAGCCCATCATTGGGATATGAAGCCCCCATATGTCTAAAGAAGACGGGGTTTTGCTGCCGAGCATAGACGGGTCCAGCAGATCAGGATGCGTCAAAAGCCCCGCGATCACTGCCCCTAGGTATGGGTTGCTGCCAAATTGCCGTGCGGCACTGAAGCCGACTAAAATCGGCAGTAAAATAAAGGCTGTGCTGGACACGAGGTCGAGCATTTTAATCCATGGGCTGCCGGCAGCGAACCAGTGAAACACCTTAATCATGCCGATCAGCCCCATGAGCAGGCCGCTTGCTGTTATTGCCGGAATAATCGGCACAAAAATATCGGACAGTGTTTTCGCAAAAGCTGCGGCAGGGTTCAGCTTCCGGCTGGCTTTTTTCTGGTGGACAGGTTCTTCAGAAGGCGCGTTCTCCCATACATGAACGACTTCTTTATATATTTTGTTGACGACGCCTGCTCCGAAGATAATCTGGAAAAGCCCATAACGGAAAAAGGTGCCCTGCACACCTTGCAGGTTCTCAATGGCATGTATATCAATTTTCGTCTCGTCCTTTACATCAAAACGAAGACGGGTCGTACAATGGCTGATGCTGATAATATTGTTTTTTCCTCCTGCGAGCAGCAGTAATTCTTTTGCAATCTCTTTATGCAAGCAATCAAAACCTCCTTTGCTGAAGAAAAGTCGGCTTGTTCATCGTATCAAATGAAAAGTTGACAATCAAAATGAAAAAAGTGAGAAATATCGGCTGAAAATGACAAAAATGCCCGCGTCGACGCGACGACGGAGCATGAGAATAGGGGGTTGTCCAAGGCGCCGTTATGAGCCCAACACGAAAAGAAGAGTTAAAATGCCCTGCTTTTTAGGCATTAATACTCCCTTTGCATCATTGGGTCTTGCCTGCCTGCCCAGTCACAATCCCGCCATATGTGGTGATAACTGTAATAACGTTCATTTTATGCTGTTCATGGCTGTATAGCAATAGTATGAAAAGCCTGTGAGGCGGATGGGAAAAAGGTTGTGTACGATGTTCTTAGAATGTAAAAAACCTTTAAGACCTGGAATGCAAGTCTTAAAGGTTTTTGGTTACTTTTTCGGTTTGACGGCGTTCAGCCGTTTTTGCAGCTTTGTTTTTTCATTGGATGCTTTTAATTGATTCACTGCAGACTGAGCGGATGCCTTTGATTTCTTTGTTTTGTCTTTTTCCGCTTTCTTCACTTTTGCCTTGGCAGTTTCCACTTTTTTTGCTTCAGCCGCCGCCACCTTTTTCTTCACTTTGTCTAACCGTTTTTGCAATGCCGTTTTGTCCTTGCCTGCTTGAAGCTGATTGACGGCTGATTGTGCTTTTGCCACATTTGCATCAGTTGATTTCTTTTCAGCCGCAGATACGGATTGCTGTGCCGTCTTCAAATTGGTGCTCTTCACTTTGTTAAGGCGTTTTTGCAGGGACGTTTTTTCTGAACTTGCAGGCAGCTTGCCAATTGCTGATTGTGCGCTGTCCACATCTGTTTTCTTTTTGCTTTTTTCCGCTTTCGCAACTTTGTCTTTCGTTTGCTTTGACGCGATGTAGCGTTTTACTTGGTCTAAGCGTTTTTGAAGGTTCTTTTTGTCTGTTCCGTTTGGCAGCTTGTTGATGGCAGTTTGTGCTGTATCAACGGTTTGCTGTGTTTTATATTTTTCTGCCTTTGCGACTTTGTCTTTCGCATCTTTTACATTTCTGTATGACTGTACTTTATCCAGTCTTTTTTGCAGGACAGTTTTGGCGTCGGAGCCCGGCAGCTGGCTGACGAGTTCTCGCGCTTTGTTGATATCGGTTTGTGCTTTTGTTTGTTCCGCTTTTTTCACAGCTTGCTCTGCTGCCGCGTACGCTAAATTTGTTGCCTGTGCTTTATACTGGATTAAGCCGTAGCCAAATTGCTGATCGCGGCCTGCGGTACCAAGATCAACGATGTTTTTCCGCATTTCCTCGCGAAGCTGGACGTTTGTCTCGGCAGGATCACGCTGTTTTAACAAGGCAAACATGGCTGCGGCGTGCGGTGTCGCTTGGGATGTTCCGCTTCCTGTTGCATAATACTGGTTTAAGTAAGTGCTTGTGATGTTTGTCCCCGGTGCTGAAAATTCAACTTCATCTCCAGTTGTTGAGAAGGAGGCAAGCTGATTCTTTTCGTTTGTTGCTGAAACCGCAACGACACTGCTGTATGCCGCCGGATAATTCACTGGCTTGCCGTTTCCGTCGTTACCGCTTGCGGCAACAAGCAGAACACCTTGTTCATATGCTTTGTTCACGGCGTCATGAAGGATTTTGCTGTCTGACGTCGTGCCAAGGCTCATATTGACGATGTCCATCCCGTTTGCGATCGACCAGTCAATTCCTTGGAGAAGACTTTGAAGATCCCCCGAGCCGTTCTGATCAAGCGCTTTAACCGCGTATATTTGTGCTTCCGGTGCGATGCCGTCAATTCCGTAGCCGTTATGCTTGGCTCCGATAATCCCTGCGACATGTGTTCCGTGGCCGTTATCATCTTTGTAAGAAGAGGTATAACTGACAGCTGAATACCCGCCGGCAATCGACAGGTCATCGTGGGGGGAGATCCCGCTGTCAATGACGGCAATTTTGATATTCTTTCCTGTCAGTCCTGCCTTCCAAGCCTGTTTCACCTGAATGGGCTCAAGGTTCCATTGCTCAAAGTTGTCAGAGGTGTCAGT
Source organism: Bacillus sp. YP1 (assembly GCF_000877815.1). Classification (NCBI taxonomy): domain Bacteria; kingdom Bacillati; phylum Bacillota; class Bacilli; order Caryophanales; family Bacillaceae; genus Bacillus; species Bacillus sp. YP1. The sequence goes on along the minus strand of NZ_CP010014.1, from coordinate 3,582,237 downwards.
GCCGTCTGACAGCACTTTGAAATCCGTGCTGTCTGCTGCGGTAAATGATACGTTGTTTTCTACATACAAAATATCAGGATCCTGCTTTAATTCTTTTACTGTCTCCTGGTCTGCTGTGACCGCTACCGCGGGAAGATGCTTATACTGCTGTTCAACATCAGCATCACTATCCAGGATGGTTTCCTTTCCGGCCTTGTTTTTATAAACCACAATAACCTCTTTCTCGCTGCTGTTTTGCGCATGAGCGAGAGGGCCTATGGCGAGAAAACTGAAAAACAGAGTGACTGATACAACAAGTTTGCAAGACATGTTTTTCATGATTAATCTCCTTTTTCTATGATGTTTGATATATATATCGGAGAAAAAAGAGAGATTAATAGATAAAAATTTTTCATAGACAGGATTGTTTGGCAAAATGCAGATTTTTTCCGCAGGAAGAGGAAATTTTCCAAATGAATTTGTAAGCGTTTTCAAAATAAGATAAAGAAAACATTGCGGAGGTTGTTCACAAAGCAATGAGAAAAGGGGGCTTTTAAGATGAGCGCATTCACTCGGGTAATGGAAGAAAAAATAATGCCTGTCGCCGGGAAAATTGCCGGACAGCGGCACCTCAGCGCTTTGCGTGACGGAATTATCCTGACCATGCCGCTGATTATTATCGGGTCTGTCTTCTTGATTTTAACGAGCCTGCCGATTCCGGGGTATGCTGATTTCATGGCGAGTGTGTTTGGGAAGGAGTGGGCTGATAAGCTCGGATATCCCGTCAATGCTTCGTTTGATATTATGGCGATGATCGCCGCTTTCGGGATCGCCTATCGGCTGGCGGAAAGCTATGGGGTTGATGCCCTTTCGGCCGGAGCGATTTCAATTGCCGCATTTCTATTGGCAACGCCGTTTGAGGTGCCGTTTACACCGGATGGCTCAACGGAGTCCATCATGGTAGGGGGCGGAATCCCGATCACGCTACTTGGCAGCAAGGGCTTATTTGTCGCCATGCTGATCGCCTTGTTTTCAACCGAAATCTATCGGTACATTATTCAAAAAAATATCGTCTTCAAAATGCCAGACGGTGTGCCGCCTGCGGTAAGCAAATCATTTGTCGCGCTGATTCCCGGCTTTATCATTGTGCTTCTCGTATGGCTGGCGCGTCTTCTGATTGAAATGACACCTTTTCAGAGTCTGCACAATGTCGTAGGAGACCTGCTTGGCACACCGCTTTCCATCCTTGGCGGCAGTCTCGGCGGAAGCCTGATCGCTGAATTTGTACAGATGCTGCTTTGGTCGTGCGGGATTCACGGGGCTTCCATCATTGGCGGAATCATGGCGCCGATTTGGTACGGCGCGATGGATGCCAACCGTCTTGCCTTCCAAGCGGGCGAGGCGCTGCCGAGTGTTTTTACGACTCAGTTTTTTCAAATTTGGATCAATGTCGGCGGGAGCGGAGCGACACTGGCGCTTGTCCTGACGATGCTTGTCCGATCTCGCAGCAAACAAATGAAGCAGCTTGGCCGATTAGGGATTGGGCCCGCGCTTTTTAATATCAACGAGCCGATCATTTTCGGCATGCCGATTGTCATGAATCCGCTCCTTATTGTCCCATTTATCATCGCACCGCTCCTCACGATTACGGCGACTTATATCGGCATGAGCACCGGGCTGGTGGCAAGACCGGCCGGAATCGCGGTGCCGTGGACGATGCCGCCGCTCATATCAGGCTACCTGGCGACAGGCGGAAAGGTGTCGGGCGCCGTTATGCAGCTGGTAAATCTGCTGATCACCTGTGCTATCTACTATCCGTTTTTCAGAATATGGGATCATCAAAAATGGCGGGAAGAGAGTGCGGTTGAATCTGGCGGATAAAAATGTGATGTGATAGATGATCGGCCTGTCATAGGGCTGATCATCTCCTTTTAAACGAAAGAGAATGTTAGAATATGTAAAGGAGGTGCGCATGCTAGATTATATATGGTTAGATGACGAATCACCAATCTTACAACAAGTACCAGTTGAATACTCATCTGCTGCACTTATCTTTTCTCCTTTTATCCAAATGCCTGAAGGATGGGAGAATGCAAAAAGAAAAAATGATTACGAGCATATTATTCAAACGATGATGAAATAAGAGGAATAGGCAAGGCTGTTTCCTGGAAGAAGGTTATGTCTTCTTGCGGCTTTCAAACACATGCTGAGCTGGCGCTGGCTTTAATGACGTCGATAGGCGCTTTAAGGGACGAGTTCGCGAGAGAGGATTTGGCTGAGGTGTTACATGAAAACATAAATGGAGACCTCTATTATCCCAGTGAGGATCATATTTCAAATTTTCATATTCCGAGTTTGGTAAAGGTATTAGGTGCGAACGGATCCAATCGGTTTTATTACGCAGAACCGATTGTGGAAAACCGCGGCGTTTTGGACATAACTGAGGCCAACTTGCGGACGGTTCTTGATGAAGCCGCAGCAGAGCTCGTTTTAACTGATGAGAAAATGGATTTTGTGTTTATGAGTGTATATGACTCATTCATTAATGTCTTTTTAGCCAAAGATAAAAACATCCATGAATTGGTTGAGCGTATGGGCTGGGAAGCTATGATTTGCGATGAGTCAACGTATATCAGTTGGTATAGATAAAAAAGAACGTACATCACAAAATGTACGTTGGATATGTTGAATTTTCCCTATTGTTTTGCTCTGTGCGAAGGTCTATAGCGGTTTCTTGAATATGAAAGTATATATAAATAGACGCCAGTTTTTTTTCTGTAGATTTTCTTTTTAAGCTCTTAACTGATAAAGAAAGTACTACTCGATGATATCCTGATACAATATCTGTAAATCATCAACTCCTTGATGTATAATGTCAGCTAGTTTTTGATTTTATTTCAATTTATAAAAAGACACTCCTATAATAGAGCGAGAACAATGCATTTTAACATAAATTTCAATAAAAGCTATAAAAAATTGGTAAACGAAGTCGATATTTGTTAAGTGCACCTATTAAAAAGGAGTGTTTAATTTGAGGAAATACTTAATTATGTTACTTTTGTTGATCATTTCAGTGACTCAATCGTTCCAGACTGCGAGTGCGGCTGAAGAAATTGGATGGGAAAAAAAGGCGGATTTACCAGAAGCGAGGGTTCATGCAAGTAGCAGTGTTGTCGATGGAAGAATTTACATAATTGGTGGTGGGAGCACTGCGAACTATGCTGAAAATCAAACATTTATGTATGATCCAAAAACAAATGAATGGACGAGGAAAGCTAACATGCCTACAGCGAGAGCGGGTGCTGCTACTGTTACCGTTGATAATAAGATCTATGTAATGGGGGGCAGATCGTTAGAGGGGTATGTCAATACAGTAGAAGTGTATGATACCAAAACTGATACTTAGGAAAAAATGGATGATCTTCCGTTTGAGTTGAAAATTCCAGCGAATAGTTTATACGCAGGGGTCATCGGAAAGAAAATATATGTAGTCGGATCTGGGAATACTTTAGCTCATAAAGATTATGGGAATACTTATAGTTATGACTTGGAAAATAAAAAATGGGAAAAGAAACAAAGATTTAATTATGAGGTAACTGATGGAACCTCGGCGGTAATCAATGATAAATTATATATTTCTGGCGGCAGACAAGCATCGAATCAAAGTATGTATGAATATAATCCAGTGAGTGATAGCTGGAAAGTAAAAAAGGGAGGATTTTCAGGACATTATCTTTCGTCGGTGGTTTATAATGGCAAGATGTTGGTAACAGGGAATGTCTATACAGTTAGGGTTTATGATCCTAACTCGGAAACATTTACAACTCTATCTGTTCCTAAAACAGACTATTACAAAATGGCGCATTCATCTGTAATAGTTGATGATACTCTTTACATGATAGGCGGAAGGGAGCAAAACGGCGGTTTTGCTGAAAAAGCGTTCAAATATAAATCAGTTGATGCAATTTCATTAAAAGATTTAGGTATAAAATCAGATAGTAGTACAGAAGGTGAAAAAGATAAGCCTTCTGGTGGTGATACGACAATACCAGGAGATAAAGATAATGATGATGTAACATCTGGCTCAGATGAGGGGCAAGCTCTTCTTGTAGTCACGATGACCAACGGTCTACAAAAGGAATATGAGCTTTCCATGAAGGAAGTGAATGATTTCATCAAATGGTACGGAGCACGTGATAAAGGGGAAGGACCTGGTTTTTATGTAATTGATGAGCATGACAACAACAAAGGGCCGTTTGAAAGCAAAAAAGATTATGTTGTATTTAAGAATATTTTAATGTTTGAGGTTAACAAATATAAGTAAGCCTGTCAGCCATTCAGTGAACTGAATGGCCTTTTTATTTTACACTAATTTTTTTATTCTGCTTAAAGAGATTTTTTTCTCATCCTTCCCTTCATGCATAGGATGCGCGCCTAGATACGGCTTCGCCACACCTTCAAGTAATTGCGGAATTCATACGGAAACTGATGTAGTGTTGCTGGCCTTCCGGATATGACATACTCTCTGTTAATCAGGCTCGAACGTACATCACAAAATGTACGTTCTTTTTTTTATCGCTGAAAGAACTCAATCCACTCACCGTCAGGGCCTTCGATATAGAAATAACGGTATCCGTTTGGAAGTGTTGTGATCTCCTCGTCGATAAATTTTGCGTTCATTTTTTCCGCTTTTGTATATTCAGCCGCGATGTCATCAGTCAGCAGGGCAATGTGGTGCACTTTTCCTTCAGCGGGAAGCTCGCTGCTGTAGCCTTGAATCAGTTCAATTTCTGTTTCCGGGCCGTCTTCAAAGCCAAGAAATGCAAGCTCGATTACACCGTTCGTGTGTGTGATGCGATTCTTCAATTTCATGCCGAGTACCTCTTCATAAAATGTGATGGACGCGTTAATATCTCTTACCATGATGCCTGTATGGTCAATTCGTTTTGCCATGCTGCTCCTCCTCGTAACTCTTTTTGTCTATCGTAGAAAAACCTTTCCTTTCTGTCAATGCAGACATCTTGGCGTTTTGTGGTACCATAAGAGAAAGCAAACGGAAAGAGGACGACATATATGAAGCTACTCACCCTAAAGAAAGCACACGCTGCCAAAATCAAAAAAGGCTATCCCCTTATCGAAAAAGAAGCTCTCGCAGGGAGTGCGGGGCACATGAAAGAAGGAGACCTCGTTGATATCGTGTCTGAGAGCGGCGAGTTTCTCGCGCGGGGCTATTATGGCCTGCAAAACAAAGGGGTCGGCTGGACGCTTACCCGCAATAAACATGAACAGGTTGACCAGGCATTTTTTCTCACCAAATTAACAAAAGCGGCCCAAGCGCGCGCCAAACTATTTGAGGCTCAAGATACAACAGCTTTCCGCCTGTTCAACGGTGAGGGCGACGGTGTCGGCGGCGTCACCATCGACTATTATGACGGCTACCTGCTGATTCAATGGTACAGCAAGGGGGTTTACACCTTTAAAGACATGCTGATTTCCGCATTGGATGAGATGGATCTTGATTATAAAGCGATTTACGAGAAGAAACGCTTCGACACGGCTGGACAATATGTTGAAGATGATGACTTCGTGAAAGGGAGAAGAGGCGAGTTCCCGATCATCATCCAAGAGAATGGCATTCAATACGCGGTGGATCTGAATGAAGGCGCCATGACGGGCATCTTTTTGGATCAGAGACATGTGCGCAAGGCGATCAGAGACCGCTATGCAAAAGGGAAAACCGTTTTAAATACGTTTTCTTATACGGGTGCATTCTCCGTGGCAGCGGCGCTTGGCGGAGCGGAGAAAACAACAAGCGTCGACGTGGCAAACCGAAGTCTGGCCAAAACGATCGAGCAATTCAGCGTGAACAAGCTGGATTATGAAGCGCACGACATTAAAGTGATGGACGTGTTTAACTATTTTTCATATGCTGCAAAAAAGGATTTGCGCTTTGATCTGATTATTCTCGATCCGCCTTCCTTTGCGCGCACAAAAAAACGCACCTTCAGCGCGGCCAAGGATTATAAAAACCTGCTGAAGGAAACGATCGCCATCACTGCTGACAAGGGTGTCATTGTTGCCTCTACAAACAGCAGCGCCTTTGGCATGAAGAAATTCAAAGGCTTTATCGATGCCGCATTTAAAGAAACAAACGAACGCTACACCATCATTGAGGAATTTACGCTGCCGGAGGATTTCAAAACGATTTCGGCATTTCCGGAAGGCAACTACCTGAAAGTGGTCCTTCTGCAGAAAAAATAATGAAAAAGCTGCCCTGTTCAGGGGCAGCTTTTTTTTATGTAGAAATGATCTGCTGGACGCGGCCGATGCGGCCATCTTCAAGACGGACTTTAATGCCATGCGGATGAAAGTTTGATTTCGTCAAAATATCCTTCACTGTCCCTCTCGTCAGTTTTCCTGTTTTTTGATCTGCTTTCAATACAATATCAACCTTCAACCCTTTCGAAATGCTGTTTCGCTCTTGCCCGTTCATAACGCACATCCTTTCTTTTGTTCATTATAGTCATTATGGTTTAAAAGTAACAGCCGGCTGATGAAGTGTATGTTTGTTTTTTTCAGCCTTCATTAAATATAATGTCAGGCCAAAGCCTGCTATGCTCAGAATGCCAAAAAGCAAGTAGACTGCGAAAATCGACACGTAGTCAAAAATGTACCCGCCTGCAAATGTGCAGAACCAGTTGCCGAACCCGTTGCCAATGGCGGCGTACATGGTCAGCGCCGTCGCTTCAACGTGTCTTGGGGTAATCTTTTTCACATATTGAAGCGCCGCCGGGATAAATAAACCGATGGCCACTCCCTGAAGAAAGACCGTCGCATAAATGATCCATAGTGAAGGCGCCGTGAAATAGAGCGCCCACCTGAATAATGAGACTCCGCCTGACAGCATAATGACGTTGAGCAGCCCCATTTTATCTATAAATGTTTGGGCGAATCTCATAAATGGAATTTCTGAAATAACGCCGATGAAAAATAAAATGCCGATAGCGGAAAGTGACGCGCCGCTTTTGTCCAGAAAAAGACTGAAATACGTATTGTTCGCTAAGTTTGGAGCAAATGTCGTAAAGGTGATGATCATAAAGATGAGGAAGGTTTTGTTGCTGATAAGCTCCCGGAATCCTTTGCGGATATTGACCTTTGTTTTCGTTTTCTGCTGGCCCGGCATTTGAGAAGCCAATATGGCGGCAATGCACAGAAAGGCGCAGCCAAAGATAAAGATCACGTGAATGGGGTACAGCTGGTTCGTCACCTGTCCCATGGCAAACACCGCGACGCCGAAGCCGAGAGAGCCAAACAGGCGGATTCCGCCGTAGTTGCCGTTTGTTTCTTGTGTGTACCTTAGTGAAATGCTGTCCGAAAGTGGAATAATCGTGCTTTGAAAGGCTGCAAAACAGGCCGCAATCAAAATAAACAGAGGAAAGCTGTCAAATGCAATATAGCCTAGTCCAATGATGCCTGTGATTGATGTGCAAACCGCCAGCAGGCCTTTCGTTTTTTGCGTATAGTCGCTCAGCATACCCCAAAACGGCTGAAAGAAAATCATCACAATCGGGCCCAGTGACATGATCAAGCCGACCTGTGATCCGCTTAAATGCTGTTCCTTCGTTAAATACATACTGAGTAGGGGAATCATGCTGCCCGTACCGAGAAAAGCAAACAAATAAAATCCTTTTAACGCGGCATAATGCCGTCTCACCTGCAAGTTGTGCATGAGGGTGCCTCCTTTGGTATCCACAAATACATTATATTGGAATTCGTCAGCTTTTCAATAAGGGGAAGCACATAAAAAAAACTGCCCTCGAGAGGACAGTTTTTTACATAAATGAAAGCAAAAACGGCGCCGCGCAAAGCGTCATAATCGCAGCTAAGATCATCGATACGCTTGAAATCGTGCCGGACACAGAGCTAAGCTCAAATGCCTTTGACGTTCCCGCTCCGTGTGCGCTTGTGCCGAGCAGCACGCCCCGCGCGATTTCGTTATCAATGCGGAAATAGCGGATGACCATCGGGCCGATCACTGTGCCGAGCAAAGCGGTTAAAATCACAAACACGGCTGTGACGGCAGGCATTCCGCCGATCATTTCAGATACGTTCATCGCGATCGGCGTTGTCACTGATCTCGGGACGAGGCTGTCAATTAAGCCGGTGCCGAGGTGAAGCCATTTCGCAATAAGAGCGGTAGAAATAATCGCGATGCATGAACCGACGGCCACATTCAAAATAATTTCCACTGCGTATTTCTTTAAAACAGGGAAATATTTATATAGCGGGATCGCGAATGCCACGGTGGCCGGCTGTAGCATATCGGTCAGCAATCCGCCGCCGAGATTATAGGACTCGTACGGGACATTCACCAGCAGCAGCAGACCGACTAACACAGCGGGCGTCACCAATAGCGGCGACGTATAAACACGCGGAAAGCGTTGATATACCTTTTTTGCTCCTAAATACACCAAAACCGTTAAAAACAAACTTACAATTCCGATGAACACGTATGCTTTTTCTCCTTTCTTTTTGCAATGATTTGTGTAAGCGTTCCTGTAGACACCATCACGACAAACGTGCTGATGATGACAACAAGCAGAATGCTGACACCGAATTTCGACATAATGTCTCCGTATTCAATCACTCCGACGGCAGACGGGATAAAAAATAAAAGCAGCTCCCCGAGAAGCCACGCCGCGCCAAGCTCGATCCATTCAAGCTTGATAATGTTAAAGTGTAATAATGTGAAAAGAATCACAATCCCAATTATACTGCCGGGAATATTTATATGAAGAAGGGCTGTCACCCAATTAATCAGCCGAGCAAATATAAATAACAGAGCGATTTGAATAACGGTTAGCAACAGTTTTTTCATATTGATGCCTCCCTTATATTCATATTGTACATAAGCTAGCGCTATAGGTAAAATATATATAAAGAATAAGAAGTATTCCTTTTGTCTATAGAAAGGGTGAAGCACATGGATATCCGCCATTTAACATATTTTCTGGAAGTCGCCCGATTAAAAAGCTTTACGAAGGCTTCCCAATCCCTTTATGTTTCTCAGCCGACGATATCAAAAATGATCAAAAATTTAGAAGAAGAGCTCGGAATTGAACTGTTTTACCGAAACGGCAGGCAGGTGGAACTGACTGATGCTGGTCATAGCATGTATGTGCAGGCGCAGGAAATCATTAAATCATTTCAAAACCTGACGTCAGAATTAAATGATATTATGGAAGTCAAGAAAGGGCACGTACGGATTGGACTGCCGCCGATGATCGGATCGGGGTTTTTCCCCAGAGTGCTCGGCGATTTCCGTGAAAACTATCCGAATGTCACCTTTCAGCTAGTCGAAGACGGTTCTATAAAAGTCCAAGAAGGTGTCGGGGACGGCTCTCTTGATATCGGCGTTGTGGTCCTTCCCGCAAACGAAGATATCTTTCATTCGTTTACAATCGTAAAAGAAACCTTAATGCTTGTCGTTCACCCTTCCCACAGGCTGGCTGATGAGAAAGAATGTCAGCTGCGTGAGTTGAAGGACGAGCCTTTTATTTTCTTCAGAGAGGATTTTGTCCTGCACAACCGAATTATGACGGAATGTATCAAGGCTGGGTTCCGGCCCCATATCATTTATGAAACATCACAATGGGATTTTATTAGTGAGATGGTATCAGCCAACCTTGGGATCGGGCTTTTGCCGGAACGGATCTGCCGCGGCCTTGACCCGGAAAAAGTGAAAGTCATTCCGCTTGTCGATCCGGTCATCCCTTGGCACCTCGCCATTATTTGGAGAAAGGACAGGTACTTGTCGTTTGCCGCCAGAGCTTGGCTCGAACATACGAAATCGTATTTATGGGACCCGAAAAAAGATAGTAAAGGATGATGCAAACATGGATGCACAATCAGCAGCAAAATGTCTTACGGCTGTCCGCCGGCATAGCCCACTGGTGCATAGCATAACCAACAATGTCGTAACGAATTTCACAGCAAACGGCCTGCTCGCGCTCGGCGCATCGCCCGTTATGGCGTACGCAAAAGAAGAGGTCGCCGATATGGCGAAGATTGCGGGTGCACTCGTTTTAAATATCGGAACGCTGAGCAAGGAGTCAGTCGAAGCGATGATCATCGCGGGGAAATCAGCTAATGAACATGGCGTTCCCGTCATTCTTGATCCTGTCGGTGCCGGAGCAACACCGTTCCGCACTGAATCGGCACGTGACATCATTCGTGAGGTGCGCCTTGCTGCAATCAGAGGAAATGCGGCGGAAATTGCCCATACCGTCGGCGTGACCGATTGGCTGATCAAAGGTGTTGATGCGGGTGAAGGCGGAGGCGACATCATCCGGCTGGCTCAGCAGGCGGCACAAAAGCTAAACACGGTCATTGCGATAACTGGTGAAGTTGATGTCATAGCCGACACGTCACATGTATACACCCTTCATAACGGCCACAAGCTGCTGACAAAAGTGACAGGCGCCGGTTGCCTGCTGACTTCCGTCGTCGGTGCGTTTTGCGCTGTGGAAGAAAATCCATTGTTTGCTGCTATTGCGGCCATTTCTTCGTATGGGGTCGCCGCTCAGCTTGCCGCACAGCAGACGGCTGACAAAGGCCCTGGAAGCTTTCAGATTGAATTGCTGAACAAGCTTTCAACTGTTACTGAACAAGACGTCCAAGAATGGGCGACTATAGAAAGGGTGACTGTCTCATGACTCGTATTTCTCGGGAAATGATGAAAGAGTTATTATCTGTATACTTCATTATGGGGTCAAACAATACGAAAGCCGATCCTGTTACAGTTGTACAAAAAGCGTTAAAAGGCGGTGCCACCCTGTACCAGTTCCGTGAAAAAGGCGGGGATGCGCTGACAGGAGAGGCTCGGATTAAATTTGCTGAAAAAGCGCAGGCAGCTTGCCGTGAAGCTGGTGTTCCGTTCATTGTCAATGATGATGTGGAATTGGCTCTGAATCTGAAAGCTGACGGTATCCACATCGGTCAGGAAGACGCAAATGCGAAAGAGGTAAGAGCTGCCATAGGTGATATGATTCTCGGCGTTTCTGCCCATACGATGTCTGAGGTGAAGCAAGCCGAAGAAGACGGAGCGGATTATGTCGGGCTTGGGCCGATCTATCCGACTGAAACGAAAAAAGATACGAGAGCGGTACAGGGTGTATCTCTTATCGAAGCAGTGCGCCGCCAAGGCATCAGCATTCCAATTGTCGGCATCGGCGGAATCACAATAGATAATGCCGCACCTGTTATCCAAGCGGGGGCCGATGGCGTCAGTATGATCAGCGCCATCAGTCAGGCGGAGGATCCTGAGAGTGCTGCACGCAAGTTTCGTGAGGAAATTCAAACGTATAAAACAGGAAGATAATCGTTCATTTTCCTTCAAAGGGCTGTTCTGTAAAAGGACAGCTTTTTTGCTGTCCATCAAGGTTTTCAGACCTTCAAATTTTAATTGACAAAGGACAGGAACTGGCTATGATTATGTTATACAATGATAATCATTTTCAATTATAGGAGGAACATGATGGCTCGGGGGCTGGCACTTATTCTATTCAGCTTGTTGATGGTTTTCGGTTCTGCGGCACATGCGGAAGATGATCCGATCGCCGCATTAATTCAATTAAACAAGCAAATGATCAAATCCGTAAAAGACGGGGATATGGATTCGGCACAACAAACGTTTGACACCTTCAAAGCGAAGTGGAAAAAAGAAGAACCTTCTATTAAGAAAGAAAACCTTTCTTCTCACAGTGAAATGGACGCGAATATCGCGATGATTTCTCTTTCTTTTATCAATCAAGACGCAGGCAAGCTCAAATCACAGCTTGAAGAGCTTTCATCTCATTTAGAAACCTACCAGCAGGCTGTCGTGCTGAAAAAGACATCCTCAGGTCAATCAAGGGCGTCCTTAACAGCCTATATACAAAGCTTGAAAGACACAAAACAGTTCATAGAAAAAAAACAATTGGATGAAGCGTCATCCGCAATCGACAATTTAGTTACATCCTGGCTCGCTGTTGAGGGAGATGTCGTGTCCCAATCGAAAGAAGCCTATACGACATCGGAGGAAAATCTGGCGCTGATGAAGGCGGAGATCGGCAGCCATCCTGAAAAGGTATCAAAGCAAATTGACGAAATGATTCAATTGCTCGAGCCGATCGCTTCAAGCAGCTACAGCTGGTGGGATGCGGCGCTGATCCCGGTTCGTGAAGGAATGGAGGCCCTCCTTGTCATCGGAGCGCTATTAACCATGACAAAAAAAGCGCGGGTTACGCGTTCCTCGACATGGATCTGGGGCGGGGCGTCCGCCGGCATGGCTGTTTCCTTAACAGCCGGCATCGGTGTCACGGTTCTGTTCTCCTCCAGTGTATTCGGAGAAAACAATTTCTTGCTTGGCGGCGTTACCGGCGTACTGTCCGCTGTCATGCTTTTGTATGTCGGGGTGTGGCTGCACAGAAACGCCTCAATGGATAAATGGAGAGAAAAAATCAATATCCAGAAGTCACATGCACTAAAAAAACGAAGCCTGCTTTCCTTTGCGCTCATTGCATTTCTGGCAGTTGTAAGAGAAGGTCTCGAAACGGTCATCTTTTTCATCGGGCTTGTCGGGAAGCTCCCGCTCACTGAACTGATCGGCGGAACTGCCGCAGGGCTTATCGTTCTCGTCATCGTCGGTGTTCTGATGATCAAGCTCGGAATGCGTATTCCATTGAAGCCGTTTTTTCTTCTATCAATGGCGGTTGTCCTGTATATGTGCGTGAAATTTCTCGGAACCGGCGTTCACAGCCTTCAGCTGGCGGGCATTCTTCCGTCTGATGCAGAAAGCTGGCTGCCGTCTGTATCGGTGCTAGGAATTTATCCGTCCGTGTACAGCACGATTCCGCAAATGTTGATTTTACTCTTTTTACTGATTGCGCTTGTTTCAGAAGCGGCAAAACATTTTACAAACGGAAAGGAACTGACAAAATGAATTTCACAAAAATCGCTGTATCAGCCGGATGCATCCTTGCGCTGTGCGCAGGCTGCGGAGCCAATGACACATCTTCAACCAAAGAAAAAGCTTCATCTGAAAAAAGCGGGGTCACTAAAGAAATCACCGCATCCGTAAATAAAATGGAAACCATCATTTCTAAGCTGAATGACTCAGCGGAAAAAGGAGACCAAAAAGAGATTGAAAAGAAGGGGAAAGAGTTAAACAGCTACTGGCTTTCCTTTGAAAACGATATTCGCAGCGACTATCCATTCGAATATACAGAAATCGAAAAGCATCTTCAGCCAATCTACACAGAAGCGCAAAAAGACAAACCGGATGCAGCAAAAATCAAGACAGAATCCGAGTCACTGAAAGCGTCCTTAGAAGACCTGACAGAAGCGAAGAAGAGCGGCAAAAAGGCTAGCGATCAGCTGGCAAAAGCAGCGGATGAATATAAAAGCTATGTCAAAGAGCAGAGCGATCAGCTTGTAAAAGCGACTGAATCATTTACAAGCGCTGTGAAATCCGGCGATATCGAAAAGTCCAAAACGTTATATGCGAAAGCGCGTGTTTATTACGAGCGAATCGAACCGATCGCTGAAAGCCTCGGAGATCTTGATCCGAAAATTGACGCCCGAGAAAACGATGTTGAAGAAGGAGACAAATGGACAGGCTTCCATAAGCTTGAGAAGGCCATTTGGAAGGATCAAGATATTTCCGGGGAAAAGGCAACAGCTGACCAGCTTCTCAAGGATGTAAAAGAGCTTGACGGTTCAATTCAATCACTGAAATTAACCCCTGAACAAATTGTTGCAGGCGCGATGGAGCTTCTGAACGAAGCCGGAATTTCGAAAATCACGGGAGAAGAAGAACGCTACTCACGAATTGATTTAGTTGACCTTATGGCAAATGTGGAAGGCTCCGAAGCCGTTTATCAAACAGTGAAAAGCGCGCTTGTAAAAGATCACTCCGACTTGACGGAAAAACTGGATACGGAGTTCAGCGAATTTGAAGTTTTAATGGCAAAATACAAAACAAATGATCAGTCCTATACGTCTTATGATAAATTAAGTGAAAAGCAAATCAGAGAGCTGAGCACTAAGCTGACGACTCTTTCTGAAACCATGTCGAAGATTGCGAATGTGCTATAAAAGGAGTTTTGTAACATCATGAGCGATGAACAGAAAAAGCCAGAACAAATTCACAGACGGGACATTTTAAAATGGGGAGCGATGGCGGGGGCAGCCGTTGCGATCGGTGCCAGCGGTCTCGGCGGTCTCGCTCCGCTTGTTCAGACTGCGGCTAAGCCATCGAAAAAGGATGAAAAAGAGGAGGAGCAGATTGTTCCGTTTTACGGAAAGCATCAGGCCGGAATCACAACTGCCCATCAGACGTATGTCTATTTTGCTGCACTGGATGTAACAGCAAAAGACAAAAGCGACATCATTACGTTATTTAGAAACTGGACAAGTCTCACACAGATGCTGACGTCTGGCAAGAAAATGTCAGCGGAGCAGAGAAATCAGTATCTGCCGCCGCAGGATACAGGTGAGTCTGCTGATTTATCCCCTTCCAACTTAACGGTCACATTCGGATTCGGGCCTGGCTTTTTTGAAAAAGACGGAAAGGACCGCTTCGGACTGAAAAGCAAAAAACCGAAGCACCTAGCCGCTCTTCCAGCGATGCCCAATGACAACCTGGATGAAAAGCAGGGAGGCGGGGACATCTGCATTCAAGTGTGTGCAGACGACGAGCAAGTGGCGTTTCACGCGCTGCGTAACCTGCTAAATCAAGCGGTCGGCACTTGTGAGGTCCGTTTTGTGAACAAAGGCTTTTTAAGCGGTGGAAAAAATGGTGAAACACCGCGCAACCTCTTCGGGTTTAAAGATGGAACAGGCAACCAGAGCACGAAGGATGACACGTTGATGAACTCGATCGTGTGGATTCAGTCTGGTGAGCCTGACTGGATGACGGGCGGCACCTATATGGCTTTTCGGAAAATCAAAATGTTCCTTGAGGTATGGGACCGCTCTTCCCTCAAGGACCAAGAGGATACCTTCGGCCGCAGAAAAAGCTCGGGGGCGCCTTTTGGGCAGAAAAAGGAAACAGATCCCGTGAAGCTGAATCAAATTCCGTCTAATTCACACGTCAGTCTAGCGAAATCTACTGGGAAACAAATTTTGCGAAGAGCTTTCTCTTACACAGAAGGACTTGATCCGAAAACCGGCTATATGGATGCAGGTCTCCTGTTTATCAGTTTTCAAAAAAATCCCGACAATCAGTTTATCCCGATGCTGAAGGCTCTTTCAGCAAAGGATGCGTTAAACGAATATACACAAACAATCGGTTCTGCTTTATACGCATGCCCAGGCGGCTGCAAAAAAGGAGAATATATTGCCCAGCGTTTGCTGGAATCATAAAAGAAGCCTTTACAGGCTTCTTTCAGCGTGTCGACAAACCCTCGCATTCGTTGTCAAGCCTGTGCGTTGGTGCTCACGAATTAGAGCATTCGCTCCGCTCCAATGCTCGGCTTTCCTAGACTTCAAGGGTTTTCAATCACGCTGAAAGGATGACAAAATCCTAAAACTTTTTAGGATTTTGTCATCAATCTGAAAGAAGCCTAAATCGGCTTCTTTATTAAAAAACAGTTGTAACTTTAATTGTTACAGTTTAAAATCAATTTAGTATGAAAGGAGATTATCATGACAGTACACATTAAAGTTTATTCAGATTACGTCTGCCCATTTTGTTTTGTTGGAAAAGCCGCTTTTGAAGAAGCGATAAAAGGAAAGGATGTTGAAGTCGAGTGGATGCCGTTTGAACTGCGCCCAAGCCCATCTCCTCAGCTTGATCCGGTCAATGATCCTTCTAAACAGTACATGTGGCAGACATCAATTCAGCCAATGGCGGAGAAATTAGGAGTCGAGATCAATTTTCCAAACGTCTCGCCCCATCCGTATACAGACCTCGCGTTTGAAGGCTTCCATTTTGCGAAGGAATACAATAAAGGACATGAATACAACACCCGTGTCTTTCAGGCATTTTTCCAGGAGGACCAAAATATCGGCGATATTGACATCTTGACGAAGCTCGCCGAGGAAGTGGGATTAGACGGTGCATCATTCAAATCAGCACTGGAAACAAGAACATATCAGGACGTGCAGCGCCAAGCCTTGAAGCACGCCTATGAAGAGGCTGACATCACAGCCGTTCCAACCTTTATTATCGGTGACACTGTAATTCCGGGTGCTGCCGGCAAGGATGTATTTGAAAAAGCGATTTCTGACGAGCAGAAGAAAAAGTAAGGAAAAAGCTCTCGATAAAGAGAGCTTTTTTTATTCCTGTTCCATATGGACGCCAGTATGCGCCTTCACCTGAATTTCTGCAAACGTATCTTCATCAATTGTTTTATCAGACGACAGCACCGTTCCGAGCCACGCGCCGAGAAAGCCGAGCGGGATGGAAATAATTCCTGGATTAGATAGCGGAATGAGCGGATCACCGGTAAAAATAGCACCTCCGGCCGGGTCCCACACACTAGGGCTCATCGATACCAGCACAAGCGCGCTGATCAGGCCTGTCAGGCTGCCCCATAAAGCGCCTGAGGCATTGAATCGTTTCCAGAAGACTGTAAACACAATCAGCGGAAGGTTTGCGCTGGCGGCTACCGCAAACGCGAGTGCAACAAGGAACGCCACATTTAAGGATTGTGCAAAAATCGCAAGGAGAATCGAGAGCACTGACACGGCGACAGAAGCCCATCTGGCCGCTTTCATTTGTTCTTTTTCAGTTGCTTCTCCCTTTCTGATGATCTGGCTGTAAATATCATGGGCAAATGCTGAGGCGGCAGACAGCACCAACCCTGTCACGACAGCCAAAATGGTGGCAAAGGCGATGGCTGATACAAACGCGAACAGAAAGTCTCCTCCGAGCGCTTTTGCTAAAAGCGGAGCCGCCATATTTCCCGCTTGATCAGCCGCCGTAATCGCGTCAAAACCGACAAATGCCGCGGCACCAAAGCCGAGAAATACCGTCATAATGTAAAACACACCGATAATCCATGTCGCTGACACAACGGATGTACGGGCCGTCTTGGCATCCTTAACGGTATAAAACCGGATCAATATATGCGGAAGCCCGGCGGTTCCCAGCACGAGTGCCAAGTTTAACGACAAGGTCTCAAGCGGCACCTTGTATTTATTTCCGGGGTTCAAAAAATCAGCGCCAAGCGGAGTAGCCGTTTTCATCTGTTCAAACATGGTATTAAGGCTAAAGCCGAATTTCGAAAACACGATAATCGAAATCACGAGTGTGCCGGCCATCAGCAAAACAGCTTTAATAATTTGAACCCAGCTTGTCGCGATCATGCCGCCAAACACGACATAAATGGTCATCAGCACTCCGACGATGAGGACAGCCGCGGTATAATCCAGCCCTAGAAGCAGTTTGATCAGCGCGCCCGCCCCCACGAGCTGGGCGATCATATAAAAAGTAGAGATGGCAATGGTATTGAGAGCCGCGACACCGCGGATTTTCTTTTCTTTAAAGCGAGCGGCAATCATGTCTGCCATCGTGTACTTTCCAAGATTCCGAAGCGGCTCCGCCACGATGTACAAGACAACGAGATAAGCCACCAGAAAACCGATGCTGTAAAAGAAGCCATCAAATCCATATAACGCAATCATTCCGGCAATCCCGAGAAACGAGGCGGCAGACATGTAGTCACCGGCAATTGCCAGTCCATTCTGAACGCCGGTGAGCCCGCCGCCCGCCGTATAAAACTCACTCGTCGTTTTCGTCCGCTTCGCGGCAAAATACGTGATAATAAGCGTCAGGCCAACAATCGCCAAAAATAATAAAAAAGCAGTCATATTCATGTCTGTTCACCCTTCAGATCCTCTTTTAAAGCGCTTACATACTTATCGAAATGGGCGGCTCTCCGGGAATACACAGTACTCAGTATCCAGGTCATAGCGAATTGGGCGATGGCGAACAGCCAAGCCCATGAAACAGCTCCAATGGCCGGTGCATTCAAAAAGGTGAAATAAGATGTCAAAACAGGGAGTGAAAAATAAAAAACAAAAAAGAAAATCGCAGAAGGAACAATAAAAGCGCGTTTCTGCTTTAAAAAAGCTTGAAAAGACGGCGTTGCAGCAATCTGTTTATAATCAGCTTTGTACATGGCTTTCCTCCTTTTATTCGCTAAACGTAAGCAAAAAGGTACACCAATAGGTATGTACTGAAAGTCCGATTTATGCGTTGTACAATAGCTGGAGGATGAAAAAAGAAGGAAGTCGTGAAGAGGTGAACACAGTGGTCTAAAGACAGGCGAAGGTTTTCAAGCTCGGCCGTGTATAAACGAGTTTGCTTTCAAAACCTCACCGAATGCAGCTTGTTCTCAGCAAAGCTGCTGTTTACCAGAGCACGGTTATCATGTTCGCATCACCTCTTTATGACAATGCATGTGCCAAGAGGTGATCGCATCACCGGCTGTCTGTCGTAGTTAGCTGACACACCGTTTGTCCTCAAGCTCAGCGCAGCGATTTGCTTTTGAATAGAGGATATGGTGAAAACTCAGATCAGGTGATAGAAAAGCCAGAGGTAAATAGATCCGCCTGTTCGGACTAGTCTTGCCGGACGGTTTTTTTGTGGTTTTTCTTTCTTGATGCTGTCTCAGATTCTAAAAACTGCCTCACATCATGAATGCCTAATCCAATGGATCTAGCTTCTTGAATTAACATATGCCAACCTTTGTCCAAATCTTTTTTAACATGAGTTTTCATAGTAACCTCCAATTGTATAAAATGTTTTCCTGCAACATGCGGGCAATAAAAGACAAGCCAGCGCGATGATGGAGGCGAGTACAACAAATTTCACACATAGTTGCTCGGTGTTCACAAACTGAAGGAAAAACCACCTACCTATTCCCTAAAAAAATGACTAATATAACCAATGGACCTTATTTATAATAATAAACAATTAAATACTGACTGGATAGTATGTAAATGAAAATAAATCATTTAGCCTATTAAAAATGACCCCTGGGAAACCGAATAGCATAACCGTTTAAAGAAATAAATACCGCTAAAGATTGATCCGGTGTAAGATAAGGGTAATCATTACCGCCAGGAGAAAAATATGAAAAAAAACAAATTTCAAATTAAAAGAGAAGCAACATTTGAAAGTTTTATAGACGCTGGCGTGAATTTGTTGATTGACCGAGCGTATGATCCGGTTTCTGTAGAAGATATCAGCAGAGCCGCCGGGTACAGCAAAGGAGCATTTTATGTTCATTTTGTCAGCAAGGACGATTTTCTGCTGTACCTTCTCGAAAAACGTCAGATGAAAAAAAAGATCATTATAGGGTATCTTGATCAAATGGAGCGGGAGTCAGTGAAATCGCTGACATTGGACGAGGCTGCAAAACACGCTGCAGAACTGCTTTATTCCTATTACATAAATAAGCCGTCGTGGGACATCACCTCGTTTGCCATGAACATGCCGACATATAAAGTCTTAAAGAAATGCAAGGCCTATGTCCGGCTGTACGAATTGTGGGTGGAAGAAAATGTGTTATATATTAAGTGGCTGAAGGAGAGAAAGCTGATTGACGCCTGTATTGATCCTGAATATACGGCTAAAATAATATGTGCAGTCCTCGACGGAATCATCAAACAATCATATGTATTGGGCCAGCCAGCCACCTTCCGCAGCTTTTTAGACGCACTCTCGGTATTTTTTACTTTAGACAGAGAGCACGAGAGGCCAAGAATTTTGAAAAGTTTTTCAGAAAGCGAGGAACATCAGTGAAGTATAGAGAAATAATTATGTATATCATTATGGGGGTTTTCACAACCATTGTGAATATCGCCAGCTTTTATATATTGGTAGAGATCATGAATGTGGATTACAAAGCCGCCACTGTTGCCGCTTGGATTTTGTCCGTGCTGTTTGCTTACATAACAAATAAATTATATGTGTTTCAGCAAAAAACGCATGATCTGCAGAGCCTGCTGAAAGAGCTCACTGCTTTTTTCAGCGTTCGGGTCCTGTCTCTCGGCATAGATTTAGGCATGATGATCATTCTTGTCGGCCAGTTCAATACAAATGAAACCTTGGCCAAAATACTCGACAACGCGGTCATTGTTGTCGTCAACTATGTTGCGAGCAAATGGCTCGTCTTTAAAAAAACAAAAGAAGAAGGGGTATGAGAGGACTGCAGCATATGATCTGCCGTTTTCTATGAAGAAATAAGGGGAATAAAAAATAAAAACCAGAAAGGTGATTGCACATGCGGGAAGAGCTAAAGGGGATATTTGCAAGTGTATTCGGAGAAAAAGAGGGGTTACGGTTTTTTTTCGCACCTGGAAGAGTGAATCTGATTGGAGAACATACAGACTATAACGGCGGGCATGTCTTTCCGTGCGCGCTGACAATGGGTACATATGCTGCTGTTGCAGAAAGAAACGACGGGCTTGTCCGGATGTATTCAGATAACTTTAGAAACGCAGGCATCAAGGAATGCAGCCTTGACGACATTCGCTATCAAAAAGAAGACGACTGGGCGAACTACCCAAAAGGCGTGATTTATGAATTTCAACAGAGGGGATATGCAGTTCCCCATGGCTTTGACATTGTATTTTCAGGGAATATTCCAAACGGGGCGGGACTGTCGTCTTCCGCTTCTATTGAACTGCTGATGGGGGTCGTGCTCCAAAGTTATTTTCATCCTGAAGTAGATGCGCTTGAGCTTGTGAAAATGGCGCAGCATGCGGAAAACCATTTTATCGGCGTCAATTGCGGAATTATGGACCAATTTGCAATTGGAATGGGGAAAAAACATCATGCGATGCTGCTGAACTGTGACACGCTTGACTATGAATATAGCAAACTCAATGTCTCAGGCCTCGCGCTGGTCATCGCGAACACGAACAAAAAAAGGACATTGGCTGACTCCAGCTATAATACGAGACGCCAAGAATGCAATGATGCATTGCTTGATCTGAAAAAAGGCCTCGATATTGCCGCACTGGGCGACATCAAGCCTTCTGATTTCGATGCGCATTCCAGCCTGATCCAAAATGAAACGAACAGACGCCGGGCAAAGCACGCTGTATACGAAAATCATCGTGCTATTAAGACGGCCCATATGTTCAAAGAGAACAATATAGATGAAATCGGGCAGTTAATGAAGGAATCCCACCTTTCATTGAAGGATGACTATGAAGTAACATGCCCTGAACTTGATGAGCTTGTGTTTGCGGCATGGGATCACGAAGGTGTAATTGGATCAAGAATGACGGGAGCAGGCTTTGGCGGCTGCACCATCAGCATTGTAAAAGATGAGTTCGTTGATGATTTTATTCAGAAGGTTGGAGACAGATATCAAGAAAAAACAGGGCTCCGAGCGGACTTTTATGTCGCGGATATCGGAGAGGGAGCGAGAGAACTAAAGGGGGAGTGACATATGAGTATTATTGAACATCTGGAACAGCTGCTTGAGTATGGCCTGGAACGAAAATTGATTTCGATCTGGGATCGGGAATATACGAGAAACCGTCTTTATGAAGCGCTGGGCATCACACATCCCGAGCCGAACTCCAGCACCAGCATCAAGCAGTCACAAAGCCTGCCGGACTTGCTAGCTCCCATCTATAAATGGGCTGCCGAAACCGGCCGAATGGAAGCGGATACAGATACGTACCGTGACCTGCTCAGCGCAAAGCTGATGGGCTGTTTTGTGCCTGCCCCGTCCGAGGTCATTCGCAAATTTGAAGAGACAAAAGCATTATACGGCCCAAAACAGGCGACAAAGGAATTCTATCAATATTCAGAGGATGTCTATTATATACGGACTGACAGAATCGCCAAAAATGTTCATTGGACGGTGCCGACCGAATATGGCGAGCTGGAAATGACCATTAACCTATCAAAGCCTGAAAAGGACCCGAAAGCGATTGCGGCTGCAAAAGAGCAGGAACAGACAAATTATCCGATGTGTTTGCTGTGTAAAGAAAATGTCGGCTTCGAGGGAAGCGTGAATCATCCAGCCCGGCAAAATCACAGAATCATTCCGGTCATCCTTGAGGACGAACAATGGTTCCTGCAATTCTCGCCATATGTCTATTATCCGGAGCACTGCATTGTCTTAAAAGGTGAACATGAACCGATGGAGATCAGCAAAAAAACATTTGAAAGGCTGCTGTCATTTCTTGGCCAATATCCGCATTATTTTATCGGTTCAAACGCGGATCTGCCGATTGTCGGCGGCAGCATCCTAAGCCATGATCATTTCCAAGGCGGCGCGCATGATTTTCCAATGGCACGTGCAGAAGCGGAAGACGTTTATGAATTAAATGATTATCCCGGCGTGTCGCTGGGCTTAGTGAAGTGGCCGATGTCTGTGCTCAGGCTCCAAGGAGACGAACCGGGTCATGTCGCCGAAGCTGCTGACCATATCTTCCGCACGTGGCAGACGTATTCCGATGAAAAAGCCGGCATTGCCGCCTATACAGGCGATACGCCCCATAATACGGTCACACCGATTGCGCGGCGCAGGGGAGACTTGTACGAACTCGATATCGTACTGAGGAACAACCGGACGGATGAGGAGCATCCATTAGGAATATTTCATCCTCATCAAGAAGTCCACCATATTAAAAAAGAAAATATCGGCCTGATTGAGGTCATGGGATTGGCGATATTGCCTGGCCGCTTACAGGAGGAAATGAAAGAAACGGCAGCGGCGCTATGTTCTGCTGATCCGAAAACAGCCTTAGAACAAAATCCGCTCACTGCAAAGCATAGTGAGTGGGCTCTTCGGACGATGGAAAAAAGAACCATAACAAAAGAGAACGTAGATCTAGTCATAAAAGAAGAGCTGGGACATGTATTCGCGCGCATCCTTGAACACGCCGGTGTATTTAAGCAGACAGCAGAGGGAAAACAGGCCTTCAGAAGGTTCATCGATCAGTTGGGCGCCAAACCAGTCAAAAGCCTCAACCGCTAGGGTTGAGGCTTTTTCGATTTTTATGGCAAAACAAACACCCAAAGCGCTGACGCTTCGGGTGCTGCTGCTTTTATCCTCTTTTTCTGGTTAACAGGCTTACTAGAAAGACAACAATGGCTGCGCCGATTACCGCTGGAATAATGGCAAATCCGGCTAGGTGCGGCCCCCATGTTCCAAGCAGCCCGTGTCCGATCCAGGCGCCTATAAGACCTGCGATCATAGACCCGATAATTCCTCCGGGCATATCTCCTTTTACAAACAGGCTTCCAAGCCATCCGATAATAATAGCGACGATAAGTGAAATAAGAAAACTCATCATGCAACACATCCTATTTTTTATTTATTTGCTTATATCATTCCTCTTTTTTGTATAAGATAAACAACTGGATGCTCTCATAAAAAAATACGGACAATTCAGAGCATATTGGCTCTTCATTGCGCCTTTTCTTTCAATATTTGATGCGTTAAAATGGTAACCGTGTGAAAAGATGCTAGACGAGGAAAAAATAATTCCTATCTAGAAAGTTTAACAAAATGAAATTTTTGATTGACCTAAGTTTTTTATTGTGGTAAACCTTAATTTGTCAGAATTAGTTCTTCATCATCTTTCTTTACTTTATATGCGGAAATAACTAGAAACTTTTCATCTTAAGCGATAGATGTGAATAAAGTTGGAGCAATTTTTGTCGATTTTATGACATTTAAGCGAAAATGGGATGAAGTTTATAAAAAAATAAAGCTAATAAGTGAAGTTTTTGATAGCATAACAAAGTAGAGAAAAGATTTTGAGGAAGTATGCACTTCAGATTTATTACATCAATAGGAAGGATGGTGATCTTCTTGTTCAGAGCATTAAAACCGTTGCTTGTATTAGCGCTGTTAACTGTGGT
Source organism: Bacillus sp. YP1 (assembly GCF_000877815.1). Taxonomy (NCBI): domain Bacteria; kingdom Bacillati; phylum Bacillota; class Bacilli; order Caryophanales; family Bacillaceae; genus Bacillus; species Bacillus sp. YP1. The sequence goes on along the minus strand of NZ_CP010014.1, from coordinate 3,558,374 downwards.
TTTCGTCCTTGGGGGATGCAGCAATGCTTCAGTACTAGATCCGAAAGGACCTGTAGCTGAACAGCAAAGTGATTTAATCCTGTTATCTATCGGATTTATGCTGTTTATCGTCGGGGTCGTCTTTGTTCTATTTACCATTATTTTAGTAAAATACCGCGACCGTAAAGGCAAAGATAATGGATCTTATAACCCAGAAATTCACGGTAACACGTTTTTAGAAGTAGTCTGGACAGTGATCCCAATTTTAATCGTCATTGCACTTTCTGTGCCAACAGTACAGACGATATATTCGTTAGAAAAAGCTCCTGAAGCAACAAAAGACAAAGAGCCTCTTGTTGTTTATGCTACTTCGGTAGACTGGAAATGGGTATTTAGCTACCCTGAACAGGATATTGAAACGGTCAACTACTTAAACATTCCTGTCGACCGCCCGATCTTGTTCAAAATCTCATCTGCAGATTCAATGGCTTCGCTATGGATTCCTCAGCTTGGAGGGCAAAAATATGCGATGGCAGGAATGCTGATGGATCAATACTTACAGGCTGACAAAGTGGGTACTTACGAAGGCCGCAACGCGAACTTCACAGGTGAACATTTTGCAGACCAAGAGTTTGATGTGAATGCAGTCACAGAAAAAGACTTTAACAGCTGGGTGAAAAAGACTCAGAACGAGGCTCCTAAGCTGACAAAAGAGAAGTATGATGAATTGATGCTTCCTGAAAATGTGGACGAATTAACGTTCTCTTCTACTCACTTGAAATACGTTGATCACGGACAAGACGCTGAGTACGCGATGGAGGCGCGCAAACGCCTTGGCTATCAAGCCGTTTCACCGCATTCTAAAACAGATCCGTTTGAAAACGTAAAGAAAAACGAATTTAAGAAGTCTGATGATACAGAAGAATGATATTGATCAGGAAAGGAGGAAGCCTGCATGAAATTCAAATGGGACGAATTTTTCGTAACTGGTGACCCATTAATTCTGGGCGCACAAGTTTCCATTGCGCTTTCAACCATTGCCATTATTTTTGTTCTGACTTACTTCAAAAAGTGGAAATGGCTGTGGTCTGAATGGATAACTACTGTTGACCATAAAAAACTCGGAATCATGTATATTATATCTGCTGTAATTATGTTATTCCGTGGCGGTGTCGACGGTCTGATGATGCGTGCCCAGCTAGCGCTTCCGAATAACAGTTTTTTAGACTCAAACCACTATAATGAAATTTTTACAACTCACGGTACAATCATGATCATCTTCATGGCGATGCCGTTCTTAATCGGTCTTATCAACGTTGTTGTGCCTCTTCAAATCGGTGCCCGCGACGTTGCGTTCCCTTACTTGAACAACCTGAGCTTCTGGACGTTCTTTGTAGGGGCGATGCTTTTCAATATTTCTTTCGTTATCGGAGGTTCTCCGAACGCAGGCTGGACGAGTTATATGCCGCTTGCAAGTAACGACATGAGCCCTGGGCCGGGTGAGAACTACTACCTCCTCGGACTTCAGATTGCCGGTATCGGTACCCTGATGACAGGGATCAACTTTATGGTAACAATCTTAAAAATGAGAACAAAAGGCATGACATTAATGCGTATGCCGATGTTCACATGGACAACACTGATCACAATGGTTATTATCGTGTTTGCGTTCCCTGTACTTACAGTAGCATTAGCACTTTTATCATTTGATCGTTTGTTCGGCGCTCACTTTTTCACATTGGAAGCAGGCGGTATGCCGATGCTTTGGGCTAACTTGTTCTGGATTTGGGGACATCCTGAAGTATATATCGTTATTCTTCCGGCGTTTGGTATTTTCTCAGAAATCATCTCAAGCTTTGCAAGAAAACAATTGTTTGGTTACAAAGCGATGGTTGGTTCTATTATCGCCATCTCTGTATTGAGTTTCTTAGTTTGGACTCACCACTTCTTCACAATGGGGAACAGTGCGTCCGTTAACTCATTCTTCTCAATTACGACAATGGCAATCTCAATCCCAACCGGGGTTAAAATCTTTAACTGGCTCTTTACAATGTATAAAGGCCGAATCAGCTTTACAACACCTATGCTGTGGGCGCTTGCGTTCATTCCTAACTTCGTTATCGGCGGGGTTACAGGGGTTATGCTTGCGATGGCAGCAGCGGATTATCAATACCATAATACGTACTTCCTTGTATCTCACTTCCACTATGTGCTGATTGCGGGTACTGTATTTGCTTGTTTCGCCGGATTTATTTTCTGGTATCCAAAAATGTTCGGCCACAAGCTGAACGAAAGAATCGGAAAATGGTTCTTCTGGATCTTTATGATCGGGTTCAATATTTGTTTCTTCCCGCAATATTTCTTGGGGCTTCAAGGCATGCCGCGCCGTATTTACACATACGGACCGAATGACGGCTGGACAACATTGAACTTTATCTCAACAGTCGGAGCTTTCATGATGGGTGTAGGATTCTTAATCCTTTGCTATAACATCTACTACAGCTTCCGTTACTCTACTCGTGAAATCAGCGGAGATTCATGGGGTGTGGGACGTACGCTTGATTGGGCGACTTCTTCTGCGATTCCGCCGCATTACAACTTTGCGGTGCTTCCTGAAGTCAAATCTCAAGATGCATTCCTGCATATGAAAGAAGAAAAAACTGAATTATACCCTGAAAGCAAATTCAAGAAAATCCATATGCCAAGCAACTCAGGCAGACCGTTCTTTATGTCTGTTGCCTTCGGTCTCGCAGGCTTTGGACTTGTCTTTGAATGGTACTGGATGGGCGTAGTCGGATTGATCGGAGTCCTGCTCTGCATGGTTCTGCGTTCATTCGAATACGACAACGGCTACTACATTAGTGTTGATGAAATAAAAGAGACGGAAAGAAAGATTTCCGAATAAGGAGGCGTGAGTTATGGAACATGCAGAACACGGCAATTCTAACGCGCCTATGGAATATCAATCTGAAACCGGCAGACTTAATATTCTCGGGTTTTGGATCTTTTTAGGGGCAGAAATTGTGTTGTTCTCAACACTATTTGCAACCTTCTTCGTTCTTAAAAACAGAACAGCTGGAGGTGTCTTGCCAGACGAACTATTTGAAGTCAATCTGGTAATGATTATGACGTTCTTGCTGCTGATCAGCAGCTTTACCTGCGGGATCGCTGTTCATGAAATGCGCCGCGGAAGTTTAAAAGGCGTAGTCATTTGGACAATTATCACTCTTCTTCTCGGTGCCGGCTTCGTCGGATGCGAGATCAACGAGTTTGTTCACTATGTACATGAAGGAGCGGCTCTCAGTACAAGTGCGTTCTGGTCTGGATTCTTTGTTTTACTTGGAACTCACGGAACTCACGTAACAATCGGGATTTTCTGGATCACAGGAATTCTGATTCAGTTGAAGAAACGCGGCTTAACTCCGCAAACTTCATCTAAAATCTTTATCTCAAGCTTGTACTGGCACTTCTTAGATGTTGTATGGATTTTCATCTTTACAGGTGTCTATCTCATGGGATTGGGGGGTCTGTAAAATGGCAAACAAATCTGCTGAACACAGTCACTTTCCATGGAAACACATTGTAGGTTTTATCCTGTCTATCGTTTTGACCCTGCTGGCTCTATGGGTTGCAGTGTATACTGACCTGAGCTCATCAGCAAAACTTTGGATTATCTTCGGCTTCGCCTTCATTCAGGCGGCGCTGCAGCTTCTCATGTTCATGCATATGACAGAGAGCGAAAACGGCACGATCCAAGTCGGAAACACGCTGTTCGGATTCTTTGGCGCGATCGTTATCGTACTTGGATCCATCTGGATTTTCGCGGCTCACTATCACCATGGTGACCATATGGACGGAAATCCTCCTGGAGGCGCTGAACACTCAGAGCATTCAGGCCATAACGAATAATACAAAAAACCCTCTTCAGTGGAAGAGGGTTTTTTGCTGTCTTCAGCTGCTTCGCTTTCTGCGAAGATACGGAAGGCCGTAAATGATAAATGCGGCGATATGAGCGACAATGACGTTAACGGCAAACAAGATAATCATGAGAGTGTGTCCAAGTGGAGAAAGGCTTTCTGTTGCGTAAAAGAAGAAGAATACCCACATTAAAATGATTGGCGGAATAGCTGAGAGTGCGACTTTTTTGTTATCAAGCCAAATAAAGAGAGGCGTTGCGCTGGCAACCAATAAGTAAGCAAAAAACATGTCCATCATACCCGTCTCCTTTCATTTTGTGATAACGTTTACAAAAATGAAATAGAGGAACTGAGTTGTGTCTGTTTTGTGATTGTTTTTTGAACATTCTGTTACAATTATTATACCATGTTTTCCAGAAATTGATACGTGTTTTTGCAGAAATGGACTGGATCTATCGTCTTATTTTTTCGTTTAATGTGCTAGGAGAATGTATGGGCATGGGGCTCTGAATTTTTAGCTATTTCTATATGAGGTATCACATTATTTGGGAACATAACACATTATCGCATTCGTTTTTTAACAAATTCTATTGGTATGGCGTTTTTTTCATTTGAAAAGTTTTGTGTCAATCGAAACATTTCGGTTTATGATACGTCATATTTCGTGTAGCTGAAAAAGCGCCGCAAATGCTGAAAAAACATAAAAGGAAGCGAGCTTCACGTGTCATCTTGAACGTGGTTCATGTATAATAAACATTAGTGATTTTCCGATGAAAATGTAAGGCGGGATAGAATGAGTCGATATAAGAAACAGCAAAGCCCCTTTTACCAGGGGGATTTGATTTTTATATTTGGTGTGTTTTTTATTATAAGCGTAGTATCAATATATGCTGCCGGTCAGTTTGGGCAGTATGGGAACACGGATTGGATTCAGCAAATTGTGTTTTATCTTTTGGGGGCTGTAGCCATTACAGTTCTTTTGTACTTTGATTTAGAACAGCTTGAAAAGTTAAGTTTATATATTTTTATCATTGGTATTTTATCTTTGATTATTCTTAAAATCAGTCCCGAGTCTATTGCACCTGTTATTAAAGGGGCAAAAAGTTGGTTTAGGATCGGTAGAATAACAATACAGCCGTCAGAGTTTATGAAGGTTGGTTTGATTATGATGCTTGCTTCAGTTATTGGAAAAGCAAATCCTAAAGGAGTTCGGACGCTTAGGGATGATATCCACTTGTTATTAAAGATTGCGGGTGTCGCAGTTATTCCTGTAGGTCTTATCCTGATGCAGGATGCTGGGACTGCGGGAATATGTATGTTTATCGTTCTTGTAATGGTTTTTATGTCAGGGATAAATTGGAAATTGATTGCGATCATAGCTGGTTCAGGTATCTTACTCATTTCATTAATTTTATTAGTAATGATAAACTTTCCTGACGTTGCTAAATCAGTTGGAATACAGGATTATCAAATTAAGCGGGTCACTTCTTGGGTGTCTGCTTCAAATGAGACACAGGAAGATTCAAATGACAGCTGGCAAGTTGACCAGGCCATCATGGCAATAGGATCTGGTGGTATTTTAGGTAATGGTATTTCTAATTTGAAGGTTTATGTTCCAGAGAGTACGACTGACTTTATCTTTTCTATAATAGGTGAGTCATTTGGCTTTATAGGCTGTGCAATTGTTGTCATCATGTTCTTCTTTTTAATCTACAGGCTTGTTGTTCTGATAGACAAAATACATCCGTTTAACCGTTTCGCTTCTTTCTTTTGCGTTGGCTATACGGCGTTAATTGTGATCCACACATTCCAGAATATCGGAATGAACATTGGCATTATGCCTGTTACCGGGATTCCGCTGCTGTTTGTCAGCTATGGGGGAAGCTCGACACTTTCCACGTTAATCGGATTTGGGATTGTATATAATGCAAGTGTGCAGCTGACGAAATACAGAAGTTATCTTTTTAATTCTTGATATGCAGACAGCCTTTACAGAGGCTGTCTTTTTTTGTGCAGAGCATTTCACTTTTGAGATCACTTTTTTTCGGATATGATAAAAAGTGATAAGGAGGTTTTTGTGATGAATAACACAATCGAAACCATTTTGAATCATCGGTCAATCCGGTCTTTTACTGATCAGCTTTTGACAGCTGAAGAAATTGATACATTAGTGAAAAGTGCGCAGGCTGCGTCTACATCCAGCTATGTGCAGGCATATTCGATTATCGGGGTTTCTGATCCTGAGAAAAAACGTGAGCTGTCCGTGCTTGCTGGGAATCAGCCTTACGTTGAGAAGAACGGACACTTTTTTGTATTTTGTGCGGATTTGTACCGCCATCAACAACTGGCTGAGGAAAAAGGTGAACATATTTCTGAGCTGCTCGAGAATATAGAAATGTTTATGGTTAGCTTGATTGATGCGGCGCTGGCAGCGCAAAATATGAGCATTGCCGCTGAATCCATGGGGCTTGGCATTTGCTATATCGGCGGCATTCGGAATGAATTGGACAAGGTGACAGAGGTGCTGCAAACGCCTGACCATGTGCTCCCGCTTTTCGGACTGGCAGTAGGCCATCCTGCGAACCTTTCCGGCAAAAAACCGAGATTGCCAAAGCAGGCCGTTTATCATGAAAATACGTATAATGTGAACACAGACGATTTCCGTCATACTATGAATACGTATGACAAAACCATTTCTGATTACTATAGAGAAAGAACAAACGGGCAGCGGGAAGAAACGTGGTCCGATCAAATACTGAACTTTATGAAGCAAAAGCCGCGTACGTATTTAAATGACTACGTGAAAGAAAAGGGCTTTAATAAAAACTAAAGCAAACCTCTCCGTCTGGAGGGGTTTTTATGTTTCACGTGTAACATATTCCGACAAATAGGGACATGCTTTCACAAATAAATGGCGAATGATAGGGGACACTGATAAGCAGTGTGAGCGGCTTTGGAGAAAAAATAGGGGATCAGTGATACGATGAGGATGAGGTGGTAGGGATGGTTTCATTAAGTATATTAGATCAATCTCCAGTATCAGAGGGCAGCAATGCAGAAACGGCCTTACAGCAAACCGTTGCGCTTGCCCAAGCTGCTGAGGACCTTGGATATAAGAGATTTTGGGTTTCTGAGCATCACTTTTCAAAACGGCTGGCAGGGTCCAGTCCTGAGGTGCTAATCAGTCATATAGCAGCGAAAACAAAGCGAATTCGTGTTGGATCAGGAGGAGTCATGCTGCCGCATTACAGTGCTTATAAAGTAGCTGAAAACTTTCGTGTTCTGGAGGGGCTGACACCAGGAAGAATTGACCTGGGGCTTGGCAGAGCACCGGGGGGAATGCCGATTGCATCATGGGCGCTGAATGACGGTGGTAAGCGCAATGCTGATCAGTATCCGCAGCAAATTAAGGAGCTGACCATGTATTTGCATGATTTGGCGGATGACAAACACCGTTTTCCGAATCTGACCGCTGCGCCGCATATTTCAACGGCTCCGGATGTGTGGCTGCTCGGCTCATCTGGAGAAAGCGCGCTGCTCGCAGCTGAATCTGGCGCTGGCTATATGTTTGCCCATTTTATCAATGGAGAGGGCGGAGAGGGTACTGTCAGACAGTATAAGAGGCGATTCAAACCGTCTGTGTTAGGAGATACGCCTCGAGCGGCAGTTGCTGTTTTTGTTCTTTGTGCTGACACGGAGGAGAAGGCAGAGGAGCTTGGGGCTGTGCTTGATTTTACACTTTTGGCGGGAGAGCAGGGTATTCCTTTAGAGGGAGTTCCTTCGTATGAAGCTGTTCGGAAAAATACGTATTCTCCTTATGAACAGAGACGAATTGCTGATAATCGAAATCGAATGATTGTCGGTACGAAAGAACAGGTTAAGGAGCAGCTGTTAGCTTTGAGTAAAGCGTATGAAACAGAGGAAATCATGGTGGTGACCATCACGCATCATTTTGAAGATAAGCTCCGATCGTATCGATTATTGCACGAGGCGTTTGCTGACTGATCTTTAAAAAGCCCTGCCGAATCGGCAGGGCTTTTTCTTATTCAACAGTGAAAGGTTCTTCGGTCAAAACCTGGCTTGACTTGCCTTTGTTCGCGGCATATGCGAGCAAGTAATACTCTCCGGCCGGAAGTTTGGTTCCGCCATTAATCGTGCCGTCCCAGTCAAAGTACTGGTAACCTTTATCTTGGTTTTTATAAATGCCGGCTTGGCCTGCGAAATCAAGGTTGCTGTCATAGACGAGGAACGCCAGCTCTTCCGCTCCCGCAGGAAGGTAGGTTTCAATTTGATAGGTACCTTGTACAGACCCTTCGCTGACAGAGACAGATGTGACTCTCGGATAATCGGGCTCTTTCACAATCAGCAATGTAGGTACCTTAGCGACCGTTTTTCCGCCTTCTCTGACGATAACCGTTCCTTCATAGGTGCCAGCTTTTGTTTTCTTCGTATTGACCTTTACTTTTGCAGTGGCTTTCCCGGTTTGATGTGCCGGAATCACAACACGGCTTGTGCCGGATGTGGAAATGCCGCTGCCATTAAATGAGTATTCAAGTGTGTATGACTTTCTAATGGAAGATTGATTTTCAATCGTAAACGTTTCATTTTTTGTTTCGTTTCCGTTTTCCTTCAAGAACGTGCCGTATGAATAGCTTCCAGGTGAGACGAGCGAATCGGCTTTGATTGCGTTCATGATTCTTGCGCTGCCTGCGCCTTGAGCGTTATGCGGATATACTTCCCCATCGCTATCCTTTAAAGTGACAGCGGTATTCATGATGGCGGCTTTAATCTGTTCAACGCTCCACTTTGGTTTGGCTTGTTTAATAACGGCAACCGCTCCGGCAATATGAGGCGATGCCATGCTTGTTCCTTGTTTTGATCCGTAGCCGTATGGATGGTCAGGATCGTGTGTTGGGATCGTGCTCACGATATTGACCCCTGGCGCGGAAATATCAGGCTTAATCATCCACGTATCCATAACAGGGCCGCGTGATGAGAAATCAGCGACTTGTTCACCGAGCGCTTTTGAGACCGTCAACTTGAATGTTGTTTTTGTCTCACCAGCTTTCAGGGCGCTGACGAGTTTTTCGCCGTCTTCTAATGAAAGCTTAATCGTTGGGACAGACATGCCTGGCACATTGGCTTCAATTTCTCCAGAGAGGTTGTTATACACAACCATGCCGATTGCACCGGCTTTTTTAGCGTTATCCGCTTTATCCACAAATGCAATGCTGCCTCGTTTGACAACGGCGACTTTGCCTGTCAGGTCTTTCCCTTCAAAATCCTTTGCTTCGCCGATTCCCGCTTCGACAAGCTCAACTTCTTTGTTATTGAGCGCTTTGACGTCGTCCTCTTTGTTGTAGCCCATCACTTTTGCTGAAGAGTAGGAGCCGAAAGTGACGGCGTATTCATTGAGCGGCAGCTGAGTCGCACCGACAGAAATCGCTTCTCTTGATGTGCCCGGCGATCCGACTGTCCAGCCGTTCGGTCCGCTGTTGCCGTTTGAGGTAACAGCGACAACGCCTTCTGACATGGCCCAGTCAAGCGCTGTGCTTGTCGCCCAGTCCGGGTTGTTTAAAGAGTTTCCGAGAGACAGGTTCATCACATCTGCCCCGTCCTGCACTGCACGTTCCACGCCCGCGATGACGTTTTCCGTTGTGCCGCTTCCGCCAGGCCCTAACACACGATAAGCAAGAAGTGTGGCATCAGGCGCTACGCCTTTAATCGTTCCGTTTGCAGCCACAGTTCCGGCTACGTGTGTGCCATGGTCAGTTGCCTCGCCCCTCGGATCGCCGGTTGGTGTTTCTTTTGGATCGTAATCATTGTCCACAAAATCGTATCCTTTATATTGTCCAAAGTTTTTCTTCAGATCTGGGTGATTGTATTCAACCCCAGTGTCAATAATCGCCACCTTGATGCCTTTTCCTGTGTAGCCTAAATCCCATGCATCGTTTGCTCCGATATAAGGCGCACTGTCATCCATTTGCGGAGATACGGCGTCTTCGGAGATTGTGACGTCTTTATCCTTCATATTGTCTGTTTTATATGTGACGTTCGGGTACACTGCCTTAACGTCTTTTACCGCGAGAAGTTTTGGAATCTCATTAGCTGGAAGCTTCATAGAGAAGCCTGAGAATACCTGCTCATATTCCCGGTTTACTTTTCCGTTTTTCACCGCTTTGATTGCTTTGTTTTTTGCTTTGGTGCGAGCGGTTTTCAGCTTGCTTTTCGATTGGCTTTCTCCCGCTTCCTTCGCTTCTGCCAAGGATTTTTCTTTTAATTCCACTATAACGGTTGTTTTTTTGCTTGTCGTCATGTCGATATCACCGAATACCTCGGCTTTTTCCAGATCAGCCGACGTTTTTGAAGAAGCCGGAGCTGCCTGAACGCCCGTAATGCCTGTGGATAACGCAAAAAATAAGACGAAACTTACAAGCAGAAAGCGAATGATCCCCTTTTTCAATGTGTTTCCCCCTTTGTATTTAGAAAAAATGTGAAAGATCTAGTATATATTTCTTGAAAATTCAAAAAAATCCTTGTGTCATTTGGACCATTTATTGGATTTTGTTTGTGTATAACGAAGGAGTTATACACAGAACCCTGTGTATAAGTGAATAAACCTGTGTATATATATAGTTAGGAATATACGTTCGTATACAAAATATAGATAGAGTTTGTGGACATGTGGATATCTCTTGTGATTAAGTTGTTCTTATCTTTGGGATAACTTGTGTATAAAGTTTTCAAAGCGGTTCTCCAATTTTCATTTCAATTCTTTCAGCTTTCAACAAAACTTCTAAAAACTAGTTGGTTTTTTCACTCATATTGTGACAAAGAATTCTCTTTCCACGGTCTATCATAGAGTCATGAGTTTTGCTAGAGCCGCTAGTTTGCGAGAAAAGAAATCGGCCGTCTTTTCTTGCGGGCTGCGGCTGAGAAAACGGGCTGCTAAAAAGGCTGCCTGCCAAAAAGAAGCGGAGGGATGTTTTTCTATGAAACGTTTGCTTGTATCTTTACGGGTGTGGATGGTCTTTTTGATGAACTGGGTGACGCCGGACAGAAAAACTGCGGCTGCCGCGGTCTATTCGGCTCAGCGTACATACCAAAGAAAGGCGGCTGTGCAGGCCGCAGGACTCGTTTCGTTTTATGAATGGCGGATGGCTGTGAATGAGGAAGAAAAGCAGAAAGCGAAAGCCGCCGCGCTTTATAAAAGAAGATGTTTGCAAGCCTTCAAGGAATCGCCAAAGCAGGAGAGAGCGGGCCCGCATCTTTACATGGCGGTCAAAAGGAGGTAAAATCCCAGTCAAAAGCAAATTGGCGGGAGAGATAACCTCTTGAAAATCTATAAAGTATTAAACAACAATGCGGCTTTAATAAAAGAGGATGATCAGGAAAAAATCGTGATGGGACCGGGAATCGCTTTTCAAAAAAAGAAAAATGATCTCATCCCTATGAATAAAGTGGAAAAAATCTTTGTCGTGCGCGACGAGAATGAAAAGTTCAAACAAATCCTGCAAACACTGCCGGAGGAGCATATAGAAATAGCTGAGGATATCATCAGCTATGCAGAAGGAGAGCTCGCGGCGCCGCTGAGCGATCACATTCATATCGCGCTTTCCGACCATTTGTCCTTTGCGATCGAAAGGATTCAAAATGGGCTGCTTGTGCAGAATAAATTGCTGCATGAGATAAAGGCGCTCTATAAAAAAGAATATGAGATCGGCCTGTGGGCGATCGGACATGTAAAAGAGACATTGGGCGTGTCTCTGCCTGAAGATGAAGCGGGTTATATTGCCCTTCACATCCATACGGCGAAGATGGATGCGGAGAGCATGTATTCAGCGCTGAAGCATACGACCATGATCAAAGAAATGATAGAGAAAATAGAACAATACTTTAATCGAAAGGTGGATGAAAACAGCATTTCCTATCAACGCCTTGTCACGCATTTGCGATACGCGGTCAGCCGGTTGGAATCAAATGAAGCGCTCCATCGTATGGACGAGGAGATGCTTTATTTCATCCAAAAAAAGTATTCATTCGCCTATCGATGTGCGCTGGAGCTGGCGGAGTTTTTGAAAAATGAATATCAATTACATTTGCCGGAATCCGAGGCCGGCTATATCACGCTGCATGTCCAGCGTCTTCAAGATCTCTCGGAATAACCGCTTTGACTTGCAGGGAGTGATCTCTGGAAGTTTTTTTATTGATCAGGATTCAGTGTGTAGTACATCCAGCCCATCATAACTATTCCCGCGGTCAGATTGCCGAGCGTAACGGGGATTAAGTTTCTGACTGCTCCCATCAGTGTCACTGTATCAGGGTGCTCGATCAAAAGCGAGATGGCGAATGTGCACATATTGGCAATGCTGTGTTCAAAGCCGGAAATAAAGAAGCAGAAAACGAAAAGCATCATGGTAAAAAGCTTTGCTCCTTCCCCTTTGAGAGACATTGGAATGAAAAAGGCGAGGCACACAAGCCAATTGCACAGCATTCCTCTGAAAAACAATTCGGAAGCCGGCGGCTCCATTTTGTGCTCTGCCAAATGAATCAAAAAGGAATGAACAGAAGGCTCCTCAAAAAGTCCCGTCGCGCTGATCAGGATGGCAAACAGAATGGCGCCGATTAAATTGCCGGCATAGCTTGACATCCACAAGTATAGGGTGTCGCGCCAGCTGATTTTTTTCCGGAGCGCGGTATAGGTGAAATAAAAGGTGTTGCCGGTAAATAAATCTCCGCCTCCGTAAGCAATCATCAGAATAGCGGCCCCGAAAGTGACAGCGGCTGCCGGAAAGGCAAACGGAGAATCAGCCATAAAGAAATAGCTGCCTGTTTTGCTTGCGGCTGTAATGCCAAAACCAATAAATATACTGGCCAAAATGGACCGAAGCACATAACGGATTTTGCTTGAAGCGAATATGTTTTGTTTTTTCAAAGCATACTGTTCAACCTTTTGTAATGCTTGAGTTTCCATTGTCTTTTCCTGCTTTCTTTCATGATTGAGCATAGTATAGCACGATATTGTGAAGTATTTCACAATTAATTTTTACGAATTTTTGTCTACATGTTATATCAAACTATTTAACTAAAAAAATAGTTGACGAAAACGCTATCATGATTTATGATGAAAGCGTATTCTTAATCTGAATAAGCGGGATTGTGACTGGTAAAGCAGGCAAGACCTAAAATTTGCGTAAATGAAAAAGGATCGCTGTGTCCTTTATTCGTTGGCGAATTTTAGGTCTTTTTTGTTTAAATAAAAGGGGGAGAAATAGATGGATTACAAAGAGACTGCAAAACGCCTCATTGAGCTTCTCGGAGGGAAAGAAAATATTATCAGCGCGGCTCATTGTGCAACAAGACTGCGTTTAGTGATGAAAGATGAATCAAAGATAGATCAAGCACAAGTAGAAGAGCTTGATGGCGTTAAAGGGGCTTTCAGCAGCTCTGGCCAGTACCAGATCATTTTCGGAACAGGCCTTGTGAATAAAGTATTCGATGCCTTTTCTAAAGAAGCTGATATCGAGCGTGAAGAACACGTCAATCATCAGGATGCGGCAAAAGAAAAGCTGAATCCCGCTGCGAGATTTGCGAAAACGCTTTCTAATATTTTTGTCCCAATTATCCCGGCTATTGTGGCCAGCGGCCTGTTAATGGGATTGCTGGGTATGATCAATGCGTTTCATTGGATGAGCAAGGATTCTGCAGTTTTTCAGCTGCTTGATATGTTTTCAAGTGCAGCATTCATTTTCTTGCCGATTCTAATCGGAGTAAGCGCTTCAAAAGAATTTGGCAGCAACCCGTACTTGGGAGCGGTCATTGGGGGAATCATGATTCATCCAAACCTTTTGAATCCATGGGGTTTGGCTGAAGCGACACCTGATTATATGCATCTTTTTGGATTTGATATCGCGCTTCTAGGCTATCAGGGAACTGTCATCCCTGTCCTGCTTGCGGTGTATGTGATGAGCAAGGTAGAGAAATGGACGAGAAAAGTGGTTCCGCATGCGGTAGATTTGCTTGTTACACCTTTTGTTACTGTAATTGTCACCGGGTTTGTTGCTTTTATCGCGATTGGCCCTCTGGGAAGAGCGCTTGGCTCCGGGATTACGGTTGCTTTAACTTATGTGTATGACCATGCCGGTTTTGTGGCAGGTTTGATTTTCGGGGGCACGTATTCACTCATCGTGCTGACAGGTGTTCATCACAGCTTCCATGCGATTGAGGCTGGGCTTATTGCAGATATAGGCAAAAACTACTTACTGCCGATCTGGTCAATGGCGAATGTCGCACAGGGCGGGGCAGGTCTTGCCGTCTTCTTTATGGCGAAAAAGGCAAAGACAAAAGAAATCGCGCTTCCGGCAGCATTTTCCGCTTTTCTCGGCATTACTGAGCCCGTCATATTCGGAGTCAATCTTCGTTACCGAAAACCGTTTATCGCTGCGATGATCGGAGGCGCATTGGGTGGGGCATATGTCGTCTTTACACATGTAGCTGCAAACGCTTACGGGTTAACGGGAATTCCGATGATCGCCATTGCGGCTCCGTTTGGCGTCAGCAACTTGATTCACTATCTGATTGGCATGGCGATTGCGGCAGTGTCAGCGTTCATTGCAGCATTTGTCATGAAGATTAATGAGGATGAGGAGAGGAAAAAATGACAGCACATGACCAGGAGCTTCGTCGCCGGGCTTATGAAGAAGTGGAGAAAAAAGAGCCCATCGCTAACAGCGATCCGCACCGCCAGCATTTTCACATCATGCCGCCGGTTGGGCTGCTGAATGACCCGAATGGCGTGATTTATTGGAAGGGCAGCTATCATGTATTCTTTCAGTGGCAGCCGTTTCAGACGGGGCACGGCGCAAAATTTTGGGGGCATTATACGACACAGGATGTTGTGAATTGGAAGCGGGAAGAGATTGCGCTGGCTCCGAGTGATTGGTTTGATAAAAACGGCTGCTACTCGGGCAGCGCTGTCACGAAAGACGATCGGCTCTATCTGTTTTACACAGGAAATGTCAGGGATCAGGATGGAAACCGGGAAACGTATCAATGCCTTGCTGTATCTGACGACGGACTGTCCTTTGAGAAAAAGGGTGTCGTCGCCCGCCTCCCTGAAGGATACACGGCGCATTTTCGCGATCCGAAGGTATGGGAGCATGAAGGCACATGGTATATGGTGATTGGTGCGCAAACAGAGAATTTGAAAGGGCAGGCTGTATTGTTTGCTTCTGATAACCTGAGTGAGTGGAGATTTCTTGGCCCGATAACCGGCGCGGGCTTCAACGGGCTGGACGAATTTGGATACATGTGGGAATGCCCTGATTTGTTTTCCCTTCAAGGATCGGATGTGCTGATTGTTTCGCCTCAAGGGCTTGAGGCTGACGGTTTTCGTTATCAGAACGTATATCAATCAGGTTATTTTGTCGGCCGTCTCGATTATAACAAGCCTGAACTGAAGCATGGTGAATTTACGGAGCTTGATCAAGGTTTTGATTTTTACGCGCCGCAAACACTTGAAGACGATCAGGGAAGGCGGATTTTGTTTGCATGGATGGCGGTGCCTGATCAGGATGAAGGGTCCCATCCGACCATTGACTACCACTGGATTCACTGCATGACGCTGCCGAGACAGCTGACGCTTTCAGGCCAGAAGCTGATTCAGCAGCCGCTGCCTGAGCTAAAAGCCATGCGCAGAAATGAGAAAAAAATACACATCAACATGCATGGATCATCTGGTGCGCTTCCAGTGGAAAAACCTGAAAGAACTGAGATTCTACTGGAAGACATTCATACGGAGTCTGGCTTTTCAATCAGTATCCGCGGAACGGCTACGTTTTCCTTCCATAAAGACGAGGGGATTGTTACGCTGGAACGAAAGAGCTTTGACGGAAAAAGAACAGAAGCGAGACATTGCCGCATCAAGGATTTGCATACCGTACACATGTTTCTCGACGCGTCATCTGTGGAAATCTTTATCAATAACGGAGAAGAGGTCTTTAGTGCAAGATATTTTCCTTTCCCGGGAAATCATGAAGTAACAGCCAGTGCGACCGGGAAATCTGAAATGAATGTCGGAATTTGGACACTTATGTAGAAAATCCTTCTATTTTCTTATGTGAAATCTGAGCCATCTGTGCTATTCTTCAACGATAACCTACTATTTTTTTCTGTAAAAGGAGTTGTTTTCTTGAATATACATGAACAGAAGATAACACCGGAATGTTTGGAAAAGGCTGCTAACCAAGTTGAAGATAAGCGAGAAGAATATAAGGATGTGCTGCTTCAGCTGAAAAAAATGCTTGGCGGAACAACGCCGCACAGTGAAACGGCGGAAATTCTCACGCGGGCATATGAACAAATGAAGGAATATGCACTTTTTGTTCAGTCGATAGAAACATTTTTGAGGAAATCTGCAAACAATTTAAAAATCAAATAAACAGGCTGCCGATGGGATCGGCAGTTTTTTCTGTGAAAAGTCTTCGGTGATTTAAAAAGGGCTGCCTCTCTGTAAGGCAGCCCCTTTTTTTATGATTGTTGATTCAGGCGCAGTGCAGAATGCTTCGTAGGACCAACATACTGGTTTAGCGGGAAGGATTCTTTAATGGCCGCTGTGATGAATTCTTTCGCTGCGTAAATGGCTTCTTTGACTTCCGCACCTTTGGCAAGCTCCGCTGTCACGGCTGCTGAGAATGTACAGCCTGCGCCATGTGTATAAGGCGTATCGATCATTTCGCTTTCAAGGACTTCCGCTGTTTCTCCGTCATAGAGAACATCAACGGCTTTCTCGTGTTTGAGTTTGCCTCCGCCTGTAATGACGACATATTGAGCGCCGAGTGCGTGAATTTTTTTCGCGGCTTCGATCATATCGTCAACTGTTTTTAGTTCATCCATGCCGCTGAGCTGGCTGGCTTCAAACAAGTTTGGCGTAATGACAGTGGCTAGCGGAGCCAATTGCTCACGCAGGGCTTGGGCGTGCTCCGGATAAAGGACTTCATTAGCACCTTTGCAAACCATAACCGGGTCAATTACCACATTTTTTAATTGTTTTTCTTTGATCGTTTTTG
This sequence comes from Bacillus sp. YP1, assembly GCF_000877815.1. Lineage (NCBI taxonomy): Bacteria > Bacillati > Bacillota > Bacilli > Caryophanales > Bacillaceae > Bacillus > Bacillus sp. YP1. The sequence goes on along the minus strand of NZ_CP010014.1, from coordinate 3,541,411 downwards.
CCGCAAGCTCGATAATGTCAACGGTTGGCAGCATTCCTGTTTTCATGGCGTCCACGCCGATGCCGTCCGTAATTGTTGCAAGCTGGGCGCGGATTGTATCAGTATCGATCGGGAATACCTGATGGTTCCAGCTGTTGTTTGGGTCCATCGCAACGATCACCGTTAAGGCGGTCATCCCGTATACGTTTTTTTCTTGAAATGTTTTTAAATCAGCTTGAATCCCAGCACCGCCGCTGGAATCTGAGCCGGCAATGGTGAGTGCTTTATGCATAGACATGTCTTGAACCTCCATCGTGTTTTGTCTTTCATTATAGTTAGATTTTCTCTGTATCACAATATAGAAGATCTATAGGAATCATTTGACAATCTCAAGGGGCTTTCGTAAAATGCTACATAAGAAAACTAGGTAGGGGTTTTGAGATGTTAAATCGTGAGCTGGTTAAGGGAAGCACGGTTATATTGGTATTGACGCTTCTGAACGAGCGGCCGATGTACGGCTATGAGCTTGTAAAAGAAATGGGAAACCGCAGCGGAAATGAACTGCAGATGAAAGAAGGGACCTTGTATCCTTCTCTTCACAAGCTTGAACGCCAAGGATATATTTCTTCCTACTGGGAGAAGCAGGAGAAAGGACCGGACCGCAAATATTACCGGATTACAGACGAAGGCAAAGAAGTGCTGGCGGAACGTACGAAGGAATGGAGCGTATTTTCAGCCATGATGGACCGAATACTGAAGTGGAGCGGACAAAATGGATAAAGAAACATATATATCCGAAATGAAAAGCGGGCTTAAAGGGCTTCCTGAGGGTGAGGCGATGATAGAAGAGATTGAGAGCCATATTGAACATCATCTGTTTCGTTCTTTTCAGGAAGGAAAGAGTGAGGAGGAAGCTATGCAGACTTTATTGCAGGCGTTTGGAACACCAACTGACATTGTTTCTTCGTTTAAGAAAATACAGCCAGTAACGTTCCGTGCGTTTTTGATGTTCCATCTTTTCTGTAACAGTGCCCTATTCGCTGTCGGCATTGCGATTACAATAATGCATGTATGGCTTGAATCACCGTTTGTTCAAGCAGTATGGAAAGGCATTTCTGTTTCTGTTTGGCTGATCTTAGCTGCATATATGATCTACTGGGTGCTGATTGGGTATCAAGGCGTGAAGGAGTTTGGAAAACGTGGAGAAAAGCTTGTTCTACATACGATTCTGATCTCAATGGTGCCAAACGTCATTTTTATGCTTGTTTTTCTATTCAATGTAATTCCTGCTGCGCTGTTTCAATCCTTGTTGACACCTTGGTTTGTTGGAACTTGTGCTTTTGCAACGCTGTTATTTCCGTTATTTGGCCGAATGGGCTGTTATATTGGCAGGCGTCAGCTTGTCTGATTTTTTAGGTATATACATAGAATTTCTATGTAAAGGAGGTGTATGTCGTGAGGATTAGCTCTTGTTTATATGGTTTTGTAGCTCATGGGGCAGTATTTTTGTTTACTGGTGGCTGCATGCTCTTGGCTATGGCAGCCAGCTTGCCTTTTGTTTTTCTGCTTGATCGGCTGCCTGATGTCGTCTTTACAGCAGGTGCCATTCTTACGCTGCTATGTTCATATGCTTATGTCTGGTTTTGGGCGGTCCGATTTGCATATAACCAGAAAATGCGCCTGTTTGAGGTTCAATTGGGGTCCTTTGTGTTGCTAGCCCTCATGATATCTTTGTTTTTATTGGATGGATCTAGTATGAAAGACATCATGATGAATTGGGACGATGCAGGCTGTGCTTTTGTGCCGCCGGCTTTTACATTTTTGTGTCTTTCTTATGCACTGGTGCTGCTGCCGGTCTATCAATCTAAGCTGTGGCGTCTTATCCTTCCGAATGGCGTCCGCATGAAAGATATCTTTCATGTCTTTGGAGATCTGATGCTGATCATGGTGCTTCTGATCGGAGCCACTTTGCTGTTTCTATCATTGTAGTATGCCGTTTCAGTAGGATATTCCCACTGATCTCCCGTCCAATATATGTTTTAATAGTACATGACTATGAAAATGAGAAGGAGAGCATCATGAAGATTTCTATCGTAATTGTGACCTATAATCGGATTCCGGCTTTGTGTGAGCTTTTGGAGTCGATTTCCCGCCAGACCTTGAAGCCTTATGAAATTATTATTGTGAATGATGCCGGGGAATCGGTCGTGCTGGTCAAAGCACTGTATCCGGAGCTGCCGATTGCTGTCATCAATTTAGAAAAGAACTCGGGGCATGTGGCTGCGAGAAATGCCGGTGTAAAAGAGGCGTCTGGCGATTGCATTATGCTGTGTGATGACGATGATTTCTTTACGCCAGGGCATATCGAAAAAATGGCAAAGGAAATAGAAACGGCAGACTTCGTTCATTCTGATGCGGAAATAGTTTCGTTTGAAGAGAAAAACGGAACAAGATATCCAGTGTCACGGAAATTGTTTGCTTATACCGCTGACTATGAGGATATGAGAGTGTTTTCTACATACGTGCCGTCGGGCAGCATGTACAGACGTTTTCTGCATGATGAAATCGGGTATTTCGATGCTGATGTGCACAATTACTGGGATTGGGATTTTTATTTACGCGTGGCCAAGGATTACCGGGTGAAGCGTGTCCCTTGCGCCAGTGTGATTTATGCCTTCAGTGACGCGGGAGACAATCAGTCTGCGGACCTTGGCGCCAAGCGGAAGCAATATTTGGATCGTTTAAGTGAAAAGCACGGACTCGGGGAGCTGCCGACGAAAAACTTTGCCGTCCTGCTTGAAGAGCCTGAGATGAAGAGGCGGGAAGCAAAAAGTGAAATGGTTTGGGATGGCGAGCCTGTCTATTCCAGACTTCATCGTTCGTAAGGGGGCCTGAATCTTGAAACAGCTTTTACAAGACAGCTGGTGGAATCAGCTAAAGGAAGAGTTTGAGAAACCGTATTATCAAGAGCTCAGAGAAATGCTGAAGCGGGAATACGCGGAGCAAACGATTTATCCGGACAGCCGGGATATTTTCAATGCGCTGCATTATACATCATATGATGATGTCAAGGTCGTCATTCTGGGACAAGATCCGTATCACGGGCCGGGACAGGCTCAAGGTTTAAGCTTCTCTGTCAAGCCCGGTGTAAAGCAGCCGCCTTCGTTAAAAAATATTTTTCTTGAACTGCAGCAGGACATCGGGTGCAGCATCCCGAATCACGGGTCGCTTGTGAGCTGGGCAAAGCAAGGCGTTCTTTTGCTGAATACTGTGCTGACAGTAAGGCGCGGACAGGCGAATTCCCATAAGGGAAAAGGCTGGGAGCGACTGACGGACCGAATTATTGACGTGCTGAATGAAAGGGAGCAGCCGGTTATCTTTATTTTATGGGGACGGCATGCCCAAATGAAAAAAGAACGGATCGACACGTCCAAGCATTTTATCATTGAATCGACGCATCCCAGCCCGTTTTCGGCGAGAAACGGATTTTTCGGGAGCAGACCGTTTTCCCGGGCGAATGCCTATTTGGAGAAAATGGGAGAGGCGCCGATTGATTGGTGTATTAAGGATTTGTAAAAAGCGCAGGTGATCTGCGCTTTTTTATTTGAGTATTTTTCGAATCATTCGCAGCCCGTTTTTGGAGGAAGGATAACGAAATGCGAAGTCGAAGCGGTTCGTTTGTTTGACGACGCTTTTTTTGTGCGTGAATGTGTTAAAACTGTCAAATCCGTGATAGCTGCCGATGCCGCTTTCCCCGACGCCGCCGAATGGCAAATACGGCGTCGCCACATGCATTAACGTATCATTGACACAGCCCCCGCCAAACGACAGATTTCCTAAAACAGCGCGCTCAATTTCTTTGTTTGTGGTGAAGAGATACAGGGCGAGCGGCTTAGGGCGCGATTGGACTTTTTCAATGACTTCCCCGATATCGCGGTATGTAAAGAGCGGAAGAATCGGCCCGAAAATCTCCTCCTGCATCACTGGAGAGTCATCCCTCACTTGTTCGAGAATGGTCGGCGCAATTTTGTGATGATTGGGATTAGATTGTCCGCCTGTGAGTGGGATGCCGTCATTCAGAAAGCTGAGCAGCCGCTGATAGTGCCGTTCACTGACGATTTTGCCGTACTGCGGATTCCGTTCCGGCTGAGGGCCGTAAAATTCTCTGATCGCACGATTCATTTCTTCTGTGAGCTTCGTTTTGATGTCCTCGTGGACAAATAAATAATCCGGTGCGATGCAGGTTTGTCCCGCATTTGTAAATTTCCCGAAGACGATGCGTTTGGCGGCAAGCTGAATGTCAGCATCTTTATGGACGATGCAGGGACTTTTGCCGCCGAGCTCCAAGGTTACGGGAATTAATTGTTTGGCGGCGGCCTCCATGACGATTTTTCCCACGGCTACGCTGCCTGTAAAGAAAATGTAGTCAAAGGGCTGCTGTAATAATGCTGTGCTGACGTCGGGCCCGCCTTCTGCCATAGCGACATAATCGGTCGGAAAAACGCTGCTGATGAGTTTCGAAAGTGCAGCGGAAACAGCCGGCGTATATTCTGATGGCTTGAGAACGACCGTGTTCCCCGCCGCAATGGCTCCAATCAACGGAGAAAGCGCCAGCTGCAAGGGATAGTTCCAAGGCGCAATCACCAAAACGGTTCCATACGGCTCAGGGATGATGATGCTTTTGGAGCCTAGATGAGTCAACGGCGTTTTGACTCGTTTCGGCTTGGACCATTTTCTCAGCCGTTTCATGACAAAGCTGATTTCCTCCAAGACGATTCCGATTTCTGTTGAGTATGCTTCTTGCTCGGATTTGTGGAGATCCTGGTAGAGAGCGGCTATGAGATCGGCTTCATGAGTTCTGACGGCTTGTTTCAGCTTTCGCAAAATGTTCAGTCTCGATTCAAGCGGTCTCGTATGTCCCGCCGCAAAATAGGCTTTATGCTTGCTGATGATAGAGGGGATGCTGTTCATTCCGTTTCTCCTTTTTGTAAGGTATGGTGATTTATTATGTGAAAAATCTCTTCTGCTTGTCAATCGCGCAAGGTTTGTCAGAAAAAATAACAAACTCATATCTGCGTTTACAGCAGGAATTTGATAAAATGCAGGAAGACAACATTTATTTTTTTGGAGGGTGCTTCATGAACATTCATATATCTGCATTAATTCAAAAGATGGAAGAGGAGCTGAAAAAAGCAAAAACAGCTGAACGGGATGAGGAGCTGAAGCGTTATGTAGCGGTTGTCCGTTCTCTGTGTGATGTCGTGCTTGATCAGCCGGAGAACGTGAGCGCGCCCCGCATACAGCCGAGCGTTACGCCAAGTCCTGCCACGCCGCCATCGACAGACCAGCTGATGATGGAAAAAATGATGGGGAGCGCGGGATTAAACAAATTTCGAAAGCAAGAAAAAGAGAAGCAGGAAGAGGATGGAAACGGAGAGTCTTTATTTGATTTTTAAAGAGAGAGGTTGAGCTTACGTGAAATTGGTTCTTGGCGCGCTGCAATGGACAGCGTTTATCATTGCTGCGGCGATAGTTGTTCCGGTGGCGGTTGCCCAGTCGTTTCATCTGGATCACTCAGATTCTGCAAGATTGATTCAAAGCACTTTTTTTGTACTGGGAATTGCCGCCGTCATTCAGTGTTTGAAAGGCCACAGACTGCCGATTAATGAAAGCCCAGCCGGCTTGTGGTGGGGAGTGTATACGATCTACGCAGGGCTGACGGGAACTGTGTTTGCGACATATGGAGACACACTGCGGGGTTTGCAGGGAGCTCTTCTTGTAAGCGCTGTATGTTTCTTTTTGTTAAGTGTTTTCAAGGTCATTGACAGACTTGCAAAATTGTTTACTCCGGTTGTAACGGGCGTCTATTTATTGCTTCTTGTCATGCAGCTGAGTCAGCCCATTATAAAAGGAATTCTCGGAATCGGTTATCGACAGGACGGGGTGGACGGTCTTGTATTTGGCCTGGCGCTTGTTGTGATCGCAGCCGCCTTTATAATGACAAATTCGAACATCATGTTTTTTAAGCAATATTCTATTTTAGTAGCCTTGTTCGGCGGATGGGTGCTGTTTGCGGCTGCCGGAGCGGCAAAGCCGATTGAAATGCCGGACCGGCTGTTTCAGCTGCCTTCCCTGTTTCCTTTTGGGACACCGTTATTTAACAGCGGCCTGATCATCACTTCTATTTTTATTACCATCTTGCTGATTGTGAATATGCTGGCGAGCATGAAGGTTGTGGACATCGCCGTGAAAAAATTCAGCAAACAGCCTGATGGAAAGCATCATGAACGCCATGCCGGTTTTGCCGCTTCATTCAGCCATCTGCTTAGCGGTTTGACGGGAGCTATTGCGCCTGTTCCGATTTCGGGAGCCGCGGGTTTTATTGAAACGACCAAAATGCCTTCTAAAAAACCGTTTATGCTCGGCAGTATTCTGGTTATCGTGATCAGCGTAATCCCGTTTTTTATGAATACGTTTGCGAGCCTGCCGTCACCCGTTGGATTTGCGGTGAATTTTGTTGTGTTCTCCGCAATGGGCGGTCTGGCCTTTGCCGAATTTGATTCGTATGAGAAAGAAGAATCAAAAAGGGTGAGGTCTATCATCGGTATCTCACTGCTGACAGGGGTCGGTATCATGTTTGTTCCTGAAACTGCGTTAAAGGGATTGCATCCAGTATTTATTTCTCTATTAAGCAACGGGCTCGTATTAGGGACGCTTGCTGCAATAGCAGCTGACCAGTTCCAGCTTTGGCGCAGGAGAAAATCCGACAATCTCGTGTCAACGGAGAACAAACATTGAATTTTGGTGCAGGTGCGATAAGATAAATGATATGAGTTTAACGAAAAGGCGGGAGAGATAGATGAAAGTTTTTATCATATTAGGGGCCATTAACGCCCTGCTTGCCGTGGGACTCGGAGCATTCGGCGCTCACGGATTAGAAGGGAAAATACCTGATAAGTATCTTCAGGTTTGGCACACAGGCGTGCAGTATCATATGTATCACGCCCTTGGGTTATTCGTTGTCGCGTTTCTGGCTGATAAATTATCCGGCATAGGCAGTGTCACGACAGCCGGCTGGCTGATGTTTGCGGGAATTGTGCTGTTTTCCGGAAGCTTATATATTCTAAGTGTGACGCAAATCTCCATTCTTGGAGCGATCACCCCGCTCGGCGGTGTGGCGTTTATTATTTCTTGGATTATGATCGTTGTCGCAGCCGTCAAATATCTATAAACAAAAAAGCCAATCCTCATCATATGAGTGATTGGCTTTTTTCTTATCTTGGCGAATAGGACGCCATGGAATATGGATACGTATAAGCAATTTCTTCATCAAATGTAATGTAATCGAGGTAGATTGTCAGGAGCAGGTAGCGTGTTCCTGATTTCGGGTCGCTGATAATAATGTGATCCCGGCCCGCAGCTTCGATGACGCCGCGAAAAATCTTCGAGCCCCATTCCTTGCTGTTTTCAAATGTCATATAAATGGTGGCCGTTTTTCCCCGATTCAGGCGCAAAATATTCTCGATGTAAGATTCCTCAACAGGCAGCATGCCGGGAACGCTTTGGCCCGGTCCTGACGGTGTAGGCCCCGATGGAATTTGAAAACCGCCGCCCTGCTGCTGGCCCGGGAATCCAAATCCCTGCTGTCCTTGTTGTCCTTGCTGTCCCTGCTGCATTGGCATCATTGGCTGCATCCCCATTGGCTGCATTTGTGAGCCTTGGCCTTGCTGCGGGTACGGGTTGGCACCAAACTGAGGCTGATACCCCTGCATATTATCAAATGCCTGCATTTGCTGATATTGATTTTTTTTCGGTTTCATATCGTTCCTCCTTTTTATGAAAACCATTCAAAACATGTTCTGGATGTATAGGTGAACGCTCCGCGATGACTCACCTCCGATGGAAAACGATCTTAGTCGCTGGTGCGATTTTTATCTCTTTCACCTTATGAGGCTGATGCTTGGATTATGCTGAAAAAGAACAGCGGACCGATCAGATTTCGCTCTGGGCATCCGCTGTTTTTCAGAGACATACACAAACTTTTCGCATATTGGTTTGTATCCCTAGCGCAACTTGAGCATAAGCAACATAAGATAACGATAGTTTCAGGTGTGAAGTTCCAAGAAGGAGGTGTAGGATTTGCCGAAAGTATCAGTCATTATGACGAGCTATAACAAAAGCGATTATGTGGCAAAGTCCATTTCTAGCATACTCTCACAAACGTTTTCAGATTTTGAATTGTTTATTATGGATGACAACTCCAATGAAGAGACGCTGAATGTAATCCGTCCTTTTTTGAATGATAACCGAGTGCGTTTTTATCAAAGCGATATATCTGGAGTGAAGGAAAGAACAGAAAAAACGAGATACGCGGCACTGATCAATCAGGCGATTGATATGGCGGAGGGTGAATATATCACCTATGCGACGGATGACAACATCTATATGCCGGACCGCCTCCTGAAAATGGTGCGGGAGCTCGATACCCATCCTGAAAAGGCTGTGATTTACTCAGCCTCCAAAACCTATCATTTAAACGAGAATTGCGACATTGTAAAAGAAACTGTCAGGCCTGCCGCTCAAGTGACATGGAACGCACCGTGCGCAATTGATCATTGCTCGGTGATGCACAGGTATTCGGTGCTTGAGAAGGTAAAGGAGAAGTTTGGCTCCTATTGGGATGAAAGCCCGGCGTTTTACCGTATAGGAGATGCGCGGTTCTTTTGGAGAGTCAATCATTTTTATCCGTTTTACCCACTGGATGAGGAGCTGGACCTGAATTATATTACCGACCAATCGATTCACTTTCAGCTGTTTGAATCAGAAAAAAATGAATTTGTCAGGAACCTTCCTCCGCAGCGAAATTGCCGAGAACTGCGTGAATCATTAAAAAAGCTTGGAATGGGGTGAGAGCTTGTCGGCCTATTTAAACAATTATTGGGTGCTGTACCGGAAGTACGTGGAGCTTTTTGACAAACTTCGCTACAAAGGGATTCCGCTTGGGCTTATCAGTAATTTTTATCAATACATCAGCCCTGAACTGAGGGTGATGATGGAAGAAGAACCGGAATTATTCGGATCGGTGGATCAGCATATCGATGAGGGACAGATTCAGCCGTTTTTTGAAGAAAGAATCCAAAACATCGTTAAAACAAATGACGAACCTGTTAAAGGGAAAGTCATTTTGCACTTTGATTACCTGCGTTTTTCAAACGAAAATTACTATCAATTTGATCCTGAAAAAACGGCTGTTTTGGCCAGATGGAGTTTGCCGCATTATTGTGATCTGCCTGTAATTAGCAAGCGGGAGATTGCGGATTCATGCCAAAAAGGCGATTCGAAGCAGTATCTCGAAACAGCCTGTTCGCTTCTCGCCCCTTATGATGATCACCCGGCATTTGGTGATCAAGCGTTTCGCGACCGGCTTTTCAAAGATATTCCTTTATTTATAGAGGCCATTGATACAGTTGATGCGCTGTTTGAACAGGAAAAGATTTCAGCTGTTATTGTCGGAACGGCAGAAGACATTTACAGCAGGGTGCTCGCTCTCATGTGTCAAAGAAAAGGGGCCGTCAGCATTTGTCTTCAGCATGGCGCATTGATGGGAGATGAAGCCTTCATTCCTGTTTTTACAAGCTATCAAGCTGTTTTTGGTGCGTATGAAGCAGAGTGGTTCATACGAAAAGGCTGTAAACCCGAGCAGATTCTCGTAACGGGACATCCCCGCTTCGATCAGATTTTTAACAGAACGCCTATGGATATGTCCATATTCTATCGAAAACTTGCTTTTCAGCCGACTAAAAAAATTGTGCTCATTGCCACTCAGCCCTTTTCAGAAGACTTTTATTCCGGTGTGCTGCAGGGGCTTTCTGATCAGAAGCAGCTGCAAATCATTATCAAACCCCACCCGTGGGAAATCGGAAAAAACAAGCTTGATCTGTATCACGAGGCGGCGAAAAAACATCAAGCATGCAGAGTCATCAAAAAGGAGCTGGAGCTTTATGATTTGCTGCCGTATGTTGATGCCGCAGTGACGCAAACCTCGACAGTCGGTCTTGAAGCCATGCTGTTTCAAAAGCCTGTGCTGATCGGAAAATCGTCCGGAAATCGCTCGTATCCGTATTATGAGTCTCTTGGCGATTTTATGTTTGACCAGCCGGATGAACTGGCGCACACCTTGGTTGAGGTTCTTCGAAGTCCCGACGTGCATCAAAAAGCAGAAGAGGCGCGCCTGGCATTCATAGCGGCTAATTATCCGGTGGCAGAATCAACAAATGCTTTATTTGCGGAACTGAAAGCCAAAACAGGGGTTGATTACAGGCGGGAAGATACTGAATAAAATGATAGGAGCGCAAAGAAATGGTGCAAAAGAGAAATCATTTTCTCCCTTACTCATTGCCGTTAATCGGTAAGGAAGAAATTCAGGAGGTTACAGAAACGCTTGAATCGGGATGGCTCTCTAAAGGCCCGAAGGTTCAGCAGTTTGAAAAAGAGTTTGCCGCGTTTGTCGGGGCGAAGCACGCCGTGGCGGTGAATTCATGTACCGCAGCTTTATTTTTGGCTTTGAAAGCAAAAGGGATCGGGCCCGGGGACGAGGTCATTACCTCTCCGCTTACGTTCAGCTCGACCGCCAATACGATTATTCATACGGGAGCGACGCCTGTGTTTTCGGATATTGACCAAAACACGCTCAATATTGACCCGGTAAAGCTTGAGGCGGCCGTCACACCGCGAACGAAAGCAGTTGTGCCCGTCCACTTTGGCGGGCAGTCCTGCGATATGGATGCAATATTGGCTATTGCCCAAAATCATGGTTTATTCGTGCTGGAGGATGCGGCACATGCGGTATATACGACTTATAAGCAAAGAATGATCGGTTCTATCGGGGATGCAACGGCATTCAGCTTTTACGCCACCAAAAACCTCGCGACAGGGGAAGGCGGCATGCTGACGACTGATGATGAGGAGCTTGCCGATAAGATCCGGGTGCTAAGCCTTCACGGCATGAGTAAAGCCGCATGGAACCGTTATTCTTCAAATGGCAGCTGGTACTATGAAGTCGAATCGCCCGGCTATAAGATGAATATGTTTGATTTGCAGGCGGCCCTCGGACTTCATCAGCTGAAACGGCTGGATGATACGCAGAAACGGAGAGAAGAGATTGCCGGCCGCTATCAAACCGCTTTTCAGCAGATTCCTGGGCTGATCACGCCGTTTGTCCATGATGACGGCAGGCACGCCTGGCATCTATATGTTCTGCAAGTTGATGAAAAAAAGGCCGGAGTTACGCGCAGCGAAATGATTACGGCTTTAAAGGATGAATACAATATCGGCACTAGCGTTCATTTTATTCCAGTACACATTCATCCGTATTATCAAAAGCAATTTGGATATAAGGAAGCGGACTTTCCGAATGCCATGAATTACTATAAACGAACCCTTTCTCTCCCGCTCTATCCATCAATGTCTGACGACGATGTAGATGATGTCATTGAAGCTGTGCGGGATATCGTAAAAGGGGCTGATTAAGTGTATACGGTAAAAGAAAATGTTTCCAAAGAGGCGATTGAGGAATTTCTCCAAAGCAGAAAGCTTACACTGGATGTTCCGTATCAATTTTCCCTCGGCCTTTTTGAAAACAGCAGGCTCCAAGGCGTATTGCTTTACGAAGATTCTTTGTGGGAAAGCAAGGTGCTTCAGAAGAAAGTCATGAACGTCAAACTTCTTGCCGCAAATAGTACCGGGCAGCTAAAGAGGCTGTTTGAAGCTTTTTATACTGTACGCCAAATGGATGAAACGGATTTTATCTTTGTCCGCGTTCCGGCTGAAGACATCGGAGCCGCGCATGTGATACAGCAGCAGCCATCCTCTTACTTTGTCGGGAGTTTGCTGAAGCTGGCGATGCCTCCGTCTTTTTATGACAAAACACCGCCATTTTTTGAACTGGGCCCGCCTGAGCCCGGAGACACAGAAGCGATATGTGAGCTGGCCCGAGACTCGTTTACAAAAAGCAGATATTTTCAGGATCCTCATCTCAGCCGCGATGCAGCAAACAAAATATTTCAGGAGTGGACACGAAACAATCTGAATGGAAGGGCGGCGGTCAATATTGTCGCTAAACACAATGGCGAGGTCATCGGCTATCTTCAGGGCTTATCAAGAGATGATGAATGCATTCTCGATTTGATGGCTGTAAAGCCGGGATTTGAAGGAAAACGTATTGCGTTTCATTTATTGGCGAATCTCATAGAACAACCGGAGACCCAGAAGCATAGAACGGTAACAGCGGGGACGCAGCTTCACAATGTAAGGGCGATCCGCCTTTATGAACGAATGGGCTTTACCGCTGAACAATCGTATTACTATTATCATATTTGGCCGGGCAAGGAGGCGAAATAATGGCAGCGTTTCAGATCGCGAATAAAACTGTAGGCAAAGACGCTCCTGTTTTTATTATTGCTGAGGCGGGGATTAATCATGACGGGAAGCTTGATCAGGCTTTTGCGCTGATAGACGCCGCGGCGGAAGCGGGAGCGGATGCCGTGAAATTTCAAATGTTCCAAGCTGATAGGATGTACCAGAAAGATCCTGGTTTGTACAAGACGGCAGCGGGCAAGGACGTCTCTATTTTTTCTTTGGTTCAATCTATGGAAATGCCTGCTGAGTGGATTTTACCGCTATTGGATTACTGCCGCGAAAAGCAGGTGATCTTTTTAAGTACGGTATGTGACGAGGGGTCAGCTGATCTGCTTCAGTCTACCTCGCCGAGCGCTTTTAAAATCGCATCCTATGAAATTAACCATCTCCCGCTGCTCAAATATGTCGCCCGGCTGAACAGGCCGATGATTTTCTCGACAGCCGGAGCTGAAATCTCTGATGTTCACGAAGCTTGGCGCACCATCAGGGCAGAGGGAAACAATCAAATTGCCATAATGCATTGTGTGGCGAAATACCCAGCACCGCCGGAGTACAGCAACCTCAGCGTCATTCCGATGCTTGCCGCCGCTTTTCCTGAGGCAGTAATCGGCTTCTCCGATCATAGCGAGCATCCGACAGAAGCGCCATGTGCCGCGGTTCGGCTCGGAGCAAAACTGATAGAAAAGCATTTTACGATCGATAAAGATCTGCCGGGTGCCGACCACTCGTTTGCATTAAATCCGGATGAATTGAAAGAAATGGTCGATGGCATCAGGAAAACGGAAGCTGAGCTGAAACAGGGGATCACAAAGCCGGTCTCTGAAAAACTGCTTGGCAGTTCATACAAAACAACAACCTCCATCGAAGGAGAAATCAGAAATTTTGCATACAGAGGCATTTTTACAACAGCTCCGATTCAAAAAGGTGAAGCCTTTAGTGAAGACAATATCGCAGTGCTTCGGCCCGGACAAAAGCCGCAGGGGCTGCACCCGAGATTTTTTGAACTGCTGACCAGCGGTGTTCGGGCTGTAAGAGACATTCCAGCCGACACAGGCATTGTCTGGGATGACATTTTACTGAAGGACAGCCCGTTTCATGAATGATATTCTCTTTATCATTCAAGCAAGAATGGGTTCAACAAGGCTTCCGGGAAAAGTGCTTCGGCCGCTCGGATCGAATCGTTTACTTGATATTCTCGTTCACCGTGTCCGGCAAAGCGCGTTTTACCAAAAGGATCGGGATAATCTTGTCATCGCCACGTCTGACAAAGAAACTGACGATATATTAGAGGCGCACTGTATCAAACAAGGCTTTCGTGTTTTCCGCGGGAGCGAAGAACGTGTCCTCGATAGGTTTGTGAAGGTCATAGAAGCTGTTAAACCGTCAGTCATTATCCGGTTAACGGGTGATAATCCGTTTGTCGATCCGGAGCTGCTCGATGTAATGATTAAGGCGCATTTTGATCAAGGATCAGATTATACGTATATCCTGAATGCCCCATTAGGGATTTGCGGCGAAGTGGTCAACGCCAACCTGTTAATTGACATCAGCCGTATTCAGAATATGGAGGATCAATATCAGGAGCATGTCACGTTATATATAAGGAATCATCCAGCTCTTTATCGTGTTCAGTTTTTAGAGGCGCCGGAACGATTTCGCGCCCCTCAATATCGGCTGACCATTGATACAAAGGAAGACTATGAATCGATAAAGGCTCTCTATCAAAAAGCAGGCGAGCGCCCCGATGTATCCGCCTCAGAGCTTATCACCCTTCTGAACCGGAACCCCGATGCGGCAATCGAACGAGAGGCTGAATAGCCATGCGTGTTGGGATCTTCGCAGACGGCGGCTATGAAAAGGGAATGGGCCATGTTGTCCGGATGAAGAGACTTGCGGAGGGGCTCAAACAGCGATGCTTGATTACGTTTTATACGAATCAGGAGTCTGAAGCGTTTCTTCATGAAGAGCATTGGCGTGTCATCGTAAAGCCGGAGCTGCAGCAGCACGAATTTATTCTCCGGGAAATAAAAAGCAAGAAGCTTGATTTGCTTTTGTTTGATATTCTAGGCGCGCCTGCAGAGCTGTTAAAGAAAATAAAGACGGAGACAGATGCGAAAATTGTTCTTTTTGAAGAGAAAAACGGTAAATCAATTCAATATAGTGACGCAGTCATTAACGGAATTTACGGTGACATCAGAAGCAGGGTGTACGTTCAGGGAAACACACGCATTTATGAAGGTCCGGACTATCTTATTCTTCACCCCGCCTTTCAGGCCGCAAGAGAGGATTACACACTTAAGAAAGACTGCCGCAATATCCTTGTTGCATTAGGAGGAAGTGATCCGAAGCAGCTTATTTTTAAAGTGCTGGCTGCCGCTGATCAAGTCCCCGACATAAAAGACAAAAACATGATGTTTGTAATGGGGAGCGCTTCACCGCATCAAGAGGCAGTCCGAAGGCGGATCGAAAAGAAGCCGCAGTACAAGATGATCGAACAGACAAATGATATGGCAGGTTTGATGAAACAAGCGGACGCAGCCATTGTCGCCGGCGGCATCTCTCTATATGAAGCCATTTGCATCGGCGTGCCGTGCCTTGTTCTTTCTCAGGTTGAGCATCAAACGGCAACAGCAAAAACATTTGCTGGCCAAGGCGCCGCTCTTGATCTTGGTTTGGGTGAGCTTGTACCGGATGAAACACTCATCTATCAGATGTCACGCATTATGAGCAGCTATCCTCTTCGCCTTTCTTTGCACAAGGGAGGAAGGCCGCTCGTGGATGGCAAAGGCATTATACGGGTAACAGCTATTCTTCAAGATTTATATGAACAAGAGATATAAAAATGCATGTAAGGAAGTGTTAATGTGAAAGGTGTTATTTTAGCCGGAGGAAACGGCTCACGCCTTATGCCCTTAACGAAAGCCGTCAACAAGCATTTGCTTCCTGTAGGCCCGTATCCGATGATATACTGGTCGATTATGAAGCTGGAGGAAGCCGGAATAAAAGACATTTTACTCATCAGCCAAAAGGAGCATATGCCGCAATTTTACAAACTGCTTGGGAACGGGGAAGAGCTTGGCGTTACTATCACTTATCAAGTACAGCCGGCAGCAACGGGCATTTCGGATGGGCTGTCTTATGCAAAGCGCTTTACGAAAAAAGAGTCTTTCATTTTATTATTAGGTGATAATATATTTGAAGATTCATTAAAGCCTTATACAGAACGCTTTGAACAGCAGGGGAAAGGAGCAAAAGTGCTTCTGAAAGAAGTTGATGACCCGGAACGTTTCGGGATTGCTGAGATTGATGAGAAAAACAAGTGGATTCGTTCCATCATCGAAAAGCCCGAACAGCCACCGACCAACCTTTGTGTTACCGGCATTTATATGTATGATGCAGAGGTGTTTTCGTATATTGAACAAATATCACCATCAAAGCGCGGCGAGCTGGAAATCACCGATGTGAATAATCTATACATCGAAAACAGCCAGCTTACGTATGATGTGTTATCAGGCTGGTGGGTAGATGCCGGAACTCACGAATCGCTTTATCTCGCTTCCCAGCTTGTACACCAGGCTTTACGGAAAGGACAGGACGAAAAGTGATGGCAAAATCATATTTAATTACAGGCGGTGCCGGCTTCATCGGGCTCACGTTTACAAAGCTCATGCTGAGGGAAACGGATGCGCGCATTACCGTTTTAGATAAACTGACGTACGCCAGCCACCCGGAGGAAATGGAAAAATTAAAACAAAACAGCCGTTTTCGCTTTGTAAAAGGGGACATCAGCGTTCAGGAGGATATCGACCGCGCGTTTGATGAGACCTACGATGGCGTCATTCACTTCGCAGCAGAATCGCATGTGGACAGAAGCATTTCCCAAGCAGAGCCGTTTATCACCACAAATGTCATGGGGACATACCGATTGGCGGAAGCGGTCTTGAAAGGAAAAGCCAAGAAGCTGATTCATATTTCAACAGATGAGGTATACGGGGATTTAAAAGCGGATGATCCCGCGTTTACAGAAACGACGCCGCTTTCTCCTAATAACCCATACTCAGCCAGTAAAGCAAGCTCAGATTTGCTCGTGTTGTCTTATGTGAAAACCCACAAGCTTCCGGCCATCATTACACGATGCAGCAACAATTACGGACCTTATCAGCACAGCGAAAAAATGATTCCGACGATTATCCGTCATGCGAAGCAGGGCCTGCCTGTTCCGCTGTATGGCGATGGACTCCAGATCCGAGACTGGCTGTTTGCGGAGGATCATTGCCGCGCAATCAAACTGATTTTAGAAAAAGGAAACGACGGCGAGGTGTATAACATCGGCGGCGGAAATGAACGCACGAATAAAGAGCTGGCGAGTGTCATTTTGAAACATCTGGGCTGTGAGGAATTGTTCGCCCACGTGGAAGACCGAAAAGGGCATGACCGGCGCTATGCGATCAATGCATCAAAGCTGAAAAACGAACTGGGCTGGCGGCAGGAAGTGACGTTTGAAGAAGGCATTGCGCGTACGATTCAGTGGTATACAGACAATGACCGATGAGAAGGTGATCTGATTGACAAAGGTATTGGTGACTGGGGCGGGAGGACAGCTTGGCTTGGAACTATGCCGCCAGCTGAAGCAAGCCGGATATGAGGTCATTGCGTTAACAAAGAAGATGATGAACATTGCTGACCAGCGCTCAGTACGGCATTCGTTTGGCCATTATCAGCCGGATATCGTGGTCAATAGCGCCGCGTTTACGTCGGTTGATCAATGCGAGAAAGAGCTTGATAAAGCGTACTTGATTAACGGAATCGGCGCTTATTATACAGCGCTTGAGTCAACCCGCATCGGAGCTCAATATGTTCATATCAGCACGGACTATGTATTCAATGGGAAAGGAACCCAGCCATATAGGGAAGACGATCCCCTCGATCCGAAAACCATTTATGGCAAAAGCAAAAGGCTCGGAGAAGAACTGATACGATTAACGACAAAAGACAGCACAATCATCAGAACATCGTGGGTGTACGGACATGGCGGCAGTAATTTCGTTGAAACCATGCTGAAGCTTGCTGAAACGAAACAAGAGCTTCGGGTTGTCAGCGATCAAATTGGTTCGCCGACTTATACGAAGGATTTAGCAGAAGCGGTCATCAAGCTGTTCAGCCATCCGCCGGGCATCTATCATGTCAGCAATTCAGGCATATGCAGCTGGTATGAGTTTGCGACGGCAATTATGGAAGAAAGCGGGCTGGAAACAGCCATTTTGCCTGTAACGACAGAGGAATACGGGAACAAAACGCCCCGCCCGGCATACTCTGTGCTGAGCCATCGGGCTATTGAAGAAGCCGGCATCCGCCCCCGCCACTGGCGGGAAGCGTTACGAGAGTATTTGCAGGAAAGGAGCAGTGCGTGTGATTGATGGAGTCAAGGTGAAAAAATTGATGAAGCATAGCGATGACAGAGGCTTTTTTGCTGAGCTGGTCCGGGACGATGAGAATCTCCTTGAGCATTTTGGGCAGGCCTCTTGGTCGAAAAGCTATCCGGGTGTGATTAAGGCATTTCATTATCATGAGAAGCAGGATGATCTCTGGTTCTTCCCAACCGGCCACGCTCAGGTTGTCCTATACGATCTTCGAGAGGATTCAAAGACAAAAGGAGAAACGGACGTCTATTATATGGGCGAAGACAACCCGATGCTGTTATTAATCCCAAAAGGGGTGGCTCACGGATATAGAGTGCTGGGAGAGACGCCGCTGACAATTATCTATTTTACCACCATGTCGTATAACCCGGATCAGCCTGATGAAAAAAGAATTCCGTGGAATGATGAGACGATCGGTTTTAACTGGAACACTGAATTCAGATAAAAATAGGAACGTGATCAATCGAAGAGCAGAGGCATCTTCGACTTTTTTTGCCCTTTTTTAAAATAGGATAAAAGATAGAAAATGTCAGGCGGATGTTACTAGAAAAAGAGAGAGAAATCGTCCATTTGAACCTTGTATAAACAGGAAGGAATTCTCATTGAATTCCAAGTGTTAATATTCCTTAAAAAACATTTACTTCCATGGAAAATGATGATAGATTAATTTTTAAGAAAAAGAACTGGTAATTCGCGAATTATGAAAAAGCGCTTTTTCTGCAGAGGACGCTCTGGCCAAATTTCAACAATCAATTAGGGGGAAATGTCATGCTAAAAAGAACTTCATTCGTATCTTCATTATTCATCAGTTCAGCTGTTTTACTATCAATCTTACTTCCTTCGGGCCAAGCTCATGCACAGTCTGCATCAATCGAGGCAAAAACAATTAACAGCACGAAAGAGTGGACCACTTCTGATATTGAAGTGACATATAAACCAAATGCGGTGCTTTCTCTCGGAGCGGTAGAATTTCAATTTCCTGACGGGTTTCATGCTACGACAAGAGATTCAGTGAATGGAAGAACACTGAAAGAAACACAGATTTTAAACGATGGAAAAACAGTCAGACTCCCGCTTACGCTTGATTTGTTAGGCGCATCCGAATTTGACCTCGTCATGGTGCGCAAAACGCTTCCTCGCGCAGGCACTTACACGATTAAAGGCGATGTAGTAAACGGTTTGGGAATCGGCAGTTTTTATGCTGAAACGCAGCTGGTGATTGATCCCCGTTAATCGATAGATTTGTAGTCAGAGACTGAGATGTTTTCAGTCTCTTTTTTTTGTGGATTCAAAAGCTGGTACGGATCTTGCATGATGATAAGGGTGAATCCGATGCAGAAAGGAATTGGCGGGCTGATTTTTTAAAGCGCTTACATTAAAGCCGGCCAAAAAAACAATGAGGTGAAAAAGATGTCAGCAAAGCAAGTCTCGAAAGATGAAGAAAAAGAAGCTCTTAACTTATTTCTGTCTACCCAAACAATCATTAAGGAAGCCCTTCGGAAGCTGGGTTATCCGGGAGATATGTATGAACTCATGAAAGAGCCGCAGAGAATGCTCACTGTCCGCATTCCGGTCAAAATGGACAATGGGAGCGTCAAAGTGTTCACAGGCTACCGGTCACAGCACAATGATGCTGTCGGTCCGACAAAGGGGGGCGTTCGCTTCCATCCAGAAGTTAATGAAGAGGAAGTAAAGGCATTATCCATTTGGATGACGCTCAAATGCGGGATTGCCAATCTTCCTTACGGCGGCGGGAAGGGCGGTATTATTTGTGATCCGCGGACAATGTCATTTGGAGAACTGGAAAGGCTGAGCAGGGGGTATGTCCGTGCCATCAGCCAGATCGTCGGTCCGACAAAGGATATTCCAGCTCCCGATGTGTACACCAATTCGCAGATTATGGCGTGGATGATGGATGAGTACAGCCGGCTGCGAGAATTCGATTCTCCGGGCTTTATTACAGGTAAACCGCTTGTTTTGGGAGGATCGCAAGGACGGGAAACGGCGACGGCACAGGGCGTCACGATTTGTATTGAAGAGGCGGTGAAGAAAAAAGGGATCAAGCTGCAAAACGCGCGCATCATCATACAGGGCTTTGGAAACGCGGGTAGCTTCCTGGCTAAATTCATGCACGATGCGGGCGCGAAGGTGATCGGGATTTCTGATGCCAATGGCGGGCTCTACAACCCGGACGGCCTTGATATCCCTTATTTGCTCGATAAACGGGACAGCTTCGGTATGGTCACCAATTTATTTACTGACGTCATCACAAATGAGGAGCTGCTTGAAAAGGATTGCGATATTTTAGTGCCTGCCGCGATCTCCAATCAAATCACAGCCAAAAACGCACATAACATTCAGGCGTCAATCGTCGTTGAAGCAGCGAACGGACCGACAACCATTGATGCCACTAAGATCCTGAATGAAAGAGGCGTGCTGCTTGTGCCGGATATCCTGGCGAGTGCTGGCGGCGTCACGGTTTCTTATTTTGAATGGGTGCAAAACAACCAAGGATATTATTGGTCAGAAGAAGAGGTTGCAGAAAAACTGAGAAACGTCATGGTCAGCTCGTTCGAAACAATTTATCAGACAGCGGCAACACATAAAGTGGATATGCGTTTGGCGGCTTACATGACGGGCATTAGAAAATCGGCAGAAGCATCGCGATTCCGCGGATGGGTCTAATTTGAGAAGCCTCCGCAAAATAATTTTGCGTTTGTTTTTTGCCTAAAGAGCAAAAATCGCAAAATAAATTTGCGTTCAAGATCGGAAATAGAGAAAGATGATCACCTGTTAGACAAATTTCTGTTCGATTCAACAAGTTTTTTCAGCAAAAGACAAGAAAATGGCATGATTCTTGCATTTTTATTCATATGCGAAGATATATTTCATAACACGAGGGGGACTACATATGACAGTCACATACGCGCACGAACCATTTACCGATTTTACGGAAGCAAAGAATAAAACTGCATTTGGGGAGTCATTGGCCTTTGTAAACACTCAGCTCGGCAAGCATTATCCGCTTGTCATAAATGGAGAAAAAATTGAAACGGACCGCAAAATCATTTCCATTAACCCGGCAAATAAAGAAGAGATCATTGGGTACGTGTCTACAGCGGATCAAGAGCTTGCTGAAAAAGCGATGCAAGCCGCATTGCAGGCATTTGATTCCTGGAAAAAACAAAGACCGGAGCACCGCGCGAATATTCTCTTTAAGGCAGCGGCTATTTTGCGCAGAAGAAAGCATGAATTTTCAAGCTATCTTGTGAAGGAAGCGGGAAAACCGTGGAAGGAAGCGGATGCGGACACGGCTGAAGCGATAGACTTTTTAGAGTTCTACGCGCGCCAAATGTTAAAGCTCAAGGAAGGGGCTCCGGTGAAGAGCCGTGCTGGCGAGTTCAATCAATATCATTACGAAGCGCTTGGCGTCGGCATCGTCATTTCTCCATTTAACTTCCCGCTTGCGATTATGGCGGGAACAGCGGCGGCAGCGATTGTGACAGGAAATACGATTCTCTTAAAACCGGCTGACGCAGCCCCGGTAGTGGCAGCAAAATTTGTCGAGGTCATGGAGGAAGCGGGTCTGCCAAACGGCGTTCTGAATTACATTCCGGGAGATGGAGCGGAGATCGGTGATTTCTTAGTTGAGCATCCGAAAACACGGTTTGTCTCATTTACAGGTTCCCGTGCAGTCGGCTGCCGGATTTATGAGCGAGCCGCCAAAGTGCAGCCGGGCCAAAAATGGCTCAAACGGGTAATTGCAGAAATGGGCGGAAAAGACACAGTGCTTGTCGACAAGGACGCTGATCTTGACCTTGCTGCATCCTCTATCGTGTACTCAGCATTTGGATATTCAGGACAAAAGTGTTCTGCTGGCTCCCGCGCGGTCATTCATCAGGATGTTTATGATGAAGTGGTGGAAAAAGCTGTGGCGCTGACCAAAACGCTGACTGTCGGCAATCCAGAAGATCCTGATACGTATATGGGTCCCGTGATTCATGAAGCATCCTACAACAAAGTGATGAAATACATTGAAATCGGCAAATCTGAAGGCAAGCTATTGGCCGGCGGAGAAGGCGATGATTCAAAAGGCTACTTTATTCAGCCGACGATCTTTGCAGATGTTGATGAAAACGCCCGCTTGATGCAGGAAGAAATTTTCGGCCCGGTTGTTGCGATTTGCAAAGCGCGTGATTTCGATCATATGCTGGAGATTGCCAATAACACGGAATACGGATTAACAGGTGCGCTTCTGACGAAAAACCGTGCGCACATTGAACGGGCACGCGAGGATTTCCATGTCGGAAACCTATATTTTAACAGAGGATGTACCGGAGCAATTGTCGGCTATCAGCCGTTCGGCGGTTTTAATATGTCAGGAACAGACTCAAAAGCAGGCGGTCCCGATTACTTAATTCTTCATATGCAAGCCAAAACAACGTCCGAAGCTTTTTGATTTGAGAGAAATAAAATCGTGCGATTCTTTAGCGGATCGCACGATTTCAACTTTTTGATCAGGAGGACAATTTATGCAGTATACAAAAATCAGTCACATGAATCCGGCTGAAAGAGTGGAGGCGCTGACAGCATCTCTGGTCAGCCTCAGCAGCGTGAACGGCACCGTTGGAGAAGGGACAAAAGCAGATTTCATCAAAGAAGTGATCACGAGCTATCCTTATTTTCAGGAAAACCCCAGTCATGTGTGGGAACAGGTCATTCCCAATGACCCATACAATCGCAAAAATATTTTTGCGTTTATTAAAGGACATGGAGAAAGCCGTAATACAGTCATTTACCATGCCCATCTGGATACAGTTGGAATCGAAGATTTCGGCCCTTTAAAGGATATCGCTTTTGATTGTGAGAAATTGGCCGAGTATTTCAGCCGCTATGAGTTCGATCAGGATGTTCAGCGGGATGCCAAATCAGGCGAGTGGATGTTCGGAAGAGGATCTGTCGATATGCAAAGCGGCATCGCCGTGCATTTAGCCAATCTCCTGCATTTTTCGGAGAACCTTGAGACGTTGCCGGGAAATGTATTGTTTATGGCCAATCCCGATGAGGAGAGCCAGCATTCGGGCATTCTCGCCAGCATTTCAGAGCTGAACCGGTTAAAAAAAGAAAAACAGCTTCACTATTTGGCTGCTATTAATACGGATTTTATTACCCCGCTTTACGATGGTGATCAGACAAGATATATCTATACCGGAGCCGCGGGAAAACTGCTGCCTTGCTTTTACATCCACGGGCGGGAAGTCCATGTTGGCGATACACTGGCAGGGATTGACCCGAATTTCATTTCATCTGAAATCACAAGCCGTCTCCACAATAACATCCATCTGGCAGAAAAGGTTGAAGGGGAGTTGGTTCTGCCCCCATCCTGTTTGTATCAGCGTGATAACAAGGAATCCTATAATGTGCAAACGGCTGTCAGCACCAGCTTGTATTTCAATTGTTTTATTTATGAAAGAACAGCAAAAGAAATGATGGATTTGCTTATTGAAGTCACTGAGGAAGCATGCCAGGAGACAGAACAAAAATTATCAGATTATTATGAAGAATATGTAAAAAGAGCCAATCTGCCAAAGAAACATTTATCATGGGACATTCAAGTGTATAGCCTGGAGCAATATTTAGAAAAGCTGAGAAACCGGGGGATAGATCCCGAGCAGTGTATCGAGCAGACATTCAAAGCCAACGAGCACCTTGAACTTCGCATGAGATGCTTTCAGGCAATCGAAGAGCTTCAAAAGCTTGACCCCGATCAAGGCGCAAAAGTCATTCTATTTTACGCACCTCCTTACCTGCCGCATAACTATTTGAAAGAAGATAGCGCAAGAGATCAGCTTTTGCAGCATGTGATTAAAGAAGCGGCTGACAAAACCGCTGAATCGACAGGTGAAACATTTGTCTTCAAAAAGTTTTTCCCCTACTTGGCAGACGGCAGTTTTTTATCACTGCACGAAACCGATGGCGAAATTGATTCTTTTATCAGGAACTTCCCTGGGTGGAATATGATTGGGACCATTCCGTTCAAAGACATACGCAAGCTGAATATTCCATCCATTAATATGGGCGTGTACGGAAAAGACGGCCATAAATGGACAGAACGAGTCTATAAACCGTACACATTTCATGTATTGCCTCTCCTCATACAGCAAACCACCGTTCACCTTTTGCAAAGCTACCGGATGACCATCACGGCAAAAGAACCAAAGGGGGAAGGATGATGCAGAATCATAAAAATGAATTGCAGCGCAGCATGAAAAGCAGGCATTTGTTTATGATTGCTTTGGGAGGGGTGATTGGCACTGGGCTGTTTCTAGGCTCTGGCTTTACCATTAGCCAGGCGGGACCGCTCGGCGCCATTGCCGCGTATATCATCGGCGGATTTTTAATGTATCTCGTCATGCTTTGTTTAGGAGAATTGGCTGTTGCCATGCCGGTGGCCGGATCGTTTCAGGCCTACGCCACTAAATTTCTGGGACCGTCGACAGGCTTTATGATTGGCTGGCTGTATTGGTTCAGCTGGGCGAATACAGTGGGGTTAGAGCTGACGTCAGCAGGCATTTTGATGCAAAGGTGGCTGCCCTCCGTTCCGATCTGGATATGGTGCCTCGTGTTCGGCATCGTCATCTTTTTGATTAATGCGCTCTCTGTCAGAAGCTTTGCAGAAATGGAATTTTGGTTTTCAAGCATCAAAGTGGCGGCGATCATATTATTTATTGTGATTGGCGGAGCCGCCGTGTTTGGCTTGATTGACTTTAAAGGCGGACAGGAGACACCCTTTTTGTCTAACTTTATGACTGATAGAGGGCTTTTCCCTAATGGGGTGCTGGCCGTTATGTTTACGCTGGTCATGGTGAACTTCTCGTTCCAGGGAACGGAGCTTGTCGGCATTGCGGCAGGGGAAAGTGAAAGCCCGGAAAAAACACTGCCAAAGTCCATTCGAAATGTTATTTGGCGCACGCTGTTTTTCTTTGTGCTCGCTATGTTCGTCTTGGTTGCCATCCTTCCGTACAAAACGGCGGGGGTGATTGAAAGCCCGTTTGTAGCGGTACTCGATCAAATCGGCATCCCATTTTCGGCAGATATCATGAACTTTGTCATCTTAACGGCCATTTTATCTGTTGCTAATTCGGGATTGTATGCGGCGTCGCGTATGATGTGGTCACTTTCATCAAATCAAATGGGTCCATCCTTTCTCATCAGACTGACAAAAAAAGGCGTGCCGATGAATGCCCTGCTGATTACGCTAGGCATTTCAGGCTGTTCGCTGCTGACAAGTGTCATGGCCGCAGAAACAGTGTATTTATGGTGTATCTCAATCTCGGGCATGGTGACAGTTGTCGCGTGGATGTCCATTTGTGCGTCGCAATTTTTCTTTCGCAGACGTTTCCTTGCTGAAGGCGGAAATGTGAATGATCTGGAGTTCAGAACGCCGCTTTATCCGCTAGTCCCGATTCTCGGATTTTGTTTATATGGCTGCGTGTTGATCAGCCTTATTTTCATTCCGGATCAAAGAATTGGCTTATACTGCGGTGTGCCGATCATTATTTTCTGTTATGCATACTATCATCTAAGCATCAAAAAGCGTATAAATCATGAACCGATTGAAAAAGAGCAGACAGAGGCGCAATAGAAAAAGCTCTCCGGGAGGCCGGAGAGCTTTTTTACGCGTTACACCCTTATGTATTTTTAGAATGAAATATAGAAATATATAATGTGATTTAAATGAAAATAATAAAAGTTATAAAGATTTCGTTCGAATTGTAAATAGAGAAAAAACAATGCTAAACTATAATACAACTTTATGATAAGAAGATTATGGAAGAGGTGTTTGAGAAAGAATGAACAGCAATCAAAACAATGACATCAAAACAAAACATCATTTTCCGTTATTGTTGGCACTGGCTTTAACGATGGGGGTATTTGCAGCCGGATCTGAAGAGCTTGTGATCTCACCGCTGCTGCCGGATTTAGCAAAAGCCTTCAGCTCAGATGTCAGCGTCCTTGCGTTATCTATCAGTATTTACGGCGTTATGATTTTTATCGGTGCGCCGCTTTTGGTTCCATTAGGCGATAAATACTCCAGAGAACTGAGCTTATTGGCCGGGCTTATGATTTTTATCATAGGAACGGTGATATGCGCTTTAGCTCAAAATATTTTTTTCTTCTTTTTAGGCCGGGCGCTTTCGGGATTGGCTGCGGGAGCGTTTGTTCCGACCGCTTACGCAGTTGTCGGTGATCGTGTTCCTTATACATACCGGGGCAAGGTGATGGGACTGATCGTTTCAAGCTGGTCGCTGGCGCTGATTTTCGGAGTGCCGCTCGGATCATTTATCGGCGGCGTCCTGCATTGGAGATGGACGTTTTGGATTTTCGCCCTGATGGGTGTTTTAGTTGTTCTGCTGATTCTCCTTGAAATGCGCCGCCATGCCCAACATAAAAACAGCGGCAAGGAAGAAATAGAAGAGCCCGCAGGAACATTCCGGGATGCGCTGAAAGTCCCTCGTGTACCTGTTTATATCACAATAACCTTTTGTAATATGATTGGTTTTTACGGTATGTATTCCTTTTTAGGCACCTATCTTCAGGACGTTTTTACCGGAGGAAACACGGCTGCGGGCTTATTTATCATGATTTATGGAATCGGGTTTTCCATGAGTGTGATTACAGGAAAGATAGCCGACCGCATCGGAAAAATGCGCTCCCTTTTGATTGCGCTGGGGGTCATCAGCGTTCTGCTGGCGTGTTTACCATATGCGCCGGCGTCTATGTTTCTGTTAATCGCCAGCCTATTTATTTGGGGATTAATGCAAAGTTTGACGGTGACGCTGCTCAGCACCATTTTGAGTGACTGCTCAGAGCGTCATCGAGGAAAAGTCATGGTGTTTTACAGTCTCGCCTCGAATCTGGCCGTGACATTAGGTTCTGCTTTAATGGGACCCGTATATGTGGCATACGGCTATGCAGCTGTCGGATTGATTTGCGCCGCCATCACAGTCCTCGGATTTGTGCTCAGTGTATTCGCATATAAAAAGTACGGCAAACTTGAGCAGAAGGCCGATCAGTCCTTATCTCAATAAACAAAGTTTCTAAATTCCTATAATTAAAAACCCTTTTTAAAGGGTTTTTTTGTTTGTATGGGAATAATTATCAATATTTTCAAAAAACATTGACAGTTCAATTTCCACTGGATAAAATTTACTTAAAATTTTAAAAGATTGGTTGGTGCTCATGATTATATTGGATAATAGCATTCAGACAAAAAAAAGAACTGATTCACTATCCAAACTCATTACAGTCAACACGCTCGGCCCTGAGGGGACAAGCAGTGAGTACGCAGCAAAGCATTTCATTTCCAATTTTACTCTTCTACAAGGGCTGAACAGTAAATTGTCCTTGCATGATACTTTTGAATCGTGCATCGAAAGGACGCTCCAAAGCCCGCTGGAATATACCATCGTCCCACATGCTTACGATGGCATTAAGCATTTCTACATGAGGCCGGATTTGCAGCTATTGCAGATCTTCAGGTGCGATACACCGATGTACGGCCTGGCTGTTCGTCCTGATTTTGAATTCAGAGACGATATGCTTGATACATCTGTTATTGTTTCACATCCTTCACCTATTAATTTAATAAAATATTTTACCCGCAAAGATGTTCGTTTCAAACTAGTCAATTCAACCAGTCAAGCCGCAAGAAAAGTAAAAGAAGGTTTGTATGACATTGCCTTAACCAATGAGCTTGCACGGCAAAAGTACGGGCTAACCTTTGTAAAAACATTCAAAAGCATTCCAATGAGCTGGTCATTATTTGGAAAAGGAGACGTTGATGATGAAAACTAAAGAAGATATGCAGGAGCTTTATTTCCCGACACCGAAATTAATTGAATGGGAAAACGGAGTGAGGCAGTATTCAACCGTACGAGGGGATACTGAAGTATTAATGTCTTACGTCCCGCCGCATACCAATGTTGAACCCCATCAGCATAAGGAGGTCCAAATCGGCATGGTCGTTTCTGGCGAGCTGATGATGACTGTCGGAGATGTGACAAGAAAAATGACAGCCTTGGAATCTGCCTATATCGCGCCGCCGCATGTGCCTCACGGGGCAAGAAACGACACAGACCAAGAAGTGATTGCTATTGATATCAAGCGGCTGAAAGCTGATGAAACATATACAAGTCCTGAGGACTACTTTTTGGATATTTTCAAAACAAGAGACCTGCTGCCAGGCATGGAAGTTACGTTCTTTGTTGAGGATTGGGTAGAAATTATGCTTGCCAAAATCCCTGGAAATGGCGGAGAAATGCCTTTCCATAAACATCGGAATGAACAAATAGGCATCTGCATCGGCGGCGGCTATGACATGACGGTCGAAGGCTGCACAGTCGAGATGAAATTCGGCACAGCCTATTTCTGTGAGCCTCGCGAAGATCATGGTGCCATCAACCGTTCAGAAAAAGAATCAAAATCGATTAATATCTTCTTCCCGCCGCGCTATAACAGGGCAAAAGCAAAAAAAATGAAGGCGGATGAATGATCATGAACCTCACCGATAAAACCGTCCTCATAACAGGAGGCGCATCAGGCATTGGTTATGCTGCGGTTCAGGCTTTTTTGGGCCAGCAGGCCAATGTGGTTGTGGCGGATATTGATGAAGCGCAGGGAGAAGCAATGGTACGAAAAGAAAATAATGACAGGCTGCACTTTGTGCAAACGGACATCACAGACGAAGATGCCTGCCAGCACGCAGTTGAATCGGCGGTTCATACATTTGGCGGGCTCGATGTCTTGATTAATAATGCAGGCATCGAAATCGTGGCGCCTATTCACGAGATGGAGCTCAGCGATTGGAACAAGGTGCTGCAAGTCAATTTGACCGGCATGTTTTTAATGAGCAAACATGCACTCAAGCATATGCTGGCCGCCGGCAAGGGCAACATCATTAATACGTGCTCTGTCGGCGGACTCGTGGCATGGCCTGATATTCCTGCTTATAACGCCAGCAAAGGCGGGGTTTTGCAGCTGACTAAATCAATGGCCGTTGATTATGCGAAGCATCACATTCGCGTGAACTGCGTATGCCCGGGGATCATCGACACACCGCTGAATGAAAAATCATTCCTTGAAAATAATGAAGGCACACTTGAAGAGATCAAAAAAGAAAAGGCGAAGGTAAATCCGCTGCTGAGGCTTGGGAAACCTGAAGAAATCGCAAACGTGATGCTGTTTTTAGCCTCGGATTTATCAAGCTATATGACCGGAAGCGCCATCACCGCAGACGGAGGATACACCGCACAATAGAGAAGGAGTGTTTTACATATGGAGAGAAAAACAGTATTGGTCATCGCTGATCTTGGAGGCTGCCCGCCGCACATGTTTTATAAAAGCGCTGCTGAAAAATATAACTTGGTCAGCTTTATTCCAAGACCTTTTGCAATTACAGCCTCCCATGCAGCATTGATTGAAAAATACTCGGTCGCGGTCATAAAAGATAAAGACTATTTTAAGAGTTTAGCTGATTTTGAGCATCCTGACTCCATTTATTGGGCGCATGAGGATCATAACAAGCCTGAGGAAGAGGTCGTCGAGCAAATCGTCAAGGTTGCCGAAATGTTTGGGGCGGATGCCATCACAACAAACAATGAATTATTCATTGCTCCGATGGCGAAAGCCTGTGAACGTCTGGGCTTGAGAGGTGCCGGCGTGCAGGCAGCCGAAAATGCCAGAGATAAAAATAAAATGAGGGACGCTTTTAATAAGGCCGGAGTCAAATCGATCAAAAACAAACGAGTCACAACTCTCGAAGATTTCCGTGCTGCTCTTGAAGAGATCGGCACACCTCTTATCTTAAAGCCTACATACTTAGCGAGTTCAATCGGTGTAACGCTGATTACGGACACTGAGACGGCAGAAGATGAATTTAACAGAGTCAATGACTATCTGAAATCAATTAACGTGCCAAAGGCGGTTACGTTTGAAGCGCCGTTTATCGCTGAAGAATTTTTACAGGGTGAGTACGGAGACTGGTATCAAACAGAAGGGTACTCCGACTATATCAGTATAGAAGGCATCATGGCTGACGGTGAGTATTTCCCGATCGCCATTCATGATAAAACGCCGCAAATCGGGTTTACAGAGACATCCCACATTACGCCGTCCATTCTGGATGAAGAGGCAAAAAAGAAAATTGTCGAAGCTGCCAAAAAGGCAAATGAAGGGCTTGGCCTGCAAAATTGCGCAACACATACAGAGATCAAGCTAATGAAAAACAGAGAACCGGGTTTAATAGAATCAGCAGCCAGATTTGCCGGCTGGAATATGATTCCTAACATTAAAAAGGTTTTCGGCCTTGATATGGCGCAATTATTATTAGATGTCCTCTGTTTCGGAAAAGACGCCGATCTGCCTGACGGATTATTGGATCAAGAGCCTTACTATGTCGCCGACTGCCATTTGTACCCGCAGCATTTCAAACAAAATGGCCAGATTCCAGAAACTGCTGAGGATTTGGTCATTGAAGCGATCGATCTGCCTGACGGGCTTTTAAAAGGGGATACTGAAATCGTTTCTTTTTCGGCCGCAGCACCAGGCACTTCAGTTGATTTGACATTGTTTGAAGCTTTCAATTCCATTGCTGCATTTGAACTGAAAGGCAGTAATTCACAGGATGTGGCTGAATCAATCAGACAAATTCAGCAGCATGCGAAGCTGACGGCAAAGTATGTGCTGCCAGTATGAAACAGCTGAAACCCAACTCTAAATACTTGCTTTACGGGCAGGCGCTATCGTTCATGGGAGACTATTGTGTTCTCCCTGCCCTGCTCATTTTGTCTACATATTATCACGATTATTGGGTGACGTCCGGGGTCATCGTGGTCAGAAGCATTCCGATGGTGTTTCAGCCGTTTTTGGGGGTTCTGGTCGACCGGTTAGACAGAATTAAGATCATGCTGTGGACGGATATCATCAGAGGCATCATCTTTTTGGGGCTCACATTTCTTCCAAAAGGCGAGTATCCGCTGATTTTTCTGGCCCTGCTGTTTATTTCTTATGGAAGCGGCGTGTTTTTTAATCCCGCCCGTCTCGCTGTCATGTCGTCCTTGGAATCAGATATTAAAAGCATCAACACGTTATTTGCAAAAGCGACAACCATCTCCATTATCGTCGGGGCGGCTGCCGGAGGGCTCTTTCTGTTAGGCGGATCTGTAGAGCTGGCTGTTGCCTTTAACGGTGTGACATACCTGGTTTCGGCCTTTTTTATCAGCCGCATCAAGCTGCAGTTTGTGCCGATTCAATCTGAAAACATAAAAGAGGCCTTCCAGTCTTTTAAAGAAGGACTCAAAGAAATCAAAACCAATGCATTCGTATTAAACGCCATGTTTACGATGATTACGATGGCTTTGCTGTGGGGAGTTGTGTACAGCTATTTTCCGATTGTCAGCCGCTTTCTGGGTGACGGGGAAATCGGCAACTTTATCCTCACATTCTGCATCGGCTTCGGCGGGTTCATCGGAGCGGCGCTTGTCAGCAAATGGGGCTTTAACAACAATAGAGGCCTGACGTACTTTACCGTTTTATCCATTGTCTCGCTGGCGCTGTTTTTATTTACGCCGATTTTCGCTGTTTCTGTCATCGCGGCGATCCTCTTTTTCATCGCGATGGAATACGGGGAAGTGCTTGCAAAAGTGAAGGTTCAGGAAAATGCGGCAAACCAGATTCAAGGGCGCATTTTTTCAGTGGCCGAAGCGTCTATCGGATTATGCATTTCTATTGGTTCAATGTTCATTAACATCCTAAGCGCTCCGGTCATTATGGGGCTGATTGTCGTGATCGTATGCGGTTTGTTTCTGCATACGAAGCTCGTCAACAAATCGTTTTTGGAACGGGATAACAAAACGGAGCAAAAAGGAGTCTTTTAGATGGAAATAACACCGTCCGATGTCATCAAGACACTTCCAAGGCAAGAGTTTTCTCTCGTTTTTCAAAAGGTAAAGGAAATGGAAAAAACGGGAGCCCATATCATTAATCTCGGACAGGGGAACCCTGACCTTCCCACTCCGCCGCATATTGTGGAGGCTTTGCGGGAGGCTTCTCTGAATCCTTCGTTTCATGGATACGGCCCTTTCAGGGGCTATCCTTTTTTAAAGGAAGCGATCGCTGCTTTCTATAAAAGGGAATACGGAGTGACAATCAATCCTGAAACGGAAGTCGCGCTTTTCGGAGGCGGGAAAGCCGGATTGTATGTGCTGACACAATGCCTGCTCAATCCGGGAGACATCGCTTTAGTCCCGAATCCAGGCTATCCTGAATATTTATCAGGGATTACGATGGCGCGAGCTGAGCTTTACGAAATGCCGCTGTATGAAGAAAATGGCTATCTGCCGGATTTTGAAAAGATTGATCCAGCCGTGCTGGAAAAAGCGAAGCTTATGTTTTTAAACTACCCGAACAACCCCACTGGAGCTGTGGCTGATGCGGCTTTTTATGCAAGAGCTGCTGCTTTTGCGAAAGAGCATAACATCCATTTGATTCATGATTTTGCATACGGAGCGTTTGAATTCGATCAAAAACCGGCCAGTTTTCTTGAGGCAGAGGATGCCAAAATTGTCGGAGCAGAGCTTTATTCATTTTCAAAAACATTTAACATGGCCGGCTGGAGAATGGCGTTTGCGGTTGGGAACGAAAGGATCATTCAGGCCGTCAATGAATTTCAGGATCATGTATTTGTCGGCATGTTCGGCGGGCTGCAGCAGGCAGCGAGTGCGGCGCTTTCTGGAGATCCGGAGCATACGGAATCGTTGAAACGAATTTATAAGGAACGAATTGACTTTTTTACGGCGCTTTGCGAAAAGAAACTGGGCTGGAAGATGGAAAAGCCAAAAGGAACCTTTTACGTATGGGCTGATATTCCGAATACGTTTGAGACATCTCACCAATTTTCCGATTACTTGCTGGAGCATGCCCATGTCGTAGTCACACCGGGCGAAATTTTTGGAAGCAACGGAAAAAGGCATGTCAGAATCTCAATGGTGTCGAAGCAGGAGGATCTGCGGGAATTTGTCACGCGGATTCAAAAGCTGAACCTGCCGTTCGGGTCATTACAAGAAACATCCCGCTAAAAAGCGGGATGTTTTTATATGCTTTTCATGCTGCCGCCGTCAGCGGAAATTTGCTGTCCCGTGATGTAGGAGGCTTCCTCAGAGGCAAGAAACGCGGCGAGCGCTGCGGTTTCTTCGGCTGATCCGACCCGTTTCATCGGAATCCCGGAAGCAATCTGTTCCTCTGCTTTCTGTTTGGATATGCTGTTCTTTTTCATCACATTTTCCACAAATTGATGATAACGGTCTGTAGCGATAAAACCAGGATTCAGACAGTTGACAGTAATGTTGTGAGGAGCAAGCTGGATGGAAATATTTTTACTGGCGTTAATTAAAGCGGCATTCATCATACTGTTTGTGAACATGTTGGCGCCGGGTTCTTTCCATAGATTTCCGACAATGTTGATGATTCTGCCAAACTCGTTTTGTTTCATCAGTGAGGAAGCACGCTTGATAGCGTCAATATAGGCAACGGTCTTTTGAGTGAACGTGGCCGTCATATCGTCTATATTGCAGTTATCAAATGTATCAGGCGCGCCGCCCGGGATATTATTAATCAGAACATCAAGCCGTCCGCATTGAGATTCGATTTCCTGAAAAATGCCCGCTCTCGTATGCCGGTCAGACATATCCCCCGCAAGGACAATGACGCTCGCCTCAGGATGCTTGGCCAAAATGTCTTCTTTGACAGATTCAATATTATCCAAATTTCGCGAATTAATGACGAGGGAAAAATGCTGGTCTGCTAATTTCAGAGCGATTGCTTTCCCGATCCCTTGACTGGCTCCCATAACAAATGCGGTTCGTTTTGACAAATAACTACACCCCTTTGAAAAAATTGGATTATTATCTACATCGTAAGAAAAAACGAAGAAAATAGCAAATTTTATTTAAATTCTGATAAAGGAGGATTGAAAAACTCCCGCCGGATGGGCGGGAGGGGATATTATACATATAGGAATTGAGGAAGTGTATCAAGCGAAAGGTGATTGCCGACAAAGAATGAACCAAATTCGCCATAGCGAGCGCTGACTTCGTCAAAACGCATTTCATACACTAACTTCTTGAATTGAAGGACATCATCGCTGAATAATGTAACGCCCCACTCGTAATCGTCAAAGCCGACAGAGCCGGTGATGATCTGTTTGACTTTGCCCGCATAGCTGCGGCCGATTAAACCGTGGCTTCTCATCAAGTTTCTGCGTTCTTCCATTGAAAGCATATACCAGTTGTCGTTGCCGGATCTTCTTTTATCCATTGGATAGAAGCATACATATTTTGATTCCGGCAGTTCAGGGTAAAGGCGCGCACGCACATGGGGATTTTCATAAGGATCGCCGTCACCGCTTGCCAAGTAGTTGCTCAGCTCTACCACTGATACGTAGGAGTATGCCGGAATGGTGAACTCAGCAAGTCTTGATTTGTTGAATTCAAGCTCAATTTGATTTAATTCTTCCATTGTAGGACGAAGGATCATCAGCATAAAATCAGCTTTTTGGCCGACGATGCTGTAAAGAGTTTGCGATCCTTTTCCTTCTTTTTGGGCTACGCCCCATTTTTCAAGCAACCCGGTGAATTCATGTATGATAGATTGGCGCTCATCACTGGACAGCAGCTTCCAGGAAGCCCAATCCATTGTGCGGAAATCATGAAGCGCATACCAGCCGTCAAGCGTTTTTGCCGCTTCATTCGTCATTTGCTGTTCACTCATTTATCTTCACTCCCATTATCTTTTCATGATTGCCTTCACTATACCATAGTTTATCCGATTCTACTGTGGAGAAACCTTGAACATCCCTTCCGTATAACTCCATCAAAATAGAAGAACCTATAAGGGAAGATTGAGTCACTTAAATTAGTTAGAAAAATAAGATTTTTTTATGAAAGCGCTATAATGAAAGTTGGCTGTTTGAATTTGATTGGAAGAAGAGTATGCTAGTAAAAGAAAGCGTTTTTGTAACTTTTTGAGGAGGTTTTATTGTGGCAGATTTATTTTCAACAGTGCAAGAAAAAGTAGCTGGAAAAGACGTTAAAATTGTATTTCCTGAAGGCTTAGACGAGCGTATTTTAGAAGCGGTCAGCAAGCTTGCAGGAAACAAAGTGCTGAATCCGATTGTGATCGGCAATGAAAATGAGATCCAAGCAAAAGCAAAAGAATTGAACCTTACGCTGGACGGCGTTAAGATTTATGATCCTCATACATATGAAGGCATGGAAGACCTTGTACAAGCATTTGTAGAACGCCGCAAAGGCAAAGCGACAGAAGAACAGGCTCGCAAAGCGTTATTAGACGAGAACTACTTCGGTACAATGCTGGTGTATAAAGGCCTTGCAGACGGACTTGTAAGCGGAGCTGCTCACTCGACAGCTGACACTGTCCGCCCGGCTCTTCAAATCATCAAAACAAAAGAAGGCGTGAAAAAGACTTCAGGCGTGTTCATCATGGCTCGCGGAGAAGAGCAATACGTATTCGCAGATTGCGCGATCAACATTGCGCCTGACAGCCAAGATCTTGCCGAGATTGCGATCGAAAGTGCCAATACGGCAAAAATGTTCGACATTGAGCCTCGCGTGGCAATGCTCAGCTTCTCTACAAAAGGCTCAGCAAAATCTGATGAAACAGAAAAAGTAGCGGATGCAGTGAAAATCGCGAAAGAAAAAGCGCCTGAACTGACACTTGACGGCGAATTCCAATTTGATGCTGCATTTGTTCCATCTGTAGCTGAGAAAAAAGCGCCGGATTCCGAGATCAAAGGGGACGCTAACGTATTCGTATTCCCAAGCCTTGAAGCAGGAAACATCGGCTATAAAATCGCTCAGCGTTTGGGCAACTTTGAAGCGGTAGGACCAATCCTGCAAGGTTTAAATATGCCTGTAAACGACCTTTCAAGAGGATGTAACGCTGAAGATGTTTACAATCTCGCATTAATTACAGCGGCGCAAGCACTGTAATAAAAATGAAGACGATGGCAGCTCTCGACCGAGGGCTGCCTTTTTTGCGCTTCTGTATAGCCCTTCTTTACCAAGACGGATGATATGAGTACAATAAAGAAAACTAATCATAACCATATATTTCATTAATGACAGGGGTGGGGTTTTTGTATTACGACGTGCTGAAAACGTTTATAGCGGTGGTAGAAGAAAAAAACTTCACAAAAGCGGCGGAAAAGCTGATGATCTCCCAGCCCAGCGTCAGTCTGCATATCAAAAATCTTGAGAAAGAATTTCAAACGGCTCTTCTGAACAGGTCGCCAAAACACTTTACGACAACGCCGACAGGAGACATTTTATATCAAAGAGCAAAGCAAATGGTGTTTCTCTACGAACAAGCCAAGGCTGAAATCTATGCGCATCATCACTATGTGAAGGGTGAATTGAAAATAGCTGCAAGCTTTACAATCGGTGAGTATATTCTTCCGCCGCTATTGGCCCAGCTGCAAAAGCTGTATCCAGAGCTGAATCTAGATGTCATGATTGGCAATACAGAGGAGGTCAGCGAGCGTGTGCGGATGCTTCAGGCTGATATCGGGCTGATTGAAGGACATACAAACGAGAATGAGCTGGAAATTGAACCGTTCATGGAGGATGAAATGTGCATTGCCGCTCCAAATCAGCATCCGCTCGCCGGGCGGAAAGAGATTTCGATCAGCGATTTGCAGAACGAAGCGTGGGTGACAAGAGAGAAAGGCTCCGGGACGAGAGAATATCTCGATCATGTACTCAGTTCAAATGGACTTCGGCCGAAATCAATGTTTACCATCAGCAGCAATCAAGGTGTAAAGGAAGCGGTGATTAACGGCATGGGACTTTCGGTTCTATCCAGAAGCGTGCTGCGTAAGGATTTGATCCACCGCGAAATTTCAATTCTGCATATTAATAATTTCTCGTTAAAGCGCAAGCTGTCTTACATTCATTCTCCTCTCATGGAGAATACAAAAAATAAAGAAATTTTTATTACGATGCTGAAAAGCAATTATCAATCACAGCTGCTGAAATGATATAATAGTTTTCGTTCAATAAGCCTAACATGAAAGGGTTTTACATAGATGGCAAACCAACCGATTGATTTACTGATGCAGCCGAAATGGAGAGTCATTGACCAATCCAGTCTCGGCCCTTTATTTGATGCGAAGCAATCCTTCGCAATGGATGATACGCTATGCATGTCCGTCGGAAAAGGCGTGTCGCCGGCGACAGCGCGCTCATGGGTGCACCACGATACAATTGTCCTTGGAATACAGGATACACGCCTCCCGTTTTTGCAGGATGGTATCTCCTTGCTGGAGAGCGAAGGATACCGTGTGATCGTACGCAATTCCGGCGGTCTTGCCGTCGTATTGGATGACGGTGTTTTAAATATCTCTCTCATATTCGAGGACGAAAAGAAAGGCATCGATATAGACAAAGGATATGAAGCGATGGTCGAGCTGATGAGACGAATGCTGAGACCGTACAACGCAAAGATCGAAGCCTATGAAATTGAAGGGTCTTATTGTCCCGGCAGCTATGACCTCAGTATAAATGGCAAAAAGTTCGCCGGCATCTCTCAGAGACGCGTTCGCGGCGGAGTCGCTGTTCAAATTTATCTCTGTGCAGATAAAAGCGGCAGTGAAAGGGCCGACTTGATCAGACGATTCTATCAAGCGGCGCTGAAAGACAAACAAAACGATAAAAAAGGCGTCTATCCGGAAATACGTCCGGAAACGATGGCGTCCTTAAGTGAGCTTCTTCAAAAAGACATCTCCGTACAAGACTTAATGTTCGCTTTATTGACGGAATTAAAAGCGTTAAGCACCCATCTTTATTCAGCTGGACTGTCCATTGATGAGGAAATGGAATTTGAGAAAAACCTCGTCCGGATGGCTGAGCGGAATGCAAAGGTATTTGGGTGAACGTTCTTCGCATGCCGGCTGTATATGCCGGCATGCATTTTTTATCTCAAGCGGCATTTTACCTCAATAATCTTATTTTCAGATAAGTCCTTCTTACATACAGATAACCACGACAAAAAGAAAAACGATAAAATGACATCAGCATCCATATTAAAGGGGAGAGGCAGATGAAGGGGAATATTTACAGCCTTTTTGTATTGATTGCGGCTTTTTTCTGGGGGACCACGGGAACCGTTCAGGCATTGGCTCCAGAAAGCGCCACACCGCTGGCATTTGGAGCGTTCAGGTTATTAATAGGAGGAAGCGCCATGCTGCTTGCGGTTTGGATCAGCCGGGAGCTTCACGTGAAAAATTGGGCATGGCCGCTCGTATTTTTAGCCGCTGTTTGTATGGCGTGTTACCAGCCGCTGTTTTTCACAGCGGTTAAAGAAACGGGAATTGCAGTGGGAACTGTGATTGCCATCGGCAGTGCGCCTATCATTGCCGGGACCCTCGAATGGGCTGTATTGAAGAAACGCCCGCGAAACTCCTGGTGGATTGCGACTGTGCTGGCTTTAGCGGGTTGCTGGCTTCTGTTTTCCGACAGTTCCAATGTTCGGATTGATGTGGCTGGTGTTCTTATGGCGCTTGGAGCGGGTGCTTCTTTTGCAGGCTATACGCTCATCAGTAAAGCGATGATGAAAACCCAGCCTCCGCGAGCGACCTCCGCCGTTGTATTCATGATCAGCGCCATCTTGCTGACGCCGCTATTATGGCAGTTAGATATCTCGTGGATATTGACCCCTAGAGGACTGGGAACAAGCCTTTACATCGGGTTAATTGCAACATGTGCCGCATACTTTTTGTTTGCGAAAGGGCTTACCGGGGTTCCGGCCTCGGCGGCGGTCA
Organism: Bacillus sp. YP1; assembly: GCF_000877815.1. Lineage (NCBI taxonomy): Bacteria > Bacillati > Bacillota > Bacilli > Caryophanales > Bacillaceae > Bacillus > Bacillus sp. YP1. Next base: position 3,502,699 of record NZ_CP010014.1, on the reverse strand, counting down.
CGCTGTCTTTAGCTGAACCGCTGACGGCTTCATTGCTTGGCGTGTTTTTCATAGGGGAAATGCTTTCGCCTTCCTCGTGGCTGGGCATTGCGCTTATGATGCTGGGGCTTTTGGTCATTTCTGCTGCGCCTCGGAAACAAAAAACGGCCGAGGCAGCTCACATGTCTTAATAGATTCACATAAGCTTGGCCTCATTTTACAAGAATAGCTGATCCGGCTGCAAAATGAGGAAATTCTCTTTTCTCAATAGAAAAGGGGATTTTGCACATGGCGAAAATCCCAAAACAGCTGCCCGTTTTGGGATTTTTCTATGTCATTCCGCTAATTTTTCTAAATTGCCGTTCCGGTCCATTTTGAAGGACGGAGAGGCATGTTCATCTTCTTCAAATAAAACTAGCTTTCTGGCTCTGTTCATAATTTTCACCAAGGTTTCATAATCTTCTTGGATCGTTTTTTGGTCTTTTTCAAGCTTTTGAACTTCTGCCTCTAGCTGCTCTGTTTTGTTTTGCAATTCCTGATTTTCTTTCTTTAAACGCTCGTTTTCCATTTTTAATGCTGATGATTGCTCGTGATTGCCTTCGTAATTCTGCAGGAAGCGGATCACATCATTCATCGTCATCTCAGGCGCAGCTGCAGGCGTTTGAGGAGACAATAAGTGTGATAGACTAGCTAACTCTTCCTTAAAGCTTTCATCAACAAAAGGCATGTGTTCGCCAGACATTAAAGGTTGCTCATTTTCGACAGATGGTGTTTCCGTTTTAACCGGCTCTTCTGCAGCGGTTTCTTGAATGATTTCAGGATCAACGGCAGGAGGCTGATATAATAATCTTTTTTTCGCGGGCTGCCCGTTTCCGAGCGCTCTCATCCGCTGTTTTCGTTGTTTCTTCGCAAGCTGAAGCGCTTTTTCATATTGATGGCGGACCACTGCGTTCCATCTGAATCCGCAGGCTGCGGATGTCCGGTTTAATTTATCGCCGACTTCTTCAAAGGCGTTCAGCTGAGTGCTGCCCTCCCTCACATGCCGAAGCACTGTTTCGGCTAAAAGCAGATCGTTTTCCTCTGACCAAGCGTCTTGTCGCTGTTTTGTCATTTATCTCAACTCCCATTTTTCTTTTCATGGTATTAGAATGTCCAGGTTGGAAAATATTTATACAAATTGGCTGAAAGAATAGGAGATACGAAGGATGGAGCGGCTTGCAGGAACAGTCGAATCCTTGTAAAATGAAGTGTGATGTGATTTTTTTTGAAACGTGATTTTAGGTTATTCACATAGATGAACATAGAAATGAAGGGAAGCGTACGTCATGGCTAATGAATTTCGAGTGTGTGATGATTGCCAAGCCACTAATATCAAAACATTGCTGCCGCGTTTGAAAGAAGTGGACCCGGACGCAAAGGTTGAGGTAGGATGCCAATCTTATTGCGGGCCCGGACGGAAAAAATCATTTGCTTTTGTGAACAATCGCCCGCTGTCAGCTCCGACAGAGGATGAGCTGATTGACAAAGTAAAAAAGAAAATAAAAAAGTAAAAACATATTTTTTCTTAGCCTCGGCCCTCAGGTCAGGCTTTTTTGCTTCACAAGATGTGTTTTTCATGAAGATGGAACAAATCGCCGGGCAAATTCAAGGATGTTTTCAAAGAATAGAGTCGATATAATAGAAACACGGCTAAAAAAAAGAGGGAATGACGATGGCGTATCCAAATGGAAAATTATCAGAAGAAAAAGTGTTTAAAGATCCGGTGCACCGCTATGTTCATGTTCGGGACAAGCTGATATGGGATTTGATCGGAACCCGTGAATTTCAGCGTCTCCGCAGAATTAAGCAGCTCGGAACGACCTATTTGACGTTCCATGGGGCTGAGCACAGCCGGTTCAACCATTCTCTCGGTGTCTATGAAATTGTCAGAAGAATGGTTGATGACGTCTTTAAAGGCCGCCCTGAATGGGATGACAGTGAGCGCGAACTCTGTTTGGCCGCGGCGCTGCTTCATGACCTCGGGCACGGGCCGTTCTCGCATTCATTTGAAAAGGTCTTTCACCTTGACCACGAGGATTTTACAAGAGGTATCATTTTGGGAGACACGGAGGTTAATCAGGTGCTCAGAAAGGTGAGCCCGGGTTTCCCTCAGGATGTTGCTGAAGTCATTGCCAAAACATATAAAAACAAGCAAGTGGTCAGCCTGATTTCGAGTCAGATTGACGCAGACCGCATGGATTACCTCCAGCGCGACGCATATTATACGGGCGTCAGCTACGGCCATTTTGATATGGAGCGGATTCTTCGGGTGATGCGGCCGCGCGAGGATCAGATCGTCATTAAAGAAAGCGGAATGCACGCTGTCGAAGACTATATCATGAGCCGTTACCAAATGTACTGGCAGGTCTACTTCCATCCTGTGACTAGAAGTGCAGAGGTCATTTTAACGAAGATTCTTCACAGGGCGAAGCAGCTGCACGATGAAGGCTATGTCTTCACTCACGCTCCGGTTCATTTCTATTCTATTTTTGAAGGAAAATTGACACTGGAGGATTATGTAAAGCTGGATGAATCTATTATTTTGTATTACTTCCAGGCCTGGGAGGATGAAGAAGACGCGATTTTATCCGACTTGTGCCGCAGATTCATTAACCGCCAGCTTTTCCAATACGTTGAATTCAATCCGAATGAAGAAATGTCGGCTTATTTTGAGCTGACTTCATTGTTCAAAGAGGCGGGGATCGATCCGAGCTATTATTTGGTCGTTGATTCTTCATCAGATCTGCCATACGATTTTTACCGACCAGGAGAGGAAGAGGAGCGTCTGCCGATCCATCTCTTGACGCAAAACGGCCAAATTAAAGAGCTGTCCAGACAGTCGGCTATTGTGGAATCCATCTCAGGTAAACGGCGGACGGACCACAAGCTGTACTATCCAAAGGACTTGATTTGTGACGGCACTAAACATCCGGAAGCGAAAATGAAAATCCGGCAGCTGCTGGGACTGACATAGAAATTGGAAAGAAGGAAAAAGGAGATGTCGGGAATTTGTTGAAAGAACATGCAAAACTGATGAAGGTGTTCTCGGATTCTGGAGAAATCATCGGGCGAAAGAAGCTGCAGAAAATGATTTATATCGCCAAGAAAATGCAGTTTCCTTTCTATGAGAAATATGATTTTCACTTTTACGGACCATATTCAGAGGAACTGACGCTCCAGATTGAAGAGCTGTGCAACCTTGGATTTCTGCATGAGGTGAAGGAAAAAAAGGGCGGCTACTTTCAATACCGGTATTCGCTGACTGAGACAGGCTCCGCATTTTTAGACCATGCTGATCTGGACATGCCGGATATGAAAGGCTATATCGACAGTGTAAACAGCCGTTCATCACGGTTTTTAGAGCTGGTTTCCACGATCCTTTACTTTGACGGGCTTGAGGATGAGGAAAAGAAAGAAAAAGTCTTTACCATCAAAAGCAAGCAAAAATATACAAATGAAGAATATGACGAAGCGCTTCAATACATAGAGGAACTGAAGCAGATTTGTTAACCATACCAAGCAAAAGAAATGATCCGTTTCTTTTGCTTTTTTTATTGACAAAAGCTGCTAAGAGATTCATTATGGATAATAGTTATCCATAATGAATCAGGAGTGAATAGGATGAAAATGAAATCAGGAATGGAGCAGGCGGTTTCTGTGCTGCTGTTACTGTCACGGCTGCCGGTACAGGCTTCTTTGACGTCAGAGGCTATAAGCCAGCGATTGCGCGTGTCTCCGTCTTACTTGAAGAAGCTGATGAGAACATTGGTTCAAGCCGGTTTGGCAGAATCCTTACCAGGGACGAAGGGCGGTTTTACCCTGACGAAGCCTTTGGCTGACATTACGCTTTATGATGTTTATCAAGCGGTCGAAGGCAGAGGTTCGATGTATCAGGGGAAAGGCTTGCTGCAATCTGTATTTGAGGGTGAAAGTCACTGTGTGCTGGAGACAGTCATGGCGGAAATCGAGGATAAATGGTCCAATCTTATGAGAGAAGAATCCTTGCAGCATGTTATGGACAGAGTCGGGGAATTGTATGATCTTGAAAAAATAGATGATTGGGTAATCAAGCAAGTGAAAGGGCAATTGTAATGAAAAATAGCGGGTCTATACAAGAATCAACATCATCAACAGGCATATCCGTGCTGATCGTGCTCGCACTTGGTTTCCTCATGGCAACTCTTGATGTGACCGTTGTGAATGTGGCGATGGCTGATATGAAAAACACTCTTTCAATGTCACTTTCAGGTGTAACGTGGGTTGTGGACGGGTACATTCTTACTTTTGCGTCGCTTCTGCTGGCGGGCGGAGCCTTGGCTGACCGTTTCGGCTCGAAGACGATCTATATCTTGGGTCTAGCCGTTTTTGTTATGGCCTCCTGTCTATGCGCTGCATCTATAAATGGGCAGATGCTGATTGCCGGACGTCTCATACAGGGAATTGGGGCAGCTTTGTTTATGCCAAGCTCACTCAGCCTTTTGGCTGCCTCTTACCTTGATGAGCGGGCGCGGGCGAGAATGTTTGGACTGTGGGCCGCGCTTGTTTCCGCCGCTTCAGCCCTTGGGCCTTTTATCGGGGGCGTGCTGGTACAGTTGGCGGGCTGGCAGAGTATTTTTCTGATCAATGTGCCAATAGGGGCTGCTGCGCTCATTTCAGCTTACCGAATCCTCAGCCGCGTTCCTGGGAAAAGCAGCCGCGTGAACATCATCGGGCATCTGCTTGGCATGATGGCTCTCGGGTTTCTTTCCTATGCTTTGATACAGGGGCCTTCAGCGGGCTGGCGCTCGCCAGTGATTCTTGTAGCATTTACTGCAGCGGTTTTGGCATTTGTGCTGTTTTTGCTGCGGGAAATTTCTGCAAAAACACCCATCCTGCCGGCGTCCTTATACAAAAACGGCCGCTTCTCAGCTGCCCAATTTATCGGGTTTTTGCTGAATTTCGCCCTTTTTGGCGGCATGTTTATGCTCAGCCTTTTTTTGCAGGAAGCAGGAGGGGCAAGTTCCTTTATGGCTGGAGTGGAGCTGCTGCCGATGATGGCGGTCTTCGTGATCGGCAATCTGCTGTTTGCCCGTCTGGCGAATCGGTTTGAAGCCGGTCAGCTTATGTTTGTATCAATGGCGGTCAGCTGTATCATTGCATTGCTGTTGTTTGTGCTGATTTCTCCGGATTTTCCTTATTGGCAGCTGGCGGTGTTGATGTCTGTTATGAACCTCTGTACCGGTATTACAGTTCCTGCCATGACAACTGTGATCATGCAGGCTGCCGGGCAAAGACATACGAATATCGCCGGTGCGGCGTTAAATGCAAACCGGCAAATCGGAGCCTTGGTCGGCGTAGCGATAACCGGGGTGATCATTCATCTGTCCGCCACTTGGTATGCTGGTGCCGGGTTTGCGTTTTTGATGATGGGAGCGGCATACAGCCTCGCTGCATTGCTTGTATGGCTGTTTCTGGCTGCCCATAACGGGACTGCCGCGTCAGAAAAAATGTAAATCACTGATTGCGCTTTGTGGGAATATATAGTAAGATATAAAAAATTATTGAAACAACAGGCACTGATAAGACATGAATGATAGTTACGGTTTTCAGAGAGGGAAGGAAAGGTGAGAGCTTCCCAGCTTAGGAATATCATTTACCGCCTTGGAGCAGCATTGGGGAACTGAAGTAACCAATGCCGTCTATGCTGCGTTACAGCACCGAGCCGACAACATAGTATTTGTCGGGAACTTGGGTGGAACCACGGGTTAATCACACACTCGTCCCTATCTGTGGGACGGGTGTGTTTTTTTATGAATTGAATACATGCGATGAAAAGGACATGAATGATAGTTACGGTTTTCAGAGAGGGAAGGAAAGGTGAGAGCTTCCCAGCTTAGGAATATCATTTACCGCCTTGGAGCAGCATTGGGGAACTGAAGTAACCAATGCCGTCTATGCTGCGTTACAGCACCGAGCCGACAACATAGTATTTGTCGGGAACTTGGGTGGAACCACGGGTTAATCACACACTCGTCCCTATCTGCGGGACGGGTGTGTTTTTTTATATACAACAATGAATAAGGAGTGTTCTAAAATGAGCAAACATGTACACATTCAGCTTCCGGACGGACAGATCCAGGAATATCCGAAAGGCATCACAATCAAAGAAGCGGCTGGTTCGATCAGTTCCAGTCTGCAAAAGAAGGCGGCCGCAGGTCAGGTCAACGGCAAGCTTGTTGATCTCAGTTTCAAGCTGGAGGAGGATGCTGAGCTTTCGATTGTCACACTCGATTCACAAGAAGGCTTGCAGGTGCTTCGCCACACAACAGCGCACGTGCTGGCCCAAGCAGTAAAACGGCTGTACGGCGAAGTGTCATTGGGGGTAGGGCCTGTGATTTTAGACGGCTTCTACTATGACATGAAGCTGGGGAAAAGCTTGGCATCAGGAGACTTAGAGGCCATCGAAAAAGAAATGAAAAACATAATAAATGAGAACCTTGAAATCAAACGTATAGAGGTTTCTTACGAAGAAGCTGAAGAGCTGTTTGCACAAAAAGACGAGCGGCTCAAGCTTGAGATTTTAAAGGATATTCCGCGCGGGGAGGATATCACACTGTACCAGCAAGGGGAATTCGTTGACCTGTGCCGAGGGCCGCATCTTCCTTCTACAGGGATGATCAAGGCGTTCAAACTGACAAGAGTATCAGGCGCTTATTGGCGCGGAGACAGCAAAAATGAAGTCCTGCAGCGGGTGTACGGGGTTGCGTTTCAAAAGAAAAAAGATTTGGATGCGCACCTGCATATGCTAGAAGAAGCGGCAAAACGAGACCATCGCAAGCTCGGCAAACAGTTAGGGCTGTTTATGTTTTCTGAAGAAGCGCCGGGGATGCCGTTTTATTTGCCGAAAGGGCAGATTGTCCGCAATGAGCTGGAGCGCTTCTCGCGTGAGCTGCAAACAAATGCCGGCTACGATGAGGTGCGTACGCCGTTTATGATGAATCAGCGGTTATGGGAGCAGTCAGGCCATTGGGACCATTATCGCGACAATATGTACTTTTCAGAAGTGGATGATACAAGATTCGCAATGAAGCCGATGAATTGCCCCGGCCACATGCTCATCTTTAAAAACAGCCTGTATTCTTATCGGGATCTGCCGATTCGCATGGCGGAATTCGGACAGGTGCACCGCCATGAATACAGCGGCGCTTTAAACGGAATGCTTCGCGTTCGGACGTTCTGTCAGGATGACGCCCATATTTTCGTTCGGGAGGATCAGATTGAGAGTGAGATCAAAGAAGCGATTCGGCTGATTGATGAGGTATATCGGACATTTGGTTTCGAGTATTCTGTTGAGCTTTCGACTCGCCCGGAGGATTCATTAGGCGATGACAGCCTTTGGGAAGCGTCGGAACGTGCCTTAGCACGCGTCCTTGAGGAGCTTGGCCTCTCTTATGAGATCAATGAAGGCGATGGGGCGTTTTACGGGCCGAAAATTGATTTCCATATAAAAGATGCCCTGAAACGGAGCCACCAATGCGCGACAATTCAGCTTGATTTTCAAATGCCGGAAAAATTTGATTTAACATATATCAACGAACTCAATGAGAAGGTTCGTCCCGTTGTCATCCACAGAGCGGTTTTCGGCTCAATCGACCGTTTCTTCGGCATTTTGATCGAGCATTACGGCGGGGCTTTTCCAGTCTGGCTCGCACCGATCCAGGTTCAAATCATACCGGTTTCGCACGTTCACTTAGACTATTGCAGAAAGGTGCAGGCGGAGCTGAAGCAGGCGGGGATAAGAGCCGGCATTGATGAGCGCAATGAGAAGCTGGGCTATAAAATCAGAGAATCGCAGGTGCAAAAAATTCCGTACGTGCTGGTGCTTGGAGATCATGAGGAGCAGGAGGATGCGGTAAACGTCCGCCAATTCGGATATCAGCAGAATGAACAAGTTCCTTTTCAGACATTTAAAGATGAGCTTGTGAAACAGGTGGAAAATCGAGGCATGTAGGATAAAAGCTGTGAATTCATATTTTGCTTTTTTGACTTTCCCTATTCGGAATCAGTAAAATAATAAGTAAATCATATCGTTCGTATGTTATGAATGCATCTCGAAATGGGGAAATTGACATGGACCATGACAAACTGGAAGCAAATTTGCTGGATCACGCACTTACAAAATATTTGAAAAGCACGAAGCAATTAGATGAAGCCACCGTTCCGAAACACGTGAATAATGTAAGAGGGTTTATTCTGCGGATCATATACAGACATGGGAGCTGCACCATAAAGGATATTTTGAAGGAGGTCACACTGTCTCCCTCTGCCACGACCACAGCTCTGAATCATTTAGAGCAGGAAGGGTTTATTGAGAGATCCAGAAATAATAATGACCGCCGCACTGTATGGATTACGCTTTCTGAATCGGGCCGGGGAGCGGCTGAACAAATGATCGAAAACCGCCAGCAGCTGATTGACGGGATGTTTAAACGTTTAACAGCCGAAGAGAAAAAGACGTTCTTGGCGATTATTGCGAAGCTGGCTCAATAGGGATAATAAAAGCCGGTGCGCGAAGCGCCGGCTTTATAGAGATTATTCCATATCGCTCAGGCGTTTGCCTGCGACGGCATAATGGTCTTTTCTCATTTCTTCTATAAAGACAACAATTTTTTCTTCAGAAGCACCGGTTGTTTCCTTTACGGCTTCTGTTACTTTCTCGACAAGATTGCGTTTTTGCTCGTCTGTACGGCCTTCGAGCATTTTGACAGTTACGTATGGCATGGGTGCTGAATCCTCCTTTATCTCGTTTCCTCTCTTTAGAAAAAGAGGCTTCTTATAGTATACTGAATAAAGTAAATTCTTGCATTTTGAGAAAGAGGGATATCTCACTTGGACCGTTTTTTATATTATCCGTTATCTTTAATGCCATACCTCGTCATCACGCTAATTGTGTCGTTTACGATGCACGAGCTTGCCCACGCTTATGTCGCATACAAATTCGGTGACGATACGGCGAAAAAACAAGGAAGACTGACGCTGAATCCCATTAAACACCTTGATCCGTTCGGAACCATTTTGATTTTGGTGGCCGGCTTCGGGTGGGCGCGCCCCATTCCCGTGAATAGACGCTTCTTTAAGAAGCCTCGGCTTGCCGGTGTGCTCGTATCTATAGCCGGGCCCGTCAGTAACCTGATTCTTGCGTTTATTGGTTTCTTTTTGTTAGTGTTGATGCATGCGTACGGAATGGAAATGCTTGCGGCGTTCAGCACGGGGCTGGATCAGTTTTTTTCTATTTGGATACAGCTGAATCTTGTCTTGTTTTTATTTAATCTGCTGCCGCTTCCTCCGCTCGATGGCTATCGAATTATAGAAGATCTCGTTCCGCCGGGCGTGCGTGCCAAAATGACGCAGGCGGAGAGCTACGGCTTTATCGTATTTTTGGTGCTGTTTGTGACACCGCTAGGATCTTACGTGCTGTGGCCGATGCTCAATGCAGGAAGAGATTCGATTTTAAAGCTGTTTTCAGCGATATTTCAACCGCTTTTGTAGGAGGTAGAACTTCATGGAAGAAAAAAAGAAAAAATCAATCGGGTTTAATATTATCAAAAGTGATCCGACAGACGGACACGGCGGTTTTGGCGTAGGGGCACTCAGCCTTGATAACATTTCTCCCGTATTCGTTGATGTAGAAGAAAAAGAAGCGTTCGTAGACATCGGCGCCATGCATGCCCGCAGCACCGTTGAAAAAGGAATTAAATTTCTCCCGAATAAAGAAGAAGTGCCGAACGGAAAACCATACTGGCTTGTGTGGGTAACGATTGACAGAAAAGAAGAGGGGCCTTATTACGCTGGTGTGACAGCCTGTGAAATGACGGTCGACAGAAGTATCAGAAGAGGCTACAAGTCGCTGCCTGAGCATGTGAATTTGATGGATAAATCCATGAAACGGAAAATCATCGTTGATAAAATGGACGACAGCTCGAAGCGTGTACTAGGCGAATTTCTGAAAAAGCATGATCAGGGCCTATGGGACCGTTCCTCAGATGAGTTAAAAAAGAGCCTGCTTCCGGAAAACAATTAATTTATGAATTTTCTGTGAATTTTTAAAGTATTTGAGATATTTTTCATAAACATTGAGTAAACTGGTGATACAGAAATAGGACATGGAAAATCCCGAGCCGAAACAAGACTCGGGGTTTTTCATTTTTAGGGGGATATGATGTTCGAAACCATTCGAGTCGGCGATTGGTTGATAAAAGCCGACGTGGAAGAAACGAGAAAGCAATATGAGAAAGATATAGAGGATATGTGTGAATGCGGTAACTGTCTTAACTATTACGAGGCAGTGAATGAACTGCCAGTCCAAAAAGCACAAGTATTAGAAAGTTTCGGCCTCATTCCGTCCAAATGCACAGATATAAATTATCATGGGGTAAAAGATCATCTGCACTTTTATATAGCGAGTTATTTTATAGTAGGCCGTATTGTTGAAGGAAAACAAGAATGGAATCCGAAAAAGATTGATTTCTCGTGGCATATTTCATTTTCAGTGCCGCAACACCAAATTTACATTCCTAAGGGTTTTCCAAAACCAATTATTCAGCTCGATTGTGTTACGCTTCTTCCATGGGTCATTGACCAACCATACGAATAACCCGGCCTCCGAGGAGCCGGGTTATTTTCAATGATGCCGCCCCAGCCATTTGTCCCACCATTTTTTCTCGGAAGCGGGCTTTTCTTTGGATGGAAGCCGGTCTTTTGTTTGTTTTGCTGGTTCTGCCCCGTAGCACACGTTTGCTGGTTCTGTGCCTTTCACAAAATATGTGTAATGCTTAGCGGCACAGCCGGGACCTGATGAGTAGCCTGTTTCCGGATCAATGTACACACCGGTTACGCCTTTTGGCGGCTTGAACGCGGTTTCCGGTTCGCCTTTGAGCGCGTCCTCCATGAAGTCCGCCCAAATGGTTTTAGCATAGCTTTTTTCTTCGACCGAGTCGATGGTGCTGTTTTTGTCATAGCCGGTCCAAACACCGGCGGCCAGCTTCGGATTGAAGCCGATCATCCAGCTGTCTGCGCTGGTGGTTCCTGATTTTCCGGCATACGTTCTTGTCAGGCGGTTGGCTATCGTTCGCCCCGTAACCGACGTATATCCATTTAAATCGGTATCAAACATGCCTGTCATCATACTCGCTGTGACAAAAGCGGCTTTTTCATCAAGCACCTGTTTATGCTGATTCGGGTTTTCGTACAGCACGTGGCCGGCTGCGTCCGTTACTCTTGAAATAAAAGTCGGTTCGATTTTCTTTCCGCCATTTGCGAGCATGGCATAGGCGTTGACCATCTCAATCGGACGTACGGGTTCGGTGCCGAGTGCCAGGGACGGCAGTGCTTGAAGATGGGCGGTAATGCCGAATTCCTTTGCCGTCTTTACAAGTTTGTTCGTGCCGAGAAAAAGATGCGTTTTCACAGCGTAAATATTGTCGGAAAGCGCCAGCGCCTGCAGAAGCGTAATCGGCTTGTTGGCGTAGTACCCGTTATAGTTGCTTGGAGAATAGGTTTCTCCCTTTGCATCAATTTGAAACTCGGTTTCTTCGCTTTTCATCAAAGTGACTGGCGTAAATCCGCTCTGAATCGCTTTATAGTACAGCAACGGCTTGATCGTCGAAGCAGGCTGGCGCTTCGCCTGTGTCGTCCGGTCAAACGGGCTTTTTTGATAATCCCTGCCGCCGACAAGGGCGAGAACGTTTCCGGTGCGGGGATCAATGGCTGAAAACCCGACTTGAATGTCAGAGCCCGCGTTAACCGTTTCGGTAATGGTCTCCTCGGCGATGCGCTGCATCCGTTTATCTACCGTTGTATAGACGTTTAACCCGCTCGTTTCAATTTGCTCCCGTGTCATGCCGAGCTTTTTCTCCAGCTCTCTCATCGCATTGTCGTAGAAATAAGGAGCCTTTCTCTTGGAAACTTGTTTATTCAAAGGCTGATAGGAAAGAGGTTCCTTGATCAATTCATCCGCTTTCTTTTGGCTGATCATCTGCTGCTTTTCCATCATCCGCACAATCGTTTTCTGGCGTTCCTTGGCCTTCGTCTCATTGACATACGGTGAATAGCCGGAAGGGCCTTTCGGGATACCTGCCAAAAGCGCCGCCTCCGCATCCGTCAGGTTTTTGGCATGCTTGCCGAAATACAGGCGGGAAGCTGCTTCAATGCCGTAGGCGCCGTGTCCGTAGTAAATCGTATTTAAATAGCCTTCTAATATCTCGTCCTTAGAATAGTTTTGTTCCAGACGGATCGTGTAGAACGCCTCATTCCATTTCCGTTTCCACGTTTTGTCGTGTTCAAGGTATAAGTTTCTCGCATATTGCTGGGTGATGGTGCTTGCACCCTGAACCTTGGCAAATGCTTTGAGGTCAGCAAGCGCCGCGCCGGCCATGCGTTTATAATCAAAGCCGTGATGATCGTAGAAATTCTGGTCTTCAATCGCCACTGTCGCTTTTACGATCGTCGGATTCATGTCCTTTAAGGGGACCCAATAGCGCTTTTCGCCGTAGTTCGTTTCCCCGAGCTTTGAGCCGTCACTCGCATACAAAATCGTGGATTGCGGCACTTGCACCGAGGGAGCGCCCTGGTATTTGGCTATCAAAATGACAGTCATAAACATGGCAGCTGCCGCCAAGGCCGCAAAAGCCCCTAAAAAGATAAAGGCGCGAACGGTTTTCAGCGTCAGTCTCAGCCGTTTATTTGTCATTGCATCCACAACGGGTTCCCCCTTTTTTTATGTTTCTACTATTATGAGAAAAAAAGATCGTTTTTAAACATCGTAGAACAGGACGCATCTTTACTTTTTCCCCGCCATCCTCTATACTTTTTCCTTAGGTGAAAATGAGATTTCAACCGAGAATAAAAGCTGATAAGACGCTTACAATAAATGAATACAGCCTCGAAAGGGAGATGACAATTGAGCGAACTTTGGTACACAGAGAAGCAGACGAAAAACTTTGGCATTACGATGAAGGTTAACAAGACGTTACATACAGAACAAACGGAGTTTCAGCATTTAGAAATGGTGGAAACAGAAGAGTTCGGCAACATGCTTTTTTTGGACGGCATGGTGATGACATCTGAAAAAGACGAATTCGTTTATCACGAAATGGTGGCGCATGTCCCATTATTCACGCACCCAAATCCGGAGCACGTTCTCGTAGTCGGCGGCGGTGACGGCGGCGTTATCAGAGAAATCCTGAAGCACCCAAGCGTGAAAAAAGCGACACTTGTAGATATTGACGGCAAGGTTATCGAATACTCTAAAAAGTTCCTTCCTTCTATCGCAGGCAAACTGGATGATCCGCGCGTTGACGTGCAGGTAGATGACGGATTTATGCACATTGCAAAATCTGAAAATCAATATGACGTCATCATGGTAGATTCGACTGAACCAGTCGGACCGGCTGTAAACCTGTTTACAAAAGGATTCTACGCAGGAATCGCTAAAGCGCTGAAAGAAGACGGCATTTTTGTCGCACAGACGGACAACCCATGGTTTACACCGGAATTAATCACAAATGTACAGCGCGACGTGAAGGAAATCTTCCCGATTACGAAGCTGTATACGGCGAACATTCCGACATATCCGAGCGGTTTGTGGACATTTACAATTGGCTCGAAAAAATATGATCCGCTTGCAGTGGAAGACAGCCGTTTCTTCGATATTGAGACGAAATATTACACAAAAGATATTCATAAAGCGGCGTTTGTTCTGCCGAAATTTGTGAGTGACCTGATTAAATAATGAAGGTATGGCGCAGGAGCGAATCTTGCGCTTTTTTACAGGAAAGCGAGGGTATTATAGATGAGATTTGATGAAGCTTATTCAGGAAAAGTATTTATCGCGAGCCGTCCCGAGTGGGAAGAGGCGGACGCCATTCTTTACGGCATGCCGATGGACTGGACAGTCAGCTATCGCCCGGGCTCACGCTTTGGTCCAAGCAGAATCCGTGAGGTGTCAATCGGCCTTGAGGAATACAGCCCATATTTAGACCGCGATCTGGCTGACTTGAACTTCTTTGACGCTGGCGACATTCCGCTGCCGTTCGGAAATCCGCAGCGAAGCCTGGATATGATTGAAGAGTACGTGGACAGCATTTTAGAAAAAGGGAAGTTCCCAATGGGTATGGGCGGGGAGCACCTCGTGTCATGGCCTGTCATTAAAGCGATGTACAAGAAATACCCAGACCTTGCGATTATCCATTTTGACGCACATACAGATCTTCGTGTTGATTATGAGGGAGAACCGCTTTCTCACTCCACGCCGATCCGTAAGGCGGCAGAATTGATCGGACCGCACAATGTGTATTCATTCGGAATCCGTTCCGGCATGAAAGAAGAGTTTGAATGGGCGAAGGAAAACGGCATGCACATCTCAAAATTTGAAGTGCTTGAACCGCTGAAAGAGGTGCTTCCGAAGCTGGCGGGCCGTCCGGTTTATGTCACAATTGACATTGACGTATTAGACCCTGCACACGCACCGGGTACAGGAACGGTTGACGCCGGCGGCATCACGTCTAAAGAACTGCTTGCATCCGTCCATGAAATTGCGCGTTCAGAGGTAAACGTAAAGGGCGCTGATTTAGTGGAAGTCGCGCCGGTATACGACCACTCAGAGCAAACGGCAAACACAGCCAGCAAAATCATCCGTGAAATGCTGCTTGGGTTTGTGAAATAGTTTTTAATAAAAAAGGGCCTGAATTACATCCAGGCCCTTTTTTATCTTTTAATTATTTAAAGTCATTTTATAAGAAATTCTTTTATTAGATTCGTCGTCTATTACAGTATAATAAGCAGATACTTTTGATGATTCAGGATTGAAATTTTTATAATTTACTTTTTCGTCGGGATACAAACTTAATCCTACATATCCTAGTACTGTTTTCCCTGGTGGAATCTCTGTATTGAATTGATACTTATCCGGCAAATCATAATTATAAGGCATCAATTGTTTATTATATTGATACTGACCAAAAAATAAAAAGTTTTTTCCGTCCGGTGAAAGATCTTCTAGAGTAATTTTATGATTAGAAGTATTTTCAGCATTAAAAGGCAAAATGTATATATATTTTATGGAATTTGTATCTTTATCAAATGACTTGACCGGCTTTAATGGTTTTAAAATATGAAATTTTATTCCTTTTCCTGTATCGATTGTTTGGTTTGCGGCAATATTAATATTTTTTGGAGTATATTTATCATTTTGGGCATTCACTGTATAGAAACGAACACAGCTGAATGTTACTATTATTAATAAAACAATAAAGAAAATCCAACGTTTATTCATCTGTATCCTCCAGTTTACCTTCACTAATATCAATAATTCTGTCGACAACACTATTTTCACATAGCGTATCATCATGACTAGCCACTACAATCGTTGTGCCGTTTTCTTTTTCGGTTTTTAGGATATCCAGTATAAGATTAATCCCTTTTTTGTCTAAGGCATTTGTCGGTTCATCTAAAAGAAGTAATTTGGGTTTTTCCATTATTGCTTGAGCAATTCCTAAGCGTTGCTTCATCCCTAAAGAATAGCGTTTGACTTTACGCTTATCTTCGGGGTCTAACCCAACTTTTCTTATTACTTCTTTGATTTCTTCATCAGATACTTTTTTCTTGATAGAAGCAAGGAATTTCAGATTTTGAAATCCCGAATAGACAGGGATGAAGCTCGGATATTCAATTAACAGACCTGTATGTTCAGAGAAGTCAATATCTTTTCCGATCACGAGGCCGTTAACAGAAACTTCGCCTTTTGTTAATGTTAGCAGTCCGGCGATGGCTCTTAAAATCATTGTCTTTCCAGATCCATTATGGCCTCTTAACACGACAAATTCGTTTTCTTTAATTGAAAAACTGATATCATCTAATACATGATTTCCCTTTAATTTTTTTACTATATTTTTACACTCGATATACGACGTCATATTTACTCTCCTAAAATATCTGTTTTTTTAATAAAAACTAGGCTAATAAAAGTACAAGCTGCACAGAAAATAAGTGCAATTAATAAAAAGTCAGAGGCATGAAAAAAACGACCATCTGAGTAGTTAATGTTCATGCGCGAATAATCAATAAAAGCCCACTTTCCAGCCATAGCAAATGAAGCGATGAATAAAGAGCTGTGAAAAAAAATAGATATTACAATATAAGCAACAATAATAATAAATGCTGATATAAAAGATATCATGAAAGTTAAAGTTTCTAGCAAAACTGCATACATAAACGAAACTAAGATTTGAATTAACATAAATAATATTACCTTGCTGTTCAGTTCTGCTGTAAAGCCATTAAATGAGGTAAATAACATAATGTATATAAAAAGCCATACACACCAAATAGATACAATCAGAACAAACAGTGACAGAAGTTTGCTGAATATATATACTCCTTTTTTGGGGAGTTTTGGAAGGATATAAGCTCCAGAAATTTGAATGTCACTAAACATAAAATTACCCACAATCAACAAAGGCAGCACTTGAAAACTAATCCATTGTAGAGGGATAGATAATCTATGCTGTGTATATAAGATATGTAGATCAAAGAAATTCATCGAATGAAATAGTGTGGTCAGGCTGTCGGAAAAACTTTGATGTTCTAGCTGTCCCGTCTTATTGCTATTCCAGAGGAAGCATAAAAGAAGGAGGGCAACAGCTAAGCTAATGACAAAGTATGTAATCTTACTTTCATTGAAACGCATGACAATATCACGTTTCAGCATATTCATAAAAGACAATCAGTTTGCTCCTTTCTCCTCAACCTGCTGTAAATAATTGCGTCGCTTTATAGATTCTATAGAAATCCCGAATAATAACAACATAATCCCTAATCTAATCAATAATAATTCAGCCGAATCACTTAATTCCAGTACAAAACCATTTAAAAAGAGCATACCATTACATGCAAGGTAATCAATTAAAAATAAAAGAATGAATAGAAAAACTACAATGATTTGATTCAAATACAGTAAAATAAATGAAACAACATAACAAATGAAAATAAATGCAAAGACATGAGTGATGAAAGATATCGGGGTCACATACAATAGTCCCGTATCATTGAATACACATAAAGTATATAATTCACCCATAATGATAATCCCGTATACTGCTGAAAATAAAAGTGTTTTTAAAAGGTATATCATTGTTAGATAAGGTGCATTGTTTACTCGGATTACAGTATAAATTGAAAAGTAATCGGATGAGATCAAAACAGAAAATACAACGGCAGCAGGGCATAAAATAGAAACGAGATGCCAATAGGAAAAAATATTTTCCAGTACAAAACTATCATCACTACCATTTTCTTGATGAAAAAAGAAATAAACAGCAATTAACTGCAGCAGTAATGCGACGGTGATACCCGGCCACTTCATTCTTAATGTTGATTTTAGAGTATTATAATAAAACACGGCGTTTTTTTCCCCACATATAAAGTAAAGTAGTTACAATGAACACGCTAAGGTTCAAATAAATAAACTTATCTACACTCAAAAACCCTCCATCGTTAACAATATATTTCATTGGATTGTAATGGTTGTTGAGTAAAGTAAAGCCTATCAAATTAATTAAGAAAGGTATGATATAAACAAAATATTTCTTTTTAATAAAAAATGATAAAGCTAATCCAATGGAAGAGAGAATGGCACCGTACAAACCATTTAGTATAAATAAAATGAGAGTATAAATCAGCGAGTTTTCATAATAAAGGTTTGCTAAATCAGTTCCGCCCAAAACGATTGGGTCCATATAATTGACGATTCCGTCCGGATTTACTGAAGGATATGTCATCATCAGCAAGTAAAGGTTTAATAATAACGGTAAAAAAATAACCAAAAAAGAAATCACAACATTCAATCCGAATAATACTGTAAAGTATTTCTTTTTAGTTGTTTTTGTTATAACATTCATAAAAAATCCAGTATTTTTATCTTCACGGTACATACCGGACATTGGAAGTGATGCTAATAACGGAAGAATGAGAATCCAGACAGTCTGAGCTGAGGTTGTATTTCCTTCTGCAATATTCGATAAAAACGGTGAGTTATGGATTTCATAAGGAAGATTGATCTTCTGATGAAAGAAGAGTATACCTAGATAACTGACGATCATAAGAACGATACTAATGAATAAAGAAAAATAAATCTCTTTATTTTTCAATAAACGCTTTAAAAAGAAAGAAATCATGTGCGAGGCTCCTGTTTTTTTATTAAAACTCTGTGTGAGTTTTGGATAGTTTTATTTTAATAAACAATCTTGAAGAGTGGATATTATTTTTACCTTAAAAAGCGATCTTACATGTTTAATGTAAGATCGCTTTGTTTTGAGAAAGCTATTAATAGATTGTGTAATTTCCCTTAGGTTTTACGCTGTCAGGACTCCAATCAGTTGAGAAGGAATCACTGCTGCGGCTGTAACCGCCAAACCTTACGGGTACATTTCTCCCGTAATCTTCAACAGCAGTGTTGGAAAATAAGTATGTATGACCCGGGTGTACTGTTCCTTCGTGAGTTCCACCACCGGATACATTGTGCCAGTCGCGCCCGCCAGAGTGAACGTTTTTATCTGCCTCTGCCCATACATTAAATTTACCTCCATCATCTTTCTTTAGGAGATGCATATACATGTAGCTTCTATTTTGTTTTCTTCGAGCAGTTGTATAGTCGTAAGGGCTGTACCATCTGAAAGTAAAATGCACCCTTGAATCGCTCGTATTTGCTTTTGCATGAACCGCCTGTGTAACACCCAGTGAGGAAACTGCGATCCCAAACATGATGATGAGTAAACTAATCCTTTTTTTGAATTGAACTTTCAAAATAAATCCTCCATTTTTAAACTCCAATTGAAGTGATACTGAACTTAAGTCATATATATATTAGTTCAAAAAAAAGGAAAAGTAAACATATTTTTATTTTCATATAATAAAAATTATCTTGTTTCCTATGTTTGTGGGTTAGGTAACCAATTTAAATTAGTTAGTAATAATATTTAGAGATTCAAAAAATAAAACTTTTGTCCCGATTGTGTATTTAACAAAAAAACAACCGGTGAAAACCGGTTGTATTCATTAAATCATTCCTCGTTGTGCAACTTCAATTTGGTGTGTAGGTGCATTTGCAATAGTTGTTGCCACGAACACAGTGCTTAGAGCCAGACAAGAGAGTAATAGTTTAGACTTCAATTTCATACAAACTCACTCCTCCTTGAATAAGTTGCCTTACTTGTTCCACCTTCAAAAAATAAGCAGAAGCTTTTTGAAAATTTTTACGTTCATGATAATATTTTGCCACATCAATAGCGAAATCTTCAAGATCAGCATACAACATTTTACTTTCGAGAAAATCAAAAAATCCTTGAATTGCTTCTTCATCCGGGCCTGATAAGTATAAAGATTTCAAAAATTCAAACTCTGATAAATATATTACATCTCCGGCCTTTTGTGAATAAGCCATTCCCTTACTATGATATTCATGAGCTTTATCCATTTTTCCTAATTTATAATGGATCTGTGTAATTAAAAAATACGCTTGAGGTAAGGAAGGAAGAATATTTGATTCTTCAAAAACAGCTATTGCTCTTTTGAAATAAGGTATGGCATCCTCATATTGGCTTTGGCTGTTTTTACAAAGCCCGATATTGTACAAAGTTCTTCCCATTAATTGGGGCTGCTTTTCAGCTTCTGCCATAGAATAAGCTTTTTGAAAATGTGAGACGGCATCCTCATACTGTTTTAAATCTAAAAAATTGGTGGCAAATAAAGAATGACACTGCAGCAATCTTATATTATAAGCTTCATTTTCTTTGTATATTTCATATGCTTGCCGTGCATAGTCCATTGAAAAATACGTTTGTTTCATATAGTAATAAGATTCAGACATCTTAAAGAAAAACTCAGCTTTCTCTATCCGATCCTTAACGAATATCAGCTTGCTTTCGGCCTTTTTGAAAAATTTAATAGCCGACAGATATTCCCGCTGATCCAGCTCATACATGCCTCTGAAGAAATTAAAATAGTACTCAAGCAGACCAGTTAAACGAGCCTGTTTTTTATCAATCTCAAGCAGCAGATCAGACAGTCTCGGCTGTTCCTCAATCCTCATTTTTTCTAACGGTTCAAGGTACTCAAGCATCAGGTTGTGCCGAAACTCCATCAGTGAATAGTACAAATGAAGGTCTTGATCTTCTTCCATTTGATCCAGCTCTTGCTTGATTTCTCGTCGCAAATATTCTGCATCGGGTATGCTGAATCGGCGTATGTACATATACCATTCGTTAATCTTTTCTCCGATGGAAGAAGAAGATATGACACCTGTCACTTTTGCAAATCCCTCCCTTCATAATTCTATATATGTCATATTTTATCATCAACATTCTTGTGAGAAGCGCAAAAAAACCGCAATTTTTTCTTTCGTTACACCGCATGTTGGAGGAAATACTTTTTAAAAACCACTTTTACCCTCGGCAATTTGTACAAGCAAACACATTCACCTTCCATATTCTGTTGTATCTGCGTGAGCAGTGTATTTCTGAAAAGGAAGTGAAGGTATGAGAAAAAATAAGCTTTCCTTTAAAGAAAAAGCAGGAGCAGAACAAGAAGAGTGCTTATGTTTTTGTGAGGGAGAAGCAAGCCGAGAAGCCATGTTTCAAGCACCGATTGAATTACCTGAAGGGTTTGTCGTTGATCCGGCTGAAGCTGTTGCAAACGTGACGTGGAATGCAGACAGCCTTTCTTGTGTCAGTGACCGTTGCTTAATTCAAACGGGGCCAGAGCCTGATGAGGTCGGTGTTCAATTTGCAGTGCGCCTGCAGGGAACCGTTACGCTACTCGTCAGTGTCTCACCTGTGCGAAATCAATATGGACAAGGGGACGGGGCTGTTTCCGTCATTCACAATGCAGAAATCGATCAAGTCGTCTATTATTCCGATGAACCGGATGATTGCCCGGATATCAGTGACATCACGATTGAGAACCTTGTTGTTGTTCCGCCGTTTTACGGCAGTCCTTTATCGGTGACGGGGACGATTGTGCTTGTACCGGAGCCGGAACCCGTCTACGCGTTTACAGCGAATCCAAATGATCAATCAGTTTCTGTGATTGATACAAACACCCATACTGTTGTGACAACGATTGCTCTTCCGTACAATCCGGCAGGTATTGAAATTACGCCAGATAAAAGCGCTGTGTTTGTCTTACATCCCAACAATAATGTGATTTCTGTCATCGATTATGACACATTAACAGTGACAGCAACTATATTGCTGGATCAGCCGCCTCGATTGATTAGATTTATCCCTAATCATGAGTTTGCTTATGTTTTCACCGGTACTGCCATTTATGTGATTGGAATTGATACGTTGACTGTTGAGAGGTCTATTCCTGTAGAAGGTTTTGATATTGCAATTGACCCCAATGGGTTGTTCGCCTATGTTCTTAATTTTGGGTTAGTGCAAAAAGTGGACTTATCTACCGGTGAAGTCTTAGGAACGTTTGAACGAGAGCTTATCGTATCATCCATAGAAACAGATTCTACGGAGCGGTATGCGTATGTATTAGAACAAGAATTCTTATTCAATTATTTGACGGTTATTGATTTAAATACGTTTACGATCAGGGATACCCAAGAGCTGGAGCCTGACGGGCTATATGTAATGTTTACGAGTGGATCAGAGGTGTATTTACATGACAGCTTCACTGGCAATTTATATTCTGTCAGTCCAAATGGAGCAGGCGTTATAGGAAATGTTCCGCAGTCGGCAAGAGACTTTGCGTTTACCCCGAATGGCGAGTTTCTGTATGCAACTCATGTTCTAGAACAGAGCATCACTGTTTACAACACGGATGATTACTCCGTGGAGACTGTCATATCTCTTGGGGTTTCACCGGGAGCTATTGCGATTTAATCAACTATATGTTGTGCATTTCTAAAAGGACGTGAAATCATGAAAAAGAATGATCTTTCTGCTTTACAGGAAAATTGTTTCTGTTTTTGTGATGAGGAAATTAGCCGGGAAGCGCCGTTTCAAGTGCCGATAGATATCCCTGAGGGCTTCAAGGTTGATTCGGCCGAAGCGTCAGCGGCTGTTACATGGAGTACAGACAATTTGTCCTGTATCAGTGAGCCTTGCTTAATCCAGACTGGGCCGGAACCAGAAGATATCGGTGTTCGATATGCTGTGAGAGTACAAGGGACCATTACGCTTCTTGTCAGTGTGTCGCCTGTGCGAAATCAATATGGACAAGGCAATGGGGCGGTTTCTGTGATTCATACTGAAGAGATTGATCAAGTTGTTTATTATGCAGCACAGTCTGGCCGCTGTCCTGATTTCAGTCAAATAACAGTGGAAGATCTGCTCATTGTACCGCCTTTCTACGGCAGTCCGCTTACGGTGACCGGGACACTTGTTTTACCGCCATCACCAGACCCTCAATCGTATGTGTTTACTGCCAATACTGGAGACAGCACGGTTTCGGTTATTGATGCAGATTTAAACACTGTTGTAAAAACAATCCCGTTTTCTGCTGTCCCAACTAATCTAGGCGTTACTTTCGATAAAGCATTCACGTATATCCTCCATGGAAATACCAACCTTGTCTCAGTGATTGATAATAAAACATTAACTATCATAAATACCATTACTGTTGGAGGAGGGCCGAGAAAGATCGAATTTGATCCAACAGATGAGTTCGCATACGTGATGGCCGCCGGATCTATATATGTGATTAACACGGCCTCTCAATCGGTCATTGATGTCATTCCGATACCCGGCGCTTTAGACTTTGCTCTTGATCCGAATGGACAGTATGTCTATACCGCTAATGGAAGCAGTTGGTCGGTTGATAAATATGATGCAAATACTGGGCAGTTGGTAGAAAGTATCATAGATTCATTTGAATTTCCCAGTTTAATTGCAACTCCTTACGCTGGAAATTTTGCGTACGTGTTGAATGGTGAGCTGTGGCCGAAAGGTGTAACGGAGATTAGTTTGTCACCATTAAGCAGGGGAGGGGACTTCAGCCGTTTATTTGAAACGCTGAGGACGATTGTATTTTCTCTCGATAGCACTAGAGCTTATTTTCTAGAGCCATATAGTGAACCGTTTCTCATTAATAACTTATACGTAGTTAATACGGCCAGACAGAGGATCATTGCAAACGTGTCTCTCCCCCGCGCTTTTGACCTCGCCGTAACGCCGGACAAACAGTATATTTATGCGGCACAGCCCAACGACAATGCTGTGACTGTGTACCGCACAAGTGATTATACAGCCGTGAAGGTGATTCCGGTTGGCGCGGGTCCGTCTGCGATTGCGATGTAGCTATTTATAGATCAAGAGAAGCGGTGCTGCGATAAGAGAATCGTTTATAAATAAATGATCCGATTTGTTGGATGGCACCCAGGATAATCAGAAACAGAAGTTCACTTATAGAGAAACTGAGCATCCACCAAACCCCGGCTGCTGCCAGCACTCCCGCAAACACTTTTCTGAACAGGCTGCCGTGCCGGAAAAGCTGCCGCAAATACGTTCGCATGCAAAACAATAAATACAGAATCAGTAGCATCGCAAGTCCCATTGAAAGGGCAGGGTGCGTGTGAAGGCGGAAAGGGACGGCTTTAACGATTTCGAACATGCAGCCGAATATGATGACTTGGCACAACACGGCAGCCATCACGTATGTTTGGCGGACGTTTTTATAGCTGTCACGCAGCGATTTGACGTCTTCTGCATATCGGCTGCACAAGTTGTGTTGCTGAAAGTCACAGCAGCTTTGATGAGACTGTGTGAGTTTCTGAAAAGCTGCTGTCATGTTTTTCACGGATTGGGTGACATAATGAAGATAGAGAAAAGCAGGCAGCATCAGGAGGGCAGCGGTACAAGCCAGCAGCCCGAGCCGCACAGCGTCATTGTTGATCATCTGTACATATTGGGCGGCGGCTTCGGCAACGGCCTGAACCCAGCCGAAGGAATAAGCCGCCATACCTATAAGCAGCAATAAAAGGGTAAAGACAGTGTTTTTTTTCATTGTCTGATCGCCTCTTTCTGAGAAACGTGAATGATCGCTTTGTTAGAAGATGCCATTGCATCAATGAGAGACAAGAAAACCTGCGCATCCATATCTTGAATGATGTGGTACATGTCAAGAAACGAGCAATCGCACCTGTCACACTCGGCTGCCCACTCGAAGCATTTACGCACATAATCGCTGTCATAAATGATCGCGTCTGTCAAAGAGTCCTTGCCGTATTGAAGCCAGGCGGCAACCTGTTCTTTCTTCTGTGTGACATAGTATGAAGCCACATCGATATAAGCTGAAGAATGGGTCCCTTGACTGTGAAGGATCAAGAAACCGCCATCCTCATAGATATAAGTCTCGGCTGACAAGCGATCGATTTCCAGGCGGTACGTTTGCTGAATCTCTTGAAAAAACGGTGAATCTAATTGAAATAGAATACGAGCCGCGATATCCCAATAAAGCTTTATCGACAACAGATCGTTTTGCCCGGGAAGTGCGCCGATCTGTAATCCGGTCCATGTATCTTCCATCCGCTCCTCATCACCCAGCACCATTTTTTGTGAGAGGGCTGGAGGGCATGCCGGGATGATTTTTCTTTCAGCATGATAATCCGGACGCTTTTCCAGCTGGAGGTGAGGAGGCAAAAGCGTTTCTGTATTTTCTGAGCCCCCAATCAAAAACAGCGTCATCCGATGGGCTTGGTAGGCAGCCTTATAGGCTTTTTGTAAATCACTGATGTCCAGCGCCTCAATATCTTCGATTCTGCCTGCGGGGAAAACGGCAGCTGGTGAGGAGGGAGAAAGCATGCTGATCAGCTGATAATGATATGAGAGCTGATGGTTAAGGTGTGCTGTTTGAATTTCGCTTGTAATCACAGCTTTTTCCTGAGCGACAATCTTCTTGTCAAATGAGTGGTTCCATAAAGCATCAAGCAGGATGGGAATCGTTTGTCTGAGCCGATCCGGTAATGAGGTAAACATGAAATTGGTATCGGTGTAGGTAGTGAATGCGTTTAAAAGCGCGCCATGCGCAAAAAAATCACTGTACAGATTGCGGCCGTTATGCCAGAAGAGAAGATGCTCTAAAAAATGTGCTGTGCCATACGGAAGCAGTGTATCACCGGATTCTGCCCGTATACATACATCCCGGCTTCCAAAATCGATTTTTACATTGCACAGCCGCAGGTGGGCGCGGGGGAATTTCAATCTGAATATTTTTAGTCCGCTGTCTGTGTATCTGATATCGGTTCGTTCATCCAGCTGTTGAAAAAAGGCTTTCTTTTCCATCTCTTCATCCCCTTACTACATGAGCTCCGATATAATTGATGGTCGCTATGAATTGCAATACATCACGGCATGTAACCGCTGAGATGCCATCCAGCAAGGCTTCTTTCGTGCAGGAGAAGCGGCGCAGGACCCCCATATAGGCCAATAGACCTTCGGGAGAATCGAATTGCAGCAGCAATTCATTGCGTAAAAACTGCTTTGCCTGTTCTAGTTCCCGCTCATCTGTATGAAAAGCTGAGACAGCTTCCAAAACGCGCGGGGGAATGTCTTTCTCATGAAGCTGATCTGTACATATTGAAACAAGCAGCAAATTGTTCATGACATCGTAACGGGTGATAACGTGATAGACTGCCAGATCCTTCTCTCTGAAGTGCTTGAATAAAGCGGAATGGCCGTACTTTCCCAGTAATCCGTCTATTAGCTGTATTTTGATATAATCGCTGGCATCTTTCATCTCTCCGCAGTCAAATCCGAGTGTCAAGACGGAAGGACCTGCAGCGCTGCGTGTCTCTGTTTCAAAAACATGCCGGTTTACGGGTATTCTTCCGGACGTTACAGCGGACGTTTGCGGGGCATGTCCCCGAACATCACATGCTTGTACTTGTCCCAATATGTTCAGCTGTTTTTGCTGGGACACTAAATCAACGATAAAGTCCGTTGCGTCGAGAAACCGTTTAGGATGAATCGCCTTTATCCTGTCTCTCCGGCCAAACATGCCTGTGCCGTACATCGGGTTTCCGAAGACCTCCTCAGCCAAGCGAGCCGCCGAGTAGGAGAAGGGATCAGTGAATTTCTTTTCGATTTTCAGCAGCAGCTCATTCCTGGCCTTTTCAAATGCTTCGAATGAAAGAGAAGAAGGGAAAGACAAGTCTGCAAAAGTTTTCATCAGGGCGTCAACATGAAGATTCCCGTTATATAATGGGTGAATCAAACGGGTCCCGCAGGTTTTCAGCTGCTGATCAAAAAAGAGATTCGCTGAGTACATGAAACGGCTGCCGGCAGCATAACCAAAAGCGTCAATGATTTGCTCCTTCAGGTATGCGGCGGCGCCGTAAAAATAAATCGTTTCTTCCTCAGGTTCCGCCGCGCTTTCGATCGGTTTCAGAAAGCTCGCGGCGATTGAAATAGTTGAAAATTGATGAGTCTTCAGCAGGTTAACTTCCAAGCCGTTCTCTTTTGCTTGTATCAAAGAAACCACCATCCTGTTTTTGCAGGTAATAGACTATGACCAGACCGGCTATCGGAATGACCGCCAAGGATACAGCGGTGCCGGCTAATATGGCTAAGAATAGGGGAAGACAAAACAGATAAGACCGATATTTTGAGAAACCGCTCCATAGCTGCTGCTCCGTCTGCCAGCTGAAGGAGGGCCTTTTTTCATCCGCAGTTAACCTGATATACGCTCCCGCCAGCAGCAACTCAATGCACTGCAAAAAAGTGAGAACTGAAATCGAACGGCCGCTGATGAAACCCACAATCATCACGACAAGGAGAAATCCGCCTGCCAATAGGCCTGAATAAAAGCGATATTTCGCCCAAAACATCGTTTTTCGCTTGATCGGAAGCGTGATGAGCAGCATCCGGTCATTTTTTTCAATCGAATACAAAAGGGCGATCGGCGAGCAGATGAGCAAAAGCGCGGAAATCACGATATAAATCACTTGCTGATTGAAGATGCCGGTGTTCATCATCTGGAACGAAAAGAAGCCGCTGAATACCGCCATTACCGCGTAATTTAACAGCATCGCTTTAGAAGAGATAAATCGGTTCCATTCTCTTTTGTAAAACGAAAATTCAGATCGCCGCATAAATGAATGCATCTTGCCCTGCTGCGGAGGCGCCTGCAGAAAGACAGGAAAGTCAATGACCACCGCCCACAGGATATGAACCGCGCAAAGCGGAATCGTGGCGGCCGGCATCAAAGCGGCGCTGATACATACACAGGCGAATATCGCCGCATGCAGCAGAAACATCAAGTTCTTCTTTTTGACGAAGTGGTTGCTTAGCACAACTCCGAAAATAATGGAGTAAACGGTAAAAAACGAAAACCTGCCGAGCCAAAACAATGTTTGCGCCCCTGACAGCGTTCCGTTTCCAAATAAGAACAGCGGTAAAATAAAAAAGAATAAAGTTCTTCTCAAACAGGTATCGACAAACAAAACGACACTCTGGGCGAGCCAAAAGCTCCGTGAAGAAATCGGCAGCAGGCAGCTCAGCTTCATATAAGATTCCTTCCATTGTGATGTCACGGAAAGAAACACCATATATGTGTTCATCAAAAGAAGCGCGAGTATGATATACGTTTTGCGCAACACCGATTCATCAATGCCGGCCTGGCGGATCAGCCCGATTTCAAACACGGCCAGAATGACAAGGCCTGCGGCAATGCGGATGGCGTCCTTTTTCCCTTGCCGGCTGTAAAGCTGTTTGAACAGCAAAGACATGATAGGGATTATGTTATTCATGGCCGATCACCTCGAAAAATTCCCGCCGCAGATCGGTCTCCTCTCCAATCGGAATGACCTTTTGGATCTGTTTGTTGTGAAGAATAGCCGCATAATCACAAAATCTTTGCACGACATCGAGCAGATGAGAAGAAAACAAAATGGTTCCGCCTGCTTCACAGTACTCACGCATTTTCTGATAAAAGACCTCTATCGATTCCACATCCAAACCGACGAGCGGCTCATCCAAAATAAACAGGGGAGCGCGCAGCAATAAGCCTGTCATCAATACAACCTTTTGCCTGTTCCCCAAGGACAGCTCCGAAATTCTCCTATTGATGTATTTCGAAAAATGAAAGGCCTCGGCCAAACTGGCAAACTGCTGCTCTGAAAAATCCTTTTGATAAAGCGAATGGACGAAAGACACATAGTCCTTCGCCGTAATTTCTGTAAATAGCAGCGGATAATCGGCGGCGAAGTAACGGTGAGTCTTCAGCTGATCTGATGTTTTCTGCGGCATGCCGGCCTCCGCTTCAATTCCGCACAGTGTAAAACGCCCGCTGAAATTGCGGTTCACGCCTGTCAGCGTATTAATCAGTGTCGTTTTTCCGGCGCCGTTTACCCCAAGTAACCCGTAAACGGCGCCTTTTTCTAAATGTAAATCCACTTGTTCTAAGATGACGTTGTCCCGTTCATACCAAACGGATACATCGTGTATATCCAAAATGCTCATCGCGAGTCAGCCTTCCGCGCGCGCATCCCGAACAGAATGGCAATGGCAATGAAAATCAGCGTAAACAGATAATCGCTTTTGACAAAATAGACGACTGCGCCGATGACAAAGATAAATGAAAGGATATACAGTAAAATTCTTCTTTGTGCTGGTGACAAATCGTTTCCCTCCTAAATAAGCTGGACCACGTCTTCTAATTGTTCATTTTTCGCCCAAGAGCAAATGTTTTTTCGGTGATATTTGTTAGAGTTCAGCCCTTTTAAGTAACAGCCTCCGCAATAGCCGCTGAACGGGCATTTGTCTTTCATGCAATGTTCGCTGAACCGCGGCGCTTGCGCTTGCCACAGTTTATGGACGAGAGGGGAGTTAAAGATGCTTTCATAGGAATCATGAAAAATATTTCCCAATGAAAATTCCTTTGGAAAGAGGGCGCAAGGACGTACTTCGCCGAACGGGCTGATCACAATGGACTTCCAGCCAGCGCCGCAATTTGCCGCGCGTTTTCTCTCATAGGGAATAATCGGAATCAGATCTTTAAACTCATCAATCACATTTTGCTCGTATTCCATAAACTTGCGGTGCTGCTCGGCGTCTTTCGTTGGATGGACAATATCTCTGCCTCTTCCGAAATCATCAACCCAATTGTAAGAAAACGCCTTCGCCCCGAGATCCCGAACCTTTTGGGCCATATCGTGGATTTCCCACATGTTTTTTTCGAAGACAGACATAGCGACTCTGACAAATATACCGTGGTCACTCAACAATTTTATCGTTTTACAAGTTTGGGCAAAAGAGCCTTTTCTCCCTCTAAAGGAGTCATGGACCTCGGAATTGACACTATCAAGAGAAATGCCGACGATGATTTTTTGCTTGTAAGCCTTCAAAAGCTCCAAACTCTCTTTTCGCATGAGTGTTCCGTTTGTTAAGACAGCGACTTTTTTGAACTTTTTACACACATAGTCAAGAATCTCATTGGCGTTTGGATGGACAAAAATTTCCCCACCCGTGATTTCGCATGTCAATACACCGTTATCAAACAGCATATCAGCCGTTTTTTTGAATTGCTCAATCGACACGGTGCCGAGCGCTTCAGGTGAGCTTTCCAAATAACAGTGGGCGCATTTCAAATTACAGCGGTGCGTCAGTTCAAAGGTGGCGTGCAGGGGCATCGGAAATTCATTGCTTCCGCTCGTGGTGATTGTATGGCGGCTGGCCCGGTTTCCAAGCTGAATAACCTGCTTGTTCTGGAGCATGTTGAGCATGTCGTAATACCAATCTTTATGGTCTTCCGGTGATTCATCATACACTGCACATTGCTCAGCTAAAATCTGCTCAGCTGTTTTTTGGCCATCCATGCGCATGCAGAGCTCGTAAGCCGTTTTGTTGAGATCCAAATACTCAAAGTCAGAAATGGAGACATTATCGCGCAAGTAGTCGATTTCTAACACGCCGCCCTCAGGAAGCTGGTGAACTCTTACACTTTCATTAATAAATGGAAACATCTGCTCTATAAACAAAATACCATCCCCTATACATATGATTCAAATGAAAAACGGTTGTGTATGTATATCCAAGAGGTAGATTTTAGTTAAAAATTGTAATTTACTTAAAAAGGGCATAGTAGAATGACTATGCCCTTTTGGGAGATCCTTACCCCCATAGACCGAATAGACCTGTTGCACCGGCAATTTCAAAATCAGGGATAGGACCGTCCACTAGACAAGCGGCTCCGATCGAGCATGTTGCACAACCTTTGTTTTCTACAATGACAGCTTTTTTCATAATTGAATCCTCCCTTTTTTTGTTTTTCTAGCAGATCTATGTTGTACTTTTATCTTAAAACTATCAAATTACTAATTCAATACATATATTTTGAAAAAAATGTGAAAAGGAAATGATAGATTTCGGAAAAATGTAACATTTCCTAAAGGTAATTAGTGATATGATTTTCTCTTCTATATAAGGAAATGCTTTTTATGAGGTTTATCTTCAAATCTGATGAGCAATGATGGTAAGATAGAAGCAGTTGAAGTTTACAAACCGAATGATTATACTATTCAAGTCAAAGTGGAATGATGAAAAGGACGTGTCAGAATGAAGCAAGAGACACCGATAACACTCCATGTGAAGTCTGTGATCGAGGATGACGGAAACCAAGAAGTCATCGAATTCCGCACCACCGGATTTTACTATGTAAAACAAAATAAAGTGTATCTATCTTATTATGAAGAACACGACTTAGGCAAAGTCAAAACGATTGTGAAAGTAAGCGAAGGCGAAGTCCTGGTCATGAGGTCAGGCGCTGTCAAAATGAATCAGCGTTTCGTAACGGGAGCTTCCACAATTGCTAAATATAAAATGTCATTTGGTGAGCTTGAGCTGAAAACAAGCACAAAATCGATTCAATCTGATCTCGATGAAGAAAAAGGCCGTATCAGCATCGCATATGACATGCATGTCGGAGACGAGCAGGAGCATTTACATAATATGACGATCACGTATGAGGGAGGAACTCACGCATGAACATTGCGGAACAAATGAAGGACGTGCTGAAAGAAGAAATCAAAGCGGCCGTTCTGAAAGCGGGACTGGCTGAAGAAAGCCAGATTCCCAATGTTGTTTTAGAAACACCGAAAGATAAAACACACGGCGACTACTCAACGAATATGGCGATGCAGTTGGCAAGAGTGGCAAAAAAAGCGCCGCGTCAAATCGCTGAAGAGATTGTCGCTCATTTTGATAAAGGAAAGGCTTCGATTGAAAAACTGGATATCGCCGGCCCGGGTTTTATCAATTTCTATATGAACAATCAATATTTAACAAAGCTGATTCCGTCTGTACTGGAAGCAGGGGAAGCATACGGGGAAACGAACATCGGAAACGGTGAACGAGTTCAGGTAGAATTCGTATCAGCGAATCCGACGGGAGACCTTCACCTCGGGCATGCGCGCGGGGCGGCTGTCGGCGATTCCTTGTGCAACGTGCTTTCAAAAGCGGGTTACGATGTAAGCCGCGAATACTACATTAACGATGCGGGAAACCAAATCAACAATCTGGCGCTTTCTGTTGAAGTCCGTTACTTTGAAGCGCTCGGATTGGAAAAACCGATGCCGGAGGATGGCTACCGCGGCGAGGATATCATTGCGATCGGAAAGCGTCTCGCTGAGGAATACGGTGACCGTTTCGTTAACGAAGAGGAAAGTGAACGCCTCGCGTTTTTCCGTGAATACGGCCTGAAATACGAGCTGGACAAGCTTCGCAAGGACTTGGAAAACTTCCGTGTGCCGTTTGATGTGTGGTATTCCGAAACTTCACTGTACCAAAATGGAAAAATCGACACGGCGCTTGAAGCGCTCCGCGAAAAAGGCCATGTCTATGAAGAAGACGGCGCGACTTGGTTCCGTTCCACGACGTTCGGCGATGATAAAGACCGCGTATTGATCAAGAAGGACGGCACGTACACGTACCTGCTTCCTGATATCGCGTATCATAAGGACAAGCTTGACCGCGGCTTTGATAAGCTGATCAACGTTTGGGGCGCCGATCACCACGGCTACATCCCGCGTATGAAAGCGGCAATCGAAGCGCTGGGGTATGAAAAAGGAACGCTTGAAGTAGAAATCATTCAGCTCGTTCACCTTTACAAAAACGGCGAGAAAATGAAAATGAGCAAACGGACCGGTAAAGCCGTAACGATGCGTGACCTGATTGAAGAAGTCGGCTTGGATGCCGTGCGTTACTTCTTTGCAATGCGAAGTGCAGACACCCATATGGATTTTGACTTAGATCTTGCTGTATCAACATCTAACGAAAACCCTGTGTATTATGCACAATACGCGCATGCACGTATTTGCAGCATGCTTCGCCAAGGGGAAGAGCAGGGGCTTAAACCGGCGGCAGATCTTGATTTCAGCCATATTCAATCAGAAAAAGAATACGATCTGCTGAAAACGATCGGCGGCTTCCCAGAGGCAGTGGCGGAAGCAGCGGAAAAACGAATTCCGCACCGTGTCACTAACTATATTTATGATCTGGCTTCTGCTCTGCACAGCTTCTACAACGCAGAGAAAGTCATCGACCCTGAAAATGAAGAGAAAAGCCGCGCGCGCCTGGCTTTAATGAAGGCAACGCAAATTACGCTGAACAATGCGCTTCAGCTGATCGGCGTATCGGCTCCGGAAAAAATGTAATCACGAACAAAAGGACAAAGTCTTCGGGCTTTGTCCTTTTTTTATGAGAAAAACGTGTGATGTAATTCACAATCCTGTTTGCCGAGTTTTTGTATGATAAGACTGATTATTGAATCATTGAAAGGGGCAAGCCAAATGATCAACCGTCAACACATTCAATTATCGTTACAGTCATTAAGCTTGGTGGCAGGGTTTATGGTTTGGGTGCTGATTTCATCACTCATTTCCCAAATCACATTAGATATTCATTTAAGCAAGGGTGAGATTTCTTTAGTGACCGCGATTCCTGTGATCCTCGGGTCGCTTCTCCGCATTCCTTTAGGGTATTTAACGAACAGGTTTGGCGCGCGGCTCATGTTTATGGTCAGCTTCATCCTGCTTTTATTTCCTGTATTTTGGATCAGTATCGCGGATTCTCTGTTTGATTTAATCGCAGGCGGCTTTTTCTTAGGGATCGGGGGAGCGGTGTTTTCCATTGGGGTGACCTCCCTCCCGAAATATTATCCGAAAGAAAAGCACGGTGTCGTCAATGGGATTTACGGTGCAGGAAATATCGGGACAGCCGTTACGACATTTGCAGCGCCGGTTATCGCTCAAGCCGTCGGGTGGAAATCAACCGTGCAGATGTATTTGGTTTTGCTGGCTGTCTTTGCCTTACTGCACGTTTTGTTTGGCGACAGGCATGAGAAGAAGGTCAAAGTTTCTGTTAAGACTCAAATCAAAGCCGTTTACCGAAATCATGTGCTATGGTTTCTGAGCCTGTTTTATTTTATTACGTTCGGTGCCTTTGTCGCCTTCACTATCTATCTGCCGAACTTTCTGGTGGAGCATTTTGGGCTGAATCCTGCAGATGCCGGCTTGCGGACGGCTGGCTTTATTGCGGTTTCTACGCTGCTCAGGCCTGCGGGCGGATTCCTGGCTGATAAAATGAGCCCGCTCCGCATCTTGATGTTTGTTTTTGCCGGGCTTACATTATCAGGCATTATCCTATCGTTCTCGCCGACAATCGGCCTTTATACGTTTGGATCATTAACTGTGGCCGTCTGCTCAGGCGTAGGAAATGGGACTGTTTTTAAACTGGTGCCTTTCTATTTTTCGAAGCAAGCGGGGATTGCCAATGGGATTGTGTCTGCCATGGGCGGATTAGGCGGCTTTTTTCCTCCGCTCATATTGGCGAGTGTGTTTCAGGCAACAGGCCAGTACGCGATCGGGTTTATGGCGCTTTCAGAGGTGGCGTTAGCCAGTTTTGTCCTTGTCATATGGATGTATTGGCAGGAAAGAATGAAAACACACACGGAGAGAAACAGCCAGAGCATCAACTAACACTGGGCATTCACAAGATTGTTAGTTTTTTCTCGATGGGTACAAATCAATTCACGTTACAATAAACACACAACGTGACTTTCTTCGAGGTGAGCTCATGAATTTTCTCTCTGTTCGACCATCTGATAGTGATCTTATATCCAGCGATCTGCATGAATTGCTGGAATCGATCAGCACGAAAAGAAAAATGGAAAAACACACGTATTTGTTTCGAGAAGGAATGGATGCAGAAGAGCTTTATCTGATTCAATCAGGACTCATTGAAATCGGCAAGCTGACATCTGACGGAAAAGACCTGACGCTTAGAATCTGCCAAAAGCATGATATCGTCGGAGAATTAACACTTTTCACTGAAGAACCAAGGTATATGCTCAGTGCAAAAGTGCTAGAGGATGGCGAGGTGCTCGTCATTAATAAAAATAAACTGGAAAAAGAATTAATCCAAAACGGCGCTTTGACATTTGAGTTCATGAAATGGATGAGCACGCACCTCCGGAAGATTCAGTCCAAAATCAGGGATCTGCTTCTTCATGGCAAAAAGGGGGCGCTCTATTCTACCCTTATCCGCTTATCAAACAGCTACGGAGTGGAGCGAAGCGACGGCATTCTGATTAACATTGTCCTGACAAATCAGGATTTGGCAAAGTTTTGTGCGGCTGCACGGGAAAGCATCAACCGTATGCTGGGAGATCTCCGCAAAAAAGGGGTTATTTCGATAGACGAATCCGGAAAAATTATTTTGCACAAGCGGGACTATTTACGATGTGAGATTGAGTGTGAAAATTGCCCGCTGGAGATTTGCAATATTGACTGAAAAAAACAAGGACAGCGGTGTCCTTGTTTTTTTACCTTGTGATAAACAGGCACATGACGGCAAGAAAGAAGCAGGCATTCACGATTTCCAGAATGCCAATCGTTTTTACGGGCCAATCCCTTCCATGAAAAAACCATGCCCGCAAGCTGCTCGGGATAAAAGCGAGAAACGCCCATCCTGCTCCGAAAAGAGCGGATAAAAAGGGGAGCAGCAGGTGATATCCCCATGACCAGTATGCAAATGCCCTGTTTTTTCTCTCGCGGATCACCGATTTCACATAAAAGGAACTCCCGATAAAAAATAAAGCAGACTGCAAGAAAATAAACCAAGCCCAGCCGTCAAGGGTTCCCATCCCCAGCCAGCAGCTCGCAAACCCGCCCGAACAAAAGAACAAGACACCTGCAACATCATTCAATAAGGCTCGTTCGTTTTTTCTGCGGGCAAAATACATATGTATGAGAAACAGCGGCAGTAAAGAAACGCCCACCCAGATGAGAGGCGGCTTATGAAAGACCGAGATCATCAAAAAGCAGCAGGCGGGAAAACCGTAATAACACATCCACTTTTGATATGGTTTGCTTTGTTTCTTTTTTAAGGCAAGCGTAACGGGATAAACCGCTAAGTATAGGAAAAGCCAACCAAGGAAGAGCGGAATATGCCAAATAACGGGGCCTCCCTTGACCATGCCGAGTAAAAATGGGATCAGCAGCATCGCCCACGCCCCGTGCTGCTTCGGAATCAGCGCCTTCATCGAAATCCTCCTTTTTTCTTTCATTATAAATGCATTCACCCTCCTGATAAGTGACATTCATCATACAGGCTGTGAAATACATCACTGCTGTACAGGCTCAGTCGAGCTACACTAAAGCTATCCTTAGCACAGGAGGTTTTCCTATGAATCAGTGTGACTATTTATTATTTCTGAAACAACTTCCTATGTTTAATGAAGTGCCTCTATCCATTGTCGAAACCTTGCTGAAAAACGGCACGTTTATCCGCGGTTCATGTGATCAGTCTCCATCTTTTCTTCATTCTCAATCTGTTTATATTGTATTAAAAGGCAGTGTCCGTTTTATGGACACAAGGCTCCCTGAAGGGTCGAAAACCGTTGCGCTGTGGGAAAAAGGCGATGTGTTTCCGATTGATGAAAAAGGCGGGCTTTATTTATCGCCCTTTATCTCAGTCAATGCTACTTCAGACATTCTGATTCTCAACATCCCATATTACATATTTAAGAAAATGATGTCTTATCATCCGCAGCTGCAAATGAACTTTTTGGCTATGCTTCAGCAAAATGTTTTTTGTTCCTATCAATTATTTTTGCGGTATTTGCATACATCACAGGATGAAAACGTTGAGCCCGGTTCTTAAATAGAGCCGGTTTTTTTGATCTTTGAATGAAAGGCGGCTAATGACCCAAGCGTTCTGCCTGAACGCAGCCTTCCTTCTCCTTTGTGTGAACATTTTGTGACAAAATCAGAGTGTGTGACATAGTTCACAAGGAAACACGCTGTCTCTGTTTATAGTGAACTTAGTATCACCTGACTCGGAAGGAGTGAACTCTCATGAAGAAAAAGAAAAGGAGTCCGTTGTTTAGGAGATTGAATTATTTCTCTCCTATCGAACACCATTCAAATAAACATAGCCAAACCACCCGCGAAGATCGCGATTGGGAGAATGTATACAGAAACAGATGGCAGTACGACAAAGTCGTTCGCTCCACCCACGGCGTTAACTGTACAGGGTCTTGCAGCTGGAATATTTATGTGAAAAACGGAATTGTCACGTGGGAAGGGCAAAATTTGAATTATCCATCAACAGGCCCGGATATGCCTGATTTTGAACCGAGAGGCTGCCCGCGGGGGGCCAGTTTTTCATGGTATATCTACAGCCCGCTGCGTGTGAAATATCCATATGTGCGCGGTGTACTGATTAATTTATGGCGGGAGGCACTGCAAGAACATCAAAATCCATTGGAAGCCTGGAAATCGATCGTCGAAAACCCTGAAAAAGCGAAGTCCTATAAACAGGCGAGAGGGAAAGGCGGTTTTGTGCGAGCTGAATGGCCGGAGGTGCTGAAGCTGATTTCAGCCTCTCTGTTGTATACAGTGATGAAATACGGGCCTGACCGAAACGTCGGTTTTTCTCCGATTCCGGCCATGTCCATGATCAGCCATGCATCAGGCTCCCGGTTTATGTCGTTAATCGGAGGCCCTATGCTCAGTTTTTATGACTGGTATGCGGATCTTCCACCAGCATCCCCGCAAATTTGGGGTGACCAGACGGACGTTCCGGAAAGCAGTGATTGGTACAATTCCGGCTATATCATCACATGGGGCTCCAACGTTCCGTTAACGAGAACGCCTGACGCGCATTTTTTGGCGGAGGCCCGCTATAAAGGCGCTAAGGTCATTTCGATCAGTCCGGATTTTGCGGAATCCTCAAAGTTCGCGGATGACTGGCTGAGTATTCGCCAAGGGACTGACGGGGCGCTTGCGATGGCGATGGGTCACGTCATTCTGCAGGAATTTTACGTGAACCAAGAAACTGAACGTTTTATTGAGTACGCGAAGCAATACACTGATTTTCCATTTCTCGTCACCCTGTCAAAAGAAAATGGCGTATACACAGCGGGACGGTTTCTGCATGCGAAGGACATCGGGCGGAAGACAAAGCATGATCAGTGGAAGCCTGCGGTTTGGGATGAACAGACAAGTTCATTTGCCATACCCCAAGGGACAATGGGCTCGCGCTGGGACGGGCAGCAGAAATGGAACCTGCACATGATTGATGAAGAAACCGGGGAACCGATTGAACCCCGTCTCTCTGTGCTCGGAATAGAGGATGAAATCGGCACGGTGCGCATTCCTTATTTTTCAAATGACGGAAACAAAGTGCTCGAGCGGGATCTTCCTATTAAAAAAATGAACCTGAACGGTGAAGAGACGTACGTCACGACCGTGTTTGACTTGATACTGGCTAACTACGGCGTGAACCGGGGCATCGGCGAACGATCGGCTGTCTCCTATGATGATCCTGAGCCGTTTACGCCTGCCTGGCAGGAACAAATGACAGGAATCAAAAAAGAAGCTGTCGTTAAGATTGCCAGAGAGTTTGCCCAAAATGCGATCGATACAGACGGCCGATCCATGATTATCGTAGGGGCCGGCATTAACCACTGGTTCAACTCCGACACGATCTACCGAGCGGTGTTAAATCTTGTTTTACTTGTAGGCGCCCAAGGCGTAAACGGCGGAGGCTGGGCCCATTACGTGGGGCAGGAAAAGCTCCGACCTGCTGAAGGGTGGCAGACCATTGCAACTGCAAAGGACTGGGAAGGCGTGCCCAAGCTGCAAAACGGCACCTCATTTTTCTACTTTGCGACAGATCAGTGGCGGTATGAGGACCAGCCGATCAGTGATTTGGCATCGCCGATTGCTGCGTCATCCCGCTACAAGCACCACGCTGATTACAATGTGCTGGCCGCGCGGCTGGGGTGGCTTCCGTCTTACCCGACTTTCAATCAAAATGGCATCGATCTGTATAAAGAAGCTGAAAAAGCAGGGGCAGAAACACCTGAAGACGTTGGTGCGTACGTGGCCTCACAGCTCCAAGAGAAAAAACTGAAATTCGCGATTGAAGATCCTGATAATGAAGTGAATTTCCCAAGAAATCTCTTCGTATGGCGGGCAAATCTGATCTCGAGCTCAGGAAAAGGGCATGAATATTTTCTCAAGCATTTGTTAGGGACGACAAACGGCTTGATGAATGACGACAGCGACAGCATCCGCCCTGAAGAAATCAAATGGCGGGAGCAGGCGCCGGAAGGAAAGCTCGACTTGTTAATCAATCTTGACTTCCGAATGGCCGGTACGGCGCTGTATTCCGATATCGTGCTGCCGGCGGCGACATGGTATGAAAAACACGATCTCAGCAGCACAGATATGCATCCGTTCATTCATCCATTTGCTCCTGCGATCTCGGCTCCGTGGGAATCGAAGTCAGACTGGGATATTTTCAAGGCGCTGTCAAAAGCCGTTTCCGATCTGGCAGAAGAAGTCGATATGGAGCCCGTGAAAGAAGTGGTTGCGACGCCGCTCCTCCATGACACCATGCAGGAATTGGCCCAGCCATTCGGCAAAATCAATGACTGGAGCAAAGGCGAATGTGAAGCCATTCCGGGAAAAACGATGCCGAACATCCAAGTCGTTGAACGGGATTACAAACACATTTTTCATAAAATGACTGCACTTGGTCCGAACGTTGCTTTAAAGCCGAGCGGAACAAAAGGGATGAGCTGGTCAATAGCCGATGAATATGAATCACTCAAACAGAGATTGGGAGAAATCACCTCGGACAGTGTCGCAAAGGGATGTCCAAATATAAGTGAAGCAAAGCAGGCAGCAGAAGCGATTTTAACCCTATCATCCACTTCGAATGGAAAGGTCGCCGTCAAAGCATGGGAATCACTTGAAAACATCACGAACCTGAAGCTGAAAGACCTGGCGGAAGAACGCGAGGAAGAATGCTTTACGTTCGAACAAATTACAGCCCAGCCGAAAACGGTGATCACGTCTCCAGCGTTTTCCGGCTCTGAAAAAGGAGGGCGCAGGTATTCGCCGTTTACAACGAATGTTGAAAAATTAATTCCGTGGCGGACGCTGACAGGCAGACAATCCTATTATGTCGATCATGAACTGATGATGGAATTCGGTGAAACGATGGCGACATTCAAACCGATCCTCCAGCATCGCCCGTTTCTGAGCAAGCGGCCTGATCAAGAGGGAAAAGAAATCGTCCTTAATTATTTGACGCCGCATAATAAATGGTCTGTCCACAGCATGTATTTTGATTCCCTGCCGATGCTGACGCTGTTCCGCGGCGGGCCGACCGTATGGATGAATAAAGATGATGCAGAGGATACGGATATCAAAGACAACAATTGGATTGAATGCTTCAACCGAAATGGCGTAGTCGTCGCGAGAGCCGTTTTGTCTCATCGGATTCCTAAAGGAATGGCGTTTATGCACCATGCCCAGGACCGCCACATCAACGTGCCCGGCACGAAACTGACAAATAACCGCGGAGGCACCCATAACAGCCCGACAAGGATTCACGTCAAGCCGACACAGATGATCGGGGGCTACGCCCAGCTCAGCTACGGCTTTAACTATTACGGCCCAACGGGGAATCAGCGCGACCTGAATGTCGTCATCCGCAAGCTGAAGGAGGTCGATTGGCTTGAAGATTAAAGCGCAAATCGGTATGGTCATGAACTTGGATAAATGCATCGGCTGCCACACGTGCAGCGTCACTTGCAAAAACACGTGGACAAACCGTTCCGGTGCGGAATATATGTACTTCAATAATGTAGAAACAAAGCCGGGCATCGGCTACCCGAAGCAATGGGAGGACCAGGACAAATATAAAGGCGGCTGGACATTGAAAAAAGGAAAGCTCGAGCTGAAATCGGGCTCGAAAACCAATCGGCTTGCAGGCCTTTTCTATAATCCGAATCAGCCGTCAATTGATGATTACTATGAACCTTGGAACTATGATTATGAAACATTAACG
The DNA here is from genome assembly GCF_000877815.1 of Bacillus sp. YP1. NCBI lineage: Bacteria > Bacillati > Bacillota > Bacilli > Caryophanales > Bacillaceae > Bacillus > Bacillus sp. YP1. The sequence continues at coordinate 3,462,281 of NZ_CP010014.1, read as the reverse complement.
AACAGCCCGCAGAAAAAACACCAGCCGGTAGCACGCCCGAAATCGTCCTTGACGGGGGATTTCATGAATATCGAATGGGGACCGAACTGGGAGGACGATCTCGCAGGCGGCCACATTACGGGACTTGAAGATCCCAACGTACAAAAGATGGAGGAATCGATCAAAACAGAATTCGATGACGTCTTTATGATGTATTTGCCCCGTATTTGCGAGCACTGCATCAACCCGGCATGCGTCTCATCCTGTCCATCCGGCGCCATGTACAAACGCGAGGAGGACGGCATTGTGCTTGTGGATCAAAACGCATGCCGTTCATGGAGATATTGCGTCTCATCCTGTCCTTATAAAAAAGTCTATTTTAACTGGCAAACGAACAAAGCGGAAAAATGCACACTCTGCTTTCCGCGTTTGGAGGCGGGACTGCCAACCATCTGCTCTGAGACGTGTGTTGGCAGAATCCGCTACCTCGGCGTCATGCTGTATGACGCGGACAAAGTGGAGGAAGCGGCATCTGTTGAAAATGAAAAGGATCTCTACCATTCACAATTGGACGTTTTTCTTGACCCAAATGATCCTGAGGTTGCCAAGCTGGCAAAAGAACAAGGCATTCCGTCTGATTGGATAGAGGCTGCGCAGCAATCGCCGATTTATAAAATGATCATTGACTGGAAGATTGCGCTGCCGCTTCATCCAGAGTACCGCACCCTGCCAATGGTGTGGTACATTCCGCCGCTCAGCCCGATTATGAATCTCTTTGAAGGAAAAGGCAGCCGGCAATCCGCGGAAGATATTTTTCCGGCTATCGACCAAATGAGAATCCCGATAGATTATTTGGCGCAGCTGTTAACAGCCGGTGATACGGATCATATTCGGTCAACGTTGAAGAAAATGTCTGTCATGCGCCAGTATATGAGAGCGATCCAGACGAATAAATCAATCGACCCGGAACTGGTCTCCAGTGTCGGCTTAACAGAACAGCAAATTGAAGATATGTATCGGCTGCTTGCGATTGCCAAATATGATGACCGCTTTGTGATACCGAGCAGTCATCGAGAAGAAGTTTCAGATTTATATGCTGAACAAGGGAGCTGCGGCTTATCATTTTCAGGCGGCCCCGGCTCCTGTTTCTAACTTTTGATAAATGAGGTGTAACAAGATGAACACCACAGACCGGCAAATGACGTTCTCCGCTCTTTCCTCTCTTCTCTCTTATCCGGATGAAGAGTGGAGAGCCGAGATTCCCGATTGGAAGGCTCTTATCCATGAAATCAGCAACCGGCAAATCCGGGAGAAGCTGCTGCACTTTTTCGAGGCGTCAGCCAGCTTTTCACCGGAAGCGCTGATTGAACACTATGTCTATACGTTCGACTTTGGGAAAAAAACAAATATGTATGTCACCTACTTTAACTCGGGCGAGCAAAGGGAACGCGGCATTGAATTGCTGCATTTAAAAAACGCATACGAGCAATCCGGTTTCCTGCCGACAGAGAAAGAGCTGCCTGATTATCTGCCGCTGATGCTGGAATTTGCTGCGGCTGCAGAAATTGAAGCAGCGAGAAGCGTGTTTGAGAAATATCTGTCCAATGTGAGGGAGCTGGCATCCCGTCTCGAAAAAAATGACAGTATATACGCTGAACTGCTGCACGTGCTGCTGGCCGCGCTTGAAAACATTGGCGTACGTGAAAGCGTTGAAGGGGCTGTTCAGGCATGAGCGGGCAGATCCTCTGGGGTATTATGCCATACATTGTATTGACAATCTTTATCGGCGGCCATATTTACCGCTATCAGCATGACCAATTTGGCTGGACGGCGAAATCAAGCGAGATGTTAGAAAAGAAAAAACTCGCCGCGGGCAGCACACTTTTTCACTGGGGACTGCTGTGCGTTGTCGGTGGGCATGTCATGGGGATTCTGATCCCGGAAGGCGTGTATGCTTCCCTTGGCATTTCAGAGCATATGTATCACAAAATGGCCATTGGCGCTGGCTTGCCGGCGGGCATTGCGGCATGTACCGGACTTGTCATCCTGACGTACAGAAGGCTGTTTGACAAAAGGATCCGCAAAACGAGCTCGCCATCCGATATCCTTACGCTCCTCCTGCTGCTGTTCATGATGCTGTCAGGCGTTGCGGCCACGTTTCTCAACATTGATTCGAAAGGATTTGATTACCGGACCACAGTCGGGCCCTGGTTCAGGGAAATCGTTTTGTTCAGGCCTGACGCCTCTTTGATGGAGAGTGTCCCGCTATGGTTTAAGTTTCATATTGTGATAGGATACGTCGTTTTTATCCTGTGGCCGTTTACGAGATTGGTTCATGTGTTCAGTCTGCCGCTCAAGTATCTGACCCGCAGCTACGTTGTATATCGGAAACGCTCGTGAAAATCCCCCTTGCAAGAGGGGGTTTTTTCTGCCAAGGTAATGGCTGGGCTGCCGGGAATCCTGTTATGTTTGTATATGGAAATAACATCAAGGATTTTACTCATTTTAAACCGGCGGAACAGCCAGATTATGATTCAGCCTGACTAACTCCTTATATCTTTCTGATCAATTTCCCGTTTTATATATTTTCTCTCATCAGAATGGGTATCAAATTTACTCTATCCACCGTATTTGCAGTCACAGCGCCGCCTTCTTTTCGGCGCTTGCCGGAGTGCTGAGCGGGTTCAGCTTGCCGCTCATGTTGTCACTCGGCGTTGCCAATAGTCTTGCTTTATTTCTGCAGAAACGATGCGGATGAATTCCGTGACAGTTAGTTTTCTCTAAACCTCTCCTCCTTTGGCGGAGAGGTTTTTTACTTACAAGGTTTATCGATTAGAAAAAAGAGGTAATACAGAGGTAATTGAATCAGATTGGAGAGAATCAGGATGCTGAAAAGGAGACTGGAATTTTTCTTTTTATATATGATGCTCATCGGGGCATATGTCATTTGGTTTTTTCCGGTTTCCAGGCTTGAGTTTTACGGAGGATTGCTTTGCTATATAAGCATTATTTTGTTCAGCATCTATTCATTAATTCTTGAAAACCGCACCTCGCAGCACACGCTGCTATGGATCCATATTCTTGTCTTTTTTCCAATCGTCGGCTACGTGTTTTATCTGTTTTCGGGACAGCTTTATGTAAAGGGAAAGCTGTTTAAGACAAAACGAATGTACAACAGGGAAAAGCTCAGGAAGCTGTTTGACAAGGAGGAAACGCCCGAAGTGACAGGGCTGAAGGACAATCAAGAGAGGTTCTTTACATATTCCATCAGGGCTGCCCATATGAATATCAATACGAAAAGCAACATCAAAGTGCTGAAAAACGGCGAAGAAACCTTCCCGGACATTTTCAAAGCAATGAGAAAAGCGGAATCTTACATACATATTGAATACTACATGTTTAAATCAGACATGCTCGGACGCGGCATGATGGATATTATGATGGAGAAAGCGCGCCAGGGTGTCGAGGTGAGGTTTTTATACGATGCGGCAGGAAGCATGAAGCTGGCAAGAAGAGATATTATGAGAATGGAACAAGCGGGGGTGGACATCGTCCCGTTTTCTCCGCTGAAATACGGGTTTTTCAACCAGAAGCTGAATTTCAGAAATCACCGAAAAATCGTGATCATCGATGGGAAAACCGGTTTTGTGGGCGGATTAAATGTTGGGAAGGAATATATCAGCAGAGATCCGTACATCGGATTTTGGAGAGATACACACCTGCGGCTTGAGGGGGAAATTGTGCAAACGCTCCACGCTATCTTTATGCTGGATTGGGAATATGTCTCCAATGAAGTGCTAATTGATCAAGAGGAGTACAATACCCCGGTTCCCGTGGAAGGAGGAGGCATTTATCAAATTGTCGCGACAGGCCCTGACATGAAGGAAAGCATGAGCGACCTTTATTATGAAATGATTTCTTCAGCGCAGAAATCAATATGGATCGCCACGCCCTATTTTGTCCCCAATGAATCCATTCGCACGGCGCTAAAAGCAGCGGCGACAAAGGGGGTAGAGGTAAGGGTTATGGTGCCGGAGAAGAACGACAGCTTTTTGACCCAATACGCGTCGAGGTCCTATTTCCCGGAGCTGCTCCTTGAGGGCATTGAAGTGTACTCCTACCAAAAAGGCTTCATGCATCAAAAAGTCATGATCATTGATGGCGATCTCGCCTCCGTCGGTACCGCGAATATGGACATGCGCAGCTTTCAGCTCAACTTTGAAGTGAATGTGTTCTTCACGGATGCCGAAGCGATCCGAACCCTTGAGGCCCATTTTGAAGAGGATATGCAGGAAAGTGAAAAGCTCAGCCCTGTCGGCTTTTATAAAAGAGGCGTGGCTGACCGGACAAAAGAGTCGTTTGCCCGCCTGTTTTCAGGTGTTCTGTAAGAAAAAAGAAATCTGATCTTTCAAAACAGCCCGTGTATAGTATAATTGAGAAATATTATCAGTTATTTATACATTGGGGGAAGATAGGGTGCTGCGGCAATTTTTTTCATACTATAAACCATATAAAACGTTGTTCTTTCTCGACTTTTTCTCAGCGATCGCGGGAGGTTTAATGGAGCTGAGTTTTCCTTTGATTGTTAATTATTTTATTGATACCTTGCTGCCGGGCAGGGACTGGGGGCTGATCATCGCGACCTCAATCGGGTTATTTGCGGTGTACGCGCTCAGCTCGGCTCTTCAGTATATCGTGACCTACTGGGGACACATGCTTGGTATCAATATTGAGACTGATATGAGAAAGTCGCTTTTTGACCATTTGCAAAAGCTCTCGTTCAAATTTTACGACAACAACAAGACGGGAACGCTGATGTCGAAGCTCACGAACGATTTAATGTATATCGGTGAAGTCGCCCATCACGGTCCGGAAGACTTATTCATTGCGGTCATGACCATTCTCGGGGCGTTCGGAGTGATGCTGTTTATTAACTGGCAGCTTGCTTTATTAACGTTTATCATTATGCCGATCGTCATTTGGCTAGCGCTTTATTTCAACAAAAAAATGACCAAAGCATTTACCACGCTGAACAAGGATATCGGAGACTTCAGCGCGCGTGTAGAAAATAACATCGGCGGCATCCGGCTTGTGCAGGCGTTCGGAAATGAAGCGTTTGAAAAAGAACGCTTCGCCGTCAACAACCAGCGTTTTCGTGTCACAAAGCTTTCTTCCTACAAAATCATGGCGAAAAACGGGTCAATCAGCTATATGCTGACCCGGTTTGTCACGCTGTTTGTCCTTTTGTGCGGGACGTGGTTTGTCATTCGCGGCTCCTTATCGTACGGGGAATTTGTGGCGTTTGTGCTCCTGACAAATGTGCTGTTCAGGCCTATTGACAAAATTAATGCCATTATCGAAATGTATCCGAGGGGGATCGCGGGTTTCAAAAGCTATATGGAGCTCATGGAGACAGAGCCGGACATTCAGGATTCACCTGATGCGAGAGATGTTTCCGGCCTGAAGGGCAATATCCGCTATAAACATGTTTCGTTTGGCTATGATGACCATCACAATGTCCTCAATGACATCAACCTATCCATTCAAGCGGGGGAAACGGTGGCGTTCGTCGGTCCGTCAGGTGCTGGGAAATCAACGCTTTGCAGTCTGCTTCCGCGTTTTTATGAAGCATCGGAGGGCGACATTACGATTGACGGCATCAGTATAAAAGACATGACGCTTTCTTCGTTGCGCGGGCAGATTGGCGTCGTGCAGCAGGACGTTTTCTTATTCTCGGGCACGCTTAGAGAAAATATCGCCTACGGCCGACTAGGCGCATCAGAAGAAGACATTTGGCAAGCTGTGAAGCAGGCGCATCTGGAAGAGCTCGTCCATAACATGCCCGATGGGTTGGATACTATGATTGGCGAACGCGGCGTGAAGCTTTCCGGCGGGCAAAAACAGCGTCTGTCAATTGCAAGGATGTTCTTGAAAAATCCGTCGATCTTGATTCTCGACGAAGCCACCTCAGCCCTTGATACAGAGACGGAAGCGGCGATCCAAAAGGCGCTTCAAGAGTTGTCTGAGGGGCGCACGACGCTTGTCATCGCCCACAGGCTGGCAACAATCAAAGACGCGGACAGAATTGTAGTCGTCACAAACAACGGTATTGAAGAACAAGGCCGTCATCAAGACCTGATCGAAGCCGGAGGCCTATACAGCAGGCTGCATCAAGCGCAATTCGGGCAAATGGTGCATCGATAGGAGGAGAACATGGAAAGAAAAACTGTGCTGTACATTGCTGTTTCATTGGACGGGATGATCGCAAAAGAAGATGGAAGCATCGATTGGCTGGATGAATTTGAAGGTGAAGGTGACAACGGCTACAGTGATTTTTATCAGACTGTTGATACAGTCATTTTAGGGCGGAGCACATATGAGCACGTTAAAGTGCTAACACCGGTTTTCCCGTATCAGGATAAAACCTGCTATGTTTTTACAGGATCGCCCGACAGTTATCAAGATGAACATGTGACGTTTATCAATGAGGGAGCCAGAGCCTTCACTGCCCGTTTGAAACAGGAAAAAGGCTCAAACATCTGGATAGCTGGCGGGGCAGAGCTTGTGAATGACTTTATGAAAGAAGATGCCATCGACGAATTCATCATCACTGTTATTCCCGTCGTTTTAGGAAGCGGCATCCCGCTGTTTCACGAACTAACAAATGAAACAAAACTGCGGTTAAAAGGGACAAAACAATTTGGACAAGCGGTTCAGCTCCATTATGTAAGAGCATAAGAAAAAGGATAGACAGATGTCTATCCTTTTTTGTATGTAAGTTAGAGCGCTTCTCTCTCAGCAGGCTCGATGAGATTTTGGAATTTTTCAATGAGCTGTGATGCTTTTGTTCCTTCAACTACGATCAGATATTCCTTTTCATTATGAGCCATGCGGAACGTTTCAAGCTCAATTAAGCTTTTGATTTTGCACATCGTTTTCTTTGAATAAATATAAACCTCGTGGCTTCCGGAATGGCACATTTTATAAAGATGAATCAAATTTCTTAAAGTAAAGGCCTGTGCGGCTACTTTCAGAGACTTGATATTTTTCATGATCTTTCTCCTCCATCGATTGTTGTCTTATATAGCCTAAGTTCCCAAAGCTGACAAGTCGTAAACCTATTTTTGCACATTTATGACTTCCATTGCAGCGCACCGCCCCCGATGCGTTTGACACCGCGGATGGAGCTTAATTCATCCATCAAGCGGAGAAGCGCCTTGTCTTTCTGCTTTGCTTCAATCATGAAATCAATATTAGTTCCCCATTGCCTAAAGCGTTCCAACAGTGGCAGCAAAAAGTTGGCGTCAACATAATCGGCGTGGCTGCGTATCGCTTGCTCCGATTTTGGGGAAGACAAGTGAACCTTTGGCTGAAGGCCGATCCGCTCCCACGTTTTGATCATGCGGGGCAGTGCTACATTCAGGTCGGCGTGATCGTCTGGATTGGCGTAAAAATGATGAAAGTCAAAGACAAACGGAACATCCTCCTGCTCACAGACCTGAAGCGTTTCTTCCGTTGTATATGTTTTATCATCATTTTCAAGTGTCATCCGCTCTTTGATCTCCTGCGGCAGCTGTTTTATATTTTGATGAAATTGTGCAGTGGCGGTGTCTTTATTTCCGTAAGCGCCGCCAATATGAATGTTGATAACGGAGCGATCAGCAATGCCCATGGCCTCAAGCATGCGGTAGTGATACGCCATATCTGTTACCGCATTTTTTGTGACGGATTCCTTCGGGCTCGTAAACAGAGTGAATTGATTTGGATGAAAGCTTGTTCGCAGTTGATGGGTTTTAACAAGCTCTCCAATCTCCCGAAACTCTTTTTGAAACGGTGTTACAAAATCCCACATCACGTCGGGATGCGTAGCCAGCGGCACAATCGAACTGGAAAAACGGTACAAAGGAATGCCGTGGCCGATGATATAGTGAAGGGTTCTCATCGTATTGCGCAAATTGGCTTTTGTCACAGTCAGAAGCGCTTCTTTTCTTTCAGTCTTTGAAAGCTTTGAATAACGCGCGAATGTCAATGTTTTAGCGGGAGACGCATCCCAAAGGCTCATCGCATTTGAAACGAACCCGAATCTGAAAATCATAGGAACTCTCCTTTATAAGAAATAAGATAATGCCCTGCCGAGCCATTCCGCCGGGCGCTGCCTGAATGTGCGCTTGCTGAAATCCTCCATCGTCAGCAGCTCCGACTTTTTCATATCCTCCTCAATTGTGGCATAGACTTCACTTGTAAACGCTTCGTCATCAATTTCAACATTCACCTCTTCATTTAAGAACAGGCTCCGTTTATCGAAGTTGGCTGTTCCGATAATGCTGAGATGGTCGTCTATGATGAGGGCTTTTACATGATAAAACCCTTGATAATAACGATAAATAAGACAGCCGGCATCCAAGAGCTCCGAATAATACGTAAAAGCCGCTTCTCGTACCAGCGGATGGTCTGATTTCATCGGTACAATGATTCTCACGGATACGCCGTTTTTTCTTGCGTTAATAAGGGCCTCTTGAAGCGGTTTTGATGGAATGTAATAAGGCGTGCAAACCGTAAGGCGATTCTTCGCTTGGGCAATGTTGGCCAAGTATATGTTTTCAAGGGAATAACCGTCGGTCGCATAGATCTTGTGAGAAATAGTCCCTTGCTGAAGCTTTGGCCAAACATCCGAACCCAGTTCGATTCCGGTATTTCGTTTTAGATCAGAAGCAAAAAGCGTTTGAAGATCATGTACGCCTTCTCCGATCATGCGCAGATGATAATCCTCCCAATTGCCGAACTTCGCCTTCTTTCCAAGATATTCTTCGGCGATATTAAACCCGCCGATATAACCGATTTTTCCGTCTATCACCGTAATCTTCCGGTGATTCCGTTTTTGCATGTGAAAAAAGAAAAAAGGAAAACGGGGACGATTCATCACATGGACATGGACGCCGGCATTTTTCATCGTCTGAAGCGCCGTTTTTTTAATTGCCCGGCAGCCCGCCCAATCCAGAAGCAAATAAACGGATACGCCAGCTTGGGCTTTTGTTTTCAGCAAGGTATACATATTGTGGCTGACCTCATCATTTTTCATAATAAAAAACATCATGTGAACAGAAGAGGCGGCCTGGCGAATATCATTCATCATCCGCTCAACGAGATCAGCGCCGCAGTGGATCAATTCGATGTCACTCTTCTTTTTTGAAAAAACAGGCTCGTACGCCTTTTTTCTGTATCCGGCACGGCCCATGAAGATATCAAGCAGAATCAAGGCAAAGAAAATAACGACAATGATCATAATCACGATAAATACCTTCATACCGGCACTCCTTTCCGTAGTAAAGGTAGTGTGCCCGAACAGCAGGAATTTAATTATTGACTGAACACTCATTCATTATTTATCATAAAGATAATCTTATACAGATTCGGGGGTAGGGGATCGCGGTCTTTATCAGTAAAAAGGGGGAATTGGAATGAGCGGCTTTCTCATCGCAAATGCATTATTATTTCTGATTGTAACCGCTTACGCTGTCTATTTGTTTGTTTACTTGGTCAAAACGAGACTGGCCTACATCAAGCTCGGCCAGAAAGAACAATTTGATCAACGGTTCAAGGAACGGCTTCACGCCATATGGGTGAATGTATTCGGACAGAAAAAACTGCTCAAGGACAAGAAAAGCGGAATCATTCACGTCATGTTTTTCTACGGATTTATATTGGTTCAGTTCGGAGCAATTGACTTTATCATCAAAGGACTGGCTCCCGGCCGGAATCTGCCGCTTGGCCCGGTCTATCCCGCCTTCACCTTTTTTCAGGAAATTGTTACGTTTCTCATTTTAATTGCTGTTGGGTGGGCATTCTACAGACGTTATATCGAAAAGCTCGTGAGGCTGAAACGCGGTTTCAAAGCCGGACTCGTTCTCATTTTTATCGGAGGATTAATGCTGACCGTTCTGCTTGGGAACGGGATGAATCTGATTTGGCATGAGCATGGGCTTTCTTGGAGCGAGCCAATTGCCTCAGGTATTGCGTTTATGCTTAGCGGTGTCGGGAAAACAGGCGCGGCGGTGATTTTCTATACCGCATGGTGGATCCATCTCCTATTTTTGCTTAGCTTTTTAGTGTACGTGCCTCAGTCGAAGCATGCCCATTTAATCGCCGGCCCGGCAAACGTCTTTTTCAATCGAATGGAATCTGCCGGAAAACTTGAAAAAATTGATTTTACCGACGAAACGAAAGAAAGCTACGGAGCGGGAAAAATTGAGGATTTCAGACAGTCTCAGCTGCTTGATCTATACGCGTGTGTCGAGTGCGGCCGCTGTACCAATATGTGTCCTGCAACAGGCACCGGAAAAATGCTGTCTCCGATGGACTTGATTTTGCGTCTCAGAGACCATCTCACGGAAAAAGGCGCTGCCGTCACCTCTCGCTCCCCATGGGTGCCCGCAGCAGCGTTTCGGCATACGAGAGGCAATCAGCTGGCTGCGGCGTCAGCGGGCAGCGGATCGCAGGAAGCCGCAGCGGCGCTTGATTACAATCCAAGCTTGATCGGCGACGTCATCACAGAGGAAGAAATTTGGGCATGCACCACTTGCCGGAACTGTGAGGATCAATGCCCGGTCATGAATGAGCACGTGGATAAAATCATCGATCTCCGCCGCTACCTCGTACTGACAGAAGGAAAAATGGACAGTGACGCCCAGCGCGCAATGACAAGTATTGAGCGGCAGGGGAATCCGTGGGGACTCAACCGCAAGGAACGTGAAAATTGGCGTAACGAGGCGCCGGATGCTGAGATTCCGACTGTAAAAGAAATGAAAAAAGAAGGAAAAGAATTTGAGTACCTTTTCTGGGTAGGCTCCATGGGGTCTTACGACAACAGAAGCCAGAAAATCGCAATTTCCTTTGCCAAGCTGCTCAATCACGCGGGCGTGTCCTTCGCGATCCTCGGCAATAAAGAAAAAAATTCAGGAGACACGCCGCGCCGCCTCGGAAATGAATTTTTGTTCCAAGAGCTGGCTGAGAAGAATATTTCTGAATTTGAAAAAAATGATGTCAAAAAAATCGTTACGATCGATCCCCATGCATACAATTTATTTAAAAATGAATATCCGGATTTCGGATTTGAAGGCGAGGTTTATCATCATACAGAAGTGCTGGCCGAGCTTGTGAAAAACGGAAAATTAAAGCCGCAGCACCCGCTTCATGAGACGATTACCTTCCATGATTCGTGCTATTTGGGCCGGTACAATGAAGTCTATGATCCGCCGAGAGAGATTTTGAAAGCCATTCCGGGCGTGCAGCTTGTTGAAATGGAGAGAAACCGGGAAACCGGCATGTGCTGCGGAGCCGGCGGGGGATTAATGTGGATGGAGGAAGAAACAGGCAACAGGATTAACGTCGCCAGGACAGAGCAAGCGCTCGCAGTCAACCCATCGGTGATCAGTTCCGGCTGTCCGTACTGTCTCACAATGCTTGGGGACGGCACAAAGGCGAAGGAAGCTGAAGACCAAGTCAAAACGTACGACATAGTCGAGCTTCTGGCTCAATCCGTTTTAGGCGCTGATCTGAAAATGGGGGAGAAGCAATGAATTTTTCATTATCAGAAGAACATGAGATGATACGAAAATTGGTGCGCGATTTTGCGAAGCATGAGGTGGCCCCGACAGCGGCAGAACGGGACGAACAAGAACGCTTCGATCGCGAGCTGTTTCGGGAAATGGCAAATCTGGGGCTGACGGGAATTCCATGGCCTGAAGATTACGGCGGAATCGGAAGTGACTATTTGGCCTACGTCATCGCGGTGGAGGAGCTGTCAAAAGTGTGCGCATCCACCGGAGTGACGCTTTCCGCCCATATCTCTCTTTGCAGCTGGCCGCTGTTTGCCTTTGGGACGGAGGAACAGAAGACAGAGTACTTAACACAGCTGGCCCTCGGAGAGAAAATCGGCGCATTCGCTTTGACCGAAGCACGGTCTGGCTCTGACGCCGGCAGCATGAAAACAACAGCTGAACGAATCGGCGATGACTATGTGTTGAATGGTTCCAAAGTGTTTATCACAAACGGCGGCGTTGCTGATATTTACATTGTTTTTGCTGTCACCGATCCCGAGAAAAAGAAAAAAGGCATTACCGCTTTTATAGTAGAAAAGGATTTTGAAGGATTTTTTACAGGCAAGAAAGAAAAGAAGCTGGGCATCCGTTCTTCACCGACAACGGAAATCATGTTCGAAGATTGTGTAGTGCCCGTATCAAAGCGTCTCGGAGAAGAAGGAGAAGGCTTCAAAATCGCGATGAAGACGCTTGACGGAGGCAGAAACGGCATAGCTGCAAAAGCCGTAGGCATCGCCCAAGGAGCGCTTGATGCGGCGCTTCAATATGCAAAAGAGCGAAAGCAATTCGGAAAATCGATTGGCGAGCAGCAGGGCATCGCTTTTAAACTCGCGGATATGGCGACAATGATAGAAGCTTCAAGGCTATTGACCTATCAGGCTGCGTGGTTAGAATCATCGGGTCTTCCATATGGAAAAGCTTCCGCCATGTCCAAACTGATGGCTGGAGATACGGCGATGAAGGTAACGACCGAAGCAGTGCAGATTTTCGGCGGCTACGGCTATACAAAAGATTATCCGGTAGAACGCTATATGCGTGATGCAAAAATCACGCAAATCTATGAAGGCACCCAAGAAATTCAAAGACTGGTCATCTCCAGAATGCTCGCGGATTAACGGAAAACATCTCTCAGTCGGATCACTCTTGTAAAATTATTTAAATTAACGCTGTTAAGGGTAGCATATTCTGTTTTATTTTGTTTATAATGAGAGGTATGGTTTGTATAAGAACGATACAAAATCGCTTTCATTATTGATAAAACAGATACATATAAGTAATAGAAAGGGAGTGTCCGACCTTGGGTATCAAACAATATTCACAGGAAGAGCTAAAGGAAATGGCTTTAGTTGAAATCGCTCACGAATTATTTGAAGAACATAAAAAACCAGTTCCTTTTCAGGAGCTTTTAAATGAAATCGCATCTTTGCTCGGCGTGAAAAAAGAAGAGCTTGGAGACCGCATCGCTCAATTTTATACAGATTTAAACATTGACGGCCGCTTCCTGGCGCTTTCTGACCAGACGTGGGGGCTTCGCAGCTGGTATCCGTATGATCAGCTTGATGAAGAAACTCAGCCGACAGTCAAGGCGAAAAAGAAAAAAGCGAAGAAAGCAGTCGAAGAAGATCTTGATCTTGACGAGTTTGAAGAGATCGACGAAGACGACCTTGATTTGGATGAAGTTGAGGAAGAACTCGATCTTGAAGCCGACGATTTTGACGATGAAGATCTTGACGAAGACGACGACGATCTTGAGATCGAAGAAGATATTGTTGATGAAGATGATGAAGACTATGATGATGAAGAAGAGGAAATTAAATAGTATCAGATTTCATCTTCAAAACGATCTTGACTTTCATAGTCGAACTATGTAGTATGTATTTTGGGCTCTTCAAAAACGAAGAGAGAACATAGTACGTTATGCTCCCTTTCAAGAAATTGAAAGGGAGCTTTCTTATTTTCACCCCTCATTTTTCTTATAAATCATTTAAAAGGCTAAATGATTTTTTATAAAATAGTACATTTTAAAAATGTAGCTAAGAGCGAAGAGAGGAGCAAACGAAATGACGAAATATATTTTTGTAACCGGGGGAGTTGTATCCTCACTTGGAAAGGGTATTGTAGCAGCTTCATTAGGGCGTTTGCTGAAAAACCGCGGACTGAACGTGACGATTCAGAAATTCGATCCATACATCAACGTTGACCCGGGAACAATGAGCCCGTACCAGCACGGTGAAGTATTCGTAACGGATGACGGCGCTGAAACAGACTTGGACCTTGGTCACTATGAGCGTTTTATCGACATTAACCTGAATAAATTCAGCAACGTGACAACAGGTAAAATCTATTCAACAGTTCTTAAAAAAGAACGCCGCGGGGATTACCTTGGCGGAACCGTACAGGTCATTCCGCACATCACAAACGAATTGAAAGACCGTGTTTACCGCGCAGGGAAAGAGACAAACGCAGATGTTGTCATTACAGAAATCGGCGGTACTGTCGGAGACATCGAATCACTGCCATTCCTTGAAGCGATCCGCCAAATGAAGAGCGATATCGGCCGTGAAAACGTAATGTACATCCACTGTACGCTCGTACCTTACATTAAAGCTGCTGGCGAATTAAAAACAAAACCGACACAGCACAGCGTAAAAGAATTGCGCAGCTTGGGCATTCAGCCAAACATCATCGTCGTTCGTACAGAAATGCCGATTTCTCAAGATATGAAAGATAAAATCGCGCTTTTCTGCGACATCGATACAAAAGCGGTTATTGAATGTGAAGATGCGGACAACCTTTACTCCATTCCGCTGGAGCTTCAAAAACAAGGGCTTGATAAGCTTGTTTGCGAGCACATGAAATTGGCATGCAAAGAAGCGGAAATGTCCGAGTGGAAAGAGCTTGTTAACAAAGTCAGCAACCTGTCTCAAACGATTACAATCGGCCTTGTCGGCAAATACGTTGAGCTTCCTGACGCATACATTTCTGTTGTCGAGTCTCTCCGCCATGCGGGCTATGCGTTTGACACAGATGTAAAAGTGAAGTGGATCAACGCGGAAGAAGTGACAGAAAACAATATCGCAGAACTCACAAGCGGAACAGACGGCATCATTGTGCCGGGCGGATTCGGAGACCGCGGTGTTGAAGGAAAAATCGTCGCGACAAAATACGCGCGCGAAAACAACATTCCGTTCTTGGGCATTTGCTTGGGCATGCAGGTGGCGTCTATTGAATACGCACGAAACGTATTGGGCTTAAAAGGCGCTCACTCAGCGGAAATTGATCCGTCAACTCAATACCCGATCATTGATCTTCTTCCTGAACAAAAGGATGTTGAGGATCTTGGGGGAACGCTTCGTCTCGGCCTTTACCCTTGTAAGCTTGAAGAAGGCACGAAAGCCTTTGAAGTGTATCAGGATGAAGTGGTGTACGAGCGCCACCGCCACCGCTATGAGTTTAACAATGAATTCAGACAGCAAATGGAAGAGCAAGGCTTCGTATTCTCAGGCACAAGCCCTGATGGACGCCTTGTTGAAATCATCGAGCTGAAAGACCACCCTTGGTTCGTGGCTTCTCAGTTCCACCCAGAGTTCAAGTCAAGACCGACAAGACCTCAGCCTCTATTCAAAGGCTTTATCGGAGCGTCTGTCGAAGCTGCAAATCAGAAGTAATAAAAAAGACTTGCCGTTTGTCAAAAGCGGGCAAGTCTTTTTTATTTGTTTCCGGCAAGTTCCAGCATGTACAATAAGATATTATGCATACTCTTGCAGAATTTCTTTTAGTGTAAACGATAAAGCGTGATAGACATACAGTGCAGTCATTAAAGAGGGAAACCCGTAACGGGTGCCTTCTTCATCAGGAACAAGCGGCATTTTTAATTTAGAATCAATATGCACATCACAATACTGTTCTATTCCCGCACTGTCTTTGGCTGCGGGCGATACGCATACGACTCCCGCACCTTTTTCATAAAGCTCTTTTGCGAGGGCCTGTTCTTCGGCTGTGCCCGTCCCTGAGCAAAACATCAGCACCCTGTCGCTTTCTGTCACTTCCTCAGCGCTTTCTGGAAAGGCTTTGACAGATGGGAAGGGTTCTTTGCTTTCGGTGGCCTCATAAAAGACGCCCTGAAGCTCATTTGCTCCGTATAAATAAATGGAATGCCCGCTGATCACCGCTTGAGCAAGCAGCCGCGCCCCATCTTCAATCGCGTCAGATTCCTTATCCTGAATGCGGGAAAAAATACCTGTTAACTGCGTCGTGAATATTTTCAACATAAGTGAATCCTCCTTTATAACGTACAATATCAGTATACAACAAAAGAGAAAATGCTCAGAAAATGTCGTAAAGTAGACTATTATAATTAAAGGAAATAGGAAAATCAAACAGAATACATACAATACTGCTTACTTTTGACGAAAATCATAATATTGGGGTGTAAAATGATGAATGAAAAAATTTTAATCGTTGATGATCAATACGGCATTCGTATTTTGCTAAATGAAGTGTTCAATAAAGAAGGCTACCAGACGTTTCAGGCTGCGAACGGCCTGCAGGCGCTTGACATTGTGACAAAAGAACGGCCCGACCTTGTGCTTTTGGACATGAAAATTCCCGGCATGGACGGAATCGAAATCTTAAAACGGATGAAGGTCATTGACGAAAACATCCGGGTCATTATCATGACGGCATACGGAGAGCTCGACATGATCCAGGAATCGAAGGAATTGGGCGCCCTGACGCACTTTGCAAAGCCGTTTGACATCGACGAAATCAGAGACGCCGTCAAAAAATATCTGCCCCTGAAGTCTAACTGACAAAAAGAAGAAACAAATGAATCATGTCATTATGTTGCCGATTTGTCGAAAAGTTGGTATCCTAGTTATGGAGAAAAAGCGATCTGAGTATTTACATATGACAGCAATATATGGGTCATGCTAGGGTGGAAAGCTTTTTTCGCTAGAAGACAATCAGGCTACATAAGGAGGACATTCGACATGCCTTTAGTTTCTATGACGGAAATGTTGAATACAGCTAAAGAAAAAGGGTACGCTGTAGGACAATTTAACTTAAACAACCTTGAGTTTACTCAAGCGATTTTACAAGCAGCTGAAGAAGAAAAATCTCCAGTGATCCTTGGTGTTTCCGAAGGTGCGGGACGCTACATGGGCGGCTTCAAAACAGTCGTTGCTATGGTAAAAGCACTTATGGAAGAGTACAAAGTGACAGTTCCTGTTGCGATTCACTTAGACCATGGTTCAAGCTTTGAATCTTGTGCGAAAGCGATTCATGCAGGTTTCACATCTGTAATGATCGACGCTTCTCACCATCCATTTGAAGAAAACGTAGCAACAACTGCTAAAGTTGTTGAGCTTGCTCATTTCCACGGAGTATCTGTAGAAGCTGAGCTTGGAACAGTAGGCGGACAAGAAGATGACGTTATCGCTGAAGGCGTAATCTACGCTGATCCTAAAGAGTGCCAAGAGCTTGTTGAGCGCACTGGCATCGACTGCCTTGCACCTGCATTAGGTTCTGTTCACGGCCCTTACAAAGGTGAGCCAAACCTTGGCTTCAAAGAAATGGAAGAGATCGGAAAATCAACTGGTCTTCCGCTAGTTCTTCACGGCGGTACTGGAATTCCGACTGCTGACATCAAAAAATCAATTTCACTTGGTACAGCTAAAATCAACGTGAATACTGAAAACCAAATTTCTTCTGCAAAAGCTGTTCGCGAAACATTGGCAGCTAAGCCTGACGAGTACGATCCACGTAAATACCTTGGACCAGCTCGTGAAGCGATCAAAGAAACAGTTATCGGTAAAATGCGTGAATTTGGTTCTTCAAACCAAGCTTAATTCAATTGGAACTTTTTATAGCCGCCTGACAGCTTGACAGGCGGTTTTCCGTCTATCTTTAGAAAGCGCAATCATATTCGCAGTTCAGAAAATTTCTTAATCAGGGAGGCTTTTTGAAAATGTTATTCTTTGTTGATACAGCCAATATCGATGAAATTAGAGAAGCGAATGAATTAGGAATTCTCGCCGGTGTAACGACGAATCCTAGTTTAGTAGCAAAGGAAGCTAACGTATCATTCCACGACCGTCTTCGCGAGATCACAGACGTCGTGAAAGGGTCTGTAAGCGCAGAGGTTATTTCTTTGAAAGCTGAGGAAATGATCGAGGAAGGAAAAGAACTGGCGAAGATCGCTCCGAACATTACGGTGAAAATCCCAATGACGTCTGACGGTTTAAAAGCGGTAAGAGCACTTACTGACTTAGGCATCAAAACAAACGTTACATTGATCTTCAATGCCAACCAGGCGCTTCTTGCTGCCAGAGCGGGGGCAACATATGTATCTCCATTCCTGGGACGTTTAGATGACATCGGCCACAACGGGCTTGACCTGATTTCAGAAGTTAAACAGATTTTTGATATTCACGGCCTTGACACGCAAATCATTGCAGCGTCAATCCGCCATCCGCAGCACGTGACAGAAGCTGCTCTTAGAGGGGCTCATATCGGCACAATGCCGCTGAAAGTCATTCATGCGCTCACTAAACACCCGTTAACAGACAAAGGAATCGAACAATTCCTGGCAGACTGGAACAAATAATGAAAGGGGCGGCAAACAGCTTTATGCCTGTTTGCCGCGGCCTTTGTATTTCACCGACCTGATACAGCGGATCTTCAGATGCTGACGCCGCTTTACAGAGAAGGAATCATTGGGCTGCAGAAGCTGATATCGGAATGAAGGGTATGCGTACTGCTTTTGCCGGATGACGACGATGTCTCTCGAGCCGGCGGGTCTCTGTGCATCTTTTGAAACCTGTACCCCCCAAAGCTTCGCTATTTTCTTCCTGATATTTTACAATGTGTTGTATTCTTTCTCTTCGAATTGGCTAGATTTTGGACATGAGCTTTATTTGCAGAGACAGAATAAAATGACATTTTATTTAGCTCCGCAGCTATCTTCTTATGGAAGGAGACTATCATGGAAAAGTTGAATATTGCCGGCGGTGACTCGTTAAACGGTACAGTACATATCAGCGGCGCTAAAAACAGCGCTGTTGCGTTAATACCTGCAACCATTTTGGCAAATTCCGAGGTGACAATTGAAGGGCTTCCAGAGATTTCAGATATTGAAACGCTGCGTGACCTGTTAAAGGAAATCGGCGGCAACGTGCATTTTGAGAATGGGGAAATGGTTGTTGACCCTACGTCGATGATCAGCATGCCGCTTCCTAACGGGAAAGTAAAAAAGCTTCGCGCGTCATATTATTTAATGGGGGCGATGCTCGGCCGCTTCAAGCAGGCGGTCATTGGATTGCCTGGCGGCTGTCACTTAGGGCCCCGTCCGATTGATCAGCATATCAAAGGCTTTGAAGCACTCGGAGCTGAAGTAACCAATGAACAAGGCGCCATTTATTTGCGAGCTGAAAGGCTGAGAGGCGCACGGATTTATTTAGATGTCGTAAGCGTTGGGGCAACGATTAACATTATGCTCGCCGCTGTTTTGGCAGAAGGGAAAACGATCATCGAAAACGCTGCCAAGGAGCCTGAGATCATTGACGTCGCGACATTGCTTACCAGCATGGGCGCCAAAATCAAAGGTGCGGGCACCAATGTGATTCGAATCGACGGCGTGAAGGAACTGCACGGCTGCAAGCATACGATCATTCCGGACAGAATTGAGGCCGGGACATTTATGATTGCAGGGGCTGCAATGGGCAAGGAAGTCATTATCGATAACGTCATTCCCACTCATCTAGAGTCGTTAACGGCAAAGCTGAGAGAAATGGGCTATCATATCGAAACAAGCGACGACCAGCTTCTCATTGTCGGCGGGCAGAAGAACTTAAAGCCGGTTGACGTCAAAACCCTCGTATACCCGGGGTTTCCGACTGATTTACAGCAGCCGATGACGGCGCTCCTGACAAGGGCGAAAGGGACGAGTGTCGTCACAGACACCATCTACTCGGCAAGATTCAAGCACATTGATGAGCTGAGACGAATGGGTGCCAATATGAAAGTAGAAGGCAGATCTGCCATCATCACAGGTCCTGTCGAGCTTCAAGGCGCAAAAGTGAAGGCAAGTGATCTGCGTGCCGGAGCCTGCTTGGTGGTAGCCGGACTGATGGCTGATGGCGTCACGGAAATTACGGGACTGGAGCATATTGACCGCGGATACAGCAGCCTTGAGAAGAAGCTTGAGGGGCTTGGAGCGACAATTTGGCGTGAAAGAATGACTGACGAAGAAATAGAACAGCTTCAAAATTCATAATGGTTTCTTGTGAGAGGAGATCGTGTTGAAATGGAAAGAAGTTTATCAATGGAATTGGTACGTGTGACAGAAGCTGCGGCATTGGCATCAGCAAGATGGATGGGCCGGGGAAAAAAAGATGAGGCTGATGAAGCGGCAACAAGTGCAATGAGAGACGTTTTTGATACAGTGCCGATGAAAGGGACCGTTGTAATCGGTGAAGGGGAAATGGACGAAGCGCCAATGCTGTATATCGGGGAAAAACTCGGAAACGGGTACGGCCCTCGCGTTGATGTCGCAGTTGACCCTCTTGAAGGCACAAACATCTTAGCAAGCGGCGGCTGGAACGCGCTGACGGTTATCGCGGTCGCAGACCATGGCACGCTTCTGAATGCTCCTGACATGTATATGCAAAAAATCGCAGTCGGTCCGGAAGCGGTGGGCTGCATTGACATCGAAGCACCTGTCATTGACAACCTTAAAGCGGTGGCAAAAGCGAAAAACAAGGACGTTGAGGACGTCGTTGCCACAATTTTAAACCGTGAAAGACACGCAAAAATCATTTCCGAGCTTCGTGAGGCCGGCGCCAGAATCAAATTGATCAATGACGGCGATGTCGCAGGCGCCATCAACACGGCTTTCGACCACACGGGCGTTGATATCCTGTTCGGATCAGGCGGCGCTCCTGAGGGTGTGCTTTCCGCTGTTGCGCTAAAAGCACTCGGCGGAGAAATCATTGGTAAACTTCTTCCGCAAAGCGAAGAAGAAATCACTCGCTGTCACAAAATGGGCCTTGATTTAAGCAAAGTCCTTCGCATGGAAGACCTTGTGAAGGGTGATGACGCGATTTTTGCAGCTACAGGGGTTACTGACGGCGAGCTGTTAAAAGGAGTTCAATTCAAAGGCTCTGTCGGTACAACTGAAAGCTTAGTTATCCGTGCAAAATCGGGCACTGTTCGTTTCGTTGACGGCAGACATAGCTTGAAAAAGAAACCAAATCTTGTAATCCGTCCATAACGTACAGAAAAAGCGGGTGTGAGCCCGCTTTAACTTTTGCAGAAAAGCGTCAACTCTATCAATTCCGTGTCAAAACCTTATTTCAGTTGAATAATTTTTTGAAATAAGGTAAAAATAAAGAGTGCTGCGAATTTTACTGCGTAATACCTTCTTTTAAGCACTAGGAAAGTTTCAATTTCTACCGCATACAGACGATATAAGTATTGATCTTCTCATGTTTTTGTCCTCGCTTCCTTCAAAACTCATTAAGACAATCCTTTTAACAAAAGCGCCGATCATGGGTGGAAGTGTTACCGATAGAAGTTCCTTTATGTTAAAAAAAGAATGTGCTTTGGCGGATGTTGTGCAAAAGCAGCAGATGACATGTTCAGAGTAAGATATTGACTATGAAAAGCGTGGTGTTTTTATGAAAGACGTATCTATTTCCTCTTTGGAAAATATGAAATTGAAAGAGCTTTATGAACTTGCAAGACATTATAAAATCTCCTATTACAGCAAACTGACAAAAAAAGAACTCATTTTCGCCATTCTGAAAGCGAATGCAGAACAGGAAGATCTGCTGTTTATGGAAGGCGTTCTCGAGATCATCCAGTCTGAAGGTTTCGGATTCCTGAGACCGATCAACTACTCTCCAAGCTCAGAAGACATTTACATCTCAGCTTCACAAATCCGCCGTTTCGATTTGCGGAACGGAGACAAAGTATCTGGCAAGGTTCGCCCGCCAAAAGAAAATGAGCGTTACTATGGACTTTTGCACGTTGAAGCAGTAAATGGGGATGATCCCGAATCTGCAAAAGAGCGTGTGCATTTCCCGGCTCTTACGCCACTTTACCCGGATCGTCAAATGGTGCTTGAAACAAAGCCGAACTTCTTGTCTACAAGAATTATGGACATGATGGCGCCGGTTGGATTTGGGCAGCGCGGATTGATTGTTGCGCCGCCAAAAGCCGGAAAAACGATGCTGCTGAAGGAAATTGCCAACAGCATTACAGCGAACCAGCCTGAAGCAGAGCTGATCGTGCTTTTAATTGACGAAAGACCTGAGGAAGTAACCGATATCGAGCGCTCTGTAGCTGGGGATGTCGTCAGCTCAACGTTTGATGAAGTGCCGGAAAACCATATCAAAGTGGCCGAGCTTGTGCTTGAACGTGCAATGCGTCTCGTGGAACACAAAAAAGACGTCATTATCCTGATGGACAGCATCACACGGCTTGCCCGCGCCTACAACTTAGTGATTCCGCCAAGCGGAAGAACGCTTTCCGGGGGGATTGACCCAGCGGCGTTCCACCGTCCGAAACGCTTCTTCGGGGCTGCGAGAAATATCGAAGAGGGCGGCAGCTTAACCATCCTTGCTACGGCTCTGGTCGATACAGGTTCACGTATGGATGATGTCATTTATGAAGAATTCAAGGGAACAGGCAACATGGAGCTCCATCTTGACCGCTCTCTTGCCGAGCGCCGCATCTTCCCTGCCATCGATATCCGCCGTTCAGGAACGCGCAAAGAAGAGCTGCTTGTGCCTAAAGAGCATCTTGATCGTTTATGGTCTATCCGCAAAACGATGTCTGATTCACCTGATTTCGCAGAAAAGTTCATGAGAAAAATGAAAAAAACCAAAACAAACCAGGAATTTTTCGATATTCTCAATCAAGAATGGAAACAGGCAAATCTATCATCTGCAAGAAGGTAAATTGTATTTGCAAAAGAAGTAAATCACTGATATAATTTTCTCATATGCGTTTCGGACAATGCTCCGAAATAATAACTCTGTTTCCACACGGGATTCAGGGCGGAAGGAGATGGATACAATGAAAGCAGGAATTCATCCTAATTTCAAAAAAGCAACAGTTAAATGCGCTTGCGGAAATGAATTTGAAACAGGCTCAGTAAAAGAAGAGGTACGCGTTGAGATTTGCTCTGAATGCCACCCATTCTACACTGGCCGTCAAAAATTCGCTTCTGCTGATGGTCGTGTTGATCGCTTTAACAAAAAATACGGTCTTAAGTAATAATAGATTTCTCAACAGGCAAGCAGCAGTCTTGCCTGTTTTTTATATTGTCTAAAACACAGCTGGCAGAGAGAGGGGAGCGAAGCCTATGTACATAATGAAACAAAGCGGGTGGCTTGAGCTGATTTGCGGCAGCATGTTCTCGGGGAAATCTGAAGAGCTGATCAGAAGAGTGAAGAGAGCGACTTACGCCAAGCAGGAAGTCAGGGTATTTAAGCCTGTAATTGATAACCGATACAGCGAAGCTGCTGTTGTCTCCCATAATGGAACATCGATGACGAGCTATGCCATTTCGTCTGCTGCGGACATTTGGGATCACATCAGTGAAAGTACAGATGTGGTTGCGGTTGATGAAGTGCAGTTTTTTGATCAGGAAATTGTTGAGGTTTTATCATCTCTTGCCGATAAAGGCTACCGTGTGATAGCAGCAGGCCTTGATATGGATTTTAGGGGAGAGCCGTTCGGTGTCGTCCCGAATATCATGGCGATTGCGGAAAGTGTGACAAAGCTGCAAGCCGTCTGTTCTGTTTGCGGATCACCGGCGAGCAGAACACAGCGCCTCATTGACGGCAAACCTGCTTCTTACGATGATCCGGTCATTTTGGTTGGTGCATCTGAATCGTATGAAGCAAGATGCAGACATCATCACGAAGTCCCAGGAAAATCTAAAAAATAGTCCAAAACATGGGTATAAAGATAGAATGCACCGGCTAAAAACACCGGTGTTTTTTTTATATTCTGATAATATTTAATTAAAAAATTTAAATAAGTATATTAAAAAATTAAGTAATTTTCTTCCCTTGAATTTTGATTTTGACAGGCATACAATAGCTTACGTAATGTAAATAGTTTTGAGACATTGTTCGAATAATTGTCACAAAGTCGCATAAAGATCATGATCGGTCATATTTTAGATGGGTTATTACTTAACTTGGTTAACTATTTCAAGAAAGAAGGAGATTTGCTTGAATAACATAAAAAAAACGAAAGAAGGCCACTTAGAAACAACTCTTAGAGGAAAAGAAGTTTTATCTATTCCTACTTTAAATAAAGGCGTTGCTTTTTCACTAGAAGAAAGACAAGAACTCGGCTTAGAAGGGCTTCTGCCGCCAACTGTACTTTCTCTTGATCAACAAGCACAACGCGCGTACGAGCAATTCCAAGCGCAGCCTGACCGCCTTCGTCAAAATGTTTACTTAAGTGATCTTGCAAACCGTAACGAAGTTCTTTTCTATAAATTGCTGAAAAACCATCTTCGCGAAATGCTTCCTGTTGTGTACACGCCAACAGTTGGTGAAGCGATTCAGGAATACAGCCATGAATATAGAAGACCTCAAGGAATCTACTTGTCAATCGACAACATTGACGGTATTGAAAAAGCGTTTGAAAACCTTCATGCGACAGCAGGCGATATTGATCTTATCGTTGCTACTGACTCCGAAAGCATTCTCGGTATCGGTGACTGGGGTGTAGGCGGTATTAATATCGCAATCGGTAAATTGGCTGTTTACACTGCTGCAGCTGGTATTGACCCTAGCCGTGTTATCCCGGTTGTGCTTGATGTCGGTACGAATAACGAAAAACTTCTAAACGATCCTTTATATATTGGTAACAAGCATGAACGTGTTCAAGGTGAACGCTACGAAGCTTTCATTGACGCTTATGTAAAAGCTGCATTGAAATTCTTCCCTAAAGCGCTTCTTCACTGGGAAGACCTTGGCAACAAAAATGCACGCAACATCATGAAAAAATACAATCATGAAATCCTGACATTTAATGATGATATTCAAGGTACTGGCGCGATTACACTTGCAGGTGTGCTTGCCGCTATGAAGAAAACCGGCGCTTCTATTAAAGATCAGCGTGTTGTTATCTTCGGTGCTGGTTCTGCTGGTATCGGTATTGCTGACCAAATCCGTGACACAATGGTGCTTGCCGGATTATCTGAAGAAGAAGCTAACAAACGTTTCTACACACTTGATTACAGAGGCTTGCTGACTGAAGACATCGAAGGCATCCTTGATTTCCAAAAACCTTACCTTCGCAATGCGGATGAAGTGAAAGACTGGAAGCGCGATGAAAAAGGTCAAATTCCATTCGATGAAGTGGTTCGTCAAGCGAAACCAACGATCTTGATTGGTACTTCTGGGGTTTCAGGTGCATTCACAGAGGAAATTGTAAAAGAAATGGCATCTCACGTAGACCGTCCGGTTATCATGCCGATGTCTAACCCGACTCACCTTGCTGAAGCTGTTCCTGAAGATCTGTTCAAATGGACTGACGGAAAAGTGCTTATTGCAACAGGAAGCCCATTTGACAATGTAGAATACAACGGTGTTTCTTATGAAATCGGACAATCTAACAACGCATTCGCGTTCCCTGGTCTTGGACTTGGTTCAATTGTAGCTGAAGCGCGTATCATTACACCTGCTATGTTTGCTGCAACTGCTGATGCGATTGCTGAAATGGTTGATCTTGAAACACCTGGAGCAGGATTGCTTCCAAGCATTGATAAGCTTCAAGAGGTTTCTATCCAAGTTGCGATTGCCGTTGCTGAAGCAGCAATTAAAGATGGCGTGGCAAATCGTCAGCCTGAAGATGTGAAACAAGCGGTACTTGATGCAATGTGGACACCTGAATACAAAAAAGTCATCGCGAAATAATTAGCGAGTAAATTTTTCTGTCCGAGGGAAAGCTTTTTGTAAAGCTAAAGTATACGGACATAGGATTTGGAGGAGAATATTTTGAGCATCTTAGATATCTTAATCCTCCTGGCGCCGATCTTCTTTGTTATCGTGCTGGGTTGGTTTGCAGGACATTTTGGAAGTTATGATGCCAAGTCGGCAAAAGGGGTAAGTACGTTAGTAACGAAATACGCACTTCCAGCTCACTTTATCGCTGGTATTTTGACAACTTCCAGAAGTGAATTTTTATCACAAGTACCTTTAATGATTTCTTTAATTATTGGGATTGTTGGTTTCTATATCATCATTCTTTTGGTTTGCAGATTTATTTTCAAGTATGATTTAACGAACTCATCTGTATTTTCTTTGAACTCTGCACAGCCGACATTCGCATTTATGGGTATCCCGGTATTGGGAAGCTTATTCGGAGCGAATGAAGTTGCGATTCCGATCGCGGTCACAGGTATCGTGGTTAACGCGATTCTTGATCCGCTCGCGATCATTATCGCTACTGTTGGTGAGTCTTCTAAGAAAAACGAAGAGAGTGGCGACAGCTTCTGGAAGATGACAGGAAAATCAATCCTGCATGGTCTTTGTGAGCCGCTTGCAGCTGCTCCGTTAATCAGTATGATCTTGGTGCTGGTTTTCAATTTCACTCTTCCTGAGCTGGGTGTTAAAATGCTCGATCAGCTTGGAAGCACAACATCTGGTGTTGCTCTCTTTGCTGTCGGTGTTACCGTTGGTATTCGTAAAATTAAACTCAGTATGCCGGCTATCGGTATTGCGTTACTAAAAGTTGCGGTTCAGCCTGCGTTAATGTTCTTGATTGCTCTTGCTATCGGACTTCCGGCTGACCAAACAACAAAAGCAATCCTTCTTGTTGCATTCCCTGGTTCTGCCGTTGCAGCCATGATTGCGACTCGTTTCGAGAAACAAGAAGAAGAAACTGCAACTGCGTTTGTGGTCAGTGCGATTCTGTCATTGATTTCACTTCCAATCATTATCGCGCTTACTGCGTAACAAAAAAAGCTCCCTTTACGGGAGCTTTTTGCTTTAGGTTTGAAATTTGAACAGTGACAGCAGCGGTTTTTTTCTTGTTTTGGTTTTTTCAGAAGCAGCAGCAGTCTCGGGGATCGGCTGAGCGGTGAATTCTTTCATTTGTGAGGTCAGTGATTGCAGATCTGCAAGAATATCATCGATTTCTCTGCGGTGCTGAAGCAGCTGGTAAGATACACCTTCATCGGCTTTTTGTTTCAGCTGGCGTTCCAGTTCCGACATCCTTGCCATCAATTCGCTTTCGTCCTGCCTTTGCTGTAAAAGGGTGTCCAGCTTTTGTTCAAGCTGCTCGATTCTTCGTTCTGTGTCGCTACTTGTTTTTTGGACAAGGAAGCCTGTGCGCTTTTTAGCGCTTTTCGGCAGATGAATATCCTGAATCGCCGTGCCTTCAGAGATTTGTTTTTGAACGGATTTTAGAACCTTCACGTCTTCTGCCGTGAACGAATAGTGTCCGAGCTCATTGCGTTCGGCCGGAAGATTCAGCTGCTTCACCCACCGCTGCACCGTTTTTGCGGAGACGCCGAGTTCACTTGCTACCATATTTGTATTCATGATCCCATACCTCCTTTTAAGCTAGGTATTCGACCATAGAATGCGGTTCCCTTCCCGTTAGACAAAACAAGAAAAGATTCGGCAAAGAAAGTGGGTATCTCCTTTTTTTCTTCAAAAACTGTTATTGTTCATACAGTTCTAATGGAAGCTGGTCAGGATCAAAAAAGAAGGTGAAACGCTTGCCGGTCAGCGGATCTGTTCTGATTGGCTCTGTTTCGATTCCTTTTTCATGAAGCTCCTGAACCGCCTTATCCAAGCTGACGACTGTAAAGGCGAGGTGACGCAGGCCTGCGGCTTCAGGCCGGGTTTGTCGTTCGGGCGGATCGGGAAACGAGAACAGCTCAATGACATACGAGCCGTTAAGCGACAAATCAAGCTTATAGGAGCCGCGCTCTTCGCGGTACGTTTCTTGAATCACCTGAAAACAAAGCTTATGTACGTAGAAAGCTTTCGACTTTTCGTAATCTGAACATATGATTGCAATATGATGTATGGATTTCAGCAACATCATCCCTCCTCGAATTCCAGTATAGCAGAGGGGGCTTTTCCAGCTGGGATTGAAATGCTTTTGACTGGGGTTAATCACTATACTATAATGAGAATGTTACGCACAGGAAAACAGAGGTGAAGACCGTGTTAGACCGTTTAAAATCAATTGAAGAACGATACGAAAAATTAAATGAGCTTTTGAGCGATCCAGAAGTAGTCAACGATCCGAAAAAGCTAAGAGAATATTCAAAAGAGCAATCTGATATACAAGAAACAGTTGACGTATATAGACAATACAGAGATGCGTCAGAACAGCTGGCTGATGCAAAAGCGATGCTTGAAGAGAAGTTGGACGCTGAGATGCGCGATATGGTGAAGGAAGAGATTTCTGAACTTCAGAAGGAAACGGAAACACTGTCAGAACGGCTGAAAGTGCTCTTGATCCCGAAAGATCCTAATGATGATAAAAACGTTATTATGGAGATCCGCGGAGCCGCGGGAGGCGAGGAAGCCGCTTTATTCGCGGGCAATCTGTACAGAATGTATTCCCGTTATGCTGAGCTTCAGGGCTGGAAAACAGAGGTCATGGAAGCGAATGTAACCGGAACGGGCGGCTACAAAGAGATCATCTTTATGATTACAGGAAGCGGCGCGTATTCTAAACTCAAATATGAAAACGGCGCCCACCGCGTACAGCGTGTTCCGGAAACAGAATCAGGCGGACGCATCCATACATCCACTGCAACAGTGGCATGTCTTCCTGAGGCAGAAGAGGTAGAGGTCGACATCCATGAGAAGGATATCCGTGTCGATACATTTGCTTCAAGCGGACCGGGCGGACAAAGCGTTAACACAACAATGTCTGCGGTTCGTCTGACTCACTTGCCGACAGGTGTTGTTGTATCATGCCAGGATGAAAAATCTCAAATTAAGAACAAAGAAAAAGCAATGAAGGTTCTCCGTGCCAGAATCTATGATAAATTTCAGCAGGAAGCCCAGGCTGAATATGATCAAACACGGAAATCAGCAGTCGGATCTGGTGACCGCTCTGAACGTATCCGCACATACAACTTCCCGCAAAACCGTGTGACGGATCACAGAATCGGTTTGACGATTCAAAAGCTTGATCAGATTCTTGAAGGAAAACTTGACGAAGTGGTTGAAGCGCTGATTGTTGAAGATCAGGCAAGCAAGCTTCAGCAGTCGGAAGGTTAAGATGAAGACGATATTCGAAGCCCTGAAATGGGCTTCTTCTTATTTAACCGAAGCGGGAAGAGAAGAAAATGCTGCCGAGCTCCTATTGCTTTATGATACCGGAATGGAGAGAAGCAAACTGCTCGCAAGCTTACAGGAACCGATTGGTGAAGACGAGCTGTATCGCTTTAAGCGTCACGTTGAGATGCATAAAGAGGGCGTGCCGGTTCAATACATTATAGGAAAAGAGTTTTTTTATGGACGGGAATTTATGGTGAATGATGATGTGCTGATCCCGCGGCCGGAAACTGAAGAAGTTGTCTTTCATTTGCTTGAAAAATATCGGAGTGTCTTTTCTGAAGACGGCAAGCTCGAAGTTGTTGACGTTGGTACAGGGAGCGGCGCAATAGCCGTCACGCTTGCGCTTGAAAACCAAAACTTTTCTGTGTCGGCGGTCGATATTTCGAAAGAGGCGCTGCAAGTCGCCTCTGCCAATGCAGAAAAACTCGGAGCAAATGTGCGCTTTTATCAGGGCGATCTGCTTGAGCCTTTTATTAAGGCGGGAAAAAAAGCGGATATCATTGTCTCAAACCCGCCATATATTTCAGAGGAAGAAATGGCTGATCTATCGGAAATTGTCCGTTTTCATGAGCCGCTGCACGCGCTCACCGATGGCGGAGATGGGCTGAAATTTTATAAGCGGTTTATGGAAGACATTCCGCTTGTCATGAAGGATAAAGTATTTGTCGTTTTTGAAATCGGGTGGAAACAGGGAGCGGCGGTCAAAGACCTGATCCTCAAGGCGTTTAAGGGGGCGGAAGTGGAAGTGCTGAAAGATATTAATGGAAAAGACAGAACCATATGCGCTCTGATTCATAAAAATAAATAAGCAGCTTGCTGGCGAGTGAATGGATCAAGCTGTTTAACACCAGCAAAGGGGATGTAAACATGAAAAAGGCCCTGACAGCAGGAATCCTGCTCATTGCGATTGAGAGCATGATTGGCACCATTTTTCCGCAGGCTCTTTCATATGAAGCGATTTTTGGCGTTGCGTCTCTCGTTTTAGTGGGGCTCGCGATCATTACATCGGGTTTGGCTGTAAGCGGAAGCGATCAGCGGGCAAACTACCATTCAGAAACCAAAGAAGGCCGTACATCTCGCATGAAAATGGCGGCCGCTTTCTTTGTTGCGGCGATACCTTCCATTCTATGTTATTTACTGACGATTTTGTTTTAATAAAAAAGGAAGCCTCTTAGGCTTCCTTTTTTTGCAGTAAAACAGAATCCCATATCCAATAGATAAGAGCTGTTAATACAGCGAAAAGATAAAAGGCTGTATTTTGAAACAGAGATTGTCCCGAAGGCTGAAGCACGCCGAAAATGATCGCGTTGGCAATAAAAGCAGCGGCAAGGTAATACAGCAGATACAAAGGGCTGAAACGTTTCGGCTTTTTATTCATCATGATTTGAAGCGGCAGTGCGAAGATCAAATAAGGAAACAGAAAATAAAATGCCATTGTGATGAGAGCGGCAATGATAAATGAATGAATATAAATTACTGAATAAAGAACGGACATCGTGAATGCTGATAACAGCACTGTATAATTGTATTTCATCTTAAACCTCCTAAAACACTATCGTACCATAAATAAGATTAACAGCTTGCTAGATTTTTTTCACCCTGCACGTTTATCCCAGGCTCTCCTTGTCCATAATAGGGCTAGAAACAAAGCACGGAGAGGAACGGTGGGGACCGATGAAAAAAACAGTAATCATTTGTATATATATCTTTCTTTTATTATCCGGAGCGCTCGTAGGGCTGGCAAAAGAAGAGACGGCACAAAAATCGGAAAATCAGCCGGTGGTCATACCTGATCAGGCGATTCGTTTGAGAATACTGGCAAACAGCGATAGTGATCAAGACCAGCAATTAAAACGTCATATAAGAGACGCGGTGAATAAAGAAATCACAACTTGGGTAAAGGATATTACTTCTATTGAAGAAGCGCGTCGCGTGATTCGTTCAAAGCTGCCTGAAATCAAAGCAATTGCAAAGGAAACAATGGAGAAAGAAGGAGCGAATCAGTCGATATCCGTTGATTTTGACAAAATCTCGTTTCCGACAAAGCTTTACGGCAACATGGTATATCCTGCTGGTGAGTATGAAGCGATTTTGATTACGCTTGGAAACGGAGACGGCGCCAACTGGTGGTGTGTGCTGTTCCCGCCCCTCTGCTTTCTTGATTTTTCTAACGGGGAAGCCGTCAAAGAACAAGAAGATAAAGAAGCCTCAAAAAAGCAGACTGAAAAAGTGCTTGAGGACGTAACCGCTAAAGCGGAAAAAGCCAAAAAAGAAGAGAACGAAGAAAAAGAAGACGGCACAGAAGTGAAATTCTTTTTAGTCGAATGGATTTCCGACCTTTTTTCCTAATCATCTGGTCTAAAAATAGATTTGCCTCATAGATTGGAAGAAAGAACGCAAAAACGGGGTGAACGGATGTTTTATCAACTGCGGGTGGCAAGGGAAAAAGACGGAGATGTGCTCGAGGCATTTTTAAAACAGGCGAAAACCAGCTATGAAGGTGTGAAAGAAGGCTTCACTCAATTTCTTATGCTGGAGGACAGTGAGAAAAACATTGCCGGATGCCTCGGTATTGAAAAAATAAGCTGTGACCAGGGGCTGCTGCGATCACTTGTCATATCGGACAAGCTTCACCAAGGCCATATCGTCACGCTTTTTCAAAGCATGGAGGTGCTGTGCGAAAAGCATCAGATCAAAACCGTGTACCTAGTAGCAAATCAGCATTCCTCTGCGGATTTTCTGACGGCCATGGGTTTTGAAAGAGCTGAGAGTGTACCGGAGGAGCTGTTTTCTTCTGATCACTTCTGTGAATCGCGGCAAACAGAAGGAGCCGTTTTGATGAAAAAAGCGTCTGGATAAGTGCAGTTTATACACATACTTATCCACTTCTTTATTAGCGTTGTCCACAATTTGTGGATAACGCTTGTTTTATTACAGGACATCTTTTATACTTTCAAAAGGATTACACGCGTAAAACAATCGTTTTATTGTTGTGAATAAGGAGTTTGGTCAGAAATGAAAACGAAAAGATGGTTTGTGGATGTAACTGACGAGTTATCCACAAATGATCCACAAATTACACAAGCAGCCGCTTTGCTCCGAGAAAATGAGGTCGTTGCCTTTCCGACAGAAACAGTATATGGCCTAGGCGCAAACGCAAAAAGTACGGATGCCGTCAAAAAAATATATGAGGCGAAAGGGCGGCCGAGCGATAATCCCCTGATTGTCCACATTGCGGATATCAGCCAGCTTGAGGATTTAACGGGCCCAGCGCCGGAAAGGGCGAAAACATTGATGAAACGGTTTTGGCCGGGAGCACTTACGCTCATTCTGCCTTGCAAACCTGGTGCGCTTTCACCTCGTGTAACGGCAGGTCTTGAAACGGTTGCCATTAGAATGCCGGATCATCCGCTTGCTCTTGCATTGATTCGCGAATCGGGACTGCCGATTGCAGCACCGAGCGCCAATCTATCAGGCAAGCCAAGTCCCACAAAAGCGGAGCATGTGGCACACGACTTGGATGGCCGCATAGCCGGTATTATGGATGGAGGCCCTACCGGAATCGGGGTCGAATCAACCGTGCTTTCATGTGCGGACGACATCCCTGTTCTCCTGCGTCCGGGCGGCATTACGAAGGAACAAATTGAAGCGGTGATCGGGCCGATCCATGTGGATAAAGGGCTCAGCGACCAAAACGAGAAGCCGATTTCTCCAGGGATGAAATATACACATTATGCGCCGACAGCGCCTCTTGCCATTTGCGAAGGCAGCCCAGAGCGCATTCAGCACCTCATTCAAGAATATCAACAGGGTGGAAGACGGGTCGGTGTCCTGACGACAGAAGAAAAAGCGGGCGTTTATTCCGCTGATTATGTGAAGAGCTGCGGAAGACGGGCT
This sequence comes from Bacillus sp. YP1, assembly GCF_000877815.1. Classification (NCBI taxonomy): domain Bacteria; kingdom Bacillati; phylum Bacillota; class Bacilli; order Caryophanales; family Bacillaceae; genus Bacillus; species Bacillus sp. YP1. The sequence continues at coordinate 3,429,472 of NZ_CP010014.1, read as the reverse complement.
CAGCTTGAGACTGTTGCGGCAGGGCTGTATGATGCTTTGCGCAGCTTTGATGAGAATAAGGTGGATTTCATTATAGCGGAATCCTTTCCGGATACAGGTGTCGGTCTTGCTATTATGAACAGGCTGATGAAAGCCGCCGGAGGAAGAGTGATTCGCTGAAAGCAGTCAGATGTTCTAACCCTTTTTGGACACGCATAGGCTAAAAAAGCGGGGCGTGTCCAAGGGGGTTATTTATGTATGTCGGATTTGTTTATAGGCGAACTGATTACATTAAGCATCATGGCGTTTGCTTTAGGGATGGATGCTTTTTCTGTCGGCCTTGGAATGGGCATGGTCAAACTTAGAAAGAAGCAGATATTCTATATTGGTTTCATCATCGGCCTCTTTCACGTCATCATGCCTCTCGCAGGGATGGCGGCCGGTAACATGCTGTCAGGGCTCCTCGGCGTGTTAGCGGTTTATATCGGTGGGGCGCTGCTTTTTGTTCTTGGGGTTCAAATGCTTATGGCCTCTTTTAAACAGTCAGAAGAACGATTCATGTCACCGGCAGGGCCGGGCTTATTGCTGTTTGCCATCGGCGTCAGCCTTGACAGCTTTTCCGTCGGCTTGAGCTTGGGGATATACGGCTCGCATCCGCTCCTCACAATTACCCTGTTCGGGCTGTTCAGCATGATGTTGACATGGCTGGGCCTGCTGGTCGGAAAACAAGTGCAGTCATGGCTTGGCACATACAGCGAAGCGCTCGGGGGCATCATATTAATCGTGTTTGGATTAAAGCTGCTTTTGCCAATTTAATATACCAATAAAAGAAACGAAGTCGCCGTTTCTTTTTTCTTCATATATAATAGAGAAAAATAAGGGGTGACTGACATGGATATTATTTTTGTCTGTACTGGAAATACGTGCCGCAGCCCAATGGCTGAGGCGCTTTTTAAATCAATTGCAGAAATGGAAGGGCTGAATGTCAATGTCCGCTCGGCAGGTGTGTTTGCTTCACCTAATGGGAAAGCGACGCCTCATGCAGTCGAAGCGCTGTTTGAAAAACATATTGCCCTTAATCATGTGTCTTCTCCATTAACTGAAGAACATATGGAGTCGGCTGATTTGGTTCTGGCTATGACCCATCAGCACAAGCAGATCATTGCCAGCCAATTTGGACGTTATCGTGATAAAGTGTTTACGTTAAAAGAATATGTCACAGGCAGCCATGGTGATGTCATCGATCCGTTCGGCGGCTCAATTGACATCTATAAACAAACGCGAGATGAGCTTGAAGAGCTTCTTCGGCAGCTGGCAAAACAGCTGAAAAAAGACCGCAGATAAGTTGTCAGAAAATCTGTAAACAGGTCATTTGCAAATCCTGCGTGAAGGAGTAGAATATAGTGAAAAGCACATCATATGGTGTGAATCAAAGAGCGGACAGGCTGCGCGGTCAATAAAGCGGGCGGGCCGCATCACACACGCTGGGAGGAAAAGCAGATGAAAGTAGCCATTGCATCGGATCATGGCGGCGTTCACATTCGAAATGAAATCAAAGAGTTAATGGACGAATTGCAAATTGAATATATTGATATGGGCTGTGACTGCGGCAGCGGCTCTGTCGATTATCCGGATTATGCTTTTCCGGTGGCCGAAAAAGTGATTAGCGGCGAAGTTGACAGAGGCATTTTAATTTGCGGGACAGGCATCGGCATGAGCATTTCCGCTAATAAAGTAAAAGGGATTCGCTGCGCGCTGGCGCACGATACCTTCAGCGCGAAGGCGACGAGGGAGCATAATAACACAAACATCCTTGCGATGGGTGAACGGGTGATCGGACCTGGTTTGGCTCGGGAAATCGCAAAAATCTGGCTGACTACTGAGTTTACCGGGGGAAGACACCAAACGCGTATTGGGAAAATCTCAGATTATGAAGAGAAAAACCTGTAGGGGTGCTGTTTAATGAATGAGTTGAAACAAACGTGGAAGACGATGCTGTCTGAGTTTCAGGACCAAGCGGAATTGAAACAAGATCAGCTCTTCGTCCTTGGATGCAGCACGAGCGAAGTGGCCGGCAGCCGGATCGGCACATCGGGCAGTGTAGATATCGCTGAAAGCATCTACAGCGGACTTGCTGAGCTCCGGGAAAAAACGGGAATCCATCTGGCGTTTCAATGCTGCGAGCATTTAAACAGAGCGCTTGTCGTCGAAGCAGAAACAGCCAAGCTGTTCAGGCTTCCAACCGTTTCTGCCGTGCCCGTTCCAAAAGCGGGCGGAGCGATGGCGTCTTATGCGTTTAAGCAGATGAAGTCTCCTGTTCTTGTTGAAGCCATTCAGGCTGACGCCGGAATTGATATAGGCGATACGTTTATCGGCATGCATCTGAAGCCGGTGGCTGTCCCTGTGCGTGTCTCTCAAAACAGCCTCGGTTCAGCTCATGTGACATTGGCGCGTACACGGCCGAAACTAATCGGCGGAGTGCGGGCGGTTTATGAGTGCGAATGAAAGGACTGCATAGCCAGTCTTTTCTTTTATTTTAAGACAGTGAAATAAATTCCGAACTTTAAATTAAATTTAAGTTATTAATATTCGTTTTTACCAATAAAAATTTAGATTTTTTAAAAATAATCTTTTACATCGGCCTTAAAAACCATGTACAATAGTGATGGTAAAAACAAAGAACAGGATACGGATAGGAGAGGATCTCGCTGATGAAACATTTACCTGCGCAAGACGAACAAGTGTTTAACGCCATTAAAAATGAGCGTGAACGCCAACAGACTAAGATCGAATTGATTGCTTCTGAGAACTTTGTAAGTGAAGCGGTTATGGAAGCACAAGGATCTGTTTTGACAAATAAGTACGCAGAAGGATATCCGGGCAAACGCTACTACGGCGGATGCGAGCACGTCGATGTCGTTGAAGATATCGCCCGTGACCGCGCGAAGGAAATCTTTGGAGCGGAGCATGTAAACGTTCAGCCTCATTCAGGCGCACAAGCAAACATGGCAGTGTACTTCACGATTTTGAAGCAAGGCGATACTGTACTTGGGATGAACCTCTCCCACGGCGGCCATTTAACACACGGAAGCCCAGTCAACTTCAGCGGTGTTCAATATAACTTTGTTGAGTACGGCGTAGATAAAGAAACTCAATATATTGATTACGATGACGTGCGTGAAAAAGCCCTCGCTCATAAACCGAAGCTTATCGTAGCAGGAGCAAGTGCGTATCCTCGTACAATCGACTTTAAGAAATTCCGTGAAATTGCTGATGAAGTCGGCGCTTACTTCATGGTGGATATGGCACATATCGCAGGACTTGTTGCGGCAGGCCTTCATCCAAACCCGGTTCCTTACGCTGATTTCGTTACAACAACAACACATAAAACACTTCGCGGTCCTCGAGGCGGTATGATCCTTTGCCGTGAAGAGTTTGGCAAGAAAATTGATAAATCGATCTTCCCTGGAATTCAAGGCGGCCCGCTGATGCACGTTATTGCCGCAAAAGCTGTTTCATTCGGTGAAGTATTGCAGGACGATTTCAAAACATATGCACAAAACGTCATTTCAAACGCGAAACGTCTGGCTGAAGCCTTAACGAAAGAGGGCATCCAGCTCGTTTCAGGCGGAACAGACAACCACCTTATCCTTGTTGATCTTCGTTCGCTCGGACTGACTGGTAAGGTTGCGGAGCATGTACTTGATGAAATCGGTATTACGTCTAACAAAAACGCGATTCCATATGATCCTGAAAAACCTTTCGTAACAAGCGGCATCCGTCTTGGTACAGCTGCTGTAACCAGCCGCGGTTTTGACGGAGACGCATTAGAAGAAGTCGGTGCTATCATTGCGCTTGCATTGAAAAACCACGAAGATGAAGGAAAACTTGAAGAAGCAAGACAGCGTGTAGCTGCTCTGACTGATAAATTTCCTTTATATAAAGAATTAGATTATTAAGATCCTAAAACCCGCTTGGGCTTATGCCCGGCGGGTTTTTTGACGATGTTCTTGAAACTCAATGTCTTTTTTTGTAGAATCAATAGAAGTGTGTAATTGTTGATGGGACAATAAAAAAGGAGCTGAAACACAGTATGGGAAAGGTTTATGTATTTGATCATCCTTTAATTCAGCACAAGCTGACATATATACGGAATGAAAATACAGGTACGAAGGATTTTAGAGAGTTAGTAGATGAAGTGGCTACACTCATGGCATTTGAAATTACCCGCGATCTTCCTCTGGAAGAAGTGGATATCAATACACCGGTTCAGGCTGCGAAATCGAAAGTCATCTCAGGGAAAAAACTCGGAGTGGTTCCTATCCTCAGAGCAGGATTGGGAATGGTTGACGGCATTTTAAAGCTGATTCCTGCGGCAAAAGTGGGACATGTCGGCCTTTACCGTGATCCAGAAACCTTAAAACCCGTGGAATACTATGTCAAGCTTCCTTCTGATGTGGAAGAGCGTGAATTCATCGTGGTTGACCCGATGCTCGCTACAGGCGGTTCCGCAGTTGAAGCCATTCACAGCCTTAAAAAACGCGGTGCGAAAAATATCCGTTTCATGTGTCTTGTAGCAGCGCCGGAGGGTGTGGAAGAATTGCAGAAGCATCATTCGGACGTTGATATTTACATTGCGGCGCTAGATGAAAAATTAAATGAAAAAGGATATATTGTTCCAGGTCTCGGAGATGCGGGTGACCGCATGTTTGGAACAAAATGAAAAATGAAATCCCCAAAAGGGGGTTTCATTTTTTTATCCAGTTTTTTGCTATTCGGTGAATCTGTATACAATTATAGGTGAAAATGTGAACATTCTGTGGAGACGTAAAGTATAAAAAGTTTTTTAACTTTAAACAGATTGACACATGTTAGGGGCTATTGTATGCTAAACGAGGGTATTATGAGAAGGTTTTCATAGCTTTCATTATAGTCCTCATCCTCAATGTAAACCCTCTCAGCAAACCCGTATTATGAGGATTTATTTAAGCGAATGAAACAGCATCCCTGCAAGGCTTGCGGATGAATGATTTTTTCGAACAGGCCCGTTTTGCCGGTCAAAAAAGGTCTTCTACTAAGGGTTAACCGCTGATTTTTGCCGTATCCAAGCTATACATTATTTTTTCATCAGGAGACAGATAATTGATGGACGATCCCAAGCTTACATTTAGCAGACAACGCAAATATTTATTGTTCATTTTGGCAGTGTATGTACTGGGTTATGGTTTAACAGCGTATAAAACCGTTTTTTTAGGCCTTATTCTGGGAACTGTTTTCAGTTTGTTTAATTTTTTACTGCTCGTCAGAAGAATGAATGCTTTTGACAGAGCTGTTGAGAAAGGAAAGTCCATACGATCTCTCGGGAGCGCAGCGCGGTGGTGCAATGCGATTCTTGCTGTGGCTGTTGCCTATAAAAATCCCGAATACTTTCATATGGCAAGTACAGTTATTGGATTAATGACAATATACCCTGTCATTATGATAGATTCCTTTATCCAGCTTAAACGTTCATCAATGGAAGAGAGGTGAAAACCCTTTGAATCATGGTTACAGAACTATAGAATTTCTAGGTCTTACTTTTAATCTGACAAACATTCTGATGATTACTGTGGCGAGTGTGATTGTTTTATTGATTGCTATATTGACGACAAGAACGCTTTCGATCCGTCCCGGAAAAGCCCAGAACTTTATGGAATGGATTGTTGATTTCGTCCGCAATATTATTGGCAGTACAATGGATTTAAAAACAGGGGCTAACTTCTTGGCACTTGGTGTCACATTGCTGATGTACATATTTGTGTCGAATATGCTGGGGCTGCCGTTCTCTATTACAATCGGACATGAGCTCTGGTGGAAGTCTCCGACAGCCGATCCTGCCATTACATTAACGCTAGCCGTGATGGTTGTTGCTTTAACCCACTACTATGGTGTGAAGATGAAAGGGCTCAAGGAATATTCCAAAGACTATTTAAGACCTGTTCCATTCATGCTCCCGATGAAAATCATCGAAGAGTTTGCGAATACGCTGACTCTAGGTTTGCGGCTGTATGGTAACATCTTCGCCGGTGAGATTCTTCTCGGCCTGCTTGCGGGATTAGCAACAAGCCATTATTCGCAAAGCGTGGCTCTCGGTCTTGTCGGTACAATCGGTGCCATTCTGCCGATGCTGGCATGGCAAGCATTCAGTTTATTTATTGGTGCTATCCAGGCATTTATCTTTACAATGCTGACGATGGTGTACATGTCTCATAAAATCAGTCATGATCATTAAAACATTATATCCAAACGGATAACATTTTAAAGGAGGAACTTTTTCATGAATTTAATAGCAGCTGCGATTGCAATTGGTTTAGGCGCACTTGGTGCAGGTATTGGTAACGGTTTGATTGTTTCACGTACGGTAGAGGGGATTGCCCGTCAGCCGGAAGCAGGTAAAGAACTGAGAACTCTTATGTTCATGGGTATCGCATTAGTTGAAGCCCTTCCTATTATCGCTGTCGTTATCGCATTCTTAGCGTTCTTTGGCTAAGCATAAAAGCCTTATATGAACTAAAAATGGCGAAGATCATTCCAAGAGAACCTTCGCCATTGCTTTATGTCTGATAAGCATCCCGCCTTGCCGGCTGAAAAGAGACAAGTGCGGCTGCTGGATCAGCAAAGAAAAACCTGCAGAAGGGAGTTGCCGTAGTAGATGTCTCAATTACCACTTGAACTAGGATTGTCGTTTAACGGCGGAGATATCCTGTTCCAACTGTTAGCTATGTTAATCTTATTAGCGCTTCTGAAGAAATACGCTTTAGGGCCGCTATTAAACATAATGAAACAGCGTGAAGACCACATCGCTGGAGAAATTACGTCTGCTGAAGAAAAAAATAAAGAAGCGCAGCAGCTGATTGAAGAGCAGCGCGTTCTTTTAAAAGAAGCAAGACAGGAATCCCAAACTCTTATCGAAAACGCAAAGAAACTGGGAGAGAAGCAAAAAGAAGAGATTATTCAGGCTGCACGTGCAGAATCTGAACGTCTGAAAGAAGCAGCAAGAACTGAAATCGTGAAGGAAAAAGAACAGGCGGTTTCTGCTCTCCGTGAGCAAGTAGCGTCTCTTTCTGTCATGATTGCGTCGAAAGTGATCGAAAAAGAACTGGATGAACAAGCGCAAGAGAAATTGATCCAGGACTATCTTAAAGAGGTAGGAGAAAGCCGATGAGTGGATCAGCTGTCTCTAAACGATATGCATCAGCTCTTTTTGATATAGCCAATGAGTCCGCTCAGCTGAATCAAGTAGAAGAAGAGCTAATTGTTGTAAAACAAGTATTTCAAAATGAAAAAGCGCTTAATGATGTGTTGAACCATCCGAAGGTGCCGGCTGCGAAGAAAAAAGAGCTGATTCAAAATGCATTTGGCTCTTTGTCACAGTCCGTACTCAATACGATTTTTCTTTTGATTGACCGCCATCGTGCCGCGATTGTCCCTGAGCTCACAGATGAGTTTATCAAACTCGCAAATGTGGCCCGTCAAACAGAAGACGCAATCGTATATTCAGTGAAACCGCTGACGGATGCAGAAATGTTACCATTATCACAAGTGTTTGCAAAAAAAGCTGGAGTCGCTTCACTGAGAATCAGAAATGAAGTGCAGACGGATTTAATAGGCGGCATTAAAGTCCGCATTGGAAACCGGATTTATGACGGCAGCGTAAGCGGGAAGCTTCAGCGCATCGAACGTCAATTAGCCGGGGAAAATCGATAGAAGGGGTGAAACCTAAGTGAGCATCAAAGCTGAAGAGATTAGCACGCTGATAAAACAGCAAATACAAAATTATCAATCTGATATTGAAGTTCAAGACGTAGGTACAGTCATCCAAGTCGGTGACGGTATTGCACGTGTGCACGGCCTTGACAACTGTATGGCCGGTGAACTTGTCGAATTTTCAAACGGTGTTTTGGGTATGGCTCAAAACCTTGAAGAATCAAACGTAGGTATCGTCATCTTAGGACCTTTCAGTGAGATCCGTGAGGGAGACGAAGTAAAAAGAACAGGCCGCATCATGGAGGTTCCTGTTGGTGAAGAGTTAATCGGCCGTATTGTAAACCCGCTAGGCCAACCGGTAGACGGACTTGGCCCGATCCTTACAAGCAAAACTCGTCCGATTGAAAGCCCTGCACCAGGCGTTATGGACCGTAAATCCGTTCATGAACCGCTTCAAACCGGTATCAAAGCGATCGATGCACTGATTCCAATCGGCCGCGGCCAGCGTGAGCTGATCATCGGTGACCGTCAAACAGGTAAAACATCTGTTGCGATCGATGCGATCCTGAACCAAAAAGACCAAGACATGATCTGCGTATATGTTGCGATCGGCCAAAAAGAATCAACAGTCCGCGGCGTAGTAGAAACATTGCGTAAACACGGCGCGCTTGATTATACAATTGTTGTAACGGCGTCTGCCTCACAGCCGGCACCGCTTCTGTACCTGGCACCGTATGCTGGGGTTACAATGGCAGAAGAATTTATGTACAACGGCAAGCACGTTCTTGTTGTATACGATGATCTTTCTAAACAAGCGGCCGCTTACCGTGAGCTGTCCTTGCTTCTTCGCCGTCCGCCAGGCCGTGAAGCGTTCCCTGGGGATGTATTCTATCTTCATTCCCGTCTGCTTGAGCGTGCAGCAAAGCTTAGCGACGCGAAAGGCGCAGGATCAATTACAGCTCTGCCGTTCGTAGAAACACAAGCCGGAGATATCTCTGCTTATATTCCGACGAACGTCATTTCCATCACCGACGGACAGATCTTCCTGCAATCTGATTTGTTCTTCTCAGGCGTACGTCCAGCGATCAATGCCGGATTGTCTGTATCCCGTGTCGGCGGCTCAGCGCAAATCAAAGCGATGAAAAAAGTATCAGGTACTTTGCGTCTTGACCTTGCGTCATACCGTGAGCTGGAAGCATTCGCTCAATTCGGTTCTGACCTCGACCAAGCGACTCAGGCAAAACTGAACCGCGGTGCGCGTACAGTTGAAGTGCTGAAGCAGGATCTGAACAAGCCGCTTCCGGTTGAAAAGCAAGTAGCTATTCTTTATGCGCTGACAAAAGGATATCTCGATGATATTCCTGTGGCGGATATCAGACGTTTTGAAGAAGAGTACTACATGTACCTTGACCAAAACCATAAAGACCTGCTTGACGGAATTGCGAAAACAGGAAACCTTCCTGCTGATGAAGACTTCAAAGCTGCAATCGAAGGCTTCAAACGCACATTTGCACCAAGCAACTAACTCGAATGCTGATGAGAGAAAAAGGTTCTCTTTTTCTCTCTTTTTACGCAGATGAAGAGAAAAGGTGGTGAAATCTTTGGCCTCATTACGCGATATTAAGTCAAGGATCACGTCAACGAAAAAAACAAGTCAGATTACAAAAGCCATGCAGATGGTATCTGCGGCTAAGCTGAATCGTGCTGAAAACAATGCAAAATCATTTGTGCCATATATGGATAAAATCCAAGAGGTTGTGTCAAACGTCGGAAGAGTTTCCGGCAACGTGAAGCACCCGATGCTTCTCAGCAGAGAAGTGAAAAAAACGGCATACCTTGTCATTACGTCTGACCGCGGTCTTGCCGGCGCTTTTAACAGTTCGGTTTTACGGAGTGCTTATCAGGCCATGCAAGAACGTCATCAGTCTAAGGATGAGTATGCGGTGATTGCCATCGGAAGAGTGGGCCGTGATTTCTTTAAGAAACGGGAGATTCCGATCATTTCCGAGTTAACAGGACTTGGAGATGAAGTAACGTTTACAGAAATTAAAGATCTTGCCCGTCAAACGATTCAAATGTTTATAGACGGTGCGTTTGATGAATTGCACCTTGTTTATAACCATTTTGTCAGCGCCATTACTCAAGAAGTAACGGAGAAAAAACTTCTGCCGTTATCTGATTTGGGCAGCGGCGGCGGAAAAAGAACGGCGTCTTATGAATTTGAACCATCTGAAGAGGAGGTTCTGGAGGTTTTGCTTCCTCAATATGCAGAAAGCTTAATCTTCGGTGCGCTTCTTGACAGTAAAGCAAGTGAGCACGCTGCAAGAATGACGGCGATGAAAAACGCGACAGACAACGCGAAGGAACTTATCGATTCACTTTCGCTTTCTTACAACCGCGCTCGCCAAGCAGCCATCACACAAGAAATTACGGAAATTGTCGGCGGAGCAGCCGCTTTAGAATAGAAAGATTTTGTCAGGAGGGATAGCGATGAAGAAAGGACGCGTTAGCCAGGTATTAGGACCGGTCGTCGACGTGCGTTTTGAAGACGGTCACTTGCCTGAAATTTATAATGCGATTAAAATTTCACAGCCAGCTGCAAGTGAAAACGAAGTAGGTATTGATTTAACGCTTGAGGTCGCTCTTCATTTAGGTGATGATACAGTCCGTACAATCGCAATGGCATCTACGGATGGTGTTCAGCGCGGTATGGAAGCTGTAGATACAGGAGCGCCAATCTCAGTACCGGTTGGTGATGTAACACTTGGACGTGTATTTAACGTTCTCGGAGAAAATATTGATTTGAATGAGCCGGTTCCTGCGGATGCGAAAAAGGATCCGATTCACAGACAGGCGCCTTCATTCGATCAGCTTTCAACAGAAGTTGAAATTCTTGAAACAGGTATTAAAGTTGTTGATTTGCTTGCTCCTTACATTAAGGGCGGTAAAATCGGATTGTTCGGTGGTGCCGGTGTAGGTAAAACCGTATTAATCCAGGAATTAATCAACAACATCGCGCAAGAGCACGGCGGTATCTCTGTATTCGCCGGCGTAGGAGAGCGTACTCGTGAAGGAAACGACCTTTTCTACGAAATGAGTGACTCTGGCGTAATCAACAAAACAGCCATGGTATTCGGACAAATGAACGAGCCGCCGGGCGCACGTATGCGTGTTGCTTTGACAGGCCTTACAATGGCTGAGCACTTCCGTGATGTACAAGGACAGGACGTACTGTTCTTCATCGATAACATTTTCCGTTTCACACAAGCGGGTTCAGAGGTTTCAGCCCTTCTTGGCCGTATGCCTTCAGCGGTTGGTTATCAGCCGACGCTTGCAACTGAGATGGGTCAGCTCCAAGAGCGTATCACGTCTACGAACGTTGGATCAGTTACATCTATCCAGGCGATCTACGTGCCTGCCGATGACTACACTGACCCGGCGCCGGCGACAACGTTCGCTCACTTGGATGCGACAACAAACCTTGAGCGTAAATTAACTGAAATGGGTATTTACCCTGCGGTTGATCCGTTGGCATCTACATCACGCGCCCTTGCTCCTGAAATTGTCGGAGAAGAGCATTATGCGGTTGCGCGTGAAGTACAGTCAACGCTTCAGCGTTACAAAGAGCTTCAAGATATCATTGCGATTCTCGGTATGGATGAATTAGGCGAGGAAGACAAACTTGTCGTTCACCGCGCACGCCGTATCCAGTTCTTCCTTTCTCAGAACTTCCACGTGGCTGAACAGTTCACTGGACAAAAAGGTTCTTACGTGCCTGTAAAAGAGACGGTACAAGGCTTCAAAGAAATCTTAGCCGGTAAATACGACCATCTTCCAGAAGATGCGTTCCGTCTTGTAGGCCGTATCGAAGAAGTTGTTGAGAAAGCAAAAGAAATGGGTGTAGAAGTTTAATCTGGTCCTAGGAGGGTAAAAGCATGAAGACCGTTAAAGTCAATATCGTTACTCCCGACGGCCCAGTATACGATGCGGATATCGAAATGGTGAGTGTGAGAGCCGAAAGCGGCGATCTCGGTATTTTGCCAGGCCATATTCCAACCGTGGCTCCTCTTAAAATCGGCGCTGTCCGTCTGAAAAAAGACGGGCAGACTGAAATGGTTGCCGTCAGCGGCGGATTTGTCGAAGTCCGTCCTGATCAGGTCACCATCCTTGCCCAGGCTGCCGAGACAGCAGAAGGCATCGATAAAGAGCGCGCTGAAGCTGCACGCCAGCGGGCGCAGGAGCGTTTGAATACTCAATCAGATGATACTGACATTCGTCGGGCTGAGCTTGCATTACAGCGGGCTTTGAACAGATTGGATGTAGCAGGGAAATAAGAAAAAATCCTTCTCTTTATGAGAAGGATTTTTTTATGAACGAACAAGAGAATCAAACAGCGACAGCAGCGGGCGATCCTCTTTTTGGCGCAGGTATAAACCATCACAGGCATTCATTGTATGCCACGATTTGCGATGTCTTCTAAAGCCAAGTGTATAAGCGCCGTCTTTATAGGGATAAGGTTTTACAACCCATTCAGCATCTTCATGGCGGGCAATCACGCAATCTATAAGATAAACACTGATCATTTTCTCGAATTCTTCAATAGGAAGATTCCAATCAGCAAGCAAAAGTTCTTGTATACTTTGAAAATAGAGGTTTTCAAGCTCTTCAAGGCTTTCTCTCGTATAAGTAAGAGAAATGTTAAAAAACTGACACAATTCATTCAGTTCTTCAATCTGTGACTGTCTATAATCGTAATAGAATGCAATTGCTTCCCATTCCTGATCAAAAATTGGCAGGTCCTCACCATATTGCTTTTCAGGCTGAAAAAAAGAATGATTCACATTTGCCAGCTCCTTTCCAATAAAGTATACCATGTAAAAGAATCGCACTTTAAGCGGGGATTAGCCCTAGATTTGGGTGATTATTCCGTTCTGTATAAAATGTATCATCTTTATCTGTGCTTCTTATATAATAAGAAAGGGTATGAACGCAGAGAAAGGAGTGTAATAGATGAGTGTATTGGGACAGCAGGCTGCAATCGGCATTGTCGTTCACCTGTTTTTTATAGCAGTGACTTGGTGGGCGTTGCAAGCCGTCAATATAGATCCGTTAATAAAAAAAGGCAAAGTCGTGCAGGCAAGACTCCTGATGATTTTGCTGACAATCGCCATTGGAACGGCCGTTGCCAATTTCTTTTTAGATTACCTCAATTATTCACAGCAGCTTCCCTATCTATTTTAATAGGTTTTGAACATTATTATCATTAAATGGTTGGGAGAAGCGGGTTGAGGCGAATAGCTCGAGTTTTGACGAAGATTTTTACGTATGGCGCCTCTTGCCTCCGGTAAAACTGGGGATAAGGGGGAGAGATGAACATGAAGAAAAAACAAGTAAGCCACGCTATTATCATTTCCGTCATGTTAAGCTTCGTCATTGCTGTTTTCCATACCATTCATGCGAGTGAATTAACGCCGTTAGCACAGATGGCAGAGGGGATGGAACGCCAAGATGTGCTAATAGATAAGTGGACATTGCATGCAAAACAAAACATGTCACTGACCGAAAAAGAATTTTATCAAAAAGTGCAACGTTTAAAATCAGAGTATCGTCAATATGATTGGACGATTGCACAGGAAGATAAAGTCGTAAAGGCAATTGGCACATATACTGACAAAAAAAATCGCACTTCTTTTAGACTGCAGCTTGTCACAACCCTCAAAAAACACAATCCAACTTCGTATTTATTATATGAGCAAATGAGTCTAGAGACACCGGATAGCTGGAATGATACATATGAACAGTTTGAACGGGAGACACTTGGGATATTCCAAGAAAAAGTAGTTATTTTTACTTGTCTAAATGGTCACTTAGATGATAATATGAATATTGTTTTGCAAAAAAAAGCAAATCAGTTATTAAATGAATTTCAAGCAAGATCAGTAGAACATGTAGTTGAGCCAAATTTCGTTTCTATTTCTGCGTTTACAGATGAGTGGGAAGAGTACATTATGACCTCGAAACATAAAATGAATTTGCAAATTGCACTTAGAAGTGCAGGAATGGGCGGAAAACATACCGTTACGGTTGGCACACCAATCGTTACGACTGAATATTAATATAGAGAATTTAGGGACGCGGAGGGGAATACCTTGGAAAAAATCATCGTCCGCGGCGGTCAGAAGTTAAACGGCACAGTCAAAGTTGAAGGCGCTAAAAATGCCGTTTTACCTGTTATCGCTGCATCTTTATTAGCAAGTGAAGAAAAAAGCGTAATTTGTGATGTACCTACGCTCTCCGATGTATATACAATTAACGAAGTGTTGCGTCATTTAGGAGCAGATGTGCATTTTGAAAATAATGAAGTGACTGTAAATGCTTCATACGCTTTGCAAACTGAAGCACCTTTTGAATATGTTCGTAAAATGCGTGCGTCTGTGCTTGTCATGGGGCCGCTTCTTGCGCGTACAGGTCATGCAAGAGTTGCACTTCCGGGCGGATGCGCAATTGGTTCCAGACCGATTGATCAGCATTTAAAAGGTTTTGAAGCAATGGGCGCAAAAATCAAAGTCGGTAATGGCTTCATTGAAGCTGAAGTAAAAGGCCGACTGCAAGGCGCAAAAATTTATCTGGACTTCCCAAGTGTAGGAGCTACAGAGAACCTGATTATGGCAGCCGCTCTAGCTGAAGGAACAACAACGCTGGAAAACGTGGCAAAAGAACCCGAAATCGTTGATTTAGCAAACTATATCAACGGCATGGGCGGAAAAATCCGCGGAGCTGGCACCGGCACCATCAAAATTGAAGGAGTCGAAAAGCTTCACGGCGTAAAACACCATATTATTCCTGACCGTATTGAAGCGGGCACATTTATGGTTGCTGCTGCAATCACTGAAGGAAACGTATTAGTAAAAGGAGCGGTTCCTGAGCACCTCACCTCTTTAATTGCAAAAATGGAAGAGATGGGTGTAACAATTAAGGATGAAGGTGAAGGTCTGCGTGTCATCGGCCCGAAAGAACTTAAACCGATTGACATCAAAACAATGCCTCACCCGGGCTTCCCGACTGATATGCAGTCACAAATGATGGCGCTTCTGCTTCGTGCAAGCGGCACAAGCATGATTACAGAAACCGTTTTTGAAAACCGTTTTATGCATGCGGAAGAATTCCGCCGTATGAATGGTGATATCAAGATTGAAGGACGTTCTGTCATCATTAACGGTCCTGTACAGCTTCAGGGAGCTGAAGTTGCAGCGACTGATTTGCGTGCAGGTGCAGCGCTGATTCTTGCGGGGTTAGTGGCTGAAGGTCACACACGTGTTACTGAATTGAAGCACTTAGACCGCGGTTACGTTGATTTCCATCAGAAGCTTGCCGCTCTGGGCGCAGACATCGAACGTGTAAATGATGAGTCTGCTTCTGAGCAAGAGAATAAAGAAGTCGTTTCTGACTTAAATGCATAAACTTACTTGAAAATCAGTATGTCACTCTGGCATACTGGTTTTTTATTTTTTGTGTATTATCATCATTATGCGCAAAATAGCAAAAAAGAATACGTAAATGACAAATAAAGTTTCTGTCCAAAACGAGAGTCATATTAGCTTGTCCCTGCCCATAGACTAGACTAGAGTCGAATCCCGAGCAGGAGGCAGCTGAATATGAAACAATTCGCAATCACACTATCCGTACTATGTGCATTGATTCTCTTGGTTCCCACACTCTTGGTTATACCATTCCAGCATAATAAGGAAGCAGGGGCCAGCGTAGAATCAGAAAAGACAGCAGTCAGCACGAAACCAGCATCGAAAGGAGCAGAAACATTGAAAGCTTCACCTGTTTCTATTCCCGTCTATCGAACCGCAAATCAATCCGTAGAAGACATTCCGCTTGAAGAGTATGTGATTGGAGTCGTCGCCTCCGAAATGCCGGCAACCTTTGAATCTGAAGCACTGAAAGCCCAGGCCCTCGCCGCCAGAACATTTATTGTCAGACTGATGGTGTCAAATTCAGCGGTTGAGGCTCCTAAAGGCTCACTGGTGGATGATACACAGATGTTCCAGGTGTATAAAAACAAAGCGGAGCTGAAAAAACAGTGGGGCACAAGCTATGAGACAAAACTGAAGAAAATCACAGCTGCGGTAGCCAGTACGCAAGGCAAAATCTTAACGTACAACAACCAGCCGATTGAAGCCTCCTTTTTCTCCACAAGCAACGGCTACACAGAGAATGCAGAAGCATATTGGACAAGTGCTATCCCATATTTAAAAAGCGTCAAAAGCCCATGGGATAAAAAGTCTCCGAAATATAAGGCAACGAAAACCTTTACAGCGGCAGAATTTCAGCAAAAGCTTGGCGTCAAGCTGGATGGATCTAGCGCAGTAGGGAAGATTACCGGCGAGACACCGGGCCACCAGGTTGCAACTGCCGTCATTAACGGCAAGACGCTGAAAGGAAGAGACATACGTGAAAAGCTGGGTCTCAACTCCGCAGATTTTGAATGGAAGCGAAATGGAGACACAATTACAGTCACGACGAGAGGATTTGGCCACGGTGTGGGGATGAGCCAATACGGAGCGAATTTTATGGCGAAAGAAGGCAAAACGGTTGATGACATTGTAAAGTATTATTACCAAGGCACACAAATTTCTGAGGCAGATTCGTTTTTGAATAAATATATGGCGAAAAAGTAGAAAAAGACGCTCATTGGGCGTCTTTTTCTGTTCCTGAATATCTTTTATCTAAGAGCAGCTGAAACGGTTTAGAGGAGCTTCTGGCCGTCTTTAAGGATCAGTCCTTTTTTCCTGATTTCAGGCTTTGAGATTGTGGTAAAGTCATCCACATTTGTCGACAGACTTCGACAGACTCATATAACGAAAGCCGAAAGGCGGACAATCTTCTCTTTTCATAGGGGCGTTAGGTGGAAATCACTAATAAAAACATAGGTTTCTATGCAAAAGTAAACAACAGCAATGGGGAAGCCCGCCCTATTTATTTCTCGGTTTTTGTTGATTACGATAGATTATGTTCAGCGTTGAACATCTGCACGCAGAAACAAATTGGTAAAGGGGTACGAACATGAAGAAAAGATTTTCACTGATCATGATGACAGGATTGCTATTTGGATTAACTTCACCTGCTTTTGCAGCTGAAAAGACAGAAACGGAGGCTAAAGCGCCGGCGAACGTGGCGGTCTTGCTTGATGCCAGCGGAAGTATGGCGAAAAGAATAGACGGTGTATCTAAATTTAATTCAGCCAAAAAAGAAATTTCAAAGTTTGCGAGCTCACTGCCAGAAGGAACTCAGGTGAAAATGAGCGTGTTTGGCTCTGAAGGAAATAATAAAAATTCCGGAAAAGTTCAGTCATGCGAAGCCATTCGCAACGTATACGGCTTCCAAAGCTTTAACGAGCAAAGCTTCCTCAATTCTCTCAATACAATTGGGCCTACTGGCTGGACGCCAATTGCCAAAGCGCTGAACGAGGCGAAATCTTCTTTTGACCAGCTTGATGCAAAAGGGGAAAAAGTGGTGTATCTGTTGACAGACGGTGAGGAAACGTGCGGAGGAAACCCGATTAAAACCGCAAAGGAACTGCAAAAAGACAATATCACTGTTAATGTGATCGGCTTTGATTATAAAGAGGGATACAAAGGCCAGCTGAACGCAATTGCGAAAGTAGGCGGCGGTGAATACTTCCCGGCTTATACCCAAAAAGATGTTGAGAAAATTTTCACTCAGCAATCACTAATGTTATCTAAATAAGAAAAAAGAGGCTGGTGATGGTCAGCCTCTTTTTGTATGTAACAAAAACTTCAAAACTAATTAGCTGTCTGCCTGTAGCATAGTAGCAGATTTCCGTTTTTCTGTCATAATCAAGGCGAAAAAAGAATGAATGATCACACAAGCTGTTTATGCTTTCTGGGCGGAAATGGCTAAAAATGAACGGCATTTCAAGCGATTTTGGACAGATCGTGAAAGCAGCACAAAAGGCAGCATGTCCTATATCTTTTTGCATTTTCGTATTCTAGCATAAAGAAGAATCCAACATATAGTTGGAAAATATGAAAAAGAAAGGAAGTAATCATATGAAAAAATTGCTGGCTGCCGGTATCATTGGATTGTTGACTGTTTCCATTGCCTCCCCGTCTTTTGCCGCTGAGAAACAGGCTGATACAAATGTAGCTGTTTTGTTTGACGGAAGCGGAAGCATGGTTCAAAAAACAGGAGGAGAGCGCAAAATAGACATTGCCAAAAAATCAGTAAAATCTTTTGCCGAACTTCTTCCGAAGGATACAAATCTTATGCTTCGCGTTTTCGGGCATGCAGGGAACAATAAACTGTCCGGTAAAGCCCTTTCGTGCAGTACGACGGAAACCATTTACGGCCTTCATCCATATGAAGGGTCTCTGTTTGACAATTCATTGAGTGAGCTCAAGCCGACTGGATGGACACCGATTGCCAAAGCACTTGCAGACACAAGAAAAGAATTTGAAGCATTTGACGCAGACGGGAAAAACGTGGTGTATTTAATCACTGACGGTGAAGAAACGTGCGGCGGAGACCCTGCGGCAGAAATCGAAAAGCTCCGTGCATCAAATGTGGATACGATTGTAAACATCATTGGCTTCAACTTTGATGTCAAGGGTAATGAAGAGATGAAACAAGCAGCTGTCGCTGGCGGTGGAGAATATATTTCAGCGAACAGTGCGGATGAGTTCGAACAGGCTTGGGAAAAAGAAGCACAAAAATTTACTGAGTAAGGAACCTAAAGATCAGGCGCTCCCCCAGTCGCCTTTTTTTATTGGTTTAAAAACAATTTGGGCGGGAATCATACCCTAAAAAGGGGTTGAACATATGAAATTATTCGGAATGATTTTTCTTATAGCCACCGTTGCATTCATATTGCTTGGTGTTCTTCTAAAACTGGCAGCCTTCTTTTTTGTCAGCATTCTCACCTTGATCGCAGCTATTGTGCTGTTTACGGTTCTGAAAAAGAATCAGCATAATCAAACATAGAGTCCTTTATATAGAGGGCTCTCAGCGTGTCGACAAACCCCGCGTTCGTTGTCAATGCACATTGGTAAAAGGAACGGCGGCTAAATGCTTAGGCGCCCTGCCTAAACACCGCCGTCATCACATCCTGTGAAAGCCCTTTATATAGAGGGCTCTTTTTGTGTCTCAGAATTCGACAAAATCCGAGGAGTGTGAAAAAATATAAAGGCAGGAACATTGCGGAGGGGAAGAGACATTGAACGATAAAGTAACTGCGGTCAGGGATGTATGGCGCTATGAACAAGGGGAAATAAGCAAAGTAGAAGACCGGATGGTGACGGAATTCCCTTTGACAGTAATACTGAATGGCAGTGAATTTGTGACGCTCGTTTGTACGCCTGAGCATATCGAAGAGCTTGTCATCGGATTTCTCGCATCAGAGGGTGTTATACGATTTCAAAAAGAAATTAAAAGGTTTACAATAGATGAAAGTCTCGGTTTTGTATATGTCGACCTCGTTCACCCTGAGACATTGGATCAAAAGGATTATACGAAACGGGTGATCGGCTCATGCTGCGGAAAGGGCCGTCATTTTTATTTTCAGCAGGATGTCAAAACAGCCAAGACGGCTGTCAGCCAAATCAAGATATCGCCTGAGGCATGTCTGGCGCTTATGAAAGACATGCAGCAAGGGAGCGGGACGTTTCAGGATACGGGAGGCGTCCATAATGCGGCGCTTTGCGACACAGAGAAGCTTCTGTTGATGCGCACCGATATCGGTCGGCACAACGCACTTGATAAACTATACGGACACTGCCTTCTAAACGGGATGTCCGTACGCGACAAACTGATTGTGTTCAGCGGCAGAATCTCATCAGAGGTCCTGTTAAAAGCGGCCAAAATCGGCGTGTCGATTGTCATTTCCAAATCGGCCCCGACGGAGCTTGCGATTCAAATGGCTGAAGAATTGAATATCACAGCGATTGGATTTGTCAGAAACGGATCATTTAATGTATATACACACCCTGAGAGAATCAGGGAGTAGGAAGGGGCTGTAGCTATGATTACAGAGTCGCGTCAGATGTTGGATAAAAGAAACAGACCGCTGAGAGACCTTCGCATTTCTGTTACAGACCGCTGCAACTTCCGATGCACGTACTGTATGCCCGCCGAATTATTCGGCCCGGATTATCCTTTTTTAAAGAAAGAGGAGCTGCTTTCATTTGAGGAGCTGGAACGGCTTGCGACATTGTTTGTCACAAGATTTGGCGTTGAAAAAATCCGCTTGACCGGCGGAGAGCCCCTCATGAGAAAGGATATGCCGGAATTAATCAAAAAACTGACCCGCATACCGGGTATTCGTGACATCGCGATGACGACAAACGGATCACTGCTGCCTGTTTATGCTAAGAGGCTCAAGGAGGCTGGGCTGAAAAGGGTTACGATCAGCCTTGATTCTTTAGAAGACGAGCGTTTTAAGAAGATAAACGGGCGCGGTGTTTCTGTCAGCAAGGTGCTGGAAGGCATTGAAGCGGCGAAGCAAGCGGGGCTCGGTGTTAAAATCAATATGGTCGTTCAAAAAGGCGTCAATGAAAAAGATATACTGCCTATGGCCCGTTATTTTAAAGAAAAAGGGCATATCCTGAGATTCATTGAATTTATGGACGTAGGCAACACCAACCAATGGGAAAAGAAAGACGTCATGACAAAGGCGGAAATCATAGATTTGATCAATAAACACATGCCGGTTGAGCCGATAGCGCCTAATTATATAGGCGAAGTGGCTTCCAGATTCCGCTACTTGGACGGCTCCGGAGAAATTGGCGTCATATCATCTGTATCTGATGCATTCTGCGGATCTTGCAACAGAGCCCGTCTTTCTGCGAGAGGAGAGCTGTTTACCTGCTTATTCGCTTCAAGCGGATTTGACCTCAGAGCTCCGGTTCGCCAGGAATTAAGTGATGACGAACTATCAGAAATGATCGGGACAGTATGGAAAAATCGGATCGATCAGTATTCAGTCGATCGTACGCTATCAAAAGCATCTGGCAAAAAGAAAGTGGAAATGTCTTATATTGGCGGTTAATTTGAAGTCAAAAGCTTATCGGCACTGTCCGGTAAGCTTTTTTATTAGAATCCGAGTGCAAAAAATACGTAGAAAAACCGAAATATATAAGGATAGGCATAAAGAAGGAATCATTGTAAGAAAATTTAATTCCAAAGCCATACATTATGATAAAATATAACCAATTAGAAAATAGAAAGGGTTGGAGGGGCATGGCCGCGTACGAGATCCCGTCATCTCAAGTAGGAGTGAAAATCAATAAGTGGTATAAGCACATTTTAGCATTTCAAGTGGCTGATGCCGTAAAGCTGAAAGAAGAAATTGATCTAGATATCGAACAGATGGAAGAGGATCAGCTGCTTCTCCTGTATTATCAGCTGATCAGCTACCGGCACCAAATTATGCTGGATTATGTAAAGCCTGACCTGCACGAGGAATCTCAGCTTCAATATCGTGAATTGATCAAAACGCTGGAAAGCAATCAGGACAGCATCTCCGGATTATCTGAGTATTATTTTCACTTGTTTAGAGGAATGTACGAATTTGAACAGAACAATTACATCTCGGCTATATCCTTTTATCGGAAAGCTGAGAAGATGCTTGCGTTTGTAGAAGATGAAATTGAAAGAGCGGAATTTCATTTTAAAGTGGCGGAAGTCTTTTATATTATGAAGCAGACGCACTTTTCCATGAACCATGCTGTACAGGCGCTGGAGACGTATAAGGCTCACGATTTTTACAGAGTCAGAAGAATTCAATGCCATTTCGTCATATCAGGAAACTACATTGACTACAGAAATTATGAAAAAGCGCTTGAACATTTAGATGACGCGTATCGCCTTGCTTTATTGGAAGGACAGCCCCGTTTGATCGGATCAGCCCTTTATAATATTGGTAATTGCTATGATGACAAGGGGGAGCTGGATCAGGCCGCCGAATACTTTGAAAAAGCGCTTCCTGTCTTCGAGGATTATCAGCTGGAACAGCTTCCAAAAGCGCTCTTCAGCCTGACTCGCGTTCTTTTCAAAAAACAAGATAGCGAAGCCGCGATACGGTACTATGAAAAAGGGATTGCCATTGCCCAAAAACGAAACGACTTCTTCAGTCTGGCAAAATATAAATTTCTGCAGGCATTATATGTGGAATCTGTCAATTTGAATATGATTCAAGAAGTATTTGATTATATGGAAGAAAAGGGCCTGTATGTATATATTGAAGAATTTGCTTTAGATGCTGCCTCTTATTTCAGTCATCGCGAACAATATAAAGAAGCGGTGTATTTTTATGAAAAAGCGGTCAGCATGAGAGAGATGATTCAAAGGAACGATTGTTTATATGAAGTATGAGACAAAACCATCTGCTGGCAGATGGTTTTTTTTATGCAAAAAAAGGGGAGCATCGGAACGTTTATTTCCGGGGAGAACAGGAAAAATCGCTACAGCACTGTTTTTTGAACAAAAGCCGTTTTGGGATGCAGATATGCATGTGAGGGGGAATTCAATGTTTGGTTTTAATGATATGGTGAAGTTTCTGTGGTCTTTCCTCATTGTTCTGCCGCTTGTACAGATTATACATGTTTCAGGGCACAGCTTTATGGCTTTTATTTTTGGCGGAAAGGGATCGTTGGATATAGGCATGGGAAAAACGCTGCTTAAAATTGGACCCATACGGTTCAGAACGATTTATTTTATCGATTCTTTTTGCCGGTACGGGGAGTTGAAAATTGACAATCGATTCTCAAATGCACTCGTGTATGCAGGGGGCTGCTTGTTTAACCTCATCACGATTTTTGCAATCAATCTGCTGATTATACACAGTGTATTAAAGCCGAATGTGTTTTTCTATCAGTTTGTCTATTTTTCTACGTATTATGTGTTTTTTGCCCTGCTGCCGGTCCGATATTCGGAGAAAAAGTCATCAGACG
The DNA here is from genome assembly GCF_000877815.1 of Bacillus sp. YP1. Taxonomy (NCBI): domain Bacteria; kingdom Bacillati; phylum Bacillota; class Bacilli; order Caryophanales; family Bacillaceae; genus Bacillus; species Bacillus sp. YP1. The sequence goes on along the minus strand of NZ_CP010014.1, from coordinate 3,406,772 downwards.
GGCTGGCGATATACAAGGTGCTCCGTTACGGAGAGCGCTACGAAATCGATAAATAACATTAGAATGTTTATTGCCTCTCAGATCGGGAAGGTAACAAGTACACACATAATTGAGAGGGGAGAATTAACATGGGTAACGATAGTGTAAAAGACAAAATGAAGGGCGGCTTCAATAAAGCCAAAGGAGAAGTGAAGGATAAAGTCGGAGATATGGCTGACAAAACGGACATGCAGGCTGAAGGCAAAAAAGATAAGGCAAAAGGCGAAATCCAAAAGGATATCGGGAAAGCCAAGGATAAATTTTCAGATAAAGATTAATCGTACGGAAGAGGCAGGAAACGAAATGTTTCTTGTCTTTTTTTGTTCGCTTTTTCTGATGTGAATAAATATAACAAAAAAAGAAGCTGATTTGGTCAATGTAACTAAATTTTTTAAATATTCTTTGAATTAATAGGCCTCTTCTATATAATAATGACATAAGTTGTAAACTTTTATAACATCATTTGAAGAAATCAAACAAAGGGGTTTTGATGACGGAATGTACTGCACCGAAGAAAGTGTCGGAAGCAACGGGAGTGCGAAAAAACAGTTGATATCGACACAAGCGGGGATTCGTTCAATGAGGGCCGGATTTCTTCACTCGTTAAGAGGAACGGTGGCGATCAGCGAATTGACCGTCCATGATGCGGAGTTAATGGCAATAGTCGGGTTCTCGGTATCGTGGAGGACGGCGCCTCAGACTGGACTCCATGCCATGCTTCCGGTTGCGGAGCAAAACAACGGGCTGCCATCAGGAATATAACGTCTGGTTATGATCAATCGATGGTTTTGCACAGCCTTAGCTTCGCCCGGGGCAGATTGTCGCTGTATTAGGCCGAAATGGAGTCGGCCATCCACTCCATAGGCCTGCTTCCGGCTAAACAGGGGGGCTATTTATTTTAATCAAACGTTTGTTCAAAGCGAAAAGGCGGCCAACAGCAGCAGCTTGCAATCGCCAGAGCGCTGATGGTAAATCTGAAAAATATTTTACTTAATAAACAATTGGAAGGAATTCAGATTTTAATTGTCGAACTAGTCAGACAAGTTATTATAGAAATTTCCAGAAAAAAAGACATTTGTTATCTTAGTCGAGCGCAGTCTGGAAAACGCGTTAATCTGTGCTGACTATCTTTCTGTAATCGACAGGGGAACGGTTGTTGACCATGGCAAGGCTGATGAAGAAACGGCATGCCGCTTTGAAAGGCATCTTTCCGTATGACCCCCATTCTCGAAGAAAGGGAGGTGATGTCCCGCCTGACTGTTCCGCAAATTCGTAGTAGCCGCATCTGCTTTATATGACAAAAGAAGGAGGACTACAGATGAAACTGACACCGGTTGAACAAGAAAAATTGCTCATTTTTGCAGCGGGGGAATTAGCCAAACAGCGAAAGGCGCGGGGCGTTCTGCTGAACTATCCTGAGGCTGCTGCTTATATCACCTGCTTTATTATGGAAGGCGCACGTGATGGGAAGGGAGTAGCAGAGCTGATGGAAGCCGGCCGCCATGTATTAACGGAAAAAGATGTGATGGAGGGGGTGCCTGAGATGCTTGACAGCATTCAGGTGGAGGCCACATTTCCGGATGGAGTAAAGCTTGTTACGGTACATCAGCCAATTTCTGCGGAGGTGAAGTCATGAAGCCGGGAGCATTTCAAATTGTTGAGGGAACCATTACGATTAATGAAGGGCGTGAGATACGGGAGGTAACGGTAAAAAACACCGGATCACGCTCCATTCAAGTCGGTTCGCATTTTCATTTTGCGGAGGCCAACGGGGCTTTATTATTTGACCGTGAGCTGGCGATCGGCATGCGTCTTGATGTTCCATCAGGCACGTCGGTCCGTTTTGAGCCTGGAGAGCAGAAAACGGTCTCACTAGTGGAAATCAGAGGACGCAAGACAATTAGAGGGCTGAACGGAATGGCCGACACGTTTATCGATGAACGCGGCAAAGAAAAAACGTTGGCCAACTTAAAACAAGCCGGCTGGATGGAGGGTGTAATCCGATGAAAATGTCACGGGAGGAATATGCGGAACTGTTTGGCCCGACAACGGGCGATAAAATCAGATTGGGCGACACGGATTTATGGATCGAAGTCGAAAGGGATTTCACAGTATATGGTGAAGAAATGATCTTTGGCGGCGGAAAAACTATCCGCGACGGCATGGGCCAAAACGGCAGAATCACAGGGAAGGACGGCGCTTTGGATTTGGTTATCACCAACGTCGTGCTATTGGATTACACAGGCATTGTCAAAGCGGATGTCGGTGTGAAAGACGGCCGGATTGTCGGTGTCGGAAAAAGCGGAAATCCTGATATCATGGATGGAGTCGATCCGCACATGGTCATAGGAGCGGGGACAGAGGTGATTTCCGGTGAAGGCAAAATTTTAACAGCCGGGGGAGTGGACACGCACATTCATTTTATTTGTCCTCAGCAGATGGAAGTTGCGCTTTCTTCAGGTGTGACAACCCTTTTGGGAGGCGGAACAGGACCCGCTACAGGAAGCAAAGCGACAACATGTACATCCGGCGCGTGGTATATGGCAAGGATGCTGGAAGCGGCCGAGGAGTTTCCGATCAATGTCGGCTTCTTAGGGAAAGGGAATGCATCCGATAAAGCGCCGCTGATCGAGCAGGTGGAAGCAGGCGCCATCGGCCTTAAGCTTCATGAAGACTGGGGCACGACGCCAAGCGCCATTAAAACGTGTATGGAAGTCGTGGACGAGACTGATATTCAAGTTGCCATCCATACCGATACGATTAACGAAGCGGGCTTTTTGGAAAACACGCTCGACGCAATCGGGGACCGGGTCATTCATACTTATCACATTGAAGGTGCAGGCGGCGGCCATGCCCCGGATATTATGAAGCTCGCCTCTTACGCGAACATTCTGCCGTCATCTACAACGCCAACCATTCCTTATACCGTTAATACGATGGATGAGCATCTTGACATGATGATGGTCTGCCACCATTTAGATGCGAAAGTGCCTGAAGATGTGGCGTTCAGCCATTCCAGAATCAGGGCTGCGACGATTGCCGCGGAGGATATTCTCCATGATATCGGTGCGATCAGCATGACATCATCGGATTCCCAAGCGATGGGGCGGGTCGGTGAAGTGATCATCCGAACATGGCAGGTAGCCGATAAAATGAAAAAACAGCGCGGCGCTCTTGCCGGCGAAAACGGAAATGACAATGTACGCGCAAAACGGTACATTGCCAAATACACGATTAATCCGGCAATTACGCACGGGCTCAGCCATGAAGTCGGCTCGGTGGAAAAAGGGAAGCTTGCTGATCTCGTTCTGTGGGACCCGGTATTTTTCGGCGTAAAACCGGAACTGGTCTTAAAGGGCGGCATGATTGCACGTGCGCAAATGGGAGATCCGAACGCGTCCATCCCGACTCCTGAACCGGTTTTCATGCGCCAAATGTATGCGTCTTACGGAAAAGCCAACCGTTCAACCTCGATTACATTTATGTCTCAGGCAAGCATAGAGCGTGGTGTGGCGGAAAGCTTAGGGCTGGAAAAAAGGATTTCTCCAGTCAAAAATATCAGAAAGCTGAGCAAGCTGGATATGAAGCTGAATTCGGCTTTGCCGAAGATTGAGATTGATCCAAAAACCTATCAGGTCTTTGCTGACGGGGAGGAATTGTCTTGCCAGCCTGTCGATTATGTCCCACTTGGACAAAGATATTTCTTATTCTGATAAGACGCGGCCGGAGTGCATCCGGCCGTTCTATTGACTAAAAACGGTGCACAAAACCCGTGTATTTAGTGTATATTAGATGTTGACAAACGAATCAAATGTAACTATTATAGTTACAACGGTGGTGAAAAAACATGATTAACAGCCGTCTTGCTGTTGCCATTCATATTTTATCCCTCATCTCGATGGATGAAAAAACATCTTCAGAAATCATTGCAGACAGTGTCAACACGAATCCGGTAGTTGTGCGAAGAATGATCAGCCTGCTGAAAAAAGCTGATATTCTCACATCACGCGCCGGGGTGCCGGGTGCAAGCCTCAAAAAAGATCCTGCTGATATTTCTCTTTTAGAAGTGTACCGGGCTGTCCAAAAGCAAGAAGAACTCTTTGCGGTTCATGAAAACCCGAATCCGAAATGTCCGGTAGGGAAAAAAATTCAGAACGCTCTGGATGAAACGTTTGAAAGTGTGCAAAGAGCGATGGAAAATGAACTGGCAAGCAAGTCATTAAAAGATGTTATGAATCATCTCTTTTAATCAAAAGGGATGACTTCTCACCGCTAACATGTAACTAAAATTGTTACAAATAAGGAGGAAATGAAAAATGAAAATTGGTATTATCGGCGCAAGCGGGAAAGCGGGAAACGAGATTTTGAAAGAAGCGAAAACAAGAGGCCATGAAGTGACAGCCATCGTCAGAAACGCTTCAAAAGTGCAGGGGCAGGACGTAGCGGTTTTGGAAAAAGATGTGTTTGAACTGACTGCGGAAGACATCAAGCCTTTCGACGCAGTCGTAAACGCTTTTGGAGCAGCACCCGGCCAGGAACATCTTCATGTTGAAGCAGGAAGAGCACTCATCAACATCTTAAAGGACGCGAAGCGCACAAGATTGCTTGTTGTTGGAGGAGCGGGAAGCCTGTTTGTTGATGAAGCCAAAACAACCCGTTTAATGGATACGCCGGAATTTCCGAAAGAATATTTGCCAACTGCATCAAATCAAGGCGAGAACCTGAAAGATTTGCAGCAGACAGACTCCATTTCCTGGACGTTCCTCAGTCCTGCGGCATTTTTTGATCCGGCAGGAAAACGGACTGGCTCTTACCAAAAAGGAAAAGACAATGTCATCGTAAATGCAAAAGGCGACAGCTATATCAGCTATGCAGATTATGCCATTGCCGTGTTGGACGAGCTTGAACATCCCGAACACAAAAATGAACGCTTCACAGTGGTAAGCGAAGCGGAATAATAAAAAACCCGGAGCCAGCTCCGGGTTTTTCTCATTAATAAGTGCTGTACGTATCGCTGAAAAGGCCGTCAGCAATCCCAAGCATTAAAAAGATGAAGAAGGCGATAATCGCAAGAATGGATACAGCAATGCTTACGATCAAATAAATCCCTTGCATCTTTACGAATTTCGCGTAATTCTCCAGCATTAAGTCTTCAGACTGTCCGCTATTGTGTTCAGCCATTTGGCCTGCTTCCCTAGCTGACCTCATCAAAAAGATACCGGAAATAATTTGCAGTACGCCTGGCACGGCACCGATTAGAAAAATGAACGCGCCTGAAAGCGCGGTAATTGCGCCCATAATAATAAATAAAATGCCTGTAGCTTTTCCCCATTTCGAAATGCTGATGAGGGTTTTGTTCATTGTTTCAGGATTCATGTATACTGGCTCCCCTTTACAAAAAAATACTCACTTTTCTTTTATACACTATTTGTGAGAAGTTTTGTATATAGAAAATAACATTTTGGGGATTGACCCTAACGTTGCGTGATTGTTTACGATAAAAAAGAGGAGGTGTTATGTATGAAATATCAAGTTAAACAAGTGGCGGAGATATCAGGCGTTAGCATTCGGACGCTTCATCACTATGACAATATTGGGCTTCTGAATCCTTCAGCGCTTACTGATGCTGGGTATCGTTTGTACAGTGACGCAGACCTGGAAAGACTGCAGCAGATTTTATTTTTCAAGGAAATCGGGTTTCGTCTGGATGAGATTAAGGAGATGCTGGATCATCCGAATTTTGACCGGAAAGCGGCACTTCAGTCGCAAAAGGAGATATTGATGAAGAAAAAACAAAGAATGGATGAGATGATTCAAACAATTGACAGGACGCTTTTGTCCGTTGATGGAGGGGAAACGATGAATAAGAGAGATTTATTTGCCGGATTAAGCATGAAAGACATTGAAGAGCATCAGCAGACATACGCTGACGAAGTCAGAAAGCTGTATGGTAAGGAAATCGCAGAAGAAACAGAGAAAAGGACATCTGCATACTCGGCAGATGATTGGCGCACGATCATGGCTGAATTTGATTCGATTTACAGACGAATTGCGGCGCGAATGAAACATGGGCCCGATGATGCAGAGGTTCAGGCCGCAGTGGGGGCATTTCGCGATCATATTTGCCAATATCATTACGATTGCACACTCGACATTTTCAGAGGACTCGGGGAAGTGTATATCACTGACGAGCGATTTACCGATTCAATCAATCAATATGGAGAAGGTCTTGCCGCTTTTTTGCGGGAGGCGATCATCATTTACTGTGACCATCAGGAAAACCCCCGGCCGTAAAGGCCGGGGGTTTGCACATCTTATAAGATCGGCGACAACAGCCGCGAGACGGATTCTTTTATTCGAATCCACAACGGGCGCTGCAGATACTCCTCATAGGTGAATTTTCTGGATACTAGCAAATCTTCTTTAAAAGTTGAAACCAGTTTTTTAGCAATGGTGATATCGTATATAAATGCATTAACCTCAAAATTCAGCCTGAAGCTTCGGACATCAATGTTCGCTGTGCCGACTGAAGCGATTTCGTCATCCACCACGATGGTTTTCGCGTGAATAAAGCCGTTATCGTAAATATAGACAGTGGCTCCGGCTTTCAGCAGATCGCCGATATACGAAAGTGTTGCCCAGTATACAAAGGCATGATCGGGCTTGTTCGGAATCATAATGTTAACGTCAATGCCCGAAAGGCAAGCGATCCTTAAAGCATCCAGCAGGCTTGCATCTGGGATAAAATAAGGTGTTTGTATCAAAATGGAACGCTTGGCGTTCGAAATCATTTTGATGTAGCCATTTTTAATTTGTTCCCATTCCGAATCAGGGCCGCTTGTGACAATCTGCATCCCGACGTTGCCTTTTGGGCCGTAATCAGGAAAGTGATTTGGAATATATGTCAGCGTATGGTGATGAGAAGCTTGGTTCCAGTCAAGGATGAACCGTGTTTGGATGGCGTGCACGGCCGTTCCTTGCAGCCGGATATGCGTATCCCGCCAATAACCGAATTTCGGATTAAGCCCTAGATACTCATCTCCGACGTTAAAGCCTCCGACATAACCGGTCATACCGTCTATGATCACAAGCTTTCGATGGTTCCGGTAATTCAGCCGCAGGTTAATCGGCCTGAGCTTTGACGGGAAAAAGACCTCCACATGCCCGCCAGCCTCGCGAAGCTCTTTAAAAAACTTTTTTCTCAGCGTTCTGGACCCGAGTTCATCATAAAGCACTCTGACCTGAACACCTTCTTTCGCCTTTTGGATGAGAGCGTCCCGCAATTTTTTGCCTAATTCATCGCCTTTATAAATATAATACTGTAAATGGATATGATCCTTAGCCTTTGAAATGTCACTCAGCAGCCGCTGAAATTTATCCCGTCCATCTGTAATGACGTCAACTGAATTATCCTCTGTAAACACAGCATGGTTATTCATAATCAGCATATAAATTAAATCTTTGTTATCAAAGGTTGCCCGGTTGTTAAACTGAAATTGCTTGGTTTCTAAATCTTCAAGCTGATGCTTCAGCAGCCTTTCAATTCCAATCTTTTTCCGGTCTTCCCATTGAAACAAATGCTTGCGTCTGAGATTATGGCCGAATAATAAGTATAAAATAAAGCCTAAAACGGGAATAAAGAAAAGAACAAGCAGCCACGCCCAAGATGCACTGGCATCGCGCCGTTCTTTGAAGATGACAATGATGGCCAAAAGAATATTTAAAATGAAAAAAAGTGATAAAAGGATGGAAGAAATACTCACTTTGTAACCCCGCTCATTCATATTTATCAAGAAGATTGCCATTAGTATTCCATGAATAACAGTGATCTGATTCCCATTACAAATTATAACACTCACATTTTAAAAGAATAAAGAGCGGCGATCCAGATTCTTCGTGAAAAATACGGGCAGATTTCTTTAAAACCAGCTTGCACCTGCGTTAAAATAAACACATATGATAACGTTCGTGAAGCTTGAAACATCAAATAAAGGGGGAGGATTATATGAACTTTTACAGAGTCGAACAAATGCCGGGGTTCATCAAAACAGAAATGCAAAAAATTCAAAAGGCCGTACAGCCTTTCATGAAAAAAACCGTCATTTACCGTTTTCTTGCTATTCCGCTTGCTGCATTCTCTCTCTTTAATTTAGCTGCTTTTCTATTTCATGCTTCAGCTGACAGGGAGTCCCTGATCAGCGCAGGCATATTCGCCCTTTTGGCGGCGCTCGGGCTCGCATTTTTTAAAGAGGCAGGCTATCAGCATAAACAAATCCAAAAAACGGTTCACATCTATATGCTGAACAGGATCAAAAAGAGCGAAATCCTTTCAGAAGAGCGGAAAAGCTCCTACGCACGACAAATAAAGGAAGAGCCTTTTGCGATGCGGAGTTTTGTTGAATTTTTGACTGAGGAAGACAGACGCAAAAAAATGTATTAAAGAAGAGCTGCACCCGGATTGTTGAGTTTTTCCAGACGATCCAGGTGTGTTTTTTTGCATGCAGACACCCGAAATAAAAAGTGCGGTTTCGGATTGATTCCGACTTCATCCGTTTTTTTGATATTCATTTCTGGGTAACAGCGTTGCTTTGTTGATTTCCTCTACTAGAGATGTCTATTGTATGCTTGCTTCAGGATTTGGTGTTTACGCCGGCCTGCTTTGAATAGTCAAATAAAATAGGCATGGTTCCGTTTATATGGAACTCATGCCCTGTCCTGTCTCATCATTATTCAAACACCGGATCATCCTCATAATAATAAGAATCCGGATCATCATACGAAGGCGTGTTCTCAAAAGCAGCAATGCCGATTACCACCAGCACGAAAATGGCTACAATGATCCCGATCAGGACAGTAACGATACTAGATGCTGCATAAAACAGCTGCATTTTTATAAATGTCCCGTAATTTTCAAGCATGCTTTCGCCAGCGCTGCCGGCTAGATTTCCTTCGGTTTCCGCGGCTGCTTTTGCTGAGCGCATCAAAAATACGCCTGATATAATGAGCAGTACGCCCGGGATGGCGCCAATCACTGTCATCAAAGCAGACAGAGTGACAAGCGATCCCATAATGATTAACAAGATGCCAGAAATTTTGCCCCACTTGGCAATGTCGGATAGCGACTTGACAGCGGAGGCGCTCAGCTGGCGGGTCTCCTGTTCAACAGGTGCAGTCTCCTGTTCAACAAGGCTATTTTCTTCATTATGATTTTCAATTTCGTTTTCATCTTTATCCAGACTAATCATGAAAGCTCTCTCCCTAAAATTTTTAAATCGTATCTTTTCCCGTCCATTTCGGCGATGCCGGGGAATAGTCCCCATTCTGCAAACCCGTGCTTTTCAAACAGCTTCAGGCTTGGTTTATTATGCCCGAAAATGAAGGCCATAAGTGAGCGGATGCCAAGATTCGGGGCAATGCGGAGCGCTTCTTGAAGCAAATATGATCCAACACCTTTGCCGCGGCATGCTTCGTCAATGTATATGCTGACCTCCGCTGTTTTATTATAGGCTGGCCTTCCATAAAATGTTTCAAAGCTGATCCAGGCAGCGACGTTTCCGTTTTCGTCCTCGGCCACATAGAGCGGGCGTGACTCTGTATGTCCCAAAAACCATTCCATCCGGTCTTCAGGAGTTACCGGTTCGGTATCGGCTGTTACCATTCGAGAAGCAATCGTTGAATTATAAATCGCCACAACAGCCTCCAAGTCTTTATGTTCAGCAAGACGCAATGTCATGTTCATACGTTTTTGGCACTCCTCTCAAAAAAATACATATTTTCGTTCAGTCTGTGCAAACTACATCTAAAAAAGTTTTTTTGGATAGGTTGTATATATTTTCAGAAAAGTGTTCAGAATGTTGCTGAGGTGATGAAACAATGAGAGAGGAAGAAAAGAAAACTTCTCAAGTCAAAAAACTTCAGCAGTTTTTTCGTAAACGCTGGGTGTTCCCTGCAATTTACTTAGTCAGTGCGGCCGTCATTTTAACAGCTGTCCTTTGGTATCAATCAGTATCAAATGATGAGGTAAAGGATCAGTTGGCTGATAACGGCGGAAACTCCGCATATGACAACAACGACGATGCAGTTGAAGTAGGAAAGTCAATGGAAAATGTCGCAATGCCGGTTGTTGATTCTGAAAACGTTTCTGTTGTGAAAAAGTTCTATGAAACCGATGCCGCAAAAGAAGAGAAAGAAGCAGCACTCGTTACCTATAATAACACGTACAGCCTAAGCAAAGGAATTGACTTAGCTGAGAAAGACGGAAAAGATTTCGATGTCTCTGCTTCTCTGAGCGGTACGGTTGTTAAAGCTGAAAAAGATCCAGTGCTGGGATATGTTGTGGAAGTAGAACATGCCGACGGTTTATCGACTGTGTATCAATCTCTTTCCGAAGTAAGCGTTGAGCAAGGTGACAAAGTAAAACAAAATCAAGTGATCGGAAAATCTGGCAAGAACCTTTACAGTGAAGACAGCGGAAACCACGTGCACTTTGAAATCCGTAAAGATGGGGTCGCAATGAATCCGTTAAACTTTATGGACAAACCAGTTTCTTCTATTGAAAAAGCAGCAGCTGCTGAAGAAAAAGCTGCCACCCAAGAAACAGAAGAATCCATTCAGCAATCTTCCGAGAAAAAGGACGGATCAACTGAAAAAGGAACAGAAGAAAAATCCGGTGAGAAAAAGGATGATTCAACTGACAAATCTGGTTCTAAAGAAAGCAGCACAACAGAAGACACTGAACAGTCTTAATGAAGAAAACGTCTATCCTTGTGATGGGCGTTTTTTTCTGTTACTTTTTGCTTTGTTTTACCGTCTATGTAGTTACATGTAGGCACGTACGTTATAAAGGAGGTTATGTCATGAACCGCCTATTGCTCGCAGGCTGGATCTTTTTTATCCTGCTCTCTGTCTGTACGGAAAGCTTCAGCGGCATGGTCGTGTCACAAACGGTGGCTTTTCATTTTCAGCCGCACCCTGATATGTCTCGTTTTTTAGACATGGATTTTACAGAGCTTGCTATACCTGAAGCGCTTATTCAAAAAATCGGGCACGCGTTTTCCTTCTTTGTGCTGACCTATTTGCTGTGGAAACAGCGGGGCAGCATAAGATCAGCTGCAGCCGGCTCGTTCGCGTTTGCTTTTTTCACAGAAGTTCTTCAGCTCTTCTTCAGCAGGAATGGTTGTATCCGGGATGTGCTCATCGATGCTGTTGGTATTGGATTGTTTTATGGTTTATATGTGTTGGCGAAGCGAAGAAAACAAGAGATGTATGAAAAATATTAAAGCCGGCTGTCTTGATTTCAGACGCCGGCTTTTGTCTTTCTTAGAAATTTTGATCGGTTGGTTTTTTCGTCAGTTTATTGATAATGGCTTCGTAGATCCTCACGACCAAATCGACGAACGGGCGAAGCAGGTCTGAAAATCTAAAGAAAAGGAACCCGATAATGATGGCGACAACGAGGCTGCCCAATACATCTACCGGATAGTGATGTCCCACCCAAATTCTCGAAAAGCCTGTCAAAAGCCCAAAAATGACAAGCGGCCAGCCGATTTTGCGGTTTCTGAAAAGCATCGCAATAGAAATCGCTAATGCACCTGTCGTGTGGTCACTTGGAAATGAAGCATCCGCAGCATGCGGAATCAGTGTATGCACTGTATGCGCAACGAACGGGCGCGGTTCGAAATAAACAAGCGTAATCAAATAGTTGATCACAAGGCCTGCAATTCCTGTGATGCCTGCGTATAGCACATGTTTTCTGCTTTGTGTGTTCCCAAACAGCCAGATTGCCAATAGGATAAGGGCATAGGCGACAATGGCATATTCCGTGATGAAGACCATAATGGAATCGAGAACTGAATTGTGATGAGATAGTCCATGGATTGCTTTAAAAATTTCGTAGTTCAAATAATCACCTTTTACATTTTTATATTTAGTAGACTAATCTTACTCATGAAAAGTTTCAAATAAAAATAGAGATTGTCTGAAATAACGGCGCTTGAAGAGAATTCGAAGAGGAATCGCGGTTTCTGGGGGGATTCTGTGCACAAAAAAAGAGATCCGGAGTGTCCGAATCTCGTACCGATATTAAAGTGCTTCAGGTCCTTCTTCGCCTGTGCGGATGTTGATCGTATTGCTGATTTCATAGACAAATATTTTACCGTCACCCGGTGATCCCGTTTTCAGCACCCTTTTAGCGGTCTCTGTCACTTGATCAACAGGAACCTTGCTGACCACGATTTCTATTTTTAAACGCTCGTATACATTGCTTTCTATTTTTACCCCTCGATAGAGCTCCGTATGTGCTTTTTGAAGGCCGCAGCCGTGTACATTGGAGAAAGTCAGAGAGGTCACTCCGATTTTTCCGAGTTCCTGCTTCAGCTTTTCAAAATTTGCCGGACGCGTTACAATTTCTACCTTGAACATTTGACCGCTCATAGCGTCACTCCTCACATAGAATCTTGATATGCTTTTTCCCCGTGCATCGTTAAGTCAAGCCCAAGTGACTCTTCTTCTTCAGTTGCGCGAAGGGGAAGGAAGAGGCTTACAAATTTAATAATAACGAAAGTGACAATAAATACAAAAACATAAGTGGCGGCGATGGCGACGATTTGTTTCCAGATTAAGCTTGCATCACCGTAAAATAACCCATCTGCGCCCGCTGAGTTAACAGAGGTTGTTGCGAATAATCCTGTTGCGATTCCGCCCCATGTGCCGCCGATCCCGTGCAGGCCAAAGGCGTCAAGCGCGTCGTCGTATCCGAATTTCTTTTTAAGCGAGAATACTCCCCAGAAACAAACAGCTCCGCCGATGATGCCGATAATAATGGAAGCGAACGGTGTGACAAATCCGGCAGCCGGCGTAATGGCGACAAGCCCGGCGATTGCCCCAGATACCGCTCCGAGCATTGTCGGTTTTTTGTTAATGATCCATTCTACTAAGATCCAGCCGGCGATCCCGGCTGCAGCCGCGGTGTTTGTGTTGATGAACGCGTACATGGCTACACCATCTAAAGTCAAAGCGCTGCCGACGTTAAAGCCGAACCAGCCGAACCAAATCAAAGCTCCTCCTAAGAAGGTGTAAATGAGGTTATGCGGAGAAGACGCTGTACCGTCTTTCCGTTTGCCGAGCACAATGGCAAGAACAAGTCCTGCCACACCGGAGGAAATATGAACAACATTGCCGCCAGCAAAATCGAGCGCTCCAAGCTGGCCGATCCAGCCGCCGCCCCATACCCAGTGCGCTACGGGTGTGTAAACCAAAGAGGCCCATAAAACCGAGAATAAAAGAAAAGCGCCGAATCGCATCCGCTCTGCGAAGGCCCCGGAAATAATCGCTGTAGTCAGAACGGCAAACGTCATTTGGAACATCATAAATAACGAGTGGGGGATGGTATCGCTGTAATCTCCCGGATCAAATCCGACCCCTTTGAGGCCGGCCCACTCCAGCCCGCCGATGATTGAATTGCCTGGTGCGAAGGCAAGTGTATATCCGAACAGCACCCAAACGATGGAAACGATGGCAATGGAAGAGAAACTGTGCATGGCAGTGCTCAGCACATTTTTGCTCTTTACCATTCCTCCATAAAATAACGCTAATCCCGGGGTCATCAGCCACACGAGTAAAGCGCAAAAGAACATAAAAACTGTATCGCCCATTTGCATGTCTCATTCCTCCGTATCTTTCAGAATAAAAAGCAATTATTATATTTCTTCATTATAGAGAAAAAAGAATGATAAAACATTTTCATGTAAGATTTCCTGACATGGTTTTTAAGGAATGTTATCGAGGGACGGAAAGAAAGGAGAATGGCATTTTTTACGATATAAGACTTTGTATCTATAAAAGAAGCTATTCATATGAGCTGAAAAGGGAATTGACATTAATTAGAATACTATATACTGTATTAAGTGTACTATATCAAATAATACACTGAGGGGGATGTATGATGAAGAAAGGCGGCAGGCTGAGGAAAGCGGTACGCAAGTCGATTCCCGCGACGTTCCGATTGTTTTTAGCCTTTAATTTTTTCGTGTACGGTCTGGCGAAAGTGGTAATTGGCCAGTTTGGCGAGGTGACGCCTGAAATCGAGGCGGCTGCCGGGAAGGGGTTTACGATCGCGTGGACATTTTTCGGTTATTCTCATGTCTATGAACTGTTTATAGGTTTTGGTGAAATCCTGGCAGCTGTTTTATTACTGATTCCGCGAACGGCTGCATTAGGGGCGGTTATTTTTATGCCCATTATTGTGAACATCGTCTTGATTAACTATTGTTTTGACATTGGCGTGCAGGATCTTAGCACGATATTAATGGTTATGTGTCTTATCCTGCTTTGGATGGACCGCCGCAAATTCATGGGCATTTTCAGGCAGGAACCGATAGACAGCAGGCAGGTGATGAAGTGATGACGCCCCTTATGATTACTGTGCTTGCCGGTTTGTTCGTATGCACAACCTGTTACTACTACATAAAAGAAAAATCATGAGAAAACGCTCCTTCTGAGAATTTCACAAGCATCATAAAAGAACTTAGGCAGTGTGAAGAGTAAAATATGCAATGTGAGAAACACTAACAGTATCAGGAGGAGACGTATGATGAATACACTCAACATTGATTTTCAAAAAACAGCATTGGTTATCATTGATTTACAAAAGGGGATTGTGCCGATTGATCAAAGCGGCCAGGTTGTCCCGAACGCGAAAAAGCTCGTAGATGAATTTCGGAAACATAACGGGTTCATCAGCTTTGTAAATGTAGCCTTTCATGATGGAGCGGACGCCCTGAAGCCGCAAACGGATGAGCCTGCGCAGGGAGGTTCAGGGGAAATGCCGGCGGACTGGGCCGAATTTGTTCCGGAAATCGGTGTGCAGGATGGCGATTATACTGTGACAAAACGGCAATGGGGTGCTTTTTTTGGCACAGATTTAGACTTGCAGCTGAGACGTCGCGGCATTGATACGATTGTATTGTGCGGCATCGCAACGAATATCGGGGTGGAAAGCACAGCACGGGAGGCATTTCAGCTTGGCTATCAGCAGATTTTTATTACAGATGCCATGTCCACATTTAGCGATGAAGAGCATGAAGCCACACTGCGCTTTATTTTCCCGAGAATCGGTAAATCGCGGACAACGGAAGAGTTTCTGGAACAAGTGAAATGATGTTATCGAAAAAAAGCCGAGCTGTTTTTTTAACAGCTGTGGCTTCGGGAACAATGCTGAATCCGCTGAACTCGTCTATGATCTCTCTTGCGCTCCATAGCATCCAGCATGAGTTTCACCTCTCGTTTACAACGGTTTCCTGGCTGATTTCCTCGTTTTACTTGGCGAGTGCCGTAGCGCAGCCCGTAACGGGAAAGCTCGGTGATTTGATTGGGCGGAAACGCTTGTTTTTATTCGGGCTTATTCTTGTTGCGGTTTCTGCCATCGGAGCGCCGTTTGCGCCGACGTTTATGACATTATTGGTCATGCGGCTGTTTCAATCGGTGGGGAGCAGTGCGATTTATCCGTCAGGTGTCGGCTTGATTCGGAATCATATTCATGAGCGCCAAGCTTCAGCCTTGGCTGTACTCTCTATTTTTGCGTCCGCCATGACGGCGCTGGGGCCGACAGTCGGCGGGTTTTTGATTGTATGGGGAGGCTGGCCGGCGATCTTTATCGTTAATTTGCCGTTTATTATCCTCAGCTTCTTATTGGGCCTGTATATGTTCCCGAAAGATCAGAAAAAAGGGGCAGGAATCAAAACCATTATTCGGCAGCTCGACATTCTTGGAATTGTTTTATTTGCCGGGGGAATCATTTTCCTTCTATCCTTTTTGCTGTCGTTCAGCACGTCGCCGCATGCGGTTGAAGGTGTGCTTGGCTTACTTCTGCTCTGTGCGTTTGTCTGGCGCGAGCTGAAAACGGATAAGCCGTTTATTGATGTCCGTCTGTTTAAAACACAGCGAAACCTGTCAGCCGTGTATGTTCAGTTTATATTATTGAATGTTTTCTTCTATTGTTTATTTTTTGGTTTGCCAAGTTACTTTCAGGATGAAATGCATCTTTCTGTTCAAACGAGCGGCCTGTTTATGCTGTTTATGTCTGGAATGAGCATCGTTGTGTCACCTCTAACCGGCAAATGGATCGACCGATCTGGTGTCGTCAAGCCGATCTTTGCGGGAGCACTTTTGATGACGGCTGGAGCCGTGCTCTTAACCATCTTTTTTATCAATGTCCAGACCATCGGTAAAGGGCTCATTCTGTCGCTCCTGGGTATAGGCTACGGACTGGGCAATGTCGCGCTTCAGGCAGCGATGCTGGAAACGAGTCCTTCCAACATGGTAGGAACGACTTCAGGCCTGTTTCAAACCTGCCGTTACCTAGGATCGATTTTGTCTTCGGTGATCCTTGGCATTCTTTTTGGTAAAGAAATCACGGCAGCCCATTTTGATATGATGGGAATCATTATGATTATAGCGGGCGGAGCAAGCCTGTTAATGGCTGTGAGATTTGCTGCATTAATGAAAACTGCATCTTAAGAAAGAGACGGGCTCTGAGGTCTGTCTCTTTTTCTTGTTTAAGCTGTTCAAATACAAACGGGAAAATTGTATATCATAGCCAGTGTTATTGTCTGACTCTTCAGTTATATTAAGTGACATCTAATGTCAAAAAACATAACGTGTGACGACATATAGACAATATGGAAAGGGGAGCCGGCTATGAAATTAAAAGAGAGTCAGCAGCAATCCAACAGGCTGAGCAATGAAGATCTGGTGCCTTTGGGACAGGAAAAACGGACGTGGAAAGCAATGAACTTTGCCTCCATTTGGATGGGATGTATACATAACATACCGACCTACGCGACCGTGGGAGGATTAATTGCGATCGGCCTTTCGCCTTGGCAGGTGCTGGCGATCATTATTACGGCATCACTTATCCTATTTGGCGCTCTTGCCTTAAACGGCCATGCGGGGACAAAATACGGGCTGCCGTTTCCCGTGATCATTCGGGCTTCTTACGGGATATACGGCGCGAATATCCCCGCGCTTCTAAGGGCGTTTACAGCTATCATGTGGCTTGGCATCCAAACCTTTGCGGGTAGCACGGCACTGAACATTTTGCTTTTGAATATGTGGCCAGGCTGGGGAGAAATTGGCGGCGAGTGGAACATTCTCGGCATTCACTTGTCCGGTTTGCTTTCCTTTGTATTCTTTTGGGCCATTCATTTACTCGTATTGCATCACGGCATGGAGTCGATTAAACGTTTTGAGGTGTGGGCAGGGCCTTTAGTATATCTGGTATTTGGCGGCATGGTATGGTGGGCCGTTGATATTGCCGGAGGATTGGGCCCGATATACTCTCAACCAGGAAAGTTTCATACGTTTTCAGAAACATTCTGGCCGTTTGCTGCCGGAGTTACTGGCATCATCGGCATCTGGGCGACGTTGATCTTAAATATACCTGATTTTACACGCTTTGCTGAAACACAAAAAGAGCAAATCAAAGGACAATTTTACGGTTTACCGGGAACGTTTGCGCTGTTCGCATTCGCAAGTATTACGGTGACCTCCGGCTCGCAGGTCGCGTTCGGAGAGCCGATTTGGGATGTTGTCGATATTTTGGCGCGATTTGATAACCCTTATGTCATCGTTTTGTCCGTGATCACGCTCTGCATCGCCACGATCTCTGTAAATGTCGCGGCGAACATCGTATCGCCCGCTTATGATATAGCGAATGCCCTGCCGAAATATATCAATTTCAAACGTGGCAGCTTTATCACAGCGTTGCTCGCTTTATTTACGGTTCCATGGAAGCTGATGGAGAGCGCGACAAGCGTGTATGCGTTTCTTGGCTTAATAGGCGGCATGCTTGGACCGGTGGCAGGCGTGATGATGGCCGACTATTTTATCATTCGCAAACGTGAGCTCTCGGTAGATGACCTGTATTCCGAAACAGGACGGTATGTGTATTGGAAGGGCTACAATTACCGTGCGTTTGCAGCCACAATGTTAGGGGCGCTGATTTCGCTGATTGGCATGTATGTTCCTGCATTGAAGAGCTTATACGATATATCTTGGTTTGTAGGTGTGCTAATCTCCTTTCTTTTCTACATTGTTCTGATGCGTGTTCACCCGCCTGCATCATTGGCAATTGAAACGGTTGAACATGCGCAGGTCAGCCAGGCTGAATAAGATCTATTTAGACGGTATATTTTCATATTTTTGAATGGTTTTCCATAAATAGAACATTTATAATGGTTTTAGAAATCTATTCTAAAACGAAATGGGAATCGAAAATGAGAAAATGGTATTTTATTCTTTTGGCGGGTGTTTTAACGTCTGTCATCCTCGCTTTCGTTTATGATAAGACAAAAGCGAATGAGGAAGGATCTGGGGATTATCTGTATGTTTCGCCAAATGGCAGTGATCAAAATGAAGGAACAAAAGAAAAGCCGTTTCGTACATTGGCACACGCATCTGAGAAGGCTGCTGCCGGCACAACTGTCATGATTCGGGAGGGCACGTATCATGAGACCCTTGAAGTAAAGCACAGCGGTACGGACGGAAAGCCTATCACATTCCGAAACTATGAAAATGAAAACGTCGTGATTAGCGGTGAATCCGTTGCGGACGCTGAATATGAAACACCGCTTATTCGTATTCACGATAAACATGACATTGCCATCAGCGGTTTAACAATTCAAGATCTTTCTGTTTCATCTGAGGAAGCAACTGCTATAGGGATTTATGTATCAGGGTCCAGCAGTCATATCGCCATTAAGGATAATCACATCCGGGGGATTAAGACAACAGCGGATGAAGGAAATGCTCACGGAATCGCAGTTTATGGGACTGGCAGCATGAAAGACATCCGAATCGAGGACAATACAGTTGAGAAACTGACGCTTGGAGCGAGTGAAGCAGTTGTGCTGAACGGTAATATCGACGGCTTCACAGTTGCAGGCAATGTGGTCCGCAACAATAATAACATCGGGATTGATCTAATTGGTTATGAGGGAACCGCGGATAAAAACGATTACGTGCGAAACGGAGTCGTAGAAAACAATACAGTTTATCAAAACTCGACTTACGGCAATCCTGCTTATGGAGATGAATACTCAGCGGGCGGGATTTATGTCGATGGAGGACACGATATCGAAATTAAGAACAACACAGTTTACGATAACGATATTGGGATTGAAGCAACGTCTGAACACAAAGGAAAGTATGCAAATGCCATTCAGATCACAGACAACAAAGTGTACAACAATGCGTACACCGGTATTTCAATCGGAGGATATGACAAAAAGCGGGGCGGCACCAGCAATTCTCTGATTGCCCGCAATATTATGTACCGGAATGACACAAAGGGACTGTACGGCGGACAGCTGCTGCTGCAGTACGATACGAAAAACAACACAATTGAAAAGAATATATTGACGGCTGGTGATTCCAGATTATTTATCGGAAACGATTTTACAGAAAATGAAGGAAATACGGTCAATCATAACGTGTACCACAAGGAAGCGGATCAAGACGGCATATGGATGTGGAAAAAGAAAGAATATGATTCATTTTCGTCGTATCGAAAAGCAACAAAAAACGATCAGCAATCCATATATGCCGATCCGATGTTTCGTGATGAAGCGTCCTATGATTTTTCGTTAGATCCTGATTCACCTGCGCGGCCTGTCATTGAATAATTGCTATAAGCGGCGTTCTCTTAGAGAGCGCCGTTTTTTATATGTAAAAAAGACTGCCGGGATTTCCCGGCAGCCTGAAATTTATTCTGCAATAGACACTTTTCCTTCAGCCTCTGCAGGTTTTTTCTGGCTCCACGTATAGAGAAGCAGAGCAATTAAAACGAACAGCCCCGCTGTTAAATAAATGGCAGAGAAGCCGGCAGATGCTACAAACAATCCGAATACATACGATCCTACAGCAATTCCGCTGTCAAAGAAGGTAAAGAACGTTGCCGTTGCAAAACCGGAGCGGTGAGCCGGAGATTTCTGTATCGCCAATGTTTGCATGCAAGGAACGATTGATCCGTAGCCAAGACCGATAACCGCCCCTGAAAGCAGAAGCATTAAGCCGCTATGTGTGAAGGACAGCATGCAGAGTCCAACAGAGAAAATCAGGATTGATGGGTAAATGACAATGCCCGGTCCGACTTTGTCGAACAATTTCCCTGTGAACGGGCGCGCAATCATCATTGTCACCGCAAAGCAAACAAAGAAATATCCGCTGATATCCGAAAGGTCAACTGATTTGGCGAATACAGACAGATATGATGTGACTGTTGAATAACAGAAAGAAATAAACAAACCGACCGTCGCAATTTTGAGTGCGCCCTTTTCAAACATATCCGAGAACGCAAAACGGAATACAGTCGTGCCGCTGTCCTTACTTTGCGGCACTTTTATCAAGAACGAAACAAGTAAGCCCGCAACCATAAACAGCGCAAAGGCTGTAAAGAATACAGGAAAGCTTACCACTCTCATCAAATTCAGGCCAAGGAAAGGCCCGATCGCCATAGCGAGGTTCATAGACATGGCAAAGTATCCAAGCCCTTCACCGCGCCGTTTGGCTGGAATAATATCAGCGGCAATTGCACCTGTAACAGTCGTTAAAATGCTGAACCAAATCCCTTGGAAGAACCGCAATCCGAGCAGCAGGGAAAAGTTATGAATCGGCATATACAGAAAAGATGATAGGGCGAAGAGCGCCATTGATACAATCGCCATTCTTTTCTTCCCGAAACGCTCAACGATGGCTCCGGAGAAAGGCCGTGTAATGATCGCAGACAGAAGGAACAGGCTGATTAAAAGCCCGCCTTGTGATTCTGTGCCGCCAAGCTCTTGCAGCGTATAGATCGGCAATACAGTTAAAAATGTATAAAAGAACACAAACACAAATAAATTGACAAGCAGGACCATAATAAAATCCTTGGTCCATATCGCATCCGTTTTTTTCAAATGTATGTCACTTCCTTATTTTCATTGTTGTAAAAACATGCGGAATAAATGAGAAAAAGCTTCTTTATCTTCATCCCGGAAATCTGCAAGCAGCTCTTCCTCGAATTTCAGCATTTTCACATTGATTTCTTCGTATTTTTTCTCGGCTTCTTTTGTGAGGACAACAAGTTTTTCCCGTTTGTCTTCACCTTGCCGTCTCTGAACCCAGCCGTTCTCCTCCAGGCGTTTGATCGTCCGAGTCACAGTCGGCGCTTCCACATTTAAATAGGACCAAATCTCTTTTTGAGTCATTGGTCCGATCGTACGCAAACAATATAAAACTGACCATTGAGATGAATAAAGGCCGAATGGCTCTAGCTGTTCATTGGCTTTCTTGGCAATCAGGCGGGCGCTTTGGTTGATTTGATGAATGAGGTGTCTGTTGACGTAGGACATGTCGGTCTCCTTCTAAAAAACTTACCTAAGTAACTAATTGCTTATTTCATTTTACAGGAGCGATCAATAGTTGTAAAGATGAAAATTTAGTGACGCGAAATAGTTTGCTGAATCTGAAAAAGTTCGTTTCACCCCTTGTCCTTATTGAGTTTTTAGCATATTCCCAAAAGAATGCTAATACACTGTTACAAACCTAACAAAGAGAGTGTTTGAGGTGAGGGATCGTGGGCATATTTCACAAACTTACTTTTAAAACCATACAACGAAGAAGCGGCATAATGAACGACTCTTTACAGAATACGGATCTCATTTCACACTTCTCACATCCATTTTAGGGAGGTCGAGTGGTGTGCACGATTACATCAAAGAGCGAACAATCAAGATAGGGAAGTACATCGTGGAGACAAAGAAAACCGTTCGTGTCATTGCGAAGGAATTTGGTGTTTCCAAAAGTACAGTACACAAGGATTTAACAGAGCGTCTGCCTGAAATTAACCCCGACTTGGCAAACGAAGTGAAAGAAATACTCGATTATCATAAATCCATCAGGCATTTAAGAGGAGGAGAAGCGACAAAGCTCAAATATAAAAAAGATGAAATTCTCGAAGGAGAGCCTGTTCAGCAATCGTAATCACCTGGCATTGCCTTCTTGAAATCGTTCATAAAACATCCGCAAAAATTTGTAAAGAACTTATTGTGCTTCCAACTTTTTTTCTATATTTTATGATAATATATATAATTAGGGCACAATGTGGATATTTACTGTGAAACAGATTTTCAAGGAGGATATAAATAGATGTTTGCAAGGGATATTGGTATTGACCTCGGTACTGCAAATGTACTGATCCATGTTAAAGGTAAAGGAATTGTTCTGAATGAACCTTCCGTTGTTGCACTTGATAAAAACAGCGGCAAAGTGCTGGCGGTTGGCGAAGAGGCAAGACGAATGGTTGGACGTACACCTGGGAATATTGTTGCGATTCGCCCGCTGAAAGACGGAGTTATTGCTGACTTTGAAGTAACAGAAGCAATGCTGAAACATTTTATTAACAAGCTGAATGTAAAAGGCCTGTTCTCAAAGCCGCGCATGCTCATTTGCTGCCCGACGAATATTACATCCGTTGAGCAAAAAGCAATTAAAGAAGCTGCAGAAAAAAGCGGCGGGAAACATGTGTACCTTGAAGAAGAACCTAAAGTTGCCGCTATCGGCGCGGGTATGGAAATATTCCAGCCAAGCGGTAACATGGTTGTAGACATCGGAGGCGGGACGACGGATATCGCGGTTATTTCAATGGGCGATATTGTCACCTCCTCTTCTATTAAAATGGCTGGGGACAAGTTTGACATGGAAATCTTAAATTATATCAAACGCGAGTACAAGCTGCTGATCGGCGAACGTACTGCGGAGGATATTAAGATTAAAGTCGCAACTGTTTTCCCAGACGCACGTCACGAGGAAATTTCCATTCGCGGACGGGACATGGTTTCCGGTCTTCCAAGAACAATTACAGTAAACAGTAAAGAAGTTGAAGAAGCCCTTCGTGAATCTGTCGCTGTTATTGTTCAGGCTGCGAAACAAGTGCTCGAAAGAACACCGCCTGAACTTTCTGCTGATATTATTGACCGCGGCGTTATTATTACCGGCGGAGGCGCGCTCTTAAACGGCCTTGACCAGCTGCTTGCTGAAGAGCTGAAGGTACCGGTCCTCGTTGCTGAAAATCCTATGGATTGCGTAGCCATCGGCACAGGTGTCATGCTTGATAATATGGACAAGCTTCCTAAACGCAAACTAAGCTGATTTCACAAACCTCATTCTGAAAAAGAATGAGGTTTTTTTATGAAAAAGCCTTCACGAAAAGATGTTAAATGACGATAATAGGATAAAATACTGAGTTTTTATTATAGAACGAACGTTCCTATATGACAACTGGAAAAAATGCCATTTTTAGAGGTGGGAAATTTGTTAAAAGGATTATATACAGCAACATCCGCAATGATTGCCCAGCAGCGAAGAACGGAAATGCTTTCAAATAATATTGCTAACGCAAATACATCAGGATATAAAGCTGATCAAGGCTCTATGCGCGCGTTCCCTGAGATGCTGCTCAGCAGAATAGAATCAAAATCTCCGGCCGGGACATCAAGGACGGAAATCGGTTCCGTGAATACCGGAGTATATATGCAGGAGCTCAAGCCTCTCTTTACACAGGGAAGCCTGAAGTCCACAGACCAGCCTACAGACATTGCATTGATCGAAAATCAAGTTCCGATGAATGCGGAAACCAATGAAAAAGCTGCTCTTTTTTATCCGGTTCAAACAGCGGATGGAATCCGTTATTCAAAAAGCAGCACATTTTCACTAAATGAAAACAATCAGCTGACGATCAACGGACGCCCTATTTTATCGACGGATCGCCAGCCAATCACTGTTGATAATGAGAATTTCACTGTGTCTGAAAACGGTACTGTGACAACGAACGGACGCACAGCCGGCCAGATTGATGTCAGAATGGCGGAAGATGTCCGCAATCTCAAACGGGACGGAAATGATTTGTACAGCACGGCGGACGGTAATGATCTGCCAAGCGCAGCCGGAAATAATCAGGTAGCCTATTCATTAAAACAAGGCGTCTCAGAGCTTTCAAACGTGGATGTGACAAGCGCCTATACAGAAATGACTGAAGCGTACAGATCGTTTGAGGCGAATCAGAAGGTTATTCAGGCTTACGATAAAAGTATGGATAAAGCAGCAAATGAAATTGGAAAAATTTAAGATAACGGAAGAAAAAACGGGGGACATCAACTATGCTCAGGTCAATGCTAACGGCATCAACAACCTTAAACCAGCTGCAGCAGCAGATTGACACAATCAGCAGCAACCTTTCAAACAGCAACACAACCGGCTATAAGGCAAAAGATACGAATTTTTCTGAGCTTGTCAGACAGCAATTCGATCAGGTTGATGAAAAAAACGAGGAAGTGGCAAAAGCCCGAAAAACGCCGCCCGGCTTGCGCCTTGGCGTCGGAGCGATGATGAATTCACGCCTGGTCTCTGATCAAGGAAGCATTCAGAAGACCGATCGCGATCTGGATATCGCATTTACGTCTCCATACCAGTATCTTCAGGTAAATGTAAATGGAAACCGCCAGTATACGAGGGACGGGGCGCTGTATGTAACGCCGTCCGCTGCGAATGCCAACCAGCTGCAGCTCGTCACTGGAAATGGGTATCCCGTACTTGATGAGAACGGCAATACAGTGAACATCGACAGCTCAATGAAGAATATCACCATCAATAAGAACGGCACCTTAACCGCATCTGACGGAAACGCGGTTCAGCGGTTTAATCTTGGCGTTGTCCAAGTGAATAACCCTCAAGAGCTGAAATCAGAAGGGAATAACCTTTTCTCTATTGATAATGCGGCAGCTTTTGAAGAGCTGAACGGCGCTAATAGACAAAACATCGGCATGCAGCAGGGCTCACTTGAGATGTCCAATGTCGATATTTCAGAACAAATGACAGATTTGATCACGTCCCAGCGTTCATATCAGCTGAACAGCAGAACGATCACAATGGGAGATCAAATGCTCGGTTTAATCAATTCAGTCAGATAATAAGAAAATGGGCGTTTTTCAATCAGCCGCGCATGATAAAAAAAGCGGCTTTTTCGAAATCGTCCTTTTTTTTGTAGTATTCCGTAATATCTTCTAACAGCACTTCTAAATCCACCCACGCCTCGATTTTTTCTAATTCAAGCACATATTCGAGCAGCTGCTCATAAGGGTCTTCGGCTGATGTGTAGAGGGCTTCAAGCGTTTTTAATTTTAAATAAATGGTTTGAATGTCTACCTTTTCAGATAATTCTTTTCCTTTATGAAGGACGGCTTTAGCTTCTGTGATGTTCCCTGTTTTAAAAAGCGCTCTGACAGACTCGTACACACAATGAAGATATGAGACTGGTGAATTCATTTCAAATTCTTGATTCTTTAATACTTTTCTAAAGTAAAGAAGCGCTTCCTGGTCTTTTTTCTCGGTCGCTTTTAAAAAGCCAAGGTTATAATAAGCGTGGCATAGCAGGTTTTCGTCATGTAGTTGCTGGGTTTTCTTAATGATTTCTTTGAAAAGCTGTTCAGCTTTTTCATAGCGTTCTTGATCAATATAATTCACGGCGAGCAAAAGTTTACAGGTGATTACCTTTTTGATATAGCCGAATTGGTGCAAATAGATGTGTAATGCTTTTTTGACGTATTGGATGGAAAGCGGCGGTGATTTCATCAAGTAATAGGCGCCGGCGGTTTGATAATATAAATCAGCGGCTTCAAACGTATTTTGAATGGCGGCCAGGTACTGTTCAGCTTTTTTAAAATGATGTACTGCATGTTTCGGAGCTGTTTTTACCATCTCGTATAACCCAGAGAAAAAATACAGATAATATTTCAATTCATCATCCATTTTGTCTTCCAGGCCATATAGGTCATCGAACAATGAATCGAGTCCGTTCTGGTTTTCAAAAAGCAGCTGATGGCGGGCCTGAAACAATTGATAACGCATCCAAAGTTTTGTGTTTTTTTTGATCTTCGGAAGGTGCTGGTCAATTTTCTCTTTCAGTGTGCAAACGTGATTCATTTTGCGTTTGCTCATTGCGGAATACCACTCGTCTAACATGTTTAGCATTCTTTTTTCAATAAACTTCGAAATCATTTTCCTACCTCTTTGCTATTGGTAAAATCTATAATTATCATATCATAACTTTTGACGGCTCTCATTGACAGTTGGTTACATTTTAGCGCGGTTGAAAAAGAGATTAATTCATAATATACTTTTCAAATGTACAGATTGGATCTTTGATGATTGCTATACATACTAATGCAGATGAAGGAGATGTCAAGACAATGCTTGATACTCAGCAAATTAAAGAAATTATTCCTCACCGTTATCCGTTTTTGCTTGTGGATCGGATTACGGAAGTTGAAGAGGGCAAACGGGCAAAAGGCTATAAAAATGTAACCGCTAATGAAGAGTTCTTTAACGGACATTTTCCTCAGTACCCGGTTATGCCCGGCGTATTAATCGTAGAAGCACTCGCTCAAGTCGGAGCTGTTGCGATGTTGATTAAAGAAGAAAACCGCGGCAGACTGGCTTTTTTTGCAGGCATTGATAACTGCCGCTTTAAAAAACAAGTCAAGCCTGGTGACCAGCTTCACCTTGAGGTTGAAATCATTCGTGCCCGCGGCACAATCGGGCGCGGAAAAGGCGTTGCCACAGTTGATGGCGAAGTCGTTTGCGAAGTAGAACTGACTTTTGCCCTCGGAGAATAATTGAAAAAAGGCAGATGGCCAGCGGCACATTTGTCTTTTTTTCTTTACAAATATAGAAAAGCAGGTGATTGTATGTGGAATGAATTTAAAGCCTTTGCCATGCGGGGGAATATCGTAGACCTTGCGATTGGTGTTGTGATAGGCGGTGCTTTCGGAAAGATCGTCACATCTCTAGTAAATGATATCATTATGCCTTTGGTCGGTTTGCTGCTGGGAGGGCTTGACTTTTCAGGCCTGTCGTTTACGTTTGGCGATGCTGTAGTGAAGTATGGAAGCTTTATACAGACGATTGTGAACTTCTTAATTATATCGTTCTCCATTTTTATCGTCATTCGGACTTTGAATGGGTTAAGGCGCAAAAAAGAAGCAGAAGAAGAAGAGGCTGCGGAGGAAGCGGTGGATGCGCAGGAGGAGCTGCTGAAAGAAATCAGAGACCTGCTGAAGCAGCAAGCAAAGTCGCCGGAATAAAAAAGATGCCGTTAGAAACGGCGTCTTTTTTTATCTCAATTTTCGTTTAGGTTCGTTCTGTGTCCTAGGGCTTCCTGTTGTTTCAGCGAGATGAATGAGCATTGAGACAGAGGTGCCTGCATCCGGAATGCTGCTGATCATCAACTCGCTTCCGCAAAAATGTTTCAGCCGCTGATTGATATTTTTCAATCCGACGCTGCGATCGAAATCCGCAGATAAGAGGTCCTTTTGTTTTTCAGGAGTCATCCCGGCACCGTTATCCTCTACATTGATGTAATACTCATTTTTGCTTTGTTTTTTAGCTGTCAGTTTGATCCATCCTCCGCCTCTTTTCTTACTGACACCGTGAAGAACGGCATTTTCCACCAAGGGCTGAATCATTAAAGGCGGAAGGATAAAGTCAATGTCTTCATCTATATCGAAAAGAACCTCAAGCCGATTACCGAATCGCGTCTTTTCTATAGAAAGATAGGAATTGATAATCGAAAGCTCATGTCTGAAGGAACTGATGGCTGATGTATTTTGAAAGTCAAAACTCATTCTTAAATAGTTAGTAAATTCCTCTGTTACCTCTCGGGCCTTTTCAATATCCAAATGAGTGAGAGAAATAATCGTGTTTAATACATTATAAAGAAAATGAGGCTTGATTTGCGATTGGAGAAATGCCATTTCCATTCTAGTGGCTTGATTTGCTGTATGTTTCATCATGATCAGGTTTTGAATACGCGCCATAAATTCAGAGTAATGATAGGGTTTTTGCAAAATGTCATTCGCTCCGGCATGAAAAGCCTTGTATTTGTCATGGCCGATAATGGCAGCTGTAATGATCAGAACCGGAAGATCAACCATGCTGAATCGTTCGCGAATTTTCATACAGACTTCGAAACCAGTCATATCCGGCATCATCAAGTCCAAAATAACCAAATCAAGCTTCGTGCAAGAGATGATTTCTAATGCTTCCTTTCCGTTCTTCACAGCAATCACATTGTAGGGCACACCTTCAAGCATATCGCTCAAAATTTTTAAACTGTCAATGTTATCATCGACAATCAGGATGGTTGGAGCGTCAATATGCTCAGAGTAATAAGGCGTGCTAAATGAGATATCTGATAGATCTCTCTCGGATTGTAATTCAGGAAGACGTTTCTTTGTTTCAGAGACAGATTCATTTTGGGCGATCGGCAAGGTGAAATGGAATGCCGAACCTTTTCCTTCTTCCGATTCGACCCAAATGTCTCCGTTATGGAGCTGAACCAGCTGTTTGACAATGCTGAGGCCAAGACCGGCACCATCGTCTTTATTCTTTTCGGCTTGCTGAAAAGACTCAAAGATGGTTTGGCGATCGGCTTCTGAAATGCCGCTTCCTGTATCCGCTACTGTCACTTTGATCATGTTGTCGTTCAGTCTTGAAGCAGAAAGTATGATTTGGCCCTCTGTTGTATATTTGATTGCATTGTCTACTAAATTGGTTAATATTTGGCGGAAGCGGTTTTCATCTGCGAGCACTAAAGGAAGATCGTCAGGGATATGGTTCATCATATTCAAGTTTTTATGTCTCGATAAAAGATTGTAGAAATTCATTTCCGAACAAACTAAAGTATAAATATCAACAGGAACCGGGTGGATTTGAAGCATGCCCTGCTTTATTTTTTCTAAATCTAGAATGTCATTTACCAGATTGGACAGCCTGTAGCCCATGCGGATGACGAGCTGCATATTTTCTTTCTCTTCTTCTATCGTTCTTTTTCCTTTGCCGGCCAGCAGGGTCTGGCATATATTAATGATGCTGTTCAGCGGTGTTTTGAATTCATGTGATGTTTTGGCGATAAATTCATCCTTTAGCCGGTCAATTCTGAGCAATTTCCACGACAGCACTTCATTTTCACGGAATGCTCCGGCAAATTGCTGCGCCATCAGTAGAACGATCGCAAGTAAAGCGATAACTGTTGGCAGTGAATAAATCGAATTAAAGGAAAAAGCCGTTTTGCCGCTATAAGCTGAAATGGTGGTTAAAATGACAAAAGCACTCATTGATATAGATGCAATAGTAAGATACAGACTTCCTTCCATTTTGCGGATCGCAGCAATCGTAAAAATATATGTAATATAAACCAGAGTCGAGACGGCTAGCACAGAATGTAAGATGTACGAGGTATGGCCGATAAAACCCACGGTTAAAAAATCTGTGACTAAGACCAGCCCGGAAGAAACAGTGGCAATGCGAATAAAACGCTTTGAAACAATCTCTCTGTAAGCAAAAAAGAGATAGAGAAAAACCGCAATGCTGACGAGCACTGTAGAGATTGCCCTCAATGAATTTAGCAGTGAAAATGAAATTGACGGAAAGAGGAGAAATATAATCCGCTCTTTTCCGATCATCAGAATAATGAACGAAAACAGAAGACACATAACAGAAAAAAACAATAAATGTTTATCTTTTTTTCTTTGCAGGAAAAAGCCCAGAAAATATAATCCGGTAATGAAAAAAGCTGTAATCATGATTGTATCATTAAGAAAGGAAATTTTATTTTCCCGCACTATTTGCTCCTGGGTGCCAAAAGTAATTGGCTTTGCGATTCCCCATCCCGGCGTTTTTCCGAAGTTCGAAAATTGTACGACAAGTTCATTGTCACCCTTGTGAAGCGTAAAAAAGCTCGTATATGGGCGGTTTTGTGCCGCAAAATCAGGTTTATTTGAAGGGTTGCCGCTTTGGCCAATGAATTGTCCATTAAAATAGATGCGATTGGCACTGTATATAAACGACGTGCTGATCCCAAAAACCTGATTGTCTTGCTTTGATCTGATGGTCAGCTTATACGTTCCGTAATCCACATTGATACCCTGCTTGGCTAGCTTCACATTGCTGGGGACATCAACGAAGAGAGGATCTTTTCCTTTTGCTGAGGCGATCTCTTTTGGTGACAGAATCTGATTTGGATACAATGTCCATTCTCCGTTCAGCTGTACATTCCCATCCTTTTGAAAATCCCACTTCTCCAGGTTCATGACCCCCTGCCTTGCCGCAGGAAGCGTTGTTCCGGAAAAATGGTCAATGGCAATGAAAACCATAAAAAATGCAGCGTAACCGAAAATAATTGAAGTAAAGATGAATTTTTCTTTCATATTATAGCTCCTTTATTCAAGCAGGCTCATTCTAAATTCCTACCTTTTTATAAATATTGTAAGTGCAAAATTTCAAAAACTACAATAGAAAGAAAAAGAATCCAGATAAAGGGGTTATTTGTCATGATATAATAGAAGTTATTTACTGATATCTCGATTTTACATATAGGGTGGGATGTTTTGTGAAAGCGTTAATTGTTGATGATGAGCACTTGGCATTGCTTCATTTTAAGAAAATGCTTGAACGAACAAACGCCTTTCAATCTATTATGGCGTATCAAGATCCAGTTGAAGCCTTAGAGCATCCTGAGACTCCTGCTGTAGATGCGGTGTTTCTTGATATTGAAATGCCGGGGGTAAACGGCATTGAGCTTGCTGAGGCGATTCAATCGATGAATGAAAACATCCAAGTCGTTTTCATCACGGCTTATAATGAGTTTGCTATCAAAGCGTTTGAGCTGAATGCCATTGATTATTTGCTGAAGCCTGTCATATACAAGCGGCTTGAGACAACTGTTGAACGAATCAAAACGAATAATATGCTCAGACAAAATGCAGAAAATACCGAGGCGCATTTTTCCATCCAATGCTTTGGGAGCTTGCAGTTTCATCAAACCTTAAAGGATGTCAAAACAAGCATTCCAGTCAAGTGGAGAACGTCGAAAGCACGTGAAATATACTTATTTTTGCTTCACAATCAAGGCCATGTGGTCAGTAAAGACATGCTAATCGATCTTTTTTGGCCTCATTACGATGTTTCAAAAGCAAGCACCCAACTTTACTCCACCATTTACCAAATACGAAAGTTATTCAGCCAGATCCCTTTCAGCCAAACTATCGAGAAGACTGATACTGGGTATATTCTTCGGCTTTCAGGCGCAAAAATCGATGTTGTCGAATGGGAAAAATCACTAAAAGGGGCGCCGCCGCTCAATACGGCTACATTACATCTGCACATGGATATTTTCATGTCCTATCAAAATCATTACCTAATGGAGCACGGTTATCTTTGGGCAGAACCGGAAAAGACGCGTCTTTCCCAGCTTTGGCTCGGAAAGGCCTATGAACTGATCGATTATCATATTCATGAAATGAACGATCATCAAGCGATGGACATTTGCCTGCAAGCCGAGAAAATTGAGCCATGCGATCATAAAATTATGCAATACAAGCTGCAGCTATTCAACAAAAACGGGAAGGTAGAAGAGGCGATAAAAGAATATCAGCGTTACAAACAAATGAAGGATCAAATTAATTAAAGAACTCCAAACCAGTATGTGTCGATTGCCTTTCGATGCACACTGGTTTTTTTGTGCACTTAAAGGGAAGGCCCTCGCCATATGTCTCCTGGGTGAAACTTCAACTCTCTCCAATTCACTTCAATCTTACATGATTTCTGAGTTGTACAGAAATTGTATAGTTCCATTTCATACAATGTAGTTTGGTTCGGATGGCAAATCTTAGTTTTGAAACTCATTCGGCATTAGCAGTTCTTTTTGGGGGATGAGACATGATGTTATGGTCTCGCGGATCAATCGGCAAGTGAAAGATAGATAAGAAAGGGAGGAATGAAAAGTTGAGAACGAGGAGTTTTCCCTTAGGGCTGAAAAAAAGCGGGCGGATCGTTATGATCATAAGCCTTGCCATCTTTTTCTTCTTCAGCCAGATCGCCAGCTATACTCTTACAGCACAGGCTGTGGACGTAACGTCAAGTGACAGCCAATTCTTCGATTCGGTAACAGTTAAGGACGCCAAGGGCCAGATTGTTGACGGATCAAAAGGAAACAAACCGGCACTAACACCGGGGGACGAAGTGAAACTGACATATGAATGGTCATTGAAAAAAGACAAAAAAGCAGATAGCGAACAGGATATCAATGTGGAGATACCTAAAAGCTTTACATTTGATAAAGGTGCAGAAGGTGAGATCAAATCTGCTGATCAGGTCATCGGCAGCTATCAAGTGCCGGCGGGCAGCAGCACCATGACAGTAAAATTAACAACTGCATCCGCGGATTCTCCTGATGCCAAGGGGACCATTACACTACCAGCTAAGTTTACTGCAGATGTAAAAGGCGATGAACATACAGCAGCAGCCCTTTTTCAGCTAGGGGGAGGCAAAACCCAGCAGGTGATCATTCCTGTTAAGAAAGAGGAGACACCAGATGCCGAGGCGGAAGAGCCAAAAAACGACTCTTCTGATACTGCGGGTGATCAGGAAGGGAAAGATGACAAACCTGCACCTTCAGTCAGCAAGGATCAAAAAGAGGAAGAACAGCAGCCGTCAGATGACGCTAAGAGCGGCGAAGCCTCTAAGAGTGATGATTCAAAAAAAGTGTCATCCTCAAGTCAATCAGCTTTCAAAAGCTTGCAAACTGAAGAAAAACAAATCACGCAACATATTTTAACTGGCGTGACGTTGACGGACGAAAACGGAAAGCCATATGACAAGGGCAATCGCGCCAATACGAATTCTCCGGTGAAAATTTCAATTGATTGGGCCATTCCCGACAATTTAGGAAAAACAATCAATGCCGGCGATAAATATGAATTTGATTTGCCTAAAGAATTTATTATGCATAATGACATTGTGAACCTGCCTTTAAGCGCCGGAGACACCACATACGGGACATTTTCTATTGATACGAACGGACATGTGGTAATGACATTTAACGGCGAGGTAAAAGACAGTTCTAATGTCAAAGGCACATTGGTTATCAATACGCAGTTCAACGAGAAAAAAATAACGGGTTCGACAACACAAAAGATCCCATTTCCTGTGAATGCCGATACTCCTGAAACAACAGTTTATTTTAAACCCAATGTGAGTAAAACCATTGATAAATCAGGTGTGCTGGATAAAGGCATCAACCCTGGTAAAGTAACATGGACGGTCGATGTCAATAAAAAGTTGGATCAAGTCAAAAATGCCAAACTCACGGAAAGCCTTCCAGATGGCGTAATCTACCGTTCAGTTAAAGTGTATGAACTCAATGTGAACATTGATGGTTCTGTCAGCAGAGGAAATGAAGTTTCTTCCGGCTACAGTGTTGATTCAAAAGGAAATGTCACATTTGACGGGACAATTGATTCAGCATACCGCCTTGTATACGAAACCGACATTGACAATAGTGCGAAGCCGAGTGAAGGCGGAAATGTAACGCTGACGAACAAGGCGGCATTCAGCGGAGACAACCTGGAACCCATTTCTGCCGAAGCCACTGTTGCAGCCAAATATGGAAGAATGATCGCGAAATCATCGACCGGCTATGATGGAGAATCTCAAACATTCAGCTGGGCTCTTTCATACAATTACGGTGAGAAACAGATCGACCAATCCAAGGCCAGCATTAAAGATGCTTTTGGAACTGGCGATTTGCATCTTGTGAAAGATTCTTTGAAGGTTATTCCTATTACCTTTGGACAGAACGGCAGTGAGCAAGCGGGAACGCCTTTAAAGGAAGGCGAGGACTATACGCTGATCGATAATGGAAGCGGATTTGAAGTCAAATTTAATAAAACCATTACCAGCGCGTACAAAATCACATATCAAACAAAGGTCAACAGCGGAGTGATCATTGATAAATCGACAACATACACCAACAGCGTTGTGACCGGAACAGGGGATTCAAAAGAGGCTTCCGGAATAGCCATTCAGCAAAACCTCATCAAAGGATATTCAAACGTAGATTATGAGAAGAAGACGGCTGATTGGACGATTACAGTTAATAAAAACAACTATGAGATGAACAATTGGACGCTGGATGATCAATTCGAAAGCGGCGGATTGGTACTGATTGATGAATCGTTCAAGCTTCAAGACACAACGAACAACAAAACATTGCAGAAAGACAAAGACTACACGTTAATAAAAAAACCGGATCATAAAGGCTTTACTTTGGCATTGATCGGGGATTATGCAAAAACAGACAGTCAATTTAAGATCACTTATACGACAACGTTCAATGCCGATTATTCTAACGAAAGCGTTAAGAATACAGCTCAGTCGACATGGACTGATCAAAACGGCAATGAGCGCACGAATAAGGTATCAAGCGGTTTTACGCCGAATCATCAGACTTCAAATAATGGTTTCAAAAACGGATCATATAACGCGGTTTCAAAGGAAATCACGTGGAAAATCGGCGTCAACTATAACGGCGAGCCGACGAAAAACCCTTATATCAAAGATGCCATAACAGATCCTCAGCAATTTGTGCCGGATTCCGTTGTCGTTAAGAGTTATACGATCAATAAAAACGGCTCGATCACAGAAGGAGACGCGCTTGATCCTTCCAAGTATGATGTCGAAGAGCCTTCTGCAAAAAATGAACGCACGCTGACGGTACACCTTAAAACAGGCGATTCTGTACCATATCTGATTGAGTTTAAGACATCACTCAAAGGACAGGTCATTGATCAGAATCAGTACACAAACAAGGCAACCTACTATAATGACGGTTATGCAGACCGCACACTGACGGGCTCTGTTTCAGTTACGAACGGAGGAAGTCTGGTTTTCAAAGGCGGTAAACAAAATGGAAGCTATATCGATTGGAACATCAATGTCAACTCCAGCCAATCAACGCTGGATGACGTAAAAGTTACTGACACGCCGGATGAAAATCAAATATTAGATGCGGATTCTTTTAAAGTGTATCAAGCAAAATATGATGAAAACGGAGTGGTCAAAGACAGCAGTGGAAATCTGACCGCAGGCGATGTCGAGCTTCAAAAAGACAAAGACTACACGTTAGACATCAAAACGGACAATACAACAGGTGAACAATCGTTTGTCCTGAAATTCATAGGCAGCTATAAACAAATTGACCGCGCCTATGTGATCAAATACCGGTCACTGATTAACATAGCCGGCACGAACGGCCACGTTAAAAATAAGGTGTCCATTTCAGGAACAAATGTGAAGGAGCAGACTCAAGAAAACAGCAGCTCGATCTTTGTTGCCATTTCAAGCGGCGACGGTTCCGGATCCGGAGAAAAAGGAAGCCTGACGATTTTTAAGACTGGAGAGGACGATAAAGCTCTTGAAGGAGCAGAATTCCAGTTATGGTCTGAGGACTCCAAACAGCTCCTCCGCACTGGTACGACGGATGCCGGCGGGAAGCTTACATTCGGAAATATTCGCTACGGTTCCTATGTATTAAAAGAAGTCAAAGCGCCTGACGGATATACCATCAGTGATGCTTATGCAAAAGGAGTCTCTGTTAAGATAGACAGCAACTCCTCCAAGACAGGAGCGCTGCACAAAGTCATAAATCAACAGAACAAGGTGACGCTTATCAAACAAGACGAACAAAACAATCCTTTGGCAGGTGCTGTTTTCAAGCTGGAGAAAAAGTCAAATGACGGCACCTATACTCTCATACGAACAGATATAAAATCTGATAAAAACGGAAAAGTAGAAATGAACGGTTTGCCGGCGGGCTACTATCGCTTGACAGAAACACAAGCTCCTGAAGGCTTTATCGTAAATACAAAAGCGATTCACTTCTCAGTCGCAAAGAATGAAAAGAATCAAGTGTCCGACGTTAATTTAGGGAAAATGACCAACTATCAAGGAAAAGTCTCACTGACGAAGGAAAATGCTGAAGGCCAGAAACTTGAAGGCGCAGTATTCAACATTGTCGATCAAGATGGAAAGGTCGTTCAAGAGAAGCTGACTTCAGATAAAGACGGTAAAATCGAGGCTTCGGGTCTTGCGCCGGGACGCTACGCCTTTGTGGAAATAAAAGCGCCAGCCGGCTATGTGCTGAATACAAAGAAAAAAGAATTTACCATCTCAGAATCTACAGCAGGAAAGCCTGAAGCCGCAGATGCCGGAATCGCCGTTAACGATAAAGGCTCTGTTGAGCTGACGAAGGAAGATGCCGATGGCCAGAAGCTTGAAGGAGCCGTCTTTAAGATTATCGACAAGGAAGGTAATACGGTTCAAGAAGGACTGACCTCAGATAAAAATGGGAAAGTCGCAGCTTCAGGCCTTGCACCGGGACAATACGCTTTTGTTGAAACGAAAGCGCCAGCCGGTTATGTGCTGAACACAGAGAAAATAGAGTTTGAGATTTCTGATTCCTCTGAAGGAAAGCCTGAAGCTACAGATGCCGGGATCGCCATTAATCATAAAGGCTCCGTTGAGTTGACGAAGGAAAATGCTGAAGGCAAGAAGCTTGAAGGTGCAGTTTTTAACATTGTCGACGAAAAAGGAAATACGGTTCAAGAAGAGCTTACTTCCGATAAAGACGGAAAAGTGAAGGCTTCAGATCTTTCGCCGGGACGCTACGCCTTTGTTGAAACGAAAGCGCCAGACGGTTATGTGCTGAACACGGAGAAAATAGAGTTTACCATCTCAGAATCTGCAGCAGGAAAGCCTGAAGCCGCAGATGCGATCGCCGTGAACTATCAAGGATCGGTTCAGCTGACGAAGGAAGATCAAGATGGAAAAGGCTTGGCAGGCGCGGTATTCAAAATCACGGACAGCAATGGGAAAACAGTGAGAGACGATCTAGTCTCAAAAGAAGGCGGCAAAATTGAAGTTGACGGGTTAGCGCCGGGAAGCTATCAATTTATCGAAAAACAGGCGCCAGATGGATATCTTTTATCCGAAAAGCCAGTGTCATTCACCATTAAAGCAGAATATGGCGGCAAACCTGAGCAAGTGAAAGCAACAGCGGTTAATACGAAGAACCTTGTTGTCCTCACCAAAGTGGATCAGCATGATCAGCATAAAGTTCTGCAAGGTGCGGAGTTCAATTTGACAGATGCCAACGGCAAAGTGCTGAAGTCCGGTTTGGTTACCGATGACAAAGGACAAATCACGGTGCACGGCCTTAAAGCTGGCGAATATCAGTTTGTTGAAACAAAAGCGCCTAAAGATTATGAGTTGGACCAAACTCCTATATCGTTCAAGATCACAAACACAGACACGAAAACAGTCGAAATCACCGCGGAAAACATATTGGCACCAGGTGACGTAAATGTGAAAAAAGTGGATCAAGACGATAAAAATACCGTTTTGGAGGGCGCTGAATTCAAGTTATTGGACGAAAGCGGCAAGCCTGTAAAAACTGACGGGTATGGAAAAGAGCTTTCTGAACTCTGGAAAACAGATCAAAATGGGCAGTTCACTGTAAAAGGCCTTGCGCCGGGAAGCTACCAATTGATTGAAACGAAGGCTCCCGAAGGTTATAAACTTGACGAAACACCGATTGAATTCACAATTGAAAAAGGACAGTCAAAAGCTGTTGAGATCGTAGTTTCTA
The DNA here is from genome assembly GCF_000877815.1 of Bacillus sp. YP1. Taxonomy (NCBI): domain Bacteria; kingdom Bacillati; phylum Bacillota; class Bacilli; order Caryophanales; family Bacillaceae; genus Bacillus; species Bacillus sp. YP1. The sequence goes on along the minus strand of NZ_CP010014.1, from coordinate 3,369,160 downwards.
ATCAAAAAGTGAAAACACCAGCGCCTGATAAACATGATCATCCTGATAAACCTGCACCGGGTGGAAATGGAAAAGATGATGGAGATCATCCGAATACCAATGGTACAGATGGCAGCTCGGATGGTCAGTCGAACACAGACAAAACCCTTCCAAAAACCGGAGATACAGACAGCATGCTGACAGCAATGATCGGTATCCTGCTGCTTATGGCAGGCGGAGGCTTAGCTGTTGCCTCAAGAAAGAAACAAAGAAAAGGATAAAGTTGAAGGCACCTGATCATTGAAGAATCGATCAGGTGCTTTTTTGAAAAGTGAAAGTGACACGGAGCGTTTTTAGAAGGATGCATAAGAAAGGGTTTTTTGCATGTACAAGAAAATGATCATTACGGTGTTCATCCTTTTCGGACTGCTGCTGATCTCTTCTCCTTATATCAAAGGTGGAATTATAGCTTATCTTAGCAAAAGCCAGAGTGAATCGGCCTTAACTGTGGAGCAGCTGAAAAAAAATAATGAGAGAGAAGCGGAATATGAATTTGATTCAATCGAGCCGCCTGAGTTGATGGATGCTGTAAAGGCCGGCTTTGATCACGATCAAAAAGCGGTTATCGGGCGGATAACAATTAAAAGTGTTGATCTGGAGCTTCCGATCGTAAAAGGCACAACCAATGAAAATCTTTTGATAGGGGCGGCAACAATGCGCCCGGATCAAAAAATGGGCGAGGGAAATTATCCGTTGGCGGGCCATCATTTGAAGCAAAAGAATCTTCTGTTCGGACCTCTGGAAAATATAAAAACAGGTGCCCAAATTGTCATCACGGATTTTAAAAAGGATTATATCTATTCTGTAACATCTAAAGATATCATATCGGAAATGGATGCAGATGTAATTGAGGAGACAAACAAAAAAGAGATTACGCTAATCACATGTGACAAGGCTGTCAAAACTGAAGGGCGCCTTGTTGTGAAAGGGGAATTGGTTGATTCTTTTGGCCATACAAATTAAATATGGAAAAGAAAAGCTGCCGTTCAAAACGGCAGCTTTTTTCATGCAGAACATATCTATTCTAAATGTCTATTGTGATGCTCTTCGGTTCTGTGTCTGTTTTGGGGAACCATGCCCCCTCATATTTATAACTTTTGTTTAAATGCCTCAATGAGTTTTGTTCCTGTATAGCCCTCTTTTACAAGGGACTCGAGAATGGTTTCAGTGCCCTGCTGTTTTCTTGTGACCATTTGTCCGTAGAGTAAAACCTGAATGCTTTCTTCCAGCTTGACGATATTTTTCACTGCTGCTGTCAGCTGGGCGGGGCGATTGCTTTTTTTCGTGATCGTTACAAATACTTTGGCTTCAGATTGGCTGTTTTGAAGCTGTTCAAAAAAAGACAGATGTTCTTTCTGTACAAGCGCCTCAATCAGCCAGTGATTTTCACCGTCTTCTTTATTTATAATCAGTCCGTCAATAAGGGGAAACTGTTCAATTGATTGTTCTTCCTTGTCCACTCGTTCCACATTCAGGTCAACCAGTTTAAAGGTTTTCATTTCTTCTCACCCCGATTACTTCCAAAGTTTTCTTGCCTTCCATTATAACATAAACGTTTTCGAGGAAAAAATCCTGCAATGTTGGGGCTAAAGAATTTTGTATGAGCGAAACATTTAATAATTTCTATTTTTTCATTATACTGTAACTGACTATGGATTACGGAGAGATGTGGTATGAATCAATTTCGTTTAAAAGAAATTTATATTGACGGCGTTCCTTCTGAAAGTCATTTGATTCAAAAGGAAGTAACATATATGTTAAGCCGTAAAGAAGTGTTTGAGGTTCATCTGAACAAAAAAGGAAGAATAAGTTTTTTATACGAAACACAAGATGGCATGGAGCAGTATAAAATCAAGCTGTCAATGCCGGAAAAAAAATTGAGCTTTCAGTGGTTTGCGTGGGATGGCTCTTCCTATGTGCGCATGAATACGCAAAACTGGCTGACAAAGCAAATCTTTTTCCGTTTTTTAAAAAGTACATATTTCTTCAAAGGAAAAAAGCAAAAGATGTTTTTAGCTGAAGGAAAAATGAAAACGAAAGATAAAAACAGAGGCTGAAAGCCATTTTTAAGCGTTTTTCTTTTCTTGTTGCATCATTTACAATACATACAACCGCAAGGAGAGGAGGAATCGCATGTTCAATCAGGTCATGCTTGTCGGACGTCTTACAAAAGATCCTGATCTTCGCTACACTTCCGCCGGTGCGGCAGTTGCACATGTTACGCTCGCGGTGAACCGCAGCTTCAAGAATGCTTCAGGTGAAATCGAAGCTGATTACGTCAATTGCACACTTTGGAGAAAAACAGCTGAAAACACGGCGTTGTATTGCCAAAAAGGTTCTCTCGTCGGCGTAAGCGGACGGATTCAGACAAGAAGCTATGAAAACGCGGAAGGCGTTAACGTGTATGTAACAGAAGTGTTGGCTGACACTGTTCGTTTTATGGACCCTAAACCCCGGGAAAAAGCTGCTGATTGACACCCCCTGCTCCTCCCGTTATCTATCCATTCACTATTATCCAGATCTTCGCATCATCCCCTCAAAATTGACCAGTCGACCAGACTGGTTCTTTCTTTTTGTCCACTTAGGAAAAATTGGTTCTCTAGACGCATTTTTACTTAAAATCACTTATTAATATTGAATAAGATTAAATAAAAACTTATAATTACTTATAAATGATTGCTGAGAAAAGGAATGAGGGCGTGTACCAAGAAGAAAGATTAGTAGCGATTTTGGATTTTTTAAAACAGCATAACCGAATTACAACGGAGCAGATCTGTACGCTCCTGCAAGTGTCAAGGGATACAGCGCGACGAGATCTTGTGAAACTTGAGGAACAGAATGCCATCATCCGCACAAGAGGCGGCGCCATTTTGCCGACTGTGCATCAGAAAATTCAAAGCTATTCCGGCCGCCTGAAAACAGTGTCTAAGGAAAAAAATAAGATCGGCAGGCTTGCAGCATCGCTTATTCATGATGGTGACCGGGTGATTTTAGACGCCTCTACAACTGTTCAGGCATGTGCAAAGCATTTGAATGCGGTTGATTGTACGGTAATCACCAATTCGATTAATCTTGCGGATGTGCTGTCCGATAAAGAGGGAATTGAAATTTATCTGCTGGGAGGCAAGCTGGAAAAGGAGCACCGCTTTCTGTACGGGTCCTCTGTGATTGAAAAGCTCTCAAGCTACCATGTTGATAAAGCGCTGATTGGTGTGGTCGGTATTTCCGAACATGGCATTACAATTGCGCATGAAGAGGATGGCATGGTGAAGCGGAAAATGATACAGCAGGCAAAGCAGGTCATCGCGCTTGCAGATCATTCGAAGCTGGGCAGCACCAGTTTTTATCAGTATGCGGAGCTGAATGAAATCGACCTTTTGATTACAGACAGGCTGCCGAATCAGGCATTTTGTGACTTGCTTGACCGAAACGGCGTTGAGCTTCTCGTGACAGAGCAGGATGAAGGAAAGGACTGACAAACGTGAAATTAATTGCGATTGACTTAGATGGAACCTTACTCAACAGCAAGCATCAGGTAAGCTTGGAAAATGAAAACGCACTGCGGCAGGCGCAGCGGAACGGTATTGAGGTGGTGGTGTCAACTGGGCGCGCTCATTTTGACGTCATGTCAATCTTTGAACCGCTGGGGATCAAAACATGGGTCATCAGTGCGAACGGCGCCGTCATTCACGATCCCGAGGGTAGGCTTTATCATCACGAAACGATTGATAAGAAACGGGCGTATGACATTCTCTCATGGCTTGAGTCGGAAAACTATTATTATGAGGTATTCACAGGTTCAGCGATTTATACGCCGCAAAACGGCAGAGAACTTCTTGATGTTGAGCTGGACAGATTCAGAAGCGCAAATCCGGAAGCGGATCTTTCTGTCCTTAAGCAGGCGGCCGAGGTGCAATACAGCCAATCGGGCTTTGCTTACATTAACTCCTTTCAAGAGCTGTTTGAAGCCGATGAGCCAATCGATTTTTACAATATTCTCGGCTTTTCTTTCTTCAAAGAAAAGCTTGAGGCAGGCTGGAAAAGATATGAGCATGCCGAAGATTTGACGCTTGTCAGTTCGGCTGAGCACAACTTTGAGCTTTCTTCCCGCAAAGCTTCCAAGGGGCAGGCGCTGAAGAGGCTTGCAAAACAGCTGAATATTCCGCTCGAGGAAACCGCTGCTGTAGGTGACAGTTTAAATGACAAATCGATGCTGGAGGCTGCGGGAAAAGGTGTAGCGATGGGCAATGCCCGGGAAGACATCAAATCGATAGCCGATGCTGTCACCTTAACCAATGACGAACACGGTGTCGCACATATGATGAAACATTTGTTGTAAGTATATGTGCTGCCACAAAAGCGCACCCTGTTGATAACCGGCGTAACGGATTTTTTGGAAATTCGGCGTGACGGCTATGAACGGAAAAAAGCTGGCTCTTTTAGAGCCAGCTTTTTTAGTCATGATTATTGCGCTGTAGCGCTTAATGTAAACAATTCTTCGAGCTCCTGTGTGGAAAGCTCGGTAATCCAGTTTTCACTTTGGATAATTTGATCGTTCAGGGTTTGCTTGGATTCAAGCATGACATCAATTTTTTCTTCGATTGTTCCTGTCGTAATCATTTTATGAACGTGGACAAAGCGCTCCTGGCCTATGCGGTATGCACGGTCAGTCGCTTGATTTTCAACCGCCGGGTTCCACCATCTGTCATAATGGATGACGTGATTGGCGGCGGTCAAATTAAGTCCGGTGCCTCCAGCTTTGAGTGAAAGAATCAGTGTCGGATATTCTTTCCTTTGAAATTTCTCAACGAGTGTATCCCGCTCTTGCTTGGAGAGACTCCCATTTAAAAATTGCACAGGTTCCCCGAACGTTTTTTCAAGCAGCCGCTTCATCATGTTCCCCATCTGAATGTATTGCGTGAAAATCAGGCAGCTTTCGTTTTGGGCGCGGATCGCTGTCATCAGTTCCAGCAATTTTTCGAGCTTGACTGATCTGCCGGCCAGCAGCTCGGTTTGCTCTTCCTTTAAATAAAGCGCGGGATGATCGCATATTTGCTTGAGCCGTCCAAGCATGCTGAGGATCAGCGCTTTTCGCTGCATGCCGGTCAGGGATGTCATATGGTCAAAAGTGTCTTTGACGAGCTGCTCATAAAGGGATGCCTGCTCGGCTGACAGCGGGATAAATTCTTTTTCTTCCAGCTTCTCAGGAAGATTAAGCGCGACCTCTTCATCCCGTTTCGTCCGGCGGAGAAGGAATGGCCGGATTAATTGCTGAAGCTGTCCGATTCTCTTTTCGTCCCGGTCTTTTTCGATCGGCAGCACATAGCGTTTATGGAAGCCGGTCAAACTGCCGAGGTAGCCTTTATTCATGAAGTCAAAAATAGACCACAGCTCCGTCAGTCGGTTTTCCATCGGCGTGCCGCTCAGCGCGATATGGTGGAGCCCCTTCAGCTTCCTGATTGCGCGTGATTGCTTCGTATGCGCGTTTTTAATATTTTGCGCTTCATCAAGGCAGATCGTGTTCCATGTCACAGAAGAAAGCTCTTCAGTATCGGCATGTGACAGTCCATATGAAGTGAGCACCACGTCTGCGTTTTCATAATGCGCGGCGAAATCATCACCCTTTGGCCGGCGCGGCCCATAATGGAGCGCGACAGACAGATCAGGGGCAAAGGTTTGAAGCTCCCGCTGCCAGTTGCCAAGTACGGATGTCGGCGCAATAATCAAATGAGGCGTTTTTTGCCGGCCTATTTCCTTCACGTGAAGGAAATAGGCGATCATTTGAATCGTTTTCCCAAGCCCCATATCGTCAGCCAGACAGGCGCCAAAACCGCTTTCCCGCAGAAACAGCAGCCAGTTCATGCCGTATTTCTGATAAGGGCGGAGCGTTCCTTTGAAAGAAGGACTGACTTCGTGCTCCGGCAGGTTTTCCGCGGCAGTGAGCTTTCGAATCAGTGACCTGAGCTGTTTAGACAGATCAAACTGAATGCCGGCGAAAGCGGATGTATCAATCAGATCCGAATCCTCAAGTCCGCCATCCTGCTGATCCATTAGCTCACGCGCCAGAATATCAGACATGTGGAGTCCCTCTGATTCTGCTTTTTCCATCAGGCGTTTCATCTGTTTGATAAACTGCGGATCGATTTTAACCCATTGCCCGCGGATATTAACAAGGCGCCTGTTGCTGGCGACAAGCTCATTAAATTCAGCCTCAGTCAGTTCAATTCCATTTGTCGCAAACCGCCAGTTGAAATCAAGCAGTGCATTCATGCCGACAAATGACTCGCCGCGCGGGGAGGACGACACCTTTGCTTTCAGCATCATGTTGCTGTCTCTGACAATCTGCCACCAGGACGGCAGGAGGATTTCTACCCCCATATCGACAAGCGTCTCACTTGCTTCTGACAGGAAGATCCAGGCTTCTTCCTCCGAGATCAGCGTTGTCCCGGAATCAAACGACAGCCACGGAACCGTTCTGTGAAAGCGGTCCTGCTCACGCGCGATTTTATCGCTGTATGCCTGCCACGATTTTTTGAGGCTCTTCAGCCCGTCAAAAAATTCTACAGCACCGCTCTTTTTATCACGTAAAAACATCTCAATTTTCCAATCGTCTCCGTCAAAGTCCGGTTCATTTAAGCGTAAGCCGACAGTAAATGGAGATTGGTCGTCAATCCAGCCAATGCCTTCCAGAAAATCCTCTTCATCAAGAAAATGGCCGCGGAATGACGTAACCGCAGGCGATTTCTCCTTGATATGTTCCCATTTCTCCCGCAGTTCATCGTCGTATTGGATGTAATCCTGTACGGCAGCGGAAAACCATTCCGCAGTAAAGCCCTCCAGTATATTATCGCGGTCCTTCCAGCGAAAAACACCGTTTGTCCATGCGTCATAGTCAGGCAGAAAATCGCCGTCCGCGATAAATTCATAGATGGTCGAGGCCGCCTCGATCAGCGGCTCTGTTTCTTCTGTAAGTTGCACGGAGCTGAATGAGTTGAACGAGTTTTTGCCGAGAAGCTCTACAGTCATCCATGGAGATAGCAGGACAGCAGTCGTCCCGATGAAGCTGACATCCTCTAGAAAGGTTCCGTAAAATGAGGATTCATGCCATTGGAACAAATGCTTTTTCATATGGCTGTAGGGAAGAGGCTGCTCATTCTCATCAAAGGCTGAGAGCGTAAATGACCCATCTTCCATTTGTTCGACGTGGATGAGAATTTCTTTAAGACTCGCCATCAATCAACTTTCCTTTCTGCAGTTCTTCTTGAAGCGCACGCAGGCGCTTGTAATGCGAGCTCAGCAGCTGAATATACCGCTCCCACACCTTCTGCTTTTTCGCTTTTTTGTACAGGGTGCGCAATTTTTTCAAATACCGGGCGGCTTCCTTGTACGAGCTGCGGTTCTTCTGATCAATAAAAAAAGCCACTTCTCTATGGTAAGCCGGTATAAGCGCCTCAGGATCGCTCGCTGCAATTTCCTTGAGCATCATTTTATCCATTTCATTGATGGAAAAGCCGACAAGGCTATGAATTTCAATCCACTCGGCATAGCGTTTTTTTTCATATAAATGATGGCTGTATTCTGTGAACGTATACGGCAGACAGCCCGCGGCAAAGCGTTCAAACAGCGCTTGATCATTGGTTTGCTTCACATAGGCATTCAACAGAAGGAACAGTTCGCCGATCACATCGCGAATCTCTTTAAACGGCTTATCCAGCTTCGTATAACCCATCGCAATTGGTTCAATTTGCTGGTACCATGTTTTAAGCCGTTTCCAGTCCTTCTTGGCAGTCATTTCACTCAGCCATTGGAATGTATAAGGGAGCGCTTCCGGCGGGAATTGATCCGCTTCCGCAAAAATAACGTCATCATTCTTTTGCAGGAATTCTAAATGCAGGCGCCCGAATTGCAATTCGGGAGAAAAACGCCGTCCAGCTTCTTTTTTCAATATCTCCTGTTCGCGTGCCACCCATTTTGGCCGCGACAGCAGCGCACTCCAAATTTCACCGAAGACGCGGATGCGTTCATATTGGAAAATTTCTTCTTTCAACAGCAAAGGTCGGATAACATCCGGTGTTTTATCCAAAAACGGATCAAGCGCAAAAGACAGCGCGTACGTTTTTAATTTATCAATAGAGCTGTAGATTGTATCCATCAGCTGTTCAACGTACGGATTGAGGGAATAAAAATCTTGTTCGGGGTTCAGCTTGCCCGCTTCAATCAATGTGAACATGCGAAGCCAAACCGCAATCGCGGAATGAATCTGGTACAGGCTTTTCAGCTCCGGCTTGTTCGGCGCATGTTTTTTTAATGCGGACAGGTAGCCGTAATAGAGGCCCTGCATGTTTTGGCTGCCTTCTGGCGTACGTGCCTGCCAGAGAGAAAACTCTGAATCAAAAAAAGCAAGCCAGCTTGAAAGCGATTCTTCATTAGGCAGCACCTTTTCCTGAAACTGGCGGCGGACGAGCTCTTTGCTTTCCTCAAGCTTTTCCCTCTCGAGCCAATACTCTGTAAAAGTACCCACTCGCTCGAACATTGCATATACATATAAAAACACAGCCAGCATATGGCGGCAGATTCTTCCGGACGGACATGAACAGCCGCTTTTGACTATGACAAACAAGTTCAATGTGACCCGCACAGGCACAACATCCTGCACGTAAGCCGTAACTTCCGTCGGACTCACTGCTTGTAAACGATAGACTGAATCCTGCCGATATAAAATAAGGGCTTTTTTGATCAGCTGAACATTTTCCTCATTGTAAGGAAGAAGTTCTTTTAACTGTTCAGCAGATGCCAGCACATCGTCTTTGGAAATCATATTCTGAAGCATGATTATCGCTCCTAACCGAGTCACGTAATAAAAAGATCCAATTTCTCTATTATATCGCAACACATCGGCCTTAAAAAGTTTTTCCTAAAAAAGGACATAAAAAATGGGATGTGTCGAATGATGTATTAGAGATTGCAAATTGATAACCAGCATCATATAATAATCGTGTTTTCAACTTAATGGAAGCTGAAAGGAATAAAAAGATGAGTGAAAAGAAATTGAATCAAGAAGAATTTCTGAAAATTTTGATGCATGCACATGAAATTGGTGAGCAGTCATCTGAGATGACGACGAAGGAAATGCTTGAAAATTTGATTTCTCATATTAAAAATGGATATGCAACATAAAAATCCCGCACGCCTTTAGCGGGATTTTTTTATGTGAGAGGACGTGGCTGCACGAATAAGAGAAAATGAGACAGCACTGTCAACACAGTAAATATAGCGCTTACATAAAAAGTGCTAACATAACGCATTGTAAAAAAATGTCGAATTATGTCACGTGAAAAGCTGGAGAAATGCGGTTTCAACGTTGTATAATCGTAGATGGAAAAGGATGTTATAAGAGATTTGGAGGTATCATGGGAGAATCTACAAGCTTAAAAGAGATATTATCAACGTTAACAAAACGCATACTTTTGATTATGATTGTAACCGCGGCTGCCACTGCTGCCGGCGGACTCATTAGTTTCTTCGCACTTACACCCATCTATGAAAATTCAACTCAGATTCTGGTCAACCAATCGAAAAATGAACGAAAAGAAGTCCAATTTAACGATGTCCAAACCAATCTTCAGTTAATCAATACGTACAATGTCATCATTAAGAGCCCTGCCATCTTAGATGAAGTCATTAAAGAAATGGGCCTGTCGATGACATCCCAAGAACTGAATGACAAAATTACCGTATCCAGCGAACAGGACTCCCAAGTGGTCAACATATCAGTCAGGGATGAAAACGCGGAAACAGCGGCTCATATTGCCAATACTATAGCATCTGTTTTTCAAGACAAAATCACATCCATTATGAATGTTGACAATGTCAGCATTCTGTCAAAAGCCGAGGTTTCAGAACATCCGTCCCCTGTATCGCCAAAGCCGCTTCTAAACATTGCCATCGCGTTTGCGGCCGGATTGGCGGGAAGCATCGGACTGGCCTTTCTGCTTGAGCATTTGGATAATACGATCAAATCGGAAGAGCAGCTCGAATCCTTGCTGGACATACCTGTTTTAGGGACAGTTTCCACCATTGCGAATGAGCAGAAAACAGCAAAGACCTTACAGGGTTTCCAATCTGAAAAAACGGGGAGTGGACATTTTGGCACTTAGAAAAAGCAGAGACTCGCGGATGCGGAGAAATGTCATTGCAATGACAGAGCCGAAATCCTTGAACTCTGAACAATATCGGACGATTCGCACGAATATAGAATTTGCTTCAGTGGACCGGCAAATGAAATCAGTCATGATTACATCGGCTTGTCCGGGGGAAGGAAAATCAACAACGGCCGCCAATCTGGCTGTCGTATTCGCCCAGCAGGGAAAAAAAGTGCTCCTGATTGATGCTGATTTGCGAAAACCAACAGTACATACGGCCTTTTTTCTTGAAAATACGGTTGGCTTAACATCTGTTTTATTAAAGAAAAGCTCTATGGAGCAGGCTGTACAAGCATCAAATGAAAAACATCTTGACGTGCTGACGAGCGGCCCGATCCCGCCAAACCCGGCCGAGCTTCTCTCCTCGAAGTGGATGAAGGAGCTTGCATACGAAGCGTGTGCGGCATATGATATGGTCATTTTTGATACGCCGCCTATTCTTGCCGTAGCAGATGCACAGATTTTAGGCAACGTGGCAGACGGTTCTGTTCTGGTTATTTCAAGTGGGAAAACAGAAAAAGAACAAGCCGCAAAAGCGAAAGAGGCGCTTGAAACGTGCAAAAGCAAGCTCCTTGGGGCGATTATAAACGGCAAAAAGCTTTCGAAGCACTCTGAATACGGATATTACGGAAACAAGGACAATTTCATGCAAAATAAATAACGTGCATCGTGCCCGTTATTTATTTTTGCGAAAAAAGGGGGCTAGGACATGATCGATATTCACTGTCACATTCTTCCCGCATTGGATGACGGGGCAGGTGATTCGGCCAACAGCATAGAAATGGCAAGAGCCGCTGTTCGTCAGGGAATCCGGACGATCATTGCGACACCTCATCATAACAACGGTGTGTATAAAAACGAGCCAGCCGCAGTCAGAGAAACAGCAAATCAGTTAAACAAACGTTTAATCAAAGAAGACATTCCTTTACATGTGCTTCCGGGACAGGAAATCAGAATCTACGGCGAGGTGGAACAAGACCTTGCCAAACAGCAGCTGCTTTCGCTGAATGATACAAAATACATCTTGATTGAGTTTCCGTTTGATCACGTTCCCCGATATGCGGAGCAGCTTTTTTATGATTTGCAGCTGAAAGGATATATTCCGGTTATCGCCCATCCTGAACGCAACAGGGAAATTCGCGAAAACCCGTCTTTGCTGTATCATCTTGTGGAAAAAGGAGCAGCATCTCAGATTACTTCAGGAAGTCTTGCGGGGACCTTCGGCAAGCAGCTGAAAGCATTTTCTCTCCGGCTGGTTGAAGCCAATTTGATCCATTTCGTAGCCTCAGATGCCCATAATGTGAAAACGAGAAATTTTCACACTCAAGAGGCTCTTTATGTTCTAGAGAAAGAATTCGGCTCGGAACTTCCTTATATGCTGACGGAAAATGCAGAGCTTCTTCTGCGGAATCAGACCATCTTCAGACAGCCTCCGCAACCGGTCAAAAGAAGAAAATTGTTTGGTCTTTTTTAACAGCCGATTCTCATTTCACCACTTTCTTTTTGAGAGCGATATAATAGTGTATTGTATGGTTGAATCACATTTCAGAAATCTGTACAGGCTGTACCCGACAGGCTATGCGGGAGATCATTCGCATTCATGATAGGATGTTCTCATACGATATTACGGAAGCTGCAAAGCAGCAATTTAACTGTTGGAGGGAAACAATGAATATAACAGTCATCGGAACAGGCTATGTCGGTCTTGTGACAGGTGTTTCTCTTTCTGAGATTGGACATCATGTAACCTGCATTGATATTGACGCTCACAAGATTGATGAAATGAGAAAGGGCATTTCCCCCATATTTGAACCAGGTCTTGAAGAGCTGATGAGAAAAAATACAGCTGATGGACGGCTGAACTTTGAAACGAGCTATGAGAAAGGCTTGGCCCAGGCAGACATCATTTTTATAGCGGTCGGCACACCGCAGAAAAGCGACGGGCACGCCAATCTGGAGCAAATTACAGATGCGGCCAAACGCATCGCAAAGCATGTCAAACGAGATACAGTCGTGGTAACGAAAAGCACAGTGCCCGTTGGGACAAACGATTTGATTAATGGACTGATCACTGAACATCTAGCGGAGCCTGTCAGTATTTCGGTCGCATCCAATCCGGAATTTTTGCGTGAGGGGTCGGCGATCTTTGACACCTTTCATGGTGACAGGATCGTGATCGGGACGGCCGATGAGAAAACAGCAAATACGCTGGAGGAGCTCTTCCGTCCGTTTCAAATCCCGATTTACCAAACGGATATCAGAAGCGCCGAGATGATCAAATATGCCTCAAATGCTTTTCTGGCCACTAAGATCAGTTTTATAAACGAAATTTCGAATATATGTGAAAAGGTCGGTGCCGATATTGAAGCAGTCGCATACGGGATGGGACAGGATAAGCGGATCGGGAGCCAGTTTTTGAAAGCGGGCATAGGCTACGGCGGCTCTTGTTTTCCAAAGGACACAAACGCCCTCGTGCAAATTGCCGGCAATGTCGAGCATGATTTTGAACTGCTGAAATCGGTTATCAAAGTCAACAACAATCAGCAGGCGATGCTGGTTGATAAAGCGCTGAACAGGCTCGGCGGGGTGACGGGAAAAACGATTGCCCTTTTAGGCCTGTCATTTAAACCGAATACCGACGATATGAGAGAAGCGCCGTCAATTGTTATTGCAGACCGTCTCGCTGCGCTCGACGCCCGTATCAGAGCCTACGATCCCATTGCAGTTAGTCATGCAAAGCATGTTCTCCCGCAAGCTGTTGAATATAAAGAGACGATCGAGGAAGCTGTCAAAGGGTCTGACGCCGTCATGATTTTAACCGACTGGGCTGACATTAAACAATTCCCGTTAGCGGCTTATCAGGATTTGATGGAAACGCCGCTCATTTTTGACGGCAGAAACTGCTACACATTGGATGAGGTTGCGGCTGCAGGAGTGGAGTATTATTCTGTCGGACGGAAGGCGGTTGTTCCGTCAGGTGCAATTCAATAGTTGAAAAAGAAAGGCTGGTTGCGCACCAGTCTTTTTTTCATCTATTGCGGGGTGCTGAATACATTTGCTACTATTTAACTATTGTTTGGAAAATTATGCAGAAGTAGGGCTTCTTTAAACATTCGTTTGAAAAACATTAGAAGAAAACCAGAAAATAAAACCTTCCAAAAATAATTGGAGATGCCGGAAAAGGAGAGAATCTGATGAATCATCTACCCGAAAAAATGAGACCGTACCGCGACTTGCTGGAGAAATCAGCGAAAGAATACGTGAAACTGAATGTCCGAAAAGGGAAAACAGGACGATATGACAGCAAAATTGCCGGTGATCCCTATTTCCCCAAGCATGAAACATACCCGACTGATGAAAATGGACAGCCGATGAAGCTTCTGGCACAGATTAATTTCTCGCACATTCCCCAGCTTGACGGCTACCCTTCTTCAGGTATCCTGCAGTTCTACATTTCTCTTCATGATGACGTCTATGGATTGAATTTTGACGATCGATGTGAACAAAAGGATTTCAGAGTGATCTATTTTGAAAATATCATAGAAAACGAAGACGAGCTTGTTTCTGATTTTTCATTTATTGGCACAGGCGAATGTGATTTTCCGATTTTATCAGAAGCGGCAGTCGAGCCTGTGAAATCTTCGGAATGGGTCCTGCCTACAGATTTTCAATTTGAGCAGTATACAGGCATGGAAACAATGGAGTTCTTTGGTCAGTTCGGCGAGGATGAAGAAGACATTTATAATGAACTGGCTGAAAACGGATTTGGCCATAAAATTGGCGGATACGCTTCTTTTACCCAGCATGATCCCCGGGAATACGCATATAAAGAACACACCATCATGCTTTTACAAATTGATTCAGACGATGATATCGATTCAATGTGGGGAGACGTCGGCATCGCCAATTTTTTCATCACACCTGAAGATCTAAGGAAAAAAGACTTTTCAAACGTTCTGTACAACTGGGACTGCAGCTAATACAAGCTTTTGATCCAAAGGGTCAGAAGGGGGGAATAATAGAAGCCAAATGACAAAATCAGACATGGCCGACCAGATGAAGAACATAAACATGAACAATAAGCTCAGCGCCGAAAGAGGCAGATCAACAGCATCTGTCTCTTTCAAGTGCCTTTTTAACTATGACTTTAGGTGATTTTATTTTATAAAACGTTTTCATTAACTGTATAACGAACAAAAACAAGATCAAATACCTACATTCCAAGAGCGTTATATGCCTAAATTAAGTCATTTACCCTATTTAAGCCGCCTTCTGGCTATTTTAAAATATAATATATGGAAATAAAGTATGGAAAAGTCTATCTTCATCAGCCCCTCCATACGACTTTTTGAGTATTAAGAGGTGATTCAGATGGGTTATGAAAGTATGCTAGCGGATATCAAAAGTTCGCTCAACGGAAAAATTTCCGACGTGGAAGACAAGATCGAAAAGCTGAAAAAAGCAAAAAAGGACATAGACACGCTGCAAGAAGAGGCAATCACTGAAATCAAAGAAATTGTAAAACCAGAATTGGGCAAGCATTGGACGGGAACAAAAGCCGATGATTTCGACAAGGGAAGAGAAGAGGCGAAATCGGAAGCATCTAAGATTGTGAATGATAAATATAACGAGTATATGGCTTCGATTCAAAGCAAAATATTCTGGCTTGAGACAGAGAAATTTGAGCTGAATTTGACAAAAAGTGCAGCGAATGCCGCAGGCGACCTTCTTGCTAAAGGAGAAGATTTCGTAGAAGAAGCAGGAAGACAAATTAGTAAACTAAAATGGTGGTGATCTTTTTTTATGTCAGAAATTAAGCTGAAGTACGACACAGTCATCAAAACATTAGATTCTGTCAAAGATGCGCTTGCTGACGTATCAATCGGCGCCGCAGGATCCAACGGAAAAAACAGCCTCGATTATACGAAAAAATACCATGAGCGTGAGGAGAACATCAAAACCATGCTCGGAGACTATAAAAAAGCGGTACAGAAAAATATCGAGGATACAAAGGATAATGTAGATTCACTCAAAGAGCAGGACGAGGCGATAGCGGTAAAATAGAAAAGAAAGGGCAGTGCGATGAGCAAAGTATTTGAATCTAAATCTTTAATCGAAGAAGCGAAGAGCAGAAAAAAGCAATATGAGACGCTTGAGGAGCAGCTGAATACGCTGAAAAAAGCGTTTCAGGGAGTTGCAGATTTAGGCGATAATTTTAAAGGAAAAGGCGCGGACAATATTAAAGATTTTTTTCAGGGACAGGCGGAAATCGTAGACAGCTGGCTGACGCTTGTCTCTGCTCAAATTGCGTTTTTAAATGGCATTTCAGGAGATATTAAAGATCAAGAACTGAATGATTCATATGTGGAAACTTCTTTTTTGGATCATGAGCTGCCCAATGGAGACCTGAAAGCCTCAGAGATAGTCTCCGCCCATAAAGAAGAAATCGATTCTATTTTGTCAGGCATCAGCGATATTATTGACCTCGACATGTATACGCTTGACGACTATGCAGATAAGATGGACGATGCCCAAAAAATCAGACGTGACACGATCACAGCTGTCGATAAGCTTGATGAATCCCTGACAACTGAATATCAAAATTTAGAATCTCTGGACAACGCAGTGCTCACCAAATATTCCGTTCTCATGCAGGCCACCAGCAATGGGAAGAGCGCTTCTCCTATGTACTATGACAAAAAAGCCTTCCACAGCAATGAAGTCTACAAAAGCGTCATTGAAGTAGAAAATCAAGGAACAACCTATATCGATGCAAAAAACCAGCAAGCAGAAGCAAGACGGCTCCAGGAAAAAGCCGAGGAAGAAGCAAACAAACCGTGGTACGAAAAAACATGGGATGGAGTTTGCAACTTTACTGGAGAAGTCACTGGCTATTATGATTATAAAAGAGCAACCGAAGGCGTTGATCCGGTTACCGGAGAAAAACTCTCCACCGCAGAGCGTGTGACAGCAGGAGCTATGGCCGCTGCCGGATTCATACCAGTCGTCGGCTGGGCAGGCCGGGCCTTCAAAGGCGGAAAAGCCATCTACAAAACCGGAAAAGCAGCTATCGCTGCTGAACACGCATTAGACGCCTACAAAACAGGCAAATCCTTAGACATTCTCAAAATGACAGAAATGGGCGCATACGGCCTTGTTGCGTCAAACGGATTCTCAGAAGCCGTCACAGGCCGGGATATGTTCGGAAACAAAGTGTCTGAGGAGAAGCGGAAGCAAGGGGCGCTCGAAGCGGCATTGAGCTTGGTTGGAGCTGGTGCATTGGCGAAACATATTGATAAAGGCATACCGCTTGCAACCCATTCAAAAGTCCAAAAAGCAAACAAAACACTAGAGAAAGTAAAACAATTCAAAGTCCCAACAAACGTCCGCGTGTACGCAGAACGCCCTGTAACTCCGGATGGCTTTACATTCGGAATCCCGACAGTACGTGTCGATGTGGAAAAGACGGCTGTTAAGGATCTTGGGATTGTGAAGATGGTTAGTGATGGCGGTCGTAAGGGAAGCTCTCATAGTCCTAACATTTCTAAAAATCACGATAAAGTAGCGCACGATGGATATTATGGTCGTAAAGAATTTAGAACGATGCTTAATAATGCTTCGTTTACTCCGCATGGCCATAAACATGTTAAGGCTAAAACACCTGAAGAAGCAAAACGTTTTAGTATGACAGGTAAAAAAGCTGCTCAGTACTTACCAGATGTGAATAACAAAGCTTTAGAAAAAGAGGCACTTCTAAAAGGTCATATTATTGATAATGGAAATAACAACTATTATTTCATTTATGATGCAGGAAAAACAGTCGGTTATGATCTAGGTACACCAACAAGCTGGATTAGAGCGGAGTTTTCTGGTGGTGAATATCATGGTCATCCGATTGCTGGAAGTCGATTAGATAAGTATTTAAAACAACTTGGTATTGATAAGTAATAGGAGGCTTTTATGAGAAAGATAAAAAAAATGCCAGAAATAAGTTTACAACCCTTAAGGATTCCAAAAGGATGGACCATAAATCAAAACAGTTTTAGAGAAATTGATCCGAAAAACCTAGCACCAGAAGATGAAAAATGGTTGTTTTTTTCACAAGATTTAATGCAATTAACATACTCTCGTAAAAATTACTTACTTGATTTAGGTTGGTATCCAGATGCGGATGCTAATGGATTTTATCAACTAGTTATGATGCAAAATGAGGATTGGGATCAACCCATATATGAATTTCAGACAAATAGCCATATTGAAATAGTTAAAAATATAGAATTTATATTAAACAAAGTTACGAATAATGAAATGTAGTTAAACATTTAATTAGAACTATTAATAAAGTTTGCAGAACCTGGAGTTGTAAGTTTTCAAAGTAAAAATGAATACAAAGAAAAACAGACACTAGTTAACAGGAGGTAGGATTGATTTTAGATGCATGTTAAACAAATACATTCTTTCAACCTAAACAGAGAAGAATTTGTAAAAACACAACAATCCCTTATCCATAAAATCAACCTATCCACCTCCATCAACCTAGACTCCATCAACACCTGCGCAGGCGTCGATCTCGCCTATTGGGAGCAGAACGGAGAACCGTATGGGGTGTGCAGTATTATCGTGATTGACGCTGATACAAAAGAAGTCATTGAAAAAGTGCATAGTATGGGGAAAATCAGCGTACCGTATGTTTCCGGTTTTCTTGCGTTTCGCGAGCTGCCTTTGATTATCGAGGCGGCGAAAAAGCTGGAGACGGAGCCGGATGTCTTCTTGTTTGATGGCAACGGATATCTGCATTACAATCATATGGGCGTTGCCACCCATGCGGCTTTTTTTCTGGGCAAGCCGACGATTGGGATTGCGAAAACCTATCTCAAAATCAAAGGCTATGATTTCGTGATGCCTGAAAATGAAGTCGGTGCATACACCGATATTCTCATTAACGGCGAGGTATATGGCCGGGCGCTGCGGACGCGGCGGGACGTGAAGCCTATTTTCTTGTCTTGCGGTAATTATATTGATTTAGACAGCAGCTATCAGATCACGAAGAGCTTGATCAATCAAGAAAGCAGGCTGCCGATCCCTGTCCGCCTGGCTGACCTTGAGACGCATGTTTTGCGAACGTTTTATCAGAAAAATCACATGTAAAACTTGCAGGCCGGGAGCTGCAAGTTTTTTCATTGACTCCCTATATAAGGGCATTCTGTGAGAATGCGAGGAACCATATATCAAACGGCATTTCTGGGCCAAAATAAAAAAGCACCTGTCCAGGTGCTTTTTTCTATAAATGAGGAATCACAAGGCCGCCATACAAAAACGCCGCGATAATCAGGAACGCCGGATGCATCTTGAATTTTGTCATGGCAAGGAGGGAGATCCCCGCAATCACAATAGATTGGATCCAGCCGATCGCTTTGATGCCGTCTGCGCCGATTTGCCAGGTAAGAATGAGCATCATGACCGCGATGACAGGCTGGACGGACAGCGTCATGCCTTTGATGACAGGTGATTGGCGGAAGCGCTGGATGATGCGCAGCAGGATGATCAATGCGAGCGCCGACGGTACGACGGTTGCAATCAGGGCAATTAGGAAGCCGGGCCACCCGCCTGCGCTGTAGCCGACATACGCAGCGATTTTCGTGGCGATCGGGCCCGGCAATGCGTTCGCAAGTGCGAGCATATTTGAGAATTGATCGTTTGAGAGCCAGCTGTATCTGTTTACGACTTCTTCAAACATTAGCGGGATAGACGCTGGTCCGCCGCCATATCCCAGTAGGTTTGCGATAAAAAACGCCATAAATAAATAGATCGATATCATGAGGCTGACATTCCTTTATCTTTTGAATGTTTATTTGTGATTTTGTCTTTCAGTTTAAAATGAAACGCCCCGTACGCTAAGAAAATGATAATGACCAGGCCGGGATTAATCTGTAAAGTTTGCAGGCCGATAAAAGCGATGATAAAAAACAGGATGCCGGTAACCCAGCCGAAACCTTTAAGCGCTTTTTGGCCAAACTCGTACGCCATGATTCCGAGCATTACCGCAATTACCGGCGTGACGGCACCGATCATACCTGCAACAATTGCTGAATGGCTTAACACATTTACAGCCGCAAACAAGCCCACCATCGCAAGACATGTAGGCAGAATGTGGGCGAGGGTCGCCACAACTGCACCTAATGTGCCTTTTAGCTTAAAGCCCAGATAAGCAGCCATTTTGGTGGCAATCGGTCCGGGAAGCGCATTAGCGATTGCTAATATTTCTCCGAATTCATCATCGTCAATCCATTTATATTTATTGACCGCTTCATGGCGGATCAGCGGAATCACGGAAGGTCCGCCGCCGAACCCTAATATGCCGGTGCGAACCATTGCGGCCGTCATATCCCGATAAGGATGGTTTTTCATTCGTTTCTCTCCTTTACAGCTTCATTCCCATACGGCTTTTGTATCGTTTGATCAGCATCTGGCAATCAACACTGACGACGCCTCGCAATGGATACAGCCGTTTTGTTAAAAATTCTTCCATTTCTTGATCGTTGGCAAAGATCCCATGCATATGCAGCTTGCTCGGGCCTGTCATGTGATAAAGGCTGGTGACCGCAGGCTCTTCCTCAAGCTTAAGAGCGACCTCTTCTAAAAATTGCGGTTCTACCTCGACATTGAAAAACACGGAAACATGAATGCCGATTTTAGCGGGATTGATGACAGCGGTGAATTTTTCAATAACACCGGCTTCAATTAATTGGTTGATACGGGCCTGGACGGCGACCCGTGATAAATCGACTCTTTTGCCAAGATCCGTATAAGAAATTCTGCCTTCTTCATGCAAAATCGTGAGAATTTGTTTATCAGTCTCATCAAGTACAAGGTTGGGGATTTGAT
The DNA here is from genome assembly GCF_000877815.1 of Bacillus sp. YP1. Lineage (NCBI taxonomy): Bacteria > Bacillati > Bacillota > Bacilli > Caryophanales > Bacillaceae > Bacillus > Bacillus sp. YP1. Next base: position 3,349,034 of record NZ_CP010014.1, on the reverse strand, counting down.
ATTCATGACTCAATTGCTCCACCTGCTTTCGTAGCCTTTTAGCAATCATTTTATCATAAAAGTTACGTATCGAAATAATAATTTTTCATTTGTTTTCGAAATGAATGCGAAAATATCTTATTATTTGCGAAAAGAAGAAAGTTCGTCAGTTTTTCTGCCGGATCAGTAGATGTGAAAAATCAGGCTCCCTATACTGAAGAAAATTTCTTAAAAAGGGGGACTTGTGATGAACAAATCTGTCATCGGTACAAAGCAAATGGTCGTCAGTCCGCATTACCTCGCTTCTCAAGCCGGAAACCGCATACTGGATAAGGGAGGCAACGCGTTTGACGCCGCTGTTGCGGTGAGTGCTTGTCTTGCGGTTGTGTACCCGCATATGACCGGACTTGGCGGGGATTCCTTTTGGCTGACCTTTCACCAGGAAACAAAGGCAGTAAATGTCTACAATGGCAGCGGCCGTTCAGGAAAAAACGTAACGAGAGATGTATATAAGGGAAAAAGCGCGATTCCGCTGCGGGGGATTGACAGTGCCATTACCGTGCCGGGAATGGTTGATAGCTGGGATGCGGTCCTGAAGGAGTACGGGCGTCTGTCTCTTGCAGATGTATTGGAGCCCGCACGCGATTATGCCCAAAATGGGTTTCCTGTATCAGCTGATCAGTGTCGTCACACAGAAAAGAATATTGAATTGCTGGCTTCCACGCCTTACACGGCTGACATCTTCACGAGAAGGGGCAAAGCACCTGTCCCGGGAGAGCGGTTTGTGCAAAAAGAGCTTGCAGACAGTCTGAATGTGATTGCTGAAAAAGGAAGAAGCGCATTTTATGAAGGAGATCTCGCTCAGCGGATTGTCTCACATTTACAAAATAACGGCAGTTACATGACAATCGATGATTTTAAAGCGCATCGGGGTGAGTGGGCAGCGCCTGTATCAAGTGATTATCGAGGATACAGTGTGTATCAGGCGCCGCCGAATTCTCAGGGATTTACCGGTTTATTAACACTGAACATTTTGGAAAACTATGATTTCACCCAAATCGAGCACGGTTCATTTGAGTATTATCATGTGCTTGTGGAGGCGTTAAAAAAGAGTTTTGTAGATCGGAATGCCTTTTTGACTGACCCTGCGTTTGCTGACATTCCGCTTGAAAGGCTTTTAGATAAAAATTATGCGAAACGATTGGCGGGAGAAATCGGCTATCTGGCAGAACCGGCAGAAAGCAGGCCGGTGGGAAGTGATACGGCATATGCGGCCGTAATCGATGCGGATGGCAACGCAGTGTCATTCATTCAAAGCCTGTACTTTGAATTTGGCTCGGCAGTCACTGCCGGTGATACAGGCATATTACTGCAAAACCGCGGATCATTTTTCTCACTGGATGAAAATCATGTCAACACGCTTGAACCGAGAAAGCGCACCTTCCATACGTTGATGCCGGCTATGGTCTGTAAAGGCGGAAAGCCAAAAATTCTGTACGGCACACAAGGCGGCGAAGGCCAGCCGCAGACCCAGACGGCCATCATTACCCGAATGCTGGACTACGAAATGCATCCACAACAGGCAATCAGCGAACCGCGCTGGGTATGGGGCAGAACGTGGGGAGAGGAATACGAAGGTCTCAGAGTCGAGGGCAGATTCACAGACAAAACAATCCAAAAACTGAAAGACAGCGGGCATCTCGTGGAGGTTGTCGGTGACTATGATCCGCTGATGGGACACGCGGCTGCAATCAAAGTTGATGAAGAAGGCTTTCTCCAAGGCGGAGCCGATCCTCGGGGAGACGGAGCGGCTGTGGGGATTTAAATAACTATAGGGTACAAATATAAATCAAAAGCACAAACATAAGGGAGACCTCTACAATGTGGTACATATACTGTTTATCTTCAGGTTTATAATGCCACTCCATAAAAATTCGTATTGAGTCAATCACAATAAAAAATAAAAGAAGCAAATATTCACCTGGAAAAAAGGAGAGTGAAACCACAAACAAAATAAGTAAAGTGATTTCGATCCATTTGTGTGTATTGCTGACATGCTTATATCGCCAGCCGGATTTATCAATACCGTATTTTTTCTTTATAAAAAATTGAGAGGCGAGACTGATGGTAATAGCGATCAGCATTAAAATCCAAAAGTTTGTCATTCCAATTCCTCCTCATCTACCTTTATACGAAGAAAAAGGAAAACCGTTTCATAAAAGAACACCCCGAGCTTACTCTGGGTGTTCTTTTTTTTGATACTTTTTCAGTTTTTTACAGGCGTTATTTATGTAATCATAAGGTCTTTTTGACTAGTTTCTTCTATTTAAATAGTCCTTCTCTTCAGCTGGGACGAATCAGTGTGAATTCTTCCCCCAGCTTGGCATAGTGATTTCCCGCCAATCGTGAGGCAGGCTTTAATTCATCCGTTAAAATATATCCCTTTTCTGCATCATACACCTTTTCATCTAGGTGGAAGCAGACAACTCTTCCGATGAGCAGATCTGCTGTAGTGATGCCTTGATCATTGTCAAAGGTAATATGCCGCTCTAATTTGCACTCAAAGCGAACGCGGGCTTCCTTAATGCCGGGAACTGAAACAGCTTTGCTTTCAACAGGATGAAGCGAGGTGCGTGTAAGCTCGCTTTCATCCGGCCTTAAGCTTGCAGCTGTTTCATTGATATCTTCAATGATGGCTTCATCACTGACATGAACGACAAATTCTCCGTTCTCCACTGCGTTTCGCGCTGTATCTTTTTGGCGTCCTTCCGTCCTGTTAACAGAAATACTGAGAAGCGGAGGATCTGAGCTGACGACGTTATAAAAACTGAAAGGCGCGGCATTGACCGCTCCTTCTGAAGAAAGTGTTGTCACAAATGCAATGGGGCGGGGAATAACGGTACCTGACAATAGCTTGTATGTGTCTTTGGCACTAAGCTGATCAGCTTGAAATATGTACATAGCAACAACCGCCTTTATCGTTAGGATACCTTGATTATAACGAAATGGTTTAAAGGAAACCAAATGATGCGGGCTGCATATGTTATGTCATGACATATATCTAATACAGGGCAAATAAAAAAATAGGCTTCCGTACCTCCGCCGGCAGCCTATTGAAACAATGAAAACTTAGATTATTTGTATTTCTTTTTGACTACCCAGCAATTGCCGTCTTTCCAGTATTCTTTTTTGCTGTCATAATCATCGTGTCTTTTGTAGTCGTCGCAGTGGTGGTGCGGTTTTTTGTAGTATTTCTTATGGGAACGATAAGATTTTTTGTGTGTACGGCATGATTTCTTATAGCTGCGAGATTTTTTCTTGTGAGAACAGTATGACTTTTTGTAGCTGCGAGATTTTTTGTAAGAACGGCAAGATTTTTTATAGCTGCGAGATTTTTTGTAAGAACGGCAAGATTTTTTATAGCTGCGAGATTTTTTGTGAGAACGGTACGATTTTTTGTGGCTGCGTGATTTCTTGTGAGAGCAGTATGATTTTTTATGGCTGCGAGATTTTTTGTGAGAACAGAATGATTTTTTGTGACTGCGAGATTTTTTGTGAGAGCAGTATGATTTTTTATGGCTGCGAGATTTTTTGTGAGTGCGGTGCGACTTTTTATGACTGCGTTTTTTTCCATGAGGCTCTTGGTATAAATAATCCTTTAAACCTTCTTTTTTTGCGGATTTCACCGCTTCTTTGATGTCAGAATGGGAATAGTGGCCCAATTTGAAATCCTCCTTTTAAAAATGATGTTAAGGATGAAGATCCTTACTACCCTCATAGTACGCGCGGTTTTAAAAAGTGTATAAGTGTTCCGCTGAGATCTTATAAAAATAAAAGCCTAATATTTGTAAGGAGGATTATGGATGAAGAATCAATCCAATTTACCGCTTTATCAGCTGTTTGTTCATCCAAAAGATTTGCGTGAATTAAAAAAGGATATATGGGACGATGATCCGGTGCCAGCTGTGATGAAGGTAAATCAAAAAAGGCTGGATATTGATATCGCTTATCGGGGATCACATATCAGAGACTTCAAAAAGAAGTCATACCATATTTCCTTTTATCAGCCGAAAACATTCCGCGGCGCGAGAGAGATTCACTTAAATGCGGAGTATAAAGACCCTTCCTTGATGAGAAACAAATTGTCTCTGGATTTTTTCTCGGAGCTAGGGACACTGTCTCCAAAGGCAGAGTTTGTGTTTGTAAAGGTGAATGGGAAGAATGAAGGGGTTTATCTTGAACTTGAATCCGTAGATGAATATTATTTGGCGAAAAGGAAGCTGGCTGATGGCGCGATTTTTTACGCGGTGGATGATGATGCTAACTTTTCTCTGATGAGCGATTTGGAAAAGGAAACGAAGACGTCGCTGGAGCTTGGATATGAAAAGAAGACAGGGACTGTGGAAGATGATTTTTATTTACAGGATATGATTTTTAAAATTAATACTGTCCCTAAAGCTCAGTTTAAGTCAGAAGTGACAAAACACGTGGATGTCGATAAGTATTTGCGCTGGCTTGCCGGTATTGTATTCACCTCGAACTATGACGGGTTTGTCCACAACTACGCATTATACAGAAGCGGGGAAACCGGATTATTTGAGGTGATTCCTTGGGATTATGATGCGACCTGGGGCAGGGATATCCATGGAGAGCGGATGGCTGCCGATTATGTAAGAATTCAAGGATTTAATACACTAACCGCCCGGATATTGGATGAATCCGAGTTTCGCAAGTCCTACAAGCGCCTGTTAGAAAAAACGCTCCAATCTCTTTTTACGATAGAATATATGGAACCGAAAATCATGGCGATGTATGAGCGGATTAGGCCTTTTATCTTGATGGACCCATACAAAAAGAATGATGTTGAGCGTTTTGACCGGGAGCCGGATGTGATTTGTGAGTATATTAAAAACCGTTCACAATACCTCAAAAATAATTTAAGTATTTTATGAATGTGTGAAAATAGGTATTCTGCTGAAAAAGCGACAATTAGGCTATTGAATTAGTTCAACAAATAAACGTGACACGTATATATGCAATATGTTTATCATCTATGTATAAGTGACTAGGAGGAACTTGAATGAGCAAGAGGAGAATGAAGTATCATTCAAATGATGAAATATCTTATTATAACTTTTTGCATTCAATGAAAGATAAAATTGTTACTGTATATCGTGGAGGTCCGGAATCTAAAAAAGGGAAATTAACTGCTGTAAAATCAGATTATATTGCTTTACAAGCTGAAAAAAAAATAATTTATTATCAGTTGGAGCATGTGAAAAGTATTACTGAGGATACCAATAATAGCACCACAGCAATTGAGACTGGGGAAATGCCCGACGCTGACGATTTTCATAGCTTAATCGGACAATTCATGAACCAATCAGTTCAATTTAATCAAGGGGGTCCGGAATCTAAAAAAGGAAGATTGGTCTGGCTGGGAGATGATTACGCTGCGTTAAACACAAATGAGGATGGGGTAGTGTATTTTAATATCCATCACATAAAGAGTATAAGTAAACATGAGCCCGATTTGAAAATAGAAGGACAGACGCCATCAGGTGTCTTGGAAGCTGATGATTTAAGCGAGGTTTTTAAGAGTCTGACTCATAAATGGGTTTCAATTAATCGTGGAGGTCCGGAAGCCATTGAGGGTATCCTTGTAGATAATGCCGACGGCCATTATACTATAGTGAAAAATCAAGAGGTGCTTCGCATCTATTCTTATCACATAAAAAGCATCAGCTTAGGCCCAAAAGGGTCGTACAAAAAAGAGGATCAAAAGAATGAACAAAGCCAGGAAGACAATAATGATAAGGACAGCAATTCGTTCATTTCATCAAAATCATATAGCTCATCAAAATCATCTAAACGATCACTAAAATCTTCAGATTATCAATCATCCAAATCTGGTCGTTCGTCACGTTCAAAAAGTTCATCAAAATCATCTAAACGATCACTAAAATCTTCGGATTATCAATCATCCAAATCTGGCCGTTCGTCACGTTCAAAAAGTTCATCAAAATCATCTAAACGATCACCAAGATCATCAGATTATCAATCATCAAAATCATACAGCTCATCAGGTTCAAAGAGTTCATCAAAATCATCTAAACGATCACCAAGATCTTCAGATTATCAATCATCAAGATCACCAGGTTATTCAAGTTCAATAAAAAGTTCAGGAAAACAAAAGGAAGATTATAGCTATGAAACGATTGTCAGAACGATAGACTATCACTGGAAACGTAAATTTTAATAGATAATGGAGGAGCATCAGATTAAGTGATGCCCTTTTTCAGTTAAAGGAGGAGAATCGTGAAAGGTTTGAATCAATTCCTTAACACAGATGTTGAGGTTGTCATTTCAGGAGATACAAGGTTTGTCGGCACCCTCATAGATATCGGACAGGATATTTTTGTTATTTTTGATGGCTGCAATTATCTTTATATTCCCTTGTTGCATCTTCATCAAATGAAAAAGGCGAAAATAATGACCAGTACTGAGAAGCCATTTTTGATCAATCCGGAAGATCCAATGATAGAGGCAGAAACTCAAGCTTTTTCATATAGAAATACATTAAACAAGGTCAAAGGCCAGTTTATTGAAGTTTATGTAACTGGGGGTCGATCGATCCATGGGTATGTTACAAATGTTTTAAACGATTATATTGTATTTTTCTCACCTGTATTTAAAATACTTTTTATATCTATGCATCATTTAAAATGGTTTACCCCTTATTCAACTGAACAAACACCGTATACTCTTGACAACTCACAATTGCCTGTCGTGCCTTCCAAAGTTCCTCTTGTGCGTAATTTTGAGGAGCAGATCAAAAAAAATATTGGTGAATTGGTCATATTTGATATGGGAGAGGTGTCAGAAAAAGTTGGTCTATTAAAGGATGTCTCTAATAATATCATTGAGCTTATTAACGCAAGTGGAGAGCCAGTCATTTGGAAGTTAAATCATCTAAAGACAATGCATCTTCCCTAGTGTATACAAAACTGCCCTCTTGAAAAGCAGAAGGCAGTTTTTCGTTTCATACAGTGCTAAAGAAATAACCAACTGATCCAAAAATATAAACATGTTAACGTAAAAAGAACAGTCAGCGGAATGATGATAATGGTCGTTTTTATATATTCGCCCCATGAAATACTTTCATCATGCTGTTTTAATATATGCATCCAAATAAGCGTTGCTAAAGTTCCCATAGGTAATAATAATGAACCGATATCACTGCCGATAATATTTGCCAAGTAGATGATTTTTGTTGTTGAAGGATTCAGGGTCATTTCAGTTAAGGTAAAAGTACTGATCATTAACGCTGGATGATTGTTAAAGAGATTAGAAAAAACAGAAGTAGAGATACCTGATGCGAAAGTTGCGTGGGCGAGGCTTCCAGAAACCACAGGTTCAAAATAATTCACAAGTAACTCAGTGAATCCAATATTATGCAGACCATAAATTAAGACATACATAGTAAAAGCGAATATAAAAATGTGCCAAGGCGATTTATATAACAAGTCTCTTGGGGAGGTTTTGAAATAAATCCATCTCCAGCTCAACAGGATAAAAGATCCGATGACAGCGACTAGAGGAACAGAAATACCGGTATATGATGCTGCAAATAGACTCATTCTGACGAGAAAAACAAATGCAAGCACAAACAACATGATTTTTGTTTGATTTCGTTCTGGTAAAGGAGCTGATGGCGAATGAAGAGGATGGTACCTTCTATGCCGCAGAGACTGAAAATGGCTCGGTATATCTGGCAGGTTCTTGGGAAGACGTTTATAAAAGAACATAAACAGTAGACAGGTCATAAAAATGAGTCCCATCATACTAGGGACAAACATCATGGCAGTGTGAAGATATAGATCCATTCCAATGATTTTGAGAGAAATTAAATTAACAATATTACTTACGCCAATCGGTGCGCTAGAGGCTGTGGCTATTAAAACACCGCTTAATAAATATGGGGTTTTTTGATGTTTTTTTAAACCTAAATATTTTAGTACAAGCAAAAGGATTGGAGTTGTGATCAAAATGCTCCCATCATTATTCAGGAAAATGGTCATGAGAAAGCAGAGCAAATTGGTTAGCCAAAAAAGCTTGATGCCTGAACCCTTGGATTGTTGGAGCAGTTTTGCAGCCACCCAATAAAAGAAACCAAAGCTTTCTAGTGCAATGGCCATAATCATAGTGGCAAGGATTGTAACCGATGCACCCGTGACTTTTGTTCCGATTTCCCCTAAGTCTGCCAATGACACACTTCCGCACAATAAAACCATTAAAGCGCCAAATGTGGCGGGGATAGCTTCATTTAGTCCTTTTGGTCTCCAGAAAATAAAAATCATTGTTACGAAAAAAGCGAGCAATGTGAATATGCCGGTGAACTCAATAATTTACTTCACCTCTCTATCTTTCATTTTTAAAATCAAACTAATGTCCTGCGCTTACTAATGTCCTTGCCAACTATTTGTACTGTATGTATACGTATACTGATATGAAGTTGTACTAAGCGATTATATTAAATTAATAAAATTTCCATAAGAATCCCAAAAGAAAAAAGAGATTGCAAGTATCGTTCATGTACCTGCATCACTCTCTTTAGTTCTTGTCTGCTGACAATTTGAAATATGAATAAAATGCTTTATAAGCGGATTATGATTGTCTTTGCGGTAAGCGATAACCCATTCGGCATTAAGCTGTATTTGGTCCATTTTTCGATAAGTAACATCCAAATTAAATAATTTTTTGGCTGAGGAAGGAACAAATGTCATACCAATTCCGGCGCTGACTAAACCAATCACCATTTGATATTCTGTGGCTTCCTGGACAATGTTGGGTCTGAAGCCCGCTTGTTCACAGAACTGAATAAAATCCATGTATAGAGTAGGCCATGCTTCTTTAGCAACAGTAATAATTGGTTCATCTCTTAAATCCTCAATCGTAATTGATTCCTTAGAAGTCAATGGGTGTTGCTTAGGCAAAGCTAAAACACAAGGGCTGCTTTGGGCGGTTTCGATATGTAAAGCTGTATGCTGTAAGGGAGGATGAAGTATACCAATATCAATGTTGCCCTTTAGTAGCTCCTCCTGCTGCCTAGACGAGGATATTTCACGCAGTTCTATTTTCACAGATGGGAATTTTTTACGATATTCCCGGACAATCGGCGGCAGAAATTCATATGTAGCTGATCCGACAAAACCGATTACGAGAAGGCCTTGCTCGCCGCGGGCCGTCCGCTGTGCCAGTTCAATTCCTTGTCCGATTTGCATCAATGCCATGCGGCAATGATTTAAAAAGATTTCTCCTGCTGCGGTAAGCTCGACAAATCGTTTTGTCCTTTTCAGAAGCGTAACTCCGACTTCTTCCTCCAGCTGTTTGATCTGCTGGCTGAGAGGAGGCTGCGTCATGTTCAGCCGCCGGGCAGCCTTTCCGAAATGAAGCTCTTCGGCTACTGCGATAAAGTATTGAAGATGGCGAAGCTCCATTCAATATGCATTCCTTTCCATAGGTTAATAATTCGTATTACATATTAATCATAAGGCGAATCGATATTGGAGGTCAATTTCCAAAGAGTGTATAGTGAAACTTATCACAAGATATTTAAAATTTTACGTTTAAAATGCATAATAAGGAGTGAGGGTGTTGACAAAAGCAACAAAAGAACAAAAATCCCTTGTGAAAAACAGAGGGGCGGAGCTTGTTGTTGATTGCTTGGTGGAGCAAGGTGTCACACATGTATTTGGCATTCCAGGTGCAAAAATTGATGCGGTATTTGACGCTTTACAAGATAAAGGACCTGAAATTATCGTTGCTCGGCACGAACAAAACGCAGCATTCATGGCCCAAGCAGTCGGCCGTTTAACTGGAAAACCGGGAGTCGTGTTAGTCACATCAGGACCGGGTGCCTCTAACTTGGCAACAGGCCTGTTGACAGCGAACACTGAAGGAGACCCTGTCGTTGCGCTTGCTGGAAACGTGATCCGTGCAGATCGTTTAAAACGGACACATCAATCTTTGGATAATGCGGCGCTATTCCAGCCGATTACAAAATACAGTGTAGAAGTTCAAGATGTAAAAAATATACCGGAAGCTGTTACAAATGCGTTTAGGATAGCGTCAGCAGGGCAGGCTGGGGCCGCTTTTGTGAGCTTTCCGCAAGATGTTGTGAACGAAGTCACAAATACGAAAAACGTGCGTGCTGTTGCAGCACCAAAACTCGGTCCTGCAGCAGATGATGCAATCAGTGCGGCCATAGCAAAAATCCAAACAGCAAAACTTCCTGTCGTTTTGGTCGGCATGAAAGGCGGAAGACCGGAAGCAATTAAAGCGGTTCGCAAGCTTTTGAAAAAGGTTCAGCTTCCATTTGTTGAAACATATCAAGCTGCCGGTACCCTTTCTAGAGATTTAGAGGATCAGTATTTTGGCCGTATCGGTTTGTTCCGCAACCAGCCTGGCGATTTACTGCTAGAGCAGGCAGATGTTGTTCTGACGATCGGCTATGACCCGATTGAATATGATCCGAAATTCTGGAATGTCAATGGAGACCGGACAATTATCCATTTAGACGAGATTATCGCTGACATTGATCATGCTTACCAGCCTGATCTTGAATTGATCGGTGACATTCCGTCCACGATCAATCATATCGAACACGATGCTGTGAAAGTGGAATTTGCAGAGCGTGAGCAGAAAATCCTTTCTGATTTAAAACAATATATGCATGAAGGTGAGCAGGTGCCTGCAGATTGGAAATCAGACAGAGCGCACCCTCTTGAAATCGTTAAAGAGTTGCGTAATGCAGTCGATGATCATGTTACAGTAACTTGCGATATCGGTTCGCACGCCATTTGGATGTCACGTTATTTCCGCAGCTACGAGCCGTTAACATTAATGATCAGTAACGGTATGCAAACACTCGGCGTTGCGCTTCCTTGGGCAATCGGCGCTTCATTGGTGAAACCGGGAGAAAAAGTGGTTTCTGTCTCTGGTGACGGCGGTTTCTTATTCTCAGCAATGGAATTAGAGACAGCAGTTCGACTAAAAGCACCAATTGTACACATTGTATGGAACGACAGCACATATGACATGGTTGCATTCCAGCAATTGAAAAAATATAACCGTACATCTGCGGTCGATTTCGGAAATATCGATATCGTAAAATATGCGGAAAGCTTCGGAGCAACTGGCTTGCGCGTGGAATCACCAGACCAGCTGGCAGATGTTCTGCGTCAAGGCATGAACGCTGAAGGTCCTGTCATCATCGATGTCCCGGTTGACTACAGTGATAACATTAATTTAGCAAGTGACAAGCTTCCGAAAGAATTCGGGGAACTCATGAAAACGAAAGCTCTCTAGCACTCTGCGCATCACGACACTGTTTTATGAACAGCACTAAATAAAAGGAGTGAAGGGAAATATGAAACGAGAAAGCAACATTCAAGTGCTCAGCCGCGGTCAAAAAGACCAGCCTGTGAGCCAGATTTATCAAGTATCAACAATGACTTCTCTATTAGACGGAGTATATGACGGAGATTTTGAACTGTCAGAGATTCCGAAATATGGAGACTTCGGTATCGGAACCTTTAACAAGCTTGACGGAGAGCTGATTGGGTTTGACGGCGAATTTTACCGTCTTCGCTCAGACGGAACCGCGACACCGGTCCAAAAAGGAGACCGTTCACCGTTCTGTTCATTTACGTTCTTTACACCGGACATGACGCACAAAATTGATGCGAAAATGACACGCGAAGACTTTGAAAAAGAGATCAACAGCATGCTGCCAAGCAGAAACTTATTTTATGCAATTCGTATTGACGGATTGTTTAAAAAGGTGCAGACAAGAACGGTAGAACTTCAAGAAAAACCTTACGTGCCAATGGTTGAAGCGGTCAAAACACAGCCGATTTTCAACTTCGACAACGTGAGAGGGACGATCGTAGGTTTCTTGACACCAGCTTATGCAAACGGAATCGCCGTTTCAGGCTATCACCTGCACTTCATTGACGAAGGACGCAATTCAGGCGGACACGTTTTTGACTATGTGCTTGAGGATTGCACGGTTACGATTTCTCAAAAAATGAACATGAATCTCAGACTTCCGAACACAGCGGATTTCTTTAATGCGAATCTGGATAACCCTGATTTTGCGAAAGATATCGAAACAACTGAAGGAAGCCCTGAATAAAAGAAAAAAAGAAAGCCCCTTTTACAGGGCTTTCTTTTTATTTGGCTCTTTTCCTGATTTTAGATAAAATAACATCAAAACAGTAAAGGTGTGGTCTGATGAAAATATTGGTTTTGGCAGTTCATCCTCATATGGAGACCTCAGTTGTCAATAAGGCGTGGGCTGAGGAATTGAGTAAACATGACAATATCACAGTACGGGATCTTTATAAGGAATACCCGGATGAAGAAATAGATGTTGCGAAGGAACAGCAGCTGTGCGAGGAATACGATCGGATTGTCTTTCAATTCCCGCTATATTGGTACAGCTCTCCGCCGCTCTTGAAAAAATGGCAGGATCTTGTGCTGACTTACGGCTGGGCTTTTGGTTCAGAAGGAAATGCCTTGCATGGCAAGGAGCTGATGCTGGCTGTATCAACAGGGAGCGAAGCGGAAAAATATCAAGCGGGCGGAGCAAATCATTACTCGATCAGTGAGCTATTGAAACCATTTCAGGCCACGAGTAATCTGATCGGCATGAAGTATCTGCCTCCATATGTGTTCTATGGCGTGAATTATGCAGCTGCAGAGGATATTTCTCACAGTGCAAAACGGTTAGCCGAATACATCCAGCAGCCTTTTGTTTAAAATACAGCCCTGTCCAACATACGGCAGGGCTGTATTTGTTTAAAAATCCGGCAGCTCAGACAGGTTATTTTCCTTGATGCCGTCCGGTTCACTTCGCAAAATGTCACGCCCGTATTTATGGAAGACATCAACATGAGCGAGTTTTCCTGATTTTGCTTCTGACAGCGCAGTAGGGTAGTCGAGCTCTCTTCCTGTATTGGTTTTCACTGCGATAATATTGTCTTCCTCATTTCTTCTAACCGCAATAATTTCTTCTTTTCCAGATGGAACATTTTCTTGATCGACAGTTGTTTGCCGGGCTTTATACGATTCATATGCTGCTTCAAATTGATCCATATTTACACCTCCGCTTTTTAGCGTGAACAAAAATGTCGATGATCATGTAAGGTTTCGACACAGCATACGACAATATTTCCTGAGAAATATCTTGGGAATGTGACAAATCAATTCATAATAAAAGGGATTCCGCATAAATGCGGAATCCCTCTCAGTTATTTTGTCATGTGTAAATCCTTTGTTTTCATATAACCTGTCGCACCGCCGTAATCAACGAATACCCAATCAAAATCAAAACCGCCTTTATTCGTTTTACTCCAGCCTAAAAAAGAAACGCTTGTGTCTGCTGGAAGAGTCTTAATGCTCTTTCCATCAGCGGAAGTATATACTTTTGTTTTTGTTTTGGTTTTTACCGTTGTCGCTGCTTTTACAATGTAATGAGTGGAGACAAATCCTATTTTTCCGTTTTTATACTGAACCTTTGCCCAGTCAGCATTTGAGAAGGAAATCAGCTTTAAGCTATCTCCTAGGTGCAGCGTATCGGCTTTCTGGCTTGATGCGGAAGGCTTCGTTCTGACATTTAGAGCCTCTGCTGATACCAAATAAGAATCAATCGGATAACTGTATAAATCATCAATGCTTACCGTTGTTTCTGGCTGTTGGGCATGGATCGTTCCAGCGCCGCCAGCAGCCGCCGCAGTCATTCCAGCCGCAAGTGCTAATGTTGAAAATAGTTTTGTTGGTTTGTTCATGCCGTTCCTCTCCTCACGTAAGAGAAATAATTCATTCTATATCTCTATTCACGTTATCGCAGGTTCCTAAACATCAGACAATTATTTTTGTGTTTCTAGTTTGAGAGGCGCGGATATTGTTTTTTGCACTTTTTTCCCGTGCAAAATATCATCTGCTGCTTCTGTAGCCAATTTACCGATTAATTCAGGCTGCTGAGCGACGGTGGCTGACAGCTTTCCGTTTTTAATGGAAGCGAGCGCATCTTTATTGCCGTCAAAACCGATCACCAATATGTCTTTCCCCGAGCTGTTAATTGCCTCGAGAGCACCGAGCGCCATTTCATCGTTGTGAGCAAAAACAGCTTGGATATCAGGATGTCCCTGCAGCAGGTTTTCCATGACAGTCAGGCCTTTCGTGCGGTCAAAGTCAGCTGATTGTTTTGTGACAACTTGGAGTTTTTGGTCTGCGATGTTATGGAATCCTGAGCCGCGTTCCCGTGTGGCAGATGCGCCGGGGACGCCTTCAAGCTCTGCCACCTTTGCTCCTTTTCCAAGTTTGTCGGCAATAAACGTCGCGGCCATTTCACCGCCTTTTACATTATCGGAAGCAACGAGGGTTTCAACTTTTCCTTGTTCGGCAGATCGATCGATTGTTACGACGGGCACACCGACTGCGTTTGCAGATTCTACTGCCGTTGAGATCGCCGAAGAATCAGTCGGGTTGATTAATAATGCATCAACACCTTGCTGAATTAAATCTTCCACGTCACTCGTCTGTTTCGATGAATCATTTTGTGCATCAACAATGATGACTTTCATTCCCCGTTTTTTAGCTTCTTTTTCGATACCCTTTTTTAATGAGACAAAAAAAGGATTATTAAGTGTTGAGACGGACAAGCCAATGGTGAATTCCTTTTTGTTCCCCGAGTTTGACGGCTTTGCCCATTGGGGAGGCTCAAGCGAACAGGCGGTTAACAAAAATAATGATAACGTTAAAATGACGGATACAGCCTTTTTCATGTGAAAACCCTCCTAAGCTGACTTCTTGCGGTCTAATAATACCGCAATCAAGATAACAATCCCTTTGACAACCAGCTGATAAAATGATGAGACGCCAAGCAGATTAAGTCCGTTATTAAGTGTGCCGATGATCAGTACCCCGATTAACGTGCCGACAATGCGTCCTCGGCCGCCAGAAAGACTTGTTCCGCCTAAGACGACTGCCGCGATAGCATCAAGTTCGTACGATTCTCCCGCAGTCGGCTGGGCCGAATGCAGGCGGGAAGTCAATATGGCACCTGCAAGAGCGGATAAAAGCCCGGCTAAAGAATAGATCATCACTTTCACGCGCGTCACTTTGATGCCTGAAATGAGCGCGGCTTTCTCGTTGCCGCCGATTGCGTACGTCCGGCGTCCGAATGGTGTTTTATGAAGAAGCACCCAAAGGATGACAAAGGCAAGAACCATCGTAATCGCCGGTACAGGAATGCCTAAAAAGTAACCGCGTCCGAACATCTGAAAAGCGTAGTTTGTGCCAAGTCCGGTAATCGGATTTCCATCTGTATACACTAGCGTCAGTCCGCGAAACACAGTCATGGTCGCAAGCGTGGCGATAAAGGGCGCCATTTTTCCTTTAGTAATCAATAATCCGTTGATCATGCCTAGTACGGCACCAATGATACAGCCAAGGATGATCGCGAGAACCGGATCGACACCGGACACAATCATCCCCGCAACTAAAGCACTGGACAGGGCAAGAATAGCGCCGACAGAAAGATCAATGCCGCCTGTCAAAATGACAAAGGTCATCCCGAACGCGATTAATCCGTTAATTGCGACCTGGCGAAGCAGGTTTAAAATATTCAGCGGTTCAAGAAAGCTGGGATTTAAAATAGATACAATGATAACGAGAATAAATAAACCAAGAAACGGGCCGAGTCTTTGCATGACTCCGTCGAAGTGAATCCGTTTTTGTTCTGTTTGCAGTTGTTCCGTTTTCATATTACCGCCCTCCCGTGGCAAGTGTCATAATTCGTTCTTGTGTTGCTTCTCGCGCATGGATTTCTCCGCTTATTCTGCCTTCATGGACAACGATAATCCGATCGCTCATTCCCAGAATTTCAGGCAGCTCTGATGACACCATGATGATAGCGACGCCGCGTTCGGTCAGCTCATTCATCAGCGTATAAATCTCTCGTTTGGCGCCAACATCCACACCTCTGGTTGGCTCATCCAAGATAAGCACTTTCGGTCCGATGCCGATCCACTTGGCTATCACCACTTTTTGCTGGTTTCCTCCTGATAAATGGCGTGCGTGCGTTTCCGGTGATGCTGTTTTGATAGTGAGGCGTTTGATTAACAGATCGACAAATTCAGCCTCCCGCTTATGATCAATGAGACCCTTTGGTGAGAAGCTGGACAGATTGGGCAGGGCAATATTTTCGCGGATCGAGGTGTCGAGCAGGAGCCCTTCATCCTTGCGATTCTCTGTAATAAAGCCGAGACCTTTTTTCACGGCTTCCTGCGGGTTCTTAATAGCCGTTTTTTTCCCAGCGATCCATATCTCACCCGTGTCCAGCCTGTCAACGCCGAACAGCGCTCTCATCATTTCTGTCCGGCCGGCTCCCATTAATCCTGAAACACCGACGATCTCACCGGAACGCACATAGAAGCTGACATCCTCAAAACTCCCTTTTACGGAGGCATTTTTCACCTCGAATACTTTGTCACCGAGAGAAGGAGTGCGTTTTGGATATCGTTCAGTCAGCTCCCGTCCGACCATTTTTTTGACGACTTCATCAAAATCAGTTTCTGAGATGTTTGTTGTATCTACCGTTTTTCCGTCACGCATGATGGTAATTCTGTCGCAAATCGCAAAAATTTCTTCCATGCGATGCGAAATATAGACAATGGAGACGCCGTTCTTTTTTAACGCTGTAATGACCTCAAAGAGCTTGCTGATTTCACGTTCAGTCAACGCTGCGGTCGGTTCATCCATAATGATGACCTCGGCATTTGTCATAAGCGCTTTTGCGATTTCGATCATTTGCTGCTGTCCGACGGAACATTCGCCGGCTTCTTGATCAAGAGAAAGAGAGACGGAGAGTTTGTCAAACTGCTCCTTTGCTAGCGCTTTCATTTTTCTTGTTTGTAAGACGCCCAGCTTGGAGGATATCTCTTTACCGATAAATAGATTCTCAAGAACGGTCATTTCCGGCCAGATATTCAATTCCTGATGGATAAAGGCTATTCCATGCTGTTCCGCTTCTTTCGGATTGGAAAAATACGTTTCGTTTCCGTTTATGCTGATTTGACCTTTATCTGCTTTGTGCAGGCCTGTCAAAATGTTCATAAGCGTGGACTTGCCGGCGCCGTTTTCTCCCATTAATGCGTGAACCTCGCCAGGCATGAGCTGAAAGGAAACGCCTGACAGCACCTGATTTTTTCCGAATGCTTTATGAATGTCTTTCATTTCAATCTGCATGTTTCATCCTCCTTTCTAGAAAAGCACACCCGCCTGCAGAATGCAGTTGGCATATGGTGTGAATTCTCCTGTTCTTATGACTGCCTTTGCTTCTTTTGTCAGCAGCTTAAACTCCTCGTGAGAAAGGTATTCAATCTCTTGTTCAGAGAAAAGATTTTCTAGAAATTTCGCATTCTCCTGATTGGATGCTTTTATGTCAGCTGCAGCAATGACTTTTTCGACCGCCATTTCCTCAGCCAGTACTGCCGCTGTATCTTGGAAAGCCGGAAGGCCCGGCTTCAGTGAAAGATCAATTTTCAAAACGCCGTCAGGAACCGGCAGTCCGGCATCCGCGATGACAATTTTATCAGTGTGGCCAAGGTCGGCTAAAATCTTGGCAAGATGGCTGTTCAGTATACCGTGTTTTTTCATGACAGCAGCTCCTCTACTTTATTTCTTGTCGGCATTCCGCCTTGGGCACCGAAGGAACAGACAGAAAGGGAAGCGGCACGATTGGCAAACCGCAATGCGGCTTCAATATCTTTTCCCTCAGCCAGGGCCACGGCAAAGGCTGCGTTAAACGTATCACCGGCTCCGGTTGTATCAACGGGCTCAACAGGGAAGGACGGGATGAGCACCTCCTTGCTGCCAGCCGAATAGCGGACGCCTTGTTTTCCTTCCGTAATAAAGAGCTTTGCCGGATAAAGCGCCAGAGCTTCAGAAATGGTAAGCTCAGGGAATAAAATCGAAGCCTCGTGTTCATTCGGCGTCAGATAGGTGGCGTGATCAATTGTTTCCTGCTTGAGCGGGCGGGCCGGTGCTGGGTTTAGCATGATCAGGATATCATGAGAATGGCAGTATTTGCACACCTCATCAACCGTTTCTTCTGGGATCTCCTGCTGAATCAGCACCATATCGACCTTTTCAATCTGTTCGAGCGCGTTTAACGCATACGCTGGGGTGATGTCATCGTTCGCGCCTTTGACAACGACAATGCTGTTGTCGCCTTCAGCAAGCACAATATGAGCGGTTCCGCTTTCCGTATGTGTAACCGGTTCCATATAGTCAGTGCAAACGCCGTTAGCTTTGAGATTATTCAAAATAGCTGTTCCATAATGATCGTCTCCGACCTTGCCAACCATAAACACTTGCGCCCCAAGTCTGGCTGCGGCAACGGCCTGATTTGCTCCTTTGCCGCCCGGCACAGTCTGAAATGACGTGCCAAGAACCGTTTCACCGGCTTTTGGGCGTTTGTCCGAGGTGACCACTAAATCCATAGAACAGCTACCAATCACACAAATATTACGCATCTTAATCTTCCTTTCTTGTCGTCTTTCTTCCTATATAGGTGACAGGCATTTGAATTGCCGTTTCTGCCAGCGGCTGTTTTTTGATGATACCCAAAAGCAGTTTGGCAGCTTCTCTCCCCATATCATATGCGGGCTGTTTAATTGTAGAAAGTGGCGGGAACAGAAGTCCGCTTTGCGGAATGTCATCATAGCCGATAATTTGAATGTCCTCCGGCACGTTTTTTCCGCGCCGCAATGCTTCATGTAAAACGGCAGCGGCTTGAATATCATTACTCGCGATCACACCATCTGTCGCTGGATAAGCGGCAAACAGCTCCTTCGCCATCGATTGTGCATCTTTAATTGAAAATGAAGCCGTCTTAATGACCTGAAAATCAACTTCAGCCTGCTTTAAGATTTCCAAAGCACCGTTAAATCGATCTTGAGCGGTCGGCAGGTGAGCGGGTCCTCTCAAGAGCGTAATGCGCTGGCTTTTTCCGTGAATGATAGCCTGAGCGGCTAACTTTCCTCCTGTATAGCCGTCACTGGACACAGAAGGAGCCCCTTCAAGTGTTCTGTCCAGAAAAACAACTGGATAATTCATGCCGCTGTATTCCTCGAGATCCGGGTAATTTGTTGCGGCAATAATGCCTGCGACATGATTTTGCTTAAAGGTTTGAAGGTATTCAAGTTCTTTTTTCAATTCCTCGTCACTGTTGCCGAAAATAAGGCGATAGCCTTCCCGGTTCAATTCATCCTCCGCACCGCGGGCAAGCTGGGGGAAGAAAGGGTTTGTGATATCCGGGAGCAAAAGTCCGATCAGTCGGGATTCTCTTTTATATAGAGATCTGGCGACTTCGTTCGGGTAATAGTTCAGCTTCGCCATCGCCGCTATGACACGCGTTCGCGTTTCTTCGTGTACATAGCCGTTATCATTCAGGACGCGGGAAACCGTCGCAACTGAAACGCCCGCCGCTCCGGCGACATCTTTAATTGTAGCCAAAACAGTTCCTCCTTGTTTATGTAACCGTTTACATAGATAGATTATCATGAACAATCCGAAGTTAGCAATAAAAATATCAAAAGAAATCTACTTGTAAATTGTATATATAATTGAAAAATTTAAGGTTTTCACTCTTTTTTTGACAAAGTCTTCACAAATATGGATGAAGATTTCTTGAACAAATATTAAGTTTTATTAAAATTGTTTCAAAGTCATGCGTTTAGACCTGTAAATGGTGAGAAACAGAAAAGACTATCATCCCAGAAAATGTTTAATTATGTTAGAGAATTCGGACTCGTATGTTTAGCGTTTTCATGGCTGGTCCCATTAGTCATTTTGGAATGGGCCTAATATTGCCGCTTCCATGCAGAAAGGATGACATTATGACCTTGTCCTTAAGAAACAGGATAAAACTATTTTGTGTTCATAAGAACCGGAAACACGCATGATAGCAGGAGATGCTTGATAACACAGGCTGAAAAAAAGATTGATTTGAAATGCATATTAAATACAAACAGCGGGGTGTGACTATACGTCCAGAAGGATATCAGGAGAAAAATGAAAGCGCATTCTCTTCGATTTTTAAAAAAAGTGATAAGGTGTAAGTCCTGCTGTTTTCCAAAAATAGAAAACAGTTTGTAGGTATAAAATCTCTTTCAAAAGAGAAGTTTGGCTTAGTCGATTAGGGAAGATTATGTTACATAATGCCGATTGAGAATTCATAGTGATTCTATATACTGATGAATGAATTTACAACAATATAGAAGGAGATGTCGAAAAGCAATGTGGTTACTCATTATAGCCTGTGCTGTCATACTGGTCATCGGAATATTAGAAAAACGACGACATCAGAAAAACATTGATGCCCTCCCTGTTCGGGTGAATATTAACGGCATCCGCGGAAAATCGACTGTGACAAGGCTGACAACCGGAATATTAATAGAAGCCGGTTACAAGACTGTTGGAAAAACAACAGGAACAGATGCAAGAATGATTTACTGGGACACACCGGAGGAAAAGCCGATTAAACGGAAACCTCAGGGGCCGAATATCGGAGAGCAAAAAGAAGTCATGAGAGAAACAGTAGAAAGAGGGGCTAACGCGATTGTCAGTGAATGCATGGCTGTTAACCCAGATTATCAAATCATCTTTCAGGAAGAACTTCTGCAGGCCAATATCGGCGTCATTGTGAATGTTTTAGAAGACCATATGGATGTCATGGGGCCGACGCTTGATGAAATTGCAGAAGCGTTTACCGCTACAATTCCTTATAATGGCCATCTTGTCATTACAGATAGTGAATATACCGAGTTCTTTAAACAAAAAGCAAAAGAACGAAACACAAAAGTCATCATTGCTGATAACTCAAAAATTACAGATGAATATTTACGTAAATTTGAATACATGGTATTCCCTGATAACGCTTCTCTGGCGCTGGGTGTGGCTCAAGCACTCGGCATTGACGAAGAAACAGCATTTAAGGGAATGCTGAATGCGCCGCCAGATCCGGGAGCAATGAGAATTCTTCCGCTGATCAGTCCGAGCGAGCCTGGGCACTTTGTTAATGGGTTTGCCGCAAACGACGCTTCTTCTACTTTGAATATATGGAAACGTGTAAAAGAAATCGGTTACCCGACCGATGATCCGATCATCATCATGAACTGCCGCGCAGACCGTGTCGATCGGACACAGCAATTCGCAAATGACGTATTGCCTTATATTGAAGCAAGTGAACTGATCTTAATCGGTGAAACAACAGAACCGATCGTAAAAGCCTACGAAGAAGGCAAAATTCCTGCAGACAAACTGCATGATCTAGAGTATAAGTCAACAGATGAAATTATGGAATTGTTAAAGAAAAGAATGCACAACCGTGTCATATATGGCGTCGGCAATATTCATGGTGCCGCAGAGCCTTTAATTGAAAAAATCCACGAATACAAGGTAAAGCAGCTCGTAAGCTAGGGGGAAATGCAGACATGTTCGGATCAGATTTATACATCGCACTAATTTTAGGTGTACTACTCAGTTTAATTTTTGCGGAAAAAACAGGGATCGTGCCGGCAGGACTTGTTGTACCGGGATATTTAGGACTTGTGTTTAATCAGCCGGTCTTTATTTTACTTGTTTTGCTAGTGAGCTTGCTCACGTATGTTATTGTGAAATACGGTTTATCCAAATTTATGATTTTGTACGGACGCAGAAAATTCGCTGCCATGCTGATAACAGGGATCGTCCTGAAAATCGCGTTTGATTTTCTATACCCGATTGTACCATTTGAAATCGCAGAATTTAGAGGAATCGGCATCATCGTGCCAGGTTTAATTGCCAATACCATTCAGAAACAAGGTTTAACCATTACGTTCGGAAGCACGCTGCTATTGAGCGGAGCGACCTTTGCAATCATGTTTGTTTACTACTTAATTTAATGTAAGGTGTGTCAAACGATGAAAAAAGAACTGAGCTTTCATGAAAAGCTGCTAAAGCTGACAAAACAGCAAAAAAAGAAAACCAATAAGCACGTATTTATTGCCATTCCGATCGTTTTTGTCCTTATGTTCGCTTTCATGTGGGCGGGAAAAGCGGAAACGCCGAAGGTCAAAACGTATTCTGACGACGTACTCTCAGCCTCATTTGTAGGCGATATTATGATGGGACGCTATGTTGAAAAAGTAACGGAGCAAAAAGGGGCAGACAGTATTTTTCAATATGTTGAACCGATCTTTAGAGCTTCGGATTATGTAGCAGGAAACTTCGAAAACCCGGTAACCTATCAAAAGAATTATAAACAAGCAGATAAAAAGATTCATCTGCAGACGAATAAGGAATCAGTAAAAGTCTTGAAGGACATGAATTTCACAGTTCTCAACAGCGCCAACAACCACGCAATGGATTACGGCGTTCAGGGCATGAAAGATACACTTGGAGAATTTGCGAAGCAAAACCTTGATATCGTTGGAGCGGGATACAGCTTAAGTGATGCGAAAAAGAAAATTTCGTACCAGAAAGTCAACGGGGTAACGATTGCAACGCTTGGCTTTACCGATGTGTCCGGGAAAGGTTTCGCCGCTAAAAAGAATACGCCGGGCGTGCTGCCCGCAGATCCTGAAATCTTCATCCCTATGATTTCAGAAGCGAAAAAACATGCTGACATTGTTGTTGTGCAGTCACACTGGGGACAAGAGTATGACAATGATCCAAATGACCGCCAGCGCCAGCTTGCAAGAGCCATGTCTGATGCGGGAGCTGACATCATCGTCGGCCATCACCCGCACGTCTTAGAACCGATTGAAGTATATAACGGAACCGTCATTTTCTACAGCCTCGGCAACTTTGTCTTTGATCAAGGCTGGACGAGAACAAGAGACAGTGCACTGGTTCAGTATCACCTGAAGAAAAATGGAACAGGCCGCTTTGAAGTGACACCGATCGATATCCATGAAGCGACACCTGCACCTGTGAAAAAAGACAGCCTTAAACAGAAAACCATTATTCGCGAACTGACGAAAGACTCTAATTTCGCTTGGAAAGTAGAAGACGGAAAACTGACGTTTGATATTGATCATAGTGACAAACTAAAATCTAAATAAACGGAGTGATAAAGATGAAATTTGTCAAAGCCATCTGGCCATTTGTTGCCGTAGCCATCGTGTTCATGTTTATGTCAGCTTTTAAATTCAATGATCAGCTGACAGATCAGGAAAAACAGAAGATTGATATGGAAATGAATAAAATCCAACAGCAGGAAGAACCGGTAAACGCCAATAAATAATTCAAAAAAGAGAGTGTCTGATGAGACACTCTCTTTTTATTTGCCCAGCATATTCATTCTGTAAAAATATCAAAAAGTCTCTTAACATATTCAAAAAAATACCGATGTTAAAACTGCAAAAAGAGGAGGAGATAATAAAAGTGAACACACTGGCAAACTGGAAGAAGTTTTTGCTTGTGGCGGTTATCATTTGTTTTTTGGTTCCAATTATGACAAAAGCGGAGATTGCGGAAGCTGATACATCATCAGAATTGATTGTCAGCGAAGCAAAAAACCTGCTTGGATATCAGTATAAATATGGCGGGGAAAAGCCGAAAAAGGGTTTCGATCCATCAGGATTGATACAATATGTGTTCAGTAAGGCTGATATTCATCTGCCGAGATCTGTAAACGACCAGTATAAAATCGGAACAGCTGTAAAGCCGGAAAACCTGAAGCCGGGTGATATTTTGTTTTTCAAGAAAGAGGGGAGCACCGGCACTGTTCCGACACATGACGCCCTTTATATCGGAGACGGCCAAATGGTTCACAGTACACAGTCAAAAGGGGTTATCATCACCAAT
Organism: Bacillus sp. YP1; assembly: GCF_000877815.1. Lineage (NCBI taxonomy): Bacteria > Bacillati > Bacillota > Bacilli > Caryophanales > Bacillaceae > Bacillus > Bacillus sp. YP1. Next base: position 3,325,133 of record NZ_CP010014.1, on the reverse strand, counting down.
TACAAAAAAAGCAGCTATTGGAGCGGAACTTATATCGGGGCGAGACGAATCGCTGCCGATCCGGCAACGGCTGATGTTCCTGTCGTACAGGAGGCTGAAAAATATATCGGTGTCCCATATGTGTTTGGCGGAAGCACGCCGTCAGAGGGCTTTGATTGCTCGGGGCTTGTGCAATATGTGTTTCAACAGGCACTCGGCATTTATCTGCCACGATCAGCCGAACAGCAGTGGGCAGTGGGCGAGAAGGTAGCCCCTCAGAACATAACGCCTGGTGATGTCGTCTATTTCAGTAATACGTATAAAACGGGAATTTCACATGCAGGCATTTATGCGGGCGCAGGCAGGTTCATTCAGGCAAGCCGGTCAGAAAAAGTAACCATTTCCTATTTGTCAGAGGATTACTGGAAATCGAAGATGACGGGTATTCGCCGATTTGACAACCTGACAATCCCGAAAGAAAATCCGATTGTTTCCGAAGCGACGCTTTATGTCGGAGAAGTGCCTTACAAACAGGGCGGAGTAACACCTGAGACAGGATTTGATACAGCTGGATTTGTCCAATATGTCTACCAGAAAGCAGCTGGTATTTCCCTGCCTCGATACGCAACAAGCCAGTACAATGCCGGAACTAAGATTGAGAAGGCGGACCTGAAGCCGGGAGACATTGTGTTCTTTCAATCAACAAGCTTAAATCCCTCCATCTATATCGGAAACGGACAAGTTGTTCACGTTACATTATCAAACGGCGTGACCATCACCAATATGAACACGAGCACATATTGGAAGGATAAATACGCAGGAAGTATACGGGTGCAATAAAAGAAAAAGACTCCAATCTCTGGAGTCTTTTCTTTATGCATATTGTCCTGAAAGAAGCTGGTCTATAAAGTAGGCCACACCATTTTCGTCATTGCTTTTTGTGACAAAGGTGCTTTTTTCTTTTAATTCATCAATCGCATTTTCCATGGCGATTCGGTGTCCGGCGACTTCAAACATGGACAAATCGTTTGGACTATCGCCGATCGCATAGATATCCTGTGTTTCAATTCCGTATATGTCAGCCAGCTTTGTTAACGCGCGTCCTTTTCCTGAAGAGGCCGGCAGGATTTCGATAATATGTTTTCCTGAAGAGGTTTGCGCCAGTTTTTTATGATGCTTCAGTTCTTCCTTCGCTTGTTTCAGCTTGTCCATATCAAAGGAGAAGCAAAGAAGCTTATAAATGTTTTCACCGCCGTCAAAAACCGATTCGATATGAGGGATTGGTTTAATGCCAAACTGTTTGAATTGAGTCATGGCTCCTTGCCACAAGTCATCCGTCTGCTCGTTTGGGTTTGCGCTCTTTAGAATGTCAAGCTCCGCGTGCAGCTTAGCTTCGCCGTCAAAAGGAGAAAGCAGATGGTCATCTGTATATACCTCAAAGTAAATGTTTTTTGAAAGTAAGTAATCAGCAATCGCTTTACCGGCTTCCTGATCCATTAATGTCCGGCTGATCAAACGGTAACCCGTGTCATGGATCGTGCCGCCATTAGCTGCAATGATAGGGATGTCCAAGTCATTCAGCAGCGCTTTTACATCAAATGTCGCTCTTCCCGTGCAAATGGTGACGAGGATGCCGGCATCAACGGCCCGCTTGATCGCCTCTCTGTTTTCCGCAGAAATGACGCTTTCTTTATTGAGTAATGTTCCGTCTAGATCAATCGCAATACATTTCATATGTAGGGGAACCTCCTTAAAAATGAAGCTGCTTCGTGTAGTATGTTCAGCTTGCCTGTGAAACATAATCCATATAAATTAAGGCTAATCGTTACTTTGATAATTTTCAATAAGGAAATATGTAAAACGGGATGGCGTAATCGCCATCCCGTTCATTATACACCTAAATCGTTTTGCAGCTCTTCTTTAACTTCCTGCAGCTTTTGCTGATTCAATTTGAAATAATAGACTCCGGCAGGTTCATAATCATAACCCGTCAGCTGAATAGACTCAACTGATTTCAATGAAGTGATGAACGGGAACAGGCCGATGGCATCTTTAAGAGATAAGTTCATTTTTAAATTTTGCCCCATCGTATCCACAATATCATCATAAGCCGGAATTGAGCTCAATGATTTTGATTTATCTATAATGGCGCTCAGCACTTCCATTTGTCTTTGCCCGCGTAAAAGGTCACTGTCCGCTTTACGTGTTCTTACGTAAGCGAGCGCTTCTTCACCATCAAGCGTATGTGTTCCTTTTTGGAGAACGACTTTACCTTTTGTATCTTTTTTGATTTGCTGAATGACTTTATCGCTTTTTACCGTTACTTTGACGCCATTTAACTCGTTTACGACGTCTTCAAAAGCCGTGAAATTGCTTTCTACGACATAATCGACGGGAATATCCAGCATTTGTTCAACTGTTTTCACAGTCAGGTCAACGCCGCCGTAGGCGTGAGCATGTGTGAATTTATCATACCCGTGGCCTGGGATATTTACATAGGCATCACGCGGAATGCTCAGCATTTTAGCTGTTTTTTCTTTCCGATTAAATGTAACCAGCACATTCGCGTCACTTCTTGCCTGATCGACGGTCTCGCCGTTTTTCTCCCTGGCATCAATTCCTAAGAGCAATACAGAAAATGAATCTTTTCCAGGATCAAATTCTTTGATCCGTTTTACGGATTGTTCTCCGCGTGCAAGGCTGACATGAGCTTCCTTAGAAGCATTGTTCAGCTTTACAAAAGCGTAGGCGCCGACAGAGCCTGCCGCAATGACTAGAAAAGCCATTAAACCGGCAACGACTTTCACCCATTTTCTCAGTTTTCTCTTTTTCTTTCTGCGTTGTGTTCGTTCTTCCATATATCAATACCTCACGTTTCTTTAATATTTGAAGCGTACCATTCTATTTGCCATGGGGCAACTCCTCGAAAGACATTTTTCGATAAATATTCCTATATTTATAAGTTCTTGTTTTTGAAAATTGATAATGATGATGTGCTGAATCACCTTATATTGGACGCCGCAGCAGGTAAAATGTTTCAGTGACATTGAAAAAAATACAAGTAAATGATTGGAAAACCTATGATCAGCAAAATAAAAAGGTTTAATAGCCGGAAAAAGAGGCTAAAAGATTTCTAAAAAAATCCCACAGACAATGTCATTGCAGCTGATGGAGAAAGGGAGTCATTTTTATGAAAAAGCAGTCAAATATATGGCTTTATTTTTTCGGAGCTCTTGGAGGCGCGTTATATGGCTATGATACCGGAGTGATTTCCGGAGCTATTTTATTTATGAAAAAGGAGTTAGGCTTAAACGCGTTTACAGAAGGTCTTGTTGTCAGCTCCTTGCTGGTTGGGGCGATATTAGGCTCAGGAGCAGCCGGCAAGCTGACTGACCGTTTCGGAAGAAAAAAAGCAATTATGGCAGCCGCGCTGCTGTTTTGTATAGGCGGTCTTGGTGTCGCACTGGCCCCAAATACGGGAGTCATGGTGCTGTTTCGCATCATTTTAGGACTTGCAGTCGGAACATCGACGACAATCGTGCCCCTTTATTTATCTGAACTGGCGCCAAAACATAAACGCGGGGCGCTGTCATCGCTGAATCAGCTGATGATCACGGTCGGCATCCTTCTTTCTTACATTGTCAATTACATATTTGCCGATGCCGAAGCGTGGCGCTGGATGCTTGGATTGGCTGCTGTGCCGTCATTGCTCTTGCTCATTGGCATTTTGTTTATGCCGGAGAGCCCGCGCTGGCTGTTCACGAATGGCGAAGAAAGCAAAGCAAAGAAAATTCTTGAAAAATTGCGTGGCACAAAAGATATTGATCAGGAAATACATGATATAAAAGAAGCGGAAAAGCAGGATGAAGGCGGTCTGAAGGAGCTGTTCGATCCATGGGTGCGCCCAGCGCTTATTGCAGGTTTGGGACTCGCTTTTTTGCAGCAATTTATCGGAACGAATACGATCATCTACTATGCGCCAAAGACCTTTACAAACGTCGGATTTGGAAACTCCGCTTCGATTTTAGGCACGGTCGGAATCGGCACAGTCAATGTTGTCATGACATTAGTAGCGATTAAAATCATCGACAAGATTGGAAGAAAGCCGTTATTGCTATTCGGGAATGCGGGAATGGTGATCAGCTTGATCGTTCTCGCTTTAGTAAATCTCTTTTTCGATAACACTCCGGCTGCCTCATGGACGACCGTCATTTGTTTAGGCGTGTTTATCGTTGTCTTTGCGGTCAGCTGGGGACCGGTTGTGTGGGTGATGCTTCCTGAATTGTTCCCCCTTCACGTCAGAGGAATCGGGACCGGTGTTTCGACCTTAATGTTGCACGTTGGGACACTGATTGTTTCACTAACCTATCCAATATTAATGGAAGCGATCGGAATCAGTTATTTATTCCTGATTTATGCCGCGATCGGTATCATGGCGTTCTTATTTGTTCGATTTAAAGTGACAGAGACAAAGGGAAAAAGCCTTGAAGAAATTGAGCAGGATTTACGGGACAAAAACGGACAGGGAGGAGCAGCCGGAAAACAGCAGACTGTCGGAACATAAAAAAGGGTGCGCGATCATGCGCACCCTTTTGATTGCTTACTTTCCCACCGTACCAAAGTTAATGATTTTAAAAGAAATATCGTACTTAAAATCAGCCTCAGAAAATATTTCATCCCAATGCCCTTTTACTTTATTCCAGTAGTTAGGGTGTTGAATCCTTATGTGGTCTGATAAAAAGACCGGATCGGTTTTATACTCGTGCTGCAGTTTATCCATTACCTGCTTTACGTCTCGTTCAAGCTTTTTCTCAAAAATGTTCTCCAGCCTGTGCAAATATCTTTTGCTAAAGGAGTTTTCATTCGGGTTTTGGTCTTCTGTCAGGATGCCCTTTGTTTTAACAGAAATCTGAAAGACAGGCTTTCCGTTTTCAATGACGGGCTTAATTTTCGTTTTCGACTTTTTAATTTCAAACGTAATCGGATGTCCTTTATCTGTCGTTGGCATGACACCGCCTTGGATCGTCCCCATGACCCATGTCAGTGTTTGGGTTTCATCAGCTGAAAGAAACCCAACGAGTTTATTGCTGCCTCTTTTGATAACGCCTGAACCGTCATACTTGGCTTTTCCCTTTTGGTTTTTCACGGCTTGAATAAGATAACTGTACCCGTTCTGAGAGTATATAGATGCTCTGCCGATGCGCAGCGGTATCATAATCTTACCGTTATATCCGCTGTGAGTTGTCAAATCAATCAGTTTTTCTGAGGGCATCGGCTGCTGCTGATTGGGGTTTCCTTTTGTGAAAACATCAGCTGCATTCCCTCGGGCTGCCATCAAATAGCTGCTTCGCCGCAGCTCATCATCCCGGATAAAGTGGTTGAAGACTTGGTCTACATTTTGATTCCTCATCAGTTTTTCTCCCAAAAGAATCACTTTTAAATGATCGCTATAAACAGGAGGGTCCTTGATGGATACGTCACTGACTGCTTCCAGGATCGTTTTCCCGTAGGACGTCACATTAACAAATTCGGGTTTTCCGGATGATTGGCTGTCTTCGCTTTGGGGAAGAAGGTTTTGATACGTCAGTTTGTACTGGTGATCATCTGTCTCATCAATCGCCAGCCCTCTGGCAAAGGATAGTTTCTCAATATTTTTAACATCCCAGCACCCGCAGAGAACCTGCAGCATTAGAAACATGACTGCGAGTTTTGTTGCTGTTTTCATTGCAGCTGACTCCTCCCAAGTTTTTTCTGTACCCAGCTTAAAAGCCAGACGAAGAATGGAATTGCAATCACAATTAAGAAAGCATATCCAAGAAGCGTCCCGTAATAAAACACGTCATTCAAGTCCTTGGGATACATCGTTATGAAAAACGTCGCAACCAGCATTGCAGTCAGCAGCCAAGCATTGTTTTTATTTTTTAGATGAAAGATTTCCGTTAACCCGATATGGGCGCCTTTGAAGGATCCGAGCATACAGGTAAATTGCTGAGCTGTCCAGGTCAGCTGTAAGAACAAATCAAATCGTTCAATAAAAATACCCGGAACCTCTAATGCGTGGATGAGGGAAATGGTCGGCCATGTCACCGTTTTTGCCTCAGCCACAGTCATACAGCCAATCACAATGAACAAAGTAATGCTGTAGAACACTGTAGAAGTCCCGATCCCAAAAGCAACAGCCTTTTTCGCTTGCTTTGGATCTCTCATAAATGGGACGAGATAAAAGATGATTTCAAATCCTGAGAAATATAAAAGTGTTTTTGGGAATAAAGAGAAAAAACTTTGATAGCCTCCTTCAAAAACAGGCCGGATAAAATCGAACTGGAACAAGCGAAAGCTGAACATCAGAAGCATCATAAAAATAATAAGGGTTATAGGAAAAATATAAGCGTATACTTTTGCAATTGAATAAACGCCTCCGCCCACATGATAGATGGCAACTGCAAGAAATATAAACACAACAACTGCCATTGGCGTGTTTTTCAACAAAAAGAATCCGACAACCTCTCCCAAAATCCGAGCTTGAAAGCAAACAATCCCAATGAAATATAGACAGATATATAAATTCAATAGAAAGCCGATGAATTTTCCAGCTACAATGCTGTTGAGCTTAAAAAGAGTTTTTTCGCTGTTTTTTTGAAGGAAAGGCAAAAAAAGCAGAACAATGATAATAAAAATAACGCCCTGCAGCAGTATCATAAGCCATCCGCTCGGACTGCCGGTTTCGGCAGCTGAGCGGGGAAGGGTTAGAACCCCGGCACCGATCAGTGTGCTGCTGATCATAATGAGCGTCTGCATAAATGTCAGTTTATGCTCTGATTTCCTCATAGCCATCACCTTTGTCTGATGTTATCTTCGGGATCGTTTCGTGTCGGTCTTCTTTTTAAAAACATCGTGGGAATACGGATGACTGTGTCTTTCAAATCCTGTCCAGGCTGCGCCATGATCGGGATAATGTAATCCTGTCCAAAGCTTTTCAGGCGCATGAGATGGCCGATCACAAACAGATAAACCATTATAACGCCATACATGCCAAGCGCTGTTGCACTTATCATAACCCCGATCCGAATGATCCGCAGCGGAAAGTTATAGGCGTATGAAGGAACGGTAAAGGATGCCAGTGCTGTGACAGAAACGACAATGACCATAAGCGCACTGACAATTTGTGCCTGAACAGCTGCCTGTCCGATGACGACCCCGCCGATAAGGCCAATTGTCTGTCCAATCGGCTTAGGCAGCCTTAATCCGGCTTCTCGAATCAATTCGATCGTAAAGATCATGATAAAGGCCTCTATAAAAGGCGGGAACGGTACGTTAAGCCTGCTGCCTGCAATGGAAATGGCCATTCTAGTCGGCAACAGCCCGGTGTGAAAAGAAACGAGAGAAATATACAGACCGGGCAAATAAATGGTGATCAGGATGCTGGAATAACGAAGAAGGCGTACAAGTGACATTGGGATCCAGCGCTGGCTGTAATCATCGGGCGAATGAATAAATTCGTCAACCGTAGCCGGTACAATCAAAGCAAACGGCGTACCATCCACTAATATGGATACTCGTCCTTCTAATAGAGCAGCCTCTACACGATCTGGCCGTTCTGTACTTAAAATCGTGGGGAAAATTGAAAATGGTTCGTCTTCAATCAGCTGTTCAAGCGTCCCCGATTCCGGCAAATTATCTATATTGACTGATTTCAGCCTTTTAAACACTTCTTTGACGACATAATCGGGGGCGATATCCTGAATATAAGCGACAGCGATTTTCTTTTTCGTCCTTTTTCCGAGTGTCATTTCTTTGATGACAAGATTAGGGTCACTCGTCCGTTCACGTATAAGCGCCGTGTTTGTCCGCAGCTTTTCAATAAATCCTATTTTAGGGCCGCGTTCCACGACTTCGGAGGAGGGTTCATCAAGACTGCGTGTTGCGACTGACTTTGTGTCGAAAGCTAATCCTCCGCGATAGCCATCAGCGAGCAAAATGGCTTGACCTGAAAAAACGAGTTGCTCTATTTCTTTCATTGTAGAAACAACGCTGTGGTGAAAGCCGAAAAAAAAGGCGGATAAGTCTTCAATCGAGCTTTCCTTATGGGCTAACGCCTCTTTTTGTAAAGGAGAAATGACGTATTGCGCCAGCATTTTATTCTCTGTCAGACCGTCAATATACAGTAAACACGCCTTTTGTCTGCTATCTCCGAAAGCAAATGTATAAAACATCATATCGTCGTTTTGTCCCAATGTTTTTTTCAGTGTGTTTAAATTGTTCTGGAGATCAGAGTCGATTTGCATAGTTTCTCTCCTTCGTAAACAGATTGACGGTTTTTATTAATTTGTATCAAAAAAGGAGAATTATTCTTATCGAGGAAAAGGCTGAAACAAAGCTTCTTTTCGACGTGATATAATAGATAGGAAGCGTTTTCTTTGAAGGGGTAGTGAAAAGATGATGCTTTGTACATATGTTGTCATCGGAAAAAAGACAGCTTATACGGGCGTTTGTAAGAGGGGCGCACCGGGAAAATGATGATCAGTTATTTACAGGGGAGGGGTACGGATCATGACGCAATCACCGATTTTTCTAACGCCTGTGTTTAAAGAAAAAATCTGGGGCGGAACCGCTTTACGAGATAGATTTGGATACAGTATTCCTTCAGAATCAACGGGGGAATGCTGGGCCATTTCCGCTCATCCAAAAGGACCGAGCACTGTTGCAAATGGCCCGTATAAAGGAAAGACATTAATCGAGCTTTGGGAAGAGCACCGTGAAGTATTCGGCGGCGTAGAAGGGGATCGGTTTCCGCTTCTGACAAAGCTGCTGGATGTGCGGGAAGATACGTCAATTAAAGTTCACCCTGATGATTACTATGCCGGAGAAAACGAAGAGGGAGAACTCGGCAAGACGGAATGCTGGTACATTATCGACTGTAAGGAAAACGCAGAAATCATTTACGGGCATACGGCCCGCTCAAAAACCGAACTTGTCACAATGATCAACAGCGGTGACTGGGAGGGCCTGCTGCGAAGAATCAAAATTAAACCGGGTGATTTTTATTATGTGCCGAGCGGAACGCTGCATGCATTGTGCAAGGGGGCCCTTGTTTTAGAGACTCAGCAAAATTCAGATGCCACATACCGGGTGTACGATTATGACCGGGTTGATAGCAACGGAAGTCCGAGAGAGCTTCATTTTGCCAAAGCGGTCAATGCCGCCACGGTTCCCCATGTGGACGGGTATATAGATGAATCGACAGAATCAAGAAAAGGAATAACCATTAAAACATTTGTCCAAGGGGAATATTTTTCGGTGTATAAATGGGACATCAATGGCGAAGCTGAAATGGCTCAGGATGAATCCTTTCTGATTTGCAGCGTGATAGAAGGAAGCGGTTTGCTCATGGATGAGGACAAAACATGTCCGCTCAAAAAAGGCGATCACTTTATTTTGCCGGCTCAAATGCCCGATTTTACGATAAAAGGAACTTGTACCCTTATCGTGTCTCATATTTAAACTTAATCTCACTTCGAGATTAAGTTTTTTTTATTAGAAAATGGAAGTGATTCACCTATAAATGAAGCATGCGCGTGCCGATAAATAAACTAGTTTTATATACTCATAGAATAAGAAAGAGGAGAAGGAATGAAAAAGAGACTAATCGCACCTATGCTTCTATCCGCCGCGTCCCTTGCCTTTTTTGCCATATCTGGTTCTGCCCAGGCAGCCGCGTATACCGACTACTCACTATATAAAGTAGAGCCGTCGAATACGTTCAGTACAGAAAGCCAAGCCTCACAAGCTGTCGCCAAACTGGAAAAAGATACTGGCTGGGATGCATCCTATCAGGCTTCAGGCACAACAACGACCTACCAAATTTCCGCCTCAGGCATTCATAGCGAATCAGAAGCGAAAGCAATACTGAGCGGACTCGCCAAACAGACATCGATTACAGGAACGTCAAGTCCTGTTGGAAGCAAACAGCCATATGTCACCATCTCTTCAGGTGCCATCTCCGGAGAAAAACAGGCCAACACTATCCTAGCAAAGCTGAAACAGGAGACGGGAGTGGCTGGCGCTGTAAAAGCTTACGGAGCAGCTCAGCCCTATATGAACGTCATGACATCAGACATTGCTGATGAGACAAAAGTCAAGGCGCTTATCCAGAGCCTGGCCAAGCAAACGGGGATTAAAAGCTCGTATCAGCCCATCACACACACGGTGTCTGTCACAACCATTCAGTCTGGCACAATCGTGGGAGACAGCAGAGCAGCGCAGATCAAAAACGCCTTCCAAAAGGAATCTGGGCTGCAGGCATCATTAAAGGAAACAGTGAAAGGGCAAGCCTATTATACGTTCACAACTGCTGCCATTTCAGGTGAAGCGAATGCCAAGATTCTATTGCAGCAGCTGAAACAGAGCACTGGCATCACAGGCAGCTACAAGTCCATCAATCAAAAAACAACCGTTGAGTCATACAATGTCCAATCAGCTTATTTCAAAGGGCTGAATACAGTAAAGGATGCCATCAGCCAAATCAAGAAAAACACCGGCGTATCCGGCAGTTATCAACAGGTTGGAAAAAGCACATCATATACCGTGAATATGAAGGGTATAACAAAACAGCAGCTCCAAAAAATAGACACTTTCTTTAAAAAGAAAAAATGGCATTACACGTCATCCAGCGTCAAAAAAACGACAACGTCTGCAGCTTATCAAATCACGACGGCAAAGATTTTAGGCGAGCAGCAAGCAAACAAAGCAGCAGCCTTCTTTGCTCAGAAAAAAGTAAAAGCTGCAAAAACAGCAGCTGGATCAACAGCAGAAAATCAATATCAGCTCATCTCAGAAGAAACATCAGATCAAGCAAAAGTCACAAAGGGCTTGAACATATTAAAGCAAAATCAGCTGAGTGCTTCTGCGAAATCCGTCAAAAAACAAATAGCTGACACGTTTAAAATCACAACCGAATCTCTGTTTGATCAAACGAAAGTCAATCAGGCACTCACGTTTTTCAAATCAAATCATATATCAGCAGCAAGCCAGAAAACCGGTCAGACAGCTGCGAGCAGCTACCAAATCACAACTGAAGCTATCATCAGCCAAGAAGAGATTGACCGCGTTTTAACATTTTTCAAGCAAAATAAAATCGCAGTCACAACATCAAAAACAGGCCAGACTGCATATACACAATACAAAATCGTGACAACACAGCTCAGCAGCAAAACAGCATTGAACAATGGGTTAACCTATCTTAAATCGAAAAGTGTAACCCCGAGCTATACAACGAAAAGCAATACGCTTTATAAAATCAGCGTAAATGAGCAGTTCACAGGCAATAATACAGCTGCTGCGGCATCAACGAAGCTAAAACAATTATACGGATGGACATCATCTATCGTGAAGATCAAAAACGGCCCGCAAATCATGAAAACAAATTACAATCTCTCGCTTCGTGATATGGTCCAAAAACAAATGACAGTAAGTCCGCAAACAGACGGAGCGGCTTACGTATCGCTCACGTACATTAATACAGCAACATCAACCGTTACGGCTGATGTACTAAATATCCGGTCAACGCCGGAAGTCAGCCCGACAAACGTGATCGGCCAATTTAAAAAAGGCGATAAAGTGAAAATCATCGGACAGATAAACGGCTGGGCTAAGATCAATTTGGGCTGGCGAAACGCAAGCAGTGATGAAGTAGTTCAATACGTGGATCCGAATAACTTTTCCAGAGACAGCAAATACTACTTCCAATTTCTCAAGCTGTCACAGACAGCGGGCCTCAGCGTTACTGAGGTCAATCAGAAAGTGCTTGCGGGTAAAGGCATCCTGACAGGGAGAGCAAAGGCATTTATCGATGCCGCCAATCAATATAGCATCAACGAACTGTATTTAATCTCACACGCTCTTCTGGAAACAGGAAACGGGACATCCGCTTTAGCCAATGGATTAACCTATAACGGAAAGACCGTATACAACATGTATGGAATTGGAGCATACGACAGCAATCCGAATTACTACGGAGCCAAATATGCGTACGAACAGGGCTGGTTCACACCAGAAGCGGCCATTATCGGCGGAGCTAAATTCATAGGCTCATCGTATATCCACAACACAGCTTACAATCAGGACACACTGTACAAAATGAGATGGTCAGCTACAGCGACACATCAATACGCAACAGACATCGGCTGGGCGTACAAACAAGTAAACCGCATGTACAGCCTGTATTCATTGCTGGACGGCTATACACTTTACTTTGATGTTCCGGAATATCGATAAAAAAAACACCTTTTGCGGCTGCAAAAGGTGTTTTTGATTTATCTTTTAAGAACCTTATCCTCTGATGGCTCTTCTTCCTGAGGGAAAACAATTTGATCGACGACTCGCTCACTTGCTTTTCCATCAAGATCATCGAAGAAATAATGAACAAATGAATCAATTTGCTCAAAGTTATACTTCTCTTCTTTAATGATCGAAATCATTTGCTCAGACGTTTTCGCAAGAGGGCCAGGAATAAAGTCAAAGTAATCGTAATAGAAATCACGTTTGCGAATATAATCATCTACATCATAGCTGAAGAAGATCATTGGTTTATTTAATAAAGCATACTCAAAGCAAACAGAAGAGTAATCCGTTATCAGAATATCTGTTACGAGCAATAGCTCGTTAATTTCCCTGAACGAAGAGAAATCATAAAAGAAATCGCTGTACTGATAAGGTATATTGGCATCGTTTCGTACGAATGGATGAATTTTGAATAAGAAGATATATTCATCCTTTAACTCTCGATACAGACGGTCAAAATCAAGCACTTCAAAAGGATAATGAGCTGATTGCTGACCGTTTCCGCGGAAGGTTGGAGCAAAAAGAATGACCTTTTTGTCCTTTAGAAACGGATATTCCGTGTAAAGGCGTTCTTTTACAAATGCCTTCTTCGCTTCATCAAAGAAAAAGTCTGTTCGCGGTACGCCCGTAGCAATGACGTTCTCAATATCTACCCCAAAGCCCTCTGCGTAGTGCTTCCGTATATTTTCAGAGCTGACAATAACCTTCGTGTAGTTTCTATGGTTTTTCGAATGCGGTGACGGTCCTCCTGGCAGACCGATTCGGCTGTAGCCGAATGTCTTAAAGGCGCCGACAGCATGCCACAGCTGGACAAGGTCCGCATTTTTACGGATTTTTAACGGATAAATAATCGGATAAAAATCATCTATAAAAATGATTTTGCTTGTCGCAAAATGATAAGCCATCGACATCAGTTCAGACAGGCTTTTTCTATCTCGAATGCTGCTCTTTAAGAAAAATTTGAAATCAAAATTTTCTTCACGTTTCAGCAGCTCTTCATAAACAAATTCGAAGTTTCCTGTCATATCAAGCCGGCTGTCAGAAGCAAAGACAATTTTATTAGACTTAATTGGAAGCAGGCGGAATACATCATAAGCAAAATGGAATAAGCTTGTATTCAGCTTGCGCAAAAAGCGGTTTGCCTCTTTTCCAGTATCCAGCTCCAAAAGGCTCGGATCAATTTCCTGCAGTTTGTTGCAAGACAAATTAATCGTCTTTTCGCCCTCATCATAATTAACGATTAAATTGAACTTCATCAGCTTTTTAGCAGAATGAAATTCCATTTTTGTGGCATACACATCATTAGAAAGGAAATTACTTACATTTCCGACTGTATGCACTTCCTGATGTTTTACATTTTGGTCATCTACAGCTTCAATCTCGAGAAACAGCTTATACTCGCCTTGCGGAAGAGGTTTGTCATTCATCAGCTTAGAAAAGTTAATCTGCTGTGAAAATCCTGCCCACTTATAGGCTCCAGGCACATTTGAAGTATCAATTGACAGCTTATCTACCGGAACATCCCGCAGTGAAACAGCTGTAAATAAAACACCGTTGTTCACCAATAATAAACGTTTTCGAACCTGATCCTCTTTTTGAAGCGGCAGGCCCTTGATATACATATAACCCGCAATTTTTAGAATTGACCCATTCCAAGAAAACTCAGAAATCTTTCTGACAGGGACTTGCTGGTTTTCTTCAATTCGCTTCGTTTTATCAAATAGAGAAAAAACCCTGTTATCAGCTGGATGGACAATGACAGCTGCATTTTCTTTTTGCGTTTTCTTTTTTGATCTGAAAAGTCTGTTCTTAATCTTTCTTGCCAGCTTCACTTTGTACCTCACTTTCTCCTAATCGGCACCAGATGTTAAAAATGATGAAATAAAATCGGCTACCCGCTCTGAAGATTTGCCGTCCTGATGGGTGATAAATGCCTGTGAAAAATCTTCAATACGTTTCGTATCAGCCTCGTGATCACTCTCGATATCGTGTACAAGCGATGGAACGTCTTTCGAAATCGGCCCGGGTACAAACGATTCAAACGGGTAGTAGAAATCACGTTCTTCCAAGTAGTCTTCTAAATCCGGGCAGTAAAAATACATCGGACGTTTCAGCAGGCTGTACTCGAAAATAACTGAAGAATAATCGGTTATCAGCCCATCAGAGATTGCCATCAAATCGTACAAAGAGTACGAATCAGTTAAATCCAGCACAAAATCATCCTCTTCCGTGTGCGCATGTTTGCGCATATACGGATGAAGATGGAGGATCACGACATAATCTTTATGGTTTAGCGCCGATTTTAATTGTAGCAGATCAAGCGGTATAGCGTCACCCTCTTGATGATGTCCGCTGCCTCGAAAAGTAGGAGCATACAAAAGCTTTTTTTTATGCTTCAGTTCAGGATAAACCCGATGAAACTCATCCAGTACAGTGCGAATATGTTCCTTATGATAAAAATAATCCGTTCTTGGAATGCCGAGCGGCAAAATCTGCTTTTGCTCCATTTGAAAGGCTTCGGCGAAATGCGGAACGGCAGCGGGTGCACTGACAATGGCATAATCATAGTTTGAATGCACGGGAACAATCTTCAAATAATCAGAAGAAGGGCCGAACGGCTTGTTCACAATGCTGTAGCCAAATTTTTTAAACGCGCCGCAAGCATGCCAAAGCTGGATGGCAACAGTTTCCTTTCGTTTTGGCACAACATACAAAGGAAAATAATAATCATCCAACAAAAGCACGCGGCATGTTGCAAGGTGATATAACGAGCTGAAAAGATGAAGCAAATATGCAGCTCGTCCGATCAGCCCCTTATCCATCTTGCGGAACAGCAGGGTGATGCGAAGAGTTGGATCTTGCTTCAGCTTTTCATAGACACCTTTAAAATTATCACTTAAATGATCCTCACGATAGGAAGCTATGACAATTTTGTTGTGCTGTACTGGTAATAAAGCGCTCAATAGTTTATAAGCAGTGCCGAATACTCCTTTTACAATTTGCGTAAGGAATGTTTTCACTGTTTAAATTTCCCATTCAATAACAGTTTTTCCCCAAGATGAAGTCAAATCTGCTTCAAACGCGTTTGTAATTTCCTCAATACTGCGTACCGGGAAGCGTCCGCCAACTAATGTTTCTAAATAATCAACGACTTCAGGGTATTGAGCTAAAAAGTCTACAGTACGGGCAAAATCCTCGCGTCCGCTTCGGCTACTGCCGATCAGCGTAATCCCTTTTTCAAGCACCATTCTTGTTTCAATTTCAACAGGGTATTCAGATACGCCTAAGAGCGCTACACACGCTTCAGGATGGACATGGGCAATGATTTGCTCAATTGCGCTTTCACTGCCGCGTCCGCCCACGCATTCAAAGGCATGATCGATTCTGACATCTTCAGGAATGTCGTTAATTTGATAAGCTGCATCAACAAAAGAAAAATGATCAAGCTTGTAAGGTGTTTTTCCGAAAATAAACACCTTGCTGTCTGGATATTTTTTCTTCAGTAGAAGCGTCATGATAAATCCGAGATTTCCGTCCCCCCAGACACCGAATGTGTCACGCTTCTTATGCGCCATGCGCTCAAAGCGGGAAAGCGCGTGAACTGCAATTGTAATAAGCTCAGTGAAGGCTGCGACATGCGGATTAATGCTGTCTGGAAGCTCAACAAGCCGATCAGGCGCCATGAACATATAATCCTGCATAAATCCATCATAACCGCTTGAACGGAATCTGCTGGACCGCAGGTAATTCTCCGCGATGACTTCATGCTCTTCAACCGGTGTATTTGGCACCATAACCACCCGGGTTCCGACTTTAAATGTGCCTGTCGGATCAAACATGACTTTTCCGATTCCTTCATGGATCAGAGCCATTGGCAGTTTTTTGTCCATCGCTTCTTTGCCGCGTGAGCCAGTATAATAACGCTGGTCTGCAGCACAGATGGATAAATGGGTAGGACGGACGACGACCTTATCTGAATGGACAACTTTATCTTTATATGTCACTTCAAATTGTCGGGCAGAAACTAAACGATATGTTTGATTAATCATTGTGAAATTCGCTCCTGTAAAATGGCATTAGCCACTTTTAAGTCATATGGTGTCGTTACTTTAATGTTAAAGACTTCACCGCGGACCAGCTTCACTTTTTCACCTGCTAACGAGCAGATCTTGCAAGCGTCAGTAAGGACAGCTTTTTGCTCATCGGACAGTTTATTATAAAGCTCGACCAATTTGCTGATCCGGAAGCTTTGCGGTGTTTGCCCCTGATACATGTTATCGCGGACAGGGATATCAGAAATAAATTCCTGGTCTTCTGAAGCAATAATTGTATCAATGGCTGAGATAACAGTATCAACCGCGCCGTATTGAAGAACAGCATCAATGTTTTCATCGATAATGCGATGAGTGAGAAACGGACGCACAGAATCGTGAGTGATGATCACGTCATCATCCTGAATACCGAATTCTTTTTCAATATAGCGGATGCCGCTCATAATAGATTCATTACGGTCGCTGCCGCCTTCAACGACAATCAGGCGATCATCCTGCCCGATGAATTTCTTTAAAATGTCTTTTGTATGGTTAATCCACTCTTTAGGGGAGACGATTAAAATCTTATCGAAACGGTCATTTAATAAAAACTTTTCAACCGTATGAATGATAATTGGGCGTTTATTTAACGGCAAAAACTGTTTTGGCATATTGACGTTCCCCATGCGGGAACCTTTTCCACCGGCTAGAATCTCAGCATAAATCATAAAATGACTCCTTCCTTACTACAACTCATAATGTTTTATAAAAGGTTTTCATATTATTTGCAATACCGATCTCTATTATATATAAAGATCAGCTTGATTTCTCATTTACATAGCTTAAAAGCAGCTTGCTGGCATTCCCTCTCGAGTACAGATTCCATTCACGTGAAAAGCGCTCCACTTCAGCTTGAAGCCTGTTCATATCTTTCAGCTGGTCCAAGAGCATTCCTGAATCACGGCAAGGAACTCCGGGGATTACCTCTGTATAATGACGGATTAAACCGCGGGTTCTGTTGTAAGCCTCCATATCATACGTATAAAACAAAATGGGTTTGTCCAGCAAAGCAAATTCAAAAGGGACAGAAGAATAATCTGATATTAACAGATCACTCATTTTTAAAAGGTCTGCAAGAGGGAGGTCTGATACGTCTTTTATCCACGCACTATCCCCATGCAATTGAGCATATTGCTTCATAACAGGATGAAGTTTTACTGCAAGTAAATATTCTCCTTTTAAATCATGCTGCAGCTGTTTTTCTGAAAATGGCAGCGAAAAGCTTTCAAACTGATGATCCCTAAAGGTTGGCGCATACAGGATGATTTTTTTCTCTGCCGGCAGGTGATATTTGCTTTTAAGGTCACTGCTGTTTTCCTTCACCTCATAGTAAGCATCGGTTAAAGGCACGCCAAACCGAAGAAATTTATCACCTTTTATATCGAAGAATTCCTTGAATATGTCAGCCATATGTTCAGAACCGACGACAATCCGGTCAAATGAAGCATACACTTTGCGAAAGCGTCTCACGTCAGCCCGCGAACGATTCTGTGTGTTGATATCCTTTAACCCAAATCGTTTAAACGCTCCATTCGCATGCCAAACTTGGATACACTCGATATCAGGTCTGCAGGTCAAAACGGTTGTCAAAACAAAATAGTTATCAACAATCACAGCTTTACTGCTCAGCATAGAAAAGACCGCTTTATATATATGAAGCGGGTGTTTTTCGTTAATAACTGAAACAGTAAGCTCAGGAAATTCTGTTTCCAGCGATTTGGCATGCTGGGTCAGAAGTACATGAATGGGAAATGAGTAGTGTCCCATCTGATATTCCTTTAATATTGCCCGGGCATTATCAGGAAAGGAAACAAGAAGGGTCACTTGACTTCCCGGTTTGACCCAAAACAGCAATGCGCCGATGACTTTGATGAACACATAGTAAAAAAACGCAAACCAGGATTTCAATCTGTCATCAGCTCAAAACGGCTGCCACGGATTGTCGGCAGGCACAGTGAAAGATTCATGCATTTCATTACATACCATAGCTCCTTTAAGGCCCATTACAGATGGCGTGATTGATCTTTGACCTGTCCCGTATATTGCGGCTTTGCTGAAGTTCGTTCATGTTTCAGCACGGCTGTAACATACTTAGGAATGCTAAGCATTCTTCTCCAGCGCGCAGGGTTTGTGATCAGCCTGTACATCCATTCAAGGTGAAAACGGATAAAAAATGAGGGCGCTCTTTTGACATTGCCGCTGAACACATCAAAGCTTCCGCCCAGCCCTACAGAAACAGCCTGAGGGAATAGATGTCGGTATTTATGGATAAAGAACTCCTGATTAGGATAACCTAAAGCAACAAATACCATGTCAGGATTTGAGGCTGCGATCTTGTCTGCCACCTCACGTTGATTTTTCACATAACCGTCAGAATATCCGGCAATTTCAATCCCAGGATAATCACGTTCGACTCGCTCGATTGTCTGAGCAATCACATGCTTAGCTGCACCGTAAAAGAAAACCCGTTTTTTCTTTTGATCAGCCTTCTCAAGCAAAGACGTAAACAAATCATAACCGGCGATTCTGGATTGAAGCGGCTTACCAATTAGCTTGGAAACCAACACAACACCAATGCCATCCGGCAAAATAAAATCAGCAGATGAAAGAACCGCTTCATAACGCGGATTTTGCATCGCTTCAAATCCGATTTCAGGATTCGCTGTTACGATGAACGCACCTTTATTCTGGTCCAAAAATGACGTTTCTAAATGTGATACAAATGAAGTTAGTTCACCGTCTACAAAATCTAATTGATTAATGGGTTTTGTTTGCATCGTATCAACCCTCCTTTTCATCTATATGTCTATAAAAAATACGTGTCATTCGTATAGTTTGATTAAAGACTCTTTGTCTGAAAACATTTTACTCTATCTTACCACAAAAATCTTTAGGAACTTTTAACATTCACATTACAATTCCTTCACGTTTTGACGATGAATTAATATGAGGAGGGCGTACAAAATAAATGACGCAGCAGAAAGAAAATCGTTTCACTTAAAAACGCGACAAAAGATTCGATTTTTTCGAAAAAGAAAACTTGTTATAATGGGTATGGATAAGACATTAGACCTGTAAAAATTATACATCAATACAACGATGATACCAAAAAATGCTGATGATTGACATTTTTAAAGAGCCTTAACTTTTATAGGAACTTATGCTATTATTGTTCAATATTAATGGTACGTAAAAAATGTGTCGAAATTATAAACAATCTGTTAAGGTTTGTGGTTTTTTTCTGGTACTCTCAGTTGAAAACGGTTGGAAGGTGATGTTATCTGATGAAGAAAGTGATAACGTACGGAACATTTGATTTATTTCATTATGGACACATGAAGCTGCTGCAAAGAGCAAAAAATCTGGGTGATTACTTAATCGTAGGATTATCTACAGATGAATTTAATCTTCAAAAACAAAAAAAATCGCATCATTCCTATGAACATCGAAAATTCATTTTAGAAACAATTGATTTTGTGGATGAAGTGATTCCCGAAAAAAACTGGGAACAAAAAATTTCAGATATTCAAAAGTACGATATAGATACATTTGTGATCGGCGATGATTGGAAAGGGAAATTTGACTTCTTAAAGGAATATTGTGAGGTCATTTACCTTCCGAGAACAGAAGGCATTTCAACTACCAAAATCAAAAAAGACATGGCTAGTTTATAGAAGCACTAACTTAAAGAGGCTTGAAGTAATTCAGTTGCTTCTTTTTTTCTTGTTTGCGCAAATATAAATTTTTTACTCTTTAAGGAGTTCATTATGAAATCTTTTATTTTACAAAAATGCAGAAGTTTATTAGTCAGGGCCTATTCAGTTCTTTTTAAGATTTTTGCTCTTCTGCCAAGAAACAATAAATTAATTTTATTTGAAAGCTACTCAGGAAAACAGTTTAGCTGCAATCCCCGAGCAATCTATGAATATTTACAGGAAAATAAAGATCAATATGATTATAAAATGATATGGAGCATTGATAAACGATATTTGTCGGCATTAGACGGCGTAGATGCAGCATATATAAAAAGGTTTTCTTTTAAGTGGATTTGGTACATGGCTACAGCGAAATATTGGATTACAAACAGCCGGCTCCCTTTATGGATTCCAAAACCAAAAAACACATTGTATGTACAGACGTGGCACGGCACTCCGCTAAAAAAACTTGCTAATGACATGGATGAAGTGCATATGCCCGGAACCACAACTGAAAAATATAAACAGAATTTTCTGCAGGAAGCAAGCAAATGGGATTATTTGATTTCTCCTAATGCTTATTCGACTGAAATTTTTAAACGAGCGTTTCAATTTAAAAAACAAATTTTAGAAACAGGTTATCCGAGAAATGACATTCTATATTCACCAAATAAAGAATCATTAATAAATAGGGTAAAACAAGAGTTAGAAATTAGCGAAGATAAAAAAATAATTTTATATGCACCAACTTGGAGAGACAATGAGTTTAAGAAAGTTGGTCAGTATAAATTTAAGCTTCAATTTGATTTAGAGGAAATGAAGAGGAAGCTTGGGGACTCTGTGGTTATTCTTTTAAGAATGCATTATCTAGTTTCAGAACAATTTAATTTAGGGAAATATAAAGATTTTGTGAAAGATGTTTCCTTATATAAAGATATTCGAGATTTATATTTAATTAGTGATTTATTGATTACGGATTATTCTTCTGTCTTTTTTGATTATATGAATTTAAAAAAACCCATTGTATTTTTTGTGTATGATCTCCCGGCTTATCGAGACTCTATCAGAGGTTTTTACTTTAATTTTCAGCAAAAAACGCCAGGAAACTTGGTTCAAACAAGTGAAGAACTTATAGATACTGTAATAGAGTTGTTACATAATCCTTATATAGATCATAACTATGAGGATTTTTATAACGAATTTTGTAATTTAGAAGATGGCAAGGCTTCTAAAAGAGTAATTGAAACGATCCTTTAACTTCTAAATAAAGAGGTACAAACATGTTTTCTATAATTATGCCAATATATAATTCTGAGAATTATTTAAGGTACTCAATAGAGAGTGTCATTAACCAGTCAATAGGATTTAAGGAAAATATAGAACTGATATTAATAGATGATGGCAGTGTGGACAGCAGCCCTCAAATTTGTGAGTCCTTTAAAAATCTATATCCTAATAATATTAAAATCATGAAAATTGAAAACTCTGGACCTTCTGCTGCAAGAAATTGTGGATTATCAAATGTAAGCGAAAAATCTAAATTTATTGGTTTTCTTGATTCTGACGATGCATTGTCTCAAAATGCACTGCAAAGTGTTTATGATTTTTTTTGTGATTCCGAAGATGTAAATATCGCGGTATTACCTGTTTATTACACAGGTGAAAAAGAAGGCGAACATAAATTAAATAATAGATTTGAAAAAGGAACAAGAGTTATAAATATTCTCAACGATTATAAAGCTATTCACTTTTATATTGGCGGCACTTTTTACAGAAGACATACACTAAATCGTACCGTTCAGTTTGATGAATCTATCAAGTTTTGGGAAGACGCTATCTTTTTTAATCAGTTATTACTGAAAGAAAAAAGATACGGAGCAGTTGCAGAAGGAAAGTATTTTTATAGAAAACGGAAAGAACAGAACTCATTAGTTGATCGTTCGTGGTTTAACAAAAAAAGGTACACATATTTGTTGAATGAATGTTACATGACTTTGTTGATGGATTCAATAAAAAAATATGATATAGTTTTGCCTTATCTGCAATTTTTAATTGTATATCATATGAAACTGTTTTTATATCCGAACTATAGAGATGTTTATAAGTCTGTTTTAGATCAACAAGAACAAAAAGTTTTTGTTGATAATTTTATAAAAGTTTTAAAATTTATTGATCCGCAATTTATAAAAGAGCAAGATATGCCGATGTACTATAAAGAATTTATGTTTCACTTATTAAAAGAAAATACAGAAGCTCTTGAAAATATAAAAAAAGAAAGAGTACTGCTTAGTTCATGTACTGTTACTTCGACAAAAATAAAAGGGTTTAGGATTGAATTAACAGGGCACTTTATTAACCAGTATTATGAGATGAAAGAAAATGACAGATTATATATAAAATATTTTAATAGATTAAAAGTATGTAAACGAAAAGAACTGAAAAAAACAATTGAAGTATGGGGATATAAATTAAGAGATTTTAGACATGCTGGTTTTGTTGTAGAAATACCTATTTGGGCCCTTGCATTTGACTTTGTCCTAAAAACACCAAATGATGCTTTAGAACTTAACCATGTAAACGTATTTAAAAGTTTTCTTACAAAGACTTTAAAAAACAGGTAAGGAATCCTTTTCATACATTTTACTAAATTAATTATGTTTTTTCAAAAATTTAGCACTCTAATTGTTTTTACTTTTATTTACCCGGATTCTTATTCATATAAACATTTTGTTAGGAGTAATCTTTTATGAACGAAAAGAGTTTTAACTATGATTTCAGTGTTATAATGCCGATTTATAATGTCGAGTTATATCTAACTGATGCAATAGAAAGCGTTATTAACCAGACTATAGGCTTCGAGAATATTCAGTTAATACTTGTGAATGATGAAAGCCCCGATAAAAGTGAAATAATTTGTAAAGAATATGCTCAAAAATATCCAAAAAATATTGTATATGTAAAGAAACAGAATGGCGGAGTGAGCAGTGCCCGAAATTATGGTTTAAAGTATGCTGAAGGCAGATATATTCAATTTTTGGATCCAGATGACTTAGTTTCAGAAGAAACATTCGAAAATGTTTTAAACTTCTTTAACCAACATAAAAATGAAATTGATATTGTAGCAATCCCAATATTTTTTGAGGAAGGAAGAACTGGAGAACATAATCTAAATAATAAGTTTTCTTCAACGAGAATATTGGATGTGGAAAAAGAACCACATCATATATTAACTCATTGCTGTTCTACATTTATAAAAAATGATGCCTTGAAAAATATCAGGTTTGATGAAAATTGTAAAATAGGTGAAGATGCTAAGCTAGTTAATTTAATTATATCGCAAAAGAAAAAGTATGGTCTTGTTAAGGAGGCAAAATATCATTATAGAGTTAGAGAAGATGGATCGTCTGCCATGCAGACCGCTAAAGCAAATAAGAATTGGTTTAACCATTCACTTATCACTTTCTCCAAGAATTTAATCGATATCACCAAAAATAATGAACAGAAAATACCTTTGTTTCTTCAATACATGGTTATGCATGATTTGAAGTGGAAATTATTGATTAAGGATATTAGTGAAACACCTTTAGACGAAAATGAATACCGCGAATTTTTAACATTGATACGAGAAGTATTATCGTATATTGACGACGATGTCATTATTAATACAAAAAGTGTCAGCCATTTCTATCTATATCATGCTTTAAAAATAAAACACGGTGAAAATTATAGTAAGTATGTATATGAAAAAGAAACTGAACAAGATTATTATCTATTCAGAGCAGATAAAATTGTTTCGAAGTTATCGAATCAAACTCTAACTATTGAGATTTTAGAAGAAAATGAGGATTCTATTCATATTGAAGGATTTTGGAGCTCTCTTTTTAATTCTAAAGGCTTTAATTTTTATGCTAAAATTGGAGAAATTAAAATAAAAGCTAAGAAAATAAAAAGAAGTCATAACGATTATATAAGTTTGGGTGAAGTAATAAAAAAATATCCTGGTTTTTCTATAGATATTCCGAAAAGCTATCTTGATGGCAATCACCATATTGAATTTTTTATAGCTAAAGGTAAAAAAAGAAAAATGGCAAAACTTCGATTCTTTAAGTATTCAGGTTTGTCAAATGATCTATTTAACGCTTATGCAGCTAAAAAGGATTATATCTTTTATTATAATTATAAAAAACTAATGTTCAAACAAAACAATTTTAAAAATAGATTTATAAAAGAATTTCGTTTCTTAAAATCCCTTAATAAATTAGGAGATAAATCAAAGAAACGAAAATCAGCTATTAAAAAGGCAATGTTGGCAAGAGTGGCACACCATGTTTTTACTATTTTTAACAGGAAGCCAGTTTGGTTATTCATAGACAGACAAGATAAAGCTGATGATAATGCAGAGCACCTCTTTAAATATGCAATCAGCAAGAATGATGGGGTAAAAAAATACTTTATAATAAAAAAAGATAGCAAGGATTACAACAGGATTAAAAAATATGGAAAGGTTATACCATACAGATCTTTTAGACATAAAATTTTAACCTTATCCTCTTCCAAAGTAATATCGACACATGCAGATATATGGGTTGTAAATCCATTTTTTAATATGGAGATTTATTTTAGAGATTTATTTAATTTTGAGTTTGTCTTTTTACAGCATGGAATAACAATGGCAGATCATTCTGAATGGTTAAATAAATACAGTAAGAATATCAAATTATTAGTCACTTCTGCCAAACCTGAATATCGGTCTATTGTGAAAGGGAATTACAACTATAAAAAAGAGAATATTTTGTTGGGTGGATTTCCAAGATACGATAATCTTAAGAAGAGTGAAGGAGAAAAGCAGCTTCTAATAATGCCGACTTGGAGAAAAGATATTGTATTACCGAAAGATCAGGCAAAAGGAGTAAGACCGTACAACCCGAAATTTAAAGATAGTGAATACTTTTCTAGGTATAATGCTTTGATTAATGATGAACGGCTAATCGAATTTGCTAAGAAAAATAATTATAAAATAACTTTTTTTCCGCACCCAGATATTCAGCAACAGATTGTAGACTTTGAAAAGCATGAGTATGTGAAGTTTGCCGACTATAACAGCAGCTATCAAATGCTATTTAATTCTTCTAATATAATGATTACTGATTTTTCATCTGTTGCGTTTGATTTTGCATATGAGAAAAAACCTGTTATCTATTATCAATACGAAAAATCATACCATTTTAAACTTGATTATTATGATTATAAAAAAATGGGGTTTGGTGATGTAATAGAAGATCATAATAGCTTAGTTGATAAAGTTATCTATTATATGAAAAACAATAGTCGTATGGAAGATAAGTATAGAAAAAGAGTAGATAACTTTTTTGCATATACTGATAAAAATAATAGGAATCGTATTTATAAAGCTATTTTGGAATTAGATAATAATAAAGTTGCTAAATGAGGGTAGTTTGTTTTATATTGACACTTCAAAATGTTAGGAGAAGTTCTGAGGGACTTCTCTTTACTTTTTAAAAGTGAAAAAAACCTCAACATCTGTTACAATATTCACCGGTGCTTTCAAATTTCTTTAACCGAAAGATCCAAAAAATCATTTAAGTCTAAGGAAGATAAACAATGAATGCATTAGTAAGAATCGTAAAAGAGCAAGTGACATCGTTTCCTTTAATTTTGCGCTTAGCTTCGTATGAGACAAAGTCTCAGTATCAGATGAATTATCTTGGCGTATTATGGCAGTTTCTCAATCCTCTCATTCAAATGCTGGCGTATTGGTTTGTATTTGGTATGGGGATTCGTAACAGCAAGCCAGTCATAACAGGTATTGGAGAAGTGCCTTTTATTGTTTGGATGCTGGCTGGTTTGATTCCGTGGTTTTTTATTAGCCCGACGATTCTGGATGGATCAAACAGTGTATTTAAACGGATCAATATGGTTGCGAAAATGAATTTTCCGATTAGTTCACTGCCTTCTGTCGTGATTGCTTCAAATTTATTTAGTTATTTTGTAATGATGGGTGTTTATGTCATTGTCCTTTTAGCAAGCGGTGTTTACCCTAGCTTGCATTGGATACAATATATTTACTATTTAATCTGTATGATTGTGTTTATGTTTTCATTTAGCTTGTTTAACTCTACAATCAGTGTGCTTGTCAGAGATTATCAATTTCTGCTGCAGGCCGTAACCAGATTATTGTTCTTTTTACTTCCGATTTTTTGGAATATCTCAGAGCAGCTCGGGAAAAATCACCCGAATCTTCTGCCTGTGCTTAAGCTGAATCCGATTTTTTATCTGATAGAAGGATTTAGGAACAGCTTCTTAGACGGAAAATGGTTTTTCCAAGACATGAAGTACACGCTGTATTTCTGGCTGTTCACATTCCTTTTATTGTTAGTGGGTTCTATTCTGCATATGAAATTCAGAGACAAGTTTGTTGACTTTCTTTAATACGTAAGGAGATTGTACGATGAAACTAAAAGTTTCGTTTCGAAATGTTTCAAAGCAATATCATTTGTATAAAAAACAATCGGACAAGATAAAAGGATTGTTTTTTCCGGCTAAGGATAATGGTTTTTTTGCTGTGCGGAATGTCTCCTTTGACGTGTATGAGGGAGAGACAATCGGCTTTGTAGGGATAAATGGATCAGGGAAATCAACCATGTCTAACCTGCTGGCTAAAATTATTCCGCCGACCAGCGGTGAAATTGAAATGAACGGCCAGCCGTCGCTGATTGCGATTGCTGCCGGTTTAAATAACCAATTAACGGGCCGGGACAATGTCCGGCTCAAGTGTTTGATGATGGGGTTAACCAATAAAGAAATTGATGATATGTATGACAGCATCGTTGAATTTGCCGAGATTGGCGATTTTATTAATCAGCCGGTTAAAAACTATTCCAGCGGGATGAAATCGCGTCTCGGTTTTGCGATTTCCGTGCATATTGACCCTGACATTTTAATTATTGACGAAGCGCTTTCTGTAGGGGACCAAACGTTTTATCAGAAGTGTGTAGACAGAATAAATGAGTTTAAAAAGCAAGGAAAAACGATTTTCTTTGTCAGCCACTCAATCGGTCAGATTGAAAAGATGTGTGACCGTGTTGCTTGGATGCACTATGGCGAGCTTCGTATGTTTGATGAAACAAAAACGGTTGTCAAAGAGTATAAAGCGTTTATTGACTGGTTTAATAAGCTGTCTAAAAAAGAAAAAGAGACATATAAAAAAGAGCAGACGGAAGAGAGGAAGAAAGAAGATCCTGAAGCGTTTGCCCGTTTCCGCCAAAAGAAGAAAAAGCCGAAATCATTGGCTAATGCGGTTCAAATTGCTATTTTGTCTATCCTGACTGTATTCATGGCAGGAACGATGTTCTTTAATGCTCCGCTTCGTACAATTGCTTCGTTTGGTGCTATCCCGCAAAATGAAGTGAAGAATCATCATGGCAATGCAAAGGGCAAGTCAGATGAACGCTTAACCGCAGTCAATAAGCAAGGGTTTATAGCAAATGAAAAAGCGGCTGCTTATAAAGATCAGGGTTTGAAACAGAAGGCTGACGTTACACTGCCATTCGGTACAGAGGTGTCGGTAGCTGCAAAAGGCAAACAGGCAGCGAAAATAAAGTTTAACGGACAGTCTTATTTTGTGAAAAAGAGCGCTGTTGCAGCTAACATGAAACATGCTGAATTGCATGCCGCTGCATTTACGTCTTATGTCTCGCAAAACGCAGCTTCTTCCTATGAATACTTTCTGAAATTCCTGGGAGACAGCAGAACCAGCATTCAATCCAAGTTGAATGGATATACTGAAGGGGATACGGCTGACGGCAGAAAAACATTAGATTTTGATTATGAAAAAATCAGCTATGTGTTGGAGAATGATAAAGCAACAGAGCTTATTTTTCATAACATTTCTCCTATCACCCCGGCGTCACTATCCTTAAGTGATAGCGATGTATTGTATGACAGCAGCAAGAAGCGTTTTCTTGTGAATACAGCTGATCAGGTTTTTGCAGTTGATAATGAAGAGCATACACTGACTTTGATGTTGAAATAAAAAAAGGCTATTGGATGAATGTCCAATAGCCTTTTTGTTTAGATTTCTTCTTTGTTTAGTAAACCTTCCATAAATGGAACGAGCTGATCGCGAAGCTCTTTATCCTGCATCGCAAATTCTAGAGTTGTTGTGATAAAGCCGAGCTTTTCACCAACATCATAACGCTTGCCTTCAAAGTCGTAAGCAAACACTCTTTGAATTTCATTCAGTTTTTGAATGGCGTCTGTGAGCTGAATTTCTCCGCCGGCGCCAACCTGCTGCTCTTCTAAATACATGAAGATCTCAGGCGTGAATACGTAACGGCCTAAGATGGCAAGATTAGAAGGTGCTGTGCCTTTAGGCGGTTTTTCAACGAAGTTTTTCACCTGATAACGGCGGCCTTCACTTGTCAGCGGGTCAATAATGCCGTAGCGGTGTGTTTCTTCTTCAGGCACCTGCTGAACACCGATAATAGAAGAAAGTGTTTTTTCATATTCATCCATTAATTGGCGCAACCCTGGTGTTTCAGCCTGAACAATATCGTCTCCAAGCAGTACCGCAAACGGCTCATCGCCGATAAAGTTGCGCGCGCACCAGACAGCATGTCCGAGACCTTTAGGTTCTTTTTGGCGGATATAGTGAATGTCAGCCAGGTTAGAAGCCTTTTTCACTTTTTCAAGCAGCTCAGTTTTTCCTTTTTCTTCTAGGTTTCTTTCAAGCTCAGGAGAGTAATCAAAATGATCCTCAATCGCACGCTTGCTTTTTCCTGTTACGATAATAATATCTTCAATACCGGCTTCAACAGCTTCTTCAATTATGTATTGAATGGTAGGTTTATCAACGATAGGAAGCATTTCTTTCGGCATTGCTTTCGTAGCCGGCAAGAATCTCGTTCCGAGACCTGCGGCAGGGATTATGGCTTTACGTACTTTTTTCAATTTCAAAGCACCTTCCTTAAGAACAGATTTAGGGTCACTCTTTTGAATGCTGAGTATTTAAAATGTTTGAGTTTCTTTTCTCATCAATACCCTATTTTCATTCTGTTAAACACATTTAATCATATAAGAAAAACCAATATTAAACAAGAGTCAATTCAGTGACTTTGGGGTCGAGGAAATACAAAAAAATATCATTAATTGATAGATATAACAGTTTCACCTGATCCGGTATTTCAAGAAATATAACAGCTTCTTCATCTCTAGAGCCTGCTCAGCAAAAGTGATATAATGTAGTTCTGAAAATGTGACTGTACGAATTTATTCGAAAGGTAATAAATAGATGATGACAATTAAGGTTTCTACTCCAAAATTAGCATTTGTTTGTCAAGAGCTGAATGCTGCAAAAAAGTTTAGTATCAATACGATCGATTGGAATTATCCAATGGAAATTGTCACTTTACATCATGAGCCCAATGGGCCTTCTTCTTTTAAAGATACTGCTGTTATTAATATGTACAGCTACTTTAAAGGTTCTGAACCTCAGAAAGATAAAATCAAGCATCCGATTGAACAAGAAGGTTTAACATATATTCAAGAACCAAATAAGCCAATTTATCGTTATTACAATAATGGACGTTATATCAAATATCAAAGGTTTACAGCATCAGGAGAACTTGCTGTCATTGATTACTTTAATGAAAGCAGGCAAAGATTTAAAAGGGAAGAATATGATTTGTCTGGATATGTACACAGCTTAATGTACATGGATCTGGACACTAACAAACCGAAGCAGCATCTTTATTTAAGGGCAGATGGCACTTGTTATATGACAAAATGGTATAAGAATGATGGAACAACTGAAAAAATTGTCATTTTTGACGAAAAAGAGAATATAGTCAGTGTATTGTATTCAGAAAATGAACTTTCCCGTTATTTTCTGAGCCGCTTGATAAAGGAAGCGGATTATTTATTTATGACTTCTGAAGTTGAGTTATATACTACATTAAAATCTCTTTCAGTTGAATATTCTTCCATGTATCTAGGTTTTATAGAGACGAATGAGATGTTGGAAAACCCTGAAAAGGAAATAGGCCACCTTGATGCTTTCGTGGTTCCTTCCTTGAAGAGATATCATGACATAATTAAAAATACGGGGCCTCGCACAAATATTTATTACGTTTCTGAAGAGCCGTTTACCCGCAAGCGTTTTGTGGACAAACTAATAGATCAGGTGCCATTTAATAATCAATTGAAGGATATGAATGTTGAGCTGTTAATGGCAGAATGGCAATCAAAATCCGATTTATATTTGTCAGCCAAGGTTGAATTTAAAGGCTGCATTCCTCCCCATGCTATTGGCCGCCATAAAATGTATTGGAAGTTAAAAAATAAAAAGAGCGGCACTGAAAGCACGTTTAACGCAAAAGTAAACAGCGAGGAAGAACTAATATTTACCGTAAGCGGTACACTTCGTGTTCACTCTGTATTAGATCAGTTGTCTACCATTGAATTGCATCTCTGTTCCGAGTGGGATAATAGCTTCTTTGCATCAGGTGTGCGAATAACCGGTTCAAAGGAAATTCCATTATCAGAACAAAGTATTTCAGGCTGGCAAGTTACTTTAGAAAAAGAAAATAATTATTTGCGTGTTCAGACTGCCGAGGGATTTCGGAGAAAATTAATGAAACGGCTGTTTGTGAAAAAATAGCAGACAAGGTTTTACCAGAAGAAGGAGCTTGAAGATGAGAAGGATCTTTTCACTAATATATGAAATAGACATTGAAAAAGGCGGCATTACAAGCTCTATGATGTCAAGATCTTTTACATTTGCGGAGCGCGGCCATAAAATCGATTTGGTTACACTTGATTATAAAGACAATTATGATCAGATTGAGCAAGTGCTGAAGAGCGCTGGAAGGCTGCATGCTGATGTAAATATCCTCAATATTTATGATGACTATAAAAATCAGCATAAGCATATAAAAATTGGGGAAGTGCAACAAAGTTACTATGATCAAAATTGTAATCGCTTTGAAGAACCATATGCTGCGCATCATAATGAGGAAAAATTAGAAACGGAATACTTCAAGAATGGCTTATATATAAAAAAGAAAAAATGGGATGAGTCGGATAATCTTTTATATGTAGATCATTTCAATGAAAATATGCAAATGACAAAGCGAGAATTCTTTCATGGCGGTTATGTAAATAAAACTGTGATATTCGATACAAGAAGCGGAAAAATCAATCAAATTCACTACACAGCACCCGACGGTTTCTGTTATTTAACAGAATGGTACCATTTTAAAACAGGAGCCAGTCAAGGAGTTATGCTGTTTGGCCGTGATGAAAAGGAAGCTGTATTTTTCAAAAACAAGCACCAGTTTCATACACATTGGCTTGAAACGTTATGTGAGAAAGAAAAGGACCCTATTATCATCTGTGATGGAGTCGGAAGTGCTTCAAAAGTAAATGAAATGCGTGCAGGATTGGCAAAACGATTTTACTGTGTTCACTCAAATCATTTAGATTATCCTTATACGTTAGGCAGCAAAGTTCGAAACAATCATCAATATGCGATGGAGCATATTAAGGATTATGACGGGCTGATCGTATTAACGAATGAACAAAAAGAAGATATCATGAAGGATTTTGAGTCGAACAATAATATTTTTGTTATTCCTCATGCACCAAGAAGGCTTGAAAAATTACAAACGTATGAAAAAAAGAAAAACGAGTTTGTCATGGTGGCCAGATATCATGAGGAAAAAGGGATCGATAAGGTCATAAAAGCAATGGGAATCGTAAAAAAATCCCGGCCGGATATTGTCCTGGATATATATGGCAGTGGTCCCGGCCATAAGGAATACCAGCAATTGATCGATGATCTTAAGTTAGATAATGTACATTTAAAAGGGTATGTCGCAAATCCTGCTCCATTTTATCAGCAGGCGCTTGCCACATTATTAACATCAAAATTTGAGGGGTTTAGTCTCGCGATTTGTGAATCGTTTTCGTGCGCAACCCCTGTTGTCAGTTTTGATGTGAAATACAGCCCGAGGGAGCTCATAAAAGAACACGAAACGGGAATGCTTGTAGAACCTGATAATATTGACATGCTTGCTGAAAGTATCATTTATTTGTACGACAACCCTGAGAGAGCCATTCAATACGGAAAAAACGCAAAGAACTTAATGGATACTGAATATAGTGAAGCCCGATTATTTGAAAGATGGGAAGAAGTATTTGAAATGACGAAATAGTGCTTTTTTATACTGTTTTTGTTCATTATATGAGCTTTTGTGAATGAAATAGAAGCGGATAAGGATAGAGGTGTCATGGTGAAAATTACTGCAGCAGTACCCACATACAACTCAGAACATTTTATCTCCCGCTGCCTGGATAGTCTGGTTCAACAAACCATGCCGAATAATGAGTACGAAATTATTTGTGTAGATGATTGTTCTCAGGATGGCACGGTTTCAATATTAAAAAAGTACAGTGAACAGTATTCTAATATAACGGTTATAGAACGAGAAAAAAACTCGGGAGGGCCGGGAGAGCCGCGAAACCAGGCGATACGTGCTGCGAACGGTGAATACATTTTTTTTATTGATTCCGATGATTATGTAGGAATCGAAGCGTTTGAGAGAATGTATCAATTTGCAAAACAGCATGATTCAGATATTGTGCTTGGGAAAATGGTCGGTGTAAACGGCAGATCGGTCCCGCAAGCTATTTTTAAGGAAACGAAACCTGAGGCGGATCTTGTAAAATCTCCGCTTGTTTACTCAATAGGACCGACAAAACTTTTTAAAGTTTCACTGCTTAGAATGCATGACATATATTTCCCCTCTAATATACAGGCTACGGAGGATCAGGTATTTGTCATGCAGGCTTATTTAGAAGCGGACAAAATTTCTGTCTTGGCCGATTATGATTATTACTATGCTGTACAGCATGACGGCGAGCATATGACGTTTGCATACGTTGCGCCTCAAAGCTACTATGGCGCAATGAAGGTAATCATAGATATGATTCGTAATAGCCGTCTTTCACATAATCGCAAAATGAAGTTTATGGCGAAGTTTTTAAATCGTCATTTTGATTTTTCCAGAACAACGGACTTTACCGTAACAATCGAGGACGAACGGGAGCAGCAAACATGGATGACAGAGCTGCATCATTTTGTTGAACAAAATATACCACGAGAAATTGATAAGCTTGTTCATTCTCATACGCGGTTAAAATTACACTTTGTACGCCATAATGACCTAAAGGGCTTGAAGCAGTTTGAAGCTGATAAAGAAAATATGGCCCAATATACGTCAGTTAAAAATGGTCATATCATAGCAAACTATCCCAGCCTTATCTCATATCATTTGGCAGAGAATGAACGGATTGTTGATGACAGAAACAAAATCAGTCATTACGTGAGCGAATTTCAAATGAAGGACAACACTTTCACATTAAGAGGCTCGGTTACCCACACGGCTTTACAACCAGAGCATCAAGCTATGCAAACTTTATACGGCATTTGGGTGCACCGTGATAGAAAAACTGAAAAAATCATCTCTCCAGTGTATTCCAAGGACGGAGAATTTGAATTTCTCACGAAGTTTACTGATTTGGCTATTCATGAAGAAGATATTGGTGTTTGGGATTTCTTTATTGAATCGGGGATAGACGGCTATAAAAAACGCGTCCGAATTGGCAGCAGCAGAGAACCGTATCCTTATTCAAAACATGCTAAATATATTGGGAATAACGGGGAATATGCTTTCAGCGCACGGCCGTACTTTACTAAAACCTATGATAATTTGTCGGTGGATATCAGAAAGCAGGAAGTTCTGAAAGTCGAATTCAGAGATAATGATTCGGACCAGCATTTAACGTTCGTATTTCCTGGAAGCCAATTGTTTTTTCCGAAGCAATCTTTATTATTGCTCGAATGCAAAAACCAAGAGTTTTTAATCCCAATAAAAAATCAAATCAGTTCAGCTGATGGGACAGTGATACAGGTTGATCGGAATCTCGTTCAGCAAAAGTTTGCTCCGGCTTATTTACAAAACACCAATATTGTTTTATCCATTAATTCTTATAAAACCACATTGGTTCCGAAAAAGGATGTCAGTGTGTACTTTTGCAGTAAAAATATTGAAAAAAAGCTATGGTGCTTTAAAATAAAGAAGAAAGTAGATCTATTTATACAATCGGACCAATCGAAATTCTATCTAACAGCCCGTTAAACAAAGAAACCAGGTGACAAATATGAAAAAACTAAAAGTGATGACCGTTTTCGGGACCAGGCCTGAAGCGATCAAGATGGCACCGCTTGTGCTTGAATTGAAAAAATATCCTGAAATAGATTCCTATGTAACGGTAACTGCACAGCACAGACAGATGCTCGATCAGGTGTTAGATGCGTTTCACATCAAGCCTGACTTCGATTTGAACATTATGAAGGAGCGGCAGACACTGGCAGAGATTACGTCTAACGCACTTGTAAAATTGGATGAGTTGTTTAAAGATATTAAACCCGATATTGTGCTTGTCCATGGTGATACAACGACGACGTTTGCCGGAAGCCTAGCCGCTTTTTACCATCAAATTGCTGTCGGTCATGTGGAGGCGGGGCTCCGTACAGGGAATAAGTATTCCCCGTTTCCGGAAGAGCTCAATCGACAGATGACAGGGGCGATTGCTGATTTGCATTTTGCTCCGACAGGCCAGGCGAAAGACAATTTATTAAAAGAAAACAAAAAGGCCGACTCTATTTTTGTAACGGGCAATACAGCGATTGACGCACTCAACACAACGGTTAGGGATGCTTACTCACATCCTGTTCTCGATCAGGTGGGTGAGGATAAAATGATTCTCTTGACCGCTCACCGCCGGGAAAATTTGGGTGAGCCAATGGAAAAAATGTTCAAGGCCATCCGCAGAATTGTAGGGGAATTTGAAGATGTACAAGTCGTTTACCCTGTGCACCTGAATCCTGTTGTCCGGGAAGCGGCTCATAAGCATTTTGGTGATTCTGACAGAGTGCATCTGATTGAACCTTTAGAGGTGATCGATTTCCATAACTTTGCAGCGAAATCGTATTTTATATTGACAGATTCGGGCGGCGTGCAGGAGGAAGCCCCATCTCTCGGGAAACCGGTGCTTGTTCTGCGTGATACGACGGAACGGCCTGAAGGAGTGGAAGCGGGAACGCTGAAACTTGCAGGGACGGATGAGGAAAACATTTATCAGCTGGCAAAACAGCTGTTAACTGATCATGATGAGTACGAGAAAATGTCCCAGGCTTCTAATCCGTATGGAGATGGAGAGGCTTCCCGCCGGATTGTGGAAGAATTGCTGTTTCATTACGGGTACCGGAAAGAACAACCGGATTCATTTACAGGCAAATAAAAAAGAAGCTTTGCACATTGTGCGAAGCTTCTTTTTGTTTTACTTTTCGAGGCTTTCCTTCAGCTCTTTTGTAATATCGGAAAGGGCGCTTTCATCAGCTTGGTAGTAGTAAATTCCATTGATTTTCGTGCCTGTACCTTTTAGTTCGTGCTGTTTAATATGTTTCCGCGCACCTTTGTAATCCGACTGGATATCCCACATGTTATCGAAGGTCAAGTTCGTTTTCACATTATCTTCAACAACTTTAAACATATCTCCGAATTTCGTGATGGAAGAAATATTAGCGCCTTTATTAATAATACCTTGGATGACTTGGCGCTGGCGGTCCTGGCGTCCGAAGTCGCCTCTCGGATCTTCTTTTCTCATCCGGGTATAAGCGAGCGCTTCTTTTCCGTTCAGCGTGATTTCTCCTTTGCCGAACGAATAACCGTCATAACTGAACGCGAATGTGCTGTTAACTGTAATGCCGCCAAGTGTATCAACAACGTCTCTAAAGCTTTCCATGTTCACTTTTACAAAATAATCAACCGGAACATCGAGGAAGTTCTCAACAGTGTCTACCGTCATCTGCGTGCCGCCGAAAGCGTATGAATGGTTGATTTTATCCATTGTGCCTTTTCCGATAATTTTTGTATACGTGTCACGCGGAATGCTGACCATGTCGGTTGTATTCGTTTTTGGGTTAACGGTCATATAAATGAGCGTATCGGCACGGCCCTTATCGCCGTCGCGTTCATCCACACCCATGATTAAGACGGAAAAAGGATCTTTTTTATTGATACTGACCTCTTTATCCCTCTTTTTCGATTTATCAATGCTTTCATGAATACTTGCCACGGTTGATGCTGCTTTATGCCATAAGTAGTATGCATAGCCTCCAGTTCCGAGTACAAATACGGCCACAATGGCTAAAATGACAAGTAACGCCTTTCTTTTTTTCTTTCTTTTTTCAGCTCTCATAATAAAGTCCTCGCTTTTTTGTAATCTAGTACGATTATAAGTTTCTTAATATTTGAAAACAACTAAAATTTGTCTGATTCTTTACAATAGACGGCTCCTTGTAACAAATGTTTCGGTATTTTAAGAAAATCCGCAAAAATTTTTCGTTGTTTTGAAAGAAATCTTAAAATAAGCTTAAAATTGTCGATAAAAAGTGGAGAGGTGATATAGGAATGAAAAAAATTGCTATTTTAATGTTCTCAATGCTGCTTCTTTTGTCTGCGTGCGGCACAGCTCAGAACACATCAGGAGCAGAAACAAAATCAGACAGCCAGGATGCAGCTGCAGAAGAGACAGTAACGAAGGAAGGCACTTTTGCCGGTTTGGCGGACAGCCATACAATTGCAGTCACTATTGATGATAAAGAGACGTCGATTCAGGTTGGTTCAGACCTTCAGGACAAAATGAACAGCATTTCAGAAGGGCAAAAAGTTGTTGTCAAATATACAAAAGATTCAAATGGCGCTTTAATGCTTAAGGATCTTGAGACAAAGTAATAAAAAACTCTTAGGGGGTTCCATGTTTTGAAAAAAATGAAGCTCTTGCTTCTATCGTCAGTCACTGCGGCGGCTGTAGCATGTCCGGCGTTTATGCAGACTGCGAAAGCTGCTGATAAAACCATTTCGGTTAAGCTGAGTAATTATGTAGGCAGCAAATCAAGTTTGGATGTCGATATCACAGGCGGATATGAAATTCCCGGCTCAAGAATTGCG
The DNA here is from genome assembly GCF_000877815.1 of Bacillus sp. YP1. Lineage (NCBI taxonomy): Bacteria > Bacillati > Bacillota > Bacilli > Caryophanales > Bacillaceae > Bacillus > Bacillus sp. YP1. The sequence goes on along the minus strand of NZ_CP010014.1, from coordinate 3,287,933 downwards.
GATACGGAGCGATATGGAGGAGCAACCCGTTTTGATGTTGCCAATAATGTCGCCTCTGCCGGATGGACAAATCCAACGACTGTGGTCATTGTGAATCGGGACGCTTTTGCCGATGCGCTCTCAGCAACCCCGCTTGCCAAAAAGTACGATGCACCGATTTTATTAACAGACGCAGATTCGCTAACACCAAAAACAGAAAGCGAAATTGCAAAATTAAATCCTGACAATATTCTCATCATTGGCGGGACAATCAGTGTTTCTAAAAATGTAGAAAATACATTAAAAAAATATGGTTCTATCGATCGGATTGGCGGAGCAACCCGTTACGAGGTTTCTAAAAACATAGCCGATCGGATGGGGAATTACAGCCAGGCAGTAGTGGCCACAGGCATGGTCTTTACGGACGCCCTGTCAATCGCGCCATATGCTGCAATGAACGGTTATCCGATTTTACTTGCGGGAGACAATAACATCCGCAGTGATTACAAAATTCCAAGCAAGGTTACAATTGTCGGCGGTCCGTTGAGTGTCAGCACTGGTGTGGAAGCTGCATTAAAAAAGAAGGCAACTGTGAAACGGATTGGTGGCGTTTCACGATATGAGGTATCTGCCAATATCGTTAAAGAATTAAATATGAAAGCAACAAAGGTATTTATGTCAAACGGCCAAACATTTGCGGATGCATTAACGGGATCTGTGCTTGCAGCAAAGCAGGGAAGCCCTTTACTGCTGGTTGAATCAGGAAGCCTGCCGTCACCAGTCGCTGATGTGGTAGCGTCAAAAGGGACTCAGTCATTTGCGCTGCTTGGAGGAAGCATCTCCATCAGTGATACGCTAAAGAACAAACTGGCAGATACTTTTGCAGGAACTGGATATACAGTCAAGTTAACCGGCGGAAACCTGGTGCTTTATAAAAACAGTACTGCAATCAAGACGCTTGGAACGTCTTTTACAGCACAGCCTAAAAAGTATGCAACTACAAATTCTATCAGTCTGAACGGAACGCCATATCTCGGAAACATGAAATTTACAATAGAGTCAGGCAAATATGTTCGGCCAATCAATGTGAATATCCCCTTTGAAGATTATTTAAAGGGTGTTGTTCCTCATGAAATGCCGGCCAGCTGGCAGAAAGAAGCGCTTAAAGCCCAAGCTGTCGCAGCGAGAACTTATTCCATCAGTTCGGCCGGAAAAGAAGTACAAGACACCACCGCTTTTCAGGTATATGGCGGATATGACTGGAATTCAAAAACTTCAGAAGTGGTCGAAGCTACAAAAGGAAAAGTTTTGAAATACAATGGGAATTTGATTTCAGCTACGTATTCCTCAAGCAACGGCGGCTACACAGAAGCGAGCGGTGAGGTGTGGAGCAGCCAGCTTCCTTATTTAATCGCCAAAAAAGATACGTACGACCCGCAAATCAGCTGGTCTCTGTCTTTAAATAAAACCCAGCTTGATAAGAGCAGTCTGAATCTGAAAAGCCCGGGTTCATGGTGGAGCTCTAAAAATGAAACAAACTCAGCATATTTGAGCGGTTTGAAAAGCTGGTTTATTAAAAATAAATACAGCAATGCTGAGTCTATCAAAATCACGAAAATATCCAGTGTGAAATTCAGCACGGAGAAAACTGCCGGTCAGCGGCCGGAAACAGCAAGTGTCACATTCTCATATTTCGTGAAAGAAAAATCAAATGGCTACGTTCTTTCAAATGGAAGCCTGAGTGAAAAAACGGCAACAATTTCAGTACCGGCAACAGAGCTGAGAACAATGCTTGGCGCTTCGAATATGAAGAGTACATACGCTTCTGTCTCAAGCAATACAAACGCCTTTCTCATTAGCGGTAAAGGATACGGACACGGCATAGGCATGAGTCAGTACGGAGCCAATGCCAGAGCAGCTGCCGGACAATCTTATACAACGATTTTAAGTTTTTACTATCCGGGAACAACTCTATCAAGCTATTAAAAGATTGTTAGAGTCCAAGGAGGCGAGATGCCTCCTTTGTTCGTTATTTGATTTATGAATCATTATGAATCTTTGGAGGGACTATCTTTGCGGATCTTTCTTAAAAGCATACCTATGCTGATACTAGGAGTCGTGTTATTTGTACCAAATGCGTTTGCGGCCAACTCTGTTACAAGGCTGGATGGAGCAAGCAGATATGAGGTTGCTGTGAATGTTTCAAAACAAGGCTGGAGCAGTGCGAGCACGGTTGTTGTGGCAAACGGAACAGCGTATGCAGATGTATTAACTGCTGCACCTTTAGCTTACAAATACAATGCCCCGATTTTATTGACGGAATCATCTAAACTGACTGCGCCGACGAAAGACAGAATCAGCCAGCTTAAACCGAGCAAGGTTATCGTCATTGGCGGAACAATAAGTGTTTCTAACAACGTTGTAAGTGACATTAAAAAATTGGGTATTTCCAATGTGGAACGGATCGGCGGAAGAAGCCGCTATGAAGTTGCCCAAAATATTTCTAAAAAGTTATCTTCAAATTCAAAAGCGGTAATCGCAAATGGCACGGCATATGCTGACAGTCTGGCGATCGGTTCTTATGCTGCTCGTAATGGTATTCCAATTTTACTGACTACTGCAAGCTCCATTCCTGCACCAACGAAAAGTGCGATGAACAGCAAAGGGACATCATCGACTATTGTGGTCGGAGGAGAAATCAGTGTCTCTAAAAATGTTTACAGCCAGCTTCCTTCACCAACAAGAATCGGCGGGAACAGCCGTTTTGAAGTGGCTGCCAACATAGCGAAAAAATATTATTCTTCATCAAAAGCTGCATTTGTCAGCAATGGCTATCAATATGCAGATGCTTTAGCGGGTTCTGTGCTGGCGGCGAAGCAAAATCGCCCAATGCTATTTACTGACGCCGGTTCATTGCCGACTGCAACAAGAACAGTCATCGGATCAAATAGCAAGAATACCTTCACAGTTCTTGGGGGAACTATTTCAGTGACAACAAATGTCGTGAACCAGCTTAAAAATGTAATTGTAGGCAAAAAGGTATTTGTGGATGCAGGACACGGTGGGTATGACAGCGGCGCGGTAGGTAATGGTTTAAAAGAGAAAGATGTTAACCTTGCCGTTGCTAAGCTTGTAAACAGCAAACTTTCCAATGGTGGAGCCATTCCGATTATGGCCAGATCTACAGATGTTTTCTTAGAGCTTTCGGAGCGGGTTGCAAAAGCAAAAAGCAATAATGCAAACCTATTTGTGAGTATTCACGCCAATTCAGCGAGCCCAGCAGCAACCGGTACTGAAACCTACTATTATACAAAATATGAGTCAGAAAACAGCAAACGGCTTGCGACAGAAATACAAAACAGACTCTATAAAGCACTCAATACTCAAAACCGCGGCGTGAAAATCGGGAATTTCCATGTCATCAGAGAATCAACGATGCCGAGCAGTTTAGCGGAGCTGGCGTTCATTTCAAATGCGAACGACGCAAGTAAGTTAAAGAGTGCTTTGTATCAAGAAAAAGCAGCTCAAGCAATATATGAAGGAATCATTGGATATTATTAGGGGATTAAATTAGTAGACATCAATAGCGGCTTGCCGGCAGAACCCATCAGGAATTGCCGGCAAGCTTTTTTATACGATAAAATGAGAAAAATTTTAAACCACATATGCTATGTAAAAGTTTAACAAAATTTAAGGTTAGGCCTATTCTTATTGACAGATGTTTTTGATATAATTATCAGGCAAAAATATAACCGATCCATTAGGGTAGTGAGGTAATCGATGAAAATAAGCATTGTTATCCCTGTATATAATTCAGAAGATCTTATTTCCGAATGTCTTGATAGCTTAGTTAACCAAACGATGCCAAAAGAGGATTATGAGATTATATGTGTCGATGATAAATCTACGGATTCATCTTTAGACATTTTGAATCAATATAAAAAGAAATATGACAATATTGTTGTTGTTGAAAGAACCGTAAATTCAGGCGGTCCAGGTGCACCGCGGAATGATGCAATAAAAATTGCCAAAGGTGAATACATCCTGTTTGTTGATTCCGATGACTATCTAGGCAATGAAGCATTGTTAAGATGGTACAATTTCTCAAAAGAGAATGATTCAGATATTACTTTAGGTAAGTTAAAAGGGATAAACGGCCGAGGTGTTCCCAAATCAATGTTTAAGGAAACAAATCCAGATGTTGATTTGGTTGATTCCAAAATTGTTTTCACATTGGGACCCCAAAAACTGTTTAAAGCCTCACTTTTAAAAGAAAATCAAATCATCTTCCCTACTCACATAAAAGCAGCGGAAGATCAAGTCTTCACAATGAACGCTTATTTAAAAGCAAAGAAGATTTCTGTTTCAGCTGACTATGATTATTACTATCTGGTCAAAAGAGACGGTGAGCATATGAGTGTCGCTTATGTTCCCCCAGAGAACTTTTATGGAGCAATGGAAGATATTATCTCTGCTATCAAGGCTAGTGATCTAGAAGAAGCAAGAAAAACGAAACTGATGGCAGTATTTTTAAACAGGCATTTCGATTTTTCGCGGACAAAAAATGTCACAATAAAAATGAAGACAGATGAAGAAAGAGCTGAATGGTTTAAATATTTGTCCTCATTTATTCATGCAGTACCTGAAGAGGCTGACCAATTTGTGCTTCCGCATATCAAATTGCGGCTGCTGTTTATTCGGAATAATGATTTGCAGGGGTTAACCCAGTATGAGCGTGAAGAACAAGACATTAAAAAGTTCTGTGTTGTAAATAATGGGGATTTAATTGCACGTTATCCGAGCTTAGAACGCTATCCAATTTCTGAAGAGTTATTAAAAGTAAATTATAAAAATAAGCTTGAACATTATCTGCAGAATATTGAATTTAGCGATCACAGCCTCAGCATTCAAGGAACCATTAAACACAAATTGTTGGATGATGAAACGAATCAAAATCAATCTCTGACAGGAGTATTTGTTCATCGTGATACAAAGGCGGAAAAATACATTGCGCCGGCTAAGTATGAAAATTCAACATTTACATTTGAGTGCAAGTTTGATGAACTGGCATCTGCAGAAGAAGATTTAGGCGTTTGGGATTTCTTTATTGAATCGTCAATAGATGGCTATAAATTAAGGGCGAGAATCGGAAACAAGCGTGCTGCGTATAAGTATTCAACAAACACGATGTATTTAGGGCATAATGCGTTGTTTGTCTTCAGTGCAAGACCATATTTCACAATGAACTACGATAATCTTTCGATTGATATAAAGAAACATGCCTATACAGAAGCAGAACTTTCATATGAAACTGAATCAAAAGATTTATCATTTATTTTTAAAGATAAGCAAATCTGTTTGCCAAATCATTCAAAAATGATTGTGAATACCGGACAGTCTGAAATCTCATTACCGGTAAAACGTATAGAGTTAGAGCCTAATTGCACAAAATTGACGGTAAACGTGCAGGGTTTGCTTGAACAGCTAGCTCATGTAAAGAAAGAGCGATTAATTGAATTTGCGATAAACACTTCTCAAAATAAAATCAGTGCAAAAGTGGATAACCAAGCAATTGTCTTGGACACAAGGAATGTTGAACGAAAATCCATGTTATTCTTTAGTAAAATGGTTGAGGTTCAATACAAGCTGTTAACCTCTAAATCAAAGTTTTATTTTCAATATTAAATGCTTCACAACGAAAAGAGACAAATCAGTAAAATGATTTGTCTCTTTTTTTAAACAATATGCTTAATTTTTAAAAAAAGTGTCTAAAACAATAAAAAGTTTACGGATAAATGTCAGAAAAAATAACAAATTCACACTTCTTAACATACCATTTACATCCAATTAACATCCGTCTGCTAAACTGACTGGCATAGGTCATCATAACATCCCAAACAAATCGTGAGGTGTGTGTCAGTGAGTGCAGAGAAAAGCATGAATGTGAGTCGTGAATTCTCAGTTCAGCAAATACATTCTTTTACATTATCTGAAAAGACGGCTCGTTATTTGGCAATAAAGCGCGTAATGGATATTTGGTTTGCGCTCATTGGGTTGGCGATTGCGCTGCCAATGATTGCGGTATTTTCAATATTGATTTGTTTGGAGACGCCGGGGCCTGCCATTTATACGCAGGAACGCGTAGGGAAAGGCGGGAAACCATTTAAGCTTTATAAGCTTCGTTCCATGAAAATAGATGCCGAGAAGTCTGGGGCGGTTTGGGCACAGAAGCAAGATCCGCGGGTGACAAGGATCGGAGCTTTTATCAGAAGAACGAGAATTGACGAGCTTCCTCAGCTGTTTAATGTGCTGAAAGGCGATATGAGTATGATTGGCCCTCGTCCGGAACGGCCCGTATTTACGGAAAAATTCCAGAATGAGATTCCAGGCTTTACACAGCGTCTGGCTGTTAAACCAGGATTGAGCGGCTGGGCTCAGGTGAACGGCGGTTACGATATGACGCCGAAGGAAAAGCTGATATTTGATTTATATTACATTCGCAATCTGACTTTCACTTTAGAATTAAAAATTATGTTAAAAACTTGTAAAGTAGTTTGGACGGGTGATGGTGCAAGATAAAACGGTATTCCATTATTCACCATCAATCTGAGCTTAAAAAGAAGTAGGGAATATGATGCCAAGTATTACAAAACAAATTATGAGCGGTGCAAAGTGGACAAGTATTTCAACCATGTGTATTACAATCATACAAATTGTTCAGTTTGCCCTGCTTGGAAATATGATGACCTTAACAGAATTTGGGCTTGTCGGCATGATCACAACGGTTACAGTTTTCGCCCAGATTGTGCTCGATATGGGTTTTGGCGCAGCATTAATTCAGAGAGACGACGCGACTGAGCGCCAGCTATCAACATTGTATTGGCTTAACATTATGACGGGCGTTTTGCTGTTTGTTCTTTTATATGTGAGCAGTCCTATCATTGCGGGATTTTATCAAAGAGAAGAGCTGGTGTTTCTGGTTCGGATTCTGGCGATTATGTTTTTGATCGCGCCAATTGGACAGCAATATCAGTATATGCTGCAAAAGCAGCTGCATTTTAATACGTTAAGCAAAATAGAGATTTTTTCAAATGTATTGTCATTCGGATATTTAGCGATAGCGGTTTTTATGATGGATGCGATTTTGGCGTACGTGATTTCTCAAGTCCTGCTGCAGTCCAGTAAAGGGATTTTATATTGGGCTGTATACCGAAAAAAGTGGCATCCTGCTTTTGTTTTTGATTTGAGAGGCATGAAGGATTTCTTTTCTTTTGGAGCCTTTCAGCTTTCATCCCGTCTTGTGAACAGGCTGGGAGCAAATATCGACATGATTTTGATCGGCCGGTTTATTGGTGCTGAAGCATTGGGGATTTATAACCTCGCTTATCAGATTGTCACCATTCCGGTTTTGAAGATCAATCCGATTGTCACACGGGTGGCATTCCCTATTTTCGCAAAAAACAAATATGAAAACAGCGTGATCAGAGAAGGCTTTCTGAATATGACAAAAATGCTGGCGCTTGTTTCGTTTCCGCTGTTAATCGGGCTCGTGTCTGTGTCAGACGCCTTTATCACAGCGGTTTTCGGAGAAAAATGGCTTGCTGCTGTTCCGATCCTAAATGTTCTGGCGATTGTCGGAATACTAAGAGTGCTCATGAATCCAAATGGATCTGTGTTGCTGGCTAAAGGAAGAGCTGACTTAGCGTTTTATTGGGATTCCGGCGTGCTGCTGCTGTACGGATTATCACTGTTTGCAGCTGTACAGACGGGAAGCCTGCTGACAGTCGCATGGGTGTATGCCATTATCAGCGTTGTTAATTTCCTTATTGGGCGCTGGCTTTTGGCATATGTCATCAAGCTTAACCTTTCAGCTTATTTCCAGTCGATTATGAAGCCATTTCTGATTACTGCGGCGATGGGCATCATCGCGTTTGGTGTAAGCCTCAGTACCGAACACTTCAGTATGCAGGCAGAAATGCGGTTGGCCATTTCAGTTGCGGCCGGGGCGCTGTGCTATATCTTTCTTTTGGTAAAAGCGTACCCTCAAACGAAAAGCAAACTACTAAGAAAAGGACGTTTGTCATGAAGATTTTGTGGATCACAAGCGTATATCCGAGCAGTATGAAACCCGGAGAGGGTGTGTTTCATGAGACACAGGTGCAAGAGCTGCAAAAACTCGGGCTTGATATCATTGTGATATGCCCACGGCCTTTTCATTCAGCACCTGTCCGCATGCTGAAAAAGACATATCGAAAAAAGGATGCCAGACCGGAGTATGAGATTAGAAAGGGAATACCGGTTTACCGGCCTTTCTATCGGGCAGTTCCCGGCCAGCTGAAGTGGGCGCAGCCTCATCGGAGAATCGCATCAGCCGTTTTAAAAACCATGAAACAGCGCGACCTATATCCGGATCTGATCCATGCGCATTTTGCCATGCCATCGGGCGGGGCTGCGGCAGTCGTGTCAAAGTCAGCTCAAATTCCTTATGTCCTGACCTTGCATGGCAGTGATGTGAATGTCTATCCGCATTACAGCAAAGGAGCGTTTAAAGCCTTCAAGCGTGCCGTAGGTTCTGCGTCAGTTGTTTTAGCAGTCAGCCACAAGCTTCAGGAAGAAGCCAAAAAGCTTTCGGGCTTTGACAGCTCGGTTTTGCCAATCGGCATACAGCTCAGCCGCTTTCAGGAGAATGAGGAGACGAAAGAGGAAATCAGAAAAAGACTCGGACTCCCGCTCGATCAGCGTCTGGCTGTCTATGTCGGCCGGCTGGTCAGAGAGAAAGGCATTTTTGAACTGTCTGAAGCGATCGAATCGCTGCAGGACTCTCCTAAGGCAGTCTTTGTCGGGGATGGTCCCGCAAAATCGACGCTGACGCAGAAGGGGCATATCGTCACAGGCCAAGTGCCGAATCATCAGGTAAGAGACTATTTACTTGCGGCAGATCTATTTGTACTTCCTTCTTACAGTGAGGGGATGCCGACTGTTGTGATTGAGGCGCTGGCGCTAAGGGTTCCTGTTATTTGTACGGATGTTGGCGGAGTGTCGTCTTTATTCGGAAAGCACCAACATCTGCTGATTAAACCGAAATCCGCTCAAGCCTTGGCAGAAGCGATCACTCGGTACGAACATGAGCAAATATGGAAGCCGGAAGTAGCAGATGACTTGTATGAAACCGTGCAAGCTCAATTTGACGCAGGAAAAAACGCCAAGGCTTTGCATCATCAGTATCAGACGGTCACGAAAACGTCCGTTTAATCGTAAGAAACTGCGACCAATATAAATAGGAAGATCATTTTACAGGAGAGGGATGAGCGCTGTGAAAAAAATAGCTGTCATTGGAACAGGTTATGTAGGACTCGTATCAGGCACTTGCTTTGCGGAGATCGGCAATAAAGTTGTTTGCTGTGATATCGATGAATCAAAAATCAGAAGTCTGAAAAATGGGGTAATCCCAATCTATGAACCAGGGCTTGCAGACTTAGTTGAAAAAAATGTGCTGGATCAGCGCTTGACCTTTACGAACGATATCCCGTCTGCCATTCGGGCCTCAGATATTATTTATATTGCAGTCGGAACGCCTATGTCCAAAACAGGTGAAGCTGATTTAACGTACGTCAAAGCGGCGGCGAAAACAATCGGTGAGCATCTTAACGGCTACAAAGTGATCGTAAATAAAAGCACAGTCCCGGTTGGAACAGGGAAACTGGTGCAATCTATCGTTCAAAAAGCCTCAAAGGGTAGATACTCATTTGATGTTGTATCTAACCCTGAATTCCTTCGGGAAGGGTCAGCGATTCATGACACGATGAATATGGAGCGTGCCGTGATTGGTTCAACAAGTCATAAAGCCGCTGCCATCATTGAGGAACTTCATCAGCCATTCCATGCTCCTGTCATTAAAACAAACCTAGAAAGTGCAGAAATGATTAAATACGCCGCGAATGCATTTCTGGCGACAAAGATTTCCTTTATCAACGATATCGCAAACATTTGTGAGCGAGTCGGCGCAGACGTTTCAAAAGTTGCTGATGGTGTTGGTCTTGACAGCCGTATCGGCAGAAAGTTCCTTAAAGCGGGTATTGGATTCGGCGGTTCATGTTTTCCAAAGGATACAACCGCGCTGCTTCAAATCGCAAAATCGGCAGGCTATCCATTCAAGCTCATCGAAGCTGTCATTGAAACGAACGAAAAGCAGCGTGTTCATATTGTAGATAAACTTTTGACTGTTATGGGAAGCGTCAAAGGGAGAACCATTTCAGTCCTGGGATTAGCCTTCAAACCGAATACGAACGATGTGAGATCCGCTCCAGCGCTTGATATTATCCCAATGCTGCAGCAGCTGGGCGCCCATGTAAAAGCATACGATCCGATTGCTATTCCTGAAGCTTCAGCGATCCTTGGCGAACAGGTCGAGTATTACACAGATGTGTATGCTGCGATGGAAGACACTGATGCATGCCTGATTTTAACGGATTGGCCGGAAGTGAAAGAAATGGAGCTTGTAAAAGTGAAAACCCTCTTAAAACAGCCAGTCATCATCGACGGCAGAAATTTATTTTCACTTGAAGAGATGCAGGCAGTCGGATACATTTATCACTCTATCGGCCGTCCCGCTGTTCGGGGAACGGAACCTTCTGACAAGTATTTTCCGGGCTTGCCGCTTGAAGAATTGGCTAAAGACTTGGGAAGCGTCAATTTATAAAAAGAAAAAGTGTTACTTGGTTGAAGCTGCCGGCTGCTAGGCTCGGCCGCCGGCTCCTGAAACATCAGGAAAGGGGTTAAACATGTGAGTATCAAACGATCAGCGGTCCATATGCTAGCGTTACTGGCCGCTGCTATATTTGGAGTCGTCCTATTGCTGGGAGCCATCCATAAAGATATAGGTTTCATGCAGATGGCTGCTGTGCTTGCGGTGTTGGCAATTGGCCTGTTTTTACTGACGCTTGCAACCGCATTTACAACAAAAGAACGGCTCTTTATGGCTGTAATCTATATTTTGATCGCCTGCACTTTTTTAAATAATGCATTTTTCGCTATTCATCTTGGATTTTTCAGTTTGTTCCTTTACCGGCTTCTGCTCATTGCAGCGGGTTGCCTTCATATTTTCGGCATGGTTCGGAATCGAACCCATATTGAAAGATGGCATGGGCTGCAAGTAAAAGGGATTTTACTCTTTTTCGCCTTTTGGTTTATATATGGCCTTGTTTCTCTGCTGTGGGCCAAGTCGGTAACAGTTGGCCTCAAGTATTTAGCCTTATTGGCAATGGGAATTTTCTTCATTTATCTTATTGTCATGTACGTGCAAAAAATGGAGCGGCTGATGATTGTTTATGCCATTTGGCTGGTGATGACGGTATTTCTGATGATCATTGGTTTTTACAATCATATAACCCACCATCATCTTCCGAGTTCCACATTGTACAGCGGACCGGAGTATAAGCAGCATTATCCGACATCGGTCTTTTTTAATCAAAATGACTTTGCGACCTTTTTATCCATCAGCTTCTTTTTTTACATCACGATGATGAAAAACATTAAGAATGGATACATCAAGGCAATTGGCCTTGTGCTCTCGCTCTGTGCGTTGTATTTAATTTTTGCCACTGGTTCAAGAGCCAGCCTTCTGGGTATTTTTGCAGGTATTGCTGTCTACATCTTCATTGTATTGCCGCCTGTTTTAAAGAAAATGGCTATATGGCTGTCGGCGGCGGGAATTGCTCTTTTCGCAGTTCTTTTCGCCAGCAAAATCTATTCAAAGTTTTGGGAGCTGTTTCTGGCCCCGCAGACGCTGCATTCATTTCATGACAGGCTTCCATCAAATGTGGCTCGGGCAAATCTGCTGAAAAACGCTTGGCATTTTTTCCTTGATTCATACGGATTCGGAGTCGGAGCAGGAAATGTATCCTATTATCTTGAGCATTATGCTGTATATGATACTGACAATGTGGCAGAGGTGCATAACTGGCTTGTTGAAATTCTTGCTAATTTTGGCTTGTTCATCATGCTGGGATATCTGTCCGTTTATGCCTACCTCATATGGGTGCTTTACAAGTTTTATGAAAGAAAATTAGAAAATCAGTCAAAACTGATCACAGAAGGACTTATTACCGCTATGGTCAGTTTCCTGGTATCAAGTATCAGCCCAAGCTCTGTTTCAAATTTATTTTTCCATTGGGTGTTTATGGCGCTCGTCATCGCCGCCGTGAATGTGTTAAGGCGATCCAGACAAATGCCTGAGCCGATGTACAGATAAACAGACTACAAAAAGCAGGGAGACTTATATGAACGATATATTGATAAGAATAGCCCGTCGCATAAAAAAAAATATCATTTGGATCATAGCGGTGCCAATTATATTAGGTGCGGCGGGGGATATCCTGCCGTCACAGATCGCTGATCAAAAGAGCTATACAGCTGAAGATACTTTGGCTGTGGGGAGCTATGATCATCCGGTTTATAACAGCACAGAAGAGATTCCGCTTCTGCTTAAGAGCGACTCTTTTTTGAAGGAGGCGCTTCCTGATGAAAAGGATGAAGATGTAGCAGAGATCAAAGAGAAGCTTACCATCAAAACGGAATCCAAATCGTTACTGACTTTAAGCTATAGCGACGAGGATAAGGATAGAACGGAATCTGTCTTAAACGCCATATCCTCCACCTTCCTCAAAAATGATCAAAAGCTGTATGCAGAAAGAGAAGCCGTCATCCGCAGCAGCATAGACGCGCTTGAAGGCGAGTCGGTGAGCGAGGATTCCAAAGTGGATAAAGAGAGATTTTTATATGAGCTCAAAAACACACAGCTTAACCTGAAAGCGGCAAGTGTTACTGATTCCGAAACCGTAAGTGAGACAGCAGGCGGCGGAATGTCTCCGAAAAAGAAAGCAGTTCTCGGCGTTATGATTGGCCTTACGATTGCCTTTATGTTCGTTGTCATTCCTGAATTTTTCAGAGAATCCTTTTAAAATCATACGATGGAGATGTGATCATGACCAATTGGAAACCTCTCGTATCTGTCATTACACCTTCCTATAATGCGCGTGACTATATTGAAGACACGGTTCATTCGGTATTAGATCAGAGCCATCCTCATTGGGAAATGATTATCGTGGATGATTGCTCAACGGATGGGACCCGCGACATTTTACAGCAGTATGAAAAAATAGACGAAAGAATTCATGTGGTGTATCTGGAAGAGAACTCCGGAGCTGCGGTTGCTCGCAACAAAGCGTTGGAACGCGCTCAAGGGCGCTACGTAGCATTTTTGGACAGTGATGACAAATGGAAAAAAGACAAACTGGAAAAGCAGCTTGAGTTTATGATGGAGCGCTCCTGTGCGTTTTCTTTCACGGGCTACAGCTTAATGGCGCAGGACGGGACCCCGCTCGATAAATTTATTCATGCGCCGGAAAGCCTGACGTACGATGACGCCCTGAAAAATACAATTATCGGCTGCTTGACGGTGATGATTGACAGGGAGCAAACGGGACAGATCCAAATGCCGAATATCAGAACGAGACAGGACTTAGCCACATGGCTGTCTCTTTTAAAAAAAGGATTTACTGCCTATGGAATGAATGAATGCCTGGCTGAATATCGGCTTGTCAATAACTCAATTTCCAGCAACAAATGGAAGGCTGCGAGAAAAACGTGGTTTGTCTACAGGGAGATCGAACGGCTTCATTTTATGAAAGCAACATGGTGTTTTGTTCAATATGCAAAAAACGCGGTGAAAAAAAGATTATAGCCGCAAACAGAGAGAAAAGGTGATGAAGGTGGAAACAAAAGAAGCAATCATTCATGTCATCGTTGCCACTGCTGAATGGGGAAAAGACCAATTGAGATACAGAAGGCACCGGCTGGCAGAATTTTTAGCTGCTCAGGAGGAAACGAAGGAAGTTATTTGGGTATGTCCGGCTCCGCGTGCCCAAGGGAAAGAGTTTCAGGAAGTCCATTCTGGCATCAGGCAATTCGCTGTCAAAGACCTGCTGCAGAAAAAAATGTTTCGTTTCGGACGATATACAGATGTCTTTTACAGACATAAGCTCTCCCCATTACTCGATGAGCTTACATCTGCTTCTGCAAACGGTGAACGCTGCTGTTTATGGTACACGTTTCCGGGATTCCCGCTGCTGTCTTCGCTGTATCCTTGGGATCAGGTCATTTATGACTGCAGTGACTTATGGGCGGCGCCGATCAGCGGCCGATCAAATCTGCTGTCTGAATTCCGGCGAAAAGTCATTAAATCGGCAGAGCTGAGAATTATACAACGAGCAGATTCAATAACCTGTTCATCAGATTATCTTCACAAGGAAGTAGACAAAAAACTGACTGCAGGACGAGAAAAGGTTCATACTGTGGAAAACGGTGTGGAGTATGAGCTGTTTTCTGCAAACAAACAAGCTCCCGATCGCAGTATACTGCAGGGGAGAGAAGGAACAGTGTTAGGTTTTATCGGCGGAATTAAACCGAAGCTCGATTTTAAAATGATTGAAGAAGCCGCCCTGCAAAAGCCTGATTGGACATTTTTATGGGTTGGCCCGGATGCCACCAATGGTGACGTTTCGTTTCAAGAGCTGCTGAGGCTTCCAAATGTCATATGGACCGGCCCGGCAGATCCGAAAGAAGTTCCGCATTTTATGGAGCTTATCGACATTGGCATCATGCCTTATAAAAAATCATCGTATAATCAAGCTGTGTTTCCGCTGAAACTATTTGAATTTTTAGCGGCAGGAAAACCTGTCGTCGGCTCTAATCTTCCGTCAACCTCAAAAATGCAAAAGCCGTATGTATACGAATATGTAGAAGGTGATCATCCAATTGATTTTATAGCAGCTTGTGAAAAAGTTCTCGAACAAAACGGAGACGAAACCTATAAAGAAATGCGCCGAAACATCGCTCGCACACAAGATTGGAATTGCTTATTTACACAAATTATGAAATATACAGGGATTCAAAAACATGCGTAGTCCTATAAATTGGGATGCGCGTTTTTTGATTATACGTGTTTCTTTTTGATGAAGCTTGTTATAATAACTAAGGAGAAGGTATAATGGAAGGAACGGTTCTCTATATAAATAAAGACTTCATTTAATTCCAAAGGAGACTTCTTTATGCTTGACGAACGCATGATTCGCATTGTTGTTGCGTTTATTGTCTCGCTGCTGACAGTTTTAATCATAACCCCAATCGTAAAAAGGATTGCGATTAAAATAGGTGCAGTTGACCAGCCCAGCAATCGAAAAGTACATGACAAAATCATGCCCCGCATGGGCGGGCTGGCCATATTTATCGGGGTGGTTGCAGGCGTGCTTGCATCCGGTATTTACACAGAAACAAGGATGACGGCAATTACAGTCGGAGCATTCATCATTATTGTGTTAGGTATTCTTGACGATAAATATCAATTAAGTGCAAAAGTTAAGTTTTTGATTCAATTAGGTGTAGCCATTATGATTGTAAGCACTGGCTTAAAAATGGACTTTTTCTCAGTACCTTTTTTAACAGAACGATTTGAGTTAGGATGGATGGCTTATCCGCTGACGGTATTATGGATTGTCGGCATCACGAACGCAATTAACCTGATTGATGGATTGGATGGCCTTGCTGCCGGTCTTTCTGTTATCGGCCTGTCAACGATCGCTGTCATGGCGCTATCCGGCGGAAAAGTGCTCATTCTGTCACTCTCATTAGTCGTTATTGCCAGCACGCTGGGGTTTTTGTTTTACAACTTCCACCCGGCAAAAATCTTTATGGGAGATACGGGATCACTTTTTTTAGGGTATAGTATTTCGATTCTTTCATTATTAGGCCTGTATAAAAGTGTCACATTGTTCAGTATCGTTATCCCGATTATTATATTAGGCGTACCGATTTTTGATACAACTTTTGCTATCATCAGGAGAATATTAAACAAACAGCCGATTTCAGCCCCTGATAAGTCGCATATTCACCATAGACTGATGGCCTTTGGCCTTTCACATCGGATGTCGGTCTTAGTTATTTATTTAATTGGATTTATTTTCAGTATCAGTGCGATAGTACTTAAAAGTGCCACAATTTGGCTTTCTTTGTTTATTATCTTCATTTTAATTATTTTTATGCAAATCATAGCAGAAGTGACAGGACTCGTGAATGAAAAATTTAAGCCGTTTACAAAGTTTTATAAACGGCTGGTGAAAAGGAATTAAAAATTCCGGCTTATGTGCCGGAGTTTTTTTCTGCGCAAAAATGCCCGATCCTCTAAAAGGACCGGGCATTTTTTAATAGGATGAATCAGTTGTTGAATTCGTTGTAATGTTGTTTGAGCTTGTGCTGCTGTCATTCGAATAGCTGTTTCCGCTCGTCGTCCCGTCAGTTGTTGTGCCAGAGCTGCCAGAGCTGCCAGAGCTGCTTGAGCTGTCAGTCCCGTCTGTTGCATTTCCGGTACCGGAAATGCCAGTGCTTGTATCAGGAGTATAATCTAAATGCTCTTGAAGCGTTTTTCTGACTTTCTCGAGATTTGTAGCATCAGGTTCAAAGTAATAAGTGTTGTTAGGCCCTAAATACAAATCAGAACCTGTAATGCTCAATGTGTCGATTTTTTTGCTGGTAAAGCCGCTGTAAATCTGCTGAAGCGCTAAACCTTCAGTAATGCGAATATTGGTTTCAACGTTTTCGCTGGCTTTTTCTGCGATTTTATCAATTTTAGCAATGTTGCTTGCACTTGACATGCGGTCAATCAGCGCGTTTAAGATTTGTTTTTGTCTGTCATTACGGCCAAAGTCTCCGCGTTTATCCTGTTTTCTCATCCGGGCATATGCTAAGGCTTCTTCGCCGTTCAAATGCATCTCGCCTTTTTTGAAGTAAATCCGTTTGCTTTCGTCTACATCACTTTTTTCATCGAAATCGAAAGGCACGTCAACATCAATACCGCCGACTTCATTAATCACATCTTTAAATCCGTCAAAATCAACTGTGACATATTTATCAATCGGGATTTGCAAGAAGTTTTCAACAGTTTCAACTGTCTCATCTTTACCGCCTTTGCTGTAAGCGGCATTGATCTTCGTCTTGCTTCCCGTTGTGTCACCAGCTAATTGCACACGTGTGTCACGCGGAATGCTCAGCATTTTCATGGTTTTATTTTTGGGATCCAGGGTAACAACAATAAGAGAGTCTGATCTCCCTTTTTGTCCTTTAGTCGCGTAATCCTCTATTCCCATAAATAAAATAGAAAACGGTTTTTTCTTCATGTCTACAACTTCGTTGCGAAGATTTGATTTATTCCCGCGGGATAGGGCATCGTACGATTCATCCGCAGCGTTAATGGTTTTATAAAGTTTATACCCGCCAAGCCCTACAACTACCAATAGTGCAAGGGCGAACAATAACATAATTCTTTTTAAAATTTTCCTGCGTTTGCTCTTTTTCTTTTTTCGCACACGCACTCTAACGCGTTCAGCCATTATTCAGTCTCCTTTATGTGATTGACGGCTTTTTCAAGATACGTCAACTCTCCCTCTTTAATATCACTCTTTCCATTTGTCAGTTCTGTCATCCATTCAGAAAAAGCGTTTGTTTCTTTTTCTTCGACGTATGTTTCGAATTCAACATTTTCTGAATAATGGATTTCCTTTAACAGAAATTGTGACTCCCTTAATTCATTTTCAATCTTGCCAAGCCATGTGTAATCTGCAGAAGTATGCATGATTCGCATAAGCTTCCGTTCTACAACACCTATATGATTTAATCCTTCAGACACTGATTTCCCATAAGCGCGAATTAATCCGCCAGCACCAAGCTTAATGCCTCCGAAGTAGCGTGTAACGACGGCGCAAGTATCCTTCAGCCTGCGTTTTTTTAAAACCTCGAGCATCGGCACTCCCGCTGTACCGCTTGGTTCCCCGTCATCATTGGCTTTTTGGATATGATCATTCTCGCCAATAACATAAGCCGAGCAATTATGAGTCGCATTCCAGTGCTGTTTCTTTATTTTCTGTATAAATTCCTGTGCCTCTTGTTCGGTAGAAACACGGCTTAAATGACAGATAAAACGCGATTTTTCTATAACAATCTCGTGTTCTCCTGCTTCTTTCACAGTAAAATAGCTGTGCAGCATGCTAGCTGACCCTCCTGCTAAGCATAAAAGACTGCCTATACAAATTCGTACAGTCTTTAGAATTTTTGTGCGTATTTTGGTATCATAAAGAGTAGATAGTATATAAAAATGTTTTTTTCTAGAATATACGCATTCTTTCATTATAATTCGACATAATTTGCAGATCAATTACATTTATAATAAAAATATATGACAACGCCGTGACGGAGGGAAATTATGAATAAAACAAAGATGGATTCCAAAGTGCTGGATTCTATTTTGATGAAGATGCTGAAAACCGTTGACGGGAGCAAGGACGAAGTTTTTCAAATCGGTGAGCAGTCACGCCAGCAGTATGAACAGCTGGTTGAAGAACTGAAACAAATTAAACAGCAGGTGTATGAAGTGATCGAGCTTGGCGATAAACTTGAAGTGCAAACCCGCCATGCGAGAAACCGTTTATCCGAGGTCAGCCGTAATTTTCATAGATTCAGTGAAGAGGAAATCCGCAATGCTTATGAAAAAGCCCATAAGCTGCAGGTAGAATTGACGATGATCCAGCAGCGTGAGAAGCAATTGCGCGAACGGCGGGACGATTTGGAGCGCAGATTGCTAGGGCTTCAGGAAATCATTGAGCGGTCAGAATCATTAGTAAGCCAAATTACAGTTGTGCTCAACTACTTGAATCAGGATTTGCGCGAAGTTGGACTGCTTCTTGCTGATGCTCAGGCAAAACAGGATTTCGGCTTAAGAATTATTGAGGCGCAGGAAGAAGAGCGAAAAAGAGTCTCAAGAGAAATCCATGACGGACCAGCTCAAATGCTGGCGAATGTTATGATGAGATCGGAATTAATCGAGCGGATTTTCCGTGACCGGGGCGCAGAGGACGGATTCCAAGAAATTAAAAATCTACGCCAAAATGTTCGGAATGCCCTTTACGAAGTGAGAAGGATTATATATGATTTAAGACCGATGGCCCTTGATGACCTAGGCCTGATTCCAACTTTAAGAAAATATCTATATACAACCGAGGAATATAACGGGAAGGTCAAAATACATTTTCAGTGCATTGGAGAAACAGAGGATCAGAGGCTAGCGCCTCAGTTTGAGGTTGCGCTCTTCAGGCTCGCACAGGAAGCTGTGTCTAATGCGCTAAAGCATTCTGAATCTGAAGAAATTACAGTCAAAGTTGAGATCACAAAGGATTTTGTGATTTTAATGATAAAAGATAACGGTAAAGGGTTCGACCTGAAGGAAGCGAAAGAGAAGAAAAACAAATCATTCGGCTTGCTGGGCATGAAAGAAAGAGTAGATTTATTGGAAGGAACGATGACAATAGATTCGAAAATAGGTCTTGGGACATTTATTATGATTAAGGTTCCGTTATCTCTTTGACTATGATTTGTAAAATAGAGCCAAAAGGCATATTGACCGAATGCTAGAGTATATAGAACAATAATACAAGGAGGCGTGGCTTGTGACTAAAGTAAACATTGTTATTATCGACGACCATCAGTTATTTCGTGAAGGTGTTAAACGGATATTGGATTTTGAACCTACCTTTGAAGTGGTAGCCGAAGGTGATGACGGAGACGAAGCGGCTCGTATTGTTGAGCACTATCATCCTGATGTTGTGATCATGGATATCAATATGCCAAACGTAAATGGTGTGGAAGCTACAAAACAGCTTGTAGAGCTGTATCCTGAATCTAAAGTAATTATTCTATCAATTCACGATGACGAAAATTATGTAACACATGCCCTGAAAACAGGTGCAAGAGGTTATCTGCTGAAAGAGATGGATGCTGATACATTAATTGAAGCGGTTAAAGTAGTGGCTGAGGGCGGATCTTACCTTCATCCGAAGGTTACTCACAACCTCGTTAACGAATTCCGCCGCCTTGCAACAAGCGGAGTTTCTGCACACCCTCAACATGAGGTTTACCCTGAAATCCGCAGACCATTACATATTTTAACTAGGCGGGAATGTGAAGTTCTGCAGATGCTTGCAGACGGAAAAAGCAACCGCGGAATTGGTGAATCATTGTTTATCAGTGAGAAAACCGTTAAAAACCATGTCAGCAATATTTTACAAAAAATGAATGTAAACGACCGGACGCAAGCCGTTGTGGTCGCCATTAAAAATGGCTGGGTAGAAATGAGATAGTATAATAGGAGACTTGCCTTTTTCTAGGCAGGTCTTTTTTTAGGCTGCCGTTTCCCTTACAATAGAGTTATAAAGCAATAAGGCAGGTATCGAAGCTATGAATATTGCAGTCGTAACAGACAGCACGGCATATATTCCGAAAGAAATGCGTGAACAACATCAGATACATATGATCCCTCTCCAGGTTGTTTTTGGGGAGGAGACTTACCGTGAAGAAATTGAGTTGGACTGGAAAAGCTTTTACGAAGAAGTGAAAAAACATAATGAGCTCCCGACGACTTCTCAGCCGCCAATCGGCGAGTTGGTTGCGCTATATGAAGAGCTTGGCAAGTCTTATGATGCGGTTATCAGTATCCATCTTTCCAGCGGGATCAGCGGAACATTCAGCAGTGCAGCAGCGGCTGATTCGATGGTCGACAATATTGATGTGTATCCATTTGACTCAGAGATCAGTTGCTTGGCTCAAGGCTTTTATGCCCTTAAAGCTGCTGAATTAATCAAAAACGGAGCATCATCGCCGGAAGATATTATAAAAGAACTGGAAGAAATGAAAAAAACAGTTCGTGCTTATTTTATGGTAGATGACTTAGCTCATCTTCAGCGCGGCGGGCGATTAAGCAGCGCCCAAGCCTTCATTGGTAGTCTTCTAAAGGTAAAGCCTATCCTTCATTTTGACAATAAGGTAATTGTGCCTTTTGAGAAGATTCGCACACGTAAAAAAGCAATTTCGCGAATTTATGAGCTTTTAGACGAAGATGCGAGTAAAGGGTTGCCTATGCGAGCTGCTGTTATCCACGCTAATCGAGAGGAAGAAGCAGCGAAAATCATTGAAGAGCTTTCTGCAAAATATCCTCATGTTGAATTTTATAACAGCTATTTTGGCGCGGTAATCGGCACTCATTTGGGTGAAGGTGCGTTAGGAATTTGCTGGTGTTTTAAATAAGGCCAAATCTCCGTTTTTAGAGCGGAGATTTTTTTATATTCTTATTTTAATAGTTGGACAGAAAATATTCATTCAGGCATACTGTCTCGAAAGGAGGCGTGCTATGTGAATGTGCCAGTTGAAAAAAACAGTTCCTTTTCTAGAGAATTGCAGCAGACGCTTCGAAGCCGTCATTTGCTCAGAACTGAGCTCTCATTTTCCGATGAGATGATTGAATGGCATATCAAGAATGGATATATCACTGCTGAAAATTCTATATCCATAAATAAACGGGGATATAGATGTAATAGGTGCGGCCAAACTGATCAGCGGTATTATTCTTTTTATCACTCATCTGGAAAGAATAAGCTGTATTGCCGTTCCTGTGTCATGATGGGCAGAGTGAGTGAGGAGGTTCCTTTATATTCATGGGAAGAGGAAAATGCACCAAACTGGAAGTCAATTAAACTGACATGGGACGGCAAGCTTTCAAGCGGACAGCAAAAAGCCGCCAATGTTTTAATTGAAGCAATATCAAAAAAAGAAGAGCTCCTCATCTGGGCGGTTTGCGGCGCTGGCAAAACAGAAATGCTGTTTCCTGGTATAGAATCAGCGTTAAATCAAGGACTGCGTGTATGTATTGCAACACCTCGCACCGATGTTGTATTAGAGCTTGCTCCAAGGCTCAAGGCTGCCTTTCAGGGTGCTGACATTTCAGCGCTTTACGGAGGAAGCGATGACAAAGGGCGGCTATCTCCGCTTATGATTTCCACTACGCATCAGCTTTTGCGATATAAAGATGCAATCGATGTTATGATCATTGATGAAGTTGACGCTTTTCCATATTCTGCTGATCAAACCCTTCAATTCGCTGTTCAAAAAGCAAGAAAGAAAAACAGCACCATCGTTTATTTAAGTGCAACACCTCCTAAAGAATTAAAAAGAAAAGCACTGAACGGACAGTTACATTCAGTTCGCATCCCCGCAAGACACCACCGGAAACCTTTACCCGAACCGCGCTTTGTATGGTGTGGAAACTGGAAGAAGAAATTAAACCGAAATAAAATTCCGCCAGCGGTGAAAAGATGGATAGAGTTTCATGTAAAAGAAGGGAGGCCTGTTTTTTTATTCGTTCCTTCCGTTTCTATTCTGGAAAAGGCTGCTGCGTGCTTTAGAGGTGTTCATTGCCGAACCGCATCTGTGCACGCGGAAGACAAGCATAGAAAGGAGAAAGTGCAGCAATTCAGAGATGGTCAGCTCGATCTATTAATCACAACAACAATACTGGAAAGAGGCGTCACAGTCCCCAAGGTGCAAACGGGTGTACTAGGAGCGGAATCACCTATCTTTACGGAAAGTGCACTTGTTCAAATTGCAGGAAGAACCGGCCGGCATAAAGAATATGCGGACGGCGATGTCATTTTCTTTCACTTCGGCAAAACAAAGAGTATGCTCGATGCAAGAAAGCATATAAAAGAAATGAATGAATTGGCAGCAAAAGTTGAATGTACAGACTAGCCATTATTTGAAAACGTGGTACAGTATACTCATATAACCGATGATGAGGAGCTGTAAAAATGCTTGTCAATTCAAAAGAAATCGTAATGAAAGAACTGCTCGACCGATATATGGACCAGCTTCATATGGCCTGTACTTGCCAAGTATGCCAAAACGATGTATTGGCACTTTCTTTAAACAAAGTGAGTCCATCCTACGTTACTGATTTTAAAAAGATCGCATATACGAAAGCTGAGCTGGTAGATAAACAAAAAAACACAGCAATGCTTGTCATTTTGGCTGAATCTGCTGCCGTAGTTTCAGAGAGTCCAAGCGATTTATGTCAAACGAAGCAGGAGGAGGCATTCATAAACTGATCTGTTTATTATGTGATTCGCAATTTTCTCAAGATGTTACATGGAGAGCCCTTTTTTTACTAAAGCCTGATGAAAAGGTTTGTTATTCTTGCAGAAGCAAATTAAAGAAAATCACAGGACATATCTGCCCCCTGTGCGGCAGACCTCAATCTGTTCATGCCGTATGCAGGGATTGCGAGGTGTGGAGAACAAGGATCAGAGACAGTTTGCTATTGCGTCAAAACCGTTCAGTTTACACATATAATGATATGATGAAAGAAACGCTCTCCCGTTTTAAATTTAGAGGAGATGCAGAAATCATAAATGCATTTAAAAGTGATTTTTCTTCAACCTTTTCTAAGGTTTACCCCGATAAGCATTTTGTTCTTGTACCTATTCCGCTGAGCAAGGAACGGGAAGAAGAGCGCGGATTTAACCAGGCACAGCTCTTGGCAGAATGTTTAGACCGGCCTTCCCACCATCCCCTCATTCGCCTGAATAATGAGAAACAGTCAAAGAAAAAGAAAACAGAACGCCTGCTGTCAGAGCGCATTTTTGATACAAAAAATAATTCAGCAGAAGGTATGAATATCATTTTAATAGACGATCTTTATACAACAGGCGCCACCTTGCACTTCGCAGCCCGCTGCTTATTAGAAAAAGGAAAAGCCGCTTCAGTGTCATCTTTTACCTTGATCAGAAGCTAAATGATTCTGTTTTTATGCCGATATAATCACTAGAAATTGACACAGGCATATTATCTAATAAGGAGAAAAAAAGATGGGAGAACTGGCTAATTGTCCGAAATGCAATGCTTTATTTTTAAAAACAAAGCTGCAAACCGTATGTCAGGCGTGTATTAAGGAAGAAGAAAAATCATTTGAGACTGTCTATAAATTTTTAAGAAAACAGGAAAACCGGCAATCAACTTTGAGCCGGATAACTGAGGAAACAGGTGTGGAAGAAGAGCTGATATTGAAATTCATCAGGCAGAAGCGAATTCAGATCACTCATCTTCCTAATTTGGCATACCCTTGTGAAAGGTGCGGGACATCGATTAGAGAAGGCAAGTTCTGCAAGGCTTGCCAGTCCGATATTAAGGATCAAATGGATCATTTGAACCACGAAGATGCTCTGAAAATCGAGAAAGAAAATAGTAAAAAAGACACATACTATGCCTATAATACCAAAAACAGCTGATTCCCTAAACTAACTGAAAACGCAGTCGATAAAAGGGTTAAGATTGTTTAAAGACTGCAACGGAAAGCGAGAGGAATCCTATGAAAATCAATCAATTTGGAACACAATCCGTTAATCCATATCAAAAAAATTATGATAAGCAAGCGGTGCAAAAAACTGCTGCACAGCCTCAAGATAAAATTGAAATTTCATCACAGGCTAAAGAAATGCAACATGCATCCGACGCAGTCACTGGTTCACGACAGGAAAAAATTGCGCAGCTTAAAGCGCAAATTGAAAACGGGTCATACAAAGTAGACGCAAATCATATCGCGAAAAATATAATTAATTTTTATAAAAAGCAGTAAAAAAGGAGAAAGCCCATGTCAGCGAAGGCAATTATTGAACAATTGAAGCGACTTTGCGTTCTGCATGAGCACCTGCTCACGCTGTCTGAAGAAAAGACGGAAGCGCTCAAAGCCGGCAAAACAAAAGAGCTTTCTAACATTTTGACAAAAGAGCAAAAATATATTCAAGCAATCACGCAGACAGAAGATGACCGGATCAAAACAACTTCGGCCTTTCTCGGATATAGCGAAAATAATACTATTTCCGCATGTATCGCCAAAACCTCAGGCAGTGAAAAGGAAGAGCTGGAACAATTATACGAATCTCTTTCTCAAGTTCTCGGACGTCTGAAAAAAGTAAATGAGATGAATAGGCAGCTGACAAGAGACGCGCTGCAATTCATCTCTATTTCGTACGATATGCTGGTTCCTAAGGAAAATAACTTCAATTACAGCAAATCAATTAAAGCTGAGCTGCCGAAAAGCAGCCAAATGAAACTGTTTGATTCAAAAGCTTAGCAGAAAGGAATTCAGAAAATGACATCTACCTTTATGGGGCTTGAAACTGCAAGGCGGGCGTTAAGCGCTCAGCAGGCAGCGTTAAGCACTACTGCAAATAACGTGGCAAATGCCAATACTGATGGTTATACAAGACAGCGGGTCTCATTGGAGGCAACTGACTATTTCCCTGCTGTATCTAAAAATGCAGAAAAAACAGCGGGACAAATGGGTACGGGCGTTCAAGGAAAATCAGTTGAGAGAATAAGAGATATCTTTCTTGACTACCAATACCGTCTTCAAAACAACAGTGCCGGATACTATGACACGAAGGCAAAAGCGCTGTCCCAAATGGAAGGCGTTTTAAATGAAACGGATGACAGCGGCTTGAACAGTGTGCTCAATTCGTTTTGGAATTCCCTGCAGGAATTATCGAATAATACAAATGAAGAAAGTGCACGTTCTGTTGTTGCTCGAAAAGGACAAGCTGTAGCTGAAACGTTTAATTATATTTCTGAATCACTTACAAATGTCCAATCGAATTTAAAAGCAGAGCTAAATACAACTGTGTTGGATGTCAATTCTCTGCTTTCTCAATTAAACAGTTTAAATAAGCAAATTGCACAGGTAGAGCCGGTCGGGCTTCTTCCGAATGGCTTATATGACCAGCGAGATTTGCTGATCGATAAATTATCCTCAATGGTTGATATCAAAGTCAGCTACAACAAATCAGGCGGGAATGCACTTGCATCTGCTGAAGGAACTGTATCAATTGAAATCCTTGATAAAAATAAACAGTCGCTAGGAACTGTTTTGGACGGTAAAAATTACGAGGTTTCAGAACTTGCAGCCAACTATGATAATGAAACTGGGTTAGTATCAAGTATTTCAATCGGGGATACAGCTGTGCAGGCGGAGTCCTTTAGCAGCAAGGGATCCCTTTTAGGATTTATAGAGTCTTATGGGTATATAACAGCAGATGGCCAAGAAAAGGGCGTATACCCGGAAATGCTTTCTGATCTTGACAATATGGCGCTTGAATTCGCGAAAGCTTTCAATGAAGTGCACAGAAATGGTGTGACAAAGAGCGGTGAACAAGGCGGAGACTTTTTTGATTTTACTGGCGGTGAAACTGAACCTGCCAAGGGCGCGGCGGGCAAGATCAAAGTGGCTGACAGCATAATAGATTCAAAAGGCGCAAACATTGCTTTCTCACTTACTGGTGCAGCCAACGATAACGCAAATGCTACAAAATTAGCAAATGTTTTAACAGGTAAAATAACCATTAACGGTAAAGAAACTAGTGTTTTAGATTATTATGCGGGTCTGATTGGCGAGCTAGGGATCGAAGCTCAAGAGGCTAATCGACTGGCGTCTAATACAGAAACACAGCTAAATGATGCTGACATAAACCGTCAGCAAATGAGCGCAGTTTCTTTAGACGAAGAAATGACGAATATGATTCAATTCCAACACGCATACAATGCAGCTGCAAGAATGGTGACTTTACAAGACGAATTACTTGATAAAGTGATCAACGGCATGGGTGTTGGAGGAAGGTAGGTAGAGTCACATGAGAGTAACACAAGGCATGATACAGCAAAACTCACTGAGATATATCGGTTCGAGCTACTCGAAGCTGGATAAACTCCAGTCGCAGATTTCTTCAGGGAAAAAAATCTCAAAAGCTTCCGACGATCCTGTAGTAGCAATGAAAAGCTTAAAGTATAATACGCAACTGTCTCAAGTGCAGCAGTACAAAAGCAATGCTTCTCAAGCCTTTACCTGGCTCGAAAACACAGAAACAAACATTACAGAAGGAATTGACATCCTGTCAAAGGTCAGAGAATTAGCGGTTGAAGCTCAAAATGATACAAACGGCGAGTCGGAGCGGCAAGCGATTGGCGTAGAGGTAAAGCAGTTAAAGGAACAGCTTTTAAATATTGCGAATACACAAGTGAACGGCAGATATATCTTTAATGGCACAAATTCAGATAAGCCTCCGGTTACAGATAACGGAGACGGAACTTATACAATTTCTGATACAGCTGATGTCGTAGTCAATATATCAAATAATATGTCATTGAAAGTGAATTCAGATCCAAAGTCAGCTTTTGGAGGCACTTCTGAAAGCGGGCAGAATGTATTTGAAATGCTTGATTCTTTTGAGAAAGCACTAAATTCTGGTTCGCTAGATGGCATGGACAGTGTTTTAGATGATATTGATCATTTTTCTGACGGCATGAGTGCTGAACGATCTGATCTTGGAGCGAGATATAATCGTCTTGAACTGGTTAATACAAGACTGTCAGCGCAAGAAGAAACAGCTACCAAAGTGTTATCAGACAATGAAGATGTAGAACTGGAAGAAGTAATAACTGAATTTATTGCGCAGCAAAGTGTGCACAGGGCTACTCTGGCCGTTAATGCGCAAATTGTTCAGCCTACATTGATTGACTTTTTAAAGTAAGCGGCTCTTAGGAGTTCGCTTTTTTTATAGTTCAGGAGGTAGAGTGATGCAGATTCCCAGATTGATTATGCATAGTGTTCAAGGAAAAATTGGTTTAACAACGACGCCTGCCAGCTTAAAAATGGAGCAGCCTCAAGCTGATCTAGAGATCGAACAGCCGAGTGCGGAAATGGAAATATCGGTGACACCTGGAAAACTCACGATTGACCAGACACAAGCATGGGAAGAATTAGACAGAAAGCATGTTTTCAAGAGAATTGAAGAAGCCGCCCAACAAGGGCATGAGGATGTAATGGAGGGAATAGCGCGCACTGCAGAAGAAGGCGACGAGCTTATGAGAATTGAAACTAAAGGGAACCCAATCGCTTCACAAGCAAGGAGGAACTCTGAAATGCACCAAATTCAATTAGGTGAAAATTATGCTCCTTCTCTATCTAGGGTGAAAATACAATATACTCCGTCACAGCTTGACGTTCAGATTACGCCGCGAAAGCCTGTTATTCAGGCTGAGCCGCATAAGCCAATTGTTGAATATACGCCAGGAAATGTTAAGGTTGACATGCTCCAATACCCTGATTTAAATATAGATGTAGAATACCCGAAAGAATCACCCGAAAAGTAAAAAGAAAAGGATCGTGAACAATGATCATTCATACGAAGTACCATGGCCAAATGAACATAAAAGAAGAACAAATCATTCTTTTTGAAAGCGGGATTCCAGGCTTTTTAGAAGAAAAACAATTTGTCATACTTCCGCTTTCAGAAGACTCTCCATTCGTGGCACTGCAGTCCGTCACTTCAGAAAATCTTGCGTTCATCGTTGTAAGTCCGTTTATCTTTTTTAAGAATTATGAATTTGACCTTGATGAATCAACTGCTGAACTTTTGGATATCGATAATATTCAAGACGTAGAAGTCATGACAATATTGACCATGGCAGAGCCATTCGAAAAATCTACTGCTAATTTATTGGCTCCCATTATTGTGAATCGCAAGAACATGATGGCTAAGCAAGTCGTTTTACACGACTCCTCATATACGACAAAGCATCCGATTGGAGGAGAATCATGCTAGTTTTATCGCGGAAAATAAGCGAAGCGATTCAAATAGGTGCTGATATTGAAGTAAAAGTGATTGCGGTTGAGGGGGATCAAGTGAAGCTTGGAATTGACGCCCCAAAGCATATTGATATTCACAGGAAAGAAATTTACTTGACCATTCAGGAAGAAAATAACCGTGCAGCAGCGTTATCCAGCGATGTGATCTCGGCATTATCCTCACAAAAAAAGTGAGGATTTTTTTATTTTTGTATTAACAAAATCAGAGACAATCCGATATTAATGATGTAGCCGGGAGGAGGCGCAAAAGACTCCGCCAGTTACAAAATAAGGGCACAAGGACGTGCCTTAACAACATATTCAAGGAGGAACAAAACAATGAGAATTAACCACAATATCGCAGCACTTAACACACTAAACCGTTTGTCTTCAAACAACAGTGCGAGCCAAAAGAACATGGAGAAACTTTCTTCAGGTCTTCGTATCAACCGTGCGGGAGATGACGCAGCTGGTCTTGCGATCTCTGAAAAAATGAGAGGACAAATCAGAGGTCTTGAAATGGCTTCTAAAAACTCTCAAGACGGAATCTCTCTTATCCAAACAGCTGAGGGTGCATTAACTGAAACTCATGCGATCCTTCAACGTGTTCGTGAGCTAGTTGTTCAAGCTGGAAACACTGGAACTCAGGACAAAGCAACTGATTTGCAATCTATTCAAGATGAAATTTCAGCTTTAACAGATGAAATCGATGGTATTTCAAATCGTACAGAATTCAATGGTAAGAAATTGCTCGATGGCACTTACAAAGTTGACACAGCTACTCCTGCAAATCAAAAGAACTTGGTATTCCAAATCGGAGCAAATGCTACACAGCAAATCTCTGTAAATATTGAGGATATGGGTGCTGACGCTCTTGGAATTAAAGAAGCTGATGGTTCAATTGCAGCTCTTCATTCAGTTAATGATCTTGACGTAACAAAATTCGCAGATAATGCAGCAGATACAGCTGATATCGGTTTCGATGCTCAATTGAAAGTTGTTGATGAAGCTATCAACCAAGTTTCTTCTCAACGCGCTAAGCTTGGTGCGGTACAAAATCGTCTAGAGCACACAATTAACAACTTAAGCGCTTCTGGTGAAAACTTGACAGCTGCTGAGTCTCGTATCCGTGACGTTGACATGGCTAAAGAGATGAGCGAATTCACAAAGAACAACATTCTTTCTCAGGCTTCTCAAGCTATGCTTGCTCAAGCAAACCAACAGCCGCAAAACGTACTTCAATTATTACGTTAATTGTAAAAAAGACCTTGGCAACGCCAAGGTCTTTTATTTAATATTTCTAGCTCCGAATACTTCCCCCTTGCTGTCTCTAACTCGTGGTATAATAATCGGATTCTCCGCAAATTTATTAAGTATATTTCCGAACAAGAAATCTAAAACAGATCAGTTTTTTTCCAAAAATATGTGTAATCTTATCTCGACTTAGTCGATATAAACGATAGATTGGGGCATAGGGGATGATCAATTGAACATTGAAAGGCTCACTACGTTACAACCTGTTTGGGATCGTTATGATACTCAAATACATAATCAGAAAGATAATGATAACGAGGTTCCTGTTCATCAAGTTTCATATACCAATCTTGCTGAAATGGTGGGGGAAATGAACAAGCTTTTGGAACCTTCGCAAGTTCATCTGAAGTTCGAGCTTCATGACAAGTTAAATGAATACTATGTAAAGGTAATAGAAGACTCTACAAATGAAGTGATCCGCGAAATTCCACCAAAACGGTGGCTTGATTTTTATGCGGCTATGACTGAATTTCTTGGGTTATTTGTAGATGAAAAAAAGTAGAATAGGAGTGGTTTGAAATGGTCACGAGAATAACAGGTCTGGCGTCAGGAATGGATATAGATGATATCGTATCAAAGCTGATGCAGACAGAAAGAGCGCCGCTTGATAAGCTAACACAAAAAAAGCAGACTCTTGAATGGCAGCGTGACAGCTATCGTGAAGTAAACTCAAAAATAAAAGAATTGCAAGATTATATGTCTAAAAATACGTTGACATATCCGAGCACGTATCAGAGCAAAACTGTGACAAGCTCTAATGAGTCTGTGTTAACTGCTACAGGAAGCGTAAGTGCGCCGAATTCTTCGTCTACTGTTGAAGTGGCGAGCTTGGCAACCGCAGCAACGTATAAGGCAAACAATTATACGGGATACACACAAGGCGATCACAATTTGGCATTTAACGTTGTTGCGCCTGGCGAAACAACGGCAAAAACAGTGAACATTAGTGTGACGAGTGCCGATACGATTGATAATGTGATTTCTAAACTTAACAGCTCAGATCTAGGAGTATCAGCATTTAAAGATAAAATTTGGAATGGTACAGAGTACGTAGAAACGATTGCGTTTTCTTCTAAAGCAACGGGTGCAGGAGGCAGTATACAGGCGGCAGACTCTGCTACAGCGGACTTTATGTCCGGTCAGCTTGGTTTTTCTTTGGATGCTGATAATAAGCTCACTGCTTACAAAGAAGGCACAAATGCCAAAGTCACAATCAACGGCTTTGAAATGGAGAAGCTGACAAACAATTTCACGGTGAATGGTGTTACCTACTCGATTAAAAATACAACTGCAGCCACAGGCCCTGTTACCACATCTGTTTCTACTGATGTTGACGGAATTTATAACCAAATCAAAGAGTTTGTAGATAAATACAATGAACTGGTTGACAGCCTGAATGAAAAGCTGAAAGAAGAAAAATACCGAGACTATACGCCGCTCACGAGTGAACAAAAAGAAGCCATGTCCGATAAAGAGGTAGAGCTATGGGAGGAGAAGGCGAAAAGCGGTTTGCTTAGAAATGATTCCAGCATCAGCACCGGCACGAACCAAATGCGGACTGACTTTTATACTCAAGTTAATGCTGATGGGAAAACCTATCAATTAACTGAATTTGGCATCACAACTTCAAGTGCTTACCAACTGCGAGGGCACTTAGAGATTAACGAAGAGAAATTGAAAGCAAAAATAGCAGAAGATCCTCAAGGAGTTGCTAATCTTTTTACAAGTGGAACAAATGATAGTAACTATAGCGATAAAGGTATTATGAAGCGGATTACTAATACACTTAGAAGTACGGTGAAAAGCATTGAAGCAAAAGCTGGGAACTCGACAATGGGAGCTAGTAGCTATTCCATTGGAAAAAATTTAAACTCGATAAGTACTGAAATAACTGATATGCAGGACAGATTGAATACCATAGAAAACCGCTATTATTCAAAATTCAGTGCAATGGATTCTGCGATTCAAAAAATGAACGAACAAGCGTCCTATTTATCACAGCTTCTTGTACAATAAATGTAATTTGGAGGATGACACATGGCGATCCAAAATCCTTATACAGCCTATCAGCAAAATTCAGTGAATACGGCTACACCCGGTGAACTGACGCTTATGCTGTATAATGGCTGTTTGAAATTTATAAGACTTGCCGCTCAGGCCATTGAGAATGATGATATGGAACGTAAAAATGAAAATCTGATTAAAGCGCAAAATATTATTCAGGAATTAAATTTTACACTTAACCGTAACATAGAGCTTTCCGCTTCTATGGGTGCGATGTACGATTATATGTATCGCAGATTGGTACAGGCAAATATCAAAAATGATACGGGCATGCTGGCTGAGGTTGAAGGTTATGTAACAGATTTTCGCGATGCTTGGAAACAAGCCATTCAAAGTGAACGGAAGGACCGGCACGGATCAGGCGGGATCGCATGAATAATATAGATCAACTATACACTGAGACGAAGAGTATGCTGTCACACATACAAAATACGCCGGAAAGCGATGAACTTTTAAAGCAAATTGAAGACTTTGTGGCTACACGGTCTGAACTGATTCAGGAGATATCTCTGCCGCTTTCAGAAGAAGAGCGAAAGCAGATGAAACTTATTTTGACATGGGATCAGCTGATTGTGAAGGAAATGGAAAGACTGAAGCAGTCAATCGCAACAGAACTTCAGCAGATGAAAAGAAAACGTGTGATGCATACGACGTATTTAAACCCTTATAACAACATTACGATTGACGGCACATATTATGACAAGCGTAAATAGGTGAGTGCCTTGAAGAGCATTGAAGATTATACGCTTTTATCAGCTTATTATCATCTTCTTTTTACCATCGAAGAGGGGTTGTGTTATTTGATAGAGGCTGAAGAGAATTTATCAAAAACAGAAGGGGATCGGATCTACCAAGATCTGATCCAAGCCTTTTTTTATTTGGATTCAACACATTCAACACTTCTCTTCATTATGGATTCGCGGTGTGCTGAAATTTGTGTGAAAGCATTTGACCAAATTTTTGCGGAGTTTGATCAATTGGTCTCTTTCTCTTTTCCCTCTCATGAGTTCTGTGAGTATTTAAAGGAACATTTTCTGATTCAGTATAGAAAATGGATGCTGTCTATTCATCAATGTATGGAACCCTTTTTAATCAATTAGGCGTGTGTGAGGTATTTGTTTCGTTCAATCAGCATATACATATACCTCCGAACCGCCAATAACAGAGCAAATACAAACAAAATTCGACAAAGTTCACTGAATTTTCACAAAAGATTTATGTTTCAGCAGGAATTGTAAAGGGTAAAAGAGAAATAGATACATATCCTTAATAAAAGGGAGGCGTTCTTTGATGAACTATAACATCAGAGGAGAAAATATTGAAGTGACACCCGCGTTAAAGGATCATGTCGAGAGGAAGATCGGCAAGCTGGAGCGCTATTTTGACCATAGCGTGGATGCTGATGTGAACGTCAACTTGAAGTTTTACAATGACAAGGAGTCTAAGGTTGAGGTTACGATTCCGATGACAGATCTGGCGCTTCGGTCCGAGGTGCATAACGAGGATATGTACAACGCAATTGATCTCGCAACAAACAAACTGGAACGTCAAATCCGTAAGCATAAAACGAAAGTAAACCGTAAATTCCGTGAGCAGGGCTCTCCAAAATATTTATTGGCAAACGGTCTTGGCTCTGATACAGATATTGCGGTTCAGGATGACATAGAAGAGGAGGAGAGCTTGGATATCGTCCGTCAGAAACGCTTTAATTTAAAGCCGATGGATAGTGAAGAAGCGATCCTGCAAATGAATATGCTCGGCCATAATTTCTTTGTTTTCACAAATGCGGAAACAAACCTTACAAATGTCGTGTACCGCAGAAATGACGGGAAATATGGCTTAATTGAACCGACTGAATAATGAAGAGAAGCCTTCCGTGATGTCCGCGGAAGGTTTTTGTTTTTCTTATTTGCAAATTCTTTGGAAATAACAAAAGGTATGATATGATAATGAGAGGTATACATGGACTAGTAAATTATTTATACATGCCTTTAAAATAGGCATGTGATGATAGAGGAGCGTTATAAATGCTTGGAATTTTAAATAAAATGTTTGATCCAACAAAACGTACGCTGAATAGATACGAAAAAATTGCTAACGATATTGATGCGATTCGCGGAGACTATGAAAATCTCTCTGACGACGCGTTGAAACATAAAACAATTGAATTTAAAGAGCGTCTTGAAAAAGGGGCGACAACAGATGATCTTCTTGTTGAAGCTTTCGCTGTTGTTCGAGAAGCTTCACGCCGCGTAACAGGTATGTTTCCGTTTAAAGTCCAGCTCATGGGGGGCGTAGCGCTTCATGACGGAAATATCGCGGAAATGAAAACAGGGGAAGGGAAAACATTAACGTCTACTCTGCCTGTTTATTTAAATGCGTTAACAGGTAAAGGCGTACACGTCGTGACTGTCAACGAATACTTGGCAAGCCGTGACGCTGAACAAATGGGGAAAATTTTCGAGTTTCTCGGTCTGACTGTCGGCTTGAATTTAAACTCAATGTCAAAAGACGAAAAACGGGAAGCTTATGCAGCTGACATTACTTACTCTACAAACAATGAGCTTGGCTTCGACTATTTGCGTGACAATATGGTTCTTTATAAAGAGCAGATGGTTCAGCGCCCGCTTCATTTTGCGGTAATAGATGAAGTTGACTCTATTTTAATTGATGAAGCGAGAACACCTCTTATCATTTCTGGACAAGCTGCCAAATCCACTAAGCTGTACGTACAGGCAAATGCTTTTGTCCGTACGTTAAAAGCGGAGAAGGATTACACGTACGATATCAAAACAAAAGCTGTACAGCTTACTGAAGAAGGAATGACGAAGGCGGAAAAAGCGTTCGGCATCGATAACCTCTTTGATGTGAAGCATGTCGCGCTCAACCACCATATCAACCAGGCCTTAAAAGCTCACGTTGCGATGCAAAAGGACGTTGACTATGTAGTGGAAGACGGACAGGTTGTTATTGTTGATTCCTTCACGGGACGTCTGATGAAAGGCCGCCGCTACAGTGAGGGGCTTCACCAAGCGATTGAAGCGAAGGAAGGGCTTGAGATTCAAAACGAAAGCATGACCTTGGCGACGATTACGTTCCAAAACTACTTCCGAATGTACGAAAAACTTGCCGGTATGACGGGTACAGCTAAGACAGAGGAAGAAGAATTCCGCAACATCTACAACATGCAGGTTGTCACGATCCCTACCAACAGGCCTGTTGTCCGTGATGACCGCCCGGATTTAATTTACCGCACGATGGAAGGAAAGTTTAAGGCAGTTGCGGAGGATGTCGCACAGCGTTATATGACGGGACAGCCTGTTTTAGTCGGTACGGTTGCCGTTGAAACATCTGAATTGATTTCTAAGCTGCTTAAAAACAAAGGAATTCCGCATCAAGTGTTAAATGCCAAAAACCATGAACGTGAAGCGCAGATCATTGAAGAGGCCGGCCAAAAAGGCGCAGTTACGATTGCGACTAACATGGCGGGGCGCGGAACGGACATTAAGCTTGGCGAAGGTGTAAAAGAGCTTGGCGGACTCGCTGTTGTCGGAACAGAACGACATGAATCACGCCGGATTGACAATCAGCTTCGAGGTCGTTCCGGACGTCAGGGAGACCCGGGGATTACTCAATTTTATCTTTCTATGGAAGATGAATTGATGCGCAGATTCGGAGCTGAGCGGACAATGGCGATGCTGGACCGCTTCGGCATGGACGACTCTACTCCAATCCAAAGCAAAATGGTATCTCGCGCGGTTGAATCGTCACAAAAACGTGTCGAAGGCAATAACTTCGATTCGCGTAAACAGCTTCTGCAATATGATGATGTTCTCCGCCAGCAGCGTGAGGTCATTTATAAGCAGCGCTTTGAAGTCATTGACTCTGAAAACCTGCGTGAAATCGTTGAAAATATGATCAAGTCTTCTCTCGAACGCGCAATTGCAGCCTATACGCCAAGAGAAGAGCTTCCTGAGGAGTGGAAGCTTGACGGTCTAGTTGATCTTATCAACACAACTTATCTTGATGAAGGTGCGCTTGAGAAGAGCGATATCTTCGGCAAAGAACCGGATGAAATGCTTGAGCTCATTATGGACCGCATCATCACAAAATATAATGAGAAGGAAGAGCAATTCGGCAAAGAGCAAATGCGCGAATTCGAAAAAGTTATCGTTCTTCGTGCCGTTGATTCTAAATGGATGGATCATATTGATGCGATGGATCAGCTCCGCCAAGGGATTCACCTTCGTGCTTACGCGCAGACGAACCCGCTTCGTGAGTATCAAATGGAAGGCTTTGCGATGTTTGAGCATATGATTGAATCAATTGAGGACGAAGTCGCAAAATTTGTGATGAAAGCTGAGATTGAAAACAATCTGGAGCGTGAAGAGGTTGTACAAGGCCAAACAACAGCTCATCAGCCGCAAGAAGGCGACGACAACAAAAAAGCAAAGAAAGCACCGGTTCGCAAAGTGGTTGATATCGGACGAAATGCCCCATGCCACTGCGGAAGCGGGAAAAAATATAAAAATTGCTGCGGCCGTACTGAATAGTTCGCCCCGGCAAGTTTACTGACCGCGGCGCCTGCAGGCGCCTGCGGATCTTTTAATGAGGTGAATGAAATGGAATTATCAGAAATCAGAGCAGAGCTCGAAAATATGGCTTCTCGTTTAGCGGACTTTAGGGGGTCTCTTTGACCTCGAATCAAAGGAGGCCCGCATTGCTGAGCTAGATGAACAAATGGCTGATCCGGAATTCTGGAATGATCAGCAAAAAGCTCAAACGGTTATAAATGAAGCAAACGGTTTAAAGGATTATGTCAATTCGTATAAAAAATTGAATGAATCCCACGAAGAATTACAAATGACTCATGATCTTTTGAAAGAAGAGCCGGACACTGATCTCCAGCTTGAGCTTGAAAAAGAACTAAAATCATTAACAAAAGAGTTCAATGAGTTTGAGCTTCAGCTTCTTCTCAGCGAGCCGTATGATAAAAATAACGCGATTTTAGAACTGCACCCTGGTGCTGGCGGTACAGAGTCACAGGACTGGGGCTCTATGCTTCTTAGAATGTATACAAGATGGGGAGAGCGCCGCGGCTTTAAAGTAGAAACACTCGATTACCTTCCAGGTGACGAGGCGGGAATCAAGTCAGTGACATTGCTCATCAAAGGACATAACGCTTACGGGTATCTCAAAGCAGAAAAAGGTGTCCATCGTCTTGTGCGGATCTCACCATTTGATTCATCAGGCCGCCGCCACACATCTTTCGTTTCATGTGAAGTCATGCCTGAATTTAACGATGAAATTGATATTGATATTCGTACGGAGGATATTAAAGTTGACACGTACCGTGCAAGCGGCGCGGGCGGACAGCACGTCAATACGACGGATTCAGCCGTTCGGATTACTCACTTGCCGACGAACGTAGTTGTGACATGCCAAACGGAGCGCTCACAAATTAAAAACCGTGAAAGAGCCATGAAAATGCTGAAGGCCAAGCTGTATCAGCGCAGAATTGAAGAGCAGCAGGCAGAGCTGGATGAAATTCGCGGTGAACAAAAAGAAATCGGCTGGGGCAGCCAAATCCGTTCTTATGTATTCCATCCGTATTCCATGGTAAAAGACCATCGGACCAATACAGAAATGGGGAACGTTCAAGCTGTAATGGATGGTGACATTGATACGTTCATTGATGCCTACCTGCGTTCTAAGCTTTCATAAGCTGAAAAACACACCTGATGCATACGGGTGTGTTTTTTTTATTCCTTATATCCTTGATTTCACTGCTGCTTTAGCATATTACCACTGTATTTGGGTGTTATTTACATCTAATCAGGGAAGGATTAAAATGCTATCGGAGAGCATTGGAAGAAACGGAGGATATATGATGGACGTACGGAATAAAGCATTGTGGATTTTGCGGGATTATGTATACATATTGTTAGGAGCAGCTATTACGGCCGTGTCCTTTAATTTATTTTTGCTTCCGAACAAGATTGCCGCCGGCGGTGTCAGCGGGATCAGTACGATTTTACAATCATATGGTTTTGAAGCAGCGTATGTACAGTGGATTATTAATATCCCTTTATTTATTGCTGGCGTCATTTTGCTCGGCGGGAAATTTGGACTAAAGACGCTTGCAGGTTCTGTGTTTTTGCCGCTAGTAGTGTTTCTGACAAGGGATATTCAGCCCGCCACTCATCATGAACTCTTGGCGGCGATTTTTGGCGGTGTCGGGATAGGTATCGGAATTGGTATTGTGTACTTAGGGAAAGGTTCGACGGGAGGTACAGCCTTGGCTGCACAGATCATTCATAAGTACTCCGGTCTGTCATTGGGGAAGTGCCTCGCCATCATTGACGGAATGATTGTTGTTACGGCTATGATCGTATTTAATATTGAGCAAGGCTTATATGCCATGCTTGGCGTCTATGTGTCCAGCAAAACCATTGATGTTGTGCAAGTCGGCTTTAATCGTTCAAAAATGGCACTCATCATTACAAAGCAGGAGCAGGCTGTCAAGGAGGCTGTCTTACAGAAGATTGACAGAGGCGTGACAAAAATTTCTGCAGTCGGCGGATATACTGACGATGACCGTCCGATTTTAATGTGCGTGGTTGGGCAAACTGAATTCACCAAATTGAAACAAATCGTTAAACAGATTGATGAGTCAGCTTTTGTGATTGTAGCAGACGCGAGCGAGGTGCTGGGCGAGGGTTTCAAACGCGCTTAAACGAGGTTATAATATGGAAGAGATCGTAAAGGAGTTGTGCTTCTCAACATGAAATCAAAGTTATCGATACTAATGATTGGATTTGCGCTTTCTGTTCTGTTGGCTGCCTGCGGATCAAACGATGCAAAAGAAGAGAAGGCAGACACCGGCAGCAAGACGGAAGCCACTGCATCTGAAGGGGAAGAGTTATATCAGCAAAGCTGCGTAGGCTGCCACGGCAAGGATTTAGAAGGTGTGTCAGGGCCTAATCTCCAAGAGGTCGGAGGCAAATACGATGAACACAAAATTGAAAGCATTATTAAAAACGGCCGCGGCAATATGCCAAAGGGGCTTGTAGAGGATAACGAAGCCGCTGTTATTGCCAAATGGCTGTCAGAAAAAAAGTAAGATAAAAACATCCTTGCCGAGTGCCGGCAAGGATGTTTTTATGCCTTGACAATATGAATGAAAAGAAACTGTAATAGTATTATGTCTAAATTTGACGTATAATGAAGTGTATTGAAAAAGGGAACTTTCAGATTTTTCATCTTTTTACAAATGAATGGGTCATAAATTGTCGAATGCATTCGAAGAGTATGACCGTGTGATAGATAAAATGATATAAAAGATTAGGTGATTTCATGATAGAGATGAAGGAAGTATATAAAGCCTATCCGAACGGCGTAAAAGCGCTCAATGGGATTTCTGTTACCATTCATCCCGGCGAGTTTGTGTATGTTGTTGGTCCGAGCGGAGCAGGTAAATCTACTTTTATTAAAATGATTTACAGAGAAGAAAAACCGACAAAAGGACAAATTTTAATCAATCATAAAGATCTCGCGACAATTAAAGAAAAAGAGATTCCTTTCGTGCGCCGCAAAATAGGCGTTGTCTTTCAGGATTTCAAGCTTCTTCCGAAACTTACTGTTTTTGAAAATGTGGCATTTGCCCTTGAAGTGATTGGAGAACAGCCGTCTGTCATTAAGAAACGGGTGCTTGAAGTGCTTGATCTCGTGCAGTTGAAGCATAAAGCGCGACAATTTCCTGACCAGCTTTCAGGCGGGGAGCAGCAGCGTGTATCTATTGCAAGATCAATTGTGAACAATCCTGATG
The DNA here is from genome assembly GCF_000877815.1 of Bacillus sp. YP1. Classification (NCBI taxonomy): domain Bacteria; kingdom Bacillati; phylum Bacillota; class Bacilli; order Caryophanales; family Bacillaceae; genus Bacillus; species Bacillus sp. YP1. The sequence continues at coordinate 3,248,142 of NZ_CP010014.1, read as the reverse complement.
TTGTCATTGCTGATGAACCGACAGGAAACCTTGATCCGGATACGTCTTGGGAAGTCATGAAGACGCTGGAGGAAATTAACAACCGCGGGACAACAGTCGTGATGGCGACACATAATAAAGAAATCGTAAACACCATGAAGAAACGTGTCATTGCAATCGAAGATGGTATCATTGTGCGTGATGAGTCAAGAGGGGAGTATGGTTCATATGATTAAAATTCTCGGGCGCCACTTGCGTGAGAGTTTTAAATCTCTCGGTAGAAACACATGGATGACATTTGCATCCATTAGTGCTGTAACCGTTACGCTGATTTTAGTCGGCGTGTTTTTAGTGATTATGCTGAATTTGAATAACATGGCCACGAATGCTGAAAAACAAGTTGAAATCAAAGTGCTGATTGATCTGACTGCAGATCAGAAGGCACAGGACAAGCTTCAGAACGATATTAAGGAACTGAAGGGCATTCAGAGTGTTACTTTTTCATCTAAAGAAAAAGAGCTTGACCAGCTGGTTGACAGTTTTGGTGACAGCGGAAAATCTCTGACAATGAAGGATCAGGAAAACCCGCTTAATGATGCGTTTGTCGTCAAAACGACAGATCCGCATGATACGCCGAACGTGGCGAAAAAGATCGAAAAAATGGATCATGTTTATAAAGTCACTTATGGAAAAGAAGAGGTCAGCCGTTTGTTTAAAGTGGTCGGCGTTTCCCGCAACATTGGAATCGCGTTAATTATCGGCCTGGTATTTACGGCGATGTTCTTAATTTCCAACACCATTAAAATTACAATTTTCGCAAGAAGAAAAGAAATTGAAATCATGAAGCTTGTCGGCGCGACAAACTGGTTTATCCGCTGGCCGTTTTTCCTTGAAGGATTGCTGCTAGGCGTATTCGGTTCTGTGATTCCGATTGCACTGGTGCTGAGCACTTACCAATACGTCATCGGATGGGTCGTTCCAAAGGTTCAAGGATCATTTGTCTCTCTTCTTCCTTATAATCCATTTGTATTCCAAGTTTCGCTAGTGCTGATTGCAATCGGCGCAGTAATTGGAGTATGGGGAAGTCTGACTTCCATCCGCAAGTTTTTGCGAGTATAAAGTGAAAAAGCCGTTCCGCTTTCGGGACGGCTTTTCATTTGCCTTCTTTTTCTTCTATGATTACATGAAATCTCCATCCTTTACATATACTATCTCTAGGTTTTGGTAAAGACAGTCTGGCATACAGGAGGAGTAAAGGATGAATCAAAAAATAATGGCTGTGATAGCAGCAGGGAGCATGCTGTTCGGAGGCGCCGGTGTATATGCGGGAATCAACCTGCTTGAGATGGATAAGCCCCAGACTGCAGCAGTTCCCGCGACGGCACAAGCTGACTCTGAACGGGATAAAGCTATGGACAAAATCGAAAAAGCGTATGAGTTAATTTCGAATGAGTACGTAGAAAAAGTAGATAGAGAAAAGCTGCTCGAGGGAGCCATCCAGGGAATGCTGTCTACGCTAAATGATCCTTATTCTGTTTACATGGATAAGCAGACAGCTAAGCAATTTTCTGATTCTCTTGATTCCTCATTTGAAGGCATCGGGGCTGAGGTTGGCATGGAAGACGGCAAAATTATTATTGTTTCTCCATTCAAGAAATCGCCAGCGGAAAAAGCCGGGTTGAAGCGTAATGATGAAATTATCAGCATCAATGGAGAATCGATGGCCGGCAAGGATTTAAACCACGCTGTGTTAAAAATAAGAGGAAAAAAAGGGTCCAGCGTTTCAATGAAGATTCAGCGGCCTGGAACGAAGAAGCAGCTGTCATTCCGGATCAAGAGAGCTGAGATTCCACTCGAAACGGTTTTTGCATCAGAGAAAAAAGTACAGGGGCATTCTGTTGGATATATTGCCATCTCTACTTTTTCTGAGCACACCGCAGAGGATTTTGCAAAAGCGCTGAGGGAGCTTGAGAAAAAAGAAATAGAAGGACTTGTCATTGATGTACGCGGCAACCCGGGCGGATATCTTCAAAGTGTGGAAGAAATTCTTAAGCATTTCGTTACAAAGGATCAGCCGTATATTCAGATTGCTGAACGCAATGGGGATAAAAAACGTTATTTTTCAACATTGACCCATAAAAAAGCGTACCCTGTCAATGTGATTACGGATAAAGGAAGTGCCTCTGCATCAGAAATTCTTGCCGGTGCATTAAAGGAAGCTGGCCATTATGATGTTGTAGGCGATACGTCTTTTGGAAAGGGAACGGTTCAACAGGCTGTGCCAATGGGGGACGGCAGCAACATCAAATTAACGCTTTACAAGTGGCTGACGCCAAATGGAAACTGGATTCATAAGAAAGGAATTGAACCGACCATTGCGATTAAGCAGCCCGATTATTTTTCCGCCGGGCCTTTACAGCTGAAAGAGCCGCTTAAAGTGGACATGAACAATGAAGACGTCAAGCATGCGCAGGTATTGTTAAAAGGTCTCAGCTTTGATCCGGGACGTGAGGATGGCTATTTCAGCAAAGACATGAAAAAAGCGGTTATGGCTTTTCAGGATCAAAACAAGCTGAATAAAACCGGTGTGATCGACACTCGCACTGCAGAGACATTAAACCGGCAGATAGAAAAGAAAAAATCAGATGAAAAAAATGATTTGCAGCTTCAAACAGCATTGAAATCATTATTTGTCAATTAAAGGAGATGGTATTCCATCTCCTGTTTCTTTGTGCTTAAAGAGATTATGGATCATAAGTCACATAAAAAATGAGTTTTTGACAAGAAATTAAAAAAATTTTCACAAATAAACATTTATAAAGGACTGTTATTACCCGATATCAATATATGAGAGAGACTTTCTAACGAGTTAATATGCATTTAAAATGAAACTTTTGCAAGTTGCCTAGTCTTTGTTTACTTCATACAATATAAGAAGGTTCTAAAAAGAACAGTAATCAGGTTAATGGCAGCTGAACGACAGGTATTTAAAGAGTAACGTTAGCGAGAATGCTTGTTAGCACTCCAGTACTGCTGCTTATACTGGCCCGTGCTTATCTGTATAAAGAAAATGGGGGTTCACAATTGAAGAGGGCAAGTATTGTGCGTGAAAAAAAATATTATGAATTAGTGGAACAATTAAAAGACAGAACACAAGACGTAACATTTTCAGCTACAAAAGCACTAAGTCTTCTTATGCTGTTCAGCAGATATTTGGTCAATTACACCAATGTCGAATCAGTAAATGACATTAATGAGGAATGCGCCAAACATTATTTTAACTACTTAATGAAAAATCATAAGCGATTAGGAATTAATCTGACAGATATAAAAAGGTCGATGCATCTAATCAGCGGGTTATTGGATGTGGATGTAAACCACTATTTAAAGGATTTTTCACTATCGAATGTCACGCTGTGGATGACGCAAGAGAGATAAACTCTCCTGAGGATATCCAAGCCATTTAATATTTGATAGAATATGAGTAACATGTTTGGCTTGAGGCGGTGAGAGATAGTGTCTGTTCAATGGGGAATTGAACTGTTAAAAAGCGCGGGCCTGTTCTTCTTACACCCGCTTTTCTGGTTTTTTATCATCATAACCTTGGCTTTCGGCTATGTAAGAATCAAACGGGAACGAAAAACCTTTCATACAAGAATAGCAGATATTTATGATGATCTGAAATTTACATATACAAAGGGACTGATTCCAGGTCTTCTTTTGTCAGTTATTTTAGGTGGACTCGGATTATCGATTCCTCTCGGTTTACTTGCGATTATTGCCGTTATCACTGCAGCGGCAGCGTTCACTCTTCGCGCAAACTGGATGTCTGCTGCATATATCGTCAGTGTGAGTATGCTGATAGGTTTTGGACTGCAAATATATCAGGCGGAGCCCTTTCTGGAGAGATTTCCGCAAGGATTTGCAGTTGTTTGGCCGGCTGTAGCTGTGTTTCTAGGTTTGCTGATTATCACTGAAGGAGCGGTTGCTTATCGTTCTGCGCATGTGAGAACATCACCGGCACTTGTCGTAAGCAGCCGCGGTTTGCCGATCGGACAGCAGCTGGCAAACCGGGTTTGGCTTTTGCCGCTGTTCCTTCTCGTGCCCGGTAATGGTTTAGAATCGCACCTTAGCTGGTGGCCCGTGTTTACTGTTCCCGGCGGCTCATTCCATTTTCTATGGATTCCTTACTTTGTCGGATTTGGACAAAGGGTACAGGGATCGCTGCCTGAAACGAGTATAAGGATCACAGCGAAACGCGTTTGTATTCTCGGTCTTGCCGTCGCAGTTCTCGGTGCAGCGAGCTTACTGTGGACGCCGCTTGCGGGTGCAGCGGTCTGTACTGCTTTGTTAGGGCGCATTTTTCTGTCCATAAAGCAAAGAGTGAATGATAACGCGGCTCCGTTTTATTTCTCGAAAAGGGATCAGGGCTTAATGGTGCTTGGGATTATCCCCAATACGCCGGCTGAGGATCTGGAATTGAAAATCGGGGAAATCATAACGAAAGTCAATGGCATACCGGTTAAGAACGTTTCTGATTTCTATGAAGCGCTTCAGCATAACCGTGCATATGTAAAGCTTGAAATTATCGGTTTGAATGGAGAAATTCGTTTTGACCAGCGAGCTTCTTATGAAGGAGAACATCATGAATTGGGCATCCTCTTCGTAAAGGATGACCGTGAAGACGAAGCAGCCGCTTCTGGATCATAAAAGGCAGCCCGGCACCGCAGGAAGATGCGATGCCGGGCTGTTTTGTGTTACGCTGAGTTTTTTTCTATCCGTGCTGTTTCATCAGATTTGATGCCCAATGAAACAAAAACGCCGATGATGGCTACAGCAAAGAGAATCATAAATAGGGTGTGATATCCCGAAATCAGGCCAATTAAGGCTGATGAAATGATGCTTCCGAAATAACGGAAGGTCGAGAAAATCCCGGATGCCACTCCTGACATTCCGGGGTCTACTGTGGCAAGGGATGAAACCTGCATGCTGGTCAGACCGACTCCGGAAGCGAGCCCGCCAAGGATAAGAGAGACCATGAGGAACAAGACAGAATGCGAGCTGCTTAACAGCAAAAATAATAGATTCGCACCAGCCATCATGGCAAATGAAAGAAAAATGATTTTTTTGGCTCCCCATTTGTGGTGGAGCTGCGCGCCCACCCAGTTGCTGGCTGACATGAAGATCGAAAATACAGAAAGCGCCATCCCGCTGTTAGACGTATTAAGCCCAAATTGGTTCGTCATAAATAACGGCATAATCAATAAGACGGCATACATCATCAAATTGCTTAACAAGACTGATAGATTCGCATTTGTAAAGGTTGAGCTTTTAAACAGTGCAAAGTCAATGATAGGGTGCTTGGTACGTTTTTCTCTTCTGAAAAAAAGCGGAACAAAAAGAAGTATCAATACACTGTATACCGCATATCCCCATGGAGCCTCATTTTTCGTCAGCAGGATAATGGAAACGATGCTGCCTGCAAGCAAGAGAGAGCCGATGATATCCAGCGGCGCGTCAGATTTATTTTCTTTATATTGAGGAAACATCGTTAATGCCGTAAATAAAGCAATAGCAAGGAACGGGATGTTGACCCAAAAAATCGAATGCCAGCTGAAGCTGTCAATCAGTATAGAGCCGATAAAAGGCCCGAGTGCTGCACCAAGTCCCGCGCCCAGTCCGAAAAATCCAAACACTTTCGGTAGGCGTTTTTCAGAAACAACATGCCGGATAATGGCAATGCTGTTTGGCGTAAGCAATGCCCCGCCGACAGCCTGCAATGCCCGAAAAACAATTAACAGGAGCAGACTCGGTGAAAGGGCGCAGCCCAGAGATGCGATTAGAAAAAGGCCGACTCCCCATAAGTACATTGTTTTATTGCCGTACATGTCACCGAGCTTTCCTGCAATCGGCTGTGTGACTGCCATCACGATTAAATAAACGGTAACCACCCAAGTGATGCTTGCGATGGACTCGTTATACGTATGGGAAATAGATGAGAGCGCGACCGCGATCATCGTTGAATTAATGGGAGCCAGAATGGCCCCCAATAATAGCGAGACGATCAGCGCCCATTCTTTTCTTGAGCTCATTGGGATCCTCCTTTTTATTATGCCAAGGAGTTAATCAGCAGAAATTCCTTTGACAAATAGAGCTGTGCTGTGCTCCAGCATTTTTTCCTGGGGCATTGATATGACCCGGTCTCCTAAGTGGAGACGGTGAATGAAATAACCGAAGATAATCGACATGAACACGTCGGCATGCTCCGCTTCATTTCCTGTCTGAATAACCCCTTTCTCACCCATTGTTTTGAGATAATCAACCAATAGCTGTTTCATAGATTGGGGATATTCAGTGACGTGGTTAATGACATCCTGAAACATGGCCGGTTCACGAAAGCTGATTTTAATGATATCTTTTCTATGTTCGAGCTCCTCCAAGAGACAGGTTCCGATATGAAGCAGGTCTTTGTACAAATCCCCTTCTGTTTGTTCCAAAATGCTGCCTCTGTTTGAAGAATGCTGAGAAAGCAAAGCCTCAACCAGTCCTTGTTTGTTTTTAAAGTTCCTGAAAATCGTCGCTTCACTTACATTTGCTTTTTCTGCAATTTCTTTTGTAGTTGTTGCGCGATATCCTTTTTTGACGAGCAGCTGCATGGCAGCGTCAAGGATTCTCTTGTTTGTCGGTCTCAATACGTTTCACCTCACGAGTATACTGGCAGGACAAGTATACACCCGCCCCGCTTGTATAAGAAAGAGGGGGACGCATCAGGACCGGCTGACAACTGTGATTTTGCCGCTGCTTCCGTCAACAGTGATGATGTCACCGTCTCGCAGTCTTTCGGTTGCCGTGCGTGTGCCGAGAACGGCTGGAATGCCGTATTCACGGGCAATAATCGCAGCGTGAGACAAAATGCCGCCTGTGTCTGTAATAATCGCTTTGGCGTCTTGAAACAGGCTGGTCCATAGCGGTGTGGTCATCTTGCAAACGAGTACGTCCCCAGGCGCGAATTGAGAAAATTCATTGGCGTCCCGAATAATTTTCACCGGACCTGTCGCAATGCCGCTTGATGCCGCAATGCCAAAAATATGATTCTCTGTGTTTTTTTCATCCTCTATCACAGCGCCGACAATTTCTTCAGCTGCTTTGAGCTGTTCTTTTGTCGGGGTGCCGAGGTAGGCAGGGGCTTGGGCCAGCTCATACTCATGAAAAATCTGTCTGCGTTTTTCAGCCTTTTCTTGCAGGGATACAGGGTGAAGAAGCGCTTGTTCCACTTCGTCGTCATATAAAAACCAAAGGTCCTCACGATCTTGAATGACACCGTTTTCCGCCAGCAATTCACCTATCTTCAGCAGAAAGATTCTCGCCTTGGCATCCAGCATGGCGTCAATATAAAAGTGGTGATCATCTTTTATATTTGCAGAGTTCAGTGTCCATTGATAATAGCGGTCAAATTCGGTGCGCAAACCGGGATCTTCTATGTTTTCCAAGAATTCATTGTATAATTTCTCTCGTTTTTCTTTCGTTTTCTGAAATTCATTGTCAAAATGATAGCCATTACGGACATAATTTTGAATATTGGCCAGAGCGAAATACGGATTTTCCACCCAGATTTGTTCAATCAGATCATGACTTTTAACAGATCTCCATCCGTATTCTTGCAAGAATTCATGGACGTTCTTCAGGAAGTGTCTTCCCTCATCTGTTTGTTCTAATTTCTCCTGGAGCTGTTCAGGCTTGTTGTTTTCAAAAATGGTCAGAAGGTTCGGGTTCTCCTGAACTTCCATAGAAAATAGCCATAAGCAACGGTCCGTTTCCAGTGATTTGTTCATTTTTCCTGTCAGCATCTCATAAAAATGAGCGTTTTCGGACTCTCCTTGAATGTCCTGATACATCGCTTGCAGTTTGTTTGTTAAAAGGATTTGCGGGAAAACGATATTGAAGTGCTCTTCATAAGCCGTGAGATAAAAGGCCTTTAGTTTTTGAAAAGCATCCAGTGCGCTTTCTGCGGTATGCTCAGTTTGTGCGAGCTGGTCCAGTGTCCGGTAAAAAGGGAGGTATGTGTGATTGATGATGTCATACATATGCTCCGATAAAATCGGGAAAAGCTCTTTGCCGCAGTCTTCAGAAGGAGGCTGCTGTCCACCTTGGTTTTTGGAATAAATATGTCCGCGATAAAGTTTTACTTCATCAACAACTACACCAATCGGAAACTTTTGCATGCTCTTCTTCAAGCCATATTCCAATGCCGGCACGATGAAGGATGAAAATAACGGACTCACCGGACCTTCAATATTAGATTCCATGTTAAGCCAGAAATCATTCATATCAGTGTCGGTAATCATGAAGCTGCGTTTTTCTTCTGCCGCCTTTTTGTCCTGATCAATGGTTGTAATCGGGCGAGCTTGCAGAAGGTATATTTGATGATCAGCAATTCCAAATTCTATATCGACAGGATATCCGTACAGGTCTTCGGTTTTTTTTGTGATTTCAGCCAATTCAATCACTTGTTCATCTGTAAGGCAAAAACGGCTGCGCATGTCTTCACTCGTTTCTTTTTCAGCAATTCCTTCTGCCGCAGACTCCATGTAGATTTCCTTTGCACCTATTTCTTTCTGAATCTCAAACGAAGATTTATTAACAATGAACGTGTCTGGGGTAACACTTCCTGAAACAACAGCTTCACCCAGCCCGTAGCTGGCGCTGATTAAAAGCTCTCTATCATCATGGGTAACAGGGTTGCGGCTGAAGATAACACCTGACATTTCTGAATCGATCAGCCCCTGAACGACTATTCCCATTAACGGCTCTGCGATTTGATTGTTCATTTTTTTCTTATAGCTGCTGACCCGCCCAGAAAAAAATGAGGCCCAGCATTCTTTCACTTTAGCCAGAAACTCTTCCTCTGTTTTGATATTTAAGTAGGTTTCATATTGACCCGCGAATGAGGCGCCTTCTAAATCTTCCGAAGCAGACGAAGAACGCACGGCTACGGATCGATATGATTCTCTAAGCTTATAAAAGGAACTAGTCAGCTCATCTTTCAGCTCATCCGAAAATGTTCCAGAAATGATCCCGCTTTCGACGTTTTCACTAGTCTCTTGAAGCTGGTTGTCCTCCATAAAACGTGCGAGCGCATTCGTTTGAATAATAAACCCGTCCGGAACAGGAAGACCGTGTTTGGTCAATTTAATCAAATTCATTCCTTTTGCTCCAGCCAGCTGGCTGGACTCTTCTGCCTGGCGAAATAAAACAGAATACATATTTGAAACCCCTCTTTTCTTCATTCATTTTGTTTTTCTCTCTAGTCTTTTTATTGCGGAGCCTGTGTTTAAAAAATGATAGTAAACACTATCATTCAATTGTAGGTTTTCAGGAAAATGCTGTCAAACGCAGAAAGTCCTAAATAAAATGAATAGTTAAGTTGGTTATATTATCCTGGAAAATGCGGCCGTACTGGTACTGTATGCCTATTTTCTTTTATTCTCGGAATCTGGCGGCGGACTTGATGATGTAATAAAAAAAGTGCCGCTGATTAGAACAGCGGCACCATGGAATAAGTTTTGACCGGCACCAAAATGCAAATATGGTGATTGATTTTGGCTGAAAAGGGGTATGGTGTAGGAGAGGGAGCGAATGCACGATTGTCCGATTCTTCATTTTTTACTATAATCAGATCAGATGAAGAATCCCTGAGGAGGGTTTTTGTTGATTACAAAAGCCGTTTTTGCATTGTTTTTCCCTTTTATGCTTGTTGTTCTATTTACTAGAGTCACCTTTAATCATTATGTGGCGATCGCTTTAACAGCTGCATTGCTGTTTGCCTCTTATTTAAAAGGCTATACAGAAACGTATTTTATTGTAGGATTGGATGTTGTGTCTCTTGTGGCTGGCGGACTGTACATGGCCAAAAAAGCTGCAGAGAAAAAAGAAGAATAAATCGGACATAATGAATATAAAGACTGAATACCTGCTTTTACGATTTAAAAGCAGGTTTTTTATACACAAAAACAGCTGGAAATAAAAAACCACCGAACTTTAGTTCGTATTTTTAGTGATTTTGCTTTCCATTGTGTTACTATATCTATAGACAGATTTCGTTAAAGAAACGGAGGCTTATTTTTGTGAAAGATCGCTTTGAGTTAGTCTCGAAATATCAGCCCCAGGGAGATCAGCCGAAAGCCATTGAAAAGCTTGTGAAAGGAATTCAGGAGGGCAAGAAGCATCAGACTCTGCTGGGTGCGACAGGAACTGGGAAAACATTTACGGTGTCTAATTTGATTAAAGAAGTCAATAAGCCGACTCTCGTGATTGCCCATAACAAAACCCTTGCTGGACAGCTTTACAGTGAGTTCAAGGAATTTTTTCCGAACAATGCTGTCGAGTATTTTGTCAGCTACTATGATTATTATCAGCCGGAGGCGTATGTGCCTCAAACGGATACATTTATAGAGAAAGACGCTAGTATTAATGATGAAATTGATAAACTGAGACACTCCGCCACATCAGCTTTGTTTGAGCGCAGAGATGTCATTATTATTGCGAGTGTGTCTTGTATATACGGCCTCGGTTCGCCTGAGGAATACCGGGAAATGGTCGTGTCACTGCGGACTGAAATGGAAATTGAGCGCAATGAGCTGCTCAGAAAACTTGTAGACATCCAATATGCCCGCAACGATATCGACTTTCAGCGCGGTACATTTCGTGTGCGCGGGGATGTAGTGGAAATCTTTCCGGCATCCCGTGATGAGCATTGTATCAGAGTTGAATTTTTCGGTGACGAAATCGAACGGATTCGGGAAGTGGATGCGCTGACAGGAGAAATTCTCGGCGACCGAGATCATGTTGCGATTTTCCCGGCATCCCACTTCGTAACGCGGGCCGAGAAAATGGAGAAGGCGATTCAAAATATCGAGAAGGAGCTTGAGGAGCAGCTGAAGGTCATGCACGAAAACGGAAAGCTCCTTGAAGCGCAGCGTTTAGAGCAGCGGACAAGATATGATCTTGAAATGATGCGTGAAATGGGTTTCTGCTCCGGCATCGAGAACTATTCAAGACATTTGACTCTGCGGCCTCCAGGTTCAACGCCGTATACGCTTCTTGATTATTTCCCAGACGATTTTATGATCGTGGTGGATGAGTCGCATGTGACAATTCCCCAGGTGCGCGGCATGTTTAACGGAGACCAGGCGCGGAAACAGGTGCTCGTGGATCACGGCTTCCGGCTTCCATCAGCGCTTGATAACCGTCCGCTTCGTTTTGAGGAATTTGAAAAGCATATGCACAATATCGTGTATGTATCAGCAACACCAGGGCCGTACGAGATTGAACATACAGATGAAATGGTCGAACAGATCATTCGTCCGACGGGGCTTCTTGACCCGCTTATTGACGTCCGTCCAATCGAAGGTCAGATTGACGACTTGATCGGCGAAATTCAAGCAAGAATCGAGCGAAATGAACGGGTGCTTGTGACAACTTTGACGAAGAAGATGTCAGAGGATCTGACCGATTATTTAAAGGAAATCGGCATTAAAGTAAACTATCTGCATTCTGAAATCAAGACGCTTGAACGGATTGAAATTATCCGCGACCTGCGCCTTGGCAAGTACGATGTGCTTGTCGGCATCAACCTGCTGAGGGAAGGTTTGGACATTCCCGAAGTATCCCTTGTTGCGATTTTGGATGCGGATAAGGAAGGTTTCCTTCGTTCGGAGCGGTCGCTGATCCAGACCATCGGACGGGCAGCGAGAAATGCGGAAGGCCGCGTCATTATGTACGCCGATAAAATAACGAAGTCTATGGAAATTGCGATTAATGAAACAAAACGCCGCCGCGAGCAGCAGGAGCGGTTTAATGAAGAGCACGGCATTACGCCGAAAACGATAAATAAAGAAATTCGCGATGTCATTCGTGCCACAGTAGCAGCTGAGGATAAAGCGGAATACAAAACAAAAGCCGCGCCGAAGCTGTCGAAAATGACGAAGAAAGAACGCCAGAAAGTCGTTGAACAGATGGAGCATGAAATGAAGGAAGCCGCCAAGGCGCTTGACTTTGAGAGAGCCGCGGAGCTTCGCGATTTACTTTTAGAGCTAAAAGCGGAAGGATGATGAACAAATGGCTATGGATCGGATAGAGGTGAAGGGAGCCAGGGCGCATAACCTGAAAAATATAGATGTAACGATTCCGAGAGATCAGCTTGTCGTTGTCACGGGTTTGTCCGGATCAGGTAAATCCTCCCTTGCCTTTGACACGATATATGCTGAAGGACAGAGACGGTATGTCGAGTCGCTGTCTGCTTATGCCCGCCAGTTTTTAGGGCAAATGGATAAGCCTGATGTGGATGCAATTGAGGGGCTCTCTCCCGCCATCAGCATTGATCAGAAAACAACAAGCCGTAATCCGAGGTCTACTGTCGGTACGGTAACTGAGATTTATGATTATCTGCGTCTTTTATATGCGAGAGTAGGGAAGCCTCATTGTCCGGAGCACGGAATTGAGATTACATCCCAGACCATCGAGCAAATGGTGGACAGAATTCTGGAATACCCGGAACGGACGAAGCTTCAGGTGCTGGCGCCGATTGTCTCGGGCCGAAAAGGCGCTCATGTCAAAGTGCTTGAACAGATTAGAAAACAAGGCTATGTCAGAGTCAGAATTGACGGCGAGATGGCTGAGCTTTCCGACGATATCGAATTAGAAAAGAACAAGAAGCATTCCATTGAGGTAGTCATTGACCGGATTGTCGTGAAAGAAGGCGTGGCAGCCCGGCTGTCTGATTCATTGGAAACGGCGCTCCGTTTAGGTGAAGGACGGGTTATGATCGATGTCATCGGTGAGGAAGAGCTGATGTTCAGCGAGCATCATGCCTGTCCGCACTGCGGATTTTCAATTGGTGAGCTTGAGCCGCGTCTGTTTTCGTTTAACAGTCCGTTCGGGGCGTGTCCGACGTGTGACGGTCTCGGAATGAAGCTTGAAGTGGATGCCGATCTTGTCATTCCCAATCAAGATTTGTCATTGAAGGAGAATGCGGTCGCCCCTTGGACACCGATCAGCTCACAATATTATCCTCAGCTGCTTGAGGCAGTCTGCACCCACTACGGGATTGATATGGATGTGCCGGTCAAAGATTTGCCGAAGCATCAACTGGATAAAGTGCTGTACGGCAGCGGAGATGACCTGATTTATTTCCGATATGAAAATGATTTTGGACAAATCCGCGAAGGTGAAATTCAATTTGAAGGCGTATTGCGCAACATTGAAAGACGCTATAAGGAGACAGGCTCCGATTTCATACGTGAGCAAATGGAGCAGTATATGTCTCAGAAGTCTTGTCCGACGTGCAAAGGCTATCGGTTAAAGAAAGAGGCGCTTGCCGTACTGATTGACGGCCGCCACATTGGAAAAATTACCGAGCTGTCTGTCGCCGACGCACTTGCCTTCTTTAAAGACCTTACCCTTTCTGAGAAGGATATGCAGATCGCCAATTTGATTTTGCGCGAAATTGTGGAGCGCTTAAGCTTTCTGGACAAAGTCGGCCTCGATTACCTGACATTGAGCAGGGCAGCGGGTACATTGTCCGGGGGAGAGGCACAGCGCATCAGGCTGGCGACTCAAATTGGCTCGCGTTTATCCGGTGTGCTTTATATTTTAGATGAGCCGTCTATCGGTCTGCATCAGCGTGATAACGACCGCTTGATCAGCGCTCTGAAAAATATGAGAGACCTCGGGAACACGCTGATTGTTGTCGAACATGATGAGGACACGATGATGGCAGCAGATTATTTAATAGATATTGGACCGGGAGCCGGCATTCACGGCGGACAGGTGATATCTGCGGGTACGCCGGAAGAAGTGATGGAAGATCCAAACTCATTAACGGGCAGCTATTTATCAGGGAAAAAGTTTATCCCATTGCCTCCTGAAAGAAGAAAGCCGGACGGACGTTACATTGAAATTAAAGGTGCTTCAGAAAACAACCTGAAAAAAGTGAATGCCAAGTTCCCGCTTGGGACGTTTACAGCAGTTACAGGTGTTTCCGGTTCAGGAAAGAGTACACTCGTTAATGAAATTTTGCATAAGGCGCTGGCGCAAAAGCTTCATAAAGCGAAAGCGAAGCCCGGCAGCCATAAAGAGATTAAAGGTTTGGATCATTTAGACAAAGTCATTGACATTGACCAGGCGCCAATTGGAAGAACGCCGAGATCCAACCCTGCGACATACACCGGTGTATTTGATGACATTCGTGATGTATTCGCGCAGACAAATGAAGCGAAGGTCCGCGGCTATAAAAAAGGCCGTTTCAGCTTCAACGTGAAGGGCGGACGATGTGAAGCCTGCCGCGGAGACGGGATTATTAAAATTGAAATGCACTTCCTTCCTGACGTATACGTTCCATGCGAGGTGTGTCACGGCAAACGCTATAACCGTGAAACGCTTGAAGTGACGTACAAAGGAAAAAGCATCTCTGATGTGCTTGATATGACGGTTGAAGATGCTCTTTCTTTCTTTGAAAATATCCCGAAAATCAAACGCAAGCTCCAAACCCTTTATGATGTTGGTTTAGGTTATATTACGCTCGGCCAGCCGGCGACGACCTTGTCAGGCGGAGAAGCGCAGCGCGTGAAGCTCGCGTCAGAGCTGCACAAACGCTCGACCGGACGCACGCTCTACATTTTAGATGAGCCAACGACAGGTTTGCATGTCGACGATATCGCCAGGCTTCTTGTCGTGCTGCAACGGTTGGTAGACAACGGAGACACTGTACTTGTTATTGAGCACAACCTTGATATCATTAAGACAGCCGATTACATTGTGGATTTGGGCCCGGAAGGCGGAGCCGGGGGCGGAACCATTGTCGCGTCAGGAACGCCTGAGGAAATCACTGAAGTGGAAGAATCATATACAGGCCGTTATTTGAAGCCTGTTATCGAACGTGACAAAACACGCATGAAATCGCTCTTGAAAGCGAAAGAAACAGCTACATCTTAAAACCCTCTGTTAAGAGGGGACAGCTTGTCAGCAAGTCCATCCTTGGGCTTAGCAGGCAAGCTTTTTCTTTACGGCATAATAGGTTTAGAAGTGAACTTACTGTTCAAGCAGGAAACACAGGTACACAACAAGCAGAAGATCTTGGTGCAATTAAAGATGAAATGGATGCGCTTATTGAGGAAGTTGATGGCATTTCAAATCGTACTGAATTCAACGGCAAAAAGTTATTAGATGGTACTGAAACTGATGGTTTCACTTTCCAAATTGGAGCAAATGCTGGCCAGCAGCTTACAGTTAACATTGACAGCATGTCATCAACTGCTTTAGGAGTAAACGCACTTAATGTAACAGATTTTGCTAATACTCCTTTTGATACTCAACTTGAAAGTATTGATACTGCAATCAACAATGTCTCAAACCAACGTGCTAAACTTGGTGCGGTACAAAACCGTCTAGAGCACACAATCAACAACCTTGGTGCTTCTTCTGAAAACTTAACAGCTGCTGAGTCTCGCATCCGTGACGTTGACATGGCGAAAGAAATGAGCGAATTCACAAAGAACAACATTCTTTCTCAGGCTTCTCAAGCTATGCTTGCTCAAGCAAACCAACAGCCGCAAAACGTGCTTCAATTGTTACGTTAATTTTGAACGGCTATCTCTTTCTGATAGTTACAGCTTGCCGACAGAGTCCATTAACTGGATGTGCCGGCAGGCTTTTTTTGTTACAATCATTTTGTGACAGCCAGGGAATCACTTGTTTTTTCAAAACAAAAAAGGCAAGATATTGTCATCTAACCTTTAACTTTGTTTCAGTTATAATGAATGATATGTTTTCCGCAATTACAAAGTCTTCTTATACAGCTGCTTACTTACACTCATTAAATCTTGAACAATATGCGTGTTGCTGCTGTCGAGCAGCACTTTTATATATTGGATATCGTGAGAGATCGGGAAGGGTCCGTGAATCTGCTCAAGCTCGGCGATCATTTCACGATTCATTCTTTTTTGTTCATGAATCAGCTTTAACACTGATTCTTGTGTTACTGTATAGTCACTGGGATCTTTCTCCATTGCTTGTCCAGCCTCCTTGGTTGCCGTAAGCTTTTTACATATTGTAATCGGTATAGCCGGAAGATTCTACTTCTAAAACTTTTTAAAATCCAATTTCCGTAAATCGGAGCATGTCTAAAGAATGAATTTGAAACCTGAAGAGATTTTAAACGTATAAATAAGTAAAACGTCCCTGATCTTTTGTCATGGACAATTCACAATAGGAGTGTGGAATGAATTGAACCGTAATCAAGCTATTATTGCATCACTTTGTTATTTCAGTGTGTTTATTGCGCCAATCATTGTGCCGATTGTCGCTTATTTTGTTGTAAATGAGAAAGAAACAAAACGCCATGCGATACGCTCTCTTATTTCTCACATAGTTCCGTTTGTCGGCTGGCTGTTCCTTTTTATTGCTTTACTTGGCGGAGCCGTTGCGATTGATGGAGACAGCTTGCTTCCTGTATTTGTAATCATCGGGGGAGCGGTTATTTATTTCTTAGTTGTCATTGGCATTATCATTTGGAATGTGATTCAGGGCATTAAGGTCCTGCGTGAAGCATAAGTAGAAAATGGGGAGGAGATCGTAATGAAGCAAGAAAAGGAACGAATCCTTAAGCTTGTTGAGGAAGGAAAGCTTACAGCACAAGAAGCTTTGACACTGATTGAAAAGCTTGACAGCGACTACAAGGAAAAAGAAGAGAAAATCACAGCGCTCTCAGTTCACGTTCATGACGAGGAAGAGCCATTTACAACGGCAAAAAAAGAAAGCGGCAAGCCGTCTTTAGGAGCCAAGCTGTTTGACTGGATTGATTCTGCTGTAAAAAAGGTCAAGGAAGTTGACCTTGATTTAAACTTTGGCCATGCGTATGATGTTCAGCACATTTTTCAATTTAAAGATACTGACTTTTCCAGTGTTGAGCTACAAATTGCCAATGGCAGCGTGAATATCGTTCCTTGGGAAGATGACGATATCAGAGCGGAATGCCAGGCGAAGGTATATCGCGCTGATAGCCAGGATGCGGCGAGACACGCATTTCTTCAGCATATTGAATGTGAAATCAAAGGAAATAAGTTTTTTATCCGTACTGAGAAAAAGACGATGAAAACGAATGTCACTTTGTATATTCCTCAGAAGGAGTATGATAAGATTCGAGTGAAGCTGTTTAACGGTCCGGTCAGAGGGGAACATTTACATGTAAAAGAGTTCTCAGCGAAAACGACAAACGGCGTGCTGTCGTTCTCGCACTTAACAGCCGAAAAAGCCATAGCTGAAACGGCCAACGGGCAAATTAAGCTCGCCAGCCACAGCTGCGGAACGATAGAAGCGGAAACCATTAACGGATTGATCGATCTCAGAGGGAAAAGCGAATCCATTGACGTTCAAAGCTTTAACGGAAATATTGCGATTAACGTAACAGAATCAGACTGCCGCTCCATTTATGCAAAAACAACGACTGGAAGTGTGGAGCTTGCGATTCCGGACGATCTCGCAGTGAAGGCAGAGCTGAAAAGCAATCTTGGTTCGCTGTCCCATGAATTAATGGATGTTGAGATGCTGAAGGAAAAAAATGATACCATTCAAAAAGAAATGATGTTCACTTCAAATCAGGCACATGATCAAAACATCACCGTCTTCTCAGAATCACTAACAGGCGCCATCAAACTAAAGTACTCACAGAGGTGATCGAATGAATAAGCTTTATCGCTCAGAAAAAAATAAGAAAATCGCCGGTGTTATCGGAGGTCTCGCGGAATATTTCAATTGGGACGCATCACTCCTCAGAGTCATAACTGTCATCTTAGCCATTATGACAAGTGTCTTGCCGGTTTTGCTCATTTATATCATTTGGATTTTTATCGTCCCGTCAGAAAGGGATATGAAATGACATGGTAAAATGGGCAGTCAGCATTTTAGTCAATGCATTGTTATTAATCGTCATTGATGGATATATTGACTCCATCCATATCAGCAGCATTGGGGCAGCGATTATCGCCAGCCTCATTTTATCGATCTTAAACGTGCTGATTAAACCGCTTTTAATTATCTTTACACTGCCGGTCACCATGGTGACGCTTGGACTCTTCTTGTTTGTGATTAACGCCATCACGCTTATGATGACCGCGTCCATTATGGGTGACAGCTTTCAAATCGACGGCTTCGGCACAGCGATATGGGCATCCGTTATCCTGTCGGTCTTCCATTTGCTGATTCAAAAAGGCATTTTAGAGCCGCTTAGAAAAAAATAAAAAAAGCTGCCCGCAAAGGCAGCTTTTTTACATGTGGTGCTTTTTTTGTTTCGTGCGCTTCTGCGGCGAAAACATTGGCGGAAGAAGGCAAAAGCTCAATGCGGCAAATCCAAGGCCTAGGAGGCTAAAGGACATGGCAGACGGCATCATTGTGAGCAAGTAGGCAGATACCATCGGACCTGCTGCCATGCCTGTATATCGGATAAAGTTAAACATTCCGATTGCACTCCCTCTGTTGTGCTCAAATTCATTAGTAATCATTGTAGAGTACAAGGGAGGAATAACCCCCATCGAGATGCCAAACAGTGCCAGCGTCAGAGCCATGAGAACGAGAGAAACGGAATGTGTAACAGCAAATAAAATGATGCTGCAGGCGGCAATCACATTGCTTCCGATAAACAAGGTGTGCAGCCCGATTTTTGCCTGTATTCTTTTAAACAGAAACGTACCTGCAATCGTGCTCAGCGCCAGCGGCAAATATAACAGTCCTGCTATACCCACATCTATATGGTAATGCTCTGTCAGCAATATTGGGAGGTAGACAATTACTGCAAAATAAATGAAAAAGAGAACAAAACTTAAAGTCAAAATGACGTTCCCTGTTCGATTTGTAAATATTGATTTATAATGAGCGAACACATTGCCTTTGGCTTGCTGCATAGATTCAGTTGGAGAATCTTTAGGAAAGGTGATGCTGTTTGTCACCAGCAAAACGATCGAGATGGCCGCAAGTATCCAAAAAATCCCTTCGTATCCGGCTGCTCCGCCTATGAATCCTCCTAGAACTGGGGCAATAGCCGGTGCGACAGACAGGAGCATTTGATACGTTCCCATTGCACTCCCGCGTTCATTGCCTGTAAACAGCTGTCCGATCGTTGTGGCAGCAATAAGAGGCAGTGCTGCGGAACCGGCTGCCTGTATCATTCTGAATATCAGAAACAAAGTAAAGTCAGTAGTCACCGCACAGCCGATGCTGGCTGCTGCCGTTGCCAGAATACCGGTAATCAAGACGATCCGAGCGCCTTTAAAATCAATGATCGCTCCTAATATAATTTGCATTATTGCTGTCACAATCATAAAAACTGAGACTGACAGGTTCACCATAGCTGTGGAAACATGGAATGATTCTTTAATGATCGGAAGAATAGGTGAATAAATGTTCTGGCTTAAAGATGCAAAAAATGCACTGAAGCAAACAGTGTATAAGATCAATACTGCCTTTGATTTTGTATGAGCCAAAGTGTACACCGCCTTTTTGTTTACTTTACAGGTTTGTCCGGAGTCCCATCGGTTTGTTCTGCTTCAAGTGTTGACGTCAACTGCTCTAGAAACTTCAATACAGCCTTTTGTTCTTCTTGTGAAAATGAATCGAGGAATTGGTAAAAAGCCAGCTCCTTTTTTTTATGCAGTTTCTCATGTAAGTCGAAAATCCGTCTGCCTTTACGGGTTAATTTAAAATAAACTTCTTTTTTGTTATCTGTCAGCTGATAGCTGTTAATGAATTCTTCCTTGATCAGTTTTGTGCTGATTTTCGTTACATTCGCTTTCGATAAGTTCATTTTTCTGGCAATCCCCGCATTGTTAATGGGTTCATGCTGGCCGATGCAGTCAATGACGTGAATGCTTGTCATATTTTTGGGAATTTCAGCTACATCTTCTTCTGCGGCCTCCTTAAAAAATTGCTGAAGTAAAGTGTTCGCTTTTTGTTCATTAAGGTGCAGCAGTCTCACGTATATGTCGTATATCATCTGTTTTGTCAAATCAGACATAGGCTACCTTCTTTCTTAGGAATAATAGTTTACGATGAAACAATAAAACAAATCGTTTACTGGTGAACAATTTTATTTTATCTTTTCTTGTTTTCGTTGTCAATTGTTGGTGTTTAGACTATTTGTTGATATGTCATGCTGAATATGCGTGTAAAAAGTGTGTGGAAAATGTGATGTTTACATTTATTTTCAAATATTTGGGCACAGATCATATTGACGTTTGGAAGGAAAAGGGATAAAATGACTAATGTTTACTAGTAAACATTTATCATGATATGGGTATTGAAAATGATTATTAAAATCTTAAAAAACATTTGGAAACTTTAAGTGATGCCTGCCATTCGTCTTGTTCAGTTGTTCTAGCTATTCCATCTTGTATTTGAGGGTGATGACTTAAAGCGGGATAAGTTTTAGGGGTGAATGAGATGACCGGAATGGTAACGGAAAGAAGGTCTGTGCATTTTATTGCTGAGCCATTAACGGAAAACTGCAGAGAAATATTTGAACGGCGCAGGCATGTTTTGGTGGGGATCAGCCCATTTAACAGCAGGTTTTCAGAGGATTATATTTACAGATTAATTGGATGGGCGAAAGCTCAATTTAAAAGCGTTTCTGTTTTACTTGCGGGGCATGAGGCCGCTAATCTTCTAGAAGCGCTTGGAACTCCGAGAGGAAAGGCTGAACGAAAAGTAAGGAAAGAGGTATCACGAAACAGGAGATTTGCAGAAAGAGCTCTTGTGGCTCATGGCGGGGATCCGAAGGCGATTCATACATTTTCTGATTTTATGGATAACAAAGCCTACCAGCTGTTGAGACAAGAAGTTGAACATGCTTTTTTTGAGCAGCCTCATTTTCGACATGCTTGTTTGGACATGTCTCGTGAAGCGATAATCGGGCGTGCACGGGGCGTCAGTTTGATGATGGAAGAAGTCAGTGAGGATATGCTGAATTTGGCTGTGGAATATGTCATAGCTGAGCTGCCGTTTTTTATCGGAGCTCCGGATATTTTAGAGGTGGAAGAGACGCTCCTTGCTTATCATCGTCCGTGGAAGCTCGGTGAGAAGATCAGTAACCATGAATTTTCTATTTGTATGCGGCCGAATCAAGGGTATCTCATTGTACAGGAAATGGCGCAGATGCTTTCTGAGAAACGGATCACATGTGAAGGATGATAGGGGGAGTAAAACATGAGCCAATCGATTAAATTGTTTAGTGTGCTTTCTGATCAATTTCAAAACAATCCATATGCTTATTTTTCACAACTGCGGGAGGAAGATCCGGTTCATTATGAAGAGTCGATAGACAGTTATTTTATCAGCCGCTATCATGATGTCCGCTATATCCTTCAGCATCCGGATATTTTCACGACGAAATCACTTGTTGAGCGTGCCGAACCAGTAATGCGAGGCCTGTACTGGCCCAAATGCATGGAAAAGAACACTCTGCCAAAAGAAGAATTGTAGTGAGAAGCTTCATCGGTGACGCACTGGATCATCTGTCTCCATTGATTAAACAAAATGCAGAAAACTTGTTAGCGCCCTATCTTGAAAGAGGGAAAATTGATCTCGTCAATGATTTTGGAAAGACGTTTGCGGTGTGCGTCACGATGGACATGCTCGGGCTGGATAAAAGAGACCATGAAAAAATCTCTGAGTGGCACAGCGGAGTTGCCGATTTTATCACGAGTATCTCTCAATCTCCTGAAGCGCGGGCACATTCGTTATGGTGCAGCGAACAGCTTTCCCAATACTTGATGCCGGTCATTGAAGAACGTCGCGTCAATCCGGGATCAGATTTAATTTCCATCCTATGTACTTCTGAATATGAAGGCATGGCGATGTCGGACAAGGATATACTCGCACTGATTCTTAATGTGCTGTTAGCCGCAACGGAACCGGCTGATAAGACGCTGGCACTGATGATCTACCATTTGCTCAACAATCCTGAGCAGATGAATGATGTTTTGGCTGACCGTTCGTTAGTTCCGAGAGCCATTGCGGAGACATTGCGTTATAAACCGCCGGTTCAGCTGATTCCGCGGCAGCTGTCCCAAGATACAGTGGTCGGCGGTATGGAAATCAAAAAAGATACGATTGTTTTTTGTATGATCGGTGCGGCTAACCGGGACCCTGAAGCATTTGAACAGCCTGACGTGTTTAATATTCATCGGGAAGATCTTGGCATCAAGAGCGCTTTTAGCGGCGCCGCCCGGCATCTCGCTTTCGGATCCGGCATTCATAACTGTGTAGGAGCAGCTTTTGCCAAAACCGAAATCGAAATTGTAGCTAATATTGTGCTGGATAAGATGCGGAATATCAGATTAGAGGAAGATTTTTGTTATGCTGAGTCCGGTCTGTATACACGCGGACCCGTCTCACTTCATATTGTATTTGACAGGGCTTAATAATATGGAAAGGTCTCTCCCGTGCGGGTGAGGCTTTTTTACATATGCTTGATCCACAAGTTAATAAACGCAGTCACTGTTTTCAACTCATCAATTGAAAATTCATTGAAGAGCTGTTTGTATTGCTCCTTTGCTTTTTGATGAAGCCGTTCATGTAACCCCGCCAGTTCTTTGCCGCTTTCAGTTAACGTATAAAAAATTTCTTTTTTGTTGCCCGGCTTTTTTGTCACTGTAATGATGTTATGTTTCAACAAAGCTTGAATTGCTTTTGAAACAGCTGCTTTTGAGATATGTAAGCGGGATGCTAAGAAGCTGTTATTCACATTTTTGCTGGTATGTAAACAGGAAACAATGTGAAGCTGGGTCAATGTCCAGTCTTTTTTGAGGTGGTCGAGATGTTGTGAGGACGGAATCTGCACCTTTTGCCAGACGCGTTTATCTCTTTTTAATGCGAATTGTTGTATAGCTTGAAATAATTCATCATGAATGCTGTTGTTCATCAATTTGCCTCTCTGATTTAATTGTTAACTGGTTAACTATCCTTAGTTTACTGGGGAATAGTGGAATTTTCAAGAGGCAGACGTTTTTTTGTTCTTTATGCACAAAAATGAACTCATAAGCTTCCCTGTTCAGACGCAAAATACATGAAAAGGGAGGTGATTTGATGAGGAAATACACGGTTATTGCTTCTATATTACTGTCTTTTCTTTCCGTTTTGTCTGGCGGCCATCATGAATCAAAAGCTTTTCCTGTTGTACAGCAGGAACTATTTCAAACGCCTCATTACATACCCTTGCTTGAAAATCCTCCTCAAATTGATGTGAAAGCTGAAATGAGAAACAATCTAATGATTGAGGCTCAAGTTCGCGATAATTCGTATCAAGCATTTTCCGCCTTTCTTTTTTATAAACAAAGTAATGAGCTGGGCTACAAAATGGTGCCGATGGACCCGACCCCCGGAGCGGTCCGCAAGTTTTTGGCACAAATTCCGAAACGTTTGATTTGGAACAGCGAGCTTGAGTATTACATTGTGATGTCGAATGGGAAGCAGCGGGTGGAGTCGGAGACGAAGAAACTGAAGCTTGAAGGATACCAGGCTGACCTTGCCCATATTCCGGAGCTTCTGATCACAGAGCTGGCGGTTGATACGAAGAATATAGGACGTGCAGACGGTTATGAATTTATTGAGATTTTTAATACGACTGACAGAACGATTGATTTTAAAGACTACCATTTCCGTTACCGCTACCCAAAAGAAGGGCCTGACTCCGATCTGATTTGGAGACCTGATGAAAGGATCTTGATACCATCCGGCGAAACGTTTGTCGTCTGGCTGAAGCCTGCCGGGCATCCAGAATTGACGTCAGAGGATTTCAATCGTTATTATCAGACACAACTAAAAGAAGGAAAAAATCTCGCGGTGATAGACGAGACAGAGGGTATGGCCAATACGAGGCCGCGGGCTGTTGTGATATCAACGAATACAGGAAAGGACATTTCGGTTGCGCATTATCGGAAACATGCGCTGCGCCGGCTGTCATCAGTGCTTTATAAGTATCCGTTGAACGGAACCGCAGAACTTCTGAACATTTCAATCGGGGAAAAGAATCCGTCTCCCGGAACGGTATTACAGGCACAGGTGCCCGAGCAGAAACGGAAAATCAAGCTCGATAAAGAAAAGCCGGTTATTGAGGATTTGACTGACCGCAAGCCTGTCCGCCCTGCTGAAAGCATTGAGCTGCGGGCTGACATACGGGACCGAAGTCTAGTGAAAACAGCGGCCTTTTACTACCGGACGGATGAGAACAAACCGTTTAAGCGAATTCTTGCTGAAAAAGACCGCAACGATAATCTCTACCATTATATTGTGTATTCGCCTGAATTGATCGGGAAGGATCAGCTAGAGTATTATGTGGCGGCCGGGGACGGGATCAATGAAGCGAGAACGCCGGTCAAAATGATTGATATTAAACAAACAAGCAAGTCGCACGGTCTGCGGATGAATATTGAAAACAGAGACACGCTGTCGGGAACTCAATTTCTCAAAGCCACGACAGAAGGGCGAGCTGACCGCATTAAGCTATGGATTGACGGGAAAAAACAAGTGACAGAGCCCGCGATGGAAAAAGAAGTATATTTTGCATTCGATACGAGGAAAACGAACCTTTATTTTAAAAACGCGGTAACGATGGAAGGCAAAGTGCTAAAGGTGTTCGATGATACAACAAATAAATACCGCACCTATTCTGTTCCATTGCCAGAGACACTGCTTCGGAAAGGGAAGCAGCTGCAGCGTATTACGATACGATCGGGTTCGAAGGTGTCACCGTTTGATACGGCTGAAAACCGTGATGACTTCTTAGTCAAAAACGCCCGATTGGTGTTATCGGATGGAACGGTGATCAGGGATCAGAGGGTGTCCCCTGAGAAGGAACTCTTTATTGGCGATAATCAGCGCTCGAATAAAAGCTGGCAATTTCAGTTCAATCTGCCTGACGGACTGTTTACATCACAGCTGCTGGAGTGGGATACATCAAAGCTTTCTGAAGGCGCTCACCATATTCAAGCAAGCGACGGCAAGGAAAATGTTAGCCTGGTTGTACGGGTAGATAATTCAGGACCTCACATTGAGCCGAATATCACCGAGGGGCAAACGTATAAAGGAAACCTTATCCTGCAGGCGGATATGTATGATAAATGGAGCAAAATTGAGGAAGCGAAGGCGTCTTTAGATGGAGAAAGCATTACACTCCCATATCATACATCATCTTCTGAACTTTTGCCGGGAAAACATTCTCTAAAAGTGACAGCAACGGATCTCGCGGGCAATAAAACAGTGATTGAGAGGACGTTTAAAACCGAACGAGAGCATCCGGACCAGCCGGAGGTTATAGACAGCGAAGCCGACACGCATAAGGCTAAGCTTTCTGTACGGGTGAAAGATCCGACGAATGACGCCATGGATGTTGGTTTTTATAGGGGATTTCAATATACAGCGCGCAATCATGTAAAAATATTTAAGCACGCGTCACTGACTGAACCGCCGAAAAGCTTTGTGCCGGAAAGGGAGACCCCATTTACGAATAAAGAATTGGAGCGGGTATCTGCTGCTGATGGAAAAACAGTATCGACAGAAAACAAAGAGCTTTTCCCTTATCATCGCTTTGAAGTGACGGTTGATCCATCAATTGATGAGAATGATCTGGCAGAAGCAGTCTGGAAGGGCAGTTCTTTGCCGGGGAGAAAGGTGACGATGTATGCTTGGAATTATCGGACAAACGAATGGCAGCCTGTTGACAGCTTCGTCGCGAAGGATGACAAACCGTTTACGCTGAAAGCGTCTGTGATTGCCGCCGATTTTGTACGGGAGTCGAAAATGAATGTGATTGTACAGGATGAAATTCCCCCTGCGAAGGATATGTACACATTTGTCTGGATGTCTGATACACAGTATTACGCCGAAAGCTATCCGCATATTTTTGATAAACAGACCGAATGGATAAAAGATAACCAAAAGCAGCTCAATATCAAATATGTGTTCCACACGGGTGATATTGTAGATGATTCCGCCGATATCAGACAGTGGAAAAACGCTGATCGGTCAATGTCCGTTCTGGATAAGAGCGGAATTCCTTACGGCGTGCTGGCCGGCAACCACGATGTCGGGCATAAGGACGGCTCCTACAGGGCGTTTGGCAAATATTTTGGCAGCGATCGTTTTGATAAAAAATTGCATTATGGCGGTTCCTATAAAAACAACCGCGGACATTATGACTTTATTTCTAGCAACGGCAATGATTATATCATGCTGTACATGGGATGGGGCATTACGGATGAAGACATCGCGTGGATGAATCAGGTGCTGAAGAAGCATCCTGACCGGATGGCCATTTTAGCTTTTCATGAGTATTTGCTGGTCAGCGGAAACAGAAGCCCAATCGGAGAGAAAATATTCAAAGAAATCGTAAAGCCGAACCCG
Source organism: Bacillus sp. YP1 (assembly GCF_000877815.1). Classification (NCBI taxonomy): domain Bacteria; kingdom Bacillati; phylum Bacillota; class Bacilli; order Caryophanales; family Bacillaceae; genus Bacillus; species Bacillus sp. YP1. Next base: position 3,221,718 of record NZ_CP010014.1, on the reverse strand, counting down.
AATGTCGTGATGGTGTTGAGCGGGCATTATCATAGTGCGATGAGAAAAACAGATGAGCTGGATGATGATGGTGATGGGAAACCGGATCGTCTTGTGCATCAAATGCTGGCCGATTATCAGGGCGGGCCAGAAGGCGGCCAAGGGTATTTGCGTTTGCTTCAATTTGACCAAGCCAATGACATGGTGCACGTATCGACGTACTCTCCGTATGTAAAGGATAAGAACTACTATGATACGGATACCTATGGCAACAAGGATGAATTTTCCCTTTCGCTTGATTTGAAGCCAAGAATCAAAAAGGTGGAAACCGATTATTTTGAATGTAACGTATATACCAATGAAGAGCTCGGAAAACGGGAGCAAGTGAAGAGCGGGGATACAGCTGAATTCCGCTGGGATCATCTTGAACCGCAGTCTGTTTATTATTGGTACATTATAGTGGAAGACAGTTTTAACGGCAAAACGAAATCACCGATCTGGAAGTTCAAGACGAAAAAAGAAACATATCGTCCGGCACCAGACCAGTTTGATTTTCGCCATGTCTCCAATCCTTAAAAAGGGTTGGAGGCTTTTTTTATGAAAGACGATCCATATAGTGGACAAATGTATAACGGTCGCCTCTGTATACGGATTTTGCATGCTCAAAAGCAGTTCCGTTCTGCAGATATGTTGTTCGTTTGATTAATAGGACCGGCGCTCCCTTTTGAATACCAAGAATGTTCGCTTCTTCCGTGGTGGCAGCGCTTGGCTCAAGCTCCTGTTTTGCACGGGAAATCGGTATGCTGTTGTACCTTTCAATATGATCATAGATCGACGACTGAAAATGCGATTCGTTTAATTCACCCGCAAGCTCAAACGGAATATGTGAGGACTCAATCGCCATCGGAATATCATTTGCCAGCCGCACCCGAGTGATTTTATGGATAGAGGAGGGGTGCCCGCAGCCTAATATAGCCGCGAGTTCCTCAGTCGAATCAATAAGCTGATAATCAATGAGCCTGCTGCCCGGTGTCATCCCGCGGCTTTTCATATCCTCGGTAAAGCTTGTCAGCCCTTGAAGTGCTTGTTCCATTTTTGGCTTGCTGACAAAGGTGCCCCGCCCCTTCAGGCGATAGAGCAAGCCTTCATTAACTAAATTAGAAAGCGCCTGGCGAACTGTCATCCGGCTGATCCCGAATTGTTCGGCATATTCGCGCTCAGAAGGAAGAGGCATATCCGGCTGCAGCTCTCCGCTCTTAATTTGGTTTTTTAATTGCTCCATAATCTGATAATAAATCGGAATAGCCGATTGTTTATTGATATTCATAAGTCAGCATGTTCCTTTCAAGGTCTTAATGACGCGGCTTCACGATCAATCAAAACCGTAACATCGGAATGCAGGTGCAAAGCAGATGCGGGAAAATCTTCGCTTATGTTTCCTTCTAACAGCTTACGAACAGCTTCCGCTTTGCTTTTTCCAGAAATGAGCAGCAGAATGCGCTTGCTTGAGAGTATCGTTTGAATTCCCATTGTGAGTGCTTTTTTCGGCACGCTGTCTATGGAGGGAAAATATCTGGCATTTGCCTGGCGAGTTTGTTCATTTAAAGTCACAACATGAGTTCGCGACTTGAAAGACGTTCCCGGTTCGTTAAAGCCGATGTGTCCGTTTCGGCCGATGCCGAGAAGCTGAATGTCAGTGCCGCCGAGGGACTCGACTAGCTGTTCATACCGTCTGCATTCGGCCTCCAAATCGTCTGCATTTCCATTCGGAATAAAATGCCGGCTAGGCTTGCTGTCGATATGCTGAAAAAAACGGTCGTTCATATAGAAGTGATAGCTGTTCGGGTCATCGCTTGAAAGTCCGGCGTACTCATCCAAATTAACTGTAGTGACGTTTTGAAATGAGAGATTCTCAGTTTGGTGCAGGCGGATCAGCTCGCGATACGTGCCTTCCGGTGTGCCGCCTGTTGCTAAACCGAGAACGGCATCAGGTTTTTCCTTGATTGTATCTGCCGTTATTCTGGCTGCTTTTTGGCTTAGCTCTTCATACGTTTGACATTCCATTACTTTCATATCTGGTCAGCCTCCTTGGATATAAATGCAATGTTTCCGCGGCAAATGGTGAGAATCACCTCGCAATCACTGCTGACAATCACCAAATCTGCATCTTTTCCCACAGTCACACTGCCTTTTCGGTCAAAGATGCCCAGCTGTTTGGCCGCGTTTGCAGAAGTTATATTAGCTATATCCGTCCAAGAGCAATTTGTAAACTCACGCATATGCCGTGCGCCTTCGTTCATTTTGAGGATCGAACCGGCAAGGGTTCCGTCTGAAAGAAGAGCTGTTCGTCCTCTTACCGTCACACTTTGGCCGCCAAACTCATATACGCCGTCTTTCAGGCCTTTTGCCCTCATGGAATCGGTAATTAAAATGAGCTTGCTGCTGCCTTTCGCCAAAAAAGCAAGCTTTGCAGCTAAAGGATGGGAGTGAATGCCATCGGCGATAAGCTCTGTCACAAACCCATCATGGGCCAGCGCCGTTCCGATCACTCCGGGCTCTCGGTGATGAAACGGGCTCATCGCGTTGTACAGATGAGTCATTTGGCTCGCCCCTGCTTTTGCGGCATCCGACAGCAATGCGGAATCGGCATCCGTGTGCCCCATGGACGCGATAATCGATTCGTCTTTCAAATGGCGGATCAGTTCAAAATGCTGATCCTCCTCCGGCGCAAGTGTAACAATTTTGATCAGTCCGCCCGCCTCCTGCTGCCACTTTTTGAAAAGCGCAACATCCGAAGGCCTAATCCACTCTTTTGGCTGCGCTCCGGCTCTTTTAGGCGAAACAAAGGGGCCCTCTAAATGAATGCCGAGCAGTTCTGCACCTAATAAAGAGGACTCTTCAGCCGCTTTCCACTCTCTTGCGTTCACCAAAGCTTGAGAAATGTTCCCATGCTCTTGGGTAATCGTTGTGGCTAAAAAGCTCGTCGTGCCTTCTTCGGGCAGTTTTGACGACATGATGTCGAGCGTGGAAAAGCTAGCATCCATTGTATCTGCGCCATAGCCGCCGTGGATATGAATGTCAATCATGCCGGGAAGCAAAACGGAATCCGCAGGTGCTTGAATCTCTTTTGAATATGACTCCTTGGGCCGTTCTGTTGAGACTGTGCTGATTTTTCCGTCATTGATTCCGACATAGCCGTTTTTGATTACTTCATTTTCTGTCACGATCGCAATGTCTTTGATAAGAAGACTCTCTGCCATAGATGATCCGCCTTTCTGGAATTTGAATACCTTTATTTTACTCTTTTTCAGACTAGTGATCTAGACCAGCTGAGGTGTTTTCCCGCCTTTTATAAAATCTGTTTTAGGTTCAAGCCTGAAAGTGATAAAATGAAAGTATTGTGAGCAAGCTCGGGGCAGCCCGGAACAGGAGGAACATATCGTGGCAAAGGTTCGCACAAAAGACGTAATGGAACAGTTCAATTTGGAATTAATCAGCGGAGAAGAAGGAATTAACCGCCCGATTACAATGAGTGACCTATCAAGACCAGGCATTGAAATTGCCGGATATTTTACATATTACCCGAGAGAGCGCGTGCAGCTTCTCGGAAAGACAGAGCTTTCTTTCTTTGAACAGCTTCCTGAAGAGGAGAAAAAACAGCGAATGGATTCTCTGTGCACTGATGTAACACCAGCTATTATTCTTTCTAGAGATATGCCCATCCCGCAGGAGCTGATTGACGCATCCGAGAAAAATGGGGTGCCTGTCCTCAGATCGCCGCTGAAAACGACAAGACTGTCAAGCCGTTTAACCAACTTCCTTGAGAGCAGGCTGGCGCCTACCACAGCAATTCATGGCGTTCTTGTTGATATATATGGTGTCGGCGTGCTGATCACAGGAAAGAGCGGCGTCGGAAAAAGCGAAACAGCGCTGGAGCTTGTGAAAAGAGGGCATCGCCTTGTTGCCGATGATTGCGTTGAAATACGGCAGGAGGATCAGGATACTCTTGTGGGAAACGCTCCGGAATTAATTGAGCACCTTCTTGAGATCAGGGGCCTTGGCATTATCAATGTAATGACGCTATTTGGCGCTGGCGCGGTCAGAAGCAATAAACGAATCACGATTGTCATGAATCTTGAACTCTGGGAGCAGGGCAAGCAATACGACCGGCTCGGACTTGAGGAAGAGACCATGAAAATCATTGATACAGAAATTACAAAACTGACGATCCCCGTCCGTCCAGGCCGAAATCTTGCAGTCATCATCGAAGTGGCAGCAATGAACTTCAGATTGAAGCGGATGGGGCTGAATGCCGCTGAACAATTTACCAACAAGCTGGCGGACGTCATTGAAGACGGTGAACAAGAAGAATAGGAGTTGGCGTTAAATGAATGAAGTCATAGAACCACTCAATCCGATAGCATTTCAGATGGGGCCGTTAGCCGTCCATTGGTACGGAATCATTATCGGTCTCGGCGCTTTGCTCGGGCTGTGGATTGCGATGAGGGAAAGTGAAAAACGGGGGCTGCAGAAAGATACGTTTATTGATCTTGTCCTGTTTGCCATTCCAATTGCGATTATTTGCGCGCGAATTTATTACGTTGCCTTTGAATGGGACTATTATGCGGCACATCCGGGAGAAATCATTAAGATTTGGAAGGGCGGCATTGCCATTCATGGCGGATTAATCGGCGCCATTTTAACGGGTTATGTGTTTTCGAGAGTGAAAAAACTTTCGTTCTGGAAGCTTGCGGACATTGCCGCGCCCAGCATTTTGCTCGGCCAGGCGATCGGGCGCTGGGGGAACTTCATGAATCAGGAAGCGCACGGCGAGGCTGTCAGCAGAGCCTTTTTAGAAAACCTGCACCTGCCTGAATTTATCATCAATCAAATGTATATCAATGGGCAATATTATCATCCTACTTTTTTATATGAATCACTATGGAGCTTTGTCGGCGTCATTGTTTTACTGCTGCTGCGCAGAGCGAATTTGCGTAGAGGCGAGATGTTCTTGATCTATATCATTTGGTATTCAATCGGAAGATACTTTATTGAAGGAATGCGGACTGACAGCTTAATGCTGACTGATTCACTTCGCATCGCTCAGGTGATTTCAATCGTATTGATTGTTTTGGCTGTGGCAGCCATCATCTTCAGACGCGTCAAGGGATATTCGAAGGAGCGGTACGCGGAGTAGACGTCAACAAAGGGGGATGAGGGATGAAGAAGATCTTTCTGGCCGGTCTTGCAGCAGGTTTTCAAACAACATGGACGCTGGGTAAAGTGATTTTCCCGGTAACGCTATTGGTCACTTTGCTTCAGCATACCCCTGTCATGGATTGGCTTGTACGGCTGATTACACCGGTAATGGGTCTCTTCGGGCTTTCTGGTGAAGCGGCCATTCCGCTTGTACTGGGAAATATGCTGAATCTGTATGCGGGAATTGCCGGGATTTTAACATTGGATTTATCTGTGAAAGAAGTCTTTATTTTAGCTGTTATGCTTTCTTTCTGTCATAACTTGATTATCGAATCGACAGTTGCCGCAAAGGTTGGTATCAGAATTGGCGTCATATTGGCCGTGCGCATCGGTTTGGCCGCTGTGTCAGCCATCGTCATCAACCTCATTTGGCATGGCGGAAAGGAAACGGCGCAGTACGGTTTTATCGCTGCGAAGAGCGCGGCGCCAGACAGCTGGCTAGGAATGTTGGCAGAAGCATTAACGAAAGCCGGACTTGGTGTTTTGCAGCTGGCGGCAATTGTCATCCCGCTGATGATTATCATCCAGTTTTTAAGAGATTTAGGCTGGCTGCATCGGTTTTCCAGGTGGCTGTCGCCGTTTACGCAGCTGCTTGGCATGAATAAAAATACGTCTATGACGATGGTGGCGGGACTGACGATTGGTCTGGCCTACGGAGCGGGTGTCATGATCAAAGCTGTCGAGGATGACGGCGTGAGCAAGCGGGATATGACATTGGCATTTATATTTCTCGTTGCCTGCCACGCGGTCGTGGAAGATACACTTGTCTTTATTCCGCTTGGCATACCGGTCTGGCCGCTTCTTTTGATTCGTGTCACCACAGCAGTTCTGCTGACAATGGCTATTGCGCACACGTGGAAAAAATGGAAACCCTCAGCGGTTGGAAAGGAAGCAATATGAGTGACAAACAAGTAACGACGATTCTGTTTGATTTAGACGGAACGCTTATTAATACGAATGAATTAATTATCGCGTCCTTTTTGCATACACTGGAGCATTATTATCCGAGCAAGTATAAACGAGAAGATGTCCTTGCGTTTATCGGGCCGTCTCTTTTTGAAACGTTCTCTTCGATGGACCCTGATAAATGCGAGGATATGATCGCCATGTACAGAGCATACAATCATGACATGCATGATTCACTCGTGACTGAATATGAAACGGTATATGAGACTCTGGAAGCATTAAAAAAAGCCGGCTTTACATTAGGGATTGTGACAACAAAATTAAGAGATACTGTCAATATGGGCCTCAAGCTCACGGGAATCGGCGAATTCTTTGAAACAGTTGTCACCCTTGATGATGTGACGAATGCAAAGCCTGATCCCGAGCCTGTGCTGTTAGCGCTGAAACAGTTAGGAAGCAAGCCCGAGGAAGCCATTATGGTCGGAGATAATTACCACGATGTGCTGGCAGGCAAAAACGCCGGTACAAAAACGGCAGGAGTCGCATGGACGATTAAAGGGCCGGAAATGCTGGCGAAGCATGAGCCGGATTTTATGCTTGAGAAAATGAGTGATCTATTACAAATCGTTGGAGTGAAGTAATCTGTGAGAAAAACAGATCGTCATCCGGTCTCGGGGGCCAACTCACTGTGGCATGTCTATCAAACGGTACCTTTTTTAAAGGTCGTCAAAAATTTCATTGTCATTCAAATTGCGAGATATACGCCGTTTATAGGGATGAAAAACTGGCTGTACCGTACATTTCTGCGGATGAAGGTTGGAAATCAGACATCCTTTGCCCTCATGGTGATGCCAGATATCATGTTTCCGGAAAAGATCTCAGTCGGAACAAATACAATCATCGGGTACAATACGACCATTCTGGCCCATGAGTATTTGATTCACGAATACCGGATCGGCACAGTTCTGATCGGAGACGAAGTGATGATTGGTGCCAACACGACCATTCTGCCCGGGGTGAAAATAGGAGATGGCGCAGTTGTGTCCGCCGGAACACTTGTCCATAAAGACGTGCCTGCCGGCGCATTTGTCGGCGGAAATCCGATGAGGATCATCTATACGAAGGAAGAAATGCAAGAAAGATTGAAAAAGTCCGCTGAATAACATCAGCGGACTTTTTTGGTTAAAATTGAGTGTTGTTGTTTTCGTAAATATGCTGAACACCAATCCATTTTTGACCGACATTAGAGTAGCGTGTATTTGTCATTCTGACCGTGCTTGTTTTGCTGTCCGTCCGGAATATCGCTTCCTTCATGTTTGTGATGGTGCACTTATCGATGATCACATCAACGTGGAAGGTTGAACCGCCAAGCTGTCTTATGAACTTTCCGCCATTGTCTGCCGTGAAGTTTTTCACTGTGAATGTACTGGCTTTATTGATTTGGAATATCTTATCTGACGCTTTTTGTGCAGAACCGCCGTCGATCGTCACTTTTCCTTCCTTCTTCACCGTTAACGCATCCTCACCAACATCTTCCCATTTCACATTCTGAATGTTAACGTTTCCATAAGTGTGTACGCCATCAGCGGCAGGGGCGCCAAGCACCACATTTTTCAGGGTTGCACCATCCTCCACACGAAAAACAGGGTCTTGGTTTTCTGACTGGCTTCCGTCGCCTAATTCTTTCCCTGCCACAAACCGCTGTCCTTTCCCGTCATATGTTGTATTTTTTGGTACGATAATTGTTTCGTGCACCACTTTGTCTGCTGCAAAAGCGGTTGATGACTGAAACTGGCTGAACCCCATAACCAAACCGAACATAAATAGGATAGACACGAATTTTTTCAATGATAAATCCTCCCCGGATATCTTTCATTTTTTGCAAGAGAAGCGTCAGCGACTTGCACCGGCTTCTCTCGCATAGATCGGGGCAAGGCTGAATCTGCTTTAATCATAAAAACAGATAGCCTGAAAGTAAAGATAATTCTGGATGATAAATGGAAAATGAATCAATCTTACCGATTGAAACAAAAAGCATGAATATTGTCGTATTTGCTCAGGATAGAGCATAGTGAGGCTTCAGGTGTTTACTTTTGAATAACTACGGCCTGGCTGCCCATTTGTTTCCACGCTTTTTCAAAGCTTGTTCTATCGGTTTTTCTGTTTTTATAGCCATACGGATCATTGAGATACACATATTTATCATCATATCCCGTAACGGCGACGCTGTGTTCGCTGTACGTAATCTCTATCGTTCCGTTTGGCGTTTTCCATGTCTGCATGTTGTCAACTGGCGTAAAGTTGGCTGTCGTAATAACCCAAACTGGATTGCCTTTTTCAAGCTGTTCATAAACAGCAGAAATGCTTTTTCCAGTCAGGTCAAACACTTTGTCTCCCGCATAGGTTTTCGCCAGCTGATAGATCGGTCGATGGTAGACACCGAGACCAGGGCCATTCGCCATATCCCCGACAAATCCGTCATTCGGATCACCCTTTAATCCGCTGCTGTATGTCAAAGGCACTGTGGCAACCTGATTTGCCAGGGTATTTTTTGTCACGTCGTATCCCGCATAATTCAGCACCATCGCAAGGCTTGTTACTTCACAGCCGTTATAGAGCCGGGGTGCGTCCATTTGATTGTAAAGGATGACATCCAGCGGTTTTGCGCTTCCCTTCAGCTCCTTTTTGCTATTCGCAGCTGAGTCTGTATCGCTATCAGAAACCACTTTTTTAAGGCTGTTCAAAAAAGGAATATCTATATCTTTTGCATCTATTTTAAGTCCGAAAAAAATAACGCCTGAAAGAATCATCAGGACACATAGAGTTCGCAGTGTTTTCATCTTTATCTCCTTGTTCTCTATTTGATTTGTATTATAGCATGCCAAACATAAAGAATTTGAGATATTACGTACCTTTAATACATTATTCATGATTTTTTCATAATGAGGAGAAGGATATTTGAACTAAAAATATCCTTACTGAAGTTAAGCGTTGATTTTCATTCTTTCATCTGCTAACATATTATCATATTAGCGAACTAAAGGATTCGGAATTTTCCTTCATAAGATAACAGCGGAGGTGCTCGGGTTGATGTTTATGTTTGAAAAACCGCACGGCATGAGAGATACACTGCCCGGTTTATACGAAACGAAAAACAAGGTGAGACGATCGTTAACCGATTTGATTGATAAATGGGGATATCAATTTATGGAAACGCCGACACTGGAGTTTTACGATACCGTTGGCGTCCAGTCAGCAATTGAAGAGCAACAGCTGTTTAAGCTACTTGATCAGGACGGCAAGACATTGGTGCTTCGCCCGGATATGACGGGGCCGATTGCAAGGGTGGCGGCATCGAAGCTTCTGAAACACGGTCATCCGCTAAGAGTCGGCTATGCGGCAAATGTATTCAGGGCTCAGGAGCGTGAAGGCGGGCGTCCGGCTGAGTTCGAGCAGGTTGGAGTGGAGTTAATCGGTGACGGCACGACGAGCGCGGATGCGGAGGTCATTGCTTTAGTCGTCGGGGCATTGAAAAACGCTGGGCTGGCATCCTTTAAAATTGCCATCGGCCATGCCGGCATTGCGGATGCTTTGTTTGTTGAGGTGCTCGGAAACGTTGAACGAGCTGATGTGCTGCGGAGGTTCTTATATGAAAAGAACTACGTCGGCTACAGAGAGCATGTCAAGTCTCTCCCGCTTTCCTCCATTGATAAAAGCCGGCTGCTTGAGCTCCTTGAACTGCGGGGCGGTATAGAAGTATGCGGACGTGCCGAAGAAATCGTCGATTCTGCGCAAGGAAAAAGCGTGGTTGATGAGCTGAAGGCGCTGTGGGACATTCTTGAGGATTACGGATGTACGGAAAATGTCCGCCTGGATCTGAATATGGTCAGCCACATGAGCTATTACACAGGGATTTTATTTGAAGTGTACGCCGAGAATGTCGGTTTTGTCATTGGAAGCGGCGGCCGTTACAACAAGCTGCTGGGCCATTTTGATTCACCTGCACCGGCAACAGGCTTCGGGCTTCGGATCGACCGGCTGATTGAAGCCCTTCATATGAAAGAAGAATCTTGTGATATAGACGCTGTTATTTTCAGCAAAGAGCAGCGGGCGCAAGCCATCGCTTATGCGAATGAAGAACGCATGAAAGGGAACAAAGTGGTTCTTCAAGATTTATCGGGAATAGAAAATATCGACCAGATGACAAAATCTTTTGCAAACGTCAATTATTTTATCGGTGCCAGAAAGGAAGAGCAAAATGGGTAAGTTACTCACAATGGCGATGCCAAAGGGCCGGATATTTGAAGAAGCGGCAGGGCTGCTGAGGCAGGCAGGCTACAGGCTCCCTGAGGAGTTTGAAGATTCGAGAAAACTGATCATCGATGTGCCGGAGGAAAATCTTCGTTTCATATTAGCGAAGCCGATGGACGTAACTACGTATGTGGAGCATGGCGTGGCAGACGTCGGAATTGCGGGCAAGGATGTCATGCTGGAGGAGGAACGCGATGTGTATGAGGTACTGGATTTAAAAATCAGCAAATGCCACTTAGCTGTCGCCGGACTTCCGAATACAGACTGGAGCGGCGTAGCGCCAAGAATCGCGACAAAGTATCCGAATGTGGCTTCCAGTTATTTCAGAGAGCAGGGAGAACAAGTCGAGATTATTAAGCTCAACGGTTCAATTGAACTGGCTCCGCTCATTGGGCTTGCAGATCGGATAGTGGACATTGTTTCCACAGGACAGACGCTGAAAGAAAATGGGCTTGTTGAAACGGAGCACATTTGTGACATTACCTCTCGCTTTATTGTCAACCCGGTAAGCTATCGCATGAAAGACGATGTGATTGACGAAATGGCATCCCGCCTATCTCTCGTTGTGGAAGGAGAGACGGCAAAATGAAGATCAAAACCATCAGCGGAGCGGAACGGCTTTCTCTCAAGCGTTCCATCGATGCCGGAACGGAAGAGCAAAGAAAGACAGTCCGGTCCATTATTGAAGATGTTAAAGCAAACGGTGATCAGGCGGTTCGCAGCTACACGGCGAAATTTGACGGCATCGAAATAGACAGCCCGCTGGTCACAAAAGAAGAATTTGAGGAGGCATACACCTCACTGGATCCACGTCTTCTTCAGGTGATTAGGAAGGCAATCGAAAATATTAGGGAATATCACGAAAGACAGCTTGAATCCTCCTGGTTTTATCACAGAAAGGACGGCACAATGCTGGGGCAGAAAGTGACGGCGCTGGATTCCGCCGGTGTATATGTGCCGGGGGGAACGGCCGCATATCCTTCATCTGTTTTGATGAATGTGATTCCGGCGCTTGTAGCGGGCGTTGAAAGAATCGTTCTCGTCACGCCTCCGGGAAAAGACGGTCTGCTGTCTCCTGGAGTTTTGGTTGCTGCAGCCGAGCTGGGCATAAAAGACATTTACAAAATGGGCGGCTCTCAGGCGATTGCGGCGTTAGCATACGGAACAGAAACCATTGAGCCAGTGGATAAAATCACGGGTCCGGGCAACATTTATGTCGCGCTTGCCAAACGGGAAGTGTTCGGCGATGTCGATATCGATATGATTGCCGGACCTAGTGAAATCGTCGTGCTGGCTGATGAAACAGCGATTCCGAGCGAAATTGCAGCCGATCTGCTGTCACAGGCGGAACACGATAAGCTCAGCTCATGTGTGTTTGTCACAGATTCCATGGCGCTGGCCGAGGCGGTTTCAGCCGAGGTGAGTAAGCAGCTGAAAACCTTGCCGCGAAGAGAAATAGCGGAAGCTTCAGTGAGAGATTACGGTTGTATATATGTGGCGGAAACAATGGTGGAAGCGATTGATACTGTCAATACACTCGCGCCAGAGCATTTAGAAATCATAACACAGTCTCCGGAAGCTTTGCTTGGCAGTATCAAACATGCGGGTGCAATTTTTTTAGGCAGATACAGCCCTGAGCCTGTCGGTGATTATTTTGCCGGACCGAACCATGTGCTTCCGACAAACGGAACAGCCAGATTTTCAAGTCCATTAAACGTAACTGATTTTCAAAAGAAATCGAGCATTATTTCTTACAGTCAATCAGCCTTTGAAGAACATGCTGAAAGCATCGCGGCTTTTGCCAGACTGGAAGGGTTAGAAGCCCATGCCAGATCAATTGAAGCGAGAGAACGGAGGATTTCTAAATGAGAAAAGCGGAACGCGTCAGGAAAACAAACGAAACAGATATTGAGCTGGCATTTACAATAGACGGCGGGGGACAAGCGGATATCAAAACAGATGTGCCGTTTATGACACATATGTTGGATTTATTCACGAAACACGGCCAATTCGATCTTTCCATTAACGCAAAAGGCGATGTTGATATAGATGATCACCACACGACTGAAGATATCGGCATCTGCTTAGGGCAGGCGCTGCTCGAAGCGTTGGGCGATAAAAAAGGAATCAAACGCTACGGATCGGCGTTTGTGCCGATGGATGAGGCACTTGCTCAAGTTGTGATTGATTTAAGCAACCGGCCGCACTTAGAAATGCGCGCTGACTTCCCGGCTGCTAAAGTCGGAACTTTCGATACGGAGCTTGTACATGAATTTTTGTGGAAGCTGGCGCTCGAAGCTCGAATGAACCTGCATGTCATCGTTCATTATGGCACAAACACCCACCACATGATTGAAGCCGTTTTTAAAGCACTGGGACGTGCGCTTGATGAAGCGACAACGATCGATCCGCGAGTTAAAGGAATACCGTCAACGAAAGGGATGCTGTAAATGATCGGCGTGATAGATTACGGAATGGGGAATTTATACAGTGTCTCAAAGGCGCTTGAACGTGTCGGCGTGCCGTATTTTGTTTCTGAAAAGCCGGAGGAGCTGAAAGAAGCTGATGCCTTCATTTTGCCGGGAGTCGGTTCATTTGGAGACGCGATGGACAATTTGCGCTACACGAAGCTTGATCAATTGATTCACGATATGGTCTCAGAGGGAAGGCTGCTTCTAGGGATCTGCCTCGGCATGCAGCTTTTATTTGAAGAAAGCGAAGAAAACGGCACCGCTTCAGGACTCGGGCTGTTAAAAGGAAAAGCAGTCAGGCTGAAAGCAGAAGATGAAAAAGGAAACAAGCTGAAGGTTCCGCATATGGGCTGGAATCGTCTTTCTTTTCATAATGAATCTCCGCTGCTGGCTGAAGCAGAAGAAGGCTACGCTTATTTCGTGCATTCTTATTACATTGACGGGATGCAGGAGGACTCGCTCCTGGCAAGCGCTGATTATGGTGTGCGAGTGCCTGCTGTAGTTGGAAAAAGGAACGTCTTCGGCGCCCAATTTCACCCGGAAAAAAGCAGCACGGTCGGAATGTCTATCTTAACCCAATTTACGAAAATGGCAGCAGAACAGAAGGTGAAAAAATGAGTGCTTTTACATTATATCCGGCAATTGATATGAGAAATGGCAAATGTGTCCGCCTTGTTCAAGGGGATTATAATAAGGAAACGATATATGGCGATTCACCGTACGAGATGGCTGAGTTATTTGCGAGAGAGGGTGCCGAATGGATCCATCTCGTTGATCTCGACGGGGCCAAAGAAGGGAAAAGAGTGAATGACAGCCATGTGATTGAGATTGCGCAAAAGCTGAACCTGAAAGTCGAAATCGGCGGCGGGATCCGTTCCGAAAAAGACGTCTATGAATATTTATCAGCAGGAGTCGATCGGGTGATCCTGGGAAGCTCAGCAGTTTCTAACCCTCCGTTTGTCAAAAAAATGCTGAAACAATATGGCGAGAAAATTGCAATCGGACTGGATGCGAGAAACGGTTTTGTTTCAACAGAGGGATGGCTGGAAACATCAACCCTTAAGGCAACTGAACTGGGCAAAGAGCTTGCCAATGAAGGTGCGGAAGTCTTTATTTTTACTGACATCGCGACAGACGGAATGCTGTCAGGCCCCAATGTTAAAAGCACGGTCGAGCTTGCTAAGGAAACGGGGAAATCGGTGATCGCTTCAGGCGGAGTCAGCTCCGTCACGGATCTCGAAGACCTCGCCCGCTATGAGGCGGACGGCGTCTCTGGAGCAATCATCGGAAAAGCGTTGTATACCAATCAGTTTACGCTGTGTGAGGCGCTTGAAAGGGTGAAGCGCAAATGATCACAAAACGGATTATCCCATGCCTTGATGTCAAAGAAGGACGCGTTGTCAAAGGAATTCAATTTCTCGAATTGAAGGATGCCGGTGACCCAGTTGAACTCGCCGAAGTGTACGACCGGGAAGGTGCGGATGAACTTGTTTTTCTTGATATCTCCGCCTCGCACGAAGGACGAAAGACGATGGTTGACGTTGTGGAGCAGGTTGCCGCGAAGCTTGCCATTCCGTTTACAGTCGGCGGCGGCATCAATCAGCTCAGCGATATGAAAACGATACTGCGTGCCGGAGCGGACAAAGTGTCGGTGAACACGGCAGCTGTTCTTCGCCCTGAGCTGATTGCAGAAGGAGCCGAGTTTTTCGGTTCGCAATGCATCGTTCTTGCCATTGATGCCAAGTATGACAAAGAATCTGACACATATAAGGTCTATACGCACGGCGGCAGAAAGAAAACAGATTGGGAGGTCACCGCGTGGGCAAAAGAAGGCGTCAAACGCGGGGCAGGAGAAATATTGCTGACAAGCATGGACTCTGACGGTGAGAAAAAAGGCTTCGACCACACGCTGACAAAGCTTGTTTCCGAAGCTGTCCCCGTCCCTGTTATCGCCTCGGGAGGCGCGGGAAACGCACAGCATATGCTTGAGGCTTTTACAAAAGGAAAAGCTGACGCCGCGCTGGCCGCCTCAATTTTTCATTATAAAGAAACATCGATTAAAGAAGTGAAATCATACTTGAAAGAATACGGGGTGAATGTGAGATGAAACAGGCAGATGAACTGCGTTTTAACGAGGACGGATTAATTCCTGCCATCGTGCAGGATGCGGCAAGCAAAGAAGTGCTGACACTTGCGTATATGAACAAGGAATCGTACGAAAAAACGCTGGAAACGAAGGAAACATGGTTTTACAGCCGCTCACGCCAAGCGTTATGGCATAAAGGAGAAACCTCAGGGAACACGCAAGCCGTCAAAGGTATCCGGTATGACTGCGACCAGGACGCATTGATCGTACTTGTAGAGCCATCCGGCCCGGCATGCCACACTGGCAGCTACAGCTGTTTTATGAAGGAACAAACAGAAGAACAGGCCGCAGGCCGATTCGGCATCATGAACGAACTGGAGCGTGTGATAGCGGAACGCCAAGCGGAAATGCCTGAGGGAGCTTATACTACTTACCTTTTCCGTGAAGGCGTCGATAAGATTTTGAAAAAAGTCGGTGAAGAAGCATCCGAAGTCATCATCGCCGCGAAAAATCGGGACCACGAGGAACTCAAATGGGAAGCGGCAGACCTGCTGTATCACCTGCTTGTCCTGCTCAGAGAACAAGCCTTGCCGCTGGATGATGTGCTTGACGTATTGAAAAAACGCCATTCTGAGAAAGAAGAGTAAAGAGCCGTATGATACGGCTCTTTTTGTTTTGTGAAAAAAGTAATAGGTATTTAGATTTATATGGGGTGTTATATATGATTAGTTAATAAAAGGAGATCAAAACCGAGTCTGATTTCCTATTTATCCAAATTCCGCCATGATGTAACATGAAAAAGGATGAAATAATCATCTCTTAACCAGGTCAATAGAATTATTTTTGATATAAAAATAGAATACTATTCTCACAAAACCCGTGGAGGTTCGTAATGAAAAAGATCATCTTTATTTGCTTCAGCTTATTACTTGCCCTGACAGGAGGATGCAGTATGAATGACAATGATAAAAACACCACAAATGACAATAAAACAGAAGCGGTAAAACCAAAAGACATGGATCCCAAGGATCTGCCTCAAGTACCTGCGTTTCAGGACGAGAAAACGAGAGAGTACATGGTGTCAACAAAAGAAGAGGAACCAGGATATTATTTGCTGGAATCTAAGCTGAAAGGTTTTAGGATGTTGTTTCCGGAGGATGGGGAGTATGTACCTGATCTTTCAAGTAAAGGTGAAAATGAGGAAACAATAGTATTTGATAGTTTCAATAAAAAAACTAACATTCAATATGACGGGCAATTAGATTATCATCAAGAAAAAAGTTTTGCGAATGACAAGGATACAATGCTTGACATTGTAAGTGGCAGAAATAGCTATAAAGGAAAATACGAAGAAAGAGAGCTATCTGATAAAATTGTATATTCTGCTCAAAAGAAAAGCAGTTTTGATGATGTGGATGAAAAGAATAATTTTTCTTATAGATTTTTTGGTTATGTTAAATCTAAAAAAGAGGAATATTTAGGAATAGAGTATTCTTTTCGTTTTTCTTGCTATAAGGGTAAAGAGGTTTGTTCATTAAAGAAAGAAGAAGCAGAAAAAAAAGTTCGAAAAATAATTGATTCTATTACCTTTTTAAAAGTTAAAAAGGAGAAATAGAGAAAATGGAAAATAAGAATATATTTGAAAATGAAAATGTAAAGCTGCGTTTAATTGATTTGGAGTACGATTATAAAGAAAAATTCGCTTCTAATATTGAAAGTGAAATAAAGAGAGCTAAAACAGATTTTGAAGTCGAGGTGCGTCGAATATACAAAGAAGAAACACATCGAGATCTTCCAAAAAATCTGGAAATATACACATCTAATGAACTTATTAAAAAAAATTCGAAAATAGATACATCAATAAGAGAGTCCGGATATGATGGTACAGCTATTTATATTAAGGATGATAAACAACACGTTAATCAACTTCATATTATTTCAGAGGGGAGTGCTGATAACGAAGACTGGTCATACAATTTCTTTGGTCTCTTTTTAGGGATAGATGACAGCCAGTACCAAGCGACAAAAGAGTTTGTAAGAAATGCCAAAAGAGAAACAGAGAATTCTAATGATTTAAAGACCTTTGCTATGGGGCACTCACTGGCAAATAATAATCAGGTGATGGTTCAATTAATTGACGGAGAATTTGATGAAGTTTATGGGGTTAACGGAGCTCAAATAAGCGTTGACCACCTACTAGCAACTGATTTGAATTTGAGAGATAGGTTAATGCATAAATTTCATATTAGACGCTTAAAAGATATTAATGATATCCCGCCAGAAAAGTTAAAAAAAGAAATCCAAAAATATTATGAAGACAAAGGCGTGACAGCAAACATCACCCAACGCATCTCAAAAGATGACCCGCTGTATGGAGTCAGCGGCAAGGCCGATTTCATTACATTCGGTGATGTGAAGATGGCAGATACAAATACAAGTGTAAAAGGCATCCGAAATATTATGGATGGGGTTCCTGACGAAGATGTGAGGTCAATTCAAAAATTCCTTCAAAAATATAAGGATGACTATGAAAAAGACGGCTTGAACGGTTTTATAAAGGCAGCCAGCGGGATAGACATAGACCTGATTGAAAAAGTGAAAAACACAGACGGCGCTTTAAAGAAAGTAAGTGTCCTATATGAGCATTTTGATGATGTTAAGCAAATGTATGGCCGAATAAAAGAAGAACTGCCTTCATTTTTAGGTTTTCTTCATACCTTGTTGAGAAACAGCGGACCGGTCGTAGATCAGTTAGCTGAAAATGGTTATATTGATGAAACGCAAAAGAAAGTCATCAAAAAAGAATTAACGAATATTAATGCGAGTATGCGAGGCATAGAATCACGGTACGAACATTTCATTGACCATCTAAAGCATGGCCAATTTATGCAAGCTTTAAAAGACGTTGGTGAAATAGTGGACTACGTAAAATCAATTCTGTCCTCATTGAAAACACTCGACACAGAAACAAAAGACGCACTAAAACTTATCGTCGACGGCCACAGTATCGTTCAAATGCTCAACGCCTTGTCAAAGGAAAAAGGCTTCAGCTATAAAGGCTCCGATATTTATTTTACAGGGAAGAGCGGCTCGGGAGAAACGATTCAAGTCAATCTCTCATCCGCTGTCAGAATCTATCAAAACGGTATGAAAATCGTTGAAGATATGGAAGATGCGATTTCTAAGTACCAGAAGGTTTACAGTCAGGAAATCGATGAAGACTTCATAGATAAAAAACAGGCGATCACCACGGCGATTCATCATATGGAAGAAAACCCTTCGCATTATGCCTTCGATCTTCAATTCCGGCTTGCAGCTGGTTTCAGCCACACATTCGATAAATTGGAGAAAATCTCTGTTCATGAATCATTCCACACAGGTGCGCTTCCTGCTAATGATGGAATTGTTGCTGAATTAAAAAAACAGACAACAGAAAAAAGAGATTTTATCAAAAATATCCGTGAGAGTATTGAAAAGCTGTTTGAAAAAGAAGAAATGATTTCTCAGTTATTTGATTTTCAGCCTTAGGAGGAATATGAAGAGTGACTTCCTTATTTTCAGAAAGTGAAACAGAAATTGTATCAACGACCTATATGTTTCTTACTCAAGATGAAATGAAGGGGAAAGCGGGCACCCTCAATCAACCGATCAACGACTTTCTCAGCCTGACAAAGAAATTTGAGTCTTCATTAAAAGAGGAAATCAAAGGACAAAAAGGATTGATTGTAAAAAAAATAAAAGAAGAACTTGAGTCGAAAAGCGAAAAACGAAAAGCTGCCCTTGAGATGATAAAAGAGGAACATACCGCAAAAGTTGATCGGTACAAAATGATAATTGAAGACCTGCGACAGCAGGATGTAACATTGACTTATAGAAAAAAGAAGCCTGTGAAAGATGTCTAACATAAAAAATCTCCTATTCAAACAATGAGTGGGAGATCTTTTATTTTCATCACGGCAAAAATATACTGAAAAAGTCTCTCGCCATTGATATGATTGAGAAAGAGTAAAAATCATCCTTTTGCTATGACTTTTCACCTTTCTGAACGCTGAAACAGGAGGAAAATATATGCCAACCAAGAAACAAAAATCTAAAAGTAAATTGAAACCCTTTTTTGCCTTAGTAAGACGGACCAATCCTTCTTATGGAAAGCTCGCCTTTGCGCTTGCCCTCAGTGTTGTAACCACACTGGTCAGCCTGCTCATTCCATTATTAACGAAGCAGCTTGTCGATGGTTTTTCTATGTCAAATCTGTCAGGCACGCAAATCGGGTTGATCGCGCTGGTGTTTTTCGTTCAGGCGGGTTTAAGCGCTTATGCCACCTATGCCCTTAACTATAATGGACAAAAAATCATCTCTGGGCTGCGGGATTTATTATGGAAGAAACTAATTAAGCTTCCTGTCTCTTATTTTGATACAAATGCTTCCGGAGAAACAGTCAGCCGTGTAACGAACGATACGATGGTTGTCAAAGAATTGATTACAACCCATATCAGCGGATTTATTACAGGCATCATTTCTGTCATTGGATCATTGACAATCTTGTTTATTATGAACTGGAAGCTGACACTGCTTGTGTTAGTGGTCGTTCCGCTGGCCGCTCTTATTTTGGTGCCGATTGGGCGGAAAATGTTCTCCATTTCACGGGAAACACAAGATGAAACAGCCCGTTTTACAGGCCTGCTGAATCAAATTCTCCCGGAAATCAGACTTGTCAAAGCTTCAAATGCGGAGGATGTCGAATACGGCCGCGGGAAAACAGGGATTTCCTCATTATTTAAGCTTGGCGTTCGAGAAGCTAAGGTTCAATCACTTGTCGGCCCGCTTATCTCACTCGTGTTAATGGCAGCCCTTGTCGCAGTCATCGGATATGGCGGCATGCAGGTATCTTCAGGCGAGCTCACGGCCGGAGCGCTCGTGGCTTTTATTTTATATTTGTTCCAAATTATTATGCCGATGGGCCAAATTACAACATTCTTTACACAGCTGCAAAAATCAATCGGTGCAACAGAACGAATGATTGAGATCTTGGCAGAGGAAGAGGAAGATACAGTGACGGGAAAACAAATCGAAAATGCGCATCTGCCTATCCAGCTTGATCGCGTGTCTTTTGGATATAAGCCCGATCAGCTGATCTTAAAAGAGATCAGCGCCGTCATTGAAGCAGGGAAAGTCACAGCGATCGTCGGTCCGAGCGGCGGGGGAAAAACGACGCTGTTTAAGCTGCTTGAACGCTTTTATTCTCCGACTGCAGGGACCATTCGGCTGGGGGACGAGCCGGTCGATACTTACTCGCTTGAATCGTGGAGGGAGCATATCGGGTATGTATCACAGGAAAGCCCGTTAATGTCCGGGACAATCAGAGAAAATATTTGCTACGGGTTAGAACGAGATGTGACGGATGCTGAGATCGAAAAAGCCGCGGAGATGGCATATGCGCTCAATTTTATAAAGGAGCTGCCGAATCAGTTTGATACAGAAGTAGGCGAACGCGGCATTATGCTGTCAGGCGGACAAAGGCAAAGAATCGCGATTGCGAGAGCACTTCTCCGTAACCCAAGCATTCTTATGCTCGATGAAGCTACCTCAAGTCTCGACAGCCAATCTGAAAAATCAGTTCAGCAGGCACTGGAGGTGCTGATGGAGGGCCGCACAACGATTGTTATCGCTCACCGCCTATCTACCGTTGTAGATGCGGACCAGCTTTTGTTTGTTGAAAAAGGGGAAATTACCGGTCGTGGAACACACCATGAGTTAATGGCTTCCCATGGCCTTTATCGGGATTTTGCTGAACAGCAGCTGAAAATGAATGCAGACTTAGAAAACAAAGCCGGGTAAATTTTGGTCGAATCAGCCAATAAAAAAGAGGAGGGATTTTCCCAATCCTTCCTTTTGAACTATTGAGGGGCTTACGATTTATGGTATACTACTGACGGTAATATTGTATAAAACGGAGGGTAGTTGTGGGAAAACACACTTCTGAACATAAAAATCACGCACAAATTGTCCAGCTGCTTCAAGATGGACAATATTTTTTTCATAAAGGCTTGAAAGCGTATAAAGAGCGCAATCTAAAACGGGCAAGCAAACTGATTCAGCGCGCGGTTCATTTGGAGCCGGAGGATTCAGAGATGCTTTCACAGCTTGCGGTCATTTATTCGGAAATGGGCCAGTATCAAGAGTCGAACGATCTTCTTGACTATATCATGGCAAATCTGGAGGCCGAAATGCCGGAGTGCCATTACTTTAAAGCGAATAACTTTGCCCATCTGGGGCTCTTCCAGGAAGCTTATAAAGAAGCGGCCGCTTATTCTGATGCGGACCCGGATGGTGAATTCGCCGAAGAAAACGATAGTCTGCTGGATTTGCTCGATTTAGGAGACGACGGCATTGAGGATTCGTTGTATGATCAGGATGAACTGCTGGTGAAACAGGATCGGGCAAAGTCATTGCTGGAAAGCGGCCAGCTTGCTGAAGCGGTTGCGGCGCTTGAGGAAATCACAGCTGAATATCCGGAGCTTTGGTCAGCATACAACAATCTCGCGCTTGCCTATTTCTATTCAGGAAACGTTGTAAAAGCGAAGCAAACCGCTTATGAAGTGCTTTCTCATAATGAAGGAAATCTTCACGCCTTATGCAATCTTCTCGTTTTCTACTATTATGAAAGAGAAGACGAAAAAGTGGCGGAATTGAGTGATCAGCTCTCCAATGTCTATCCGATGCTAATGGAGCAGCGTTATAAATTGGGTGCTACTTTGGCGCTTGTCGGCCGCTACGAGATCGGATATAAATGGCTCAAATCATTATATAAAACCGGCTTTGAAGGGGACGACACCTTCTTTTACTGGCTTTCCTGCTCTGCTTATTTTACGGGACATACCGACTTTGCCGAGACGATCTGGAGAAAAGTCGAGTCGCAATATCCCGGCGAAGACCGCCCGGCGCCTTGGATTGAGCGGAGGGAAGCTCTTCCTTCATCTGTGGAGCAGCGTCTCGCAGCCTATTATATCAGCAGCACAAAGGGAGAAACAGAGCATCTTGAAGCGGTGATACGCTCAAAGAGAATTACCGCTCCTTTTGAAAATCATTTTGTAAAGCTGCTTCTGAATGGAGATTCTGCTACTGCTGACGTTTCAGAGGATGCACTTTTCGCTTATCAAACGGTCAAATTATTAGAGCAAGCTGAAAAAGAAGAGATGAAAACAGAAGTCATGAGCTGCTGGGTTTTCCATGTCATCCAGCAAATTCGTGCAGCTGCTCCGTTGAAGAATGAGAAAGGCTGGGCAGCAGCCATCTGTTATATTTGGAAGGAAGCCCATGGCAAGCAAGACACGAAAAAAGACACAGCGACCCGATTCGGCATCTCTCCGGCAACTTTGACGAAATATATGAAATATATTGATGATATTCTAGAATAGTAAATTTTAAAGAGTCGATTTATTTAATCGACTCTTTTTTTGTTTGATAGATTATATTAAGAAAATAATATCGACAGTTTTTTTACACGCTTAAGAAAAATGACAAATGATGTGTGACTTGACATCTGTTTGAAACATAAATGTAATAAAATTTATCGCTAATTTGTCGAAACTTGATGGTATAATGATTCTCGTACATAAGGAATTAGTGTTTTTTACATATGATGTGAAATAAACGCTATACAACCAGAATAAGAGATGCACAGAATAATTAACCATAAACAACCATCATTCCTCGTAGAGTATGAGGAACGAAACTTGATGTTCAAAATACGATTCCAAATGAGGACAGGTTCACAGTAAAAGGGAGGATATAAAAAGTGAGAAAGAGTTTAATTACACTTGGTTTGGCTTCCGTCATCGGGACAAGCAGTTTTTTGATCCCATTTACAAGTAAAACTGCATCGGCGGAAACATTAGATGAAAAGAAACAAAAAATCGAAAGCAAGCAATCTGAGGTTGCTTCCAGCATTGAAGCGAAGGAAAAAGAATTAACCGAGCTTCAGGAAAATCAATCAAAGATTGAAAAAGAACTGAAAGACATTAATGATAAGGCGCTTGATACAAGCAACAAGATTGAAGATAAAAAAGAAGAAAATGATAAAACAAAAGAAGAAATCAAAAAACTGAAAAAAGAGATTAAAGAAACAGAAGCACGCATCGAAAAACGCAATGAGATCCTGAAAAAACGCGTTCGTTCTTTACAGGAAAGCGGCGGATCTCAAGGATACATAGATGTTCTTTTAGGATCAACAAGCTTTGGTGACTTTATCTCTCGTGCGACTGCGGTTTCATCTATTGTGGACGCAGACAAAGATTTAATCAAACAGCAAGAACAGGATAAAGCGAAGCTCGAAGATTCTGAAGCGGATTTGAATGACAAGCTGAAAGAAGTTCAAGCTGCATTGGCTAAATTAGAAACAATGCAAAAAGACCTTGATAAACAGCTTAATGAAAAAGACAAGCTTTTCGACGAAGCAAAGGCAAGCCAGAAGAAAACGGCTAAAGCGATTTCTGAATTAAAATCAGAGGCGTCTGAACTTGCAAATCAAAAAGCAAATACTGAAGCTGAACAAGCACGCATCAAAAAAGAACAAGAAGCAGCGGCTGCTTTGATCAAAAAGCAGGAAGAAGCACAAAAAGCATCTGATGAAACACAAACAGATGACAGCCAAACGGCTACAACTGAATCAGCAAAAGCAAGCTCATCTGATGATTCTTCAGACAATTCTTCTAACAGTTCATCAAACAGTTCGTCTAACGGATCATCTTCTAAGAAGAGCAGCGGCTCAAACAGCAATTCAGGCGGCACTGTTATCAGCAACTCCGGCGGAATTGAAGGCGCGATCAGCGTTGGTTCAAGCATTGTAGGACAATCTCCGTACAAGTTTGGTGGCGGACGCACTCAGTCTGATATCAACAACCGTATTTTTGACTGCTCATCATTTGTACGCTGGGCATACGCTTCTGCAGGTGTTAACCTTGGACCTGTTAGCGGAACGAGCACTGACACTTTAATTAATAAAGGAAGAGCTGTCAGCCCGTCAGAAATGAAGCGCGGAGACTTAGTTTTCTTTGACACATACAAAGTAAACGGTCACGTTGGGATTTATTTAGGAAACGGAACGTTCCTTAACGACAATTCTTCACATGGTGTTTCAATTGATTCTATGAATAACCCTTACTGGAAAAAATACTTCAATGGTAATGTAAGACGTGTTGTTCAATAATAACTAAGACATGGGCCTTCTATAAACAGAAGGCTCTTTCTTTATTAATATACATACCCTTTTGAAATACATTTAATCGCGTTTCGAAAAAAATGAGCAAAAAAATAGCGTATCACCATGAGATTTTATAGGATATGGGTAAGGAATACGTTTGATGGGGATTCTTATCATATAAGAAAGAGCCCAAACTTGAAAAGATGGTTTAAGGAGTGAATAGTGTGTCAGAAGAAAAAATTTATGACGTGATTATAATCGGCGCGGGCCCTGCTGGGATGACGGCCGCTGTATACACATCGAGAGCGAATTTATCGACATTAATGATTGAAAGAGGAATTCCTGGCGGACAAATGGCCAATACGGAAGATGTAGAAAACTATCCTGGATTCGAAAGTATCCTTGGGCCTGAGCTTTCTAACAAAATGTTTGAACACGCGAAAAAATTTGGCGCTGAATACGCTTATGGCGATATTAAAGAAGTCGTTGACGGCAAAGAGTACAAAGTAGTCAAAGCCGGTTCAAAAGAATATAAAGCCCGTGCTGTTATCATTGCTGCTGGTGCGGAATATAAAAAAATCGGTGTGCCTGGCGAAAAAGAATTGGGCGGCCGCGGTGTATCTTATTGTGCAGTATGTGACGGCGCTTTCTTTAAAGGCAAAGAACTTGTCGTTGTTGGCGGCGGAGATTCCGCGGTTGAAGAAGGCGTGTATCTGACTCGTTTCGCTTCAAAAGTAACGATTGTTCACAGACGTGATAAACTCCGTGCTCAAAGTATTCTTCAAGCGAGAGCATTTGATAATGAAAAAGTTGACTTCCTATGGAATAAAACCGTGAAGGAAATTCATGAGGAAAACGGCAAAGTCGGTAACGTAACGCTTGTCGATACGGTAACCGGTGAAGAAAGTGAATTCAAAACAGACGGCGTATTCATTTACATCGGCATGCTTCCTCTGTCTAAACCGTTTGAAAACCTGGGCATTACGAATGAAGAAGGCTATATCGAAACAAACGACCGCATGGAGACAAAGGTTGAAGGAATTTTCGCTGCCGGAGACATTCGCGAAAAATCACTGCGCCAAATCGTAACGGCTACAGGAGACGGAAGCATTGCGGCACAAAGCGTACAGCATTATGTCGAAGAGCTTCAAGAAACGCTGAAAACCTTAAAATAAAAAGGGCTGTCATACGAGTTTCACATTACGTTACTGGGTTTTAATTCCGCTGTAACACATGTGTAATGCTTTTCGGTTATGATTAATAAAGTAATTGACCCCCTTTTTATAATGAATACACTTTTTTGGCACGGATTCTCCAGTTATCCGTGTCCTTTTTTTGTCCATAAATAAAAGATGAATGCCAGTTACAGCAAAATCATCTGAATTAAGGAATGAATATGCTGTAAAATAGAAGAAAAGATTGTCAATGTCTCTTCATTGTGGGAGGCATCTTGAAGCGGTATAATAAAGAGACGATGACAGGACGAAGGTTAGGTGACGTACTTGCAAAGAGTGACAAATTGTGTGCTTCAGACGGATGACAAAGTTCTTCTGCTTCAAAAGCCGAGACGCGGATGGTGGGTCGCGCCGGGAGGCAAGATGGAGAGCGGAGAATCAGTCAGAGACTCCGTCATCAGAGAGTACAGAGAAGAGACTGGTATCTATATCATAAATCCTCAATTAAAAGGCGTTTTTACCTTTATTATTAAAGACGGTGACCACATTGTCTCCGAGTGGATGATGTTTACGTTTGTCGCTGATTCATATACAGGACAAAATGTATCAGAATCAGAGGAAGGCAAACTGCAGTGGCACGATGTCAATGACATTCAGAACCTGCCTATGGCCCCTGGAGACGGCCATATCCTTGATTTTATGATGAAGGGACAAGGGCTGCTGCACGGCACATTTACGTATACACCGGAATTTGAGCTGCTCAGTTATCGTTTAGACCCGCAGCACATCAAATAGAAAGACAAGTCAGGGGGGGGAGAAAGATGAGTGCTAGTGAATCACATGATATTCAGCTTGTCATTATAACCGGAATGTCGGGAGCGGGGAAAACTGTCGCGATCCAAAGCTTTGAAGATCTCGGCTATTTCTGCGTCGATAATCTTCCGCCTTCATTGCTTCCGAAGTTTTTAGAGCTGATGAAGGAATCAAATTCGAAAATGAGCAAAGTTGCGCTCGTGATGGATTTGCGCGGCCGCGAATTTTTTGACCGGCTGATTGAAGCGCTGGATGAAATGGCCGAAAATCCGTGGATCACACCGCGAATTTTATTCCTGGACGCGAAGGATTCCATTCTCGTCACGAGATATAAAGAAACGAGACGCTCGCATCCGCTGGCAGCGACTGGCCTGCCGCTTGAAGGCATCGCGCTAGAACGAGAGCTGCTTGAGGAATTAAAAGGCCGCTCTCAAATCATTTACGATACGTCTGACATGAAGCCGCGTGATTTGCGTGAAAAAATCGTGAAGCACTTTGCGACAAACCAAGGAGAGACATTTACCGTGAATGTCATGTCATTTGGTTTTAAATACGGTATTCCAATTGATGCAGATCTTGTCTTTGATGTCAGATTTTTGCCGAATCCGTACTATATCGAAAGCATGCGGCCGCTGACTGGCAAGGATAAAGAGGTTTCCTCTTACGTCATGAAGTGGAATGAAACACAAAAGTTCAATGAGAAATTAATTGATCTGCTGAGCTTTATGCTTCCATCTTATAAAAGAGAAGGAAAAAGCCAGGTTGTCATTGCGATCGGCTGCACAGGGGGCCAGCACCGCTCTGTGACATTAGCCGAGAATTTAGCTGATTATTTCAAAAAGGATTACTATACTCATGTTACTCACCGGGACATTGAAAAGAGAAGCCGGAAATAAGATGGGACAAAAGCCGAAAATCGCAATCTTTGGCGGCGGTACAGGTCTTTCTGTATTGCTTCGGGGCCTAAAGCATAAACCTGTTGACATCACGGCCATTGTAACAGTTGCTGATGATGGCGGAAGCTCTGGCCGTCTGCGGAATGAACTGAAAATTCCGCCTCCCGGAGACATCAGAAATGTGCTTGCCGCTTTATCCGATGTGGAGCCGCTTGTTGAAGATCTTTTTCAGCACCGCTTCAATAAAGGGAATGACTTAACAGGCCATTCTCTCGGGAATTTGATTTTGGCAGCGATGACAAATATAACCGGTGATTTTTTTCACGCTGTCACTGAAATGAGCAAGGTGCTGAATGTAAGAGGAAAGGTTTTGCCGGCTGCCAATGCCAGTGTTGTTTTGCATGCTGAGATGGAAGACGGCCGCGTGGTCTCAGGCGAGTCAACGATCCCAGAATACGGACAGCGCATTAAGCGTGTTTTTCTCACGCCTGAACAGATTGATCCGCTGCCGGAAACAATAGACGTGATCAGGGAAGCGGATTTGATTATTATCGGCCCGGGAAGCCTCTATACAAGCATTCTTCCCAATTTGCTCGTCCCAAAAATCGGGGAAGAAGTGATAAAGGCGCCGGCGAAAAAAGTATACATTTGCAACGTGATGACTCAGCCCGGCGAAACGCTCCATTACACCGCTGCTGATCATGTGAAAGCGCTCAATCAGCATATGGGCTGCGGTTTTATTGATACGATATTAGTGAACAGTGAAGACATTCCCGACGAAATAAAACGTAAGTACGAAATGGAATCGGCGCGTCCTGTTGATTTTGATATCGAAGAGCTGAAAGCGATGGGGCTTGAAGTCATCAGAGATCAAATTGTAACGTATAAAAATGACGTAATACGTCACGATACACATAAAGTGGCCTCTCTTCTTGTTGATTTACTGAAAGAATGAAGCCTTGAAATGAGGTGGCTATATGTCATTTGCATCAGAAACAAAAAAAGAATTAACGAATCTGGAAGTGAAGGACTGCTGCATTAATGCCGAGCTGTCTGCACTCATTCGGATGAATGGAGCTTTATCATTTACAAACCGCCATCTCGTACTCGATGTTCAAACCGAAAACGCGGCGATTGCCCGCCGCATCTATACATTGCTGAAAAAACAATATGATGTGTCGGTCGAGCTGCTGGTCAGAAAGAAAATGCGGCTGAAAAAGAATAACGTCTATATTGTGCGTTTTTCAGAAAATGCAAAAACAATCTTAGAGGATTTAAAAATACTCGGGGAGAATTTTGTGTTTGAACGAAGTATTTCGAAAGAGCTGGTCAAAAAGAGATGCTGCAAGCGTTCTTATATGAGAGGAGCATTTTTGGCAGGAGGTTCGGTCAATAACCCGGAAACCTCCTCGTATCATTTAGAAATCTTCTCTCTTTATAAGGAGCATAACGATTCATTATGCGACCTGTTAAATGAGTTTCAGTTAAACAGCAAAACGCTTGAACGGAAAAAAGGCTACATTACCTATTTAAAAGAGGCTGAAAAGATTACAGAGTTTCTGAACGTAATTGGCGCTCACAATTCGCTTCTGCGATTTGAGGATGTCAGAATCGTCCGGGACATGAGAAATTCGGTCAACCGCCTCGTCAATTGTGAAACAGCCAACTTAAACAAAACAATCGGCGCATCGCTGAGACAGGTGGAAAATATTAAATACATCGATGAAAGAATCGGCCTGGAGGCGCTGCCTGAAAAACTTCGGGAAATTGCGCAGCTGCGGATTGATTATCAGGAAGTGACGCTGAAAGAGCTGGGGGAAATGGTAGCAAGCGGGAAAATCAGCAAATCAGGGATCAATCACAGGCTGAGAAAACTTGACGAAATCGCAGAACAGCTGCGGACAGGGCAAACCGTCACTTTAAAATAACCGTAAAGAAAAGGGGAGATCTTATGGTTCAACAGAAAGTGGAAGTTCGATTAAAGACAGGACTGCAAGCACGTCCTGCTGCTTTGTTTGTACAAGAAGCAAACCGGTTTACGTCAGATGTGTTTCTTGAGAAGGATGGGAAAAAAGTAAACGCCAAAAGCATCATGGGGCTGATGAGCCTTGCGGTAAGCACAGGCACTGAGGTTACCTTGATTGCCCAGGGAGAAGATGAACAAGAGGCGCTGGAGAAGCTGGCAGCTTACGTTCAAGAAGAAGTTTAGGTGATAAAAATGAGTGACTTTCTAAAAGACTGCTTTCAGAAAATCGGCTGGGAGAAAGATCATGTCAGCTTCGGCGATCTTCCCCTTTTTCTCAAAGCAATGGCATACCGTTTTCCATTCGAAAACCGTGCCGTACTTGCAAAAGAGAACTATAAGATCACAAAAGAAGAGCTGTGGCGACGTCTGCTCAAAGATCAGCACGGCGGCCTATGCTACGATTTAAATGGTTTCCTTTATTTTGTCTTGCGTGAGGCCGGGTTTCATGTGAAGCTCATTCGAGGAACGGTTTATGCAGGCAATCAAGAGGGATGGGCACTAGAAGGGACGCATGCTGCTGTATGGCTGTCTGCGGAAAACGGCGATTATCTCGTTGATATCGGCTTCGGCATCAACCTTGCGCTCCAGCCAATACCACTTTCCGGAGAAACGGTACAGTCACCAGTCGGGTCATTCCGAATCAAAAAAGAAGAGACAGAAAAGGGCAGCCATTTGCTGCTGATGGACAAAAGAGAAGGCTGGCAAATTGGGTACGCCTTTACCCTTGAAGAGAGTGATCTCTGTGATTTAGATAACATGAAGGACATGATTCACTCTCATGAAAAATCTCCTTTTAACAAATCACCGCTTGCCTCAAAGCTGACGCCGAGCGGAAGGATGGTCATGTCAGACCGCCATTTTACGATTCATGAAAACGGCGGTAACATTCAAAAAAGCGACATCGGCCCTTCAGGATTTGAAGAGAAATTAAATACTTATTTTTTGTAACATGAAAAGCTTGCAGCATGTCTGCAAGCTTTTTTTGTGAACAAAGAAGATAGTTGTGACCTATCAGGAACAAGTATTAATAGCCATATCAAAAGCATCCTCGGGAATATATATTTTACCGTTGTCAATCTTATAAGGAATTTGATTTTCTTTAAAGCATTTTTTGTTATCTTCTGTTACTGTATCTCCCCATTCAGTGAATTTACCTGTGTAATTTTTTTCACAACCAGAAATTATACAGAGGACAGAAATTAGCATTAACATTTTTTTCAAATAAATCACCCTCTCACAGTTTATTTCAACTATATCAAAAAATACCTTTTGTGAAAATAATTGTTGATAATACAATTTTGATATGATAAAATTTTACATGTTATTACATTATTTGGAGGTTTAATTTGTGAAAAAGAGTATAATTCTGTTATCAAGCGTAGTAATTTCAGCAACAATTTTTACTTCATCAACGGCTTTAGCCAAAGAATATTCACCAGATAAACTACAATATTCAAAGACCGAACACACAAAAAAGAATAAATTATATTTAACTGAACAGGAACTCAGAAATACGGACTTCAATATGTTAAGTAAAGTAAATGATCAACTAGAAAAAAAGATTGCTAACAAAAATTATACAGAAGAAGAACTTAATCAAATTGCTGCTAAAGCAATTCAGCAAGCAATTCAAAATAAATCAACTTCTTTTTCAGCTATGGATTACAGTATTCCCGGTTTTGGAGCTTTAACTGATGCAGAGATTCGTTTAGCAAAAAGTAATCCGCTTGAATTTGTGAAGTATGGTAATGCTGCACAAGAAGCTAAAGCGGAAGCGGAAAAATATTATGGTAAAGAACAACTTGGGAAAGGAAATGGAGATGCATTTCGCCATAGTTATTGGAATGCTCGTCTAGTACAATCGTTTGGCGGAGGACCAAGCCATGGGTATAATAGAGCAAAAGTATGGGCAACGGCACATGAATCAAAGTCTTCAGGTTTAGATAAACAGATGGATCTTATGAACAATGAAACTGGGAGATTTCTTGCTACTGAAAACTATTATACATATAGTAGCGTAAAATATAGCAGTGTCTTAAGAAGTATGGTTAAACAAGGTAGTCTAGTAAGGATCGTGAATGGTAAGTTAGTAGCTACTAACGGTACTACAGGAAAATAGTTTTTATTTTGGTTTTGTTAGAATATTTTATAGACTTTTTCGCTTGTTGATTATATCCATTTGTTTGGATTTAGTCACAAGCTTTTTTTATTATAAAAAGCACATAACTTAACCAAAGGCAATAAAAAAATTAAATGAATTTTTTATTAATTGAAAAAGAGAACTTACTAAAAACTCTCAACTATATTATATATTTCGGTTAAAATATCACTTTATTGGCTTTTACAACTTTACCTATTTTGACTGCTTTCTATAGGCAAGTTGAATCGCTTGGTTTCCCTTATGCTATAATAATTTTGGAATCTTCTAGAAAAATCATCGTGATGTACATATAAGGGGGATCAACGTGTATCGGATTTTGCTTGTGGAAGATGATGAGCGGATTGCTTCTTTGCTGGGCGGTCATCTTCAAAAATACGGATATGAAGTGAAAATTGCTGAACAGCTGAATGATATAAAATTGGAATTTGCAGAAATGAAGCCTGATCTTGTGCTGCTTGATATCAACCTGCCTTTTTTTGACGGGTTTTATTGGTGCAGGCAAATCCGTACCATTTCCAATGCGCCGATTATCTTTATATCGGCACGGACCGATGAGCTGAATCAGGTAATGGCGATTGAAAATGGCGGCGATGATTATATCACAAAGCCGTTCCATCTAGAGGTAGTGATGGCCAAAATCAAAAGCGTCCTGCGCCGCACATATGGTGAATACTCGCCCTCTTTGCCGCAGGAATCAAGAATAGTGGAGCTTGGCGGGCTAACGATTTATCCTGATCAAAATGAAGCGGAGTGGAACAGCGTCCGGATTTTGTTTTCCCAAAAAGAATTCCAGCTTCTCTCGATTTTTGTGAGGGAGCATAAAAAAATTGTCTCTCGTGATGAACTATTGGAGGCGTTATGGGATGACGTTGATTTTGTCGATGACAATACGTTAACGGTCAATGTCAACCGGCTGCGGAGAAAACTGGAGAATGCAGGACTGAAAGATTGCATTTCCACAATCAGAGGACAAGGCTATCAATTTCAAGTCAATCGGAAGGATGAAGCGGAATGTTAAAGACTTATCTCATCGACCGCTTAGCCATTATTCTATTTTCATTATTAGGGATAGGATCCGCCATGCTGATTGCGTATTTAAGCATTATCGAGAGCGGCGCAGAACCTTCCAAAGAAAATATGATGTACATATGGATTTTGCCCGGTACTCTTTTAGCCGCAGGTTTTGCTGCTGATTATGTTCGGCAAATTTCCTTTCTCACCTATGTTAAAAAGCTTGCAGAACAAGCCTCTTCTTCGAATGACATCGGACAGTCTTTGAAAGCCCGAAAGCCAAGAACAGGAGAGCAAGCGCTTTGGACGAAAATGATCAACGCACTCGGGCAGCAATACGAAAGCAGGCTCTCACAATATATCAATCAGCAAAAACAGCATTATACCTTCACCAACCAATGGGTCCACCATATGAAAACACCGGTATCCGTCATATCCTTAATGATTCAGGAAGGAAAAAACGGAACTTCATCCTCTTTTCCGACGTTTTTAGAGGAGCTGGAGGATGAGAATGAGAGATTTCGCCACGGTCTTGATATGATGCTGCAAACGGCCCGGCTGGAGGAATTTGCATTTGATGTAAAGCCGCAAACTTTTGATTTGACAGAAATGGTTCGTTCACTGATCAATCAGGAAAAACGTCAGTTTATTAAACGGCGCCTTTTTCCAACATTACATGTGCCGCCAAATGCCATTCAGATTTCCAGTGATCAAAAGTGGCTTTCCTTTGTTGTTGAGCAAATCCTTTTCAACGCCTTAAAATATTCCAAGCAAGGTGTGGGAGACCCTATTACAATCCGTATTGAAACGCAGGGACATGAGACGCGATTGTCGGTTGCCGACGAAGGAATCGGCATACCGCCGCAGGATCTGCCGCGGATTTTTGACGCGTTTTTTACCGGAGAAAACGGACGAACCATGAAAGAGGCAACTGGAATGGGCCTTTATTTGGCAAAACAGGTGTGCAGCCGTCTCGGCCATAAGCTGTATGCGGAATCAAAAGAAGGGGCTGGCACTGTGATGACCATCGTGTTTTCAAGTGACACCCTCGTGAATGTGACAGCATTGTAAGGTTGGGGAGCGGAATTGCAAGAAAGTTCGATGGGAGGATGCTGACTTCCTTTTTATAATAAAGAAAAAGGAGGAGCAGAACATGAACGTGTTGCAAACAACGAACCTATCGAAAACGTACTATTCAAATAAAGGAACAATATCATACCAAGCGCTCAGCGCCTTTGATCTCAGTGTGTCAAAAGGAGAATTTGTCGGGATTATGGGGCCGTCGGGAAGCGGAAAAACCACGCTTTTGAATTTGCTGGCTACCATTGATAAGCCGACCCAGGGCGAGATGATGATCAACGGCATTCAGCCGAAAACGTTAAAGGACCAAGAGCTGGCTTTGTTTCGCAGAAGAGAACTCGGCTTCGTCTTTCAGGATTTTAATCTGCTTGATACGCTGACGATTCGTGAAAATATTCTCTTGCCGCTCGCATTGGATAAGGTAAAGCTGAGAGAAATGGAAGCCCGATTGGATGAACTGGCGGATACGCTGCAAATCAAGCATATTCTCGATCACCGCACATATGAGGTGTCGGGCGGACAGCAGCAGCGGGCAGCCTGTGCCAGAGCGATTATTCACAATCCAGCGCTCATTCTTGCCGATGAACCGACAGGAAACCTCGACTCAAAATCGGCAAAGCAAGTGATGAACACACTAGCTCAGTTGAATGAGGAAAAGGAAGCGACGATTCTGTTGGTTACGCATGATGCCACAGCAGCAAGTTTCTGTAAACGAATTGTTTTTATTAAAGACGGACGTTTCTTTTCAGAGATTCACAGAGGAACAAACAGGCAGGTGTTTTATCAAAGTATATTGGATACCTTGAGTGTGTTGGGAGGCGATTTTCATGAATTTGAGAACTATCGCCCGTAAAAACATTCTTGGGAATCTGCAACGGTATGTGGCCTACTTTTTAAGCTGTGTGTTTGCCGTTTCGGTGTTTTTTGTCTTCACATCATTTATTTTTCATCCTGATGTCAATGAAGACAATATATATGGCGGAAGCCTTGTCAAAACATGCTTGAGCGCAGCTCTTGTCGTCATCATTGTGTTTTGTATATTTTTCATCACATATTCCAATTCAGCGTTTTTGCAGGCAAGAAAGAAAGAGTTTGGGCTGCTGACACTGTTTGGCACATCAAAGCAGCAGCTTCGCAAGATGATTTATTATGAGCAGTCACTTATTTCTCTTGCGGCGATTGCGGCCGGCATTGGAGCAGGCCTGTTATTTTCAAAACTGTTTTTTATGATCATGACATGGATGCTCAGCGTGAAGGTGCCGATTTCGTTTGCCATTGTGCCGAAAGCGTTTGTGATGACAATTGCCGGCTTTCTCATCCTGTTTCAGACGCTGCTCATTTTATCACTGGGACGGATTCGGAAGCTGGAAATCATTGAACTGATTAAATCGGCCAAAAAGCCGAAAAGCTTGCCGGTTTATTCGAAATGGCTCACTGTATTGTCTTTGCTATGTCTTGGCAGCGGTTATTATCTATCTGCAACAGCCAATGCAATTGACATGATGTTTCGGGTATTTCCAATTTTGATTTTAGTGTTAATTGGCACGTATTTCTTTTTTACACAAAGCAGTGTGGCGTTTTTCCGCATGCTGTACCGAAAGAAACACAGCTTCTACAAAGGCACAAATATCATTGTGCGTTCCAACATGATATTCAGGCTGAAGGATCATGCACGCATGCTGTTTTTAACCTCTGTCATTACAGCGGTCATACTAACAGCTACAGGTGTCATCTATATGTTTTATTCCGATTTACAAAGGCAGGAGGAGCAAAGCATTCCTCAGTCTGTTTCCTGGGTGGAAAAGGATGCTTCCCGCTTTCAGGTCATGAAGCCTGAGACGGCTGAGAATACATTGAAAAAAGCTCATGTTGTTATCAAGTATAAGGTGGATGCCACTGGGATTCCTGTCACTTTTCAGTCAGACTTGCCGTATGGAAATAAGAAGATGGAAGCGGAAGCTTTGCTGATTTCAGAAAAGGTCTATAATCAAGTCGCAAAGGAAAAAGGGTTCCCAGTTATTCATTTACAAGAAAATGAAGCATTTATTAATGTTTCTTTTCAAATGATGGTTAAAGACACATTTGGAGAAGGGGAAACAGCAGCATTTCATATGAAGTCAGGAAAAACCCTTTCCTACGTCATGAAAAAGCAGCAAAACAAAGGGATATTGATGTCTGTCGATGGAGTCAGCCGTTTATTGGTTGTCAGCGAAAAGAGCTTTGACAGTCTGTCACAGGATGTGCCGCTGAAGGAACAGATGAGAATGGTAGGTTATGAGCTTGAGCATTGGCAGGAGACGGTGGATGTCTCTGAAAAGCTTGAAAACATGGTGCCGAAAGAACATACATCTGATTTTCAAACACGTGCTCCTAGTTATCAAATTGTGAAGCAGGGAGTTGCATTAATGCTGTTTATTGGTCTGTTTGTCAGCGTGCTGTTTTTTATCGTGCAAGGAAGCATGCTGTATTTGCGGATGTTTACGGAAATAGAAGATACGAGAGTGCAGGTGTTAGCGTTAAAAAGGATAGGGGTTACGGACAAAGAGATTCACTCGATCCTTGGAAAGCAAATAGGATTTTTATTCTTCATCCCATTTATCGCAGGTACGATTCACGCCGGCTTTGCGTATGCAGCGTTAAGTAATATGCTGAATTCCAATTTATTTCTTGAGGCCGTAATTGTCATCTTCATTTATTTTGTATTCCAGGCTGTTTATTATATCGTCACCCGCCATATTTATAAGCGTGCTGTTCTTCAGCGTATGTAATAGAAATCCGGTCTGTTATCAGACCGGATTTTTGATTTATTGAAATTCTCTTGTGAGATTTTTCGGTGTTTGTCCTTGAATGGCTGCAATCATATTTTCGGCGGCCTGTTTGCACATGTTGAAGCGCACTTTAGCTGTTGCTGAACCGATATGAGGAAGCAGCGTGACATTATCCAGCTGCAGAAGCGGATTATCTCGGGTGACAGGCTCTTTTTCGTATACATCTAAGCCGGCTCCCCTGATCCAGCCTTCCTGAAGAGCGCGAACCAGTGCTTTTTCATCGACTGTCTTTCCCCGGGAAATATTGACGAAAATTGCTGAATCCTTCATTAACTTAAATTCACGTTCTCCTATCATGTGATAGGTTTCATCAGTCAGCGGCGTAATGAGAAGAATAAAATCAGATTGCTCCAGCAATGTATCAAGCTCTGCATACTTAACGCCGATGCTGTCTTCTGTTTCTTGTTTGCGATGTCGGTTATGATAAAGCACTTCCATATCAAAACCAAATTTGGCGCGTCTCGCTGCTTGTTCTCCAATTCTGCCCATGCCGATAATGCCTAACGTTTGATGATGAACATCAATTCCGAAAAGCGCTTCCTCTTCCACGGTTCCCCATTTTCCTGCTCTGACAAAACGGTCCAGTTCGGCAACACGTCTGGCGGAAGACAGAATCAGTGAAAAAGCCAGATCTGCAACTGTGTCATCCAGTGTATAAGGTGTATGAGTCCCGACGACTCCTCTTTCTTTCATTGCTTCTATATCGAAGTTATCGTAGCCTACTGATTGGTTGCTGACCACTTTGAGCTTAGGCGCGTGTTCCAGCAACTCACGATTGATTGACGGCCCGGAAGTCCCTGACGTTAAAAGCCCTTCCGCATCTTTTAATTTTTCAAATAGCACGTCACTCGGAAGCGTATCCTCCTGCCATACTTCATAACGGCAATGTTCACCGATGAATGCTTCAATCTCTTCAGGAATCGGTTTTGTGATAAATACAAATGGTTTCAACAAGGCTCCCCCTTTATGGCTATTGTCTATTTCATTATATCGGAAATAAATAGATGTTAAAAATATAGCTGCATTCTTTTTATTTTCTGGTTCTTTTGAACTTAAAATGGAGATCGAACAGCTAAATCTGCTTAAAAAAGTTTTTTAATTATCAGAATTCACCCATATTTTTTGTCAGACAAATCATCAATATGCGAGCAGCAGCCGGATTATAGGATTCATTAAATATAAATTTTATTATCTTTGAAAGATATAAATGTTTATGTTTTGATTCTACAGTTCAATTATAGTGTCTTTTTTTGAAATCCTTTTCTTGGCTTATTCCTATGCTATAATTCCTTACTGTAAGCTGGGTAAGAAGGCTTGCAAAATCATATGGATGGGAGATGAATCAAATGGTTTCTTTAACATCAATTTTGGAACACAATCAGCGGTTTGTCAGAGAGAAGAAGTATGAACCGTACAAAACGACAAAGTTTCCTTCAAAAAAGCTCGTCATTGTCACCTGTATGGATACAAGGCTTACAGAACTTCTTCCGCAAGCAATGGGGCTTAGAAACGGTGATGCTAAAATTGTAAAAAACGCGGGAGCCATCGTTTCTCACCCATTTGGAAGCGTGATGCGAAGCATACTGGTCGCGATTTATGAATTGCAGGCTGAAGAGGTATGCATTGTCGGCCATCATGAATGCGGAATGTCAGGGCTAAATGCGTCCTCGATTCTTGAGAAAGCAAAGGAACGCGGGGTGGAGGATAGCTGCCTGAATTTGCTGACGAGTGCCGGACTCGATTTGAAAACGTGGCTGACTGGTTTTCACAGCGTGGAAGAAAGCGTTTCCCACAGTGTGAACATGATTAAGAATCATCCGCTGCTTCCGAAAAAGGTGCCGGTTCACGGGCTTGTCATTCACCCTGAAACAGGAAAACTTGATGTGGTCATTAACGGTTATGAAACTGAGCTAATAAACAATCACTCATAAGGGAGGTTATAACAAAATATGCGATTCTCAGGGAGATTCAAGGGATACAATTTACAGAAATTTCAGAAAGACTTAATTGCAGGTATCGTAGTAGGTGTCGTGGCAATTCCTTTAGGAATGGCGTTTGCCATTGCCTCGGGAGTCGAGCCCGAATACGGGCTGTATACTGTTGTTATAGCGGGGATTTGTATCTCTTTGTTCGGAGGATCTAAATATCAAATTGGCGGTCCGACAGGCGCCTTTGTCCCGATACTGTTCGGCATTATCATGCAGTACGGATTAGAGAATCTGCTGATTGCGGGGTTTATGGCAGGGGTAATGCTGGTGCTGTTTGGGCTGTTTAAGCTCGGAAAAATAATGAAATTTGTGCCTAAACCCGTTATCGTCGGTTTTACAGCAGGAATTGCCGTGTTAATCTTTACGGAACAAATCGCTAATTTTCTCGGATTGAGAAATGTTGAAAAACATGAGAACTTTCACCACAACATGTTTGAAATTGTGCAGCAGCTCGGCACCTTTAACGTGTATGCCATTTTGACAGCTGTGATCGGGCTCGTCATTTTGCTTGTATCCGCCAAGGTGATGCCTAAAGTGCCGGGCGCTTTGTTGGCGCTTCTTATTTCCACAGTGGTCGCGGTTGTCTTTTTCCCTGACCGCATGGCAACGATCGGGTCAACTTATGGAGAAATCCCCCGCCATTTGCCTGAATTTCAGTTTCCTGAGTTTACTTTGGATAGAATGGTCATGCTGTTTCCGGCTGCGCTTGTCATCGCGCTTCTTGGAGGACTTGAGTCGATTTTGTCCGCAATGGTCGCTGATAACATGAAGGGCTCAAAGCATGACAGCAACAAGGAGCTTGTCGGCCAGGGAATTGCGAATATGGCAGCGCCCCTGTTTGGCGGAATCCCGGCTACAGGAGCGATTGCGAGAACGGCGACCAATATAAAAAACGGAGCGGTTTCCCCAGTTTCCGGCGTCGTTCACGGCGTAGTCGTTCTCCTTGTCCTGCTTGTATTTGCGCCTTATGCGTCCCATGTGCCGCTCGCCAGTATGGCACCGATTCTCATGGTGGTCGCATGGAATATGAGTGAGCGCAAGGAAGTCGCAAACATGCTGAGACTGAAAAACGCTGATTCCTTTATTTTGGCGGCGACCTTCGCCCTTACGGTTCTGTTTGACTTAATCATCGGTGTGGCAACCGGATTGCTGCTCGCATTTGTGTTCTTTATCAGAAGAATGAGCGAAGCGACCCGCATCCACAATCAGGAATCGCATCCTGTTCTGGCGAAGAGAGAAGATCCATCTGTCAGCATGTATGCCATAGAAGGGCCGCTGTTTTTCGGGTCAATTGATTCCCTTGAATCGTCATTGCTGGAGCATGTACAGAAAAAACCGAAAACCCTCATTCTGCTCATGAATAAGGTGAACTATATGGATACGTCAGCTGAAGCGGTGCTTGGGAACATTATGAATCGAATTAAACGCCACAATGGAAAGCTGATGATTGTAGGATTGCAATCGCAGCCGAAGGAGCTGCTGCATAAAACAGGCCTTTTTCACAAAATAGGAAAGCAGCATTTCTTTGATCACCATGATGAAATCACAGGTTAAAAAAAGCGGCCATCGCGGCCGCTTTTTTATGCATGCTCAAATCGTTTTGGCAGTTTTTCTTGGTGGGCCTTCATGACGTCTTCTAAAGAGACACCATACATATCAGCAAGAATGGCGATATTTCCGATGACATCTCCCATTTCTTCAATCAATTCTTGTTTTTGCTCAGCGCGTGACGATTCTTTCTCATCCGGCCGGTCTCTGCCGATTTCATACGCCCTGACAGCCCGGGCCAGTTCTCCGGCTTCCTCCATTAAAAAGCCGACGCGAATAAAAGGTCCGTATTCTGTCCAGCCTCTTTTTTCGTAAAACTCTTTCATCCATTTTTCTGCATCAGCCAGCTGCAACCTCATCACTCCTGCATTCTTTATGTATTTCATATTGATATTATCACATGAAGATGGGACAATATATAGTGTGTTTTTGAATATTTAACACGATATATAGATGCGGAGATGACAAGATGAAAACCATTTGTGTATTTGCGGGATCAAACCCTGGGGGAAATGAAGCGTATAAAAGAAAAGCGGCAGAGCTTGGCGTGTATATGGCTGAGCAGGGAATCGGCCTTGTCTATGGGGGCTCCCGCGTAGGCTTGATGGGCACGATTGCTGACGCGATTATGGAAAACGGCGGAACTGCAATCGGGGTCATGCCGAGCGGTTTGTTCAGCGGGGAGGTTGTCCATCAAAACCTGACTGAGCTGATTGAAGTAAACGGGATGCATGAACGAAAGGCTAAAATGAGCGAGCTGGCGGACGGCTTTATCTCGATGCCGGGCGGCTTCGGTACATATGAAGAATTATTTGAAGTGCTGTGCTGGGCACAGATCGGCATCCACCAAAAGCCAATCGGACTGTACAATGTAAACGGATATTTTGAACCAATGATGAAAATGGTGAAATACAGCATTCAAGAAGGGTTTTCTAACGAATCGCACCTAAAACTGATTCACAGCTCGTCACGGCCGGATGAGTTAATTGAGCAAATGCAAAATTATTCTTATCCGATTTTAGAAAAAAAGTGGACAGAAATTTAAAAAAGAGACTTTCTCATGGAAGTGGAGAGAATGAGTTATGATCCATGAAATATCGAGTGTTTTTAACAAAGTGAGGTTTCCTTAAGGGAAATCTCTTTTTTATTTCTCTTTTGCCTGCATCGTATATTTAGCAGTAATAGAGGACTTTATCACTAGTTTGGATAATAAGCACAGATAAGGAGGGGATGAAAATGGCAACTTTGTCAGATGTGGCGAAAAAAGCAAATGTTTCAAAAATGACGGTATCACGAGTGATCAATCACCCTGAGACGGTGACAGATGAATTGAAAAAGCTTGTTCATTCTGCGATGAAAGAGCTGAATTACATCCCTAATTATGCGGCGAGAGCGCTCGTGCAAAACAGAACACAGGTTGTGAAACTATTGATACTTGAGGAAATGGATACGACAGAACCATATTACATGAACCTGCTGACAGGAATCAGCAGGGAGCTGGATCGCAATCACTATGCTCTCCAGCTTGTGACAAGAAATTCTCTTAATATTGGCCAATGTGACGGCATTATTGCCACCGGCTTGAGAAAGAACGATTTTGAAGGTGTAATAAAAGCTTTTGAGAAGCCGCTCGTCGTATTTGGACAAAATGAAATGGGCTATGACTTTATCGATGTGAATAACGAGAAAGGCACTTTTATGGCAACCCGCCATGTTATGGGGCTGGGGGAGCGGGAAGTTGTCTTTTTTGGCATTGATTTAGATGAGCCTTTCGAACGTGCAAGAGAACAGGGGTATATACGGGCGATGAATAAAAGCTTTAAAAAATCGAATATGTTTCGGATCGACAACAGTTCTAAGAAAAGTGAAGGCCTTGCAAGAGAACTGCTGAAATCCATGGACAATCAGGCCGCATTTGTCTGCGCATCTGATCGAATCGCGCTCGGCGTCATTCGTGCGGCGCAATCCCTTGGAAAGCGAATTCCAGAAGACGTTGCGGTTACCGGGAATGACGGTGTGTTTCTTGATCGCATCTCCTCGCCGCGCTTGACTACAGTCAGACAGCCTGTTGTTGAAATGGGGGAAGCCTGTGCGAAAATGTTGCTGAAAAAAATGAATGAAGACGGTGCTGCACAAGGAAGTCTATTTTTTGAACCAGAGTTAATTGTACGAGAATCAACGCTGTAAGCGCCGTATTCTGTTATCGGTAACAGGGTGAAAAGGATTGTTCCCACAATTTCATCATGATACTTTCAAACTATGAGCCGGCTTCAATAAAACGGAAATCAAAGGGGGAAACATGATGGAATATGCAGCGATTCACCACCAGCCATTCAGCACAGATGCTTATTCTTATGATGGGCGGACTGTGCATATCAAGATTCGGACGAAAAAAGGTGATGCAGATCACATTCGATTCATTTGGGGTGATCCCTATGAGTACAACGACGGCAAATGGTCGGCAAACGAGCAGCCGATGAGAAAAATTGCTGCAACAGAAATGCATGACTATTGGTTTGCTGAAGTGGTGCCGCCATTTAGGCGTTTACAATATGCGTTTGTTGTAACAGACGATCATGAAGACATCTTTTTCGGAAGTTCGGGTTTATGCCCTTATAACGAAAAAACACTGGAAACGATTCATTATTACTTTAAATTTCCGTTTGTTCACGAGGCTGATACATTTCAAGCGCCTGAATGGGTCAAGTCAACGGTTTGGTATCAAATTTTTCCGGAGCGTTTTGCAAATGGAAGAGAAGACTTGTCACCGAAGAATTCATTGCCGTGGGGGAGCAAGGACCCGGGCGTCAATGATTTTTTTGGAGGAGATTTGCAAGGGATTGTTGACAAGCTTGATTATTTAGAGGATTTAGGGGTGAACGGCATTTATCTGACGCCGATCTTTTCCGCGCCTTCTAATCATAAATACGACACGCTGGATTACTTTTCTATTGATCCGCATTTCGGGGATCCAGAGATTTTTCGTACATTGGTCAGCCAGCTGCATCAGCGGGGGATGAGAATTATGCTTGATGCGGTTTTTAACCATATAGGAAGCGCGTCTCCGCAATGGCAGGATGTCGTTAAAAACGGAGATCAATCCCGCTATAAGGATTGGTTCCATATTCACTCTTTTCCCGTCACAGGCGACAATTATGACAGGTTTGCTTTTACAGCTGATATGCCGAAGCTAAACACGGCTAATCCCGAAGTGCAGAAATATTTGCTTGATATTGCTTTGTACTGGATTCGCGAATTTGACATTGACGGCTGGCGTTTGGATGTCGCAAATGAAGTGGATCACGTGTTTTGGAAGACATTCAGGCAGGCTGTATCTACTGAAAAGCCTGACGTTTATATTTTAGGTGAGATCTGGCATTCTGCCGAACCCTGGCTTAGAGGGGATGAATTTCATGCGGCGATGAATTACCCTTTTACAGAGCCTATGATTGAATATTTTGCTGACCGGACGATCCCAGCCTCACGTATGGCCTACCGTGTCAATGCACATTTGATGAATGGAATGAAGCAGGCCAATGAGGTGATGTTTAATTTACTGGATAGCCATGATACAAAGCGCCTTTTGACCAGATGCCGCAATGATGAGAAGAAAGCACGCGCGTTGCTGGCCTTTATGTTTGCCCAGACAGGCTCACCATGCATCTATTACGGGACGGAAATCGGGCTGGACGGCGAAAATGATCCATTATGCCGGAAATGTATGGTTTGGGAAAAGGAGAAGCAAAACCAAGACATGCTGCAATTTATGAAACGGTTAATTGCTTTACGCAAGCAGGAAAACACTTTATTGACTGAAGGACATCTTGAGTGGAATCTGCTGGACGACAAAAATGATTTTATTAGCTTTTCGCGGACTTTTGATGAAAAAATACTGATTTATTTCTTTAATCAAGGGAATGTGGTTCAACACGTCAGTTTACTAGATTTGAATATTGAAAGGAATAAGAGGATCTGTGATGCATGGACAGAGCAGCCGCTTCAGCATCACGATGTCATTGCCGTTCAGCCGGGAGAATTTTTGATTTTGAGTGCTGCTGCCCCAGTATAAAATTCTGTTATCGGTAACAAATCGAAAGTTGTTGTAACCGCTTTCTATAGGAAAATACAATTGTTATAGTTTCGTAAATAGAAGGGGGAAAAGAGATGGTTCTTTTTAAAAAGGGGTTCGCCATATTGGCGGCATCATTTCTGGCAATCGGCCTTGCCGCCTGCTCAAATTCAAAAAATCCAGCAAGCTCTGATGGCAAAAAGGTGCTGACTGTGTCTGTCGAAGAAACGTATAAAGAATACATTGAAAGCATAAAAACAAAGTTCGAAAAAGAGAATGACGTCACAGTAAAAATTGTTGAAAAGCAAATGTTCGAACAGTTGGAGGCGCTTCCTCTTGATGGCCCGGCGGGTAATGCGCCTGATGTTATGCTTGCTGCATATGACCGGATCGGCGGTTTGGGACAGCAAGGACATTTGCTTGACATTAAGCCATCTCATACAAAAAGCTTTGGTGATAAAGAAATGCAGCAGGTGACAGTTGACGGCAAAGTGTACGGAATGCCGCTAGTCATTGAGACACTTATTTTGTATTACAACAAAGATCTTTTAAAAACAGCGCCAAAAACATTTAAAGACCTTGAAAAGTTAACGGAAGATCCTCGATTCGCGTTTGCTTCGGAAAAAGGAAAATCAACCGGATTTTTAGCAAAATGGACTGACTTTTATATGTCGTACGGCTTATTGGCTGGATACGGCGGATATGTGTTTGGAAAAAACGGCACAGATTCCGGGGACATCGGCCTGAACAATAAAGGGGCTGTAGAAGCGGTGAAATA
This sequence comes from Bacillus sp. YP1, assembly GCF_000877815.1. Lineage (NCBI taxonomy): Bacteria > Bacillati > Bacillota > Bacilli > Caryophanales > Bacillaceae > Bacillus > Bacillus sp. YP1. The sequence goes on along the minus strand of NZ_CP010014.1, from coordinate 3,177,131 downwards.
TGCGGAGAAATGGTTTGAGACATATTGGCCGAAAGGAATGCAAGACAATTCAAGCGCAGACGACTTTATTCAGCAGATGTTTTTAGAAGGCAAAGCGGCTGCGATCATTGGCGGTCCTTGGTCAGCTGCCAACTATAAAGAGGCTAAATTGAACTACGGAGCGGCTCCCATTCCGACATTGCCAAATGGAGAAGAATACGCCCCTTTTGCTGGCGGGAAGGGCTGGGTTGCCTCGAAATATACAAAAGAGCCCGAGCTGGCTGAAAAATGGCTTGAGTATGCTGCAAATGATGCCAATGCTTACGCTTTTTATGAGGATACAAACGAAGTTCCGGCCAACACGGCTGCAAGGAAGAAAGCCGATGAGCAAAAGAATGAACTGACGTCAGCTGTGATTAAACAATATGAAACAGCAACGCCGACTCCAAATATTCCGGAAATGGCTGAAGTATGGACAGGAGCGGAAAGTTTAATTTTTGATGCAGCTTCAGGAAAAAAATCGACACAAACATCAGCGAATGATGCTGTAAACGTCATAAAGGAAAATATTAAAGAAAAGTATGTGAAATAAAACGGCGGGATAGCGTCCGGAAGAATAGAGGGCGGAAAAATGAATAAACATCACACACTTACAAAGCAAAAACGAAAGGCAGGGCTTTTATCGATCATTCCAGGACTTGGGCAGATTGCGAATCAGCAATTGTCAAAGGGGCTCTTATTTCTTGCCATCACAGGCTTGTTTGCTTTTGAATTATGCGTTTTCGGTATACAGGCGCTAACCGGATTGATGACATTGGGAAGTGTTCCCGGTGAAGATCACTCGCTGTTTATGCTGATTGAAGGCACGCTGCAATTGATCGTGACAATGATTTTCCTCATGTTCTATATCTTTAATATTCATGATTCGCGTAAGACCGCCGCAATGAAAGCGGCGGGTTTGGAAGTCAATCCAACAGCCAAGGATATGATCTGTCATGCGGGCGATAAAGGGTTTCCATATCTATTTACACTTCCGGCATATATCATGATGGTGTTTGTGATTATTTTTCCGGTTTTGGTGACTCTGTTTGTTGCATTAACAAACTATGATTTTTATCATATTCCGCCTAATCGTCTGATTAACTGGGTCGGGTTTAAAAATTTCTTAAATATTTTTTTCCTTGGCTCCTATCGTGAAACATTTGTGAATGTACTGGGCTGGACGGTTATCTGGACAATCTGTGCAACAACGCTGCAAATCATTTTAGGTATTGTGACGGCACTTTTCGTCAATCAGGATTTTATAAAAGGCAAGCGGATATTTCGAATGATTTTCTTATTTCCATGGGCTGTTCCGGCGTTTATTACAATCATGAGTTTTTCCAACATGTTTAACGACAGCATAGGAGCGGTGAATGCACAGGTGATACCATTATTCAATCACCTGCCGTTTGTCGAGCTGCCTGCGATCGCGTGGAAGACCGATCCTTTCTGGACCAAGACAGCCCTCATTATGATTCAAACGTGGCTCGGCTTTCCATATATATATGTCATGGTAACGGGAGTGCTTCAGGCGATTCCAGGTGAATTGTATGAAGCGGCAAAGATTGACGGGGCCACTTTTATTCAGCGTTTTCGGCATATTACATTCCCGATGATTTTATTTGCCACAGCACCCGTGATGATTACTCAGTATACGTTTAATTTCAATAATTTCTCGATCATCTATTTATTTAATGAGGGAGGGCCAGGCAGTGTGGGAGCCGGGGCCGGATCGACCGATATCTTAATTTCGTGGATTTATAAACTGACAACAGGCACATCACCCCAATATTCCGTTGCGGCGGCTGTGACACTGTTAATTTCTTTCATTGTCATTGGAATTTCACTGATTGCTTTCAAAAAATCAAATGCTTTTGGCAATGAGGAGGTTATGTAGGTGAACGCGAGCACTGCCAGAATGCTTAATAAAATCAGTACGTATTTATTTTTGACGCTTTTAAGTATTGTCATTATATATCCGTTGCTGATTACGGCATCATCAGCCTTCCGTGTGGGGAATTCGGCGGCTTTTCAGCTCGATTTTTCGGGTCCTTGGACATTGGATCATTTTAAGCGGCTATTTGACGAAACGCTTTATCTCAATTGGTACAGCAATACACTTGTCATCGCGCTATCGGTCATGGTTTTGCAGGTTACAATCGTGACACTTGCCGGGTACTCGTACAGCCGCTATCGGTTTGCAGGCAGAAAAAAGAGCCTGATATTCTTTTTAATCATTCAAATGGTGCCGACAATGGCGGCGCTGACTGCTTTTTATGTCTTGGCGATGCTAATAGGCGCACTCGATCAATACTGGTTTTTAACAGCGATCTATATCGGCGGCGGAATTCCTATGAACACGTGGCTGATGAAAGGTTATTTTGATACTGTGCCGAGAGAAATTGATGAAGCCGCGCGAATTGACGGAGCGGGACATCTGAGGATTTTCGCTTCAATTGTTCTACCGCTTGTTAAGCCAATGCTCGCGGTACAAGCGCTTTGGGCGTTTATGGCACCGTTCGGCGACTATTTGCTGGCGAAATTTCTGCTTCGCTCACCGGAAAGGCTGACCATCGCTGTAGGATTACAATCCTTTATTTCTAATCCGCAGCAGCAAAAAGTAGCTCTATTTGCAGCCGGTGCCATACTAGCCGCACTGCCGATATGCGTTCTATTCTTTTTTCTCCAAAAGAACTTTGTGTCCGGTTTGACAGCCGGCGGAACAAAGGGGTAATGCCAATGAAGAATCTGGAGAATAAAAGCTTTATCATCCGCTGCCTGAAGGCGGCTGCATCCCCATCAGGTGTTTGCCGTTACGGGAATACCTTCAGCTGGCTGCAGCTCTCTTTTCTCTTTCTGTTTTTAACGGCCTGCTTAATGGCGCCGTTAGCGGTTTCGTTTGTGAAAATGGATCGCTTCAGCGTTGCATCTTTCATGCCGTCAGCGATTCAAGGGGTTAATGATCAATTTGCTGATCAATTGCAGGGTTTTCAAATCAGGAACGGAAAACTAACAGGCGGGAAGAGCTCTGAGAGGATTGAAGATGGGCAGAATGTGATGGCAGTCGATATGAAGCATGAATATGAGACAAGCGGTGAAAATGGGCGATTGAAAGTAACTGGATTTGAAAACGCCATCATATTTCAACCTGATCAACTGGTGATCACCGATCAAAACGAAACGGGGTTTTCTGTTGGCTATGCGAAAATGGACGTTAAGCTCGAGAAACCAAACGTCCATGATGTAGAGGTTTTGATCGATACATTGTGGTTGGCACAGTATAAGCCGATGATCATGATGCTGGCATATGCGGTGTTTTCTATGATCCAGCTTTTGTTAACGTTTGTTCTTGCAGGTGGCCTCTGGATCACAAAACGATCAAACATGGTCTCTATTGCATCATTCAAGGAAGCGGCCTCTATAGCGATTTGCGCATCAGCACTGCCGGCATTTGCGGCAGCTGCTATCGGCATGGTTCATTTTGATTTGATTACTGTATTGATGATCCATTCGTGTGGCGTTACTTTGATGATCTCTTTTGCATTTAGATATTTGACCAAAACCCGCCGTGATAATGGAAACTTACATTCGGGAGGAAATGATGATAAATCAGCGGTTATTTGAGATTGATGAATGGAAAATCAAAACAAATACATTTAATAAGGAGCGTACACGGCTGCTGGAAAGCCTGACGTCTCTTGCCAATGGCTATATGGGGGTCAGAGGGAATTTTGAAGAAGGCTATTCAGGCGACAGTCACCAAGGCACATATATTGCAGGCGTGTGGTTTCCAGACAAAACGCGAGTCGGCTGGTGGAAAAACGGGTATCCGGAATATTTCGGAAAAGTGATCAATGCAATGAACTTTATGGGCATAGGCTTATATGTTGACGGTGAAAAAATCGATCTCTATCAAAATCCAATTGAATCATTTGAGGTAGAGCTCAATATGAAAGAGGGGATTCTGCGGCGAAGCGCTGTGGTCCGCATTCAGGATAAAACCGTCAGACTCAGATCGGAGCGATTTCTTAGCCTTGCTGTAAAAGAACTCTGTGCGATTCATTATGAAGCGGAGTGTCTGACAGAAGATGCGGTCATTACGCTTGTTCCTTATCTGGATGGAAATGTCGCAAATGAAGATTCTAACTACCAAGAACAGTTTTGGCAGGAGGAAGCGAAAGGTGCTGATTCTCACAGCGGCCATTTAGCGGCAAAAACGATCGAAAATCCATTTGGAACACCGCGCTTCACGGTATTAGCCGCAATGGCAAACAAGACGGAGGGTTTTGTCCATGAAAGCTTTAAAACGACTGAAATGTATGTCGAGAATCGCTACAGTTATCAAACGAAGGCATCATTGAAAAAGTTTGTGATTGTCACGACTTCACGTGATTTTCGTGAGGAAGAGCTTTTATCGAAAGCCAAGGAGCTTTTGGCGGATGTGGTTGAGTACGGCTATGAAAAAGCAAAACGGAGGCACACTGATCGATGGAAGGAAAGATGGGCAAAAGCGGACATTGAGATTAAAGGAGATGAGGAGCTACAACAAGGAATCCGCTACAATATCTTTCAGTTATTCTCGACATATTACGGGGGCGATGCCCGTTTGAATATCGGGCCGAAAGGATTTACTGGCGAGAAATATGGAGGTGCCGCATATTGGGATACTGAGGCGTACGCCGTTCCGATGTATTTGGCGACAGCCGAGCCGGAGGTGACGAAAAACCTGCTTTTGTATCGCTATCATCAGTTGGAGGCTGCCAAACGAAACGCGGCAAAATTGGGGATGAAGGGGGCACTTTATCCGATGGTGACGTTCACCGGTGATGAATGCCACAACGAATGGGAAATCACCTTTGAAGAAATTCACCGCAATGGCGCGATCTGTTATGCGATCTACAATTATATCAATTATACAGGCGACTGTGACTATATGGAAGAATACGGGATAGACGTTCTTGTGGCAGTCAGCAGATTTTGGGCCGACCGTGTTCACTTCTCGAAACGAAAAAATAAGTATATGATCCATGGCGTCACAGGGCCGAATGAATACGAAAACAACGTTAACAACAATTGGTATACGAATGTCATTGCGGCTTGGACGTTGCAGTATACTCTACAAAGTCTCGAAAGTATCTCAGCGGAGAAACGCCGCCATCTGGATGTGCAGGAAGTAGAATTGAAAGTCTGGAGAGAAATCATCCAGCACATGTACTATCCATTTAGTGAAGAACTGCAAATTTTCGTTCAGCATGACACGTTCTTGGACAAAGACCTGCAAACAGTTGACGAATTAGATCCAGCGGAACGGCCTCTTTACCAGAATTGGTCATGGGACAAGATTCTCCGCTCCAATTTTATTAAGCAGGCAGATGTTCTCCAAGGCATTTATCTTTTTAATGACCGTTTTACAATGGAAGAAAAACGGCGAAATTTTGAATTTTATGAGCCGATGACTGTTCATGAATCAAGCCTATCGCCCTCTGTCCATGCGATTCTCGCAGCCGAACTCAAGCTGGAAAAGAAAGCGCTCGAATTATATAAGCGCACAGCAAGGCTTGATCTTGATAATTACAATCATGATACGGAAGAAGGCTTGCATATTACTTCAATGACGGGTAGCTGGCTGGCAATCGTTCATGGCTTTGCAGGCATGCGCACCGCGAATGAGACGCTGTCATTTGCTCCGTTTTTGCCGAAAGAATGGGACGAATATTCATTCAACATCAATTATCGAAATCGATTAATCAATGTGACCGTTGACGAAAAGCGCGTTATTTTTGAGCTTGTAAAAGGCGAGCCGCTGCACATGAACGTTTATGAGGAACCAGTTGTCCTACAGGGACGATGTGAAAGGAGAACGCCTAATGAGTGAATGGTGGAAAGAAGCTGTCGTTTATCAAATTTACCCGCGCAGTTTTTATGATGCCAATGGAGATGGATTCGGGGATTTGCAAGGTGTGATTCAAAAGCTGGATTACATCAAAAATCTCGGGGCGGATGTCATCTGGCTCTCCCCGGTATTTGATTCCCCGCAGGATGACAACGGATATGATATCAGCGATTACAAAAACATGTATGAAAAGTTTGGGACAAATGAAGATATGTTTCAGCTGATTGATGAAGTCCATAAACGCGGAATGAAAATCGTCATGGATTTGGTCGTGAACCACACATCAGATGAGCATGCTTGGTTTGCTGAAAGCCGCAAGTCGAAGGACAATCCTTACCGGGATTATTATTTTTGGAAAGATCCTAAACCGAACGGCTCAGAGCCGAATAATTGGGGATCGATCTTTTCAGGCTCAGCGTGGACATACGATGAAGGAACAGGGCAGTATTATTTGCACTACTTTTCGAAAAAACAGCCTGATTTAAATTGGGAAAACGAAGCCGTTCGCCGGGAAGTTTATGATGTAATGAGATTCTGGATGGATAGAGGCGTTGACGGCTGGCGGATGGATGTGATCGGCTCTATTTCTAAATACACCGATTTTCCGGACTACGAAACGGATCACAGCCGCAGCTATATTGTCGGCCGTTATCACTCTAACGGCCCACGTCTTCATGAGTTTATTCAAGAGATGAACAGGGAAGTGCTTTCTCATTACGACTGCATGACAGTCGGAGAGGCAAACGGCTCTGATATTGAAGAGGCGAAAAAGTACACAGATGCAAGCAGGCAAGAGCTGAATATGATCTTTACATTTGAACATATGGATATTGATACAGAACAAAACTCGCCAAATGGGAAATGGCAGATCAAGCCGTTTGATTTGATTGCTTTAAAAAAGACGATGACAAGGTGGCAGACCGGGTTAATGAATGTCGGCTGGAATACCCTTTATTTTGAGAACCATGACCAGCCGAGGGTTATTTCCCGCTGGGGCAATGACGGGAAGCTGCGTAAGGAATGTGCGAAGGCATTTGCAACGGTTTTGCACGGCATGAAAGGAACGCCGTTTATTTACCAGGGAGAAGAAATCGGCATGGTCAACAGCGATATGCCGCTGGAGATGTATGATGATCTTGAAATAAAGAATGCATATCGTGAACTAGTCGTCGAAAACAAAACGATGTCAGAAAAAGAGTTTGTCAAAGCCGTGATGATAAAAGGAAGGGATCATGCGAGAACACCGATGCAGTGGGATGCCGGAAAACATGCGGGATTCACAGCCGGAGACCCGTGGATACCGGTAAATTCCCGCTATCAAGATATCAATGTGAAAGAGTCCTTGAAAGATCAAGATTCGATTTTCTTTTACTATCAGAAGCTCATTCAATTACGAAAGCAATATAAGATTATGATATATGGCGATTATCAGCTTTTGCAGGAGAATGATCCGCAGGTCTTTTCTTACCTTCGAGAATATCAAGGGGAAAAGCTTCTTGTCGTTGTGAATTTATCGGAAGAAAAGGCTCTGTTCGTAGCGCCTCCAGAACTGATTCATGAGCGTTGGAAAGTGCTGATTTCAAACTATCCGCAGGAGCGGGCTGACTTAAAGAGTATTAGCCTCAAACCTTATGAAGCTGTGATGGGCATTAGTATATGAAAGCGGTCATTTTTGATTTAGACGGAGTGATAACAGATACTGCTGAATATCATTTTCTCGCTTGGAAGCACGTCGCAGAACAAATCAATATTCCCTTTGACAGAGACATGAATGAAAGGCTAAAAGGAATCAGCAGAGAAGAGTCACTTGAAAGCATATTGATCTTTGGCGGTGCGGAAACAAAGTATACAAATGCGGAGAAACAAGAGCTTATGCATCGGAAAAATCACAATTATCAAACGCTGATCAGCAAATTGACGCCGGAAGATCTTTTACCGGGGATTGGCAGGCTCCTATGTCAATTGAAAAACGAAAATATAAAAATCGGGTTAGCATCTTCAAGTCGCAATGCTCCTAAGATTTTAAGACGTTTGGCAATTATCGATGATTTTGATGCCATTGTTGATCCGACGACTCTTGCGAAGGGGAAGCCTGATCCTGACATCTTTTTAACAGCTGCAGCGATGCTCGATGTTTCCCCTGCTGATTGCGCGGCAATAGAAGACGCAGAAGCAGGCATTTCTGCAATCAAATCTGCGGGGATGTTTGCGGTTGGTGTCGGTCAAGGACAGCCGATGCTTGGTGCTGATCTAGTTGTGAGGCAGACGAGTGATCTAACACTTGAGCTGTTACACGAGGAATGGGAGCAGTTTAGAATCAAAAGTGTTTAAATGAAAAAAACCTGCAAGAGACGCAGCTCTTGCAGGTTGTGTTATTACTTTTTGTCTTCTGTGTGAGTCAAAATTTTGTCAATCAGGCCGTATTCAAGCGCTTCTTCAGCAGACTTGAAGTTATCACGGTCTGTGTCACGTTCGATCACTTCAAGCGGCTGGCCAGTACGTTCAGCTAGGACTTTGTTTAATTTGTCGCGAAGCAAGAGAATGCGTTTCGCAGCAATTTCAATTTCTGTCGCTTGACCTTGCGCACCGCCAAGAGGCTGGTGAATCATGACTTCACTGTTTGGAAGTGCATAGCGTTTGCCTTTTTCGCCGGCTGCAAGCAGGAACGCGCCCATTGACGCAGCCATACCGATACAAATTGTAGATACCTTCGGCTTAATAAACTGCATGGTATCATAGATCGCCATACCGGCTGTAATAGAGCCGCCCGGGCTGTTGATGTAAAGAGAAATTTCTTTTTCAGGGTCTTCTGCTGCTAAGAATAAAAGCTGTGACACGATGGAGTTCGCAACGTTGTCATCAATCGCAGATCCAAGCATGATGATACGATCCTTTAATAGACGAGAATAAATGTCATACGCTCTTTCTCCGCGGTTCGTTTGTTCAATGACTGTAGGTATTAAATTCATAATGCTCCTCCTTCACCTTTTAGGTAAGTATGTAGTTACATGATACATTTTTGGTCAATAAAGGTCAAACAAAAAGCTGGCCTAATATGCAAAGTCGTCTCTTTTTCCCATTTTCCCCAAAAATACAGGGGTTCAAACCATCGTATGTCAGATTGCCAATTAAGATGCTTTGTCTATTTAAAAAACGGCCTCTCGAAATAGAGGGTTGTTATTTGAATGGAATTATCGTATAATTAGTTGTGCTGACGTTCTCATAACGCAGTCATTCTGCGCTCGTAGCTCAGTTGGATAGAGCGGTGGTTTCCGGTACCACGTCTGTCGGGGGTTCGAATCCCTCCGAGCGCGTCCAATAGAACAACAGGAAAGACAAGGGTTTGGCGATTTGCCACTCTTGTCTTTTTTGTTTTGGTTCATAAATTTTTCTTGCTGCAACATAAATTTTCCTTCTCTCGGGCACGTTATGGAATGTATGCGATATTGAATTTGCGAGGAGGATGAACATGGGTATTTTAAGCGGAAATCCGCAGGATGAACCGATGCATTATGGTGAGGTATTCGGCTTATGGAGTTATGTGATGGCGGGCAATAAAATGGTCGGCAATTACCAAATGCTATTGAATCATGTCGGTGATGACGACCTGAAGAAGCTGCTTCGTGAGTCTATTGAGAAATGCCAAGATGAAATCAAACAGGTCAGCACGATCCTGAAAGAAAACGGGGTGGCGCTGCCGCCGGCTTCTCCTGAACCGCCGACAGCAGATCTTAACGACATTCCGCCTGGCGCACGGTTTCTCGATCCGGATGTGGCGGCCTCCGCGGCAGCACAAAATGCTGCAGGTCTTGTGACATGCAGCAAAATGATGGGGCAATCGATTCGTGAGGATATTGCCATGATGTTTGGGCAATTTCATATGTCGAAAGCGGCAACCGGCGCAAAATACTTAAGGCTGCTAAAAAACAAAGGCTGGCTTATCCCGCCGCCGCTTCATCTTCAAAAACATCACGAAGCTTAATGGCAAAGGCATATACAGCTGTATATGCCTTGATTTTATGAAGATGACGTAAGACGCAGGCCGATAACGCCGGCTAGGATAAGGCAAAGTGAAATCACCTGTGATAGCTGAAACCGCTCCTTAAACCAAATGAGCCCGACCGCCGAAACACCAATGCTTCCAATGCCAGTCCAGACGGCATATGCGACTCCGGCAGGCAGGACGATCATCGCTTGGGACAGGCAGTAAAAGGATAAGCCGAATCCAACAGTCATCACAATGATCGGCCATTTTTTTCTTGTTCCGTCTATATATTTCATGGCAATGGCAGCTATAATTTCTTCTATGCCGGCAATCACTAATAAAAACCATGCCATTATTGTTCACCTCCCGGCTGAGATTTGCTTTCTTTCGTAAATAATTTCATTCCTAAAATGCCAGCCAGCAATAAAGCTAAAAAGAACATTTGGGCTGCTGAGAAGGATTCGCCCAGAACAATTCCAGTCAGATATGTTCCGACGGTTCCGATTCCGACAAACACAGTGTACGCCGCGGCCATCGGGATTTTTTGATAAGAGCGGATCAACAGGATAAAGCTGACCGCGATTAAGATAAAAATGATGATCCAATCCAAAAGCGAATTGGCATGTTTGAGGGAAGAGGCCCAAACAACTTCTAAAAGCCCTGCAATAAAAACAAGAACCCAATTCAAATGAAACACCTCTCTATTTTTATGAATGAACGTCAGTCATTTTTAGGGCATTAAAAAATGAGCGGTGTTACCCAGTCATTTTTTAAGCAGTACCTAAGCTCCGTTTTAAGAAAGTAAAAATTTCCTTTTTATACACTTCAACATTTTCATCTTGTTCAAATCCGATATAGAATCGTTCCGCAGTGTTCTCGACCAAGTTGATAATCGTTCTGGCCGTCCATTTTGAATTGATTCCTTCCGTTACCTCATGGTTTGCAATGGCCTTGTTGATGATTTTTTCAAGCCAGGAATAATAAGGCTGATAGATCGTCTCCCATTTTTCCATGGAGTGGTCGATCGCAAGCCCGGAATAACAGAGGACAATAATATCCTTATGGCGTTCTGTAATGAGAAATGTCTCATCAATTAATATATCTAAAACGGTCCAAAAATCCTCGTCCCCATGCAGCCTACCTTTGATTTGATCAAGTGTATGGGTGAGGAGATTTTCTGCAATGGCCGGTATGAGGGCATTTTTAGATGAAAAATACAAATAGAATGTTCCTTGGGCAGTGCCGGCCTTTTTGACAATATCAGAAATAGAAGCTTTGTCGAGGCCTTTTTCAGAAATGACTTCTATGGCCGCCTGCAAAATTTTTTCGTATTTGCCCGATGTTTGTTTTGGCATGAGGAACACCTCCAGTAATGACTGACTCTCATTCATTTTATCGCGTGTATGTTTGTTTGTAAAGAATAAAGAAGCAAGAAAACCTCTTGCTTCTTTATTTATCGTAATCAATGGCGGCTTTTGGGAGCCCGGTATACTTTGCCCAGTAATAAATAGCAAGTGAGCCGATCGCGACTAAAATGAGGTCGACGGGATTGCTGATAATCCCTAAACCATGTCCGAAAGAACCGATGTAGGAAAAGATCAGCATCATAATATAAAACCCGATAAGCCACCAGGCTGATTTCAGCTGCTGAGCGAGGCTGACATCTTCTTTAGGCGTATATTTGCTGAAACAGAGATAGATCAAAAACATCACGAGTTGTGAACCGAGCAGCCAGGAGACTGTTTTCCATCCTGACCAGTACACGATAAACGCTGTAAATATAAAGGAAAGCGGCCCGATAATGCTCATTCCCTTTAAATAAAACGGCCTGTTTAAGTCCTTCGCGTTGACCCTCAGCGCAGCTGAAGAAATGGGTGCAATCGCATATGAAAGAATGAGCGCGACTGAACAGACATTGACGAGCGCGTTCCACGAAGGAAAGGGAAGTGTCCAGAAAATGGACAGGGCAAACGAAAGCCAAAGCGAAGCGCGGGGTGTCCCCGTATCTTTATTGACCTTTGAGAATATGCCAAATAATGTGCCGTTACGCGCCCAGGCGTAAACAAGGCGGGATGTCGTATTCATAAAGATATTCCCGTTTCCACCGGGAGACAGAATGGCGTCTAAAATGACAAGCGTTGCAAGCCAGCCTAACCCGAGCATGACCGCAATATCCTTAAACGGCAATGAGAACTCCCGGCCAATTGCCGGCCAGCCATGTTTCAGTGTTTCTGTCGGGATTGCACCAATAAAGGTGACCTGCAAAACAGTATAAATGATGGTTGAAACGATGATGCAAATGATTAAAGCGATCGGGATATTGCGTTTTGGATTTTGGACTTCACCTGCTACAGATACAATCGGATGCAGGCCGAGATACGCAAACATGACGCCGCCTGTCGAGATGGCAGCCTGAATACCTGTAAATCCAAACGGTGCAAATCCTTGAACGGATAAATTCTCCGGCTGAAAATGAAAGATTAGCACAATAATGATGGTAATCGGCACAATATATTTAAAAATCGATATGATGAAATTCGCCTTAGCGAAGGTTTTGACGCTCCAATAATTCAGCAGGAAAAACAAGCATAATAGGGCAAATTGCAAGATCCAGCCGGAAATGGTCGGCGAATCAGACCCTTTAATGGTCAGGCCGGGAAACCAATAGGCCACATACTGGCGCACAGCTGTCACTTCAATTGAAATCAAGCTTGTATAAGCGACAATCGTGACAAACGAAATTAAGTAGCCGACAAGGTGGCCATGTGAATAAACGGGGTATCGAATGATGCCTCCGGTACGGGGCAGAGCGGCTCCGAGCTCTGCATATACGAGCCCGATTAACAAAATAATGGCTCCTCCGAGGATCCAGGAAAAAGCGCCGGAGGGCCCTGCTTTTGAAGCGACATTACTGACAGCGAACAGCCACGCTGATCCAAAGATGGCTCCCATCCCAATCAAAATCAGATCAAACAGCGACATTGATTTTTGAAAATTTCCTTGTTTAGACATTCGCTTCCTCCTTTGAAACCAGCCTTATATTTCTTACAATGCCCAATATGTAACAGAGAATACCGCTCCTAATAAAAAAACAGGGCAGCTTGCGCCGCCCCTGTTTTTATTTATGAATCGAATCAAAGTGTTTCACTGTTATATTTTTGAAGGAGGCTGTGCCGCCGTCAGAAAAAAGGGTAATGCCTTTATCTTCAGGCTTTGGGAAGACTTCATTTGAAAAAATGGTTTTCCCGTCGCCAACAAATACTTCTATCGTTGTTTTATCGACAAGTATTTTCAAATGCACCTTACGTTTGCTTACATCATAAGGAGCTTTGCTTTCGACATAGGTATTGCTTTTGTCAGGCTGATTTGTGGCTGCTCTATTGACATAAGCATAGCCGCCTTCAGCGAAAATACCGACATCAATATGGCGTTTTTGGTCTTCTGATTCTCTGAGCCTGACGCCTGCATTCTTTAGCTCTGACCAAGAAAGATCCGTATCAAGCTGGTACGTATCACCTGTTATCGACAATGTTTTTGATCCGTTCACATCCTGATCCTCTATTTCGTCAGTTGAAACAGTCAGCTGCTCCAAAGCTTCAATCGGCTGTGAGACGAGGCTGTATGTTCCATCCTGCTCCTTCAGCCGGAGTTCGCGTATGACAGAATCTGTGCCGTTAAAGCCGTTCTTCATTGTCGGGGTGTTGTTGGCATAATCCCAATTGTTCATCCAGGCAAGCGCATACCGCTTTTCTAATGGATCTGTGCTTTTGCTGTCTTCGAACGTCACACCGCCATACCAGTCGAAGCCATAGTCAAGCCATTGGGCTTCAGTCTGATCCGCTTTGAATTCTTTTCCGTCGAAGCTTCCGGTCCAGTAGGCGTACGTATTTGGTTTGCCCCACGGTTTGCCATTCGCGCTGGCACCGAGAACCCACTTATTCGTTCCGTCGCTTGCCCGCATCATGTAGAGGTCGGGACATTCCACCATTCCCGCCTGTTCTGGGAAGAATCCGCTTGTGTAATGCCAGTCCTTAAGATTATCGGATTCATAAAAGCCGATTTTTGATCCTTCAGCCATGACCATGACCCATTTGTTATCCTGGTCATCCCATATGACTTTCGGATCTCTGAAATCGTCTGTGCCCGGATTAGGCATAACGGGGTTGCCACTGTAGAATTTGAATGATTTTCCCTTATCTGTGCTGTACCACAAATATTGTTCCTGTTTTTTGTCTTTGGCTGAGGGCTGTGTCACAATCGCGACAAGCGCATTTTTCCCGAAGCCGGCTGTGTTCTCTTTATCAACCACGACGGAACCGGTCCAAATGTCACCGTCCGGGTTTGTATATTTCGGAATCGCCACGCCTTCATCGGTCCAGTGCACCAAATCCTCTGAGACGGCATGGCGCCATTCTGTGCCGTTGCCTTTTGGGTAATCCCGGTTATATAGATAGAAATAATGATACTTGCCATCAAAATAGATCGGTTTTTGAGGGTCATTTTTCCATTTATCCGGCGTCGTAAAATGATATGCCGCCCGGTAGTCCGGCTTCTGTTTTGATTTTGTTTTTTGGTCATGTTCTTCTTTTGGAAATAAGTCGATAAACAGCAATATTCCTAAAAAGGTTAGGAATACGGTTAGCCATTTGCCTGCTTTTATATAGTTCATATGGGATTCACCTTTATGTTGATAAGAAATAAAAGAAAATGCCAATAGGATATCGGCATTTTCTTTTGCGTTTTTATTTGTTAACTGTTAATTGTCCTTGTTCAAGGATGCTGTCTTTGACAACAGATGTTTTCTTGCCTTTGATGTTCAACAGGAAGCTTGGCGCAAACGTTGATTGTTTGTCTGCGTAGAACCCTCTGTTTGTCATATAGCTTGTAATCACGACATTGTTTCCTTTCGCTTGAGGTACAGCGAAGTGTGAGTAAGTAAAGGTTACATCGTTAGGATCAAGATCCATTTTTAACACAAGGCCAGTTTTGTTCAGCGGCTTGTATGGGCCAGTTAAAGAATTAGAAACATAACCAAGCATGTAAATATCGTTAGACGTAATGCCGTCAATCGTCATTTTTGACCCGCGGGAGTCAGTGAACAGGTACCATTTGCCGTTCATTTTAAAGACGTTCGCACGTTCAATTTCATCTGTTACTGTGTTAGATGCAATCAGCGGTTTCATCACTTTTTTCAGTGTGTAATCATCGTTTAGCTCAATCATACCGAGAGCGCCGTTTGCTAACTCAGCCGTGCGTTTTTTATCGCTTTGCAGAAGTTTTTGACTTTCTTGACGGAAGAATGATGTGCTTTTGCCATAGTATGCTTTGTTAAATAAAGATTCTTCGCCTTGGTAGCCATCTTCAGTTCCAGTGTTTGCTTCAAATACTAAGTATTTGTGGCCTTTATCTTCTACGTAGTGAGGATCTCTCAGCGTATGGTTGTCGCCTGAGCTGTAGTTGCCTTCATCGATGAACTGCTGTACATTTTGATACGTTTTGCCGTCACCGTCAAAGATTGATTTATAATCCTCTACACCGTTGATGTTCAAAGAGCTGTCTGATGCTGATACGTTTACCTGTGCAGTTGTCAGTGTTTGTTTGCCGTAATGTTTACCGGAGAAATCAGTGTAGAATAAACGGATTTTTCCGTCAGATGTAAATGTGGCTGAACCTGACCATTCTTGCGTTTGGTCTTTTAGGATAGAATCATTTGCATCGAATTTGTCGCTGTCTTTAAAGACGCGGCCAGCGTTTTTCCAGCTATCAATAGAAGTCTCGCCGACTTTTTGATAGAACATGTAAATCGATGTGTCATCCGCATTTTTAGGATCTCCGGCTAATGCAAAGACGATGTGGTAGCCGTGATAGTTTGCGACTGTGCCGTCAGCGTTTTGTAATGGCCAGCTGTCCCAAACGTCCAGGCCTTTTGCAGAAGAGATGTTTTTGATTGTGGACGGATCGAATTCAGGCACTTGATATTTTTCATTTTTTTGCTGTTCAGGGATTTGCAGCATATCATGGCGTGTAATATGGGAAATGCCGTATGTTTCCTTATATGGCTTTTGGTTCGTTTCTTTCGCAAACGCTTGAGTTGCGCCTCCTGCCAGCAGTGCGGTAGTAAAGGTTAATACTGTTGCTTGTTTTGCAAACTTTTTGATGTTCATCGTTCATGTCTCCTTTTTTATGTACTGTGTTAGCGGTCTGCTTCTTCCAGCCCTCCTATTTGAAGATGGCAAGTTAGTTACGCACAATAAAAAAAGACCTAAAATATGTAAGGGGTGACGCCAAAGTATACACTTTGCCCTTTACAAATTTTAGGTCTTGCCTGCTTTATCAGTAACAAACCCGCTCGATTTACTTTTCGACCTCATTCTATTAGACTCTCGTTTGGATTGCAACTGGTCTATTTTCCTCTTTTGTTTGATAGAAAATCATAAAAGAATTTACGGACTACGGGCCTAAAGAACTAAAAAAACTATCTGTTTCTTTTCGTTCTCCGATTTTTTATAATTCTGTCGCATGGGCATAAAGTTGCCTTTTTAATCACAATTCAGAAAATATCATAATATCTCATTTCACTAAATAATAGTGAACGGCAGGTATATGTGATGGGTTAAAAAGGATCTCTAACTGAAGGATTTTTCAAAATATTCGAAACGTTAGTAGGTTAGTAACGTACAGAGATATGGGAGGTGGAGGAATGAAGCAGAATAAAAGAAAGCATCTTCAGGCGTTATTTGAGACATTAGGCGAAAAACATCAGTTTAACGGGACGGTTCTGGCTGCGGAGGGTGGCGATATTTTATATCATCACTCTTTTGGTTATGCGGAAATGACGGAAAAACGCCCGTTGCAAACCAACTCTTTGTTTGAGTTAGCGTCTTTGTCAAAGCCTTTTACAGCATTGGGAATCATCTTGCTGGAAGAGAAGGGGATTCTTGGCTATGAAGATAAAGTGGATCGCTGGCTGCCCGGTTTTCCGTACCAGGGTGTAACGATTCGGCATTTATTGAACCATACGTCAGGGCTTCCTGATTATATGGGTTGGTTTTTTGCCAATTGGGATCCGCACAAGATTGCGGTGAATCAGGATATTGTCGATATGCTGATGAATGAGGGGCTATCTGGTTATTTTGAACCGAATGAAGGCTGGATGTACAGCAATACGGGGTATGTGCTGCTGGCGGTTATCATTGAAAAAGCATCTGGCATGAGCTATGCGGATTTTATGAAAACAAGTATTTTTTTACCGGCAGGCATGAATGAAACAAGAGTGTATAACAGGAGGCTTTCGCCTGAGCGAATTGATCATTATGCATATGGATATGTGTATGATGTACATTCCGAAACATACGTCCTCCCTGATGAGCTGGAGGAAACGAACTATGTTGTGTATCTCGATGGCATACAGGGAGATGGGACGGTGAACTCTGTCACAAGCGATTTGTTTCGATTTGATCAGGCTTTATATCAGGACGATTTCATCAGCAAGGCTTCTAAGGAATCCGCGTTTTCTCCAGTGCGCCTCAACAATGGAGAAACAATTGATTATGGCTTTGGCTGGGTACTGCAAAATAGTCCTGAAAAAGGGCGGATTGTCAGCCACAGCGGAGGGTGGCCCGGCTATTCGACGTTGATGATCCGATATATCGATCATCGTAAAACACTGATCTATTTGAGTAATAAGGAAGAGGATACTGAATATGAACAAGCGATTCTGAAGGCGGCGGAACATATTCTATTTGGCCAGCCATATGAGGTCCCGGAACGTCCTGCTGATAAAAAGAAAAAAGCAATTGATACGGCGATATACAGCCGCTATGTTGGCAGCTACCTGTTGCAGGATGGGACGGCTGCACAGGTGACTGCCGAGAATGAACGGCTTTATTTGGAGATCGCCGGACAGCTGAGACTGGAGTTATTTCCTTCTTCGGAAACCCGTTTCTTTCTGCGAGCATTGTCTGTTGAAGTCGAGTTTACATTAGGTGTGGATGCTGCGAAAAGCTTTATCCTCTATGAGGATGGCTCAGAGGAAGAAGCGGTCCGTACGAAGTAGAAAGGAATGAATTTGATGATCGGAATATTAGCCGGAATGGGGCCGAAATCGACCTCGCCGTTTATTGATAAGGTGATTGATTACTGTCAGAAGCTGTATGGGGCTTCAAACGATATTGACTACCCGCACATGATGATCTATTCATGCCCGACGCCCTTCTATGCAGATCGTCCAATTGACCATGACGAGATGAAAAAAGCAATTATCGACGGAGCGGTAAAGCTCGAGAAAACAGGCGTGGATTTCATTGCGCTGCCTTGTAATACGGCGCATGTCTACTATGAAGAGATTCAGCAGGCATTGTCGGTTCCTATGTTGCATATTGTTGAGGAAACGATAAAAGAGATTCCGCATCTCGCAAAAAAAGCGGTGGTTTTAGGAACAGAGCCAACCATCCAATCCGCCATCTACCAAAAAGTTCTGAAGGGAAATGGACAAGAAGTTATTCACAAGGACCATTGGCAGCAGGCTGTGAACCAGCTTATCGCCGCAATCAAACAGCCAAATCATATGCAGCATACACAAGCATTGTGGCAGACGCTATATGAAGAAATCAGTCAGCATGCAGACATCATCATTTCAGCCTGCACGGATTTAAATGCGGTGTTAGATCATATTCAAAGTGAGATTCCGATTATAGATTCCTCTGCCTGTCTTGCCAAAAGCACTGTCAGCACATATCTTGCTTATCAAAGCTAGCTTCAGACAAGGACTGTCTTCAAACAGTCCTTGTTTTTTTATGTTCCTATTGTTTGACAGTTAACTGCAATGGTGTTAAAGTAAACATGTAAATAGTTACATGATTTTTTTCTGAAGGTGAGGTGGTTCTCGTGAAGAAGCCGGTTTTAAAACCATTCGCCTCTTTAGAAATCAAGGTTGATCCGCCTATCACGATTGGTGAGACAAGCCTGGGACTGAGACGATTCATTCCGATTCGTTCGGGAACAATAACCGGGGAAGTAAAGGGACGTATTTTGCCGGGCGGTGCCGATTCACAAATGATTCGCGCTAACGGCAGAACAGATTTATCTGCCAGGTATGTGATTGAAACAGCAGATCATGAACTGATTTACATTGAAAACAATGGAATACGGCAAGTCAGCGAGCCGTTTCGAAAACAAGCGGCAGCCGGGGAAATTATTGAACCGGAACATGTTTATTTTCGTACGGTACCGACGTTTGAAACAGGCAGTGAAGTCTATCAATGGCTCCATGACCGCTTGTTTATCGGTTCCGCAGAAAGAACCCCTGATTACGTTCTACTAGACATTTATGAAGTACAGTAAAAGACTAAGGAGAGTGTGTAAGATGGAAAACTTTATCGGAAGCCACATGATTTATACGTATGAAAACGGATGGGAATACGAGATTTATATTAAAAACGACCATACAATTGATTATAGAATTCATAGCGGAATGGTTGCCGGACGCTGGGTTCGGGATCAGGAAGTGAATATTGTCAAACTGACAGAAGGCGTATATAAAGTGTCTTGGACAGAGCCGACTGGCACGGATGTTTCATTAAACTTTATGCCAAATGAAAAACGCATGCATGGCATTATTTTCTTCCCGAAATGGGTACATGAACATCCTGAAATTACGGTTTGCTACCAAAATGACCACATTGATTTGATGAAAGAATCCCGCGAAAAATATGAAACGTATCCAAAATACGTTGTACCTGAATTTGCGGAAATTACATTTCTGAAAAATGAAGGAGTCGACAACGAAGAAGTGATTTCGAAGGCTCCTTATGAGGGAATGACAGACGATATTCGCGCGGGAAGATTATAATAAACATAAAAACCCAGAAAAGAGAATTACTTCTCTTTTCCGGGTTTTCTTTTTGCTGAGTATGCGGGAACCATCACAATTCCCGCGAAAAACAGTATGATGCCAGTCCAGCGCATAGGCTGGTAATAGACTGTGTCCCGTAAACATACCACGGCCGACAAAATAATGATACAAGCTGCCACAACAATGGCAGCACCAATGTATCCTGTTTTCCCCATATTTATTCTCCTTTTGAAGGGAATAGCTTCTGCCTTTTTTCAGATTCGGGATCGTTTTCGATCGTAATCTCTGAGTCTAAAATCAGCGTCTCTCTCGTTTCTTCATGATACGCAGGCCAATTCACAGCTTCGGTGCTTGGGTTTCCTGTTTTAGCGAACGTGATCCACGCTGATTGTATCGTGTGAGAAAGCTGTTTCACCTCATCCGTAATCTCCGCTTTTGCCATTCGTTCCAATCCGTCCAGATTTCCAAAGACAAAAGGAAGCTCTAATGCGTGAAACGCTTTATTGTACGGCGGCTTCTTCGGGTGCCAATCGAACCTGTACATCCAGACAGGGGCGTAATGAGACTGTGCGGATGCATAGGCGACGGCAGGGCGCCAAAATAATAAATCAGTCATCATATGAATTTGGCTTTCCAGAGAACGCGGATACAAATCGGCAACTTTCTCTGCCAGCGGCTTCCCTAGTAAATACTCGAGCGCTGCATCAAGCGTTTCCTGAGAATGAACGTCTGAATCCGGGGTGAAAAATAAATATCCTTCATCACGGGTTGTTCCAATTAATAGCGGAATACCGGAAGCAGCCCCTTCTGCGATCGCTTTTTCTGGTTCTTCAGGCAGCGTTTTCGGATCAAGGGCGGGCTGGAAGAACAGCTGAAAGATATTTTCTTTTTCTGCAATCCGAAGCTGATCAGCCGCTTTTAGCAAATCTTCCGCAGAAACCGTATGCAATTTATCCAGTTGGCCCTCGTTAATCCCAAGGACCTGTAAAAAGGCTGCCGAGGTGCTCGCCGCTTGTTCTTTCGTCATCGTTCGAGAAGCGCCGCTTTCCATGATTGCTTTCTGGAACAGGCCTTTTGCCGCAGGCATAGCAAGCAGCGCGGCAATGCTCATGCCGCCGGCGGATTCTCCAAATACTGTTACGTTATCGGGATCACCGCCAAACGCTGAAATATTCTCCCGCACCCATTTCAGTGCGGCGGCTTGGTCTAAAAGCCCAAGGTTATCGGAATACGCCTCATTAAATGAAGACAAGTGCAAAAAGCCAAACGGCCCCAGCCGATAGTTCAATGTAACGACAATGACTTCTCCCTGTGCCGCAAGTTTTGATCCGTCATACAATGGCTCACTGCCCGCTCCTAGATAAAAAGCGCCTCCGTGAATCCACACCATGACAGGAAGATTTTTACTTGGAGTGTCAGGCGCAAATACATTGACATACAAGCAATCCTCGGACTGGCGGGGCAGCTCTGTATACGACAGTGACAGCAAATCAGACGGCTGCGGGCAAATAGGGCCGTACGCTGTGGCATCAAGCACATCTTCCCACACTTCAGGCGGCTCAGGTGCTTTAAAACGCCATTGTCCGACAGGCGGCTTGGCATAGGGGATGCCTTTCCACTTATGTACGCCGTTTTCCGTTGTGCCTTTTACTTTGCCGTATTGAGTCGTTACTATTTGATGAGTCATTGTGTTCTCTCCCTTTTTCCCCCATTATAAACAGATTTCCCCTATAGATGCGAACGTTAGCCCTTTAACCGATCATCATCTTCCCATTGTTTTTAAAAAGGATTTGACTTCATGGACAGACAAGCCGATTTCTCTTGCCTCCGCCATCAGCGCTTTCCATTCTTCTATATTGGATTCCGTCAGTTTGCGGTTGCGGTAAGAGGCAGTTTCAGGCTGTTCTTTCTTGAGTCTGTTCGTAAAAGTGAACAATTCTTCCTTTTCCATCCCGGCTTGTACGGCTTGCACTAAATGTACGCGCCATTCTTCTTCACCGCCGCTGATTTTTTCATACATCATTGTTTCTGCGTCAAATAATTCTGTTAATTCAACTTCCAGTGTGGCAGAAACCTTTTTTAAAAATTGAACGGACGGATTCGTGTGAACGCCTCTTTCAATCTTGCTTAAATAGGATTTGGATACGCCTGACTCAACAGCCAGCTGATTAATAGAATAGCCTTTTCTTTTACGGTACAAACGGATAATTCTTCCAATCATAATATGAAATTCTCCTCTATTCCTGTCGTTATTTCGTTCATTATAAGGAATTTTTCGTTCTTTATAAAATTTAAAATAATAAGGGAAGTGCAGTAAATTAGAGGAAAATCATGATTTTGTTCTCTAAAGAGAACTTATTGGCTTATTTTGCAATTTTTAAATAATAACGTTTTCTTTTATAATCCAATCATTAACAGAAAGGGGCGCGGGAAGCCAGCCGCGGGAAGGCTGAAGGCTATGAATACATGAATGAGAATATGAGTTTCAAAGAATTATATGCGATTGTCAGACACAGATTCGTGCTGATTCTGCTCATCACAATCGGCGTCACCCTTATGATGGGTTTTGTGCAATTTAAGGTCATTTCACCGACCTACCAGGCGTCGACACAGGTGCTGGTTCATGAATCAGACGGTGAAGAAAACTCGAATCTCAGTGACATCCAGCGAAATCTTCAGTATAGCAGCACGTTCCAATCGATTATGAAAAGCACTGCCTTGATGGAAGAAGTTAAGGCGGAATTGCACCTATCTGAATCGGCTTCCTCGCTGAAAGGAAAAGTAATCACCAGCAGTGAAAATGAATCAGAAATTATCAACGTTGCCGTCCAGGATCACGATCCGGCGAAAGCGGCTGAGATTGCGAACACGTTAGTGAACAAGTTTGAAAAAGAAGTAGATGAAAGAATGAATGTACAAGGCGTACATATATTATCAGAGGCGAAGGCTTCTGAAAGCCCGATGATCAAGCCGGCCAGGCTGCGAAATATGGTCATGGCTTTTGGCGCTGCTGTCATGGGCGGCATTACACTGGCATTTTTTCTGCATTTTCTCGATGATACGTGCAAAAGCGCACGGCAGCTCAGCGAGAGAACCGGATTGCCATGCTTAGGCTCCGTTCCTGATGTCCACAAAGGGCGGAATCGCGGATAAAACATTTCGGGGAGTGAAGCGAGTGATCTTTAGAAAAAAGAAAGCAAGGCGAGGTTTGGCTCAAATATCTGTTTTACACAATAAATCAGTTGTTGCGGAACAATATCGCACCATTCGGACAAACATTGAGTTCTCATCTGTCCAGACCAACTTGCGATCTATCCTCGTCACCTCCTCTGTGCCTGGTGAAGGTAAATCGTTCAGTGCAGCGAATCTTGCGGCTGTCTTTGCGCAGCAGCAGGAAAAGAAAGTACTGCTGGTGGATGCCGATTTAAGAAAGCCGACCATCAATCAGACGTTTCAGGTTGATAATGTAACCGGGCTGACAAATGTGCTGGTCGGTAATGCTTCACTCAGTGAGACGGTGCAAAAGACGCCGATCGATAACTTATATGTATTGACAAGCGGGCCGACCCCGCCAAACCCGGCAGAACTGCTGTCTTCAAAAGCAATGGGAGATTTAATATCTGAGATCTATGAACAATTCAGCCTCGTCATCTTTGATTCCCCTCCGCTTTTGGCTGTTGCAGATGCTCAGATTCTAGCAAATCAAACAGACGGCAGCGTGCTCGTCGTTTTAAGCGGAAAAACAAAAACCGATACCGTTCTGAAAGCAAAGGATGCACTGGAACAATCCAATGCGAAGCTGTTAGGCGCTCTTTTAAACAAAAAGAAAATGAAAAAATCGGAACACTATTCCTACTAGTTTTTGTAAAGGTGATGTCTCCTGACCTGTATCAATGGAGGCACTCGGCTCTGCTGTGGGCAGCTGAAGTTGCTGCCTTAGATGCTGGTCGTCGCTGGCGGGGCGTGAGGATGGGTTAAATGCCCACTTATCTGATATATACATAGGACGTATTGTCGGTTTAGCTGCTGCTGATTTTTTGGAGAGACGAAAACCGCCGCAGCTAAACCGATAAAAGAATTAGGGGGGAAAAGGTTGAGTTACCGGAGAAGACTGTCAATGATTATTGCGCTGGATACTTACCTCGTTTTAAATTCAGTTATTGCAGGATATCAATTTTTAAAAGATTCCTATCAATTTTATGACTCCGGAGCATTACTGCTTACCGCTGTCAGCTTGCTCCTCAGCTATCATGTGTGTGCTTTCCTGTTCAATCAGTATAAACAGGTGTGGACATACACCGGGCTTGGCGAGCTGATTGTCCTGCTTAAGGGCATTACGCTTTCAGCCGCTGTGACCGGCGTCATTCAGTATGCTGTGTATCACACGATGTTCTTCCGACTGTTAACCGCGTGTTGGGTGCTTCAGCTTTTGTCTATTGGAGGGACCCGTATTTTATCCAGAGTATTAAACGAAAGCATCAGGAAAAAACGCTGCGCCTCGTCCCGCGCGCTGATTATCGGGGCGGGCTCAGGTGGGACTCTGATGGTCAGGCAGCTGCTTTCGAAAGATGAACCAGATATCATACCTGTCGCTTTTATTGATGACGACCAAACGAAGCATAAATTAGAAATTATGGGGCTGCCCGTAATCGGCGGAAAAGAAAGTATCATGCCTGCGGTGCAAAAGCTCAAAATTAATTTTATTATTATTGCCATTCCTTCACTCCGCACCCATGAGCTTCAGGTGTTATATAAAGAATGTGTGCGAACCGGAGTAAGCATTAAAATTATGCCTCATTTTGATGAAATGCTGCTTGGCACACGAACTGCCGGACAAATTAGAGATGTAAAAGCTGAGGACTTGCTCGGCAGAAAGCCGGTAACCCTCGACACTAGCGAAATTTCGAATCGCATCAAAGGAAAAACAGTTCTCGTCACGGGAGCGGGCGGATCAATCGGCTCAGAAATCTGCCGGCAGATCAGTGCGTTTCAGCCTAAGGAAATTATTCTGCTCGGCCATGGGGAAAACAGCATTCATTCAATTTATACAGAGCTGAACGGACGATTCGGCAAACACATTGTGTTCCATACGGAAATCGCTGATGTGCAGGACCGCGATAAAATGTTTACATTGATGAAAAAATACGAGCCGCATGTTGTCTATCATGCAGCTGCCCATAAGCATGTGCCTTTAATGGAACATAATCCTGAAGAGGCGGTCAAAAACAATATTATCGGAACAAAAAATGTCGCGGAAGCAGCCGATATGTCGGGAACAGAGACATTCGTGCTGATTTCATCGGACAAAGCGGTGAACCCAGCCAACGTAATGGGGGCGACAAAACGATTCGCAGAGATGATTATTATGAATCTTGGGAAAGTCAGCAGAACCAAATTTGTCGCTGTTCGCTTCGGCAATGTACTCGGGAGCCGAGGCAGCGTCATTCCGATTTTCAAAAAACAGATTGAAAAAGGCGGCCCGGTGACAGTAACACATCCGGCAATGACCCGCTATTTCATGACGATTCCCGAGGCATCAAGGCTTGTGATTCAGGCTGGGGCACTGGCGAAAGGGCGTCAGATTTTCGTTCTCGATATGGGAGAGCCCGTAAAGATTGTAGATCTTGCCAAAAACCTCATTCATTTGTCCGGCTACACGACAGAGCAGGTTCCAATCGAATTCACAGGCATTCGTCCGGGCGAAAAAATGTATGAAGAATTACTGAACAAAAATGAAGTCCATGCTGAACAAATCTTTCCGAAAATTCACATCGGTAAAGCGGTGGACGGTGATTGGCCGGTGCTGATGCGCTTTATCGAGGATTTTCATGAGCTGTCGGAAGCCGACCTGAGAGCGAGGCTGTTTGCGGCAATCAATACATCAGACAAAATGACGGCTGCCAGTGTTCATTAGGGGGAGTGAAAATGACGAAAAAGATCTTGTTTTGCGCGACTGTTGATTATCATTTTAAGGCCTTTCACCTCCCTTATTTTAAATGGTTTAAACAAAGGGGCTGGGAGGTTCATGTCGCCGCGAACGGACAAACCAAGCTGCCGTATGTAGATGAGAAATTCTCCATCCCGATTCGCAGGTCACCTTTTGACCCTCAGAACCTGGCCGTTTATAGGCAGTTGAAGAAAGTGATCGACACTTATGAATACGACATTGTCCATTGCCATACACCGGTCGGCGGCGTTCTCGCCAGACTGGCGGCGAGGCAGGCACGGCGGCACGGAACAAAGGTGCTGTATACAGCGCACGGATTTCACTTCTGCAAAGGAGCACCAATGAAAAATTGGCTTCTTTACTATCCGGTC
This sequence comes from Bacillus sp. YP1, assembly GCF_000877815.1. Taxonomy (NCBI): domain Bacteria; kingdom Bacillati; phylum Bacillota; class Bacilli; order Caryophanales; family Bacillaceae; genus Bacillus; species Bacillus sp. YP1. The sequence goes on along the minus strand of NZ_CP010014.1, from coordinate 3,151,061 downwards.
GAGAAATGGCTTTCAGCATATACGGACTGCCTGATTACGATTAATGAAGAGGATTATAAACGGGCGAAAGGACTTCAAAGGCCGGGCGGAAGGACGCAGAAAATTCACGGCATTGGCGTCAACACCGAGCGTTTCCGGCCTGTCAGTCCGATAGAGCAGCAAAGACTCAGAGAAAAGCACGGGTTCCGTGAAGATGATTTTATATTGGTTTATCCGGCTGAGCTCAATCTGAACAAAAACCAGAAGCAGTTAATTGAAGCCGCAGCCTTGCTAAAAGAAAAAATCCCCTCGCTCCGCCTTGTGTTTGCCGGGGAAGGGGCAATGGAACAAACGTATCAAATGTTAGCTGAAAAGCTTGGTGCCTCCGCCAATGTCTGTTTTTACGGCTTTTGCAGCGACATACATGAGCTGATTCAGCTTGCGGATGTATCTGTCGCATCCAGCATTAGAGAGGGCCTCGGCATGAATGTGCTTGAGGGAATGGCGGCAGAAAAACCGGCGATCGCCACAGATAATCGCGGGCATCGGGAAATCATTCGCGACGGAGAAAACGGTTTTCTGATCAAAATCGGTGACAGTGCTGCTTTTGCCCGCCGGATTGAACAGCTTTACCATAAGCCGGAGATCTGCCGAAAGCTGGGACAGGAAGGCCGAAAAACAGCCTTGCGCTTCTCGGAGGCGCGAACGGTGGAAGAAATGGCAGATATTTATTCCGCGTACATGGATATGGATACAAAGGAGAAAAGCGTATGAACTCAGGACCGAAAGTTTCTGTCATTATGGGCATTTATAATTGCGAACGCACTTTGGCAGAAAGCATAGAATCCATTCTCAGCCAATCCTATAAAAATTGGGAGCTGATTTTGTGCGATGATGCGTCAACAGACGGCACGCTCCGTATCGCGAAGCAGTATGCCGCTCATTACAGCGACCGCATCAAACTGATTCAAAACAAAACAAATAAGCGGCTTGCCGCATCATTAAATCATTGTCTTTCGCATGCGACAGGCGATTATATCGCACGTCAGGACGGAGATGACCTTTCGTTTCCGCGCCGTCTGGAAAAGCAGGTCGCGTTTTTAGAAAAGCACCGACACTATCAGGTGGTTGGCACCGGCATGCTTGTGTTTGATGAATTTGGCGTAAGAGGCACCCGCATTCTGCCTTCTGTTCCGGAGCCGGGCATCATGGCAAAAGGGACTCCATTTTGCCACGGCACGATTATGATGAGAGCGAGTGCCTACCGCACGCTGAAAGGCTACCGGTCGGTGCGGCGGACGAGACGAATGGAAGATATTGATTTGTGGCTTCGCTTTTTTGAAGAGGGCTTCAGGGGCTATAATCTTCAGGAAGCCTTGTATAAAGTGAGGGAAGACAGCGATGCATTCAAACGGCGGTCATTTACGTATTCAATCGACAATGCCATTCTTGTCTATCAGGCGTGCAGACGCTTGAAGCTTCCTTTATCTGATTACATATATATCGCAAAACCGTTAATTCGCGCCTTTATGCCTGCAGCTGTGATGAATCGCTACCATAAAAAAAGAGTGATGAACCAAAAGGAAGGGCTTGTCAAGCATGAATAGCAGCCAAAAGCGCGTGCTCCATGTTCTCAGCGGCATGAACAGGGGCGGCGCGGAAACCATGGTAATGAATTTATATCGGAAGATGGACAAAAGCAAAGTGCAATTTGATTTTTTAACGTATCGAAATGATCCGTGCGCTTATGATGAAGAGATTTTATCTTTAGGCGGGCGGCTTTTTTATGTCCCGAGCATTGGGCAAAGCAATCCCCTTACATTTGTGAGGAATGTGAGAAACGTGATAAAAGAAAATGGGCCGTTCAGCGCCGTTCATGCGCACACGGATTTCCAAACGGGTTTTATCGCCCTTGCGGCAAGGCTCGCCGGAGTGCCGGTCAGGGTATGCCACTCCCACAATACGTCTTGGAAGACCGGCTTCAACTGGAAGGATCGATTGCAGCTGCTCGTGTTCAGGCGGCTCATTTTGGCAAATGCGACAGCGCTGTGTGCCTGCGGAGAGGATGCGGGCAGGTTTTTATTTGGACAGTCCAATATGGAGCGGGAGCGTGTTCACCTTCTTCCTAACGGGATTGACCTTGAGTTGTTCGCCCCAAATGGGCAGGCGGCTGATGAAGAAAAAGCAGCACGCGGCATTGCAGCCGACCGGCTCATCATTGGCCATGTGGCCCGGTTTCATGAAGTGAAAAACCACGCGTTCCTGTTGAAGCTTGCCGCACATCTCAAGGAAAGAGGCGTTCGCTTTCAGCTCGTTCTGGCGGGAGACGGGCCGTTGCGCGGGGAGATAGAGGAGGAGGCGCGGCAGCAGAATTTGCTATCAGACGTCCTCTTTTTAGGCACGGAAGAACGGATCCATGAACTGATGCGAACATTCGATGTATTTGTCATGCCGTCTCTGTACGAAGGCTTGCCGGTTGTGCTTGTGGAAGCGCAGGCGTCGGGGCTTCCATGCATCATTTCAGACAGCATTACAGAAAAAGTCGACGCCGGTCTCGGGCTTGTCACAAGATTAAGTCTTTCTGAGCCGATCAGCGTCTGGGCTGAAACCATTGCAAGGGCCGCCGCCGCAGGCAGGCCGAAGCGTGAGTTCATCAAAGAAACACTCGCTCAACTTGGCTACGATGCACAGCAAAATGTAGGAGCGCTGCTGAATGTATACAACATCAGCACGGAAAAGGACCATAACCGATGATTGTATATGCCGTCAATATGGGGATTGTATTTATTTGGTCTTGGTTCGCTAAAATGTGCGGCGGCCGTGACGATTCGCTTGCCACGGGGTATCGGCCGAATAAGCTTTTGATCTGGATTCCGCTCGCTTCACTTGTGCTCGTGTCAGGTCTCCGTTATCGAGTCGGCACGGATTTTCAGACGTATACGCTGCTGTACGAATTGGCGGGCGATTATCAAAATGTGTGGCAGATATTCGGTTTCGGCACAGCAAAAACAGCGACAGATCCGGGGTTTACCGCACTCCTTTGGCTGATGAATTTCATCACGGAAGATCCTCAAATCATGTATTTTACGGTGGCGGTCGTGACCTACAGCTTTATTATGAAGACACTCGCCGACTATGGCAGGCCGTTTGAGCTGAGTGTCTTTTTATTTTTGGGAACCTTTCATTACTACGCGTCTTTTAACGGCATCAGGCAATACATGGTCGCAGCTGTTTTGTTTTGGGCGATCCGTTATATCATTAGCGGGAACTGGAAGCGATATTTCCTGATTGTGCTGGTCAGCTCGCTCTTTCATTCGTCCGCGCTGATTATGATTCCGGTGTACTTTATTGTCAGAAGAAAAGCCTGGTCTCCGGCGATATTCGGCCTATCCGCTTTATTTCTCGGCATGACATTTTTATATCAAAAATTTATTTCTGTGTTTGTCGTTGTACTTGAAAACAGCTCATACAGCCATTATGAAAAATGGCTCATGACGAACACAAATGGAATGAATGTGATCAAAATCGCTGTTTTGGTTCTGCCGCTGTTCCTTGCATTTTGCTATAAAGAACGACTGCGGAGTCTGTGGCCGCAAATCGATATTGTAGTCAATTTGTGCCTACTTGGTTTTTTGTTCGGCCTTTTGGCCACAAAGGACGTGATTTTTGCCAGATTCAATATTTATTTCGGTCTGTATCAAATGATCTTAGTCCCTTATTTCGTCAGGATATTTGATGAAAAATCGAACGCTCTTATCTATATCGCTATCGTTGTTTGTTATTTTCTTTACAGTTATTTGCTTATGCCGGTCGATTCATCGGTTCTGCCTTACAGAACGATTTTTTCCCGGTAATTTATGCACGAGGAGCCGGTCATTATGGAAACACCTGCGGTTAGTCTGTTAGTCGCTGTTTATAACACAGAAACATATATCAGAACGTGTCTCGAATCACTGCGGAACCAGACAATGGACAATATTGAAATCATCATTGTCAATGACGGTTCAGCTGACGCCAGCCCGGATATCGCAGAAGAATACGCCAAAATGGACAACAGGTTCAAGGTGATTCATCAGGAAAACCAGGGACTCGGTGCGGTTCGGAATAAAGGCATTGAAGCTGCACGCGGCGAATTTATCGCGTTTATCGATTCAGACGATTGGATTGAGCCTGATTATTGCGAGCAGATGCTCCGGGCAGCAGGCGATAAAACTGATCTGGTCATTTGCAATTACGCCGCAGAGTTTGAGGACACTGGCAAAACCATGGACTCAGACATTGCCCAAACCTATCAGGATCAGCCGAAGGAGCACTATATCAAGGCGTTATTCGAAGGGAAGGTCAGAGGGTTTTCATGGAACAAACTGTACAGAAGAAGCATGATTGAAGCCCATCGGCTGTCGTTTCCGCTCCGAGGCGAGCTGGAGCATGTCGAGGATCAGTTTTTCAGCTTCAGGGCTCACTTTTTCGCCCGCTCAGTATCCTACGTAAAAACGCCGCTCTATCATTATCGAATTCACCTTTCCTCCATTGTGCAGCGCTATCAGAAAAAATTGTTTGAATCAGGACTTGCGCTGTATGAGGCGAATGCGGCGTTTTTACAGGAGAACAACAAACTGGAGGAGTATCGCAAGGAGCTTGATACCTTTATCGTTCTTCACAGCAGCATCTGTATGCTGAATGAATGGAAAACGAGCGGCAGCCGCCGGCTGTTTGAAAAGCTTAGAAATGTTGGCGTGATATGCGCGGACCCGGTGTTTCAAGAAAGTCTTTCAAAAACGGGTACCGCTCCTTTTGACGCAAAACGGTCATGCCTGCTTCTGATGGCGAAATACAGAATGATTCCGTTCGTCGCTATGGCATCGGCTGTGTATCAGCGGGTGATCGAGTACAAAATGAGAAACAGAGGGTGAGGACATGTCGTTACAATCGTTGAAAATCAATTTTGCAGAATGGCTGCTGCTAAAGGTCAAATACCCGTCCCAATATTGGCTGGGAGCGGCAGATCAACCGATAAAGGCCGCAGCACATCAGAAAAAAATCATACTGACCCTGCTGCCGTCCCATGACAATTTGGGAGATCACGCAATTGCTTATGCCAGCAAGGCATTTCTTGAGCAAGAATACCCGGACTTTGACATCGTCGAGGTCGATATGAAGGACATTTACAAATCAGCAAAAAGCCTGATCCGCTCGCGCCATCCGGAGGATATGGTCTTTATCATCGGCGGAGGAAATATGGGGGATTTATACCGTTATGAGGAGTGGACGCGCCGCTTCATCATTAAAACATTCCATGACTATCGGGTTGTCCAGCTTCCGGCAACGGCTCATTTTTCTGACACGAAAAAGGGGCGCAAAGAGCTGAAACGGGCACAGAAAATTTATAATGCGCACCCCGGCCTATTGCTCATGGCACGGGATGAAACAACGTATCAATTTATGAAACAGCATTTTCATGAAAAAACAATTTTGAAGCAGCCGGACATGGTGCTGTATTTAGACAGAAGCAAGCCCCCCGCAGAACGCGAAGGGGTTTATATGTGTTTGCGCGAGGATCAGGAAAGCGTGCTTCAGGAGGACCAGAGGAACCGGGTCAAGGCTGCGCTATTTGAGGAATTCGGCGAGATCAAATCCTTTACGACAACGATCGGCCGCCGGGTCAGCCGGGATACACGCGAACAAGAACTTGAAGCACTGTGGTCTAAGCTGCAAAGCGCAGAAGCCGTCGTCACTGACAGGCTTCATGGCATGATTTTTTGCGCGCTGACAGGAACGCCGTGTGTTGTCATTCGCTCCTTTGACCATAAGGTGATGGAGGGCTATCAATGGCTTAAAGACATCCCGTTCATGAAGCTGATAGAACATCCGGAGCCAGAGCGCGTAATAGCCGCAGTCAATGAGCTTTTAACAAAAGAAACAACCCGTGCAGGCTTTCCGAGAGATGTGTATTTTAAAGGTCTGCGTGACAAAATCAGCGGTGAAGCGCAATGACCCCGCTCGTCAGCATTATTGTCCCGATGTATAATGTTGAACCATTTATAGGGGAGTGCATTGACTCTTTGCTTTGCCAAACGCTTTCGGATATTGAAATCATCCTCGTGAATGACGGAACACCGGATCGTTCAGGCGAGATTGCAGAGGACTATGCAAAACGGGATGCGAGAATCCGGGTCATTCATCAGGCAAACGGCGGGCTTAGTTCAGCGCGAAATACGGGAATAAAGGCCGCGCGGGGCACTTACATCGGCTTTGTAGACGGAGACGATTATGTATCATCCGCCATGTTCCAGAGGCTGACTGAAGAAGCGGAGCAAAATCAGCTTGACATCGTCGGATGCGGTTTTTACAAGCAGTCATCGGACAGGCGGACATATGTGCCACCGCAGCTTGAGGCAAACCGCGTGCTGACGAAACCAGAAATGACTGAACAGCTTAAACATGCTCACGAAACGAGATTTATCTGGTATGTATGGCGTTATCTTTACCGTCGTGAGCTTTTTGAAAGGGCGAATCTGTTGTTTGATGAAGACATCCGTTTTGCTGAAGACTCTCCCTTCAATTTGTCCGCTTTTTGCGAAGCGGAGCGGGTGAAAATGCTTGATGAAGGATTGTACATTTATCGTGAAAACCCGAACAGCCTGACAGAAATTCCTTATAAGCCGGCGATGGATGAACATCTTCAAAAACAATATCAGGCTAAAATCGCATTCTACAATCACTATGGCTTAGCAGGCGCATGTAAAGAAGATTTGAATGTGTACATTTGCAGGCATCAGCTTCCGATGCTTTTGGCAAATGCCTGTGCTTCTCCGAATTCGCCGAAAGACATCAAAAAGAAGATCAGACAGATTTTATCCTATGACATGGTGCGGCAGGCTGTCAGACATACACCGTTTCAGCATGAGAAATTATTAAGAGGAGAGCGCTTGGTATTAGCACTGTGTAAATGGCGGCTCACTTTTCTCATCAAGCTGTTTTTCGAGCAGCGGGGGACAATGAAAGGCAGTGCGAAGCAGGCATGAAATTCACGATAAATTTCAGCGCTAATCTCACGGCTTTTCTCTTGTCCGTTTTCCTATCGGTTTGGATGACGCCTTTTATTGTCAAAACGCTTGGTGTGGAAGCGTTTGGCTTTGTTCACTTGACACAAAATGTGATTAATTACTTTTCGGTTATCACCGTGGCGCTCAGCTCGGTTGTTGTTCGGTTCTTTTCTGTTGCTGCCCACAGGGGAGAGCGGGAGAAAGCAAATGCGTATATCAGCAATTATTTAGCGGCCTCTGTTTTGATTTCATTGCTGCTCTTGCTGCCGCTTGCGGGTTCGGCTTTTTTTATTGACCGCGTCATGAATGTGCCGCAAGCGCTTTTGGCAGATGTGCGTTTGTCGATTTTAATCGGCAGTGTGCTGTTTATTTTAACGTTTCTGATGGCGGGTTTCGGTGCTGCACCATTTTATGCCAACCGCCTTTATATCACCAGTTCCATTCAGGCGGTGCAAATGCTTATTCGGGTGCTGTCTGTGCTGCTCCTGTTTGCATGCTTTGCGCCGAAAATCTGGCAGATCCAGCTTGCAGCTTTAGCTGGTGCTGTCATGGCGTCTGTGCTGTCTTTCTATTTCTTCAAAAAGCTGATTCCGTGGTTTTCGTTTCGTATGAAGGATCTTTCATTCCGCACTAGCAAGGAGCTATTTCAAGCTGGCGCATGGAGCTCCGTCAATCAAATCGGCGTCCTGCTTTTTTTGCAGATTGATCTGTTAACCGCCAATTTGATGCTTGGGGCGTCCGCATCTGGGAAATACGCGGCAATTATCCAGTTTCCGCTGCTTTTGCGCAGCTTGGCCGGAACGGTCGCATCCCTGTTTGCGCCTATCATGACTTCATATTATTCAAAAGGCGATATGGACGGATTGATGAATTATGCCAATAAGGCAGTGAGGCTCAATGGTCTTTTGCTTGCACTTCCTGCTGCCTTATTGGGCGGATTGGCGGGACCTTTTTTGACAATCTGGCTCGGACCGTCCTTTTCGTCGATAGCACCGCTTTTATTTATTCATGCCGGATACTTGGTTGTCAGCCTCGCCTTTATGCCGCTGTTTTATATATGGACCGCTTTTAATCAACAAAAAACACCGGCGATTGTTACCCTGCTGTTAGGTGCGGTGAATGTGGTGCTGGCGGTCACGCTGAGCGGGCCGGCTCATCTCGGTCTGTACGGCATAACATTGGCAGGGGCCATTTCTCTTATTTTAAAAAATGCCATCTTTACGCCGCTTTACGTATCCCGCATTACAGGCTACAAAAAGCACGTGTTCTTTAAAGGCATCATCGGGCCTCTTTCAGCCGCTGTGTTTGCCTGGACGGTCTGTAAGGCAATTCAGTTCATTGTGAAGATTGACAGCTGGCCGTCATTGATAGCGACGGGAGTGACAGTCAGCTTTTTCTACGCTGTTTTCGCTTTTATGCTCGTTTGTACAAAAGAGGAAAGACAGCTGGTATTAAAACGGTTTCGAAAAACGAAAGGAGCTGTGAATCTTTGATCCTGAAACGACTTTTTGATCTGACGGCCGCCATTTTTTTGTTGTGCTGTACAAGTGTGATCATTCTGTTCACCATCGCCGTTGTCAGGCTGAAAATAGGATCACCTGTCTTCTTTAAGCAAGTAAGGCCAGGCCTGCACGGCAAACCGTTCACCCTATATAAGTTCCGGACAATGACGGATGAACGGGACGGTGAGGGAAATCTGCTGCCTGATGAAGTCCGGCTGACGAAAACGGGCAGGCTGATCAGAAAGCTGAGCATTGATGAGCTTCCGCAGCTCCTGAATGTCCTGAAGGGCGATCTGAGCCTTGTCGGGCCGCGGCCGCTTTTGATGGACTATCTGCCTCTTTATACAGAAAAACAGGCACGGCGCCATGAGGTGAAGCCGGGTATCACAGGCTGGGCGCAAATCAATGGCAGAAACGCGATTTCCTGGGAAAAGAAATTTGAATTAGATGTTTGGTACGTTGACAACCGGTCATTTTTTCTCGATTTGAAAATTTTATGTTTGACGGTGCGAAAGGTCCTTGTTTCAGAAGGGATTCAGCAAACCAATCATGTGACCGCGGAACGGTTTACCGGAAGCGGAGATGTGTCCTCATGAAAAACGTGGCCATTGTGGGTGACGGCGGACACGGAAAGGTGATCAGAGAGCTGATAAACGCCCGCTCAGATACGCGCTTAGCCGCGGTGCTGGATGATAAATTCAAAACGTTCGAAGGCGGAAAAGAATGGTACACAGGACCGCCGGAAGCCGTTAATGAACTACGCAGGCTCATTCCTGATGTGCTGTTTCTGATTGCTGTTGGGAATAACAGTGTCAGAAAACAGCTGGCGGAGCGACTGGGACTGAGGAAAGATGATTTTATTACATTGATTCACCCGTCAGCCATCGTCAGCAGGTCGGCTGTCATTGGGGAAGGGACAGTAATTATGGCGGGCGCGATCATTCAGGCGGATGCGCGCATCGGCGCCCACTGCATCATCAATACGGGTGCAGTGGCAGAGCACGACAATCAAATCAGCGATTACGTTCATCTTTCCCCGCGTGCCACGCTGTCAGGAGCGGTTTCCGTTCAGGAAGGCGCTCACGTCGGAACCGGTGCATCCGTCATACCGCAGATCACAATCGGGGCTTGGAGCATTGTCGGAGCCGGCTCCGCGGTGATCCGTCCCATACCTGACAGGGTAACGGCGGCCGGTGCTCCGGCACGCATCATTTCTTCCATTCAAACATCAAACAAAGGATGATTCTATGCATAAAAAAATCTACTTATCTCCCCCTCATATGAGCGGCAGGGAGCAGCACTATATTTCAGAAGCCTTTCGCTCAAACTGGATTGCGCCGCTTGGGCCGCTCGTGAATTCATTTGAAGAACAGCTGGCAGAACGAGTCGGTGTAAAAGCAGCTGCTGCGGTCAGCTCAGGAACGGCGGCGATTCATCTCGCGCTGCGTTTACTTGAGGTAAAAGAAGGTGACAGCGTGTTTTGCCAGTCCTTCACATTTGTAGCAACCGCCAATCCGATTCTATATGAAAAAGCGGTGCCCGTCTTTATTGATTCTGAGCCTGATACGTGGAATATGTCGCCGACAGCCCTTGAAAGAGCATTGGAGGAAGCGAAAAGAAACAGAACACTGCCAAAAGCGGTGATTGCCGTCAATCTATATGGGCAGAGTGCGAAAATGGATGAAATCGTAAGCCTGTGTGATGCATACGGAGTTCCTGTCATTGAGGACGCAGCCGAATCTCTCGGAACAGTCTATAAAGGGAAGCAAAGCGGAACTTTCGGGCGCTTCGGCATTTTTTCATTTAACGGGAACAAAATCATTACCACATCAGGGGGAGGGATGCTCGTTTCAAATGATGAAGCAGCAATGGAAAAAGCAAGATTTCTCGCTTCGCAGGCACGAGAGCCGGCTGTTCATTATCAACACAGTCAAATTGGACATAATTACAGGCTGAGCAATATCTTAGCCGGCGTCGGCATTGCCCAGCTTGATGTGCTGGAAGAGCGAGTGGAGAAAAGAAGGACCATTTTCACGAGATACAAAAATGCGCTCGGTCACATAGACGGCGTCCGCTTTATGCCGGAGTACGCAGCAGGCGTATCCAATCGCTGGCTCACCACGCTCACACTTGATAACGGGCTCAGCCCATATGACGTAGTTCAACGTCTTGCTGAAGAAAACATTGAAGCCCGTCCGCTGTGGAAGCCGCTCCATACCCAGCCGCTGTTCGATCCGGCTTTATTTTATTCTCATGAAGATACAGGAAGCGTATGCGAAGATTTGTTCAAGCGAGGAATCTGTCTCCCATCGGGGTCCAATATGACAGAAGATGAGCAAGACCGGGTCATTGAAGTGCTACTGCACTTATTCCAAACTGCCGAGGTGAAGAAATGGACAGCAAGCATTCGATGATCAGCCTGAAACAGAAACTGTCCGGGCTGCTCGACGTCATTCCGAAACAATCAGAGATTATATATGCTGACTATCCTCTATATGGGAATGTAGGGGATTTATTTATTATGAAAGGAACAGAAGCCTTCTTTAAAGAACACGGGATTCGGGTCAGAAAACGCTGGAATCCTGACAATTTTCCAGTCGGGCGAAAGCTGGATCCTAATCTCATCATCGTCTGCCAGGGAGGCGGAAACTTCGGGGATCTGTATCCGTATTATCAAGGCTTTAGAGAGAAAATCGTCCAAACCTATCCGAACCACAAAATTGTGATCCTGCCGCAATCGATTTATTTTCAAAACAAAGACAACCTCAAACGGACGGCAGAGATATTTTCTAAGCATGCGAACCTTCACATCATGACAAGGGAAAAAGCCTCCTATGCTACGGCACAGGCTTATTTTTCAAAAAATCACATTCAGCTTCTGCCTGATATGGCTCATCAGCTGTTTCCCGTCATTCCCACGCAGCAGCCGTCCAATCAAAAGCTGAGATTTATCCGAACAGATCATGAAGCAAACCAGGCGCTTCAGGAACACACAGAAGCGGAAAGCTACGACTGGCGCACGGTGCTGTCAGCTTCAGACCGCCGGACGATTGCTTTTCTGCAAACGCTGAACGTCCTGAATAAAAAAGCAGGCAACCCTTTGCCCATTGCGTATATATGGGGAAAATACTCGGATTATATCGTCCAAAAAGCCATTCGGTTTTTCAGCCGTTACGAATCGGTGGAAACGTCAAGGCTGCACGGACACATCTTGTCCGCTCTTCTTCAAAAAGAAAACACGGTCATTGATAATTCCTATGGGAAAAACGCCAATTACTTTCATACCTGGATGGAAGGAGTGCCAGGCACCCGGCTCATCCAGCACGCCTCAAAGAAGGAAAACCTTCCTGCTCACATGTGAGCGGAAGGTTTATTTTGATTCTCCACGTTTGACTTTGTTGTATGCTTCATCTAAATGCTGAATCCGTTTCAGGACAACTGCGTTTTTCGTCAGCTGGTCCTGCACTAGTGTTGAAACAACGGAACGGTAGTAGCTGTTCATCGCGTGGATTTTATCCTCAGACTGATTCATTTCAATATGCTGTTTTAAATTCTCAATAAAATAAGGGACGGAAAAAAGTTCAGACATTTCTTTGGCAGCTCCTTTTTCATAAATGTATACGGTGTGATCTCAATCATGTACAATGAAGAAAGGGGAGTGAGCATGATGGATATGAAACTTCAGCAAGTACAAGTATTAAAGCCTCAACTGACACAGGAGCTCAGGCAGGCCATCACGCTGCTTGGCTATCATTCGGCAGAACTCGCCGAGTACATTGATGAGCTCTCACTGGAAAACCCTCTTATTGAACGAAAGGAAACAGACACACCGCCACTATCTTACCATAAAACAAACAAAAACAGGATGAATGCACAGGAAGCGGGCCTTCAATTAAGTGATCCGCAAAAAACATTGCAGGATGCGTTAAAACAGCAGTCACTCGATATGAATCTGACCAACACTGAAAAAAAGATTTTTAATTATCTGATTCATTCGCTTGATTCAAACGGGTACTTGGAAGAAGATGTGGAGGAGGCAGCACGGCGCCTATCTGTATCGGCTAAGGAAACGGAGGCTGTTTTGGCAAAACTCCAGTCATTAGAACCGGCTGGAATCGGTGCGAGATCTTTGCAGGAATGCATCCTTCTTCAATTACAGCGGCTGCCGAACAGAAATGAACAAGCGGAAATGCTGATTTCAGCTCATTTTGATGCTTTTGCGCAAAAAAAATGGAAAGCGCTTTCAGTAGAGACGGGAATTCCGCTTCATACCATTCAAGATATCTCAGATGATATCGCGGCTCTTCATCCTAGACCTGGCCTTCTGTTTGCCCGGCCAGAGCAAGATGTGTATATTGAGCCTGACATTTTTATCACCGTAAAAAACGGGCACATTGCAGCGGAACTGAATACCTGCTCGTTTCCCGAGATCGATCTGCATCCGCAGTACAGAACGCTTTTATCATCCGGCTCCTGTCAGGATACTGTCTCCTATTTATCTGCGAAATATCAGGAGTGGCGCTGGCTGAGCCGCGCGCTGCGGCAGCGAAAACAGACAATCACGAGAATTATCAATGAACTGATCACACGCCAAAAGGATTTCTTTCTGAAAGGGCGAAGCGCAATGAAGCCGCTGACTCTCAGAGAGGTGGCGGACTGTCTAAGCCTTCATGAATCAACTGTGAGCCGGGCCATTAAAGGGAAAACAATACAAACGCCTTACGGGCTGTTTGAGATGAAACTCTTTTTCTCAGCAAAAGCCGAGGCTTCAGGAGAGGGAGATGCGTCGAATTATGCAGTCAAAATGCATCTTGAAGACCTGATCAATCAAGAGGACAAAACAAAACCGCTTTCAGATCAAAAGCTTGTCGATTTGCTGTATGAACAACACGGCATCCAAATCTCGAGACGCACCGTGGCAAAATATCGCGATCAAATGAATATTCCGTCATCGGCAGCGAGAAAGCGATATAAATAAAATCCTCCCTAGACGGGAGGATTTTTTTAAGGAATCATCCAGCTGAATACGTGATGCTGCAAAAAGGTGATGATACAAACGAGCAGCAGCAAAAACAGACTGTGTTTAATGGTAAAGCGGAAAAGATCTGAATCCTTTCCGGCGAGGCCTACCGCGGCGCATGCCACCGCTATCGACTGCGGTGAAATCATTTTTCCTGTGACACCGCCTGAAGAGTTGGCGGCCACAGACAGAACGGGGTCCATGCCGACTGATAATGCGGTGACTTTCTGCAGGTTGCCGAACAGCAGGTTGGCGGAAGTATCCGAGCCGGTAATGAAGACGCCGAGCCAGCCGAGAACGGGCGCAAAGAAGGTAAACATCGAACCTGTCAGCGCGAGTGTCATCCCGAGTGTCGTGCTCATTCCCGAGGAGTTGGTGACATAGGCAAAACCAACGACAGAAGCAATGGTCAAAATCGGAAGCTTCAATTCTTGGACTGTTTCTTTAAAAACGGTTCCCCAGTCTTTCCATGAAATCGCCGTGATGAACTTTGACAGCACTGCGGCAATCAAAATCGCGGTGCCGGCCGAACCAAGCACCTCCAACTTGTAAACCGCTTCAATCGGTGTACCGTCAGCATTGACAATCTGATTGTTCAAAAAAGGCACACCTGGGGAAAAAGTCAGTTTTTCTCCAACAGCATTCAGCCACTTTAAGAACACCGCAGAGCCTTCATAATGCCCGGTCAGCGCGGATTTGACAGATGGAATGCCCCATACGGAAATCATCGCCGTCAGCAGCAGAAATGGCGACCAAGCCTTAAAAATCTGTCCGCCGCTGTACGCAGGCGCCGCCGGATTTGTGCGCGCCGTTTCAATTGAGGCGGCCGACTCTTGTTCACCGGCAAACCGGAATGTTGTTTTCGGCGTCCACCATCTCAAAAACACAGCAAGCGCAGCCATTGAAACAAGAGCTGACAAAACATCGGGCAGCTCAGGCCCTAAAAAATTGGAACTGAGATATTGAACAACGGCAAAGGAAACACCAGATACGAGAATCGCCGGCCAGATCTCCAAGGCTTTCCTGAACCCGCTCATGATGATGATTAAATAAAGAGGAATAAATACGGATAAAAACGGCAGCTGCCGCCCGACCATTTGCGAAATCTCCATCGCCGGAATCCCTGTCGGCCCTTCTACGGCTGTAATTGGAATCCCAATTGCCCCAAAGGCAACCGGCGCCGTATTGGCGATCAAACAGATCCCCGCAGCATAAAGAGGATTAAAGCCGAGACCGACCAGCAGCGCGGCAGAAATGGCGACCGGCGCTCCGAAGCCTGCTGCCCCTTCTAAAAAAGCCCCGAATGAAAAAGCGATCAAGAGAGCTTGAAGCCGTCGGTCATCAGTAATTGAGAGAACAGAGCTGCGAATGATATCAAACTGTCCCGTTTTCACAGTGATTTTATACAAAAAAACAGACGTCACAATGATCCAGCCGATCGGCAACAATCCGTATACGGCTCCTTGTGTCGCGGACATCAGCGCTTTTTCCGCCGGCATCCGATAAACCAATACAGCAATGATAAGGGCGATCCCCAATGTGGCCAAGCCTGCTGTATACCCCTTCATCCGTTTAATCGCGAGTGCCCAAAAAAAGAAAATAATCGGTACAAGTGCGGCAAGCGCTGATAATAGCAAATTTCCCCCTATAGGCGTATATGCCTGTGTCCATTGCATCCCAAACCCCTCCTTGAAACATAAACTGGCGCCATATGTAAGCGGTTTCTATAGATGATATGATCATCTGATGACTGGGTAATAAGACCAGTTACCTAGCATTATATTTTGAAAAAAATCAAAGTACAAGACTTTTTGACAAAATAGTCAAAATCTTTTGGCGGCCCACAAAACAGAGTATAATAGATCGTAAACAGCCAGACCTACAAGTTACGGGGTGAATTGCATTGAAATACAAACAGATTAAAACAAAAAAAATATATGAAGAAGTAGCGGATGCCCTATTAGATATGATCAAAAACGGCGAATTGAAGCCGGGGGATAAACTGGACTCTGTTCAGGCGCTTGCTGAGAGCTTTCAAGTCAGCCGTTCAGCGGTTCGCGAAGCACTTTCTGCGCTAAAGGCGATGGGGCTTGTCGAAATGAAACAGGGAGAAGGCACGTATCTGAAGGAATTTGAGCTCAATCAAATCTCTCAGCCGCTCTCAGCGGCCCTTCTGATGAAAAAAGAGGACGTCAAGCAGCTGCTCGAGGTCAGAAAACTGCTTGAAATCGGCGTGGCTTCACTAGCGGCTGAAAAAAGGACAGAAGCAGATCTCGAAAGAATTCAGGATGCACTAAAGGAAATGGGCAGCATTGAAGCGGACGGGGAGCTGGGAGAGAAAGCAGACTTCGCATTTCATCTTGCGCTTGCGGACGCTTCTCAAAATGAACTTCTTAAACACTTGATGAATCACGTGTCATCATTGCTGCTGGAAACAATGAGGGAAACGAGGAAAATCTGGCTGTTTTCCAAGAAGACCTCCGTTCAGCGGCTGTATGAGGAGCACGAACGGATTTACAATGCTGTGGCTGCCGGGAACGGTGCAGAGGCGGAAGCCGCCATGCTGGCGCATTTGACGAATGTGGAAGATGTGCTTTCGGGATATTTCGAGGAAAATGTGCAATAACCAACTCATTTCCCGGGCAATTCCGCCGGTTTCGAATGATACGAACAACTGAGACTGAGCCGCAAATGGTTCAGTCTTTTTACATGGCAGCCAGAGGGCTTTGTGCACTTGACATTCGTGAAAAAGAAAGTAAAATATTTTACTAAAACAATGCGAGCTGAATAATGGAGGCAGATACAATGGCGACAATTAAAGATATCGCGCAGGAAGCGGGATTTTCAATCTCAACCGTTTCCCGCGTTTTAAATAACGATGAAAGCCTTTCTGTTCCTGATGAGACACGGGAGAAAATCTATGAAGCGGCGGAGAAGCTCAATTACCGCAAAAAAACAGTAAGGCCGCTGGTGAAACATATTGCGTTTTTATATTGGCTGACAGATAAAGAAGAATTAGAAGATGTCTATTTTAAAACGATGAGATTAGAAGTAGAGAAACTGGCGAAAGCATTCAATGTCGATATGACCACTTATAAAATAGCGGATGGAATCGAGAGCATTCCTGAACATACGGAAGGGTTTATTGCCGTTGGCACATTTTCAGATGAAGAGCTGGCTTTCCTCAGAAATCTCACTGAAAACGGCGTGTTCATCGATTCAACTCCTGATCCCGATCATTTTGACTCGGTAAGGCCCGATTTGGCACAAATGACAAGGAAGACGGTAAACATCCTGACTGAGAAGGGGCATAAGAGCATCGGTTTTATCGGCGGCACATACAAAAATCCGAATACCAATCAGGATGAAATGGACATCCGTGAACAAACCTTCAGATCCTATATGAGGGAAAAAGCCATGCTGGACGAGCGCTATATTTTTTGTCATCGCGGATTCTCGGTAGAAAACGGCTACCGCCTGATGTCAGCAGCGATCGACACATTAGGCGATCAGCTTCCGACTGCTTTTATGATTGCAGCGGACCCGATTGCAGTGGGCTGCCTGCAAGCCCTGAACGAAAAAGGAATTGCCATACCAAACAGGGTAAGCATTGTGAGTATCAACAACATCAGCTTCGCGAAGTATGTCTCGCCTCCTCTGACGACGTTTCATATTGATATACATGAATTATGTAAAAATGCTGTTCAATTACTGCTTGAACAAGTGCAGGACAAGAGAAGAACGGTAAAAACATTATATGTGGGCGCAGAATTAATCGTCAGGAAGAGTATGAATGAAGGATGACTTAGGACACTAAGTCATTTTTTTATTTAGGTAAAAAAATTTACTCTATAAGGTAAAAAGTTTGTTTACACATTTTCTCAGGCGTGCTATATTATCTTTAAAGCGCTTTCATTCCTACCGAAAGGGTGACAATCAATGAAAATGGCAAAAAAGTGTTCCTTATTCATGCTCTGCGCAGCTGTCAGTTTATCCTTGGCGGCTTGCGGCCCAAAGGAAAGCAGCAGCGCCAAATCGAGTTCAAAAGGGTCAGAGCTTGTTGTATGGGAGGATAAAGAAAAGAGCATCGGCATTAAAGACGCCGTTGCTGCGTTTGAAAAAGAGCATGATGTGAAGGTCAAAGTCGTTGAAAAACCGTATGCCAAGCAGATTGAAGATTTGCGAATGGACGGACCGGCCGGCACAGGCCCTGACGTGTTAACAATGCCAGGGGACCAAATCGGAACCGCTGTCACGGAAGGATTACTCAAGGAATTACATGTCAAAAAAGACGTTCAATCACTTTATACTGACGCTTCCATTCAGTCTCAAATGGTAGATCAAAAGCTTTATGGACTGCCAAAAGCGGTCGAAACGACTGTCCTTTTTTACAACAAAGATCTCATCTCCGAAAAGGAATTGCCCAAAACGCTGGAAGAGTGGTACGACTATTCCAAAAAGACTGCTAATGGCAGCAAATTTGGCTTTTTAGCCCTATTCGATCAAATTTATTATGCAGAAAGTGTGATGAGCGGATATGGCGGATACATTTTTGGAAAGGCCAAAGATGGGAGCTATAACCCGTCAGACATTGGAATTAATAATGAAGGAGCTGTCAAAGGTGCGGCGCTGATTCAGAAGTTTTACAAAGATGGCCTGTTCCCGGCTGGCATTATTGGAGAACAAGGGATTAACGTATTGGAATCGCTGTTCACAGAAGGAAAAGCCGCCGCAATTATCTCTGGGCCATGGAATGTAGAAGCTTTTTCGAAAGCAGGAATCAATTATGGCATTACGAAACTGCCGAAGCTGGAAAATGGGAAAAACATGAGCTCCTTTATCGGCGTCAAAAGCTACAACGTTAGTGCATTTTCAAAGAATGAAGAGCTGGCGCAAGAATTAGCCGTTTTCCTGGCAAATGAAAAAAATTCTAAAACACGATATGAAGAAACGAAAGAAGTTCCTGCTGTGAAATCCCTAGCCAATGACCCGGCTATTATGAAAAGCGAGGCGGCACGGGCTGTTACTGAACAATCCCGTTTCTCAGAGCCAACACCAAATATTCCGGAAATGAATGAAATATGGACGCCGGCTGATTCAGCATTACAGACGGTTGCAACAGGGAAGGCAGATCCGAAACAAGCATTGGATCAAGCAGCTGAAACGGCCAAAGGACAAATTAAGGCAAAGCACAGCGGAAAATAAAGAGAAAGCTAGATTTGTATTGTAAGAGAGGTGAAAACGGTGCAGCATCGTCAAGTCGCTTTGTTGCTTTCTATCATTCCGGGACTCGGGCAATTTTATAACAAGCAATGGATAAAAGGTATTGTCTTTCTTTTCTTAGGCGCATCGTTTTTTGCGGTCTTTGGAGATCTGCTCAATATGGGGTTTTGGGGAATCTTTACACTGGGAACAGAAGTGCCGCGGGATAATTCCGTTTTTCTGCTGGCGGAAGGGATTATTGCTGTCATCGTGACCTGCTTTGGCCTTGCGGTGTATTATGTAAATCTTCGCGATGCGTTCCAAAGCGGAAAACAGCGTGATGAAAATAAGCCATTAAGTTCCTTAAAGGAACAATACCAGCATATCATTTCTGAGGGCTATCCTTATGTCGTCAGCGGCCCATCTTTGTTTATTTTAATTTTCGCCGTGATCTTTCCTATCTTATTCAGCTTTGCATTAGCGTTTACAAACTATGATTTGTATCATTCTCCTCCTGCAAAATTAATTGATTGGGTCGGTTTTCAAACGTTCGCAAATATTTTCACAGTTGATATTTGGAGGTCGACTTTTTTTGATGTACTGGCTTGGACGGTGGTTTGGACACTTGCTGCATCCACACTGCAAGTCACCTTGGGGATTTTTCTCGCGATCATTGTTAACCAGAAAGACCTTCGGTTTAAACGTTTTTTTCGGACGATTCTGATTTTGCCATGGGCCGTTCCCGGTTTTGTGACGATTTTAATTTTTGCGGGACTGTTTAATGATAGCTTCGGTGCGATGAATCACGACATCTTGGCTTTCTTCGGGATAGATCCGCTTCCGTGGATGACAGATGCCAATTGGTCGAGGCTTGCATTGATTCTCATGCAGGGCTGGCTCGGATTTCCGTACATCTTTCTCGTCTCAACAGGCGTATTGCAATCCATCCCGGACGATCTGTATGAAGCAGCTACGATTGATGGCGCTTCTGTCTTTTCAAAGCTGAGATACATCACGCTTCCGATGGTGTTCATTGCAATGGCTCCGATTATCATTACCCAGTTTACGTTTAATTTTAATAACTTTAATATTATCTATCTATTCAATGGCGGAGGTCCGGCTGTAACCGGATCAACAGCCGGCGGGACAGATATCCTCGTTTCATGGATTTATAAATTGACAATGCAGTCAAGCCAATATTCTCTTGCTGCGGCTTTAACGATTTTATTATCTGTGTTTGTCATCTCCATCGCATTGTGGCAGTTCAGACAGACAAAGTCTTTTAAAGAGGAGGCATAAGGCATGCTGGCAGATATGAAGGTCAGAAAATATATCCGTCTCCTTTTCTCTTACTTGTTGCTAGCCTTTATGGCGGTCATCATTGTTTATCCTCTCCTTTGGACGGCAGGCGCAAGCTTTAATCCCGGCAACAGCTTAATCAGTACATCCATCATTCCGAAGCATCCGACATTCGACCATTACAAGGAATTATTTGCGGGCAAAGAAAGCCTTCAATATGTGCAGTGGTATGTCAACTCAATGAAGATCAGCCTGTTTACAATGGCAGGGTCTTTGCTCTGTGTGACGTTTACGGCCTATGCGTTTTCGCGCTTTCGCTTCAAAGGCAGGAAATACGCTTTAACGCTCTTTTTATTGCTGCAGATGATTCCTCAGTTTTCAGCTTTAATTGCCTTGTTTGTGCTGGCGCAAATCTTGGGAATGATCAATAGCCACTGGCTGCTAATCTTGCTTTATATCGGCGGCCTGATCCCGATGAATACGTATTTGATGAAAGGGTACATGGATTCCATTCCGATGGATTTAGACGAAAGCGCCAAGATTGACGGAGCCAGCAGCACCAGAATCTTCTTCCAGATCATTCTGCCATTATCAAAACCGATGGCGGCAGTCGTGGCCATGAACGGCTTTACCGGTCCGCTCGGAGATTTTGTGCTGTCCTCAACCATATTGAGAACGCCTGAATCATATACATTGCCCGTCGGTCTATTCAATTTAGTGAATGATGTCATGGGGGCCAGCTATACGACATTTGCGGCCGGAGCCCTGCTTATCAGCATACCGGTTGCCGTCATCTTTATTATGCTGCAAAAGAATTTTGTGTCCGGATTAACCGCAGGCGGAACGAAGGGCTAAGAGAACAAGGAGGAGAATGTGATGTCAAAGCTTGAAAAAACGCACGTAACAAAAGCAAAATTTATGCTCCATGGGGGAGACTACAACCCCGATCAGTGGCTGGATCGGCCCGATATTTTAGCTGACGATATCAAACTGATGAAGCTTTCTCATACGAATACGTTTTCTGTCGGCATTTTTGCATGGAGCGCACTTGAGCCGGAGGAGGGCGTATATCAATTTGAATGGCTGGATGATATTTTTGAGCGGATTCACAGTATAGGCGGCCGGGTCATATTAGCAACGCCGAGCGGAGCCCGTCCGGCCTGGCTGTCGCAAACCTATCCGGAAGTTTTGCGCGTCAATGCCTCCCGCGTCAAACAGCTGCACGGCGGAAGGCACAACCACTGCCTCACATCTAAAGTCTACCGAGAAAAAACACGGCACATCAACCGCTTATTAGCAGAACGATACGGACATCACCCGGCGCTGTTAATGTGGCACATTTCAAACGAATACGGGGGAGATTGCCACTGTGATTTATGCCAGCATGCTTTCCGGGAGTGGCTGAAATCGAAATATGACAACAGCCTCAAGACATTGAACCATGCGTGGTGGACCCCTTTTTGGAGCCATACGTTCAATGACTGGTCACAAATTGAAAGCCCTTCGCCGATCGGTGAAAATGGCTTGCATGGCCTGAATTTAGATTGGCGCCGGTTCGTCACCGATCAAACGATTTCGTTTTATGAAAATGAAATCATTCCGCTGAAAGAATTGACGCCTGATATCCCTATCACAACGAATTTTATGGCTGACACACCGGATTTGATCCCGTATCAGGGCCTCGACTACAGCAAATTTGCAAAGCATGTCGATGCCATCAGCTGGGACGCTTATCCTGTCTGGCACAATGACTGGGAAAGCACAGCTGATTTGGCGATGAAGGTCGGCTTTATCAATGATCTGTACCGAAGCTTGAAGCAGCAGCCCTTCTTATTAATGGAGTGTACGCCAAGCGCGGTCAATTGGCATAACGTCAACAAGGCAAAGCGCCCGGGCATGAATCTGCTGTCATCCATGCAAATGATTGCCCACGGCTCGGACAGCGTTCTCTATTTCCAATACCGCAAATCACGGGGGTCATCAGAAAAATTACACGGAGCGGTTGTGGATCATGACAATAGCCCGAAGAACCGCGTCTTTCAAGAAGTGGCCAAGGTAGGCGAGACATTGGAACGGCTGTCCGAAGTTGTCGGAACGAAGAGGCCGGCTCAAACCGCGATTTTATATGACTGGGAAAATCATTGGGCGCTCGAGGATGCTCAGGGGTTTGCGAAGGCGACAAAACGTTATCCGCAAACGCTTCAGCAGCATTACCGCACATTCTGGGAACACGATATCCCTGTCGACGTCATCACGAAAGAACAAGACTTTTCACCATATAAACTGCTGATCGTCCCGATGCTGTATTTAATCAGCGAGGACACCGTTTCCCGTTTAAAAGCGTTTACGGCTGACGGCGGCACCTTAGTCATGACGTATATCAGCGGGGTTGTGAATGAGCATGACTTAACATACACAGGCGGATGGCATCCGGATCTTCAAGCTATATTTGGAGTTGAGCCTCTTGAAACGGACACCCTGTATCCGAAGGATCGAAACGCTGTCAGCTACCGCAGCCAAATATATGAAATGAAGGATTATGCAACCGTGATTGATGTAAAGACAGCTTCAGTGGAAGCGGTGTATCAAGAAGATTTTTATGCGCGCACGCCAGCGGTCACAAGCCATGAGTATCAGCAGGGCAAGGCGTATTTTATCGGCGCGCGTTTGGAGGATCAATTTCAGCGTGATTTCTATGAGGGTCTGATCACAGACCTGTCTCTCTCTCCAGTTTTTCCGGTTCGGCACGGAAAAGGCGTCTCCGTACAAGCGAGGCAGGATCAGGACAATGATTATATTTTTGTCATGAATTTCACGGAAGAAAAACAGCTGGTCACGTTTGATCAGAGTGTGAAGGACATAATGACAGGAGACATATTGTCAGGCGACCTGACGATGGAAAAGTATGAAGTGAGAATTGTCGTAAACACACATTAGGCTGATGCTCCGCTCGATATGGGCGGATTCTTTTTTCTATAGAATGAAAACGCTTGCTAAGTCTTGGGGGGATGAAATCATGAAAAGCAAAGTGAAAATGTTCTTTGCGGCTGCCATCGTGTGGAGTGCATGTAGTTCAACAGGATATGCCGCTGCCATTGAGAAGGAGAAGCACGTGTCAGAGCTTCGGGCAGAGGATC
Source organism: Bacillus sp. YP1 (assembly GCF_000877815.1). Taxonomy (NCBI): domain Bacteria; kingdom Bacillati; phylum Bacillota; class Bacilli; order Caryophanales; family Bacillaceae; genus Bacillus; species Bacillus sp. YP1. The sequence goes on along the minus strand of NZ_CP010014.1, from coordinate 3,127,876 downwards.
TTTTTGTTAAAAAAGTAGAGGGGATGAACAAGGATTTTATCAAAGGGGCAGATGTATCCAGCGTTATTGCTTTGGAAAACAGCGGTGTCACCTTTTACAATACAAACGGAAAACGCCAGGATATCTTTACAACTTTAAAACAGGCTGGGGTCAACTATGTTCGCGTCCGCATCTGGAATCACCCGTATGATTCAAATGGCAACGGGTATGGCGGGGGAAACAATGATGTTCAAAAAGCCATCGAAATCGGAAAAAAAGCGACAGCGAACGGAATGAAGGTGCTGGCCGACTTTCACTACTCTGATTTCTGGGCCGATCCAGCGAAACAAAAGGTGCCCAAAGCCTGGGCGAATCTCAGCTTTGAAGCAAAAAAAGCAAAGCTCTATGAGTATACGAAACAAAGCCTGCAAAAGATGATCAAGGAAGGCGTTGACATCGGCATGGTTCAGGTCGGAAATGAAACAACAGGAGGATTTGCCGGTGAGACTGATTGGACGAAGATGTGCCAATTATTTAATGAAGGAAGCCGAGCGGTCAGGGAGACAAATTCAAATATTTTGGTCGCCCTGCATTTTACCAATCCTGAAACGGCTGGAAGGTATTCATTTATTGCAGAAACACTCAGCAAAAACAAAGTGGATTATGATGTGTTTGCTAGCTCCTATTATCCTTTCTGGCATGGCACATTACAAAATTTGACCTCCGTGCTGAAGGCTGTTGCCAATACGTACGGCAAAAAAGTCATGGTGGCGGAGACATCGTACACCTATACCGCTGAGGATGGCGATGGGCATGGAAATACAGCACCAAAAAGCGGGCAGACGTTGCCATATCCAATTTCTGTTCAAGGCCAGGCAACTGCAGTAAGAGATGTAATGGAGGCAGTGGCGAATACGGGCAAAGCAGGACTTGGTGTTTTCTACTGGGAGCCGGCGTGGATTCCAGTCGGGCCGAAGACACAGATAGAGAAAAACAAAGTGTTATGGGAAACATACGGGTCAGGGTGGGCGTCCAGCTATGCTGCTGAATACGACCCTGAAGACGCCGGGAAGTGGTATGGGGGAAGTGCTGTAGATAATCAAGCTTTATTTGATTTTAATGGACACCCGCTGCCTTCCTTGCAGGTGTTTCAATATGCGGAGTCAGGACATATTCCAAAGAAACGCTGAAACAAAAAAATCCATGAGATGTAACAAATCATTGTTATGTCTCATGGATCATTTTATTTTACATCAACTAATATAAAACATTCGTCATCACTCTTATGATGAGCTTCCTTTTGATGCTGCAGTGATGTAAGGATTTTCTCCTTCAGGTCAGCGATTGGCGAATCAGGATGATCCTTTAGTAAATCAAATAAATAACATGAAGCCGTAGGATCCATCACGCCATCCGTATACAGAAGCAATCTTCCGTCCTCCGTGTATGAAAGGCTGCTTGACTGAAACTCTAAGTCTTCAAACATCCCGATCGGAGGCGAGGTCGCGTGAAGCAGATGTTGAGTTCCGCTATCGTCCTGCCAAAGTGCCGGCGGATGCCCTGCGTTGACATAATCAATTCTTTGCCGTGCTATATCAATCTCGAGATAAATAGCAGTGCAATAATGTCTTGCTTCCTCATCATTTTGAAACAAGCTGTGAAGGTGCCGGTCCAATTCCTTCATAACTTTAACGGGGCTGAGACCTTGCGTGATCTGGCGCTGGAACAAAGGATGAAGAGACATCGTAATCAATGCAGATGAAATTCCGTGCCCCATCACATCAAGGATAATAATGCCGTAACGGTGTTCATCGATTTGATAATATCCGTAAAGATCACCTGACAATTCACTCGATGCGTTGTAATAAGAGTCAATCTGAACCTGATCGTTTACAATCGGTTCAGTCAACGAGTTTTTCTGGATCTTTCTGGCGAGTTCAAGCTCTCTTTTGGTGTTTAATTTAAATTGTTGATTTTGTTTATTGATCTCAAGAAGTTCTTCTTGTTTTGCTTTCAGCGTTTCCAAGGCAATTTCTAACTCCGCATTGGCTTTCTGTTTGGCAAGCAAAGCTTCCTGAGCCTCATTTCTGGCTATCAGCAGCTCATTTTCATATTCATTTCGCTTTCGCATTGGAATCAGAACACAATCAAAGACAGAAGCCCCGCTATCGTGTCTCGCAATAGCATTGATAAGGACGGGAATTTCTTCTCCATCTCTTGCTTTCAGGGAAATGTATATTTCTTCGATGTGATGCTCCAATTTCAAAAGCGGAAAAAAATAAAGCTGGCAGAAAAGCTGCGCGGGAATGGTCAACATCATATTCATGTGCTGGCCGATAACCTGCTCCGGTTCATAATCCAGAATCTTGATAAGGGTGCGGTTGGCAGCTATGATCGACCCCTCTTCTGACAAAGCGAGGAAACCGCATGGTGCATCATTCAATTGTTTGTCCATCTAAGAGGGTCACCTCTATCCCTTTCGTTCCTATATCACACGTGTGCTTTTAAATAATCGCCGATCAGCTGTATCGTCTCATCTGGATGGCTCATATGAGGGCAATGTCCGCGAGCCTCCATTTGTTTCAGACTGCTATAAGGCAGATGCTGATGCATATACTTACCTACTGTTGCAGGTGCGATGATATCATCTGCACATTGGAGAATAAGAGAGGGAACCGTTACCTTCGAAAGATCCTCTCGGTGATCAGAAAAAAACGCCGCTTTCGCGAATTGGCGGGCAATGACAGGATCAGTAGAACAAAAACGGCTTTCAAGCTCTTCCTTAATTTCAGGCCGATCTGGCTGATTCAGAACGGTTGCCGCAAATACAGTCGCCCAGCCGATATAATTTTTCTCCATCATCTCCAGCAAGCCAAGGAGCTGCTCCTCTTCAAATCCTCCGTAATACTCAGGCGGATCATTCAAATAGCAAGGAGAAGGCCCCACCATCACCAGATGGGAAAAAAGCTCCGGGCGGCGGATGGATGCAAGCATCCCAATCAAGGCCCCGACGGAGTGACCCACAAACACGGTTTCCTTCAGATCTAAAGCTTCACAAACATCAAGAACATCCTGGGCATAGCCGTCAAGTGTCTGGTAACGATTCAGGTCATATGCGCGCAAATCTGAATGTCCCGAACCGACGTAATCAAATAAAATCACCCGATGATCTTCTTCAAAGGCAGGTGCCACGGCATTCCACACGCTTTGATCGCATCCAAAACCAGGTGCGAACATGATAGATGCTTTGCCGCTGCCTTTCACCTTCACATGATTTCTAGACAAAATCGCTTCGTTCATGATTGGCTCCTTTCAGCCGGAAAGTAATATAAAGTTCAATATTTCTATCATAACACTCGGATGGTTTGAAGAGTGTATCTTTCTATGAATGTCACAGCAGTTTAAAAGAAAGAGGACATGGGAGATAGAAAAGATGGATGAATTGGAAGATGCAGGAGGAGGATTGCCTAGACACCGGGGTGAGAAAAAAATGACATTTGTCACTCCATCATCATGACACCCCATACTAACATCGTCTTCTCCGTCATTTTACAATCAATGTAAACGATCAGGAGGTGCTCATGTGATGAAAGAAGCAGTAACAGTAAGCAACGTGACAAAACATTTCCAGCGAAAAACCGCTGTAAACAACATCAGCTTCAGTATTGAAAAAGGAGAAATTGCAGCCATTCTCGGGCCAAATGGGGCAGGGAAGACGACCGTCGTCTCGATGATATTAGGATTGCTGAAACCGAGTGAGGGAGAAATCAAACTATTTAACCGGGTTCCCGATGATCAACAGGTTCGTGAAAAAATAGGTGTAATGCTTCAGGAAGTAAGTGTCATGCCGGGCCTTAAGGTGGATGAAATCCTTGAACTCTTCCGGAGCTATTATCCGAATCCATTGTCCATGAAAGAACTCGTTTCGTTAACAGCACTCACCAAAGAAGATTTGAAAACAAGAGCAGAAAAATTATCCGGCGGACAAAAACGCCGTTTGAGCTTTGCTTTGGCTCTTGCCGGGAACCCGGAGCTGCTTATACTTGATGAACCGACAGTCGGCATGGACACTTCATCAAGACACCGATTCTGGCAGACCATTCACGGACTGTCGGACCAAGGAAAAACGATTATTTTTTCAACTCATTATTTACAGGAAGCAGATGATGCCGCACAGCGAATCCTATTTTTTACTGAAGGACAGCTTGTTGCAGACGGCTCACCAATGCAAATCCGCTCAAGAATTCAAAAACAGTCTGTTTCCTTTACGCTTCATTCAAGTGAATCATTGGAAAGGCTGTCTTGTCACCCGGAAGTCGAGAGAGTGATCCACGAGCATGAGAGAACCATCATCCAGACATCAAATACAGACAAAGTGTTGGCGCTGATCTTTCAAGAAAACATACATGCACGGGATATTCGAATTGAGCAAGCAACGCTCGATGAGGCATTTCGCCAGCTGGCTGACGGCAACAGGGAGGCGATGTGAGTGAACGTGCTGCAAAAGCAAAGCATCGCTGAAATGAAAAGGGTGCTTAGGAACAAGTACTTTGTGCTTTGGTCTCTGATCATGCCGATTGCCTTTTATTATTTCTTTACAAATGTAGTGAATACCAACGTCCCTGATCAACGTGCATGGGAAGCCCATTACCTGATGTCGATGACAGTCTTCAGCGTGATGGGTTCCTCTATCATGACGCTTGGCATCCGAATGGTACAAGAACGGTCACAAGGCTGGGCCGCCTTTATCCGCCTTACGCCTCTTCCGGATCATATCTATTTATCAGCTCAGATGATCGGCCAAAGTGTCATTCACGTTTTATCAATTACCGTCATATTTCTGTTCGGCGCAATCATCAATGATATTGCCTTGTCACCGTTTGAATGGATGATGAGCGGACTGTGGATTTTGTTTGGCGCATTGCCTTTTTTAGCATTAGGCACACTAATCGGCCTCATGAGAAAAGTAGAAACAGCGGCCGGAATCAGTAATGTGCTTTATATGCTGCTGGCTTTAGGCGGAGGGATGTGGATGCCGTTTGAGGTCATGCCTGACATGATGCAGAGCATTGGCCAGTGGCTTCCGTCTTATCATTTCGGGAGCGGAGCGTGGGAACTTGTCCGGGGTGGGAGTCCGACTTGGAAAAATATTCTGATATTAATCGCTTATATGATGCTCTTCATGCTACTATCTAAATATATAAGAAGAAAACAAGAAGCGGTGTAATACATGAAAAAGGCAATATCTATTTTCCCGAAGGAATTCGGGTTTTTCCCTTATATCTTTCTGGTGTATACGATTATGCCGTTCCTCTCTTTATTAAAAGAATCAGGGGTCAAACAGGGGATCGGATATGGTATGCTGCTCCTTTTTGTAGCGGCATATCGCCAGTTATTCTGCAGCGTGGGCAAAGCTTCGTTTACATATTGGCTTATCGTGCAAATGGCGGTTATTTTGATGTATAGTGTGTTTTACAATATCACCTATATATACTTAGGTTTTTTTCCGGCAAACTTTGTTGGTTATTACAAAGAGAAAACGAATTTTAACCGTGCGTTCTGCGCTTTAATCTTTATACTGCTTTTTCCATGCCTATACCAATTTATCGCGAATTCGGTCTCGCTTCGGGAGCTTTTTTCTGTTCTCCCGTTTCTCGTCATTATGCTCATTTCTCCATTCGGAATTCGTTCTATGTTTCGGAGGATTGAGCTTGAAGCTAAGCTTGCACAAGCCAACGAACAGATAAAAGAACTCTCTAAAAGGGAGGAACGTGTTCGAATCGCCCGTGATCTTCACGATACTCTTGGCCACACCCTGTCGCTGCTTACATTAAAAAGCCAGCTCATTCAGCGGCTGGCTGCATCTGATCCAGAACGGACCAAGCTTGAGGCAAAAGAAATGGAAACCAGTTCACGCTCCGCACTCAAGCAAGTTCGAGAGCTGGTTTCTGATATGAGAACGGTCACGATAACAGAGGAGCTCGTAAACATTCAGCACATATTAAGAGCGGGGAACATTACCTTTCAATACGAAGGAGCCGACGACTTTTCAGTGATATCTCCCGTCACTCAAAATATTATCAGTATGTGTATGCGGGAAGCCGTGACTAACATTATCAAGCACAGCAAAGCAACCCACTGTGCCATCACCATTTCTCAATTTGCTGACAAAATGAGGATCGTAATACGGGATGACGGAAAGGGAGCGCCGAAGGAGAAAATGTTTGGGAATGGCCTGTGGGGAATGGAAGAACGGCTCATGCTCATTGAAGGGGGATTAACGGTTTCAGACCATAACGGAACGGTTGTGGCACTGACGATTCCGCTTATTAAAAAAGCAGAATGATTGGAGGACGAAAAGAATGATTCGTCTGTTTATTGCTGAGGACCAGCGAATGCTTTTAGGCGCTTTGGGATCTTTGCTTGATTTAGAAGAGGATATGACAGTCATCGGACAAGCATTAAACGGGGAAGAGGCGCTACATGCTATTTTGAAGCTGGAGCCGGATGTATGCATTATGGACATTGAAATGCCGGTTCGAAGCGGGCTGAATGTGGCAGAGGAATTAATGAAAAAAGGCTGCGTCAGCAAGGTCATTATTTTAACCACCTTTGCCCGCCCCGGATATTTTGAACGCGCCGTAAAGGCCGGTGCACATGGCTATCTGCTGAAAGACGGTGAAATTGACGATCTGGCCGATGCCATTCGAAAATGTGTAAAGGGAAAACGTGTCTTCAGCCCTGAGCTGACGTTTAATATGATGCGAGACGAAAATCCGCTAACCGTTAGAGAGCAAGAAATTCTGAGGCTTGCGGCTTTAGGCAAGACAACAAAAGACATTACGCTGGAGCTCTATTTATCTCAAGGCACAGTTCGAAACTATATCTCAGAAATCATCCAAAAGCTTAATGCGAAAAATCGGACAGAAGCCGCCAGCATCGCTGAGGAAAAGGGCTGGATCTAACCATATACTGCACTCCTGGGAGATCGGGAGTGTTTTTGATATGCCACAAATGAAAATATCCCTAGAAAACTCTTTCCTTCCATTGTCAGAATAGTGTACGATATTCATATAGTTATTTTAACTCAGGTCATCAGATGACCTGATCATATATTGGGGATGAGAGAGGGGTTCATCATGAAAGTCTCACTTTTTGTCACTTGTCTTGTTGATATGTTTCAAACAAATGTCGGAAAAGCAACGGTTGAGCTGCTGGAGCGGCTTGGGTGCGAGGTTGATTTTCCAGAAGGGCAGATTTGCTGCGGACAGCCGGCTTACAACAGCGGCTATGTACATGACGCCAAAAAAGCAATGAAACGGATGATCGAAACGTTTCAGGATTCCGAATATGTTGTCAGTCCTTCCGGTTCCTGCACAACGATGTTCCGGGAGTATCCGCACCTGTTTCAGGATGATCCGAAATGGGCCGATAAAGCGCAAAAGCTGGCGGATAAAACGTATGAACTGACAGATTTTATTGTGAACGTCCTTGGGGTAGAGGATGTCGGCGCGACCCTTCATACAAAAGCGACCTTACATACGTCGTGCCATATGACTAGGCTGTTGGGTGTTCGGGAGGAGCCGATGAAGCTGTTGAGCCATGTGAAGGGCCTGCAGTTTACAGAGCTTCCGGGCAAACATAACTGCTGCGGATTCGGAGGAACGTTCTCCGTCAAGATGGCGCAGATTTCTGAGCAGATGGTCGATGAAAAAGTCGAATGTGTGGAGGAAACGGGAGCAGAGGTGCTGATCGGTGCTGACTGCGGCTGTTTGATGAATATCGGGGGACGGCTTGGCCGAAAAGATAAGAATGTCAAAGTGATGCACATCGCCGAAGTGCTCAACAGCAGATAAAACTGGATACAGAGGGGGAAAGGATCATGGCGATGAAAATCGGTACTGACGCTTTTAAAGAGCGGGTATCACAGGGGATTGATAATGAATTTATGAGAGGCGCTGTTTCGGGTGCACAGGAGCGTCTGCGGACGCGGCGCCTAGAGGCAGCAGAAGAACTGGGAAACTGGGAGGAGTGGCGCTCATTATCAGAGGAAATCAGGCAGCATGTCCTTGAAAACCTTGATTTCTATCTTGGACAGCTTGCCGAAAATGTGGCGAAAAGAGGCGGACATGTCTATTTCGCGGAAACAGCGGATGAGGCGTCTTCTTATATTCGCGATGTCATTCAAAAGAAGAACGGGAAGAAAATTGTGAAATCTAAATCAATGGTCACAGAGGAAATCAATCTGAATGAGGTGCTGGAGAAGGAAGGCTGTGAAGTCGTAGAAACCGATCTCGGGGAGTATATTTTGCAGATTGATGATCACGATCCGCCGTCACATATCGTAGCGCCCGCCCTTCATAAAAATAAAGAGCAGATACGCGATGTGTTTAAAGAAAGACTGGACTATCAACATACAGAAAAACCGGAAGAGCTGGTGATGCATGCGCGCGCCATTCTCCGGAAAAAGTTTCTGGAAGCGGATATCGGCATTACCGGCTGTAACTTCGCCATCGCTGACACGGGTTCTGTCAGCCTTGTGACCAATGAAGGAAATGGACGGCTTGTGAGCACCTTGCCGAAAACACAAATTACCGTCATGGGAATGGAGCGGATTGTCCCGTCATTTTCTGAATTTGAAGTGCTTGTCAGCATGCTGACAAGAAGTGCTGTCGGACAGCGGCTGACAAGCTATATTACAGCTTTGACGGGTCCGAAGCTGGAAGGTGAAGTGGACGGTCCGGAAGAATTCCATCTTGTCATCGTTGACAATGGACGATCCAATATCCTTGGAACGGAATTCCAGTCTGTGCTGCAATGTATCCGCTGTGCCGCCTGTATCAATGTCTGTCCTGTGTACCGCCATGTCGGCGGACATTCATACGGCTCAATCTACTCGGGGCCGATCGGAGCGGTTTTATCGCCGTTGCTCGGCGGTTATGACGATTATAAGGAGCTGCCGTACGCATCTTCACTGTGCGCTGCTTGTTCAGAAGCCTGCCCGGTCAAAATCCCGCTTCATGAGCTGCTACTCAAGCATCGTCAGAATATCGTCGAAAAAGAAGGCAGAGCGCCGATCAGTGAAAAGCTTGCAATGAAAGCATTCGGACTTGGCGCATCCTCTTTATCGCTTTACAAAATGGGCTCAAAATGGGCGCCGGCCGCCATGACGCCTTTTACAGAGGACGAAAAAATTTCGAAAGGGCCCGGCCCGCTTAAAAATTGGACCCAGATCCGCGACTTCCCGGCACCGCATAAATCGAGATTCAGAGACTGGTTTGCGGACAGAGAAACAAGTGAACGCACGAAGGAGGAGCAGTGATGACGAAGGGAACCATTCAGAATCAAGAGAGCTTTTTAAACCGAATCGCATCCAGCCTGGGCCGTGAAAGAAGAACAGGAGGCGTGGCAGTTCCTGAGTGGGCGCATCAGCCGCAATATAAAACACTTGAAGGATATTCAGCGGATGACTTAGTCAAAGTGCTCAAAAACCATTGTGTCAAAATCCATACAGAGCTGATTGAAACGGATTCAACCGGCCTTTACGATGCCCTTCGCGAGCAAGTCAGCCGCTTTTCCGGAGGCCCTGTCATCATTCCGAAAGACCCCCGCTTTGAAGAATACGGACTGAAAAGCCTGCTCACCAAGGACTGGCCGAGTGAAGGAACGCCGGTCTGGGAGTGGGATGCTGACAAAGGCGAGGAAAATATCAAAAAAGCGGAGCAAGCCAATGTAGGGATTACATTCAGCGAAATTACATTGGCTGAGTCGGGGACGGTTGTCCTCTTCTCCTCAAAAGACATCGGCCGCTCTGTCAGCCTTTTGCCGACGACTTATATTGCGATCGTGCCGAAATCAAGCATTGTACCGAGAATGACACAAGCCAGTGATATCATCCGCCAAAACATTGCGGACGGTGTCACTGTTCCTTCATGTATCAACTACATTACCGGACCGAGCAACTCAGCAGACATTGAAATGGATTTAGTTGTGGGAGTGCACGGACCTGTAAAGGCAGCATATATTCTCGTCTCTGACCGCTGAACTCAGGAAGCCCGGCAGGCATATGCCGGGCTTTTTGCTTGAAAAAACTTCAACTTCCAATTTTTTGGCCGATGAGAAGAGTATGACTTGAAATAGGAGGAAATGCGATGAAAAAATGGCTGATCATAGCGGTTTCACTGGCGATTGCGATTGTTCTGTTTATGTATACAAAAACAGAAGCGAAGGCAGCCGGAATGACACTAGGCTACACGACTGGGGATACTGCTTCATACAATTCTCTTACGAAATATCATACATACATGAATGCCATCGCAACCGATACATTTGTGTTTGAAAAAAACGGACAAATCATTGGCGATGCCCCAAGCAAGCAGCTGACATATGCGAAAAAGAAAAAAATCAAGACATGGGCTGTCATTTCAAACTATAATGATGCCATTTATGATTTTGACGGAGATTTAGCGAGTCGAGTCATGAGTAATAAAACAGCGAAAAAACGATTCACAGATCAGTTAATTACACTGGCCAAAAAGCACTCATATTACGGAATCAATATCGATTTTGAAGCAGTAAATCCAGAAGACCGCGCTGCATACTCGAACTTCATTCAATATGTCTCACAGGCTTTGAACAAGAAACATATTAAAACAATGGTATCCGTTCCGGCCAAAAGCGCCGATGATAAAAATGATGACTGGAGCTGGCCGTATGATTATGCGAAAATCGGCAAATATGCCGACTTCGTACAAGTCATGACCTACGATGAACACGGCATTTGGGGTGAGCCGGGGTCAGTGGCAAGCACAAACTGGATTAAAAGCTCTCTGCAGTTTTCAGTCAAAAAGATCAAAGCCAATAAAGTCATCATGGGAATCCCTGCGTACGGCTATGACTGGGATGTAAAAGACGGAAGTGCCAGCACAATAAGGGTATGGAATGAGCTCAAATCCCTCATCAAAAAACAAAAAGCAAAGCCGGCATTCAACAAAAAATCAGGCTCGATGACGTTTTCTTATGTTGACAAAAAGAAGCATAAACATGTCGTGTGGTATGAAAACGAAAAAACCGTTCAAACGAAAAGCCATCTGGCAAAGCAATATAAAATAGCAGGTGTTTCAGTTTACGCATTAGGAAACGAGTCAGAATCCTTTTGGAAAGCCATTCGAAAAGGGACAAAATAACAGTTTCTTTTTTCTCTGAAGTTATTGACAGTTAAAAGAGAAGCACGTATATTATGTTAATATATTCAGATCATAAAATTTGAGTTTTTCAGAAAACTAAAACACATAGATTGGGAGCAGTAAAAGAAAGTGATCAGAACAGAGAGCTGCGGGGTGGTGCGACGCAGCCTGATTTTTCTTTGAACTCGCCCGGGAGTGGTAAGACGGAACGGAATAGATTGAATATTCCCTATGTTTTAACGGCTAACCTTCGTTACAGGTCAAAAGCAGGATTCTTCATGAAGAATCAACAAGAGTGGTACCGCGGTCAGCCGAAGGCTCGTCGTCTCTTTATCTATTAGATTAGGTAGGAGACGGCGGGCTTTTTTGTTTTTGAAAACGAGAAGGAGAGGTAGAAGAGGATGAAAAACGACAATCAAACGTTAAAACGCACGATGACGTCCCGCCATATTATGATGATGGCGCTGGGGGGAGCAATCGGCGCAGGTTTATTTAAGGGGAGCAGCTCAGCGATCGATGTGGCAGGGCCATCTGTCATTATCGCATACCTGCTCGGCGGGATTATTTTGCTGTTTATTATGCAGGGGCTGGCGGAAATGGCTGTTCGAAACCGTAACGCCAGAACCTTCCGTGATCTTGTCCAGCAGGTATTGGGAAATTACGCCGCTTACTTTTTGGACTGGATCTACTGGAAAATGTGGGTGCTTAACATTGCGGCTGAAGCTGTTGTAGCTGCGATTTTCATTCAATATTGGCTGCCGGGCTGCCCGATCTGGGTGTTGGCATTAGGAATTTCTCTTATCGTCACGATTGTAAACTTGCTTTCTGTTAAAATCTTCGCCGAAACTGAATATTGGCTGGCAATGATCAAGATTACCGTTATTATTATCTTTATTATTCTGGGATTGCTGCTCTTATTTGTATCATTCGGTGATCATACAGCATCCAGATTTTCCAACCTGACAGACCACGGCGGATTTTTCCCGCACGGCGGCACAGGGCTGATCACGGCGATGCTTGTCGTCATCTACTCTTACGGCGGTACAGAAATTATCGGTGTAACGCTTGCAGAGACAAAAAATCCGGAAAAGGTTGTCCCGAAAGCTGTCCGCAGCACACTGACACGGATTGTCGCGTTTTACCTGCTGCCGTTTTTCATCATCGTCAGCCTGATTCCATGGAACCAAGTCAATTCCGTTCCGGAAAGTCCTTTCGTGATGGTCTTTAAAATGGTAGGCATTCCGGGTGCGGATCATATCATGAATGCAGTCATCCTGCTGGCGATCATTTCTTCTATGAATTCAGGTTTATACGGATCATCACGCATTTTGTATACACAGGCAAGTGACGGAAGGCTTCCAAAGGTCTTCTCGAAGCTTTCATCGAAAAACGTACCGATGTTTGCGATTCTGATGTGCACTTCTTCTCTCTATATTGGCGTATTGATTTCTCTGTTCGCAGGAAGCCAAACATTTAATTATTTAATGGGATCATTGGGATATACCGTTTTATTCATTTGGCTGATCATCGGATTCGCTCATTTAAAATCGAGAAAACAGCAAACGGAAACACCGGCCTATTATGTAAAATGGTTCCCGTACACGACATGGTTTGCGATTGTGGCATTACTCGCCATTCTGATCGGGGTCATCATGACAACATCAATTGTCATTACTGGCATTACTGCGGCGATCTACCTTTTGATTACAGTTGCATATTTGGTCAAAGGACGCAAGCATCAGTAAATAAGAAACCCTCTTGCCGCATCCGGCAAGAGGGTTTTTATTATTGTGCAGCTTTCTCGTTTATACCAATCGCCGCAGCTTTCTGCGCTTTTGATTTTGTATTCACGAGACAGATGCTCGTGACAATCAGCAGCAGCCCTGCCAAGAGGCTAAGGGTGAGCGGTTCATGCAGGAAAATGGAGCTGGCCACGATTGATATGAGCGGAATCAAAAAAGTATAAGATGCGACCTTGCTTGCTTCTCCTGAACCGACAAGCGTAAAAAAGACAAGCCAGCCGAGCGCGATAACGAATACGGAGATGAACAGCAGGCTCGTGATAAACGGAGCTGTCCATTGGATCGCCGAAAAGCTTTCTGTCCAAAAGCCGGATATAAGCAGAAACACGCTTCCGATCGTCAGCTGCAGAGCGACCATCCAGATGGAATCGACGCGGCTGCCTGTTTTTTTCATATATACCGTCCCGAGCGCCCAGCTGACTGCGGAGCCGAGAGCCAGCAGAACCCCAATGACAGAAATATGCCCGCCAAAGCCCGCAGCACTAATGACGGCTACTCCCGCAAAACCGAGGATGAGCCCGATCACTTTCATTACAAACATGGATTCGCCGAGCCACAGCCAAGAAAATACACCCATCAGAACAGGCTGGAAGAAGACGATTGCAGAAAACAGGCCGGCCGGAAGATAATTCAGCCCGATCGTTTGCAGGCCGTAGAATAACGTAATATTTAAAAGAGCAGAAACAAGATAAATCGGCCACGTTTCTTTTAAGCGTAATTTATGAATACGCGGCAGTGCGACAATGACTAATAAAAGCCCGCCGATCAGCGTTCGGATGCCCGCGAACAATAATGGCGGAGAATAGGCGAGCGCGGCTTTGGACAGCGGCCAATTGACGCCCCACATGATGACGAGAAATGCGAGCAGGAGAGCTGTCCGCGTTTTTGAGAGCTGCTTCATTGTTCATTCACTCCTTGTAGAACTTTTCCATCATATGATACGGTAGAACATAAGATAAATAAAATGAATCTTTTTTATAAGGAGCATAAGTAAATTGTTATGACCATTACACAATTAAAGGTTTTTGTGAAAATAGCTGAAACGGGAAGCTTTACAAAAGCGGGTCAGGCGCTGAACATGACACAGCCGGCTGTCAGCCATGCGATTTCTGCTATCGAAGCTGAGCTTGATGTAAAGCTGATCATTCGTGACCGCCGCAATGGCCTGATGCTGACGGATACGGGAAAACAGATCTTAGTACACATTAGAGAAGTCTTAAAAGGCATTGAAAAAGTTGAGCAGGTAGCAGCAGCGGAAAAAGGGCTTGAACTGGGAACGATCCATATCGGCACATTCTCAACTGCCTCGGCTTATTTTATGCCGAAGCTGATCAGTGAATTTAAACAAAAATATCCAAAACTTGAGCTCGTGCTGCACGAGGGAACTGTAAATGAAGTCAAGGAGTGGCTTCATACGCGGATGATAGATGTCGGCATTCTTCTGTATCCAACAGAGGAGATGGAGTACATCCATTTGAAAAAAGACAAAATGGCTGTCGTGCTCAGGGACGATCACCCGCTTGCCAGTCATTCGGCCATTACGCTGAAAGATCTTGACCATGAACCGATGATCGTCTGTGACGGAGGCTATGAATCACCATTTGTCGATATGTTCAGGCAGGCGGGCGCTACGCTGCACCCAGCTTTCACAGTCTATAACATCAACACCTCGATCAGTATGATCAGAGAAGGCCTGGGTCTCGCGATTTTATCAGAAATGTCCATGTCGGGGATGCCGCTTCCGGAGCATGTGGTGACCCGGGAATTGGACCCGCAGGTATACCGTGATGTGCAGCTTGCTGTTCCGTCGCTAAAGGAGGCTTCTCTGGCGGCTAAGCTCTTTATTGAGATGGCTAAGGAGCTGTTTGGAGCAGAATAGCGGGCCAAACCGTTCGTTTTACATTGTTCGAATTTCATCGAATCAAATTCTTTTATTCCTGAATGCAGTTGTGTTATGGTGTGATAGAAGTTCTTTCAATCATGACCTGACAGCTTTGGGCTGTTTACTGATAACACATTTGCAAAGGAGAACAATATGTCTAACAACCAACGCAAAGATACCTTGCTTTCTGTCTTGAATTTATCTCCGGTTGTTCAGGGAGGAACGATTGCAGAATCATTCCGAAACAGCATGGACTTGGCGCGCCGGGCAGAGGAATGGGGCTATCACCGTTACTGGCTTGCTGAACATCATAATATAGAAGGTGTTGCAAGCTCCGCCACCGCAGTTTTGATTGGCCATATTGCCGGAGGCACGAAGAAAATCCGCGTCGGTTCCGGCGGCATTATGCTCCCGAACCACTCTTCATTAGTCATTGCTGAACAATTCGGCACACTGGAAACACTGTATCCCGGGCGGATTGATCTGGGGCTTGGACGTGCGCCGGGAACAGACCAATTGACAGCCAGAGCGCTCCGCAGAAACATCAACAGCGGGGAGGATTTTCCAGAACAATTAGAGGAACTGCGCAATTATTTTAAACCGTCAGGAAATGTGCGCAATCAAGTTCGCGCCATTCCCGGAGAGGGCATAGATGTGCCGATTTGGCTGCTGGGCTCAAGCGGCTTCAGCGCCCGTCTGGCTGGCGAACTTGGTCTTCCGTTTGCGTTCGCGGCCCATTTCTCACCGGCGAATACGGTTCCCGCTTTGGAGCTGTACCGCAATTCCTTCACGCCGTCAGACGTGCTCGACGAACCGTATGCGATGGTCGGTGTCACCATTATCGCGGCAGATACAAACGAGAAAGCGCAGCACCTTGCGACTTCGCATTATCAAAGGTTTCTTGATCTTGTCCGCGGTACGCCGAACCAGCTTAAACCGCCTGTTGAGGATATGGACCAAATCTGGAGCCCGTATGAAAAAGCGATGGTCAATGAGCAGCTGAGCTCCACGATTGTCGGAGGTCCGGAAGAAGTGAAGGCGAAGCTTGAAGATTTCGTCAAAACGACACAGGCTGACGAAATTATGGTTAACTCAGAAACCTTTGAACACGCAGACAGAATGCGTTCGTTTGAAATCATCGCTGACGTTTGGAAAAACAGATAACAGCTATAAAAAAAAGCAATGTAGCGGGGAGACCCATACATTGCTTTTTTTATTCATTCAGTTTTCGTGCGGACTGGCGAATGATCAACTCAGGCTCAAATATGACATCCTCTTGCTTCGGCTTTTTATGCTCTAAGCAGTCAATGACATATTTGGCGGCTGCTTTTCCAAGCACTGATTTCGGATGTTTGACAGAGGTTAGTTTCACTTCTGAGATTTGGGCGAAATGTGAATCATCATACCCGACGATAGACATATCTTCCGGCACTTTAAGATCCATCTCCCTCAGCATATCAATCACCTTCAGCGCAATTTCATCGTTATAACAAAGAATGGCTGTCGGCATGTGCTTGCTGTTTTTCTCCAGTGTGGCTTTTACTTTCTCCAGAAGTTTTGATTCTTTTTCTTCCGTTGTAAATGTCACGATCATATCCGGAGAAGGAAATAACTCACGCTCCCGGTGCGCCTGTATAAATCCGTTCATCCGTTTCACGCCTTGTGTGTCATCAGCTTTAAAAATACCCATCATATGCGTGTGGCCGAGAGAAAGCAAATGCTCCGCCGCCATCATCCCGCCTTTCACATCATC
The DNA here is from genome assembly GCF_000877815.1 of Bacillus sp. YP1. Taxonomy (NCBI): domain Bacteria; kingdom Bacillati; phylum Bacillota; class Bacilli; order Caryophanales; family Bacillaceae; genus Bacillus; species Bacillus sp. YP1. Next base: position 3,111,274 of record NZ_CP010014.1, on the reverse strand, counting down.
CAAGGTAAAACTTGGCGCGGCAAGCTCGGCATATGACGCGTTAATCATCGCAAAAGGAATGCCGTTTTTCTCCAAGTTCAGATAATAGCCGATGTTTGGGGTTTGAAGGGCGCTTTTTGTCGGTTCTACGATGAGTCCGTCAATATGCTGGGACAGCAGGTTTTCTAAGCCTCTTCTTTCATTGTCCGGGTTGTTGTTTGTGCTTGTCAAAAGCATAGAATACCCCTGCTCGCTTAAATAGGACTCGATTCCTCTGATGATGCTCGGGAAAATATAGTCTGATATGTAAGTTGTCAAAACACCGATCGTTTTATTGGAATGCAGCGCTGACTTAGCAGAGCGTGAAGCGACAAAGGTGCCTCCGCCTTGCACGCTGTACAGCAGACCTTGTGATACGAGGTCTCCGATCGCTTTGCGGATGGTATGCCGGCTGACGCCGAATTGCTGCATTAATTCGTTTTCGGTAGGGATTTTTTGATCGGGCAGTATTTTGCCTTGATTAATCCAAGAACTGATTTCTTCTTTTACTTGCGCGTATTTTGGTAACATATCCATTCCTCCAAAATGTATACGGACAAATTTCAGTATATCACAGCGTTCTTTGTAAGAAAACATTGACAGAAAATGCAAACAAGATTATTCTATATTTGTACGTACTAATTAAATGTAATTTTCGTTAAATTTTAATATAAGTACGTACAATTGAAGGTTTAAATGAAAACGCTTTACTCAACATTCGGGAGGGCAGGGAAATGAAGAATACTCCAACACAATTAGAACCAAATGTTCCTGTAACAAGAAGCCATTCAATGGGATTTGTCATTTTGATCTCATGTGCGGCGGGGCTTGGCGGCTTATTGTATGGCTATGACACGGCAGTGATTTCTGGCGCTATCGGTTTTCTGAAAGATTTATACAGCCTGAGTCCGTTTATGGAGGGACTTGTCATTTCAAGCATTATGATTGGAGGAGTTGTGGGCGTCGGGATATCCGGATTTTTAAGTGACAGATTCGGCCGGAGAAAAATTTTAATGACAGCCGCTTTGTTATTTGCGATATCAGCAATCGTTTCAGCACTTTCTCAAGACGTGTCCACCTTAATCATTGCAAGGATTATCGGGGGGCTGGGAATCGGGATGGGCTCATCGCTCTCTGTTACGTATATTACAGAAGCGGCACCGCCCGCCATACGCGGAAGTTTATCTTCGTTATATCAGCTCTTTACGATACTGGGTATTTCTGCAACATACTTTATTAATCTAGCTGTGCAGCGGTCCGGAACATACGAATGGGGCGTGCACACCGGCTGGAGATGGATGCTTGCTTATGGAATGGTGCCGTCCGTCATCTTTTTCCTTGTCCTTCTCGTCGTCCCGGAAAGTCCGAGATGGCTGGCGAAAGCGGGCAAAACAAATGAAGCTTTAAAGATCCTGACACGTATTAATGGAGAAACTGTTGCAAAAGAAGAATTAAAGAACATTGAGAACTCATTAAAAATAGAACAAATGGGGTCGCTCTCCCAGCTGTTTAAGCCGGGTCTCAGAAAGGCGCTTGTCATTGGAATCCTGCTGGCGCTCTTTAACCAAGTCATCGGCATGAACGCCATTACTTACTACGGGCCGGAAATCTTTAAAATGATGGGATTCGGGCAAAACGCCGGATTTGTGACAACTTGTATCGTCGGGGTTGTAGAAGTCATCTTTACCGTTATTGCGGTGTTGCTGATTGATAAAGTCGGACGAAAAAAACTGATGTCCATCGGTTCTGCTTTTATGGCTATTTTTATGATTTTAATCGGGACGTCGTTTTATTTTGAGTTAACAAGCGGGATCATGATGATCGTCCTTATATTAGGTTTTGTCGCTGCTTTCTGTGTCTCGGTCGGACCGATCACATGGATTATGATTTCTGAAATCTTCCCGAACCATCTGCGTGCGCGGGCCGCGGGCATTGCGACCATCTTTTTATGGGGAGCAAACTGGGCGATCGGACAGTTTGTGCCAATGATGATCGATTCTTTCGGGCTCGCCTATACATTTTGGATCTTTGCGGTGATTAACATCCTTTGTTTCCTGTTTGTCGTTACGATCTGTCCAGAAACGAAGAACAAATCGCTCGAGGAAATTGAAAAGCTTTGGATAAAATGAAAACGCTTTAATGAAACAGCCCTTTCTACGGGAAGGGCTGTTTATATTGGGATGCACCATTTGGCGCTTTCTGTATAAGATAAAGATATATAGGATAAAATATTGCTGGATAAAACGACGCGGCATGAAAACTCTGCGAATATTGTCGATGAATTGGCTCTTAACAGTTGAATAAACAATTCCACCCTGTTAAAATAATTAAAGAAAGCAGAAATGATTTTTTTTGGCTATGACGGGACGTTTTTTGTCATAGCGGGACATATAATGTCCAGCAAAAAAGGAAGGAACGTTTGAGTCATGAACCAGTTAATACAAGCTCAAAAAAAATTATTGCCTGATCTTCTGCTCGTTATGCAAAAGAGGTTTGAAATCTTGCAGTATATCAGGCTGACAGAACCCATCGGGCGAAGAAGCCTGTCTGCCAGTCTCGGAATCAGCGAGCGTGTGCTGAGGGGCGAGGTTCAGTTTTTAAAGGAACAGAACCTGGTCGATATTAAGACAAACGGCATGACATTGACAGAAGAGGGCTATGAACTGCTTTCTGTTTTGGAAGATACGATGAAAGATGTTTTAGGTTTGACTCTTTTGGAAAAGACATTAAAAGAACGTTTAAATCTAAAGGATGCCATTATCGTATCCGGAGACAGCGATCAATCCCCATGGGTCAAAAAAGAAATGGGAAGAGCGGCTGTCGCATGTATGAAAAAAAGATTTTCAGGCAAAAATATCGTCGCTGTAACTGGCGGTACGACAATTGAAGCTGTCGCCGAAATGATGACGCCGGATTCTAAAAACCGCGAGCTTTTGTTTGTGCCTGCAAGAGGCGGTTTAGGCGAAGACGTGAAAAACCAGGCGAACACCATATGCGCGCATATGGCGGAGAAGGCTTCAGGCACTTACCGGCTTTTGTTTGTTCCGGGACAGCTGTCACAAGGCGCCTATTCATCTATTATTGAAGAGCCTTCTGTCAAAGAGGTGCTGAACACCATTAAATCAGCGAGTATGCTGGTTCACGGAATCGGCGAAGCTAAAACTATGGCTCAGCGCAGAAACACGCCTTTAGAAGATTTAAAGAAAATAGATGATAACGACGCGGTGACGGAAGCGTTCGGCTACTATTTTAACGCGGACGGCGAAGTGGTTCACAAAGTGCATTCTGTCGGAATGCAGCTGGATGACATAGACGCCATCCCCGATATTATTGCGGTAGCGGGCGGATCATCAAAAGCCGAAGCGATCGAGGCTTACTTTAAAAAGCCACGCAACACGGTTCTCGTCACAGACGAAGGAGCCGCAAAGAAGTTATTAAGGGATGAATAATCCCTCAATATAAATATCTCTCACTTATTTAAAGGAGGAAACAATCATGGCAGTAAAAGTCGGTATTAACGGTTTTGGTCGTATTGGACGTAACGTATTCCGCGCAGCATTAAACAATCCTGAAGTTGAGGTAGTAGCGGTTAACGATTTAACAGATGCTAACATGCTGGCTCACCTTTTACAATATGATTCTGTACACGGAAAATTAGACGCTGAAGTTTCAGTTGACGGTAACAACCTTGTTGTTAACGGCAAAACAATTGAAGTTTCTGCAGAACGCGATCCTGCTAAACTTAGCTGGGGCAAACAAGGCGTTGAAATCGTAGTTGAATCTACTGGTTTCTTCACAAAACGCGCAGACGCTGCGAAACACTTAGAAGCTGGCGCGAAAAAAGTAATCATCTCTGCTCCTGCTAACGAAGAAGATATCACAATCGTTATGGGTGTTAACGAAGATAAATACGATGCGGCTAACCACGATGTTATCTCTAACGCATCTTGCACAACAAACTGCCTTGCGCCGTTTGCAAAAGTACTTAACGATAAATTCGGCATCAAACGCGGTATGATGACAACTGTTCACTCTTACACAAACGATCAGCAAATCCTTGATCTTCCGCACAAAGACTACCGTCGTGCGCGTGCAGCAGCTGAAAACATCATCCCAACATCAACTGGTGCTGCTAAAGCAGTTTCTCTAGTTCTTCCTGAACTAAAAGGCAAACTGAACGGTGGAGCAATGCGTGTTCCAACTCCAAACGTTTCTCTAGTTGACTTGGTTGCTGAACTGAACCAAGAAGTAACAGCTGAAGAAGTAAACGCAGCTCTTAAAGAAGCGGCTGAAGGCGACCTTAAAGGAATCCTTGGCTACAGCGAAGAGCCATTAGTTTCTGGCGACTACAACGGAAACAAAAACTCTTCTACAATCGATGCTCTTTCTACAATGGTTATGGAAGGCAGCATGGTAAAAGTAATCTCTTGGTACGATAACGAAAGCGGCTACTCTAACCGCGTTGTTGACCTTGCAGCTTACATCGCAAAAAAAGGTCTTTAATTTATAGCTGAAAAAGGACCTGACTTGGTTCTTTCGAATAGAAGCGCTATAATGAAAGCGGACAAGGGAAGGGGACGGACTCCCTTTCCCTTTTTCCATGAAGACCGGCTTTCAGAAAACGCTCTGTGATAGAGAAACGACCGCGTTTTAAGCAGCTTTGCCGGCGCTTTCGCCTAAGGCCGCTGCCCTGGCTTTTAGACGAACTGCCCTGTGCCGAAAAAGACTGCGATCTGCCCTAGCGGAGTTATCGCTTGAACAGACGGTTTCACGTTTTTCGTGCTGTATGCAAACCATTTTGAAGGAGGATCTCCTAGGCATGAATAAAAAAACTCTCAAAGACATCGACGTAAAAGGCAAAGTTGTATTCTGCCGCGTTGACTTTAACGTTCCAATGAAAGACGGGGAAGTAACAGACGATACACGTATCCGTGCTGCGCTTCCAACAATCAAACACCTTGCAGACCAAGGCGCAAAAGTCCTTCTTGCGAGCCACTTAGGCCGCCCGAAAGGCGAAGTGGTTGAGGAGCTTCGTTTAACTCCTGTCGCTGCACGTCTCGGCGAACTGCTTGGCAAAGAAGTGAAAAAAGCGGATGAAGCATACGGCGATGCTGTAAAAGCACAAATTTCCGAGATGAAGGACGGAGACGTTCTTGTATTGGAAAACGTACGTTTCTATCCTGGTGAAGAGAAAAATGACCCTGAGCTTGCAAAAGCATTTGCTGAGCTTGCAGATGTATATGTAAATGACGCATTCGGTGCTGCCCACCGTGCTCACGCATCTACAGCTGGAATTGCCGAGCATCTGCCAGCAGTTGCAGGTTTCTTAATGGAAAAAGAGCTTGATGTACTTGGAAAAGCGGTTTCCAATCCTGACCGCCCGTTCACAGCGATCATCGGCGGAGCGAAAGTAAAAGACAAAATCGGTGTAATCGAGAGTCTTCTTGATAAAGTAGACAACCTGATCATCGGCGGAGGTCTTGCTTATACTTTCGTAAAAGCGCTTGGCTATGAAGTCGGTAAATCTCTTCTTGAAGAGGATAAAATCGAGCTTGCGAAATCATTTATGGACCGCGCTAAAGAAAAAGGCGTTAACTTCTACATGCCTGAAGATGTACTCGTTGCAGATGATTTCTCTAACGATGCAAACGTGAAAATTGTGCCGATCTCTGAAATCCCTAGTGATTTAGAAGCAATCGACATTGGTACGAAAACACGCGAAACGTATGCTGACGTCATCAAAAACAGCAAACTTGTCGTGTGGAACGGACCAATGGGCGTATTCGAAATCGACTTGTTCGCTCAAGGAACAAAAGCGGTTGCGGAAGCATTGGCAGAGGCGAAAGATACATACTCTGTCATCGGCGGAGGAGACTCTGCGGCAGCGGTTGAAAAATTCGGCCTTGCTGACAAAATGAGCCACATCTCAACAGGCGGCGGCGCATCCCTTGAGTTTATGGAAGGCAAAGAGCTTCCAGGGGTAGCTGCACTGAACGATAAATAATCTCAAAACTGCTATAAGGAAGTGGAACAGATGAGAAAACCAATTATCGCCGGTAACTGGAAAATGAACAAAACACTCGGCGAAGCTGTCAGCTTCGTTGAAGAAGTGAAATCTTCCATTCCAGCAGCAGACAAAGCTGAAGCTGTTGTTTGCGCGCCAGCGCTTTTCTTAGAAAAGCTTGCTTCTGCTGTGAAAGGCACTGACCTAAAAGTCGGCGCTCAAAACATGCACTTCGAAGAAAGCGGCGCGTTCACAGGCGAAATCAGCCCGGTTGCTCTGAAAGACCTTGGCGTTGACTACTGCGTCATCGGCCACTCTGAGCGCCGTGAAATGTTCGCTGAAACTGATGAAACAGTTAACAAAAAAGCACACGCAGCTTTCAAACACGGCATTGTGCCGATCATCTGTGTAGGTGAAACGCTTGAAGAGCGTGAAGCCGGCAAAACAAATGATCTTGTTGCTGACCAAGTGAAAAAAGGCCTTGCTGGTCTTTCTGAAGAACAAGTTGCTGCTTCTGTTATTGCGTATGAGCCAATCTGGGCAATCGGAACAGGCAAATCTTCTACAGCGAAAGATGCGAATGACGTGTGTGCGCATATCCGTAAAACCGTCGCTGAAAGCTTCAGCCAAGAAGCTGCAGACAAGCTTCGCATCCAATATGGCGGAAGCGTAAAGCCTGCAAACATTAAAGAATATATGGCAGAGTCCGATATTGACGGTGCTTTGGTCGGCGGCGCGAGCCTTGAGCCACAGTCATTCGTTCAATTATTGGAGGAAGGTCAATATGAGTAAAAAACCAGCTGCACTCATCATTCTTGATGGGTTCGGATTACGTAACGAAACAGTAGGGAACGCAGTCGCTTTAGCGAAAAAACCGAATTTTGACCGCTATTGGAACCAGTATCCTCATCAAACATTGACTGCTTCAGGCGAGGCTGTAGGTCTTCCTGAAGGGCAAATGGGGAACTCCGAAGTAGGTCACTTAAATATCGGTGCGGGACGTATTGTGTACCAAAGCTTAACACGCGTAAATGTTGCCATTCGTGAAGGAGAGTTCGAACGCAATCAAACATTCCTTGACGCGATCAGCAACGCGAAAGAAAACAACAAAGCCTTGCACCTGTTCGGTCTTTTATCTGACGGAGGCGTGCACAGCCATATCAACCATTTATTCGCACTGTTAAAGCTTGCGAAAAAAGAAGGGCTGACAAAGGTTTATATCCATGGCTTCCTTGACGGCCGTGATGTAGGTCCGCAGACAGCGAAAACGTACATCAACCAGTTGAACGATCAAATCAAGGAAATCGGTGTAGGTGAAATCGCCAGCATTTCCGGACGTTACTACTCTATGGACCGCGACAAACGCTGGGACCGTGTAGAAAAAGCGTACCGCGCAATGGCGTACGGCGAAGGCCCATCTTACCGCAGCGCCCTGGATGTTGTTGATGATTCATATGCAAATGGTATCTACGATGAATTCGTGATTCCATCTGTCATTACAAAAGAAAACGGTGAGCCTGTTGCGAAAATCCAAGACGGCGATTCTGTGATTTTCTATAATTTCAGACCGGACCGCGCCATCCAGATTTCCAACACGTTCACAAACAAAGACTTCCGTGACTTCGACCGCGGCGAGAATTATCCAAAGAACCTGTATTTCGTCTGCCTGACTCACTTCAGTGAAACAGTTGACGGCTATGTAGCGTTTAAACCGATAAATCTTGATAACACAGTCGGAGAAGTATTATCTCAGCACGGGTTAAAACAGCTTCGAATTGCAGAAACTGAAAAGTATCCGCACGTCACGTTCTTTATGAGCGGCGGCCGTGAAGCTGAATTCCCGGGTGAAGAGCGTATTCTCATCAACTCGCCTAAAGTTGCAACGTATGACTTGAAGCCTGAGATGAGTGCTTATGAAGTGAAAGACGCGCTTGTCAAAGAAATTGAAGCTGACAAGCATGACGCGATCATTCTTAACTTCGCAAACCCTGATATGGTCGGCCACTCCGGAATGGTTGAACCAACAATTAAAGCAATTGAAGCAGTGGACGAATGCTTGGGCGAAGTCGTTGACGCGATTCTTGCTAAAGGCGGACATGCCATCATTACCGCTGATCACGGTAATGCTGACATTCTGATTACAGAATCAGGCGAACCGCACACTGCGCATACAACAAACCCAGTCCCTGTGATTGTAACGAAAGAAGGCATTACGCTGCGTGAAGGCGGAATCCTAGGCGACCTTGCACCAACGTTATTAGACCTTCTTGGTGTTGAAAAACCGAAAGAAATGACAGGAACATCTTTAATTCAAAAATAATTTGAAAATCAAAAGGAGAGACAAAACTCATGCCATACATTGTTGATGTTTATGCACGCGAAGTATTAGACTCCCGCGGCAACCCAACAGTTGAAGTTGAAGTATATACAGAAACAGGAGCTTTCGGCCGCGCATTAGTGCCAAGCGGAGCTTCTACAGGTGAATACGAAGCGGTTGAGCTTCGTGACGGCGACAAAGACCGTTACCTTGGAAAAGGCGTGTTAACAGCTGTTAACAACGTAAACGAAATCATTGCTCCAGAGCTTCTTGGCTTTGATGTAACTGAACAAAACGCAATCGATCAGCTTTTAATCGAGCTTGACGGTACTGAAAACAAAGGCAAACTTGGTGCGAACGCAATCCTTGGCGTATCTATGGCTTGTGCGCGTGCTGCTGCTGATTTCTTACAGATTCCTCTTTACCAATACCTTGGAGGATTCAACTCAAAAACGCTTCCTGTACCGATGATGAACATCGTAAATGGCGGAGAGCATGCTGATAACAACGTGGATATTCAAGAATTCATGATCATGCCTGTAGGTGCTCCTAACTTCCGTGAAGCACTTCGCATGGGCGCTCAAATCTTCCACAGCCTGAAATCAGTATTAAGCGCAAAAGGCTTAAACACTGCTGTAGGTGACGAAGGCGGATTCGCTCCAAACCTTGGTTCTAACGAAGAAGCACTTCAAACAATCGTTGAAGCAATCGAAAAAGCCGGCTTCAAACCTGGCGAAGAAGTTAAACTTGCTATGGATGCTGCATCTTCTGAGTTCTACAACAAAGAAGACGGCAAATACCATCTGTCTGGCGAAGGCGTTGTGAAAACATCTGCTGAAATGGTTGACTGGTATGAAGAGCTTGTTTCTAAATACCCAATCATCTCTATCGAAGACGGACTTGACGAAAACGACTGGGAAGGCCACAAGCTTCTTACTGAGCGTCTTGGCAAAAAAGTTCAGCTTGTTGGTGACGACCTCTTCGTTACAAACACGAAAAAACTTGCTGAAGGTATTAAAAACGGCGTAGGCAACTCTATCCTGATCAAAGTAAACCAAATCGGTACATTGACAGAAACATTCGATGCGATCGAAATGGCGAAACGCGCAGGCTATACAGCTGTTATCTCTCACCGTTCTGGTGAAACTGAAGACAGCACAATCGCTGACATCGCTGTGGCAACAAACGCAGGACAAATCAAAACAGGTGCTCCGTCTCGTACGGACCGTGTTGCGAAATACAACCAGCTTCTTCGCATCGAAGATCAGTTGGCTGAAACTGCTCAATACCACGGTATTAACTCTTTCTACAACTTAAACAAGTAATAAAAAGACCGCCGGGATTTTCTCGGCGGCTTTTTTTATGCTTTCAGAGATCCAAATAAAGCCTCACCATATCACGGCATTGAATGCCGTTTTCAAAAATCTCCTCGTCGTAGTGTCTGATAAAAAAATCATGGTCGATCGCTTGAAGGCGAAATCCGCATTTTTGATATAGAGACAATTGATGGATGCTTGAATTTCCAGTACCTATTTCAATCACCTTTGCTCCCATGTGTTTCGCTTTTTCAATGGCGTCGAGGATAAGAAGCTTGCCAATGCCCTGTTTTTGCATTGTTTGTTTTACTGCGATGTTAACGATTTCTACCGTTTGTGGCCTAGTTGTGATGATCACGTATACACCAGCTAATTCGCCTGATATATAACCTGTGTAGCATTCTCCTCTGACCAAGTAGTCATCAACAATTTCTTTTGACGGATCGGCGAGCAGCAGAAGCTCATACAGCGCTTGATCAAAGTTTGTTGCTTTTTGAATGGTGAGGTGTTGCATTATCATTCCACCTTTTCATAGTTTATAGAGATATTTTCATGATTTTCTCCAATTTCTTACCATTCTATTATAAAATATGTAACATAGGAAATAAGCACAAAATATAGCGGGTAACAAACAGGAGGAAAGCCACATGTTTTGTAAGGAATGCGGTCAAAAAAATAATGAAGGAGCCAAGTTTTGTAAACAATGCGGCACCCCGATCGGAGGGGGCAGCAAACAGGCGAATCAAGAACCAGCTAGCACTGCAGAAACAAGGCAGGTTCCGCGAAAACCGATCCCTAAGAAAACCATCATTTTATGGAGCAGCATTGCCGCGGCGTGCGTTATATTATTCGCCGCATATAAAACCGGAGCGTATTTTACTTCAAAGGATAGGTTAGTTAACAAGTTTGAACAGGCCGTAAATGATGAGGATCAGGACCAAATCGCGACTCTACTTACACCGGTAAATGACAATCTTAAACTCACTAAAAATAATGTAAAACCGTTTCTTACATATTTGAAGGATCATCCAGACAAAAAAGATGAACTTTTTGCATCGCTGCGGGATGAAACAGCCCAGAAGGATATCGTATATGCAGAAAAAGACGGGAAAAGCCTGCTGGTATTTGACCATTATGACTTAAAGGTAGCACCTGTTTATTTTGAAGTGAGCAGCAATTATAAAAATACCGATCTATATGTCAATAAAGAGGAAGCCGGATCTGTAAAGAAAGCAGATCAAGCACAAACCCTCGGTCCGTACATTCCCGGCGAATATACAGTCTCAGCCAAACTGAAAAACGATGTCGTCGATCTTGTGAAAAAGGAAGACATTCAGGCGGTTGGCGATAGCAGCTTTCGTGTTGATCTCTCATTGGAAGCAGACGATGTGACATTCAGCTTAGCGGATGACATCAAGAGCGGGAAGGGAGATTTGCTGATTAACGGTAAATCAATTCATAAAGATCCGTTCAAAACTTTTACATATGGCCCTCTTTTGACTGATGGCAGTATGACGGCGACTGTGAAAACTGACTTTCCATGGGGAAAGCAAATGACTGATGCAATGCCAATTACAGGTAGCGACATGAAGATGAGATTAGTTCCTGATAAAGAAACAAAAGAAAACATCATAGAAACCATTAATAAGGCGACTGAGCAATACACGGCTGCCTTTTCCAATGGGAAAACCGAACAGATGACAAAAGCTGTATCCGATGTTAAAGCTCAAACGAAAAAACAAATTTCAGAGATGAAGAGCAATCATATGTATTATAAGGATAAATATATAGAAACAGATTACGATCTTGATTCATTTGCTATTTCACAAAGTGACAAGGGACAATGGATTGTTTCAGTGAACGGAAATGAACTTCACGAATCAGCTTATTTTGATGATTATACAGAACCTGAGATGAAACAAGAACATACAGCTTATCGTTATTATTTGTCGTATGATAAAAAACAAAAAGAATGGAAGCTTGAGAGTGCGGAGACCACTTCTGATTCCATAGGAGACCATATAAAAACTCTTAAAAATGAAAATCCTAAAATATACACCTCCGCTTGGGCGTCATCAAATGAGGCCAAAGTTAATTCCGACACACTTACAAAAGAGCAAGTGACATCATTTATGGTTGATTATCTGACAAATCAATCAAGTGCTGTGAGTTTAAATGAATTTGCAGTGATGGAAGGTAATTTGGAAAAAGGAAGCACATTATATGCTGATCAGCAGAAACTAGTTAAGAAATTGTATAGCGAGGGGACGACTGAAGTATTTATTGATGTAGAGGTCAAAAGCTTTAGCCAAAGCGGCTCGAATATCACAATTAAAACATACGAAGAATTCGAAATCACAAAATCAGGCGGCAGTCCAAAGCTCAGAACATATAACTGGACTTATACCGGCGTAGTGAAGAACGGAAGAATTTACTTAACGTCTATTCAATAAAACAACCCCATCACCAGCAGGTGATGGGGTTGTTTTTAAAAGAGCATATAACGGAAAATTTCTTTGACATAGTGTTCGATAATAAGCTGAAATGTAACGCAGATGATCAGATAAATCACAATCGTTGAGTAAATGACATCAATCTTCCCTTTATATGAATGCTGGTAACTGCTCAGCATCGCAGGAGGAATGGCGAAGAATGCACCGATTAAACCAACGGCTAATATGGTAAAGCAAATGTCTGTATGTAATAAAAAGAAGAAAAGGGCAAGAATCAAAATAGCCGTAAACGGTATGAGAAACGCTCCGAATCTTGAGAATGAATCCTTGAAAGATACTTGGTTTCCCGCGATTTTCAGGGCGAAAAAGATGCATGCATGCAGGCCAAATAGAAATAAAATAAAATAAATGGTTGGCTCTAAGAAGATTGCTGTAAAGCTTACGCTTCCGGGACCGTCTGAAAAAAGAATATAAAACATCAAAGGGGTCAGCAAACTGAAAAGAACCATCGTAATGATTGCGCTGATCAGCTGTTCTCCGCCTGTTGCTTTACATTCCTGATAAGGGCGTTTCAGGACGGATAAGACAAATGAACCGAACTGTTTTGCTGCTTGCTTTGCAGCGGTTCCAGTTTGAGCTGCATGCTGGTGGCCTGATTGACCGGAGAGCGGTGATCCGCATTTCTCACAAAAATTTCCGCCATCTGTTTGATGGCCGCATTGAGGACAATACATAAAATAACTCCTTTACCTGTAATATAGGGAAAATAGACTAATAGTTTTATTATAAAAGAAAAAAGTTGTAAAGTAATCAATATTCATACAAAAAAAGACACGTGCCCGATAGCAGCTGTGTCTTTTTTTATGCTAGTTATTCATATATTTCTCAAATACATCTCCAAAATCCTTAATATGATACTGCGAGCGAACGGATGTCAGCCAAGTAAATCCGAATTCGGTCAGCTCTTTGTATTGCGTTTCAATATTGACGTGCTCAGGGCGGGTATGGTGAAGAATCGTCACTGCTTTATCTAAGCTTTGCTCCGCTTGATTGATTAAAATGTCATTTTCATAGGTTGTTTCAGCGATGCGAAGCATTGCTTTATAAAGGTCTTTTAACTTTTCAATCTGGTCTTTGTGGACATCAATGTCGAATTGTTCACCGCCCAGCTTGAACTTAATTTCAACATCCAAATCCACTTTTCCGGCAGTTTCAAGAAAAACGTCAGAGATTTTATATTGCGAATAAGGATAGCGTTTCAACGTTCGTTTTGAGGAAGTGGCGCGTTCGCCGTCCACATGGATCAGGGCCAGGTTCGTAAAGCAATACTCGTCTGCTTTTGTTTTAATCAAGAAATAAATTTTCTCATTATCTTCATGCATGACATAGTCATCTGCGTCTGTTTTGTCATAGTCCTGAGGTTCGATAATTTTTCCGATATCAGATAAGCCCAAGGCATCTGCCGCAATTTTTTTGAACATCTGTATACGTCCTTCCTATTCAATTTGTCACTTCATTGTAGCATGGCGCGTTTCTGACAGGCTATAAAGGTTTACCGGGAAATCGCCTCCGGGTAAAAGGGTGGAGAATAATTCTATTTCCTGTGCAGAGACTATCAACAAGGAGGTATATGATGTTCTCATTTATCGTTCACGTCTTCATTTCTTTATTCGCAGTATCGAATCCGATCGGAAACGTACCGATATTTCTGACGCTGACAGAAGGCTATACTGCAGCGGAAAGAAAAGCGATTGCCCGGAAGGCAGCTATTTTATCCTTTTTTATTCTCGCAGCTTTTTTGGTTTTCGGTCATCTTATCTTTAAACTGTTTGATATCAACATTTACGCGCTCCGAGTGGCGGGCGGCATATTCATTTTCGGCATTGCCTATAATCTATTTAATGCGAAAGAATCGCACGTGCAATCTCTTCACCATGATGAACATAAGGAAAGCAAGGAAAAAGCGGATATATCAGTCACACCTTTATCCATTCCGATCATTGCTGGGCCCGGAACGATTGCAACAGTGATGAGCCTTTCCGCCGGACATAGCGGCATTGGTCATTATGTGGCTGTCATGATCGGCATAGCCGCCGTTATTGCCCTGACCTTTCTCTTTTTCCACTATTCTGCTTTTATCAGCAGCAAACTCGGAAAAACCGAGATGAATGTGATTACCAGACTGATGGGATTAATCTTAGCCGTGGTTGCGGTCGGGATGATTGGTGCGGGGCTGAAAGGCATGTTTCCGATCTTAACCTCATGATGCAAAAAGCAGCTCCCTTATTTTAGAGAGCTGCTTTCTTTTGTTTTTGGCACGTACCGAAAGACTTCCTCACTCTCAAAAAATTCAATCAACCTGCTCAGCCAATCATAGTAATGAAGCCATTCTTTTAATTCATTCAGCAGCTGATTGACTTTCTCTTCCGCTTCCGGGGTAAGCCCGTCCCTTTGTAAAAGATCACTCAGTTCCCGGTTTAATTTTTTATACAGCACTTTGTTTTTGCTCACGACCTTTGTCCAATTCGCCGCAAATAAAGAAATGAAGGTTTGATAATAATCCTGCTCGACGTCATAAAGGTCTTTTCGTACGCCTTTTTCAAACACCTTTTCGGCGATATTGGCATCGATCATTTCCCGGACAACCTGGCTCATCCGTGTTTTGCTCATGCCCGTTGCCTCAGAGAGCTCGCTTAAGGTCATTGGTTTTCGATTCATATAAATAATTCCGAGCACACGTCCGACAGTTGAAGGCATTCCAAACGTATGCATATTTTCGGCAATCTTCTCAATGAGATGCTCTTCAGCATGTTCAATGATGTCGAGAGCGGTTTTTTTCACAGCTGATCATCCCTTCAAATGGCAATTGATGGTGTCAATATATCATATTTCTTCCTGGTGTTGAAAATAGCTGAATGCAGAGGAAGTGGGAGGTATCCGGCGTAATTGTAAGAACACCCTTTCCGTCTTGGTCATAACAATAAATAATCTATAAATAACATATAATTTCAACACATTGTAAACTTTTTATTTTACAAAGTTCAAACTATAATAAGGATTATACTTTTCAGAAAATTTAAAGGAAACCTGCGGAGGTGCACGGATTGCTGAAATTGGAACAAGTGTCAAAAGTATATAAAGGCGGCAAAAAAGCTGTGAACAGCATTGATTTAGATATTGCCAAAGGTGAATTTATCTGTTTTATCGGCCCGAGCGGCTGCGGAAAAACGACGACGATGAAGATGATCAACAGGCTGATAGAACCATCGTCTGGAAGGATCTTTATCGACGGAGAAAATATTATGGAACAGGACCCGGTTGAGCTGAGGAGAAAAATCGGCTATGTGATTCAGCAGATTGGTTTGTTCCCCCATATGACCATCCAGCAGAACATCTCACTCGTACCAAAGCTGCTGAAATGGCCTGAGGAAAAACGGAAAGAACGGGCGCGCGAGCTGTTAAAGCTTGTGGATATGGGCCCAGAGTATTTAGACCGTTATCCGCATGAGCTCAGCGGCGGACAGCAGCAGAGAATCGGCGTGCTGCGCGCCCTGGCAGCGGAACCCCCTCTCATTTTAATGGATGAACCGTTCGGAGCGCTTGATCCGATTACGCGTGATTCCCTTCAGGAAGAATTCAAAAAACTGCAGAGAACCTTAAACAAAACGATTGTGTTTGTAACCCACGATATGGATGAAGCGATTAAGCTTGCCGACAGGATTGTGATATTAAAAGCGGGAGAAATCGTTCAAGTCGGCACACCTGATGAGATTCTTCGAAACCCGGCAAATGAGTTTGTTGAAGAATTTATCGGGAAAGAGCGCCTGATTCAGTCAAGACCGGATATCGAGCGGGTAGAGCAAATGATGAACAGAACGCCGGTGACGGTATCTGCGGACAAAACGCTTTCTCAGGCGATTCAGCTGATGAGAGAAAAACGTGTTGACTCGCTGCTCGTTGTGGACCGGCAAAACGTGCTGAAGGGCTATGTTGATGTGGAAATGATTGATCAAAACCGCAAAAAAGCAAGCATCGTTGGCGACGTATACCGTTCAGATATATATACCGTTCAAAAAGGGGCGCTTCTTCGCGATACAGTCCGAAAAATTTTGAAGCAGGGGATCAAGTATGTTCCGGTGGTCGATGAACAGAACCATTTAGCAGGGATTGTGACAAGAGCGAGCCTTGTTGATATCGTGTACGATTCCATTTGGGGCGACGAGGAAAACCAGCTCATGACGATCTGACCAGGGGAGGAGCTCTTTTAAGATGAATCAAATGATGACTTTTTTGCAAACGAACGGCGGAGAGCTGTTGTATAAAACAGGAGAGCATTTATATATTTCACTCATAGCCGTTGTATTGGGCATTATCGTTGCAGTGCCGCTCGGCGTTGCTCTTACCAGAATGAAAAAAGGCGCAGGTGCGGTTATCGGTTTCGTAAACATTGTGCAAACCCTGCCGAGTCTGGCGATTTTAGCCTTTTTTATTCCGCTTCTCGGCGTAGGAAAAGTGCCTGCGATTGTCGCTTTATTTTTCTATTCGGTACTGCCGATCTTGCGCAATACGTATACCGGCATTAAAGGTGTAAATAAAAACCTCCTGGAATCGGGGAAAGGAATTGGCATGACCGGCTGGGA
The DNA here is from genome assembly GCF_000877815.1 of Bacillus sp. YP1. Taxonomy (NCBI): domain Bacteria; kingdom Bacillati; phylum Bacillota; class Bacilli; order Caryophanales; family Bacillaceae; genus Bacillus; species Bacillus sp. YP1. The sequence continues at coordinate 3,094,526 of NZ_CP010014.1, read as the reverse complement.
GCAGATTCGGCTCGTTGAAATCCCGCTGGCGATTCCCATCATCATGGCGGGGATCCGCACATCAACGATCTACCTAATTGGCTGGGCGACACTTGCGTCGTTTATCGGGGGAGGCGGCCTCGGGGACTATATTTTTATCGGCCTGAACCTATACCAGCCTGAATATATCATTGGCGGTGCCGTGCCTGTCACAATTCTGGCAATTATCATTGATTATGTCCTAGCCGTGACAGAACGAAAGGTGACGCCGAAAGGCTTGCAAGGGATGAAGGAAGTTTCGTAAGGAGTTGGCTCTGTTGAAAATGACAAAAATCAAATGGCTTGGCGCGTTTGCTCTCGTCTTTGTCATGCTGCTAGGCGGCTGCTCTCTGCCGGGTCTCGGCGGCGCTTCTGACGACACAATCAAAATCGGGGCGCAAAGCATGACAGAATCAGAAATTTTAGCGAATATGATCGCGCAGCTTATTGAACATGATACAGATTTGAATACCGCTTTAGTGAAAAACCTCGGCTCAAACTATGTTCAGCACCAAGCGATGCTGGGCGGTGACATTGATATTTCAGCCACGCGCTATTCCGGAACAGATTTAACAAGCACCCTCGGCAAGGAAGCGGAGAAAGATCCAAAAAAAGCGCTGAACATTGTGCAGAACGAGTTTCAAAAGCGCTTTTCTTATAAATGGTTTGATTCCTACGGCTTTGATAACACGTATGCCTTCACCGTAACAAAAAAGTTTGCGGAAAATGAGCATATTAACACCGTATCCGACCTGAAAAAAAATGCCTCCCAATATAAATTAGGCGTCGACAATGCTTGGCTGAAACGAAAAGGCGACGGGTATAAAGGCTTTGTCAGCACATATGGCTTTGAATTCGGCACAACTTATCCAATGCAGATCGGGCTTGTCTATGACGCAGTCAAAAACGGGAAAATGGACGCCGTTCTGGCTTATTCAACGGATGGACGGATTAAAGCCTATGACTTGAAAATCTTAAAAGATGATAAGCGTTTCTTCCCGCCGTATGACTGTTCACCGGTGATTCCGGAAAAGGTGCTTAAGGCGCATCCGGAGCTTGAAGGTGTGATCAATAAGCTGATTGGGCAAATCGACACGGAAACGATGCAGGAACTTAATTATGAAGTGGATGGCAAGCTGAAGGAGCCGTCTGTCGTAGCAAAGGAATTTTTAGAGAAACATCATTATTTTGACTAAGAAAAGAGGTGGATCATATGGAAGTACTACAGCAGCTTGGCACATACTATTCGCAAAACGGCGGTTACGTGATGCAGGAATTTTACCGCCATTTTCTGATGTCGGTGTACGGCGTTTTATTTGCTGCCATTGTTGGAATTCCGCTTGGCATCCTGATAGCCAGATACAGAAGATTAAGCGGATGGGTTTTTGCGGTCACGAACGTCATTCAGACCATCCCGGCTCTCGCCATGCTCGCCGTGCTGATGCTTGTCATGGGGCTGGGCGCTAATACGGTGATATTGTCATTATTTCTGTATTCTCTTCTGCCGATTATCAGAAATACGTATACTGGGATTATCAGTATTGAGCACGCCTATCTTGAATCCGGAAAAGCAATGGGGATGACAAAATTTCAAGTGCTGCGGATGGTCGAGCTTCCGCTTGCGCTTTCTGTCATAATGGCCGGCCTGCGCACCGCGCTTGTCATTGCCATCGGCATTACGGCCATCGGGACATTTGTCGGTGCTGGCGGTCTCGGGGACATCATCGTCAGAGGATCAAACGCCACAAACGGAACCGCGATTATATTAGCGGGAGCGATCCCCACAGCTCTGATGGCGGTGATTGCCGATTTGGTCATGGGCTGGCTTGAACGAGCATTAAGCCCGATTAAAAAGAGAAAGAAGAAAAATCTGGCAGGTGCCGCATAAGAAAAAACGCCTTGTAATGACAGGGCGTTTTTTACGGCTTCGGCACATATTTAAAAATTTCTTCGCTCTCAAAAAACTCAATCAAACGGCTGAGCCAATTATAATAATCAAGCCATTCCTTTAATTCTTTCAGCAGTTCATTCACTTTTTCTTCCGCTTCAGGAGTAAGCTCTTCATCCAACACGCTAAGCAGCTCCCGATTGAGTTTTTTATGCATCATTTTGTTTTTGCTGATGACTTTGCTCCAGGTGGCTGAAAACAGCGTGATAAATGTTTGATAGTAGTCCTGCTCAACCTCATATAAATCTTTTCGGACGCCTTTTTCGAACACCTTCTCGGCAATGTTGGCATCAAGCATTTCCCGCACTACCTGGCTCATGCGTGTTTTGCTCATGCCGGTGGCCTCAGATAATTCCGTAAGCGTCATCGGTTTTCGATTCATATAAATAATGCCCAGCACTCGTCCGACGGTAGAGGGCATTCCAAATGCATGCATGTTTTCCGCGATTCTTTCTATAAAATGGTCCTCGGCCTGTTCAATGATCGTTAACGGATCTTTCTCCAACGGTTTCATCCTTTCAGCTAACAATTCCGATGTCAATATACCACATTTTTGATACGGCGAGAATGCTGTCAAAAGAGAATTTGGCAGGAAATTGGAGCAATAAGGAGATCAACACACGTCAATGCGGGTAAATCAGCGTTTACACATACTTTATAAATAATATGAACAAATTGTAAACTTTTTATTTTATAAACTTTATTCTATAATGGGAAGCATTCAATTGTCTGAAAAATTAAATTTAAACTGAACAAATTGAATAAACTTAATTTTGGAGGTGCGATGTTTGCTGACATTAGAAAATGTCTCGAAAACATACAAGGGCGGCAAAAAAGCCGTGAACAACGTAAATCTTAAGATTGCAAAAGGCGAATTTATCTGCTTTATCGGGCCGAGCGGCTGCGGAAAAACAACAACAATGAAAATGATTAACCGATTAATTGAGCCTTCCGCCGGAAAGATTTTCATTGACGGTGAAAACATCATGGACCAGGATCCTGTAGAGCTCAGGCGCAAAATTGGCTATGTGATTCAGCAGATCGGCCTGTTTCCCCATATGACTATTCAGCAGAATATCTCACTCGTCCCAAAACTGCTGAAATGGCCGGAGCAGCAGCGGAAAGAGCGGGCGCGTGAGCTTTTAAAATTGGTCGATATGGGGCCAGAATATGTAGACCGTTACCCTCATGAATTAAGCGGGGGACAGCAGCAGCGAATTGGTGTATTACGGGCACTTGCCGCGGAGCCGCCGCTTATCTTAATGGATGAACCGTTTGGGGCACTCGACCCGATTACGAGGGATTCCCTCCAGGAAGAATTTAAAAAACTGCAAAAAACCTTACATAAAACCATCGTATTTGTTACCCACGATATGGATGAAGCGATTAAGCTGGCAGACCGGATTGTGATTTTAAAAGCGGGAGAAATCGTTCAAGTTGGAACGCCCGATGACATTTTAAGAAATCCGGCAGACGAATTTGTTGAGGAATTTATCGGCAAGGAGCGGCTGATTCAGTCATCCAGCCCGGATGTTGAACGGGTTGACCAGATTATGAACACACAGCCTGTAACGATCACCGCGGATAAAACGCTTTCTGAGGCCATTCAGCTGATGAGGCAGGAACGGGTCGATTCATTGCTGGTCGTCGATGACGAGCGCGTTCTGCAAGGCTATGTCGATGTTGAAATCATTGATCAATGCCGGAAAAAGGCCAATCTCGTCAGTGAAGTTTTACATGAAGATATATACACAGTACTGGGCGGCACACTGCTGCGCGACACGGTCCGCAAAATTTTAAAACGGGGTGTCAAATATGTTCCCGTTGTGGATGAAGACCGACGCCTGATCGGAATTGTGACGAGGGCAAGTCTGGTCGACATCGTGTATGACTCCCTCTGGGGAGAAGAAAAGCAGCTCGCAGCATTGTCATAGGGAGGCGCGATAAGTCATGCATCATATTGTTCAATTTTTGCAAACCAATGGGGACGAGCTTCTTTATAAAACATACGAGCATATTACGATATCGCTCATTGCTGTGATCTTAGGCGTGCTGGTTGCCGTCCCCCTCGGGGTTGTGCTTACCAGAATGAAAAAAGGAGCCGGCACCATTATCGGCATTGCCAATATCATTCAGACGCTGCCGAGTCTGGCCATCCTCGCTTTTTTTATCCCGCTCCTTGGTGTAGGAAAGGTTCCGGCCATTGTGGCTTTGTTTTTCTATTCCGTATTGCCGATTCTTCGCAACACGTATACCGGCATTCGCGGCGTCAACAAAAATCTGCTCGAGTCTGGCAAAGGCATCGGAATGACGCCGGCTGAACAAGTCCGCTTGGTGGAGCTGCCGCTTGCCGCGCCAGTGATCATGGCGGGAATCAGAACATCGACGATTTACTTAATCGGCTGGGCCACGCTTGCTTCCTTTATCGGAGGCGGCGGATTGGGTGATTACATTTTTATCGGACTGAATTTATATCAGCCGGAATATATCATCGGGGGCGCGGTACCTGTCACGATATTGGCAATTGTGATTGATTATGTGCTGGCAGTTGCTGAACGAAAACTGACACCTGCCGGCATGCAGAGATTGAAGGAATTGTCATAAGGAGGCGGCTCATGAAAAGAAAATATCTCAAATTAATGATAGGTTTATCACTTGTGGCAACGCTGACGCTGAGCGGATGTTCGCTTCCTGGTCTCAGCGCTGCTGCAGACCAGACCATTAAAATCGGCGCGCAAAGCATGAGCGAATCAGAAATCATCGCCAGCATGCTTGGCCAGTTGATCGAACACCATACAGATCTCAAAACAGCAACGATTAAAAATCTTGGCTCCAACGCGGTGCAGCAGCAGGCTTTAATGAACGGGGAAATCGACATTGCCGCCACAAGATATACGGGAGACGCGCTGACAGGCACGCTGAGAATGGAACCTGAAAAAGATCCGGACAAAGCGCTGGCGCTTACTCAGCGGGAGTTTAAAAAAAGATATGATTTAAAGTGGTATGACTCCTACGGGTTTGATAATACATATGCCTTTACAGTCAGCAAGGAGCTGGCCGACCAATACCATTTAGAGACCGTATCAGACGTTAAAAAATGGGCGCCGCAATTAAAGCTGGGCGTTGATAACTATTGGATGAAGCTCAAAGGAAACGGCTATCAGGATTTTACGAAAACCTACGGCATGACATTCGGCGGCACGTATCCGATGCAGATCGGCCTTGTGTACGACGCGGTGAAAAGCGGAAAAATGGACATTGTGCTTGCGTATTCAACCGATGGAAGAATCAAGTCCTATGGTCTCAAAATGCTAAAGGATGATAAACAATTTTTCCCGCCGTACGACTGTTCTCCGGTTGTTCCGGAAAAGGTGCTCAAAGAACATCCTGAGCTTGAAGGCATCATCAAGAAAATGCTCGGAAAAATCGACACAGCCACGATGCAGGAGCTTAACTATGAAGTCGACGGCAATCTCAAAGAACCGTCTGTCGTTGCCAAGGAATATTTAGAAAAACATCACTACTTCGAATCGTGAAAGGGGGAAGAGGTCAATGAACGTGCTTGAACAGTTAATGACGTATTACGCGCAGAATGGCAGTTACGTCATGGATGAATTCGGCCGCCACTTTCTCATGTCGGCTTACGGCGTTTTATTTGCCGCTGTCGTCGGGGTTCCGGCCGGAATCCTCATCGCGCATTTTCGCCGTTTGTCAGCCTGGGTGTTTGCAGTAACAAACGTTATTCAAACAATCCCGGCGCTCGCTATGCTGGCCGTCTTAATGCTTGTTATGGGGCTCGGCGCAAATACCGTGATTCTATCATTATTTCTGTATTCCCTGCTGCCGATTATTCGAAACACGTACACAGGCATTATCAGTATTGAGCATGCCTACTTAGAATCGGGAAAAGCAATGGGCATGACGAAATTCCAAGTGCTCAGAATGGTTGAGCTCCCGCTCGCACTTTCTGTCATTATGGCGGGCCTTCGCACAGCTCTCGTCATTGCCATTGGAATTACTGCGATCGGCACATTTGTCGGTGCCGGAGGCCTTGGGGACATGATCGTCCGCGGCTCAAACGCGACAAACGGAACTGCGATTATTCTAGCCGGAGCGATACCAACTGCGGTGATGGCGGTAGGGGCGGATTTGCTCATGGCCTGGATTGAAAGATTGTTGAACCCAGTTAAACAAAAAAACAGAAAAAAGTTAATTCGTGTATCGAGTTAAGCAAAAAGGATTCTTTTCTAAAAGGGAAAAGAGTCCTTTTTTTATGGGATTTATTGGGTGAATCTTGATTTTTTTTTGATTTTTCAAATGTATAGTTTAAATAGAATATTATGAAAATTTTAGAATGGAATGAATAAAATGGAGGACTTTACGAAGGGATGTTGAATTGTTGTTGTTATCGAAGTGGATAAATATGGGAGGTTGAAGACTAAGATGAAATCCTTATATACACCTACAGATTATTATATGATTCGGGTTCCTTTGGTACATCAGGCCTTGAAAAATGAGAACTCTGAGGATACAGATCAGTTATTGCATGACCTTTGTAATGATTCATTATTTCGTGAACAAATACTGGTATCTAGCAGGACACTATATGACACAATGAATATTTTCCTTCAAACGCCCGATAAATTAAAAGGAAAAAAAAAGCGGAACTTCCAGCAAGCTATTTTGAAGTATGCAACAAGAAGAGCAACTAGAACAACGCCTTTTGGCCTTTTTTCTTCAGTGGGTATAGGGGCATTTTCCGATAAAAATCAATTATCTTTTAATCAGCATTCATTTTACAAAAAAGCACGTGTTGATTTTGAGTGGCTCTATCAATTGATGAGAAAACTAGAAAACGAATACATCGACCGGCTTTCGTTTACATTAAACCCCGCTTGTTACATCAAAGGTGATCGGGCTTACTTGTTGTATAGCACAGATGGAAAATCTGAAGAGGTTAGTGTTCGTGCAACATCGGTTTTCCATCTAATAAATGAACTTTGTGGTGAATGTGTTGCTTATCATGATATTATTCGTAGTTTGACAGAGAACTATGAAAATACCCCAATAAGCAAAATTAATCAGTACGTAGAAGATCTTATTGACAAAGAGTTCCTGATATCAAATTTACGGCCGCCAATGACTGTTTCAGATCAATTTCAGTATTTAATTACTCAAGCGGAAAGCAGCCGAATTCCAAGTGAGCTTCTTCAGGCTTGCAGGAAAATACAATATCAGATAGATGCATATAACCGGATCACTATCGGAGAGGGAGAGGACCAGTATTTAAATCTGATTGAAACAATGAACGAACTCGTAAAGACTTCATCTCCTCTGCAAGTGGACACGGGTTTAGGTGACTCCTCCATTCAACTAGATAATGAAACATCTCTTGCGATAAGTGAATTGGCTAGTATGTTTACTTATATGGCTGCTCCCTCCGCAGAAAGACTAGACCACTTAGAAAAGTACAAAAATGTGTTTTTGGAGCGTTATGGGTATGAAAGAGAAGTTCCTCTTTTAGAAATGCTTTGTTCCAACGCTGGCATTGGTGCCCCTGCTACTTACACGAATCCTGTTAATGAATTCTTCGAAGAAATATCATTTGAGGATCAATTTTCACCTGAAATGAAACAATTTTTTATGAAAAAATACTTTGAATCAGTTAGAAAGAAAGCTCCCATTCAATTACACGACGAAACATTCCATAGAATCTGCAATTACGAAATTGCAGATGAAGAAATTCCAGTATCATTTGAACTCAATTTCTTTGTTAAATTGCGCAATGGCACAGTCATGCTTTATTTAGGACCAAATGTCGGATCTACACGTGCAGGGAAAACATTTGGAAGGTTCACTCACTTATCTGATTCAATCAATGCCGTTATAAAAAATATACATAATAAGGAAAAAGAGTTAACGGGCAAAAATAAGAAAATTTGTGAGCTGAGTATTGTGCCTAATCAGGTCAGGTCTGGAAATGTAACAAGAAATGTAAGTTATCGGGAAAAAGAAATGAACCTTTTTACAAACAGTGTCTTGCATCACAATGATTCTATTAAAGCTGAAGATGTTCTAATTGGAATCGATAAAAACCATATCTTTTATGCCAGACATAAATGTACTGGCGAAATTCTGTCTTTTGAATCAAATCATATGTTTAATCCTTTATTAATGCCAAATGCCATACGATTTTTATTGGAAATTTCAAGAGACGGCAAAAGAAAATGGAATGATTTCCCGTGGATGGGCATCTATAGTGATTTTAAGTATATTCCTGAAATCAAATATAAAGAAATAATCTTATCATGTGAACAATGGCTGATACACAAAAGTGATTTAAGCATTCATTCGAATTCATCGATAGACGAGGTGAAATCTGCATTTTTTGAATTTCATCGTACTTATGATCTTCCGCAAAGATTTTATATCGTTAACGCAGACAATCGATTATTAATTGATATAGAAGATGATCGTACTTTAGATGTTTTTTTCTGGGAACTTAAAAAAACGAATCATAACCATCCGTTACAACTTGTGGCTGCTGAGCTTGATGCAAATGCTTTAAAGGATAGAAACCAAAATGTCTATTCGGGGGAAATCGTTGTTCCGCTGATCAGGAAAAAACCAGAAAAACCATTGAAATTACCGGTCCTTAACTCAGTAGAGGAAAATGGATCCGAAAGAATTAAAATGCCATTTGAAGATTGGCTGTTTATTAAACTTTATTGTAAACAAACTAGAGAAGAAGAGCTAATTGCTTTTGAAATAGCGGATATTTATAACCAGATTTCTGATCAATATCCAGTCAGACATTTCTTTATGAGGTATCGAGATCCGAAGCCTCATATAAGACTTAGATTGAATGGAAAAGCAGAGGTGCTGTACAGTTTATTTCCACAATTATTGAATTGGCTGAAAAGCTTAAGAGAAAAAGGACTGGTTACTGAGTTTGTTATCACCCAATATGAGCGGGAAATAGAACGATATGGCGGGCTAGACCTAATGGATGCTGCAGAACAGGTTTTCTGTGAAGATAGCAAAGTTGTTGAAACGATGATCAGAATGCATCGCATGAAGGATATTGCGATAAGCAAGGAAATCGCAGGTATGGTTTCTGTCATACAGTTTTTAGAACAGTTCGAGCTTACGTTCGAAGAGCAGTTAACGTTTTTAGAAAAAAATTGCCTGCAGAATGAGTATCGTACTGAATTTAAGAAGGATAGAGAAATGTATATTGAAATATGCAACTCTGATAGAGAATGGGATAATCTCAGAAAAACAAGTGATGGCAGAATATTATATGAAATATTGAAAACTAGAAAAATAGCTGCAGCTAATTATGCATGCTTAATAAACAAGGCATTTGATAACAAAGAAGCAGTATATTCACGCATAGGTAGTGTAATTCACCTACATTGCAATCGTTTATTCGGCACTGATAGAGAAATGGAAACTAAAATACTTACACTTTGCAGACACTCTTTATATGCCCAGAGATATCAAAAGAAGAATGGTAGTTTAGCATGGAAGTAAAGGAACAACTAAAGCTAAAAGAGCTGCTGTTTATCATGAAACAAATGCCTAAGACTATCAAATTAATTTTCACCTTAGAAAGATCACTGTTTTTAAAGTTAATTTTATTCAGTATTATTACCGGTATTCTGCCAATTGTTTCACTCTATATTTCCCAAGAATTGATTAATTCCCTTGTGACTATACGCAAAGATGTTTCAGTTGTTATCTCCATTTTCTTAACATATCTTGGCGTATCATTTTGTTCGGAGCTGATCTCTCAGGTTTCTGAATATTATAATGGTAAATTCCAATTAAATATTGGTTATAAACTGAACTATAAAGTCATGAAAAAGAGCAGTAATCTAGCATTGAAGGATTTCGAAAATCCTGAAATATACGACAAATTAGAAAGGGTAACTAAGGAAATCAGCTATAAACCTTACCAAATCATTCAAGCCATCATTACAATGACCACATCATTTGTGACTCTGCTCTCATCAATTGCATTTTTGATGTCATGGAACCCTAAAGTTTCGCTGCTCTTGTTGGTTATTCCAGTGATTTCTCTATTCTATTTTTTGAAGATTGGACAGCAAGAATTTTTTATACATTGGAAACGAGCAGGACAGGAAAGGAAATCGTGGTATATCAGTTATATACTCACACACGATTTTTCTTTTAAAGAATTAAAATTGTATAACCTTAAAGATTATTTATTAAACAAATACTGGGATATTAAAAAATCCTTTATTGATCAAGATACAAAAATATTGAGAAAGAAAACTTATTTGAACCTAATATATGAGATTGCAGTGCAATTAGTTGGAGCTGTCATTATATTTATTGCTATTATGTCTGCTTTTGCGGGAAAAATAATGGTCGGTAATGTGATGAGTTATATCAGATCTGTTTCGCTGGTGCAAAGTCACTCACAGTCTATCATGACTAGCATTTATTCCATCTATAACAGCAATCTCTATATGAATCAATTGTATGAATTTCTGGAATTAAGAGAAGAGAAAAATCAAGGTCATAAGAAGCAAATTGTTGAGCCTATTCATTCTGTTATCTTTCAGAATGTCAGCTTTATCTATCCTAATCAAGGAGAACAGACACTGAATCATATTAATGTTTCATTGAATAAAGGAGAACGAATAGCCATTGTTGGGCCAAACGGGTCAGGGAAAAGTACATTCATTAAGCTCCTTACCGGATTATATGAAGTTCAGCAAGGTGACATTTTGGTTAATGGAGTAAATATTAAAGAATTGGATATGGACAGTTATATGGAACAAATTGCGGCACTCTTTCAAGACTTCATGAAATATGAAATGACCTTAAAGGAAAATATAGGATTTGGACAAATTGATAAACTACATCAGACAAATAAAATGCATGAGGTCCTCGATATTGTAAAAGCTGATTTTTTAAAAGGTCATTCATCCTATCAATTCGATACACAGCTTGGATTATGGTTTGATGAAGGAAGGCAATTATCCGGCGGACAATGGCAAAAGATTGCTTTGGCTAGGGCTTATTTTAGGGAAGCTTCTTTGTATATTTTGGATGAGCCAAGTTCTGCGCTGGATCCAATTGCAGAAAAAGAAACCTTCGATACTTTTTTCAGTTTGTCAAAAGATAAAATAGGAATATTTATTTCCCATCGATTGGTTGCTGCTAAACTTGCAGATCGGATCATTGTTATGGATAAAGGGGAAATAGTAGGAATAGGAACACATGAAGAGTTATTAAAAACATGTCCACTGTATAAAAAGATGGATGAATCCGAGAACTATATGAATCCGCTAGAGGAGGACGGTACTAAATGGGAAGAGGCGCTGTATCAGGGATAGAAGTTGAACTGGTGAAGGAAATCGCTCGACAAGTTTCTAATTACGATAAAGTACTTGAAATAGTGAATAAAAAAGATAACTTCCTCAGTATTGGGGAAGTTCCTCTTATACCTTGGAAGCCGACCGCATTGAGTCATGGTATACCAGGCATATGTATGCTGTATGGCGAATTGCACGCTCATTTTCCTGAGGAAGGATGGGACGATTTAGGACACAAATATTTATCGATTTTAGTAAATGAAATAAAAGAAAAAGGGCTGCATACTCCATCTATGTTTTCCGGAGCAGCTGGCATTGGACTTGCAGCTGTCTGTTTATCGCAACATTTCACCTATTACAAAGGTTTCATTTCCCGTATTAACGAATATTTGGCTGAAGTAGTACCTCAATTGTTAACTGAATTTTCTCAGCGGGAAGTGTATATGAGTGACTACGATGTAATAGAAGGTGTCAGTGGAATTGCAAGTTATCTTCTGCTATTTCAAGAAGATAAGGCAATGAAGGATTTGTTAATTGATATTTTAAAGTATCTGGTTAGATTAACTGAAGACATTACCATGAATGGAGAAAAAGTTCCTGGATGGCATATTCCATCTGAACATCAGTTTACAGATATCGAAAAAAAAGCTTATCCAAATGGAAACTTTAATATGGGATTAGCACATGGGATACCTGGTCCTATTTGCATTCTATCTTCAGCACTCATGCAGGGAATTAAAGTAAAGGGTCAAGTACGTGCAATTGAAAAAATGGTAGATTTCTTACTGGGATTTTCTGAAAAAGATCAAGGCAACTTGTTTTGGAAAGGAAATATAAGCTTTGAGGAGTATCAATACGGATCTCCACCTAACGCTCTAAATTTTAGTAGAGATGCTTGGTGCTATGGGAGACCTGGAGTATGTCTTGCGATTGTTAAAGCGGGAAAAGCACTTCAAAATACTAGATTTTTAAATATAGGTGTACAGAATTTAAGGTGCACAGCATCTGATATACAGGGGATTTTTTCTCCTACGATATGCCATGGCTATAGTGGAATAAGCCAGATTTTGCTTGCAGTGAATCAACTCACTGGACAAGAATTTTTTAACGAAGAGCTTCAAAAGATCAAACAAAAAATTATGAGCTACTATGACAAGGATTATATCTTTGGGTTCCACAATTATGAATCAATTGAAGGGAATGAAGCAGTACCTTTGCAGTACGTCGGTCTATTGGATGGAGCTGTAGGTGTAGGATTAGGGCTATTAAACATGGAATTAGGCTCAAAAACAGATTGGACAAAAGCATTACTTATTTAATAAAAAAAGGAAAAAATGATAAAATCTTGATATTCTTCTGTTACTATATAGGTATTGAAAGGAGGTGACCAATATGTCAAAGTTCGATGATTTCGATTTGGATGTAGTAAAAGTCTCTAAACAAGACTCTAAAATCACTCCTCAATGGAAAAGTGAATCACTTTGTACACCTGGGTGTGTAACTGGTGTATTGCAAACTTGCTTCCTTCAAACAATAACTTGTAACTGCAAAATCTCTAAATAAGTAAAACCATTGAATCACTTTGCTCTGACTCCTTGCATTCCTGAGCGTTATACATACTATTTTCATAGAGTTAGGGCCTAAAAATGATGTAAAAAGTAACGGGTGTGAATGAGTTTAAATTTCACACCCGTTTTTCATGTGGAAAAAAGTAACAAGGGGGATGATGGATAAGTCGATTTAAACAACACTCTAATACATACCCAAGTCAGTCTTTTTATCATGTACAGACAATTTAAGGAAATTCCTCAGAAATTCATATTTTAATGGATAGATCAATATGAGATAGATCTATCTGGAGTAAACAGTGTGACCTGATCACGCTTTTTTATTTAGACAAGTTGATTGTGTTGCCAGAAGCCCAAATGCTTTAAGTTTCCAGTTAGAAAAAGTATTTTGATTAAATTTTGATAAAAGTATTCTAGAATGATCAACATCCCACATAGATACCGCGCAGAGGAAGAATTCATTTTATCTTTAACATCTATTGGGGAAAATTCATAAGATTGAGGTGATGTACGTGTTTTTGAAAAGATGTGTAAACATTTCAGGCTGTTTTATTGTTTTATTTATGTTATCTGCTTGTCAAGCATTAACGAAGTTTAAAGATAAAACTGTTGAAGAAACAAAAAAAACAGTGCATTTTACTGAGGATAACAACGAAACATCTGAAACAATGGAGAGCTTGATTGATAAGGGAAAGCTCGATCAAGTGGTCTATAACGAAAAACTTTATCAGATGAAAGATAAAGTTGATGAAGACAAAAAAGGAAAAGTAATAGGGGCAATAGGTCAAACCTTCTTTGTAGATAGTGAGGGAAAGAGATGGTCTGAAGAAGAACTGAAAGAACCGTATATCTCTAATGATCCGGATGAAACCAGAGAGAAAAAACCTCTACGCTATGGGAAGGTTTACAGTGCGAACGAGGATACTGATGCCAAAGATGAAATCATTGTGGAGTTTAATCGCGAGTATTATCGAGCGGTTTTGATTAAGAATGAAAAGGGATAAGGGAGAGTGTGACATGAGTACAGTCCTATTAGAAACCAAAAGTCTTACAAAAAAGTTTGGCAAAGAAACAGCTGTTTCAGATGTTTCATTAACTGTTCAAAAAAACAGCATTTACGGTCTGCTTGGACCAAATGGAGCTGGAAAATCGACGACACTTAAAATTTTAACAGGAATTTTACGGAAAACTTCTGGTGAGGTTTTCTTCGACGGACATAAATGGAAACGTTCTGATTTGCAAAATATCGGATCTTTAATAGAAGCTCCACCCCTTTACGATAATTTAACAGCATTTGAAAATGTAAAAGTACATGCAACGTTGCTGGGCCTATCTGAGGATCGCATAAACAGCGTGCTAAAGACAGTAGATATGCAGCATGCTGGAAAGAAAAGAGCAGGGCAGTTTTCGATGGGGATGAGGCAGCGGCTGGGAATTGCTATTGCTTTATTAAATCACCCTAAATTATTAATTCTTGATGAGCCTACGAATGGGCTAGATCCAATCGGCATTCAGGAGCTCAGAGATCTTATTCGCTCTTTTCCTCAGGAAGGAATAACCGTGATTTTATCTAGTCATATACTTTCAGAAGTCGAGCAAATAGCAGATCATATTGGGATTATCATCGGCGGTCATCTTGGGTACCAGGGGGAAATAAACAAGACTGATGATTTAGAGCATTTGTTTATGGAAGTTGTAAAGGCAAGCCGTGAAAAAGAGGGTGTAAAAAGATGATGAATTATATGAAGGCCGAAAACCTGAAGTTTAAAAGGACCTTTTCTAGAAAAATGATTATCTTAGTGCCGCTGCTTAATATAGGTTTTTCTTTTTTGATGAACATTCAATTTTTTGTTCCCGGTACTTTTAACTGGTGGTCTATTATATTTATGCCGGTGATGATAGCTTTATTTTGTTCTTTATCTCATCAAAAAGAAAAAAAGGCCTCTAATTATAATGGTACGTATTCATTGCCTATTGATTTAGGAAGATTATGGTACTCTAAGATTGTAATTATTATGATTTATTCGCTATTATCTCAAATTGTATTTTTAGTGTTTATGTTACTAATGGGGTTTGTTATAGCTGATTTTGCTATTGTTACGCTTTCTACAATTGCCGCAAGTTTATTGCTTTGGGTAACAAGCCTTTGGCAAATTCCACTTTGTTTATTTGTGGCAAAAAAGTGGGGGCTTACAATAGCGGTAATGTTAAATCTTATAGGAACCCTTGTTCTAGGTATAATGCCGGCATCTCGTTCCTTTTGGTGGTTTATTCCTTGGAGCTGGCCAATTCGAATGATGTGTCCCACAATAGGTATTCATCCTAACGGTCTGTTGCTTGAAAAAAATGATCCTTTGTTGAGTTGGATGGTCGTCCCTCCTGCTATATTGATTTCTATTCTATTATTTTTAATAATAGCGTTTTTGACTAGCCGTTCGTTTGCCCCTTCAATCGATTACAGAACAAAAAAGCAGGGGGCGATATAAGGTGAGATTACTTTTGAGGTGTTTAAAAGCTGATTTCCAGAAAAGCAAACACACCTCCTTTATGTGGCTCCATTTAATTATTCCTATAGCTTTTTCAACTGTATTGATTCTGTATTTTTATGAGAGAGATCAGAGTCAATTTCACTTGTATAAGTCTTTTATGGAAGCTATTGCAGTTGCATTGCCGCTGCTTATAGGGGTGTTATGCGGAATGACTGCATCCTTAGAAGAACAGGCAGGGAAATTTCAAGTGTTACTAGGGAGTACGTCTCCAAAAGTCATTGCTTATGCCAGCAAAATGTTAATGCTGCTTTTCATGGAACTTTGCTCTATTGGTATAGCGCTTTTCATTTATATAATAGTATTAAAATTTATTTTACATGTGCCGGATTTGTCTTACGATATTTTTATAACAGGTGGTGCCTGGCTAGTTGCGGGTAGTGTAGCCCTATATTGTATTTACTTTTTTATCAGCTGTATGTTTGGAATGGGTGCTTCTGTCCTGATAGGCGGAGCTGGCCTGCTTATGACCGCTCTAATGAATACTGGATTAGGAGATGCTATATGGAAATATAACCCTTGGGCTTGGGGTATTAGATTGTCAGGTTTAAATGGGGTACTCCACTTTAAAGAAAAAGGGGATAATCCTTTATTAATGCATGAAATAAATTCAGGGGTATTGGTTATGATTTTTGGTATAATATGTATAATCATTGCCAGTCTAATATGGTTTAGTAAATGGGAAGGCAGAAAAACGTTTGAATAGTATGAGGGGGACAGGAAATGGCCAAAATCCTTGCTGTCGATGATGAAAAAGATATTCTTGTACTGATACAAAATATTTTGCGCCGTGACCAGCATCAAGTTGACATTTTAGATCGTGTTAAAGGACAGCCGCCTGACGTATTTCAAGGATATGATTTAATTTTGCTGGATGTTATGATGCCAGATATTGATGGTTTTGAGCTATGTAAACAGATACGTCCTTTGGTTGATTGTCCAATTTTATTCCTCACGGCTAAAACAGAAGAGGAAGCGATAGTAAAAGGTCTTATTACCGGCGGAGATGATTATATTACAAAGCCATTTGGTGTTAGAGAGCTTAGTGCTAGAGTTAATGCTCACTTAAGAAGGGAACGGAGAGATAAACATCAATCGAAAAGAGTCATCTCGGGTTTTTTATTTCATTTTGATAGTAAAGAAGTATTTATCAATAACCACAAACTTAACCTAACAAAAAATGAATATAAAATCTGTGAATTTTTAGCTCAACATAAAGGGAGAACTTTTTCAAGAGAACAAATTTACGAGGAGATATATGGATTAGAGGGGAATGCTTTGTATTCAACAATTACTGAATTTATCAGAACGATTCGAAAAAAATGTAAAGAGCATAATACAGACCCTATCAAAACGGTATGGGGTGTTGGGTACAAATGGGAATAGGTTTTAAGGGCCAGAAAACACTTCTTAGAGAACTGATAAAGTATATGGTCACGTTATGTATAAGTTTAGTTGTACTGGCTCTGCTATATTTATTTATAAATACAATCGCAATGAATACGGGTTTCTCACATCCCGCGAATTATAATGAACGAGAAGCAGAAAAACTTGCGCCAAAGCTGGAAAATACAGCTAAAGTCACTGCTGATATGATTCCAGATACAATGTCATATGCCATCCTTGATAAAGAAACAAAACAAAAAACAGCCGGAACCATTAAAGAAAAAGATCTGCAACTGGTTAAAAAGAAGATTGAAAAAAAACCGTATGTCAATTATAAACAAAAAGGATATTTGGTTATAAATAGAAATGAAGAGTATTGTATTTTGCAATATTCATTACGTGCAGATTTTAGCTCACCTTTATTAAGAAAATACCTTCCTAATTATGAATTAACGAGTATTTGTATTTTGATAGTCTTACTCATTGTAGTCATTTCTATTATAACAACTTACTTTGCTAATAGATTAAGAAAACATTTTGAGACACTGAACGTAATTACTCGATATATAAAAGAGCAAAATTTGCAGTTTACTCCCGAATTTACACATATTAAGGAATTTGATGATGTAATTGATTCCTTAATTGAAATGAGAGATGCTCTTCGGTCATCACTCGAAGCTCAGTGGCGATTAGAAAAAAATAAGAAAGAGCAAATTGGTGCTTTGGCACATGATATCAAGATCCCGATTACCATTATTAAGGGAAATGCTGAATTACTCAGCTTGTCTATTCAAAGCGAAGAACAAGCTGAGTATACAAAATATATTCTTGGAGCAGGAAATCAAATTGAACAATATATTTCTCAGCTGATTCACCTCTCGAGAACGGAGGATTCCTTAACTATTCATTTGAAGAAAGCCTTTGTAGATAAGCTGACAGAAACTCTACAGAAAGATATATCCGCCTATAAAGGAAATAAAAAAATAAATATTTCATTTAAAAAAGAAAATCTCAAGAAAGAGGCGGAAATAGACTGGCAACTGTTACATAGGGCGTTATTGAATATTTTAACAAATGCAGTTGATTATACACCGGAGGATGGGACTGTCTCGGTGCATGCTGAATGCGATTCTGATACTTTTTATTTTTTTGTAAAAGACACAGGAAATGGATTTTCGGAAATCGGGCTAAAAAAAGCAACAGAACTTTTTTACATGGATGACAAGGCCCGTCAGTCTAAAGGTCATTATGGAATGGGGTTGACCTTCGCAAAAAATGCTGTGAATCTTCATAATGGAGAACTTACTCTTGGAAACACTATAGAGGGTGGCGGAGAAGTGCGAGTGAAAATACCCTTATATAGAAATCATTAAACCCACGCCCTATCTGGACGTGGGTTATTTTTAAATCGTAAACTGACCCATCTTCTCATTAAGCTCCTTCGCCAGCTGCTCAAGCTCTTCAGTATTTTGAAGCACTTGATCCATCGAATGGGCGGATTGCTCGGTTATTGAAAATGTTTCTTCAATGCCGGCGGCCGACTCTTCGGATACAGAAGCGATATTTTCAATCGATTGATTGATGGTAATCGATTGGTTTGTTAACTGCTTCAGGCCATCCGTTACTTCCTTAATGCTGTCTGCAACATGGGTGACGGATTGTTTGATATGCTGCATAGCCTGTCCGGTGTCTGTCAGGTTTTCCGTTCCTTTTTCGACTTCTGTAAAGCTGCTTTCCAAGTACGTAATGACAGTGTGGATCTCCTGCTGTGTCCCGCCTACAATCCGGGTAATATCCTGCACGGAATCAGAAACGCCGTCAGCCAGCTTTCTGACCTCCTCTGCCACAACGGCGAAGCCTTTGCCGCTTTCTCCTGCGCGGGCAGCTTCAATCGCGGCGTTAAGGGACAGCAAATTCGTCTGCTCGGCAATCCCGTTGATGACCTGAACGAGCTTGTTGATATCCTGAGAATGCTGTTCAAGTGATCTCACTTTATGCACGGCTTCTTCAACAATATGATGGATGGTTTTCATTTGCTGTAATGACGTAGCCATATTTTCGTTTCCGCTTACCGCGAGTTCGAGAACGTTTTGCGACGTATCGCTGATGGTGATGCCGTGATTATAGGCTTTATCAATGCTTTCAGTGAACTCATTCATCGATTCGGCAATCGTCACGGCGTCTTGGGCCTGCTGTTCAGAGCCCTCAGCCATTTCGTTCATCGTCTCGGTAATATGTTTGCTGCCGGAACTTGTTTCATTCGTTGCGGTTGCAAGCACCTGTGAAGAAGAAAGAACCCGGCTTGATATGTCTTTAGAATATCCGACAATATCTCTCAGATTCCCTACCATTTTTTGCAGCGCTTCATTCAGATCACCCAGCTCGTCTTTTGAGTTGAGCGGCTCCATATCGTTCGACAGATCGCCTTCGGCAATATGATTGGCAGATTCCTTCATGCGAATGATAGGCTTTACAATGTTTCGCGTGATATAAAGCCAGATGAAAATGCTGATGAGGATCGATGCTGCCACAAGCAAAGCAGTGTAAATGAGCCCTTTATGATAGACGGCCTTCGTTTCTTTTACCGCTGTGTTGCTGCCTTCTTGATTTAAGTCAACAAGCTGAGTGATTGTTTTTTTCATATCCTCAAAGCTGGCCTCAGTCTGAACCAATAAACCTCTTGCTTTGTCCATGTCATTCGTGCGGCCGCTTTCGATAATTTGCGCATGAATATCCATATAGGTATTCACTTCAGTTTGAAGCTGCTCGAACAGTTTCTGCTCTTTATCAGTGGAGATCGTTTTTTCGTAGTTATCGAGCTTTTGGTTAATGTCTTCCATGATTTGATTCATTTCTTGATCAAGTGTATCCATTTTGCTTTTGTCTGTATAAATCAGAAAGTCCTTTTCTTTAGAAGACAGGTGCTCGGTTACATAATTAATTGAAGTGATTCCTTTGATGCCGTCAATCCATTTTGTGTTGATTTCATCTGTTTTTTGAATGATATGCTGCATATTAAGAACGCCTATTCCGCCTACAAGTAAATTGATCAGGATCAGTGTCAAAAATACCAGGCTGAATTTGCGGGAAATCGTCAGTCGCATATAGTGGTCTCCTTTAAAAACGTAATGTGTGGATGTACTATATATCGGCTGAGAAATCGTTTTTTCACCTGGAAAAAAATAAAAAACGGCTCTTTTCTCGTCTTTGAGATCAGAACCGTTTTAGCAATTAGTCAAGAAAGGAAGGGTCAATCCATTCAGTCGCCCATTTAGAAATCTCACCTAGAATGGGGGCCAGTGCCTTTCCTTTATCAGTCAATGAATATTCGATGCGAACCGGAGTTTCAGGGATGACATCCCGCTTCACTACTCCTTCAAGCTCAAGTTCTTTCAGCCGTTCTGACAGAACTCTGCCGCTTAGATTTGGAAGTGCTGCTTCAATTTCGCTAAATCGCTGCGATCCGTTCAAGAGCTGAAATACGATCAAAGCGACCCAGCGTTTACTTAAGATGTCGACTGCTTTTTCAAATCTAGGACACATTTCTGATTGGTTCATACTTTTCACCTCGTCTGTCACTATTATAACGCAAATAACGAGGGAGGGTATGCAAGCGTGATTGATAAAATGCAGAAAGAGAAACAGGGGATTATGAGGAAGAGGCGCGTTTTTTTGCTTCTGAAGACAAAAAATCGAAGTATTTGCTGAGATTTTCAATATCCTGCTTTGAGAGATGTTCCCATTTTTGACTATTGAAAATCGGGAGGTGCTCCGCTCCGCGAGTGACAGCCGTCTGGTAAATTTCATAAACGGATTGATAGCTTTCAGATGCTTCGCGGATTTCTTCAGGAAAGGCCTGAATATGGCCTGCGGCGGCCATTAGGTTTTCGTACGGCACTTTCAGGACGGCTGCCAGTTTTTTAATCGTGGCGGGTTTTGGCGTCCCGCGTTTGCCGTTTTCAATTTTTGAAATGGTGGCCGAGCTGATGCCTGAGTACACCGCAAGCTGATTCACTGTCAGTTTGCGGGCGCGGCGCAGCTCCCGTAATTGCTGTCCGAATGGTGACATGGTCTATCGCCCTCACATTTCTATAGAGTCAGTCATCAGCAGACCGTTTTTTGGCTTCGTCTGAAATAAACGAAAAATAATGATCCAGCATGAGCAAATCTTCTTTATTGAGATATTGCCATTTTTCGTTCTCAAGAAGCGCAAGGTTTTTCAGGTCATAGGCCTCCGCTTTTTCGAGCAGCTTGCACTTCGTTTCATAAGGAGCCTTGGCTTCATGCACTTCTTCGATGTAACCAGCCTTGTACATAAGCCCCTCATAAGGAATTTTTAAGGCCTCTGCCAGTTTTTTGATGGTGGCAGGTTTGGGAACGCCCCGTTTTCCGTTTTCGATTCTGGAGATGCCGGCCGCGCTTACGCCTGAATAAGTCGCCAGCTGGTTGACTGTTAACTTTCTCTCTTCACGCAATGCCCGTAATTGTTCGCCAAAGCTTTCCATATATCTCACCCCGTCCCTCACTGTTACTCATATTTTAGTATGTTTATTGACTAAAGGGAATAGGTAGACTGGAAATGTATTGACAAAAGTTAACATAAGCCGTAATGTAAAAGTATAGAAAAAAGTTTTTCAGGAATGGAAGGTGAGGAAAGTGCCAGTAGAAAAGATACAGATTAGACGTGATTATGTCTTGCAGTATATGGTTAATAACGATTATTCCCTTAATCAGCTTGCGCTGGAAATCGGAGTCTCACCCGCCACACTGAGCCGCGTGCTGAATGGAGAAAGACGGCCGGGGCAGCTTGTGATCGGTAAAATGCTTCACTATTTTAATTTGAAATTTGAGGATCTTTTTTACTATGACTTTATTGACAAAAGTCAATAAAGTAACAAAAAACGCAAGGAAGCCAAGCGTTTTCTATTCCTATGAATGATGTGTCAGCACAAACCCTGTCACCAGCTCATTGCACGTTTTCCATTGTTTTGTCGGCAATTGATGTCCCTGATATTCCAATCTGAAAAATTCGGCATGTCTGCACGATCTTCGGTAATAGCCTGCGTTTGTAAAGGTCCAGTCCCGCAGGCCGCCATACATAAACAGCATTGGCATGTCTAGGCGGGGCAGTTGTTCAATGCAATTGTAGCCAAGCGAATCCAGATAATACTGATGCCAATGGGCCTGGTCTGCTTTTTTCATATGGTCTGTTAATATGCTGCGAAGCTGTCTGTCTTTTGTGTGGCTGCCAGCGAGGATTTTCATGAGCAAACCGGGGTTTTTTTCAAGCAGATACATTCCCAGTTTGTGCAGCTTCTGGCCGATTACGTTATGAACAGCTGGGTAGGCGCCGGACAGAATAAGGTGTGACACTTTGTCCGGGCGGGTAAAGCCGATATGCTGCGCGATTAAGCCTCCGGCAGAATACCCGAATAACACAGCTTTATCAATGTGCAAAGCGTCCATGAATTGCGCGATCTCGTTTGCGTAATAGGAAATAGACGCTGGCTGATCGATGTGATCACTATCACCGTGGCCGCTTAAATCGGGAAAAATCACCCTGAAATGCTTGGATAGAAGGCGCTGATAATAAAAAACCTTGCGTCCCATGCCCGGCGGGTGGATAAAAATGATAGGGATTCCCTGTCCATATTCTTCATAAAAAAGATGTTTCCTGCTGTCTATGCTGATAAGCGGCATCGCTTTTCTCCTTTGACCTTTTCATATGAATAGGGTAACCAAGATAAAACGTCTTATCCGGCCTTTTGGCGTCTGATACAGCGTGACATGCCAACCCTTTTCATGTAAAATAGAAGTAATGTAGCCAGTGAGTCTGGAGGTGTATGGGATGCACGCAGTTTTGATTACCTTGTTGGTTATCGTCAGCATTGCACTTATTATTGTCGTTTTGCTTCAATCCAGTAAAAGCGCCGGATTATCTGGTGCGATTTCAGGCGGAGCGGAGCAGCTCTTCGGGAAACAAAAAGCAAGAGGTCTTGATTTAATTTTGCACCGCATTACGGTAGTGCTGGCAGTCTTGTTTTTCGTGTTAACGATTGCGCTTGCTTATATCCTATAGGGCAATGTTTGTATAAGGTCTGATGTGAAGTCAGGCCTTTTTCACGTTTCTGGATGATATTCAATACGTTTTTTTCTGATTAAACTGTGGAAAACTAAAATGATCGTGCAGATAGAAAGGGAGACATGAGCATGAAAGTTGTGACACCAAAACCATTTACATTTAAAGGCGGAGACAAAGCGGTGCTTTTGCTGCACGGCTTTACAGGCAATACAGCGGATGTAAGGATGCTGGGACGATATTTGAATGAACGCGGCTATACGTGCCACGCGCCTCAATATGAAGGACATGGCGTCCCGCCTGAAGAACTTGTACATACGGGGCCCGAAGACTGGTGGAAAAACGTAATGGATGGCTATGAATACTTAAAATCTGAAGGCTATGAGAGCATTGCTGCCTGCGGACTGTCGCTTGGCGGGGTTTTTTCGCTGAAATTGGGTTACACTGTACCCATAAAGGGAATTGTCCCAATGTGCGCACCGATGCATATTAAGAGTGAAGAGGTCATGTATCAAGGCGTTCTTTCATACGCTCGCAATTACAAAAAGTTTGAGGGGAAAAGCCCGGAGCAAATTGAAGAGGAAATGAAAGAATTCGAAAAAACGCCGATGAATACCCTCAAGGCGCTGCAAGACTTAATTGCTGATGTGCGGAATAATGTCGATATGATTTATTCACCGACATTTGTGGTGCAGGCCCGTCATGACCACATGATTAATACCGAAAGCGCCAATATTATTTACAACGAAGTGGAAACTGATGATAAACAGCTGAAATGGTACGAGGAATCAGGGCATGTCATTACACTCGACAAAGAACGTGACCTCGTCCATCAGGATGTGTATGAATTTTTAGAGAAGCTCGATTGGTAATCAACAGGAGGTCGGATAATGGAAAAAGAAGCATTTATGGAAAAGCTTCTCTCGTTTATGAAGGAAGAGGCGTACAAACCTCTGACCGTTCAGGAACTTGAGGAGATGTTAAATATTACGGAAGCCGAGGAGTTTAAAGAGCTAGTCAAAGCGTTAGTCGCCTTGGAAGAAAAAGGGCTTATCGTACGGACGAGAAGCGACCGCTACGGCATTCCGGAGAAGATGAATTTAATAAAAGGAAAGATTTCAGCCCATGCGAAAGGATTCGCCTTTTTGCTGCCTGAGGATTCGTCGTTAAGTGATGTGTTTATTCCGCCTAATGAGCTAAATACGGCAATGAACGGCGATATCGTCATGGTGCGTCTGAATTCACAGTCAAGCGGCTCCAGGCAGGAAGGAACCGTCATACGGATTTTAGAAAGAGCGATTCAGCGGGTTGTCGGCACGTATACAGAAACGAGAAACTTCGGCTTTGTCATTCCGGACGACAAAAAAATCACGAGTGACATCTTCATTCCGAAAAATGGGAAAAATGGAGCTGCGGAAGGGCATAAGGTTGTTGTCAAGCTGACGAGCTATCCTGAAGGCCGCATGAACGCAGAGGGTGAGGTTGAAACCATTCTCGGCCACAAAAACGACCCGGGCATTGATATTTTATCGGTCATTCATAAGCACGGCCTGCCGGGAGAATTTCCAGCTGACGCGATGGAACAGGCATCAAGTACGCCTGACACGATTGATGAAAAAGATCTGAAAGACCGCCGTGATCTCCGTGACCAGGTGATTGTCACCATTGATGGTGCGGATGCGAAGGATTTGGATGATGCAGTTACCGTGACGAAACTTGATGATGGAAGCTACAAGCTTGGCGTTCACATAGCTGATGTCAGCCATTACGTAACCGAAAACTCGCCGATTGACAAAGAAGCGCTTGAAAGAGGGACAAGTGTGTATCTGGTTGACCGTGTCATCCCGATGATTCCGCACAGATTGTCAAACGGCATCTGCTCCTTAAATCCAAAGGTTGACCGCCTGACGCTTTCTTGTGAAATGACAATTAACAGTCAGGGACAGGTGACAGAGCACGAGATCTTCCAAAGTGTCATCAAAACAACGGAAAGAATGACATATTCAGATGTGAATAAAATTCTTGTTGACGATGATGAAGAGCTGAAGCAAAAATACGAGCCTCTTGTTCCGATGTTCAAAGACATGGAGCGCCTGGCTCAAATTCTTCGCGATAAGCGGATGGACCGCGGCGCCGTTGACTTTGATTTCAAAGAAGCAAAGGTGCTTGTTGATGACGAAGGAGCGGTTAAAGACGTTGTGATCAGAGAACGCTCTGTCGCCGAGAAGCTGATTGAAGAATTTATGCTTGTGGCAAACGAAACAGTAGCGGAGCATTTCCATTGGATGAACGTCCCGTTTATATACCGGATTCACGAAGAGCCGAATGCTGAAAAGCTGCAAAAGTTTTTAGAGTTTGTGACGACATTTGGCTATGTGGTGAAAGGAACGGCGGGGAATATTCATCCGCGCGCGCTGCAAAGCATTCTGGACGCTGTGCGTGACAGACCAGAGGAAACGGTTATATCTACTGTTATGCTCCGTTCGATGAAACAGGCGAAATACGACCCGCAAAGCTTGGGGCACTTCGGTCTGTCAACGGAATTCTATACGCATTTCACATCGCCGATCCGCCGTTATCCGGACTTAATCGTTCACCGCCTGATCCGAACGTATTTGATCAACGGCAAAGTCGATGAAGCGACTCAGGAAAAGTGGGCTGAACGCCTGCCGGATATCGCCGAACATACATCATCAATGGAGCGCCGTGCAGTTGACGCCGAGCGTGAGACGGATGATCTGAAAAAAGCGGAATACATGCTTGATAAAATCGGTGAAGAGTTTGACGGCATGATCAGCTCTGTGACAAACTTCGGAATGTTCGTCGAGCTGCCGAATACAATTGAAGGACTCGTCCACGTCAGCTTTATGACAGATGACTACTACCGCTTTGACGAACAGCATTTCGCAATGATCGGCGAGCGGACAGGCAACGTCTTCCGCATCGGGGATGAAATCACAGTCAAGGTTGTCGATGTCAATAAAGATGAGCGCAATATCGACTTTGAAATTGTCGGCATGAAGGGCACTCCGCGGCGTCCGAGAGAATTGGACAGCAGCCGGAGCAGAAAACGCGGAAAGCCTGCCAGAAAACGTGTTCAAAGCACCAATACACCTGTTTCTCCAGCTCCGTCTGAGGAAAAAGGGGAGTGGTTCACTAAGCCGAAGAAGAAAAAGAAAAAACGCGGCTTCCAGAATGCTCCGAAACAGAAACGGAAAAAGAAGAAATAGCAGCTCAACCAGCAAATAGGGCCGCAGCGCTCTATTTGCTTTCTTTCGGAAACAGCTTTTCATTGTAGCGGTACGTGACATTTGGTAAAATAGAGCGTATCGCAAAAGGTGGACAGTTTTTCCTTAGAGAGAGGAGGTTCTGGCATGCCAAAAGGGTCAGGAAAAGTATTATCTCAAAATAAGAAAGCCAATCACGATTATTTTATAGAAGAAACCTATGAAACAGGCATCGTTCTGCAAGGAACCGAAATCAAATCGATTCGCGCCGGCCGCGTAAACCTTAAGGATTCCTTCGCCAAAATCGAACGGGGAGAAGTGTTTCTCCACAATATGCACGTCAGCCCATATGAGCAGGGAAACCGCTATAACCACGATCCGCTTCGGACAAGAAAGCTGTTAATGCACCGCAAGGAGATTAATAAGCTGATCGGGTTAACAAAGGAAAAAGGCTATTCTCTCGTTCCGCTGAAGCTGTATTTAAAAAACGGCTTTGCCAAAGTGCTTCTCGGCCTTGGAAAAGGGAAGAAGAACTATGACAAACGGGAAGATCTGAAGCGCAAGGACGCGAAGCGGGAAATCGAAAGAGCGTTCAGAGACAGTCAAAAAGGCTTCTAAAGGCATAGTGCTTGATTCGAAAATCAGGCCTGTGCTATACTGTGGTCACGATCAGATCACGTCGCCATTCATTTGAAGGATTTGACAATTGAAAAGAGCCGTGATCATGTTATAATAAGACTATAGCCAGTTTGAGTGAGAGCTTGATATTTTCTCCCGTATTTCCCTTATACCAAGGGGACGTTACGGATTCGACAGGGATGGATCGAGCTTGAGCTGCGAGCCGAGAGGCGATCTCGTAAACACGCACTTAAATATAACTGGCAAAACTAACAGTTTTAACCAAAACGTAGCATTAGCTGCCTAATAAGCGCAGCGAGCTCTTCCTGACATTGCCTATGTGTCTGTGAAGAGCACATCCAAGTAGGCTACGCTTGCGTTCCTGTCTGAGAACGTAAGAAGAGATGAACAGACTAGCTCTCGGAAGGCCCGCCCGCAGGCAAGAAGATGAGTGAAACCATAAATATGCAGGCTACGCTCGTAGACGCTTAAGTAATCGATGTTTCTGGACGTGGGTTCGACTCCCACCGTCTCCATACATACTTTGAAACCGCAGTGCTATCAAGGCTTTTAAAGCTTTTGAGGGCACTGCGGTAACATTTTGGTAACACTTTTAAAATTTTTCGTTTTTCATAAAGCCAATAACCTCACGTTGTGCAGACGGATAAAGGTGACTATACGTGTTTAATGTTTCGGCGGTCGTGAGGAGGTTGAAGGCTTCCTGAAAACTGAGGTCCTCAGCACTTCTGAAGTTGCCGAGATTTTAGGGGTAAATAAGCAGCGCATGAGTAAATTGATAAGTGACAAACGCATTGAAGCTGTAAAAAAAAGATAGGGAATACAAGTTTGTCTTTACTGCAAGATGCGGAGGCGTTGAAAGAATAGCTTGAAACAAATAAAAAATATCGTCCGCATAATAATTGAGCCCCCTCGTATGAGCAGGGCTTTTTTAATGTGTAAAAAGTTTAAATGTCACAGTTTTGTAATGTAAATTAAATTCCAAATATGATAATATTTAGCATGTAACAAATTAGTAGAAAGGAATGATTAAAGGAATGAGTAAGCTAAAAAGTAGCATAATTGTCATTTTGTCGTCTTTTGCCCTTTTAGTCACTGTCCTCTTAAGCACTCCTGCCAACACCGTAGAAGCAAAATCAATTATGAACAATTTAACATCGAAAGAGAAGGTAAGCGAGGCATTAAAGCATGCAAAGGAAGCTGATTTTGAGAAAGCAGAGAAATTTGTCAAAGAAGCTTTAAAACTCAACGATGATTTTACATACAGCGTAGATAAAGAAAAAGCTAAACAAATTGGTTATACTGGTGATGAAATCTTTAACCTTTCATTATTTTATGCTAGCATTCCAACTGAACAGGTTAAATGGTTAGAGCAAAACAAAGGACAAGAAGTCAAAGTTGGAGATGCCTCCACTGCAATTGTTCCAGCACTCCCGTGGGTAGTATATATTGGATTGCAAGAGCTTATTGCTCTTCTTACTGCAATTGGTCTGGCTGGGATAGCTCAACAATTCTTGAAAGAAGTTTATAACGCTGGGATGAATAAAGCTTGCAGAAAATTTGCTAGCAAAAACAAATATATTAAGAGTTTCTGTAAGGCAAATGGTTATCCAACTGAATAAAAACAAGCCTCCTGTAAAGGGAGGCTTGTTATTTTACCTAAGTAAAAGCCACAATGCTGAAACAACTGCAACCATAAAATAATCACCATCAGTTAGCTTAGTACCGTTTTTAATAAACACGTTTGCGACCCAATTCGCTTTAGTTCCTTCCGATGTGCTTAGCGCTAATTTTTTACCAATATTGTAATAAGCGACTTTAAATAAATAATAAGCAAAAGAACAGAAGATATAGAGCAATATGAATTTACCTATAAATAGCAACATGTATCAATCACTCTCCTTCATATATCCATTATTTTACCAAATGTAAAATTTATTTTGAAGAGAATTTAGCCTATTCATAAAGAAGTCCTCATCGAGTAGGACTTTCTAAACAATCCATTTTTCGGATAAGGTTTTCGTGGTATCACGTATTTCCTGTTCACTTTTTACGGTCTTTCTTTTTTTCTGTAAAGCCGCATATTAACAAAAAACTGATATAACTTGCGTTCAAAATTTGTCATGCTCATTTGTGTTTTCTGTATCACCCACACCCCATATCAACAGGCGGATCAAAGTTAATTTCATATATATTCACCTCTATCTTTAAAGCACATATGCACATAATTCAATTATATCTAGTGAGACTTTTTGGCGGAAACCATTTTAAAGGAATGTTTGTCTTTGCTTTTAAAATGTTAGAATTACAATCTGGAATCAAGTTCCTCCATTTTTAGAGAGGAATGGAAAAGGCCCTTTCCTAGTGAAGGCCCTTTTTATTTGCAGGCAGAAAGTTCTACAAGGGCAGTTCCATTTTTTAAAGTAGATTTAGATAATGAGTATATTGATAAACAAAGAATTATTTTTAAAATAAATCAAATCAAAGTGTTAGCTATCATGTAAAAATTACCCTTAGGTTGAATGATAAGGTGATTATGGACCAGAACAGGGAAAATGAGGAGGGAGGGGAACGATCGGTAAATGGACCTACCGCATCGTAGCAGAATTCAAGGCATTGAGTATGTGTGTAGGTCCATGACATTTGCGGTAACATTTTGATAACAAAAATATAAAATTATAGTTTTTAAACTGATTTTTTATCATACGTAAAGGCTTATATATCAACGGTTTGTAACTATTTTAAAACATAACCATACCATGGTAATAGACTCCCGCTGTCTCCATACATAATGAGCATAAAGCAGAACCTCTTAAGAGGTTCTGCTTTATTTTTTCTCCAAACCACAGGCACCAAAAAGTGCGTACTTCCATTTCAATCCCAGCTGTTTCATACTGATTGCAGAGCAGATGTTTCACCAATCAGATTTCTGTCAATAAATAAGAGAAATCAAAAACGGAGGGATGAATAATGAAGCTGAATTTACAAGGAAAAACCGCACTGGTGACCGGTTCGACATCAGGGATCGGAAAAGCTATTGCCTCTTCGTTAGCTGAAGAAGGTGCGGCAGTGATCATTAACGGACGCCGGGAAGAGAAAGTGAATCAGACGATAGATGAACTGAAAACACAACATGCTGAAGCGGTTCTTTATCCGGCCGCATTTGATTTGGGAACTGAAGAAGGCTGCAATGAGCTGTTTCAGGCATATCCAGAGGTTGATATTTTGGTCAACAATTTAGGGATTTTTGAACCGGCGGAGTACTTTGATATTCCCGACGATGAATGGTTTCGTTTTTTTGAAGTGAATATTATGAGCGGTGTAAGGCTGACACGCAGGTATTTGCATAACATGATAGAGAAAAAAGAAGGGCGTGTGATTTTCATTGCCAGTGAAGCGGCGATTATGCCGTCACAGGAAATGGCCCATTACAGTGCGACAAAAACGATGCAGCTGTCCATTTCCCGCAGTTTGGCGGAGCTGGCAACCGGCACGAATGTCACAGTCAACACCGTCATGCCGGGCTCTACCTTAACAGAGGGTGTGGAAACCATGCTGAACTCGCTGTATCCTGGTGAAAACCTGACTGTTCAAGAAGCTGAGGCACGTTTTATGAAAGAAAACCGGCCGACATCTATTATTCAAAGACTGATCCGTCCGGAAGAAATCGCCCATTTCGTTACATTTTTAAGCAGCCCGCTTTCCTCTGCGATCAATGGCGCGGCACTTCGGGCGGACGGCGGTTTGGTCCGCAGTGTCTTTTAAACCTCTCCCAACAGGAGAGGTTTTTTATATATTGTTGATTTCCATAAATTTCTGCCGTATAATATTGGTACCGAAATAGTTTTCTTGGTACCGAAAGCGGGGGATTAATATGGATAAAAGAATTCTGGCGGAAACTTTCCGGCTGATCAAGCAAAAAGGATTTTCATTTACGATGAATGATTTGGCTGCAGCGCTGGGAACGAGCAAACGGACGCTCTATGCATATTATTCATCTAAAGATCAGCTTGTTGAGGCGGTTGTCGAACAATTTTTAGCCGAAATGAAGCAAATGGAAAGAGACATCTATGAAAATGAAAGTTTAAATGTGCTTGAAAAGGTGAAAAAAATGCTGATCAGCCTTCCGCAGGGAATGGAACTGCTGAACATGGGATTATTAAATGAACTAAAGAAATACCATTACGATGCGTGGCTTACATTAGACACGTTTATTAAGGCAGAATGGGCCATTGTCCTAGAATTATTAAACGAGTGCAAACAGCAAAAGAGAATCAGAAACATCAATCCGGACCTGTTTATTCACATGTATATAGGGAGCATCAACCAAGTGTATGACCCTGAATATCCACTGAAACATCAGTTCACGACAGGAGAGGTACTTGAATCAATTGTAGATGTTTTGTTTAACGGTATAACAGCTGATGAGGAGGCTGATGCCACGTGAATTGGGTGTTTCTATGCTTGGCGATTTTGTTTGAGGTTGTGGGAACGGTCAGCATGAAGCTATCGTCTGGTTTTACAAAGCTTATTCCCAGTTTGCTGTTGATTTTCTTTTATGGAGGGAGTCTTTTCTTTCTGACGCTTACGCTTAAATCCATTGATGTATCAGTTGCTTATGCTGTATGGTCAGGGATGGGAATTGTCCTGATTACAGTCGTTGGTTTTTTGTTTTTTCAAGAACATGTTAGTGTCATCAAAGTCATTTCAATTGGATTGATTATTGCCGGTGTTGTGTCTTTAAACCTGATTGAGCATGCTGCGGTGTCTGAGCCGGTACATAAAAGCGGGCAGTACAAATGAGATATATGAAGCTGTTTTTTCTCGTGACTGATATCGGTTTTATCTTGTACTGGTTGTCAGCCGGGTTTTCGCTCATACCGGAAAGCTGGGCTTTTAAACATCATGACCATCCGTTTATGATCGCTTGGAACTGGTCTTTTTTTCCGCTGGATATCCTGATTTCTGTCACAGGGTTGTACAGCTTGTACCTACAGCGGGTGAATCGTGCTGACTGGAAAATGATGGCGCTGATTTCTCTTGTGCTGACCTGTTGTTCAGGTCTGCAGGCGATATCATTCTGGACATTCAGCAGGGACTTTGATCTTGTATGGTGGCTGTTTAATGGGTATCTATTGATTTATCCTTTATTTTTTATTCACCTGCTCTTGAAGGAAGGCAGAAGGACAAAACAGTCCTGACAGGTGCCGCTTTTATGATAATAAACTGATGTAATGAAGCAGAGACGGTATAAGTCTCTGTTTTTTTATCGGGCGCACCAATTGAGAAGCTAACCGCGTTTTTGGGCATACTAAAGCAAAGAAACGGGAAAAGTTCTACACATTCATTGAAAAGGATTTTGTCAAATGAACAAAACTGCTGCGAACAATCAAAGAATCATGCCTATCGTGAAGGATGCCTTTCGCATTCATGCAAATCCATTTCCTTGGAAAAAGGCTATCGGATCAGGTTTCGCTTCAGGGTTTCCTGTGCTGGTCGGTGCATTGGCAGGTCACACGGATTACGGATTAATTGCAAGTATCGGAGGCTTTGTTTATTTATATGCGGGCGGTGAATCGTACAAAAAGCGCGCCTTGAAGCTGCTCTTAGTTTCTATTGGGATCGCCCTCTCATTTGGTTTAGGGACGCTTTTGTCCGGGACGCTTTGGATGATGGCGGCTGTTTTGGGGCTGGTCGGTGCAGCGGCGATGTTTATTTTTAGCGCGCTCGGCATTCAAGGCCCTGCGCCGATGTTTTTTGTCCTTGCCTTTTTAGTCAGTTCCGGGCTGCCGGCCGATCCTTCACAAGCGCTGTTCAGAGCGGGACTGACGTTTCTCGGCGGCATCTTCGCCATGGGTATCGCTTTAATCGGCTGGTTATCGAACAAACATGGACCGGAGGGAGCGGTGCTGCAAAAAACATATCATCAGCTGGCTGCATGTCTTTCAGCCGTCGGAACGCCAGGTTTTCATAACGCACAGCATCAGACCGTGCTCATGCTTAGAACAGCCCGCCAAACGGTTCTTGGGAAAGGGAACAGACGGAAAAAATCGCGGCATGATGAACGATTTTTCCGCCTCCTTGAAAAAGCTGACGACATATTCATTGCCATTATTCATTTTTCAGCTGAAACGCCGGACAGAGAGACCGCGCAGATTGAAAAGGCACTTCGCCAAACCGGAGATATGCTTGCGAATGCACGGGTTTTCAATACGTTTCAGATTAATGAAAATGAATCTGAGCCTAGGCGGAAGCTGTTTGAAGAAATCAATGAGGTTTTGCATATCGCTTCAGAACGTTTTGATAAGCAGCTTGACGGGGAGCCGAGCCGCCTGCCATCCTCTTTTTACTTTTTGAGAAATGCTTTTGACTGGAAGTCTCCAGTTTTAATTAGAGCGTTAAAGTACGGAATTGTTCTGTTTGCCGCCGATATGTTTGCCCTCGCATTCGGCTTTGCACGCTCCTATTGGATTCCGCTTTCGGCAGCAGCGGTCATGCTTGGCACTACTGTTGTTTTTACGCTTCACAGGGCTATTCAGCGTTCGGCCGGAACGGTGATCGGTGTTATACTGGCAGGCGCAATCCTGTTTTTTAAGCCGGGCGGTATTTATATTGCGTTTTGTATTGCAGCGCTGCAATGTCTTCTTGAGATGCTGATCGTCCGCAATTATGCGCTGGCTGTTCCCTTTTTAACCGCAAATGCGCTTGTTATCACAGAAAGTATGCATGGCGGCGCGGGCGCCGGTTATTTTATGATAGCGAGGCTGACTGATGTAGCTGTCGGCAGCGTGATCGGGCTGTTGGGAACAATGCTTTTGTGGCGGCGGTTTTCAACGAAGCGACTGCCTGAACTGATGAGGAACGTCATCCGGCTGGAAGGGCAGTTTATGGAGAAACTGTTAACCGGGCAGAATGCCGACGAACACAAGTTAAGGGTGAGTCTTGTCAGGCTTCGGGATGCGTATGACAAGGCCCTTGGCGAGTTTCCTCATGCGAATGCGGAGGCGCTCTGGCCTGCCATTTCCGGTGCTCAGCACTTAGGGTACTATTTGCTCTCGGCCCAAGCTCACCGCCGTCCGCCTGCTCCGTTTTCTGATGAAGAGATCAACCAGCTGCGGGCGTTTTTTGAACAGGCTCAGCAATCCTTTATCATGAAAAGGATGCCTGCGGATATTCAAGTGCCGCATGTTCCTCATTATCCTCGAATCAGTAAAGAATTGTCCGCGCTGTATTCAGGCTTGAGAACAGCTTTTGAAAAGTAAGCTGTTTGGAAAGTTAAATAATCTTTAATTCGAGATGTTTTACTTGAAAGTAAATTTCTTTGTCTCTATAATAAAGTCTAAGAGAGACAGAATAATCATTATGCATCTGTATGATAATAATTGGTGTGTGATTTTTAAAAACGAAAGGGCTGGTAAAAATGGCAAAAGTATTATATATCACTGCTCATCCGCATGACGAAGCAACTTCGTACAGTATGGCAACAGGTAAAGCATTTATCGAATCTTACAAAGAAGCAAATCCAAATGATGAAGTTGTACATATCGATTTGTACAAAGAAAACATCCCGCACATTGACGCAGATGTATTCAGCGGATGGGGAAAGCTTCAGTCAGGTACAGGCTTTGAAGAGCTTTCTGAAAGCGAAAAAGCGAAAGTAGGCCGTTTGGGAGAGCTTAGCGATCAATTTGCATCAGCTGATAAGTACGTATTTGTTACACCTTTATGGAACTTCTCATTCCCGCCAGTGATGAAAGCGTATCTCGATTCTGTTGCTGTTGCAGGAAAATCATTCAAATACACAGAACAAGGTCCTGTCGGCTTGTTGACTGATAAAAAAGCAATTCATATCCAAGCTCGCGGCGGCTACTATTCAGAAGGCCCTGCGGCTGAGATGGAAATGGGACACCGCTACATCGGCATCATGATGAACTTCTTCGGCGTACCATCATTCGAAGGCATTTTCGTAGAGGGACATAATGCGGAGCCTGATAAAGCACAGCAAATCAAAGAAGACGCGATTGCGCGTGCGAAAGAAGCAGGAAAAACATTCTAATGAAAAAGCCTCCCCTTATTTGGGGAGGCTTTTGTTTTAGTGCTCCAGCATAATGGTTCGTTTCTCTTTACTGCTTTTCATCGCGGCTTCAATGATGCGGATGACATTAATACCTTCCTCAGCAGTGACTGGCAGCGCAGCACCTTCCCGTATGCTTTCCGCTATTTTGCGGTAATAAGTAAGGTAGGAGCCATTTACTGATGGGATCGTTTCTGTTTTTTTGCCGGAGCCACGAATGGTTGTAAGCTGTCCGTAAAACTCCGGATCATCTGCACCCCAGCTGTCATCCTCTGGTTTTCTTCCCGCTCTGAGTGCGTCTTCCTGTCCGTCAATTCCGTATTTGATAAAGCTGGAATCTTTTCCATGGATTTGATAACGAGGTCCGTTTGCCGGAACGATTGATCCCCCGTATAGAATGGCTTGAAGCTTGCCATAGTCCAGGGTTAAATGAAAATAGTCAACCGTTTCGGCATTTTCCCGCTGGGCCATCACGTTTGCAGTCACGGCTTTAGGCATCCCAAACAAATGCAGGGTTTGGTCTATGATGTGGGAGCCGAGATCATACAGCGTACCAGTGGCAATGCCTTCTTTTTCCCGCCACCGCGCTTGAACTTCAGGTCTGTAGCGGTCATAGGAAACTTGATATGTATTGATATCTTCAAGAGATCCCTCAGAGATCAGCTTTTTAATCGTTAAAAAGTCGTTATCCCAGCGTCGGTTATGATATACGCTTAATAATACGCCTTTTTCATCGGCAGCCCTTTTTAATGTTTCCCCCTCTTCGGCTGTTGCTGTCATTGGTTTTTCCATCACAACATGTTTTCCGGCCTGTATGCATGCCATAGCATGCTCGTAATGAAGGCCGCTCGGGGTGGTGACAATGACAAGCTCAATGGCAGGGTCATTTGTGATTTCCTCAAGCTCATGTACAACCTCAGCATCTGGAAAGTCCCGTTTCACTTCTTCTGTCCGAGATGTCATGATTTTGCTGATTTGATATTCATCCAGAACATCCAGCAGCGGCCCGTGAAAAACAGAACCGGACAATCCGTATCCTAATATTCCAACCTTGATCGTATCCACTTTTCTTCTCCCCTTTAAAAGCGTTATCAACAGAAGTATATACCCTCCTGATCAAATGGTAAAACGTAACTGATTCATTTTTTGCGTCGGCATGCTTAGACAACCGTTTGGACAATCAGTATAATGGGAATTAATATCATTAAACAGAGGTGTACGCATGGAAAAGCATAACGAACATAAAACATTAAACCATAAAAGCTCGAAAGAAAAAGATCAGATTACAAACCGGCTTAAGCGGATTGAGGGCCAGGTCAGAGGCATTCAAAACATGGTGGAAAACGACAGATATTGTGTAGATATTCTTGTGCAAATTTCAGCTGTTCAGGCGGCAATGAAAAACGTGGCGCTTCATTTGCTTGAGGATCATGCCCATCATTGTGTAGCAGATGCCATCAAAAGCGGCGACGGGGAACAGGCCATTTCTGAGCTTTTGGACGTATTTAAAAAGTTCACAAAATCATAAAGCGTTTTTTTATTGTAATACCCTACGGGGGTATGGTAGGATGTAAATAGAAAGAATAAACAGGAGGAATTGATTATGGAACAAAAAACATTGCAAGTTGAAGGAATGTCTTGTCAGCACTGCGTCAAAGCAGTAGAAACAAGCGTAGGAGAACTGGACGGCGTCAGTGCCGTTCATGTCAATCTGGAAGCGGGTAAAGTCGATGTTTCGTTTGATGCTGACAAAGTATCAGTCAAAGATATTGCGGATGCGATAGAAGATCAGGGCTATGACGTAGCTGAGTGATTCAAGGTATCGCGCCTTTAGGGAGGCGCGATATTTCTTTCATTTTTATATACCCCCCAGGTGTATATAAAGGAGTGAGTATGTTGAGTGAACAAAAGGAAATCGCGATGCAGGTCTCTGGTATGACCTGTGCGGCATGTGCTGCCAGAATTGAAAAAGGCCTGAAGCGGATGCCCGGTGTCACGGATGCCAATGTTAATCTGGCAACGGAAACATCAAATGTAATCTACGATCCTGCTGAAACAGGGACTGCAGCGATTCAAGAAAAAATAGAAAAGCTGGGCTATCACGTTGTTACAGAAAAAGCTGAATTCGATATTGAGGGCATGACCTGTGCGGCTTGCGCCAATCGGATTGAAAAACGGCTTAACAAAATAGAAGGCGTCGCAAATGCACCAGTAAACTTCGCATTAGAAACAGTTACGGTCGAATACAATCCAAAAGAAGCGTCTGTCGGCGATTTGAAAGAAGCGGTAGATAAGCTTGGATATAAGCTAAAGTTGAAGGGTGAACAGGACAGTGAGGCTGCTGCTGCTAAAAAGAAAGAAGAACGGAAGCAAACAGCGAGACTGATTTTTTCAGCTGTCCTGTCGTTTCCATTGCTTTGGGCGATGGTGAGCCATTTTACATTTACATCATTCATTTGGGTACCCGATATATTTCTCAATCCGTGGATGCAATTTGCGCTGGCGACACCAGTCCAATTTCTGATCGGCTGGCCGTTTTATGTGGGTGCGTATAAGGCGCTCAGAAATAAAAGCGCCAATATGGATGTATTGGTCGCCCTCGGTACGACGGCTGCTTACGCTTATAGCCTTTATCTTACTTTTCAAAGCCTTGGCTCTCACGGGCATACAGATGGCCTTTACTATGAAACAAGCGCGATTTTGCTGACGCTGATTTTATTAGGCAAGTTGTTTGAAACAAAAGCAAAAGGCCGTTCCTCGGATGCGATTAAAAAGCTGATGAAGCTTCAAGCGAAAACAGCGACTGTTGTAAGAGACGGACAGGAGCAAATCATCCCGATCGACGAAGTGCTTGTTAATGACATTGTTTACGTCAAACCTGGCGAACGAATTCCTGTCGACGGAGAAGTGGTTGAAGGCCGTTCAGCGGTTGACGAATCGATGATTACAGGAGAAAGTCTTCCTGTTGACAAAAATCCGGGTGACAGCGTGACAGGTTCAACCGTTAACGCAAACGGTTTCCTGAAAATTAAAGCTGTCAACGTCGGAAAGGATACTGCGCTTTCTCATATCATCAAAATTGTTGAGGAAGCACAAGGGTCAAAAGCGCCGATCCAGCGTCTCGCTGACCAGATTTCAGGCATTTTTGTACCCATTGTATTGGGGATTGCCGTTCTCACTTTTCTCATTTGGTACCTTTGGGCGGCTCCTGGCGATTTTGCTGAAGCGATCAGCAAGTTCATTGCGGTTCTTGTCATTGCCTGTCCTTGCGCCCTCGGTCTTGCCACTCCGACAAGCATAATGGCTGGATCTGGACGCGCTGCTGAATTCGGGATTTTATTTAAAGGCGGCGAGCATTTAGAAAAAACACATCGTCTCGATACAATTGTTCTTGATAAAACCGGAACCGTGACAAACGGGAAGCCGCGTCTGACAGATGCCATTCCATTCGGCCGTTTTGAAGAAAAAGATTTGCTTCAATTTGCAGCGGCAGCCGAAACGGGATCAGAGCATCCGCTTGGCGAAGCGATTATTGCTGGCGTGAAAGATAAAGGGCTTGAGATACCGAAGCTAACCCGTTTTGAAGCAAAAGTCGGCGCAGGCATTTTGGCTGAAGCCGGAGGAAAAAGCATTCTCGTCGGCACAAGAAAATTAATGGAGAGCGAACAGGTTGAGCATGGGGCTCTTCTCGCCAAAATGGAAGAGCTAGAGGCAGAAGGAAAAACAGTTATGCTTGTATCCATTGATGGAGAAGCAGCTGGGCTAGTAGCGGTTGCAGATACGATTAAGGACACGTCACGGAAGGCTGTTGCCCGTCTGAAAGAGTTGGGCCTTGATGTCATCATGATGACAGGAGACAATCGCAGAACCGCAGAAGCTATCGCGAAGGAAGCGGGAATTACGAATATCATTGCGGAAGTCCTTCCAGAACAAAAGGCAGCAGAAATTGCCCGCCTACAAAAAGAGGGCCGCCAGACGGCAATGGTAGGCGACGGAATTAACGATGCGCCGGCGCTTGCCACAGCTGACATCGGCATGGCGATTGGAACTGGCACGGACATTGCCATGGAAACAGCAGACATTACACTGATTCGCGGCGATCTGAACAGTATTGCCGACGCAATCCGCATGAGCAGATTGACAATGAAAAACATTAAACAAAATTTATTCTGGGCGCTTGGCTATAACAGCCTCGGCATCCCAATCGCAGCACTTGGATTTTTAGCACCGTGGATAGCAGGAGCAGCAATGGCATTCAGCTCCGTTTCCGTTGTTCTGAATGCTCTTCGTCTGCAAAAAGTAAAATGAAAAACCGGCTATATGCCGGTTTTTGTTTTTCATTGACACTTTCTTGGAAAACAACATATAATAGGTGTAACTTATATATGAGTATATGCTCATATATATTAAAATGAATGCAATACTCATTGATACGCTTTGAAAAGGGAACCCTAAATCGGAAGGTAAGGTGAGACTAGTGAAACAGGAATACGTTCTGGACGGTTTGGATTGCAGCAATTGTGCCCAAAAAATCGAAAATGGAGTCAAAGGCATAAAAGGCATTGACGGATGCGCGGTAAATTTTGCGGCAAGCACCTTAACTGTCTCAGCCGATGGGAAAGAAGAGCAATGGGTCACGAATAAAGTAGAGAAAAAAGTGAAATCAATTGATCCGCATGTAACGGTTCGCCAAAAGCATATAAAGAAATCAGCTGATGATGGCTATCGTAATCGAATGGTCAATATGCTGATCAGAATGGCGGCGGCTGTCATTCTCGGCGCAGCGGCATATTTGGTTCATTCGGGAACCATTGAACTTTTCCTTTTCCTCGCTGCTTATTTGATCATCGGCGGTGACATTATGATCCGCGCAGTCAAAAACATCATCCGCGGTCAGGTGTTTGATGAGCATTTCTTAATGGCTCTTGCTACAATCGGCGCCTTTCTGATTCAGCAATACCCTGAGGGCGTCGCCGTTATGCTGTTTTATCAAATCGGTGAGCTTTTTCAAGGTGCCGCGGTCAGCCGTTCCAGAAAATCAATTAGTGCGTTAATGGACATACGGCCTGATTACGCTAATCTCAAAACAAAGAACGGCATCGAACAGGTTTCCCCGGAGGATGTTCAGACAGGAGACATCATTGTGGTTAATCCGGGAGAAAGCATACCCCTGGACGGTAAGGTCGTGCAAGGGTCAGCGATGGTTGATACATCTGCTTTAACAGGTGAGTCCGTTCCGAGAAAAGCTGCGGAAGGACAAGATGTAATGTCAGGCTTTATCAATCAAAACGGCGTTCTGCATATTGAAGTCACAAAGGGCTATCAGGAATCAGCAGTATCAAAAATATTAGACTTGGTTCAGAATGCGAGCAGCCGTAAAGCCCGGACAGAAAACTTTATCACGAAGTTTGCCAAGTATTATACACCTGCTGTTGTGATCATCGCGGTATTGCTGGCCTTTGTTCCGCCGCTTGTTCTTTCTGGCGCCGCGCTTTCCGATTGGGTGTACCGCGCGCTTATCTTTTTAGTGATTTCTTGTCCTTGTGCGCTTGTTGTCTCCATTCCGCTCGGTTTCTTCGGCGGAATCGGAGCGTCCTCAAAGGCCGGAGTGCTTGTAAAGGGAAGCAATTATTTAGAAGCTTTGAATCAAGTCAAATACGCGGTGTTTGATAAAACGGGAACACTAACAAAAGGCAGCTTTGAAGTGACAGAAATCAAACCCGCGGAAGGTTTTACAAAGGATAGATTACTTGAAGCGGCGGCATACGCTGAGCTTCATTCACAGCATCCAATTGCTGAATCTGTGCGTAAAGCTTACGGGAAAATGCTTTCTTCCGATGAGATTGAGTCATACGAAGAAATCTCCGGTCACGGCATTTTTGCAAAGGTAAATGGAACTGAGATCCTTGCTGGGAATAAAAAGCTCATGGAAAGAGAACAAATTGAGGATGTCCCGGATGAAAATGCTGGAACAATCGTACACGTTGCTGTTGATCACCGCTATGCCGGAGCAATCATCATAGCGGATGAGATAAAGGAAGACGCAGCACAGGCGGTTGCTGATCTGAAGTCGCTTGGGATCAAACAGACAGCTATGCTGACGGGTGATTCGAAACAAACGGGAGAAGCCGTCGGAAAACAGCTTGGGATTGGTGAGGTATATGCAGAGCTGCTGCCGCAAGATAAAGTCGCGCAGGTCGAAGCATTAGAAGCTAAGCTTTTGCCTAATGAAAAACTCATTTTTGTCGGTGACGGTATCAATGATACGCCGGTGCTTGCCCGCGCAGATATAGGGATCGCGATGGGAGGCCTTGGCTCAGATGCCGCGGTAGAAGCCGCAGACATCGTGCTAATGACAGATCAGCCGTCAAAAATTGCGGAAGCGATTCGGATTGCGAAACGGACACGGCGTATCGTGTGGCAAAACATCGGATTTGCTTTAGGTGTGAAAGCGATCTTTCTTATTCTTGGTGCATTTGGAATTGCGACCATGTGGGAAGCGGTTTTCTCAGATGTCGGCGTTACACTGCTTGCTGTGGCGAACGCCATGCGCGTCATGCGTCTCAAAAACAAATAAATTGTCGGAGAGAATTCATTTTTTCGGGGTTTTCTTATCAGCGCTTGTCTTGTTAAAATAAAGAAGTGGGTCAATTGCGATCCGCTTCTTTTTTAATTTTAAAACGATGAGGTGTCGGAGTGAAAAAGAAACAGCAGTCTTCTGCGAAATTCGCGGTCATCCTTACGGTTGTGGTTGTTGTATTGCTAGCAGCCATTGTCATCATTAATAACAAAACGGAACAAGGCAATGATGCGGTTTCCGGACAGCCGTCTATCAAAGGGCAGCCTGTGCTTGGCAAGGACGATGCACCGGTAACTGTAGTAGAATTCGGAGATTACAAATGTCCGTCTTGCAAGGTGTTTAACAGTGACATCTTTCCAAAAATACAAAAAGACTTTATTGATAAGGGCGATGTGAAATTTTCTTTCGTGAACGTCATGTTCCATGGAAAAGGTTCAAGGTTAGCGGCTCTTGCATCTGAAGAAGTATGGAAGGAAGACCCTGACTCTTTCTGGGATTTCCATGAAAAGCTGTTCGAAAAACAGCCGGATACGGAACAGGAATGGGTAACCCCAGGCCTCCTTGGTGATCTTGCAAAAAGCACCACAAAGATAAAACCTGAGACGCTCAAGGAAAATCTTGATAAGGAAACATTCGCTTCTCAAGTGGAAAAGGATTCTGACCTTAATCAAAAAATGAACATACAGGCAACACCGACGATTTACGTCAATGATAAAGTGATCAAAAATTTTGCGGATTATGATGAAATCAAAGAGACAATAGAAAAAGAGCTGAAAGGGAAGTAACGATATGAAAAATAGAATCGTATTTTTATATGCTTCCTGGGTTGTGGCTCTTATCGCTATGCTGGGCAGCCTGTATTTCAGTGAAATCAGAAAGTTTATTCCATGTGAACTGTGCTGGTACCAGCGTATCCTCATGTATCCGCTCGTCCTGATTTTAGGCATCGCCACCTTTCAAGGGGACACACGAGTGAAAAAATATGTGCTCCCGATGGCGATTATAGGGGCATTCATTTCGATCATGCATTACTTAGAGCAAAAAGTGCCCGGCTTTAGCGGCATTAAGCCATGTGTTAGCGGCGTGCCGTGCTCGGGCCAATATATTAACTGGTTTGGTTTTATTACGATTCCATTCCTGGCCCTGATTGCTTTTATCCTGATTATCATTTTTATGTGCCTGCTGAAAGGCGAAAAATCTGAATAACAAAAAAAGCGCCCGCGTATGCCGGACGCTTTTTTAATTTCGCAAACTCATGTCCATCAGCAATAGCCGTATTCCCTCTAAATTTATCTTTTTTTCTCATAAAAATGTTATTGATTTTACGCTGGAGCGATTATAAAATCTAGAGGTCGTCAGAAAATTTAACAAACATAAAAGGGAGTCATCAGAATGGCTTGGGAGCTGCTCAGTGTGATTGGCATCATTGCGTTTGCAGTCAGCGGCGCAATTGTTGCGATGGAAGAGGAATATGATATTTTAGGAGTTTATATATTAGGGATTGTCACCGCTTTTGGAGGAGGAGCGATCCGCAATTTGCTGATCGGTGTTCCGGTGTCAGCGCTATGGGAGCAGGGAGCGTAC
Source organism: Bacillus sp. YP1 (assembly GCF_000877815.1). Classification (NCBI taxonomy): domain Bacteria; kingdom Bacillati; phylum Bacillota; class Bacilli; order Caryophanales; family Bacillaceae; genus Bacillus; species Bacillus sp. YP1. The sequence continues at coordinate 3,051,530 of NZ_CP010014.1, read as the reverse complement.
TTTCAAATCGCGCTTTTATCTATTACAATTGTGTTTCTGTTTCCGAAGCTGCTGCTGAAGCATTGGAATAAGTGGGGCAATTTATCAGATGCGATCGGCCTCGCTGCCTTTGCTATCCAAGGCGCACTGTATGCTGTCAAAATGGGCCATCCGCTTAGTGCCGTGATCGTGGCTGCGGTGCTGACGGGAAGCGGGGGCGGAATCATCCGCGACCTTCTTGCCGGGCGCAAACCGCTTGTGCTGAAGGCAGAAATTTATGCAGTCTGGGCGGCTCTCGGCGGTTTAATCGTCGGCTTGGGCTGGCTGGGAAACTCGTTCGGCTTGTACGTTCTGTTTTTCGTGCTCGTTGTTTGCCGGGTTTGTTCCTATATGTTTAATTGGAAGCTGCCAAACCGTTCTTTTCGCTTAGATAGTCAGTAAAATAAAAGAAACCTCTCCGTCATGGAGAGGTTTCTTTTATGGTAGCCTGCCGGGATCAAATAAAAAGTCCTTTTCGAATGCTGACGCGCAGAGCAAAGCTATTGAAAATTAATAGGTAGCCCAAAAGGTATAGCTGATGGTTTTTTTAGTTCCTGTGTTAGTGAATTTGAATCTGTATTTTGTTTTGTAGCTTTTAGAAGCTTGTTTGTAACTTAAATTTGTAGAGCCTTTTTTCGTTGCATAAAAAGTTTTAACATTTTTCCAGCCTTTATTTGTCTTTTGTTGCAGAGTTGCTGTAATTTTCCCGCTGCCTGATCCGTTTGCTGTCATGTTGGCCCAAGTTCCTCGTCCCGGATAATAAATCTGAAATGTTGGCGAGTAAGTATAGTTTTTAAATGAGCCCGAATGGTAATGAGTACTCCATATTTGACCTTTTTTAACCCAATCTTTAGCTTCCGCTTTGTTGTTTACTAGGTCAATTGCCGTAAAACTTGTTACGGCTACGACGAATGCCAGCAACATCATAGATAGCTTTTTCTTCACTGAGTATTTCCTCCTAACTAATTCTGGTTCTTTCTTCATGTTCTTATCATAAACCGAGAGAAATAATGTAACATCGTCCTATTCTCCCAAATGAAAAACTTCAATTTGTTGAAATATGTCGAAATTGGATGAAAAATGACTATTTTACTGCGACTATAGATACGATAGCGAGGATGTAGTTGTTTTATGGAAGATGACAATAACAGCCAGTTTAGTCATTCTTCACGTTAGATGAACAGACAAACACGGTAAAGCTCTGCGGTGTTTTTAAAATGAAAAAGAAATATTATATCGAAGATTGAATGGAATAAGGAATCGATACTGATGAAAGAGAAGATTCGCAACCTAAGAAAAGCACCTCCAACAGTGATCAATGTGAAATCATAAGAGAAAAAACCAATTTCGAGTTGAAATCGGTTTTTTCTGCATATAAATAACCCAAACCTTGATTGGTATTGGGTGAATGTGCTAAGATAAATTGTATTTGCCAGTTTCGTCATACATTCGATATATGTATCCAATTATATTTTACAGTATTTCATCTATGTTTGTCAACTATTTTCTGGAGGTGCCGTTCATGAATCAGCAGGATAAGGAATGGAAGGAAGAGCAGTCGAGAATAGATGAGGTGCTGCAGGAGCTCGAAAAAAAAGAGCGGTTTCTGGAAACGTCTGCGGGCGGGTTGAAGCATGATATCATCGGATTAAGAAAAAGCTTTTGGGAGGATGTTAAGGTTAATTTTGATGATGCCCATGAAGCGATTGAAACGATGGCAAGCATTAAGCAGCAGGCAGAGCTGCTGTCTGATCGGGAACACAATCATCGGCGCATGGATCAGCAGCTCAAACGAATTCATCAATTAAAAAAATCGCCTTATTTCGGCCGAATTGATTTTATTGAAAACGGCGAGGAGCAGGCAGAGCGAATTTATATCGGTTTAGCTTCCTGTTTGGATGAGAAGGAGGAACACTTTCTGATTTATGACTGGAGGGCGCCGATATCAAGTTTGTACTACAATTATTCCCCAGGTAAAGCGGAGTACGAGGTGCCCGGTGAAACGATAGAAGGGGAAATGGTGCTGAAACGCCAGTTTATGATCAAAAACGGCACTCTCAAGGCGATGTTTAATACCGATATGACGATTGGTGATGAAATGCTGCAAGAGGTATTAAGCCATCACTCCGATACCCAAATGAAAAACATCGTGTCTACGATTCAGAAAGAACAAAATCAGATTATCCGTAATGAAAAAAGCAAGATCCTGATCGTGCAGGGAGCGGCTGGCAGCGGGAAAACATCGGCTGCGCTTCAGCGTGTCGCTTATTTGTTATACAGGCACCGTGGCGTCATTGATGCCGGACAAATCGTTTTGTTTTCTCCCAACTTCTTATTTAACAGCTATGTCTCCTCTGTTTTGCCGGAGTTAGGAGAAGAGAATATGGAGCAGGCGACGTTTCAGGAATATATCGAGCATCGTCTTGGCCGCAAGTTCAAATGTGAAAGCCCCTTTGATCAGCTCGAATATTGCCTGACCGAAACAAAGGGAGGCGATTTTCCAACAAGGCTTGCGGGAATCACATGGAAGGCGGGTTTATCCTTTCAGCAATTCATTAATGAATACGTCACACGGCTTTCCTCTGAAGGGATGATTTTTAAAAATATTATATTCCGCGGACAAAAGCTGATCACAAAGGAGCAAATTCAATCCTATTTTTACTCATTGGATCAAAATCACTCCATTCCGAATCGGATGGAGCAAACCGCGAAGTGGCTGCTGAGTGAGCTTAACAAGCTTGAGAAAAAGGAACGGCGAAAGGATTGGGTCGTTCATGAAGCTGAGCTGCTTGACAAAGAGGACTACTTGGACGTGTACAAAAAACTGCAGGAAAGGAAACGGTTCAGCGAGAGTACGTTTAACGATTATCAAAGAGAGCAGCAGCTGCTTGCCGCCATCATTGTGAAAAAAGCTTTCAAACCGCTCAAGCAGGCAGTCAGGCTCCTTGCATTTCTTGATGTTTCACAGCTGTATTTGCAATTGTTTTCTGGCTGGGGAGGGAAATTTCAGCATGAGAAGATGGCCGTGATAGGTGAGCTGACCCGTTCGGCATTTACGGATAATAAATTGCTCTATGAGGACGCGGCACCGTTTCTTTATATGCAGGATCTGATTGAGGGCAGAAAGAAAAATACGAAGATCAAACATCTATTTATTGACGAAGCCCAGGACTATTCACCGTTTCAGATGGCTTACATGAGAAGCATTTTTCCGGCTGCCAGCATGACAGTGCTCGGTGATATCAATCAGTCCATCTACGCGCATACCATACACGGGGATCAGCGTATGGATGCGTGCTTTGAGGATGATCCTGCTGAGTATGTTCGTTTAAAGAGAACATACAGATCAACAAGGCAGATTGTCGAGTTTACCAAAGCGATGCTTCAAGATGGAGCGGATATTGAGCCGTTTAATAGAAGCGGGGAAATGCCGCTCGTTGTCAAAACTGAAGGACATGAGAGCCTTTGCCAAAAGCTCGCGCAAGAAATTGGCCGGCTCAAGAAAAAAGGGCACGAAACAATAGCCGTCATCTGCAAGACTGCGCAGCAATGCATACAGGCGCACGCCCACATGAGTGAATATACAGATGTTCGCCTGATTCATAAAGAAAATCAACCATTCCAAAAGGGTGTTTGCGTGATTCCGGTGTATTTAGCGAAGGGAATTGAATTTGACGCAGTGCTTGTCTATGATGCATCTGAAGAACACTATCATACAGAGCACGACCGCAGGCTTTTATATACTGCGTGCACCCGTGCGATGCACATGCTGGCGGTATTTTATACAGGTGAAGCCAGTCCGTTTGTAACCGCTGTGCCGCCTCACTTATATCAGATTGCTGAATGAAGAGAAGGGAGTCCTTCTCTTTTTTCTATTTACATGAAGCATAGCCGTTTTATCATTAGGATTCTTAATAGTTATCATCATGTAAATATATTTTACTTAAGCCTAGTATTCCGGTAAAGTTCAATTAGATGCAATTTTCGATCAGTTTATAACTTTGTGAGGTGGATACGTTGCAACTTCAGGTAATGAACAGTCCGTTTAATCAGGAGCAGGCAGAGCTCCTTAACCGCCTTCTGCCGACCTTGACCGAATCCCAGAAAATCTGGCTGAGCGGATATTTATCCGCTCAATCTGTTTCCGTCCAAGAAACTGCGGGTACGCCGGCGGCAGCTGTGTCTGCGGAAGCACCGGCACCGGCCGTTTCAAAAGAAGTGACCGTTCTTTATGGTTCACAGACGGGAAACGCACAGGGGCTTGCAGAAAATGCCGGCAAGCAGCTTGAACAGAGCGGTTTTCAAGTGACCGTCTCATCCATGAGCGATTTTAAGCCGAATCAGCTGAAGAAGGTAACCAATCTTTTAATCGTCGTCAGTACGCATGGAGAAGGCGAGCCGCCTGATAACGCGCTGTCGTTTCATGAATTTCTGCACGGAAGACGGGCGCCTAAGCTTGAAGACCTGCGCTTTTCCGTTTTGGCGCTTGGTGACAGTTCGTACGAATTTTTCTGCCAGACAGGGAAAGAATTTGATCAGCGCTTAGAAGAACTCGGCGGAAAACGGATTTCTCCGCGCGTTGATTGCGATCTTGACTATGATGAACCGGCAGCCGAATGGCTTGAGGGTGTATTGAAAGGATTAAATGAAGCTGGGGGCGGAAGCGCCGCGCCTGCGCCGGCGGCTGCGTCACAAACCGGTGAGTCTTCGTATTCCAGAACAAACCCGTTTCGGGCTGAAGTGTTAGAAAATTTAAATTTAAACGGCAGAGGATCAAATAAAGAAACACGTCATGTGGAGCTGTCTCTTGAAGGATCTGGCCTGACTTACGAGCCTGGTGACAGCCTCGGCGTCTATCCGGAAAACGATCCGGAACTTGTCGAGCTGCTCCTTAAGGAAATGAATTGGGACCCGGAAGAAATTGTGACGCTTAATAAGCAAGGTGATGTCCGTCCGCTGAAAGAAGCGCTGATTTCTCACTATGAGATTACCGTTCTCACAAAACCGCTTCTTGAACAGGCAGCCCAGCTGACAGGGAACGATGAGCTTAGAGAGCTTTTAGCCCCGGGAAATGAGGAGAATGTAAAAGCCTATATTGAAGGGCGCGATTTGCTTGATCTCGTCCGTGACTATGGCCCATTTAGTGTATCTGCGCAGGAGTTTGTCTCGATTTTGCGAAAAATGCCTGCCCGCCTTTATTCGATTGCAAGCAGTTTATCCGCAAATCCGGATGAAGTGCATTTAACAATCGGCGCAGTCCGCTACGATGCGCACGGCCGTGAACGAAAAGGCGTCTGCTCGATTTTGTGCGCGGAACGTCTGCAGCCGGGTGACACACTGCCGGTTTATGTACAGCACAATCAAAACTTTAAGCTTCCGAAAGACCCTGAAACACCGATTATCATGGTGGGCCCTGGGACAGGCGTCGCACCTTTCCGTTCCTTTATGCAGGAGCGTGAGGAGACGGGAGCGGAAGGAAAGGCATGGATGTTCTTTGGCGATCAGCACTTTGTCACGGATTTCCTTTACCAGACAGAGTGGCAGAATTGGCTCAAAGACGGTGTGCTGACAAAAATGGATGTGGCGTTCTCACGTGATACGGAAGAAAAAGTATATGTGCAGCACCGCATGCTTGAACATAGCGCAGAATTGTTTGAATGGCTTCAAGAAGGAGCGGCTGTTTACATTTGCGGAGATGAAAAGCATATGGCGCATGACGTCCATCACACATTACTTGAAATTATCGAAAAAGAAGGCAATATGAGCCGCGAAGAAGCGGAGGCTTATCTTGCCGATATGCAGCAGCAAAAACGCTATCAGCGTGATGTATATTGATTTGACTTGAAAGGAGTTTTTCAACATGGTGACCAAAATTCTAAAAGCACCGGACGGCTCTCCAAGTGATGTTGAACGCATTAAAAAAGAAAGTGATTATTTGCGCGGCACGCTGAAAGAAGTGATGCTCGATCGAATCAGTGCCGGAATTCCGGATGATGATAACCGCCTGATGAAACACCACGGCAGTTATTTGCAGGATGATCGGGACCTCCGAAATGAACGCCAAAAGCAGAAACTTGAGCCCGCATATCAGTTTATGCTGCGCGTGCGTATGCCAGGGGGCGTCTCGACGCCTGAACAATGGCTTGTCATGGATGACCTGTCCCAGAAATACGGGAACGGCACATTAAAATTGACGACACGTGAAACGTTCCAAATGCACGGGATTCTGAAATGGAACATGAAGAAAACCATTCAGACGATCCACTCAGCACTTTTGGATACGATCGCAGCCTGCGGAGACGTAAACCGTAACGTCATGTGTGCATCAAACCCTTATCAATCTGAAATCCACTCAGAGGTATACGAGTGGTCTAAAAAGTTAAGTGATGATCTGCTGCCGCGGACGAGAGCATATCATGAAATTTGGCTTGATGAGGAAAAAGTTGCCGGCACGCCGGAGGAAGAAGTCGAGCCAATGTACGGACCGCTCTATCTGCCGCGGAAGTTTAAAATCGGTATTGCCGTTCCGCCGTCTAATGATATTGACGTCTTTTCACAAGATCTGGGATTCATTGCGATTGTCGAGGATGGCAAGCTGATCGGTTTTAACGTGGCAATCGGCGGCGGTATGGGAATGACGCATGGCGATACTGCGACATATCCGCAATTAGCCAAGGTGATCGGATTCTGCCGGCCTGAGCAAATGTATGACGTTGCTGAAAAAACGATTACGATTCAGCGTGATTACGGCAACCGTTCTGTCCGTAAAAATGCGCGGTTCAAATACACAGTTGACCGCCTCGGTTTAGAAAACGTAAAAGAAGAATTGGAAAACCGTCTCGGCTGGAGCCTGGAAGAAGCGAAGCCGTATCATTTCGATCATAACGGCGACCGTTACGGCTGGGTGGAAGGCATTGAGGATAAATGGCATTTTACGCTGTTTGTCGAAGGCGGCCGTGTAACAGATTACGATGACTATAAACTGATGACAGGCTTGCGGGAAATCGCCAAAGTTCATACAGGCGAGTTCCGGCTGACGGCCAATCAGAACTTAATGATTGCGAACGTTTCAAGCGATAAAAAAGAAGAAATCAGTGCTTTAATTGAACAATACGGATTAACTGACGGCAAGCATTATTCAGCGCTTCGCCGCAGCTCGATGGCATGCGTCGCTCTTCCGACCTGCGGATTGGCAATGGCCGAAGCAGAACGTTATTTGCCGACCCTGTTAGATAAGATTGAAGAGATTATTGACGAAAACGGCCTTCGTGATCAGGAAATCACCATTCGTATGACAGGGTGTCCGAACGGCTGTGCACGTCATGCACTCGGTGAGATCGGATTTATCGGAAAGGCGCCGGGCAAATATAATATGTATCTTGGCGCTGCGTTTGACGGAAGCCGTTTAAGCAAAATGTACCGTGAAAACATCGGTGAAGCAGACATTTTAAGCGAGCTGCGTGTCCTTCTTTCCCGCTATGCGAAAGAACGCGAGGAAGGCGAGCATTTCGGTGACTTTGTCATCCGTGCGGGCATTATTAAAGCAACAACTGACGGTACGAATTTTCATGATTGAGAAAACTAAGAAGAGAGACAGGGAATAGCTTCCTGTCTCTTTTTTCTGTAATTTGCTCTGCTGCAAAAAAGTTCACTATGAGCATATCATGAGAAAAAATACCCTAAAAAGGGTACTATAAAAGAAGACAAGTGTGGAGAGAACTCCTGCGAAACCACATAGCGTATGCAAGGCCACCCTAGCTCAAGGGCTTTTAGACAAACAGATTTTTTGGCTCATCATGCCGACACACAACAGACGAAGGAGGTCATGCATTTGGACATATTTTTAGTTGTGCTCGTATTATTAACGATTATTGCGATTTCTAATATCGTGAACCGGTTTATTCCGTTTATTCCGGTGCCGCTGATTCAAGTGGCTCTTGGGATTCTTGCCGCCTCATTTCCACAGGGTCTTCATTTTGAATTAAATACCGAATTGTTTTTTGTTCTGTTTATCGCGCCTCTGCTATTTAATGATGGAAAGAGGACACCGCGGGCAGAGCTTTGGAATTTAAGGGCTCCGATTTTATTGCTTGCACTCGGCCTTGTATTTGCGACTGTGATTGTAGGCGGCTACACGATTCACTGGATGATTCCTGCTATTCCGCTGGCAGCGGCCTTTGGACTTGCGGCCATTCTTTCACCGACTGATGTCGTCGCTGTCAGCGCATTATCAGGAAGAGTGAAAATGCCAAAAGGGATTCTTCGCCTGCTGGAAGGTGAGGGGCTGATGAATGACGCATCAGGTCTGGTGGCCTTTAAGTTTGCGATTGCAGCGGCAGTGACTGGTGCATTTTCATTAGCACAAGCGGCTGTCAGCTTTGTCTTTATTTCTCTCGGAGGCTTGCTGTGCGGAGTTGTCATTTCATTTTTGATTATTCGTTTTCGCCTATTTCTGCGCCGCCTTGGCATGCAGGATGTCACGATGCATATGCTGATTCAAATTCTGACGCCGTTTGTGATTTATTTGGCAGCTGAAGAAATCGGCGTTTCCGGCATTTTAGCTGTTGTGGCTGGCGGTATTACCCATGCGGTTGAACAGGATCGTCTGGAATCAACGATGATCAAGCTGCAAATTGTCTCCTCAAGTACGTGGAACATTATTTTATTTATTTTGAACGGCCTGGTCTTCGTTATTCTCGGCACGCAAATCCCTGATGTTATTTCTGTTATCTTTAACGACACTGCCATCAGCAACATGAAGGTGATCGGCTATATCCTAGTCATCACATTTACGTTAATGCTCCTGAGATTCCTGTGGGTGCTGTTCTTCTGGAACGGCAAATGGTTCTTTAATAAAGATCAGAACATCTATAAACCGGGTCTTCGTTCGACGCTGTTAATTTCGATTTCTGGTGTGCGTGGAGCAGTAACGCTTGCAGGTTCTTTTTCCATTCCGTATTTCCTGGAGGACGGCACGCCGTTTCCGGAAAGAAATCTGATTCTCTTTTTAGCAGCCGGCGTCATTTTATGCACGCTTGTCATTGCTACCGTTGTGCTGCCGATTCTGACTGAAAAAGAAGAAGAGGACGAGGAACGAAACAAGAAGCTGCTGACGGCGAGACGCAAATTGATCAAAACAGCCCTTCAAACGATTAAAGAGGACATGAATGAGACAAACAAAACGGCCTCTCTTGCGGTGATAGCTGAATACAATGAGAAAATGAAAAATCTTCGTTTTCAGCAATATACATCGTCTAATCGCATCAAAAAGCACGAGCGTAAAGTCCGTGCCCAAGGGGTTAAGGCAGAGCAAGAGGCGCTGATGAAAATGCTGGAGCGGGGAGACATCCCGGAAGAAACAGCAAATGTGCTGCAAGAACGATTTAACGAGTTGGAAATTTTGTATGCGAACCCGTTTAAAGTCGGATTATCAAAAACAAGGCTCAAGAGGCTGATGTATTGGATTTTCTTCGGTGAACATAAAAAGCCGGAGATGTCGATTTTAAATGAAGCGGGATTGATACGGGCAACAAGAGTGAAAACGGCAAAAGCAGCGATAGAATATCTGGAAAAACACAAGACGGAAGAGCATAAAGAAGTGTTTTTATCTGTCATTACATTCTATAAACAGTTAATTTTCAGGCTGGAGCACAGCCATCATGAGCTGAAATCAAGCGCCCATTTTGAAAATCAGAAGCTGGAAGTGAAGCTGAAGGCTGTACAGGCGATCAGAAATGAAATTCAAACACTTTTCGAGGAAAGAGAAATTTCCCGGGACATCTCCCATGAGCTTCGCCAATACATTAATGATGTCGAAGCCGCCATGCTTGAAGGCGGCGAATAAATGCAGCAAAAAAGCTGGCGTTAGAGCGCCAGCTTTTTTTTATTAAGGGCGATGAAATGCGACAGTGCTGCCATCCCGGTCGAACCAGCCTCTGAAGGCCCAGTTGATCCAGCCGCCATCGCCTTTGTTTGTAAAGGTTCCGTCTTCAAATACCCAAATGCCATACGTAATGCCGTCGTAAACGGCTGAGCCGTAAAATTGCACACCGTTCAAATGATCTTCATATTCCTGGCTTAAATTAAAGACCATGACGTTATATTTTTGGCCGGACGCGTAGAAGGAAGACTCCATGAGGTTTTTCACAAAGCCATCCCTATTCTGTGCGGATTTGATGGCATCAGCGATCTGGTTGGCAATTCCAAGTACATCCAGGTTGACGTTTAAACCTACATCAGCGGCAGTTGTTCCAGCAGTAGTTGTCTGCGACATCTTCGGAGCAGGATTTTCTTCAGCGGAAGCAAAGGACAAAGGGGCAATTGTCAAAGCGGCACCAAGAGCAAGTGTCATTGGGATACGAATACGTTTCAAGTTGTTTCCTCCTTTGTTTTCATTTGGTTACACTACACGCATACCCTGCTCAATGTATTTGTAATCTCAATATTGTTAAAATAGGAAAAAAATAGTGTTTGAATTTGCCTGTGCTGTGAAAAAAGAAGCAAAAAGAGGGTCTTAAGCGTATTATTGGTATCGGCTGAGAGGAATGTGAGATAATATAGACGCTTACATTTCAGTGAAAGGGTGGATGTTCAAGTGCCAACAAGTTTAAAAGATACTGTAAAGTTACATAACGGAGTTGAAATGCCTTGGTTCGGTCTGGGTGTTTTTAAAGTAGAAAATGGTAATGAAGCGACTGAATCAGTGAAAGCGGCAATTAAAAATGGTTATCGCAGTATTGATACAGCAGCGATCTACAAAAATGAAGAAGGCGTTGGCATCGGGATTAAAGAATCCGGTGTGTCAAGAGAAGAGCTCTTCATCACATCAAAAGTGTGGAATGAAGATCAAGGCTACGAAACAACGCTTGCTGCCTTTGAAAAAAGCCTGGAAAGATTACAGCTTGATTACTTAGATTTATATTTGATCCATTGGCCTGGCAAAGATAAATATAAAGATACATGGCGCGCGCTTGAAAAGCTGTACAAAGATGGCAAAATTCGCGCGATCGGCGTCAGCAACTTCCAAGTTCATCATTTAGAAGAGCTGTTGAAAGATGCTGAAATCAAACCGATGGTGAACCAAGTTGAATTTCACCCTCGTTTGACGCAAAAAGAATTAAGAGATTACTGCAAAGCGCAAGGCATTCAGCTGGAAGCGTGGTCTCCGCTCATGCAGGGACAGCTTTTGGATAACGAAGTGCTGACACAGATTGCTGAAAAACACAATAAATCTGTGGCTCAAGTGATTTTGCGCTGGGATCTGCAGCATGAAGTTGTAACCATTCCAAAATCCATTAAAGAACACCGTATCATCGAAAACGCTGATATTTTTGATTTCGAATTGTCTCAAGAAGACATGGACAAAATTGACGCATTAAATAAAGATGAGCGTGTCGGCCCAAATCCTGATGAGCTTCTGTTTTAATCAAAAAACTCCCCGTTATGGGGAGTTTTTTTAGTGCGTTTTTTTCTGTTGAATGAAAAACAGCATCAAAAAGGAAATGACAACAATACAGACGACCCACGCCCAAGCAAGGGTATTGTTGCCGGAATCCAATGCGACATATATCGCCGTCGGCAGTGTTTGCGTAACACCGGGGATGTTTCCTGCAAACATGAGTGTTGCGCCAAATTCTCCGAGCGCCCGCGCAAGGCTGAGGATGCTTCCGGTCAGTAACGAAGGATAGGCAAGCGGGACGGAGATATGGATAAACACTTTCCATCTGCTAGCGCCGTCTACCATTGCCGCACCTTGTATATCGGGATCAATGTCAGCAAATCCGGTTTTGGCTGATTGATACATAAGCGGAAAGGCTACAACAGCCGAGGCGATCACAGCGGCCCACCAGGTGAAAATGACAGGCTGCTGGAAAATCCACTCGATGGCTTGTCCGATGAAGCTGTGCTTTCCGAAAATGACGATCAAAATAAAACCGACAACAGTAGGCGGAAGAACGAGCGGAAGCATAAAACATGTTTCGAGTGCCGTTTTTCCGAAAAATGATGCCCGTGACATCCATGCTCCAGCAAGTGTTCCGAGAATAATGACAACAATTCCGGCAACTGCCGCCACCTGAAAGGAAAGCGCAACGGGTGTGAAAAATTCTGAAGCGCTTATGCTACTAGGCAGTAAAGCCATATTTCTCAAATACTTTCATTGCTTCATCAGATTGCAGGTATTCGTAAAATTCCTTCGCTTCCTTACGGTGTTTTGTATCTTTTACGATTCCTAACGGATAGACAATTGGGCTGTGTGTATCTGCTTTTGCCTCGTCAATAATGTTGACCTTTTTCGAGACCAGGGCATCTGTTTTATAAACAATACCTGCGTCTACATTGCCGGTTTCAACATAAGAAAGAACTTGGCGAACGTCTTTTCCATACACAATTTTATCCTTCACTTTGTCCCATAAAGACAGCTTTGTCAGTGATTCTTTCCCATAAGCTCCTGCCGGTACGGATTCCGGAGTGCCAAGGGCGATTTTTTCTGATTCAGCCAGATTGCTGAAGCTTGTCACAGGTGAATCTCCGTTTTTCGGTACGACCAGCACAATTTCATTACCGACTAAATCAGTGCTGTCTTTTTTTGCGATATCTCCATCATCCACCAGCTTTTTAAATTTATCCTCAGCAGCTGAGAAGAACAGATCTGCTCCTGCTCCTTGAGAAATCTGTTTTTGCAAGGCGCCGGATGAGCCATAGTTATCTTGGATGGTAATATTTTGATGCTCTTTTTCATAATTTTTTTGGATTTCCTCAAGTGCATCCTGCGCGCTGGCGGCAGCTGAGATGGTTAACGTTACTTTTTTCTCGCTGTCCGTTGAAGACTGGTTTGAAGAACAGCCTGCTGCAAGGAGAAAAGCAGTTAAGGCTGCGATGAAAATAGAATACTTCTTAAACATGATTGCACCCCTTATCATTAGATATAACTAATTATAACTGATTATGTTTGGTTTATGTGGGTTTTTTTACATTCGGCGAAAAGGTATAATAAAATAGGAGAGTGATGATGATGAATGAAACCTCTTCCTATACGATAGAAGAAGTTGCAGGTCTGCTGAAGGTATCAAAGCTGACCGTTTATGATTTGATTAAAAAAGGCGTGCTGCCTGCTTATCGTGTCGGAAGGCAGATGCGTGTGGATGAAGAAGATTTAAAGCAATATAAAACGAATATGAGAATGTCTCAGCCCATCGCTGCAACAGAAGCGCCGAAACAGGTGCAGGAGGCTGAGCCGGACGGCAGACGGAATGTCATGATCAGCGGACAGGACATTTCGATGGATCTTCTCAGCAAGCATTTGGAGAATGCCATTCAGGAGACGCCGCTCCGTAAATACAAAGGAAGCTTAAACAGCCTGATTGATATGTATCAAGGCAAGTGTGACATTGTCAGCCTCCATTTGTACGATGCTGAAACGGGCCAGTATAACGCTCCTTATGTAAAACGGATTTTGACAGGTGAACCGTTTTGTCTCATCAATGTCGTTCTCCGCAAAGCAGGACTGTATGTGAAAAAAGGGAATCCGAAAAACATTCAAGGCTGGAAAGACTTGAAAAGAGCCGATATCCGGATCATCAACAGGGAAAAGGGTTCTGGCGCAAGGGTACTCCTTGATGAACAGCTTGGCTTGCTTGGTGTGAATCCGGCTGATGTAAAGGGATACGGCGATATCGTGACCGATCATTACGCTGCCGCTTCACAAGTTTCAAGCGGACAGGCTGACGCGGGAATCGGGGCGCAGCACGCGGCACATATGGGCAGTGTTGATTTTATCCCGCTCATCGACGAACAATATGATATCGTTGTTTTGAAAAAACATGAGCAGCTACTGAAGGCCGTGAAGGAGATTTTGAATTCTGAGGAATACAAGGCGAATTTGTCTCATTTAAACGGCTATGAAACGAAGCTGACTGGCAAGGTGATGTTGGAAACGTAAAAAATCCCTCTTGATAGAGGGATTTTTTTATTCGGAAAACCTGAGCAGGTCACCATTTAAAATTTTATCAGAGAGAGAAAGTTCTTCGTTTGCTTTCTCCTTGTAAGGGAGGCACGCATCCTGATCTTCCAGCACTTCACCTGTTTTTTGGCTATAGCACGTGTTCTTTGTGTATATATAATCGTTCGTAATAAAGCTGCCGTTTCGCAGAACGGCGAATGGGGTGCGGTCGCTGGACAGTAAATCATTGCCGAATTGGATATCGCCTTTTGTCTCAACGCCGAGCAAGTGCATCAGCGTAGACCTGACGTCGACCTGTCCCCCGGCATCAGGGATGGTTTCCGGCTTTTGATCGGTGATTCCCGGGATATGTATGATAAACGGCACCCGCTGGAGCTGAACGTTGTCATACGGTGTGATTTCGTCTTTCCCTAAAAACTCAGCCATTGCCTCGTTATGGGCTTCAGAAATGCCGTAATGATCTCCCATAAATACGATCATCGAATTTTCGTATAAGCCTTCGTCCTTCAGTTTTTTGATAAAATGCTTCAATGCCTCATCCTCATAGCGAACCGTGGTCACATAGCGGTTTAACAGATCACTGCTTGAATCGAATTCATCTATCAGCTGATCCTTTTCATCAATCTCAAACGGAAAATGATTCGTTAACGTGATAAAACTGCTGTAGAACGGCTGCGGCAGGCTTTTCAGCTTTTCGGCGGACTGCTCTAAAAATTCTTTGTCTTTTAAGCCCCAGCTTGTCGATGTCCCGGGAGTGACATGAAAATCATCAACATCAAAAAAGCGGTCAATGCCAAATGTATCGTACATGACATCTCTGTTCCAAAATGTTTTATGGTTAGCATGAAAGACGGCTGAATAATAATCGTGCTGCTTCAGCGATTTATACATCGTATGAAATTGATGGTCGCTTTTCGTGAAAAAGACGGCGCCGCTAAGGGAAGGATACAGTGAGTTAGCGACGATAAATTCTGAATCTGATGTTTTGCCTTGTTCTGTTTGCTGATAGAAATGATCAAAGGAATAGCTTTTTTTAATGAGATCATTCATAAATGGGGTAATTTCTTTTCCATTTACTTTTTCATTCAGAACAAAGCTTTGGGTCGACTCAAGTGTTACAAAGATGACATTGCGCCCCTTTGCAAGACCGAATTTGCTTTGATCAGACTTGCTGTAATCAGCCTCTGTGTAGTTTTTAATGGCAGTTATACTGTCTTCATCGGCAAAAGCTTTCGCGCTGATATTAACAGTCTGAGAAATTGTATCGTAAATATGGAACTGAAACAGGCCGATGCTTTTGACTAGCATTTCCCGGTCAAAAGAATGTGCCAAAAGCTTCGGCTGCTGTACTTCTGCAAGTGCCAGTGTGCATAAAAGCATGCCGCAGGAAGCTGCATAGTACCGTTTGATCGTGCGGGGAGCGGCTTTTGTCTGTGGGTGTTTGGTTTTTCTGGCGAACAGCAGCAGAAAAACCAAATCCACAAACAGGGCGATAAACAGAGGATGGAACAATTCTTTTACACTGCTGCCCATATCGCTCATGTTGCTCGCCTGAAATAAAACCGGAATGGTAATAAAATCGATATAAAAGCCGTAAAAAATCGTATTAGAGATCAAGATAAAAGTCAGAACCAAATTGGCAATCAGCAAAAAAGCCCGCTGCTTGTTTCCTTTCAGAAGCAGGCCGATCCCGAATAAAGGAAGAATAAAGCTGAGCGGGTTGACCAGCAGCATTAGCTCCTCCAACAGAGTATCGATTTGCAAATCAAAGCCGAGTTTATATATCACATACGTTTTGATCCACATAAATAAGATCGAAAAACATAAAAACCGCTGATTGTGAAAAAAGGTTCCTTTCATCAATATGACTCCTCACGTTTTCTTGATCATCTGCATGAAATGCTTCTTAAGTAAAACCTACTAAAAACAGCCGGTTCAGACAAGTCTCAGCACTCATGTGTTTAAAACATGCGCCCATGAAACAGCATATAAAAGTAGTAACATGAAGCAAGGGTCAGGCCGGCTAGCACGAGCTGCTCAGAAAAACTGCCTGTCTTCATATATAATGGAAGCCGAACGCGGATCGTTGAAGGGAATAATAATTTGATTCCGTTCACCGTCCAAGCGTCAAGAATCAAGTGGCTCGCCATTCCGATCATCAGGCCGGCTGATATGTTTTTATCTGGAATGTATGTAGAAGTGATAAAAAACATGATGAGCATAAACAGCAAGCTGTGTGTAAATGTACGATGGCCAAAAACGGAGCTGACCACTTTCGATAAAATAGGAAATTTTCTCCCGATTTTGCTTTGTGTGTGGCAGATATCGGGTATTAATGCTCCAACCGCGCCTGACGCAGCCATAAGCACTGGATCAAATCCATAATAATAAGCCGCTGCCGTACAAGAAGCGATGCCTCCCATGATGTGTGTTTTTCCTGTCATTTGCCGCTTCTCCTTTTATCTTTTGCAAAAAATCTCTGAATTACAAATATATCAAGAGAATGTATGTTTGATCAACAGGACTTTGGACGATAAAAAATATCCCGCATAATTTTTCAGGAAAGAGGCATCTTAAACATGTACCTATTTTTTAAAAGAGGTGATACGAATGGGTTTCTTTAATAAAGATAAAGGAAAACGTTCCGAAAAAGAAAAAAACGTAATCCAAGGAGCTCT
Organism: Bacillus sp. YP1; assembly: GCF_000877815.1. Taxonomy (NCBI): domain Bacteria; kingdom Bacillati; phylum Bacillota; class Bacilli; order Caryophanales; family Bacillaceae; genus Bacillus; species Bacillus sp. YP1. The sequence continues at coordinate 3,034,874 of NZ_CP010014.1, read as the reverse complement.
TGAAGATGCTGGTTCAGCTCTAAAAGATGATCCGCTTCAAGAAGCTGTGCAAAAAAAGAAAAATAATCGATAACCACATGCGGATAGGGCTTGGCTCTATCCGTATTTTCCATCTGTTCCCTTTGACAGATCATCCTTTCTTTGATAACCTTCTGGGAGTAACTGAATAATTAAATCCTCACTCTTTCTCAGTGAGGTAGAGGTTGCGCGGATGATAAGTCACACATGCCAGGCTGACAGGGGCTGTTAAACATGTGTAAAAGGCATCAGCGCCGAAGTGTGGAGAAAGCCGATCCTTCTCTATGCTGGGACTGTATCTGAATAAGTGCAGGACTGCCGCGTGCTTTTTCGCGGAGGGCTATCCGGAGATCAAGGGTGTGTGTTTCTTTAAGCATGGACTTTTGTTCAGGCTTTTTTTGCGTTTATATGATCTCGGGGTCTGGTCCGTACAAAGAATCATGGAGGTACTGGAATGGAACAGACAAAAAAATGGGGTTTTTGGTTATTAACGGCGTTTGTCGTTGGAAATATGGTTGGATCAGGAATTTTCTCCTTGCCGAGCTCGCTTGCTTCAATTGCGAGTCCGTTTGGAGCTACGTCCGCCTGGCTTTTGACAGGTGCCGGCGTGCTGATGATTGCACTTGTGTTCGGACACTTGTCCATTCGCAAGCCTGAACTGACAGCGGGACCGCAAAGTTATGCAAGAGCGCTGTTTTCTGACCCGAAAAAAGGCAACGCTGCCGGTTTCACAATGGTGTGGGGCTACTGGGTGGCGAGCTGGATCAGTAACGTGGCGATCATCACAAGTCTCGCCGGTTACTTGACTTCGTTCTTCCCGATCTTGGTTGATAAACGTGAGATGTTTTCGATCGGCGGGCAAGAGGTGACACTCGGCCAATTACTGACGTTTGCCGTATGTACGATCTTGTTATGGGGAACGCACGCGATTCTTGTTGCCAGCATTAACGGCGCAAGTAAATTAAACTTTGTCACAACGCTTTCTAAAGTATTAGGTTTTGTCTTCTTTATCGTTGCCGGTTTGTTTGTGTTTCAAACGACATTATTCGGTCATTTTTATTTCCCGGTTCAAGGAGAAAACGGCACAAGTATTGGAATTGGCGGCCAGGTTCATAACGCCGCGATTTCTACACTGTGGGCGTTTGTCGGAATTGAATCCGCGGTGATCCTGTCCGGCCGTGCGCGCTCTCAGCGTGATGTGAAACGTGCGACAATTACCGGCTTGTTGATTGCCTTGAGCATATATATTATTGTGACTTTAATTACGATGGGTGTTCTGCCGCATGATAAGCTTGTCGGCTCTGAAAAACCATTTGTTGATGTACTCTATGCGATTGTTGGAAACGCGGGAAGCGTGATTATGGCGCTTTTGGCTATCCTTTGTTTATTCGGAACGATGCTTGGCTGGATTTTGCTCGGCTCTGAGGTGCCATACCAAGCCGCTAAAGCAGGAGATTTTCCGGCATTTTTTGCAAAAACAAATAAAAAGGGAAGTCCGGTCATTGCACTCATTATTACAAACGTCATGTCACAGGTCTTCATTTTCTCGGTTATTTCCCGGACAATAAGTGACGCATTTACATTTTTAACGACAGCAGCTACACTCGCATATTTAATTCCGTATCTGGTATCTGCAATCTACAGCTTGAAGGTAGTCATCAAAGGTGAAACGTATGACCAGCTGAAAGGCTCCCGTGTAAGAGACGGATTGATCGCGATACTGGCGTGTGCATACTCCGTGTTTGTTATCGTAACAGGCACAGCAGATTTAACGACATTTATCCTCGGCATCGGTTTATTCTTTGTCGGCTTAATCGTTTATCCATTTGTGAGTAAAAAGTTCCAGAAAGAAAAACAAGCATAATGAAAAGACACCTGATTTGCTCAGGTGTCTTTTTTATAAAATCACAATTTCTCCTGTTAGGAATCCGTTCGTTAAATATGCAAAAAACGTTTTTCAGTCTCTCCAGCATAAAAAAACTGATCGTGTTGAGGATGCAGCTTAATATGAATGGCTCAAAGAAAATATCCGATATGATTCAAATTGAGCCGTTCCTTATAAATAAGCAAAAGAGCCGCGGGCAGGCGGCTCTTTTGTTTATTTAGTCAAGCTTTCCGTAATATACTCCAGTTGTCCTTCTAATGAAATCGGGTCTGTGAAGTAGAAGCCAATCGGATCCATCTTGTATACATGGCCATTTTTAACGGCATTCAGGTTCTTCCAAATGGAGCTGTCAAATACGCCGCCATCATCACCGCCTGATTGCCATGGACCCGCGAAAATGTAATCTCCGGCGAAATCAGGGAGCTTCTCTAATGAAATACTTGTATAACCTGGCCCCTGGTCAATGGCTTTTTCTTTTGTCAGCTTTGTAGCCTGCAGGCCGAGGTCTTTGTAAATGATGCTTCCGCCTCTTCCAAAGTCTTTACCAAATACGTAAATGTCTTTTCCGTTCGTTTGCATAATGGAAATGGTTTTGTCACCGACCGCTTTTTTGATTTTTGTTTTAGCGGCTGCAACTTTTTTATCCCACTCGGCCAGCCATTTTTCAGCTTTATCTTCAGTTCCCGTCATTTTTGCAAATTCTTTCAGCTGTTCGATGTTGTCGAGCTTATCGTATTTTACTGCGACAGTCGGCGCAATTTTTTCAAGCTTTTTAATATCAGCGCCCTGTGTTGTCCAGACGATAATCAGGTCAGGGTTCAAATCAATGACCTTTTCAACCGAAGTGCCGTCTCCGATGTTTTCGACGCCGTCGGTTTTTCCTTTGTAGTAAGGGTTTTTAAATACATTCTCAGGCGCACCGACAACGTTGATGCCGAGTGTTTTGAAGTAGCCGTAATAGCCGTCTGCCATGACAACCACCCGTTTAGGATGCTTCGGGATTTTTACATTTCCGTTTTCAGCCTTGTATGTATAGGTTTCTGCGCCTTTTGAATCAGAGGCAGAACCTTTGCTTTCTGAGTTATTCCCGCAGGCTGCCAGCGCTGCAATCAATAACAGGGCAAAAAACGCGGCTCCGAGTTTCTTGTATATATGGGTCATATCTCATACCTTCTTTCTAAAAAATAGATGAAAAAGAGAATCATTATCATCTGTGATTATACCACTGCAAGTGCCGGTTGACACGATATTTTTGCAAATGCATTTTCATTTTTGTTCAAAACACTCTATTAAATCAGCTGAAAAAAGTGATATACTGAAACAGCAATTGATAATCATTATCAGTAACAGAAAGGAAGTACGGCAGTTGAGTCAACATAAAAATATACGGACTGCATCAGAAGAAATCCAATGGACGTCAAGGACATATGGCGCGGTCATCGTCCTTATTGCAGGTCTATGCCTGCTTTGCCTTGGCGCATTTTTATCCATATCCCTCGGTGCAGCGGATATTCATTTGCGCACTGTATGGGACGCCATTTTTCATTATCAGCCGACAAAGACATCTCACCAAATTATACATGATCTTCGGCTTCCGAGAACGGCGGCTGCCGCGCTTGTAGGCGCATTGTTGGCAGTGTCGGGAGCAATCATGCAGGGGATGACGAGAAACCCTTTGGCAGAGCCTTCGATTATGGGTGTGACATCAGGCTCTGCGTTTGCAGTTTCGATTGCGTTTGCCTTTTTTCCCGGGCTTTCTGCAATGGGGCTTGTGCTATGGTCCTTTGCGGGAGCGGGGCTGGGGGCATCGACGGTAATGGGCATAGGCATGTTTTCAAGGGGCGGACTTACGCCTGTAAAGCTTGCTCTGGCGGGTACGGCAGTTACTTATTTCTTTACCGGCATTTCAACTGCCATTGCAATCCGCTTTGATGTCGCTCAGGATATCAGCTTTTGGTACGCAGGCGGGGTAGCGGGTGTGAAATGGTCGGGGGTCCAGCTTTTGCTTATTGCAGGGACTGTCGGTTTAACGCTCGCGTTTTTCATCGCCCGGTCTGTTACAGTGTTAAGTCTCGGTGACGATCTGGCAAAAGGGCTTGGACAATATACATCAGCGGTGAAACTGGTTGGCATGCTTATTGTAGTAATTCTGACCGGAGCTGCGGTTTCCATTGCCGGCACCATTGCATTTATCGGGCTGATCATTCCGCATATTACCCGTTTTTTGGTCGGTGTGGATTATCGGTGGATCATTCCTTGCTCGGCGGTGCTCGGTGCTGTTTTGCTTGTTTTTGCTGACATAGCGGCCAGACTCGTAAATGCGCCCTTTGAAACGCCTGTCGGCGCGCTGACTTCTCTGATCGGCGTTCCCTTTTTCTTTTATTTGGCACGTCGTGAAAGGAGAGGGCTGTAATGAAAACAAAAACAAACAAACCGCTTATTGTAATGGCTGTGACCTTTTTGCTTATCGTGGTGGTCTTTTTTATCAGTCTCAATTTGGGCGTTATCAAAATTGCACCGCTTAAAACGCTTCAGGTCTTTTTCGGCCAAGGAACGGCGCGTGATGAACTTGTCTTATTTGAGTTCAGGCTGCCTCGGATCATCCTTTCTTTGCTTGTTGGAGCAGGGATCTCCGTAGCTGGAGCCATTTTGCAAAGCGTGTCTCAAAATGAACTTGCCGAGCCTGGTATTCTCGGAATTAACGCCGGCGGTTCACTTGCTGTAGTGCTTTTTATATACTTTTTTCAAGGGTCAGCTTCAGATCTCAGCTTTTTCGGAACATTTATGCTGCCATTCAGTGCTTTGGCAGGAGCAATCCTCGCTGCGTTTCTCATTTATATTCTGGCATGGAAAAAAGGCGTGACACCGATTCGGCTGATTTTAGTCGGCATAGGGGTGAATGCCGGATTCAATGCCCTGTTGCTGATTTTTCAGCTTAAGATGGACCCTCATGATTTTATGCAAGCCGCGGTTTGGATATCCGGCTCAATATGGGGGGCGAACTGGAATATGATCTGGGCGATTCTCCCTTGGATTGTGATCTTGCTTCTGTTTACTTTATATAAGGCACGCTATTTGAACATTATGCAGCTCGGAGACCAATTGGCGACCGGGCTGGGCACCGCTGTTGAAAAGGAAAGACGGATTCTTCTTCTGGCAGCGGTCACTCTTGCCGCTTCATGCGTGGCAGCTGCGGGGGGCATTGCGTTTCTCGGATTGATCGCGCCGCATGTGGCTAGAAGGCTGACCGGTCCACGTCACCAGACGCTGATACCGGTCTCCGCCTTCATTGGCTCATTCCTGTTTTTGCTTGCTGATACGCTGGCGAGAAATGTATTGGCACCATCAGAAATTCCGGTCGGACTTGTCATTTCCGTGCTAGGTGCGCCTTACTTTATTTATTTATTGATGAAAGCGAATTAGAGGAGGGGGCCGAATATGAATTCATTATCAACGGAACAGCTTGGAATCGGTTATGGCGACAGGGTGATTGTAGAGGATTTAAATATATCGATTCCTAAAGGGAAAATTACCACCTTAATTGGCCCGAACGGCTGCGGGAAATCAACGATTTTAAAAACAATGTCCAGAATTATGCGTTCACATGCAGGTGCCGTCTATTTAAACGGCAAAGCGATTCATAAAATGTCTACAAAGGACATTGCGAAAGATATGGCGATTCTTCCACAGACACCTGAAGCGCCGAGCGGCCTAACAGTGCACGAATTGGTGTCGTACGGCAGGTTTCCGCATCAATCAGGATTCGGCAGATTAAATGACGAAGACCGCCGGATTATCAAATGGGCGCTTGAAGAAACAGGCATGGCTGAATATGCTGAACGGCCGATTGAGGCATTGTCAGGCGGACAGCGTCAACGCGTGTGGATTGCCATGGCGCTTGCGCAAGGTACGGAACTGCTTCTGCTGGATGAACCTACAACGTATCTTGATCTTGCACATCAGCTTGAAATTCTGCAGCTGCTTGACAGACTAAACAAAGAGCAAGGGCGGACGATTTTAATGGTCATTCATGATCTTAACCATGCAGCTCGTTTTTCTCATTATATGATCGCGCTCAAAAAAGGCACGGTCATCAAGGAAGGAACTGCACTGGAGGTCATGACACCGGACATTTTGAAGCAGGTATTTCAGATTGATGCCGAAATCGTGACTGATCCCCGTACAAATAAACCTGTATGCTTGACCTATGACTTGATTAAAAATGAAAAAGAGCTAGTTACTGTATGAAAAAATCCCGGTTCGAAGCCGGGATTTTTTTTATTCGGCTTTGAAAATACAATTTTTCTATTTGATTCCGTCATTTCAATAAAAGGATTGCAAGTCTTTTTGAATTAATAGATAATATTGGTTAGAATGTTTCGAAAATATTACATAGTTTACAGAAAGAGGAGATCGTTGTGTCCAAGAAGAAAAAATGGCTTATTGGCGGTGCGATATGTGCCGGTGTGCTTGTATTGGCTGGGATCGGCGCTGGCGGTTTTTACTTTTTTACCCACATGAACCAAGTTGCCGTATCATCGGAGCCCTATGCTGAATCGGTCGCGGTATACATGGGAGGAGATTCAGAATCAGGCCAAACGTTTTCTGGAAAGGTTGAACCTGAGAAACAGCAGAAAGTATACATAGATTCAGAAAAAGGCAGCATTAAAAAAACATACGTCAAAGAAGGCGATCAGGTTAAAAAGGGCGATAAGCTTTTTGAGTATGAGGGCGAGGATCATTCTGATGAAGTGGAGCAAGCCAATTTGCAAATTGAAATGACAAATCTGCAAATCAACCGTTTGCAAAAATCAATAACGGAAACGGAAAAGAAGCTGAAAGTTGCAGGAAAAGAAGAGAAAACCCAGCTTCAAGATGAACTTGATCAGGCCAATTTCGATTTGAAAACAAGCCAGCTCGAACTGAAGCAGCATCAAAAAGAACTGGCTGGCCTGACGAAAAACAAAGGTTCCAATGTCATTACAAGCAAGCATGACGGAATCGTTCAAAGCGTCAATCAGGATATCACTGACGGTGCAACAGGTGACCAGGCAGCAGGCCCGTATATCCAGATTGTTTCGACGGGCAAATATCTGGTCAAAAGCCAAATCAATGAGCTGTTAATGGACACGATCAAAAAAGGCAGCAAAGTCAGGGTCACGCTGAAAACAGGCGGTGAGGGCGAGTGGAAAGGAAAGGTCACCTCGATCGGCAAGCTTCCAGCGGGAGCAGGCGAGGGTGAAGAATCAGAAAGCTTTGCTGATGAAGAAATGAACCCCCAGTCCTCTAACTATCCTTTCACCATTTTATTAGACAGCCATAAAGGTCTTGAAGTCGGCTATCATGTCAACATCGAAGTGATGAGTGATAATGCTGATGCGGATACGATCAAGCTGCCGTCCGACATGGTCATTCAGGATGACGGCGAACCGTATGTGTGGAAAGCTGATGAGAATCACAAAGCGGTTAAGCAGCCTGTTGAAATCGGAGAGACTGATGAAAATGACATGGTGGAAATTAAGAGCGGCCTGACGCCGGAAGATTATGTGATCTATCCTGATCCCGCGGTCAAGGAAGGAAAGCAGGTTACAGTCAATGCTGACACTGAATAATATTTCGAAGTCATACAAGCTGGGAAAAGAAGAAGTTCCAATCTTGAAACATATCAATCTGACTGTTCAGGCGGGGGAGTTTTTAGCTATTATGGGGCCTTCAGGTTCTGGAAAGTCAACGTTAATGAATATTATCGGCTGTTTGGACAGGCCAACCTCAGGAACCTATATGCTTGACCAGATCGATATATTGAAAGGGAAAGACGGGGCTTTAGCCGAAATTCGCAATGAATCAATCGGGTTTGTGTTTCAAACTTTTCATTTGCTGCCGCGTCTCACCGCGCTGCAAAATGTCGAGCTGCCGATGATCTACAATAAAGTGAAGAAAAAAGAGAGAAGACAACGGGCATATGAAGCGCTGGAAAAAGTCGGATTAAAAGACAGGGTCTCCTACAAACCGCCTAAGCTGTCCGGCGGCCAAAAGCAGCGGGTGGCGATAGCGAGGGCCCTTGTCAATCAGCCGAGGTTTATTTTAGCTGATGAACCGACCGGGGCGCTTGATACCAAATCAAGTGAACAAATTTTGTCACTGTTTTCCGAACTGCATCGGGAAGGCAAAACCATTATTATGATAACCCACGACCCGGACGTTGCCAAAAAAGCTGACAGAACCGTTTTTATCAGAGACGGAGAGCTGGTATTAGATGAGAGAGGGGAAATCAGCCATGCTTGAACATATTCGCATCTCCTTTCAATCCATTTTCTCTCATAAATTAAGATCCATTCTGACAATGCTCGGCGTGATTATCGGCATAGCGGCAATCATCGCGATTGTTTCAATGCTGAAGGGCCAAAGTGAGCAATTAAAGCAAAGTATGATCGGCATGGGAAACAACGCCATCAACGTTGTCTACCAGCCGTCTGGAGGAGAAGAGGAGAGCGGCGGCCCTCAGGTGTCGTATGCGTCCGCGCCGCCTGTAGCGGAAGAAACAGTAAAGGCGATCAAATCAGATCCGATGGTCAAAGGATTATCCTTATATTACTTGTCAGAAGGCGCGAGCGTTTTTCATTTAACTAACGTTTCGTATCCCCAAGTGTATGGAGTGGACGATGATTACTTCGACATGTTTCCAATCCGAATAACCGAAGGGAGAAAGCTGACGGAAAATGATTTAAACAGCACACACCAAGTGGTGATGATCAATGAAGCTGTCAGAGATGAACTGTTTCCGGACGGAGAAGCTCTGCATAAAAGCATTGAGATGAATGGTGTGCCGTTTAAGGTCGTCGGTGTTTTTAAAGAAAAAAATCAACAGGAAAGCATGTTTGAAGGCGACTACGCGAACCCGGTTTTGTACGTGCCGAAAAAAGTGTGGCCGCTTATTGAAGGGTTTGACGCGCCAACGCAGATTGCCGTGCAGGCTGATTCTTCTGAGCATATCCAAGAAGCGGGTGTAATGGCTGCAGATCTTTTAAATCAGGGACTGTCAGAAGCTGAGCTGGAAAAAGCAGAGTACAGTGTAATGGATCTTCAGGAGATCGCGCAGGAAGTGGAGTCCTTTAATCAGTCATTTGCATTGCTGCTTGGCGGAATCGCCAGTATTTCACTTTTGGTGGGCGGTATCGGCGTCATGAATATTATGCTCGTTTCCGTAACGGAGCGCACGAGGGAAATCGGAATTAAGAAAGCGCTCGGTGCTAAGCGGCGTGTGATTTTATTTCAATTTTTAACCGAGGCTGTTGTGCTGACAAGCATTGGCGGAATACTCGGTGTGCTGGCGGGTTTCGGCATCGCCAAGCTGCTGACGGTCATTTTTCCGATGCCTTTTATCGTCTCCATTCCAGCTGTTGTCGGAGCACTGATCTTTTCAATGGCAGTCGGCATTATCTTCGGCTTGCTTCCGTCTATCAAGGCTTCGAAGCTTCAGCCTGTAGACGCGCTTCGCTATGAATAAAAAGAACGCATCCAATTGGAATGCGTTCTTTTTTAGCTGGGAAGAGCCGAGTTGCATTTGTCTAAAATCAAAAAAACGGCTGCGACAATCATTTCTTCTGTGGTGGACAGCCAGATGTCGCTGATCAATTGGTCTGTTGTATGAGCAGTCATCCACAAAAATAGCAGCTGTACGATGCCGGCAAGGAGAATGAATAGACGTTTTCCTGTCTTGAAAAATGTAAAGCTATGTATCATCAGCCTTTCAAATGGTTCAAAGCATAATCCGAGAACAAGAAATACCACGGCAAAAAGCAGGACATGAGCTGCTGAGCGGTAGCTCGTTCCCGCTAAAGAAAACAATATATAGATGACAGCAAAATAGGTCAACACCACTGCTGCTGCGGCCAGTAAGTACTTTATGGAGAGCCGCAATAAGCGTTTTGAAGGGTTTTGATGTTTCACTGGTTCAGCTCCTTATGAAGGCTTGCAGAGAACGAGTGCTCTCTGCAAGCCGCAAGTCTTTTATTTACTGCATTTCTTTTTCACTACTGGGTGCTTTTCTTTTGAAAGCACATCAGTAAAGTCTTTGCCCAAGTCAAGGTGCGCTTGAACAAATTTTTCAGGAAGCATGGCAAGCCATTGGTTTAAAGATACATCAGCATAATGGTCGTCTTTGAAGATTTCTAAAAAGACAAGCGGTTCATCCCCGATGTTTTCAACGTAATGACCCATTGCAAATGGTACATATCCGACATCACCGGCTTGGTAATTAAACGTTCTGGCATGGCCGTCAGATGCAAAAACGGTCATTCTAGCTTTACCGGAGATGTAGTATTGCCATTCGTGGGTATTCGGGTGCCAGTGCAGTTCTCTCATGGCGCCGGGTTCTACTGTTACGAGCGCTGATGCGATGGTTTTAGACACTTTGAAGTTTGTCGAATCTGCAATGTATACTTTTCCTCCCTCAGATTCGATCGGCTCTTGTTCAAGAAGGCGGTAAGTAAATGGATAAGGCACTTCGCCATTCGGCCCTTCCACAATATCATCTTTTAAACTGCCAGGAAGTTGGTTTTCAAATATATATTTTTCTTTGCCAGGCAAATTGGAAATCTCTTCTTTTGTCACGCCGAAGTTCGCAGCAATGACTTCTTTTGGAGTGTGGGCAAGCCAATCTGTCAGCTGGAACGTGCTGTTTTCAGAGAATGATCCATCGTCAAACACGAGCAGGAACTCAGCTCCCTCATCCAGCGCTTGGATGGAGTGCGGCAAGCCTGACGGGAAGTACCAAAGGTCTCCTTCACCTACATCGTCAATAAAGCTGCGCCCTTTTTCATCTACAATTGTGACTCTTGCACTTCCGTAAATCATATAAGCCCATTCAGCTTCTTTATGCCAGTGAAGCTCGCGAATGGCGCCTGGCTTCAGCCGCATATTTACGGATGCAAGGTTTTCTGAAATCGGCAATTCACGTACTGTCACTTCACGGGCATATCCGCCTTTTTCTAATCGGTTATGAGTATCAGAGAACGAAAACTTCATATTGCTGACGGTGCCATGATCGGTTTCAGGCGGAACGAGCATATCAGGGTTTTGCCGGTCTCTTTCAATATTGCGCGGGATTTTTACCGTTGCTCCTTTGTCTCCTCTAATTGGCTGCGGAATGTCATTTTGTTTTTTCATGAAATGTTTCCTCCTTACATTTAAATGTGATAGCAGAAAGAGAAGGTGAAAGGCCTTTCGTTTTCCCTTCTGTTTTGTTAAGTGAAAAAAACCAGTGAAAAGTCAACTTCGATTGAAAAATTATTTTTTTGCATGATCTTTCAGTTCTGTCATTAGTTCTATTAGTTGATCAAACTTCTTTTCGAATCGGGTCAGCAGATACATTGCAATCAGCGCGGGAAACCCAAAATTGCCGATCTGTTTTACGACTTCCTCTATAAAAACCTGATCCATAGGAAAATACCTCCCTTCTTTTTCTTCAGTCATGTATGTAAGTGAAGGAAAACCGATAAAACGTAAACTGCTGCAAAGTATTTTGGAAGACACTAGGCGGAAAGTAGTAGTTTACTTTTTTTTGCTTTCCTTCATTTAATTTAGTAGGGAGGCGGTTTGATGGACTATCAAAGTCTTTTACGGTCAAAATGTAAGGAGATAATGAAGCATCCCATCGTGAAGCATTTTTTGAGCAATCCTCAGCATTACCGTTTGTTCAAAAACGTATTGGAAAGCCCTAACGAAAAAGATGCAAAATCATTGGACGAGCTATTTAAGCAATTTTATAAAGAAATCCGTATCGTCAAGTATATGAATTCAATGATTCGCATCTTTTCTATTGATTTTGATAAGCGGGTTCGCAAAAATCAAAAACGGTATCCGCTGACGGTAGATCATCCGGAGGCGGGAGATCGGCTTCCTTCCGAAACAGGAAGCGATGCATTTGAAGAATTTTTAGACAGGCAGGATGATTTGAGCCAGCATGTACAGGATTACCAGCTCTACCAAGCGATCCAGAAGCTGACTGACAAACAAAAAAGTGTGCTGACGAAAGTCTATCTTCACGGTGCCACGATGCAGGAGATTGCAGATTCATTAGGGGAGTCCCGACAAAACATCTCCAACATTCATAAAAAGGGGCTAGAGAATATCAGAAAGCAGCTAGCGGCGCAAAAAAAGGGGGAAAAGTAAGCTGTGAACGGCCAGTTTGAACAAAAAAAGAAACAAAAAGACGAGACTTATGACATTGAGCACCTGATTGCATGCTTTTCACCGATGATCAGAAAAAAACTCAGCAATACGTCCTATCAAGAAAGAGAAGATTTAGAGCAAGAGCTGAAGATCAAAATGTTTGAAAAGGCTGATATGCTTTTATGTCAGGATGTCCCGGGGTTTTGGGAGTTTATTTTGTACATGGTAGATGAGAACTCATAATATTTTCATTTGAAAAAACATCAAAAGGGAGCGCTTGTTTGCTCCTTTTTTGCTGTTTTGATTTGCCAAGCTCCAATGTATTCAAAAATGTACCATAAATAAACGATATAATGATAAGATGAAAAAAACAGTGACAGAAAGGAACATAAAAGTGGAAAATGCGTCAATTTTAATCGTAGACGATGAGAAAGCGATTGTGGACATGATCAAACGCGTTCTCGAAAAAGAAGGTTATCGAAATATACTGGATGCGGCAAGCGCAGAAGAAGCGATTCCCGTTGTGAAGGCCAATAAGGTTGACTTGATTGTGCTGGATGTCATGATGGGCGGAATGTCCGGTTTTGAAGCCTGCACATTGATCAGAGAGTATTCAGACGCTCCGATTTTTTTCCTGACGGCAAGATCATCCGACGCGGACAAATTATCGGGCTTTGCGGTTGGAGCTGATGACTATATCACAAAACCATTTAATCCGCTGGAATTAGCGGCGCGGATCAGAGCGCATCTCAAGCGTACATATCAATCGAAAGAAACGAGTTCAAATCAAACCTACACATATGATTACTTTACTTTTTCTCCGCAAAATGCCGAGTTGATCGTAGGCGGGGAAGCCGTTGCCTGTTCAGCCCAGCTTCTGCAGCTTTTGCAGTATTTTTGTGAACACCCTAACGTGGTGCTTTCCAAAGATCAAATATATGAAAAAGTATGGGGCTATCCTTCCTACGGTGACAACAACACCGTCATGGTACATATTCGCAAGCTTAGGGAGAAGATTGAGCGCGATCCGAGCAATCCGGAGTATATTGTAACCGTTCGAGGTCTCGGCTATCGTTTTATCCCAAATCCTGAAGGCAAGCGGTCATGAGGTTAAGATGGAAGTTTTTGTTTCACTTTTTCGGCCAGATGCTGATTGTGATCCTGCTGCTTACGGTTATGCTTGTTGCGTCGTTTTTCTATTTAGACGCTCGTTTTAGCGATGCGGAATCCAATTCAGGGCTGACGAAGGCAACGACCGACACACTTGAGGCATATCTCGATGTAAACGAAGACGGGACATGGGAAGTGGATAATTTCCTGAAGAAATCTGTTGATAAACAGCACGGCTGGATGCAAATCATTGATTCGGAAGGAAACACTGATTATTCCTACGGCGTGCCAAAAGACGTGCCGGGCACCTATACCAAGAAAGAGCTTTTGTCTATTTATAAAACCAAAAAGCTTCATAACTATAAACTGAATTATTGGGCCATCAATATTGAAGATAAGTCGTATCTTCTATTGTCCGGCTGGAAATCAAAAAGTGAACAGCTCCTGACTTCCGTTGAAAAGCGCGAACAAAAGATAGACTCGCTAGCGCACTATAAGTCCAGTACCGTCGACTATATTAAACGGAAAAAAGGCGCCATTTACCTGTTAGACAGCAATGGAAAGATTCTCGACAGCATCAACAGCACAAAAAGCGAAAGAAAAACGATGAACCAGCTGGAGCTGCTTAAATACAGCTCTAAGCCTTGGAACTATAAGCGGGAAATTTCCGTTAAGATCCTCAATAAAGACAGATGGATGGTCGCTACGGTGCCAAACCCAGTCTATGTAACCGATCAGGAGTTTAACAAATCATTCCTGAAGGTTGTATTAAAAGCGATGTTTCTCGTGATGGCCGTTTTGTTCATGTATATCATTTGGATGACCGTTTGGTATATGTTCCGATTCGGGCTGCCGATTTTTCACACGATTAGATGGCTGGTCAATCTGTCAAAAGGGAAGCTTGAGGAGCCCAGAAACCGGGAAGGCCGTCCTGTCAGCAAAAATAAAAAGGGAAAAATCAAACAGCCGTACCGCTTCTTCGGTGAGATATTTGAATCAATGGATCAGCTGACTGAAACGCTGAGAAGGGATAAAAGAAACAGAGAAAAAATCCAGGCGACAAGGGAAGAATGGATTGCCGGTTTGTCACATGACTTAAAAACACCGCTCAGCAGCATTTACGGCTACAGCATGATGCTCGAGTCGAAGCAGTATGACTGGTCGCCGGAAGAAGTGAAAGAAATGGGGCAGGTTGTCAGAGAAAAATCTGAATACATGTCCAAGCTGATTGAAGACTTAAATTTAACGTATCGGCTGAAAAATGATGCTCTTCCTATTGAGAGAAATCTCACTAGCCTTATCCCGTTTTTTAAAAATGTCATTGAGGATTTTAAGAAAAATCCGTTTTCTGAAGGCTATGATATCTCGTTTGTATCCAAAGAAGAGCATATTGAATTTGCCCTTGATGAAGCGTGGTTCAGGCGCATATTAGAAAACCTCCTTGGGAATGCCGTGAAGCACAACGACAAAGGAACAGAGATTCAAGTCATTCTGGAGCAAACAAAAAATCATATATCTTTAAAGGTGAAGGACAATGGGAAAGGAATGGATGAAGAAACGATTACCCATTTGTTTAACCGTTACTACAGAGGGACGAACACAAAAGATTCAACTGCCGGAACGGGTCTCGGGCTCGCGATTGCCAAGGAGCTTGTCCATCTCCATAACGGAACGATCCATGTGAACAGCAGAATGAACATTGGAACGGTCATTACCATCCTTTTTAAAAAACAATAAACATCAAGTGGTTTGGACACCTCTTTGCCGGGAATAACAATATATAGACTGAAGCTAAAGAGGTGTAACACATGGATGCAGTATTGGAAGCAGACACTCGGGCAGTGATTGGAGAAGGCCCGTTATGGGATGAAGAAAACGGCCGCTTATATTGGGTTGATATCCTGGGGAGCGAGCTCCATATCTTTGACCCTGAAGAAAAAATCAACCGATCAATCAAATTCAAATCCTTTGTGACGGCGCTTGCGAAATATTCAAAGGATGAACTGATTATGACCATGAAGGACGGGTTTTACCTGTATCATCTTCGGGATGACAGCTTGGAAAAAATTAAACAGCCGAAGGACATGCATGAGAGCCTGAGATTTAATGATGCTAAATGTGACCCGTACGGAAGGCTTTGGGCGGGGACGACGAGCATGGAAGGCGAGCAAAAACAGGCGTCGCTGTACCGTTTGAATCTAGACGGCAGTCTTGTCAAAATCAAGGATCAAGTCTCCACCTCAAACGGTTTGGATTGGGACCGCGAGCGGAATTTGATGTATTACATCGACACGCCGACGCAGGAGATTGTGCGTTACAGCTATGATCCTCAAAGCGGAGATGTTTCGAATCCAGAACCTGTCTATCGTTTTGATCAGTCAGACGGATTACCGGACGGCATGACAATTGACCAAAATGGCATGCTGTGGGTGGCGCTGTTTGGCGGCAGCCGCGTTGTTCACATTGACCCGTTTCAGAAAAAAGAAATCAATTCAATCAGCGTGCCGGCTAAATATGTCACGTGCTGCGCGTTCGGCGGCAGAGACTTAAAAAACCTTTACATTACAACGGCAACAGAACAAATGACAGAAAAAGAGAGATACGAGCAGCCTCACGCTGGAGGGTTGTTTTCAGCACAACTGGAAACAGGCGGATATCAGCCGGTACCATTTGCTGGAGACGTATAAAAAAACGCATCCGAAACACGGATGCGTTTTTTATACTACAGAGAACGGATAATGCCGCCTTCCACACGCTGTGCCGTGCCGTTAATGGCGGATGCGGCGTCAGACGCGAGGAATACGATTGTGTTGGCGACTTCTTCTGCTGTCGCGTATCGCTGAATAAGTGAGGTTGGCTCATTGACCTTGAAATAGTCTTTGATAAATGTATCTGTATCCTGGCCGGCTGCTTGTGCGGCACCTTCCATATAGGATGCCACGCCCTCTGTCCAAGTAGGTCCCGGGAGCACTGAGTTAACCGTCACATTTGTGCCTTTTGTCATTTCAGCCATTCCTCTTGAAAGGCTGATCAGCGCCGTTTTTGTCATTGAGTATGGAATCATCGTTGGCAGCGGTTTGACGCCTGCTTCACTTGCAATATTTAAAATGCGGCCGCTGTTTTTGGCAAGCATTTTTGGAAGGAAGTGACGGCTTGTCCGAACGGCGCTCATCACGTTCACTTCGAAATATTGATTCCACTCTTCATCTGTCACATCGGCAAAGTCTTTTACCTCGAAGAAACCAAGGTTGTTGACAAGGATATCAATATCACCGATTTCATTTACTTTCTCGATAAAAGCCGCTGCTTCATCTGTTTTTGACAAATCGGCAGCAGCACCGTGCACTGTTCCATAGCCAGAAAGCTCTTCAATGGTGCGATCGACAGTCTCCTGTTTGCGTCCGTTGACAATGACTGCCGCACCCTCTTGCAGAAAGCTTTTTGCGGCGGCTTTCCCGATACCGGACGTCGAGCCGGTGATTAAGACGAGTTTGTCTTTTAGCTGTAAATCCATAAGAATCATTCCTTTTGATTGATGATGGTATTAAGTATACAAGATCAAATTTAGTGTTTACGAGGATTTTGCTCCCATACACAATATGGGGAAAAGTCATTCAGGACACATATACAAGCCTGTCAGTCATATAGTATAATTACTCCGAAAAAAGGATACGAATGTCAAATAGGTGCCGGTCCGTGAACAACAGCCGGCTTAAAAGGGAAACCGGTAAAAGCCGGTGCGGTCCCGCCACTGTAATTGGCCAAGCGCCAAGAGCCAGGATACCTGCCTGTTTGATCAGCACGAATTCTGCGAGGACAGATGATGTGTAAACAATAGGCTTTTTTGTGTTGTTTACAGCATCTTTACCGTCGTAGAGATGCTTTTTTAGTTCGTTTAGGAGGAAAAAATTATGAAAAAACGAGCCGGGATATGGACTGCGCTCCTGTTGGCTGTTGTTATGCTGGCAGGCTGCGGCAATCCTGCGGATCAGAAGGATTCAAAGGCAAAACAAAAAACAGAAGCGTTTCCTGTCACCATTGATGATGCGTCAAATCAAGATGTAACCATCAAAAAAGAGCCAAAAAAGATTGTTTCATTAATGCCGAGCAACACAGAAATTACATACGCACTCGGCCTTGGTGACAAAGTGGTCGGTGTCACCACAAACGATACATATCCAAAGGAAGTCAAAAAGGTTGAGAAAGTCGGAGATATGAATGTAAACGTTGAAAAAGTCATTTCTCTAAAACCAGATCTCGTTCTGGCCCATGAGTCTTCCATGTCAGCATCAGCGGATGCCATCAAACAGCTGAAGGACGCGGGCATTACAGTGCTGACTGTCAATGATGCACAATCATTCTCCGAGGTGTACAAATCAATCGAAATGATCGGAGAAGCTGCCGGGGCGGAGAAAAAAGCTGATCAGCTCGTGAAAAGCATGAAATCAGATCTAAAGGATATTCAAGAAAAAGCGAAAACCATTTCAAAAGACGAGGAGAAAAGCGTATTTATCGAGGTTTCTCCTGATCCTGACATTTATACAACCGGAAAAGATACGTTTATGAATGAAATGCTGAATGTCATCCATGCTAAAAACGCAGCTGCGGATCAGACAGGATGGGTGCAAATGACAGATGAGGCGATCGTAAAACTCAATCCTGATGCAATTGTTACAACGGACGGTGTGAAAGCGAAAGCTGTGGAAAAACGCGATGGCTGGAGCGAAATCAATGCTGTGAAACATCATCGTGTATATGATGTGGACCCTGATCTTGTGACACGTTCCGGTCCCCGTCTGATCGAAGGGGTCGAAGAACTTGCGGAAAGCATTTACCCGGATACGTTTAAGGAATAATCGTTATGCCGCATATATCATTGGTTTCTCATTTTTAGCCGTGAGCATCATCTTAGGAATTTCTTGCGGCAGCCTGCATATTCCTATTCCCGCTGTTTTTCGTGTCTTTTGGCATCAAGGCTTCGGCGGCTCTATTGGTTCTGATGATCCGATGTACACTAATATTATGATGAATATCAGACTGCCGAGAGTTGTGCTGGCCGCCCTTGTGGGGGCGGCTCTTTCTATTGCAGGGGCCGCTTTTCAAGGATTATTGAAAAATCCACTTGCTGATCCCTATACGCTAGGTGTGTCATCCGGTGCTTCAGTCGGAGCTGTTGTGACTCTGTTCTTAGGTCTGCACCTTCCTGTCATCGGAGGGTTTACACTCCCGGTTGTGAGTGTAGCCGCGGCACTTGCCACGATGGCGGCGGTCCTTTTCTTCAGCCGCCTCGTTCATGCTTCGATGTCTGTTTCCACCCTCATTTTGACCGGTGTCATCACCAACTCTTTTTTAGGCGCATTTATTTCTCTTATCATCGCCTTGACAGGAGACAACCTGCTTCCGATTGTGCATTGGCTGCTTGGCAGCGTCTCAATGAGGGGCTGGAGCTATGTTATTTTGTTTCTCCCGTTTTTTCTTTTGGGAACCATTTTATTGATTATAAACGGAAGGGAACTGAACGTGATGACATATGGAGAAGATAAAGCAAAGCTTCTTGGAGTCAGCGTTCAGCAGAGGAAGATGATGATATTAATAGCAGGATCTCTTTTGACGGGAAGCGCTGTGGCAGTATCGGGCACGATCGGCTTTGTCGGCCTTGTGATTCCGCATATCACAAGGCTATTGTGGGGAACGGACCATCGGCATTTACTGCCGCTGTCCGCCTTGCTCGGGGCAGGGTTTCTCGTTTTAGCCGATCTGCTTTCCAGAACCATCATTGAGCCGATTGAACTGCCGATCGGGATCATTACGTCCTTGGCGGGAGCGCCTGTGTTCGCTCTTATTTTAATTCGGCAGCACCGCGGGAGGAGAAGCTTATGATGAAGGCAGAAGGGCTGTCGGGAGGATACGGCGACAGCCGCCTAATCAACAATGTCAGCTTAACAGTGAAGAAGGGAGAATTTCTCGGAATTCTTGGCCCTAATGGAAGCGGAAAAACTACGCTTTTGCACTTGCTGACAGGTACGCTGCCGGCCAAGGAAGGCAGCGTTTATCTGGCCGGAAAACTGCTGGCGGACTATAAACCGAAGGAACTGGCGCAAATCATGGCCGTCCTGCCGCAAAAAACGGATCAAGCCTTCACCTTTACCGTCGAAGAAACTGTAGCCTTTGGCAGATATCCATTCCAAACGGGGCTGTTCAGACAGCAGACTGAAAAGGATGAAGCCATTGTACAGGAAGCAATGGAGCAAACAGGAGTGGCCGATTTTGCGCAAAAGCCTATTCGCGAACTAAGCGGAGGGGAACAGCAGCGGGTGTATTTGGCACAAGCTTTGGCGCAGCAGCCGCGTATTTTATTTTTGGACGAGCCGACTAATTTTCTCGATCTGGCTTATCAAAAAGACCTGCTTGATCTGATCAAACGCCTGACGAGAGAAAGCGGATTGGCAGCTGTCAGCGTTTTTCATGATCTGAACACCGCAAGCCTGTACTGTGATGAGCTCATGTTTATGAAAAACGGTGCCGCTGGTCCTAAGCAAAAACCGGAATATGCTGTCACAGAACAAAGCATAAAGGCGGTGTACGATACAGATGTCACCGCCTTGGTACATCAAAGCTCACCTAAACCGTTGATTGTGATTCAGCCTGAAAAAGATAGCGCGAAGCGGCAGTCTATCCTATTTGAAGCATTGCTCCAAGCGGGGCGTGATAACATTCTTCTGCAAACGGAAATCCCGCTTCGAACATTGTCCTCGACGCCTATCGGTGCAGGGTTTTCGTGGAGCAGGACGCTGATCCATAAACGGCTGCCAGATCAGCCAGATCCGATAGAAGGACTTACGGCCTGTCTTTCAGAAAGCGGTTTTCAACTGCAGGAGACGTGTGCGATGGCTTCTTCAGAAAGACTTGACCGTTTCGTGTATCGAACGTATGAAGACAGAGAGTTATCCGTTTTCATATGCGTTCAGACCGGCTTTTCGATTTGGATTTTGATAAACGGCTATGCGGCAGATCAATTCTTCATCAAAGCTCTTATGGCTGCCGAAGCAGAACGGACGAAAGTGCTGGGAGACGGAGGAGGCACAGGTGATATTCTCATCGCCGCGACTCAAACTCAGCAATCCGAAAACATAGAACAGCGGCTGAATCAATTGATAAAGAAAGGGACAGCTGAATGTATAAAAGAGGCTGCTGAGTTGTTTGAATAAGTCTGTAAAGGAGATTCAGGGTATGAAACTATATACAAAAACAGGCGATAAGGGACAAACGGGCTTAGTCGGGGGCAGAACGGACAAGGACAGCCTACGCGTCGAAAGCTACGGCACGATTGACGAGCTTAACAGCTTTATCGGGCTTACTTTGGCAGAGCTTTCCGGGCAGCCCGGCTTTGAAGATCTGACAGCCGAGCTGCTGACCATCCAGCATGAGCTGTTTGACTGCGGAGGCGATCTGGCAATCGTCACAGAAAGAAAAGACTACAAACTAACGGAAGAATCTGTTTCCTTTTTAGAAACGCGCATTGATGCCTATACAGCAGAAGCGCCGGAACTGAAGAAATTTATTCTTCCAGGCGGATCAAAGTGTGCTTCGCTTCTCCATATCGCACGCACCATTACAAGGCGGGCAGAACGAAGAGTGGTGGCGCTGATGAAATCGGAGGAGATTCATGAAACAGTGCTGCGTTATCTCAATCGTCTGTCCGATTATTTCTTTGCCGCCGCACGGGTTGTGAATGCAAGAAACGGTATTGGCGATGTAGAATATGAAAGAAGTGCCATTGTGTTTCGGGACCGAGACAGCAGTTAATCATAAAAAGTGAAAACGAAAGCCGGCGTGTTCAAATACATGCCGGCTTTTTTTGTTTTTCACTCTGTCAATTTCCCATTTTACGACAAAAAATGAACCTTATGAATTATTGACTGAAAAATGGAAAAATGAGATATTGTAATAAATAGATGTAAAAAATAGGCAACGGGGGGCTCTGATGGATGGTGAAATTGATTGAAAGTGATAGCATCTGGAAGAGAAATTTCAATTATCTGTTTTTCTCAAGAATAGTCAAGATATCCGGCGATATGTTCGCATTTAATTCAATATTATGGTTTTTAATTTATGACGGCAAAGGTGCGATCGGCACTGCTTTATTGATTGCTGTCACGTTTTTGCCGGAAGCCGTTCTGGCGCCTGTGACGGGGCCTTTTATGAAACAGACCACGCTGAAATTTTGGATGTACTTTTCAGATCTGACAAGGGCGGCGATTGTTTTGATTATCCCTCTATGTCATTTTGCGGGCTTCTCTCCGCTGTGGTTTGTCATGACGCTTATGATTGTGCATTCAGCTACTGGAGCTGCCTACAATCCCGCCTCTATCGCTTTGATTCCTCAAATCGTCAATGAACAGGGCATTCAAAAAGCAAACGCTGTGCTGCAATCCTCCGCTCAAATTGTCCGGCTTGGGGCTGTCACATTATGCGGCGCTTTTCTTACATTTATCAGTCCTTCTTATACCATGCTTATCGCACTTGTGCTCTATTTGGTGTCAGGTTTTCTCGTTCTTTTTATTAAGTACACTGCGGTTGAATCTCAATCAGAGTCTGCGGTTGTTACACAGAGAGGCACATATATCGGAAGACTGAAACGCGGCTTTAGGCTCGTCAGAAAACACCAGATTTTATATCCGCTCGCCATTTACTGTATCTTTATGAATTTCGCGGCTGCCCCATGGGAAGCGCTCTCTGCCGTATACGTTGCGGAAGATTTAAACGGCCAGCCGATCGTATACTCGCTTTTAAAGGCCACCACCGCCGCGGGCGCGTTTTTATTAGGGTTTGTGCTGGCGAAAGTCAAGGTAAACAGGTACGGCTTGTTATTCGTCACTGCCGGCATTATTGAAGGATTTGCTTTCTTTATTACCGGGATGAATACCTTTTTGCCGCTCGTCTTTTTCGCTGCTTTTACCTTTGGCGCCGCAGTCAGTGCTGTTAATGTTCCTGAGTACACGATTATCCAGACGTCTGTGGATAGTGAGGATCAGCCGCAGGTTTACGCCGTTATACATATGATCTCCAATATTTCGATCCCTGCCGGAGCTGTCATTTGCGGGTATGCCGCAAATGCTTTCGGCTCAGGTAAAGTGATCGCTGCCGGCGGGATTGTCGAAATTATTGCGGGTATCGGAATCTTGCTGTTTACAAAACTGGCCAAAGCAGAAAGGTCCGACCTGATTAAAGAAAGGGAAGCAAGTGTTCATCTGTAAAGGGTTTTAAAACGCCATGCCTCGTGCATGGCGTTTTTTTGTGCCGATGGGTCCTGTGCGAGATACGACTCCGGTCTTATATAAAAATCAATCTCTGATTCGTTTTGCATATCTTCCAACTTGTATAAGATGAAGACAAGGAAAACGAAAGGAGGATCTGCATGAAAATAAACAAGAAAACAATAGGCGGATTCTTATTAATTGTATTTGGGATCTCCGTCTTTTTTGGAGGAGGAAGCTTCGGCTTTATCATCCCGCTCGCCATCGGGAGCTTGATGACATACGCAGGAATCAAAAGGTTTGCCGCGGGAAAAACCATCACGGGAATCATCGTGGGCGGTATCGGAGCCATTATGCTCATCTGCTCACTTCCGTTTGTCGTCGGAATCGCATTGGCGGCCGCTATGGTGTATTACGGCTGGAAGCTGATGAAAAACGGATCAGCTGATAACGGTGTATCATCTTTTGATCCTGAACCGGCTTCTGCTGCCTACCAATCTCACTTTGATGACGAATGGGAAGAATTTTTGAAGAAAAAATAATATCAATATATTAGGAGGAATCAGGTATGGTATTAAAAAGAATCAGAGACATGTTTGTTGCGTCAGTTCATGAAGGACTTGATAAAATGGAGAATCCAAAGGTGATGCTGAATCAATATGTACGCGATATGGAAAGCGACATCGCAAAAGCAAAGCAAACAATTGTGAAACAGCACACGATTGCCTATCAATTTAAGAAAAAATATGAAGAAGCCGCTGAAGTGGCTGGCAAACGGAAAAATCAGGCACAGCTCGCATTTGACGCAGGTGAAGAAGAACTGGCGAAAAAGGCGCTGACTGAAATGAAGTATTTAGAAGGGAAGGCGGCTGAGCATAAAGCTTCCTATGAACAGGCAAACAGTCAGCTGGCTGATCTGAAAGAGCAGCTGGCTGCACTTGAAACAAAGCTTCAGGACGTAAAGGATAAAAAACAGGCGCTGATTGCGCGGGCAAATGCGGCGAAAGCTAAAGAGCATATGAATACGACATTTGACAAAATTGACAGTGAAAGCGCGTATCGTGAATTTTTACGTATTGAAAATCGTATTGAAGAAATGGAAATCCGCGCGAATTATTCAAAGTCAGCGGAAGCCGGCACAGAACTTACACGTAAAGAATTCGCAGACGATGTGGAAGCGGAGATTGAAAAAATGCGGACACTTTCACTGCAAAAATCAGACCAGACAAAAGCGGCAAATGAATAAGCGGAACGGGGAAGGATTTGCGGTCAAGTCCTTCCCTTCCGCACGTATCAATTCGCAAGCTTTTCCTTTATAATAGAATGAATGAGAAGGATGAAACCGAATGAAAAAAATGCTTGGCAAACTGTTGATCACTGCCGGTATTCTGGTTTTTTTCGCCGTCGTCGTAAAAGATGTGTTTGCTGCAGGCCTAGGTTTCATAAATGGCACAGAAGCTGATTCAGCCAGCGCATCGCCGCGGGACATTGACAGCATGGTCATTGAGTCGGATAGCAAGGATGTCCGGATTATAGCGGAAGAACGAAGTGACATATCGGCAGGCATTTCAGGAGACTCAGGAAAGTTATTTGTTACTGAAAACAAAAGAAAACTGGAGCTGACCGTAAAGGAAAAAGAATTTCAATTTTTGAATGGATTTAACCGTTCAACTCTTATCGTCAGGCTTCCGTATGATTATAAAGGTGATCTGGCAGTACGAACCTCAAGCGGTGACGTGTCTGTGGCCGGGAATGACCATCTTGCGCTTTCCGGGCTGAACGCAGTATCTGCGAGCGGAAATACGAGCGTGACGGACGTCCGCATTCAAGATCTGAAAGTGAAGGCATCATCGGGGGATGTTTCCATTTCAAATACCGTCTCCAAAACAGCCGGCATTGATTTAGCTTCAGGGGACGCAAATCTGGTTCATGTATCAGGCTCTCTTGATGTGAAAATGACTTCAGGAGATTTTAATGCTGTATTGAAAAAGGTAACCGGTCCCGTATCTGTCACGCTGACAAGCGGTGATGCTAATGTAAGCCTTCCCCAAAATGGCAGCTTTGCAGTCAATGCTTTATCAGCAAGCGGTGACGTCAGTTCGCCGTATTCATTTGCTGATAAAGGACATAAAGAACAGCATCACATCACAGGCACGCAAGGAAGCGGCCGGCATCCAATCGACATCAAAACGGACAGCGGGGATCTAGCGATACGGTAGCACTAGGCAGAAGAAAGGAGGCGGACACCAGGAATGACAAAAAAACAGCTTCTCGGATTGATCATTGCTTTATTCGGCATCAGTATGTTTTTGCAAATTATCGGAATAGGCGATCTGCTGTTTTGGCCGCTCTTTTTTCTGATTGCCGGCTATTTCCTTAAAAAATATTCCCGTGATTGGCTTGGCTCCGTCATGTATATCTTTGCCGCGTTTCTATTTTTGAAAAACCTCTTCAGCATCACCTTTAATTTATTCGGCTATGCGTTTGCCGCATTTCTGATTTACGCCGGCTACAGGCTTATCAAAGGGAAGCCGATATTTGAACCGAATGAGAAACAGGTCAATCTCAATAAAAAAGAACATCATGAGCCGCCAAAAGATGTAAAACATCCCGACATGCGCAGCTTTTTTATCGGTGAGCTGCAAATGATGAAGCAGCCGTTTGACCTGAACGATTTAAATGTCTCTGGTTTTATCGGTGATATCAAAATCGATTTATCTAAAGCGATGATTCCCGAGGGAGAAAGTACAATCGTCATTAGCGGAGTCATTGGTAACGTTGATATTTATGTACCATCGGACCTTGAAGTGGCTGTCAGCTCGGCTGTTTTTATAGGAGACATTAATCTGATCGGCTCGAAGAAAAGCGGATTAAGCACGAAGGTATATGCCGCGTCAACTGATTTTAGCGAGTCAAAGCGCCGGGTAAAAGTGTCCGTTTCCTTATTTATCGGTGATGTGGATGTGAAGTACGTATGAGAAAAAAAATGCTTGCCAGCCTCCAATGGCGCGCCATCCGCATGACAACGGGAATCAGCCTGCTCCTTTTTGTTTGCCTGATTTCCTTTATGATGTTTTACTATCGGCTCGATCCGCTTGTTTTGCTGTCATCAAGCTGGTTCGGAATTCCGTTTATCCTGATTTTGCTTCTGATCAGCGTGACCGTCGGTTTCGCCTCAGGGTATATGTACGGCAACCGGTTGAAGACAAGGATTGATACATTAATTGAATCCATTTTAACCTTTGAAAACGGCAATTTCGCTTATCGGATACCGCCGCTCGGTGATGATGAAATCGGCCTGGCTGCTGATCAGCTGAACGAAATGGCGAAGCGCGTGGAGCTTCAAGTCGCATCCCTCCAGAAACTTTCCAATGAACGTGCGGAATGGCAGGCTCAAATGAAGAAGTCGGTTATCTCAGAAGAACGCCAGCGATTGGCCAGAGATCTTCATGATGCGGTCAGCCAGCAGCTCTTTGCCATATCGATGATGACATCAGCCGTGCTGGAACATGTCAAGGATGCTGATGACAAAACAGTCAAGCGGATCAGGATGGTCGAGCATATGGCAGGCGAAGCCCAAAATGAGATGAGGGGGCTGCTGCTCCATTTACGGCCTGTTACCCTTGAAGGAAAAGGGCTGAAGGAGGGCCTTACGGAGCTTTTGGACGAGTTCCGAAAAAAGCAGCCGATTGATATTGAGTGGGATATACAGGACACAGCGATATCCAAGGGTGTTGAAGACCACTTGTTCAGAATCGTGCAGGAGGCCCTTTCAAACGTATTTAGACATTCAAAAGCGTCAAAAGTAACCGTGATTCTGGGCATAAAGAACAGCCAGCTCCGTCTGAAGGTGATTGATAATGGAAAAGGCTTTAAAATGGACCAGGTGAAAGCCTCCTCATACGGCTTGAATTCTATGAAAGAACGTGCAAGTGAAATCGGCGGTGTCGCCGAAGTGATTTCAGTAGAAGGAAAAGGCACTCAAATCGAAGTGAAGGTCCCGATTTTTCCGGAAGAAAAAGGAGAGAACGAACGTGATTCGAGTATTATTGATTGATGATCATGAAATGGTCAGAATGGGGCTCGCGGCTTTTTTGGAGGCGCAGCCCGATATTGAAGTCATCGGCGAAGCATCGGACGGCAGCGAAGGTGTTCGGCTTGCTGTGGAACTGTCGCCTGATGTCATTTTAATGGACCTTGTCATGGAGGGCATGGATGGCATTGAAGCTACAAAGCAAATTTGCCGGGAGCTTTCCGACCCGAAAATTATTGTGCTCACTAGCTTCATTGATGATGACAAAGTGTACCCGGTTATTGAAGCTGGCGCGCTCAGCTATCTGTTGAAAACCTCAAAAGCGGCAGAAATCGCCGATGCCATCCGCGCCGCAAGCAAGGGAGAGCCGAAGCTGGAGTCAAAAGTGGCGGGAAAAGTATTATCCAGGCTGCGCCACTCAGGTGAAAACGCGCTCCCGCATGAATCGCTTACAAAACGGGAGCTCGAAATACTCTGCCTGATCGCAGAAGGAAAGACAAACAAAGAAATAGGCGAGGAACTGTTTATTACGATTAAAACAGTCAAAACACATATTACGAATATTTTATCAAAGCTGGATGTCAGTGACCGGACGCAGGCGGCGGTGTACGCACACCGAAATCATCTCGTGAATTAGGCGGCTGCTATTTGTTTGCGCCTTTCGTTCCGAAGTCTCTGACAATCACATTGACCCGGTAGTCTATTTCCGCATTGCTGAAATAATCATCATCCCATTTTCTTGAAATCTTTTTCCACTTTTGAGGATAATGAATTCTGACCTCGTTTCCCAGCCCGGTTACGTCCGCTTTGATCTCTTTCTGCAGCTTCTCTGTAATAAATGACGTTACTGTTTCGTGTACTCGTTTTTCGACTGTCTTTTCAATACTTTTAATATATGAATCCTTAAACGAGTCTTCATTGGGATTCCAGTCCTCAGATAGACGACCTTCAATATTGCGGGTAACGGTGAATTTGAACTTTCCGTCCTTGTATGCCGTCTTGATCTTCCGATTGCTTGAATATACTTCATAAGAAAAGAGATGGCCATCGCGCTTCAAGTCAATGACGCCTCCCTCGACAGTGCCTGAAAATAAGCTGATATTTTGAACCTCAATCGGGGTGAGGTCCCGGTGCCATAATTTATTTTTTATGATAGAGGCTCCGTTTATCGCGAGCTTGCCGTTTTCCTTACCGACATGAGGGATGAGGAATGAATCGTCAGAGGTTAAGTGTTCTGAGATCTCCCCCAATGTAACTGGCTCCATCGTTCTGATCGTCACCTTATTATTCTCTGTCAGATCATATATCACGTTGGATGCGGGTTCGCCTTCATCATTCATGTTAAATATATCCTTAGTTCGGCCGTTGGTGATAAAGACGTAGGAACTCCTCCTTGTTCCGTTGTCTCTGACAAACTGGTTAATAATGGCGTCCATTCCAATTTGATCCGCAATCACGCTTTTGGAAAGCAGAATGAGACGCAAATGCTGTGAAAACGTAGGCTTATGCTTTAATGCAGAGGTTCTCATCATTTGATGGACAGTTTTACCCTTTGTGATAGAAAGCTGTGTCGGATCAGATGAAGAGCCCTCCTTGGCGCTGATTATTTTCGGCACGAGAATTTGCTGTGTCAGCTCTAAATTTTCATCGTCAGGCTTGTCTAGCCCTACTCCGATCACTAAGCTTAATTCCTCGATATTCTCACTGTCCCAGCATCCGGACAGCAATAGGGTGCATATAAACATACATAAAATCCGGATTTTCATTTTGTTGTAATCCTCCTCTTGAGAGCTACAATGAAAAAGAGAATGAACGGAAGCAGAAACAGGGAGACAAAAATATAGCCAAGATAATCGCTATACATCATGACTTGATTGGCGTCATCCGGCCAGAGAGAAAAATAAAAGACCGTTATGCCGATAATCACCATGCTTGTTTTAGTCGATAATCCAAATGTCTTCTTTAGCCCGTTAGCGGCAAAGTATCCGTAAATGACAAATGTGGTGAAAAACTGGATAATCCAGACCACCAGTAAAAAGGATTCAAACCGTTCAATAAATATGCCTTTAAGCTCAAAGGACTGAAAGAGAGAAATAGTCGGCCAAATCAGCGTTTTCACCTCGGGAGCGGTCAAAGCTCCGACAACGATAATATACGTAAGGATATATAAGATAATCGGAATCAGAAATCCTAGAGACGCATATCTGAACGTGTATTTCTTTTTCTTCATATGTTCAGGAAGAAACAGCATCACTTCCATTCCTAAAAAAGAGATGGAAACGACGGTAAGGGAGTTTGCAATGGGTCCAAGGCCTTCGCCTAAAACAGGACGCAAATTATTGATATCAAAAATTTTAAAACTGATCCCGAACACAATCAGCAAAATAATAATGGTTACCGTTAAATAAAAGGGAAACAGCCGCGACACATCGCTTAAGCCCCCAACCATTAAATAAATGCCGCAGCAAATAAACGTTAAAATAATGACTTGAATTGGGGTTCTCTCCAGCAGGAAAAACTTCACCATTTCAGCCATTGCCCGTGTCTCGAAGCTGGCTACGCCGAGGAAATAGCCGCAGATCAAAAGGCCGATGATGCTGCCGATCCATTTCCCAAGCCCTTCCTTCAAATATTCAAAGAGTGAAGGGTATTGATGTTTTTTCTGAATGAGCGTGTTTAAATAAATGAAGAAAATAAAAATGAAACCTTCTAATATCAGCGTGATCCAGCCGTCAGGCGTATTAGCCTTAGTGGTCAGCGCTCGCGGCAATGTTAAAAGTCCGGCCCCAAGCATTGTATTTGCAACAATAGAAATACCTTGAAAGGTATTAAGTTTCAGTGGAGTCTGTTTTTGGCTCATTTGGATTATTCACCTCTTTTGGTTTGTTTTTAATTGGGAGACGGATAATGGAGTCATCCGTATTTTTCAGGCTAAAGAATCCGTTTGGCGAAAAATACGGAGACCCAAAGCTCGTTTGTCTCGTTAAGTGCGTATAAACGACAAGCATAAATAAAATAATGCCGTATAGCCCTAAAATAGCGGCGGAAAACATCGAAATAAAACGCAGCACCCGGAAAGACAGACCCATTCCGTATTGAGGAACGGTAAAGGATGCCAGGGCAATGACACTGACGACAATGACCATAATCGAACTGACGAGATTCGCTTCTACAGCAGCCTGTCCGATGACTACGCCCCCAACGAGGCCGATCGTCTGTCCGAGCGGATTGGGGAGTCGCAGTCCGGCTTCCCTTAGCAGCTCGATGGTGACTTCCATCAGCAGGGCTTCAAATATCGGAGGGAACGGCACGTTTTCCCTGTTCGCCGAAATCGTGACGGCGAGTGCGGTCGGCAGCAGCCCCTGATGGAAGGAAACAAGTGCTATATAAATCGATGACAAAAACAAGGTGATAAAGATAGAAGCAAAGCGCAGCGACCGGATAAGAGATGCTGAAATCCAGCGTTCATAGTAGTCATCCGGGGATTGCATCAGGATGCCGAGAGAAACCGGCACCAGCAGCACAAATGGTGAACTGTCGACCAAAATTGCCACACGGCCGTTAAACAGGGCTGAAGATACTTTGTCAGGTCTTTCCGTATTTTGTATCTGCGGAAATGGTGAATATTTATTATCTTCAATGAGCTCCTCGAGCGTTCCGCTGTCCTGGATATCTTCCAGCTGGATATTTTTAAGCCGCGCCTTCACTTCTTTTATGACGGACTTTTTTGCTTTGCCTTCAATGTACATAATGGCTGCAGGCTTCAGCTTGTTTTCGCCGATCATGATTTTTTTGGTGATCAATTTCGGATGAGAGGTTCTTTGTCTGATCAGAGCGAGATTTGTATCAATATCCTCTACAAACGCTACTTTTGGGCCGCGAACCACTTTTTCAGTTGTCGGCTCTGTCAGGCTTCTTGTTTTTTTCTTTCCTGTGGTCAGAATATAGGCTTTATCCAATCCGTTGATAAACACAGCACAATTGCCGTTGAGAATCGATTCAATCGTTTTTTTTGCAGTTTCAACAGGTCTTGCGTCAAGCTGGTCAAGGCGTTTTTTGACCTGGTCAAGCGTTAAGGTCTCCTCATCTTTAATCAAAGTTTTAATGGCTTCTGACACCTTATTCTCATCAGTCATTTCACTGAAATAGAGATAGTAAAAAACCAGTCCGTTCGCAAGCATTTTTTTGTTTTTCACCAGATCATCGTTTTCTTTTAATTTTGGCAGCACCAATGCTAAATTATCGTGTATATATTCCTTAAACTCTGTTTGTTCCAATGAGGTCACCTCTTATCCAAAACCTTAGTAGAGGTTATCTTTTCCTGTTAAAAAAATGATATACTGTGTTAGAGTATTTCATGGAGTAAGTTTTTTTATGAAAGCGGAGGATACGAAGTGGCACAGGTAAGGCTAGCTGGAAAACAAGAAGAAATTGAACAGCTCATTAGATCATTTGAACAGCATTATGATGTCTCTTATACATCAAAGGAGTACGGCAGGACAAATCCAAAATACAAATATTCAAAGGATTCCCGCGTATATCTTGAATTAAAATTAAAATCTGCCAAGATCGAAAAATAAAAAGGATTTTTTGTGTCATTGGCGAATTATGATCTATTGAAGCAACCGTTATGGAGGGATACATAAATGGAATACAGAATTGAACGAGACACCATGGGAGAAGTAAAAGTTCCTGCTGATAAATTTTGGGGCGCCCAAACACAGCGAAGCAAGGAGAACTTTAAGATCGGTTCTGAAAAAATGCCGATGCGTGTTGTGAAGGCGTTTGCAATTTTAAAACGAAGCACTGCTCTAGCTAATAAACGCCTCGGCAATCTGGACGCTGAAAAAGCAGAAGCGATTGCAGCGGTTTGTGATGATGTGCTCAAAGGCAAGTACGATGACAACTTCCCGCTTGTCGTATGGCAGACCGGAAGCGGCACACAAAGCAATATGAACATGAACGAAGTGGTAGCCAACCGTGCGACTGCTTTATTAAAAGAGAAGAACTCTGATCAAACGATTCATCCAAATGATGACGTGAACCGAAGCCAAAGCTCAAACGACACATTCCCGACTGCGATGCATGTTGCCGCTGTTTTGGCTGTTTACGAGCAGCTTGTGCCGGCGCTTGATCAGCTTCGCAATACACTGGATGAAAAAGCAAAAGCATACAATGATATTGTCAAAATCGGACGCACGCATCTTCAGGATGCTACGCCACTGACCCTCGGACAGGAAATCAGCGGATGGGTTCACATGCTGGACCGTTCGAAGGAAATGATTTTGGAAGCGACAGATAAAATGCGTGCGCTTGCAATTGGTGGAACGGCTGTCGGAACGGGTATCAACGCCCACCCAGAGTTTGGAGAGCTTGTCTCAGAAGAGATCACTAAGCTGACCGGCCAAACGTTCAGCAGCTCGCCGAATAAATTCCACGCGCTGACAAGCCATGACGAAATCACTTATGCGCATGGCGCATTAAAAGCGCTTGCGGCTGACTTAATGAAAATCGCGAACGATGTCAGATGGCTCGCAAGCGGACCCCGCTGCGGCATCGGGGAGATCGTCATTCCTGAAAATGAGCCGGGAAGCTCTATTATGCCTGGTAAAGTCAATCCGACACAAAGCGAAGCGTTAACAATGATCGCAGCGCAAATCATGGGGAACGATGCGACAATCGGCTTTGCGGCGAGTCAGGGGAACTTTGAACTGAACGTGTTTAAGCCTGTTATTATTTACAACTTCCTGCAATCTGTGCAGCTGCTCAGTGACGGCATGAATTCATTCCATGATAAATGTGCTGTCGGTATTGAGCCTAATAAAGAAACCATTCAGGAAAACCTGTCAAATTCATTAATGCTTGTTACGGCGCTGAACCCGCATATCGGTTATGAAAACGCGGCGAAAATCGCCAAGCTTGCCCATAAAGAGGGATTGACGCTCAAAGAAGCAGCTTTGAAGCTTGAATTGCTGACAGAGGAGCAATTTAACGAAATGGTTAAGCCGGAAGACATGGTAAAACCAAAGGCGTAATAGGAAGAACGGCTGCTTTTTAAGCAGCCGTTCTTCTAAATATGTTGCTGTTTTAATAAATATTTAAGCTGTTCCGCATCTTTGGCGAGAGCTTCAGACTCCGTCAGATTATGAATCATTCCTTTTATGATCGCCAGCTTCGGTGTTTTTTTCTTCATTTCTGCTTCAAGTATGTCCAAGCTCTCCGATAATTCAAGAGAGGAGTTTGTGTTTAAGCTGTTAATTTTGTCACGTAGGCTTTTCACAATTGATTCAGTCAGCGGGTCAGGCCGTCCGTGCGTAAGAGGTCCGAATAAAGAGCTCGCCTCTTCCAATGTGATGAAAGGCTTATCGTTTCGTTCAGACATGCCTTTTACCATATCATCAATTCGATTCATAATGATATCAGCTAATTGAGACGGCTTCACAGTGTACCCGAGCAAAATCATGCATTCCAGGTAAATCTGGCTGATGCCCTCTATTAAAAAACAAAGCTCAGCAGTGTACGGTTCCGCTTTTTTTCCATAGATGTTCAGCAGGCTGTCGATATGAAATTGAAGTGAGGACTGGCGGATTTTTTTTGCGCATTGCTCCACTTCTTCTGTGTAAGGCAGAGAACCCTCCTTCAACTGCATGCTGATAAAATCTTTGTGTTCAAGAATGTTTTCATAGAGGACGGTCAGCTGTTTACGGTAAGCCGTTCTGGGGCTGTCGCCCTTCGTTTTAATATTTAAAATTCGGGTAAACGTTTTATCATAATAGTAGTTCAGCATAGAGAGAAGAAGCGCTTCTTTCGAAGGAAAATAAATATAAAAAGCGCCTTTAGATATTTTGCATTCTTTTGCGATTTCCTGGACTGATGTTGAGTTGTATCCTTTTTGGGCAAATAGTTTTAAGGCTGTTTCAATAATCAGTTTTTCTTTTTCCTTCAATGGTTCCACCCTTTCGGAGCCCGGAGGCCTGCTAGGATATGACCATATAGTCACACCGTCTGTTATAAAATTAACCTTATTGTAACTTGTTTTTTTATCATGTATTATTTATATTATAAATTGAGATGACCGAATGGTCAAAGCTCAAGCGAAAGGGTGAATCTAGAATGAGAGAATTGGACGAAATGATCAGCCGCTTGCGAAACAGAGGAATCAAAGTGGAGAAAGTCAAATATCCGAAGCAGACCTTGTCAGAGAAAAAATGGGTTCATCAATGCAAACAGCCGCTCAAAACAAATTACAGAGATTTTAACGGCTATTCTTTCACATAAAAAAATAGACTGCAAAACATCTACAGTCTATTTTGGCACTGCTATGCGGTATGTTACACCCGTTTTGTCATTTTCAATTGAGATAGATGCCTTATGAAGAGTTAAAATTCGTTTTACGATGCTTAGACCAATGCCGAATTCGCCTTTCTTCCCTTTATTAAAAGGCTCATAGAGGCTGGAGAGCATCTCATCTTCAATATGCGGACCGTCATTTTTAATGGTGATCACGATATTTCGATCATCTTGTTTCATGCTGATTTCTATTTTTGTCTCAGCATAGCGGATTTGATTTTCCAAAATGTTTTCGAGGAGTTTGTTCCATTGCTCCGGATCGCCCGGCATCAAAATATCCTCTTCTACATCAATTTCCCACGATAGTTCTTTCCGCGCCCACTTCAATCGTTCGATGACTTCTTCTGTCACTTCCACAATACTGAACATGTCGTGCTGCACTTTTTGCTTCGCTAAATAATCCAGCTTCGTTAAATATAATAAATCCTTTATTTTTTTCTCCAGCTTAAGAGCTTCGCATTCAATAACATCTACAGTGTTTTCAAGGTCTCCTTTAGGAAAAATCCCGTCTTTAATTGATTGTGTATAGCCTCTGATGACCATGACCGGCGTTTTTAAATCATGAGAGATATTTTGCAATAGAGTTCTTTCTGTTTCATCCTTTTGCACAAGCTTTTGGCGCATCTCTTCGATGGTATGGCCCAATTTGCCGATTTCATCTTTCCGGTCCACTTTTACTGGGTCATCCCAATCCTGTTCAGAAATCCGTTTGACGTGTTTTTCAAATGATACAAGAGGCCTTGATAAATACTTTGCAAGCCAAATAGCCGGAATCCAGCTTAATAAAATGACGACAGCTATAATAAACAGAAGCTGTTTGAACAAGGTATAGGCCAAATCGTCCCGATAAGAATCAAGCGCGTAAGAGAGCATCATCGCTGATTGTCCATTGACGGAAAGTCCCTTTTTAATGACAAAAAACACTTTCTCTCCATTGACGTCGGCGCTGTAACGTTTCTTTTTAGCTTCCTGCTTATCAGCCAGCTTGTACACCTTGTGGATAAATGAAGATGACAGAATGCTTAAATCCTTGTCTGAAGAAGCCTCTTCATTTTCAGGAAGGAGCACGTGCTGTACGGAGCGGACAGTTGTCGGCGCCGTCGCTTCCTCGCTGTAATAGCGCCTTTCAATCGAACCTGGCAGGCGGTACTCTGTCAGAACATGCTGCTCATTTTCAATCGTCGTATACGTTTCATTAGTGAAAAAATCTCGCAGCGTGTTTGAAAATAACACAAGCAGTAAAATCGATATCGCTAACAGGATGCCGGATATGACAACCCATATCTGAAACGCGAGCGGCTTGTTTTTCATGATGACATCATCCTGTAGCCGAAACCGTAAATCGTCTCCACCTTCAATTCAGGCATCTTTCTGCGCAGTCTCCGGACGAGATCATCAACGACCCGGTCTGTTCCGAAGTAGTCATGTCCCCACACTTTTAGGAGGATATCCTCACGAGAGTATGGATGCCCTTTATGATGGATAAATAATAGCAGCAGATCAAATTCCTTTGACGTCAAATTGATGATATTCCCGTTTTCGTCATAGACCTCGCGGGCGTCTTCAGCGACCCGATACGAGGAGACGGCAATTTCATTTTTTTGGACAGGAGGAGCTTCCTTATATACGAGCTGCAGCAGCTTTTGCACACGGATAATCAGCTCCCGCGGCAAAAACGGCTTTGAAATGTAGTCATTGCTGCCAAGCTCTAAGCCAAGCACTCTGTCAATATCCGCATCTCGGGCGGAAATAAAAATGACCGGCACGTCAGGATCTTTCGCCTTGATTTCTTTTATTAATGTATAGCCGTCGGTATCCGGCAGCATGATATCGAGAATCCATAGGTGGGGAGACGGTGTCATTTTCTTTCTGGCGTCTTCACCTTTCGTAAAAGATGTAATGTTCCAGCCCTCATTCTCTAAATACTTCGTCAGCAGTTCATTCAGGTTATCCTCATCTTCAACTAGATAAATGGTGTATGACAAGGCTCTTCACATCCTTTCAACGTCATTATAAACTAGTTTTAACATACGGCAGGCAATTTTCATAATTTCACATATTCTTTTCATTTTTATCCCACAATGTTTGTTTATGATATGGTTAAGGGAAGAAAGGAAGAGAAAAAGAGCGAGGAAGATGTAGGATGATCAAACATATTCTATTTTGGTGCTTTGCTTTTCTCCTCATTATTGGGACAATTGAACTTGTACATGCGATGAATATGTAACGATAAATGAATAACCGTTAAAGGAGTGTAAGAACATGGATTATCGACGTGATGGCCAAAACGATCAACATCAAACTGAACCTTCACATACAGAACAGCAGAATACAGAAAACCAGAAGCTGATTGGACATTCTGAACAAGAATTGCTTGACGCGCCTGTGTCGTATGAAGCGGGACGGCAGGAAACGGCTTCTGCTTTAGAAATGGAAAAGCAAGAAACGGCTGTGAAAAAAGAAAAGAAACGGAGAGCCGCATGGCTGAGCCCGATTTTAGGCGGTATTATCGGCGGGGGCCTCATGCTTGGCATCGCGCCTTATCTGCCGTCAGACCAAAATCAGGCGACCGAAACCGCTTCCGCAAATAAACAGGTGCAGTCTGATAATTTTACAACGGCGCCGATAACGAACGCATCAAACATCGCTGATATGGTAGAGGATTTAGAGCCTACGATTGTCGGAATCTCAAATATCCAAACCTCTCAAAATAACACATTCGGCACGGGAGGAGGCTCCAGCTCAGAAAGTGAAAGCGGAACCGGGTCAGGTGTTATTTTCAAAAAAGACAGCGATAAAGCGTATATCATTACAAACAACCATGTCGTTGAAGGCGCGAACAAGCTGACTGTTACGCTATACAACGGAGAAACGGAAACTGCCAAGCTTGTCGGCAGCGATACCATTACTGATTTGGCAGTTTTGGAAATCAGCGGCAAGAATGTAAAAAAAGTGGCGAGCTTTGGTGACTCTTCACAGCTGCGCACTGGCGAAAAGGTAATCGCTATCGGTAACCCGCTCGGACAGCAGTTTTCCGGTACAGTGACACAAGGTATCATTAGCGGACTGAACCGGACAATTGATGTGGATACAACACAGGGGACGGTGGAAATGAACGTGCTGCAAACCGATGCAGCGATCAATCCGGGGAACAGCGGAGGCCCATTAATCAATGCAAGCGGCCAGGTCATCGGCATCAACAGCTTGAAGGTGAGCGAAAGCGGCGTGGAATCACTTGGATTTGCGATCCCAAGCAATGATGTCGAGCCGATTGTTGACCAGCTGCTGCAAAACGGGAAGGTGGACCGTCCGTTTTTAGGCGTGCAGATGATTGACATGTCACAAGTTCCTGAAACCTATCAGGAAAATACGCTCGGCCTGTTTGGAGATCAATTGGGCAAAGGTGTTTATGTAAAAGAAGTTCAAGCAAATTCGCCGGCAGAAAAAGCAGGTATTAAATCTGAGGATGTCATTGTCAAACTAAACGGTAAAGACGTGGAAAGCAGTGCGGATATCCGTCAGATCCTTTACAAAGACTTAAAAGTCGGAGATAAAACAACAATCCAAGTGCTGCGAAAGGGAAAAACGAAAACGTTGAACGCAACACTGACCAAGCAGACAGAAAGCAGTTCAAGCTAAGAAAAAACAAAAAGCTGAACCCGATTAAGGTTCAGCTTTTTTGTTACCCTAAATAAGAGGAAAGCATCCACACTTGTTTTTCAACTTCTTCAATTAATCCGACAAACAAGTCCGCTGTCGCATTGTCTTGATTTTCTTCAGCCAGGCCGATCACGAATTTAGATTCGCTGCTGATTTGTTTGTAGTCGTTTACCAATGCTTGTACCATTTCTGATGCTGATGTTTCGTTTCCGCCGTCTGTGATAGATGCATGCTCAGTGTATTCTTTCACTGTGGCAACAGGCTGTCCGCCAATCGCCAGCAGGCGCTCAGCGATGGTATCCACTGTTTCAGCCGCATGGTCATAAAGTTCTTCAAATTTCTCGTGCAATGTAAAGAAATGAGGCCCTTTCACATACCAATGGAAACGGTGGAGCTTAGAGTATAAAAGAAACCAGTTTGATAATTGTGTGTTCAGTGAATTCTCAACTAATGTTTGATTTGTTTTTGCGTTTTCAGTTTTCATAAGATAACGTCCTCCTTGTGATCTGTTGACTTAATTATATCATATACTAAATAAAAATCAATACTAAATTATAATAATTATAATTTAGATCAGCTGAATAGCTTTTTCTTCAGGATAGACTCCCACGCAGACCAAGGAAAAAGCGATCGGAACAGCAGGGTGAGCTTGATGCCCTTTCCGATCGGGTATCGCAAATTCTTTATGTGCTGTTTTGTTGCCAATTGATAAATGAGGTCGGCAACCTCTTGGGGATCTCCGCTTTCTTCTCCGTTTTTTTGAACATAGGAAAGGATCTTTTTATAGTATTGATGATAGGCTGAATCGTCAGCAGGCACCGACATAAAATTTGATAATGACGTTGACCAGATCGATGTCTTGTATGAGCCCGGCTCGATCAAAGCGGTTTCGATACCGAACGGAAGCAGCTCGATACGCAGGCTTTCAGAAAAACCTTCCAATGCATGCTTGGAAGAAACATATGGCGACAGCGCTGGGAATCCTGTCAGTCCGCTGATGCTGCTCACGTTTATAATCTTTGCGCCGCCATGCTTTCTTATGTAAGGCAGCACGGTTTTTGTCACATGGATCACACCGAAGACATTCGTTTCAAATTGTTGTCTGAAATGTTCCATCGGCACATCCTCGATAAATCCTCCATAAGCCGTTCCGGCGTTGTTAACGAGTAAATCGATCGGGGCGTAAGCACTAACAGCTTTTCCGAATGAGACTATAGATTGTTCATCGGTGACATCGAGAGCTGTAATGTGAATAGAATCAGACACATTGTGTGCTGCAGCCAATTCTCGAAGCTGTTCCGCTTTTTCAGGCTGTCTTGATGTGGCTATCACGAAAAATGATCGGGCAAGCTTTACAGCTGCCAGCAGACCGAAGCCGCTGGACGCTCCTGTCACGATGGCTATTTTTTTATTCATCCTAACCCTCCTATTAAACTGCTACAGCTATTGTACTATCCTGAACACGAAATGACGCCTGTAATAGAAATTTTTATACAATAATTCAGAATTGTTCTATAATAGAACGAAAGAAGGAAAGGGGTTTTGTGATATGGCGCTGCAAGGGGTAGGCCAAAGATGGGATCTTGATTCATTTTTTAAGGGCGGGAGCCAATCGGAAGAATTCAAAGGTTATATTGAGAAGCTGTCACAAAGTCTGCGTGCATTTCAAGACAGGACTGATGCGTTTCAGGTGCCTGAATCGCCTGAAGAGGCTGAAGGGCTGACCGCGTTGCTTGATTTATTCGAACAGACATCCGTCAAGCTTCAGCAGGCCGGCGCTTTTGTTGCTTGCCTCCAGGCCCAGAATATCAATGATCAAAAGGCTATAGAGCATCAGGCACTCATGAATCGGCTTTCCGCAGATTTTCAATCGTCGCTCGTTACATTAGATCATAAACTTGTGGACATTAATCAAGACGTGTGGAATGAATTGTTAACAAAACCGGGATTGCGCGATGTTTCTTACATATTAAATGAAAGAAGACAGAGGGTTGCCGAAAAGCTTAGCCCCGGTAAGGAAAAACTGATCGGAAACCTTGCGGTGGACGGATATCACGCTTGGAGTGACTTATACAATATGGTTGTCGGGAAAATGACGATCCCGTATGAGGAAAACGGTGAAAACAAGCAATTGTCTGTCGGTCAGGCGGAGAATATGATGGATCATCAAGACCGTACTGTCAGAAAAACAGTATATGAACGTTTCCGCCAAGCTTGGGAGAGCAAGCAAGATATTTTCAGCAGCACGCTGAATCATTTGGCGGGATTCCGGCTTGAAACCTATAAAGCGCGCGGCTGGGAGAATGTCCTGAAGGAACCGCTGCAAATTAACAGGATGAAAAAAGAAACACTTGATACGATGTGGCAGGTCATCACTGAAAACAAGAAGCCGTTCGTTCAGTTTTTGAACCGGAAAGCATCCATGCTCGGCCTTGAAAAACTCAGCTGGTACGATGTCGAGGCACCGATCGGTTCTGACGGAAAGGTCTATTCGTATGATGAAGCCGCAAATATCATTACCAGCCAGTTTTCAACGTTTGGCAAAAAGCTGTCCTCATTCACTGAAAAAGCGTTTCGGGACGGCTGGATTGAGGCGGAAGACAGGAGCGGAAAAAGAGTCGGCGGCTTTTGCACCAGTTTTCCGGACAGCGGGGAATCCCGGATTTTCATGACATTTTCGGGAAGCGCCTCAAATGTCTCTACCCTTGCGCATGAACTCGGGCACGCGTTCCATCAGGAAGCAATGCTCAACGTCAGGCCGTTAAACCGTTCCTACGCCATGAACGTTGCAGAAACAGCTTCAACGTTTGCAGAGATGATAGTGGCGGACGCGACTGTCCAGCAGGCCGAGACGAGGGAAGAAAAGCTTGTTCTTCTGGAGGATAAAGTGCAAAGAAGCGTTGCGTTCTTCATGAACATTCACGCAAGATTTCTATTTGAAACGAGATTCTACGAGGAACGAAAGCGGGGAGTGGTACCGGCCAGCCGCTTGAATGAGCTGATGGAAGAGGCGCAAAGAGAGGCATACTGCAATGCGTTAGAAGAATATCATCCGCTTTTTTGGGCATCAAAGCTTCATTTTCACATCACGAGGGTGCCGTTTTACAATTTCCCTTATACATTCGGCTACCTGTTTTCTCTTGGTATTTACGCGTTGGCGCTTGAAGAAAAAGACACATTCGAAGAGAAGTATATGGCGCTATTGCGCGATACGGCTTCTATGACAGTGGAGGATTTGGCGATGAAGCATTTGGGCGCTGACATCACAAAGCGCGATTTCTGGGAGAATGCCATCAAGCTGGCTGTGCGTGACGCCGAAACCTTTTTACAAATGACCGAATCTTAAAGAAAAAGCCGTGGCGTTAAATGCCCCGGCTTTTTCAATTCTTCTCTGAATGAGGATTTCATTCTCTGGATATACCTAAAATAAATGGAATCCTACAGGGGGGAAACATATGCATTTGATCAGAGCAGCCGGGGCTGTATGTCTCGCAGTGGTTCTGATTGCGGGCTGCCGTTTCAATGAAGACCAGCATCAGGCAGAAGGAGAAAATACAGCCGTCACCCAGCTGAAGTCCGTTCCCTACAGTAATTTTTCGCTTCGTGTGAGCTACGGGGATGGTGAGCATAACCGTTATGAAGGAATCTATACAAAGAACGGGACTCAGGAAAAAGCGGAAATACAGGATAAGCTCTCCGGTGTCAATCAGGAAGGAGAAGAAGCGTTAGATGAGATGAAAATGATTTTGAGCGAGCTTTCCGTGACAGACCAAATGGCTGAAACAGAAGTGATACACAGTGTGCTGGCAGCATTTAATCTGGACAGTCATTATGATCATATCGATTTAAAATTGAAGCTGAAGGACGGCTCCATCAGAGAAATCAAGAAGTAATCTTGTGATAAAAAACCCATAAACGTCAATTATGTCCATAAAACTAATTGAAAATGATTTTCAAAGTCAGTGTTTTCTGCTACAATGAGGGATATATGACCATATCAAATGGCTGAATATCGGAATCATTTGCATTGATGACAATTGACTTAAAAGCATGTATATAGAAAACGTGCAATACATAGTGCTGCTAAAAAGCCAGCAAAAAGGAGCGGTTATGGGTATGAGTGCAATTTCTACAGAAACGCTGAGCTTAGGATACGGGGATGCCGTTATTATTGATGAGTTGAATTTAACAATTCCCAAAGGTGAAATTACCGTATTTATTGGCAGCAATGGCTGCGGAAAATCGACACTTTTACGTTCATTAGCGCGCCTGATGAAGCCGAGAGGCGGTTCAGTGCTGCTGGAAGGAAGAGCGATTGCCAAGCTTCCGACGAAGGAAGTCGCAAAAGAGCTCGCAATCCTGCCCCAAGGTCCTTCGGCTCCAGAGGGGCTGACGGTGCATCAGCTGGTGAAGCAAGGAAGATATCCTTACCAAAACTGGCTGAAGCAGTGGTCAAAAGAGGATGAGGAAGCAGTTGAAAGAGCGCTTAAAGCAACAAAGCTTGAGGACATGGCTGACCGTGCCGTTGATTCTTTGTCAGGCGGACAGCGCCAGCGGGCTTGGATCGCGATGACGCTTGCCCAGGAAACGGATATCATCCTTCTTGACGAGCCGACGACGTATTTAGACATGACGCATCAAATTGAAATTCTTGATTTGCTGTTTGAGCTGAATGAAAAGGAAGACCGGACGATTGTTATGGTTCTCCATGACTTAAACTTGGCGTGCCGCTATGCGCATCATCTTGTGGCCATAAAAGATAAACGGATTTATGCAGAAGGCCGTCCGGAAGAGGTCATCACTTGTGATCTTGTGCAAAATGTGTTTTCTATGAACTGTCAGGTTACACAGGACCCGCTCTTCGGAACGCCTCTTTGCATTCCTCATGGCAGGGGCAGATGCATTGTCCAGGAAGCGGCTTTCACATCACATGGATAAATAACGCAGCGAAGGAGCTTTCAATTGAGAAAGCTCCTTGCTGTTTTTTCGAAAGGAAGATGGAAAATGGAACAAAAACTTCAGGAGCAGCTTGATGGATTGCTGGAGAAGTATACTGAGCTTCTGCTTGGTGAAACAAACGATGAGCTAAAAGAAGAAGTGAAGCAATGGATTTTGTACACCCATATAGCCAAAAGCATGCCTCCGCTCGCTAAGCATTGGAATGCGACATACCCCGACGCGAAGCAGGGCATTAAAGAGATCATTCAGCATATTAAGGAATTAAATGAAGCGCATCGAAACAAACAATAGCCAAAAAGCAGTCTGTTCATTATAGCAGACTGCTTTTTTGTGATTCAGCCGTTTTAACTGGCGTAAAGGAATCCATAAAGGTTCTCAGCGCGCTGCTGATAAACGAATCTTTTCGAACAATAAACTCTGTTTTCATCTGGCTGAGAGCTTCAGGCAGCGGGTACAATCGAATTGATCCTTCTGCTTCATGTTTCTGCACAACCGTTCTTGGCAGCAACGAGATGCCAAGACCTGCTGTAACCCCGCCGATAATTGCTTCAAGCGTCCCAAATTCCATAATGACCGGCTGTGTGACACCGACGGAACGCAGCCATTTTTCAAGTGTTTCTCGATACGAACAGCCTGTGCTGTAAACGAGAATCGGCTTTGTGATGGCTTCCTCAACATCGGGCACGGAGGCAGCCGAAACAACTACTGGTTCTTCCTCAAACGCAGGATAGGATTCGAGCTCAGGATGATGGCATTCGCATCCGATAAACGCGCCATCCAATTCATAACGAAGAACTTTATCAAGGAGAAATTGCGTATGTCCTGTTGTTAAAGACAGCTGGACGTTTGGATGTTCTTCATAATAAGATGCCAGAAGCTTTGGAAGCCTTACCGCGGCGGTTGTCTGAGTGCAGCCGATCATAAGCGGCCCGCTTGGTTCTGCGGAGGATGAGAGCGCTTTAGACGCTTCATCAAGAAGGCCTATAATTTTATTTGCGTAGTCCAGCAGCAATTTTCCGCTTGCAGAAAGTGTCATGCCCCGATTATGGCGCAAAAACAGTGTGGTACCCAGCTCAGCTTCCAATTGTTGAATTCTGGCCGTGACATTCGATTGTACATAGCCAAGCTGCAGGGCTGCTTTCGTAATGGTCCCTTCACGAGCTACCATTTGAAACACACGTAAATCTCCGCTTTCCATTTTGAACTCCTCCGTTCGTTTACTATCAATCTGAGTGATATCTAGTATCTTTAACAATCATTATACGTAACATCAAAGCTGGATTACAATGGAATCAGAAATATACTTTAGTCAACAGCAAGGAGTGGCGGCAATGAATGTCTTGAACAAAATAGCTCTCGTAACGGGGGGCGGCACAGGAATCGGAAAAGCAGCCAGTATGGAATTGGCAAAGCGTGGGGCGATTGTGGCGGTGAATTATTCACGCTCGCAATCAGAAGCGGAGGAAACAGTGGAAATGATTCAAAAAGCTGGCGGGCAAGCCTTCGCCATCCAAGCAGATGTATCCAAAAACAGCGACGTGCAGGATATGATTCAAGCAATCGTGAACACACACGGCACGGTTGATATTTTAGTCAACAATGCCAGCATTACACGGCATATTCCAATGGATGATCTTGAGGCTGCGACAGAAGACGTCTAGGATGAGCTGTATGCCGTCAATGTGAAAGGGATGTTTTTCTGCGCGCGGGCAGTGGTTCCGTTCATGAAGAAAAGCAAGGACGGGGCGATCGTAAACGTCGGCAGCATCGCAGGGATAACTGGTGCCGGCTCATCAATGCCTTACGCAGTATCAAAATCAGCGGTGCACGGTTTAACGAAATCATTGGCCCACGCCTTAGCGCCTGAAATCAGAGTGAGCGGTGTAGCACCAGGAGCTGTGGCAACGAGATGGTGGGCCGGACGGGAAGAAAAAATGAAAAGCATGATCGGCTCTTTGCTGCTGCAGTGTATTGCTGAACCAGATGATGTTGCCAAATTGATTTGTTCACTAATTGAACAGGAATCACTCACAGGCCAAATTATCACAATTGACAGCGGACAGACGCTGTAAAGAAAGGGATGCGGGGAGATGCCATTTGTACAGATTCATTTACGGTCGGGAAGAAGCGAAGTGTGGCTTCAAAAACTGAGCAGGACTATCCACCAATCGATGATTGAAGAAATCAATGTGCCGGAAGATGACTATTTCCAAGTCATCAGACAATATGAAAAAAGCGAATTTTTTTATGATCCATTTTATCTCCAAGTCGAGCGTACTGATGAACTGATATACATTCATTTTACACTGAAACAGTCAAGAACAACTGAACAGAAAAAA
The DNA here is from genome assembly GCF_000877815.1 of Bacillus sp. YP1. Classification (NCBI taxonomy): domain Bacteria; kingdom Bacillati; phylum Bacillota; class Bacilli; order Caryophanales; family Bacillaceae; genus Bacillus; species Bacillus sp. YP1. The sequence goes on along the minus strand of NZ_CP010014.1, from coordinate 2,990,090 downwards.
GCACTTTACCGCTCAATCGCGAGCCGGATTCATTCCGAGCTTGGTGTAAGAAAAGAAGATGTGTTTATCATGCTGGCCGGAAATCAGGATGAGGATTGGTCTTTCGGAAATGGAAGAGCCCAGATGATTGAATAAAAAACCCCGCGGATTGATACCCGCGGGGTGCTCTATTAATGGGAAGGTGATTCAACGGCTTTTGCCGCCTTCTCTTTTTCTTGTTGGTCTTCCGCTTTCTTATTTGATAGCTTGATAGGTTTTAAGAACAAGGTGAATACGGCTCCGACTGCGATAAAGATCAGGCCCGTATAAAACACGCTGTGGAGCGAATCCATCAACGATGTTTTTAAAATCGGCACAATATGGGATGAGAAAGCCGCAGGGATTTGTTTGACCGCGTCCGGACTGAACAGTGATTGCAGCAGCCCTTGCGGATTTGTATCAATCATACCCTTTAGCTGGGCGGCAAACGAGCTTGCCTGTGCCGGAAGAGAGTCTAAATATGGAACCAATTTATCTGTTAATAGATTTCCTGATCTCGCATTCATTACGGCTCCCAGCATGGTAATGCCGAATGTTCCGCCGATAGAACGGAAGAATTGGCTGGATGAAGTGACAACTCCAAGCTCCTCCTTCGAAAAGCTTTCCTGTAAAGCCAATGTCAGAATCGGCATAACAAGACCCATTCCCAGACCAATAATCGCCATAAAAGATGTAGCGACAAGCTTGCTCGTGTCGAGATCCAATGTCGTTAACAGCAGGAATCCGCCGGCCATAACCAGCATGCCTGTAATGATTTGCGGTTTAATCCCAATTTTATAAACAAGCTGTCCGCCGATGATACTTGTGATAATCATAGAAATCATCATCGGTGTCATAATTGTACCCGATTCAGACGCACTTACACCGACAATTCCCTGCATAAAGAAAGGAACAAACGTAATGGCGCCAAACATACCGATACTCATAAAGAAGCCGATCAAGTTTAGAAATGTAAATGTTCTGTTTTTAAATAAATACATTGGCAGGATTGGCTCTTTTGCTTTTGATTCTACGATGATAAAGCTGACAATGCCGATCAGTGCGAGAGCGAACAACCCAAGAATCTGCCATGAATCCCATGCATAATCTTTTCCGCCAAAGCTTAAGGCGAGCAGGAGGCTGACCACACCGACAATCATTGTGAAAATACCAGCGATATCGAAGTTGATCGGACCAGTCTGCTGGCGTCCCTGTAATCCCCTGGCAATAAAAATAACCGCAATAATTCCGACTGGCAGGTTAATATAGAAAACCCATTTCCAGTTTAACGAGTCTACAATCCAGCCGCCGATTTGCGGCCCAATCACTGAAGCCAGCCCGTAAATTGCGCCAAAGACACCTTGGAATTTAGCACGCTGTTTTCCTGTGAACAAGTCACCGATGACAATCATCGCCATCGGCATCATGATGCCTCCGCCGATGCCCTGCAGTCCACGGAAGATAATCAATTCCGTCATGTTGTTGGCCATTCCGCACAAAGCAGAAGCGGCCATAAAAATAATCAAACCTGATACATAGACAATGCGGCGTCCCAATAAATCAGCCAGTTTACCGGCAATTGGAACAATGGTTGTTGATGTTAACAAATATGCAGTTGTCAGCCAGGTCATCATGCTCAAACCGCCCAGATCACCGACAATTTTCGGCATGGCCGTTCCGACAATGGTACCGTCAAGGGCTGAAAAAAACATGGCAATAATTAAGCCTGTTATTAATAACGTTCGTTTTGATTGTTTGCCTTCTTTACTCATTTTCATCCGTTTCCTCTTTTCATGTTTTGCTTTTCATCCGTTTCTGCTGCTTGTGCGAGTTTTGCTGTAATATGCGCCGCCTGCAGCATTTCCTCCTCCGTCAAAAAGGAAAGATAGCGCGCCATTATGGCTTTTCTGCCCGCCAAAACCTCCTCGAACTTTATGTCTCCTTCGTCAGTAAGACTGAGATCAATCACTCGCCTGTCTTTTGTGTTGTGTGTTCTGGCGATAAGATTTTTTTGTTCAAGGCGATCTGCCATCAGCGTCACCGCGCTTGGCTTCACCTCCATACGCTCGGCAATTTCAGAAACTTTGAGGCTGCCGTGTTTCTTTAGGCTGGCCAGCACAAACAGCTGCGCTGGGGTGACACCTTGTTTCTCCATGCTTTCCAGCATTTCAGGCTGTATCTTTTGAAAGAGCGCCTGAAGCGATAATTGAATATCGGACATTAACTGATCCGCACTCTTCATATTCATTTCCCCTCTGTTACATACACTGTATATATATTTTAATGACAAAATAGTTAATGCTTATTAAATATAAATAAGCGTAAATGAAAAGTCAACTGATTTTACACAAAAAAAGGATAGATGCCCGAAAGAACATCGTATCCTTTTTACTAATGTTGTTATTGCTGATAAGGAGACTGCTGCTGAATGGTCTGCTGGAATTTTTGATAGGACTGCTGCAGCTTTTGTGAATCCTCCGCTTCAACAGAATACCATCCATATTGGAACATGAGATCATATAGTTTTCTTTGCGCTTTTTGTGACTCATCAAAAATGGATTGAATATCCTGATAAAGAGACTCGTGGCTGAATTCGTGCAAGGCAGTGCAATAAGCTGTTGTCATGTATTTTTCGGTTGTCAGCAATTCGTTGACGAAATCTCTGTCATTCATTTCCGATGTTGTCGGTACAGGTGTCTGCGGGTTGCTGATTTTTTGATTTTGCTGATTCATTCTGGCGCCTCCTTATTGGATGTAGCCGGACTGCTGCTGGCCTGGCTGCAGGTGCTTTAATATTCTTTGATAGTGATCATGATGCATGTGTCCGACGCGGTCGAGTTCTTGCTTTAACGTTTGATCCTGGCACTGCTGCGCCATGAAATGCGCTTTTTTCATCGCGAGCAAATTCCAGTTCAGCATGTCATTGAGATACAAATGATCCTTTGTCGAAATAACGGAAGGCGGCATTTGAGATTGCTGCTGATTATCCATTGTGATCCTCCTTTGGTTTCTGTTCATTTTATAGTTTCCTTCAGACTGGGAGTTATATACAGGTGTTTTGAAGATGACGGCGGGAGGGAGTCGGATGTTGAGACATGTGTTTTTATTCTTATCTCAAAATAAAACACTTACCAAGTTCGCAAAAGCATACGGAACGCGGCTTGGAGCACGAAGGTTTGTCGCAGGGGATACGATTGAATCGGCGGTTAAGACCGTCAAAAGGCTAAACAGATCCGGTTTGTGTGCAACAATTGATTATTTAGGCGAGTATGCAGCTTCGGAAAAAGAAGCAAACCAAGTCGCAGAGGAATGCAAGAAAGCCATTCAAGCCATTGCCGAACATCAATTGAATTCAGAGCTTTCACTTAAGCTGACCTCAATCGGGCTCGATCTTTCAGAAGAACTTGCTCTTACTCATTTGCGCGCCATTCTTTCCGTTGCGAAGCAATATGATGTTGCTGTGACCATTGATATGGAAGACTATTCTCATTATGAACAGACACTTTCTATTTACAGGCAATGCAAACAGGAATTTGAGAAGCTCGGCACGGTCATTCAGGCGTATTTGTACCGGGCGGCAGAAGATATCAGAAAGATGCGGGACTTAAAGCCGAATCTCAGACTTGTAAAAGGCGCTTATAAAGAATCTGCGGCTGTAGCGTTTCCCGACAAAAGAGGCACGGACCTTCATTTTCAGAGCTTAATAAAGCTGCAGTTGTTAAGCGGGAACTACACGGCTGTCGCCACACATGACGATGACATCATTGCATTTACGAAACAGCTCGTCGCCGAACATCAAATCCCCGCATCGCAATTTGAGTTTCAAATGCTATACGGCATCAGGCCGGAGCGTCAGAAGGAACTCGCCAAGGAAGGCTACAGAATGCGTGTGTATGTCCCATATGGAACGGACTGGTTCAGCTACTTTATGAGAAGAATTGCCGAACGGCCTGCCAATGCAGCGTTTGTGTTAAAAGGAATTTTGAAAAAGTGAAAGCAGCCGTGGGAAGCAGCTGCATTATGATTGTCCCATGTTATGTTTTTTATACTGCTGATTTTGACTTGTCCGTTTTCCGCCGCCGTAATGCTGAGTCGGACCGGCATCTCCCTTTACGCTCGCCGCGCTGACTGCCGCTGAAGACGGATTTTTTTTCTCTCGTACCATTCCCTTCACCTCCGGGCTTAAGTTGCCCGACTTTTATAGGCTTCATACAAAAAAATAACAAATTAGCTATTGAAGTCGAACCGGAAATCTTTTAAGATGAAAGAAGAAACGGGTTTCATTTTTTTTAGTCAAAAAATGAATGACTATTCATTCAATGTTCAAGGGGGATATCTCATGCACAAACACATTCGGAAGGCAGCCGTTTTAGGATCGGGGGTAATGGGTTCCGGGATAGCGGCGCATTTGGCTAACATCGGAATTCCTGTCCTGCTGCTAGATATTGTGCCGAACGATTTGACAAAGGAAGAGGAAAAAAAGGGGCTGACGAAGGACAGTTCGGAGGTGCGCAGCAGGCTGAGCCGGCAGGCGATGAAAAAACTGCTGAAACAAAAGCCCGCTCCCCTCACATCAGCGAAAAATACCTCCTATATTACACCTGGCAATCTGGAGGATGATGCAGAAAAACTGAAAGAAGCAGATTGGATTATTGAGGTCGTTGTCGAAAACCTTGAAGTCAAAAAGAAAATTTTCGCTCTTGTGGATGAACATCGAAAGACTGGAAGCATCGTCTCAAGCAACACATCCGGCATATCAGTGCAGGAAATGGCTGAAGGCCGGTCGGATGATTTTAAAGCCCATTTTCTTGGAACGCATTTTTTTAATCCCGCACGATATTTAAAGCTGCTAGAGATCATTCCGATTAAGGAAACGGATCCTGATATTTTAAAGTTTATGACAGCTTTCGGAGAAAATGTCCTCGGGAAAGGCGTTGTTACAGCAAAGGACACACCGAACTTTATCGCAAACCGCATCGGGACTTACGGGCTTCTCGTGACAGTCCAAGAAATGCTGAAAGGCGGTTATCAGGTCGGGGAGGTTGATTCGATCACAGGACCGCTGATCGGCAGGCCGAAAAGCGCCACCTTTAGAACGCTTGATGTGGTCGGCCTCGATACATTCGCCCACGTTGCCCGAAATGTGTATGACAAAGCTGATGGCGATGAAAAAGAAGTGTTTCGCATTCCAAGCTTCATGAACGATATGCTGGAAAAAGGGTGGATCGGAAGCAAGGCCGGCCAAGGCTTTTATAAAAAAGAAGGAAAAACGATTTATGAGCTTGACCCAGTGACGCTTACTTACGGCGAGCGGACAAAAATGAAATCACCGGCACTTGAAGCGGCAAAACAGGCAAAAGGGACAAAAGCCAAAATGAAAGCGCTTATTTATTCGGATGACAGGGCCGGCCGTTTGCTGTGGAATATCACTTCTCAAACCCTGCTTTACTCAGCCGAGCTGCTTGGCGAGATTGCCGATGATATTCATGCGATTGACCAAGCCATGAAGTGGGGATTCGGCTGGGAACTGGGACCTTTTGAGATGTGGGACGCCATCGGCCTCAAGCAGTCAGCGGAAAAGCTTGAGCAGCTTGGAGCAGATATGCCTGGCTGGATAAAAGAGATGCTGGACAAAGGAAATGAAACCTTCTACATCAAAGAGAACGGAACGGTATTTTATTATGACCGCGGCGAATACAGAGCCGTGAAAGAAAACAAAAAACGAATTCATTTACAAGCACTTAAAGAAACAAAAGGCGTGATTGCGAAAAACAGCGGAGCAAGCTTAATTGACCTTGGAGATGATGTGGCCCTTCTTGAATTTCATTCGAAAAGCAATGCGATCGGCCTCGATATCATTCAAATGATCCACAAAGGATTAGAGGAAACAGAACGGAATTACAAGGGGCTTGTCATCGGCAATCAAGGGAAAAATTTCTGCGTCGGCGCGAATCTCGCCATGATCTTAATGGAAGTCCAAGATGACAACTTTTTGGAAGTTGATTTTGTGATCCGCCGTTTTCAGGAGACGATGATGAAGATCAAATACAGTGCGAAACCGGTCGTCGCCGCGCCATTTGGCATGACGCTCGGCGGAGGAACGGAAGCATGCCTGCCGGCGGCGCGCATTCAAGCGGCAAGCGAAGCCTATATGGGACTTGTGGAATCCGGTGTCGGCCTCATCCCTGGCGGAGGAGGTAACAAAGAGCTGTACATCAACCATCTTCGCCGCGGCCATGATCCGATGAATGCGGCAATGAAAACATTTGAAACAATCGCGATGGCGAAAGTGTCCGCTTCCGCTCAAGAGGCTCGTGAGATGAACATCTTAAAAGAAACGGATCAGATCAGCGTGAATCAAGACCACCTGTTATACGATGCGAAGCAGCTGGCCGCATCTTTATACGATACCGGCTGGCGGCCGCCTGTAAAAGAAAAGGTCAAGGTGCCGGGAGAAACCGGTTATGCGGCACTCTTGCTTGGCGCTGAGCAGATGAAGCTGTCCGGCTATATATCTGAGCATGATTTTAAGATCGCGAAAAAACTCGCTTATGTCATTGCGGGCGGAAAAGTGCCGTTTGGTACAGAGGTTGATGAAGAGTATTTATTGGAGATCGAAAGAGAAGCGTTTTTGAGTTTGTCAGGAGAGGCAAAATCTCAAGCGAGAATGCAGCATATGCTTGTGAAAGGTAAACCTTTACGGAATTAGGAGGGAGCTTATGAAAGAGGCAGTCATTGTGTCAGGTGCAAGAACACCGGTTGGAAAAGCAAAAAAAGGATCGTTGGCCACCGTTCGCCCGGATGATTTGGGAGCGATTTGTGTAAAAGAAACGCTGAAACGGGCAGGCGGCTACGAAGGCAATATTGATGACTTGATTATCGGCTGTGCAACACCTGAAGCGGAGCAGGGGCTTAATATGGCGAGAAATATCGGTGCGCTCGCGGGCCTGCCGTACACGGTTCCGGCGATTACAGTTAACCGCTATTGCTCTTCAGGCCTTCAGTCTATTGCGTATGCAGCAGAAAAAATTATGCTGGGCGCCTACGATACAGCGATCGCCGGCGGAGCAGAATCCATGTCGCAAGTTCCGATGATGGGGCATGTTACCCGTCCGAACCTTGCTTTGGCAGAAAAGGCACCGGAATATTATATGAGCATGGGGCACACAGCCGAGCAAGTCGCGAAAAAATACGGCGTCTCCCGTGAGGATCAAGACGCGTTTGCCGTTCGCAGCCATCAAAACGCCGCTAAAGCCCTTGCAGAAGGAAAATTTAAAGATGAAATTGTACCCGTCGAAGTGACGGTGACAGAAATCGGAGAAGACCATAAGCCTATGGAAAAACAGTTTGTGTTTTCTCAGGATGAAGGTGTTCGCCCGCAAACGACTGCAGACATCTTATCGACATTGCGCCCGGCCTTTTCCGTTGACGGGACGGTGACTGCGGGCAATTCCTCACAAACGAGTGACGGAGCGGCGGCTGTCATGCTGATGGACCGGGAAAAAGCCGATGCTCTTGGCCTGGCGCCGCTTGTGAAATTCCGCTCCTTTGCGGTAGGCGGCGTGCCGCCGGAAGTGATGGGAATCGGACCGGTGGAAGCGATTCCGCGCGCTTTGAAGCTTGCCGGACTTCAGCTGCAGGACATCGGCTTGTTTGAACTGAATGAAGCTTTTGCCTCACAGGCCATTCAAGTAATCAGGGAATTGGGAATTGATGAAGAAAAAGTGAATGTCAACGGGGGCGCAATCGCGCTTGGACACCCGCTTGGCTGTACGGGCACAAAGCTTACACTCTCACTCATCCATGAAATGAAACGGAGAAACGAGCAATTTGGAGTCGTGACCATGTGTATCGGCGGCGGAATGGGAGCGGCCGGTGTATTTGAATTATGCTAAAGGGGGAAAAACAAATGGCAAAAAAAGCGGCTGACGTACAAAAAGGCGGCGGATTTTTAATCGAGGATGTCACATACGATCAAATGTATACACCGGAGGATTTCACTGACGAGCATAAAATGATTGCGAAAACAACAGAGGATTACATCGAGCAAGATGTTCTCCCTCATATAGATGATATCGAAAACCATCAATTCGAGCATTCTGTCAGACTGTTGAAGAAAGCGGGCGAACTAGGGCTGCTTGGCGCCGATGTGCCGGAAGAATACGGCGGGCTCGGCCTTGATAAAATCAGCTCGGCACTCATCACTGAGAAATTTTCGCGTGCGGGAAGCTTTTCTCTTTCTTATGGCGCGCATGTCGGTATCGGTTCCTTGCCGATCGTCTTTTTCGGGTCAGAAGAACAAAAGAAAAAATATTTGCCTGGACTCGCTTCAGGCGAAAAGATCGCCGCTTATGCTCTGACTGAGCCTGGCTCTGGGTCTGATGCACTTGGAGCAAAAACAACAGCTGTGCTGAATGAAGCAGGAACCCATTATGTATTAACAGGGGAAAAACAGTGGATTACCAACTCTGCTTTTGCCGATGTATTTGTAGTTTACGCTAAGGTAGACGGCGACAAGTTTTCAGCCTTTATTGTAGAAAAAGAGTTCCCGGGTGTCTCCACGGGACCGGAAGAAAAGAAAATGGGAATCAAGGGATCATCGACAAGAACCCTCATTCTGGATCAAGCTGAAGTGCCAAAGGAAAACCTGCTCGGAGAAATCGGCAAAGGGCATGTCATCGCCTTTAATATTTTAAACATCGGCCGTTACAAACTGGCGGTTGGCACAATCGGCGCATCTAAACGCGTCATCGAGCTGTCTGCGGCATACGCAAATCAGCGCCGCCAATTTAAAACGCCGATTGCTGGTTTTTCATTGACACAGGAAAAAATCGGGACAATGGCCTCAAGGCTGTATGCGATGGAAAGCTCTGTATACAGAACCGTCGGGCTGTTTGAAGACAATATGAGCCAGTTCACGGCCGAAGATCTCAAGGACGGCCGGCAAATCGCCAAATCGATTGCGGAATACGCCATCGAATGCTCTCTGAATAAGGTATTCGGCTCTGAAACGCTTGATTATATCGTTGATGAAGGCGTGCAGATTCATGGAGGCTACGGCTTTATGCAGGAATACGAAGTAGAAAGGGCCTATAGGGATTCAAGGATCAATCGGATTTTTGAAGGCACAAACGAAATCAACCGGTTAATCGTGCCAAGCACCTTCCTGAAAAAAGCGCTTAAAGGCGAGCTGCCTTTATTCGAAAAAGCGCAGTCGCTGCAGGAAGAACTCATGATGCTTATGCCTGAAGAGCCTGGAAGCGGCGTCTTAGAGCAGGAGAAATATATCGTCAAGCAAGCCAAAAAAATTGCGTTGTTTGCTGCCGGCCTAGCCGCGCAAAAATACGGAAAAGCGATCGATCGTGAGCAAGAAATTCTCGTGAACGTAGCGGATATCGTCAGCAATGTATACGCAATGGAATCAGCCGTGCTCAGAACGGAAAAGGCCATTGCCGCACAAGGCGCTGAAAAAGCAGCGCAAAAGGTGCTGTACACAGAAATTTTCGTTCAAGAGGCCTTTAACGAAATCGAAGCGCATGCAAAGGAATCCCTTATCGCAATGGAAGAAGGAGATTCACTCCGCATGATGCTTTCCGCTCTGCGCAAGCTGACACGCGTAACGCCTAAAAACGTGATTCAGAAAAAACGCGAGGCGGCGGCAGGCATTTTTGAGGCTGAGAAATATACTGTCTGATTGGCCATGAGCTCCGCATGCGCGGAGCTCTTTTTTAAGAAGCACTGTTTTAGGTTTTTAAAACAAACTGTGTTAAAATAACCTCGATTATTTTATTGAGGGGGAAGAAGATGTCGTTAACTTTTTACTGGTACCCTAAATGCGGAACGTGCCGCAAAGCAAAGAAGTGGCTTGAAGAGCATGGGAAAGAAATAAACGAAATACATATTGCTGAGCAGCCGCCAAGCAAAGAAGAATTAAAAGCGCTTTATGAAAAAAGCGGGCTGGATCTCAAGAAATTTTTCAACACGAGCGGCATGAAATACCGCGAGCTCAATCTCAAGGAAAAGCTGTATCATATGTCAGAGGACGAACAGCTCGAACTGCTGGCTTCAGATGGTATGCTAATTAAACGCCCGCTTACAACAGACGGCGAAAAAGTGACTGTCGGATTTAAAGAAGACCAATTTGAAGAAAACTGGGCTTAATGTAAATTTTTTTTGAAAAGTGTGGTATCTTCTTATTGTAGTGCTGTAAAAAATGGAGGGATTCAATTGAGCATACCAAAAGATTTGCGTTACTCAGGAGAACACGAGTGGGTAAAAGTTGAAGGAGAAAAAGCCAGAATCGGAATTACGCATTTTGCCCAGTCCGAACTAGGCGACATCGTGTTTGTCGAACTTCCTGAAGTGGGCGCTGAAATCAAAGCGGACGAGCCATTCGGCAGTGTTGAATCCGTTAAAACGGTATCTGAGCTTTATGCACCGATTAACGGAACGGTTGTGGAAGTAAACGAAGATCTTGATGACAGTCCGGAATTCGTCAACGAATCTCCGTACGAAAAAGCATGGATGATCGTCGTTGAGCCATCTGACGCTTCTGAAATTGAAAAACTGATGACAGCAGAGCAATACGAAGAGATGACACAAGAAGACTAAAACAGGATAGCCGTAAAAGCAATTGGACACGCTAACGTTATGGGAGGTGTCCAATATGGCTTTCGACAAACAAAAGCTCGATGTCACCAATGACGTGACAGGCCGCTTTCAAAATGGCCGGCTCTCGTTATATCATGATAATGAGATGATCGGCCAAATGACAAGCATGAATGAATATGAGCTTAAGTCCGGTTATTCCTTTGAAAATGAGAAATTTTATAAGACAGCCGATGTGGTCTCTGGAGACGACGCAAAATATGTAGATTGTGACTACGAAAACGGCTGGTGTTAATGTTGGCGGTGAATTTCACTGCCTTCTTTTACAATCTGAACATTTCAAATTTGACGCGGCAGGTGAACAAGATGAAGATGGATGAGCTGGAAAAGGTTATGATTGTCGAGGGGAAATCAGATAAAGAGAAAATCGAAAGCGTCCTGAATGAACCGATGCGCATTATCTGCACAAACGGAACAATCAGCCAGCTGAGGCTCGAGGAATTGGCTGACGAGCTTTATGATAAAGACGTCTATATATTAGTTGATGCTGATGAATCAGGTGAGAAATTGAGAAAACAGCTGAAGCGTGAATTTAATGAAGCCTGCCATCTCCATGTCGACAGAGCCTATAAGGAAGTAGCGGCTGCGCCCAGGCACCATATCGCTTCTGTATTGCTGCGTGCGAATCTGAATGTCCATACTATTTTTCTTGAAAGAAAGTCCCGAGGTGTATAGCATGAAAGAACTCCAAGAACACGAACTTGATCACATTGAAGATGATGTGTACCTTCTATATTTATATACTCCGTTTTGCGGCACCTGCCAGCTTGCAAGCAAAATGCTGACAGTGGTGAAAGAAATGCTGCCGGATGTCGCCTTCTATCAAAACAATGTCAATTACTCTCCGACATTCGCAAAAGCGTATCAAATTGAAAGCGTCCCTTGTTTTCTGCTGTTTAAAGGCGGAAAGATGGTCGAAAGAGGATATGCATTTCATTCCGTTTCTTATTTATATGAGCTGATCAAACAAAAATCATCTTCCGCATCCCATTTATGACATATTTCTCAGCATATCCAATGAAATTGTCGTTCGTTTTATAAAGGGGTTCTTGCGACAAAGAGAGAAATGTGTATGTATGACCAACAAATAGGAGGTTGTACATATGGAGAAAGCGGAAGTTTTAGAAGATGAGTATCAGCATCTGTTTTTAAAACCCCTTTTGAATGCCTCAACATTGCTCATTACCTTCCAAGGAGAAGCAGAAGCCTTAACCGTCTCAATAAACGAACAGGGAGAAATGAAAAAAGTTTCTCCGCCCCAAACGTCCAACCTGACCTTTTACGGAAACCAAACGGAAATTATTGATTTATTGCACGGAGACATTTCCCTTCAGCACCTTATTCAGAGCGGAAGCCTCAAAGTAAAGGGGTCATTCAGGGCCCTGTTAAAGCTGGAAGCCATTCTCTGGCTGACAAATGGATTTTTTCAGAGGATTTTAAAAAATTAAAAAATAATAAATTATTATAATAGTAAAAGTTGACATCATTTATTTTATTGACATTTAATCATTCGCCGTGCTATTCTACATTAAGAATTTCCGGACGAAAAAGACTATATATTTCTCTTATCAAGAGAGGTGGAGGGAAGTGCCCTATGAAGCCCGGCAACCATCAACACTGTTGAAATGGTGCCAATTCACACGAAGCGTTCAGCTTTGAAAGATGAGAGAAAGGCATTTTATATAAGCCTTTCTGCTCAAGTGTGCAGAAAGGCTTTTCTTTTGCAGAAAAAACCGGAAGATTTCTTAGAATAGTGTTAAGGCAGGTGATTGCTTTGATCAATCTTCAGGATGTTTCAAAAGTTTACAAGTCGAAACATGGAGATGTCAATGCTGTCCAAAACGTCTCGCTTTCCATTAAAAAAGGTGAGATTTTTGGAATTATAGGATATAGCGGAGCTGGTAAGAGTTCCTTAATCCGTCTGCTGAACGGCCTTGAGAAACCAACCTCAGGAACCGTGGAAGTGGCGGGAACCAAGATTAATGAAGTAAATGGACGCGGTTTAAGAAAAGCACGCCATGAGATCAGTATGATTTTCCAGCATTTCAATTTGCTTTGGTCGCGGACTGTCAGAGATAATATCATGTTTCCTTTAGAAATTGCCGGGGTGAAAAAGAGCGAGCGGATCAAGCGCGCCAATGAACTGATTAAACTGGTAGGTTTAGAAGGAAAAGAAAAATCTTATCCGTCCCAGCTGAGCGGCGGTCAGAAGCAGCGTGTCGGAATTGCCAGAGCGCTTGCAAACAATCCGAAGGTTCTTCTTTGTGACGAAGCGACATCAGCATTAGATCCGCAAACGACAGATTCAATTCTGGATCTATTGTCCGATATTAATGAAAGACTCGGTTTGACGATTGTGCTGATTACGCACGAAATGCATGTCATACGCAAAATCTGCAACAGAGTCGCCGTCATGGAAAACGGCAAGGTGGTCGAAGAAGGCGAGGTTCTCGATGTCTTCAAAAATCCAAAGGAACAAATGACAAAACGATTTGTTCAACAGGTGACAGAGCCGGAAGAAACGAAAGAGACGCTTCAGCACCTTCTTGATGATACAGCATCAGGAAAAATGGTTCAGCTCACATTTGTCGGTGAGTCAGCTGAACAGCCTCTGATTACAGAGATGATCAGAAACTTCAATGTCAGCGTCAATATTCTGCAAGGGAAAATTTCGCAGACGAAGGATGGGGCTTACGGTTCACTGTTCATCCACATTGACGGGGACGAGGAAGAAGTGCAAAACGTGATCCGATTCATTAATGACAAACAGGTGAAAGCAGAGGTGATCACGAATGTTTGAAAAATACTTCCCGAACGTTGATTTAACTGAATTATGGAACGCGACATATGAAACACTTTATATGACGCTGATTTCTTTACTGTTTGCTTTTGTCATCGGGGTCATCCTCGGCTTGCTGCTCTTTCTGACGAGCAAAGGAAGCCTCTGGCAGAATAAAGCGGTCAACTCAGTGATTGCAGCCGTTGTTAACATATTCAGATCGATTCCGTTCCTTATTTTAATTATTTTACTATTAGGTTTTACGAAATTTTTAGTCGGCACGATCTTAGGGCCAAACGCCGCATTGCCGGCGCTGGTAATCGGCTCGGCACCATTTTACGCGCGCCTTGTTGAAATCGCGCTGCGTGAGGTGGATAAAGGTGTGATTGAAGCAGCTAAATCAATGGGCGCGAAAACGTCTACGATTATTTTCAAAGTGCTGATTCCGGAATCAATGCCTGCTCTTATTTCTGGCATTACGGTTACAGCCATCGCTTTAATCGGTTCAACGGCAATTGCCGGAGCCATTGGTTCAGGAGGCCTTGGAAACCTTGCGTACGTAGAAGGATATCAGTCTAATAACGCTGATGTTACCTTCGTTGCTACTGTGTTTATTTTAATCATCGTGTTTATTATTCAAATCATCGGTGATCTAATAACAAATATTATAGACAAACGATAAGGGAGGATTTACATTGAAAAAGCTATTTTTGGGTGCATTACTGCTTGTATTTGCAGGAGTTATGGCTGCCTGCGGTTCGAATAACGGCGCTGAATCCGGCAAGAAAGAAATTGTCGTTGCGGCAACAAAAACACCGCATGCGGAAATTTTAAAAGAAGCTGAACCATTGCTGAAAGAAAAAGGCTATACGCTGAAAGTGAAAGTGCTTAGTGATTACAAAATGTACAATAAAGCTTTAGCTGATAAAGAAGTGGACGCGAACTACTTCCAGCACATTCCTTACCTTGAGCAAGAAATGAAAGAAAACACAGATTACAAACTTGTGAATGCCGGCGCTGTTCACTTAGAGCCATTCGGTATTTACTCTAAAACATACAAATCACTGAAAGACCTTCCAGACGGTGCGACAATCATTCTGACAAACAACGTTGCTGAACAAGGCCGTATGCTTGCAATGCTTGAAAACGCTGGATTAATCACTCTTGATTCTAAAGTGGAAACAGTTGACGCAACATTGAAAGACATTAAGAAAAACCCGAAAAACCTTGAATTCAAAAAAGTAGCGCCTGAATTAACGGCAAAAGCATATGAAAACAAAGAAGGAGACGCGGTCTTCATCAATGTAAACTATGCGATCCAAAATAAATTAAATCCTAAAAAAGACGCAATTGAAGTAGAATCAACGAAAAACAACCCATACGCTAACATCATCGCAGTAAGAAAAGGCGAAGAAGATTCTGCAAAAATCAAAGCGCTGATGGAAGTTCTTCACTCTAAAAAGATCAAAGACTTCATCGAGAAAAAATACGACGGAGCTGTGCTTCCTGTATCTGAATAAGACTGAAACCCCGGATGAGAATTCCGGGGTTTTTTTCGCGTATTTTCCTAAAAGCTGTTCATAATAAAAAGGAATGTTAAACAGATGGAGGGATTTTCTTTGAATCAAGACAGAGGAAGCATGCAGGACGCGTTAAAACAATATAAACATGGTTTAGGCACATTTGAACAAAAGATGCCGCTGATGGGAAGAAAATTTAACGAATTTACTGAACAGTGCTTTGCCGGGAATTCTCTGACTGAAAGAGAAAAACAGCTGATCGCCCTCGGAATTGCCATCAATGCTCAGGACGAATATTGCATGATCTATCATACAAAAGGCTGTCTTGATCAGGGAGCGTCAGAAGAAAACATTCTCGAAGCCGTCAGTGTGGCAGCGGCATTTGGAGGCGGCGCAGCTTTCAGCCAAGGCGTGACAGTCGTTCAACAGTGCATTGAGGAATTCGGAAACACCACGCATTAAGAGAAGGAATATTCCGAAAAACCATTCTCATTTGTTCTGAAAGGATGCTTTCGTCTCATCTGCCGCTATTTCACGCCAAATCGTTTTTGCGGCATCCAACGCAGCACTGGTACAATAAAAAGCAAATATATGAAGGGATTGATTCATTATTTGCAGCAGCCAGGACAGACTGAACCTCGATTATACGTCAGAAATGGAAAAAGCGATGCAGCTGTCACACGGAATTGGATACGAGGAATATGGACGCCGGCTGGAAACAAGAATGAAAGTAGAGCGGCAGAGAGAGCTTGATTATGAAAAAAGCAAGCGGATTTCTGCGGGAGCTTATTGAGAAAATCAATCTTTTAAAAAAGGGTGGGAATCCACTCTTTTTCTTTTTCAATCGCTTTAATAAAGTGCTGATCTTTGTTAAACTTGAGGAATGTGCAAGGCACGATAAAAAGTTGTATTTACTTTTCATTTGTTATAAAATTAGAATGAGAATAAAATGAGAATAATGATTATATATTTTTGGAGGTATAGATATGGCTGCTTCAACATTAACGATCAAAGATCTTCACGTTGAAATCGAAGGGAAAGAGATCTTAAAGGGTGTAAACCTTGAAATAAAAGGTGGAGAATTCCACGCAGTAATGGGCCCGAACGGAACTGGTAAATCCACTTTATCAGCTGCTATTATGGGGCATCCTAAATATGAAGTAACAAAAGGCAGCATCACGCTTGACGGCAAAGATGTACTGGAGATGGAAGTGGACGAGCGTGCGCAGGCAGGCTTATTCCTTGCAATGCAGTACCCAAGTGAAATCAGCGGTGTGACAAATGCCGACTTCCTTCGCTCAGCAATCAACGCGCGCAGAGAAGAAGGCGATGAAATTTCTCTCATGAAATTCATCCGCAAAATGGACGAAAACATGGAGTTCCTTGAAATGGACCCTGAAATGGCTCAGCGCTATCTTAACGAAGGCTTCTCAGGCGGGGAGAAAAAACGCAACGAAATCCTTCAATTAATGATGATTGAACCGAAAATCGCCATCCTTGATGAAATTGACTCAGGCCTTGATATTGACGCTTTGAAAGTTGTATCAAAAGGGATCAACAAAATGCGCAGCGAAAACTTCGGCTGCCTGATGATCACTCACTATCAGCGCCTGTTAAACTACATCACTCCGGATGTTGTTCACGTTATGATGCAAGGCCGCGTTGTAAAATCCGGCGGTGCAGAGCTTGCACAGCGTCTTGAAGCAGAAGGTTATGACTGGATCAAACAAGAACTTGGCATTGAAGACGAAACTGTTGGCCAAGAAGCGTAAGCGTTAGGGGGATTAATATGACACTAGGTACAAAACTATCCGTAGATCAGGAGTATCTCAAAAGCTTTTCCGAAAAGCACCAAGAACCTGCCTGGCTGAAGAACCTGCGCTTACAGGCTCTTGAACAAGCTGAGGATCTGCCGATGCCGAAACCTGACAAAACAAAAATCACAAACTGGAACTTCACGAATTTCGCGAAGCATACAGTGGATAACGAACCGCTTTCTTCATTAGAAGATTTGACTGATGAAGTAAAAGCGCTGATCGACATTGAAAACGAAGATAAAACATTATACGTACAGCGTGACCAGACGCCGGCACATCTTTCTCTTTCTCAAGAATTGAAAGACAAAGGCGTCATCTTCACTGATATTCTGACTGCTGCACGCGAGCACAGCGACTTGGTGGAGAAATACTTTATGAAGGACGGCGTGAAGGTTGACGAACATAAGTTAACTGCACTTCACGCGGCTCTTGTTAACGGAGGAGCATTCCTTTATGTTCCGAAAAATGTTCAGGTGGAGACGCCGGTTCAGGCTGTTTATGTCCACGAAAGCAATGATACAGCTCTATTCAACCACGTGCTGATTGTGGCTGAAGACCACAGCTCTGTAACATATGTAGAAAACTACATCAGCACTGTAAACCCGAAAGACGCTGTCTTCAATATTATCAGTGAGGTCATCACAGGTGATAATGCCAGCGTGACATACGGTGCGGTGGATAATCTGTCAAGCGGTGTGACAACTTATGTGAACCGCCGCGGTGCTGCGCGCGGACGCGACAGCAAAATCGAGTGGGCTCTCGGCCTGATGAACGATGGCGACACGATTTCCGAAAACACAACAAACCTTTACGGTGACGGCACATACGGCGATACGAAAACGGTTGTTGTCGGAAGAGGAGAGCAAACAGAAAACTTCACAACACAAATCATCCATTTCGGTAAAGCTTCTGAAGGCTATATCTTGAAGCACGGTGTGATGAAGGATTCCGCTTCTTCTATCTTTAACGGAATCGGCAAAATCGAACATGGCGCTTCTAAAGCGAATGCGGAGCAAGAATCACGCGTGCTGATGCTTAGCGAAAAAGCACGCGGAGACGCAAACCCTATTCTTTTAATTGACGAAGACGATGTAACTGCAGGACATGCGGCATCTGTCGGCCGTGTGGACCCTATTCAGCTTTACTACCTGATGAGCCGCGGAATTCCGAAAGAAGAAGCAGAACGCTTAGTCATTTACGGATTCCTTGCACCGGTAGTAAATGAACTTCCGATTGAAGGCGTTAAGAAACAATTAGTTTCTGTTATCGAAAGGAAAGTGAAGTAATGAATATCACAGATATTCGTGAACAGTTCCCGATCCTTCATCAGCAAGTGAACGGACATGATCTCGTTTATCTCGACAGCGCGGCGACTTCCCAGAAGCCGCGTGCTGTCATTGAAACACTGGATAAGTATTATAACCAATACAATTCCAATGTTCACCGGGGCGTCCATACACTTGGAACCAGAGCGACAGATGGTTATGAAGGAGCGCGTGAAAAAGTCCGCAAGTTTATTAACGCGAAGTCAATGGCTGAGATTATTTTCACAAAAGGCACGACCACATCACTGAATATGGTGGCGTTAAGCTATGCGCGCGCCAACCTGAAACCTGGTGATGAAGTGGTCATCACCTACATGGAGCATCATGCGAATATCATTCCGTGGCAGCAGGCTGTAAAAGCAACTGGCGCCACATTAAAATATATTCCGTTGCAGGAAGACGGAACGATTTCTTTAGAAGACGTCAGAGAAACGGTCACAAGCAACACAAAAATTGTTGCGGTGTCTCATGTATCTAATGTTCTCGGCACGGTCAACCCGATTAAAGAAATGGCGAAAATCGCTCATGACAATGGGGCTGTCATTGTGGTGGACGGTGCACAAAGCACGCCACACATGAAAATTGACGTGCAGGATCTCGATTGCGACTTTTTTGCGCTTTCTTCCCATAAAATGTGCGGACCTACCGGTGTTGGTGTGCTGTACGGAAAGAAAGCCCTGCTGGAAAACATGGAGCCTGCCGAATTCGGCGGTGAAATGATCGACTTTGTCGGGCTTTATGAATCAACTTGGAAAGAGCTTCCGTGGAAATTCGAAGCGGGTACGCCGATTATTGCAGGAGCAATCGGCCTCGGTGCCGCCATTGATTTTCTCGAAGAAATCGGTCTTGATGAGATTTCCCGCCATGAGCACAAGCTTGCAGCTTATGCGCTTGAACGCTTCCGCCAGCTTGACGGCGTAACGGTATACGGGCCGGAAGAGCGTGCGGGGCTTGTCACATTTAACCTTGATGATGTTCATCCGCACGATGTGGCTACTGTGCTTGATGCGGAGGGAATCGCAGTCAGAGCCGGCCACCATTGTGCGCAGCCGCTGATGAAATGGCTGGATGTAACTGCTACTGCAAGAGCAAGCTTTTATCTGTATAATACAGAGGAAGAGATTGATAAGCTTGTGGAAGCTCTTCAAAAGACAAAGGAGTATTTTACAAATGTCTTTTAATGCAAACTTAGATA
This sequence comes from Bacillus sp. YP1, assembly GCF_000877815.1. Lineage (NCBI taxonomy): Bacteria > Bacillati > Bacillota > Bacilli > Caryophanales > Bacillaceae > Bacillus > Bacillus sp. YP1. Next base: position 2,970,768 of record NZ_CP010014.1, on the reverse strand, counting down.
CATTGTACAGACAGGTGATTATGGATCATTACAAAAACCCGCGAAATAAAGGGGTTTTGAATGACAGCATTGTCGTGGATATGAACAATCCGACATGCGGCGACCGCATCAGACTGACAATGAAGCTTGACGGAGACATCGTGGAAGATGCGAAGTTTGAAGGGGAAGGCTGTTCCATTTCAATGGCATCCGCTTCGATGATGACTCAGGCGATTAAAGGGAAAGATATTGAAACTGCCCTTTCCATGTCTAAGATTTTCTCGGATATGATGCAAGGGAAAGAGTATGACGATTCTATAGATCTCGGGGATATTGAAGCCCTTCAAGGCGTTTCAAAATTCCCGGCCCGTATCAAATGTGCAACCCTGTCATGGAAAGCACTTGAAAAAGGAGTCGCGAAAGAAGAAGGCGGCAATTAAAAGGATTGGAGTGAAAATGGATGGCTAAAAAAATGCCTGATATTGGTGAATACAAGTATGGTTTTCACGACAAGGACGTTTCCATTTTCCGTTCAGAGCGCGGATTGACAAAAGAAATCGTAGAAGAAATTTCTCGCATGAAGGAAGAGCCTCAATGGATGCTTGACTTCCGCTTGAAATCACTTGAGCATTTCTACAACATGCCGATGCCTCAATGGGGCGGAGATTTAAACTCACTGAACTTTGACGAAATTACGTACTACGTAAAACCGTCTGAGCGTTCAGAGCGTTCTTGGGATGAAGTTCCTGAAGAAATTAAACAAACATTCGACAAGCTCGGTATTCCTGAAGCTGAACAAAAATACCTTGCGGGTGTTTCTGCTCAGTACGAATCTGAGGTTGTATACCACAACATGAAAGAAGATCTTGAAGCGCAAGGCATCGTCTTTAAAGACACTGACAGCGCGCTGAAAGAGAATGAAGATATTTTCCGTGAGCACTGGGCAAAAGTAATCCCGCCGACTGATAACAAGTTTGCGGCGCTTAACTCAGCTGTTTGGTCCGGCGGATCTTTCATCTACGTGCCTAAAGGCGTGAAGGTTGAAACACCGCTTCAAGCTTACTTCCGTATCAACTCTGAGAACATGGGTCAGTTCGAACGTACACTGATCATTGTTGACGAAGAAGCAAGTGTTCATTATGTTGAAGGCTGTACTGCGCCTGTTTACACAACAAACTCACTTCACAGTGCGGTCGTTGAGATCATGGTGAAAAAAGGCGGCTACTGCCGTTATACAACGATCCAAAACTGGGCGAACAACGTTTACAACCTTGTAACAAAGCGTACAGTCTGTGAAGAAAACGCAACAATGGAATGGATCGACGGCAACATCGGTTCTAAGCTGACAATGAAATATCCGGCTTGTATCCTAAAAGGCGAAGGCGCGCGCGGTATGACGCTTTCTATCGCTCTTGCGGGTAAAGGCCAGCATCAGGATGCAGGTGCGAAAATGATTCACCTTGCACCAAACACATCATCTACAATCGTATCAAAATCGATTTCAAAACAGGGCGGAAAAGTAACGTACCGCGGAATCGTCCACTTCGGACGCAAAGCGGAAGGCGCCCGCTCTAACATCGAGTGCGATACGCTCATTATGGATAACAAATCAACTTCAGACACAATTCCTTACAATGAAATCTTAAATGATAACATTTCATTGGAGCACGAAGCGAAAGTGTCTAAAGTATCTGAAGAGCAGCTCTTCTACTTGATGAGCCGCGGTATTTCTGAAGAAGAAGCAACTGAAATGATCGTAATGGGCTTTATCGAGCCATTCACAAAAGAGCTTCCAATGGAATACGCAGTTGAAATGAACCGTTTGATTAAGTTCGAAATGGAAGGTTCTATCGGTTAATGATGAAAACTCCTTTGTTTATCAAGGGGTTTAGATATAGTTTTTAAAATGGCCGGCGTGCCGAATTTGATTGTAGAAGACGAACTTTTGAAGTTCGTCTTCTTTTATTTTTCAGAGACATATCCACTGTTATTTTGATGGTTTTAAGTCCTTATCGATTAGAATATTTCAGAGCTGCGCCGGATAGGTTCAGTTTCTATATCGCGCAACCATACAGTTGCTTATGCTTGACATGCAACTAATGAGTTGCTTATACTCAATATATGAATTGGAACAAAGACGCTATATTCAAAGCACTCGGCGATTCGACTCGGCGGCTTATATTAGACGAATTATCTGAACGCAACGAGCTGACGTTGTATGAACTTACGATACGTCTTATTACAAAGTACGACCTTTCTATTACGCGACAGGCGATAGCTAAACACCTTTCTGTACTGGAGGATGCAGGACTCGTAACATCAAAACGAAAGGGAAAATATCGAGTACTTATATTCAACAACGAACCACTTAAAAATTTGCTCAAAGGATGGATAGAATAATTTTATAAAATCAGAACAGGGCCTCTGATAAATGTGTGGGTTGTTTTGCTTGTAGCCAGATTGTTAGCATAGTACCATGCTTCATTCATATCGAAGGAGGGAAAAACAGTATGAAAATCGTTGTTACCAGTATATTTGTACAAGATCAAGACATGGCACTGGAGTTTTATACAGAAAAACTTGGGTTTATAAAAAAGGAAGACGTTCCCATGGGGAAATTCAGGTGGATAACGCTTGTTTCTCCAGATGATCAAGACGGAACCGAGCTTTTACTCGAACCGAATGAACATCCTGCCGCCAAGGAGTATCAAAAGAAGATATTCTCCGAAGGCCTCCCGGCCACAATGTTTGGCGTTGCAGATATTCAAAAAGAGTACAACCGATTAAAGGAAAAAGGCGTGACGTTTACGATGGAACCGACAAAAATGGGCGAAGTCACAATAGCTGTCTTCGACGATACATGCGGTAACCTTATTCAAATTGTACAGAAGTAACCGATTCAGTCGCGTCCTTTTTGTATGCAGAAGAAAAACCGCTGGCCGAGGGGCCGCGGTTTTTTACTCTTCTTCTGTCTCCTGATTGATAATTTGCTTTACAGATGATCTGCTGTTATTTTCTCTGTTCATCTCTCGCAATTGAGTATAAGCCATATCGAATTCCTCTTTTGTCATCTGCTTTGCGGCTAATGCAGAGCATAATATAGCAAAAGCAATTGGCATTGTATCAATGTGAATGTCGATATGGACCTCTGAGTTGCCGCTATTTTTGATAACAGATTCAGTAGTGGGTAACTCTTGAGTATGTCTGTTAAGAGGAATGATGTTTTCGTTCATTAGTCTTCCCCGTCTTGTGTCTGAGCCTGTGCCTGATCCTGATCTGTGTTCACGCTGACCACGACTTTTGCATTACCGCTGTTTTGGACTTTTGCGACTGCCGCATCGCGTCTGTTTTCTTCATTTTCATGACGATTTTCGCTCATGGTATCATCCTTTCTCTATTGATAGTGACAGGATATTCGATAGGAGAGTAAAGAGATTGGACGAACTTCGCGGTTTTTCCACATTAGGGCAAAAGGTCGAAGGAAAGCATTCTATTTGGTAAAATGAATAGACATTATAATAGAAAAGGTGTTTGCATATGAAATCGTACATCATCGTCGGCGCAGGGATTCTGGGCGCGTCGACGGCTTATCATCTCGCAAAATCAGGCGCTCGCGTTACTGTCATTGATCGGAAAGAGCCGGGACAAGCGACTGATGCGGCGGCGGGGATCGTCTGTCCATGGCTCTCGCAACGCCGTAATCAGGATTGGTACCAGCTTGCTAAGGGGGGAGCGCGGTACTATAAGGATTTAATCCATCAATTGGAAAAAGACGGTGAATCGGATACAGGATACAAACGTGTCGGTGCCATCAGCATTCATACTGACGCGTCTAAACTCGATAAAATGGAGGAAAGGGCGTATAAGAGACGGGAGGATGCGCCGGAAATCGGCGACATTACCCGCTTGTCTGCAAGTGAAACGAAAAAGCTGTTTCCGATTTTAGCTGACGGCTATGAATCGGTTCATATCAGCGGTGCCGCCCGTGTGAACGGAAGAGCGCTGTGCCGGTCGCTTTTAAGCGCTGCAGAGAAACGCGGCGCAACGGTCATCAAAGGAAATGCGTCCTTGCTTTTTGAAAACGGAACAGTCACCGGCGTGCAAACAGATACAAAGCAGTTTGCGGCTGACGCGGTCATTGTGACGGCGGGAGCATGGGCCAATGAGATATTGAAGCCTCTTGGCATTCATTTTCAAGTGTCATTTCAAAAAGCGCAGATTATGCATTTTGAAATGACAGATGCAGATACAGGATCGTGGCCGGTTGTAATGCCGCCGAGTGATCAGTACATTCTGTCGTTTGATAACGGCAGAATTGTAGCCGGCGCCACACACGAAAACGATGCCGGTCTTGATGATCTTCGTGTGACAGCCGGAGGCCAGCACGAAGTATTGAGCAAAGCGTTAGCCGTTGCACCGGGTCTTGCTGATGCGGCTGCTGTTGAAACAAGAGTGGGCTTCAGGCCGTTTACACCGGGTTTTCTGCCGGTCATAGGGGCTGTGCCGAATGTTCAAGGCCTGTACGCTGCTAACGGTTTGGGCGCTTCTGGACTGACGATGGGGCCGTTCTTAGGTGCAGAGCTCGCAAAGCTAGTTCTCAGAAAGCAGACAGAATTAGACCTTAGTCCTTATGATCCAGCCGGAGCACTTGCATAATAAGTAAGAGCATGACAAACAAATATAATAAAGCTGTTCTAGCTTTTCTTTTCTGTATGTGTTAGCATTTATCTTTAATGAAAAAGAGGACGTGAACTGATTTTGATAAAAATTGATATACCCGCACCGAATGTCACCATCACTGAACGACAGCAGTCAGCTAATGATAACGAGCCGAAGATAAAACCGATTCACGGATTCATCGACTTTCACCAGATCCCAAGGGACAAAGGCGGCATTTTTATGTTTTACAACATTCATGACGAGCTGCTGTTTGTCGGTAAAGCCAGAAAGTTAAGACAGAGAATTAAGAAGCATTTCGAAGACACTGTTTCACCGATCAAACATCACAGAGATGAAGTCTATAAAATCGAGGTATGTGTAGTTGATGATCCAATGGAAAGAGAGATTTACGAAACATATATCATCAATACACAGCACTCGAAGTACAATATAGACAAGGTATTTTTTAAATAAGACGTCAGTCTGCGGATTGAACAGCGAAGCCAGAGCTTAAGTCAAGTTCTGGCTTTTGATTTGGGCATTTTTTCGCATATAGACCCTTTGTCTGTCATTCGAATAAATTATTGAGAAATTTCAGAAAATAATATTGACAATCCTACCCGCGGACTTTAATATAACAATATATAATGTTATATAACGTTATATAATAAAAACGGGGAGTGAAGGATTTGAGTCAGGCCACAGCAAAAGTAAATCGTGAGGTTCAAGCTTTCTTGCAGGATTTGAAAGGGAAAACCATTGATCATGTATTCTTTGTCGCATGCGGAGGGTCTTCTGCCATTATGTATCCGAGTAAGTATGTGTTTGACAGAGAGTCAAAATCAATAAACTCCGACCTCTACAGCGCCAACGAATTTATTCAGCGCAACCCTGTTCAGCTTGGTGAAAAGTCTCTTGTTATTTTGTGTTCGCATTCGGGAAATACCCCGGAGACAGTCAAAGCTGCTGCGTTTGCAAGGGGCAAGGGCGCACTTACGATTGCGATGACGTTTAAACCGGAGTCTCCTTTAGCGCAGGAAGCGCAATATGTTGCCCAGTACGATTGGGGTGATGAGGCGCTTGCGATCAATACAAACTATGGCGTTTTGTATCAAATCGTTTTTGGAACCCTGCAAGTATTAGAAAACAATACGAAATTCCAACAAGCAATTGAAGGCTTAGATCAATTGCAGGCTGTATATGAAAAAGCCCTTAAGCAGGAAGCTGACAACGCCAAGCAATTTGCAAAAGCCCATGAAAAAGAAAGCATTATTTATACCATGGCAAGCGGTGCAAACTACGGTGTCGCTTACTCCTACAGCATCTGCATTCTCATGGAAATGCAATGGATTCATTCCCACGCCATTCATGCCGGAGAATATTTTCACGGACCGTTTGAAATTATTGATGAATCCGTGCCGTTTATCATCCTGCTCGGTTTAGATGAAACAAGACCTCTTGAAGAGCGGGCGCTTACCTTCTCGAAAAAGTATGGCAAAAAGCTCACTGTGCTTGATGCTGCATCTTACGACTTCACTGCAATTGACGATTCAGTTAAAGGCTATCTTGCTCCGCTCGTTCTCAATCGTGTGCTGAGAAGCTATGCAGACGAGCTGGCAGAGGCGAGAAATCATCCTTTATCTCATAGAAGATACATGTGGAAAGTTGAGTATTGATCTGAAAATGAAGAACCATTATGCATTAGACTATAATGTTATATAACATTATAGTCTAATGTCCAGAGGAGGCCAACCCTTTGAAGAAAATGTTGTTGTTCTTGATCATTGCAGCTGTCAGTATGCTCACCATCGCAGGCTGTTCGAGCCAAAGCAGTTCAGCGGACGGAAAGGTGACATTGAAATTTTTCCACAGATGGCCAAAGGAGCCGGAAAAAAGTTATTTTGAAGAGGTTGTAAAAGAATTTGAAAAAGATCACCCAGATATCGACATTCAAATTGAAGCCGTTTTAAATGACTCCTATAAAGATAAAATTAAGGTCATGCTGGGAACTACCAGCCCTCCTGACATTTACTTCTCTTGGAGCGATGAGTTTGCTTTTAAATTTATCAGAGGCAATAAAGCACTTGATCTCTCGTCCTACTACAAAAATGACACCGATTGGTCATCACAGCTCGTTCAATCGCAAATTACACCATTTACTTATGAAAACAAGCAATATGGCGTGCCGTGGCAAATGGACGCTAAATCATTCTTCTATAATAAAGACATTTTCCAAAAGATGAATCTTGATCCCCCGAAGACGTGGGATGAATTAATCGATGTGTCAAAAAAGCTGAAAGAACATGGCTACACACCGATCAGCTTCGGAACAAAGGCGACTTGGACAATCTCGCACTATATCGGCACGCTTAATCAGCGGATGGTCGATGAAAAAACGCGAGACAAGGACTATAACGCCAAAACGGGTGAATTTACTGATGAAGGCTACGTAAAAGCACTTGAAAAGCTTCAAGAGCTGATGCCTTACTTTAATAAACATGTAAACTCCGTCGACCACGAATATGTGAGACAGCAATTTAAGAGCGGAAAGTCGGCGATGATATATGCGGAAACAGCGGAAATCAAGCTGGTTGAACCGGTTAATCTCGGGATGTTCCCATTTCCTGAAATCAGCGGGCAGAAAGGATCTTCAGAAGCGTTAACGGGAGCGCCGGAAGGATTCATGATTTCCTCAAGAACAAAACATCCGAAGGAAGCAATGGAATTTTTGCAGTTCTTGACGTCGAAAAAAATGGGCGAAAAGCTCGTGAAAGATGTCGGGAAATACAGTGCAGTGCAAGGTACGGCTACTGAAGAAAATGCAACAGCTATTCAGCGTGAAGCCGTTCAGCATATTGTTGATGCCAAATCAATGGTTCCATGGTTTGATATGGATGTCGATGTTGAAGTCGCAGATGCGTACCTAACAGGCGTCCAGCAAATGCTTGGCGGCGACATGACACCGCAGCAGGTGATGAAAGCCGTTCAAAAGGCAGCAAAGCAGGTGAGGGCGTCAGCTGAATAAATCAAAGAAAAGGTGAAGCTTCGCACCTTTTCTTTTTATAAAGGAGATGAGATACCCTTGGTCAATCAGAATAAAATAATCCCCTATTTGTTTTTGGTGCCCGCTCTCGTTTTTTTACTTTTCGTTTATATCCCGATTTTTGAGAATGTATTCCTCAGCCTGTTTCAGTGGAGCTCATTTTCTCCGGAAAAAACGTTTATCGGCTTAAAAAACTATGTTGAATTATTTCATGATCCTGTCTTCTATCAGGCACTTACCAATAATGTGCTTTATGCAGTGATCTCAATTGTATGCCAGGTATTTGGAGGTTTGATTTTGGCGGCGGTGCTTGAGGATAAGCTGGTCAGAAAATGGTCGCCGTTTTTTCGTACCGTTTTCTTTTTGCCGGTTGTCATCTCAATGACGGTGATCGCGCTTTTGTTTGATTTTATTTACAATCCGGAGACAGGGCTGTTGAATCAGCTGCTTCAGGCCATCGGTCTTGATCAGCTGACGAGGGCCTGGCTCGGGGATGACAGCACAGCTATGCTTTCTGTCATTTTTGTGTCCCAGTGGCAATCTGTCGGTTATATTGCGATGCTGTACATCGTGTCGATTCAAAAAATACCGGATGAACTGTATGAAGCGGCCCGGCTTGACGGCGCGGGTAAAATTCAGCAGTTTTTTCATATTACTGTTCCCCAGACGAAAGAGATGTCTTTTGTTGCGGTGGTCATGACGCTGACCGGGGCCTTTACGGTCTTTAATGAGCCGTACATTTTGACAGGCGGCGGGCCGGGAAACGCGTCAGAAGTCTTGAGCACGTTTTTATATAAAAGCGCCTTTACAAAGGATATGATGGGCTACGCCTCAGCGATTGCCACTGTCGTGTTAATCATTACGCTTGCATTATCGCTCATGCAAATGAAGTTCTTTAAAACCGGAAAGGAGGAGTAACTGATGCTGCCTCAGAAGAAGACAGATTCGTTCAGATTGGAGCCTGTGCCTGACCAGCACATTGAGGTTAAAGATAAGCCTAGACGAAAATGGTATATCGGAGAAACGTCTGTGTGGGTTTTTCTGTTTCTTTATCTGATTGCGATTGCCTATCCGCTTCTCTGGATGGTGATGAGCGCCTTTAAAAACTCTGACGATATTTTTGAGCACAGCTGGTCGCTGCCGTCTTCGTGGCATCCGGAAAATTTTGTTTCCGCCTGGAACCAGGGGATTTCTTCTTATTTTATGAACAGTGTCATCGTTACGGCGCTGACGTGTGTGATCACTGTCTTTATCAGTGCATGGGCAGCGTATGGCCTTTCCCGGTTTGAGTTTAAAGGAAAAGGATTCTTTTTGGTGCTATGTCTTGGCGGATTGATGCTGACGCCGCAGGTCAGTCTTGTGCCGCTTTATTCTATTATTCAGTCGCTTGGCCTGTACAATACGTATTGGGCGTTAATCCTGCCGTATGCGGCTTATCGGATCCCATTCACCATCATTTTGATCCGCTCTTATTTTCTTTCTATTTCCAAAGAATTGGAGGAGGCGGCCTATTTGGATGGGTGTACAAGTTTTGGAGTATTTTTCAGAATTTTCTTACCAATGAGCGTGCCAATTTTGGTGACATCCGGCATTTTGACGGCTTACCATACATGGAATGAGTTTATGTTTGCGATTATTTTCATAGATGATGAGAATTTGCGGACCATTCCAGCCGGGCTGATGCAGTTCAGAGACGCGCTGCAGACAGACTGGGGCGTCCTGCTGGCGGGGTTAACGATTTCAGCCGCGCCGATTATTATTCTATTTTTATTGATGCAGAAATATTTTGTCCGCGGGATTGCAAGCGGCAGTGTAAAAGGATAAAGGAGGAAGCACTATGAAATTGATTGCGGTTGGAGATAATGTTGTAGATTATTACCAGGATCAAGAAACATTCTACCCGGGAGGAAATGCCTTAAACGTTGCTGTGCTTGCCAAGCGGCTCGGGCATGAGTCTTCCTATATCGGAATCGTCGGCAATGACGAAGCCGCGGCGCATCTGTTGAACGTTCTCAAGCTGGAGCAGGTCAATGCAGATTATATCCGCCAGGCGCACGGAGAAAACGGGATGGCGATTGTCACCCTTGATGAACAGGGGGACCGCATTTTTGTCAGGTCAAATAAAGGCGGCATTCAGTCCCGGCTTCGCCTCGCGTTTCAGGAGAAAGATGTATCTTTTATCAGCGGGCATGATCTGCTGCATACGAGCGTGTACAGCAGGCTTGAGAACGATCTTCCGCAGCTGTGCGGGCTGGTCCCTGTCTCATTTGATTTTTCAACCAATCGGGAGGATGATTATTTGAGGAGGGTCTGTCCTTATGTGACGTATGCGTTTTTTTCAGGAAGCGATTTGAGTGAGTCGGAATGCGGTGAGCTTGCCAAAACAGCTCATGGATACGGAGCCAAAATGGTTTGTATGACCCGAGGGGGCCAAGGAGCAATCCTGTCTGCGGGTGATCGAGTCTATCATCAGCCGATTGTGGAAGCTGATATAATAGATACACTTGGGGCGGGAGATTCTTTTATAGCAGGCTTTTTGACTGCCTTTTGCGTGAAGCAGGATATAACGTACGCTTTGCGCCAGGCCGCCGAAACGGCTGCGAAAACATGCGGTGTGTACGGAGCTTTCGGCTATGGCTATCCTTATCGCTTGGAGGACGGGGGAAGCAGTGAAAAAACGAGAATACTATAAGCAGTGTCTCGTTTTTTATGCCTGTTATGTGTAGGGGCTGTTGATGGTAAAAGTGACACGGTTTGTGTGCATCAAAAACAATGAGCAATAGATTGGCTGGTCGTTTGATGTAAAAGCCGTTTTATCAATTTCAAACAGCGCATCCCCGATATCACAATCCAGGTATTTGCTTTCCTCCTGTTGGGCATATACAACGTTTAATAGCTTCGTATTGTGCGTGGGTACAACTTTGTATTGCTGTTTCAAAATATCATGCATGGAGACGCCGTCAGCAATAAAGGTATCAATGCCGGGAAACAAATCAAGCGGATAATGCGTCACTTCAAAGGTGAGAGGCTGATCATCATTATATAAAATCCGTTTTAATTCAACGACAGGGCTCTCGGGATGGATTTGAAGCTTTTCTGCGATGGGTTTTGACGCTGGAATGATGTCATGGGACAGCACATGATGCTTCGGTTTTTTGCCGGTTGATTCCATAAATTCCGAGTAGCCGTTTACAGCGATCAGCTCTCGTTTTAATTTAGGGCTTTTAACGAACGTTCCCTTTCCCTGCTGCCTGATCAGATAGCCTTCTTCGACTAAATCGAGAATGGCTTTCCTGACGGTGATGCGGCTGACGTTATACTTGGTGCAAAGCTCGTTTTCGGTAGGCAGCTTGGCGGTTGGGGAATACACGCCCTTTTTGATGTCATCAGTGATGATTTGTTTTAGCTGAATGTATAAAGGTGTAGAACTTCCGTTGTTTAACAAAGGGTAGCCTCCTTTTAACCTATTATTTATATTATAATGTATTATGACGTTATAATACAAATTTACATTTTTTATTTTAGAAATATAGCAAAAATGGGAACCGATTACTCTAAAAATAACAGAAAGACCAAGTTGTTTCCAGTGACGAAATAACGGGTCAAAAGATAGGGGGACTTTTCTGATGGCTTCATTAACATTTGAACACGTCAAAAAATCATATCACTCACAATTAACCGTGAAGGACTTTGATTTAGATGTAAAGGATAAGGAGCTTTTGGTGCTGGTGGGGCCGTCAGGATGCGGAAAATCGACAACGCTGCGGATGGTGGCTGGATTAGAAAGCATTTCTGAAGGAAATCTTCTTATTGATGGGGAGCGGGTCAATGATCTTCCGCCGAAAGAACGTGATATTGCGATGGTATTCCAGAACTATGCGCTTTATCCGCATATGACGGTTTTTGATAATATGGCGTTTGGATTAAAGCTCAGAAAGATGGCGAAACAGGAAATTGCCGAGCGGGTTCATGCGGCAGCTAGAATTTTAGAAATTGAACATTTGCTGAAGAGAAAACCGAAGGCGCTCTCCGGCGGGCAGCGGCAAAGGGTGGCGCTTGGCAGGTCGATTGTGAGGGAGCCGAAGGTCTTTTTAATGGACGAGCCGCTTTCTAATCTGGATGCAAAACTAAGAGTGACGATGCGGACAGAAATCAGCAAGCTGCACCAGCGATTAGAGGCAACGATCATTTATGTCACGCATGACCAGACCGAAGCAATGACAATGGGAGATCGGATTGTCGTCATGAATGAAGGGGAAATCCAGCAAGTGGCGAAACCTCATGACATTTATCATTACCCGGCCAATTTGTTTGTCGCAGGCTTCATTGGCTCTCCTGGGATGAACTTTTTGAAAGGCATCATAGAACAGCAGCATGGCGAGCTGTTTTTCACAAATTCTTCGATCCGGCTTCATATTCCTGAAGAAAAAGCAAAGCGGCTGAAGGAAAAGGGATATGCCGGAGAACAGATGATTGCCGGTGTACGGCCGGAGCACATCACACAAATGACAGGAAATGACCAGTTGTTTGATTCAGTGTTTCAAGCGAAGGTGGAAGTGAATGAAAATTTGGGCTCGGAGCTCATAGTGCATGTCATGGCTGGGGATGAGCGGCTCAAGGTCCGTCTGGACGGAAACACGCGAATCGATGCAGGCGATTCAATCCAGCTCTCAGTGAAAATGGACCACGTCGTCTTTTTCGATGCGGAAACGGAAGAGGCTGTGTATTAGAAAAAGGTGCTCCTCAAAAGGAGCACCTTTTTCTTACGGCCAAATCTCATCCGCCCATTCAGGGTGGTCGATAAATGGATTGCGGTTGTGCTGATATTTTTCATAAATGATTTCATTTCTTTTCCGCTCGCGGTCGTCAACCGGATCCTGCTTATTCCATTCGAGCAGGACAGATTGTTTGCCATGATAAGGAGCTGAGCCGTTGCCTGTCTTATCATTAAGCTCAAGATCAGGATAGCCGTCATCACCCTCGTAACGGACAGCCATGTAAAACAGCATGCGGGCAACATCGCCTTTCACATCATCGCGGGGCTCCCATGAATCGCCGTCATAATAATTTCCGGGTGCCTTCGCATATTCAGTGCCGCCATTGTCAAAATCCATATTTCCTCTGGCGCTGTTAACTTGAACATCGGCTGGGCGCAAATGATGAATATCAGTACCAGGTCCCTTGCTCGTACCAAAATCGCCATGGGATTTCGCCCAGACATGCTCGCGGTTCCAATCGCCGACATTGCCGCCGTTCAGGTTTTTGGACCGCGATTCATTCGTATAGAGCAGGATGACGTTATTCGGATTTCTCGGGTCTTCATCCGTTTCTTTCAGCGCGTTCCACACTTCGCTGTAGGACAGCATCGTGTGTCCGCTGATAATACGGTGCAGGGTGCTTTTTAGCGAGTCTCCTGTTTTACCTTCAGCCCCTTCATAATAGGTATCTGTGTCAGCATAGGGTGCAGCGGGGGCGGCTAATGAGAGAAGGCTCCCTGTTCCTGAAGGGGAAGACGCCAATCGGTCATTGAGGCTTAATTCGGTTTGCGCGCTTGCTGAAGCTGCCGGCGCAAGCCATCCGGAAATCAGTAATACACAGACGAGCGGCAGAAACCATGCTTTTTTTGTCATCACTTGCCCTCCTTTTATCAGATCATGTCTATTATCTAAAATTGAAATAAAGGATAGAAGTGTCATTTTGTATATTTTTCATTAAAATTGTAAATTAGTCCCTTTGGAGGAGGCGGAAATCTCCTGTTCCCATATCTTTAGGTCCTGTTTTTGCGAGCTGCCGGCATTTCCGTTTTCATCCGTTCCGCAAACATCGCCTCTCTGGCAAGCTGAGCTTGACCCTCTCTTTCGCTCTTGCTGGCTCTCTTCCTTACCGTGTTTTCTTTTGACCTTTACATCAAAATAGTTGTGACATGTAGGGTGAATCTGGTTGCTGGATAGATACTGTGACTAAAAAATAAACGTTTTTTTGGTTAATCTGTCAATGAACTATCATGTTCCTCCTTCTATAATGAAGTCACCATAGCGGCCAGAGGGGGGAGTACATGGAAAAGCAGAAGCTTTCAGTAAAAAACAGCATCACAGATTATATTGAATGGCTCGCCCAATACGGTGCGTCTGCGGATGGCGGCGTAACGAGGCTTTTATACACAAAAGAGTGGATGGACGCACAGCTTGCTGTGAAAACGGAAATGTCTTCTTTCGGGCTTGACACAAGATTCGACGATGTCGGCAATGTGTTTGGAAGGCTTTCGGGCACCCAGTCTCCGGATGAAGTCATTGTAACCGGTTCACATATCGATACTGTCATCAATGGGGGGAAATACGACGGCGCCTATGGTGTTCTGGCGGCAATGCTTGCGATAAAGCGGCTCAAAGAGACATATGGATCGCCGAAAAAAACACTCGAAGCGGTATCCTTATGTGAGGAGGAGGGCAGCCGTTTTCCAATGACCTATTGGGGATCAGGGAATATGACGGGTGTTTTTTCATTACAGGATGGAGCAGAGCCAAGAGACGAATCAGGAGTCTCGCTGCAACATGCGATGCATGAGAACGGTTTTGGCAAAGGTGTGTTTCAGGCAGCATATCGGACAGATATCAGCGCTTTTGTTGAGCTCCATATTGAACAGGGACAGACATTGGAAATGTCAGGACGGGATCTCGGGATTGTGACAAGCATTGCGGGGCAGAGGCGCTATCTCGTCACGCTGGAGGGGGAATGCAATCATGCGGGAACCACCTCCATGAAATGGCGCAAGGACCCGCTCGCAGCCAGCAGCCGTATCATTCATGAGCTGTTGCTGCGGTCGGAGGAGCTGCCGGATGAGCTCCGTCTGACATGCGGAAAAATAACGGCAGAGCCCAATGTAGCCAATGTCATACCGGGCCGCGTCCAGTTTTCAATCGATATTCGCCATCAGCATCAGCATGTGCTGGAGCAGTTTCATCAAGACATGGTTGCTTTGATCAACGGCATTTGCCATCAAAAAGGAATTCGCGCCGTGATTGATGAATATATGCGGATAGAGCCTGTGCCGATGGACGAAAGGTTGAAGGCTGCGGCTTTTGAAACAGCATTAGAAAACGGCTTCAGCTGTGAGGAAATGGTGAGCGGAGCAGGGCATGACGCGCAAATGATCGGAAGGCGCTATCCTGCTTGTATGCTGTTTGTGCCGAGCCGAGGCGGCGTCAGCCACTCACCGAAGGAATATACGTCAGCCAGACAGCTTGAGATCGGCGTCCGCGCACTGACTGATTTATTATACAAACTGGCTTACTGATAAAGGAGGAATGGCTGTGTCAGGCAGAAGAGAATTATGCACCCCGTTAAGAACGATTATGACGCCGGGGCCTGTTGAGGTTGATCCGCGTGTATTAAGAGTAATGAGCACCCCGGTTGTCGGCCAATTTGATCCGGCGTTTACAGGTATTATGAATGAAACGATGGAGATGCTTCGGGAGCTGTTCCAAACAAAAAACCGCTGGGCATACCCGATTGACGGCACTTCACGGGCGGGAATTGAAGCAGTGCTGGCTAGTGTGATAGAGCCGGAAGATGATGTGCTCATTCCCATTTACGGCCGTTTCGGTTATTTGCTGACTGAAATCGCCGAGCGATATGGGGCAAATGTTCATATGCTGGAGTGCGAATGGGGAACGGTTTTTGACCCGGAGGACATCATACGGGAGATAAAAAAAGTGAAGCCGAAAATTGTGGCCATGGTGCATGGAGAAACATCGACAGGACGGATTCACCCGCTGAAAGCCATCGGCGAAGCCTGCCGCACCGAGGATGCATTGTTTATCGTCGATGCAGTCGCAACGATTGGGGGCTGCGAGGTTAAAGTCGATGAATGGAAGATTGACGCTGCCATCGGCGGAACGCAAAAATGTTTGTCTGTGCCTTCAGGAATGGCGCCGATTACATATAATGAGCGGGTGGCGGACGTGATTGCAGCTCGCAAAAAGGTGGAACGCGGGATTGCGACACAAGCTGACAGGGCAGCACTTTCGGGAAATCGGCCAATTACAAGCAACTACTTTGATTTGAGCCAGCTTGAGGATTATTGGAGCGAAAGACGGCTCAATCATCATACAGAAGCGACGACGATGCTGTACGCCTTACGTGAGGGAGTCAGACTGGTGCTTGAAGAAGGTCTTGAGACGCGTTTCGAGCGGCATCGGCACCATGAAGCCGCATTAGCAGCAGGGATAAAGGCAATGGGCCTAAGATTGTTTGGAGATGACAGCTGCAAAATGCCTGTTGTCACCTGTGTCGAAATTCCCGGCGGCATTGACGGCGAGTCTGTCCGTGACATGCTGCTGGCACAATTCGGCATTGAAATCGCCAGCTCATTCGGCCCGCTTGCAGGGAAGATCTGGAGGATCGGCACGATGGGGTACAGCTGCAGAAAAGAAAACGTCCTATTCGTGCTTGCCGGGTTAGAGGCTGTGCTTCTCAGACATAACGCAGGAATCGAAGCAGGAAAAGCGCTCCAAGCAGCGCTGGATGTGTATGAAAACGCTGGCCGCCAGGCAGCGGTGTAAAGAAAAGCTTGCGGAACTCCGCAAGCTTTTTAGATATGATTTCGTGTTTTCTCCAATCTAATTTTCTTCGTTTGACTCTTTTTACAAATCCTCTTTCTATGTGTTTCATTTTCTGACAAATCATGAGTCATTTTTTCTTCCATCGTCTATTCTTTATACAAGTTACCTATAAAATCACGCTGAACTAGTTGTTTCTCACGGCAATTTTCGAGAGGAGGATGCGGCATTGGGGAATTTTCACACGATGTTAGATGCGCTCCTGGAAGACCAGGAGGAGGCTGTACTGGCGACAATTGTTCAAGTGGAAGGCTCCGCGTATCGAAAAGCAGGCGCCTCTATGCTCTTTAAGAAAAATGGCAGACGGATTGGCTTGCTGAGCGGCGGGTGTGTGGAAGAAGATGTATTACAAAGAATCAGTGCGCTGGGCGATCAGCTCACATCAACGCTGATTCCCTACGACATGCGGTCGGAGGACGATCTTTCTTGGGGCATGGGAGCCGGGTGCAATGGCATTATTCATGTTCATGCAGAGCGAATCACTCAGGGAAAAAGGCGGCACTATGAGAAAGTGAGGGACTGCCTTCAATCAGGCAAAGCTGTCACTTCCGTTACAAAGATTGGATCCTCCCATTATTTATTTCTGATGGAGAACGGGCATTTTGGCAACTGGCCGGACGCGCCTCTGCAAGCTATTCAACGTACTGTTTCAACGCTTCATTTACCGCATTTCGATCGACCCACTAACATGTTTATTCAGCGAATTGAACCGAAGCCGCGCCTCATTCTGTTTGGGGCGGGACCGGATACTGTACCGCTGGCCAATTTGGCGGCTGACACAGGGTTTTCTGTTATTGTGACGGATTGGCGGCCCGCTTATTGTACATCCTCTCTTTTTCCAAAAGCGGATCAGCTGATTACCGCTTTTCCGGAACAAATGCTTAGCAAATTTCAATTTTTTCCGCATGATGCAGCTGTTGTGGCAACCCATCATTATCAGCACGATCAAACGATCATCAACTTCTTATTTTCTCAAAACCTCCATTATATTGGACTGTTGGGTTCGGCAAACCGCACGAAACGGCTGCTGAACGGAAAACATCCTCCGTCTCACTTTTACAGTCCGGTCGGGCTGAAAATCGGTGCGGAAGGTCCAGAGGAAATTGCGGTAAGTGTAGTTGCAGAAATTATTCAAACAAGAAAACGGGTGGCGGTTGTATGAGAAACCCCTATCTGATCGGCGTGTTTCTCGCTGCCGGCAAAAGCAGAAGAATGGGCCAAAACAAGCTGGCTTTGCCGCTAAAAGGAGAAAACATCGGCTCACTTTCCTTGAAAACTGCTCTGTCGTCCCGCCTTGATCACGTGCTGGTCGTCGAGCGGACAGAACATGCCTCCCTTGAGTGGATAGGAGCGCCGTATCACGCTCCGCCTTTTCAAAAACGCTGGAGCCTGCACGTTTGCCAAGACGCAGAAAAGGGTCAGGGGCATTCAGTCGGCAGCGGGGTGAGAAAAGCAGAAAGCATGGGGGCGGACGGCGTTGTCATTTTGTTAGCCGACCAGCCTCAGCTTTCCGTCGATCATCTCAATGCCCTTGTGGCACTGGCCCCTGAGTCATTTGCCGTGTCATCGTTTTTAGGGGCGTTCACCCCGCCAATCTACTTCTCGTCGACATGTTTTCCTTATGTAAAGGGGTTAAAGGGAGATGAAGGGGCTCGCAGGCTCCTGAAAAGCGGACAGCTTGGAGCAGGAGCGGTTTTGGAGGCAAAGGATAGCGGCGAGTTGGACGATATTGATACACCCGAGGAATATGACATGGTAAGGAGGGCGATGGCTTGAACGGCCAAGTGACAAAAGCAAGGATGAATATTCAATTATGGAGGCCGACAGCGCTTGATGAGGCCTATTCGCTTTTAGAGAAGCTTGCTCCGGATGTGTGTGCCGCATCGGGAAGCACGCTGCTTCAGCTTCAGTGGGACAAAGGAACTCTGCCGAAACAGCACCTTGTCAGCCTTGAAGGGATTGACGAGATGCGAGGGATCAGCGCCAGTGACACCCACGTGTCGATCGGGGCGCTCACATCACTGAATGAATGCAGAAAGAACCCTTTGATCAAGAGAGCGCTTGGCTGTTTCAGTGACGCTGCTTCCGCTGTCGCTGCACCGGGGATCCGCAGCCGTGCCACGATTGGCGGCAACATAGCGAGTAAAATCGGTGATTTCATTCCGCTTCTGCTTGTGCTTGGTGCTGAGCTTATCGTATATCAAAAGGAGCTAATCAGGCTGCCGCTTGGCGCTTGGCTCAGTGAGGAAGACTTTAGAACGGCTATCGTCACGCGTGTCATCATCCCGCGGGCGGAGGGAGAGCGTGTATTTTATCACAAGCTTGGGAGGCGCCAGGCTTTTACAGGAGCGGCTGCTGTTGCAGCTGGACGTTTTTTGAAAGACGGCGGCATTCGCCTCGCCGCTGGCCATGCCGATATCACCCCTAGGAGATTATTGGACAGCGAAGCGAAATGGATGGCACCAGGGTGGGACTCGCATGAGCTGTACAAAACACTTATCCATGAGCTGCCGTTTTCCTCAGATGCTTTTATGTCAGCGGCATACAGAAAAAAAGCCGCTGCCAACGTCATCATGGCAGAGCTGATGGCTGAGGGAGGGGAATAAATGATCATCAACAAACCGTCAAGAGTCAGGCCGGATGGAAGGGATAAGGTCACAGGGGAATTGAAATATATGACCGATCTCAGCTTTCTGGGAATGCTGTATGGCAAGGTGCTGAGAAGTGCTTATCCTCATGCAGAGATTGTGTCGGTTTGCACCATAAAAGCTGAGAAAATGGAAGGCGTGCAAGCCATCGTCACGCATAAAGACGTTCCTGGCTTAAACCGATTTGGCATTGTCATCCCTGATCAGCCGGTTTTATGTGAGGACAGGGTGCGGTATGTCGGGGATGCGATCGCCGCAGTTGCTGCGGAAACGGAGGAAATCGCGGAAGCGGCGCTGGAGCTGATTCGAGTTGAGTATAAAGAGCTGGAAGTCATAGATTCACCAGAAAAAGCGCTTCGGCCGAATGCGCAAAGACTGCATGAGGACGGGAATATCCTGCACCGCACATTTTTTTCAAACGGCGATGTGGAAGAAGGGTTTCAAGCATCTGATACAGTCCTTGAAGAAACCTATGAGCTGCCGCGGCAGATGCATACGTATATGGAAACGGAGGGAGGCGTAGCCGTTCCGGAAGACGACGGGGGTTTTACGATGTATGCAGGAACTCAGCACGGCTATAAAGACCGTTTCCAGCTTGCCCGTATTTTTGACATTCCTGAAGAGAAGATCAGGATTGTGTCAAGTCCGATGGGCGGCTCGTTCGGAGGGAAGGATGAGCTGAATATTCAGCCGTATGCTGCGCTTTTGGCCCTGAAAAGCGGACGCCCTGTCAAAATCCATCAGACACGAAAGGAATCTGTACGTTCTGGCATTAAGCGCCATCCGATGAAGATTACGATAAAAACGGGTGCAGATCATTCGGGAAATCTATTGGCGCACGACGTGAAAATTGTGGCGGACACAGGCGCTTACGCCACGCTTGGACCTGCCGTTCTAGATTTTTCTGTCGAGCATGCCGCGGGGCCGTACCGTATTCCGAATATCCGGACTGAAGGAATATCAGTATTTACGAACAACGGGGTGGCGGGGGAATTTCGAGGCTTTGGCGGCAACCAAATCACATTTGCACTCGAAACCCATCTCGATCGTCTCAGCGGCATGCTCGGCATCGACCCGCTGGAGCTGAGAAGAAAAAATATCAGAAAACCGCATGACTTGGGGCCTCTTGAGCATCGGATTGCACCGACTGACGGAGCGGCACAGGTGTTGAATGCCATATCTAAATCTCCCATTCTTACAAGAACCAGCCGGAACTGCGGGTATCTGCAAAGAGGCACGGGAGCGGCAATTACAATGCACGGCGGCGGGCTGGGGTTTGGCCGAATGGATGCGGCAGGAGGCCGTTTGTCTCTTTCGAGTGAAGGCAAAATCACTGCTTCGTTTGGATTTGAAGAATGCGGACAGGGGATTCTAGCAGCGATTGAACAGATTGTCATGGAGGAGTTAGGTTGTGCCGCAGAGGATATTTCCATTGTTATTGGGGATACCGCAAAAGTGCCGAAGTCAGGCTCCTCCACAGCATCCCGCGGCACAAGCATGGTGTGGCACGCGATCCAGCGTTTGAAGAAGCCGTTTCTATCTCAGTTGAAAAAACGGGCGGCAGAATGGAGCGGCTGTTCAGCGGAAAACCTTATTCCCGGCGCTGCAGGCTTGCGTGACAAAAACACAAAGGCGCTCGTAGTTACGTATAAGGAGCTGGCTGAAAAAGGCCCTTTGGCAGAGGAAACGGCCTTTGACTTTCCAACAACGCCTGACCCTGTGGTGGGCGGCCATTTCCTCTACTCATTTGGAGCGGCTGCCGTTGAGGTGGAGGTAGATCTGTTAACAGGCGATGTCAAATTGATAGATTGTGAGCACGCTATTGCGGCAGGTCCGGTTGTCAGTCCGCAGGGATATCGAGGTCAAATTGAAGGCGGCGCTGCCATGGCACTCGGCTATACGCTGATGGAGGAAGCGAAAATGACGGACGGCCGTTATGCCGCAGAAAATCTAGATCACTATTTGATCCCTGGAGTCAAAGACGTTCCTGACATGAAGGTGATCGCAATAGAAGAACTAATGAAGGGTGATGCATATGGACCGCGCGGTGTTGGCGAAATCGGAACAATCGCCATCACTCCGGCGATTGTAAAGGCAGTACATGATGCGGTCGGATGCTGGATAAACAAGCTGCCAATTTCAAGAGAAGAGCTGCTTGAAGCGATCGACAGAAAGGGGCTGAAGCAATGGACGTAAAAGAGGCCGGGCCATTTCCTGTAAAAAAGGAACAGTTCCGGATGACCGTGAATGGGCAGGAGTGGGAGGTTGCTGCCATTCCTACGACACATCTGAGTGACTTGCTTAGAAAGGAATTTCAGCTGACCGGGACAAAGGTGTCCTGCGGAATCGGCCGCTGCGGAGCCTGCTCTATTTTAATCGACGGAAAACTGGCCAATGCGTGTATGACCATGGCTTATCAAGTGGACGGCCACTCCATTACAACAATCGAGGGCGTACAACAAGAGGAACTGGATATCTGCCAAACCGCTTTTATGGAAGAAGGAGGCTTCCAATGCGGCTACTGTACCCCAGGAATGATAATTGCGCTTAAAGCACTGTTTCGGGAAACCCCTCAACCTTCTGACAAAGATATAGAAGAAGGGCTGGCGGGGAACTTGTGCCGGTGTACCGGGTATGGCGGGATTATGCGGTCAGCTTGCAGGATTAGAAGAGAGTTGAACGGGGGTAGTCTGGAGTCCGGCTTTTAAGAGCCGGACTTTTTTAGCCTCAGTCAGACAGCGCGATCAAGACGCAGAAGCGTTGTGGGAAAACACACGATAAATCTCGTAGAACTTGACAGCTTCTGGATTAGAAAATGATTAGTGAATCACATAGCAAAGACGCCATAAAAACTTCTTATGGCGTCTGTCGGACAGGGAGGTGTTGGATACGGCGGAGGCAAGGAAAGTTAAACTTAATAATTAAAGATAGCTGCTCCAACAATGATCAACAAAATGAATAGCACCACGATCAAAGCGAAGGAGCTCCCGAAACCGTTTGAGTAACCAGAGTTTCCATTGTATCCACCAGAATTGTAGAATCCCATAATGTCACCTCCTTTAGTGGAGATAGTATAAGATATGCCAAACGATCATTTTCGACATAGATTTAAGTCTAAAAAAGAAAAAATGAATATTTTGTCTAAAGGTGTAAGAGAGAACGCATTATCAAAACTATTAAAACCGCAGCAATTGTTTTCAGAGTAATTTTTCGAGAAAAACGCGGTCTGTTTATTGGATTGGAAAAGGGAGCTCGGCTTCTAAGAGCTGACTTATTAGTTTGAAACCCGATTTATAAATGAAAGGACTACAGGATATTTTTCTCGTAGGCAATTATCCTGAAAAATATTGGTGAATGTTTATTCAAGCTGTTGTTTCACTAAGCGTGGGATCACTGCAAGTACTGTCCTAGGATCAAAAGTTTATTGAAGTGCAAATAGAAGCCCGCCTCACCGGCGGGCTTCCTTCTTAACTCCCCCTATACACCTGATAACCAAACGGCGACAGCAAGAGCGGGATATGATAATGTGCATCTGGATCTGCAAGCTGAAAACGGACGGTGACGATGGTTAAAAACGGCTGGTCGATCGTATTCACGTTTTTATTCGCAAAATAGTCTCCTGCATGAAATTCCATCACATACTCTCCGGACACCAGCTCTTCACCAGCCAGCAGAGGGACATTGGCTCTGCCGTCATTGTTAGTGTAAACCTCTTTCAAAATACTTTCGCCCAGCCGCTTCACTTCAATTTTTACGTTCGCCGCTGGTTTGCCGCTGGTTAAATCTAAAATATGGGTTGTCAGTTTTCCCATCAGGCTTTCAGGCTCCGACATTTTTCAGCGGCTTTCTGTTTTTCTTTCTCGGCGTCTTCTCTTGTCACGGTAAAATGTTGGAAACCGTATGGCGGGCGTGGTTCGGTGTAGACTTTTCCTTGTGAGCCCGGGATTTCTTCGACAACCGCATCCCACGTGTGATTTTGAGATTGGAAGCTGACATCAGTGAGCTGCGGGAACCTTGCTAATATTCTGCAGCCGATATGATAGATTAAGTTTTGGATTGAAGGGGTTTCGAGCTCGTGAAAAACGGTGCTTGCCAAGTCGCGGACTTGTTCAGCCGCGACGTAGCGGGCTGGATCAGAAGCGTATGCGTCATTTGTATTTTCATATTGCCAGCTGATGTTTAAATAGACAAACAGCGGGCGGTTGCCGTCTTCGGGAAGAGTCGTATATTCGTCCCGGATGAAGCCGACGAAGGAGTTGCCGCTCACCTTGACGAGCTGAAGATCCATGATTTCGCTGTATTGCTCTGTAATCGTTATGGTATTCCCGCTTCGTTCTGCTTTCAGCACAGAGCGGCTTCGTTCATTACGCGATCTTCTGAAGACGAGGCGGCTTGTGCTGAGCTCTTTCTCCTC
Source organism: Bacillus sp. YP1 (assembly GCF_000877815.1). Taxonomy (NCBI): domain Bacteria; kingdom Bacillati; phylum Bacillota; class Bacilli; order Caryophanales; family Bacillaceae; genus Bacillus; species Bacillus sp. YP1. The sequence goes on along the minus strand of NZ_CP010014.1, from coordinate 2,947,407 downwards.
GTATGCAGGCATTGCTTCAAACGGAATGTCTTCGCCAGTCAGAGTGATCTTGTCCATATGAGAATAGGTATCTAAAAATCGGTGAGCTACATAGTGTAGGAACCCCTCGGTTGTCGTTCCTTCATAGGATGCGAGATGGCGCTGGATAAAGTTTTTCATTGAATCCGTTGCCACGACGAGAGTATTGTCTCCGTCTGTAAATGATGGCAGGAAGGCTTCTCCGCCAATTTCGCATGTCACATCAACGCCGACAACGGTATTGCTTCTCCCGGCAAAAGATGATTCTGGGATTTGCTTCACTCCAGTGAGCGGTTTTAAAAACGTTCGGTATGCAAATACATTTCCTTTGCCATAAGACATAGTTCTTTTCATTTGCGTCTCTCCTTTTTCAGTGATGATGTCAGCCAGACGAAAGCGGGCGATTCGGTAAATTTCTATAAGGGCCTGCTGGAACTCCGTTTCTCGTTCGCTCTCAAGCCTTGCCAGCAGGGCTTGGTGAATGTCCTGTTTCGTCTTTCCCTTCACCGCTAAAATAAAAGGAAAGCCGAAGCGATCATAATAGTGTTCATTCAGCATGAGAAACTCCTCGTATTCCTGCTGTTCTAATTTGCTGAGCCCCGCGTTCTGCTGCTCTCGTACCGAGTCATCGCTCATTGTTTTCTTTGTTCCGAGCCGGGGATGCTTTTTGATTAAATCAAGCTGTGTCTCGCGATCCGCGGCTTTTACTATGCCAGTCATTTTGCGGTGAAGATCAGAAAGGGACGAAAACGGCCGTAGTGCTGCGGATCTCTCCGCAATCCATGAAGAGTGTTCAAAAATAGAACCAAGTGTGCCTGTCAGTGTTTGTGTGTCCATTTGGTTCAGGTCATCCATTGTGAACATTGGCATCTTCCTTTACGTTTTTATGTCTGCGCCATTCGGCTGTTTGGTTTGAAAAAAAGCGTGCAGTGCAATGGCCGTCAAACTGCCGATCACAATTCCGCTTCCTGCCAAGACAGAGGCCGCGCCCGGAAGAGATGAAAACAACGCGGGAACTGTTGTAGCGCCAAGCCCCAAGCTGACGGAAGAGGCGATAATCAGCAAGTTGCCTTGCGAATCAAGGTCAACGCTGGATAGCATTTTGATCCCGTAAGAAATGACCATGCCGAACATGACGATCATTGCGCCGCCGAGAACTGGGGTGGGGATCACTGTTGTCAGGGCCGCTGCTTTTGGAACCAGGCCGATCGCGACCAGTATGATTCCTGTGATGGCGATGACGTTGACACTTTTCATCTTTGAGAGCTGAACGATGCCGACATTCTGCGAGAAAGCTGTATAGGGAAACGCGTTAAATAAGCCGCCCAGCAAAATCGCAAGGCCTTCTGCCCGGTAGCCCTTTTCCAGATCCTTCCCCGACAGCCTGCGGTTTGTGATATCAGCGAGGGCAAAATAAACGCCTGTCGATTCAACGAGGCTGACAATCGCAACGAGAAGCATCGTGACAACAGCCGGCAGCTCAAAGGTTGGCGGTCCGAAATAAAACAGAGACGGAACATGAAGCCAAGACGCTTCCAAGACCTCAGAAAAATCGACCTTTCCCATCAAATATGCAGCCGCTGTTCCTGCGATAAGACCGAGTAAAATCGCTATGGAGCGGATAAAGCCTTTAAAGAAATAAAATAGCAATAAGATAAAAGCTGTGACGCCAAACCCGAGGAGCACGTTGTCGAGTGAGCCGAATTCTTTGCTTCCTTCACCTCCGGCCAGGTTATTCATTGCCGTTGGAATCAGGCTGATGCCGATGATCATGACGACTGATCCGGTTACGACAGGCGGAAAAAAACGGACAAGCTTCCCGAAGAAGCCCGCGGCTAAGACGACAATCAGTCCTGCGGCGATAATGGCACCATATATCGCTGGGACACCGTAAGTGCTGCCGATGGAAATCATCGGGCCGACTGCGGTAAACGTACATCCGAGCACAACGGGAAGGCCGATGCCGAAATATCGGTTTCTCCAGAGCTGCAAAAGAGTTGCCGCCCCGCACATAAACAAATCAATCGCGATTAAATACGTCAGCTGCCCCGCATTCAGCCCGATCGCCGCTCCGACGATCAGCGGAACGAGAATGGCTCCCGCATACATGGCAAGCATGTGCTGAAGCCCCAGCATCATCAGCTGTAAGGCATTGTGTTGTTCCTTCATCTTTTTTACACCTCTTTTTCTAATACGAGTGTACGTTCTAATACCGGAAGTTCTGTTTGCTGTGCTGTTAATTCTTTTTTGTCGCGCAAGCTGAAAAATAGATTCAAAAAGATGGCGGTCAGGCTGCCAGTGATGGTGCCGTCACTGACCAGAATCCGGATCGGAGCGGGGAATTCAGCAAAAATCCTGGGGACCGTGCTGGCGCCGATGCCAAGTGCGATTGAGCATGCGATGGTCAGAAGGTGGTATTGATTTTTGAGATCCGCTGTGCTGAGCATTTTGACGCCGGAGGCAATCACCATGCCGAACATGACGACGGTCGCGCCGCCAAGTACAGCAGCAGGAACGGCAGATGCAAGGGCGGCAATCTTCGGAATCAGCCCGAGACAGACAAGGATACAGCCTGCGGTAACGACGATGTTTCTTGTTTTCACTTTGGTCAGCTGCAATAAGCCGGCGTTTTGCGCAAAGGTATTATAAGGAAAGGCATTGAACAGCCCGCCGATGAGAATGGCGATTCCTTCCGCTCGATAGCCTTTGACGAGATCTTTTTCAGTTAAAGGTCTGCCGCATATCTTTCCGATTGCGTAAAAAACGCCGGTTGATTCCACAATAATGACGATTCCGACGATCAGCATCGTTAAGATCGGACCGATTTCAAACGTGGGGGCTCCGAAGTAAAAAGGCTTCGGGATTTGGAAGAACGGTGCTTCTGTAACAGAAGAAAAGCTGACTTTGCCCATGATCGCTGCTGCCGCTGTTCCGGCGGCGATGCCGATCAGAACGGACAGTGTTCGGGCAAATCCTTTGAGAAAGCGGTTGAGGACTAAGATCAGAACAAGGACACCGACAGAGAGAAGAAGGTTTTCGAGCGAACCGTATTCGGGGTTGGCGCTGCCGTTTATTTTTTCGCCGCCAGCCATATTTTTCACACCTGTCGGAACAAGTGAAAGGCCGATCAAGGTCACAACGGTACCTGTTACGACAGGAGGAAATAACACAGTCAGCTTGCCGAAAAAACGCGCAAACAAAAAGATGAACACACCGGCCGCGATGATGGAACCATAAATCGCGTGAATGCCGTAATTGCTGCCGATTGCAATCATCGGGGTGACGGCCACAAATGAACTGCCAAGCATGACGGGAAGCCCGATGCCGATGTATGCTCCGCGCAAGGTTTGCAAAAGCGTCGCGACGCCGCATGTTAACAGGTCAATCGCCAATAGGTAGGACAGCTGTTCAGTTGTTACATTCAGCGCCCTGCCGACAAGCAGGGGCACCAAAATCGCACCTGCATACATGGCGAGCACATGCTGCAGGCTAAGCGTAAACACCTTAAACGATCTTTTTTTCACTATAGTCCCTCCCTGTATGTGAACTTTAGTAACATGATATCGTGCCGATCGAGGGGTGTCATTGGATACAGTAGCTGAAAAAGACAAGTGTGATTGCTGAAAGTGACGAAAAATGATTCATTTTGTAAGAAAATGTAACAAACATTAGCTGATCAGCCGCTGCATACGTAAGGCAAGCCGCAAACGCATCGTTGTTTCAGGATCTTTTAAGCTTTTACCCAGAAGCTCTTCGCATTTTTCAAGGCGGTATATGACCGTATTGCGATGAACGTACAGACGCTTTGCCGTCTCTGAAATTTGGCAGTGTGTCTCTAAATAGACGGAAAGCGTATGAAGCAGGCTTTGATCCTCCTGCTGTTTTTCAGCGAGGCTCTGAAGCGTGGAGTTGTAAAATTTCTTCAAATCCTCAACTGGGAGCAAGCGCAGAAGCTCAGGCACATCTTTGGCGTGATACACCTGGATAAATGCGGTGCTTCTTGACAAATGCCCCGATTGCAGAGCATCAGAAGCTTCTGTGAAAGCGTCGGGAACATCAATGAGCTTTTGGCAGATATTGCTGATGCCAAAGGACACGGTTCGTTTAAATTGAGCGCTGACCTGTGTTTGAAACTGTTCTAAAAAGCTGATCACCGAGGCGTGCATTTCACTCCAGCTGTCTGTCGCCTCGATTAGAATAATGCCGACATTTCCTTTCATAAAGAAGTGAGGCGGAAACGGGAAGGCTGATAGTTCACCTTCAAGAAATTCGAATACGCTGTCGGAAGCGAGCTGATTTTCTGTAAAACTGATTGATTCATCATTCCGATCGAGTTTGCCGGCAATGCACATGTATTTTTGATCCCAGCGCAGCTTGAATTCTTTCGCCCGGTTTTTGATTTCGTCATCTGAAGAAAAGGACCGTTCAATAAAATTGTTGAAAAACTCATTGCGAGCCCGCCGGCTGAACTGCTTCAGCGCATTTTCCTTCAGCAGTTCAAAGGAAATGACGTTGGCCGCTTGTTCAATCGTGAGGATCAATCCTTTATCGCCGGCCTGGACCATGTCCGGTATCAGCAGGTAGCCGCAGTTTTTTTCGTGATTATAAATAGGCAGGACAGAATATGTTTTCTGATCTGAGATTGTAGAGAAACAAGTGAAAAACGGCCCGGATACGGTATTCAGGGTGCCTTTCAGCTTTTCAGTCTCAACTGAAATCTGATGAGACGCGGACAGCATTTTGGCATGCTGGTCAAGCAGCAGCACGGGAAGCTGAAGGAGGTCTGACACCTTTTTAAGGAGGGATTGCAGCCCCTTGCCGCTCATAATGTGGTTTGTGAATTTTTTGTGCGCGTAAATGGCTTGCTGCAGCTCGTTAGAACGCATATCGAGAATGTGGCTGAGTGTGGCATTTACAATATCGCCGAGGCGGATGTGTTCTGGAAGTTCAATGATCGGAAACGCATATGAATCGGCCAGTTCGATGATTTCCTTCGGGATATCTTCCAGATAGCGCTTTGTTTTAATGCCGAGGCCCGCGCAGCCGCGTTTTGCCATTTGCCGAATCAGTTCAGATAATTGATGCGGGTGATCCTTCAGGTGATAGGCGGTGGTGACGAGCAATTCATTCTTATGCAAAAAGTCTGCGATATCCGGAGCGTCCATCATATTGACATGCTGAACCTCTCTTTCCCCTCCTGCTTTTCCAGCGATTAAATTGGCGTTTTCAAAAGCCGGTATTTTCATCACATCAAAAATATTCATAGCGCATTCTCCTTTTCTATAAAAACATTGGTTAAGGTGAATAATTTTCAATAGGAATTCTAGCGGTTTTGCTGATGTAATACGATCATAGTAGCAGTAAACTGTTGAAAATAGAACTGGTTGTGTTACATAAACTGACATGAAAAATCGTCATCCTGACATGGGGGGATCAATATGGCTTACGATATGGTGATAAAAGGTGCGAAGGCAGTTACGCCAGATGGCGTTATAGAAGCTGAGATTGCAGTTCAAAACGGTGTCATTGCCGAGATAGGTTCTGACATTGAAGCAAGCGGGACGGAAATCATCCAGGCAGACGGGAAATACGTGTTTCCTGGTGTGATAGACTGCCATGTTCATTTTAATGAACCGGGCAGGGAGGATTGGGAGGGGTTTGAAACAGGTTCTCAAATGATGGCCGCAGGCGGTTGCACCACCTATTTTGATATGCCGCTCAACTGTATTCCATCAACCGTGACGGCAGAGCATCTTCTCGCAAAAGCTGAGCTAGGCAGGCAAAAATCTGCCGTGGATTTTGCGCTATGGGGCGGCCTTGTGCCAGGCCATATCGAGGACATCCGTCCGATGGCTGAAGCGGGAGCGATCGGGTTTAAAGCGTTTTTATCAAAGTCAGGCACTGATGAGTTCCGCTCTGTTGATGAACGGACATTGCTCAAAGGCATGGCAGAAATCGCGGCTGCAGGAAAAATCCTCGCTCTCCACGCGGAAAGCGACGCGATCACAAGCTACTTGCAGATGGTTTTGGCCAATAAAGGAAAGGTGGATGCGGATGCGTACGCCGCCTCCCGCCCGGAGGAAGCAGAAGTTGAAGCGGTGTATCGCACGATTCAGTATGCGAAGGTGACAGGCTGTCCGGTTCATTTTGTCCATATCAGCACGGCGAAAGCGGTCCGGCTGATCAGAGAGGCGAAACAGGAAGGTCTTGATGTTTCGGTTGAAACATGCCCGCATTATGTCTTGTTCAGCCATGACGATTTACGGCAAAGGGGCTCTGTCGCAAAATGCGCGCCTCCGCTCCGGTCGCGGCAATCAAAAGAGACGCTGATCGAGACGCTCATTGCCGGGGACATTGACATGGTTTCCTCAGACCATTCCCCCTGCCGTCCATCCTTGAAGCGGGAGGATAACATGTTTTTATCATGGGGCGGAATCAGCGGCGGGCAGTTCACTTTATTAGGAATGCTGGAACTGGCGCTTGAGCATCAGATTCCGTTTGAAACCATCGCAGAATGGACAGCGGCGGCCCCTGCAAAACGATTCGGCCTTCAGAAAAAAGGGCGGCTTGAGGCGGGGTGTGATGCAGATTTCGTGCTCGTCAGCATGGAGCCGTACACTGTTACAAGAGAATCGATGTTTGCAAAGCATAAAAAAAGCATTTACGAAGGACATACATTTCCCTGCAGCATTTCGGCCACTTACAGCAAAGGCCGGTGCGTGTACAATGATGGGGAAAAAATCACTGAAATTGACGGAGCTCTGGTCGTTCCTTCGTAAGCCCGGCGGATTTTACCGCCGGGTTTTTTGATTTCCTCCGTTCTAGTTTTTAAAATCTCATCAACGTGGTATCTTTTTTTAAAGGAGGCGGAGGCAATGGAGCATGTCAAATACATACTTAAGCAATCCTGGTCGCGTCATTCGAGCTCTAAATGGACGGAAGAATGCCCGTCATGCGGGCAATGCGGCGTGACGGCATTGGTGATTCAAGACCATTTCGGCGGCACGATTTTCAAAACAAAAGTCGGTGAGAGCTGGCATTTTTACAACAGCATCAATGGTGTGATGTACGATTTTACGAGTGAGCAGTTTCAGGCGCCTATTGAATATCAGCATATTCCTTCCTCAAGAGAAGAGGCGTTTTTAGATACGAATGAGGAACAATATCAGCATCTTCGTTCTGCATTTTCCCGCCATATGAACAGCATTTCCAAGGAAACCTGAAAACACGTGTGATAAACTGGAAGAGAGGTGAATGAGTGTGATTTATATCGGACTGACGGGGTGGGGGGATCATGACAGCATCTATCCGCCGAAAACGGCCAGCCAGAAAAAATTGCAGGCCTATTCCTCCCATTTTCCGATCGTGGAATTAGACGCGAGTTTTTACGCGATTCAGCCGGCGCGCAATAATGAAAAGTGGGTGAAGGAAACGCCCGAAACCTTCCAATTTATCGTGAAAGCATATCAGGGCATGACAGGGCATCAGCGCGGCGAAATTCCCTTTGACTCAAAAGAGGAGATGTTTGATGCGTTTAAGGTGTCTTTAACGCCATATTTACATAGCAATAAGCTCGCCATGGTGCTGTTTCAATTTCCGCCGTGGTTTGACTGCAAGAAGGAGAATGTCGCCTATTTGAGATGGTGCAAGCACCAAATGGGAGATATTCCTTGCGCGCTTGAATTCAGAAACCGTTCCTGGTTCTCGCCGCCATTTTATGAGCAGACGCTTTCATTTATGAAAGCGGAAGGCTGGATTCACAGTGTCTGTGATGAACCACAAATCGGAGAAGGCAGCGTTCCGACTGTGCTGCGCGCGACCGATGAAAACAAAACGCTCGTCAGATTTCACGGACGCAACAAGCAGGGCTGGATGAAGCCTGATGGCGGGAAAAACTGGCGGGAGGTCAGGTACTTATACCGCTACAACCAACAGGAGCTGGAGGATTGGAAAAAGCACCTGAATGAATTGCAGCAGCAATGTAAGGATGTTTTTGTTCTGTTCAACAACAATTCCGGCGGTGACGCCGCGGATAACGGCAAGCAGATGCTTGAACTGCTTGATATCGAGTACAGCGGACTTGCTCCGAGACAGCTCGATTTATTTTAGAAAAGAGGTTTTTATTGATGTCGTTTGTGATTTTGGTCGTACTGGGATTAATCGCAGGTACGGTAGGAAGTCTGATCGGGCTTGGCGGCGGAATTGTCATTGTGCCGTCTCTGATGTTTTTAAGCACAGTGACGCAGCTGTTTCAGGATGTGACGCCGCAGGTTGCGATTGGAACTTCGCTTTTGGTCATTATTTTTACGGGCCTTTCTTCAACTTTGGCTTATATTAAATATAAAACAGTTGATTATAAGAGCGGGCTCATTTTCTTTATCGGTTCAGGTCCCGGCAGCATGATCGGGGCTTACGTGTCAAAGCTGTTCAATTCAAACTCGTTTTCCGTTTGGTTTGGCATTTTTATGATTCTGATTTCATTATCCTTAATGCTGAAAGCGAAAGCCCGGCCAATCAACAAAGCGCACAAAGGAATTATCCGGACATTTCAGGATGATGCCGGTGAGCCTTATACGTACTCATATCAGGCCTCTGTGGGTATTGCCATTGCCTTTGTTGTCGGTTTTTTAGGCGGACTTTTCGGTATAGGCGGCGGATCACTGATGGTTCCGGCGATGATGCTGTTATTTCTGTTTCCGCCGAAGGTTGCGGTGGCAACGTCCATGTTTATTATTTTCCTGTCTTCTATGACAGGGTCTGTTTCACATATGATTTCCGGGCACGTCAATTGGCTGTACGCCCTCGCGCTTGTGCCCGGCGCTTGGTTCGGCGGAAAGCTTGGCGCCGCCATCAACAGAAAAATGCAGACGAAAACGATCGTTATGATCATGCGGATCGTATTGATTTTGATCGGCTGCCAGCTCATTTATGAAGGCATTTTCAGCTGAACGATTAGGGAGAGATATTATGAAGGAGAAGCTCCGCTTATATCATACAAATGATTTGCACAGCCATTTTGAAAATTGGCCGAAAATTGTAGATTATATCGAGCAGAAAAGAAAAGAGCATCAGTCAGACGGCGAAGAGACGCTCGTTTTTGATATTGGCGATCATCTTGATCGTTTTCAATTCGTGACAGAGGCGACATTCGGAAAAGCGAATGTCGATCTCTTAAACCGCCTTCACATTGATGGAGCGGCGATCGGCAATAACGAAGGGATTACGCTTCCGCATGAAGAGCTTGCTGCCTTATATGATCATGCTGAATTTCCTGTCATCGTCTCTAACCTGTTTGATAAAAACGGAAACCGTCCGTCCTGGGCGGTGCCTTACCATATCAAATCATTGAAAAACGGTATGTCCATTGCTTTCTTAGGTGTAACTGTGCCGTATTATCCTGTATATGACAAGCTGGGATGGACAGTAACGGATGCTCTTGAAAGCATAAAGGAAACCATTCTGGATGTGAAAGGGCAGGCTGATATTATCGTTCTGCTGTCACATTTAGGCATTCTTGATGATCAGGCAGTGGCTGAAGCGGTGCCTGAGATTGATGTAATCCTCGAATCACATACCCATCATTTGCTTGAAGATGGACAAGTGGTGAATGGGGTACTGCTGGCCAGCGCCGAGAAATACGGGCATTATGTCGGCTGTGTAGAAATCACGGTGGACAGCGTACAGCAAAGCATCATCAGCAAAACGGCTTCTGTGCAGAACATGGCGGAATGGACAGGAGAATCCGCAGAAACAAAAGCGTTTCTCAATGAAAAAGAACGTGAAGCCGAGGAGAAACTGTCCGATGCCGTTGCAGAGCTTGCACAAGATGCTGAGGTGAAGTGGTTTGAAGAATCAGAGCTGCCTTTGCTTTTGGCATACGCCTTAAAGGAATGGTGCGAGACGGACATCAGTATGGTCAATTCAGGTGTCATTCTCGGTCCGCTAAAAGCAGGTCCTGTGACAAAGTTGGATCTGCACCGCATCTGTCCGCATCCGATCAACCCGGTGGCTGTCCGCCTGACGGGAGAAGAATTGAAGGAAACCATTGTCCATGCCGCTTCCGAACAAATGGAGCAGCTCCGGATCAAAGGACTTGGCTTCCGCGGAGAAGTGATGGGGAAAATGGTGTATGCCGGCGTTGAGGTAGAAACGAAACGGCTCGATGACGGGATCACCCACGTCACCCGGATCACACTGAACGGGGAAGATATTGAAAAACATAAACAATACTCCGTTGCGGTGCTTGATATGTTTACGCTCGGCAAACTGTTTCCGTTGATTCGCGACGCTGCAGAAAAAGAATATTTTATGCCGGAATTTTTGCGGGATCTGCTTGCTTGGAAGCTTGCACAATAAGGCAGTCAGCCCACAACAAGCTGTGCCCTTCATCATAAAGTGATGAATGAAGGGAGTGGTTGACGTGGTAAACCTGACACCGATCATGATAGAAGGACAGCCTTTTACAGCTGTGACAGTAAAGCTTCCCAAAACGAATTTTATGGCCGTCGCCAATGATCACGGATACATTATGTGCGGTGCGCTTGATGTGGCGCTGCTGAATGAAAAATTAAAGGAGCGCGGCATTGTGGCGGGACGCGCAGTTGGTGTCCGCACCATTGACCAGCTGTTAGACGCACCTTTAGAATCCGTCACGTACGCTGCGGAAGATCTTGGCATCAAAGTCGGTATGAGCGGCAGAGAAGCGCTTTTAAAAATGGTGAAATAAAATAAATTGGCCCCGGCTATTACTATGTCCCCTCTTACAAGCATACATTGTGATATGTAAGGGGGGATTTTCTTGCCAAGATATCGCGGCCCTTTTCGCAAGAGAGGACCTTTGCCTTTCCGTTACGTGATGCTCCTGTCCGTTGTTTTTTTTATCCTGTCAACAACGGTCAGCCTTTGGATGATCAATGGCTCGATCAAACCTGTTTTAATGGACATCGGCGAGATGGAAACGAAGCGTATAGCGACAGAGGTGATCCAGGATTCGATTGAGGACTATATGTCTGACAGTGAAAATATGAAAGATATGTTTCAAATGAATTCTGATGAAAACGGAAACTTAACGACAATCGATTTTAATACACAGGTTGTAAACAGTGTGAAAACAAAAGTGACAAAGCAGCTTCAGGCTCATTTGAAAGAGATGGAAACCCATACCGGACACAGCGGCGCCAGTGAAAACATTATGATCAACATTCCGCTGGGACAGGTAACCGGCAACAGCCTTCTTGGAAACCTCGGGCCGAAAATCCCGGTCCGGTTCAATTTAATCGGTGACGCTTTTACAGATGTCAAAACCAAAATCAAGCCGTATGGCATAAATAACGCACTTATTGATATCAGCATCTTTGTCGAAATTAAAGTGAAGGTCATCATTCCATTTGCCAGCAAAACCGCTGTCGTCACAAATAATGTTCCTGTATCGATTAAAGCAGTGCAGGGCGAAGTGCCGCAGTTTTATAATGGAAGCGGCGGCTCGGGTGTCACGCCTTCTGTCCAGCTCCCGAGCAGCAAAGAAGAAGACGGTGCTGATTCAAAAAAAGAAAAAAGCAGCAAATAAGCCGCCTGTCGAAGAGGCGGCTTTTTGTTACTTCTTTTTTTGGTATTCATATCGCTCCCACGCCCTCAAATGCGGGTATGGATCAAATGACCATTCGGTTCTTCCGTTATCTTTGTACATGCCATAGTGCAGATGCGGCGGGAACTTCCCGGCGGTTCCCGGCGGGCCGGATCCGGAGCTGCCGACTGATCCGATCACTTGGCCAGGCTCAACGATTTGTCCTGTTTTAATCCCTTTGGCAAACCCATTGAGATGGGCAAAATAATGATACGTATTGTTAATGTCCCTGATGCCGATTCTCCATCCTCCGAAGCGGTTCCAGCCCTTCATTTCAACTACGCCGTAACATGTGGATTTGACAGGAAGGCCGTAATGGGCAAAGATATCCGTACCTTCATGAATCCGTCTTCCACCGAAGCCGCGGGCATCTCCCCACGTGCTTCGGTAGCTGTAATCGGTTCTGATCGGAAGCGGGAATGCATGCTCGCCCAGATCAATATGGCCGTAGGCTTTAAACAGCTTCATGAATTCAGATATAATCCCCACTGTCTGATCACGCCGGTAATAATTCCAAAGCCCGATCCGGATGTTGTCTTCATCTGTGCCATACGACAGTAAGTATTGGCTGAACGTATACAAGATATCTTCATCGTTGCTGACCTCGGCTTTCCCGTCTCCATCGCCATCCATTCCGATTCCGTCAAACACTTTAATGCTTAACGGCGCATCGTCTTTCGGATTCGGGTTTTCAGGCCCGCTCCAGATATCATCGGGTATATAGATGCTGATGATTCCCGCCTTTTCAGGCAGATCTTTCCGGTTGCTCCGCACGTTTTCTTCGTATTGATCAACAGCGGCGAGCGCATACCAAGGGATCTGCGTCACAGCTTCGATTTTATGATATAATTCCATCCGTTTCGACAGCACTGGATCTGAAAGTTTTTTTCCAGACGCAGAAGGCTCAAATGCAAACAAAAGGAGAAGAAGAGCGGATAACAAAACTTTCACAAAATAATCTCCTTTCATATTGAATACACATAGTTTGCGGCAACCTGGCTTAAAAATGTCAGTAATCATCTTCCCTTGTCGAGAAATTTTTCCTATGTTAAAGTGTCTAAAGAAAAGACTTTCTTTAGTTAGAAAAACATTATTTTTGTTGCAGAACTAAAATCTGCACCTTTCTCGTTTTCAGAATGTTTCGTGTCAGAAATTGAGTATATTGGATATTGGAGATGATGGGAATTGGCAAAGAAAGACGAACACCTCAGAAAGCCCGAATGGCTTAAAATTAAATTAAATACAAATGAAAACTATACAGGGCTCAAAAAACTCATGCGGGAAAACAACCTTCATACCGTATGCGAAGAAGCAAAATGTCCGAATATTCATGAATGCTGGGCTGTCAGACGTACAGCGACATTTATGATTTTAGGTTCTGTTTGTACAAGAGCATGCCGTTTCTGTGCTGTCAAAACAGGCCTTCCAACTGAGCTTGACCTACAAGAGCCGGAACGCGTAGCGGATTCAGTCGCGCTTATGAATCTGAAGCACGCGGTTATTACGGCTGTTGCGCGTGACGATCAGAAAGATGGAGGGGCAGGCATTTTCGCGGAAACTGTCCGTGCGATCCGCAGAAAAAGCCCGTTCACAACAATTGAGGTGCTGCCGTCTGATATGGGCGGAAACTACGATAACCTAAAAACCTTAATGGATACACGCCCAGACATCCTGAATCACAATATCGAAACGGTTCGCCGCCTGACGCCAAGAGTCCGTGCGCGTGCGACGTACGACCGTTCATTGGAATTTTTGCGCCGTGCGAAGGAAATGCAGCCTGACATTCCGACAAAATCAAGTATCATGATCGGGCTTGGCGAAACAAAAGAAGAGATTATTGAAGTAATGGACGACCTCTTGGCGAACAACGTGGATATTATGGCAATCGGCCAATATCTGCAGCCGACGAAGAAACACTTGAAAGTCCAAAAATACTACCATCCTGATGAATTTGCAGAATTAAAAGAAATCGCGATGCAAAAAGGCTTCAGCCATTGTGAAGCCGGTCCGCTTGTCCGTTCCTCTTACCATGCGGATGAACAAGTAAACGAAGCATCTAAAAAGCGTCAAGCCCAAGCATAATGCCAAAACGCCAGATCATCTGGCGTTTTTGTCATTCCTATCGATTTTCATGTCCTGGCGCGTTTCTCCATTGGCATTTTCATTCTCTGAGACAGGGCTTCCTTGCGGGGAGGTTTTCATTTCTTGAATCGTCCCCGACATGATCTCTCTAATATCCCTTGAACCAGAGCCGAGATTGCTGTAATTTTCGACGGACTGCATATGGTTTGGATTATCGGAAATATACACGTGATAGTATCGCGGTATCACGGAAGCCGCTGTTTTTTTCACCTGATCGGCGGTCAGCTCCCGGTTTTTAGAATCGGTTTTGTATACGACAAGCGCTTCTCGGTCAGTCACCAATGTCGCAGCATCTTGAATATGGGGGAGCTGAACCGTTAAACTTGATATCATGTGAGCGGTTTCTTCCCGGTTCATCACCGGCGTTTTCTGCTGGTCTCCGTCAAATTGTTCTTTTTGATAGCGAACATAGCCAAATTGTTCGTTCTCATTATGCCTGTTAAAAGCCTCGTTGCGGTCCGACACATGAATGGGTTTGGTTTGATTCTGCGTCTGATTCCGGACATTTTGTGCATTATCCAATCCTGCGCCTCCGCACCCGGATAATAGTCCGGTCAGCAGGCAGAGGCTGACAGCGGTTCGTTTCATTTATCAATCCCTCCTCATGTGTAGGGTAGCCAAATCGCATGATTTATTCTTTAGCAATTGATGGGGACGGGGCAATGAATTATGATAGGAATGAGTGAAAAAGAGGTGAGATCATGATTCTTATTCAAAATGCCGAATTTGAATTGGTGCACAATTTCAAAGACGGCTTCAACGAAGAGGCTTTTAAAGCCCGCTACTCCGATATATTAAATAAATACGATTATATTGTGGGAGACTGGGGATACGGTCAGTTAAGGCTCAAGGGCTTCTTTGACGACCAGAATCAAAAGGCAACCTTCGAAACGAAAATCAGCACATTAGATGAATATATTTACGAATACTGCAATTTCGGCTGTGCGTATTTTGTCTTGAAACGGATCAGAAAATAAATATACACAAAGGGGATGCTGTCATGTATTTTGTTGACAGAAGCAAAATCGAAAAAACACTAGGGTTCTTCGAGCACCAGCTGGCGCTATTTGACTCACAAACAGACTGGCAGTCTGAAATCGGGGAATTGGCACTTCAGCGTATAGGCCATCTGTTAATCGAATGCATTTTGGATACAGGCAATGACATGATTGACGGCTTTATTATGCGGGACCCGGGCAGCTATGACGACATTATGGATATACTTGTTGATGAGAAAGTTGTCACGGAAAAAGAGGGTGATGAGCTCAAAAAATTGATCGCCTACCGCAAAACGTTGGTTCAACAGTATCTGCTCGCTGACAGCGGCGAGCTTTACAGGCTGATCAAGGCGCATCAAACAGCTCTTCAGGACTTCCCGAAACGGATCAGAAGCTATTTGGAAACAGAGCTAGGACCTGTTTCTGCGTTTAAATAACAACTGGAAAGCCACAGGAGTGTTGGATATGAAAACATATAAAGGGTATTTAATTGATTTAGACGGAACGATGTACAATGGCACGGAAAAAATCGAGGAAGCGTGTGAATTTGTCAGAACGCTGAAAGATCGCGGCGTTCCTTATCTTTTCGTGACAAACAACTCTTCGCGCACACCGAAGCAGGTAGCGGACAAGCTCGTGTCTTTTGATATTCCGGCAACAGAAGAGCAGGTCTTCACGACCAGCATGGCAACTGCCCAGCACATTGCACAGCAGAAAAAAGACGCGTCTGTGTATGTGATTGGGGAGGAAGGAATCCGCCAGGCGATTGAAGAAAATGGCCTGACATTTGGCGGAGAAAACGCGGACTTTGTCGTTGTTGGCATCGACCGTTCCATTACATACGAAAAATTTGCTGTCGGCTGCCTGGCAATCAGAAATGGCGCCCGCTTTATTTCCACTAACGGAGATATTGCGATTCCGACTGAAAGAGGGCTTCTGCCGGGAAACGGCTCACTGACATCAGTGTTAACCGTATCTACAGGTGTACAGCCTGTATTTATCGGCAAGCCGGAATCAATTATTATGGAGCAGGCGATGCGCGTTCTCGGCACAGATATGTCTGAAACACTCATGGTCGGCGACAACTACGCCACTGATATTATGGCCGGCATTAACGCGGGTATGGATACGCTGCTCGTTCACACAGGCGTAACGAAAAGAGAACATATAACAGACGATATGGAAAAACCGACTCACGCCATTGACTCTCTGACTGAATGGATTCCATACATTTGAAAAAAGGGCGCCCTAAAAGGGTGCCCTTATTCTGTATGCCGCGCGCGGTGAGCAAGTCTGCTTGAAGCCGCGGCGGAAATCGCTCCGACGATGTCATCTAAAAAAGTATGGCATTCACCGGTTGATTTATCATTCAATCGTTTAAGGATTCCGGGTTTTTCTTTGTCGATGTAACCGTAGTTCGTAAACCCGATCGATCCGTAAATGTTCACAATGGAAAATGCCAGAACTTCATCTACTCCATATAGGCTTTCATCTATTTCCAGCATCGTTTGCAGCGGTTCAGACAGTTTTTTCTGCTCAGCAAGAACATCCAATTCAATGCCCGTTAAAATCGCGTTTTGCACCTCGCGTTTTGCGAGAACACGATTGACGTTCAGCGTGCATTCATCAATGGTTAGATCCGGATGATATTTTTTCTGCAGAAAAAAGACAAGCTCGGCAATGTCTGATACCTCAACGCCGCGCTCCTTCATCCGTGCTCTTGCTTTAGCTTCCATCTGACTGAATTGTTCGTTTTCTGACATCAGCTTCACCCAATCTTTTTTACTAGTTTATACAAAATGCTTGAGAAGTTTACGACTTTTTCTTGCGCCTTCTTCGGATTAAAATATGTATTCATAATTCCGGCTGTGTATGACTACGATGTGATGAGCCCTAATTCAACAGGCAGGTGATCTTGGTGAAAGGTACAATAAAAGAAAAATACGGCATTCACATCAGGCAGCTTTCCATGTACCAGCACACATATCAATGCTTTCAGACGCCTAATTCATACTTTCTGATTGTCCCCGTTTCCCAATTCTCAGATACAGAGCTGGCGGAGCTTTATTACATGAGTCAGTATTTACAAGAACAAAGTGACCCATACGTTTCAGTTTTTATCTTTACAAAAGAAGGTGAGCTGACATTTGAACATGATGGAAAAACGTACGCTCTGCTGAAGGCGGCCCCCCCTTATTCAAACAGGGCGTTCTCCATTGGAGCGGAGCTTGCGGAATTTCACCGAAAAGGCCGAGGATATCCGTATGAGGTGAAGGCAGCCGGAAGAATCGGCCAGTGGAAGGATCTGTGGGGAAAACGAATTGATCAGCTGGAAGCATTTTGGCAGAGAAAGGTTCAGACCCCTCCGCATGAGCCATTCGATAAAAAAATGATCGAATCATTTCCCTATTATTTAGGACTGTCAGAAAACGCGATACAATATTTAGTGGACACTGAGCTGGATGACAAGCCCCAAGCCGCTGATTCAGGAACGATATGCCATCAGCGGATGGAAAGGCATACATGGTCACCGGAATCATTGATCAGGATTCCGGCCGATTGGGTGTTTGACCACGCTTCCCGTGATTTGGCTGAATATATGAGGCATACTTTTTTGCATCACAGACAAGATTTTAATCAGCAGGGCTTTCTCTTTTTACAGGAATACGAGCAAGTCACACCGCTGTCTTCGTTTTCGAAACGCCTTTTATACAGCCGTCTGCTTTTCCCGCTTCATTATTTTGAAATCGTGGAAAGCTATTACATGTCATCAGAATCAGAAAAGCATTATTTTGAAGAACAGCTTGACTTCATTCTTAATGACTGTGGGCGTTATGAACAATTTCTCAATACAGCGCAGGAATTCATGAATATGAGGGCGCAGAAGCTGTTTGTTCCACGCGTCAGCTGGCTCGGCAAAGGCAGCTCAGGGTGAGGAGAAAATCTGACAAAAATAATTAGAAAATAAAGAATCTTGTCATATCAATGCGTTAAGCGTTTACATTCGCAAAATTCAGCCTAATGCTGTCTTGTCAAAATAGGAGCGGGCTTATATAATGTTTGTAACTTATATGTCTGTGTTGAGTTAACAATTGTCTTTTTCAAGAGGACAATCAAAAGAAAGGTGGAGTTTTTTTGAAAGCGATTCGTGTAGGGCTTTTAGGTTTAGGTACCGTCGGAAGCGGTGTCGTTAAAATTATTCAAGACCATCAGGATAAGCTTATGCATCAGGTCGGCTGTCCGGTTACGATAAAAAAAGTGCTTGTAAAAGATGTAGAGAAAAAGAGAGAAGTAGATTTGCCGAAAGAAGTGCTTACAACAGAAGTGTATGATGTCATTGATGATCCAGATGTTGATGTCGTCATCGAGGTGATCGGCGGCGTTGAGCAGACAAAACAATATTTGGTCGACGCGCTGAGATCGAAAAAGCATGTTGTCACAGCAAACAAGGACTTAATGGCTGTGTACGGCTCCGAGCTGCTTGCTGAAGCGAAGGAAAATGGATGCGATATCTACTTTGAAGCCAGTGTTGCCGGCGGGATTCCGATTCTGCGCACGTTAGAGGAAGGCCTCTCATCTGATCGAATTACAAAAATGATGGGAATTGTGAACGGCACAACAAACTTTATCTTAACAAAAATGATCAAAGAGAAAAGCCCATACGAGGAAGTGCTCAAGGAAGCGCAGGATCTCGGTTTTGCCGAAGCTGATCCGACTTCTGACGTGGAAGGGCTTGACGCCGCACGGAAAATGGCGATATTGGCGCGCCTCGGCTTCTCGATGAACGTGGATTTGGAAGACGTCAAAGTAAAGGGGATCTCCCAAATTACAGACGAGGACATCAGCTTCAGCAAACGCCTCGGCTATACAATGAAGCTGATCGGGATTGCTCAGCGTGACGGCAGCAAAATCGAGGTCAGCGTACAGCCGACACTGCTTCCTGACCACCATCCGCTTTCTGCTGTTCATAATGAGTTTAACGCTGTTTATGTATACGGCGAGGCTGTCGGTGAGACGATGTTCTACGGGCCGGGAGCCGGAAGCATGCCGACAGCGACATCCGTTGTTTCTGACCTCGTCGCTGTCATGAAAAATATGCGCCTCGGTGTAACCGGCAACAGCTTTGTCGGACCGCAATATGAGAAAAACATGAAATCGCCGTCTGACATTTATGCACAGCAGTTTTTAAGAATTCATGTAAAAGATGAGGTTGGTTCATTCTCGAAAATTACATCTGTGTTCTCAGAGCGGGGCGTGAGCTTTGAAAAAATCCTTCAGCTGCCAATTAAAGGCCATGATGAGTTAGCTGAAATCGTAATTGTCACACATCATACATCAGAAGCTGATTTCAGTGATATTTTGCAAAACCTAAATGATTTGGAAGTCGTTCAAGAAGTCAAAAGCACATATCGTGTAGAAGGGAACGGTTGGAGCTAATGTGGAAAGGA
This sequence comes from Bacillus sp. YP1, assembly GCF_000877815.1. Taxonomy (NCBI): domain Bacteria; kingdom Bacillati; phylum Bacillota; class Bacilli; order Caryophanales; family Bacillaceae; genus Bacillus; species Bacillus sp. YP1. The sequence continues at coordinate 2,928,178 of NZ_CP010014.1, read as the reverse complement.
CTTATCCATCAATATAAAGAATTTTTACCTGTAACAGATCAAACACCGGCGCTAACTTTACATGAAGGAAACACACCTCTTATTCACCTGCCTAAGCTGTCTGAGCAGCTCGGAATTGAGCTTCATGTCAAAACGGAAGGCGTCAATCCTACGGGATCATTTAAAGATCGCGGAATGGTTATGGCTGTGGCCAAGGCCAAAGAAGAAGGCAATGACACGATTATGTGCGCGTCAACAGGTAACACTTCCGCTGCTGCGGCAGCATATGCAGCCCGTGCTAACATGAAATGCATTGTCATCATCCCGAATGGAAAAATTGCATTTGGAAAACTCGCTCAAGCTGTCATGTACGGAGCCGAGATTATCGCAATTGACGGAAACTTTGACGATGCGCTTAAAATTGTCCGTTCCATCTGTGAGAAATCACCGATTGCCCTTGTCAACTCAGTCAACCCTTACCGCATTGAAGGCCAAAAAACTGCTGCCTTCGAAGTGTGCGAACAGCTGGGGGAAGCGCCTGATGTTTTAGCGATCCCGGTCGGAAACGCTGGAAACATCACTGCGTACTGGAAGGGCTTCAAGGAATATCATGAGAAAAACGGCACAGGCCTTCCGAAAATGCGCGGCTTTGAAGCTGAGGGTGCGGCGGCAATCGTGCGCAATGAAGTGATTGAAAATCCTGAAACAATAGCGACAGCCATTCGTATCGGAAACCCGGCAAGCTGGGACAAAGCTGTAAAGGCAGCCAAGGAATCCAATGGGAAAATTGACGAAGTCACTGATGATGAAATCCTTCACGCATATCAGTTGATCGCCCGTGTAGAAGGCGTGTTTGCAGAACCGGGTTCTTGCGCGTCTATCGCAGGAGTGCTGAAACAGGTGAAATCCGGAGAAATTCCGAAAGGCAGCAAGGTCGTAGCTGTGTTAACAGGAAACGGACTGAAAGATCCGAACACAGCGGTCGACATTTCAGAAATCAAGCCTGTCACATTGCCGACTGATGAAGACAGCATCCTTGAATATGTAAAAGGAGCGGCCCGTGTATGAACGAAGCCGACATGCTGTTCTCTGTCACTGTTCCCGGAAGCACAGCTAACCTAGGCCCCGGCTTTGATTCAGTCGGAATGGCGCTCAGCAGATATTTGAAGCTGACCGTCTTTGAAAGCGACAAATGGTCTTTTGAAGCTGAAACAGAAACAGTCGCCGGAATTCCGGCGGGTACAGATAACCTGATCTATCAAGTGGCTAAACGGACCGCAGATTTGTACGGAAAAGAAATGCCTCCTGTCCATGTGAAGGTGTGGAGCGACATCCCGCTTGCACGCGGCCTTGGCAGCAGCGCCGCGGCGATTGTAGCGGCCATTGAACTGGCTGATGAATTATGCGGCTTAAAGCTGTCTGAAGCGGACAAGCTGCATTTAGCCAGTCTAGAAGAAGGACACCCGGACAATGCTGGCGCTTCTCTCGTCGGCGGACTTGTGATCGGCCTGCATGAGGATGACGAGACCCAAATGATCCGCGTCCCGAATGCTGACATTGACGTAGTCGTTGTCATTCCTTTTTATGAAGTGCTGACAAGAGACGCGAGAGACGTGCTTCCGAAGGAGTTTCCATATGCCGATGCCGTAAAAGCAAGTGCTGTCAGCAATATCCTCATTGCTGCGATCATGTCGAAGGATTGGCCGCTTGTCGGGAAAATCATGAAGAAGGATATGTTCCATCAGCCGTACCGGGCGATGCTTGTGCCTGAGCTGTCAAAAGTAGAGCACGTCGCCGAGATGAAGGGCGCATATGGAACGGCTCTCAGCGGAGCAGGCCCAACGATTCTCGTCATGACCGAAAAAGGAAAGGGAGAAGAGCTAAAAGAACAGCTCGCGCTTCATTTCCCTCATTGTGAAGTAGACGCTTTGACCGTTCCGAAAGAGGGAAGTATAATAGAGCGAAATCCTTTATATCAAGTAAAAAGTGTATAGATCATGCCAAGCGTCCCTCAGCGTCAGCGGAGGGCGCTTTTTTTTGCTGGAGATAAAGGAGTTTTTATTTAGAAAAACGAAATACATGTAAAAAGGAGGAGATGAATATGAAAAAGCTGATAACCGCAGAAGACATCACAGCGATTGTCTCTGTGACCGATCCTCAATACGCCCCAGACGGCACCCGTGCCGCATATGTAAAATCACAAGTAAATCAAGAGAAAGATTCGTATACATCAAATATATGGATCTATGAAACGAAAACGGGTGGATCTGTTCCTTGGACACATGGAGAAAAGCGAAGCACCGACCCAAGGTGGTCTCCGGACGGGCGTACGCTAGCCTTTATTTCTGATCGAGAAGGCGATGCGGCACAGCTTTATATCATGAGCGCTGAAGGCGGAGAAGCAAGAAAACTGACTGATATCCCATATGGCGTGTCAAAGCCAATATGGTCCCCGGATGGCGAATCGATTCTGGTCACTGTCAGTTTAGGAGAGGGAGAAAGCATTGATGACCGAGAAAAAACAGAGCAAGACAGCTATGAACCTGTTGAGGTGCAAAGCCTCTCCTACAAACGGGACGGCAAAGGGCTGACGAGAGGCGCGTATGCCCAGCTTGTGCTTGTCAGCGTAAAGTCGGGTGAGATGAAGGAGCTGACAAATCACAAAGCTGATCATGGTGATCCTGCTTTTTCTCCTGACGGCAAATGGCTTGTTTTCTCAGCTAATTTAACTGAAACAGATGATGCCAGCAAGCCGCATGATGTTTACATGATGTCACTGGAGTCTGGAGATCTTAAGCAGGTTACACCTCATCGCGGCTCATTCGGATCTAGTTCATTTTCACCAGACGGAAGGTATCTTGCTTTGCTTGGAAATGAAAAGGAATATAAGAATGCAACGCTCTCAAAGGCGTGGCTCTATGATATCGAACAAGGCCGCCTCACATGTCTGACTGAGATGCTGGACGTTCATTTAGCGGATGCGCTGATTGGAGATTCATTGATCGGTGGTGCTGAACAGCGCCCGATTTGGACAAAGGACAGCCAAGGGTTTTATGTCATCGGCACAGATCAAGGCAATACGGGCATCTATTATATTTCGATTGAAGGCCTTGTATATCCGATTCGTCTGGAAAAAGAATACATTAATAGCTTTTCTCTTTCACCTGATGAACAGCACTTTATTGCCAGTGTGACTAAGCCGGACAGACCGAGTGAGCTTTACAGTATCCCGCTTGGACAGGAAGAGAAACAGCTGACTGGCGCGAATGACAAGTTTGTCAGTGAGCATATGATATCAATACCTGAAGAGATTCAATATGCTACAGAAGACGGCGTGACGGTGAACGGCTGGCTGATGAAGCCTGCACAAATGGAAGGTGAGACAACATATCCACTTATTCTCAACATACACGGCGGTCCGCATATGATGTACGGACATACATATTTTCATGAGTTTCAGGTGCTGGCGGCGAAAGGATACGCGGTCGTTTATATCAATCCGAGAGGAAGCCACGGCTACGGGCAGGAATTTGTAAATGCGGTCAGAGGGGATTATGGAGGAAAGGATTATGACGATGTGATGCAAGCTGTGGATGAGGCTATCAAGCGAGATCCGCATATTGATCCTAAGCGGCTCGGTGTCACGGGCGGAAGCTACGGAGGTTTTATGACCAACTGGATCGTCGGGCAGACGAACCGCTTTAAAGCTGCCGTTACCCAGCGCTCGATATCAAACTGGATCAGCTTTCACGGCGTCAGTGATATCGGCTATTTCTTTACAGACTGGCAGCTTGAGCATGACATGTTTGAGGACACAGAAAAGCTCTGGGACCGGTCTCCTTTAAAATACGCAGCAAACGTGGAGACACCGCTTTTGATTCTGCATGGCGAGCGGGATGACCGATGCCCGATCGAGCAGGCGGAGCAGCTGTTTATCGCTCTGAAAAAAATGGGCAAGGAAACCATGCTTGTCCGGTTTCCGAATGCATCGCACAATTTGTCACGCACCGGACACCCAAGACAGCGGATCAAGCGCCTGAATTATATCAGCTCATGGTTTGACCAATATCTCTAATAAAAAAAGCCAGGCTGATCAAATATCCGCCTGGCTGCTTTATTAAAAGACTTGTTCTACTTCAACGACACCCGGCACTTCTTCTAGAAGAGCGCGCTCAATTCCGGCTTTCAGCGTAATTGTTGAACTTGGGCAGCTGCCGCATGCGCCTAGAAGGCGAAGCTTAACGATACCTTCATCTACGTCTACAAGCTCACAGTCACCGCCGTCACGAAGTAAAAACGGACGAAGTTTGTCCAGTACTTCCTGCACCTGTTCTTTCATTTCAACTTCAGTCATGACATTCGCTCCTTTCGTCGTCATAAAACCATTATATTCAGTGTAACAATAAAAATCTATTGTTTGGTTTGCAAAGTTGCTCTCCCTATTATAGCACATTCAGACTTCAACACAAAAACGGTTTTTTTCTATAAAAACGCCCTTTGGCTCTGTATACTTAAAAGAAAGGACTAGGAGAAGGGGGCGTTTACAAGTGATGAAACCAGTCATGCTAAGCGTGTACGGGGCAGAAACCGTTTGTGCGAGCTGTGTCAATATGCCGACAGCCAAGGATACATACGAGTGGCTTGAGGCTGCGCTGAAAAGAAAATATCCAAATCAGCCTTTTGAGATGCAGTACATCGATATTCATGAGCCGCCTGACAATGAACATGCGAAAGAGCTTGCGGAAAAAATCAGAAATGACGAGTATTTTTATCCGCTTGTGCTCGTAGAAGACAAAATTGTCGGTGAAGGCAATCCAAAATTAAAAGACGTTTATGAGGAAATGGAGAAGCATGGGTATACAGAAAACCGCTGACTTGATCAGCGGTTCTTCTCTATCATTAACCGTTATGGTGTTTATACATCCACAGCAAGCCGGATTTCAGCATACGCGGAACACGGCCGATCAGCGGACGGTCAGCAACAAGCCCGAAGCCGGCTTTTTTTCCGAGTGAACCGAGGACGCCTTTAAGCTTAAACTGAGGCATTGATTCAGGCAGGGCTTCTCCATTCCAGCGTTTTTGCAAGATTTGGACAATCTGCTCTGCTTGAGCCTCTGCCAGCTGGGCGCTCGGTGCATGAGGAAGGCTGGCGCAATCGCCGACAACGTACAGATGTTCATCACCTGGAAGATTGTGATGTGGCGTTAATACAATACGCCCTTGTGCGTCCTTCTCCACATCTAAGTCTCTGACGACTTTGTTTGGCTGGATGCCGGCTGTCCACACGATGGCGTCTGCAGAAATCGGATCATCGTGGTTATACACAACGCCTTCTTCTACTTTTGTGATATTTGCCCTGTTAATAATGCGGACACCGTGCTCTTCGAACCATTTTTGCACATATTTGCTTAAACGCTCGGGAAAGCTTGATAAAATGAGATTACCGCGGTCGAACAAAATAATGTTCAGGTCATCACGGCTTTCTCTCAATTCACTTGCAAGCTCAACGCCGCTTAAGCCCGCTCCGACAATGGCGACGGTGGCATTAGCGCTCAGATTATTCAGCTTTTGGTAGGTTTCGCGGGACTGATCAATGGTTTGAATACTGTAGGTGAATTCAGGCGCTCCCGGCACGTTGTGATATTTATCCTCACAGCCGAGCCCGATTACGGCGTCATCGTAAGAAATCGGTTCACGATCTTGGAACAGCACTTGTTTTTGTACAATATCAATTGATGTGATATCACCGTATTGGACATCCAGTCGAGGGTGCTCTGGGAATGACACTCTGATATGATGGTCAGAAATTGTACCTGCGGCAAGGGCATAATATTCTGTTTTCAAGCAGTGATAAGGATTTCTGTCAATTAACGTGATTGAAACATCATCAGGCAGCTGGTTTGGCAATAAGCGATGAAGAACACGCATGTTCCCGTAACCTCCGCCGATCAAGACCAATTTTTTCATTTGAATTCCCCTTTAATCCGAAGAGTATGATAGATACATTGAAGAAAATACGAACTATGTAAAATAACATCTAGAATTATATCGAATTTGATCTAAAATCACAATAATAGTTTCAAAATAACCTACAATTTAGCCTGAAAACACAAATTAGTAAAACGTTATTTGAGAAATAATATGTTACGATAATAAATTTTGAATCATCCGTTGTCTTTGACGAATAGTGAAAAATTCGCGATAATGGACATATGTGAGGTGAAACCGCATGAATCCAATGATTGAATTTTGTGTCAGCAATCTGGCTCACGGCTCTCAGGAAGCCCGGGCGATTTTGGAGAAGGATCCCAACCTTGATGTCCTTGAATATGGCTGCTTAAGCTACTGCGGGACATGCATGGAATCGCTTTTCGCTCTGGTAAACGGAGAAGTCGTCATGGGTGAAACGCCTGCTGAGCTTGTTGAGAATATATATACCTTTATTGAAGAAAATCCAATGTTTTAAAGAAAAGGGCCTGGACAGGCCCTTTTTTATTTTGCCGTACAAAAGAACTAAAAAAATGTGTAGACATCAAAAAATATTATTGTTATCGTATAAAAGATATTTTTTTAAATAAAATTTAAGAGGTGTACGAGTATTCATGAATGTTCTGTGGGGGCTGCTGGGCGCAGTTGCGATCATTGCTATCGCGTTTTTATTTTCAGAAAAGAAAAGCAATATTAAGATAAGAACCGTCATCGTTGGTTTATGCACACAGGTGGCGTTTGGATACATCGTGTTGAAATGGGAAGCGGGACGCGCTGTTTTTTTATGGTTTTCAAGCCGTGTACAGCTTCTGATTGACTATGCGAATGAAGGCATCAGTTTTATTTTTGGACCGCTTCTAAAGGTCGGAGACAGTCCGGCATTTGCATTAAGTGTACTGCCCGTTATCATTTTCTTCTCAGCACTGATTGCAGTTTTATATCATTTGAAAATCATGCAGCTCGTTTTCCGTGTCATTGGCGGCGGATTGTCGAAGCTCCTTGGAACAAGCAAAACGGAATCTCTGGCGGCTGCTGCCAATATTTTTGTGGGACAATCAGAATCTCCGTTAGTGATCAAACCCCTGATTGCCGGGCTGACGCGCTCTGAGTTGTTTACGATTATGACGAGCGGTCTATCGGCAGTAGCGGGATCTACCTTGTTTGGGTACGCGCTTCTCGGTATTCCGATTGAATACTTGCTGGCGGCCAGCTTTATGGCTGCTCCAGCTGGACTAGTCTTTGGTAAATTGATTATACCCGAAACGGAAAAAACGCAAACCGTAAAAAGCGATTTCAAAATGGATGAAGGCGAAGGCGCAGCCAATGTCATTGACGCAGCGGCAAAGGGAGCGTCAACAGGACTGCAAATTGCGTTAAACGTTGGGGCGATGCTGCTTGCATTTGTTGCGTTAATCGCTGTAGTAAACGGTATTCTCGGCGGGGCTTTCGGCTTGTTCGGTTTAAAAGGCGTAACATTAGAATCCATTCTCGGCTATGTGTTTTCTCCTATCGCCTTTTTGATTGGCGTGCCTTGGCATGAAGCATTGCAGGCGGGAAGCTATATCGGCCAGAAATTGGTGCTGAATGAGTTTGTCGCTTATTCTAACTTCGGTCCGCACATCGGCGAGTTTTCTAAGAAAACTGCTACCATTATCAGTTTCGCGTTATGCGGATTCGCCAATTTTTCATCAATTGCGATTATGCTTGGTACGCTTGGCGGTTTAGCGCCCAGCCGCCGTTCAGATATCGCACGTCTCGGCCTGAAGGCTGTTCTTGCAGGAACATTAGCCAATCTGCTCAGCGCAGCCATTGCCGGCATGTTTATATAAACGATAAAAGCTCCTTGCGTCAGTGCAAGGAGCTTTTATGTATGAAAAACGGGGGATAATTGTATTGTGTCCGCTTATAATAGCTTTTATACTAAGAAAAAGAAAAAAAGTTGGAGGCACCTATGAACTCATTTCGATTTACCAAAATGCACGGCCTGGGAAACAGTTATATTTATGTGAATCAATTTGAAGAACAGCTTCCAGAAGAAAAACTGTCAGAGATTGCAATTCAGGTTTCTTCTGTTTATACAGGGATCGGATCCGACGGAATGATCCTGATATGCCCATCAGACCAAGCGCCTGTTAAAATGCGGATTTTTAATAATGACGGGTCTGAAGGGAAAAACTGCGGCAACGGCCTGCGCTGCGTCGCAAAATACGCATATGAGCATAAGCTGGTTGAGGAAACATCTTTTCTGATTGAAACTCTCTCCGGGCTTGTAAAAGCGGAGGTTCAAGTCGAAAACGGAAAAGTGAATGTGGTCACTGTCGATATGGGCGAACCGCGCTTGACAAAATCCGAGCTTCCGATGCTTGACGGCGGGGAAGAGCACACAATCAATGAAACGATGGCATTTGGTGAAGTAGAACTAACAGGCACTGCCGTTTCAATGGGAAATCCGCATATCGTTTTTCCGATCGCAGACATTGAACAGGCACCCTTAACGACACTGGGGCCGGTGATTGAGAAAGATCCGAGATTTCCGGAAGGCATCAATGTGGAATTCGTTGAAACCGTGAATGAACAAGAATTGCATTTCCGCGTCTGGGAACGGGGATCAGGGATTACTCAGGCATGCGGGACAGGAGCATGTGCAGCGGCGGTCGCATCTGTATTAAACGGCGTATCAAAGCGAAATCAAGACATCACGGTGCATTTAGCAGGCGGGGATTTGGTGATAAACTGGAAAGATAACGGCCATGTAATGATGACAGGGCCGGCTGAAACCGTTTGTGAGGGTGTCTATTTCTTGTAAAACACCTTGTTTGAGAATTGGAACGATCATGTTTATAATAAAAGACAGCAACCGGTTTTTAAAAGGAGGTTCACAATGATGAGCAACCCGGTAACAATTACAGAAGCAGCAGCTTTGCATATAAAAGATATGATGAAAGAGCATGAAGAAGAAAACGCGTTTCTGCGTGTAGGCGTCAAAGGCGGCGGCTGCAGCGGACTTTCTTACGGCATGGGCTTTGAGCATGAAAAGAGTGAATCAGACAGTGTGTTTGATCAGCACGGCATCACTGTTCTAGTTGACAAAGAAAGCCTTGACATCATGAACGGCACCGTGATTGATTATAAACAATCCATGCTCGGCGGCGGCTTCACCATCGACAATCCAAACGCCATCGCTTCATGCGGCTGCGGTTCTTCGTTCAGAACAGCAACGAATGCAGGCAAGCCTGAAGAGTGCTAGGCACTAAAAACGGATAGCAACTATTAATGACGCTTTTCTTAGCGATAAATCATCGTTAAGGGAGGCGTTTTTATTATGGGGAAATGATGCAGAGAGTTCCGGGGACTTCGGCAAGAGAAACGCTGCTTTGTTGTTTGATTTTTGTTGTAAATACAGCAAAGTTACGCTATATTTAATGCGGAGTATATTTTATTGCATTTACAACAAAAACATGATAGGGAGTTGGTGATGAAGAAGATTTTTGGACTGGTAACAAGGCCAGTATCTGTTCCGTGTTTAAATATATAAAAGGGACACTAGACAATTGAATTTAAAATAAAGGGGCTGAATCCGAACAATGAGTGTAAAAATGAAAAAATGCAGCCGGGAAGATTTACAAACACTTCAACAATTGAGTATTGAAACATTCAATGACACTTTTAAGGAACAGAACTCACCTGAAAATATGAAAGCCTATTTAGAAAGCGCATTTAACACTGAGCAGCTGGAAAAAGAGTTATCCAATATGTCTTCGCAATTCTTTTTTATTTACTTTGATCATGAAATCGCTGGATATGTAAAAGTCAATATCGATGATGCTCAGTCTGAAGAAATGGGTGCTGAATCACTTGAAATCGAGAGAATTTATATAAAGAACAGCTTTCAAAAACATGGGCTTGGCAAACATCTGCTGAATAAAGCGATAGAAATTGCGCTGGAACGTAATAAAAAGAACATTTGGCTAGGTGTGTGGGAAAAAAATGAAAATGCCATCGCCTTTTATAAGAAAATGGGGTTTGTTCAGACCGGCGCCCACTCTTTTTATATGGGTGATGAAGAGCAAACGGATTTAATCATGGCTAAAACACTCATATAACATTTTTCGAAGGGTGGATGATGATGTATATTCCAAAATATTTTAAGGTCACAAATGCTGAAGAAATTTGGAATTTTGTACAAGAAAACTCCTTTGGTACGGTTGTCACAACAGAACAAGGAAAACCAATTGCCACACATTTGCCGTTAGGATTCAATAAAAAAGACGATCATTACTATATTACGGGGCATTTCGCTTATGGAAATCCTCAGTGGAGAACGTTTGAAGCCTGTGAAGATGTGCTTGTGATGTTTCAGGGACCGCACGCTTATATTTCTTCTTCCTGGTATTCGCGCGAAAATGTTCCGACGTGGAATTATCAGGCTGTCCACATGTATGGAAAAGCAAGTATGTTAGAGAAAGATGAATTAGCAGAAGAATTAACAATCATGCTGGAGAAATACGAAAAACATCGTGACAATCCTGTTTTATGGGATAAGCTTTCTCCAAAACTCTTAGAACGTGAATTGAAAGGTATCGTTGGATTTAAGATTAAGGTGGAAGACATTCAAGCGGCATATAAATTAAGCCAGAACCGAAATGAAACGGATTATATGAACATCATTGAACAGTTGCAAAATGAAGAAAATCCAAATGCAAAACAAATGGCAGAACTGATGGAAAATAAATTCAAAAAGCAAATATAAGCTTACTTTGCTGAAGAAGTAGCAGAAAACGCCAACTCAAGCGGAGAACCGCTGACTTGGCGTTTTTTTATGATTAATATTTATCCCCATTAAAAATGGAATTCTTCACAATCACATAATCCACATTGCGGATGGCGTCAAGCTTTGTTCCGCCTGCATAAGAAATAGAAGATTGAAGATCCTGCTCCATTTCAATCAGTGTATCCTTGATTGAGCCTTTATGCTCCACATGCATTTTTTTGCCTTCGACATTTTTCTTTTCGCCTTTTTGGAATTCAGAGGCTGAGCCGAAGTACTCCTTGTAAAGCTTTCCGTCTTTTTCGATCGTTTGGCCTGGCGATTCTTCGTGTCCGGCAAATAGTGAACCGATCATGACCATCGTTGCGCCGAATCGGATTGATTTTGCGATGTCACCATGGGTGCGGATGCCGCCATCCGCGATAATCGGTTTGCTGGCAGCCTTGGCACACCAGCGCAGCGCTGCTAATTGCCAGCCGCCTGTGCCGAAGCCGGTTTTGATTTTCGTAATACATACTTTTCCCGGTCCGATGCCGACTTTAGTGGCATCCGCTCCCGCATTTTCAAGCTCTCTGACTGCTTCTGGCGTTCCGACGTTGCCAGCAATAACAAAGCTGTCCGGCAAATGTTTTTTAAGGTGCTGGATCATTTCAATGACAGCATTTGAGTGCCCGTGAGCAATGTCAATTGTCACGTATTCAGGAGTCAGATTTTCTTCTGCCAGCTGGCGGACAAATTCATACTCCTCATCTTTGACGCCCACGCTGATAGAAGAGAATAACCCGCGTGCGTTCATATCTTTAATAAAATCAATCCGATTTTCAGGTTCAAATCGGTGCATCACATAAAAGTAGCCATTTTCGGCTAATGAAATCGCTAGTTTTTCATCTATAATCGTCTGCATATTGGCAGGGACGACGGGCAATTTAAATGTACGTCCGCCTAAACGTACGGATGTATCACATTCTGAACGGCTATTTACAATGCATTTTGCAGGAATTAGCTGAATATCTTCGTAATCAAATACGTTTTCCATGGTTTTCACTCCTAAAAACGAATATTTAAAAGTATAATATATGAAATGTTCGCCTTCTATAATGTACTCTGTTTTATTTAGGATGTCAAACATTATGATTTGCTGGCAGGTGTGGTGCAAGTGCCGAAGCTTGTCATGCAGGGTGAGTTTAGGTATCATAGTTTTAACGAATGGTCTTAGAGAGCGGATCAAAACGCGAATGATATACGTTCAGCAAAGCTTGGTCGTTCAGCACCAGGCTTTCTTTATGGCATGGACATGGGAAAGGAGCGAATAAGATGGCCCAAAACGAAGAAAAAACACCGAAGTCCCAAAAGATTCAGGACCGCATTATTATGGCAATGATCTGGGTAGTCGCAGCCCTTGTGATTGCGCTGGTTGTAGGAACTGCATTGAATTATATAAATATCTTCAAATAAAAAAGGAGCTGTGTCGCAGACACAAGCTCCTTTTTTATTATTTATTTTCAAAAAGACTTGTTGAGTGAAGAGGCTGTACGCGGGCTTTCGGGTCCATGTAAGCCTTGGCGTTGTTCACTGCTGTCGGTGCCTCACCGAAGCCGCTGGCAATCAGGTTGACTTTTCCTTCATATGTACAAATGTCACCTGCTGCAAAGAAGCCTTCGATATTTGTTTCCATTGTTGATTTCACGACAATGGAATTTTTCTCGATGTCCAGGCCCCAGTTTTTGATCGGTCCAAGAGATGAAACGAAACCGTAGTTGACGATTAAGTCATCAATTTCTAAAATCTCTTTGCGGTCGCCTTTCACTTCTTCAAGCACTAGCTGTTCGATTTTGTCTTCGCCGATCAGCTCCGCAGGGACGAATGGTGTCAGGACATTAACCTTCGACGCATGAAGGTTTTCCACACTGTGCTCGTGCGCACGGAACTTGTCGCGGCGGTGAATGATCGATACTTCTTTTGCGATCGGCTCAAGCATAAGCGCCCAGTCAACCGCGGAATCTCCACCGCCAAGGATCGCAACGCGTCTGCCGGCAAATTTTTGCAGATCATCAACGAAGTAATGGAGGTTTTTGCCTTCATACTGCTCGGCATTTTCAAGTTCCAGCTTTCTCGGTTTGAATGCGCCGTTTCCTGCAGTGATGATGACCGTTTTAGAGTAGTGGGTTTCTTCATTTGTTACAAGCTTAAACACGCCGTCCGCTTGTTTCTCAACAGATTCAACCGCTTGCTCCAGACAAATGGTTTGGTCGAATTTTGCCATTTGCTCTTTTAGGTTATTGATAAGCTCTTGCGCACGGATTTTCGGGAATCCCGCTACATCATATATATACTTCTCAGGGTATAGGGCGCTAAGCTGTCCGCCGAGCTGAGGCAGGCTTTCGATAATTTTGACGCTTGCCTGTCTCATCCCGCCGTAAAAAGCGGTGAATAAGCCGACCGGTCCCCCGCCTATAATTGTAATATCATAAACCTTTGTATCCTCTCGCATACGAAAATTGCCTCCTAAATGAAAATTGTTATTAATTATACCATATTGCCGTTCAAATTGACGAGTCAGCAGAAAAAATCGTAAGGATCTAACGTGCCCATCCGTTCTTGAAAATATTTCCGCAGGCCGCTACGATAATAACCAAATGAAATGATCTTTTTCTGAATGTTTCTTGGGCCAGCCGGATAAACATGATAATAGTGCTACGGGTAAGGACTTCACAAAAAACTTTTCAATATATTTCATAAAATCCCGCCAATAAGCTGAAGCTAACACAAATGATGATTTTATTATGGGTCTAACAAAAGCAAAAAAAGAGAAGGTGGATGTGATGGCATTGAATAAGCCCAAAATCGTGATTTTAGGTGCAGGATATGGCGGATTGATGACGGTGACAAGGCTGACGAAGTATGTCGGGCCGAATGATGCTGACATTACGCTTGTAAATAAACACAATTATCATTATGAAACGACATGGATGCATGAAGCGAGCGCGGGTACGCTCCATCATGACCGCTGCCGTTATCAGATAAAAGATGTAATCAACCAGACACGGGTGAATTTTGTACAGGATACCGTAAAGGCAATCAAAATTGATGAGAAAAAAGTTGTGCTTGCGAATGGAGAACTGCAGTACGATTATTTAGTCATCGGGCTCGGCGCCGTGCCTGAAACGTTCGGCATTAAAGGCTTAAAAGAATATGCGTTTCCGATTGCCAACATCAACACGTCGCGACTGCTACGGGAACATATTGAGCTGCAGTTTGCGACTTACAATACGGAAGCGGAAAAACGGCCGGACAGGTTAACGATCGTTGTTGGTGGTGCCGGATTTACGGGAATTGAATTTCTTGGCGAACTGGCTGCTCGCGTGCCCGAGCTCTGTAAGGAATATGACGTTGACAGAAGCCTTGTCCGCATCATTTGTGTGGAAGCAGCGCCGACCGTTTTGCCGGGCTTTGATCCGGAACTTGTTGATTACGCCGTACATTATCTTGAGGAAAACGGAGTTGAGTTCAAGATCGGCACGGCTGTACAAGAATGTACACCAGAAGGAGTCAGAGTCGGCAAAAAAGATGAGGAACCAGAGCAGATCAAATCGCAAACCGTTGTATGGGCGGCAGGTGTCCGCGGTCATCCGATTGTGGAGGAAGCCGGTTTTGAGAATATGCGCGGCCGAGTCAAAGTCAATCCTGATCTCCGCGCCCCGGGACATGACAATGTCTTTATTCTCGGCGACAGCTCGCTGTTTATGAATGAAGATACAGAGCGCCCGTATCCGCCGACTGCGCAAATTGCAATGCAGCAGGGCATAACGGTCGCTAAAAACCTTGGCAGGCTTATTAAAGGCGGAGAGCTTGAGGAATTCAAGCCGGACATTAAGGGAACAGTGGCTTCTCTTGGCGAGCATAACGCGGTTGGGGTTGTTTATGGCAGAAAGCTGAAAGGCACGCCTGCTTCGTTTATGAAAAAAGTCATTGATAACCGCTCGCTGTTTATGATTGGCGGACTCGGACTGACACTGAAAAAAGGCAAGTTCAAGTTTTTCTAAAAACCCGCGGAAGCGGGTTTTCTTTATTAAAAAACGCCAAAATAAAAAGAGAACGAGAGGAAAACAAGTATGTTTCCGCTTACATCAAAAGATTTGTCACATGATCTGACTTTATTGTTGACAGCTTGATATGGTATATTATCAGAAAATTAAGAAAAAAAGGGTGATGATTAGATGAAAACTGCAACGACAACCGCTTCACATGCATGCCCATTTTGTTCAGGAAAAGGATATTTTCAATTGATTCTCGGCGGTTCAGAGACTTGTCCGTCTTGCCAGGGGACAGGAAAAGACAGTCATTCTTTTTCCAGCCGTTGACTTTATTTCAGCCCCCGCGTTACACTAAAAACAACGCAGGGGGGTGGAATAGGTTGATTAGTCTGCCAGTCGTAATCATCTCAATTGTTTTGTTTTTTGTCTTGTTTTTTGGAATCGGTTTCTTATTAAACATGCTGCTGAGAATGTCTTGGATTATGGCTGTGATTTATCCAATTGTATGCCTTTTCATTATCAGCAAAGAAAAGCTGATCAGCTATGTCCAGTCGCCGGGAGAATCCTTTGCCAGTCTGTTTCATCGTGTCTTATCATTAGCGGCTGCTGATGTGCTGATTTTAGTCAGCGGTTTGGCCGGCGCCATCGTGTCCGGTATAGCGATCAACATGCTCAGAAAAAGAGGATATCAAATGTTTTAAATGCCGCTTTCTTCTAAAGAAAGCTTTTTTTATGCGTTCAGCTCATTCATCATTTTGAATAATGCTCTCTCCACTTGGGAACAATGATTCGGAGGAGAGGTGAATGATGTGAATATGATCAGACGTTTGCTGATGACCTGTTTATTTCTGCTTGCATTTGGCACGACATTTTTATCAGTGTCAGGAATTGAAGCGAAGGACTTGTCAAAATGGGTGCAGGAACATCAGGAAAAGCACTTGAAGCATGCAGGACTGACATTAAAAGCATTGCAGCAGAAACAAACACAAACCACGTCCGCGGCTGAGGATAAAACTAAACCGTTAGAAGAGGCATTTGATTGGGATGAATATCCAGTCCAAAGAGTAACAGCAACAGGCTACACAGCAGGAGCTGAGTCGACGGGCAAAAATCCCGGTGATCCATTATACGGGCTTACATATTCCGGTGTGAAAGTGAAAAGGGATTTATATTCCACGGTTGCTGCTGACCCGTCCGTATTTCCGATTGGCACGATCTTATTCATTCCGAACTACGGTCTCGGCGTTGTAGCTGACACAGGATCGGCAATTAAGGGAAACCGCCTTGATCTGTACTTTGAAACCGTCAAAGATGTATACAATGAATGGGGCAAAAAAACCCTTGATGTATATGTGATTAAAAAGGGAACGGGAAAGATTACCGAGGATGAGCTTGAGAAGCTCAATGAAACAAAATCTTTGCAAGTGTTCAGAAATCAATATAAAACTGTGAAAGAATAAAACGCTCCAGCGAAAGCAGGAGCGTTTTTTTACATGAAAAAGTAAGCGAGTACCAATGTCAGTAAAATACCTGTTAGTCCTCCGAAAAAGACTTCGATCGGCTGATGTCCGAGAAGTTCTTTCAGCTTTTTTTGCTTTTCTTTCTCTGCAGCCTTAGGGAAGTCCTTCGCTTCATTTACGAAACGGTTAAAATCAATGACAAGCTTATTAATGACTGTTGCCTGCTCACCGGCATGACGTCTGACGCCAGTTGCGTCAAACATGGTTATGACGGCGAAAATGGCGGAAACCGCAAAGAGTGAGGAGTCTAATCCATGCTCCAAGGCTACGCCTGTTGAAAGTGCAGTGACCGCTGCGGAGTGAGAGCTGGGCATGCCGCCTGTGCTTGTGACCAGCGACCAGTCCAGTTTTCTGGACACGATAAACTGTATGGGCACTTTGATGACCTGAGCAAAAATAATTGCGGCCAGGCTTGATAATAAAGGAAAATTCGTTAAAAGTTCCATCGGCGACATCCTTTCTATTTGAAAAATCCTTCGTGTTTCAAAAGAAAAAAGCAAGTCTTAGACTGTTGTTTGTTAAAATAAGTATAGTGGAAAGAATGTTTTTCCTATTATACCATTGTTCATTACAAATACCCATTACGTTAGGAGTGTAAGCCTCATGTTTTATGCGGTTCAACAATCAGAGCATACAGAAACCCTTGTGGTCGGGCTTTTTCAAAAAAGCCAGCTGACAGGAAAAGCGTTGGAAATTGATGAAATGCTCGAAGGCCATCTGACACAGCTTTTAAAAGAGGGTGATGTCTCTGCGAAACCGAATCAAGTATCAAAAGTATTCCCTCCATCTTCTGCGGGTATGAAACGGATTTATTTCGTTGGTCTGGGGAGAGAAGCAAATTATTCGTTTGAACAGGCGAAGGAACGTTTTGCTCATGTTTTTCAAGCCATTCATAAAGATCGAAAACAAGAAACTGCTGTTCTGCTTGATACGTTTATTTCGGAAGACGTGCCTCCAGCCGATGCCGCGCATGCTTTAGCTGAGAGCTGCCTGCTTGCTTCCTATGAGGTGCAGGATTATAAGCACAAATCAAATGAGCCTGACAAACAAATTGAAGCCGTGTATGTTGTAACAGATGAAGATACACAGGAAGTGCAGGCCGGGCTTCGCGTCGGCCAGGCATACGGACAAGGGACAAATTCGGCTAGAACGCTTGTGAATATGCCGGGAAACATGCTGGCAGCGACTGACCTCGCTTCGTATGCTGAAGAGCTTGCGGCGAAATATGATTTTGAGTGTGAAATATTGGAGAAATCAGAGATGGAAGAGCTCGGTATGGGCGGAATACTTGCGGTAAACCAAGGCTCCACCGAACCGCCGAAAATGATTGTGTTGAAATATCAGGGCAAAAAGGAATGGGAAGACGTCGTCGGACTAGTCGGGAAAGGAATTACCTTTGACACAGGCGGCTACTCCATTAAAACGAAATCTGGAATTGTCGGCATGAAATCAGATATGGGAGGAGCAGCTGCGGTTCTCGGGGCTATGGAAACGATCGGAGAGCTTCGTCCTGAGCAAAACGTGCTGTGCGTTATTCCATCAACCGATAATATGATCTCCGGCGGGGCCATGAAGCCGGATGACGTGATCGTATCTTTAAGCGGAAAAACAATAGAAATCCTTAATACGGATGCTGAAGGAAGGCTAGTGCTTGCAGATGGCATTACATACGCGAAACAGCATGGCGCGTCGGTTCTTGTCGATGTAGCTACGCTTACCGGCGGCGTCGTTGTGGCATTAGGAACAGAAACAACCGGTGCAATGACAAATGATCAAAGCTTTTACCAGCAGGTAGCTGATGCTGCACAAGAGTGCGGCGAGGCAATCTGGCAGCTGCCGATAACAGAGAAGGATAAAAAACGCGTGAAAAGCAGCCAAATGGCGGATCTCAACAATTCACCGGGACGCGAGGGACATGCGATTATGGCAGGAACGTTTCTTGGTGAATTCGCTGAGTCAACACCTTGGGTTCACCTTGATATTGCAGGAACAGCGACTGCCAATAAAGCAACCTGCTTCGGGCCGGCCGGGGCTACTGGCGTTATGGCAAGAACACTGGCTACACTTGCGGAGCGATTTACATTGGAAGAAGATAAAAACGAGTAATGAAAAATCCCTGCTGTATGATGCGGCAGGGATTTTTTTCTTCTGGAATCTTTAGTTGACTAAAGTGGATCGGTTATGATACGATACGTTCGTACTTTATTTATCTACTACATTAGCAAACTAAAGGATTTTTGGAGGGGTATCATCATGAATGCAGTCGTCATCGCAGTCCTGCTTATGCTTGTATTAAGCCTGCTGCGTGTCAATATTGTTATCGCATTAATTATAGGCGCCTTGGCCGGCGGGTTAACAGGCGGGCTCGGTCTTGGCGAAACGGTTAAAGCTTTCACAGACGGTCTCGGCGGAAATGCCACCGTTGCAGTCAGCTATGCCATGCTTGGCGCGTTTGCCGCCGCTTTGACGAAAACAGGTCTTCCGGACGCAATGGTGGAAGCCTCCGTTAAATTAATCGGAAATAAAGAAGATTCTCGAAAAAAAGCACTGTCTAAGGTGCTGATTGTGCTGATTATTTTAATTGTATCTTGTTTTTCGCAAAACGTCGTTCCGGTTCACATCGCGTTTATCCCGGTGCTGATTCCGCCGCTTTTGAAAATCTTTAATGAACTTGAAATGGACCGCCGTCTGATTGCGTGTGTAATTACATTTGGCTTAACGGCTCCTTATATTTTGCTTCCGGTCGGTTTCGGCCAAATCTTCCAAGGCATGCTGAAGGACAATATGGCGGATGCCGGGTTAAACGTTCCGCTTGCTGACATTCCGTACGCACTGATTATTCCAGTTGCAGGTATGGTTGTCGGCCTTATTTTATCAGTGATCGTATACCGTAAACCGAAACAATATGAAACAAAAGACATTTCAGGTGCAGAAGCATCGCCATATACGAGAAAAAGTATTGGTATCGCGGTTCTAGCCATTGTTGTGTCACTCGGCGTCCAGCTTTACTTATCTCAGACTTTGGGAGTGGAAGGAATGATTATGGGGGCGCTCGCTGGTCTGATTGTTCTGTTTGTCAGCGGTGTGATGAAGCGTGATGAAGCGGACTCACTGATTACTGATGGAATGGTTTTAATGGCCTTTATCGGCTTTGTCATGCTTGTTGCAGCCGGGTTTTCAAACGTATTAACGAAAACCGGAGATGTCGAGTCACTGGTCAAAACGTCAGCCGGTTTTATCGGACACAGTCAGTCCTTGGGCGCATTGCTGATGCTCATTGTCGGCTTATTAATTACAATGGGAATCGGATCTTCTTTTGCGACGATTCCTGTTATCACAACCATCTTTGTGCCTCTATGCATGCAGCTAGGATTCAGCCCGATGGCAACGATTGCGATTATCGGGGCTGCTGCTGCGCTTGGCGATGCCGGTTCACCTGCCAGTGACAGTACGCTTGGACCGACTTCAGGTTTGAGTGCGGACGGCCAGCATCACCACATTTGGGATACTTGTGTGCCGACATTTATATTTTATAATATTCCGCTTGTCATCTTTGGCTGGATTGCAGCGCTTGTTTTATAGGAAAAAGGCTCCCCTTTACTGGGGAGCCTTTTCTCGTTATGATAAAAAAACCGTCCAATAGAACGGTTTTTTACGTAGATGATATGTGATTTCTGTTAAAGCCGGTTGCTTTATGAATAGAGCGGTAGATTGCTGGTGCGATAAACGACAGTATCACAGCCAGCGCTGTATCTTTTACCATAAACCAAATCATAAAGCCCCAAGCCGTGCCGTAGCTCACTGGCGTATGAATCCACAGCTTCAGTGCAAGATACATATAGGTAGTGCCGATGAGATACATGATCGCCGTTCCGATAAGTGAAGCAATGAGAAATCGAATTTTACTTGGCTGAATGTTTCGTTCTAAAAACCATCCCGCTGCAAAGGCTGCCGGGATGTATGAGAAAATAAACCCGCCGCTTTTCCCTGCAAACGGTGCGAAGCCTGCTGAAAATTGAGCAAACACAGGCGCTCCGGCCAATCCCACAAGTGCATATACAATCATGGCAATCGCTGCTCGTTTGCTGCCAAGAAGCAAAGCTGCCAAGAGACAGAAAAACGGCTGCATCGAAAGCGGAATGCCGGCTACTTGTAAAAAGGGTGCTACTGATGTAATGTTGGCCCCGACAGCCATAAGTGCGGCGAACATGCCAATCAGCGCCATATCTCCCGCACGAAGTTTACGTTGTTTCATCGTTGTTCCCCCTTAGGTTGACATACACAATCATAGAGTAATAAAGAACAAAAAGATTGTCAACATGATTTTAAATTAGGTTAACAAAAAGGAGGCCCATATGTATTTCGGAAAAACAAGACAGTCCGATCAATCTGGAAGAGTGCCGCCAAATCAAAACGTCACCACTTCATTTCCTGTGCTTCATACCGGAGATGTCCCATATTACGAAGATATGACGAAATGGAATCTTCAAGTATACGGTTTGGTTGACCATCCGATGCTGCTAAGCTTTGAAGATGTCAAAGCCTTTCCACGGTATGAATCGAAAAATGACATTCATTGTGTCACGGGATGGTCAAGGCTTGATAATGTGTGGCAAGGCGTGCGGGCTTGTGATATAGCGGAAAAAGCGGGTGTAAAAGAAGAAGCGGGCTACGTCATTTTACATGCTGAAGAGGGCTGGACGACCAATCTGCCGCTTGATGATTTCTTAGCGGAAACTTCCCTTCTGGCTTATGCGCATAATGGCGAACCTTTAACCCCTGAACACGGCTTTCCGCTGCGGGGTGTATTTCCGCATCTGTATTTTTGGAAAAGCGCCAAGTGGCTGCGCGGCATCCAATTTACGAAAGAAAATCACCCTGGCTTTTGGGAGCGGAATGGCTATCACATGAGAGGCGACCCTTGGCAAAATCAAAGGTTTACATGGGATTAAGGTTCTATTTCAAATAGGACAATCCGCATCTTTATTGGGTTTTTACTTCCATATTGATAGTCTGCAGGTACCTTATTTGATCAAGGTGCCTTTTTTATTCGGGAAAAAGTTGACTTTCTTTGGAAGAAAACCTATTATTTGAGGTGTCTAGTTGATAGTGAAAATCATTATCATACATTGCGGTTTAGTTTAAAGAGAGGAATGTCGTACTGCATGAAAGAGCAAACAATAGACCGGACAAATGGCGGGACATCAAACGTATTTACGATTCCTGGTACGGAAGTGCGTATGATGTCTTCACGCAATGAAAACCGTACCTATCACATTTTTATCTCGAAACCTAGTACGCCGCCGCCACCCGCTGGTTATCCTGTGATTTATCTGCTGGATGCCAATTCTGTCTTCGGAACGATGACGGAAGCCGTTCGAATACAGGGACGCCGACCCGAAAAAACCGGGGTGATCCCTGCAGTGATCGTCGGCATTGGCTATGAGACAGCGGAGCCGTTCTCTTCAGCACGCCACCGGGATTTTACAATGCCAACAGCCCAATCGAAGCTGCCGGAAAGGCCCGACGGCAGAGAATGGCCGGAGCATGGCGGAGCGGAGGGCTTTTTCAGATTTATTGAAGAGGATTTAAAACCGGAGATAGAACGAGATTACCAGATTGATAAAAAAAGACAAACAATCTTTGGCCATTCGCTCGGAGGGCTTTTCGTGCTGCAGGTGTTGCTAACAAAGCCCGATGCGTTTCAAACGTATATCGCGGGAAGTCCGTCCATTCATTGGAATAAACCATTTATTCTCGAGAAAGCGGACCATTTCGCCTCCCTCACCAAGAAAAACAATCAGCCTATCAATATCCTGCTTGCCGCAGGGGAATTGGAGCAGCATCATAAAAGCCGGATGAACGACAATGCGAGGGAGCTTTATAAGCGGCTGGCCGTTTTATCTGAACAAGGCATACGGGCAGAATTTTGCGAGTTTTCAGGAGAAGGACATATTTCAGTTCTTCCTGTTTTGGTCAGCCGGGCGCTGCGTTTTGCGCTTCACCCTGACGGACCGCATCTATCAATGGGCTGAGACATACTCAGCCTTGCCTTTAAAAAGATATTTGTCACTGAAATTATATTTGACTGTCACATGACATTTGGATATGATTATTTTTATAATTGATAATGATAATCATTATCAATGGATTGCGTTTTTCAAGGCGCAGCAGTCTTTTTCGCTGGATGTCTGTCCGGCATTGGAGCGAAGAAAGGAATTGATGATATGAATGCAAAGGGTTTAGAGGGAAAAATTGCTTTTATAACAGGGGCTGCCCAAGGAATAGGCGAAGCTGTTGCGCGGACGCTTGCCAGTCAAGGCGCACATATTGCGGCAGTTGATTATAATCCTGAAAAGCTGGAAAAGGTTGTGAGCAGCCTCAAAGCAGAAGGCCGCCATGCAGAAGCTTTTCCTGCGGATGTGAGAGACAGCGCGGCGATTGACGAGATCACGGCGCGCATCGAACGTGAAATGGGGCCGATTGATATTTTAGTGAATGTAGCGGGTGTCCTTCGCCCGGGACTGATCCATTCGCTTAGCGATGAGGAATGGGAGGCGACGTTCTCAGTGAATTCGACTGGCGTATTTAACGCCTCGCGTTCAGTCAGCAAATATATGATGGACCGAAGATCGGGTTCGATTGTAACAGTCGGATCGAATGCTGCCGGTGTACCAAGAACATCTATGGCGGCATATGCGTCTTCAAAGGCTGCGGCTGTGATGTTTACGAAATGCCTTGGCCTTGAGCTTGCAGAATACAATATTCGCTGCAACATTGTATCTCCCGGATCAACGGAAACAGACATGCAGTGGTCATTATGGGCCGACGAGAATGGAGCGGAGCAAGTCATAAAAGGATCACTTGAGACATTTAAAACAGGGATTCCGCTCAAAAAACTAGCCAAGCCTTCGGATATTGCGGATGCGGTGCTCTTTTTGGTTTCTGGCCAGGCAGGGCATATTACGATGCATAATTTATGCGTAGATGGCGGCGCGACCTTAGGCGTGTAACTGAATTTAAAGGAGGTTCATGAGAATGTTGGATCAAAACGTTATAACAGAAACAAAAGCGGAGCATTTGCTTCATGAATATCAGCCGGGCGCCTTTTTCTTAGCGTCTCCTCATCGTGTACTGTTAGCGAAAGGCATATGTGAAATCGTACCGGAGGCAGACGGGCAAAACCAAATGGAAACCCTTTCTGGCCGAATTGCAGAGGCGTTACGTCAGGCAAAACAATCAGGGCAAAGCCGGCCGCTTGTTGTCGGGGCCGTTCCTTTTGATCAAGTAAAAGCAGCGCGGCTCGTTGTACCTGAAGAAGTGCGCTGGTCAGGACCGCTTCAATTTGATCATGAGGAAAAGGAACAGCAGGCTGGGCATACATACCACATAAAGCCTGTTCCTGAACCTGAGGATTATAAAAATGGTGTTGAACAAGGGCTGACACGCATTGCCGATGGAACACTCAGCAAAATCGTCCTGTCCAGATCGCTGCATTTGACATCGCCTGAACCGATTCAGACGGATGAATTGCTTCGCCATCTGGCTCAGCATAACTCGCATGGCTACACGTTTGCCGCAGACGTGTCCAGTCAGGAGGAAACGTCTCCCCGCCGAACATTGCTCGGAGCAAGTCCGGAGCTTCTCGTTTCAAGGATGGGAACACAGGTCGTTTCCAACCCATTAGCCGGCTCAAGGCCGCGCAGTAATGATCCTGTTGAAGACCAGCGCCGGGCAGCTGAATTGCTTTCTTCCGCAAAGGATCTTCATGAGCACGCGGTTGTCGCTGACGCGGTTGCGGCAGCGCTGAGACCTTTCTGCCGGACGCTGGAGGTTCCGGAGAAGCCTTCACTGATCAAAACGGAAACGATGTGGCACCTGTCCAGCGTGATTAAGGGAGAGCTTTCCGACCCGTCTGTAACCGCACTTGAATTGGCGGCGGCTCTCCACCCGACGCCAGCAGTCTGCGGAACACCGACTGATCTTGCAAGAGAAGCGATTCACAGCATTGAACCATTTGACCGCGGTTTCTTTACCGGCATGGTCGGATGGTGTGACGATGCCGGTGACGGAGAATGGATCGTGACCATCCGTTGTGCAGAAGCAGAAGAACGCTCACTCCGCCTGTATGCTGGAGCTGGTGTTGTGGCCGGTTCAAAGCCCGAGGACGAGCTTCAGGAGACGTCCGCAAAGTTTCGGACAATGCTGCGGGCAATGGGCGTGGATCACATATGAACAGAATGAATTGCTGGAGGGATGCAACATGCTGAAAGGATTTACTCCTTGGCCTGATGAGTTAGCTGAGACCTATCGAAAGAATGGCTGCTGGGCCGGCGAGACGTTTGGAGATTTGTTAAGAGACCGGGCAGCCAAATATGGCGACCGCATTGCGATTACATGCGGGAACACCCATTGGAGCTATCAAGAGCTTGACACAAGGGTTGATCGTTTGGCTGCCGGATTTCAGAAGCTCGGCATTCAACAGATGGATCGTGTCGTGGTGCAGCTGCCAAATATCAAAGAGTTTTTTGAAGTTATTTTCGCGCTATTCCGTCTGGGGGCGCTTCCAGTCTTCGCACTGCCTTCTCATCGAAGCAGTGAAATTACATATTTTTGCGAGTTTGCTGAAGCGGCTGCATATATCATTCCCGACGCTTATTCCGGTTTTGACTACCGTACGCTTGCCAGACAAGTTCAAAGCAAGCTGCCGACTTTGAAACACGTCATTGTCGCAGGTGAGGCAGAGGAATTTTTGCCGCTGGAGGATTTGCATACAGAACCTGTAAAACTGCCTGAAGTCAAATCTTCGGATGTGGCGTTCCTCCAGCTTTCTGGCGGGAGCACCGGGCTATCGAAACTGATTCCGAGGACCCACGATGACTACATATACAGCCTGAAGCGGAGTGTGGAGGTCTGCTGGCTCGACCACAGCACGGTGTACTTGGCCGCGCTGCCGATGGCACACAATTATCCGCTGAGCTCACCTGGCGTTCTCGGCGTATTATACGCTGGAGGAAGAGTGGTATTATCTCCTTCTCCAAGTCCAGATGACGCATTTCCTTTAATTGAACGGGAAAAGGTCACGATAACCGCTCTTGTTCCGCCTCTTGCGATGGTATGGATGGATGCGGCATCCTCACGCCGTGATGATTTATCCAGCCTTCAAGTGCTGCAGGTCGGCGGTGCCAAGTTTAGTGCTGAAGCCGCGCGCAGGGTAAAAGCTGTTTTCGGCTGCACGCTGCAGCAGGTGTTCGGAATGGCAGAGGGTCTCGTCAATTATACGAGATTGGATGATCCTGAGGAGATCATTGTCAACACCCAAGGAAAACCGATGTCTCCATATGATGAAGTGCGTGTTTGGGATGATCATGATCGCGACGTAAAACCTGGTGAAACAGGCCATCTGCTGACGCGGGGACCGTATACAATTCGCGGTTACTATAAGGCAGAAGAGCATAACGCCGCTTCATTTACTGAGGACGGTTTTTACCGTACGGGTGATATCGTCAGGCTGACACGAGACGGTTATATTGTCGTTGAAGGCCGGGCGAAGGATCAAATTAACCGTGGAGGAGAAAAGGTTGCGGCTGAAGAGGTAGAAAATCATCTGCTGGCGCATCCGGCTGTCCATGATGCAGCAATGGTCTCCATGCCTGATCAATTTCTTGGCGAAAGATCTTGTGTGTTCATTATTCCCCGGGATGAAGCCCCAAAAGCCGCAGAGCTTAAAGCATTTTTGAGAGAGCGCGGACTGGCGGCATATAAAATCCCTGACCGAGTTGAATTTGTCGAATCCTTTCCGCAGACAGGGGTAGGAAAGGTAAGCAAAAAGGCTCTTCGTGAAGCCATTTCCGAGAAACTTCTTGCAGGGTCAAAAAAATAAATCAACAATTTGAGAGGAAGTGTTCATATGGCTATACCTGCCATTCAGCCGTATCAAATGCCGACAGCGTCTGATATGCCGCAAAACAAAGTCTCATGGGTGCCTGATCCAAATCGGGCGGTCCTATTAATACACGATATGCAAAACTATTTTGTCGATGCTTTCACAGCGGGAGCGTCTCCGGTAACAGAGCTTTCAGCGAATATACGAAAGCTGAAGAATCAATGTGTTCATTTTGGGATTCCTGTTGTCTATACCGCACAGCCGGGAAGCCAAAATCCGGATGACCGTGCGCTGCTGACAGACTTTTGGGGCCCGGGATTAAACAGCGGTCCTTATGAGGAGAAAATTATAACCGAGCTGGCACCGGAGGATGATGATCTTGTGCTGACAAAATGGAGATACAGCGCGTTTAAGAGAACGAATCTGCTTGAAATGATGCGCAAAGAGGGACGCGATCAGCTGATCATTACAGGAATTTACGCCCATATCGGCTGTCTTGTTACAGCATGTGAAGCATTTATGGAGGATATTAAAGCCTTTTTTGTGGGAGATGCAGTTGCTGATTTTTCATTAGAAAAACATCAAATGGCGCTGGACTATGCGGCTGGACGCTGTGCGTTTACCGTGATGACTGACAGTCTTCTTGATCAGCTGCAGAATGCGCCGGCAGACGTTCAAAAAACGTCAGCAAACACTGGCAAAAAGAATGTGTTTACATGTGAGAATATCCGTAAACAAATTGCTGAGCTTCTACAAGAAACATCGGAAGACATCACAGATCAAGAGGATTTGCTCGATCGTGGTCTTGATTCGGTAAGGATCATGACATTGGTGGAACAATGGCGCCGTGAAGGGGCAGAGGTGACTTTCGTGGAATTGGCTGAACGCCCAACGATCGAAGAATGGCAAAAATTGCTCACAACCCGCAGCCAGCAAGTGCTGCCAAACGCGGATTATTTATAAAAGGAGGGTAAACAAACGGATGCCTGATACAAAAGATCTTCAATATTCTTTGACCGGGGCGCAAACTGGCATATGGTTTGCTCAGCAGCTTGATCCGGACAATCCAATCTACAATACAGCGGAATATATAGAAATCAATGGACCAATCAATATTGCTCTTTTTGAAGAAGCTTTGCGGCACGTGACCAAGGAAGCGGAATCGCTGCATGTCCGCTTCGGTGAAAATATGGACGGGCCTTGGCAGATGATAAACCCGTCTCCGGATGTACAGCTGCACGTCATTGACGTCAGCTCTGAGCCTGATCCGGAAAAAACAGCATTAAACTGGATGAAAGCTGATTTAGCAAAGCCGGTTGATTTAGGGTATGACCCTTTGTTCAATGAAGCTCTGTTTATTGCCGGGCCTGATCGTTTCTTTTGGTATCAGCGCATTCACCATATAGCGATCGACGGCTTCGGTTTTTCCCTGATAGCCCAGCGTGTGGCAAGTACATATACTGCGCTTATAAAAGGACAAACAGCTAAAAGCCGTTCCTTTGGGTCTCTCAAGGCCATTTTGGAGGAGGATACAGATTATCGCGGATCAGAGCAGTATGAGATGGATCGTCAATTCTGGCTGGACCGTTTTGCAGATGCACCTGAAGTTGTGAGCTTGGCTGATCGGGCGCCAAGAACATCTAACAGTTTTCTTCGTCATACTGCATATCTGCCTCCGTCTGATGTAAAAGCGTTAAAAGAAGCGTCGCGCTATTTCTCAGGAAGCTGGCATGAAGTCATGATTGCGGTGTCAGCTGTTTATGTGCACCGTATGACCGGCTCTGAGGATGTTGTGCTCGGCCTGCCCATGATGGGTCGGATAGGGTCCGCGTCACTGAATGTACCGGCTATGGTGATGAACCTTCTCCCGCTCCGGCTGACGGTAAGCTCTTCGATGAGCTTTTCTGAACTGATTCAGCAAATTTCCCGGGAAATCCGCAGCATTCGGCGACATCATAAGTATCGCCATGAAGAGCTTCGGCGCGATCTGAAATTGATAGGAGAAAATCATAGATTATTTGGCCCTCAAATCAATCTTATGCCGTTTGATTACGGTCTCGACTTTGCCGGCGCCCGGGGCACAACGCATAATCTTTCAGCCGGTCCTGTTGATGATCTATCAATCAATGTATATGACAGAACAGACGGCAGCGGGCTGCGAATTGATGTTGATGCGAATCCCGAGGTATACAGTGAGTCTGATATTAAGCTTCATCAGCAGCGTATCCTGCAGCTGCTGCAAACGGCTTCTGCCGGAGAGGACATGCTGATTGGGCAAATGGAGCTTCTGTTGCCAGAGGAGAAAGAAAAAGTCATTTCTAAATGGAATGAGACAGCAAAATCCGAGAAGCTGGTCAGCCTTCAGGACATGTTCGAAAAGCAGGCAGTTCTTACGCCAGAACGTATCGCTCTCATGTGTGATGACATTCAAGTCAACTATCGAAAGCTCAATGAAGAGGCAAACCGCCTCGCGCGTCTGTTGATCGAAAAAGGGATTGGTCCGGAGCAGTTTGTCGCTTTGGCGCTGCCGCGTTCCCCTGAGATGGTGGCCTCAATGCTTGGTGTGCTCAAGACTGGTGCGGCGTATCTCCCCCTTGATCCGGAGTTTCCAGCCGACCGCATTTCTTACATGCTGGAGGATGCGAAACCTTCATGCATCATAACGACTGAGGAAATAGCAGCCAGTCTGCCTGATAACCTGGCTGTACCG
The DNA here is from genome assembly GCF_000877815.1 of Bacillus sp. YP1. NCBI lineage: Bacteria > Bacillati > Bacillota > Bacilli > Caryophanales > Bacillaceae > Bacillus > Bacillus sp. YP1. The sequence goes on along the minus strand of NZ_CP010014.1, from coordinate 2,899,293 downwards.
GAGCTTGTGCTTGATCAGGCTGTTACACAGGAGATTATAAAACGCTATTCGCCGGAAAATCCGGATGTATCGGTTTCTCTTGACCATCCCGCGTATATCATCTATACCTCAGGATCAACAGGAAGACCGAAGGGAGTCGTTGTGACACAGAAAAGCTTAAGCAATTTTCTGCTGTCCATGCAGGAGGCATTTTCTCTAGGAGAAGAAGACAGGCTGTTGGCTGTGACGACTGTCGCTTTTGATATTTCAGCATTGGAGTTATATCTTCCGCTGATTAGCGGAGCGCAAATTGTGATCGCAAAGAAAGAAACGATCCGTGAGCCGCAGGCATTAGCTCAAATGATTGAAAATTTCGATATTAACATCATGCAGGCGACACCGACACTGTGGCACGCTTTGGTAACGAGTGAACCTGAGAAACTTCGGGGGCTTAGAGTGCTTGTAGGAGGCGAGGCGCTGCCGAGCGGTCTTTTGCAGGCGCTTCAAGACCTTCATTGTTCAGTCACGAACTTATACGGTCCCACTGAAACAACGATTTGGTCTGCAGCAGCTTTTCTTGAAGAAGGGCTGCAGGGCGTTCCTCCGATTGGGAAACCGATTTGGAACACGCAGGTGTATGTGCTTGATAATGGATTGCAGCCGGTGCCGCCGGGCGTTGTCGGAGAGCTTTATATTGCAGGCACCGGCTTGGCCAGAGGTTATTTCCATCGCCCTGATTTAACGGCGGAGCGCTTCGTTGCAGATCCATACGGACCGCCGGGAACTAGGATGTATCGGACCGGAGACCAGGCCCGCTGGCGTGCCGATGGGTCTTTGGATTATATCGGGCGGGCGGATCATCAAATCAAAATTCGCGGATTCCGAATTGAACTTGGAGAAATTGATGCCGTGCTTGCCAATCATCCGCACATTGAACAGGCCTCGGTTGTCGTACGGGAAGATCAGCCGGGAGACAAACGATTGGCGGCTTATGTAGTCGCTGATGGTGCTATTGATACTGCAGAGCTTCGTCGTTATATGGGGGCTAGTCTTCCTGATTATATGGTACCGGCGGCGTTTGTGGAGATGGACGAGCTGCCATTAACACCTAATGGCAAGCTTGACCGGAAAGCACTGCCGGCACCAGACTTCAGCACATCTGTCAGTGATCGGTCCCCGCGGACTCCTCAGGAAGAGATATTGTGTGACTTGTTTGCAGAGGTTCTCGGTTTGGCACGCGTCGGTATCGATGACAGTTTCTTCGAGCTTGGGGGCCATTCTCTTCTTGCAGCCCGTCTGATGAGCCGCATTCGCGAGGTAATGGGAGCCGAACTTGGTATCGCCAAGCTCTTTGACGAACCGACAGTAGCCGGACTCGCTGCCCATCTTGATTTGGCGCAGAGTGCACGTCCCGCTTTGCAGAGAGCTGAGCGGCCTGAAAAGATCCCGCTATCATTTGCCCAGCGCCGGCTATGGTTCCTGCATTGTCTGGAAGGACCGAGTCCTACTTATAATATTCCGGTTGCTGTCCGTTTGTCAGGTGAGTTGGATCAAGGATTGCTGAAAGCGGCACTTTATGACCTCGTCTGCCGTCATGAAAGCCTTCGGACGATCTTCCCTGAATCACAGGGGACATCCTATCAGCATATTTTAGATGCCGATCAAGCCCATCCTGAGTTACATGTTACTGAAATTGCTGAGAAGGAGCTTTCTGATCGGCTTGCCGAAGCTGTACGCTACAGCTTTGATCTTGCAGCTGAACCTGCTTTTCGTGCCGAGCTTTTTGTGATCGGTCCTGACGAGTACGTGCTGCTTCTTCTCGTCCATCATATTGTCGGAGACGGCTGGTCCTTAACACCGCTGACCCGAGACCTTGGGACGGCTTATGCGGCTCGCTGCCACGGACGACCTCCCGAATGGGCGCCTCTTGCTGTGCAGTATGCAGACTATGCGCTCTGGCAGCAAGAACTGCTTGGAAATGAGGATAATCCAAACAGCTTGATTGCCGGTCAGCTTGCTTTCTGGAAAGAAACCTTGAAAAACCTGCCTGATCAGCTTGAACTGCCAACCGATTATTCACGTCCGGCTGAGCCGAGTCATGATGGAGATACGATTCATTTTCGTATTGAGCCCGAGTTTCACAAGCGATTGCAGGAGCTGGCTCGCACAAATAGGGTGAGCCTGTTTATGGTGCTTCAATCCGGTCTCGCCGCTTTATTGACAAGGCTCGGGGCGGGCACCGACATTCCGATCGGCAGTCCGATCGCGGGACGGAATGATGATGCGCTGGGCGATCTTGTAGGGCTGTTTATTAATACATTGGTGCTCAGAACTGATACGTCCGGTGACCCAAGCTTTCGTGAGCTTCTAGACAGAGTACGGAAAGTGAATCTGGCCGCCTATGACAATCAGGATCTGCCGTTTGAGAGACTTGTAGAGGTGCTCAATCCGGCTCGTTCGCGTGCGACGCATCCTTTATTCCAAATCATGCTTGCGTTCCAAAACACACCGGACGCTGAACTGCATCTTCCTGATATGGAGAGCAGCCTGCGAATCAACAGTGTCGGTTCTGCCAAGTTTGATTTGACGCTGGAAATCAGTGAAGATCGCCTTGCTGACGGGACACCAAACGGGATGGAAGGACTGCTTGAATACAGCACTGATCTTTTCAAGCGGGAAACTGCTCAGGCTCTTGCTGACCGATTGATGCGCCTGTTGGAGGCTGCCGAGTCTGATCCTGACGAGCAAATCGGAAATCTGGATATTCTTGCACCAGAGGAACGCAGCAGCATGGTGACTGATTGGCAAAGTGTATCTGAAAAGATTCCGCCCGCATGTTTGCCAGAGCAATTTGAGAAGCAGGCTGCTTTACGTCCTGATGCCATTGCCGTTGTATATGAAAATCAGGAACTGAGCTATGCAGAGCTGAATGAAAGAGCAAACCGGCTTGCCCGAATGCTGATTAGTGAAGGTGTCGGGCCGGAGCAATTTGTGGCATTGGCACTGCCCCGATCGTTGGAAATGGCTGTCGGCCTATTGGCGGTGCTAAAGGCCGGGGCAGCTTATCTCCCTCTTGATCCGGATTATCCGGCTGATCGAATTGCTTTTATGCTAAAAGATGCCCAGCCTGCGTTTATCATGACGAACACTAAAGCAGCAGATCACATTCCGCCAGTTGAAAACGTGCCGAAAATCGTGCTGGATGATCCCGAGCTGGCAGAGAAACTAAACACGTACCCTGCAGAGAATCCAAAAAATAAGGACAGGACTCAGCCGCTTTCGCCTTTGAATACGGCGTATGTCATTTATACATCCGGCTCAACAGGTGTTCCAAAAGGTGTAATGATTCCTCACCAAAATGTAACACGTTTATTTGCAGCGACTGAGCACTGGTTCCGTTTCAGCTCAGACGATATCTGGACCATGTTCCATTCCTATGCGTTTGATTTTTCGGTGTGGGAGATCTGGGGTCCTCTGCTGCATGGCGGACGTCTTGTGATCGTACCTCACCACGTCAGCAGATCGCCAGAAGCGTTTTTGCGCCTGCTTGTCAAAGAGGGGGTGACTGTTCTGAACCAGACACCGTCTGCTTTCTATCAGTTTATGCAGGCGGAACGGGAACAGCCGGATCTCGGACAGGCACTCAGTCTGCGCTATGTCATTTTTGGCGGAGAAGCGCTTGAACTCAGCCGTTTAGAGGATTGGTACAACCGCCACCCTGAAAATAGACCGCAGCTTATCAATATGTATGGGATTACAGAAACGACGGTGCATGTGAGCTATATCGAATTAGACCGAAGCATGGCAGCTTTACGGGCAAACAGCTTGATCGGCTGCGGCATTCCCGATCTTGGTGTATACGTGCTGGATGAACGCCTGCAGCCGGTTCCGCCGGGTGTTGCCGGAGAGCTGTATGTATCAGGAGCGGGGTTAGCACGAGGTTATCTAGGCCGGCCTGGTTTAACATCTGAACGCTTCATAGCTGATCCGTTCGGTCCTCCAGGCACCCGGATGTACCGCACTGGGGATGTGGCCCGCCTCCGCGCTGACGGTTCTCTCGACTATGTCGGCCGTGCAGACCATCAAGTGAAAATTCGGGGATTCCGGATTGAATTGGGAGAAATTGAAGCCGCGCTTGTTCAGCATCCGCAGCTTGAAGATGCGGCAGTGATCGTTCGTGAGGATCAGCCGGGAGATAAACGGTTAGCAGCTTATGTCATCCCTTCGGAAGAAACATTTGATACGGCGGAACTGCGCAAATATGCTGCGGAGAGACTGCCGGATTACATGGTGCCTGCTGCCTTTGTGACGATGAAAGAATTGCCGCTGACACCGAATGGAAAGCTTGATCGTAAAGCACTGCCCGCTCCGGATTTCGCAGCGGCAGTGACAGGACGAGGACCGAGAACGCCGCAGGAAGAAATTCTCTGTGACCTCTTTATGGAGGTGCTTCACTTGCCGCGTGTCGGCATTGATGACCGTTTCTTTGATTTAGGCGGACATTCCTTGCTTGCTGTACAGCTCATGAGCCGCATTCGTGAAGCGCTCGGCGTTGAACTCAGCATCGGCAACTTGTTCGAAGCACCTACTGTAGCCGGGCTCGCTGAAAGACTTGAAATGGGATCAAGCCAAAGCGCTCTTGACGTTCTGCTGCCGCTCCGAACAAGCGGAGACAAGCCTCCTTTATTCTGTGTTCATCCGGCAGGGGGGCTCAGCTGGTGTTATGCCGGTTTGATGACCAATATAGGAACAGATTATCCGATCTACGGCTTGCAGGCACGGGGAATCGGGCAGCGCGAGGAGCTTCCGAAACAACTTGATGACATGGCTGCCGATTACATTAAACAAATCCGAACGGTCCAGCCAAAAGGCCCGTACCATCTGCTGGGCTGGTCCCTGGGCGGGAATGTCGTTCAAGCGATGGCTACCCAGCTGCAAAATCAAGGAGAAGAAGTATCCCTGTTGGTGATGCTGGACGCCTATCCGAACCACTTCCTTCCTATAAAAGAGGCACCGGATGATGAGGAAGCGCTTATTGCCCTTCTGGCGTTAGGCGGGTATGATCCAGACAGCTTAGGGGAAAAACCGCTAGATTTTGAAGCGGCGATTGAGATTCTTCGCCGTGACGGCAGTGCGCTTGCGAGCCTGGATGAAACGGTCATTTTAAATTTGAAGAATACGTATGTCAATTCTGTCGGCATTTTAGGTTCCTATAAGCCGAAAACCTTCCGTGGAAATGTTTTGTTTTTCAGATCAACAATCATTCCTGAATGGTTTGACCCGATTGAACCTGACTCGTGGAAGCCTTATATTAACGGACAGATTGAACAAATCGACATCGACTGCCGTCATAAAGATTTATGTCAGCCGGAACCTCTGGCTCAAATCGGCAAGGTTCTCGCTGTCAAATTGGAAGAGTTGAATAAATAAGGGAGGAGAAATAGAGTGGCAAATCCTTTTGAAAATGCGGATGGCACGTATTTGGTGCTGATCAATGAAGAAGGCCAATATTCCCTATGGCCCGGTTTTATAGATGTGCCGAGCGGCTGGACAGTCGTTCATGAGCAAAAAGGGCGTGAAGCTTGTTTGGACTATATCCAATCGCATTGGAGCGATATGAGGCCAAACAGCCTAAAGACTGTTGAAAATGTGTAATCGTATCAAAAAGAGACTGCTCGCCGCAGTCTCTTTTTCTAATCTTACGCAGACGTTTGGGTATGATCACAATCTCTGACCGGGTTTCCGTTTTCATCGGTACACCAAGATTGGGATAAAAACGCTAAAAACACAGCGGCCCACTGATCTGCAAACTGAATCAGAATACCCCCGTCATGCCAAGAGCCGTTGTCTTTTTTCCAGCGCGTATCCATTGCATTCCCTTGATTCATATGGATATTGTGCATTCCGTTAGTCGGGGTAAAGCCGAATATTTTATCTGCAGCCTGTTCAGGGCCGAATTTTGAACCGAATATATAAACCGGCGCTTTCTCATCTTGTGCTTTCTTCATATAGGTTTCAATAAAATCATTTAAATCATTATCAGGTCCTGTGATTTCATGAGGCAAAGGCTTCATTTCCCGCGGGTCAAACAAATTGCCCCGCACATAATCCAGTGCCACTTCACGGTTTGCTTCATTGATCCTTGTATATCCATACGGCATGTTCGGAAGGATGGTAATTGAGCCCGAATCAAACTGATCGTCAGCCAAATACAATACTTCAGATTCCTCAGAACTGGACATCACATTGATGGCGCACCTGTAATACGTATTCTCTTCACCGAGCATTTTGACTTGGAAATGAGGACTGTCATCATCTGTTTCCCGCTTCATGTCTAAGACTATGCCTTTTAACACGCCATATTGCTGAACAGCCATATGAATCCTCCTTTATGATCAACTTCATAGTCATAATTCGTGAAATGGTCTCTTTTTTCCTTTTAAAAAATAAAAAAGCCTGCAGAAATCTTTCTGCAAGCTCATTGTGAATTAAGCACCCGCCACAGATGATTCATCCTGTAAAGCTTTTTCGGCAGGAACATACTCATAGCCTAGATCTCTTGCTACAGCTTCATAGGTCACGTGTCCGTTTGCGGTGTTTAAACCCGCTCTCAGTGCCGCATTGTCTGTGAGCGCTTTTACTGCCCCTTTGTTCGCGATTTGCAGCGCGTATGGAACAGTAACGTTAGTCAGGGCGATTGTTGATGTACGAGGGACAGCACCCGGCATGTTCGCTACAGCATAATGCACAACCCCGTGCTTTTCATATGTTGGCTGATCATGTGTTGTGATATGGTCGACAGTTTCGACGATGCCGCCTTGGTCGATCGCTACATCAACAATGACTGAACCGGGTTTCATTTGTTTTACCATTTCCTCAGTGACAAGAGTCGGAGCTTTAGCACCCGGAATTAATACCGCGCAAATGAGGAGATCCGCTTCCGCCACAGCATCAGCAATATTGACCGGATTAGAAATTAACGTTTTAATCTGATGGCCGAAGATGTCATCAAGCTGGCGCAAGCGGTCTGCGTTTAAGTCAATGATCGTCACATCTGCACCGAGTCCGACAGCCATTTTGGCCGCGTTTGTGCCGACAACGCCTCCTCCGATAATTGTTACTTTTCCGCGGGAAACGCCAGGCACCCCGGCAAGCAGAATGCCTTTTCCGCCTTTAGGCTTTTCTAAGAATTGAGCGCCGATTTGCGCCGCCATTCTGCCCGCAACCTCTGACATAGGTGTCAGAAGAGGCAATGTCCGGCCTTCACTGACCGTTTCATATGCGATGGCAGTTACTCCTTTATCCTTCAAGGCCTGTGCAAGCTCAGGCTCAGCTGCTAAATGAAGGTACGTAAACAGCACAAGTCCTTTGCGGAAATAAACATATTCTTCCGGCAGCGGTTCTTTTACCTTCATGACCATTTCGGCGTCCCAGACCTGTTTCGGATCAGCAATGATTTCCGCTCCTGCTGACTCATAGGCTTCATTTTCAAATCCGCTTCCAAGGCCCGCGCCTGTTTCAACCAGCACCCGGTGGCCGTTTGAAATGAGCTGAGAAACGCCCCCGGGTGTTAATGCGACACGGTTTTCATTGTTTTTTATCTCTTTAGGAACCCCTATGATCATATCTGTCTCCTCCTGTATCTGTGATATTTTTAGTGTAGCTTGATATTTTGGAAAATTCTTTGTTTGATTAAGAAAATAAAAAAACATGGATTTGTGAAATTTCACAAATCCATGTGCCGAAGTTTGATATCTAAATAGATGGTGAATTTTTGATTCACATTTTTCAAATCAATTTCAGCGATCTGGCTGATCCGCTTGAGTCGGTAATTCAACGTATTAACGTGTATATTTAACAGCTTGGAAGCGGTATTCACGTTGCTGTCCGCTTCAATAAAGCGCTCTAGCGTCTCTACCAGATTTGACTGGTGATCCCGGTCATATTGTTCCAGTTTGGAAAGCGAGTAATTATAATGGCCCGCCTGTTTCCGTTTTTCATTTAAGACATCTAAGTATTGATAAATGCCTAACTCAGAAAAGCTGAAAAGATGTTTGGTCTCTTCAGCGAACCGTTCCTTCGTTTTTAAGACGGACAATGCTTCCTGATAGGAGCGGGAGACAAAAGAAATAGAGTTGTATATTCCGCCAAAAGCGATAGAAACGTCTTCTATTTTATACCGCTCCTTCAGCTGTTTTTGCGTACTTAAAGCAAACTGTTTTAAATCTTGAAAAGGATGATCTGTTTTGGGTGAGGTTAATATAATAAGTTCATTGGAATCTACGGTCGCCAGCAGCACGTAAACCTGCTGGGTCGTTTCCTGTAAATATTGCAGCTGCTGTTCGATTTTTTCAGTCAGCTCGCCATTTATGCGGATGATCATAACGGAAAACTCTGAAGGAGCGGCCATTCCAAGCTTATGGAACCCATCCGCCATATCATCCTCCTGATGGATGTGTCCGGTCAGCATTTTCCAGAAAAATTCTTGGCTGCGTTCTTCATTTTTCGTTTTTCTGATTTGAAGTTTGAGAAGCTTGTTTTTCACTGCTTTTGCTGCCATTTGCAATGTCAGCAGATCTTCATCGGACAATGTTTTTTGGATCTCAAGCGCCCATATGAAGCCAAGTACTTGCTTGTTTTTCCAAATCGAAATAGCGACGCGATTGCTCAGCCCGACTTCATCAATTTGCTTGACTCTGATCGGCTGGTCCGTTTTTAAGAGAGCTGGAATTGTCCCATCTTTCCACAACTTGTTAATCACCTTTTCCGGTACCCTTCTGCCAATAATGGTAGACGTCCGGGCAGGGTCTGTGCAGTCGCTGTGTGTACTGTAGGCAAGCAGCTTGTGGTTAACATCCTCTATGGTGATCGGGCACCGCAGAACGTCGCTGATATGATCAGCCACATCTTCAAGTCTGTCAAAACTATATTTAAACGGATCATTCGGCATGGTCATAAATCTCCCTACTTTTCGTGCTTGATTTCTCTTTGACATCTCATCCCCTTCCTTTTATTATGATTGTTGTTGTTTGTGAAAATCAACAACAAAGAACAGAAGCAAAAAAACAATTTCATGAGAGAAACGTTCTATATACATTTGGCGGTGTAATCGCCTTTTTGCAGGACAGTGTATGCCTCATATAATACGACAGCTTATCCTATTAATCTTCTAAGAAAGTCATCGGAGGCAAGACTAATTAAGGAAAGAAAAAACTGAACCTTTCAGAAATGGTGCTGTAGCATCAAATTTTCTGAAAGGTTTTTTTTGGGAGTTGGGGAGTTATTTGGGTCTTTTGGATTATTCGGAGAATGAAGAGAAGATTAAGAAAATAAACCTATTTACTTTACAGTATATGTCATTTTTAAGTGATTCGGGGTAAACCATTGGACTCATTTTGTAAAATTAAAACATATTTGTTTGACTATGCCGAAAAACTGTTTTTATAATAATGACGTTCTAAAAATAAGTGAATTAGCCCATATTTAGGCTGATGGCACAGGAGGTAATGAGGAATATGGCAGGATTAATTCGTGTCACACCCGAAGAGCTAAGAGCGATGGCGAAGCAATACGGCGTTGAAAGCCAAGAAGTATTAAATCAGGTTGATCGTTTAAACCGAATGATCTCTGATTTGAAAAGCATGTGGGAAGGTGCTTCAAGCGAAGCGTTCGCAGATCAATACGAGCAGCTCAAACCTTCATTTATCAAAATGTCAGATTTGCTTCAAGATGTGAATCAGCAGCTTGATCAAACAGCAAATACACTTGAGTCTACTGACCAAGACATCGCAAATCAAATCCGCGGATAACAGTATGAAAGGGAAGGAGCGCCTGATTCAAAAGAAGACGGCGCTCTTTCTATGTAAGGGTGATCCTAAATGTATATTGATATTACAATAGATTTGAAACATTATAACGGCAGTGTCTTTGATCTCAGATTGTCAGATTACCACCCGGTGAAAAAAGTAATTGATATTGCTTGGCAGGCCCAAAGCGTATCTATGCCTCCGCGCGAAGGGCACTGGATCAGAGTGGTGAACAAGGATAAGGTGTTTTCCGGAGAATGCAAGCTGTCTGATTGCGGCATTACAAACGGAGACCGGCTTGAAATATTATGAAAGGATCTGGTTGAATGTCAGGTGAACAAAAATCATATTTAGAAAACCAATTAGAAGCTGTTGCCGAGAAAACAGATGCCGGCTATACATTTACCTTTCAACGGGAAAAAATAAAGCTTCTCGACGGTCTTGAAGCTAACGTGATCAAAGATATAAATCCATTTTTTCATAAAGAAATCGATGTGACGGATGATGAAGTAATCATCACAATCCAACCTCCCTCCTCCTATAAAGCATTCCGCTTCATGAAAGCTAAGGATAAAAAAAGTAAATGGCAGTTTGCCTATCAGCTTGTTCAAGCCGTACAGCAGCACAATCTGTCGAGGCTGAATTTGATTGTCGCTCCTGAAAACATTGTATTCGATAAAGGGCTTACGCCTTATTTTCTCCATTATGGAGTAAAAGAAAGCATTCCTCCTTACGAGCGTGATGAGGAAAGAGTATGGCAGGAGCTGAAAGCGGCAGCGGCTTTGGCAGTTGACGGCGCTTTTGCGTTTGAAGACTACCTGAAATTCAATGAAACGCTGACGTTCTCCGCAGAGGCAAAGGCGATATTAGATGCTGAATCCTATGATGATTTGCTCGAGCTGATTCAAACCCATATTGATGAGCTCGAAGCCAAAGCAAAAACATACATACATATCCCGAGAAAGAAGTGGAACATCCAGCGATATATCGGCCTGGGGCTCATTGTTTTGCTTGTACCGGCACTTATTTATTCGATGTACGCCTTATTTTTCGCGCAGCCAAAGCACCAGGCGATAGTGGACAGCAACCGTGCGTTCTTAAACAAGCAGTACAGTGAAGTCATCAGCACACTGTCCAAGTACGATGCGGAAAGCCTGCCTGAATCGGTGCAGTATCAGCTGGCGACGTCCTATGTTGAGGTCGAAAACCTGGGGAGTGCAAAAACCAAAAATATAGAAAATAATTTAGTCACCCTTCAATCAGACCCTCAGCATTTCTTATATTGGATTGATTATGGTCGAGGAGAATACAAAGAAGCGATCAGTATCGGCCGTAAGCTTGAATACAATGATTATATTTACTTTGCCCTAGCTAAATATAAACAGCAGCTTTTATCTGAGGATACAAATGATGAAGACATACAAAAAGAACTTGACTCAGTAAATAGTGAGCTTGAAAAAGCCCAAAAAGAACGTCAAGAAAATAAACAGTCTAATTCTGAAACATCGTTAGTCGATACAAGCGAAGAACAGACACAAACAGACGAAGAAAAACAAGCAGAAGAGAAAGCGGCAGAAGAAAAAGCCGCAGCCGAGGAAAAAGCGAAAAAAGAAGAACAGAAGAAAAAAGAAGACGAGAAAAAAGAAACAGAAAAGAAAGATGAGAAAAAAGATGACAAATAACGTGAGACATGAAGCGCAGGTCATCGCATGCTGCCATTCGGCCGTAAGGGGGTTCGCCATTTGAGTCTATTATGGGTTTTTTACCAAAATAACGTTCAAAAATTAAATCTGTCTAACCTCCCGTCGTCTCATCCGGTGACCATAGGGCCTGATGTGAAGGATTCTGTTACGATCAGCACCATTCCATTTAATAGCGGCGTGGTTTCTCTTAAAAGAAAGGAATCCGGCGGCCAATACGAAGTTTTCCTGGGAAATGATTGTCTCGGCACAATTGAGACGGATATATCATTTACTCTCCAAACGGATCAGCAGGATATACGCTTGATATTGACGGGCAGTGAACCTGAGAAATCCGTTTATTTTACGGGAAATCGGGATGAAATTGTATGTTCCTCAGAAAAAACGAATGCAGATATTTATCTGAATCCGCAAGATTTTGCATTTGCAGAACAAAGCACGTTTTCTTTGCTTCGTGCAGGCGGCAGCTGGTCGGTCCGCCCTGAAAGCGGAACGATCTTCTTGAACGGAGAGAAAATCAACGCCAATACGCCGCTCAAGCCGGGGGATGAAATATTCTGGAACTTCACGCAAATGAGGGTGACGGAACAAGACCTTTTAGAAATTGTTCATTATGCCCAGTTTGAAACAGCGTTAACAGAAACGGTCAAACCGAGTACAGAGATGCAGAAAAAATATCCGCAGTACAGAAGAACGCCGCGGATGGTATACGATCTGCCGGATGACCGCGTTTCTTTCAGTTTTCCCTCTCAGGAGAGCGATCAAACCAACAGAGGGCTGTGGCTCGTCATCCTGCCTCCGCTTGTGATGCTGATCGTGATGGGCGTAGTTGCCATCATCCAGCCGCGCGGCATATTTATACTCGTTTCTTTGGCGATGTTTATGATGACTCTCATTACCTCGACAGTGCAATATTTCCGGGATAAAAACCAGCGGAAAAAACGCGAGGAAAAACGGGAGCGTGTATATAAGCTTTACTTAGACAATAAGCGGAAAGAGCTTCAGGCACTTGCTGAAAAGCAAAAGCAGGTTCTTGAATTTCACTTTCCTTCATTTGAACAAATGAAATACTTAACAAGTGAAATCAGTGACCGGATCTGGGAAAAATCACTTGAAAGCAAGGATTATCTCCAGCTGCGGCTTGGGACGGGAACAGTTCCGTCAAGCTATGAAATCAATATGAGCGGCGGAGACTTGGCGAATCGTGATATCGATGACCTCATGGAGAAATCGCAGCACATGCAGCGCGTCTATAAAGATATCCGCAATGCGCCGGTGACGGTCGATTTGGCAGAAGGTCCGATGGGGCTTGTCGGTAAATCGCAAATTGTGAAAAATGAGATTCACCAGCTGATCGGACAGCTGTCGTTCTTTAACAGCTATCACGATTTGCGTTTTGTATTTATTTTTCATGAAGAAGAGTATAAAGACTGGGAGTGGATGAAGTGGCTTCCGCAATTTCAAATGCCCCATATTTATGCAAAAGGATTTATTTATAATGAGCAAACCCGAGATCAGCTTCTGTCTTCACTTTACGAATTGATCAGAGAGCGTGATCTCGAAGATGACAAAGAAAAACTGCAGTTCAAACCGCATTTTGTATTTGTCATCACGAATCAGCAGCTGATCTCTGAGCATGTCATTCTCGAATATTTAGAAGGACAGCATGAGCATCTGGGCATCTCGACAATTGTCGCTGCGGAAACAAAGGAAAGCTTGTCGGAAAACATTACGACTCTTGTCCGCTACATTAATGAGCATGAAGGCGACATTTTAATACAAAAGAAAAAAGCGGTAAGAATTCCGTTCCGTCTCGATCATCATCAGCGTGAGGACAACGAACGGTTTTCACGCACACTGCGGACGCTGAACCACCAGGTCGGCATTACGAATTCCATTCCGGAAACGGTATCGTTCCTGGAGCTTTTTCATGCGAAGGAAGTAAAAGAAATCGGCATTCAGCAAAGATGGCTGACAAGTGAATCGTCGAAGTCGCTGTCAGTGCCGATCGGCTATAAAGGGAAAGATGACATTGTGTATCTGAACCTTCACGAAAAAGCACACGGTCCGCACGGCTTGCTTGCGGGGACAACGGGATCAGGGAAAAGTGAATTTCTCCAGACCTACATCTTGTCACTTGCAGTGCATTTTCATCCGCATGAAGCGGCTTTCTTACTAATTGACTATAAAGGCGGAGGAATGGCGCAGCCGTTCCGCAACATTCCCCACCTCCTCGGCACGATCACAAATATTGAAGGAAGCAAAAACTTCAGTATGCGTGCGCTTGCTTCCATTAAAAGCGAGCTGAAAAAAAGGCAGCGCCTGTTTGACCAGTATCAAGTCAATCACATCAATGACTATACAAAGCTGTACAAGCAAGGGAAAGCAGAAGTGGCGATGCCTCACTTGTTCTTAATCTCTGATGAGTTTGCCGAGCTGAAAAGCGAGGAGCCTGATTTTATCAGGGAGCTTGTCAGTGCCGCGCGTATCGGACGAAGCCTCGGCGTTCATTTGATTTTGGCGACACAGAAGCCAGGCGGCATCATCGACGACCAGATCTGGAGTAACTCGCGCTTTAAAGTAGCGCTCAAGGTCCAGGATGCCACCGACAGTAAAGAAATTTTGAAAAACAGCGATGCCGCAAACATTACCGTAACAGGCCGCGGCTATTTGCAGGTCGGAAACAATGAAGTGTATGAGCTGTTCCAATCTGCATGGAGCGGGGCGCCTTACTTAGAGGAAGTCTACGGTACTGAGGATGAAATCGCGATTGTCACAGATACGGGTCTGATCCCGCTTTCTGAGGTTGATACCGAAGATAACGCGAAAAAAGACGTTCAAACCGAAATCGAAGCTGTAGTTGACGAAATTGAACGCATCCAAGATGAAATGGGAATCGAGAAGCTGCCAAGCCCTTGGCTGCCGCCGCTTGCGGAACGTATTCCGCGCACTCTTTTCCCTTCAAACGAAAAAGACCATTTCCACTTTGCGTATGTCGATGAACCTGATCTGCAAAGACAGGCGCCAATTGCTTATAAGATGATGGAAGATGGAAATATCGGCATCTTCGGCTCTTCGGGCTACGGAAAATCGATTGCAGCCGCAACGTTCCTGATGAGTTTTGCGGACGTATACACACCTGAAGAGCTTCATGTCTATATCTTTGATTTCGGAAACGGAACGCTGCTGCCATTAGCGAAGCTCCCGCATACCGCGGATTACTTCCTGATGGACCAGTCAAGAAAAATTGAAAAGTTCATGATTCGCATCAAAGAAGAAATTGACCGCCGTAAACGTTTGTTCCGGGAAAAAGAAATCAGCCACATCAAAATGTACAATGCGCTGAGCGAAGAAGAGCTTCCGTTCATTTTTATCACCATTGACAACTTTGACATTGTCAAGGATGAGATGCATGAGCTTGAATCGGAATTTGTCCAGCTTTCCAGAGACGGACAAAGCTTGGGTATCTACTTTATGCTGACAGCAACGCGGGTGAATGCTGTCCGCCAGTCATTGTTAAATAACTTGAAAACAAAGGTTGTCCATTATCTCATGGATCAATCAGAAGGATATTCCATTTACGGCCGTCCGAAATTCAATCTTGAGCCGATTCCGGGACGCGTCATCATTCAAAAGGAAGAGCTTTATTTCGCGCAAATGTTCCTGCCTGTTGACGCCGATGATGATATCGGCATGTTCAACGAGCTGAAATCAGACGTACAGAAACTTCAAGGGCGATTTGCTTCAATGGAGCAGCCGGCACCGATTCCGATGCTGCCTGAGAGCTTGTCTACGAGAGAATTGTCTCTCCGCTTCAAGCTGGAACGCAAGCCTTTATCTGTACCGATCGGACTTCATGAAGAAACAGTCAGCCCAGTCTATTTTGATTTGGGCAAGCATAAGCACTGCCTGATTTTAGGCCAGACTCAGCGCGGGAAAACAAACGTCCTAAAAGTCATGCTCGAACATCTGATTGATGATGAAACCGAAATGATCGGCCTGTTTGACTCGATTGATCGCGGCTTATCTCATTATGCGAAGGAATCAGATGTTTCATATTTGGAAACGAAAGAAGATATTGAGCAGTGGATTGAAACAGCAGAAGACATTTTCAAAACAAGAGAAGCCATGTATGTAGAAGCCGTCCGCCAAGGAGACGCGCAAAATCTTCGATTCTCACAAGTGGTGCTGATGATTGACGGGATAACGAGATTCCAGCAGACGATTGATACGAGAATACAAGACCGTCTCGCTAACTTCATGAAATCATACGCTCATCTTGGCTTCAGTTTTATCCCGGGTGGTAACCACAGCGAATTCTCAAAAGGCTATGACTCCTTGACGACTGAGATGAAGCAAATCCGCCACGCGATTCTGCTGATGAAAAAGTCTGAGCAAAATGTCATTCCTCTCCCGTACCAAAGACAGGAGCCGGAGATTCAGCCGGGCTTCGGATATGTTGTGGAAAACGGGAAGGAGCAAAAAGTTCAAATTCCTTTATGTTCTGCTGAAAGGGAGAGTGCTAGATGACAGAACAACGAAAAAGCTTGATCAAGTTAATATCCGCCGTCATCATCATTTTGCTGCTGCCGGTGTTGTTTTTCCGATTTATCGGAGACGACCCAACGAAAAAAGCAGTCAATTCCACCCGGCAAATCGCGGTGGTGAATGAAGACACAGGCGTATTGAGTGATGAGGTAAAGTCTGATGAAGAGGACAAATCCGCCCAGTTCGGCAAGGAAGTAGCGGCCGTTCTGGGTGAACGTCCTGATTACTCGTGGACGGTCGTAAACCGAAGCGCGGCCGAGACCGGTCTCGCTTCAAAGAAATACGATGCGATTGTCTACATTCCCTCAGACTTCTCAAAAAACATTTTGAGCTATGACAAAGACCATCCTCAAAAAGCAACGCTCGAATTCAGCATTCAAGATAACCTGAATGCGGTTAACAAAGAAAAAGTTCAGCGGGAGCTTGAGGATGCCCAAAAGACAATGAACAAAAAAATGTCGGCCTTATACTGGAACTTTGTTTCGCAAAAAGTGGACAACATCAGAGGAGAATTTGACAAGATCGTCAATAAAGAATCTGAATTCCAGAATGTCATGTACAACTTTTACAAACCAAGCTCTAATGATTTAGCAGGTGAAATCAAACAGCAAAAAGACTTAATCGATGAGCTGAAGAAATCAATGAATGAAGCGCAAGGCACGACAAAAGAAAAAGCTTCTACGGCGGAGGAAGCCAAAAACACGCTGAAAGAATTCATTGATACAGTTGAAAGGTACAAAGAATATCAAGAGAATCAGAAAAAGCTGCTTTTGGCAGCCCAGGATTCAACACAGCAGCAAATCCGGACAGGTCTGGATTCCATCCAGGCACAGCAAAAGGCGAATCAGTTCAGCGAACGCATGAGCGGATTGGCAACCGGGATCGGCCAAGCGAAGACACAGTTTAATCTGACAAGTCTAGCCTTGGAGAACACCGAGAAAACAAGGGAAGGTCAAGTTCCACTTCAGGAAATGGGCATGAAAAAAATTGAAAATGACATGTTCAAAACTTTTCTGGCACGATATAAAAATCAATATGAAGCAGTTAAAAACGAAAATTTAAATCAATTGCAATACAATATTGCGCAGCTGCGTCCTACTTTACAACCCGATAACACACAGGATGAGTCTAATGTAGACAATTCAGATGAAACAGATGATCGGGATAAGGAGAAAGAAGTCACAACTGAAGATATAGAGCTGGATTTAGAACAGCAACGTGACGAACTTAAAGATGTTGCAGTTGAAATCAAAGACATCTCTGAAGGATTAAAAGAGCCTGAACACGTAGACCCAACAACGCCGGGAGGCGAAGAACCAACAAATGGTGAAAATCCTAGTGCTGAGAATCCAACAACTGACGACCAGCCCGAAAACGGAGAAAATGGATCATCAGATGAAAGTCAAGATAGTGGCTCTTCAGATAATGGGTCCCAAGATGATGATCAAACCAATGAAAAAACAGACCAAAATCAGCAAGTTCCTTCAGTGGAAACTAATGATCAAGGTGCAAATGCGGAAACCACATCAGCATCTAAAACTGCTCTCCGTCTGATTCAACTCGCTGATGAAAACGACAGTTCAAATGAAAATGATGGATCACACGATGCTGATGATGAAAATGAAACAGATATTTCAAAAGCCAAGAAACGTCTGAATGAAGCTGCCGAAAAAATCCAGAATATTGAGAAGCAACTTCAAGAGAAAGAACAGGATCATAACACTAAGCTTGACAAACGTATTAAAGAGCTAAATGAGGAAATTAAAGAACTAGAGGGTACAGTTAAAGATTTAAATAACCAAATTAAAAACTTGTCAAGGAAGTTGAATGATCTCAATAGGGAACTTGATGCCTCTTATAGTCTGATATATAAAATGGAAGAAAGGATAATACAAACCTTACTGAATAAAGGGGATTCAGGCCGAGGAGAAAAATTAAAGCCTTTCTTTGCAAGCAAAATCAGTACAGAGAATATTTCTAATTTAATGAGATACTACAATTATTTATATTTGTACGAGGCAGCGCTTAATGACTCCCTCGATATCGGTTCTATGTCTATCTTAAGCGGAGAAGTCATCCAAGAACAAGATAGCAACGTCAAATCAGTCCTAGCCATCAAGCCGGAAGAATCAGCCAGCTGGGAAGCTCTCAAAAACAACACGATGCAAACAGATGAGGATATTAACAGCTTCATCGACGGCATGACCAAATTTGCGGACGACTACAGCGGCTTTATCCGTGACTCTCAAGCAGGTGTTCTCGACGAACTGACGAAAATCTCTGAAAGTGCCGCAAAAGCGTCAGAACAGCTTGTAACGGGCGCAACACAGGAATCTGCGACGTTCAGCAACGATGGGCTGTCTGGCACCATGGCACTGAGTGTCCAAGATACGGTCGGCCAGGAAGTGCTGCAAATGTCAGACATGATGGGTTCATTGTCTGATCGCCAGTCAGGCATCATTGATTACACAACCAACATGCAGCAAAGCGTCAATGATGTTCAAGCGAAAGCCGACACCTTAAACAACAACTGGGGGAAAAATGTAGCCTCCACGAAACTCGTGCGAAATGACGTATACGGCATACTCGGAAATACATTAGTAGACGGGCAAAACAATGGCTATGTATATGATTACTTAGCGAATCCGCTTAAAATCAGCGGAGAGGTTCCGGAAGAAAAAATTCAGACGGTACCTCCGGTTGTCATCCTTGTCATTGTGTTGATCAGCAGTCTGTTAATCGGCTATTTCAGCTCGTATTACCAAAACGCACCGCTTCTCGTCAAAGGAGCGTTATTCGGAATTCTGAATATCCTTGTCGGACTTATGATCAGCTTGTTCGGCTTGAATATTTATTCATTGCCGGACGATCAGACGATTAAGTGGTCGGTGTTTACGATTCTATTGCTGGTCGCAAGCTCTGCCTTCATCCGGACGGCATTCAGATTCGGATCAATCCCTGGCTGGGTTGCTTCAGCGGCAATGATTCTATTCTATGTCGCACCGCTTATTGATTTGATCATGCCGAACTTTACATTTGAAGATCCGGTTTCGAAAGTATATATCGACATCCAGTACGGTACTGGGCACTTGTTTACAATGGGAATAACAGTTCTGCTGATCATTACGGTGATTGCCGCGGCTCTGCCGCTGATTATCCGGCTGATGGCTGAACACACAGCAGAAAGCGATGAAACGTATGAAGCGTGATCGCAGCATGGAAAAGGGGATCATGATTTGTATGCTCTCCTTTTCCCTTTTCATACCCTCTGCAGCGGCTGCCCAAACTGAAGAAAATACAGATGTCGCGCCAAACCAGTATGAGAAAAAAGACATCGAAATCGATACGAATTATTTGCATGAAGATACCTACTATGAAGAAAAAACAGAACTGCCTGAGGAACAAAAGGATATCACTTTTGATAAACCGAAGGACAAGGACGCCGAGCTGATAAAAGATTTGTTTACATCAACAAATGCCGAGGATTCCAACACGATTGCGGCCCAGTCGAAACAGCTTGGAATTACATTTGCAGAAAAACCAATAACAAAGACATCATCAACGGAAACAGAAGATGAACAAGAAACATCATCATTGCTGCTGCCGATGATCTATGTCGTACTGATCCTGTTCGGAATTGCAGGCATCGTGTTCCTCATCCCAAAAGTCACAGCGCAGGAAAACAAGAAGGCGTAGGCCGCGTGCTTGTGTTGTGTAAAAGCGGTGCCGTACAATAATAACGGAAAAGGAGGTTTCCAATGGAACTTTATATCATCACCGGAGCGTCAAAAGGGCTGGGTCAAGCCATTGCATTACAGGCTTTAGAAAAGGGGCATGAAGTCCATGCCTTATCCAGAACGAAAACGGATGTCTCTCACAAAAAACTAACGCAGCATCAAATAGACCTCATCAATCTCGAAGAAGCTGAACAGCAATTTGAAACATTGCTCTCATCCATCGATTCAGATCGTTATTCTGGTATTACCCTTATTAATAACGCCGGAATGGTAACGCCGATCAAACGTGCCGGCGAAGCGTCTCTTGACGAGCTTCAGCGCCATTATCAGCTGAACCTGACTGCGCCCGTGCTTTTGAGTCAGCTGT
This sequence comes from Bacillus sp. YP1, assembly GCF_000877815.1. Classification (NCBI taxonomy): domain Bacteria; kingdom Bacillati; phylum Bacillota; class Bacilli; order Caryophanales; family Bacillaceae; genus Bacillus; species Bacillus sp. YP1. Next base: position 2,879,156 of record NZ_CP010014.1, on the reverse strand, counting down.
TTACAAAACGGTTTGCTTCATACAGCGGCAAAAAGACGGTTGTCAACATTACTTCAGGAGCCGCCAAAAATCCATATAAGGGATGGAGCGCGTATTGCAGTTCAAAAGCCGGGCTCGACATGTTTACGAGGACATTCGGATTTGAACAGGAGGATGAAGAGCTGCCGGTGAGCATGATTTCGTTCTCACCTGGAGTGATGGACACTGAGATGCAGGCCGTCATCCGTTCTTCATCGAAAAAGGATTTCCACCACATTGAACGATTCCGGAAATTAAATGAAACAGGAAGCCTTCGCAGTCCGGACTTTATTGCCGGCACGCTGCTTTCTTTACTAGAAAAAGGGACGGAAAACGGCCGCATTTATGATATTAAAGAGTTTTTGTAGAGCAGATATTTTCTGCTCTTTTTTTTATACAAAAGGCTACAGCCAGCGCATTTTATTGAACAGCCGCATATACTGACTGAAACGTTGCTTTTAGGGTATAACAATGATGATAAGAAGATCAAAATGATGTGACATAAGAATTGAGTTTCTCTGCAAATTATGTTAGGATTCTAAAAATATCTAAAGGAGGGGTTTCCATGAGAAAGGTTACATTAATGGATGTTTTCACCCATCCAATTGCACAAAAATATCTTCAGCGTTCCGGCGTGGCACATGCGATTGCCTGCGCTTATCATGCATACAGGCTGTCTGTGAAGGCTGACATTAATCCTGATTTAGCAGCAAAAGCGGCACTGCTTCATGACATTGGCCATTATGAATGGTATACAGACGGAAAGTGGGATTATGAGAAATACAAAAGAAATGACATTCATGCCATTAAAGGGGCGGAACGGGCGCATAAGCTTCTGATTCGGCTTGGCGAGGAACCGAAAGCGGCAAAAGAGATTGCACTAGCCATTTTGCTTCATACAGATTCCTATTTGCCTGAAGGCGAATTAGATAAAAACACGCTGCAGCAGATTGTCAAAAAAGCGGACGAACTGGATGAAGAGCCGGGCGGCCACCATCATTACCGCCAAATTGATCCTTCAACCGCACGAAAAAAAATAGAAAAGCTGGACCAATTAATCGACCAAGCCCAGGCATCCGTGATAAAGCCTGTATAAGTACGGAACAGCGCCCAGCTTTCTTCGCTGTCTCCGCTTCATCGATACTTCCTTTACACCCGCTTCCAAACGTATTCTCCTAAAATCTCCGCACCCCTTTGTTTTATCAGGTAAGCCTGTGTCATTATCCATAAGCGCGGCATAAGCTGAGATAAAACACACAAAGGGGATAAAAGTATGGTCAACCAAGGTAGTCCGCAACTGGTCTCTTTAGTCGATCCTTATGTCTATCAGACTATTAAAAAGCTCATCGGCTCGAGGTTCGTTATACAGACAGTACGAGATACGGTCAGAGGCAGACTGATCGATGTAAAACCTGACCATATCACAATTGAAGGAGCCCGAAATTCTGTTTGTTTGATCAGAATCCAGCACATGATTTCCGTCACCCCAGATTACAGTGAGCGGGTCTAACAGTGCTTGCGCATGAAAAATAGGCGTACACCGGGACGTCCTATTTTTCAGTTAAGCGCTGTAAAAACGCACTAAGATACATTGTTCCATCAAGGTCAAAGCCGGCAAATTCCTGATAGTCACCATCTGAAAAACAGAAAGTGACACCGTACACCGTATAGCAGGAACGGACTGAAGCATGCTGGCAGACCCGAAAATGATAACCGTCTGAATCTTTTACATACAGCCGGGATTTCCCGGCAAATGGGGCACAGAGGTGTGCTGCCTCACCAAAACATTCGAATCCGGCGATTTTGCCGTCATGGCTGATATCCAGCAGGAGACAATCATTGACTCTGAGCTCCTCAGTCCGTACATTCCTGTTCTTTTTCGGAGGAAGAACATAGATATAAGCCAGTTCTGAATCTGTATCGTATGTCACGGCCTTCATCACCAACACTCCTTTCATTATATTAAGAGTTCTGATATGAGTTCATTTTTGTTACAATGATGGGGTATAAGTTCTTTTATCTGACAGACAAAGAAAAACTAGGAGGAACAAAGCTTGTTGAAATCAAAAGTCCATTTTTGGACATTGCAGATTTTATTTGTTTTGCTGATTATTTTTGTAGCAACAAAAGTTTCATTTGTATTTCAGCCGTTTATTGTTTTTATCTCGACATTGTTTTTCCCGATGCTGATTGCGGGAATTTTGTATTTCATATTTAATCCGGTCGTCCGCCTGCTTGAGAAAAAAATTCCGCGGACATTATCGATTCTATTGATCTATTTACTGTTTATCGGTTTGCTTGCCTTTATTTCAGCGTCAGTCGGACCTATCATCACCTCACAGGTGACAGGGCTGTTTAACAACCTTCCTGATTATATAAAACAGATTCAGGCGCTGACAAAGGATTTGTCCCATTCTCAATGGTTTACCTGGATGATGAACCAGGATTATGTATCGATATCAAAAATTGAACAGTCATTGACAAGTTTTCTCCAAAACCTGCCGCAAAATATCACGTCCAGTTTATCTGCGGTGTTTGGTGTCGTGACAAACATCACGCTTGTTATTATTACTGTTCCATTTATCCTTTTTTACATGCTGAAAGACGGACACCGCTTTCCGCATTTGGCAGTAAAAATTCTACCGGCTTCTTATCGGACAGAAGGCTTAAAGATTTTTAAAGATTTATCCGATACGCTTGCGGCATATTTCCAGGGGCAGCTGTTAATCTGTCTTTTTGTCGGAACAGCGTGTTTTATCGGCTATTTAATTGCCGGACTGCCGTATGCCCTGATTCTTGGGATTGTCATGGCGATTACCAATATCATTCCCTATGTCGGGCCTTTTCTCGGTGCCGCGCCGGCTGTCATTGTCGGTTTTATGGACTCGCCGGCCAAAGCGCTGTTTGCGATTATTGTGGTCGTCATCGTTCAGCAGCTGGACGGAAACCTGCTGTCTCCTCTTGTGATCGGAAAGCGGCTGAATACCCATCCGCTTACGATTATTTTGCTATTAATCGGAGCGGGAAGCTTCGGCGGAATTCTCGGCATGATTTTAGCGGTGCCGGTTTATGCGGTAGTGAAGGCGTTCTTCCTGAATATTGTCCGCTTGATCAAGCTGCGCCAGCGGTCACGACTCGAGGAAAACGCAAAGCCAGCTGAATAGGCGGGCACCATTATCGGCTCCTTGCATATGATGCTGTAAATCAATGCGGAGGTGGGGAAATGCCTGCAATTGTGGGGCCGATTTATATCATGTCAGTTACGGGTAATGCCGCGGCAAGCTTTGGAGACGTATTTGCGATTTCGCCCAAAAGCGTCGCTCATTCAGGGGCGGGGTCAGGCACATTTCAGCTTGGTGATTTTGTGAAGATTAACAACCAAACGAGTAAAACTCTCTTCAAAGATGCCGATATCACTGATGAAACAGTTTCGTTTAACGGGTAACAGCCTTTTCACAAGAGGCTGTTGCTTTTTTATTGTATAATATGGGTAGTCTTTAAATAGAGAGGTCATGTTATGAAAATCAGAAAAGCAAATATCAATACGCAAACCGGAATGATCATGGACGTGTATCTGCATGAAAACAGAAAAGAACTGCGCACGCTTGTAGCGGTACCGCAGCTGGAGTGGAGCACGATCATTTCCTATGAAGAAGATAAAGCAACTCTGCCTGAACGGCTGGAAGCGTCGTTGCGCCGGCATACAGAGGAAACCCCTGCTGGTGAGCTGGCCAAAAAAATCATTCATTGGGTAACAGAAATGTAAGCGGCGCTTGAAAGTTTAGCTCCTGCCTGATCAGGTGATAATGAAGACAAACAAGACGGGAGGACAGGCTTTTGAGTGAAGATAAAATGGATCTCTATTTGCAGCAAGGAATGTATGGGCCTTTGGAGACAAAGCCTGACGAGCGCCATTTGTTTTTAGGCTCTTTAAGAGAAAGAGTCGTTTTGGCACTGACGAAAGGACAGGTGCTTAGAAGTAAACCGTATAAAGAGGCGGAGCACGAGCTGAAAAACAGCCATGACGTCACCCTTTTGGTTAATGGAGAGCTTCAGTATCAGTCTTACTCTCCTTATATCCAAATGGCGAACCGGTACGGAGTGCCCTTCAAGATTGTATCTGATCTTCAGTTTCATACGCCTTTAGGCCTCGTTATTGCGGCTGACATCGCTGTGAATCGTGAATTGATATATATTCAGGACGACATTTATAATCGGTCAGTGCTGAAATCTTAAGAGACAAACGGACCGTTTGTCTTTTTGTTCATGGCAATTCACTTACAACTGGAGATAAGATATAATGTTCTCATACTGATGGCGGGGAGGCCGGCTATGAAAAAAGCACTTATTTGTATTGATTATACGAATGATTTTGTGGCGAGTGACGGAAAATTGACCTGCGGGGAGCCCGGCAGAATGATTGAAGAGGCGATCGTCAATTTAACTGAAGAATTCTTCACAAACGGTGATTACGTCGTATTAGCAGTAGATTCTCATGATGAAGGGGATCAATATCACCCTGAAACCCGTCTTTTTCCTCCGCATAATATAAAAGGCACGGAAGGAAAAGATCTGTACGGAAAGCTTTTGTCTCTATATCAGAAACATGAACATGAGCCTAATGTTTACTACATGGAAAAAACGAGATATTCTGCTTTTGCGGGAACTGATTTAGAGCTCAAACTCAGAGAGCGGCAGATTGGCGAACTGCACCTTGCCGGTGTCTGCACAGATATTTGTGTGTTGCATACAGCTGTTGACGCATATAACAAAGGTTTTCGGATTGTTGTGCATAAACAAGCTGTAGCCAGCTTTAATCAGGAGGGGCACGCATGGGCTCTTTCCCATTTTGCAAACAGCATCGGAGCGCAAGTGGCAGAGTAAGGAAGGGGAAAAACAGTGTTAGAGTACGGATTTAAAGATGACAGCCTGTCATTACATACAGACCTTTATCAGATCAATATGGCGGAAACGTACTGGAGAGACGGCATTCATGAAAAGAAAGCGATTTTTGAGCTGTTTTTCAGAAGGCTTCCGTTTGAAAATGGCTATGCCGTATTTGCGGGCTTGGAAAAAGCCATTGAATACTTGGAAAATTTCAAGTTTACGGATAGCGATTTGAGTTATTTACAGGATGAACTCGGGTATCATGAAGATTTTATTGAATATTTGCGCGGCTTATCTTTTACAGGTTCACTTTACTCCATGAAAGAAGGAGAGCTCGTTTTTAACAATGAGCCGATTATGAGGGTGGAGGCACCCCTGGTAGAAGCGCAGCTGATTGAAACAGCTTTGCTCAACATTGTGAACTATCAAACATTAATCGCAACAAAGGCTGCCCGGATTAAAGGCGTCATTGGTGATGAAGTTGCGCTTGAATTCGGAACAAGACGGGCGCACGAAATGGATGCGGCCATGTGGGGAGCAAGAGCAGCCTTAATCGGCGGCTTTAGCGCGACAAGCAATGTAAGAGCCGGAAAGCGCTTTAATATCCCGGTTTCCGGCACACATGCGCATGCGCTTGTGCAGGCTTACCGCGATGAATATACAGCTTTCAAAAAATACGCGGAAACACATAAGGATTGCGTTTTCTTAGTTGACACGTATGACACGCTTCGTTCAGGCATGCCGAACGCGATTAGGGTTGCCAAGGAATTCGGCGACCGCATTAATTTCATTGGCATCCGTCTGGACAGCGGCGATTTGGCGTACCTGTCAAAAAAAGCCCGGAAAATGCTTGATGAAGCAGGATTTACAGATGCGAAGGTGATTGCTTCAAGCGATTTGGATGAGCACACCATTATGAATTTAAAGGCTCAGGGAGCGCGCATTGATGTCTGGGGTGTCGGTACGAAGCTGATCACTGCCTATGACCAGCCGGCTCTCGGCGCAGTTTATAAACTCGTTGCCATTGAAGAAGATGGGAAAATGGTTGACACGATCAAAATTTCGTCCAATCCTGAAAAAGTGACGACACCGGGCAGAAAGAAAGTCTACCGCATTATTAATCAGTCCAACCATCATTCTGAAGGCGACTATATTGCGCTTTATGATGAGCAGGTGAATGATCAGAAGCGGCTCAGAATGTTCCACCCGGTTCATACATTCATCAGCAAATTTGTCACGAATTTTTATGCGAAGGATCTTCATGAGCTGATTTTTGAGAAGGGTATTCTTTGCTACCAAAACCCTGAGATTTCAGACATACAGCAGTATGTGCAGGATAACCTCAGCCTGCTTTGGGAGGAATATAAGAGAATCAGCAAGCCGGAGGAATACCCGGTTGATTTAAGCGAGGACTGCTGGAGCAATAAAATGCAGCGGATCCACGAAGTGAAAAGCAGAATTGAAGAAGAGCTTGAGGAAGAATAAAGAAAAACTGGCCTTTCGTTCGCGAGGGGCCAGTTTTCTTTATGTATATATTATTTTTCATGTTTAGACAATTTTCGTCAAATTATTTGATATACTTAGGGGTGAAAGCCGCGCGTATTGTAAGGGGGATAAATCAATGAGGGTGTTTGTTGCAAGACAGCCTATTTTTAATAGAAAAGAACAGGTTGTTGCTTATGAACTGCTGTATAGAGAAAGCGAAGAGAACGTGTATAGCGCTAAAGACGGCGATCAGGCAACAACAGATTTGGTGATCAACAGCTTTTTAAACATCGGAATTGAGAAGCTGACGGAAGGGAAACGCTGTTTTGTTAATTTTACGGAAAGCCTGATGTTTTCGAATCTTCCCACCTCCTTCAATCCGAAACAGCTTGTCATTGAAATCCTTGAAGATATACCGATCACGCCGGCCCTCATTTCTAGATGCAAAGAATTGAAAAAAATGGGGTATATGCTGGCGCTTGATGATTTTTATGCAATAAACCCGCAAGATGAGGACTTACTGGAAAAACTCATGAGCTATATTGATATATTGAAAATTGATTTTCTCAAAACAACACGAATGGAACGCAGAACAATTTTGCAAACCTACGGCTGCCGCGGCCTGATTTTTTTAGCGGAAAAAGTAGAGACCCGAAAAGAATATAAACAGGCGGTCCAAGACGGCTTTCAATTATTCCAAGGCTACTTTTTCAGCGAGCCGCGCATCATCAGCGGGCATGACCTATCGACTCATTTCTATTCTTACTATGAACTGCTTAACGAACTGAGTAAAGAGCAGCCTAACATAAAGCGTGTGACAGAGTACATAGAGCGGGATTTGGGATTTATCACTGTCCTATCAGATTTTAAAATTTTTAAACTCATCCCACAGCCGTTTGAGCCAGAAAATTGAAAGCATTCAACAGGCCATTATGCTGTTGGGATTTAATGAAATCAAACGGTGGATATATATTCTTTCCTTTAAGGATTTAAGCAGGAAAGGGCATTCCAGCAAGCACGAAATCATTAAGATTTCTTTGATAAGAGCAAAGCTTTGCGAACTGCTGGCGAGAAAGACATCCCGGCCGCAGCCTGCTTCTTATATGCTGATCGGAATGTTTTCTCTCATAGACACCCTCCTGCATAGAGAAATAGAGGAAATTGTTCAAGAATTGCCTTTAAAAGATGAAGTCGGGCAAGCATTATTAGGCCATCAAAACGACTACTACCAAATGCTTGAGCTTGTGAAATTAATTGAAAGCAACAACTGGGACACTTGCTCGGAATTAGGCAATCAACTCGACAAAGAAGAAGCGTATGAATGTTATCTTGAGGCTCTGGAATGGTGTCATAATCTTATGGACGCAAAATGATTGCGGTCCTCTGACCACCGCAAAGCAAGAATCATTCGGCTTTGCGTTCCGATAAGACTGATATAGATGCCGTCGGGATTAAAGACCGTATCCACTTCATGCCGGACGCCCATTTGTTTGATCAGGCGCTTGATGGTTTGTTTATCGGACTGCTCGGCTGCGGTCAGAATGCGGCGCGAGAGCTCCCGCGAGCCCGCAATGCGGCCGAGAACGAGCTGGGCATCCGCAAATATCCCTGCGGCCTGCTTCGCTGAACGGATAAAGGTATCAATATTGTTGGCAGGAACGGGCGGACGGCGTACCTCATACGGATACACGTAAAACCAGGGATAACGATATCTCATGGGAGCACCTCACAAAAAAAAGGATGTTTCTATATGTATAGATCCCTAATTGCCGAATATGACAAAGCGAAAAGGCCACAACTTTAGCGTTGCGGTCTTTTTCGGTGTTTGTCGGTCAGGAAACGCCAAGAATCGCATATTCAATTTTGAAAATACGGTATGAAGGACTATAGTCTTACTTAGTAAAAATGCGAAACACGTTAAAATCAAGGGAATTAAGAATCTTTCTCAATTTGAGCACATATAAACGCTCTTTCGCATAGAAAGATAGTCCCGTTCTTGTTGTGATTCCTTTGAGTATAAGGACCTATTGATATTTGCGGTGTCACGCAGGATCTTTTTGCATACTTTTCGGTGAAAAATGAGCCGAAAGCAGATACACTATTAGTAACAGATCAAATACCTAGGACTCGTTCACCATACACAATTCATTGATCTTTCAAAAAAAGGAGTGTGGAAACGATGGAAAAGAAACTTGAAGAAGTAAAACAATTGTTATTCCGACTCGAACTTGATATTAAAGAAACGACAGATTCATTACGAAACATTAACAAAAGCATTGATCAACTCGATAAATACAATTATGCAATGAAAATTTCGTGAAAAAGACTTGGAAACAAGTCTTTTTTTCGTTCTACCGATACAATAAATGGATAAAGTATTATATGATTGTTAAAAAACGAAAAACCTGCTGTCCTTTAAATGTCCCATTTAGTAAAATGGAATGGGAGGGGGGAAGTCGTTATTGAGCAGATATGTTTAGATTCTGTCCGGATCAAGGAGAAAATGAAGGAGATTGTAAGCCAAAAAATAATGAATCAGGACTTGGAACGATATCTTCAGAATTTTATTGAGTCTAAGGATACGTTTGAGTTTGCCGATTTGGCTCTTCATCATTATTTAGCTTTTAACGGTCAGGACCAAAAAGCAATCGAATTGCTAGCTGCCGGAATTGAATTGCTTATACTCTCATTCGATATTTATGATGACTTAGAGGATCAAGATAATGGAAGTGCTGTCTGGATGAAGATTGACTCGTCAATCGCTTTAAATGCAGTTACAGCTCTTTACACCCTAAGTATACAAGTGATGTGTCAAGCTAGTCATGAACCAGAATTTTCACAAGAGATATTGAATTTTGCGTTACAATCAATTCAAGGCCAGCATGATGATATTGTGAATGCGCCGCAAACTGAAGAAGCCTGTCTTGAAATGATCAAAAATAAATCAGGAGCGCTAACGGCATTGCCCTGTGTAATGGGAGTAATGCTGGCAACAGGCAAATACCATCCCATTGTAGCTTCTTATTCTTATGAACTTGGGATTATTGCACAAATCGAAAATGATTACCGAGGTTTATATTATCTAAATAACGATTTTATTCAGAAGAAAAACACATTGGCATACTTATACTTAAATAAACGTTTTAATGCAGCTTCTGCAGAAATCTTGAGTTGGTATGAAAATACTGAGTTGTTCTTATCATTGAATTCCAAACAAATAAAAGAAAAATTAACTGAGGCAGGCGTAGTGCAATATTTACTTGTAATGAAACACTTGTCATTACAAAAACTAAAGAAAGAAATTGCTAGATTAGAATTGCAAGAGAATAAAATAAAAAAATTAATAACAGGAATCATAAAATAAAGGAGGATTTATATGCAGGAAATAGTCGGATACTTAGTAAAAAATCCAGAAGTTTTAGATGAGGTCATGGAAGGCAGAGCCTCTTTATTAAATATAGATAAGGATCAATTGAAAAGTATAGTTGATGCCTTTAGAGGGCTGCAAATTTATACTAATGGTAATTGGGTTCCTTCGTGAGGCTTTAATAAATGAAGGCATGGTACAACAAAGTTTCAATTTTTTTGATTTTAGTTAGTTTAGTCTATGTAACTTATTTAACGTATATAAGTTCGAGTAAACTTTTAGTTGGTGCAGCAGTAGCTGAAAATCAAGACAATGAAGTTGTAATAACAAATATTGAGGAATTTTCTACGGCTTATTACTCAGGCATACAAAAAGGGGACGTCATCAAAAGTATCAATAATCATAAAGTTAAGCGTCCTCTTGAAGTTCAAAAATATAATTCAAACCATGTGAGTTCTATAGTCGTCGAGAGAGATGGAGAAAAGGTTAAAATTAAGCCTGATTTAATGAATGATGGGAATTTTACTACTTTTGTGATCCCATTAATATTTTATATAGCCTGTCTATTTTGTTGTTTCTTCATTCTAAAAATAAATGAATCGAAAAAACTACTCTCTGCTTTGATTTTAATCATTTTCTTGTTATCTGCTTCTTTAGCATACTTAAGTGCGGGTGGATCTGCAAAGGGAGATTGGTTAAGCAGATGTATAATGGTATTCACTTTAACTTCTGTAATGTTTAATTATCTTCTTTTCTTGTATCAGTATTTTAAAGAACTAGGCACTGTGTTATTCAACAAAAAAGTTTTTATATTATATGCAATTCCAGTACTAAATCTAGTTTTTGAATTGTTGCGAACTCAACTTTTCTTTAGACATTATGTGCCTAAAATAAATTTACTTTCGTTCTTTATTTCATTTATAATCGTGAGCGTATATTTTGGATCTATTTTAATTAAAAGTAAGGATACTGAACAAGCACATATTATAAAAGTTCTTACCATAATTAATATCTTATCTTTTTCGCCGTTTTTGTTTTTATATATAATACCTTATGTATTCTTAAGCACTGATGGGATTTCTTCTTTTGTAGCTGCTTCATTTATGTTCCTAATACCATTTTCTTTGGTTTATCAATTTATGACAAATAAAATTTATAATGTGGATTTTATTTTAAGTAGGTTAAAATATTATGGAATATTAGCATTAACGCCCACAATTATTTTAGTTACGGTATTCGAGTTAATAGGAAATCCAGCTGGAGATTTCTATTATTTCAGACTGGCGATTCTTATGTATATTATTATGGTGGCGGTCTTTTATTATAAAGAAGTACTTGATTTCAGATTTAGATTAAAAAGGGTTTCGGAAAAATTCAATTATCAAGACAGTATATATAAATTTACGCAGTTGATTAGAGATTCAACTTCTTTGACCCAAGTATTTGAGGAACTGAAAACCAAGATACTTGAGGTTTCGCTTGTAAGCCGAGCCCATATTTATGAGGTTTCAGTTGATGGAAGTATTAAACTCTATGAAGAACTTAATCAAAATTCATTTGAAAAAGTCTATGAAAAAGAATTTAGAAAAGTAACATCCGAAATAGGGAAAATCGTTGAATTTAATAAAGGTTTTGTCATGAAGATTGGTGAACGCGGTGGTAAATCATTTGTGATCCTTTGTTTATCTAAAATGAATACGCCTCGTCTCACACTCGAAGAACTTTCTTGGCTGAAAACTTTGGCTTTTTATACAAACGTATCGATCGAAAACGTCATGAAAATCGAAGAACTGATGAGTCATTTAGAAGAAATAAAACAACAAGAATCCAACCCCGTATGGCTCAAAAAACTCATGTATACGATCGAGGAAAAACAACGCTCTGATCTCGCCCGCGATCTCCACGATTCGGTTCTTCAGGATTTGATTTCCTTAAAACGCCAGTGTGAGCTGTTTTTGGGTGATTTCAAGAAGGATGATAATCCGTGCCGTGAAGAGGTGCAGGACAAGCTTGTACAGATGAATGAGCAGATGTCTGATGTGATTTCGATGACGAGGGAGACGTGTCATGAGCTGCGGCCGCAGCTTCTGTATGATCTTGGATTGGTGAAGGCGCTGTCGAAGCTGGTGGCGCAGCAGCAGGAGCGGGTTCCGTTTCATATCCGTTTAAATACCGGGAGATTTACGGCTTCCCTTGATCTGGATTCGCAGCTGAATTTGTACCGGATCATTCAAGAGTTTCTGTCTAATGCGGTCAAGCACTCTCAGGCGACGGATGTGCTGATTATGCTCATCAGTATTCAAAACAAAATCGTTCTTCATTATGAGGACGATGGCGTTGGGTTTGATCAGGAAAAGAATACTGAGCATTCCATGAGCATGGGGCTTTCTGGCATTAAGGAGAGAGTCAGGGCTTTAGATGGGCGCCTTCGGATTGAAACAAGTGAAGGAAAGGGCTTTAAGGCTGATATTGAAATCGAATTGTAATGGATTTATAACGGAAACGACTTGGCACAGGCCAAGTCTTTTTTATAAAATGGAAAAGAGTGAGTAAAAGGGAGGAAAACATGAAAAAGATACTAGTGATTGATGACCATCCGGCTGTCATGGAAGGCACCAAGACAATTTTGGAAACGGATTCGAATTTGTCTGTTGATTGTCTCAGTCCTGAACCGAGCGAACAGTTTATCAAGCAGCATGATTTCTCGTCATATGATCTCATTTTAATGGATCTGAATCTAGGCGGCGAGGTCAATGGGATGGAGCTTTCTAAACAGATTTTACAAGAGAATCCTCATTGTAAAATTATCGTGTATACCGGTTATGAGGTCGAGGATTATTTCGAGGAAGCGATTCGTGCGGGTCTGCACGGTGCCATCAGCAAAACGGAATCTAAAGAAAAGATCACCCAATACATATACCACGTACTCAACGGAGAAATTTTAGTCGATTTTGCTTACTTTAAACAGCTGATGACTCAGCAAAAAACAAAGCCGGCTCCTTCCTCTCAAAAAGAACAAGATGTGCTCACACCTAGAGAATGCCTGATTCTTCAAGAAGTTGAAAAGGGATTTACAAACCAAGAAATCGCAGATGCCCTTCATTTAAGCAAGCGGTCCATTGAATACAGCTTGACATCGATTTTCAATAAGCTGAATGTCGGTTCACGGACGGAAGCGGTTTTGATTGCGAAATCAGACGGTGTACTTTAAATGTTGGGGGGTGTAGAGATGGATATGAAGCACACATTGCTTGAAGCGCTTGGTATTGAGATTGTTGAAAACACAGCGGAACGATGCGTTGCGGTCATGCCGGTGGATCATCGGACGGTACAGCCGTTCGGATATTTGCATGGAGGCGCTTCAGTGGCCCTGGCGGAAACCGCGGCGAGCGCAGGTGCACAGAACCTGATTGATCATACAACGCAAGCTTGTGTTGGTTTGGAGATTAACGCCAACCATTTAAAATCTGTAAAGGAAGGAACGGTAAAGGCGATAGCCGAGCCCGTTCATATAGGCAGAACGACGATTGTCTATCATATTCACATATATGACGAGCAAGAGAGGCTGATCTGTATATCCAGATGCACGCTGGCTGTCATCAAGAAATAAAAAAACAGCCGGAACTCTGCCTGTCCGGCTGCTTATTTTTATAAATAAGAATCCTCTTTTCGTTTAATCACAAAGTTTCTGATTCCGTTATAGTCATCTTGCACACTTCTCTCATCAAGCTTGACGCCGGAGTTATACGCAGCACGGCAGATCAAGTGCCCGCCGATAGGCGACGTAATAAAGATAAAGAGAATCCCAAGCAGGATTTTAGCGGAGAGCTCCCCCGTCACAAACCACAAATAGAAGAAGACACCGAGCAGAATCATATTGACACCTAATGTTGAGCCTTTAGAAGCAGCATGAGCGCGTGTAAACACATCGGGAAGGCGAAGTACGCCAAATGAAGCAATGAGGCATATAAGAGCACCCAGCAAAATGAATACAGCCACAACAACCTTAGCGATTTCGATCATTTTCGATAATCTCTCCTTTCTCCAGGAACTTGGAAAATGCGATCGTTCCGATAAACGATAAAATCCCCAGCAGCAAAATAATATCCAAAAACGCACTTGTTTTCAGCAAAATGGAGACAAGCGCCGTGATTGCGATCAGATTGATGCCGATTGCATCCAGAGCCACCACCCGGTCAGGCACAGTCGGCCCTTTAATGACACGAATGACATACAAAAAGGTAGACACTGCCATAATGCCGAGCGCGATTTGCAGGATCAGCGTAAACATCACCGGCTCACCTCCTGTATGGCTTTTTCAAATGACTCCCGAATGTCAAAAATCGCTTTTTCCGCATCCTCGATATCCATTGCATGAATATAAAGTATTGTTTTGTCATCTGAAATATCCATCACCAAGGTTCCCGGCGTTAATGTAATGAGCAGAGAAAGCAGGGTGATTTCCCAGTCCTTCGTCAGTTCAGTTTTAAAAGCAAAAATACCCGGTCTGATATTCAGTTTTGGAGATAAGACTGATTTCATCACACTGACATTGGCAAGGTACAGTTCCTTTATAAAAATGAAACAGAGCTTGATGATAGAAATCAATTTCCATAGATAAAACTGGCGAGTGAAAAAGCGCCGGAAGAAAAAGAGAGAGAGCATGCCTAGAATATAGCCTGTAATGAATCCTGCGGCGCTTGGACTGTTGCTTAAGAACATCCAGCAAAAAGCGAGAAACACATTTAATAAAATTTGAAATGCCATGCGATCTACTCCTTCAGAACAGCTTCGATATATTTTTCCGGATTCAGCAGCGTCTCGGCCGCTTGATCAACGTAAGGCGACACCCATTCTGTACCCAACCCGAAGAGAAGAGACAGCAAGAGAAAAATAGCTGCCGGATAAAGAAGTCCTTTAGCTGTTCGATGATTTGGTTTTGGCGTTTCTTTTTCTTCGCCCCAAAACGCATGTATAAAGATCCTCAGCACAGAGTACAGTACAAGCAGACTCGAAAGCAGAATCAGCATGGATATCGTAAATTCACCTTCTGCGAAGCCGCCCTCCGCAATTTTAAATTTGCCGACAAATCCGCTCAGTGGCGGAATGCCTGCAAGAGAAATAGCGGAAATGAAAAACATCCATCCAAGAACAGGATAGCGTTTGATCAGCCCGCCCATTTTATGCAGGCTCGCAGTTCCAGTCAATGCGATCAGCGTACCCGCCAGCATAAACAAAGCGCCTTTAATCAGCATATCGTGAATCAGATAGTAGATCGCGCCCTGAATGGATGCTGGGGTGTGTACTGCCACACCGAACAAAATCACGCCGACAGCGGTAATAATGTTATAGATCACAATTTTCATGACATTCGAATAAGCGAGTGAACCGATGACACCAAAAATCACAGTCAGCGCCGCCAGCCAAATCATCAGCTGATGGGTAAAGGCTGTATCGTGAATAAAAATCAATGTGAAAACCCTCGCAATCGCATATAACCCGACTTTTGTCAGCAAAGCGCCGAACAACGCGGAGATTGCTGCCGGTGGCGCGTAATAAGAGCCTGGAAGCCAAAAGTAGAGGGGGAAGATTCCGCCCTTCATGCCAAATACCAAAAGCAGCAGGACACCAATCACAGTGATCAGCCCGGTTTGTCCTGTTTCGCTGATTTTCACGCTAAGATCCGCCATGTTTAACGTGCCGGTTACAGCGTATAAAAAGCCGACCCCTATGACAAACAGGGCAGACGATACGATATTAAACACAATATATTTAAGGGATTCCCGCAGCTGAATTTTTGTGCCGCCTAATACAATCAGCATATAGGAAGCAATAAGCAGAAGCTCAAAAAATACGTACATATTAAATAAATCGCCTGTTAAAAACGCTCCGCTGACGCCGGCAAGCAAGAACTGAACGCCGGAGTAGTAAAAGGAGCGCTCCCGTTTTTCACCGACAGAACGGAAGGAATAAAGCCCAACCAATAAACCGATGACCGCTGTTGTGAGAACGAGAAGGCTGGCGAATTGGTCTGCGGCAAGCACAATGCCGTACGGCGCTTTCCATCCGCCTAGGCTGAGTGTCTGGATACCTTTTGTGAAGACAGTCTGTACAAGTATGCCGCTAATCACAATCCCGATGGCCGATGCCGCCGTGCTGAAGATTCTCATGAGCATAAGATTCTTCGTCATGAAAATCAGAAGAATAGCCGACAAAAGCGGGATCAGGATTGGCAAAATAACAAAATTATTCATGTTGATCATTTCCCCTCATTTGATCCATATCGTCCGATTTCAATTCCTGATAAGCGCGAAAGGCCATGACGAGTATGAATGACGTAACGCCAAAAGAAATGACAATTGCGGTCAAAATCAGGGCTTGCGGAAGCGGATCGACAAATGATTTGGCATGCTCGCTCAAAATCGGAGCAGCGCCTTTCTTTAATCCTCCCATAGTTAAAAGCATTAAATGAACGCCATGGCTTAACAGTGCTGTTCCGATAATGACGCGAAGCAGGCTTTTAGACAGCAGCAAATACGTGGCAGCCATAAAAATAATACCGGCTAATACAGCCATTAAGATTTCCATTATTCTTCCTCTCCAATCGTTTGAATAATGGTCATCGTTATGCCTACGACAACAAGATAAACGCCTAAATCAAATATCGTCGCTGTGGCGAGCTCCGTTTTCCCAAGGATCGGCAGCTGAAAGTATCCGAATGTGTGGGTTAAAAAAGGAAACCCAAAGACAAAGGAGCCAACGCCTGTTAATACAGCGAGCAGAAGGCCGGCTCCCGCGACATAAATGAAATTGACAGGCAAAAGGGAACGCACGGTTTTTAAATCATATGCCAGAAGCAAGAGAACGATGGAAGAGGACGTGATCAGTCCGCCGACAAAGCCTCCTCCGGGCGCGTTATGCCCTGATAAAAATAAATAGAAAGAGAAAAGCAAAATGATAAAGGATACAAGCTTTGTCGCGGTTTGAAGAATCAAGTCATTTGTTTTTTGTTCATTCACCGCTTTTCCCCTCCTCTTTTACTTTTGTTTTAATCATGCTGTAAATGCCGAGAGCGGCTATTGTTAATACCGTAATTTCAAACATTGTATCAAATCCCCTGAAATCAACAAGAATGACATTGACGACATTATCCCCTCCGCCGAGATCGTGGCTATGTTTGACAAAGAAGGACGCAATGCTGTCTTTTGTCCGCTGGCTTGAGGATGCGATACCGAGCAGAGTAACGATAACACCGACGCCTAAAGAAATGATAAAATTCGTCATCCGGAACGTTCTCGTTTTTGTTTTCAGCCTCAGTTTCGGCAAATGGTAGAAGCAAAGCAGAAACAGTGCCACAGAAATCGTTTCAATGACGAGCTGAGTCAATGCCAAGTCCGGCGCTCTGAAAATGACAAAAAACAATGCAAGCGTATAACCGACAACACCGAGTGCAATGATCGCCGTCAGTCTTGACCTAGCAAAAACAGTCGCCACTGTGGCGCTGATCATGACAAGCGTCAAAATGATTTCGTATACACCGATTTTAGCCATGCCTTCCGTTTTAAATGAAAATCCGCCTTTAATGGCAAAAGCTCCGCCTATCAGAATGATGAAACCAGCGAAGATATACAGCAAATAATCTCTTAAAAACCCGGTCATATATTGTTTTGTGACCCGGTAAGAGCCTTTCTCCATCAGAGTCAAAAGCTTATCGTATAACCGGTTGAGTGTGAGTTTTGAAGGAAACAGTTTATAGATTCCTTTCCACTTATTCAGCGACAAATAACCAATTGTTCCGATCACAACAATACCCGCAGTCATGAGCAATTCTGTTGTAACCCCATGCCACTGTGAAATGTGAACGTGGAATTTCTCATGGCCGGCAAGCAGTGTCGGATAGATTGAGTTCATCGCAGGCTCTATCAGGCTGTACGACAATATATTCGGGAAAAAGAAGAGACTGACAGCCAAAGCGACAAGAATGACCGGTGGTACGAGCATGCCAACAGGCGCCTCGTGAGCCGGTTTTTCAAGCTGCTCAGGCTGGTAATTTCCTCTGAATGTTTTAAACAGCAATTTCATGCTGTAGATAAACGTAAATACACTTCCGATCCAGGCGAAAAGAGGGAACAGAACGCCCCATGTCTGCACGTTGAACAGGTCAAAATGTGTCACGCGAAGCATGCTTGTGAAAAACATTTCTTTACTCAAAAATCCGTTAAACGGCGGTAAGCCGGCCATTGAAAATGTCCCGATTAAGGAAATGGTAAATGTAATCGGCATAATCGCCATCAGGCCGCCTAGCTTCCGGATATCCCGTGTGCCTGTTTCGTGATCGATAATCCCGACTGCCATAAACAAGCTTCCTTTAAAGGTTGCGTGGTTGATTAAATGGAAAATGGCAGCCATAGCGGCAACTGTATAATATTCTGTATGGCCGTAATGAAGGGCCGCAGCACTGACTCCAAGCATGGAGATGATCATGCCGAGCTGGCTGACGGTTGAAAACGCCAAAATCGATTTTAAATCAGTTTGTTTCACGGCATGGAATGAACCCCAAACCATCGTAAAAAGGCCAACGAGGGACACGATCCAAAACCACTGAGCTGAAAAGGCGAAAATAGGACTGAATCTCGCAATCACATAAATGCCGGCTTTTACCATAGTAGCTGAATGGAGATAAGCGCTGACAGGCGTCGGAGCTTCCATCGCGTCAGGGAGCCAGATGTAAAAAGGAAATTGCGCTGATTTCGTAAAAGCCCCTAATAAAATGAGAATCATAGCCGGGATAAACAATTCGTGGCCGGCAATTAATTGAACCTGATGAACCATCTCTCTAATACTGAAGGAATCCGTTATCAAATAAAGGAGAATAAATCCGCCGAGCATGCACAGCCCGCCGCTGACCGTAATCAAAAGTGATTTGGCTGCGCCATAGCGCGACTTTTCCCGCTTATACCAATAGCCGATCAGCAAAAAGGATGAAAGGCTTGTAAGCTCCCAGAACATGTAGAGAACCATGACATTGTCTACTAGAACGACGCCGAGCATGGCGCCCATGAACATCAATAAGTAGACATAAAAGGGCCCAAGCTGTTCTTTTTCTTTCGATAAATAAAAAATGCTGTAAAGAGTGACCAAAGAGCCAATGCCTGTGATCAGTAAAGCGAATAATAACCCGAGGCCGTCTATATAAACGGTAAAGTTAATGCCGAGTGACGGAATCCACTCTAATACCGA
The DNA here is from genome assembly GCF_000877815.1 of Bacillus sp. YP1. NCBI lineage: Bacteria > Bacillati > Bacillota > Bacilli > Caryophanales > Bacillaceae > Bacillus > Bacillus sp. YP1. The sequence continues at coordinate 2,860,159 of NZ_CP010014.1, read as the reverse complement.
TCGAAGTGTTTCTCCAGATTGTGTCATCCTGATCATTGGGAGAAAGTATATAAACAGCAAGACGGGCAAGATCAACACAAACCAGCCCGTATGCACTCTTTTTGCGTATTTTGCCAAGAAGGGAATGATAAAAGCAAATAAAAAAGGCGATAAAATAGCAAGATGTAAGAGCTGCAAAGATAAGACCTCCTTTTCTCGTTCTCAATTGAAAAATGCGCTATGTATGAAATATACGGTCAAACGACCTAGTCCAAATTATATCGCACTTTTCTGCAAGCTGCCACGCTTCGAACTGCTGTAATGGGTTTTTATGAGTTCTTTTGACCTCAAAATAAGTCTAACAAAAAAGAGGTTATTTGTATATTTAAAATCAATCCTGATCAAGCTGAAGGAAAGGAGCTGGTCATGTGAAAAGAAAAGTCGTGATGTGCTCAGGTTTATTCTGCTCAGTATTTGCAGGGGCATTCATGTTGAATCAATATGACGGGCGCAGCGGTGTGGCGGCTGGTGATGAGTGGGAGCTGTATTTACTGGAACACCACCTGTCAGCCAGAATGAGTGAGACGGAATCAAAGGATCTGCCGTTTGGTCCCCGAGAGTATATTCGGATTGTGAATAAATAAAAAAAGAGTTCCGCATAAAACGGAACTCTTTCTGTTTATGAAGTGAAAAAACGAAGCAGCACTGTCGCGCAAATAACTGTGCCTGCACCGCCGAGACGGGTTGAAATTTGGGCAAACGGCATAAGGCCCATTCTTCCTGATGCCGATAAAATGGCAACATCACCCGTTCCGCCGAGGCCGCTGTGGCAGCAGGTAACGATTGCGGATTCAACCGGATACATGTTCATCAGCTTGCCTACGAAATATCCAGAACCAATCATCGCGATAACAACTGAAATACAGATGATGACAAACGGAATAGAAATCACAGACGCTACGTCATCCAACGGAATAAAGAGGATGCCGAGACCGACCATCAGCGGCCATGTAAAGCTTGAAGAAATAAACTTATAAAGCTGGTAAGCGCCTTCTTCCATTTTTTTCGGAAGAATATTCGCATACTTGACAGCCGCAGCTGAAATAATCATTAAGATCGCGCCCGGGATGAAGATGAATTTCTCCAATAACCCGCCAAAAATAAAGAATGTACACGCGAGCAGAACTCCTGCTCCCATTAATTTGAAATCAATTTTTGCTTCGGCTTCTTTTTGATTGAAAATCTCATTTGCTTTTTTAGATTTTACGAGACGTCCGTTCCCATTTAGATCTGGACGCTTATCGCCAAGCTTTTTCATTAAGGCTGCACATATGATAGCAAAAACGTTTCCTATAATTGCGGCTGGAACCAGCTGAGACACAAATACATCAGCCGATGAGCCCAGTATTTGTGAATAGGCGATTGAAAGCGGCAAAATTCCTTCACCTATTCCCCCGGCAATAATCGGGACAACAACAAAGAAAAAGGAATCATAGGCACTATAGCCAAAAATAAATCCGACAAGGATGCCGGCTGCAACGGCCGCGATCGTTCCTGCAACCAGTGGAACGAACATTCTGATAAACCCCTGTATTAAAACAATTCTGTTCATACCGAGGATACTTCCCACAACAAGGCAAGCGATATAGAAATAAAGGAAGTTAGACGTTTTCATCAAGTTGGTTACAGCGTCTAAAGATGTTGAATTCAGTACATTGTAAAAGACTAAAAATGAAGGAACAAACAAAGATAAAATAGCAGGGCCGCCAATATCCTTCAATATCGGTATGCGTTGGCCTATGTCTCCGAGAAACACACCAAGAATCATAATGATGGCAAACCCGCCAAGCATATTTGCCGGCAGCTCATTGTAATAGGCTGCAAGAATAATAATAACAGCTAATACTGTGTATAAAGGCAGAGGAATCACACCGATTTCCCAAGACCAGATTTTTTGAAACAGGTTTTTCCCCTGTGAGTCTTTTTGCTCAGGTGAAATTGTCCCCGTTTTTGGAATTGCTCCCATGTCATACACCCCCATGTATTGTTTGTTACAGTCTACAAGAAAGCGTTAACACTTCATATTTTTTTAAGTTAAAAAACTAATAAACAATTAAATTAAGAGGGCCTTTTGGATTAGAAAAAAATCCCTGAGAATCGTCTTCCCAGGGGAGAATGTTTTATCTTTTACCTTTAATATAAGGCACGCCATTGGCTTTTGGCGCATCTGCCCGCCCGATAAAGCCGGTTAAAGCGAGAATCGTTAAGACATAAGGAGCCATCAGCATATACACATTTGGTATGTCTTTAAAAAGAGGGAGCAGCGATCCAATGATGCTTAAGCTTTGGGCGAATCCGAAAAACAGGGCGGCCCCCAGTGCTCCGATTGGATGCCATTTTCCGAATACAAGCGCTGCCAGGGCGATAAAGCCTTGCCCGGAGATGGTAGAGTGCGTGAAATCAAGCGCAATTGTGGAGGCATATACGCCGCCGCCAAGACCGCCGAACAATCCGCTGATCATCACGCCGATGTAGCGCATTTTATATACGTTGATTCCCATCGTATCGGCCGCCATCGGATGCTCTCCGACAGAACGGATACGAAGGCCGAACGGCGTTTTGAACAAGATAAACCAGGAAATAAAGGCAAGTGCTATTGCAAGAATAGACGTATAATAGACATCCGAAAAGAAGATCTTTCCCAAGACGGGAATATCGCCCAAACCGGGGATTTTCGTCTTATAAAAAGGCTCTGGAATTTTGTCTGTCTGCGCTTTGCCGTAGATCAGTTTGACGATAAATAAAGTTGCCCCAAGCGCCAGCATGTTAATGGCGACACCGCTGACTGTCTGGTCGGCGCGAAACGAAATCGCTGCTGCCGCGTGAATCAGTGAAAACAGGGCGCCTGCTGCCATGGCGGCAAGGAGCGAAAGCCAAGGTGCGGCGGCACCTAATTCCGGACCAAAAAATAAATTAAATAACACGCTGGTGAACGCCCCGATAATCATGAGGCCTTCTAGGCCGATATTCACAACACCTGATCTCTCGGAAAACACGCCACCGAGAGCAGTTAAAATAAGCGGGGCCGCATAGACGAGCGTGGCAGGGACAATGATAGATAAAATCTGCACAATGTCCACTTAGTTCCCCCCCTTTTTCTTCAATTTGCCCATGACGAAACGAATCGCATAGCTTGAAGCCACAAACAGAATAATAATGGCAATCACAATATCAACGACCTCTGATGGAACGCCTGATTCAATCGGCATATTTAATGCGCCGATTTTCAGACCGCCAAGCAGGCATGCCGCCAGTACAACGCCGACGGCTGTGTTTCCCCCGAGAAGAGCGACAGCGATACCGTCAAAGCCTACGCCGGTAAATGCGCCTTTCACTGCTGCGTATTCGAATGTTCCTAGCCCCTCCATGGCTCCGGCAAGGCCTGCAAAAGCGCCGGAGATAAGCATGGAGGTCATGATATTCTTCCGCACGCTCATGCCGGCATACTGGGAAGCGTGCTGGTTAAACCCGACCGCCCGGAGCTCAAATCCCTTTGTAGTTTTGTTGATGATAAACCACATGATAACTGCTGCGAGAAGGGCAACGATGATTCCCAAATGCAGCCGTGAGTAATCGGTGATCTGTTCAAGAAAAGGAGAGCGGAGGGAGGCGGATTCGTGAATTTTCCCCGTCTTGTCCTGATGATCTGTCAAGACGTTTGAAATGATGTAATTGGTCATGTGCAGCGCGATATAATTCATCATAATGGTGACAATGACTTCATGAACGAAAAATCGCGCTTTCAAAATGCCGGGAATAAACCCCCATAATCCTCCTGCAGCTGCTGCTGTAATCAATGCGAGCGGCAAGTGAATATATGCCGGTCCATCAAACGCCGTACCGACCCAAACCGCTGCTGTCCAGCCGACGAGCAGCTGGCCCTCGACGCCGATATTAAAGAGTCCGGTTCGGAATGCAAAGGCGACAGCCAATCCGGATAAAATATAAGGCGTAATTTGCCGGATTGTTTCTCCGACATAATAGATTTCTCCGAATATCCCATTCCACAAAGCCGAATATCCGCTGGCCATACTGTAGCCGCTCACAAGCATAATCAACGCGCCGGCCGCAAGACCAAGGATGATTGCGATGAGCGGCACGAGTAAATGAGAGAGTCGTTTAACCATTTGCTTTCCCCGCTTCCTTTTGCGTGCTTCCTGCCATCAAGAGACCAAGCTCCTGTTCAGTGGTGTCCTGCGGATTAACGCTGGCGATAATGCGTCCTTCAAAAATAACGGCGATTCTGTCACTGAGATTCATAATTTCTTCAAGCTCAAACGAGAGGAGAAGAACGGCTTTCCCGGCATCACGCTGCTCAATGAGCTTTTTATGGACAAATTCAATCGCTCCGACATCAAGGCCGCGAGTCGGCTGGGCGGCAATTAATAAATCAGGATTTCGGTCTATTTCCCGCCCGATAATCGCTTTTTGCTGGTTTCCGCCTGACAATGCCCGAGCGTGTGTATATTCATCCGGCGTTCTGACATCGTACTCAGTGATCAGGCTGCGTGCTTTTTTGTACATTTCGCCTTTATGTAAAACGCCCAATGCTGAATACGGCTTTTTGTAATAGCTTTGCAGCAGGATATTCTCTCCGATTGGAAAATCAAGGACGAGACCGTGTTTATGGCGATCCTGAGGAATATGCCCGATCCCAGATTCAGTGATTTTTCTTGGCGTCAGGTTTTGGATCTGTTTTCCGTTTAAGGTGATTGTTCCTGAATCTGTTTTGCGGAGTCCTGTCACCGCTTCGATCAGCTCAGATTGCCCGTTTCCGTCGACGCCTGCTATGCCGACTATTTCTCCCGCTTTGACTGAAAGAGACAAATCTCTGACTGTCTCTATTCCGCGGGTATCCTTTACAGTTATGCCGTCAATCGCAAGCACTTCCGCTCCCGGCTGAGCAGCTCTCTTTTCGGTTTTGAACGATACCTCGCGGCCGACCATTAGACTGGCGAGTTCGTCTTGGTTTGTATCACGGACATCAAGGGTTTTGATGCCTTTTCCTTTACGGATAACCGTAACACGGTCACAAATCTCCATAATCTCTTTCAGCTTATGGGTGATTAAGATGATGGACTTCCCTTCTTTGACCAGGTTCTTCATAATTTGCATCAGTTCCTTAATTTCATGAGGCGTCAAAACAGCCGTCGGTTCATCAAAAATCAGAATGTCGGCACCGCGGTAGAGGGTTTTTAATATTTCTGCGCGCTGCTGCATACCGACTGATATGTCAGCTGCTTTTGCTTCAGGATGGATCTGCAGGCCGTATCGATCGGAAATGTCCTGCACCTCTTGGCCAGCACGCTTCCGGTCAATTCTGCCAAACTTCTTTGGCTCCTTCCCGAGAATAATATTTTCAGCAACTGTAAAGGTGTCAACAAGCATAAAGTGCTGGTGCACCATTCCAATTCCAAGGTCATTCGCTTTGTTCGGGCTGTTGATGTGCACCTTCTCGCCGCGCACCCGAATTTCACCCCGCTCCGGCTGATACAGCCCGAAAAGGACATTCATCAATGTTGATTTCCCCGCTCCGTTTTCACCGAGCAACGCGTGTATTTCGCCTTTTTTGACTTGAAGATTGATATTGTCATTGGCGACGATACCTGGAAACGCCTTGCGGATATTGAGCATTTCAATGACATATTCCATTGATTGACCGCTCCTTTATTTCAAAATAAAAGAAAAACAAGGGATAAGGGCTCGACCTCCTTATCCCTGCGATTCTTATTCAGCTTTAAAGGTTTTCAGCTCTTTCTCAGTTGCCGGGACTTCCAATCCGTCGATGATTTTTTTCTTCCATTTATCGACCGCTTTGATCACATCATCCGATAGATTTTGTTTAGATGGAGAAATGCCGACTCCGTCTTGATCAAGCCCGTAGGTAAGTGTTTCGCCGCCCGGGAACTTTCCGTCACTCGCTTTTTTCGTTACATCTTCAACGACTGTATCTACTTTTTTCACCATGGAAGTGAGGGTGACGTTATCATCTGTTCCTTCTACCTGGCCTTCTGCGTATTGGTCTTTATCGACACCGATGACCCAGACATCGCGTTTTGGATCTTCTTTCTTCAGGTTTTTCGCTTCAGTAAAGACGCCTGTGCCAGTGGCGCCCGCAGAGTGATAAATAACATCTACGCCTGATTTATACATGCTTTCGGCGGTTGCTTTACCGACATCGGCTTTATCGAAACCCCCTGCGTATTTCACTTCTACAACGGCTTTAGGGTTAACTGCTTGCACGCCGGCACGGAAGCCGACCTCGAATTTTTTGATTAACTCTGATTCCATGCCGCCTACAAAGCCGATTTTTCCTGATTTGCTTGATAGGGCTGCGGCCACTCCGACGAGAAATGAGCCTTCCTGCTCTTTAAACGTAATACTTGCGACGTTGTCTTTATCGACAACAGCATCTATAATCGCAAAGTTTGTATTTTTGCGCTGGTCAGCAATTTCGCTGATTGAATCCTCCATTAAGTAGCCGACGCCGTAAATTAAGTCAAAATTCTCACGCGCCAATTTATTTAAGTTCGTTGTATAGTCTGCATCAGATTTGGATTGAAGATAGTCGTAACCGTTTTTGCCTTTTTTCAGCCCATTCTCTTTCCCAAAGGCTTGGATGCCTTCCCAGGCTGATTGGTTGAAGGATTTGTCATCCACTCCGCCTACGTCAGTAACCATCGCCACACTGAATTTGTTTTTGCCTTCGCCTGAGCCGCTGCTTTTTTCGCTGTTTCCGCATGCTCCTAATATGGTGCCTGCTGCGATCACAAGTGACATCGCCAATCCGATTTTTCGTTTATTCAAGATATAACCCCCCAGAAAAATTTGGTTCAAAGCTGATCCGGCCAGTCATGTGATGGGCTGTCCTGAACAATTTCTTAGAATCGATAAAATTTTCTGATAATAACAAATGGAATGCGCTGAGACAGTTCTATTCTTCCCTGAATAAGCGTGGTGTGAGTATTTCCTTCGAAAGGCGGGGAAGAGAAGGATGTGGAAGGCGTTCCGGGCGGAAAACCGTGACATCGTTTTCTGAAGTAAGACTTATGACTTAGTTTTTCGGGATCAACTTACCAATCATAATTTATCATTTAACTAATAAGAAATAAATAGAATTTCGCATAATTTTTTTAAAAAGTATCTATTTTTAGAATTGTTTGCTTAAAAATGTTGAAAGGCCCTTTGTTATTCTTGTATAACTTATCAACAATAGAATCAAGCATCTTGGCAAGAGATATGACAGGAAAAACGCACTGCTCAAAGCAAGCAGTGCGTTTTTCTTATAGATATTGCTTTATTCCGTTAAGGTTACTGTTGTTGACGTTGTACTGAAACACAGGTCTTCCGATCGTTCCGTACGCCATTTCTACATTCAGAACCTGTATATCTTCAAGAAACTTTAAGTATTTTCGTATGGATACTTGAGAGATTTCTGTGTGCTTTGCCAAGTCTTCTGTCGTAAAAGATTCATTTTCAAATGACTGGATACTGGACCAGATCAGCTTCAGCGTGCTTTTTGTCAGGCCTTTAGGAAGCTGCACTTTTTCTGTTGCTTCTTTCTTTTGAAAAAGCTCGGCGTCCAGTTCTTTTTGGCTCATGTTGCGATGGGTTGAATACACCTTTTGTTTTCGTCTGTAATCAGACAGAGCCGTTTGGAATCGTTCAAATTCAAACGGTTTGATTAAATAATCAACAGCTCCGTACCGAAGTGTTTTCTTGATCACGTCAAGCTCGCTGGCCGCTGAGATGACAATCACGTCAACCGCTTCATTTTGGGCTCTCAATTCCGTCAGCAGTTCCAGCCCGTTTTTTCCCGGCATATAAATATCAAGCAAAATGAGGTCGATATGATGCTCGCCTAAAATATGCAGAGCGCTTTGAAAGGAAGAAGCGATGCCTTTCAGCTGAAAGCCATCTATTTGGCTTAAGTATCGTTTATTTAATTCACCCACCATGGGGTCATCTTCAACTATTAGTACATTAATCATGATTTTCCTCCTTCGGTTCGTACGGGATGCGAATACTGAATGTCGTTCCTTCATTCTTTTCGCTTGTGAGGATCATTTGGCCTTTTAAATTTTCGATGCTTTGCTGTGTGAAATAAAGGCCGAATCCCCGGTTTTTGCCCTTTGTTGAATAGCCTTGTTCAAATACTTTGGCTTGGTCTTCTTCAGACATGCCTGCTCCAGTATCGGTAATTTCAATATCAAGTATGCTGTTATGGAAGCGCATGGACATGGTGATTTGTTTTTTCGGCATATCGGCAACGGCGTCTAAGCCATTGTTGATGAGATTTCCGATGATTGTAATAAGTTCATGGATGACAGAAGGGTCTGCCGCGTTCGGGATGACACCGTTGCATTCAATATCAAGATTTGCGCCCTGTTCACGTATAAAGCTTTGCTTTCCAAGCAGAAAACCGGCCAGTACGGAGCTTTTGACATCATTTATAATTTCACTTGTTTCTGATTTTTGCTGTATGGCTATATCTTTAATATAATCTCCAAGATCATCATACTCTTTCAGCTGGACGAGACCTAATATCACATGCAGTTTGTTCATAAATTCATGAGACTGCGCTCTCAGTGCGTTTGCATACATTTTAACACCGGAAAGCTGTTCAGCTAAATGTTTTACCTCGGTCTTGTCGCGGAATGTTGCAATCGCTCCGACAGTTTGTCCTTTCAGCTGGATAGGAACTTCATTAAACACAAGCTCCAGCCCGTTAATGCGGACGTCTCTGTCTTGAAGAGGTTTTTTTGTCTCAATGACCTTTTTCAAGCGGCTTTTCGGCAAGATGTCATCTACATCCTGATCAATGGGATTTGTGTTGATGCCCATTTTGACGAATAGGCGTTTTGCTTCCGCGTTGGCAAGTTTAATTTTGCCATGTTCATCGACAGCGAGTATTCCTTCCTTCGTCGATTCCAGCATCGCGCTCCGTTCTTCAAGCAGAGTCGCAATTTCATAAGGTTCAAGTCCGTACATGATATTTTTCACTGTACGGGCGACGATAACGGCTCCGATCACACCGACGAAGATGCTGACGCAAATAATAAAGTAAAGCGGCCGTAAGCTATGGCTGATCACTTCATCAATTTCATTTACGGTGATGCCGACCGCGACTGCACCGACCTGTTTTCCATTCTCCGCGTAGACAGGGACGAACGCTCTCTGCGATTTCCCGAGCGTGCCAGAGGCTGTGCTGATATGGACATGCCCTTTTAATACCTCGGACTCATCACCGCCTCTGAATTTTTTTCCGATTTTGCTCGGGTCAGGATGAGTTTTGCGGATACCGTTCATATCCATGACGACAACAAATTCCGTGCCGGTAATTTTCTGAACCCGCTTTGTGTAGCTCTGCAGTTCCTTTTGTTTTTTTCCGCTTTCTAAAGCAGCGGCTGTCATCGGCGCCTCAGCTACCATTTCAGCAGTCTGTAGCGCAGTGGCCTTTTCCTGATCTCTAATTCGTTTGGTGGTTTGGGCACCGACTGTAAAAAACGTAATGAGCAATGCGATTAATACAACGATACAAACAAATATGGTGAGTCTGGTTTGCAGTTTTAATGTTTTTTTCATATAAAACTTCCTTACGTTTTATGATTCCTGCGTACTACTTTACTCTCAAAATGCTGCTTTGTGAAGATTTGGGACCGTAATTCGTAAAAAGGAGAAAAAATGGAATAATTTATCTTGTCAATGTGTTTTAAGTCCTCCATAATAAATGAGGTAGATTATAGAAAGGGACTTTTTTATATGAAAAATACTTATTTGACAGGATATTTTCCGCTGATTGCGATCCTGCTTTTTAGTTCGTCCTTATCCATCTCAACTTCACTTTATGCGTTGAAGATGCTGTCTTCATTTGGAATGTATGATGGAATGCTCGATTATTTTTCAGAGAAAGGAATCAGGCTTGCGTTATTTGCTGCCTTTGCACTTTTATATTTTATGGTTCTGTCCGCTCTGAAATTAATTGCAAATACCGTGACCGAGCTGTCATTGCTGTTTTTTGCTAATGATCCGGAAGGGAACAACCTGAAAAAACTCAGAATGGGTTCCATGATTTATTTGGGCGGCGGGATTTTATCCTTTGTGCTCTTGCAAAATGTCATTTGGATTGTGATCTGGTTTGCGGTCGTCACGCTCGCTTACTTTGTGTTTACCGTATACCGGATTTATTCGACGCTTTCTCTCATGTCATTAGTCGGGTTCATTCTATTGGAACTGCTGTTTTGGTTTACCTTTGTTATCGGTATTCTGTTCATATTTATCAAGCTTTATAATAGCATAATGGCTAGCTTACCTGTGTAAGCTAGCCATTTCAGCGTTTGGTGGTCAGATTTGCGCTTCGTGCTCTATACGCAATAAAACGGCGGCTAGATTCTCAGGTTTCCGCCGTTTCACATCCAATGCTCGCTCTTCATCGACTTCAAAAGTTTTCAATCACGCTGAAAAGATGACAAAATCCTAAAACGAAGTCGTTTTAGGATTTTGTCAACAATCTGTGATGGCTAGCTTCCTAGCCATTTTTTATTTACGGTAAAAATCTTTTTTTAATAGAAGGGGAGGGGAGCATACATTCATTTTTTTTGCCAAACCACTTATAGCGGTTGTTGGCAATGAAAGAATAGACCATATCTCTGACAGGCTTCGGCACTGCGAAAAACAGGACGAAGAGCCGCCATGGGCCTCGCAGATGCCTGAAAACCTTAATGGCTGCAGTTGACTTTGTGTACACTTGACCGTCTTCAATAAAGACAAAGCTGTCAAGCCGATCAGTCGGAAGCCCGCTTTTTTTCAGCAGGCTCTGTCCTGTTTCCGACTGCAGCGATGTGAAAGAAATCAATCCGTCCGGATCACGTTTAATAATAAACTGCACGGCGCCATTGCATAAATTGCAGACACCGTCAAACAGCAAAACGCGATTTGGAATTTGTTCTGAAGTCACCCCATATCCCCTCCGATCCTTTAATAAGCCGCTTGCAGCGTTCCTTTCCAGATGGAAAGCTGAGGGCTGATGCTGTGAAGATATTCAACGCTGGTCGGTGTATCCTTTCCGACCCAGACACCCATTGTATACGTATCAGTCAGGCCGACAAACCACATATCGTGATAATCATTTGATGTTCCGGTTTTACCGCCGATGTAAGGCGCATTGAAATATGCTTTTTTCCCTGTTCCGCTTTTCACAACGGAAGACATCAGTTTTTTCAGCTGCATGTTCGTGCGGACGCTGAATATTTGAGTCGCTTTATCATTCCATTTATAAAGCGTTTTTCCTTTAAGGTCTGTCACCTTTGTAATCGCATGGCTCGGCGTATAGCTTCCGCTGTTTCCGAATGTCGTATAAGCCTTTGTCATCTCAAGAGGCGTCATGCCGTTTGTAAATCCGCCAAGCGCCGCCGGAAGAAGATAGTCACTGTCGACAAGTTTGGCAAAATGATAAGGCTCAATATAACTGAATGCCTTTTGGATGCCGACGCGGTCGAGCATTCTAATAGCTGGGGTATTATATGAATTTTTAAACGCCGTATCAAGCGTCACTGTGCCGTAAGTGCGGTTATTGTAGTTTTGCGGACAGTAGTCTTTGCTGCAAAACTTGCTGGCATCAATGGTGCTGCTTGTTGTCGCGCCGGTCTGTTCAATATAAGGGCCGTAATCAAGAAGCGGCTTAATGGATGAACCCGGCTGCCTGTACGCCTGGTAGGCGCGGTTAAAGTCATATTTTTGATAGTTTTTCCCGCCGGATAGAGCGATGATTTGATGCGTCTGGTGATTAATCACAGCCGCTCCGCCCTGTACGTCCGCATACGGGAGCTTGGAATTCATTTGTGCCACAACTTGATTTTGCATGTACGGATCAAGTGCAGTATAAATTTTCACACCGTCTTTCATCAGCGTGCTGACTCTTGCGGACAGCTCGTTCTCGATCTTTTCTTTTTGTTTTCCTGATGCTTTTTGAAGGCGTTTATCAAAGCCTTCTGATTCAGACACCAGCTGAGTGAATTCATCATTGACGTAGGAAACGTAGTCAGGATATTTGTCTTCTCTTTTTTCAACATCCAGTTTGATTTTTTGTTTTACGGCTTTTTTCAGCTCTTTGTCCGTAATGACCCCGGCATCTTTTAGCCCTTTAAGCAAACGTTCTTGACGGCTTTTCGTGTAGTCAAAATGCTTGAGAGGATCATATAATGTAGGGTTATTAGGTATAGCACAGATAAAAGCCATTTCTCCCACTGTGAGAGATTTCAGCGGTTTGCTGAAATAGAATTGAGCTGCTGAACCGACGCCGTAAACACCGTTGTTGAAATAAATGGTATTTAAGTAAGCTTCAAGAATTTCATTTTTCGTATATTTTTTCTCCAGCTGATAGGAATACGCGAGCTCTGTCAGCTTGCGGCTGAAGGAGCGTTCGTGGCTCAAATACAAGTTTCTTGAAAGCTGCTGTGTGATGGTGCTGGCACCCTGGTCAATTTTCTTGTCTTTTACGTTAGAAGCAGTAGCCCGCACCATTCCCATAAAGTCAAAGCCTTTATGCTCGTAAAAATGGCGGTCCTCAGATGTTAAGAAAATCTGTTTGACTTCCTCGGGAATCTTGTTAAATGGAACGAGCACACGGTTTTCGTGGTCGCTAACGATTTCCGAGACAAGGGAGCCGTCCCTGTCATACATGTAGCTGTTCTGAACAAGGCTGATATCTTTCAGATCAATATTTTTATCAAGCACCTGATCCAGGGACTTCATTTGTTTTACTTCTTTTCCGGAAGCGATAACTGTAAATGCAAACAATGGGATTATGCAAAGGAGCAAAATCCATCCGATTATTTTTCGTAACATGGTCACTCTCTTTTCTCCTAAATTCTAGCCATATCGTACCATTCTTTTGAGATTACGAGAAGGTTAAATTTAGAAGATTCCTCAGTTTTTTCTCGGAATCAGCTTGCTTTGGCATAAGAATCTTTCCGAAGTTTCTGCATGATCCAAAGCATGCAGGCGCCGGCGAAAAAGAGAAACGCCGTGACGTAAAAGGTGGCCGAAATGGTAAAATGGCTCGATATGATTCCGCCGAGCAGAGGCCCGAGCACGTTTCCTAAAAAGCGAAAGCTGACATTGTAGCCGAGAACTTCACCTTGAATGCTGCCGGGAGCCTGAACGCGGATCGCTGCCGTAATGCATGGCAGCAAACCGCCCATCGCCATTCCGAATAAAAATCTGAAAACAAGGAGCACGCTGAGTGAGGACGCGAGCGCCTGCGGAATAAAAAAGAAAGAGGCGGCGAGCAAAAGTCCGATTAAAATGCGGCGATGGCCGTAGCGGTCGCCCAGATCACCCCATTTTCTAGCCAGCAGCAAACTTCCGAGCCCCGTTGCTGAAAATGCCATGCCGGAGAAAAAGGCAAGATTGACAGGTCCGTGCAGCTCATTTACATATAAAGCGAGCAGAGGCTGGATACTGAAATTGCCTGTTTGAATCAGCATGGTTAACAGCATCATGACCCACAGTGCGGGCTGGTGAAAAATATAGGAGAGCACTTCTTTTCTCGAGTAAGACGTACGTTTGGCTGTTTTCTCTGCAAGAGGCTTTTCTTTGACACCAAATAACACGAGAAGAACAGACGAGAAAATCACAAAGGATGTGATAAAAAAGGTATACGTAAAGCCGAAACGATCAGCAAGCATGCCTCCCAAAAGCGGGCCGAACAAGCTTCCGGACACTTGCCCCATTTGCAGCGTGCCAAGTGTTTTGCCGGCTGAGCTCTTCGGAGTCTGTGCCGAAATCATCGCAAGAGAAGTCGGGATGAATCCGGTTACAAGACCCATTGCCATACGCAGAAAAAACAATTGGTACACCGATGTAACAAAGCCCATGAAGAAAATGCTGAGGGCAATGCCCGTTCCGGTTGCCATAAGGATTTTCTTGTATCCGCGTTTGTCTCCGAACCGTCCCCAAAACGGGGATACCAAAAACGCCATGAGAAATGTAATGCCGAACACATAGCCGCTCCACCTTTGCACAAAGCCGTTTGAAAAGGAGCTGAGCGTCTCAATGTATAAGGAGAGAAAAGGAACGATCATCGTTGTGCTAGCGGAGACAAAAAAGTTCGCCAGCCACACTATGACAAAGTTTTTCTTACGGATAGAAATAACATCACCTTCTTATTATTTCGGGTTCCTTACTAATTATAAAGAAACGATTCATAATTTAAAAGAAACGAAGCGGCTGGGAAAATTCATTATTTTTAGAAAATGAAGAAATGTCGAGAAGAGGAATTGATATACTATAAAGATAGCATTTTCTGATCGGAGGAAAGGCAGGTGTAAAAAGGTGACGACAAACAGCTTACTCATTATTGATTTCGAATTTACGATGCCTGATGGAAAGTACAGTCCTCAAAACTTCTTCCCGGAAATCATTGAAGCCGGAATTGTAAAGTCGATTGATGATGAAGTGGTTGAGACGTTTTCTAGCTATGTTAGACCGAAAAAGTTCCCGAAGCTTACGAAACGCTGCAAATCATTTTTAAAAATAACCCAAAAACAGGTAGACGAAGGAATGAGATTCGAGGATTTCATCCGTAAACTAAACGAGCTGGATCCTGAGAAAAACAGCACAATTATTACGTGGGGAAACATGGATATGAAAGTGCTGAAGCAAAACTGTATGTTTAACCATATCCCTTTCCCGTTTAAGGGAGAAATGAGAGATTTATCGCTTGAATACAAAAACTTTTTTGGAGACCGGACATTGACGGGTTTATGGAAAGCTGCCGAAGAGTATGGAGATTCCGGAACCGGCACCCATCATAAAGCGCTTGATGATGCCCTCACAGCATATAAACTTTTTAAGCTTGTTGAGCAGGATAAGCAGTATCTCGAAAAGCCGAAACCGCCCACAATCGGCGAAAGAATCGATTTAACCGAACTGTTCAAGCGCGCGACGTGAAAAACCCAATCTTTTGTCAGACTGGGTTATGGCCGGTTAAAATATTCTTTTTCTAAAATGTCCAGATTATGAAGGGAGCGTTTTGCCCACTCCGAACCATCCTCATTCAATTTGGCTCTCAGCTGTGCTGTCGCCTCCCGCAGAGATTCGGTATAATCCGGCACTTCACCGTCATAAGGCTTCACCATATGGTGGGGGATATTGGTCTGTTCACCATATGCGAGCGCTTTTCTCTCATGAAAAAATGGCACATCCGCCTGTTTTGGATGATGAAGGTCTCCTTGAGAGGGATGGGTAAGAACCGCTTTCACTTTCACTAAATAGTGCTGCGGCCTGCAAGCCGTGATTTCTCCTATGTATACACCTGTTTTGTAAAATCCTTTAACGATAGAGCCTGTCTCAAACGTGCTCATCTGTCATCACCTCGCATTCATTCTATTAAAGTTCCAATCGATTTGCTAGTGAGGAAGATCAGCGGGAAGCTTAATGGTCACCGTAGTGCCTTTTTGGAAGCTGCTGTTAAATGAAATGGTCCCGTGATGATGTTCAATAATGGAAAAGGTTACGGTGAGGCCGAGTCCCGTTCCGTTCGTTTTTAAGGAATAATAAGGTTCGCCGAGTTTTTGCATTTGATGGTCTGTCATCCCGACCCCATTGTCTGTGATGTTAATCATAATCGTATGGCCGTTTCTTTTGGCTGATATGTGGATCACACCCTTCCCGTGAGGAACCGCTTCAATACTGTTTTTCATCAGGTTGATGACAGCCTGCTTCAGCTTTGTTGCGTCTCCGTATATCAAAAGGTCCGGTTCTGTTTCAGCCTCGACGGTTACTGACTTGTAATTGGCGTACGACACCATAAGGGAGCTTGTCTCTTTGATAAGGGCTGATAGGTCAAAAACCTCTTTTTCGTATAATTGCTGTTTGGCCATATCGAGATAGTTTGTAATAATGCCTTGCGCCCGGTCAAGCTCTGACAGTACAAGCTTTTTGTAATCTGCACTCGACTTGTTTTGTAGGGTTTCATCATTAAAAAGCAGCTGGACAAACCCGCGGACAACTGTCAGCGGATTCCTGACCTCATGGGCGACGCTCGCTGCCAGTTCACTCACAATCGTCATTTTTTCAGAATGGATAAGCTGTGAGCGCAGGGCGATATTTTCGGCGATGCTTTCGATAATATAGATGCTTAATAGAAGAACACTGGAGCGGAAAAGCCCTGAGACTGCCGCCTCGTAAACGAAAATTCCTGATTTTTGAAAATTTAAAATATTCAAGGCGGAAAGAATCCAGCTTGAGGCGAAAAATAGGAAAATCTCCACGCAGCTGATCAATAAAGACAGCAGCAGTTTTTTCGCTTTGGACATGAATGGCCATTTTTTCTGAAATAAGATTGGGATAATGATAAGAAAAGGCAGCAAAGTGAAAACAAACATTGCGGAAGGTTCGTAAAAAAGCAGTTCAAAACATAGGACAGATGCGGCGACTGTAAGTCCGGAAGCGGTACTAATGTAAAATAAACAAATGATAACGGGAATCATCTGAAGGCCGTATTGTATGTAGTCCATTTCATGAATCGGGAAAATAATGCATAAAACGGAGGCGCCGCAGGCGAAGAGCGTGACCAAACCGCTGTTTATTTTTGGCACAAGAATCGCAGGTTTTCCAAGCCAAAACACTTGGTAAAGAAGAATAGGAAACAAAATAAAGCAGATGTGCAGAAGATAGTCTTTTAGAATTTCCATTCGTGTGAAATCCTTTCGTATAAAATATGAATCTATTATAACACTAAATATTAGAAGTAAAATATAAAATTCCTTTATTAAGAACGCCTTTACAAATGAAGACGTAAAGGCGTTTACAGCTATATTTACGATAATGCGGCTTTGATGCGGCGCAGGCCGTCCTGCAGGGTTGCAAGAGAGCATCCCGCGTTCAGGCGCATAAATCCTTCTCCGCCAGGCCCGTATTTCGTCCCGGGCTCTAAAATAACTTTTCCTTTTTTTAGCATTCTTTGCTGAAGCTCTGCATCGGACAAGCCGTAAGCGCTGAAGTCGAGCCAAATCAAGTATGATGCATCCGGCTTCATCATTTTGACCTTTGGCAGCTCGTTGCTCAAAAAGGCTTCCGCTTCGTTCATGTTTTTCTCAATGTAAGTGATCAAGTCATCAAGCCACGGTCCGCCTTTTGAATACGCGGCTTCGATTGCAGTGACGGCAAACGCGTTCAGTCCGCCTAAACCATTGCGCTGAAGGCTTGCGGAAAACTTGGCGCGCTTCAGGTGATCCGGAATAATGATCGCTGAAGCCTGCAATCCGGCGATATTAAATGTTTTGCTTGGAGCAGCACATGTCACAGAAATATCAGCGAAATCGTCAGAGAGCGAAGCGAACGGCGTGTGTTTATGTCCGTACAGCATTAAATCGGAATGGATTTCATCCGATACAACTGTGACGCCATGCTCAAGGCACAATTCGCCTAGCTTCAGTAAATCTTCCCGGCTCCATGAACGCCCAGAAGGGTTATGAGGATTGCATAAAATAAACAATGTAACGCTTGGGTCACTAAGCTTTGTCTCCAAATCTTCAAAATCCATTGCATATGCGCCGTCTTTTTCTAGCAGCGGATTATGTAAAATGTGCCGGCCGTTTTTCTCCACCATATGGTAAAAAGGCGTATAAACTGGAGGCTGAACAACTACTTGATCGCCAGGCTCCGTAAAAGCTTGTACCGCCATGCTCAAAGCTGTTACAACGCCGGGGCTGAATGTGATGCTTTCCGGATTTACCTTCCAGCCGTGCCTGTTTTGCATCCATCCGCACACAGCATCCTTCGTTTTTTGATCTGGAGTTGTATAACCAAAAATACCGTGGTCAAGACGCTCTTTTAACGCTTCAGTTATCGCTTCCGGGGCGCGAAAATCCATATCTGCCACCCACATCGGGAGGGCGTCTGTCACGCCAAATAATTCGCCTGTTTTATCCCATTTGACCGATTGGGTGCCAAGGCGTTCTTCTCGTTTATCAAAGTTCATTCTGTTACCCCCTCATGTATGTTTATTCTTCTAAGCTTCACTATGATAAGATAGAACTGCAAATTTTATTATAAGCGGTGATGAATATGGAAGAAAGTCAAGCGGTCAGGGAAATGATTAAGATTATTGCCAAATGGGACCCGTTTAAATATGGAGAAGAGTTTTACGAAACGGAGGCTGTTGATGTCGTGCAGGCAGTCTATGATGAAAACGATCCCGACTTGCTGGCGAAAAGCATTCAGCAAATATTTGAAACTTCTTTTGAACAAACGCTGCCGATCGCCAGCTGCCGGGAAGTGGCAGGCCAGCTTTTATTCATTAAAAACAGCAGCTCCTGCACGCCTTAAAAAACCGGTTCAGCACCGGTTTTTTTAATTGATAAAATGAGCAATGTGTTCAGAAACAAGTTCAGGCCGTTCTTCAGGCACCAGATGTCCGGTCTGGCCAAGTGAGTACAGCACGGAATTAGGCAAATCCGCGTGCAGCCGTTTACCGATCTCCATTGGGACAATTCGATCCTCTTCGCCCCAAATCAATAGAGCAGGCTTGTTCATTTTCTTCAATTGCTCGGGTTCTAAATCTCCTTCTCTGTGGCGGATAAACCTTGTCATGGCTTTGAAAATCTGCTCGTCCTGAAACGGTCTGCCATAGCCGTCAATCATCTCCTCATCAATCAGCGATTTGTCATGCACCACATTTAATAAATTTTTCATCACGCCTTCTTTCGAGAGCCAGCGTTTGATGTAAAGATGAAAATACGGGATATGGGTCCCGAAAATAATCGTCGGGTGTGAACGTTTTAAATACCCTGAACTGCAAAGCAGCACAACCTTTGAAAAAAGCTCAGGTTTTTGGAGAGCAGCAGACAGCGATATCTGCCCGCCCATAGAATGCCCGACAAGCACAGCCTGTTTCACTTGCAAGTGCTCCAAAATCCCAATGACAAGCTTAGCAAGGTTTTGATAGGTATAGATAAACGTTCTTGATTTTTCAGATTGGCCGAAAGGAGGCAAATCAAGCGCGATGATGTCGTACTTGTCCCGAAGGAGAGGAATTACTTTTCTGAAGCTGAATGCAGATGATAAAAAACCGTGTACGCAGACCAGCGTTTGCCTGCCGGGATTTTGATAATGTTCGTAGTATACATTGACTCCATCGACCGTAAACCGCCTTATTGGTGAAACCGCCTCCATTCTGTGTCACTCCCTTTTTTTGATGGTTGTATTATGCCCTGAAATTGTCAATTCTAGCGGAAGTTTCTCCTCGTTTTTTCTTAGCATTCGTCAAAAAACGTGATATAATGTCATGAGATTTCTTGACATTGCAAAGGTGTGAATCAAATGAAATTGACAGAAAAAGAAACAGAAATATTAGAAATTTTAGACGAAAACAGCCGCGCCGATTTAGAAACAATCGCAAAGATGGCGGGCATCCCTGTAAATGAAGTGAAAACAATTATTGACAAACTGGAGAAAGAAAAGGTTATTATCGATTATTCCGCTATGATTGATTGGCGAAAAGTCGACGGACATGAGGGCGTTACGGCCATGATTGACGTCAAAGTAACGCCGAAGCGGGGCGTCGGTTTTGATGAAGTGGCGGAACGGATTTACCGATTCCAAGAGGTTGAATCAGTTTACCTGATGTCAGGCGTATACGATTTGTCTGTCGTGATTCGCGGCAACTCGATGTCTGACGTAGCGCGTTTTGTTTCGGATAAACTGTCAACGCTTGATTCAGTTGTATCTACGACAACCCATTTTATCCTGAAAAAATACAAGCATGACGGCAAAGTGTTTGAAACAGGAGACGACGACAAAAGAATCGTGGTGTCACCGTAAATGACTTCGTATTTATCAGACTATGTACAACAAATAAAGCCATCCGGCATCCGCAAATTCTTTGATTTGGCGGCAACGATGGAAGGCGTCATTTCTTTAGGCGTCGGCGAGCCTGATTTTGTTACCGCGTGGAATGTCCGCGAAGCAAGCATTCTCTCTCTTGAACAAGGATATACGTCATACACGGCCAATGCGGGTTTATACTCATTGCGGGAGGAAATCAGCCGTTATTTGAGCAACAGGTTTGATCTTAGCTACTCGCCAGATAATGAGCTGATTGTGACAGTGGGGGCAAGTCAGGCTTTGGATATTGCGATCCGCGCCATTGTGAATCCAGGTGAGGAAGTCATCATTCCTGAGCCGTGTTTTGTGGCGTATGATGCGCTTGTTTCTTTGGCAGGCGGTATCCCGGTTCACGTTCATACAACGGCAGACAAAGGATTTAAAGCAACGGCTGCTGATTTTGAAGCGGCAGTCACTGAAAAAACAAAGGCCATTCTCATCTGCTCACCATCGAATCCGACAGGTTCGGTTTATTCGAAGGAAGAGCTGAATGAGATTGCTGAGTTTGCCAAAAAACATGATGTCATCGTTTTAGCCGACGAGATCTACGCAGAGCTGACATATGATGAGGAATTTACAAGTATAGCGGCATTACCGGGAATGAAAGAACGGACGGTAGTCATCTCAGGCTTTTCAAAAGCATTTGCAATGACGGGCTGGAGGCTCGGTTTTGCTGCGGCACCATCCTTGCTTCGGGATGCAATGCTTAAAATTCATCAGTATGCGATGATGTGCGCGCCCGCAATGGCGCAGTTTGCCGCCCTTGAAGGCCTGAAGAACGGCATGGAAGACGTAGAAAAAATGAAAAAAAGCTATCGAAGAAGACGGAATCTGTTTGTAGAATCGCTCAATGAAATCGGTCTCAGCTGTCATCATCCGGGCGGTGCTTTCTATGCTTTTCCATCTATTAAAAGCACGGGAATGAGTTCAGAACAGTTTGCCGAGGAGCTACTGACGCAGGAAAAAGTGGCAGTTGTTCCTGGAAGTGTGTTTGGTCCGAGCGGTGAGGGATATATCCGTTGTTCATACGCAACCTCGATTGAACAGCTTCAAGAAGCGTTAGTCAGAATGAAACGCTTCCTGCACAAAACAACATAAAAAAAAGATACGAACCTTTTGTTCGCATCCAATAAAAGGGGGGAATACTAGAAAGCCTTTGGTATTTTCAGTTTACCCCCTTTTTGCTGTGCATAAACCTGATTTTTTATAAAAAAGTTTTCTTTGCGGAAATAAGACATGTGTGATATAATTTTAAATTGCGTATAAACAGATATTTAATTTAACTTAGGAGTTGTTATGAATGGCAGCAAAATTTGAAGTGGGCAGTGTTTACACTGGTAAAGTTACAGGATTACAAGCGTATGGTGCGTTTGTTGCATTAGATGAAGAAACTCAAGGTTTAGTACACATTTCTGAAGTGACTCACGGTTTCGTAAAAGATATCAACGAGCACCTTTCAGTTGGCGACGAAGTACAAGTAAAAGTACTTGCTGTTGATGAAGAAAAAGGCAAAATCAGCCTTTCAATTCGTGCGACACAAGCTGCGCCTGAGAAAAAAGAAAGCAAACCAAGAAAACCTAAAGCTGCTCAAGTAAGCGAAGAAGCTTCTACACCACAAGGTTTCAACACATTAAAAGATAAGCTTGAAGAGTGGATCGAAATGTCCAACCGCAAAGACCTTATCAAAAAATAAGATGAAAAAAGCACCGGACAGGAATGTTCGGTGCTTTTGATTTCATGCAAAATCCTATTTCAGCGTGATTGATATCCTATCGCATTTCAGGATTTGCTGCTTCTTCACGTGATCTTTCCTCGTTTGGCTTAAATAGCAGACCGAGGTTGATTAAGCCGGCGATTCCGACAAGTCCGTAAATGATTCGGGAAAGAGCTGACCCTTGGCCGCCGAAGATAGCCGCTACTAAGTCAAATTGGAAAAATCCGATCAGTCCCCAGTTAATGGCGCCAATGATGGTTAATACAAGACAAATTCTTTGAATGGTACTCATGTTTTGCAACCTCCTCCATGAATTATTAAAACAGTTATAGATTGTGACATATTGGAGAATCTATACATGCATTCTCCATATGAGGGAAGCTGGCCTGCCCTCGCTTATATCAGCTTCTTTCCCAGCATCTTGCAAAATAAAACCATCTGGTATGCTGATCGGTGAGAGCTGATTGCTTTACATGTGGTGAGGACATTCTGCATAATAAAAAATCTAAGGAGGAGATGTCATGCAAAACTTTACATACTGGAATCCGACCAAATTAATTTTCGGGCGCGGCGAAGTGGAAAGACTTCCGGAGGAACTCAAACCTTACGGAAAAAACGTATTGCTTGTGTACGGAGGCGGCAGCATTAAACGCAGCGGCCTGTATGATCAAGTGATTGAACAGCTGAATAAAGCCGGAGCTACCGTGCATGAATTAGCAGGTGTGGAACCGAATCCTCGTGTGTCGACTGTTAATAAAGGTGTTGCCATCTGTAAAGAACAAAACATTGATTTCTTGCTGGCTGTCGGAGGCGGAAGCGTAATCGACTGTACAAAAGCGATTGCCGCAGGAGCGAAGTATGATGGTGATGCGTGGGATATCGTTACGAAAAAGCATCAGCCAAAAGATGCTTTGCCATTCGGAACGGTATTGACTCTCGCTGCAACTGGTTCAGAAATGAACTCAGGATCTGTTATTACAAACTGGGAAACAAAAGAAAAATACGGCTGGGGCAGCCCGCTCGTATTCCCTAAATTCTCGATTCTTGATCCGGTGAATACATTCACCGTACCTAAAAACCACACGATCTACGGGATGGTTGACATGATGAGCCACGTATTCGAACAATACTTCCATCATGTATCAAACACGCCGTATCAGGACCGCATGTGTGAATCACTTTTGCGTACAGTCATTGAAACAGCGCCTAAGCTGATCAATGATCTCGAAAATTACGAATTGCGTGAGACGATCCTGTACACAGGAACAATCGCATTAAACGGCATGCTTTCTATGGGGGCAAGAGGGGATTGGGCTACTCATAATATTGAACATGCAGTATCAGCCGTTTATGATATTCCGCATGCCGGCGGACTGGCAATTTTGTTCCCGAACTGGATGAGACACACATTGTCTGAAAACCCTGCCCGCATGAAACAGCTTGCAGTTCGCGTGTTTGATGTTGAAGAAGCAGGTAAAACGGATGAAGAAATTGCCCTTGAAGGTATCGATAAGCTGTCCGCATTCTGGACAAGCCTTGGCGCTCCGAACCGTCTTGCTGATTATGATATTAATGATGAGCAGCTTGACACAATTGCTGACAAGGCAATGGCTAACGGTACATTCGGCCAATTTAAATCACTCAACAAAGAAGATGTGCTGTCAATTTTGAAAGCATCTCTATAAAAAAAAGGGGAAATAGCCGTTTGGCTGCTTCCCTTTTTCTTTTTGTCAACTTATGTTACAATGGAAAATCTGTTTTTTTACCAGCATCATTTGGAGGTTTTACTATGGAAAATTTCACTTATTATAATCCGACAAAGCTGATTTTTGGAAAAGGTCAGCTTGAACAATTAAGAAAAGAATTCAAACGATACGGCAAAAATGTACTGCTTGTTTACGGGGGCGGCAGCATTAAACGCAACGGCCTTTATGATCAAGTCACAGGCATTTTAAAAGAAGAGGGCGCTGTTGTTCATGAGCTGTCAGGTGTAGAGCCGAACCCGCGTCTTGCGACAGTGGAAAAAGGCATAGGACTTTGCAGAGAGCATAACATTGATTTTCTGCTTGCTGTCGGCGGAGGCAGTGTGATTGACTGTACAAAGGCAATCGCAGCTGGCGTCAAATACGATGGCGACGCTTGGGATATTTTCAGCAAAAAAGTAACAGCGGAGGATGCGCTGCCGTTTGGCACTGTTTTAACGCTTGCTGCGACAGGCTCTGAAATGAACCCTGATTCCGTGATTACAAACTGGGAAACAAACGAGAAATTTGTATGGGGCAGCAATGTCACTCATCCGCGTTTCTCTATTTTAGACCCTGAAAATACGTTCACCGTTCCAGAAAATCAAACAGTATACGGCATGGTTGACATGATGAGCCACGTATTCGAACAATACTTCCACAATGTTGAAAACACGCCGCTTCAGGATAGAATGTGCTTTGCTGTTTTGCAGACGGTCATCGAAACAGCTCCTAAGCTTCTTGAAGATCTGGAAAACTACGAACTTCGTGAAACGATTTTGTATGCTGGTACTATTGCTTTAAACGGCACGCTCCAAATGGGATACTTCGGTGACTGGGCTTCTCATACAATGGAACACGCTGTTTCAGCTGTATATGATATTCCGCACGCGGGCGGTTTGGCAATACTGTTCCCAAATTGGATGAGATACACGCTTGATACAAATGTAGGCCGCTTCAAAAACCTCATGCTCAACATGTTTGACATTGATACTGAAGGCAAAACAGATAAAGAAATTGCGCTTGAAGGAATCGATAAACTGTCTGCGTTCTGGACAAGCCTCGGTGCACCTTCTCGTCTTGCTGATTACAATATTGGAGAAGAAAAGCTTGAGCTGATTGCTGATATCGCAGCCAAGGAAATGGAACACGGCGGCTTCGGCAACTTCCAAAAATTGAACAAAGATGACGTGCTTGCCATCCTTCGCGCGTCTCTATAAACTCAAAGGGCGGAATCCAGTCATTCCGCCCTTTCTTCTTGACTTGATTTCACAGATAAGTTCATATAAAGTGAAAGATGAAAACATTATACCGTTATGGAGGGACAAGCAATGACGCATGTACGCTTTGACTACTCAAAAGCGTTGACTTTCTTCAACGAACATGAACTTACATATCTGCGGGACTTTGTAAAAACAGCACACCATAATATCCATGAAAAAACAGGCGCGGGCAGCGATTTTCTAGGCTGGGTGGACCTCCCTGAACATTATGATAAAGAAGAATTCGCGCGCATCAAAAAAAGTGCGGAAAAAATTAAATCTGACTCTGATGTCTTGCTTGTTGTCGGCATTGGCGGTTCTTATCTTGGAGCGCGGGCAGCGATTGAAGCGCTGAATCACGCGTTTTATAACACTTTGCCAAAAGCAAAACGCGGCAATCCGCAAGTGATTTTTATCGGGAACAACATCAGTTCATCTTATATGAGAGACGTCATGGATCTTCTTGAAGATGTTGACTTCTCTATTAATGTGATTTCTAAATCAGGTACGACAACTGAACCTGCAATCGCTTTCCGTATTTTCCGCAAGCTTCTTGAAGAGAAATACGGTAAAGAAGAAGCGAAAGCGCGGATTTATGCAACAACTGATAAAGAGCGCGGCGCATTAAAAACGCTTTCTAACGAAGAAGGCTTCGAATCATTCGTTATTCCTGACGATGTCGGCGGCCGTTATTCAGTTTTAACAGCTGTAGGTCTCTTGCCGATTGCTGTCAGCGGCGTCAACATTGATGACATGATGAAAGGCGCCCTGGATGCGAGCAAAGATTTTGCAACATCTGAACTGGAAGATAACCCAGCATACCAATATGCGGTTGTTCGCAATGTCCTTTATAATAAGGGCAAAACAATTGAAATGCTCATCAACTACGAACCGGCGCTTCAATACTTTGCGGAATGGTGGAAGCAGCTGTTCGGAGAAAGCGAAGGGAAAGATGAGAAGGGCATTTATCCTTCTTCAGCGAACTATTCAACAGACCTTCATTCTTTAGGCCAGTATGTACAAGAAGGCCGCAGAGATTTATTCGAAACGGTCCTGAACGTAGAGAAGCCTAAACATGAACTGACAATTGAGGAAGCGGATAACGATCTTGACGGCTTGAACTATTTAGCTGGTAAAACTGTTGATTTCGTTAACAAAAAAGCATTCCAAGGTACAATGCTTGCCCATACAGACGGAAATGTTCCGAACTTAATCGTTAACATTCCTGAGCTGAATGCATATACTTTTGGATACCTTGTATATTTCTTCGAAAAAGCCTGCGCGATGAGCGGTTACCTCCTTGGCGTCAATCCGTTTGACCAGCCTGGTGTAGAAGCGTATAAAGTCAATATGTTTGCGTTACTCGGCAAACCTGGCTTTGAAGAGAAAAAAGCAGAGCTTGAAAAACGTCTGGAAGATTAATGTGAGAAAGCTGACTGGCATTTGCCGGTCGGCTTTTTATAAAATCAGAAAGGTGCTGATGTTCATGAAACAATTGGTTAAACATCTCATCATTGCCGGTTTTTCTGCAGCTATTTTAAGTTTCCTTATCTCCTTTGATGCCGTGTATACAGAGTTTTCTTCAAGCTTTGGCGGCACGCTTTCACATTTTTTCATCCACGCCTTTCTTCTCATTGGTTTGCCGCTTGCCCTTTTTACCGATGCGGTACATCGGATTTTGCATTTAAAACGAACCCATACTCTTTTCACTAAATTAGGACTCTATGCAACGGTTGTTTATGTGTCTTGGGATTCAGCTGTCTGGCTTGCAGCGGCAATGGCTGTTTACTTCTTAATTGAATGCGCTTTCTTTCCTGTTGGCCGCGCGAAAGAAACAACGATTTCCATGTAGGCGCCTCTGAATGAAGTCTTGTTCGGCGGGACAGGATAAGTGAAAAAAGGGGCATTCTGATGATACCAATACCTTCCGCGATAGATGGGCAGTCTTTTCTGCTTCAAGAACTGGAACAAGTGATGAAGCCGCTCGGTTATGTGATAAACGGCGGCTGGGAATACGATCATGGCTACTTTGATTATAAAATTGATGATAGAGACGGCTATTTATTTTTAAGAATTCCCGTCAATGCGGTACAGGGCAGTCTCGATGAACGAGGGGCGGCCGTCCGGATCGGAACGCCATTTATGCTGAGACAGGTGTTTCAGGCGGATGTTGACGATCACGCCGAGGGAGGGCCTTTCCAATCACTGTTTAATCAATTTTCCGAACCGGAAAGGCGGGACGCGGAAATTGATCCGGCATTTTTGGATATCGGCGCCTCTCTCGTGAAAGAATTGGAGGATGTTCTGTTACACTAGATGGCAAGGAATTGATCTGTTTCGAGCACCTTGTATGTAAGAGGAGGGGAAAGCATCGGCCCCTCCTTTTTTTGTATGCCTATAATTGTTGTGTTGTGATCAAGGAAATAGAGAACACAGGTTTTGTAAGCCGCTCCCTTTAGTTCGTCAGGAACAGCAAGAAGCTCCACATGCTGATCAAGTGTCAGCTTGATTCCGTTCTGCTGTTTAGACGGCCGTAACTTGACTTGGTAATGCTGCAGCATCGCCCGGCTGATAAATTCTGAAGTTCCGATGATTTGGTTTGCGCCTGCCCGTTCCGCATTGGTGACAAAACGGTCAGTTAAAATCTCGACGATGCAGTAAGCAAGGGGATTAAGACCTTTAACAGATAAAAGAGTCAGCACTGACAGCATATCAGCATCAGTTTCACTTTTATACTGATCGGCAGTAATCATCACTGATTCCGCTTCAGTAATATTGGCCCGTTTCAGTGTCCCATCATCGGCAGCGTGCCCGCGTATGAAATGAACGTTTTCAATAAGCGGGCCTTCTGTTAAGGATTCATCGATTAGTACGACTGTTTTGGAAGGGGCGGCAAGCTGAAGGTCCTTCAAAAGCCGGTTTGTTTTTTCATTCCACCCGATCAGAATGATGTGGTCCCGGCCTTTGTAAGCAACTTTTCCTTCAATGTAGCGATGCTGTCTGCTGAATGCGGCCGCTGATAACGTAGCGAAATACGCTGTGACAAAGCTTGCTCCGCTCAAAATCAGCAGTATTCCGGCTGCCTGTCCCAGCGGAGTGTGCGGCACATAGTCTCCATAACCGACTGTAGAAACCGTAACGACAGCCCACCAAATACCTTCGAATACCGAAGTGAACTGCTTAGGCTCAAGTATATAAATGATTTGGCCGAACAAAAGAATCAGACATAAAATAATAACCCCGATTCGGATAAATAACGGCCACCTGAGCCATGAAATAAATATCCGATTTGATTTCATTCTTTTTCTCCTTCTTCAGATACTGAGATGGATAAAATCTGTTTAATAATTGTATTTAATTTCTCATTTAGCTTTTCCTGGCCGTACATATCTCGGGCCTGCTTCATTAACTCGGCTGTATCATCATCAAGCTGAATAAGCGGTTCATCAATTTCCGATTCATTATACAGCTGGATAAACGCGTCCAGTCCTTCATTCATTCGGTCGATTGCTGTGCTCAGCTGTTCCTTTTCCTCACTCGTCACTTTCATAGCTTCCATCACACCCGTGCTTTTTTCTAACAGTATGTCCCACTTCCGGTGATGTTTTTCAAAAAATGTACAAAACATATAAAACCGGATTTCTCCATAAACTAAAACAAAAAGGATGAAAAAGATGACGATCTTTCAAAGAACGATCGTGGTTTTAATCGGTACGCAGCTGGCGGCATCCGCGGTGATTTTGTTTATTTTCGATTTGAATTCATATAATCACTTTTCCGGAAGCTTCTCCTGGCTTCATTTTCTGAAAGAACTGGCCGGCAGTTTCGCCTTTTATTTGTTTTCAGCAGGCCTGTTCTTTTTGCTGATTGGATTGTGTGCTCCAAGCCGGAAGAAAAAGCGCATTTCTGTACACGAGAAAGAAAACTCATTAAAATAATCGTAATAGAGAAATGATCATGGAAAAAGGATGATGAAAAAATGCTGTTTATATTTTTAACAATAGCCGCATTGGGATTGTCGTTTTGGGCACAATTTAAAGTAAAGAGCAACTTTGAAAAATATTCAAAAGTGGAAGCCTCAAGCGGACGTACAGGGGCAGAAACGGCAAGACGGATTTTAGATATAAACGGTCTTTACGACGTGCCGGTCGAACCGGTAAGAGGCACTTTAACAGACCATTACGACCCGACAAGACGGGTGGTGCGTTTATCTGAGCCGGTCTATTACGGCCGCTCAATTTCCGCCATATCCGTAGCTTCCCATGAAGTCGGACATGCCTTGCAGCATCAGGAGTCATATGGTGCGCTTGTGCTGAGACATAAAATCTTCCCAGTCGTGAATTTTGCATCCGGTGTAGCTCCTTTGCTTTTCTTAGGAGGCATGCTTCTCGGCAGCCTGAATTTGATCGGGCTTGGCATCATACTGTTTTCAGCGGCTGTCTTTTTCCAGCTGATTACATTGCCTGTCGAATTCAATGCAAGTTCACGTGCGAAGCAGATTATTGTGTCAGAAGGATTCATCCGAAACAATGAAGAAAATGGGGTAAATAAAGTGCTGAGTGCTGCTGCCTTAACGTATGTGGCCGCCGCCCTGGTTTCCCTGTTTGAACTACTTCGTTTTGTGATGATTTTCTTAAACGGTCGTGATGAGAATTAACGTTAAGGAGGTGGCCCCTTACCATTTATGGTAAGGGCTTTTTTTGCTTATTTTACAATTGATCGCCATTTTTGTTTTGATTGGCATTACGGCTGTTTTCGTTGCAGCGGAATTTGCGATCGTCAAAATCAGAGGTTCAAAAATCAATCAGCTCATCGAAAGCGGTGACAGCCGAGCACTAGCCGCACATAAAATCATCTCCAATCTTGACGAGTATTTATCAGCCTGCCAGCTCGGGATTACGATTACAGCCCTCGGCCTTGGGTGGCTTGGTGAACCTACATTTGAACGTTTTCTTCATCCCTTATTTACAATGACAGGCATGCCGGAACCGTTTAACCACATTGTCACATTTGTAGTTGCATTTATCATCGTCACTTTTTTGCATGTGGTGATGGGGGAGCTTGCCCCGAAAACGGTTTCTATTCAAAAAGCTGAAGCTGTAAGCTTATGGATTGCAAAGCCGCTGATCTGGTTTTATAAAATCACGTACCCGTTTATTAAGGCATTAAACGGCTCTGCAAGCTTTCTTGTGAAATTGTTTGGCTTTCATTCAGTAAAGGAGCATGAGGTTGTCATCAGCGAAGAGGAACTAAGGCTGATCCTTTCTGAAAGCTATGAAAAGGGAGAAATCAATCAGTCTGAATTCCGCTATGTAAATAAGATTTTTGAATTTGACAACCGGGTAGCGAGAGAGATTATGATTCCGCGGACAGAAATTGCGGTTATCTCTCTGGAGCAGTCGCTTGAAGAGGCAATTCATCACATCATTAATGAACGGTATACACGCTACCCTGTCATCAAAGATGACAAGGATCATATTTTAGGGATCATCAACAGCAAAGATATGTTTAAAGCTTATTTTCTCGGCCAGCCGATAAAGCTGAATCAAATCATGAGGCCCGTTATCAGAGTCATTGAAAGCATTCCTGTTCAGCAGCTTTTAATCCGCATGCAGAAGGAGCGGATTCATATGGCGATTCTCGTAGATGAATACGGGGGAACGGCGGGGCTTGTCACTGTAGAGGATATTATAGAGGAAATCGTCGGGGAAATCCGCGATGAGTATGATCAGGATGAAACACCGCACATTCTGAAAAAGGGCGAGCACCATTATGTGATGGATGGAAAAGCGCTAATAGACGAAGTGAATGACCTTCTCGACATTGCGATTGAAAATGAAGAAATTGATACGATTGCAGGCTGGCTTCTAACGCAAAAAATGGAGCTGAAAGCAGGAGATGTGATACACGCGGAGGGCTGTGAATTTAAAATCCTCGACGCCGAAGATCATCACATCCGTTTTGTAGAAATTAAAAAAACTGATTTTTAATAAAAAACAGCCGGGGAACGAACGGCTGTTTTTTGTGTCATCAAGTCATTTCTTAAAAAGCAATGCTGTGAAGCCTTTTTTCTACATAGGATATATAAGACCGGTACACTGGGGAAGGAGTGGCTGTATGAAAAAGGCTTGGTGGAAGGAAGCCGTTGTTTACCAAATTTACCCCCGCAGTTTTAAAGATTCAAATGGAGACGGAATTGGGGATATTCAAGGAATCAGATCCAAGCTTTCTTACATAAAAGAGCTGGGCGCTGACGTCATATGGATTTGCCCGCTGTATGACTCACCGAATGCTGATAATGGCTATGATATCCGGGATTATCAAAACATATTAAGCGAGTTTGGCACCATGGAAGATTTTGATGAACTGCTTGGTGACATTCATGATCTGGGGATGAAGCTGATTATGGATCTCGTTGTGAACCACACAAGCGACGAACATCCATGGTTCATAGAATCCCGTTCATCCATACACTCGGAAAAGCGCGACTGGTATATTTGGAAAGACGGCAAAAACGGAAAAGCGCCCAACAATTGGGAAAGCATTTTCGGCGGGCCGGCTTGGGAGTATGATCAAAAGACAAGCCAGTATTATCTGCACCTTTTTGATAAAAAACAGCCTGATTTGAATTGGGAAAATGAACAGGTGAGGAATGCCGTTTATGACATGATCAATTGGTGGCTTGATAAAGGAATTGACGGATTTCGGGTGGATGCCATTACGCATATTAAGAAAAAAGAAGGGCTTCCCAACATGCCGAATCCAAAGGGGCTGGACTATGTCCCTTCCTTTCCTTATCATATGAATGCTGACGGCATTATGGATTTGTTAACAGAGCTGAAGGAAAACACATTTTCCCGCTATCCGATCATGACAGTTGGTGAAGCAAACGGCGTCGCTGCAAAAGAAGCAGCTGATTGGGCTGGAGAAAAAAACGGCATATTCAGCATGATTTTTCAATTTGAGCATCTCGGCCTGTGGGATGTAGAGATCAATGAAAGTATTGATATCGTTGCATTTAAACGAATTTTAACTGACTGGCAGGACAGTCTGGAAGGGATCGGCTGGAATGCTTTGTTTATGGAGAATCACGACCAGCCCCGTTCAGTTTCTGTGTGGGGAGACGACGGAGTGTACCTGAAAGAAAGTGCAAAAGCGCTTTCCGCTGTTTATTTTCTCATGAAAGGCACACCGTTTATTTATCAGGGACAGGAACTCGGGATGACGAACGTGGCTTTTCCATCTATTGATGACTATGATGATGTCGCGATGAAACGCCTGTATGAAACAAAAACAGCGAAAGGCACATCACACGAGGATGTGATGAAGATTGTCTGGAAAAAGGGAAGAGACAATTCGCGAACGCCGATGCAATGGAATGCTGGTCCATACGCCGGATTTTCTGAGGCCAAACCGTGGATCGGAATCAATGAGAATTACAAATGGCTGAATGCCGAGGCGCAAAAAAACGATAAAACATCCGTTTACCATTTTTACAAAAGCTTGATCAAGCTGCGCCAAACATATGATGTTTTTATTAACGGGACATACGAGCTCATTATACCGGAAGATCAGCAAATCTTTGCATATCTTCGGAAAAACGAGAGCCATACTGCACTGATTGCGGCCAATCTGACAGGAACACCGGCGTTGTTCAGGCACTCTGGATTGCCATTGTCATCAGATGCACTCGTCTTGTCAAATATTGAAACAGAGCCGCACAAGCATATGACATCAGCACTCTTAAAGCCGTATGAAGCAAGAATATATCTATGGTGCTAAACTCCAGCCTTAGACTGGAGTTTTTTTGTTTTATCGGGTTTATGAGAGCGGTTTAACAGGAAAAAAAAGAACACAGAACGAATTAAGCGATGAGAGCGGACAAACGAAAGGAGAAACAAATGCTGAAAACACTGCAAATCAAAACAACCAAACGAGATGAAATGATTGATATCACCCGGGAGGTGGAAGCGTTTCTTCAAGAAACAGGTATAACGAGCGGCGCAGCGCTGATTTACTGTCCGCATACGACTGCGGGCATTACAATTAATGAAAATGCCGATCCGGACGTCAAAAAAGATATGCTCAGAAGGTTTGATGAGGTTTATCCGTGGGAACATGAGCTGGACCGCCATATGGAGGGCAATACAGCTGCACACATGAAGTCGAGTACAGTCGGAGCTTCACAGCATGTCATTGTGGAAAACGGCCGGCTCATTCTTGGAACGTGGCAGGGCATTTATTTCTGTGAATTTGACGGCCCTCGCACCCGGACATGCTATATCAAAATGATGGGATAATAGGCTGTTTTTTTGACAAAAGCATGATCGCTGAACAAACGCCGATAGCCGGAGGGCTTGTCACACCCGCCCCGGCTGCCGCTTTATCGAATGAAGGCGCGCTTGGCATTCGTCCATATGCGAAATAAAAAGCGAGGGAAAGAGACACGCGCCTCACCCTTTGTTTTCAGGAAAGCCTGCATGAGGGATAGTCAATCAATGGATGTAAACGTACCGAGCTTTGCCGAACGTAACTTGATAAACTGAGGTGACAGATATGAACATTCTTCAATATTCTTATAAAAAAAGAGGGAAAATTGAGTTTGTATTTGAAGGCTGGCCTCACTCAAAAGTTACAATGGTTCCTATCAAAGGCTACTATTTTGTCCGCTTTATCAAATGGAGCAGCCAGGATCCAATCGTGACAAGAAATGACCTTGAAAAAATGGAGTGGGCTGTGAACCAATATTTCGGCACAGCCCCCTTCTATCGAAAACGAAAGGCATTTGAAACCCCATCGTCCGGAAAATAGGCGATGGGGCTTTTTAGCGGACGATGCGGAAAAGAGACGGAACATCCAGTCTGGTCGCCTGAGACAGAAGGTAGGCTGACTGTAAGGCTCCTTTTTTCCTAAAAGAATTCAGCTTATCAATAATTTGCTTTCCGTTTAAGATTCCAAGACCATGGGCAAAATATTTATCTTCCCCCAGTAGTATCACATTTTCGCCTCTCCATTGCGCCTTTTGCGGATCAAATTCAGGATTCTTAAAATACAAACAATCTCCAAGGAAAAAGTGGTGTCCTGTTTCCGTATATATCGGCAATTTCTCATAATGCCAGTCATATAAAATAATTCTGTCAAAGCTGGCATTGAATTTATCTTCTCCGATTGTATCGATTAAGGCCAAGTAATAAATGATAACGATTGCGGTTGCGCATTCAAACGCATAAAACGGGCCGTTCTCTGCAATGTCCCGAATCGCTTTTGAAGGCGGCATTCTGTATTTCAGCTCCAAGGCGCCCTCCGGTGAAACCCTCCAATACGTTGTATTCCCGTATGTTTTTAAAAAAGTGGCAAACTTCGCCCCGCTTTTGTGCAGCGTCTTTGCCGCTGCTACAATATTCATCCGCAGTTTAAGCTCAAACATCAGTTCAGCAATTGAATGATAATCAAACTGAACAGGCGTCTCAATCATCTCTTTTAAGAGCGGATTCAGATCTTGATCAATCTGCCAATTTTCAATATCCTGGGGACGGAGCAATTGTCCTGATACAATAATCATGTTTAGCCCCCCTTGTTTTTTATAAGATATGCAAAGAGCTTGGGCAATGAAAGTTAAAAAGGCAGAAGACAGCCAAAAAGAACTTCTTCCATTTTTTATTTTAAAACTTTTTTAAGCAGCCGATATATACTGTATCAAACCTGAAGGAGCAAGTGACATGAAGACTTTTATCAATTGGCTGAAGAAACCGTCTATTTCAAAGAAATTAATCGTCTCATTTATTGCGATTCTCATTATCCCTATTCTTATATTAGAATTTAGCTCTTACCGAAGCGCCAGCGGAAAGCTGGATCAGGAAATTATGGGAAATGCGAAAAACAGTGTCGATACATTTAATACAACTGTTACAAATGATCTGGGAGAAAAAGCGAAAGCAGTCACCTTTTTCAGTGAATCTCTTAAAAGATCCGCATTCAAAGGGAAATCAAATCAAGAAGAGATCAAAGCTAAATTTTCACAATATGTATCTATTAATCAAGGAGTAGCCAGAATTTATGGGGGCGCAGATAACGGCACTTATGTACAAGCGCCAAAAGAAAAATTGCCGGAAGGATACGACCCGAGACAACGCCCTTGGTACCAGGATGCGATGAAGGCCGGCGGTGAAATTGTCGTGACAGATCCTTACGTGGCTGCGAGTGACGGAAGCATGGTCATTACCATTGCACAGGAGCTGAAGGACGGATCTGGCGTTGTCGCCATGGATATTACCATTGATAAATTGTTAGAACAAATGAAACAAATCAAGGTCGGAAAAGAAGGTTATGCTTTCATTGCAACAAAAAACAAAACCTATGTCGCTCACAAGAACCATAAGGCTGGAGAAAAGCTTTCAGGCGACTGGGTAGCCAAAATGTATGCGAATGACAGCGGTGAACTCCAGTATACTCTTAATAACGAAGATAAAAAGATGACCTATACTACAAACGAACTGACTGGTTGGAAAATAGCCGGCACAATGTATATGGATGAAATTAAGGATGCCTCAAAGTCTGTGCTGACAACAGGAATGATTGTGCTGATTGCTTCCATTGTGGCAGGCGGAATTTTAATTCTGTTTATCGTTCGTTCGATTACAAAACCGTTAAAACGTCTTGTTCAATCATCGAAAACGATCAGCAGGGGGGATCTGACCGAAACGATCGAAATCCATTCAAAGGATGAGCTTGGAGAGCTTGGGGAAAGCTTCAATGAAATGGGACAATCTCTCCGCTCTCTGATCAGCGCTATTCAGGACTCGGTGAACAATGTGGCCGCATCTTCCGAACAGCTTACCGCATCTGCCGGGCAGACGAGTAAAGCCACCGAGCATATTACGATGGCGATTGAGCAGTTCTCAAACGGAAACGAGGAGCAAAGCGAAAAGGTTGAATCCAGCTCTCATCAGCTGAACTTAATGAATGAAGGACTCCAGCAAGTCTCACAAACATCGTCAGATATTACAAAGGCATCTATCCAATCAACGGAAATCGCCGGAACGGGTGAGAAGTTTGTGCAGCAGACAGTCGGACAAATGAACTCGATTAATCAATCTGTTCAGCAGGCTGAAGCTGTTGTCAAAGGCTTAGAAGGAAAATCAAAAGACATCACAAGCATTTTGAGAGTCATCAACGGAATCGCTGACCAAACAAATCTGCTTGCACTAAATGCAGCCATTGAAGCGGCGCGTGCCGGAGAGTCAGGACGCGGCTTCTCTGTCGTAGCGGAGGAGGTGCGCAAGCTGGCTGTCCAATCAGCCGATTCAGCGAAAGAAATCGAAAAGCTGATCCAAGAAATCGTCGCAGAAATCGACACCTCTCTTCACATGTTTAAAGAGGTCAATCAGGAAGTACAGTCCGGACTTGTTGTCACAGACAATACAAAAGAAAGCTTCCAGAGCATTTTCAGCATGACAAACGAAATCGCGGGCAAGCTGCAGACGATGAATTCCACCGTCGAGCAGCTGTCAGACCGTTCACAGCATGTTTCAGCAGCAGTCAGCGGCATTGCAGACGTGTCGAAAGAAAGCTCGGCAAGCATCCAGGACATTGCCGCATCAGCTGAAGAACAGCTTGCTTCCATGGAAGAAATCAGTTCCTCAGCGACGACTCTTGCGCAGATGGCAGAAGAGCTTCGCGATCTGACGAAACAATTTAAAATCGAGTAAAAACCGAAAAACAGCGCTATCAAAGCGCTGTTTTTTTATATGGTAAACAATAATAAAGTCCTAGTTTAACAGGTGAATTTAGAACTATTTTTCATTTTTTCCTCCATTTTCAATGTAATTTAAAGGAAGATCCGCCGATATAATTTGTAAATTATTGAAAGAAGGTTCAAAAGGAAATGAAAAAAACACTCACCACTATTCGCAGATCATCAATTGCAAGGAGACTTATTATTTCTTTCCTGCTGATCTTAATTGTTCCGATAACCGCCCTTTCGGTTAGCGCTTATCAATCAGCAGTTGCCTCACTTGATGTACAGATGACGCAAAGCGCAAAGGAAAATGTTCAGATATTAGATCACATCATTGATGATAAAATCAGCACTACTGAAAAAAGCCTCGCATATTTCAGCGATTGGGCTACAGCAGAAAAATTTCAGGATAAAAAGAAAACAGAGCTGAAACAGGAATTTAAACAATTTATCCAAATGAATGATAATGTCGCTGCGGTATTTTCAAGCGGCAAAGACGGGGACTTCACACGTTATCCGTACGCTGACATGCCAAGCGACTTTAATGCTTTGGAACGAGATTGGTACAAAGAAGCAATGGCCAATAAAGGCAAAACAATTGTCACTGAGCCTTATGAATCGATTTCATCAGGAAAAATGGTCGTCACCATCGCCCGTCAAACGGTGGATGGGTCAGGCGTTGTCGCCATTGATATGAAAATTGATGACTTAGTCACTACCGCGAAAGGAATCAATATCGGAAAAGAAGGCTATGCTTTTATTTTGAGCCAAAACAAGAAAGTCATCGCCTACTCCGGAGAAAAAGCGGGAACAGAGCTAAAAGGGGACTGGGTTGATAAGCTCTACAAGGATAAAAGCGGGGACTTTGAATATACGTACAAAGGCAAAAAGAAAAAAATGGCATTTGCAACAAGCCAAACAACAGGCTGGAAAATCAGCGGCACGATGTATGCAAACGAGATTCACGATGCTGCAAGCAGGGTTCTGATCATGGCTTCAATCGTTCTGGCGATTGCCATCGGAGCTGGAATGACGGCGATTTATTTTGTGATTCGATCCATCACAAAGCCATTGAGACGCATTGTCGCATCCGCTGAAAAAATTAGTGAAGGCGATCTAACCGAAACGATTGAAATCAATTCAAAAGATGAACTCGGCGTTCTGAGTGAGAGCTTCAATCATATGGCACACTCGCTTCGCTCGCTCATTCACGGGATCAAAGACTCAGTAGAACACGTTGCCTCCTCGTCTGAAGAGCTGACTGCATCGGCAGACCAGACAAGCAGAGCCACTGAGCACATTACGATGGCTATCGAGCAATTTTCAAACGGCAGTGAAAGCCAAAGCGAGAAAATAGAAACGACAACCGAACAAATTAATGAAATGAATGACGGATTGGCAGAGCTGGCGCGGGCTGCAGCAGTGATTACAGAAACATCCGCAGATTCAACCGAAGTGTCAAGCAAAGGGGAGACACTCGTCCAGAAAACAGCCGGCCAAATGAACACAATTGACCATTCCGTAAAAGCAGCGGAACAAGTGGTGAAAGGGCTGGAGATCAAATCAAAGGATATCACGAATATTTTGCGTGTCATCAACGGCATTGCGGATCAAACCAATCTTTTGGCTTTAAATGCCGCCATTGAAGCTGCCAGAGCGGGTGAATACGGCCGGGGCTTCTCAGTCGTCGCTGAGGAAGTGAGAAAGCTCGCGGTACAGTCGGCTGACTCAGCAAAAGAAATTGAATCGCTGATCAGTGAAATAGTAAAAGAAATTCACACATCACTGAACGTGCTTCAGTCCGTAAACAAAGAAGTTGAAACAGGGCTTGTCATGACGGATGAAACTAAACAGAGCTTCAAACATATATCGCAAATGACCAATCAAATTGCTTCCGAGCTGCAAAACATGAATGCGACGGTTGAGGAGCTGTCAGCGGGAGCTCAAGAAATTTCCGCAGCTTCAAATGATATCACTGCCATTTCTAAGGAAAGCTCGGATGGCATCCAAGATATCGCCGCTTCAGCTGAGGAACAGCTGGCATCCATGGAGGAGATTAGTTCATCTGCACTGACGCTTGAAAGAATGTCTGAAGAACTCCGTGATCTGACAAAACAATTTAAAGTAGACAAATAATAGGTCTAAAATACTATTTATTTATGGGAAATTAGTTACTTTTGTTAAATTTCTTCTTTTTTGCTGTATATATTTACCCATTTCCAGCCGATATGAAGGGTAGCATAAAAAAGGAGAAATGAATGATGAAAAAAATACTCCAACTCATAAAACAAAGATCAATTACACGGAAGCTTCTCGTTTCCTTTCTGTCGATCCTCATCATACCGGTTGTCATATTGGCGATCTTTGCGTATCAATCGGCTAGCAGCTCACTCGACAGACAGATGATGGGGAGCGCATTGGAAAATGTACAGCAATTAAACGAAATCATTAACACCAGCATCGGCGAAAAAGAAAACAGTGCTGATTATTTCAGCGAATGGCTGACAAAAGAGAAATACAATGCAAAAAGCAATGCAAGCATTGCAGAGAAATTCTCACAATATATCAGCATTAACAAGGATGTAGAATCCATTTATACAAGTGACACAAAAGGGCACTTTATCCGCTATCCGGATCTTCCGATGCCAAGCGGCTATAATCCGGTTGAACGCGACTGGTACAAAAAAGCGGTTGCAAATAAAGGGAAAGTCGTGATCACAGACCCTTATAAAACCGCGTCGACAAATACGATGGTTGTGACAATCGCCCAGCAGACAAAAGATGGTTCAGGCGTTATTGCAATCAACATGACGATTGAAAATCTGCTGAAAACAACCAAAAAAGTCAACATCGGCACACAAGGCTACGCATTTATCATGACGAAGGACAAAAAAGTTGTCGCACACCCGAATGAAAAATCAGGAACTGAATTAAAAGGCGACTGGCTCGATAAGATGCTGAACGCTGATAAAGGCGATTTTCAATACACCATGGATGGCGATAAGAAAAAAATGGCCTTTGACACAAACAAGTTGACGGGATGGAAGATCGGCGGCACCATGTATTTGGATGAAATCCATGAGGCAGCCCAGCCTGTCCTTCACCTTGCTTTAATTGTCTTGGCCGCAGCTATTATCATAGGGATTATCGTCATGACATTGATCATTCGGTCGATTACAACACCGCTGAAACAGCTTGTCGGTTCCTCTAAGCGGATCAGCGAGGGAGATTTGACGGAAACCATTGATATCCGTTCAAAAGATGAATTGGGCGAGCTCGGCAAAAGCTTTAACAATATGGCGTCGTCACTTCGTTCTCTCATACACGCCATCCAGGATTCGGTAGACAATGTTGCCGCTTCCTCTGAGGAGCTGACTGCATCAGCTGCGCAAACGAGCAAGGCAACAGAGCACATTACATTGGCGATTGAACAATTTTCTAACGGCAATGAAAAACAAAACGAAAACATTGAAACGGCAGCAGAGCACATTTATCAAATGAATGACGGGTTGACGAATATGGCTCAAGCTTCTGAAGTGATCACTGATTCATCTGTTCAATCGACAGAAATTGCAAGTGAAGGCGGCAAGCTTGTTCATCAAACCGTCGGCCAAATGAATGTCATTGACAAGTCCGTTAAAGAAGCGGAGCAAGTCGTACGCGGATTGGAAACGAAATCGAAAGATATTACAAACATTTTGCGTGTGATCAACGGCATCGCAGACCAGACGAACCTGCTTGCCTTAAACGCAGCAATTGAAGCAGCGCGCGCAGGCGAGTACGGCCGCGGCTTCTCCGTTGTAGCGGAAGAAGTAAGAAAACTGGCAGTACAGTCAGCAGATTCAGCAAAAGAGATTGAAGGATTAATCATCGAAATTGTGAAGGAAATCAATACATCACTCGGCATGTTCCAATCTGTCAATCAAGAGGTGCAGACAGGACTTGACATCACAGATAAAACAGAAATAAGCTTCAAACGCATTTCTGAAATGACGAACCAAATCGCCGGCGAACTGCAAAATATGAGTGCGACGGTTCAGCAGCTTTCTGCCAGCTCCGAAGAAGTTTCGGGAGCGTCTGAGCACATTGCATCGATTTCAAAAGAAAGCTCAGCGCATATACAAGATATCGCGGCGTCAGCTGAAGAGCAGCTAGCTTCCATGGAAGAAATCAGCTCGTCTGCAGAGACCCTTTCCTCTATGGCGGAAGAGCTTCGGGATATGACCAAACGATTCAAAATTGAATAATAAGCCTTAACACCCAAGCTTTTGCGCTTGGGTGTTTTTTTTAGTTTTTTTATTAAACCTTTTATCCTAGTTTGACGATATTAGATTTATCTTAAAGGAGGAGTCAACGAGAATGGGAAAATTCATACAATGGATCAAACAGCCATCGATCAGCAAACCGCTAATCGCTGCGTTTCTGGCAGTGCTTATTTTGCCGGTTGGGGTTTTAGCATATTTCAGTTATCAATCAGCTTGGAACGCGTTAGACAGAGAGCTCATAAGCAGTGCGAAGGGAAATGTTGAAGAACTAAACAGTACGCTGCAAAATAAATTAGAAGATAAAGTAAAAGCAATAGATTATTATAGTGAGACAGTTGATAAAGACATATTGTTAGGCAAAAACAAAACATTACTGAAAGAGAAATTTAAGCAGTACACGACACTTAACGACGATGTAGGCGCAATCTATGCTGCCTCAGAAGATAAGAAGCTTTATAAATATCCGGATAGCGGTGTTCCGAAAGGTTTCGATCCGACAGGACGTGACTGGTACAAACAGGCGGTTGCGGAAAAAGGACAGGCTGTTTTCTCAGAACCGTATACCGATGAAGCGACAGGAGATATCGTTGTCACAATTTCAAAACAATTAAAAGACGGTTCAGGGGTTATAGCGCTAGATTTAAACCTGGATGAAGTGCTTACTGCATCAAAAAGAATCAAAATCGGTAAAGAAGGCTTTGCATTTATTACGACAGGCAACAAAAAATATATCGCTCATCCGACCATTAAGCCGGGGACAACCGGTTCCGGCGATTGGACAAACCAAGTATATTCCAAAAAAGAAGGCTCATTTGAATATACATTCGAAGGCAAAGAAAAGAAAATGGCCTTTACGACAAATAAACTGACTGGCTGGAAAATCGCGGGCACATATTTTGTCAGTGAATTGCAAGATGCTTCAAGCCCGGTGCTGAACACTGCGGTTATCATTCTATGCGTGTCAATAGTAATCGGCGGCATACTCATACTCTATATTATCCGTGCCATCACCAAGCCGTTAAGAAAACTTGTCTCAACGTCTGCAAAAATCAGCAGCGGAGATCTCACAGAAGTCATTGACATTCACTCGAAAAACGAGTTTGGCCAGCTTGGCGAAAGCTTTAATGAAATGTCTGCATCATTGCGTTCTGTAATCGGCGTTATTCAAACGTCTGTAGAAAACGTCGCTTCATCTTCTGAGGAGCTGACAGCAAGCGCAGCCCAAACAAGCAAGGCAACTGAACATATTACACTTGCCATCGAACAGTTCTCAGATGGCAACGAGGCACAAAGCGAGAAACTGGAAACAAGCTCAAATCATCTTTCTCAAATGAACGAGGGGATTTCAAAAGTGGCTCAGGCCTCTTCAACCATTACGAAATCATCGATTCAGTCCTCTGAGGCAGCGGGCAGCGGAGAAAAGCTGGTGGAGCATACAGTCGGCCAGATGAAAACAATTGACCAATCCGTTCAAAAAGCGGAAGCGGTTGTGAAGGGCCTTGAAACAAAATCGCAAGACATCACAAGCATCTTGAATGTGATTAACGGCATTGCTGATCAAACCAACCTGCTTGCATTAAATGCTGCGATTGAGGCGGCAAGAGCGGGAGAATACGGAAGAGGTTTCTCAGTAGTTGCGGAAGAGGTTAGAAAACTTGCTGTACAATCAGCAGACTCCGCCAAGGAAATTGAAGGATTAATTCAAGAGATTGTCAGGGAAATCAGCACCTCACTTACAATGTTCCAATCCGTGAATCATGAAGTGAAAGAAGGCTTGCAGATTACGGATCAAACAGCGGAAAGCTTTAAACAAATCTATGAGATGACAACCCAAATTTCCGGCGAATTGCAAAACTTGAACGCGACGGTTGAACAACTGTCAGCCGGATCACAGGAAGTGTCAAGTGCTGTTGAAGATATTTCAGCAGTGGCGAAAGAAAGCTCAGCAGGCATTCAGGATATCGCAGCTTCGGCGGAAGAACAGCTTGCGTCCATGGAAGAAATCAGCTCTTCAGCGGAAACGTTGGCAAACATGGCGGAAGAACTTCAGGACATTACGAAGAAATTTAAAATTGAA
Source organism: Bacillus sp. YP1 (assembly GCF_000877815.1). Lineage (NCBI taxonomy): Bacteria > Bacillati > Bacillota > Bacilli > Caryophanales > Bacillaceae > Bacillus > Bacillus sp. YP1. The sequence continues at coordinate 2,817,433 of NZ_CP010014.1, read as the reverse complement.
TCTTAATAAAAAAAGAAAGCGGCATATCTGCTGCTTTCTTTTTTGTCGAAAACAAAAATAAACAAAAACAATTCAAAAACAAACAGAAATCATATATAATGAAAACGGATACAAATAAAAGGGTATGGGGGAATATCAAATATGGTGAAACATATATGGGATTCAGAGCGAGCTGCACAGCTGCCTAAAGGTGTAGAGGAATTGGTGTACAGGTCCAATCTGATCGGGTCAGACCGCACTGTCTGCAACTGGGGCGGGGGGAATACATCTATGAAAACAACGGAAAAGGATTTTAGAGGCCGTGAAATAGAAGTCATGTGGGTAAAAGGAAGCGGTTCGGATTTGGCAACAATGAAAGCGCATAACTTTTCCGGTTTGAAATTAGATGATATCCGCCCGCTGATTAAAAGGGACCAAATGCCCGATGAAGAAATGGTAGACTACCTGTCTCATTGTATGACAGACAGCAAACATCCCCGCCCTTCAATTGAAACGCTATTACACGCTTTTTTGCCATACAAACATGTTGACCATACCCATCCAGATGCGATTATCAGCATATGCTGTGCGGATAATGGAAAACAAATCGCTGAAGACATTTACGGAAATCGGTTTGTATGGGTGCCATACGTCCGTCCTGGATTTACTTTGTCTAAAATGATCGCTGAAGGCGTAGCAAACAATCCCCACGCCGAGCTTGTATTAATGGAGAAACACGGCTTAGTCACTTGGGGAGAGACGTCTGAAACATGTTATCAAAAAACGATATCCATCATTCAAGAAGCCGAGCAGTATATTAACGATCGTATCAATCAGCATGAGGTATTCGGAGGCAAAAGGTATCAGCCGCTGCCGGAGGATAAAAGAAAACAAATCTTGGCAGGCATCATGCCTGTGATCAGAGGAGCAGTAAGTGAAGAAAAGAAAATGATCCTTTCCTATGATGATCATGACGATGTCTTGGAATTTGTAAACAGTGTCCAAGCGCCAGCACTTTCGCAAATCGGTGCGGCATGCCCGGATCACCTTGTTCACACAAAACGGGTTCCGCTGTACATTGATTGGAATCCGGAAACTCAAGATGTGCACAAGCTTGCGGATCTGATCAAGTCAGGAGTCGAGACCTTTACATCAGAGTATCAGGCTTACTTTACACGCAATCAGCAGGATGGGGATCAAATCTTTGAATCCGCCCCGCGGGTGATATTGATTCCTGGAATCGGAATGGTGAATACAGGAAAAAGTTATGCGATGTCTAAAGTAAGCGGGGCTTTATATCGGAGGGCCATCGCCGTAATGAAAGGAGCAACCGCTCTGGGGCAATTTGTTTCTTTACATGAAAATGAATCCTACCATGTCGAATATTGGCCGCTCGAACTATATAAACTCACGCTGGCCCCGCCGGAAGCAGAATTTTCCCGAAAAGTAGCGCTGATAACTGGAGGAGCCGGCGGAATCGGCAGTGCGGCATGCCGCCGATTTGCAGCTGAGGGAGGGCACGTGATCGTAGCTGATCTGAATATAGAAGGCGCACAGAAAATTGCCGGGGAAATAAACGATGCATACGGAAAAGGACGGGCAATGGCTGTCAAAATGGATGTGACAAAGGAGGAAGACGTACAGTCAGCTTTTGAACGAGCGGCGCTTGCTTACGGCGGCATTGATATCGTCGTCAATAATGCCGGGCTGGCCACATCAAGCCCATTTGACGAAACAAGTCTAAAAGAATGGAATCTTAATATGAATGTTTTAGGAACAGGCTATTTCCTTGTAGCCCGTGAAGCGTTTAAACAGATGAAACATCAAAATAGAGGCGGAAGCATGGTATTTGTCGGATCGAAAAATTCGGTTTATGCGGGAAAAAACGCCTCTGCCTACAGCTCTGTTAAGGCGCTTGAAACCCATTTAGCAAGATGCATCGCAGCAGAAGGCGGAGAATTCGGCATTAGGGTCAACTCCGTTTTGCCTGATGCAGTTCTTCAAGGATCGGCAATCTGGGGTTCAAGCTGGCGTGAGGAACGAGCCGCGGCGTACGGGATTGAACCGGATCAGCTGGAGGAACATTACCGGAAACGGACAGCATTGCTCGTCAATATTTACCCGGAGGATATTGCCGAAGCCATTGCATTCTTCGCTTCTTCCAAAGCCGAAAAAACAACGGGCTGCATGATCACGGTAGACGGCGGCGTCCCTGCTGCTTTTACGCGTTAGATATATGCTATGATAAAAATATAAGACGGACTACGATATGAGGAAGGGCGTTACCGATGCTAGTAGCAGAACGGCAGCAAAAAATAGTGGAAATAGTAAATATGCGTTCAAGCATCCGCGTTTCCGAATTAAGTGACATTTTTTCAGTCACAGAGGAAACCATTCGGCGTGATCTTGAAAAGCTTGAAAAAGAACATAAACTGAGCCGGAGCCACGGAGGAGCGGTCAGTATTCAGCAGAAGGAATCAGAAATTCATTTTTCTGAACGGGAAATCACGAATGTCATCGAAAAAAAAGCCATCGCTCACGAAGCGGCCAAATATGTAAAAAGCGGAGACCGAATCATTCTCGATGCAAGCACAACCGCTTGGTACATGGCAAAAATACTCCCTGACATTGAGCTCACCGTGATTACAAACTCAATGAAAGCAGCTATTGAACTCAGTAATAAAGAAAACATATCAGTCATTTCAACAGGCGGCATTTTGCTGGAAAAATCATTATCATTTGCCGGCCCGTTAGCAGAGCGTTCACTTGAGACCTATCATGTCAATAAAACCTTTCTGTCATGTAAGGGATTTGACGTACACAACGGGATGAGTGATTCAAATGAGTGGCAGGCGCTGCTCAAAAAACGGATGATCGAAAGGTCGGACCAGACCATTTTGATGGCCGATTCAAGCAAATGGGGGAACCGCGAGTTTTCACATATCGCCTCGCTGCAAGATGTCAGCCGCCTTATTACGGATTCTGGACTTGATCCGGCATCGGTAAAAGCTCTTGAGGACAAAAAGGTGAAGGTGACAGCTGTTCCTCTTTCGAAGAGAGGGTGAAAGGATGATTTATACTGCCATTGATGTAGGCGCATCAAGCGGGAGAATCATGGTAGGTGAACTGAATGAAGGGAAGCTTGACATACAAGAGATTCACAGGTTCGCTAACGGTTTCAGTCAAAGAGACGGGCATTGCTTATGGGATATTGATCATTTGCTAAAACAAATCCTGCAAGGACTGCAAAAAGTAAAGACGCTTGGGTATGAACACTGCACCGTAGGCATTGATACTTGGGCAGTTGATTATGTCTTACTGGACGAAAAAGGCGATCGGTTGCGGGAAGCAATCTCCTACCGTGATAGAAGAACAGATCACACAATAGACAAACTGGAACATACCCTCTCAAAAGCTGCAATTTATCAAAAAACAGGAATACAATTTCAGCCTTTCAACACGATCTATCAATTGTTTGAAGAAGACCGTGAGCTGCTGAAAAAGACAGACAAAATTATGATGATTCCTGATTATTTAGGCTATTGTTTAACCGGAAAAGCTGTAACGGAAATCACAAACGCGTCCACAACACAGCTTTTAAACGTCTCAACGGGAAATCTTGATCCTGAATTGCTTGAAGCCGTGTCTGTTCTGGAACAGCAATTTGCGCCGCTCACTGAACCGGGGTGTGAACTCGGGAAGCTAAGAAATGAGTGGTTCCCGGATTATGATCTCCCGGTGTGCAAGGTGATGACAGTCGCAACACATGATACGGCCTCGGCCGTCATTGCGGCGCCAGGCGTAAATGATGGCTGGGCGTATATCAGCAGCGGAACATGGTCGTTAATCGGGGTTGAAAACAAAACACCGATAATAACTGATCTTGCTTTAGAAAACAACTATACAAATGAACGCGGCGCAAACAATACCATTCGCTTTCTCAAAAACATTATCGGCATGTGGGTGATACAAGAAGTCAAACAGCAGCTACAAGCAGATTATTCTTTTCAGCAGCTTGCAGAAGAAGCCAAAAAAACAGAACCATTCCAGCAATTTATAAACTTAAATGATAAACGTTTCCTGAATCCAGAAAACATGATAAAGGAAATACAACATTATTGCGGACAAACCCGCCAAAAGATTCCCCGTACTGCAGGCGAACTTGCCTGCTGCATCTACAGCAATTTAGCCATCATCTATGCGATAGCCATCAAAGAGCTCGAAACAATCACAGAAAAACCGATCGAGCAATTTCATATCATCGGCGGCGGAGCCCGGAATGATTTCTTAAATCAATTAACGGCAGACATGAGTGGAAAAGCGGTATATGCAGGGCCGATAGAGGCAACTGCCACCGGAAATCTTTTGATGCAAATGATTGCTGCCAAAGAAGTCAAAGACATAAAAGAAGCCCGGCAAGTCGTCAGAAATTCCTTTCCGATCAAAGTGTTTACACCTAAAGACATTGACAGAAGCACCATCATTCAGTCCTTTCAGCAAACCGTTTTGAAAGCGCTATCTAAATGATGAAGAGGTGAAAAGGTTTGAAAAGAAAAGCCAGTATCATGTTTGTCCATCAAGACAAGTACGAAGAATACAACCAGCGGCATGATGACATTTGGCCTGAGATGGCAGAAGCACTCAAAGCTCATGGAGCCCACCATTATTCCATTTTTCTAGATGAGGAAACAGGCCGGCTTTTTGCATATTTAGAAATAGAGGATGAAGAGAAATGGAGAAAGATGGCGGACACGGAAGTTTGCCAAAGATGGTGGAAATCGATGGCGCCATTAATGAAAACAAATTCGGATTTCAGTCCTGTTGCGATAGATCTAAAGGAAGTTTTTTATTTGGATTAAAAAACTGATAAAGGGAGAGAGCCGTATGACCATAAAAGCCAATTATGACAGTGCAAAACAGGCATATGAAAAATGGGGAATTGATGTTGAAGAGGCGCTTCGGCAATTAGAGCAAGTGCCCATTTCGATCCATTGCTGGCAGGGTGACGACATTGAAGGCTTTGAAGTAAATAAGGGCGAGCTTTCAGGCGGAATTGACGTGACTGGCAATTATCCCGGAAAAGCGCAAACTCCTGAAGAATTAAGAAGAGATTTGGAGAAGGCTCTTTCTCTCATTCCTGGAAAGCACCGCGTAAACCTGCATGCGATATACGCAGAAACAAACAGGGAAGCGGTAGAACGTGACGAATTGAAGCCGCAGCATTTTGAAAACTGGGTGAAATGGGCAAAAAACCTTGGTCTCGGTTTAGATTTTAATCCAACCTTGTTTTCGCATGAGAAAGCGGCTGACGGACTCACCCTTTCACACCCTGATCCGGACATCAGAGAATTTTGGATCAGGCATTGCATCGCTTGCCGCCGTATCGGGGAATACTTCGGGAAAGAATTAGGAACACCTTGCTTGACGAATATTTGGATTCCCGACGGCTATAAGGATATCCCGAGTGATAGGCTGACACCGCGTAAAAGACTAAAAGAATCACTGGATCGGATCTTCTCAGAGGAGATCAGTGAACAACATAATCTTGATTCAATCGAGAGCAAGCTGTTCGGGCTTGGCTCCGAATCATATGTTGTCGGATCTCATGAATTTTATTTAGCTTATGCTTTGACGAATCATAAGCTTTGTTTACTTGATACAGGCCATTTCCATCCGACTGAGACGGTATCGAACAAAATCTCGTCCATGCTGCTTTACACAGACAAGCTTGCCTTGCACGTATCGCGGCCTGTTCGTTGGGATAGCGACCATGTAGTGGTTTTGGATGATGAATTGAGAGAAATCGCTCTTGAAATTGTACGAAATCATGCTCTTGAGAAGGTCGCCATCGGTCTGGATTTTTTCGATGCCAGCATTAACCGTGTAGCCGCCTGGACCATCGGAACGAGAAATATGATCAAAGCTTTATTGTATGCCTTGCTTCTCCCGAACGGATATTTAAAACAATTGCAGGAAGAGGGCCGCTATACAGAAAGGCTGGCCCTGATGGAGGAATTCAAAACATATCCTTTCGGAGCCATCTGGGATTCCTACTGTGAGCAAATGGGCGTTCCGGTAAAAGAGGCATGGCTTCATGACATCAAAGAATATGAGCAACAGGTGCTTTTAAAAAGGAAGGCATCTTCTCCGATTGTCTAATAAAAAATCCGCCGCGGCATTTGCACGCGGGCGGATTTTTTTAAGCTTGATCAGCAGGGTATACAATCCCCATTTGCTTTCTTGCTTCTTCCATAATTTTTGCGGTGGTCAAAGACCGTTCAAATGTATTTTCTTCAGATTCCAGCTTATTCTCTTTTATGAGTGTGACAAATTCTTCTGCTTCATAGAACATCGCCGGTTTAGGATCAGGGATCGCGATGTTTTCAAGGCGGCCGTCCCGGTAGCGGATTTCAACACGTTCAGGCCGGTGAATTGTATCGATTACAATCGTCCCGTCTTCACCCTGGATTTCCGCTGGGGCATAGGAAGTAGAGATTTTGGAATGCATCAGAACGGCTTCGAACCCGTCGTAAGACAGAATGACAGTTCCTTCTCCGTCCACTCCGGAAGATAAAGCATATCCGTTTGCTTTTACATCCTTTGGCTCGCCAAACAACACAACAGCCGGATAAATACAATAGACGCCAATATCCATTAATGACCCATTGGAAAGCTCAGGCTGAAACGCATTCAAAACAGTTCCGCTTCTGAACGCGTCATATCGTGAGGAATACTGGCAGTAGCTTGCGGTAAATCTGCGGACAGTGCCGATTTTATGCAGGTGTTTTTTCAGCTCTTTGAAATTCGGCAGGAAAGTGGTCTTCATTGCTTCCATGAGAACAACACCGTTTGCCTTAGCCGCTGAGATCATCTCTTCTGTTTCTTTTGTATTCGAAGCAAACGGCTTCTCACAAAGCACATGCTTGCCATGGTTCATAAAGAGAACGGCTTGTTCTTTGTGAAGAGCGTTCGGGCTCGCTATGTATACGGCATCAAAGCAATCGCTCGCCGCCATTTCCTGAAGGTCTGAGAAGGCATGCGCAGCGTTGTGTTTAGCAGCAAACTCGCCAGCGCGTTCAGCCGATCTTGAATAAACAGCAGTCAGCTGAAAATCTTCGATATCCGCTGCTGACTCAAGAAAGCGGTCTGTAATCCAGTTGGTTCCTATTATTGCAAAACGTATCACTCGTATCGCTCCTTTTGCATGATATAGCTAAATTATAGCTTAAAAAGAACAAAATCACATGATAGATATAAATAGAATGTTAAAACCGAGAAAGCTTTTCCAGCAATTAACGGTTTTTATTTTTCATTATAGGGACGATAGTGTACAATTTAATTAAACTATGTATGACGGAGGAACGATAGTGGAGACGTTGCAAACATGGAGCGGCAGATTCAAGCGATTCTTCTTGGATAATAAGTTTGTTTTATTTTTGCTTGTGCTGCTGCTGATTGGTTTAAATATTCTAGTATTTACAAAAACATCATTTATTTTCACCCCGATTATTGTTCTGCTCAAAACGATATCACTTCCGATTATTTTGACAGGCATTGTTTTTTATCTGTTAAACCCAGTCGTCGATTTTCTGGAGAGAAGAAGAATAAGAAGAATCTATTCTATATTGCTGCTATATCTATTGGTTATCGGGCTGATCACGATCACGATCGTGTCGATCATTCCCTTCTTAAAAGAACAAATTATGAGTTTGATTGACAATATCCCAAGATATGTGGACGTCGTAGAAAATCAGACGAAACAGCTGATCGGCAGCAACTTCGTCAATCAGGCCCAGCAAACGATGAACATTAATATATCTGATCTTGCTACAAAGGTTTCGGATCAGGCAGCGACGATCGTGAACAGCACCTTTACCGGTGTTGGGAATTTTATCGGCGCACTGACTGAGATTATCATTTCGATCGTCACGGTTCCGTTTATTCTATTTTATTTGCTAAAAGACGGAAGAAAATTACCGGTCTACATACTGAAGTTTGTGCCGACTCGATTGAAAGAACAGACATATACAGTCTTAAGCGAAATGAATCATCGGTTAAGCTCTTATATCAGAGGCCAGATCATTGTCAGCTTCTGTATCGGGTTTTTGCTGTTTATCGGTTATTTGATTATCGGGCTGGATTATGCTTCATTGCTTGCAGTCATTGCGGCTTGCACAAGCATCGTTCCATATTTAGGGCCAACGATTGCCATTACGCCTGCGATTATCATTGCCATAGTGACATCGCCGCTCATGCTGCTTAAGCTGGTGATCGTTTGGACGATTGTTCAGCTGATTGAAGGGAAGCTGATCTCTCCGCAAATTATGGGAAAAAACCTTCACATCCATCCGATTACGATTATTTTTCTGCTGTTAACAGCCGGCAAGCTGTTTGGTGTTGTTGGAATCATTCTTGCCATTCCTGGCTATGCAGTTGCCAAAGTCATTACGACACATTTATTTGACTGGTTTAAAATGCAGTCACATTTATACGATGAAGAAAAAAATGAAAATACGTCGGGTCATAAAGTGTGATTTTCGTTTATAGTTATATAAGACGGGCTTTCCATTTATGGAAAGCTCCCGTTATGTAAAAAAATAAATGTCTAATGGGGAGAATCAAAATCATGACTCTATGGGAATTGTTTGTAGCCGCCATTTTAGGAATCGTAGAAGGATTAACAGAGTACGCGCCGGTTTCTTCGACAGGACATATGATCATAGTAGACGACATCTGGCTTAAATCAAGTAATCTGATGTCAGAAGAAGCTGCTAACTCATTCAAGGTGGTTATTCAGCTAGGCTCCATTTTAGCAGTAGCTATCGTGTTTAAAGACCGAATTTTAAATTTACTGGGCTTGAAAAAAAATATTACAAGCGACCAGGAGCAGGGACATAAATTAAGCATTGCCCAAATTGCCGTCGGACTCGTGCCTGCAGCTGTTCTCGGCTTTTTGTTTGAAGATTACATTGATGAATATTTATTTTCCGTTAAAACTGTGGCCATCGGTTTAATTGCCGGGGCAATCCTGATGCTTTTTGCTGACTGGGTCAATAAACGGAAAACAGCGACAGACACACTCGACCGCATTTCCTATAAACAGGCGATAGCCGTCGGCTTATTCCAATGTCTTGCCCTTTGGCCGGGTTTCTCGCGTTCGGGTTCAACCATTTCCGGCGGTGTTATTCTCGGATTAAACCACCGAGCTGCAGCCGACTTTACGTTTATTATGGCGATGCCGATCATGATGGGAGCCAGCTTTCTAAGCCTTGTGAAGCATTGGGACAGCTTAAGCTCGGATCTGATGCCGTTTTTCATCGTCGGCTTTATCTGTGCCTTTGTGGTCGCACTGTTTGTCGTCCGTTTCTTCTTAAGGCTGATTAACAAAATCAAACTTGTCCCATTTGCAATCTATCGAATTATTCTCGGTGTGATTTTACTTTTGATCATGATGTAAGTCGAAAATAAGGCTCTTTTACGAGCCTTATTTTTTCTGTCAATTCAAGAGGAAACAGCTTGTTTTTCAAAATAAAATCATCTATAATAAACATGACGTTACATACGGGGCCATAGCTCAGCTGGGAGAGCGCTACGCTGGCAGCGTAGAGGTCAGGGGTTCGAGCCCCCTTGGCTCCATACCTGTAAACCCTTATTCTATAAGGGTTTTTTTGTTTTGAGGAAAAGGTTTCATTCTCTGAATCCTCCAGTTGAGCGAAGTCAAAGTGAGCAGCTTATCTGTCAATCATGAATTTTCCAATACCTCCTTTTGTTCCTCAAAGACCATCATGTCTTCCAAAGGAGGGGAGTAGACATGAAGAGACACCATTCGTTCAGATGTTGGATTGGACATTTTGTGAATTAAACCTTTGGTTGAAATAAGGCATTCTCCTTCGTGGACAAAGTATGAATTGGAGAGTTCTGCGTGTTCGCCGGCTGAGCGATAAATAGAATTAAGAAGCTTTCCTTCTAACACCATTGCACAACCAATGGATTGACCATGATCGTGTACTGCTGTCTCCTTGTTTGGCGGAATGTTAATCACGATAATTTCCAATTCATTATTTCGATAGATGGCATTTCGGCCGTAAGCGTATTGGTCTGGTTCCTTAATATACGGTTGACTCAATTTTGCTGCGTTTGGAATTTGTTTTAAAGACTTTGCTAAATCTTTAACCGATGGATTTTTCAAGCCGCTAAAAATGTCTTGGATACACTCATACAGTTCCATTCGTTTTTGCCTCCCGGAATATTTAGAATTTCCTTACATTGGTATTTCATAGGTTAATTCATGGTATTTACCCATATACAATTTAGAGGCGGCAAACGCCCAGTAAACACAAAAAAATGTGCGGCCAAAATGTTGTCTTATCACCAACTTATCCGAGTTTATTAGTGGGTTGAAAGGGTTAAAACGGTCTGCTTTAATTCGCTTGAGGGAACGAGCAGGGATTCATAAGTGCAGTTCTAGACACAATATCGGGGAAAAGCTTTCAAGATTGCTATGTTGTGCTTGAAATTTACTCCATTGACAAAACACAATCGATTTGAAATAATATTTGATTATATGCTCATTCATTCACATAATTATAATAAAATAATATCATTTCCCCTGAAAGGGAGAATATTAGAATGAAAGCTAATGGTATGCAAAATCTATTAGCTTCTTTTGTTTTCAAAAAATGATGTGTTTCGCATGTATTCATATAGGAAGGGATGACAACATGAAGACAAAACACTATTGGGTGATTTCTTTGCTCGCCGTCTTAGCGGTCGGGCCGGGATTGATGTCTAACACGGCATTGTCGTCAGTTCAAGGCCTTGTTCAGAAAGCGGTTGGAACAAGTGTCTTTACATCAGTAAATCCGATATTGATCGGCAATATGGCCTTTGCCTTGTTAGTTCCGGTAGGACCGCTGCTGAGGAAAAAATTCGGTGCTCGTCCCGTCTATCTGGCTTCATTACCTGTCTTTATACTAGGTTCACTGCTCATCGCATGTTCAAGCGATGTTGCATGGATGGCGGCAGGACGCTTTTTACAGGGAGCGGCAACAGGTGTCATGCTGATGATTATGATTCCAATGCTTGTACTGTCATTCCCGATTGAACGCAGGAATTATGCACTGCTTGTGCTGATCGGGGGATTCTATGGTTCTGTTATCATCGGCACAATCCTCGGAACCATTGCAACAAGCTGCGGGCATTGGAGATGGCTGTTTTTCATCTTTGGCACCTTGTCCCTGATCGGTGTCGCGGTGAGCTATTTCTTTCTTCATGACGAGCATCACGGGGCGTCGGATCAAGAACAGCCGCTTGATCATGCGGGAATTCTTTTATCTGTTTTCCTTGCCGCAGCCTCAGCGGTTTCATTCATTTTTCTGCAAAAATGGGGGCTGTCATCGGGTTATGTATGGATTGGTTTCGGGGTGACGTTATGTTTGCTCATTGGTCTATTGATTGTGGAATATAAAGTGAAAAACCCCTTCATATCTATTAAACTGATGCTGCTGCCAAAACCGGTGCTTGGCTTATTGATCATAGCTGCAGGGACGATAACGGTAGCTGTCAGCCTGTCTGCTTTTCAAGGCTTGCTCCGTCAAATGTATGATATTTCTCAGGAGCATCTCATTTTTTTAAACTTGACTCTTTTAATCGGAGTGGCGATCGCGGCCATTTTAAGCGCTCTGTTATACGATAAAGTCGGACCAGGGATGCTCGGTATTATCGGCGGACTCATTCTCGTCTTTGTGAATTTTCAATGGCTGCATATGCAGGATCGATCATCTCTTTATATGTTCGCGGCACTGTTTATCATGCTTGCAGCGGGAACAGGCCTGACAGTCGCCGCAGGGCTGATGGGAGCTGCCATGGGAGGCCCGCTGCCTGATTTGGTCAAGAGAATGACAGCTGTTCAGTTTTTAAGATTGTTTGTCTATATGGGAGTTCCTATTCTCATCGGCTTTTTCACGAAAAAAGATGCTGCCAGACAAAGCGGTTCGGTACAGGATTCTATGATGACTGCTTATCATGATCTCTTCTTCATTTCTTTTATCCTTAGCGTGCTGCTCGTCTGCCTGTCATTTTGTATGAATGCCACTGGAATGGGGCACAAGCTGGCACATAAACCACATGATAAAGCGAAAGCAGCTCCGGAAAAACCGGCCGTTTCAGCAGAAGGTTTGTCGAAGGCAACTGTCAAATCATATAAAGTAATAAATGATACGGAATATCGTAATGCACTCAGAAATTTACAAAAATAGAAACATGGTAAAAACCTTTTCATTGAGCGAAAAGGTTTTTATTTTGCAATCTTTTCCCAACTTTATCCCTAAAGAATTGAAAAATATTAGAAGTGCAAGTAAAATTCTAAAAGGTAGATTCTTTTACATTCGTAATCTTTTAATTCGAAGGAAGGTTTTCATGGCCCGTAAAAAACTTAAAAAACGTAAACTCTTGATTTCACTATTTTTCATTGTATCGATTCCGCTAGCTCTGTTTGTTTTAGCGACAACTTTATCAAAACCGATTGAAACATCCAAAGAAACTGAAGAAATCGATGAACAGCAAGTATTTATAGACAGTCTGTCCGGACATGCCCAAATTTTGTATGAAAAATACCATGTTCTCCCCAGCATCACAATTGCTCAGGCCATTCTCGAATCGGACTGGGGGAACAGTGAACTGGCTGCTAAGGCCAACAACCTTTTTGGCGTAAAAGGGAATTATAAAGGCCATCATGTCACGATGGAAACGGACGAAGTTGAAAAAGGGAAAAGAAAAACCATTCGCGCGAAGTTTCGAAAATACAGCACGTTTTTTGAATCTATGGATGATCACGCCCAATTGTTCGTTCGTGGCACATCGTGGAATAAAAAGAAGTATAAACCGGTGCTTGAGGCAGGGAATTATAAGGAAGCGGCAACCGCCCTGCAAACATCAGGATATGCTACAGATCCTGACTATGCTGACAAAATCAGCGCTATTGTGGAAAAATACGATTTAGATGAGTACGATGAGGTAAATCCATCCCTCAAATCTGTGGATTTAAACGCCTCTATTAAAGACAGTGCCGTTCAAGACGTATGGTCCAAGCCCTCTACTGATGATCGGTCCATAAGGCTTACCTCTGCCCAATCTTACGTCGGCAAAGACATAAAGGTTGTGTCTAGAAAACAGAAAGGCCAGTCTGTATGGTACCAATTCCAAATCAATGATAAACTTATCGGCTGGATTGATGATTCAGCTGTTGAAATAAAGGAGGCAACCTAAGCCCTTTTTACTGGTATTTTTAATTCTTTGTTCCATTACGGGGAATTTGAGGTATAATATTCCACGGAAGTTATCACTTTTTAACTATGCTTTCGGGAGGGAACAAAGGTGCAGAAATATAGACGCAGAAACACGGTTGCCTTTACAGTATTAGCTTATTTTACTTTTTTTGCGGGAGTATTTTTGTTTAGTATCGGACTCTATAATGCTGATAACCTGGAACTCAATGAAAAAGGTTATTACATCGCTGTTATGATACTTGTAGCAGTTGGTGCGATTCTTACACAAAAAGTAACCCGTGATAACGCGGAGGATAATGAAATCATCGCGGAACAGGAAAAAAGACAAAATCAATCTCATATCGAATCATAAAAAATCCGGCGACTGCACGCCGGATTTTTTTGATATCACCCTGTAAACACTTCGCCATCAGGATAACGGATATTTGATTGCTCTGTTTTTGCGAATGAAAACACGAACGTTAAAGGACCAATTCTTCCGATAAACATGATGACAATGATGATACACTTGCCAGCTGTTGTCAGTTCAGGAGTAAGCCCCATCGTAAGGCCGACAGTTCCGAATGCGGAAAAGGTTTCAAACACAATTTGAAGAAATGGCGCTTGTTCTGTGATCGTCAGGGCGAAAATCCCTAAAAACACGATGAACAAACTGGTGACGCTCACAGCTAAAGCTTTAATGATAATCGGATATTTGATGGAACGGCGGAAAATAACCGTTTCTTTTTTACCTCTCAAGTAAGCAATAACAGATGTTAAAATCACGATGAACGTAGTCAGCTTAATGCCGCTCGCCGTTGATGCGCTTCCTGCTCCGATAAACATCAATAATAAAGTAAATACAATTGTTCCTTCTCTCATGCTTCCAAAATCTAGAGAATTGAACCCTGCGGTTCTCGGCGTCACTGCCTGAAAATAGGAGGCCCACAGTTTATCCACTATATGCAGGTGGCCGAGCGTGCCGGGGTTGCTGTATTCTAAAATAAAGACCGTAAGCATAGCGATCGCATTCAACATCAGCGTTCCTGTAAGCATGAGCTTTGTATGTAAAGAAAAAGCTTTAAAACGCCGATTTTTCATAATATCAAACAGAACCGTAAATCCGATCCCTCCTGTAATAAATAAGAAAGTAATCACGAGGTTTACTGTAGGGTCGCCAATGTAGCTCATCAAATTATCAGGCCACAACGAAAACCCGGCATTGTTAAAAGCAGATATTGCGTGAAACAAACTTGCAAACAAGCCGGATGACCAGCCGTACTGAGGTACAAGCCGGATGGATAAAATGAGTGCTGCTATCAATTCAATACTGATCGAAAACAGAAACAAGACTTTGACAAGGCCAATGACACCGCCGATTGTCGGCTGGTTTAAGGCTTCCTGGACGAGCATTCGTTCTTTTAAGCCGATTTTTTTTCCTAATATCATGACGATCAAGACCGCAAATGTCATAAATCCAAGCCCGCCAATCTGAATCAGCCCCATAATAACTGTTTGCCCGAATACCGTAAATTGAGTGCCGGTATCGACAACAGCAAGCCCTGTAACAGTTGTAGCGGAAGCCGCAGTAAAAAGGGCATCTATCCATGACAATGGCTTCGTAGTGGAAATCGGAAGCATTAATAGGACAGCCCCGATGATAATGGTAAGGAAAAAACCAATGGCAAGCACTTGAGGCGGTGTAAACCGAACCCATTTGATCACTTTATCCTTTTGAAGTGTCACCTTTGTCTACATCCCTTCGTTTTCAAAACGTTTAATATCCTTTTTGTGGCCCATGATCACCAGGCAATCTTGCTCGTGAATGATGTCTTCAGGCGCGGGGGAAAGACAGATATCTCCATGATGTTTGATGGCCAGGATCGTGCAGCCGTACTTTGCTCTTACATTCAGGTCAATAATCGATTTTGAATCAAGCTTGCGCGTAGCCAGCAGCTCGACAATACTGTATTCATCAGATAGATCAATGTAATTCAAAACATTCTCGTCTGAAAGGCTTTGTGCGATTTTAACCCCCATATCTTTTTCAGGATGAATAATGCGGTCAGCGCCGATTTTTTCAAGCACCTTGTGATGATAATAGTTTTGAGCCTTCACCCAAATATTTGGAATATCAAGCTCCTTTAATAATAGGGTGGTCAGCGTACTCGCTTGAATATTTGCTCCGATGGCAACAATCACATATTCAAAATTGCGTATTCCTAATGAAAGCAATTCGTTTTCTTCGGTGGCGTTGGCAATTACCGCATGAGTGGCGTAAGAAGCATATGCATTGACCTTTTCTTCGTTGATATCAACCGCAAGGACCTCATGCCCCATTCTATGAAGTTCTTTACAAATGCTGCCGCCAAACCGGCCCAGACCGATCACGGCAAATTGCTTATTTTTAATTCTTCCCAATGTTCATATCTCCCTTAGTGAATTAACGTTTTTGAAGCAAAAAAGACCATTGCAAAGAATGGCCGATAATAGACCTCCTCTCTGTATACGCCTACGAGGTTAGCTGTCGGATTAGGGATTCAGAGTACCCCCTCTTACTTAGTAAGATTCACCCCAAGGCTGTTAATAAAACAGCCAATCGTTGGTTCCCCCGTTCGTGTTTGATTAAGCGGTAAAAGAGACTGTATGAAATTGAACACTCAAGAATTTACTCCTGTTTCTAGTGTTTGTCAATTTAAATTTTAAACCAGAAAAAAGATAACGGGAATTAGAGAAAAAGGGGAGGGTAAAACGCAAAAAAGACCGGCGTTAACCGGTCTTTTACATTAGTTGCAACCGCAAGGCTGAGTCGGAGGAGTGCTGCGCTTAGCCACGTCAATGCTGGCTTCTGCGTAAAATTTATTTCCGATGCTTAATGATTTATTCTCTGCACGGAAAGTATATGTACCTGCGGCAGGAAGTGTTTTGTTATTCAGTTTTAATTTAAATTCGCCAGCTCCTAACAAATCAAGTGCCAAAGGAACTCTTACTGTTTTCCCGTTATTGAGGATCTGTGTTGTACGCAAGGCATTTCCGTTCAATGTGTCTTTCGTGTTTGCAGTAAATCCGCTTGGCAATGTAAACTCCATAACGCCAAGGCTGAGAAGCGTGTTTGGACGGTAAGTCAATTCGATATCTGAGAAAGACCATTCCGTTTTGCTGGCGCCAGTGATTGTTGCGAACAATGAAGCTGTAGACTGTGTTCTCATAGTAGATTCAGTATGAGCTTTAGTTGATGTAGATTCAGCCGCGAAAGAAGCTGTAGGTGCAGAAACGAGTAACCCGAGACTTAATGCACTAATTGCCAAAGAAGATAATAATTTGCGTTTCATAACAAAATTCCCCCTAAAAAATGATAAATTAAACAGGCCTGCCCGCTTTTCACCTCCTCTGAAAGGCCAAATACAAATTTTACCTACATAAAATTACCATCAAATATTTTGGAAGTAAATGGGGTGTTTTTCCCGTATTTTTCAAATTTGTAGTAGTTACATCAAAAAAACGCCTGGTTTCCCAGGCGTTTTCTGCTTTACTTTGTTTCGATCGGTATAAATTTAAAAATTTCTCCGGTCTGCACCGATTCAGCAAGCCGTTTCAGCCAGTCATAGTAAGCTTTAGAGCTTTCCAGCTGATCATATAACTGCAGTGCTTCATTTTTGATATCCTCATCGAGATCTTCCTTGCATAAAACCTTTTGTAAATCAGCTTGAGCTTCCTCGATCGCTGCTACATTCACTTGAACCTCCCGCTCCCATTTAGGCGGAAAGAAATTTGTGAAAAATTTAAAGAAATCCTTCTCAGCCACAAATGTATGCTTACGGATGCCCCGGTGAAATGTTTTTTTCACTACATTTAAGTCTTGAAGCTTTTTGACGCCTGTGCTCATGCTTGGTTTGCTCATTTGCAGCTCCTCACGCATTTCGTCAAGCGTCATCTCATCCCTCATATACATCGTCCCATATAAAATCCCGACACTGCGGGTAATTCCGTAAAGATCCATCGTTTCAGCAATGGAGTCAATAACAAGATCCCGAGCCTGTTCTATAGCTGCAAATTCTGGATTTTCATCCATACTGACCCTCTTTTCCTTTAGAAAATTAAATTCGTTAAGTTATTTCTTTATGTTCTTTATCTTAACCAAACATGAGGAAAAGTCAAAAAGAAAAATCGAAATGGGACTTTGACAGTTTAAAAACCATGTGTTAGATTAAGGTTGTTAAAAACATTAAATTTTTATTTAACAAACTTTATTTACGTCAAGGAGGCTTATATGAGTCAAACATTATTCATTGACGGAGAATGGATCAGTGCCGAAAAAGAACAGATCCGCAGTATTATCAACCCATTTAATCAAGAAGAAATTGCAACTGTAAGCGAGGGAGGGCGAGAGGACGCCATCAAAGCAATCGCAGCCGCACGCAGAGCATTTGACAAAGGAGAATGGTCTGCGCTATCCGGGCTTGAACGCGGGAAAATTGTTCTGAAAATTGCGGAATTAATCAGACGCGATCTTGAGGAGCTGGCTGAGCTTGAATCTCTTGATACAGGAAAAACACTCGAAGAAAGCAAGGCCGATATGGACGATATCGCCAATGTTTTTCAATATTACGCCGGCTTGGCAGACAAAGATGGCGGAGAGATCATTTCATCTCCGATTCCTGATTCAGAAAGCAAAATTATTAGAGAGCCAATCGGGGTTTGCGGCCAGATCACTCCATGGAATTATCCGCTCCTTCAAGCGAGCTGGAAAATCGCCCCTGCACTGGCTGCAGGAAACACAATCGTCATGAAGCCGAGTGAGATTACGCCGCTGACGACAATCAAAGTCTTTAAGCTGATGGAAGAAGCCGGTGTACCAAAAGGTGTCGCAAATCTTGTCCTTGGACCGGGAGCCACAGTGGGCGACGAGCTTGCCGTAAACAAAGACGTCGATTTGATTTCGTTTACGGGCGGAATTGAAACAGGCAAAAAAATCATGCGGGCGGCAAGCGGAAACGTCAAAAAAATCGCCCTTGAACTTGGCGGGAAAAACCCAAATATTGTTTTCAAGGACGCGGATTTAGAAGTTGCGGTTGATCAGGCCTTAAACGCTGTATTTTTCCACGCCGGCCAAGTATGCTCTGCAGGTTCCCGCTTGCTTGTTGAGGATGCCATTCATGATCAATTTTTGGCGGAGCTGGTCAAACGGGCAAAACGCATAAAACTCGGAAACGGTTTTCATGCTGAGACAGAAAGCGGTCCGCTTATTTCGGCGGAGCACAGGGCAAAGGTAGAAAAATATGTTGAGATCGGAATAGAGGAAGGCGCGAAGCTGGAGACAGGAGGCAAACGCCCGGAAGATCCTGAGCTTCAAAACGGCTTTTTCTATGAACCTACTATTTTCTCAAACTGTAATTCTGACATGAGAATCGTTCAGGAAGAGGTTTTCGGTCCTGTATTGACAGTCGAAACCTTCAGCTCTGAAGAAGAGGTAATCGAGCTTGCGAATGATACCATCTATGGCTTGGCTGGAGCGGTATGGTCAAAAGACATTGAAAAGTGCGAACGGGTAGCAGCCCGCTTGAGAATGGGAACCGTTTGGATCAACGATTTTCATCCGTACTTTGCACAAGCGCCATGGGGCGGATATAAGCAATCCGGGTTCGGACGCGAGCTTGGAAAGATAGGCCTTGAAGAATACACAGAAGTCAAACATGTATACCGCAATACAAAACCGGCAGCGGTTAACTGGTTTAATTCATAAGAGGGGGAGATTGATGATGACATTAAATATGAAGGTAGAAAGCATGCAGAAATTCCACACATTTGAAATTCCGACTGTGATTAAGCATGGAATCGGAGCCATCAAGCATACGGGTGAGGAAGTAGCTGCACTGGGCGTATCAAAAGCGCTCCTTGTCACAGACCCAGGGATTTATAAAGCCGGTGTTGCTGATCCTGTAATCGAATCACTTAAAGAAGCAGGCATTGAAGTGGTGCTCTTTAATAAAGTTGAGCCAAACCCGCCTGTCCGTCTGGTGAATGAAGGATCTGAGCTTTACAAAAAAGAGAACTGTAATGGTTTGGTGGCAGTCGGAGGCGGAAGCTCCATGGATACAGCAAAAGCAATCGGAGTAGAAGCGACTCACGAAGGAAGCGTGCTTGATTATGAAGCGGCAGATGGGAAAAAACCGCTGGAAAACCGCATTCCTCCGCTGACGACAATTCCCACTACAGCTGGAACAGGATCAGAAGTAACCCAATGGGCGGTTATCACAGATGAAGAAAGAGAATTCAAATTCAACACGGGCGGTCCGCTGATTGCAGCGCACTTGACCATCATTGATCCTGAGCTTCATGTTTCAATGCCTCCGCATGTAACAGCTATGACGGGAATTGATGCGCTCGCCCATGCCATTGAGTGCTATACAATGAAATTTGCACAGCCAATCACGGATGCGGTTGCCCTAATGGCGATTGAGTATGCCGCTCATTACATTAAGAGGGCATTTGCTGACGGAGAGGATCTGGAAGCGAGGTACGGAATGGCGCAGGCAGCGATGCTTGCCGGTCTTTCTTACGGAAGTGAATCAGCGGGCGCGGCTCATGCGATGAGCCAAACGCTTGGCGGTATTATCCCAGTCGCTCACGGCCAATGTGTAGCGGCGATGATGGGCCCTGTCATGGAATACAACTGGAAGGGCTATCCTGAGAAGTTTGCGCGTATTGCGAAAGCGTTCGGTATTGATACAAGCAAGATGACAACAGAAGAAGCTGCGAAAGCATCTGTCAATTGGATGTATGATCTGGTCGAAGATTTAGAAGTGCCGACTTTAGAAGAGCAGGGAGTATCACCTGATATGATCGAACGCTTGTCTAAAGAAGCAATGAAAGATCCGCAAACCTTCGGAAACCCTAGAGATTTAAATGAAAAAGCATACAACTGGATCTACAAGCGCTGCTTTAACCTTACGCCTAAAACGGTATAATCAAAATCCCGCTCCTTTACAGAGCGGGATTTTTTGGGATAATGAAGCATAGGTGGAAATTTTAGATAAGAAAGAAGGTGCCAGCTGATGTGGAAGCGTATGACTGCAAAAGCGGAAGGCTTATATATCGCAGATACAAAAAGCTTCGTAACAAAGCAAATGGACAAGCTTGATTTTGATTATGGCGGCATCCCCGGCGACTTGCATTTTGGCCTGACCAAAAAAGCGGGAGCCAGAGAACCAATGTTTTCAAGAGGGACTGAAATTTTCAACCGCAGACAAATTTCAATTGTTTCAATAGAGGAATGCAACGAAATCGCTTTAAAAATGGGAGTGCCGAGAATTTTGCCGGAATGGCTCGGGGCGAATGTGGCAGTCAGCGGTATGCCAGATCTTACTTCATTAAAAGAAGGAAGCCGGATTATTTTTCCGAGCGGAGCGGCTCTGCTGTGTGAGGGCGAAAATGATCCGTGTATCCAGCCGGGAGAAGTCATTCAGTCTTATTATCCGGACCAACCGAAGCTGGCGCCGGCTTTCGTCCGCCACGCACTGGGCATTAGAGGGATTGTCTGTATTGTGGAGAGACCTGGTGCTGTTTACACAGGTGATGAAATAGAAGTTCATTCCTATCAGCGAAAAGTCAAACGAAAAGCAGAAAGGGTCTGATTAAATCAGGCCCTTTCTATCTTTTCTTTAATTTCTTTCATTTGGCTGAGGTGCCGTTTTTCATGATGGCCGATAAAATCGATCCACTGTCTGACAGTCAGCTCTTGAAACACGGGATGCGGAAGCACTCTTTCAAAATCTTCTTCTTTCAGAGAGGCAATCGCAGCAGTCAGCTGCTCTCTTACCACATCAAGCTCACGTTTCATTTGGCTGCCTGAAATAAAATCATGCGCAGGCTCAAGATGACTCGGGGCTTTCCGTTTATTATTTCTGTCCTGTGCTACCTCAAGCGGTTTTTCTTCAATTTCTTTAATCGGAGCGTCCTTTACACGTTCCTTCAACATTTTTTGTGCGGTCATATCGATTTTTTTCAAATGGTCAAGAACTTCCCGTATGCTCCATTCTTCAGCAGAAGGCTTTTGGTTCAGCTTTTCGTCAGAAAGTCCTTTCAATTCGTTCCACGTTTCTAATCTGGCTTCATTAAAGATACTCATCATATCTCCTCCTAAAATGACATTACCATATATATAAGCAATTATCATTTATAAAGCACTTCAAACGGGTTATTTGTCTTAAAATTTTGAAACTTTTCCCGGGGAGTCCCGTATAAATGGTAACGGCAGCCGTTCATCAATGCATTGATGAAGAAAGGATGAGGAAATTGGAGTTATTTGGAGTACCTATACAAACAATGTATCTTTATACGCTTATTATTGCGGGCAGCCTTACGCTGTTATTCCTGTTTTTCGGAGATGTATTTGCAGGGCTGCCAGAAGGCATTCCGTTTCTTAATCCGACATTAGTGCTCTCATTTTTCACATGTTTTTCAGCGGGCGGATATATAGGTGAACTCGTATTGCCTCTGTCGAGCTTGCTGATTGCGCTTTTATCTTGCATCCTTTCAATCATGCTGGTGGTATTGCTTCACATCTTTGTACTGGTACCATTATCATCTGCAGAAGAATCATTGGCATATAGAGAAGATGATCTCAGAGGAAGACTCGGTAAAGTGATTACAGCTGTGCCGGTTGACGGGTTTGGTGAAGTGGTCATAGAAGGGATAGGCGGGACCATTTCAAAGTCAGCGGTCAGTTTTGATAATCAGCAGATCAGTTACGGGACAACGGTGTTAGTCGTAGATATTAACAACGGAGTTCTTTCGGTTACTCCGCATGAACCCATTTAACATACAAGGAGGAATTTGATATGACAATGCCGATTATAATGATCATCGGAGTTGTATTCTTTTTATTAATTGCACTAATAGCTGTGTTTATTACGAAGTATCGTACAGCAGGGCCTGATGAAGCGTTAATTGTAACAGGGAGCTATCTGGGCAATAAAAATGTTCATGTCGATGAAGGCGGCAACCGTATTAAAATCGTCCGCGGCGGAGGAACCTTTGTCCTTCCCGTCTTCCAGCAGGCAGAGCCGCTAAGCTTATTATCAAGCAAACTCGATGTTTCGACACCTGAAGTCTATACAGAACAAGGAGTGCCAGTAATGGCCGATGGAACTGCGATTATTAAAATCGGCGGTTCTATAGGAGAAATCGCTACAGCGGCCGAACAATTTTTAGGGAAATCAAAAGACGACCGTGAGCAGGAAGCGCGGGAGGTTTTAGAAGGCCACCTTCGTTCCATTCTCGGCTCAATGACAGTAGAAGAAATCTATAAAAACAGAGAAAAATTCTCTCAAGAGGTGCAGCGTGTCGCTTCACAGGATCTCGCGAAAATGGGGCTTGTAATCGTCTCGTTTACCATTAAAGATGTTCGTGATAAAAACGGTTATCTTGAATCATTAGGGAAACCGAGAATTGCCCAAGTAAAACGCGATGCTGATATCGCAACAGCAGAGGCTGATAAAGAAACCCGAATTAAGCGGGCAGAAGCCGATAAAGACGCAAAAAAATCAGAACTTGAACGGGCGACGGAAATCGCTGAAGCTGAAAAACTCAATCAGCTCAAAATGGCTGAATTCCGCAGAGAACAAGATACGGCAAAAGCGAATGCCGACCAAGCATATGATTTAGAGACTGCCCGAGCGCGCCAGCAAGTCACAGAGCAGGAAATGCAGGTTAAAATTATCGAACGCCAAAAACAAATAGAACTAGAAGAAAAAGAAATTCTTCGCCGTGAACGTCAATACGACTCAGAGGTAAAGAAAAAAGCCGATGCAGACCGTTATTCTGTTGAGCAGTCCGCAGCAGCTGAGAAAGCCAAACAGCTCGCGGAAGCCGATGCCAAGAAGTACAGTATAGAAGCAATGGCAAAGGCTGAGGCGGAAAAAGTAAGAATTGACGGGCTAGCAAAAGCAGAAGCGGAAAAAGCGAAAGGAGAGACAGAAGCAGAGGTTATCCGCCTGAAAGGTCTTGCAGAAGCGGAAGCAAAAGAGAAAATTGCGGCTGCCTTTGAACAGTACGGGCAGGCGGCGATTTTCGATATGATTGTCAAAATGCTTCCGGAATACGCGAAACAAGCAGCCGCACCTCTTTCAAATATTGATAAAATCACCGTTGTCGATACAGGAGGAAGCGGTGAATCAAGCGGAGCAAACAAAGTAACCAGCTATGCGACGAACTTAATGTCAAGTCTGCAAGAAAGTTTAAAAGCATCCTCGGGAATTGATGTAAAAGAAATGCTTGAGAACTTTTCAGGAAAAGGAAACGTAAAACAAAGCATTAATGAATTAACAAATGAAATCAAAGAAGCCAAAACGATCCAAAAATCAGAGTAAGGAAAGGGCAGAACCGTATGGTAACTGTACGTGAAGCGAAGTTAGAGGATATAAAGGACATTGCAAAAGTGCATGTAGACAGCTGGAGGACAACATACCACGAAATTATCCCGATTGATTATTTAAACAGCCTGAACTATAAGGAATTTGAAGACAAATGGAAAAGTCGCTCGTTAAAAGGAGTATTTGTTGCTCAGGACGAAAAGGGTTCAGTATTCGGCTTTGCTTCATTTGGACCTATTCGCTCTGAACAAGAAGGCTATGACGGCGAGTTATACGCTATTTATCTTCTGGAAGAGCGCCAGCGGCAAGGTGCAGGCAGGGCGCTCTTAGCAAAAGGAGCGGAGTTTTTGCATCAACATGGTTTTTCAAGTATGTTTGTTTGGGTTATTGAGCAGAATCCCTCGATTATATTTTATCAGGCCTATTCACCTGAAAGAGTAGCGGAGGACAACTTTGAAATTGCCGGAGTAAGGCTGAAAGAAGTAGGTCTTGGCTGGCTGGATCTTTCAGCTTTAAAAACACTTCTTAACAGATAACGAACAATCCCCCAGCGGAATTCGCTGGGGGATTGTTACTTTTACGCTTTGTCACTTTTAAGCAAACGGGGTGCTGTCATAAATAATAAACATAGGACAATTGCACAAATAATGAATGAAGGTACCATGTAAGTCGCATTATAAGTTAAAGAATAAATCCATACCGGTGTTCCTTTTGGAGCAAAGCTGCCGAAAAACACAGCTCCTGAAATGACATGCGCGGCATAGCGCAGCAAACTGCCGATAAAAACTGCGCTGACCACTGAAACAATCAATTTCCCTTTTGTTTTTGATACAGCGGCTTTACGGACTGAAGAAGCGAAACAGCCGCTTATGCCGATTGCCGCGAAAGCGACAATGTAATCTAACAATAGCTGTACAGGATGTTGAGCAAACAAGTTTCCGATTGCTATTTGTACTAGACCTGTCAACAAACCTGTAGTAAGACCTGCTTTGACACCCCAGCGAAACGAAATTAAAAAGATCGGAATCATCATGATGGAGACCGAGCCTCCTTGAGGCATGCTAAGAAACATTCCTGAGACAATGTCTAAAATAACGGCTGCCGCTGTCATAATGGCAATTTCAATAAGGCGAACCAGTTGCTTAGATTGATTCATATCTATCTCCTTCCATTGACAGACAACCAAAAGGACAACAAAAAAGCAGCACGCGGAAGGATGAGAAAAGTTCCACGCACTGCTTTACGATCTGCAATTCATTTGACTTTGCCACATCCCTACGCCAGCGTTAACTAACAGGTTCAAAGGGTCAGAACGAAACCGCTCACTCTCAGCTTTAATGCTCCCCTTGTGGTCATCAGTATTTAGTTCGTTTCTACTATACAAGAAAACGAAAAAAACAACAAGATCACATGACTGATGTATATGTTCTTTTAAGAAAGTTATATGATACACACGCTTTAGAAATCATGGCGAGGATTATAGTTTATTTGTTTTATAGATTTTTTAAAAAAACTATTGCAATAAATAAATAGAGGTGTTATATTATTAAACGTCGCTGATGCACAGCGGACACAAACTAGATGCTTCAAAACAACTTGAAAAAAGTTGTTGACAAAAAAGAAGCTGAATGTTATATTAGTAAAGCTGCTTCATTGAGAAGTGACGAAATGATCTTTGAAAACTAAACAAGACAAAACGTACCTGTTAATTCATTTTTATAAATCGCACAGCGATGTGCGTAGTCAGTCAAACTAGGGCCTGCACGACGCAGGTCACACAGGTGTCGCCGCAGGATGCGGTGAACTTAACCTGTGATCCATTTATCGGAGAGTTTGATCCTGGCTCAGGACGAACGCTGGCGGCGTGCCTAATACATGCAAGTCGAGCGGACAGATGGGAGCTTGCTCCCTGATGTTAGCGGCGGACGGGTGAGTAACACGTGGGTAACCTGCCTGTAAGACTGGGATAACTCCGGGAAACCGGGGCTAATACCGGATGGTTGTTTGAACCGCATGGTTCAAACATAAAAGGTGGCTTCGGCTACCACTTACAGATGGACCCGCGGCGCATTAGCTAGTTGGTGAGGTAACGGCTCACCAAGGCAACGATGCGTAGCCGACCTGAGAGGGTGATCGGCCACACTGGGACTGAGACACGGCCCAGACTCCTACGGGAGGCAGCAGTAGGGAATCTTCCGCAATGGACGAAAGTCTGACGGAGCAACGCCGCGTGAGTGATGAAGGTTTTCGGATCGTAAAGCTCTGTTGTTAGGGAAGAACAAGTACCGTTCGAATAGGGCGGTACCTTGACGGTACCTAACCAGAAAGCCACGGCTAACTACGTGCCAGCAGCCGCGGTAATACGTAGGTGGCAAGCGTTGTCCGGAATTATTGGGCGTAAAGGGCTCGCAGGCGGTTTCTTAAGTCTGATGTGAAAGCCCCCGGCTCAACCGGGGAGGGTCATTGGAAACTGGGGAACTTGAGTGCAGAAGAGGAGAGTGGAATTCCACGTGTAGCGGTGAAATGCGTAGAGATGTGGAGGAACACCAGTGGCGAAGGCGACTCTCTGGTCTGTAACTGACGCTGAGGAGCGAAAGCGTGGGGAGCGAACAGGATTAGATACCCTGGTAGTCCACGCCGTAAACGATGAGTGCTAAGTGTTAGGGGGTTTCCGCCCCTTAGTGCTGCAGCTAACGCATTAAGCACTCCGCCTGGGGAGTACGGTCGCAAGACTGAAACTCAAAGGAATTGACGGGGGCCCGCACAAGCGGTGGAGCATGTGGTTTAATTCGAAGCAACGCGAAGAACCTTACCAGGTCTTGACATCCTCTGACAATCCTAGAGATAGGACGTCCCCTTCGGGGGCAGAGTGACAGGTGGTGCATGGTTGTCGTCAGCTCGTGTCGTGAGATGTTGGGTTAAGTCCCGCAACGAGCGCAACCCTTGATCTTAGTTGCCAGCATTCAGTTGGGCACTCTAAGGTGACTGCCGGTGACAAACCGGAGGAAGGTGGGGATGACGTCAAATCATCATGCCCCTTATGACCTGGGCTACACACGTGCTACAATGGACAGAACAAAGGGCAGCGAAACCGCGAGGTTAAGCCAATCCCACAAATCTGTTCTCAGTTCGGATCGCAGTCTGCAACTCGACTGCGTGAAGCTGGAATCGCTAGTAATCGCGGATCAGCATGCCGCGGTGAATACGTTCCCGGGCCTTGTACACACCGCCCGTCACACCACGAGAGTTTGTAACACCCGAAGTCGGTGAGGTAACCTTTTAGGAGCCAGCCGCCGAAGGTGGGACAGATGATTGGGGTGAAGTCGTAACAAGGTAGCCGTATCGGAAGGTGCGGCTGGATCACCTCCTTTCTAAGGATATTATACGGAATATAAGACCTTGGGTCTTATAAACAGAACGTTCCCTGTCTTGTTTAGTTTTGAAGGATCATTCCTTCGAAACGTGTTCTTTGAAAACTAGATAACAGTAGACATCACATTCAATTAGTAATACAAGATATCACATAGTGATTCTTTTTAACGGTTAAGTTAGAAAGGGCGCACGGTGGATGCCTTGGCACTAGGAGCCGATGAAGGACGGGACGAACACCGATATGCTTCGGGGAGCTGTAAGCAAGCTTTGATCCGGAGATTTCCGAATGGGGAAACCCACCACTCGTAATGGAGTGGTATCCATATCTGAATTCATAGGATATGAGAAGGCAGACCCGGGGAACTGAAACATCTAAGTACCCGGAGGAAGAGAAAGCAAATGCGATTCCCTGAGTAGCGGCGAGCGAAACGGGATTAGCCCAAACCAAGAGGCTTGCCTCTTGGGGTTGTAGGACACTCTGTACGGAGTTACAAAAGAACGAGGTAGATGAAGAGGTCTGGAAAGGCCCGCCATAGGAGGTAACAGCCCTGTAGTCAAAACTTCGTTCTCTCCTGAGTGGATCCTGAGTACGGCGGAACACGTGAAATTCCGTCGGAATCCGGGAGGACCATCTCCCAAGGCTAAATACTCCCTAGTGACCGATAGTGAACCAGTACCGTGAGGGAAAGGTGAAAAGCACCCCGGAAGGGGAGTGAAAGAGATCCTGAAACCGTGTGCCTACAAGTAGTCAGAGCCCGTTAACGGGTGATGGCGTGCCTTTTGTAGAATGAACCGGCGAGTTACGATCCCGTGCAAGGTTAAGCAGAAGATGCGGAGCCGCAGCGAAAGCGAGTCTGAATAGGGCGCATGAGTACGTGGTCGTAGACCCGAAACCAGGTGATCTACCCATGTCCAGGGTGAAGTTCAGGTAACACTGAATGGAGGCCCGAACCCACGCACGTTGAAAAGTGCGGGGATGAGGTGTGGGTAGGGGTGAAATGCCAATCGAACCTGGAGATAGCTGGTTCTCTCCGAAATAGCTTTAGGGCTAGCCTCAAGGTAAGAGTCTTGGAGGTAGAGCACTGATTGGACTAGGGGCCCCTACCGGGTTACCGAATTCAGTCAAACTCCGAATGCCAATGACTTATCCTTGGGAGTCAGACTGCGAGTGATAAGATCCGTAGTCGAAAGGGAAACAGCCCAGACCGCCAGCTAAGGTCCCAAAGTATACGTTAAGTGGAAAAGGATGTGGAGTTGCTTAGACAACCAGGATGTTGGCTTAGAAGCAGCCACCATTTAAAGAGTGCGTAATAGCTCACTGGTCGAGTGACTCTGCGCCGAAAATGTACCGGGGCTAAACGTATCACCGAAGCTGCGGACTGTTCTTCGAACAGTGGTAGGAGAGCGTTCTAAGGGCTGTGAAGCCAGACCGGAAGGACTGGTGGAGCGCTTAGAAGTGAGAATGCCGGTATGAGTAGCGAAAGAGGGGTGAGAATCCCCTCCACCGAATGCCTAAGGTTTCCTGAGGAAGGCTCGTCCGCTCAGGGTTAGTCGGGACCTAAGCCGAGGCCGAAAGGCGTAGGCGATGGACAACAGGTTGATATTCCTGTACCACCTCCTCACCATTTGAGCAATGGGGGGACGCAGGAGGATAGGGTAAGCGCGGTATTGGATATCCGCGTCCAAGCAGTTAGGCTGGGAAATAGGCAAATCCGTTTTCCATAAGGCTGAGCTGTGATGGCGAGCGAAATATAGTAGCGAAGTTCCTGATTCCACACTGCCAAGAAAAGCCTCTAGCGAGGTGAGAGGTGCCCGTACCGCAAACCGACACAGGTAGGCGAGGAGAGAATCCTAAGGTGATCGAGAGAACTCTCGTTAAGGAACTCGGCAAAATGACCCCGTAACTTCGGGAGAAGGGGTGCTCTGTTAGGGTGCAAGCCCGAGAGAGCCGCAGTGAATAGGCCCAGGCGACTGTTTAGCAAAAACACAGGTCTCTGCGAAGCCGTAAGGCGAAGTATAGGGGCTGACGCCTGCCCGGTGCTGGAAGGTTAAGAGGAGCGCTTAGCGTAAGCGAAGGTGCGAATTGAAGCCCCAGTAAACGGCGGCCGTAACTATAACGGTCCTAAGGTAGCGAAATTCCTTGTCGGGTAAGTTCCGACCCGCACGAAAGGCGCAACGATCTGGGCACTGTCTCAACGAGAGACTCGGTGAAATTATAGTACCTGTGAAGATGCAGGTTACCCGCGACAGGACGGAAAGACCCCGTGGAGCTTTACTGCAGCCTGATATTGAATGTTGGTACAGCTTGTACAGGATAGGTAGGAGCCTTGGAAACCGGAGCGCCAGCTTCGGTGGAGGCATCGGTGGGATACTACCCTGGCTGTATTGACCTTCTAACCCGCCGCCCTTATCGGGCGGGGAGACAGTGTCAGGTGGGCAGTTTGACTGGGGCGGTCGCCTCCTAAAAGGTAACGGAGGCGCCCAAAGGTTCCCTCAGAATGGTTGGAAATCATTCGCAGAGTGTAAAGGCACAAGGGAGCTTGACTGCGAGACCTACAAGTCGAGCAGGGACGAAAGTCGGGCTTAGTGATCCGGTGGTTCCGCATGGAAGGGCCATCGCTCAACGGATAAAAGCTACCCCGGGGATAACAGGCTTATCTCCCCCAAGAGTCCACATCGACGGGGAGGTTTGGCACCTCGATGTCGGCTCATCGCATCCTGGGGCTGTAGTCGGTCCCAAGGGTTGGGCTGTTCGCCCATTAAAGCGGTACGCGAGCTGGGTTCAGAACGTCGTGAGACAGTTCGGTCCCTATCCGTCGCGGGCGCAGGAAATTTGAGAGGAGCTGTCCTTAGTACGAGAGGACCGGGATGGACGCACCGCTGGTGTACCAGTTGTTCTGCCAAGGGCATCGCTGGGTAGCTATGTGCGGACGGGATAAGTGCTGAAAGCATCTAAGCATGAAGCCCCCCTCAAGATGAGATTTCCCATTCCGCAAGGAAGTAAGATCCCTGAAAGATGATCAGGTTGATAGGTCTGAGGTGGAAGTGTGGCGACACATGGAGCTGACAGATACTAATCGATCGAGGACTTAACCATATTTTTGAATGATGTCACACCTGTTATCTAGTTTTGAGAGAACACTCTCAATTTGTTTGGTGGCGATAGCGAAGAGGTCACACCCGTTCCCATACCGAACACGGAAGTTAAGCTCTTCAGCGCCGATGGTAGTCGGGGGTTTCCCCCTGTGAGAGTAGGACGCCGCCAAGCAATTGCACGTTAGTGCAAGTATGGAGGATTAGCTCAGCTGGGAGAGCATCTGCCTTACAAGCAGAGGGTCGGCGGTTCGAGCCCGTCATCCTCCACCATTTTTCATTATACATATCGGTTTTACATATATGCCGGTGTAGCTCAATTGGTAGAGCAACTGACTTGTAATCAGTAGGTTGGGGGTTCAAGTCCTCTTGCCGGCACCACTTTTATATGATATAATATTCAAGTCTCTTGTAAGAAGAGCCATTAGCTCAGTTGGTAGAGCATCTGACTTTTAATCAGAGGGTCGAAGGTTCGAGTCCTTCATGGCTCACCATTTACATGTTGCGGATGTGGCGGAATTGGCAGACGCGCTAGAATCAGGCTCTAGTGTCTTTACAGACGTGGGGGTTCAAGTCCCTTCATCCGCACCATTTCTGCGGAAGTAGTTCAGTGGTAGAACACCACCTTGCCAAGGTGGGGGTCGCGGGTTCGAATCCCGTCTTCCGCTCCAACTATACCATCCACGCCGGGGTGGTGGAATTGGCAGACACACAGGACTTAAAATCCTGCGGTAGGTGACTACCGTGCCGGTTCAAGTCCGGCCCTCGGCATTAAGTGTTGCGCCCGTAGCTCAATTGGATAGAGCGTTTGACTACGGATCAAAAGGTTAGGGGTTCGACTCCTCTCGGGCGCGCCATGATCTATATGAAATCGGGAAGTAGCTCAGCTTGGTAGAGCACATGGTTTGGGACCATGGGGTCGCAGGTTCGAATCCTGTCTTCCCGACCATTCTTGGGGCCTTAGCTCAGCTGGGAGAGCGCCTGCTTTGCACGCAGGAGGTCAGCGGTTCGATCCCGCTAGGCTCCACTTGGTTTCAAAAAATATTTGGCGGTGTAGCTCAGCTGGCTAGAGCGTACGGTTCATACCCGTGAGGTCGGGGGTTCGATCCCCTCCGCCGCTACCAATGGACCTTTAGCTCAGTTGGTTAGAGCAGACGGCTCATAACCGTCCGGTCGTAGGTTCGAGTCCTACAAGGTCCACCACTATACGGAGGAATACCCAAGTCTGGCTGAAGGGATCGGTCTTGAAAACCGACAGGGGTGTCAAAGCCCGCGGGGGTTCGAATCCCTCTTCCTCCGCCATACATATTCCTAATCATCGCGGGGTGGAGCAGTTCGGTAGCTCGTCGGGCTCATAACCCGAAGGTCGCAGGTTCAAATCCTGCCCCCGCAACCAAATTTTAAAATGGTCCGGTAGTTCAGTTGGTTAGAATGCCTGCCTGTCACGCAGGAGGTCGCGGGTTCGAGTCCCGTCCGGACCGCCATTTAAATACTTAGGCTCGGTAGCTCAGTTGGTAGAGCAACGGACTGAAAATCCGTGTGTCGGCGGTTCGATTCCGTCCCGAGCCACCATTTATCAATATATTTTGGCGGTTGTGGCGAAGTGGTTAACGCACCAGATTGTGGCTCTGGCATTCGTGGGTTCGATTCCCATCAATCGCCCCAAATAAAAATTGCGGGTGTAGTTTAGTGGTAAAACCTCAGCCTTCCAAGCTGATGTCGTGGGTTCGATTCCCATCACCCGCTCCATTTCTATATCGTCATGGGCCTGTAGCTCAGCTGGTTAGAGCGCACGCCTGATAAGCGTGAGGTCGATGGTTCGAGTCCATTCAGGCCCACCATGACTTTTGTTCCACAGTAGCTCAGTGGTAGAGCTATCGGCTGTTAACCGATCGGTCGCAGGTTCGAATCCTGCCTGTGGAGCCAAATGGAGAAGTACTCAAGTGGCTGAAGAGGCGCCCCTGCTAAGGGTGTAGGTCGTGTAAGCGGCGCGAGGGTTCAAATCCCTCCTTCTCCGCCATATGATTACAGATATCATAATTATCGGCCCGTTGGTCAAGCGGTTAAGACACCGCCCTTTCACGGCGGTAACACGGGTTCGAATCCCGTACGGGTCATCCAGAAGCCTTGCATATCCTGCAAGGTTTTTTTGTTTTCTAAATCATGATATGTCTTAGATTTTGTTCTTTATTTTAAAAACAGACTACAAAAATCTCCATATATTTCGTTTTTCTTCAGAAAATGAAGTTAATTGTCTATAAGTATAAGCGCTTTCAGGAAAGGGCTTTTTTTTATTTCTTCGAATAAATACTATAAATGAAAACTATGATGTCAGAAAGGATGATTACATGGCCGCTGCCAGTCCGACAGCACATGATGTTTATCTTTTTCACGAAGGCAGTCTGTTTAAAAGCTATCAGCTGTTTGGCTCGCATTACCGCGAGCTGAATGGCAAAAGCGGATATGAATTCTGTGTGTGGGCGCCTCATGCGTCGGAAGTACGAGTGGCTGGAGATTTTAACAGCTGGTCTGGAGAAGAGCATGTGATGCACAGAGTGAATGATAATGGCATTTGGACGTTATTTATTCCAAGTATAGGAGAAAAGGAACGATATAAATATGAAATCGTGACGAATAACGGTGAGATCAGGCTGAAGGCAGATCCATACGCTATTTATTCAGAAGTCAGACCAAACACAGCGTCACTTACTTACGATTTGGAAGGGTACAGCTGGCAAGATCAAAAATGGCAAAAGAAACAGAAGGCTAAGACGCTGTATGAAAAACCTGTTTTCATTTATGAACTGCATCTTGGGTCTTGGAAGAAGCATTCTGATGGCAGGCATTATTCCTATAAAGAATTAAGTCAGACGCTTATCCCTTATATCAAGGAGCATGGGTTTACCCATATTGAACTGCTTCCGGTGTATGAGCATCCATATGATCGTTCATGGGGGTACCAAGGAACGGGGTATTACAGCCCGACAAGCAGGTTTGGCACGCCGCATGATCTGATGAAGTTTGTTGATGAATGTCATCAACAAAATATCGGAGTCATTTTGGATTGGGTCCCCGGACATTTTTGTAAAGATGCACATGGCCTTTATATGTTTGATGGAGAACCGCTTTATGAATACAAAGAAGAACGTGATCGGGAGAACTGGTTATGGGGCACGGCAAACTTTGACCTGGGAAAACCGGAAGTTCATAGTTTTTTAATTTCGAATGCGTTGTACTGGGCGGAATTCTATCATATAGATGGATTTAGGGTTGATGCAGTGGCTAATATCCTGTATTGGCCAAATCAGGATGAACGCCACACGAATCCATATGCTGTTGATTTTTTAAAAAAACTCAATCAAACCATGAGAGAGGCATATCCACATGTGATAATGATTGCGGAAGATTCTACAGAATGGCCTCAAGTGACAGGTGCCGTTGAGGAAGGGGGGCTTGGTTTTCATTATAAATGGAATATGGGATGGATGAATGACGTACTGAAATACATGGAGACGCCGCCCGAAGAAAGGCGGCATTGTCATCAGCTTATCTCTTTTTCATTACTATATGCGTTTAGTGAACATTTTGTATTGCCGTTTTCTCATGATGAAGTCGTATACGGAAAAAAATCACTTCTTAATAAAATGCCTGGCGACTACTGGCAGAAATTTGCCCAGTATCGGCTTTTGCTGGGCTATATGACAGTGCATCCCGGAAAGAAATTGATCTTTATGGGATCAGAGTTTGCCCAATTTGATGAATGGAAAGATACAGAACAGCTTGATTGGTTTTTGGACTCCTTCCCCATGCATCAGAAAGCCAGCGTTTTTACGCAAGATCTTCTCCGCTTTTACCAAAAAAGCAAAATCCTTTATGAGCATGACCATCGTGCACAATCGTTTGAATGGATTGATGTCCATAATGACGAACAATCAATCTTTTCTTTTATTCGTTATGGCAAAAAGCACGGTGAGGCGCTTGTCATCATTTGTAATTTTACACCCGTGGTCTATCATCAATATGATGTTGGAGTTCCTTTTTTTACTCAATACATTGAAGTGCTTAACAGTGACAGTGAAACATATGGAGGCTCAGGGCAAATCAACAAAAAGCCGTTATCGGCCAAAAAGGGAGCACTTCATCATAAACCGTGTTATATCACGATGACCATCCCCCCTTACGGCATCTCGATTTTACGGGCGGTTAAAAAAAGAGGAGAGATAAAAAGATGAAAAAACAATGTGTAGCCATGCTCCTTGCCGGCGGGAAGGGCAGCCGTCTCAGCGGATTAACAAAAAATATGGCCAAACCGGCTGTATCTTTCGGGGGAAAATACAGGATTATTGATTTTACCCTAAGCAACTGTTCTAATTCAGGCATAGACACAGTCGGGATTTTAACGCAATATCAGCCGCTTGAGCTGAATTCCTATATTGGGATCGGCAGTGCATGGGACCTGGATAGATATAATGGCGGCGTGACGGTTTTACCCCCTTATGCCGAGTCATCAGAAGTCAAATGGTATAAAGGGACGGCAAGCGCCATTTATGAAAATCTCAATTATTTGAATCAGTATGATCCTGAGTATGTACTGATTTTATCAGGAGATCACATATACAAAATGGACTACGGCAAAATGCTTGATTATCACATTGAAAAGAAAGCAGATGTGACCATCTCTGTCATCGAAGTGGGCTGGGAGGAAGCAAGCCGATTCGGCATCATGAAGGCCAATCCAGATGGGACGATCACACATTTTGATGAAAAGCCCAAATTCCCTAAGAGCAATCTTGCCTCAATGGGAATTTATATATTCAATTGGCCGCTTTTGAAACAGTATCTTGAGATGGACGATCAAAACCCTTATTCTAGCCACGACTTCGGCAAAGACATTATTCCTCTGCTTTTGGAGGAGAAAAAGAAGCTTTCTGCTTATCCGTTCAAGGGATATTGGAAGGATGTCGGAACGGTGCAGAG
Organism: Bacillus sp. YP1; assembly: GCF_000877815.1. NCBI lineage: Bacteria > Bacillati > Bacillota > Bacilli > Caryophanales > Bacillaceae > Bacillus > Bacillus sp. YP1. The sequence goes on along the minus strand of NZ_CP010014.1, from coordinate 2,782,374 downwards.
CTTGTGGGAAGCCAATATGGATTTGTTAAAAGAGGACTCGGAGCTGAAGCTGTTTGAACGCAAATGGAAAATTTACTCCGTCAATCCAAATCAGCCTCCGCAATTTATTTCATCTGATGCGCAGGTTCAAGATTCGCTTGTGAACGAAGGTTGTGTTGTATATGGAAATGTGTCTCACTCCGTTCTTTTTCAAGGTGTGACTGTCGGTAAGCATACGACTGTTACATCATCCGTCATAATGCCGGATGTGACGATTGGGGAGCATGTAGTCATTGAAAATGCCATTGTTCCTAATGGGATGGTGCTGCCGGATGGCGCAGTGATTCGCTCCGAAAAAGACATTGAAGAGGTGCTGCTCGTTTCAGAGGAATTTGTAGAAAAAGAATTGATTTAATTACTGAAGAGGGGGCAGAGTCAGTGTTCAATAATCAAATGTTAGGTGTTATAGATGAAACCACATATAAGCATTCTCTTCAGGATTTAACAGCACAGCGGTCGCTCGGGGCGATCCCTTTTGCCGGCAGGTACCGACTGATTGATTTTATGCTTTCCAACATGGTGAATGCGGATATTAGGAGTGTTGCAATTTTTCCGAAGTATCGTTACCGTTCGCTCATGGATCACCTTGGGGCGGGTAAGGAATGGGATTTGCACCGGAAAAAGGACGGCCTCTTTTTTTTCCCGTCTCCCCATCTTCATCACGAATACGATGAATTCGGTTCCTTTCGCCAGTTTTCGGACCATCTAGATTACTTCCACAGAAGCACTCAGCAATATGCTGTTATCTCCAACAGCCATACCGTATGCAACATTCAATTTCAATATGTGCTGAAACGCCACCAGGAGGTTGGCTGCGACGTCACCGAGGTATTTCAGGACGGCCAGTCGCTGCAAATCTATATCATGTCAACAACGCTTTTAAAGGATCTGATCCACGGACATAGCGAAAAAGGCTATAAAACCATTCAGGAGGCTGTTGAAAAGGAATCTTCCGCCTTGACCATTTGCCCTTATGAATATTCAGGTTATGCCGCAGTTATTGATTCGGTGGAAAAATATTATACCCACAGTATGGAACTCATTCAGCCCCGTTTTTGGCAGCAGGTGTTTTTGCCGCAGCAGCCTATCTACACAAAAGTGAAGGATGAACCGCCGACGAAATACGGAAAACACAGCACTGTCAAAAATTCTTTGGTGGCAAACGGCTGTGTGCTTGAAGGAGAGGTTGAAAACTGCATTTTGTTCAGGGCGGTCCATGTCGGAAAGGGAACGAAGCTGAAAAACTGCATTATTATGCAAAAAACGCAGATTGGCGAGGATTGCCTTCTTGAGCAGGTCATTTCTGATAAGGACGTTAAAATCGGCAAGGCGACGGAAGCTGCTGGAACAGCTGACCAGCCGCTTGTATTAAGAAAAGGTTTGGTGCAAGGAGAGCTGATGAATTCTTGAAGATATTATTTGCTGTGTCTGAATGCACCCCATTTGTTAAATCAGGAGGTCTTGCCGATGTAGCAGGCGCTCTTCCGAAGGCGCTTGCGCGATTAGGCAATGAAGTATATGTGATGCTGCCGAAGTACAGCCAAATACCTGAGCCGTGGAAAAAGCGTATGAAGAAAAAGGCTGAGTGCACCGTAGCTGTCGGCTGGCGGCAGCAATATTGCGGAATTGAACATATGGACGAAGATGATGTGAATTATTACTTCATCGACAATGAGTACTATTTCAACAGGGATTCGTTGTACGGGCATTATGATGACGGTGAGCGGTTTGCCTTTTTTTCAAGAGCTGTGCTGGAGGCTGCCAAAGTTGTGAATGTTCCAGCCGATATTGTTCATACTCACGATTGGCATACAGCGATGGTCAATTATTTGCTGAAAGAGGAGTACAGAAAACATCCTTTTTATGAACGTATGAAAAGCGTGCTCACGATCCACAACCTGCAGTTTCAAGGCATATTCCCTCCTGATGTCACACATGACTTGCTGGGTCTTGAGATGGATCATTTTCATTATGAAAGGTTAGAATGCAACGGATTTGTTAATTTTATGAAGGCGGGCATCATTGCGGCTGATCATGTGACAACTGTGAGCCCCACTTACAGAAATGAAATCATGACGCCGTATTATGGTGAGCAGTTGGAACAGGTTTTGCAATATAGGGAAGATGATGTAACCGGCATATTAAATGGCATTGATGATACGTTCTATCAGCCGAAAAGCGACCCTTATATAGAGGCGCAATACGATTCAGGGGATCTTGCATGCAAGCTGGAAAACAAAACGAAGCTTCAGCAGCGGATGGGGCTTCCAGAGAAAAACGATATTCCGCTGATCAGTATGGTGACAAGGCTCACTAAACAAAAGGGGCTTGATCTTGTCCGCAGAATTATGCACGAACTTCTTGAGGAGCAAGACATACAGCTGGTTGTGCTGGGCACAGGAGAACGTGAATTTGAAGATTATTTCCGGTATGCAGAATTTGCTTTTTATGAGAAGTGCCGGGCTTATATCGGGTTTGATGAGCCGCTAGCCCATCAAATTTATGCGGGCTCTGATATGTTTTTGATGCCGTCGAAATTTGAGCCGTGCGGTTTGGGGCAGCTCATTGCTCTTCAATATGGCGCCATTCCGATTGTCAGGGAAACGGGCGGTCTTTACGACACTGTCCGTGCCTATCAGGAGGAAGAGGGAACGGGCAATGGCTTTACGTTTTCCGCCTTTAATGCGCATGATCTGAAATTTACGATAGAAAGGGCGCTGTCGTTTTATCGCCAACAGGATGTATGGAAGAGCATCGTGAAGACCGCTATGAATGCAGATTACAGCTGGGGGAAGTCGGCTAAAGAGTATCAGCGTATTTTCGAGCAGGTGACAAGGAGTGGACGGGATGTTCTCGAGTAAAGAACGCTTTGCAGACTTATTTTTAAAGCGTCTGGAAATGACGTGCGGAAAAAGCTTTAAAGATTCTGCCAAGCTGGATCAATATAAAACGTTGGGCAATATGGTCAGAGAGTATATCAGCGCTGATTGGATCGAAACGAATGAAAAAAGCAGATCAAATTCCGGGAAGCAGACATATTATTTATCAATCGAATTTCTGCTCGGTCAGCTCCTTGAGCAAAACTTAATGAATCTTGGTGTTCGTGATGTTGTAGAAGCTGGTTTAAAGGAAATCGGCATCAATTTAGAGGAGATCCTTCAGATAGAGAACGATGCAGGTCTCGGCAATGGCGGACTTGGCCGCTTGGCCGCTTGCTTTTTAGATTCGCTTGCTTCGTTGAACCTGCCTGGGCACGGCATGGGCATACGTTATAAGCATGGTTTGTTTGAGCAAAAAATTGTAGACGGGCATCAGGTGGAGCTGCCTGAGCAATGGCTGAAAAACGGGAACGTATGGGAAGTAAGGAATGCGGATCAAGCAGTGGACGTGCCGTTTTGGGGCGAAGTCCATATGACAGAAAAAAGCGGGCGCCTGCATTTTCGCCACGAACAAGCGACAATTGTTACCGCTGTTCCTTATGATATACCGATCATCGGCTATGAAACGGGCACTGTCAACACGTTAAGGCTTTGGAACGCCGAGCCCTATGCGCATTATCACGGCGGTAATATTTTGTCTTATAAGCGAGAAACAGAAGCGGTTTCTGAATTCTTATATCCCGATGACACCCATGATGAGGGGAAAATTTTACGGCTGAAGCAGCAGTATTTTTTAGTATGCGCAAGCTTAAAAAGCATTGTGAACAATTACCGTAAAACACATAAATCTTTATCCGGCCTGCATAAAAAAGTGAGCATTCATATTAATGACACTCACCCTGCGCTTGCGGTGCCTGAGCTGATGCGGATTTTGCTCGATGAAGAGAACATGGGCTGGGAAGAAGCTTGGCATATCACTGTACATACGATTTCTTATACAAATCATACAACATTGTCAGAAGCGCTCGAGAAATGGCCGATTCATTTGTTTAAGCCGCTGCTCCCGCGAATGTACATGATTATTGAAGAGATCAATGAGAGGTTTTGCCGCGCAGTTTGGGAAAAGTATCCGGGAGACTGGAAAAGGATAGAGAACATGGCGATTACAGCGCATGGTGTTGTCAAAATGGCTCATCTGGCCATAGTAGGCAGCTACAGTGTAAATGGCGTTGCAAAAATACATTCCGATATATTAAAGGAAAGGGAGATGCGCGACTTTCACTTGCTGTTTCCGAATCGTTTTAACAATAAGACGAATGGAATTGCCCACAGGCGCTGGCTGTTAAAAGCGAATCCAGGCTTGTCTGCCATCATTACAGAGGCGATCGGCGATGAATGGGTCAAACAGCCGGAATCACTGATCCGTTTAGAACCGTACGCCACTGATCCTGCATTTATTGAACAGTTTCAAAACAACAAAAGCAAGAAAAAACAAGAGCTTGCCGATTTGATTTTTTGCACGGCCGGGGTGGTTGTGAACCCTGAGAGCATATTCGACGTACAGGTGAAACGGCTTCATGCATATAAACGGCAGCTGCTGAATGTTCTTCACATTATGTATTTGTATAACCGCCTCAAGGAGGATTCGGGGTTTTCAATCTACCCGCAAACCTTTATTTTCGGGGCAAAGGCTTCACCAAGCTATTATTATGCCAAGAAAATCATTAAGCTGATCCATTCTGTCGCAGAAAAAGTCAATTATGATCCGGCGGTCAAACAGCTGATCAAAGTTGTTTTTTTAGAAAATTATAGAGTTTCTATGGCTGAGCGAATTTTTCCGGCATCAGACGTAAGTGAGCAAATTTCAACCGCAAGCAAGGAAGCGTCTGGTACAGGGAATATGAAGTTTATGATGAACGGGGCTTTGACGATCGGCACGCATGACGGCGCAAATATCGAGATCCTTGAGCGGGTGGGCCCTGACTGTATTTACACGTTCGGCTTAAAGGCGGATGAGGTTCTATCGTATCAGGAAAACGGCGGCTATAGATCGAGGGAATATTATCAGCATGACAGAAGAATCAGGCAGGTAGCGGATCAGCTGATCAATGGTTTTTTTGAAGGAGAAGCAGATGAATTTGAATCGATCTTTGACTCGCTGCTTCCGCATAATGATGAGTATTTTGTGCTGAAGGATTTCAGCTCATATGCAGATGCGCAGGAGCGAATTCAAGCTGATTATCGAGAGCGAAGGAAATGGTCTGAGCGTTCGATTGTAAACATTGCTCATTCAGGATATTTCTCCAGCGACCGCACGATCCGGGAATATGCGAAGGACATTTGGGGCATCAAGCCGATGATGTGAAAAAGCCGCTGTATAAGCGGCTTTTTTTGTTCACAGATTCATTGAATTGATTGTAAAGGATAAGAACGTCGCAAATGCACTCCATAAAAAATAAGGCAAAAGAAGATAGCTTGCGGTTCTGCTGTATTTTTTGGCAATGATCAGTAATACGATTGCTGTGATGGCGACAAGCAGGCAGTCAAGCGATGCAGCCAGCAGATTTTTTTGCGTAAACTGGAAATAGCTGAAGGCTTGATTGAGCACGTAATTTATCAAAAGTGTAAACCAAAAGCTTTTCGCACCTTTAAATGAAAACGCAGCATATACAATGGCTGCTGAAAGGGAAATCAGGGCAAACAGGATGGCCCAAATGATGCCGATCGCAGTTCCGCTTGGCGTCCAGTCCGGTTTTTTCAATGAATTGTACCATTCTTGGTCCACAGGAAACAGGTAGCCCGCGGCTGAAAACAGCGCATATGTAATCACAAAAACCGCTATGGCGCCGAAAATCTTTTTCATGTTTGTACCCTCCGTATGTATTTATTTTACATTTACACTTACCCTTTAGCTTATAAAGATCAAACCCCCGATATGCGGGGGAAATGATGGGGTTAAATCAGCTGCTGCAATGCGTTTGATTTAATGCGTTCATATTCAAAAGCTGATTCTAATTCTTCCTTCGGTAAAGCAGACTTGCGGACGTATTTTTCGCGAATGACATCGTAAAGCTCATAAGGAAACAGCATATCTATAAACATGACTTGTTTTTGTTCTTCAGTTAATGGGGCTCTGGATTCGTATGCGTTCAGCATGACATGAAATGTCTCGTCATCCCAAACACCCGTCGTATCCAAAAGCGGAATAATCATTTTGCGCAAATCGCGAATAGGCAGATCAAATGATACGGTATCTAAGTCGATGACCCAAATCTGTTCATTTTCTCCTAAGAGTGTATTCCCGGTTCCGTAATCCTGGTGGCAAAGGTTAGGGCTTTTTTTCAGCTGTTCAGTCCATGGAACATAGGTCGATTGCAAAAGCCGGTCTTTGATGCGCAGCCCGTCTTCAATAAAGCCATCTATCTCCTGAAGATAAAGCTGTGAGAAAGGATCTTCTTTTTCCGCCTCCGCCATCAGCTTCCACGTTTCCATCTGTTTGCATCGTTTCGTGTAGTGATTCGGCCAGCGACCTAATTTGGTAAATATGGGAACGCCATTTGGCGGCTGATATCCGACGGAAGCTGTATGAAAATCAGCAAGGCCTTTCATGATAAACTCCAAGTCCTGCTTTACAGTCAGCTCAAACGGTCTTCCTTCGATCCAGTCATATACGACAAATAGAAATGAGCCGTGCTTAGAATATAGGCTACCTTTTTTGTTTGGGAGTATGCCAGGAACATTCATGCCTTTTTTTGCTAAATAGTCCTGCGCGAAAATGGAAAACAACGCTTTCTTTTCTGGCCTGTGTATTCGTTTTAGACAAACCGCGCCGGAGTCTGTGTGGACCTTCCAGACAAGCGCCATCTGGTTTCCCTGAATGACGTCTATTTTTTCAGCCTGCACATCCCATCCTTGAAGCACATTTTCAGCCAGCTCCGTTAATTTTTTTGCATCTTCTGCTGATAAAGGAAGCTCTGATGAATTCCCCTCCTCAATGACTTCATGGTTTTCTGCCATTAAAGGACACATCCTTACCTGTTTTACTCCTACCTTATGAATCAAAAGGAAAAAATGATTGAGTTATTTGACTATATTTAATAGATGAATCTGGTTGTTTACCCGTTTTGTTTTTAGGGCAGTCCCATTCCGCACAAGTTGCTTGTTCAGCCGTATCATGATTCTAACTAGTTAAAAATCATGCAGGAATGGAGGCTATGTATGAAAATAGCACTGATCGCCACAGAGAAGCTTCCTGTCCCATCGGTTCGAGGAGGCGCCATTCAAATCTACCTCGAAGCGGTTGCCCCTTTAATTGCAAAAAAACATGAGGTGACTGTGTTTTCTATTAAAGATCCGAATCTCGCTGATAGAGAGAAGGTAGACGGTGTCCATTATGTGCATTTGGATGAAGACCGTTATGAAGAAGCCGTTGGAGCAGAGCTGAAAAAGAGCCGTTTTGATCTTGTGCATGTTTGTAATCGCCCAAGCTGGGTTCCGAAATTGAAGAAACAGGCGCCGGATGCTGTTTTTATTTTAAGCGTTCACAATGAAATGTTCGCTTACGATAAAATCAGCCAGGCGGAAGGCGAGATTTGCATCGACTCCGTAGCGCAGATTGTTACGGTCAGCGATTATATCGGACAGACGATCACAAGCCGTTTTCCGTCAGCACGATCAAAAACAAAAACGGTGTATTCCGGTGTGGATTTAAAAACGTACCACCCTCACTGGACGAATGAAGGGCAGCGAGCTCGCGAAGAGATGCGAAGCGAGCTGGGGCTTCACGGCAAAAAAATCGTCTTGTTTGTCGGCCGGCTTAGCAAAGTCAAAGGCCCGCACATATTATTGCAGGCTTTGCCGGACATCATTGAGGAGCACCCCGATGTCATGATGGTGTTTATCGGGTCAAAATGGTTCGGAGATAATGAATTAAATAACTATGTCAAACATCTTCATACCCTTGGTGCGATGCAAAAGGATCATGTCACATTTATTCAATTTGTGAAGCCAAAGGACATTCCGCGCCTTTATACCATGTCAGATGTATTTGTATGCTCTTCGCAATGGCAGGAGCCTTTAGCAAGGGTGCATTATGAAGCGATGGCTGCGGGACTTCCTATTATTACAAGCAATCGGGGAGGCAATCCAGAGGTCATAGAGGAAGGGAAAAACGGCTACATCATTCATGACTTTGAAAATCCTAAACAATATGCCGAACGTATCAATGATTTGCTGAGCAGCTCGGAAAAGCGGGAACGGCTTGGGAAATACAGCCGCCGTGAGGCAGAAAGCAATTTTGGCTGGCAGAGGGTGGCTGAAAATCTGCTCAGCGTCTATGAAAAGAACAGATAGAAGGGGTGAACAGAGTGTACCAAAAAGAGCATGAAGAACAGATTGTGTCCGAAATTCTCAGTTATTATCCGTTTCATATCGACCATGTGGCGCTGAAATCGAACAAAAGCGGGCGCAAAATCTGGGAAGTCGAAACTGATCATGGCCCAAAGCTGCTAAAAGAAGCGCAAATGAAACCGGAGCGGATGCTTTTTATCACTCAGGCACACGCCCATTTACAAGAGAAAGGGCTGCCGATAGCGCCGATTCATCAAACAAAAAATGGCGGTAGCTGCTTGGGCACGGATCAGGTTTCTTACAGTTTATATGACAAAGTGACAGGAAAAGAAATGATTTACTATGATGCAGAGCAAATGAAAAAAGTCATGTCATTTGCCGGCCATTTTCATCATGCCTCAAAAGGATATGTTTGCACAGATGAAAGCAAGAAGAGAAGCAGGCTGGGAAAATGGCACAAATTGTACCGTTGGAAGCTGCAGGAACTTGAAGGGAATATGCAGATCGCAGCATCCTATCCTGATGACGTATTTTCGCAAACTTTCTTAAAACATGCTGATAAAATGCTGGCAAGAGGAAAAGAAGCTCTCAGAGCGCTTGATGACTCAGAATACGAAACCTGGACAAAAGAGACACTCGAGCATGGCGGATTCTGTTTTCAGGATTTTACATTGGCACGTTTGACTGAGATCGAAGGGGAGCCTTTTTTAAAGGAGCTTCACTCGATTACCTACGATTTGCCGTCAAGAGACCTTCGTATTCTGCTGAATAAAGTGATGGTTAAGCTTTCTGTATGGGATACTGATTTCATGGTTGCACTGCTTGCGGCCTACGACGCAGTGTATCCGCTCACAGAAAAACAGTACGAGGTACTTTGGATTGATCTCGCGTTTCCGCATTTGTTCTGTGCAATCGGGCACAAATATTATTTGAAGCAAAAGAAAACGTGGTCAGATGAGAAGTATAACTGGGCGCTGCAAAACATGATTTCTGTTGAAGAATCTAAAGATTCGTTTTTGGATAAACTGCCGGAACTGTATAAAAAGATAAAAGCGTATCGGGAGGCGAATTGACATGAGGTCATCGAGACAAAAAGCCTCTATTTCTAAACTGGATCTCGACCAATTCGTATTTACACCGCCTGGACCGATGGGATGGCAGGCTCATGACTCAATCTCAGCTGAGAAGGAAGAAGAGGAGAAGCATTTAGATGTGGGCAGCATTCGAGAGCTCCCTCACATCAATGCACCGAAAGAATATCAAAAAGAAACGAAGGAAAAGGAAACAGATCGCAAAATCGTCGATGATGAAGAAGAAACAAAATTCGAAACCACTCTGGAGCCTGAGGAGGAGCGTGATTCGAAACGCTCAGCGCCCCCATATGTAGAAGAAGAGGAGGAAGATGAAGAACCAGACTTAGCGGAGGAAGCTAGAGTGGAAATCATCATTCTTCCAAGTGAATCTAAACCAGCTCCATGGTTTTCTCAAACCGTAAAGCGCAAGGCATAAAGTCATATTTATGCCTTTTTTCATGTTCTCTGCAGCAAAAAAACAGCCCGTTTTGCAACACGAGCTGTAGGTTTTATGTTTTTGCTTTCACAAAAAGCTGATTGATAGATGATAAATCAAAATTTTGCGTCAGAAAAGGCGGCGGAAATTGTTTGTTTTTCGGAGTGAGAACGGATTGGTAAACAGTATTGAGCCTTTTGGCCGCATGGGTAAAGGTAAATAAAGCTTCTACATGCTGTCGGGCGTTTTTTGTCATTTTGCTCATTAATTCTTGATCTGTAAAGGCTCTGTCAATTGCTTTTGCAAATGAAGAAGGTTTGTTGTATCTGTCGATGACAAGGCCGGTGACTTCGTCTTTTACGACTTCTCCGTTTCCGCCCCGGTTTGTGGTAATTAAGGGCGTGCCGGCCGCCATTGCTTCATAATTCACACGGGCGAGGGGTTCGTTCCACTGAGAGCTGCACACAAATACATCTGCCATCAGAAAAAGGTTTGGGATGTCGTCAGCGGGAATGAATTTTGTAAAGATTATGTGGTCTCTGTATGGCAGCGCCAGCGTGCGCAGATAGGTTACATATTGGTTTTCGCTGTCATCGCTGAACCACTTCCCGCCTGCTATGACCAGTACAGCATCAGGGTGCTGCTGCAAAATCCGTCTCATGCTGTGAATGAGAAGGTGAGGTCCTTTTGTCGGGCTTAAACGGCCGGCGAATAAAATAACTTTTTTATCTTCAATACCGTATTTTTTCCGGTATGTTTTTCTGACAGCCGAGCCTTTCATCGTCCAGACGGGCGGATAAGAGTTTAAATCAACGCCGGAATACACAACTTTTGTGATGTCCTCGGCTTCAGGGAAACGTTCAATGACGGTTTGTTTAATAAATTCGCTCACAGTTGTGATTATGGAGACATTGTCGAGTACTTCTTTTCCTTGCGCGAAGGTCATTTTTTTTTCAGAAAACATTTCGTTATGCAGGCTCAGAACGATCTTGCTGTTTGGTGAGGCTTTTTTATATAAAGAGACATTTAAAGGCCTGTTGAACACATGAATGAGGTCAAAGGAAGAGGCTCGCAGCTCTTCGGCTACCGCCTCGCGGTAATGTTCTTTTGGCAGATGGATATAATGTACGCCGTCTTTTGTTTCTCTTTTTGGAAGCCCTGGATCTTCTATTGAAAAAATAGTCAGGTCGTACCTGCTGCTGAAATAGGGCGTGACACCGTCAATCATCATTTGAATAGCGCCGCCGCGTACTGCGGGCGCCGGCAGCTTTTCTGTACAGATAAAGGCAAGCTTCATTTTTATTCCCCCTGATACAGCGACGATAAATAGGCGATTTCGTTGGTCAAGCCATCCTTTAAGGATGTGGCGGGATCATAATGCAAGAGCTGCTTTGCTTTTGAAATATCCGCCCACGTGTTGCGCGGTTCCCCTGCTATTTTGTCCGAAAAGTGCAGTGTTGCTTTTCTACCGGAAATATCCTCAATGAGGGAGACAACCTTTAAGACTGAGGCACGCTCAGCACCGCCGATATTTACTGTTTCACCAATAAGGTGGGGTTTCTCAAGAACAGCGGTGATGCCTTTGACACAGTCGCTGATATAAGTGAAATCTCTTGACTGCTGCCCATCACCGAAGATGGTAAGCGGCTTTTGCTGAAGGTGCTGCTTAATGAGCCGGTGAAAAGCCATATCCGGCCGCTGTCTTGGCCCGTATACGGTAAAAAAACGGAGAATCACAATTGGAATGTCAAAGCTTTGTTGATACACATGGCAAAGCTTTTCTCCCGTAAGCTTTGTTACCCCGTACGGAGATAAAGGAGAAAGCGACGTGTTTTCGCTGACTTTTCCTTGTTTTTCACCATAGACGGAAGAGGTGGATGCAAAGACGAACGTTTGAATAGAATGTTCCCGGCACGCCTCGAGGAGCCTTTGGAGCGCTTGGATATTATGTGCGGCATATGGGTGAAAATGACTGCCCCAGCTTGAGCGGACACCCGGTATGGCCGCCAAATGAAAGATGACGTCCACTCCTTCCAGTAAGGGAGCAAGATCCGCTGTCAGCAGATTTTCCTTTATGAACGTAAATCGCTTTTCCGGCAGCAGGTTTTTAAGGTTTTTTAATTTCAAGGAAAATGGAGTAGGACCGATAAAGTCATCGATTCCGATAACGTTATGTTTCTTATCTTTTAGTAATTCTTCGCAGAGGTGGGAGCCGATAAAGCCCGCTGCTCCTGTGACTAGTATTTTCATGGACGGCCAACTCCCGTACAGATCAGGCCGCAAGCCTCGATCAGTTCTTTTTTTAATACGTTGCGTCCGTCAATCACAAGACGCCCTTTCATGATGCCTGCAGCCTTTTTCCAATCAAACGCTAAAAACTCGGGCCATTCTGTCGCCAAAAATAAAAAGTCGCTTTCTTCGATCGCATCAAAAGCTTGAGAATGCTGAGTTACATGCTGCCGCAAATGTTCTGGAAGTACAGCTTCAGGATCATATGCATGAACATCACATCCCAGCTCCGCCAGCCTTTCCATCAGTCTGACAGCCTGAGAATTCCTGATGTCATCGGTATTCGGTTTGAAGGAAATGCCGAGTACAGCCGCTTTCTTGCCTTGAAGTGTTTCGAAGAATGACTGTATTTTTTTGATATACAGGCCGAGCTGGGTGTCATTAATGTGCTGCACGGCCCGGAGCAGGAAGGTCTCCGTGTTTTTTTTCTGGGCAGCAAATTGCAGCGCCTGCAGATCCTTTGGAAAACAAGAGCCTCCGTATCCGATGCCTGCCTGCAAAAAGTGCTCCCCGATCCTTGGGTCTAGACCGATAGCGCGGGAAATATCTGAGATATCTGATTGATAGGCTTCACATATGCGGGCCATTTCGTTAATGAACGAAATTTTGGCTGCTAAAAAGAAATTGTTGGCATATTTGATCAGCTCCGCTCCCGCTAAGCTTGTAACGATAAAAGGGGTATCAATGTGTTTGTAAATGGATTTGACGATGGCTGCCGATACGTGATCTTCTTCCTGAACACCGATGACTGTTTTGTCAGGATGCAGCATGTCATATAAGGCATTGCCTTCCCGCAGAAACTCAGGATTGGATACGATATTAAAGAGGTTTTTAGACACTCCGGAGGCAATCAGCTGTTTTGCTATGTTTTCATTTGTCCCGGGCGGAACAGTGCTTTTCGTAATGATGGTTTTATACGATCGGATTGCCTCTCTTAAATCACCGATGACGGACTGCAGGGCTTTCGTATCAGCTGATCCGTCCGAACGCGGCGGGGTTCCGACTGCGATAAAAATAACGGGACATTCCTCCATGCTCGATTTCACTTCAGAAGAAAACGAGAGATTGCCGCAACGAAGTATTGCATCTGAAAGCCCAGGCTCGTAAAAGGGAATGACTCCTTTTTTCAGCTGCCCGATTTTTTTGACGTCTTTGTCTGTGCATATCATGTCATGTCCGATGGATGCCAGTGCCGCTGATAGGGTTAAACCGACATACCCGGCGCCAACCACACAAATTTTCATCACCTGAGCTCCTTTACAAGATTACTGGTCATATATCAATATCCTATTAAAAAAGGGCTGGTTCGTGATTCCGCTTTCTGCCCAGTTGCTTCCGCCTAATTTCAGATGTACAAACATCGGGATGCGCTCTTGGAATATCATGTAATAAACATGAGCTGAGGGGAATATAACATGATAAAAAAAGCGATCATTCCTGCAGGCGGATTCGGCACGAGAAATCTGCCGGTGACGAAGGTGATTCCGAAAGAAATGTTTCCGGTAGGATCTAAGCCTGTGATTCATTATCTTGTTGAAGAATTAAAGGAGTCAGGCATTGAGGACATTTTGATGGTTGTATCGAGCCATAAAAATCTGATTGTCGACTATTTTGATTCCTCTTTGGCACTTGAGGCTTTTTTGGCCTCTAAGAATAAACTGCATTTGCTTAGTGAACATCCCATTCCGGATATACGGATTCACTATGTGCGGCAGCCTTATGCAAAGGGTCTTGGCGACGCCATTTCTTTCGGAAAGCAATTTGCAGGCGGAGAGCCTTTTGCCGTCGTTTTGCCTGATGATCTGATTTTTTCCGCCAATCAGCCGGCTTTGGGGCAGCTGATTGAAGTGTATACGAAATATCAGTCCAGTGTGATCGGCTTAAAAGAAACAAAAACGGAGGATTTACATCATTACGGGGTGATAAAAGGGGAGTCTGTTGAAAAAGGGCTTTATCGCATACAGGATATTGTGGAAAAACCTAAACAAAACCCTCCGTCTCATTTTGCCGCAGCAGGGCGTTATATTTTCACACCGGATATTTTTAATGAGCTGGAGGCATTAGAAGCTGATAGCGGAGGAGAAGTGCAGGTAACGGATGCGATAAAAGCTTCGCTCGGGGCATGTACCGTATACGGGAAATTGCTAGAGGGCGAGCGGTATGACATCGGCCTGCAAAAGGATTATCTGAAGCTGATTTACGATATGCTGAAAACGGAAAAGAACCCCCAATAATCGGGGGTTCAATCAGCGTGGAGATCGCCGAATGTGGTCATGATTCCCTCTTCGTCAAGTTCTTCTTCATAGCGCTCATGGGCTCTGCTTTGATAAACGGTAATTTCTTTTCCAGTGATATCTGTAGCGATGAAATTTTCGTAAGACTCCGTATTGCCGATATTCTCTTCGGCATTCATCGTCATATCATCATAGCTGAGCGGAGGGTTTTCCATATCCTGCGGCGTTTGTGAGTTACCATATTTTTCGACATCCTGATAGGAATCCTCACTGTCATATGGCGCTCTGATTTCTTCATCATCATCAAATTCAAATTGCCCGAATGGTGTTTCTTCTTCAATCGGACGGTCTTTGGAAACCACGTCCTGTGAAGAATACTCCGCGAGGGTTGTGGCAGTCGGAAGCGCTTCAAGTCGTTCGAAAGGGATTTCCTTTCCGCTGACTTCACAAATGCCATACGTACCGTTTTCTATCGCCTTCAATGAATGCTCAATGTCCCGAAGGTGCTCTCGCTCATGCAAGTCTAGAGCGATGTCTTTCTCACGCTCGTAAAGTTCTGTCGCCTGATCGCCGGGATGGTTGTCGTATGCCGAAAGCTCACCCCACGAATCATAAGGAAAGGCTGAGTTAAGCTGAAAATGGTCATTGTCTTTGAAACGGTTTAAGATATCTTTTTTCGTTTGTTCCAGTTCATTTTTTAAATGCTGAAGCTGTTCTTTCGTAAGCAATGTGATCGCCTCGTTTCTCTGTGATGCATACCTTTAGTATGAACAGATCGCCTGAGAACTTTCATAAATGGCGGGTGGAGGAATATAGGAGGTTTTCCTTTTATGGTAAGCGGATACAACCTTTGCTATCAGTGGAGAAAGAAATTTAAGCTTTGTTTCTTTTTCATTTCTGAAATTAGGTTTATAATAGGTAAGGCAGGCCATTTGGACTGCATGATCTGTGTTTGACACAAAGGAGACACAGGTGTATGGTATTAAAAGCATTTTAAGGATTATGGAGGAATGTCTCATGGTGACAACGGTGCAGCGTACGTTCCGAAAGGAAGTTCTACATGCATTACATAAAGCCAAAGAAGTCAACCATGCTGTCTTAATAAGCTATTCGAGACAAATCGAGTCTCTTGACCCTCTATCATTTTTCAATTACGGAGCAAAAAAATATACAGGCAATCGATTTTTTTGGTCAGATCCTGAAAGTGAATTGACAATAGTCGGTCTTGGCAAAGAAGCGGTTTTCCAGACAAATCAAAAAAACAGCGAGCGGTATCGTGAGGTTTTTGAACAATGGGAGCGCTTTAAAAAGACGGCTTTTCATATTTATGAAGAAGAAAAGCTGCAGCATTCTGCAGTGGGACCTGTGTTATTCGGAGGATTTTCTTTTGACCCTTGCGAAGAAAGAGGTTCACAATGGGACCATTTCTCGGAAGGGGATTTCTTTGTGCCTGCGCTTATGCTGACGATGACTGCTGAAGGCCCGTTCTTAACAGTTAACAGATGGGTAAGCGGAGGAGAAGACGCAGAAGCTGTTTTAGAAGGCTTAAAAGCTTTTGCGGCGGAATTTATGGTTCCCGATTTCAAGCAAGAAGATCAGGCTGTGATTGCAGCAGCCGAAGAGCTGGATAAGGATGATTGGCTGAAAGCAATCGAAACAGCCACAAGCCAAATTAAAGGGAAACAATATGATAAGGTTGTTCTTGCCCGAGAGCTGCTGCTCACGTTTGACGGTCCAATCCAAATAGAACCGGTGCTTAAAACCCTTCTGGACGATCAGCAGACAAGCTATGTTTTTGCAATTGAACAAGAAGGCAAAACTTTTGTCGGCGCGTCTCCGGAAAGACTGATCAAAAGAGACGGCGGCACTGTCATGTCTTCCTGTCTGGCAGGCTCCATTAAACGAGGCGTGAATGAAGAAGACGACTGCCGGATAGGCCTTGAATTATTAAACGATGAGAAAAACCTGCTTGAGCATGATATTGTGGTAGGTATGATTCATAATGCTTTTGTATCAAGCTGTTCAGAGGTTGAAAAGCCTGATGGACCTGTTTTGTACAAAACAAAAAGCGTTCAGCACCTGTTTACGCCGATTGTTGGACAGCTGCGCGAGTCTGCTTCGATTTTTGACTTAATTGAGAAGCTGCACCCCACTCCGGCACTTGGGGGATCACCTCAGGAAAAAGCTGTTGACGTGATCAGAGAGATTGAACCGATGTCTCGCGGCTGGTATGCGGCCCCTATCGGCTGGATTGACAGCCAGGATAACGGGGAATTCGCGGTAGCCATTCGTTCAGGGCTCATCGAAGGAAGCACAGCAAGGCTGTTTGCCGGGTGCGGTATTGTGGAAGACTCGGAACCAATCTCGGAATATGAAGAAACACAGATTAAATTAAAGCCGATGATCTCTGCATTAGGAGGTGAGAGGCGTTGACAGTCAACCCGATTACTCATTACATCGGAAGTTTTATTGATGAATTCGCCCTTTCCGGAATTACGGACGCCGTCGTTTGTCCGGGCTCAAGATCTACACCGCTGGCTGTTCTTTGTGCTGCGCATCCCGATATCAGCGTCCATGTCCAAATTGATGAAAGGTCTGCCGGATTTTTTGCCTTAGGTTTGGCAAAAGCGAAGCAGCGTCCCGTACTATTGATCTGTACATCTGGAACAGCCGCGGCCAACTTTTATCCGGCTGTGGTTGAAGCCCATTATTCAAGGGTGCCTATTATTGTGTTAACTGCTGATCGGCCTCATGAGCTGCGCGAAGTAGGCGCACCGCAGGCTATTAATCAGCACTTCTTATTCGGTAACTTTGTTAAGTTTTTCACAGACTCTGCTCTTCCTGAAGAGTCTCCGCAAATGTTGAGATACATCCGAACGCTGGCAAGCCGCGCTGCCGGAGAAGCACAAAAGCGCCCAATGGGGCCTGTCCATGTGAATGTGCCGCTGCGCGAACCGCTGATGCCGGATCTTTCAGATGAGCCGTTTGGAAGAATGAGAACAGGGCGTCATGTGTCTGTGAAAACGGGTACGCAGTCTGTTGACCGCGAGTCCCTGTCTGATGTGGCTGAGATGCTCGCAGAGGCTGAAAAAGGAATGATCGTCTGCGGAGAGCTCCATAGTGATGCGGACAAGGAAAACATTATTGCGCTTTCAAAAGCGCTTCAGTATCCAATTTTAGCGGATCCGCTGTCTAATCTGCGGAATGGTGTTCATGATAAAAGCACTGTTATTGATGCGTATGATTCGTTTTTAAAAGATGATGAGCTGAAGCGGAAACTTCGTCCTGATGTTGTCATTCGGTTTGGGCCGATGCCTGTTTCAAAACCGGTTTTCTTATGGCTTAAGGATGATCCGGCGATTCAGCAAATCGTGATTGACGGGGATGGAGGGTGGAGAGACCCGACACAGGCAAGCGCGCATATGATTCATTGTAATGCGTCTGTTTTTGCTGAGGAGATCATGGCAGGCCTTACTGCTGCCACCAGATCCTCAGAGTGGCTGGAAAAGTGGCAGTTTGTCAATGGGCGGTTCCGCGAGCATCTGCAAACAATCAGCAGTGAAGATGTTTCGTTTGAAGGTAATCTCTATCGAATCCTTCAGCATCTTGTGCCTGAAAACAGCTCGCTGTTTGTGGGAAACAGCATGCCGATCAGGGATGTTGATACGTTTTTTGAAAAGCAGGACCGCCCTTTCCGGATTTATTCAAACCGGGGAGCAAACGGGATAGACGGTGTCGTCTCCTCTGCCATGGGGGTATGTGAAGGAACAAAAGCGCCTGTTACCCTTGTGATTGGAGATTTATCTTTTTATCACGATTTAAACGGCCTGCTGGCGGCCAAAAAGCTGGGTATTCCTCTTACTGTGATTCTTGTCAATAATGACGGAGGAGGGATTTTCTCCTTTTTGCCGCAGGCTTCTGAGAAGACACACTTTGAAGATTTGTTCGGCACACCGACAGGGCTCGATTTCAAGCATGCGGCTGCACTTTACGGCGGAACGTATTCATGCCCGGCTTCTTGGGATGAATTCAAAACAGCTTACGCGCCGCAGGCAGACAAGCCCGGACTCCATTTGATTGAAATCAAAACGGATCGCCAATCAAGAGTCCAGCTTCATCGCGATATGCTGAATGAGGCTGTGCGGGAAGTGAAAAAACAATGGGAACTGTAAACATAACGGTATCAGATGGTGTCCGATATGCAGTGGCAGACGAGGGACCGAATGCTTCCGAAGCCATCGTCTGTCTGCACGGGTTTACCGGCAGCAAACAATCATGGACTTTTCTTGATGAAATGCTGCCTGATTCCCGTTTGATCAAAATTGATTGTTTAGGGCATGGGGAAACCGATGCCCCGCTGAATGGGAAAAGATACAGCACAAGCCGGCAAGTTTCTGACCTTGCCGAGATTTTTGATCAATTAAAACTTCACAAAGTGAAATTGATTGGGTATTCTATGGGAGGAAGGCTTGCTTACTCTTTTGCGATGACATATCCCGAGCGGGTATCGGCACTTGTGCTTGAAAGCACGACGCCGGGGCTCAAAACACTTGGGGAACGGCGGGAACGAATCATGCGGGACCGGAAGCTTGCTGATTTTATTTTACGAGACGGGCTCAAAGCGTTTGTTGCGTATTGGGAGAATATCCCTTTGTTTTCATCTCAGCAGAGGCTGGCTGAAGATATTCGGCACAGGATACGATCGGGCCGTCTGCGGAACAATAAGATTGGGCTTGCGAACAGTTTAACCGGCATGGGCACCGGTTCACAGCCTTCCTTGTGGAGCCGTGTAGAGGAAATAGATGTTCCTGTGCTTCTTATCTGCGGGGAGTGGGACGAAAAATTTTGCGCCATCAATCAAGAGGTGCATAAGATGCTTCCTTCTAGTAGAATAGAGATTGTTCCAAAAGCAGGACATACGGTCCATGTGGAACAGCCGCGATTGTTTGGTAAAATAGTGAGTGAGTTTTTGACAAGCATCTGACTCATTCACATAGAGAATAAAAGGAGGTCATCATATGGCTGAATGGAAAACAAAACGGACATACGATGAGATATTGTATGAAACGTATAATGGCATTGCAAAAATAACAATCAACCGACCTGAGGTACATAATGCGTTTACCCCTAAAACGGTTGCTGAAATGATTGATGCGTTTGCTGACGCAAGAGACGACCAAAACGTTGGGGTTATCGTGCTTGCCGGTGCAGGGGACAAGGCATTTTGTTCTGGCGGAGACCAAAAAGTGCGCGGCCACGGTGGATATGTAGGAGACGACCAGATCCCGCGTCTTAACGTATTGGATCTTCAGCGTTTAATCCGCGTCATCCCGAAACCGGTTGTTGCGATGGTGTCCGGATATGCGATCGGCGGAGGCCATGTGCTTCACATCGTATGTGACTTGACAATTGCTGCGGACAACGCAATTTTCGGACAAACAGGCCCTAAAGTGGGAAGCTTCGATGCAGGTTACGGTTCTGGCTACCTGGCTCGAATTGTAGGACATAAAAAAGCACGTGAAATCTGGTACCTATGCCGTCAGTACAACGCACAGGAAGCACTGGACATGGGTCTTGTCAACACAGTCGTTCCTTTGGAACAGCTTGAAGAAGAAACGATTAAATGGTGTGAAGAAATGCTTGAAAAAAGCCCGACCGCACTGCGCTTTCTTAAAGCTGCGTTTAACGCGGACACAGACGGACTTGCTGGAATTCAGCAGTTTGCAGGGGATGCTACCCTTCTTTACTACACAACAGATGAAGCAAAAGAAGGCCGTGATTCCTTTAAGGAAAAACGCAAACCAGATTTCGGACAGTTCCCTCGTTTCCCGTGATCAGCAATACTTAGTAAACCAACAGCTTGAGACTTTGCGGTCCAAGCTGTTTTCTTTTCAATACAGACATTTTACCTCGGAGATGATGACATGCTGACAGAACAGCCCAACTGGCTCATGCAGCGGGCACAGCTGACACCTGAGAGAATCGCTCTCATTTATAGAGACCAAACCGTGACATTTGCAGAATTATTTGCTGCGTCTAAACGAATGGCGGCACAGCTTGCCGCTCATTCGGTTCGGAAAGGGGATACTGCGGCTATTTTGCTCCAAAACCGTGCGGAAATGGTATACGCCGTTCACGCTTGTTTTTTGCTTGGTGTTAAGGCGGTGCTTTTGAATACGAAGCTGTCAACACATGAAAGGCTGTTTCAGCTGGAGGATTCGGGATCCGGCTTTTTATTGACAGATTCAAGCTTTGAGAAGAAAGAATATGAACACATCGTTCAAACGATTGATGTGGATGAACTGATGAAAGAAGCAGCAGAGGAAATTGAGATCCAGGCTTATATGCAAATGGATGCAACGGCAACGCTGATGTATACGTCGGGTACGACAGGAAAGCCCAAGGGAGTTCAGCAAACGTTCGGAAACCATTATTTCAGTGCGGTGTCGTCCGCTCTTAATTTGGGTATAACAGAACAAGACCGCTGGCTTATCGCATTGCCGCTCTTTCACATCAGCGGCTTGTCCGCATTATTTAAATCTGTGATCTATGGAATGACTGTCGTGCTTCACCAGCGTTTTTCCGTAAGCGATGTGCTGGATTCTATCAACAGGCATGAAGTGACAATGATATCTGCGGTGCAGACTATGCTGGCCAGTCTTTTGGAAGAAACAAACCGCTGCCCTGAATCCATCAGATGCATTCTTCTCGGCGGCGGTCCTGCACCGCTGCCATTGCTTGAGGAATGCCGTGAGAAAGGATTCCCTGTCTTTCAGTCATATGGAATGACAGAAACATGCTCGCAAATTGTTACCCTGTCGCCGGAATTCAGTATGGAAAAGCTCGGATCTGCGGGGAAACCGCTGTTTTCGTGTGAAATCAAAATAGAGCGGGACGGACAGGTATGTGAACCGTTTGAACACGGTGAAATTATGGTCAAAGGCCCGAATGTCATGAAAAGCTATTTTAACCGGGAGAGCGCAAACGAAGCCTCTTTTCAAAATGGCTGGCTGAAAACAGGTGATCTTGGTTATTTGGACAATGAAGGCTTTTTATATGTATTAGACAGACGTTCAGATCTGATCATTTCTGGCGGAGAAAACATTTATCCGGCCGAAGTGGAGTCAGTGCTGCTTTCACACCCCGCTGTGGCCGAAGCCGGGGTTTCAGGGGCTGAGGACAAAAAATGGGGGAAAGTGCCTCACGCCTATCTTGTCCTTCACACGCCTGTGAGCGCAGAAGAATTGACTGACTACTGTAAAGAACGCTTGGCGAAGTATAAAATTCCGGCAAAATTCTATGTGCTTGACCGCCTGCCGCGCAATGCGTCTAATAAGCTCTTGCGAAATCAGCTGAAGGATGCGCGTAAAGGAGAACTGCTATGATCGAAATAGAAAAAATCACGCTTTACCATTTGAGCATGAACTTAAAGAAACCGTTTAAAAACAGTATCGAAACGCTTCAAGAGCGTAAATTTCTGATCGTGGAAGCCATTGATACAACAGGTGTCACAGGCTGGGGAGAAGTTTCCGCTTTCTCTTCGCCTTGGTACACCGAGGAAACCATTGGAACATGTTTGCATATGCTAAAAGATTTTTTTATCCCAAATGTCGTCGGCCGTGAATTCAATCATCCTTCAGAAGTGCCGGACAGCCTGGCGCGGTATAAAGGAAACCGGATGGCAAAAGCGGGACTTGAATCGGCTGTATGGGATATTTATGCCAAAAAGAAGGGCGTATCCCTTGCTGAGGCATTGGGCGGAACAAGAGATAAAGTCCCTGCCGGGGTGGTAGTCGGCCTGGCGCCTCTTGACGATATGCTGAAGGAAATAGAGAGCTATCAAAAAGAAGGTTATCAAAGAATAAAAATTAAAATTCAGCCTGGGCAGGATGTGGAATTGGTCAAGGCCATCCGTAGCCGATTCCCAAACATCCCGCTTATGGCCGATGCCAATTCCTCTTACGAACTGAAGGATATCAGCCGCTTAAAGGAGCTTGATGACTACCATTTAATGATGATTGAGCAGCCCCTTCAATCCGACGATATCGTTGACCACCGCCACCTGCAGAAACATTTGAAAACGGCCATTTGCCTTGATGAGAGCATTTGTTCAGTTGATGATGCGAGACGGGCAATTGAGCTAGGAAGCTGCAAAATTATTAATATAAAACCTTCTCGTGTCGGCGGCTTAACAGAAGCCTTAAAAATTCATGATTTATGCAAAGAGCATCATATGCAGGTTTGGTGCGGCGGAATGCTGGAAACAGGCATATCAAGAGCGCAGAACGTGGCGCTTGCTTCACTGCCTCAATTCACAATACCTGGCGATATATCTTCATCCTCACGCTATTGGGATAAAGATATTGTAACTCCTGATATTCGTATTGATAATGGATTTATTTCTGTGTCAAAACAGCCTGGTTTAGGGGTTGAGGTAAACCAAGACATTATGCGAAAATATGTGACCAAAATGGATGTTTTCACACAGCATGGTTAAGAAAAAAGCATTTTGCTATTTTGAATAAATGACACTGTGCTGTTACAGTAAAAGTGTTCGTTGAATACATCCCTTCTCGTTTGGACCGGCTGCTGACCCAGCCGGTTTTTTTATGTAAATTAGCTTGACAAAAATGGCCAAACGCGATAATTTTGCACAAAGGAAACTTTTTGTCCTGTGTAAATAAAACATGCTTTTGGCTAATTTAATGTCACATGTCTAAGAACTGACAACATAAGATAAAACAATCGGACATTGATGGCAAAGAGGAGGAGAAATATGAGACGAGGGCTGATGGCAGCAGTGCTTTTTGCGACCTTTGTTTTAACGGGATGCGGAACGGATTCAGCCGGAAAAAGCGCTGATCAGCAATTACAAGTGACAGCGACAACATCTCAAATTGCCGATGCAGCAGAAAACATCGGAGGTGAACATGTAAAAGTCACCTCTTTAATGGGACCGGGGGTTGATCCGCACCTCTACAAAGCTTCCCAAGGTGACACGAAAAAATTAATGTCTGCCGATGTTGTTCTGTACAGCGGGTTGCATTTGGAAGGGAAAATGGAGGATGTCCTCCAAAAAATCGGCGAACAAAAACAATCGGCGGCAGTAGCTGAGGCCATTCCGAAAAATAAGCTTATTCCCGCGGGGGAAGGCAAGACGTTTGATCCCCACGTCTGGTTCAGCATTCCGTTATGGATCTATGCGGTGGATGAAATTGAAGCGCAATTCAGCAAAGCAATGCCTCAGCACGCAGATGCCTTTCGGAAAAATGCCAAAGAGTACAAAGAAGATTTGCAATATTTAGACAAGTGGTCGCGTAAAGAGATCGCACATATTCCGGAGAAAAGCCGTGTGCTTGTGACTGCTCATGATGCGTTTGCGTACTTTGGGAATGAGTATGGATTTAAGGTAAAAGGCCTGCAGGGACTCAGCACAGATTCGGACTATGGATTAAGGGATGTTCAGGAGCTGGTTGATCTTCTGACAGAAAAACAAATAAAAGCTGTGTTCGTAGAAAGCAGTGTATCTGAAAAATCAATCAATGCAGTAGTGGAAGGCGCTAAAGAAAAAGGCCATACAGTCACAATCGGCGGTCAGCTTTATTCGGATGCCATGGGTGAAAAGGGCACAAAAGAAGGCACATACGAAGGAATGTTCCGCCACAATATCAACACGATTAGTAAAGCGCTTAAATAAAGAAAAGAGGTGAAGGATATGTTCCCTGTTGAGCTTGATAATGTGACGGTTGCTTATCATAAAAAGCCTGTACTGCAGGACATTTCGCTGCAGGTGCCGGAAGGAAAACTTATTGGCATTATCGGCCCAAACGGCGCGGGAAAATCAACCTTGATCAAAACGATTCTCGGTCTTGTGCCCCGTGCTTCCGGAGACATCTCTATTTACGGCAAAGACTATAAGGATCAGCGGACCAGAATCGGATATGTTCCGCAGCGCGGCACGGTTGACTGGGATTTCCCCACAAGCGCGCTCGATGTCGTCCTAATGGGAAGATACGGGAGAATCGGTTTATTAAAGAGGCCAAAGAAAGCGGATGTGGAGATGGCGAAGGCCGCATTAGCAAAAGTCGGGATGCTTGATTATGCGAAGAGGCAGATCAGCCAGCTGTCAGGCGGCCAGCAGCAGCGGGTGTTTCTTGCCCGGGCACTCTGCCAGAACGCTGACATTTATTTTATGGATGAACCGTTTGCAGGTGTCGATGCAGCGACGGAGCGGGCGATTATGACGCTGTTGGCAGAACTCAAAGAAAAAGGAAAAACCGTGCTTGTCGTCCATCATGACCTGCAGACCGCCGAGGATTATTTCGATTGGATCTTACTGCTTCATTTAAGAAAAATCGCTTTCGGACCGGCGGAAAACGTTTTTACGATCGAAAACCTGCAAAAAACATATGGAGGAAGGCTTACGTTTTTAAAAGATAAAGTGCTGGCAGAAGGACATAAGGAGTGAGCGCGATGTTTGAAAGTTTGTGGCTGCAGCTCCAGCATCCGAATACACAGTGGGTGCTGGCCGGTACGCTTTTGCTCGGGATGGCAAGCGGTGTTTTGGGCAGCTTTGTGCTGCTGAGAAAGCAAAGTTTAATCGGCGATGCGATGGCCCATTCAGCTCTGCCGGGAGTGTGTCTCGCTTTTCTGTTCACTGGGCAAAAATCACTGCCTTTCTTTTTGCTGGGTGCGGCGCTCGTCGGGCTGCTCGGAACGTTTTGTATTCAGCTGATTCCGCGGCTTTCAAAAACAAAGGAGGACTCGGCGATCGGGATTGTTCTTTCTGTGTTTTTTGGCGTCGGGATCATTCTGCTGACATATATTCAGCAACAGGGGGCGGGAAGCCAAAGCGGGCTTGATTCTTTTTTATTCGGCCAGGCTGCTTCATTGGTCAGGCAGGATATCATCCTTATTGCAGGAATATCCGCTGCTCTACTGCTCCTATGTATTGTTTTCTTTAAGGAATTTACATTGATTACTTTTGATCTCGCGTTTGCAAAGGGATTAGGAATCCCGGTGCGTTTTTTAAATGGGCTTTTGGCTTGTCTGATTGTCTGTGCTGTCGTCATTGGGCTTCAGACTGTTGGTGTGATATTAATGGCGGCTATGCTGATTACACCTGCCATAGCTGCGAGATATTGGACCGAACGATTAACCGGGATGATCGTCATTGCCGGGATGACAGGCGGGGTCAGCGGCGTGGCCGGAACCCTGCTTAGCACCACGATGAAGGGAATGGCGACAGGGCCATTAATGATCTTATCTGCAACGCTGCTCTTTCTTTTTTCAATGATTTGCGCGCCTAAGCGGGGATTGGCTGCTAAAGCCATAAGGCTGATGAGGCTGCGGCGCAGAACAAGCAGGGAGCAAGTGCTTTTGGAGATTTATGAACAGTATGAAAAGAATAATCTTTGTGTAACTGTTGAAAGTGTAAGAAAGAAAAGACGCCTATCCCCTTCATTATGCCTTAAGGCATTAAATGACTTGGAACAAGAGAGGTGCATTGAGCGTATCGAAAATGGAATTTGGCAAATCACAAGCAAAGGGATAGAAAAAGGCTATCACACAGCTTTGAAGCAGCGGATGTATGAAGTGTATCTCATGCATGAAATGGAACTTGCCAATATAGAATCCGATCAGGACTGCTTTGATCCGGACCGTTTACCGAGAGAAACGAGAGAGCGGCTTTATTCACTCTTAAAGCTGTATGGACGGATGCCAGAGCGTCGAAAAGCGTCTCATGATGCCGAGAAGGGACAGATCGCAAATGAGTTTTGAAGCATGGATTATAGCTACCGGTGTATTAGTCGGTGTAAGCTGCGGATTGATCGGCACATTTCTTGTGCTGAGAAGCATGGCGATGCTGGCCGACGCAATCAGTCATACAGTGTTGCTTGGCATTGTCGGCGCTTTTCTAGTGACGGGAAGTCTCGATGGGATTTCTATGTTTATTGGCGCAGCCGCAACCGGTCTGTTAACGGCTTTCTTGGTTCAGCTTCTTCATAGCAAGGGGGTTCAATCAGATGCTGCCATAGGAGTTGTGTTTACATCCTTATTTGCAATCGGGGTTATTTTGCTTTCTGTGTATGGAGCGAATGTCCATCTCGATATTGAGCACTCGTTAATGGGAGAAATCGCTTTTGTGCCGTGGAATACGGTGACGGTATTCGGGGTTGATATTGGGCCGAAAGCGTTTTGGATGCTGACATCTGTTCTGGTTTTAAACGTAGTGTTGATCAGTGTGTGCTATAAGGAGTTTAAAATCGCTTCGTTTGATCCTCAAATGGCTTTAGCCTTGGGAATACCAGTTTTGCTCATTCATTACGTGCAAATGGGCATGCTGTCCCTGACGACTGTTGCTTCCTTTGATTCGGTTGGTGCCGTATTGGTTGTGGCCATGCTGATTGTTCCGCCGGCTGCGGCACATTTGTTGACAGACCGGCTTCTTTATATGCTGATTCTCAGCGCGTTGATTGGCGGGCTGTCGGCGGTCATGGGCTATTTCTTCGCAACGTGGCTTAATGTTTCGATTTCAGGAGCGATGGCAGCCATGACAGGTGTATGTTATGCAAGCGCCTTTTTGTTTTCACCTGCAAACGGGGTCATAACTAAAAAGCTGAGAACACTCAACATGCAAAAAGAAAGAGCTGGCTGATGCAGCTCTTTCTTTTAATTACAAATCATGCGGCTTAAACGTTTTGCAGTCTGTTTCCCGGCTGTTTTCAGCCGTTTCACCAGTATGGCTGACAACATAAATGGCATCAGCGGTGCATTTGTTACCTTTGCCCCAATAAGAACAGTTGTTGACCTCACATAGAATTTTCTGCTCCATGCCATCCCCTCCTTATAAAGGTTCTGGATTAGTATAGCCGGCTGGCTTGCCCTCTATTCCTCCTGGCGGATATAGCGTTTATCTCGCATAAACATTTTCCAGAAGAAATAAAAGCCCGGAAATAGAATGATAAATGCAACGATATAAGTCGCAAACAGCGCCCTGAACGTTGCTGGCTCTGTGAAGCCTGACATGACTGTCACATCAGGATAAATCATATACGGAAGATGCGCCCGCCCGTACGCGTAGCTTGCGAGAAAATACTGTATCCCAATCGCGACAAGTGCAAGCCGCGGTTTTCCGATGTTTTGCCCAAAGCTCTTATTAGGCAGAAAAAGGGCGATTCCAGCAATGACAAATGTAATGAACGATGCAATAATCCAAGTAAAATCATTCAGCATTCCGCTGTACAGCCAGTTTGCTTCATTCCGCATTGTTACCATGATGCATACAGCAAACAACAGTGAAATCGGGCCGGTAATCAGGGCGCTTTTTCTGTAGGCTCGGTACGCATCCTGTTCCTCTGCCACATTTGAAACATCTGCAAGCAGCAGCGAGGACAAAAATAAGGTGCTTAAAATCGCAAACCCGATAAATGAATAGGCGTTGGGGCTTGAAAAGATTTTAGACATATTTAAGTTATAGATTCCATCCGTTTTTTCTATAAACCCTCCGTGTGTCACAGGAAGCACCAAAATTAAAATAGCAGGAATGATAAAGCCGGAGATGCCGGAAATATATCTTAGCGTTTTCCGCTCCTTTGCTGTATTTGAAAAAACGAGAAATCCGCTTCGAATCGCTAAAAGCAGCAAAATCATGCTTCCGGGAATTAATAAAACGGTTCCGAGCACAAATGTCGCGCCGGGGAAAAAACTGAAAAGCGCCACGACGATGGCCACAATAAAGACGTTTGTGACCTCCCAAGTCGGGGACAAAAAGCGATTCGCAATATCGGTGGCCTTCATATGCTCCTTATTTAAATAGATCATAGACCAAAATCCCGCTCCAAAATCCATTGTCGCCATGACGGCGTAAATAAACACAAAGCCCCAGATAATTGAGATGGCGATCAGAGCGTCAGTTGAAATCTCCATTTGTCGATCTTCCTTCCATTTGGTTTCCTGTTTGCGAAGCCATTACGACTCCGCTGTATTTAAATCTTCGTCAACCGGGTGCTTGCGGAAATAATACAGCAGCACGTAGACAACAGCTGCGCCTAACACGGCATAAACAAATGTGAAAAATAAGAACAGCACCCCGATCGAGCCAGTCGTTGTTACGACATCTGACGTTTTCAGCAGATGATAGATGACCCAAGGCTGCCTCCCCGTACATGCGAAAATCCAGCCGAATTCAATGCCGATGAGACTAAAAGGGCCTGCTGTCATGAAAATGACCAAAAGCCACGTTGGGAAACGGTCTTTCTTGAGCACCTTTCTCCAGATCACTCCGATAATGGAATAAAGAATAAGCAGCATGCCTACACCGACCATCGCATTAAACAGCGTGTGAATGAAAAGCGGCGGCCATTCATCTCTCGGAAATGCATTTAATCCCTTTACAACAGTGTCAAAACGGTTCGCTGCCAAAAAGCTTAAAGCCCATGGAATCTCGATTGCCCATTTTACTTTTTCTTCATTCGGGTCGGTAAAACCGCCGATAGCGAGCGGGGCGTGGGATCTTGTTTCAAACAGGCCTTCCGCACCGGCTAATTTTTCGGGCTGGTATTCGTACAGCATCTGTGCAGATTCGTGTCCGTTCAAAGCGGTCAGCAATGAAAAAATACCGCCGATCGTCAGTGCGAGCAAAAGGGCTTTCCGGTGAAAGCGATAGACCTTTTCCTTTTTCCTCGTCCGGATCATTTTATACGCCGCAACAGAAGCCACGATAAACGCACCGGTCATAAACGCGGACAGCACGACATGGCCGGCAGTGATAAAAAAGCTAGGATTAAAAAACGCAGCCCACGGGTCAACATCTGTAATTTTTCCGTTTAAAATTTTAAAACCGGCGGGTGTACCTTCAAAAGCGTGAACATTCGTAATCAGAACAGCTGATGCTGCTGCCCCGACTAACACAAAGAAAACAGCAACAATCCTCATTGCAGGTGACAAACGGTCTGCAGCGTATACATAAATCGACATGAATAGGGCTTCAACAAAAAAAGCATAGATTTCAATTTGAAATGGCAGGGACATCACCCGGCCGATGACTTCCATAAATCCCGGCCATAAAAGCGCGAGCTGAGTGCCCGCGATCGTTCCGGTCGGTATGGCGACCCCCAGCAAAACGGCTTGTGCTTTCGTCCATCTTTTCGCCATGATCGCATAATGGTCATCTTTCGTTTTTTGATAGATCAATTCCGCCACTAAAATCATGAGCGGGAGACCGACTCCAAGCGTTGCGAAAATGATATGAAAGCCCATTGTCGTGCCAAAGAGGCTTCTGGCCAAAACTAAATCATCCACAATCGTAAACCACCTTTCTAAAAAGACGTTCTGTATGTATTTTAGGTTTATTATTTGCTTCCTCGGTTAGATTATTCTTCCTATTCTTAAATGCCATGAGGTTTACGATGTGAAAACAGAGGGAAGGATATAAGAAGATTGACAAAACGTTTGTAAGGTTATAAAATAAAACGTAATTATTACGATTTATTGAAAGGAGATTCACATGAAAGAAGGAATTCATCCGAAGAACCACAAAGTGATATTTCAGGATGTCAACAGCGGCTACCGTTTTCTCAGCACCTCTACGAAAACATCTAATGAAACAGCAGAGTGGGAAGACGGAAACACATATCCTGTCATTAAAGTAGAAGTAAGCTCTGACACGCATCCGTTTTATACTGGCCGCCAGAAATTCAATGAAAAAGGCGGACGAGTTGAGCAGTTCAAAAAACGCTATAACATGGGGAAATAAGGCAGACCAGAGGGTTTGTCTTTTTTTATTATGACGAATAAACAAGGGTTGTGATATATTGAAGAGTAAAAAGAATAGAAAGGGACAACGAACATGAGTCTTCTAAATGATATTCTCGAATTTAACAAGACATTTACTGAACAAAGAGAGTATGAAAAGTATCAAACATCAAAATTTCCAGATAAAAAAATGGCGATTCTTTCTTGCATGGATACTCGTCTGGTTGAACTGCTGCCGCATGCGATGAATTTGCGAAACGGTGATGTGAAAATCATTAAAAGTGCCGGTGCGCTTGTGACACACCCATTCGGAAGCATCATGAGAAGTATACTCGTCGCAGTGTACGAGCTGAATGCAGATGAGGTGTGTGTGATCGGGCATCACGATTGCGGCATGAGCAAAATCAGCAGCAAAAGCATGCTTGAAAAAATCAAAGCAAGAGGGATTCCGGAAGAACGCATCGAAACAATAAAGTACTCCGGTGTAGACTTTGATCAATGGTTTAAAAGCTTTGATTCAGTGGAAGCGAGTGTGAAAGACAGCGTAGATGTTATTAAACATCACCCGCTGTTCCCTGAAAACGTTCCGGTCCATGGCTTAGTCATTGATCCTAAAACCGGAAAACTGGATCTTATCGTAAACGGTTATAACAATTAATGTTTTTGTTTCTTTTCAGGAACGGGATCGACTCCTCCCGGATGGAACGGGTGGCATTTCAAAATCCGTTTGATTGTCAGCCATCCGCCTTTTAAAGCGCCATGTGTTTTAATCGCTTCGATTCCATATTGGGAACAGGTCGGATAAAAGCGGCACGTTGGCGGTGTCAGGGGCGAGATGAATTTTTGATATCCTCTGATCAGAGCGATGAATAGGGTTTTCATGTTTCTTCAGCAACCTTTCTGATGCAAGTATAAGAAAAAAAACACAGATTGAAAAGTTAATCAATAATTCTTATCGGAAAAGTATGTTATAATGAAATTACATTTTTAAAAAAGGGGAGAGTGCCATTATGCCTTCAGTAGAAAGTTTTGAGCTTGATCATAATGCGGTTGTTGCTCCATATGTAAGACATTGCGGCGTGCATAAAGTAGGAACAGACGGCGTTGTAAATAAATTTGACATTCGTTTTTGCCAGCCAAATAAACAGGCGATGAAGCCTGACACCATTCACACACTCGAGCATTTGCTCGCGTTTACGATTCGTTCTCATGCTGAGAAATACGATCATTTTGATATCATTGATATTTCTCCAATGGGCTGCCAGACAGGCTATTATCTAGTTGTGAGCGGAGAGCCGACATCAGCGGAAATCGTTGATCTGCTTGAAGACACAATGAAGGAAGCGGTAGAGATTACAGAAATACCAGCTGCGAATGAAAAGCAGTGCGGCCAAGCGAAGCTTCATGATCTGGAAGGCGCTAAACGTTTAATGCGTTTCTGGCTTTCACAGGATAAAGAAGAATTGCTAAAAGTATTTGGCTAAAATAGAAAGGACCTTTTTGCGCATAAGCAAAAAGGTCTTTTTTGTGACGTCTCATATTTTATGTACCATTTGCTGTAAGCGTTTGCTACTATTTAGGTAAACGATGAAAGGGTGATGGCATGAAAAAGATGTTGGTTGTTCTGCTTTTTTCTGCTTTATTGCTTAATGGATGCGGATCTGGTGAAAGCAAAGCAAATACAGCTGAGACGCCGGAGGTTTTGGATGTCAAGCTGACCGGGCCTGAAAAAGTAAATCCCGGAGAAAGCGCTGCTTATGAAGCAGCCGTATCATATGGTGATGAAGCTGTGACGGATGCCGATGAAGTAGAGTTTGAAGTATGGAAAGAAGGGGAAAAAGACGCAAGCCAAATGTTTAAGGCGAAACAAGAAAAAGGCGTATACCGATTGGAAACGACGTTTAAGGAAGATGGTGTATACACTGTCCAATCCCATGTCACAGCAAAAAAACAGCATAGCATGCCGACCTTAAAAGTCCAAGTCGGAGACGCCGATGCTGCCAGCAATCAGTCAGAAGAGGAGCATTCACATCATCATTGATTGTGTGAATCAGAGTGATTTTCTTGTGGTGGATCAATGGTATGCTTTACATTATAGGCTTTTACAGTCGTCCAAATGGTTACAAGCAAAACAGCCAGCACAATCAAAATACTTATCGTAATGAGAAGCGTCATGACATTCCACCTCCCGTTTTTTAACAATTGTAGCATAATAGAAGAAATCGTGACAGATAAGGGTAAAAAAGAGGTTTTAGCGTACGATATTAAGGGTATACATAGTCATATAACAAGGAGGAGATACCATGTCAGAACAATTGATTCAAGCAGTGAACAAACAAGTAGCCAACTGGACAGTCATGTATGTGAAACTACATAATTATCACTGGTATGTGAAAGGAAAAGATTTCTTCACTCTTCATGAAAAGTTTGAGGAGCTGTACAATGAAACGGCAACTTATATTGATGACTTAGCAGAACGTCTTTTGGCGCTGAACGGAAAACCGATTGCAACAATGAAGGAATCCTTAGAAACGGCTTCTGTCAAAGAAGCTGCTGGAAATGAAACAGCTGAACAAATGGTTCAAAGCGTATATGATGATTTCACAGTCATCGCGGAAGAACTGAAAAACGGCATGGATTTAGCTGATGAAGTCGGTGACGAAACAACAGGG
Organism: Bacillus sp. YP1; assembly: GCF_000877815.1. NCBI lineage: Bacteria > Bacillati > Bacillota > Bacilli > Caryophanales > Bacillaceae > Bacillus > Bacillus sp. YP1. The sequence goes on along the minus strand of NZ_CP010014.1, from coordinate 2,749,647 downwards.
GACATGCTTCTTGCGATCCATCAAAATATTGAAAAACATAACTGGATGCTAAAAGCTTACCTAGGTTAAATTCAAAAATAGAACGGCCGGATGTCTTAAAAAAAGACGTCCGGCTTTTCTTTTTGTATCTTAAAAATAGGCGACAACCAGTCCATTTTTCTGAAAAATCCAATCCGTTCGGCTTGTTTACCATAGAATATCGTAAGGCCGTTTCTGTGAAAGGATGTTGGGATAAATGGATAGAGACTTTGGCATCTTTTCGTTTTTAGCAGTCAGCGTTTCAGCAGCGGGTTTTTTCTTTGGAGGTTTTCAGTATTCATTTCTGATTTTGCTCTCTCTTATGGCAATTGAATTTATCAGTACGACTTTGAAGGAAACCATTATTCACAAACTGTCATTTAAAAAGATATTTGCCCGGCTTGTCAAAAAATTAGTCACGCTGGCTCTGATCTCTGTATGCCACTTTTTTGATCAGCTGCTGAATACACAGGGATCAATTCGTGACTTGGCTATTATGTTTTATATTCTTTATGAATCTGTGCAAATTGTTGTGACAGCCAGCTCTCTTGGCATACCGGTTCCTCAGATGCTTGTCGATCTTTTAGAAACGTTAAAAAATAAATTTAAGCGCAAACCGTAACTTTTCTCTGTTCGAGGGTCATAATAAAGCCCAGAGCGTCGGCCGCACTTTTCGGCAAAAGCTATCGCAAAAAACTGTACGAGCTAGTCTGCATTCAGAACCTGACGGCGTGCTGGGTTTCCCTTATTTTTTGATAAAAGGCTTCCGAAGAAACGTAACTGTGGTATGATGTATGGAAGATAGCTAGGAACGGATTTGAGGGATAAACATGTACGAGTTTAAAGATTATTATCAGAATACTGTTCAGCTTTCCTTTGACGATCAGCCTTTCTCGGACAGCCCGAAGCATGTCTGGGTGATTTGCCGTTTTGGCGGCAAATGGCTTTTAACAGAACATGAGGACAGAGGCTATGAGTTTCCAGGCGGGAAAGTAGAGCCGATGGAGTGCGCAGAAGAGGCTGCGCTCCGGGAAGTAAAGGAAGAGACGGGCGCGAGAGTCAAAAGCCTCAAGTATCTCGGACAGTATAAAGTTCTCGGAAAAGAAAAAGTGATTGTAAAAAATATATATTTTGCAGATATAGAAAAGCTTGAAAAGCAGGCTGATTACTTTGAAACGAAAGGCCCGGTTTTGTTTCACGAGCTTCCGGAGAACCTTTCCCGCAATAAAAAATTCAGCTTTATTATGAAGGATTCCGTACTTCCGATCAGCTTGAAAAAACTGAAAGAATCTGGATGGATTGAATAAAAAAACCCGGCACATATGCCGGGTTTTTTATGTCCTCCCCTTCGTCCATTTCTTTTCCAGCAGCTCGACGCCCTGATACATCAGAGTGGCGAAGATGGCGATGATCAGCAGGCTTAAGAATACGAGTGTAAAATTGAAGACTTGGAATCCGTAAATAATCATATATCCTAATCCGACCTTCGAAACGAGGAATTCCCCTACAATGACGCCAACCCATGATAAACCGACGTTCACTTTTAGTGTTGAAATAATCGCGGGGGAGGATGCAGGCAGTATGACTTCTTTAAAAATAACCCACTTTTTTGCGCCGAATGTTTTCATGACTTTCGTATAGTTTTCGTCGACCTCTTGGAAGGCGGTGTAGACAACGATGGTTGTGATAATGACGCTGATGATGGCTCCCATCGCAATGATGCTGATAAAACTGGGACCGAGCGCGACAATCAGGATCGGGCCTAGGGCCACTTTCGGCATTGCATTCAAAATCACAAGATACGGATCTAAAATTCTGGCAAGTCGGTTAGACCACCATAACAAAGCGGCGAGACACGTGCCCATAAACGTCCCAAGCAAAAAGCCAAGCACCGTTTCAAATAAAGTGACGCCGATGTGTGACAGTAAAGAACCGTCACCAAGTTTCTCCAGCAATAATCGCCACACAGCTGATGGAGAGCTGAAGATCAGCGGATCGATCCAGCCCTGCCTGCTGGAGATTTCCCAGCCCGAGAAAAAGAGAATAAATATGGCAAGCTGAAAGGAATGGACCTTCCACTTTTCCTTTTTCTGTTTGAATTGATACTGCTCGTGAAGCAGATCAATGGTTTCTTTGCTGTTTCTCAAGAGAATTCAGCTCCTTCCATATCGTTTGAAACAGTGTCTGGAAGGAAGGTTCCTGACGGGCGTCAAAAGGCAACATCGCGGCCAATTCCTTAGGAATGGTAAAAATCTGATGGATGGTGCCCGGCTGATTTGAAAATAAAAAGATCGTATCGCTCATCGCTATCGCTTCCCCTATATCATGAGTGACAAGCACTGCTGTTTTTTGATATTCCTTTAATGTGCGGAATACCAGGTTTTCCAAAGACAGCTTTGTCTGAAAATCAAGCGCGGAAAATGGCTCATCCAGCAAAAGCAGACTAGGGTTAGGCGCAAGTGTTCTTGCAAGCGCAGCCCGCTGGCGCATCCCGCCTGACAGCTCTTTCGGATATTTTTTCTCCACATCTATGAGGCCGAACTCCGGCAATAGACCGAGTGCAGCGGCTTTGCTTTCTTCTGTCAGCGTGTCGGCGATTTTTAAACCGAGAAGCACATTTTCCTCGATAGATTTCCAGGGAAATAAGTAATCCTGCTGAAGCATATAGCCAATATTATGTTCTTTTTGATTCGGCTCACGGCCTTCAATCAGAACTCTGCCTTCTGATGGCTCAATCAAACCGGCAATAATGGAAAGCAATGTTGTTTTTCCGCAGCCGCTTGGGCCGAGAAATGAGATGAAATCGCCTTTTTCGGCATCGAAATGAATATCCCGCACAGCCGTTGTTTTTTCTTTAATAGAAAAATAAGTATGGGTTACATGGTCGACATGTAAGAAAGACATAGATGGCGCCTCCTATTTCTCCGAGGTGACTTTTTCAGCAATTTCTTTATTTACAAGCTGATTGTATGGAATGTGCTTCGGCAGTTCTCCCGATTGATCCATAATGGTTTGGAGAAGCTCCCATTCTTTTTCATTAAGCAGAGGGTCTGGTGAATATGAATGCTGTTTTTTATAGCGTTCAATGGATGTTTCGATGACGTCTGGGTCGGTATCATCAAATTCATCTTTAATGGCATCTGTGATGTCCTTCGCAGAATGGTTTTCAACCCACTGCTGCGCCTTATAAATGGCCTTTGTAAACTTGACGGCTGTGTCTTCATTTTTCTTCAAATAGCTTTGTTTCGCCATAAAAGTCGTATAAGGAACCTCTCCTGATTCTTCTCCGAATGAAGCCACGATATGGCCGATGCCTTTTTTCTCAAAGAGAGAAGCCTGCGGTTCAAAGAGCTGTACATACTCACCGGTTCCAGAAGCAAACGCATTGGCAATATTGGCGAAGTCTATGTTCTGGATGAGGTCTATATCCTTATGCGGGTCAATCTTATGTTTGTTCAGTACATACTCGCCGACCATTTGCGGCATGCCGCCTTTTCGCTGACCGAGAAACGTTTTTCCTTTCAGCTGATCCCAGTCGAAGTGTTCAACATCTTCTCTCGCGACAAGAAACGTTCCGTCTGTCTGAGTCAGCTGGGCGAAATTAATGACGGGATCTTTAGCCCCTTGCGCTTCGACATAAATAGATGTTTCTGACCCGACAAGCGCGATGTCGGAGCCGTTGGAAAGAAGCGATGTCATCGTTTTGTCTCCGCCCCAGGTCGTATTCACATCGACATCAAGCCCTTCTTCTTTAAAAAACCCTTTAGACTCAGCAACATATAAAGGTGCGTAAAAAATTGAATGGGTCACTTCAGCTACTTTGACTTTTGTGAGCGTTTCTTCCTGCTTGCAAGCCGCCAGGGCGATCATCAGAAAGATACTGCAGACACAGGCGAAGCCCAGCCTTAACCATCTGTTCACATAGACAACCTCCTTATTTCGCATCAAGTTAATATCCTTTTTTGCTTTACATATCGTATGATGGGTATAAAAATGTGTGAATGCCTAATCAGGTTCTCCGGATGTAATTTTGGAGTAAGGAAAGCATATAGAAAAAAAGGAGGCGGCTGTTTTGATTGTAGAGAAAAGAAGATTTCCGTCGCCAAGCCAGCATGTGCGTTTGTATACGATCTGCTATCTGTCAAATGGATTACGGGTTAAGGGGCTTCTGGCTGAGCCGGCGGAACCGGGACAATATGACGGATTTTTATATTTGCGCGGCGGGATTAAAAGCGTGGGCATGGTTCGGCCGGGCCGGATTATCCAGTTTGCATCCCAAGGGTTTGTGGTGTTTGCTCCTTTTTACAGAGGAAATCAAGGAGGAGAAGGCAATGAGGATTTTGCAGGAGAAGACAGGGAGGATGCATTTTCTGCTTTTCGCCTGCTTCAGCAGCACCCAAATGTCAAGAAGGATAGAATCCACATCTTCGGTTTTTCCCGCGGCGGAATTATGGGAATGCTCACTGCGATCGAAATGGGCGGGCAGGCAGCTTCATTTGTTTCCTGGGGAGGCGTCAGTGATATGATTCTTACATACGAGGAGCGGCAGGATTTGCGGCGAATGATGAAAAGAGTCATCGGCGGAACACCGAAAAAGGTGCCTGAGGAATATCAATGGAGGACACCGTTTGACCAAGTAAATAAAATTCAGGCACCCGTGCTGTTAATCCATGGAGAAAAAGACCAAAATGTTTCGATTCAGCATTCCTATTTATTTGAAGAGAAGTTAAAACAACTGCATAAGCCGGTGGAGACGTGGTACTATAGTACATTCACACATTATTTCCCGCCAAAAGAAAACCGGCGTATCGTGCGGCAGCTCACACAATGGATGAAAAACCGCTGACAGTGAAATATGTTATGATAAAGAAAAAAGAGAACGAAAGGGGATTTCACTTTGGGAATGCCTGTTGAATTTAATACACTGATTGTGACAAAAGGAAAAGAAGTTCGCATAGATGAAAATATATTCACGTTAGAGAAGGACGGATACCGAGTATATCCGATGGAGATTCCAATGGATGTACGCAAAACAAAGTTTGGCGAAAAGTCAGGCACAGCTGAAGTGCAGAAGCTTCAATGGGAAGAAGGCCGGACCATCATTACGTACAAGCTGACTTCTCTGCATTCTGTCAATTAAAACAAGCCAAGAGCGTTATCGCTCTTGGCTTTTGCTTTTTAAACGAGAGGGCCGCCTGCCTGTGCAATGGCATCTGTATGTGCGAACTTTTTAAAATTCTCTTTGAATTCATTTGCGAGGTAGACAGCTTTTTCTTTGTATTCTTCCTTGTTGGTCCACGTGTTTTCCGGCTGAAGAATATGATCAGGAACGCCAGGTACGTGAATTGGGATGTGCAGGCCGAAAATATCGTCAGTCATCATTTCAGCATCCTCTAATTTGCCTTCAATCGCTGCTTTGACCATCGCTCTTGTGTAAGAAAGCTTCATGCGTTCGCCTGTGCCGTAGCCGCCGCCGGTCCAGCCGGTATTCACCAAGAAAACCTCTGCGCCGTGCTCATCAATCTTTTTGCCGAGCATTTCAGCATAGACGTGAGCGGGAAGCGGCAAAAACGGTGAGCCGAAGCATGTGGAGAACGTCGTCTCAGGAGACGTCACACCGCGTTCGGTTCCGGCTAGCTTGCTCGTATAACCGCTCAAGAAATGGTACATCGCCTGCTCCTTCGTCAATTTGCTGATCGGCGGCAGGACTCCGAATGCATCAGCCGTCAAAAATACAATGGCTGACGGGTGGCCTGCCATGCTTGGAGTCACAATGTTGTCAATCATATGAATCGGGTAAGCCGCCCGCGTGTTTTCAGTATAGAAGGAATCATCGTAATTGGCTTCACGTGTATCTTCATCAACAACAACATTTTCTAGAACAGACCCGAAGCGAATCGCGTTAAAGATCTGAGGCTCCTTTTCTTCGCTTAAATGAATGCACTTGGCGTAGCAACCGCCTTCAATATTAAAGACGCCTGTGTCAGACCAGCCGTGTTCATCGTCGCCGATCAGCTTGCGGTCAGCATCGGCTGACAGTGTGGTCTTGCCTGTTCCAGACAGTCCGAAGAAAAGGGCGACATCGCCTTTTTCACCAACATTGGCGGAGCAGTGCATGGATAGAATGTCCCTTTCAGGGAGCAGGAAATTCATAATGGAGAAAATGGATTTCTTCATTTCTCCGGCATATTCGGTTCCGCCGATCAAAATCGTCCGCTTTTCGAAGGAGACAATAATAAACGTTTCGGAATGTGTGCCGTCTGTTTGTGGATCCGCTTTGAAATGCGGAGCGGAAAGAATGGTAAACGGCTGTTCAACTGTTTTCTTATCATTGCCTTCCGGGCGGATAAACAGCTGTCTGGCGAATAAGTTGTGCCATGCGAACTCATTTACGACGGTGATCGGCAGCCTGTATTTTTCATCTGCTCCGGCAAATCCTTCGAAAACAAACAGCTCATCTCGCTGTTTCAGGTAGCTGACAACTTTCGTGTACAGCCGCTCAAACGCTTCTTCTGAAATCGGCTGATTCACCGGGCCCCAATCGATCTTATTTTTCGTGCTTTCTTCCTCCACGATGAATTTATCTTTAGGTGAGCGTCCTGTGTAAGCGCCTGTAGTCGCACGAACAGCACCTGTGGATGTTAAAATGCCTTCGTTTCGGGAGAGGACTTTTTCTGTTAGCTGTGCTGCTGATAAATTATGACGCACATTTGGACATGTTAATAAGGCTTGTAAATCAGCGGTCAAATCAACTGAGTTCATATGAAACCTTCCTTTATCGTTTTTTGTGTTTTGCTAATTGTGAATTAGTATAACATATATTTTCAAATAGTCTATACTATTTATTATTTTTTGTGTGTGCATTTCCATTGTTTTCCCTCAATATAGGTGCCTATTTCTTCTGAATCATATTGACATTGCAAACCCTTTTACGATAAGATATTTCATTGAGCGGATACTCTTATCCCGAGCTGGCGGAGGGACAGGCCCTATGAAGCCCAGCAACCGGTTTCTCTGTTATTTATTATGTTCAACTGAGTGAGACAACCAAGGTGCTAACCTGTTGCAAGGTTGTATGATTCCTTGAGCGATAAGAGTGAAAGGCACAAAGACCAAACCCTTTCCTCGATGGAAAAGGTTTTTTTATTTCATAAATATGCCAATTAACATTCTCTAATATAACTGTACATTGTATAAGAGGGAGCGAGTTCCGTATCATATATACAAGGTCTTTCGGGAGGCCTTGTGCAGGAGGAAGCAAATCATGAGTAAAAATCGTCGTTTATTTACATCAGAATCTGTTACGGAGGGGCATCCGGATAAAATCTGTGACCAGATTTCTGACAGCATTTTAGATGAAATTTTAAAGAAAGACCCTAACGCGCGTGTTGCTTGTGAAACATCTGTGACAACAGGTTTGGTTCTTGTAAGCGGAGAGATCACAACTTCTACGTATGTTGACATTCCGAAAACGGTTCGCCAAACCATTAAAGAAATCGGATACACACGTGCAAAATACGGATTTGATGCGGAAACTTGTGCGGTTTTAACATCAATTGATGAGCAGTCTGCTGATATCGCGATGGGCGTAGACCAAGCGCTTGAAGCCCGTGAAGGCACAATGAGCGACGAAGAAATTGAAGCGATTGGTGCGGGTGACCAAGGATTAATGTTCGGTTATGCGTGCAACGAAACGAAAGAGCTTATGCCTCTTCCAATTTCACTTGCCCATAAATTAGCCCGCCGCCTAAGTGAAGTCCGTAAAGAAGATATTCTTCCGTACCTTCGCCCTGACGGCAAAACACAGGTAACGGTTGAGTACGATGAAAATAACAAACCAGTCCGCATTGACGCGATTGTTATTTCAACTCAGCATCATCCTGAAATTACACTTGAGCAAATTCAGCGCAACATTAAAGAACATGTCATCAATCCGGTTGTTCCTGAAGAGCTGATTGATGAAGAAACAAAATATTTCATCAACCCTACAGGACGTTTCGTAATCGGAGGCCCTCAAGGGGATGCGGGACTTACAGGACGCAAAATCATCGTTGATACGTACGGCGGCTATGCACGCCACGGCGGAGGCGCGTTCTCAGGTAAGGACGCGACGAAGGTAGACCGTTCTGCAGCTTATGCGGCAAGATACGTTGCGAAAAACATCGTTGCGGCTGAGCTTGCTGATTCTTGCGAAGTACAGCTTGCTTACGCGATCGGTGTTGCACAGCCTGTGTCAATCTCAATCAACACATTCGGTTCAGGAAAAGCTTCTGAGGAAAAACTGATTGAAGTTGTTCGCAATAACTTTGATTTACGACCTGCCGGCATTATCAAAATGCTTGATTTGCGCCGTCCGATCTACAAACAAACTGCTGCGTACGGCCACTTTGGACGTCACGATGTTGACCTTCCATGGGAGCGCACAGACAAAGCGGAGCAGCTGCGTAAAGAAGCGTTAGGAGAATAATTTTATAGCCGCTTACTGGTTAAGCGGCTTTCCCTTTTTTATCGTTGTATTCATGTTTATTTTTTTACATAACTGTGAAACCAAATACTATTCACAGCGTCTATAAATAGGGGTTCAATGATGACAATTTTAATTATGGAGGCAATACTATGTGTGGATTTGTCGGGGTTTTTAACAAGCATCCGTTAGCTCAAACCGCTGATCAAGAAGAACTAATCAAACAAATGAACCAAATGATCGTTCACCGCGGTCCTGACAGTGATGGATATTTCCATGATGAGCACGTCGGCTTCGGATTCAGACGGCTCAGCATTATTGATGTAGAAAATGGCGGACAGCCTTTATCATATGAAGATGAAACATATTGGATTATCTTTAACGGAGAAATCTATAACTATATTGAACTGAGAGAAGAGCTTGAAGCAAAGGGGTACACATTCAACACGGATTCGGACACAGAGGTTCTTCTTGCGACTTACCGTCACTATAAAGAAGAAGCGGCGTCCAAACTGCGCGGTATGTTTGCCTTTCTGATTTGGAATAAAAACGATCATGTGCTTTATGGGGCAAGAGATCCATTCGGCATTAAACCGTTGTACTACACAACGATCAATGATCAGGTTTATTTTGCCTCAGAGAGAAAAAGTTTAATGGTTGCTCAGAATGATATTGAAATAGATAAAGAGGCATTGCAGCAGTACATGTCTTTCCAATTTGTTCCTGAACCAAGCACGCTTGATGCCCATGTGAAAAAAGTAGAGCCGGGTTCACAATTCACAATCCGCCCGGACGGCGATATCACATTCAAAACGTATTTCAAAGCGAACTTCAAGCCGGTTCAGACTGAAGAAGACAAGCTTGTGAAAGAAGTCCGAGACGCGATCTATGATTCTGTAAACGTTCATATGAGAAGTGACGTTCCTGTCGGTTCGTTTCTGTCTGGCGGGATTGATTCTTCCTTTATTGTGTCTGTTGCGAAGGAATTTCATCCAAGCTTAAAAACATTCTCTGTCGGCTTTGAACAGCAGGGCTTCAGTGAGGTTGATGTAGCGAAAGAAACTGCAGCGGCGCTGGGCATCGAAAATATCAGCAAAGTCATTTCGCCTGAGGAATACATGAATGAGCTTCCGAAGATCGTATGGCATTTTGATGACCCGCTAGCTGATCCGGCAGCGATTCCGTTGTACTTTGTTGCAAAAGAAGCGAAAAAACATGTTACGGTTGCTTTATCAGGTGAAGGAGCGGATGAGCTCTTCGGCGGATATAACATTTACCGTGAACCGCTTTCGCTTAAACCGTTTGAACGGATCCCGTCCGGCTTGAAAAAGATGCTTCTGCACGTCGCTGCCGTTATGCCTGAAGGTATGAGAGGAAAGAGCCTGCTTGAGCGCGGCTGTACTCCGCTTCAAGATCGTTATATCGGTAACGCGAAAATCTTTGAAGAGTCTGTCAAAAAGCAGCTGTTGAAGCATTATAATCCGAACCTTTCATATCGCGATGTGACGAAGACTTACTTTACAGAAAGCAGCTCGTACAGCGATATCAACAAAATGCAGTATGTCGATATCCACACTTGGATGCGCGGCGACATTTTGTTAAAGGCGGATAAAATGACGATGGCGAATTCTTTGGAACTGCGTGTGCCGTTCTTGGATAAAGTCGTATTCGACGTCGCTTCAAAAATTCCTGATGAGCTGAAAACGAAGAACGGCACGACGAAGTATCTTCTTCGCAAAGCCGCTGAAGGAATTGTGCCTGAGCACGTATTAAACCGCAAAAAGCTCGGTTTCCCTGTACCGATCCGTCATTGGCTGAAAAACGAAATGAACGAATGGGTGCGGAATATTATTCAAGAAAGCCAAACGGATGCTTATATCCATAAGGATTATGTCCTTCAGCTTCTTGAAGACCATTGTGCGGACAAGGCTGATAACAGCCGTAAAATCTGGACTGTGCTAATCTTTATGATCTGGCACAGCATCAATATTGAAAAACGGTATATGCCTGAAGAGCTGAGCCATCAGCCTAAAGAAGTCATCTTTGTGTAACAGACAACAAGGCTTTCGAGTAGTCGAAAGCCTTGTTGTTATCCTTTTATTTCTCCATCATCATTGATTTACCCAATCCGTACGGAATATTCAGAAAAATGATATAATGATATTTTTTTCTAGGGGAGAAGAAGCATGCAAAAACAAAAACAAGAGCTGCACCGCGGACTCGAAGAAAGGCATATTTCTTTAATGTCTTTAGGAGCTGCTATAGGAGTAGGGTTGTTCCTCGGCTCCGCATCAGCTATTCAATTAGCAGGGCCTGGTATTTTGGTAGCGTATGCCGCAAGCGGCCTGGTCATGTTTTTTATTATGAGAGCGCTTGGGGAAATGGCCATTCAAAAACCGGTCGCAGGCTCCTTCAGCAGGTATGCGCGTGATTATTTGGGACCGCTTGCAGGCTATTTAACAGGGTGGAACTACTGGTTTTTATGGGTTGTCACCTGTATGGCCGAAATCACTGCTGTCGGCATCTATATGGGGTTCTGGTTTCCTGACGTGCCAAACTGGATTTGGGCATTATCGGCGCTGGTCATTATGACGGGTGTTAATTTCCTGGCTGTCAAAGCTTACGGTGAGTTGGAATTTTGGTTCGCATTGATTAAAATTGTTGCGATCTTATCCATGATTGCTGTCGGTTTATTGATGATTATTGCAGGAGTCGGCAATGGGGGCATTGCAACCGGAATCAGCAATTTGTGGAACAACGGAGGATTTTTCCCTCATGGTTTAAAAGGGGTTCTATTGTCTCTTCAAATGGTCATGTTCGCCTATTTAGGGATTGAAATGATCGGGGTGACGGCTGGCGAAGTAAAAAACCCGCAAAAATCGTTAGCCAAAGCAATCGATACAGTATTTTGGAGGATTTTGATTTTTTATGTAGGCGCTTTATTTGTCATTATGTCTATTTATCCGTGGCAGGAAATTGGCTCTCAAGGAAGTCCATTTGTTCTCACATTTCAAAAAGTGGGCATTCCATCGGCGGCAGGTATCATTAACTTTGTCGTGTTGACTGCCGCGCTGTCTTCATGCAACAGCGGTATTTTCAGCACAGGACGGATGCTGTTTAACTTGGCGGAACAGAAAGAGGCGCCACAAGCATACGGTCAGCTGACGAAAGGCGGCATCCCGGGTAAAGCTGTTCTAGCTTCAGCGGGGGCTTTATTAGTCGGAGTGCTGTTAAACTATGTTGTCCCTGCGAAGGTATTTACTTGGGTTACAAGTATTGCGACGTTCGGAGCGATTTGGACGTGGGCAATCATTTTGCTTTCTCAAATAAAATACAGGAAAAGTTTGAAGCCGGAAGAAAAGAAACAATTAAAGTACAAAATGCCTTTATTTCCGTTTACGTCTTATGTGTCATTGGCATTTCTAGCATTCGTCGTCATTCTTATGGCTTACAGCCCTGATACAAGAGTAGCCGTGATTATCGGGCCGATATGGTTTCTCATCTTGCTGGCTGTGTACTATGGAAAAGGGTTTCACAAAAAAAATGCGGCTGCTGCCAGCGAACGAAATATCAGCTGACAAAAAGAGCTCCCAGTGGGCTCTTTTTGTGTGTGCTCATAGAAAATAGAGAACAGGAAAGAATAGGTATGTGTGTTTGCAGAGGCTGTTTATAGTTTTGTGATAAGATAAAAGTCATACGTTTCATGCTATATGTGAACGTTTTATGGAAAAATTGAAACTCGAACTGTGATGACGTCCGGGTTAACGATGGTTATTGCTTTCAAATATAATTTGAAAAATGGTAAAGTAAGACGAAGCAGGTCTTATGTTTGTTGAAGAAATTTATAATATTGGCCCTTTTCTACATATTCTGACCGTATTCTTTGCATATCTTTTCGGTCTTCTTCCGTCAAAGGGCGGATGACTTTTGCAGGGCGGCCAAAGGCGAGATGGCCAGGCGGAATGGTTTTTCCAGGCGGGACAAGACTGCCGGCACCAATAAAAGCGCCTTCGCCAATTTCGGCTCCGTCTAAAATGATTGAGCCCATGCCGATTAAGGCGTTCTTGCGGATAACAGCGCTATGAAGTGTAACCTGATGGCCTATCGTGGCGTCATCTTCAATGAGCAGCGTCTGGTTCGGGCTTTGATGGAGGCAGCTTAAATCTTGGATATTGACTCTGTTTCCGATTCTGGTCGGCGCAACATCTCCCCTTATGACAACAGAAAACCAAATGCTGGACTGTTCTCCGATCACGACATCACCGGTAATTGTTGCATTATCAGCTATAAAGGCTGTTGGGTGGATATCTGGCTTGTGTTCCTTATAAGGGTAGATCATAAGATTCATCCTTCTTTCTCTATTTAAATTTCGTATGAGGTGAAGAGCATGTGGACCTGGAAAGCAGACAGACCTGCTGCCGTGATTGTAATCATTCACGGGGCAAGTGAATATCACGGACGATATAAATGGCTGATTGAAATGTGGCGGTCCTCGGGTTATCACGTTGTCATGGGCGATTTGCCTGGACAGGGAACAACGACAAGAGCGAGAGGGCATATTCGCTCGTTTCAAGAATACATTGATGAAGTAGATGCTTGGATAGATAAAGCGCGAACTTTTGATCTGCCGGTTTTTCTTCTAGGTCACAGCATGGGCGGTCTGGTCGCGATTGAATGGATTAAACAGCAAAGAAATCCCAAGATTACGGGAATTATTTTATCATCACCGTGTCTCGGACTGCAAATTAAAGTGAATAAAGCGCTTGATCTTGCATCAAAAGGCCTGAATGTCATCGCTCCGTCACTTAAGGTTGATTCGGGATTATCAATTGATATGGCGACGCGCAATGAGGACGTCATCGAGGCTGACCAAAATGATTCGTTATACGTCAGGAAAGTTTCTGTCAGATGGTACAGAGAGCTTTTAAAGACAATTGAATCGGCAATGGTGCCGACAGAGGCATTTTTGAAAGTTCCGCTTCTTGTGATGCAAGCCGGTGATGACAAGCTTGTTGACAAAACGATGGTCATCAAGTGGTTTAATGGTGTTGCTTCTCATAATAAAGCATACAGAGAGTGGGAAGGGCTTTACCATGAGATCTTCAATGAACCCGAGAGAGAAGATGTTTTTAAAGCAGCAAGAGCGTTTACTGATCAATATATTTGAACTAGTAGGGGGTGCATGTGTTGACAGTACCGGAACATCCTTTTGGATTGATGGCAAAGGTATATCGAGATATTTTTCCGCTCGTTCATCAAGAGCTGGACATATGGAAGCAAAAATCAGAATCGATTCATAACAGTGAATTGAAAGCACAGGCAACCGCAAGTATTCGGGACAAAACGTTTCACTGTGAAGGCGGCGGCATACTGGCCTTATTGTCAGGCAGCCAAAAGCAGAAATGTGTCGAGTTTATCATCGCGTATCAAACGATTAGTGATTATTTGGACAATCTGTGTGACCGCAGCACCTCGCTGGACCCGCAGGATTTTCGGATGCTCCATGCCTCAATGCAGGACGCACTGACAGTTGGGGCGGAACTGCAAAACTATTATCAATTCAGGGAAGAACAGGATGACAGCGGATATTTGCATGAACTGGTCAAAACGTGCCAGCGTGTTCTCGGCTCCATTGAGCACTATGACATGATTAAACCTTATCTGCTTGAACTGTGCGGCTATTATTGCGATTTGCAGGTGCATAAGCACGTTATTGAGCATGAGCGTGTTCCGCGGCTTGAAAAGTGGTTTACTCAATATGAATCAGAGCTGCCTGAGATGGAATGGTATGAATTTTCAGCCTGTGCAGGCTCAACGTTAGGCATTTTCTGTCTGGTTGCGTATTCGTTCCAGCCTGATTTCACAGAAAGCACCGCTAAAAAAATCCGCGACAGTTATTTTCCTTACATACAGGGCCTTCATATTCTTCTTGATTATTTGATTGATCAAGAGGAGGACTTGCTGGAAGGAGACTTGAATTTCTGCTCGTATTATCAGTCTCATGAAGAGATGATGGACCGGCTTGAACACTTTATCCATAAAGCCGACGAGCATTTACAAGGCATTCCGCATGAAAACTTCCATCGTTTAATCAATCGCGGCTTGCTTGGCGTTTATTTGTCAGATGATAAAGTGGCGGGCCAAAAGGAAATGGGCCGGCTCGCAAAGAAGCTGATCAAAGCCAGCGGAAAAACCTCCCTTTTCTTTTATATCAACGGCAGAGCCTACCGGAAATTTCAAAAAATGTCCTGGATGAAAAACTCAAAGAAAAAAGCTCAAATCATTTGCTGATCTGAGCTTTTTTTCTCGATGGCGACAATAAATGGCGGGTCATTTTGCTGATTGATAAATCCGTATGTTAATACACGCGCTGTTTGCTGGTCCAAGTCCCGGCAAAACTCGAGCACGTCGTTTTTTTCAGCTTTGCCTTCCGGGTGGCCATGATAGACGACGAGAACAATTAGACCTTCGTCTTTCATGATGCTGAGAAGCTGTTCAATGGCTTTGATCGTAGAACTGCCGTTTGTCGTAATTGATTTGTCCCCGCCAGGCAAATAGCCGAGGTTAAATACCGCGGCCGCCACTTTGCCATGTGTTTCAGGCGGAAGGGATTCAGCGATTTTGTCATGGCTTTTGTGAAATAACGTTGTTCGCGCTTGATACATGTCACCGAGCCGTTCCTTTGTATTGGCCACGGCTGATTCTTGGATGTCGAATGCGTACACATGACCGTTTTCACCAACAAGCTCCGCTAAAAACTGTGTATCATGTCCGTTGCCCATTGTCGCATCTACGACAATATCTCCTTCTCCCGCGGCCATTTTCAGCAGTTCTTTGCTGTAAGGAAGAATTTTCTTCAAAATCATAGCGCTGATTCCTCCTCAAGCCGCTGAAAGAACTTTCCTTGATAGCTGCCTCGGTTTTCTAGCTCTTTATTAATGGCGCCAAGCACTTCCCATTTGTTGACGCTCCACATTGGCCCGATCATCAACTCAATCGGTCCGTCACCTGTAATGCGGTGGACGATCATTTCAGGCGGAATGATCTCAAGCTGATCGCACACGAGCTGCACATAATCATCTTGAGAAAGAAATTCCAGCTTTCCCTTTTCATATTGCTTGACCATCGGCGTGCCTTTCAGTAGGTGAAGCAGATGGATTTTAATGCCCTGGACATCCAAATCTGCGACGGCCTTTGCCGTTTCCATCATCATGTCCCGGTCTTCCAAAGGCAGCCCATTGATAATATGCGAGCAGACACGTATGCCGTGTTTTCTTAATTTATTGACGCCTTCCACATAGCAGTTAAAATCATGTGCGCGGTTGATCAGAAGTGCAGTCCGTTCATGAACTGTTTGAAGCCCAAGCTCCACCCACAAATAGGTGCGTTCATTCAGCTCTGCCAAGTAATCAACGACATCATCAGGCAGACAGTCCGGGCGTGTGGCGATCGAAATGCCGACCACATCATCTAAAGCGAGGACGGATTCGAATTTCTCACGAAGCACCTCAACCGGGGCGTGAGTGTTTGTGAAAGCCTGAAAATAAGCGATGTACTTGCCGTCCTTCCATTTTTCGTGCATGCGGTTTTTGATGTCATGGAATTGCGTAATTAAATCATCGGCCCGGTTCCCGGCAAAATCGCCGGAGCCTGCTGCGCTGCAAAACGTACAGCCTCCGTGGGCTACGGTGCCGTCCCGATTCGGACAGTCAAAACCGCCGTCAAGCGCTACTTTAAACACCTTATGGCCGAAATGTTCTCTGAGATGATAATTCAATGTATGATAGCGTTTTTCCGTATTTGAATAAGGAAAAGGATTGTTCTGCATCACAATTCATGTGCCTCCTTGCGTACGATTGCATCCTAAAATTGTAGCACGCATTTCACAAGAGAACAAATGAATATCGACCATAAATTACTTTATTGAATAAAGTCAGATGAGGCTACAATATGAATGATGGATGAATTCCATTACCAAGAGGAGGGGTTACTGTGGCAACAAGACAATCAGTAGATGAACATCTCCAGCAATGTATGCAGGCCTATGATTATGCTGAAGAACAGCTGAAAATCGCTTCTAAACAAGAGCATTATAACGATCAAGAATATAGTGATGCACAAATGCAGCTAGAAGATGCGGTAAATGCCTTGAATAAACTATGGCTGTCGTCAAATGATCAGCAGAGAGAACAGCTGTACAGAATGAGACTTCAGCTTCAATCTTTGCAAAATAATATGATCCTGCAGCACCCTCTTGATGTGTAGGAAAACGGACCCTTTTAAAAGGGTCCGTTTTTTTGTAAAAAAAGGATTGACTTTGTGAGTCAAAGTATTTATTGTATTAAGTGTACTAATTGAAGTAATACACTGTAGACACTAATATAAAATCATTTATATATTGACATTAAAGGGAGGCAGTTATGAAACATAAAAAACGAAACAAACGTAACGTGCCAATGCTGATTGCGGCATCTGTGATCGCTTGTTCTTTTTTTCTTGTTCTCGTGATGATCGGTTTTGAATGGCAAAAAAGTATAATTGATCATTTTTATCTATAAAAGGTTCAGATCGTATAGAAAGTAGGGAAGTAAATGATTCAAATCGATCCAAGAAGCTCAACACCCATTTACGAACAAATTATTCAGCAAATGAAAGAGCTTTGTTTGAAAGGGATCATGAAGCCTGGTGATAAGCTTCCTTCTGTCAGAGAATTGGCAACGATCATTATTGCGAATCCGAACACTGTCAGCAAAGCGTATAAAGAACTTGAGCGAGAGGGGATTATTGAGACGCTGCGGGGCAGAGGGACCTATATATCGGAGAATGCAAAAACGACACTGGTTGAAGGGAAGATGACGATGATTAAAGAGCAACTCAAACAGCTCATCATCGATGCACACTATGCAGGGGTTGAGCTGGAAAAACTGCACGAATGGATAAAGGAAATCAGCGCTGATGTGAAGGGAGGCAAAAAAAATGATTGAACTGCGGCAGCTGTCAAAAGCGATTGACGGCAATCAAGTATTAAAAGATGTTTCATTAACAATCGAAAAAGGAGAAATCTTTGGATTGCTTGGACGCAATGGATCGGGCAAAACGACGATGCTTCGCTTAATCCAGCAAATCATTTTCGCTGACAGCGGAACGATTTTATTTGACGGCGTAGAAATCAAAAAGCACCCGAAAGTCAAACAAAATATCATCTACATGCCTGTTCAAAATCCGTTTTACGATAAGTATACATACAAGCAGTTAGTCGATATTTTGAGAAGAATATATCCGAAATTTGATGTCACGTACGCGAATGAGCTGATGAACAGATACGAAATTCCGGAAACGAAAAAATACCGTGAGCTGTCGACAGGCTTAAAAAAGCAGCTATCGCTCGTTCTGTCGTTTGCGGCGAGACCGGCGCTGATCCTCCTTGATGAGCCGACGGATGGTATTGATGCGGTAACTAGACATGATGTGCTGCAGCTGATGGTCGATGAAGTGGCAGAGCGTGATACGAGTATCCTGATTACGTCCCACCGGCTTGAAGACATAGAGCGGATGTGCAACCGAATTGGCTTTCTTGAAGATAACAGGCTGACCAACGTCATGGATCTTGATGAATTAAAAGAAGAATACATCAAAATACAAATGGCGTTTGACACAGATGTCAATCTGGCCATCAGAGAGCAAAACATTCCGATGCTCGATCAGGCCGGCGTGTTTTACACAGTGCTGATTCCGAAAAGCGATGAGGAGAAAAAGAGCTTTTTGAGAGAGCTGAAGCCAAAAGTATGGAATGAGCTTCCTGTCAACCTGGAAGAAGTGTTCATTGCGAAGTTTGGAGGGAAGCGGAGATGGTAGACCGAGGTCTCCTCTATCGAGAGTGGAAGCAGAATCAAGTGGTGATTTTGTTAAGTATCGCGTTTTTAGTGCTGGCAAATCCGCTTTCTATCGTTAATACGTATTTGTCTTATCAAGGATGTCTTGATCGCCAAGACCCGCAATATTGTGATTTTATTGTGAATTATTCCATAAGCAATCTGATAGATCTCAACTGGGTGCCGGGTGTCATTTTGGCGGTCTGCTTCCTAGGAATGGAACGTTCGAAAGGCACGATGGATTTTATATTAAGCCTTCCATATAACAGAAGCCAAATTTTCCAGACGAAATTTTGGTTAGGCGGTTTTGTGATTGTGCTGTCGCAATTGATTGGCTTTTTACTCGCATGGCTGCTGATTGTTGTCTATAACCCTGAACACGTCTACTTTTTTGAGCACAGCAGCGTTGGAGTAATTGTGATTAGTTTTATGGCTTTTTCACTGGTGATGGCCGCCGGAGCGTTAACTGGAAATGCTTTTGCCCAGCTGTTAACGGCGTTTTCTGCAGCTATATTGCCGTATTTAATTATTGCATTGCCGGTTGGAAACCTTGAAGTTGTTTTTGGTGTGAGTATATGGGAAATGTTCCCTTCCCCTGAGAGTTATTTCTCTCTGGCAAGCAATTTATCGAACCTAGTACCGATTAGTTACGTTGTAAATGAATGGATGACTAACAGTAAATATCTTTTATTGATTCCAGCCGTAATGAGCATTCTATTTTACTTGATTGGTTTGATAAGCTTCAAAAAGCATCCAAGTGAACGAAACGGACACTTTTTCTTATGGAACAGATTAGACCGTCCGGTGCAAATTCTGGTTATGGCTTTCGGCATCCTTGGATTTGGTTTATTTGGATACTATACCGGACATTCCATTATTGGTTATATTTTGGGTATGATCATTGGGGCAGTGGCTGGATTCTTTGTGAGCTACTTCTCTATTTATAAGAAAACAAAAGTGTAAGAAATGCCTTAGGTTTGGAGGGAAGTGAGTTGCCGGATTCCGGACTGCTTTACAAAGAGTGGCGGCAGAATAAAGTCGCCTTAGTTATCACCATTTTGGTTTTTATATTAGGTAATCCATTATCAATTTTAAATATGTATCTCATCTATCAAGGCTGTGTCACTGGAAAAGAAAATTGGGTCGGCCCCTGCGTATTCAGCGTTGATTATTTAAACAGCTCATTTATCTCATTGTTTTGGATTTGGGGAGTCGTTTTGGCGGTCAGCCAGCTAGGGATTGAACGAAGCAAGGGCTTTTTTGATTTTACATTAAGCCTTCCTTATACACGAGGGCAGATATTTAACGCGAAGTTCTTTACTAGCGGAATGGTGATTGTGATCCCGCAGCTCATCGGTTATGTTTTATCTGTTTTACTGATTTTGTTTTTGAAGCCTGATCAGGCCGTTTATTTTCACAATTACAGCTTGGGAATGATTATTGTTAGCATGCTGGCTTATTCTTTGGTTATGGCCGGAGGAGCTTTGACAGGCAATAGTTTCGCACAGCTTCTAGTCTCATTTACCGTAGCGATTTCGCCGTTTTTACTCATCAGCCTGCCTGCGATCAACCTGGAGATCCTTTTTGGCGGATCAATCGATTTTATCCATGGTCCAGTACCCAAATGGGTGCAGTATTTCATTCCGATAATTTATATAGACTCGAAATGGGCTGAGAATTCACCATATTATTTAGTGATTCCGGCTATCATGACTATCATCTTCTACATCATCGGCTATATTAGTTTTGTCAAACTATCTAATGAAAGAAACGGGTACTTCTTCTTATGGAAGCCGCTTGACCGTCCGGTGCAGATGATCGTGATTATCATAGGAATCAAGGGCTTCGGCTACTTTGGATTTTCTGCCAGCGAAAGCTTTGCAGGCTATCTCATTGGCATGGCTGCCGGCGCGGTAATCGGTTTCTTGATTAGTTATTTTGCGATTTATAAAAAAATGAAACTTTTGTAAGGGAGAGAGAACATATGATAGATGTTCAGCATATCGACCATTCTTTCACGATCGGAAAAAAGGGCCGTGAGAATGAAGTTCCAGTATTGAAGGATGTTTCATTACGTGTGGCGAAAGGTGAGATCGCCTGTATTGTCGGGCGAAGTGGCTCAGGGAAATCAACGCTTTTGAATTTGATTTCCGGCTACATATCGCCGACAAAAGGGCGGATTGTCATTAATGGCACTGATGTTACGGGGTTTAATGAAAAGGAATGGGCGCAATTTCGGCTTGATCATTTCGGGTTTATTTTCCAAAGCTTTCAGCTCATCCCGGGCTTAACGACGTATGAAAATGTGGAAATGCCACTGGCGTTAAAAGGAATCAAGCCATCTGAGCGGAAGCAAAAGGTGCAGGACATGCTGAAACGCGTCGGTCTGGAAAACCACGCCGCTCATTATCCGAATGAACTGTCAGGCGGCCAGCAGCAGCGTGTCAGTATTGCTCGAGCGTTGATCTTAAATCCTTCGATTATCTTAGCGGATGAGCCGACGGGAAGCCTTGATTCAGAAACGGAACATGAAGTGCTGGAATTGATCCAGCAGCTGAATCGTGAGCGTGGCATTACATTTGTGATCATTACTCACGATGATGAAGTCGCTTCTATCGGACATTCAAAATTTCAGCTTCATGATGGTGTGCTAAAAGGAGGAATTACCGTTGAGGTTTAAGGATCAGGTTCATTTTATCAGAAGAAATATGAAGAAAAACAGACTTCGCGTCTTTATGACGATTCTTGCGACAACAATGGCGTGTGCGTTTTTGGTTGTGCTGTCGTCCGTTGGATTTGGGATTCAAAAGACAATTACAGATATGACAATGAGCCAGCAGATTGTAACGAAAGTCAGTGTAATGGGCAAGGAAGGAGACAAGCCTCTTAAAAAAGCTGATTTAGAGAAGTATGATCACGTAAGGTCAGTTGTAGAAAGAACGCAAGTGTATGAACCAAACAAAGCTACTTTAGGCAATCGTACAAATGAAAGCTCAAATCTCATTTTTACTAATATGAATGATGAATTAAAGGCCAATATGGAATTGGAAAAGGGAAGAGTCGCAAAGTCAGAAAATGAAATCGTAGTAGGATACGACTTCGCAAAGAGATTATTGACGAAAAAAGAATCGGAAGAATATAACAAAAAAATCGAAGAAGCAAAAGGAAATCCAGAAGATATAAAAGAACCAAAGGGCTATACGAAAGATATTCTGAACAAAACAATAGAACTAAGTGTATCGAAGACAGATCCTAAAACAGGGGATGTTACAAAAACAAAAACATATGACTTTAAAATTGTCGGTATTACAAAAAAACCATCTCAAGACTGGATGGAGGACTCAAACATTTTTATCAGTGATCAATTCAAAAAAGATTTTTCGGAATTCTTAGATTTCAAAGGCGGAAATGTTGAAACGAACATTGGTGTTTTTGCTGATAAGTTTGAGAATGTGGAACAGCTGACAAATGATCTAACAGATGACGGGTACTATGTCACATCTGTGACTACCGAACTTGAGGGAGCCAATACCTTCTTCATGGTCTTCAAAATCGGACTGATCTTTGTCGGATGTATCGCAGTTATCATTTCAGCGATCGGCATTTTTAACACGATGACGATGGCGGTGACAGAGAGAACGCAAGAGATCGGCATTATGAAAGCGATTGGGGCGAGCCCGTCAATCATTCGCCGAATGTTCTTGATGGAAAGCGCGTATATCGGAATTTTAGGCTGTGTGATTGGGATTATCATTTCTTACGGCGTGAGCTACCTTGTCAACCTGGCCGTTCCGATGATTCTTGCGGCCACAAGCGGAAGCGATGCGGGGGACTTGAATTACACATTCTCCTACATCCCGGCGAGTCTTGTGATCATTGCCGTTGTGATTTGCGGAGGGGTCGCAGTCATTTCCGGAATGAACCCGGCGAGAAAAGCAACAAAAACCAACGTGCTTACAGCCTTGAGAAGAGAACTATAATGTGAACGAGCCGGCTGAGACAGCCGGCTTTTTCTATAGCACATGCTGGCGTTTTGCTATACACTTGATAAAAAAGGAAAAAGTGCGGTGAGTTGATTGTTTAAACTTTTGCTGATTGAAGATGATGAATCGCTGTTTCATGAAATCAAGGATCGTTTAACGGGATGGTCCTATGATGTATACGGCATTCAGGATTTCAGTCAGGTGCTGCAGGAATTTGCGGCAGTTAATCCTGATTGTGTCATTATTGATGTACAGCTGCCTAAATTTGACGGCTTTCATTGGTGCCGGCTGATCCGCTCCCGGTCAAATGTTCCGATTCTCTTTTTATCCTCCAGAGATCATCCTGCTGATATGGTGATGTCCATGCAGCTCGGGGCAGATGACTTTATCCAAAAGCCATTTCATTTTGATGTGCTGATTGCGAAAATCCAAGCGATGTTCCGGCGTGTGCACCATTATAATACGGAGCCGAGTACGATTAAAACGTGGTGCGGCGCTGCTGTAGACGCGGAGCAGAACCTCGTCAGCAATGACAAAGGATCTGTTGAACTGACCAAAAATGAGATGTTCATTCTTAAACAACTAATAGAGCAAAAAAACAAGATCGTCAGCCGGGAAGAGCTGATCAGAAGCTTGTGGAACGATGAGCGTTTTGTTAGTGATAATACGCTGACCGTCAATGTCAATCGCCTGCGAAAAAAACTGGAGGTCCTGCAGCTAGGTGCATATATCGAGACAAAGGTGGGCCAGGGCTACATCGCGAAGGAAGAGGACAAGTTCTATGATTAAAGCATTCCTTATCGAAAGGCGGAGCTGGATTGCCGCGTTTTTGTTTCAGCAGGCTTTGATGCTGTTCATTGCTTTTGTCGATCCTTCCATATCATTTGGGAATGTACTTTATATGGTGTATTTGTGCATCTTGTTTTTTATCATATTCCTTTGGTTCCGCTATCGGAAAGAAACAGCGTTTTATAAAAGCTTGAAAACATGGGAGAACAATCTCGATGTGACAGCCATAAATGAACCGGAAACGCCGTTTGAAGCAATGGTTGAAAGAAGCATTGCCGGGCAAACAGAACACTTGAAGCAGACCGCAGCACGGCATCGCTTAGCATTGGAAAATGAAAAAGATGAGCTGATGGCATGGATCCATGAGGTCAAAACTCCATTAACAGCGATGCATTTAATCATTGATAGAATGGAAGAAAAAGCACTGAAATCCCAGCTGTCATATGAATGGCTGCGAATTCACCTGCTTCTTGATCAGCAGCTTCATCAAAAACGGATATCATTTATTGAAAACGATCTGTCTGTAGAATTCATTCAGCTTCAGCCTTTGATCTTTAAAGAAATCAAAGATTTACAATCGTGGTGTATCCAAAAAGGGATCGGTTTTGACATACAGCTCGATGCCAAAGAAGTGCTGAGCGATGCAAAATGGCTGGCGTTTATCATCAGGCAGCTGCTGACAAACGCGGTGAAATACAGCGAAGCCTCTGAAATCGAGATCAAAAGCTTTCAAAAAGGGGAACAGACGCAGCTCCAAGTGAAAGACTGTGGCAGGGGCATTGATCCAAAAGATGTACCGCGTATTTTTGATAAAGGGTTTACATCCACAACGGATCACCATGATCAAGCGTCAACTGGCATGGGGCTGTACTTGGCAAAAAAAGCAGCGGCGCCGTTATTGATCCTTATTGATGTTGAGTCGGAGTTCGGTGCGGGGACAGTTTTTACATTAACCTTTCCAAGACGGAATCAATTTGAACATGTCATAAGCATGTGACGAAAATGTCACATGCTTTTCTTTTTTGTTCGCCGTATCGAAGGAAAAGCCCGGCATTCCTTTTTATAATGAGATTATCCAATATAAAGGAGACTGCGTAAATGGTGATTTTAGAAGCGAATAAAATTCGAAAAAGTTATGGAAACAAGCTGAATAAACAGGAAGTGCTGAAGGGCATCGATATTCACATTGAAAAGGGCGAATTCGTCAGTATTATGGGTGCTTCCGGGTCGGGAAAAACCACTTTGCTCAACGTTCTGTCCTCAATCGATCAGGTCAGTCACGGAACCATTCACATTAATGGAAATGACATGACGGCTATGAAGGAAAAGCAGCTGGCTGAATTTAGAAAACAGCATTTAGGCTTTATCTTTCAGGATTACAATTTGTTAGACACATTGACAGTGAAAGAGAATATCCTTCTGCCTTTATCGATCACGAAACTATCAAAAAAGGAAGCCAATCGCAAGTTTGAGGAAGTTGCAAAGGAACTGGGAATATATGAATTGCGGGATAAGTACCCGAATGAAATTTCCGGCGGCCAGAAGCAGAGAACATCCGCCGGAAGAGCGTTTATTCATGACCCGAGCATTATTTTCGCTGATGAACCGACCGGCGCGCTTGATTCGAAATCGGCCTCTGATCTATTAAATAAGCTGAGCCAGCTCAATCAAAAACGAAACGCCACGATTATTATGGTTACCCATGATCCCGTCGCTGCCAGCTACTGCGGCAGAGTCATTTTTATTAAGGACGGGCAAATGTATACACAGCTGAATAAAGGGGGCCAGGACAGGCAGACGTTTTTCCAGGATATTATGAAAACGCAAGGCGTGTTAGGCGGGGTGCAGCATGAACATTAATCAGCTCATCCTGCGAAATTTGAAAAAGAATCTTCGTAATTACTATCTGTATGTGTTTGCGCTCATCTTTAGCGTGGCGCTTTATTTCGCCTTTGTCACGCTGCAGTATGACCCAGCAATTAACGAAGTGAAGGCTTCGATCAAGGGAGCTGCGGCTATTAAAACCGCTTCGATTTTGCTTGTGGCTGTGGTCGCGATCTTCATTTTATATGCCAATACGATTTTTATTAAGAGACGGAGTAAAGAAATCGGGCTGTTTCAATTAATTGGAATGACGAAGCATAAAATTTTTCGCATCTTAAGTGCAGAAAATGTCATGCTGTATTTCGGTTCATTAGCGATCGGGGTAGCGGCCGGGTTTTCGATATCGAAGCTGGTCTTGATGATTCTGTTCAAAATTGTCGATGTCAAAGCGGATGCGAAACTGCATTTTTCTGAGCAGGCCTTGGTCCAAACGGTCATTGTGTTCTGCGGCATTTACCTTTTGATCATGATCATGAATTATACGTTTATCAAAAAACAGAGTATTTTATCTTTGTTTAAAGTAACGTCCTCCACTGAAGACAAAGTAAAGAAAATATCATTTTTCCAAATGATAATCGGCGCTTTAGGCATCGTGTTGATTTTGACAGGATACTATGTGTCTTCTGAGCTGTTTGGCGGAAAATTTAAGACCATTAATGAACTGTTTGGTGCGATGAGCTTCATTCTGGGGAGCGTCATTATCGGGACGTTTTTGTTTTATAAAGGATCAGTTACGTTTATCTCGAATATCATTCGAAAAAGCAAGGGCGGCTACTTAAATATTTCTGAGGTCCTGTCACTGTCATCGATCATGTTCAGAATGAAATCGAACGCCTTGCTGCTGACGATTATTACAACCGTTTCAGCGCTCGCCATCGGGCTGTTATCTCTTGCTTACATCTCGTATTACTCGTCAGAAAAGACCGCTGAACAAAATGTAGCGGCTGATTTTTCATTCATGAATGAGAAAGATGCCAAGTTATTTGAAAACAGATTGAGGGAAAGCAACATCTCGTTTGTAAAAAAGGCAACACCTGTCCTGCAAGCAAATGTTGACATTGCAAATATCATGGATGGAAATCCGAAAGAGATGCAGGGCGATCCCAGCAATATGCAGCTTGCTGTTGTTAGCGACAAAGATGTAAAAGGAGTCGATGTGGCGGCTGGAGAAGCCGTTTTCTCAGGATACACCGACTTGCTGCAAAAAATAATGGTTTTCAAGGACTCTGGTGTTATTAAAATAAAAAGCAAACATGAGACGCAGCCATTAAAATATAAAGGATTAAGAGAAGAGTTTCTTGTATCCTACACGTTTACAAGCGGGGGCATGCCCGCTGTCATTGTGGATGACAGCCTGTTTCAACAGCTGAACAAGGATAAGGACCCCCGCATTCAGCTGGCGCAATCTACATTTATCGGCGTCAATGTGAAACATGACGATCAAATGGAAAAAGCAAATGAGCTTTTTCAACAGGTGAACAAGAAAAACGAGCATTTATCAAGACTGGATACAAGCGCTGCGCAAAAATCACTGTTTGGTATGGTGATGTTCATCGTCGGCTTCTTAGGGTTAACGTTCCTGATTACATCAGGTTGTATCCTTTATTTTAAACAAATGGGTGAAAGTGAAGATGAAAAACCGAGCTATACGATTTTAAGAAAACTCGGTTTTACGCAGGGCGACCTGATAAAGGGAATACGCATCAAACAAATGTACAACTTCGGCATTCCGCTCGTTGTCGGCCTCTTCCACAGTTACTTTGCCGTCCAATCCGGCTGGTTCTTATTCGGATCAGAGGTATGGGCGCCTATGATTATGGTGATGGTGTTATATACTGCGCTCTACTCCATTTTTGGTTTTCTGTCAGTTCTTTATTATAAGAAGGTCATTAAATCGTCGTTGTGAAACAGAAAAAGCTCCAGACATTCTGGAGCTTTTTGTTTATCGTTTTGGCGCCCTATAACCGGCGGCTTCAGCTTCTTCAACTGAGCAAAACATTTCAGCCGGATCGGTTGTCCGGTCATAGTATGTACTGCCTGGCGTGTGGTAGATGCCGTTTTTGCTTCCTTTGATATTACAGCCTTCTGCTTTGTCAGCTGTTTTGGTTTCATCACTTTTACTCGTATTGTTTGAAGAACTTCCAGTGTCTTCATGAGAACTGGCGGTTTGGCTTTCCGTCTCTTTTAATTGATTTTCAAGCTTTGTTTTATCTTGTCGGAGTGTTTCATTTTCAGCCTTTGCCGTTTTTGCATCTTCTTTGAGCTGCTTTTGATTTTCTTGAAGCTCTTTAATCTCAGCTTTTAATGATTTCTGAGTCTTTTTTAGATCGCTATTTTCGTTTTTAAGCTTCTCAAGCTTGTCTTGATCTTCTTTGTTGTCTTTTAATTTCTTTGCTTCAGAGCTGACAGATTTATATTCTTTCTCAAGTTCTTCATGCTCTTTTGTGAGGTTTTTGTATTCGGCGTTTAGCGCTGAATATTTTTTCTCGGCATTTGCTGCGGAAGTGTCAGGTTCTGCCAATGCTGCCCCGGTAAAGAGCAGCACAAGGCCTCCAATGAAAAGCGGCCAAAAAAGTCTCTTGGAGAAACGTTTTTCCTTTTTCAGTACATATCTGACAAAGTGATATAATCCATAGCCCAGTGCAATGAGACATGCCAGAAAACCTAAGAATGCTAATACCATTTCCATAATATGACCCCTTTTTCTATTTATTTTACATTTTTCAAACAATATTTGTTAGATTTTTTCACGCTCATCAGTTGAAAAATGTGAGAGAGACAGATAGAATGAATGTGCTATGATAACTGGATTCGTACGGAGCCGTTTTAGGTTTCGTTTTTTTCATGAGCTTTTTTAGGTAAGAAAGGGGGATAAGTATGCCGCGTGCTCTTAAAATTTTAGTCATTGGAATGTTTATCAATGTGACGGGTGCTTCTTTTTTATGGCCGCTGAATACGATTTATATCCATAATCATTTAGGAAAGTCGTTAACAGTAGCCGGACTTGTCCTGATGCTGAATTCCGGCGCCAGTGTGGCTGGTAATTTATGCGGAGGTTTTTTGTTTGATAAAATCGGCGGTTTTAAATCGATTATGCTTGGGATAGCCATTACGTTAGCAAGCCTGATGGGTCTTGTCTTTTTTCATGATTGGCCAGCCTATATTGTGCTGCTGACGATTGTGGGCTTTGGCTCCGGTGTAGTTTTTCCGGCCAGCTACGCAATGGCGGGATCGGTATGGCCTGAAGGGGGAAGGAAGGCATTTAATGCGATATATGTCGCGCAAAACGCGGGTGTGGCCGTCGGTTCAGCACTTGGCGGTGTCGTGGCATCTTTCTCGTTTTCATATGTATTTTTGGCAAATGCCGTATTGTATCTGATCTTTTTCTTTGTTGTATATTTCGGATTTCGAAATATTCAGACGGGCGATGCATCCCAAACATCCGTGCTTGATTATGATGCTGTGAACAGCAAAGCAAAATTTGCCGCATTGATCATTTTAAGCGGAGGCTATGTACTCGGATGGCTGGCTTATTCTCAATGGTCCACCACAATTGCTTCGTACACACAAAGCATTGGAATATCTCTTTCCTTATACAGCGTGCTCTGGACGGTTAACGGAATTCTAATTGTGCTCGGCCAGCCGCTCGTCAGTTTTGTGGTGAAAAAATGGGCCGAGTCGCTAAAAGCGCAAATGGTCATCGGCTTTATCATTTTTATTGTGTCTTTCAGCATGCTGCTGACTGCAAAGCAATTTCCGATGTTTCTCGCTGCGATGGTGATCCTGACGATCGGAGAAATGCTTGTTTGGCCTGCTGTGCCGACAATTGCCAATCAGCTCGCCCCTAAAGGGAAAGAAGGCTTTTATCAAGGCTTTGTCAACAGTGCGGCGACAGGCGGCAGAATGATTGGTCCCCTGTTCGGAGGAGTGCTTGTCGATCATTACGGCATTAAGGCCCTTGTTTTATCTCTGTTGGTATTGCTGCTGATCAGTATTGCCACAACGCTTCTATATGACAAACGGATAAAATCAGCTAAAGAAACAAATAAGCAGGCATCAATCTCTTCATAATAAAAGATCCCGCCGAATGAGCGGGATCTTTCAGCGTGTCGACAAACCCTCGCATTCGTTGTCAGGCCTGCGCTTCGGTGCTCACGAATTAGAACATTCGCTCCGCTCCTATGCTCGTCCTTCCTAGACTTCAAGGGTTTTCAATCACGCTGAAAAGATGACAAAATCTTAAAATGAAAACCATTTTAGGATTTTGTCAACAATCTGAAAGATCCCGCCGGATAAGCGGGATCTTTTTACATAATCGGAAGCACTTTAACGGCATCCTTTACATTTGAAAATGTTTTCAGCGACGAAAAATTGGCATCCAATTTATTCATTTTCATGGCCAATTCAGGCTTAATGCCGGTAATGATTAACTCAGTTCCAGTCAATTTCAGCAAATGGCTCAGCTTGAAAATTTGGTCGGCCGTTTGTTCGTTCACTTGGGCCAATCCGGATAAATCAATGATCAAATAATCATCTTTGGATGTTGATAAGATATTCGTCAATGTGCAAACGATGGAATTAAATCGCTCCTCTGTCAGGTTTCCGACTAGCGGAAGAGCTGAAATGCCATTGCGAATCGGGACAAT
This sequence comes from Bacillus sp. YP1, assembly GCF_000877815.1. Classification (NCBI taxonomy): domain Bacteria; kingdom Bacillati; phylum Bacillota; class Bacilli; order Caryophanales; family Bacillaceae; genus Bacillus; species Bacillus sp. YP1. The sequence continues at coordinate 2,719,991 of NZ_CP010014.1, read as the reverse complement.
AGGAGTTGAAAGTGCAGTAATTTCCGTGAGGGAATCCTCGAGAAGCTTTTCATACTCTTTTTGCTTGGTGATGTCTTTCTGAATTCCGACAAAATACGTTTTATCCTCTATTTCCATTGGATCAATATTTAATTCATTCCAGAACATCGTTCCGTCTTTTTTGTAGTTTTGAATCTGAACGGTGACCGGTTCTTTATTTTGTAAAGCGGTTCTGATGTTGTCCACTTCTGCAGGATCTGTGTGTTTCCCCTGTAAGAAGCGGCAGTTCTTTCCTAAAATTTCCTCGGTTTCGTAGCCGGTCATTTGAACAAAGCCTTGATTTACGTAGACAATAGGATTATCTTCAAGTGCGGGATCTGTAATTACCACACCGACTCGCACGTGATCAAGCGCTTTTTTGATGACTTCCAGCTGTCCTGGTATCCCAAATGATTGAAAACTAGCCATATAAATCCCCCTTAGGCCGTCAGCTTGCTATGCGAAAGCCTGATATTCCCCTTTTTTAAAATGAATTCTACAGTAACCGTAGCACAACACATGTTCTGATTCAAGCAAGTGCAGTTTGTTGTTTGTCATTAGGGCTTGTCCTCGTATACACTAAAAATAAGAACAGAATATGAACATATGAACGGAAAGGTTTTCTACATGCTAAATAGGTGACTAGGTAAATGTCACTGGGTGAAAAATGAATCCAATGCATCAAGCTTACCGATCATGTGTTCACATATAATGGAAGAAACAAGCTTTTTACAGATTTGCCGGTATGTAGATATCGAAAATCATCGGAATCGTTTAAGGGGGCTGGATGGCCTGAAGTCGCTTTACGAAATAAGGGCTTTAGGAAGGTGATGATGAAGATGCTGCATCAGGTACTTATTGCTTGTGTAATTGGAGGAATCATGGGGATTCTCGGTCATGTGAAAAAGAGAGGCAGACTGGAGAAGCCCAGAATGACGAAGCGGTTTATCTACCTTGGATTTTTGGAAGATTGGTTTATCGGAATGACAGCTTCCATTTTACTTGTATTATCCGCTGACCCCGATTCAGGAATTCAACTTGTCATCTTATCCATTATCTCAGGCTACGGCGGTGAAGCTGTTCTCAGAAGTTTTGACTTTGTGAGAGAACTGAACAGCGGCGGCGAACCGGCCGAGTCCAAACGTCAAACCAAAACTCCACCCGAATAATTGTCCTCAATCTTCGCCCGTTCAGGGTACATTCCCATTGTATACAAACCTGCTTGCACTTATGAACAGAATTCTATAAAATACAGTTAGATTACGGTTGCGATAAGAACAATGAAGAGGAGCAGTAAGAAACAGATATTGTTGCAGAGAGTTGACGGCTGGTGAAAGTCAATCAAGTTTGTTTCCGAACTCACCTCAGAGTTGCAGCGGTGAAAAGCCGCTGACGCATAACTGCGTTAAAAGTATCAAGTGAGTGCGGCGTATGCCGCGCTAACGAGGGTGGTACCGCGGGAAAACGAAAGTCTCTCGTCCCTTTTTGGGATGAGGGAGTTTTTTTTAGTTTGGGAATATTCTGAATATAATCCTCTCCTTCCCGTCAATACTTGAACCATACACGCCGTATTCAATCAGAAGGAGGTTTTTACTTTGAGTTTTCAGCACAAAGAGATAGAAAAGAAATGGCAAACATATTGGCTTGAAAACAAAACATTTGCCACTCTTGATAATAATGAAAAACAAAAATTTTACGCGCTGGACATGTTTCCTTATCCGTCTGGAGCTGGGTTGCACGTCGGCCATCCTGAAGGATACACAGCTACGGATATTCTGTCCCGCATGAAGCGCATGCAGGGCTATGATGTCCTTCATCCAATGGGCTGGGACGCATTCGGCCTGCCAGCTGAACAATACGCCCTTGACACAGGGAACGATCCTGCTGTGTTTACGAAGCAGAATATTGATAACTTCCGCCGCCAAATTCAAGCGCTTGGCTTCTCATATGACTGGGATCGCGAAATCAATACGACTGACCCTGAATACTATAAATGGACGCAATGGATTTTCTTAAAGCTATACGAAAAAGGCCTTGCTTACGTTGACGAAGTGCCTGTAAACTGGTGCCCTGCGCTCGGTACTGTTCTTGCCAACGAAGAAGTCATTGACGGCAAGAGCGAACGCGGCGGCCATCCGGTAGAGAGACGCCCAATGAAGCAGTGGATGCTGAAAATCACCGCTTATGCGGACAGGCTCCTTGAGGATTTGGAAGAGCTTGATTGGCCGGAAAGCATTAAAGATATGCAGCGCAACTGGATCGGCCGTTCGGAAGGCGCTCACGTTCATTTTGCTATAGATGGACATGATGATTCCTTTACGGTGTTTACAACAAGACCAGATACGCTGTTTGGCGCTACATACACTGTCCTTGCCCCGGAACACGTATTGGTGGAAAACATCACAACGGCTGAGCAAAAAGAAGCTGTTGAAGCTTATATCAAAGAAATTCAATCAAAGAGTGACCTTGAACGCACAGATCTTGCGAAAACAAAGACAGGCGTATTCACAGGAGCGTATGCGATCAATCCTGTAAACGGAGAAAAACTGCCGATTTGGATTGCGGATTATGTTCTTGCATCATACGGAACAGGTGCTGTCATGGCAGTTCCAGGCCACGACGAGCGTGATTTTGAATTCGCCAAAACATTTGGCCTTCCGGTGAAGGAAGTCGTAAAAGGCGGGAACGTTGAGGAAGCAGCTTATACTGGCGACGGCGAGCACGTGAACTCTGATTTCCTGAACGGCCTTCACAAACAGGAAGCGATTGAGAAAGTGATCGCTTGGCTGGAAGAAACGAAAAACGGTGAGAAGAAAGTGACGTACCGTCTTCGTGACTGGCTCTTCAGCCGCCAGCGTTATTGGGGCGAGCCGATTCCGGTCATTCATTGGGAAGACGGAACGTCAACAGCTGTCCCTGAAGAGGAGCTGCCGCTGATTTTGCCGAAAACGGATGAAATCAAACCGAGCGGAACGGGCGAATCACCGCTTGCGAACATTAAAGAGTGGGTGGAAGTCACAGACCCTGAGACAGGGAAAAAAGGAAGAAGAGAAACGAATACAATGCCGCAATGGGCGGGAAGCTGCTGGTATTTCTTGCGCTATATTGATCCGCACAATCCGGATCAGCTGGCATCACCAGAAAAATTGGAAAAATGGCTTCCGGTCGATATGTATATCGGCGGTGCAGAACATGCCGTGCTTCACCTTCTGTATGCGCGCTTCTGGCATAAGTTCCTTTATGATATCGGCGTAGTGCCGACGAAAGAACCGTTCCAAAAGCTGTACAACCAAGGAATGATTCTCGGCGAAAATAACGAAAAAATGAGTAAATCTAAAGGGAACGTTGTCAACCCTGACGAAATCGTGTCCTCTCACGGTGCTGATACGCTGAGATTGTACGAAATGTTCATGGGACCTCTTGATGCTTCAATCGCCTGGTCTGAATCAGGATTAGACGGTGCGCGTCGTTTCCTTGACCGTGTATGGCGCCTATTTGTTGAAGAAAACGGTGAGCTTAGTGGCAAAATCGTTGAAGGCGCTGGTGAAACATTGGAGCGCGTCTATCATGAAACGGTTATGAAAGTCACAGACCATTATGAAGGCCTTCGTTTCAACACAGGTATTTCCCAGCTGATGGTCTTTATTAATGAAGCTTATAAAGCAACAGAACTGCCGAAAGAATATATGGAAGGCTTCGTGAAGCTTCTTTCTCCTATCGCGCCACACTTAGCGGAAGAGCTTTGGGAGAAGCTTGGCCATTCCGGCACAATTGCCTACGAAGCTTGGCCTGTATATGATGAAACAAAACTTGTGGATGATGAAGTTGAAATCGTTATTCAGCTAAACGGAAAAGTAAAAGCGAAATTACAGGTTCCTGCCGATGCAACGAAAGAACAGCTGGAACAGCTTGCTCAAGCAGATGAAAAGGTCAAAGAGCAGCTTGAAGGCAAAACGATTCGGAAAATCATCGCGGTGCCTGGCAAGCTTGTCAATATTGTGGCAAACTAAGCCTAGAAAAAATCCCCTTTGCCAAAAGGGGATTTTTTTCATCAGTCTCAGAATAGCAATCGTTCAGCTGACTTTGATATACTGAACATGATCACTGTGAATAGGAGTGTTTTCTTTGGAAATAAAAGAAATCAGCACAGCCGCTTTGAAAGAAAAAATTGAGGCGGACGAAGAATTATATTTAATTGATGTCAGAGAAGATGAAGAGGTAGCGGAAGGCATGATCCCGCAAGCCGTTCATATTCGCATGGGGGATATTCCTGAAAAAATGGAAAGCCTTGATAAAGACAAAGAGTACGTATTTATCTGCCGCTCAGGAATGCGCAGCATGAACGTCTGCAAGTACCTGGATGAGCAAGGCTTTAAAACAGTCAATGTTGAAGGCGGCATGATGGCATGGGAAGGCGAAACAAAACCAAAAAACTAGGGGAGAGCGGTCCCCTAGTTTTTATTTGTATTCCGGAAGCCAATCGCCGTGTGCTGCAAATAAATCGTCACACATGGAGATGATGTCCTTCATGGAAAGCTCCGCACTTGTATGCGGATCAAGCATTGCAGCTTGGTAAACCGCTTCTTTTTTCCGTGTGACAGCCGCTTCGATTGTCATCAGCTGTGTATTAATATTCGTGCGGTTTAAGGCGGCAAGCTGCTCAGGCAGTTCTCCGGCGAAGCACGGTGTAATTTTTTTTCTGTCGGCGACGCATGTCACTTCCACAACCGCTTTTGAAGGAAGGTTGGTGATCAGCCCTGTATTCAAGACGTTTCCTCCGAAGGTGAATGGTTCGTTTGTTTCCATTGCTTCTATAATTCTTGAACCATATTCCTTTGAGCGTTCGTGCGTAAGGTTTTTATTGTTGACGATGTCATCCCGCATTTTCTCCCAATTTTCAATCTGCTTGACGCACCTTCTCGGATATTCGTCGAGCGGGATTTGCAGCTCGCTGATCAATTCAGGGTAATTCCGTTTAATAAAGTATGGGTGATACTCTGCGTTATGTTCGGACGATTCCGTGACATAATAGCCGAACTTATCCATTAATTCAAACCGCACCATATCATGATGCTTTGTTTTTTGTTTTTCTTTCGCTCTCCTTTTGATTTCTGGATATAAATCTGTGCCGTCTTTTTTGACTTCCAAAAGCCAAGCCATATGATTGATTCCTGCGATGCGTTCCTCAATTCCGTCATGCTCCATTCCGAGAGCTTTAAATAAATCCTTCGTGCACACTTGAACACTGTGGCAGAGCCCGATTGTTTTGATATTGGTATAGCGGAGCATGGCGCCTGTAAGAGTGGCCATTGGATTTGTATAGTTTAAGAACCATGCGTCAGGGCACATTTCCTCCATATCTTTTGCGATATCAAATAAGACCGGGATTGTTCTGAGAGATCTGAATATCCCGCCGATGCCGACTGTATCGGCGATCGTCTGGCGCAGCCCATACCGTTTAGGAATCTCGAAATCGATGACTGTGCTCGGTTTGTATCCTCCAACCTGAATCGCATTGATGACATAGCCTGCGTTTTGCAAGGCGAGTTTTCTGTCATCATAGCTGTTGATGGCCACACTTGGGTTATAACGGTCTCTTAGATTTTCGAGCATGAGCTGGGATTCCTGCAGGCGTTTGGGATCAATGTCGTAAAGAGCGAACTCAAATCCATTCAGTGCCTCTGTTAACAGGCAGTCTCCCAAAACATTTTTGGCGAAAATCGTGCTCCCTGCACCGATAAATGTAATCTTTTTCATATTGCTTCCTCCTTTAATGTTAACCCTTTACCGCTCCGGAAGACAGGCCGGCAATAAAGTATTTTTGCAGCGCCAAAAACAGAACAACCATCGGCAGCATTGCCATAAGTGCCGCTGCGGCAACTAAATGAAGGTTGTTTGCGTTTTCTCCGAAAAAACCTGCCATGGCTACTGTTAATGTCTGAACCTTTTGATCTTGTAAAAAGAAAATGGCAAATTGATAGTCGTTCCAAATAAAGACACAAGAAATAATACAGATGGTCGCAGTGATCGGCTTCAGCAGAGGAAACACAATCGTAAAAAAGATTTTCAGCATGCCTGCGCCGTCAATTCTTGCGGCTTCTTCAAGCTCTTTTGGAATGGTCGATCGGATAAAGCCTGAATATAAGAATACGGTTAAAGGCATGTAAGCCGCTGTATTGATGAAAATGGCGATTGCGTGTGTATTGACCATTCCGGCGTCCACGACCATTCGGTACAAAGGAACCATGGACGTTAACGGAGGGATGATCATAATGGAAATCAGCAAGGCAAAAACGGCTTTATTCAGTTTCGTTTCCCGCCGGGCAAGCGGGTAGGCGGCAAGTGAGCCGAATATAATTAATAACAAGGCAGAAAAACCTGTGATGATCATGGTGTTTATAAAAGAGTTTCCTAGCGAAGCGCGCTCCCACGCCTCTGAAAAATTATGAAAGGAGATGTCGGCTGGAAATATCCATTTCGAACTGTAGTCTCCTTTTGCTTTCAATGAAGTGGTCAGCAGGATATAAAAAGGAATAAAATGCGCACAGGCCACAATGGCTGCAAGAAGCGTAATGATCCGCATGCTTTTTGTACGGGCGGCTCTCATGACATTTCCGTCTCCTTTCTTTTAAAGTACGCAAGCGCGCAAAAGCTGATGATCAAAATGACAAATGCCATAAATATGCCTTGCGTTGCGGCATAGCCGGCATCCTGCCGTTTGAAATACAAATCATACATAAATGTGGACATGGATTGTGACGCATTTCCGGGGCCGCCAGCGGTGAGTGCAATGATGACGTCAAACAGCTTTAAGCCTCCGATAATGTTGATGACCATATTAATGGTAATGGAGGGCATTAACAGCGGCAGCGTGATGGTAAAAAACTGCTGGCCTTGTTTCGCGCCATCCATTTGCGCCGCTTCATAGTAGTCTTTCGGAATGCTTTGCAGACCGGCTAAGTAGACAACCATAGCGATCCCGACATATTGATAGGTGTTAATCATGACAATGATCCATGGATTGAGCGAGGGACTGGCGAGCGCATTAATAGGGCTGATGCCGAAGACCCCGAGCAAATCGTTGAGCGCGCCTCCGTCATAGGAGAAGAAAAAGTACCAAATGTAGCCCATAATGAGCGGGCTGATCATCACCGGCAAATACACAATTGTTCTTGTTACCGCTTTCGTTTTAATGCTTTGATTTAAGAGCAGAGCGTACAGAAGCCCGACCACATTTTGAAAAAAGGTGCTCCCAAGCCCGTAAAGCAGAGTGTTTTTTAAGATATGCCAAGTGTCAGGATCAGAAAACAGCCTTTCATATTGCGCGAATCCAACCCATTGGTAAACTTGTGAAAAGCCGTTCCAGTTTGTAAAGGTAATCAATGTGCCTTTCACAAACGGATAAATCATAAAGACCAGAACGGAGAGCAAAGCAGGAATGTACATCCACCAAAGTGAGGACTGCTTTTTTGGCTTAACCTGTTTCACATGAACGTCCCTTGCGATCTCACTCATTGTTTTCAGCTCCCTGTGTTTCCGATTGCTCCCTGAGTCGTTTATATTCTCTTCCCAGTTTCTGCGAAATTTCTTGAGGCGCCATAATGTCAGCCGCCAGCTCCTGCCCAACCGTGCCCAAGACATCCCACATTCCGTTTGGCAAGTATAAACGGTCGAAGTAAGGCTCGACTTTGACATCTTGATAATGCTCATAATCGTTTGCGTAGAAAATATTAGCTTTCACATTGGTCAGCCCTGAAGGAAGCGATGTGGCTTCAGCCATTTGTTTGGCATTGGCCGGGCGGGCCATAAATGCGATAAATTCTTTTGCCTCTTTTAATTGAGGCGAATCTTTCCATGCTGCAAGGGTGTAGCGTTCACCGCCGATCCATATCGGGTTATCACCGGGATGTATGGCGGGTGTCGGGATAATGCCGACCTTGACGTTCGGATTGATCTGGGCAACGTCTTGGCCGAGGGTGCCGCCTTGCATTGTAAAGGCGATTTTGTTTTGGGCCATTAATTCAATGAGCTGTGATTTTTTTGCCGTGACGGCGTCGATGTTAATCAATTTTTCTTTCTGCATTTGTTTGAGGATTTCTGATAAATAAGTGAATTTACTCCATTGAAAAGTGCCGTTGATGAGCTGTTTTTTTTCATTATGGGCAGGGTCTGTGATGAGAAGAGGTGTAGCGAATTGGTCGTAATATTGTGCAAATGAGCTTTTGTCATAGCCGGCAAACCAGAAGGGAACAATGCTTCCCTTGCTTTTTTCTTTAATCGTTCTCAGTGCTTTGATAAAGTCATCCATGGTTTCCGGCGGAGCAATGCCGTAACGGTCTAAAATATTGCGGTTATACGCCAGACCGTCTTTTGCCTGATTGATCGGATAGGCATACACCTTTCCGCTTTTATTTTTGAGGATGCTGTTTAAATTGGGATCAAGATCTTGAGTCCATTCCATATCCCGGAGATCCGCTGTATATTCACCGTACCTGATTTTCCCCCAGCCATGTGTATCGAATAGATCTGGCAAATCATTGGCCGCCATTCTGACACGCATCATATTTTCATAGTCATTGCCTGGGAAATGAAGGCTGACATGAATGTCACTGTGTTCCTTTTCGAATGCTGCCGCTAGTTTTCTGAACGTATCTCTTTCACTGTCGGTTGACATTGTAGAATAAATGGTTAACGTCTTTTTTGCGGTATCTGCTGAGCTTTTCTCTGCTGAACACCCGGGCAGAACAAGCAGAATAAGAGAGAGAAATAAAACAAAAGTGTGTTTCATCTTTTCCTCCTTATCATCGTGATGAATCTTTGCTTATGTCACCTCCTTTGCTGTACATCCACAGCTTTGTCTTACGATTAATGTTGTAGGCAGGGTGACATGGTGAGGAAGCGTTCGGCCATTGAGACGGTCAAGCAGCAGTTTTACGCCTGTCCGGCCCATTTCCTCTGTGTATACCTTCACCGTCGTTAAAGGCGTGCTGGCAAATTCAGCTTCCTCAATGCCGTTAAAGCTGACGATTGCGGTATCCCGCGGCACTTGCAGTCCGGCTTCCTGAAGCGCTTTTAATGCGCCGATCGCCATAGAATCGCTGGCAATAAAGAATGCTTCCGGCAGATGGCCTTGATCGATTGCTTTCTTCATCAGGCGATAGCCCTCACGCATGCTGTATTCTCCGATCAGCACATGCTCAGGCTGGGGGGCGGCTGACTCCAAAAAAGCGGTCAGGCGTTTATCTTCAATCGTTCTGCGAATGCTTTGGCCGTCCTTCAGCGTATGCTCTTTTTCTTGTCCGCCAATGTAGCCTAACCGTTTGTAGCCTAAGTCGAGAAGGTGATCAATCGCCTGGCGTGAAGCCGATTCAAAATCGATTCCAATCGAATCGTATGCTTGCGGATCTGGTGAATGATTGATAAATACGGCATGCTCCAGCCTCCCGCTGATATGCTTAACCGCTTCATCATGAACACGGCCGATGACAATGACACCATCCAATTCCCGAAAGATATGTTCCTGAAAGGAGCCGAGATGAATCGAATTTGTAATGAAAATTTCCTGTTCAAAGCATTCCTTTTCAATCCCTTTCCGAATGGAAGAAAAATAAGGGTCCTGCCTTTCCTGATCAGGGGACAGACAGCTCAACACACCGATCAGCGGCTGAGCCCGCTGTTTTTGCCCGCGGGATTTTCGGCGTTTGGCAACGGTTTGATAACCAAGCTCTTCAGCGATGTTGATGACTCTTTGTCTCGTTTCGCCCGCAACAGAAAGCGACTCATCTTCATTTAAAATTCTGGACACAGTTGCGCTGGAAACTTTAGCTTTCAAGGCGATATCTTTAATACGAACCATGGGTATCCCTCTCATCTATTTAGTAAAATATTAACTCATCTGTTTTTGATAAATTGATACTATCATATAAAAGTAAGCGGTTACAATAATTGTTTTCGGAATATTTCGTTATATTTACTAAATATTTAGTAAATGATGTGATTTATGTTGGAAAAATAAAGGGGAACCCAGATCTGTCTCGTAAATGTGAAGTAAGCGAAAAAGGAAGGGTGATGGGATGAGAGTCGAAAGAAGAAAGCAACTGTTTCGTTTGCTTGGTGATTTGCCTGATCGGAGGCCAATCAGTGTTGAGACATTACGTATTGAAGAAAGAGAAGAAAATATTGTTGAAACGCTCCTGCTCGATTTAAATGGACATGAAAAGGTGCCCGCTTATTTTGTGAAGCCGAAGAAAACAGAAGGACCGTGCCCAGCCGTATTGTTTCAGCATTCGCATGGGGGCCAGTATGATAGGGGAAAAAGTGAGCTGATTGAGGGAGCGGATTATTTGAAAACGCCTTCTTTTTCTGATGAGCTTACTTCACTCGGATACGGCGTTCTTGCGATTGATCATTGGGGATTTGGAGATCGGCGGGGAAAAGCGGAAAGCGAGATATTTAAAGAAATGCTTCTCACCGGAAAAGTGATGTGGGGGATGATGATTTATGACAGTTTAAGTGCGTTGGACTATATGCAGTCACGCTCTGATGTTCAGCCTGACAGGATCGGAACCATCGGCATGTCTATGGGAGGTTTGATGGCGTGGTGGACAGCGGCGCTCGATGACCGGATTAAGGTGTGTGTGGATTTGTGCAGCCAGGTGGATCATCACGTGCTGATCAAAACACAGAATCTTGATAGGCACGGCTTTTATTATTACGTCCCATCGCTTGCAAAGCATTTTTCCGCATCGGAGATCCAAGGCCTGATCGCGCCGCGCCCGCACCTTAGTCTTGTTGGTGTACACGATCGGTTAACGCCGGCCGAGGGCGTGGACAAAATCGAAAAAGAATTGACAGCTGTCTATGCTGGACAGGGAGCTTCTGATTGCTACCGAGTGGTCCGTTCTGCTTCGGGACATTTCGAAACAGCAGTTATGAGGCATGAAGCTGTCCGGTTTTTGCAAAAGTGGCTGTGACTGTAAAAAGAAATCGAAAAAGACCGTTTTGTGTGAAAACGGTCTTTTTGTTTCCTTTTAACCAACTGCCATAAATCGATCCTTTCTTCTATTGACAGAAACAGGAGAGAATAATATATTCTAATTGTTAACCTTTAAATATAATTGGTTAACAATTGAGGTGAGAAGCACTACACGTTCTTCAGTTTCAGTGAAAGGGCGAGAAATGATGCAAGAAGAAACTTTTTATAGTGTCAGAATGAGGGCTTCTATGAATGGATCTCATGAAGACGGCGGAAAGCATATATCCGGCGGAGAACGGCTTATTCCTTTCCATGAGATGAAGCATACAGTCAATGCTTTATTAGAAAAAGGGTTATCCCATTCAAGAGGAAAACCTGATTTTATGCAAATTCAATTTGAAGAGGTACATGAATCGATAAAAACCATTCAGCCATTGCTTGTGTATACGAATGAAGTGAGCTGCCCGGAAGAAGGACAAAAGCTTGCCCGATTGTTATTGGAAAAAGAAGGCGTTTCACGAGACGTGATTGAAAAAGCATATGAACAAATCCCTGAATGGTCAGATGTCAGGGGTGCGGTGTTGTTTGATATTCATACAGGCAAGCGAATGGATCAAACAAAAGAAAAAGGGGTGCGGGTCTCCAGAATGGATTGGCCGGACGCTAATTTTGAAAAATGGGCGCTTCACAGTCACGTGCCAGCTCATTCAAGAATAAAAGAGGCCCTTGCGCTCGCTTCAAAGGTAAGCTGGCACCCGGCAGCCGTTGCAGAATTATGCTGGTCGGACGATCCGGATTACATAACAGGCTATGTTGCGGGTAAGAAAATGGGCTATCAGCGTATTACAGCAATGAAAGAATACGGGACTGAAGAGGGCTGCCGAGTCTTTTTTATTGATGGATCCAATGATGTAAACACGTACATACATGATCTGGAGAAGCAGCCTATTTTAATCGAGTGGGAGGAAGACCATGACTCATGATTTGATAGAAAAAAGTAAAAAGCACCTCTGGCTGCCATTTACCCAAATGAAAGATTATGATGAAAACCCCTTAATCATCGAAAGCGGGACTGGAATCAAAGTCAAAGACATAAATGGCAAGGAATACTATGACGGTTTTTCATCAGTTTGGCTTAATGTCCACGGACACCGCAAAAAAGAACTAGATGACGCCATAAAAAAACAGCTCGGAAAAATTGCGCACTCCACGTTATTGGGCATGACCAATGTTCCAGCAACCCAGCTTGCCGAGACATTAATCGATATTAGCCCAAAAAAGCTCACGCGGGTCTTTTATTCAGACAGCGGCGCAGAAGCGATGGAAATAGCCCTAAAAATGGCGTTTCAGTATTGGAAGAACATCGGGAAGCCCGAGAAACAAAAATTCATCGCAATGAAAAACGGGTATCACGGTGATACGATTGGCGCCGTCAGTGTCGGTTCAATTGAGCTTTTTCACCACGTATACGGCCCGTTGATGTTCGAGAGTTACAAGGCTCCGATTCCTTATGTGTATCGCTCTGAAAGCGGTGATCCTGATGAGTGCCGTGATCAGTGCCTCCGAGAGCTTGAACAGCTGCTTAAGGAACATCACGAGGGAATTGCCGCGCTTTCCATTGAATCAATAGTACAAGGCGCGTCCGGTATGATCGTGATGCCGGAAGGATATTTGGCAGGGGTGCGCGAGCTATGTACAACATACGATGTCTTAATGATCGTTGATGAAGTCGCTACAGGCTTTGGCCGTACAGGAAAAATGTTTGCGTGCGAGCACGAGAATGTCCAGCCTGATCTGATGGCTGCCGGTAAAGGCATTACAGGAGGCTATTTGCCAATTGCCGTTACGTTTGCCACTGAAGACATCTATAAGGCATTTTATGATGATTATGAAAACCTAAAAACCTTTTTCCATGGCCATTCCTATACAGGCAATCAGCTTGGCTGTGCGGTTGCGCTTGAAAATCTGGCATTATTTGAATCTGAAAACATTGTGGAACAAGTAGCGGAAAAAAGTAAAAAGCTCCATTTTCTTCTTCAAGATCTGCACGCTCTTCCTCATGTTGGGGATATTCGGCAGCTTGGCTTTATGTGCGGTGCAGAGCTTGTCCGGTCAAAGGAAACCAAAGAACCTTACCCGGCTGATCGGCGGATTGGATACAAAGTTTCCTTAAAAATGAGAGAGTTAGGAATGCTGACAAGGCCGCTTGGGGACGTGATTGCATTTCTTCCTCCTCTTGCCAGCACAGCTGAAGAGCTCTCGGAAATGGTTGCCATTATGAAACAAGCGATCCACGAGGTTACGAGCCTTGAAGATTGATTCCTGGTTAAACGAGCGGTTAGACATAGTAAAGGAAGCCGGCGTACACCGTAACCTGCGGTCAATGAATGGGGCACCGGTTCCAGAGAGGAACATTGATAGCGAAAATCAAACGGTCTGGTCCTCAAACAATTATTTAGGGCTCGCAAGCGATAGACGTTTGATCGATGCAGCCCAAACAGCATTGCAGCAATTTGGGACAGGAAGCAGCGGTTCACGTTTAACGACAGGCAATTCGGTCTGGCATGAAAAGCTAGAAAAGAAGATTGCCAGCTTTAAGCGGACAGAAGCGGCCCTGCTGTTTTCGAGCGGTTACTTGGCCAATGTCGGTGTCCTTTCATCCTTGCCAGAAAAGGAAGATGTCATTTTAAGTGACCAGCTCAATCATGCAAGTATTATCGACGGCTGCCGACTTTGTAAGGCTGATACAGTTGTTTATCGGCATATTGATATGAATGATCTTGAAAACAAGCTGAATGAAACACAGCGTTATCAGCGCCGTTTTATCGTAACAGACGGGGTATTCAGCATGGATGGCACAATCGCCCCTCTTGATCAGATCATCTCACTTGCGCAACGCTATCATGCCTTCGTGGTCGTTGATGATGCCCATGCAACAGGAGTTTTGGGTGATTCGGGACGAGGAACGAGTGAATACTTTGGTGTTTGTCCTGACATTGTGATCGGCACCTTAAGCAAGGCTGTTGGCGCGGAAGGAGGTTTTGCGGCAGGATCAGCGGTCTTCATCGACTTTTTGCTGAACCATGCCAGAACATTTATCTTTCAAACCGCTATTCCGCCAGCCAGCTGTGCGGCTGCTCACGAGGCTTTCAACATCATTGAAGCCAGCAGGGAAAAACGACAGCTTTTATTTTCTTATATCAGCATGATCAGAACCAGTCTGAAGAATATGGGTTATGTCGTGAAAGGAGATCACACACCGATTATTCCCGTGGTCATTGGCGATGCCCATAAAACGGTCCTATTTGCTGAAAAACTGCAGGGCAAGGGAATTTTTGCTCCTGCCATTCGGCCGCCGACCGTTGCGCCAGGTGAAAGCCGGATTCGAATCACAATCACGTCGGATCACAGTACGGGTGATATTGATCATTTGCTGCAAACATTTCATTCAATCGGAAAGGAGCTGCACATCATTTGAGGGGTTTTTTTGTGACAGGAACAGATACAGAAGTGGGGAAAACGGTTATATCCAGCGGAATCGCCGCTTTATTGCGAGAACATAACAAAGATGTCGGGGTGTATAAACCATTTTTAAGCGGGATATCGCGTCATCATCCAGATAGTGATACTAGTCTGCTGAAAGACATGTCGCAGACCAGTCTCTCCCATGAAGACATTACGCCTTTTGCCTTCAAGGCGCCGCTTGCACCATACGTTGCAGGGAAACTTGAGGGAAAGACTGTCACCATGGAAGAGGTTTTAAGCCATTGGGGGCGGATTAGAGAAAAACATGAATGCTTCATCGTAGAAGGTGCGGGCGGTATTTCTGTGCCATTGGGAGAGGACTATTTGGTCAGTCATGTCATAAAAGCGTTGCAGCTTCCCATGATTATTGTGGCACGTCCTCACCTTGGAACCATTAATCATACCTTTTTAACTGTCAAATATGCAGAAAGCATGGGGCTTCCAATTGCCGGAATTATCATCAATGGAATCAGTGACTCTCCTGATGAAGATGAAAAAACCAATCCTGAGATGATTGAGCGCTTATGCGGTGTTCCGATTTTAGGGGTTACGCCAAAGCTTGCCAACGTGACGAAAGAAACGGTTCTACATATGGTAAAAGACCATATCAATCTATCATTACTGATGAATCAAGTGGGGGTATGAGAATGAATCAATGGATGGAACTTGCAGACCGGGTGCTGGCTGGAGCAGAAGTGACTGACGAAGAGGCGCTTTCAATATTACATTGTCCTGATGAAGATATTTTGCTATTAATGCATGGAGCTTTTCATATCAGAAAACACTTTTATGGAAAAAAAGTAAAGCTCAATATGATTATGAATGCGAAATCCGGGCTCTG
Organism: Bacillus sp. YP1; assembly: GCF_000877815.1. Lineage (NCBI taxonomy): Bacteria > Bacillati > Bacillota > Bacilli > Caryophanales > Bacillaceae > Bacillus > Bacillus sp. YP1. Next base: position 2,704,632 of record NZ_CP010014.1, on the reverse strand, counting down.
CCCGGAAAACTGCGGCTATTGTTCACAGTCTGCGATTTCGAAAGCGCCGATTGAGTCTTATCGGATGGTGAATAAGGAAACGCTGCTTGAAGGCGCGAAGCGGGCGCACGATCTGAATATCGGCACATATTGTATCGTGGCAAGCGGCAGAGGGCCGTCTAACAGAGAAGTGGATCAGGTCGTAGATGCGGTTCAGGAAATTAAAGAGACGTATGGATTGAAGATTTGTGCGTGTCTCGGACTGTTGAAGCCAGAGCAGGCGAAGCGGCTCAAAGATGCCGGAGTAGACCGCTATAATCATAATTTGAATACGTCACAGAGGAACCATTCAAACATCACGACCTCACATACATACGATGACAGAGTCAATACGGTTGAAATCGCAAAAGAATCGGGGTTGTCTCCGTGTTCAGGCGCCATTATCGGGATGAAGGAGACGAAACAGGATGTCATTGACATCGCCAAAAGCTTGAAGGCTCTTGACGCGGATTCCATTCCGGTGAATTTTTTGCATGCAATTGATGGCACGCCGTTAGAAGGCGTCAACGAATTAAACCCGCTGTATTGTTTAAAAGTGCTGGCGCTGTTCCGTTTTATCAATCCATCAAAAGAAATTCGCATTTCCGGAGGAAGAGAGGTCAATCTCCGCACATTGCAGCCATTAGGGCTTTACGCCGCAAACTCCATTTTTGTCGGAGACTACTTAACAACTGCCGGGCAAGAGGAGACGGAGGATCATAAAATGCTGAGTGATTTAGGCTTTGAAGTTGAATCAGTCGAAGAAATGAAGGCTAGTTTAAGTGCGAAAAGCTGAAAGAATCAATAAAAGCAATCGGTATGATGTCGATTGTTTTTATTTTTGAACAGAAAGGAGAAAATCACGTGACAATTGCATCGTCAACTGCATCTTCTGAGTTTTTGAAAAACCCATATTCTTTTTACGACACATTGCGAGCTGTTCATCCTATCTATAAAGGGAGTTTCTTAAAATACCCGGGCTGGTATGTCACAGGATATGAAGAAACGGCTACTATTTTGAAAGATGCGAGATTCAAAGTCCGCACCCCGCTGCCTGAGAGCTCGACCAAATATCAGGACCTTTCACATGTGCAAAATCAAATGATGCTGTTTCAGAACCAGCCTGATCATAGACGATTGCGGACGCTTGCCAGCGGAGCGTTTACGCCGAGAGCGACAGAGAGTTATCAGCCGTATATCATTGAAACTGTCCATCATTTGCTTGATCAAGTGCAAGGTGAAAAAAAGATGGAGGTCATTTCGGACTTTGCTTTTCCTTTAGCAAGCTTTGTCATAGCTAACATTGTAGGTGTACCGGAGGAAGATAGGGAGCAATTAAAGGAGTGGGCTGCGAGTCTCATTCAAACGATTGATTTTACCCGGTCAAGAAAGGCATTAACAGAGGGCAATCATATGGCTGTGCAGGCTATGGCATATTTCAAAGAGCTGATTCAAAAGCGAAAACGCCACCCTCAACAGGATATGATCAGCATGCTCTTGAAGGGGAAAGAAAATGATAAGCTGACGGAAGAGGAGGCGGCATCTACGTGCATATTGCTGGCGATCGCCGGACATGAGACAACGGTTAATCTCATCAGCAATTCAGTCCTTTGTCTGCTGCAGCATCCAGAACAGCTTTTGAAACTGAGAGAAAATCCAGATCTTATTGGTACCGCAGTTGAGGAATGTTTACGCTATGAAAGCCCCACGCAAATGACAGCCAGAGTTGCGTCAGAGGATATTGACATCAGCGGGGTGACGATTCGTCAAGGAGAACAAGTCTATCTTTTGTTAGGAGCGGCTAATCGAGACCCAAGCATTTTCACGAACCCCGATGTCTTCGATATTACGAGAAGTCCTAATCAGCATCTTTCATTCGGTCATGGCCATCATGTTTGTTTAGGGTCCTCGCTGGCACGATTAGAAGCGCAAATTGCGATTAACACTCTTCTGCAGCGGATGCCCAGCCTTAAGCTCGCGGATTTTGAATGGCGGTATCGGCCGCTTTTTGGATTTCGGGCGCTTGAGGAGCTGCCGGTGACTTTTGAATAAGCCTAAGAATATGAGTGCCAAAAAAGTGTCAGCCCCGCCGAAAATGGGCAATCTATAAAAAAGGGGAGTGAACATCGTGAAAAAAGTGCTGATCGCCGGCGGAAATGGTGTGATTGGGAGACTGCTTGCTGAAGGGCTTATTTCAGACTATGAAGTGACAGTGCTTGATAAAGATCATTTCGATGGCAAAGCCTCTTCCATTCAGGCTGACGCGGCAAATTATGAGGAGCTGTTGAAGAAGATTCCAAAAGATATCGATGCCATCTTGAATTTACTCGCTGTTAAAATCAAATACGATATTATGGACATCGCTGAGTTTGAAAAAATGACGGATGTTTTCTATAGGGCAAGCTATTATCTGTGCCGTGCGGCAGCGGAGCTCGGCATTCAAAAGCTCGTGTTCGCCAGCAGCAATCATGTCACAGATGTATACGAAAAAGACGGGCGCTCGCTCTTAGGACGGGAAATCACAACAAGCGATTATCCGCTGTCAAAAAACTTGTACGGTGTATTAAAGCTGACCTCTGAACAGATTGGCCATTTGTTTTATTTGGAAAATAAGCTATCAGTAATCAACCTTCGAATCGGAACAGTCGTGACAGATGAAATGGATACGCTGCATGAAAAAGAACGGACGAAAAAGACACTGCTTTCTCACCCCGATCTGCTGTCGATTTTTAAAGCCGCTATTGAGACCAATATCCGGTACGGCACTTATTACGCCGTCTCTGATAATCCGGGCCGGCCATGGTCCATTGAATCTGCCGTGAATGAACTTGGGTTTTCGCCACAAATCAATACGGCCGAACTTCTGAACGGGGAGGAGAACGGAGCATAATCATTTTCTAAGATTATGCTCTTTTTCTTTTGTTATCGGTCTCAATTCGCGGAAGCCCCCGCCCGGCCGGGGACTCTGTTCAAATGATTATAGACATGGCAATCACAGATTTGCTACATTTTAGACACGATATCGTCACATGCTGAGCTCGGTTTTCAAAAATATGATAACGCTTACAAAGAGAGGTGGGAGCTATCGCACATTCACTGAAAAACCGTCTGTTTGATATGTTGATTTATGGTTTCTTGCTGATGTTCGCTTTAATATGCGTACTTCCGTTCATTCATGTCATCGCAGCATCCTTTGCCACAGTAGAAGAAGTCGTGTCGAAAAAATTTATTTTAATACCGACCACTTTTTCGCTAGATGCTTATCGCTACATTTTTTCAACAGATATTATTTATAAGAGTTTGCTTGTTTCTGTGTTTGTGACAGTGATAGGCACTGCGGTCAGCATGTTTCTTTCTTCACTGATGGCTTACGGGTTATCCCGCCGTGATTTAATCGGCCGGCAGCCGCTCATGTTTCTCGTCGTATTTACGATGCTGTTTAGCGGCGGCATGATTCCGACTTTCCTTGTGGTCAAATCGCTTGGATTGCTCGATTCTTACTGGGCGCTTATTTTGCCGACAGCCATTAATGCCTTTAACCTGATCATTCTGAAAAACTTCTTTCAAAATATCCCGTCAAGCCTGGAAGAGTCCGCGAAAATTGACGGGTGCAATGATCTGGGCATATTCTTTAAAATTGTGCTGCCGCTGTCTCTTCCTGCGATCGCAACGATTTCACTATTTTATGCGGTCACGTATTGGAACACGTATATGACAGCGATCTTGTACTTAAATGATTCAGCAAAATGGCCGATTCAGGTGCTTCTGCGCCAAATCGTCATTGTATCAAGCGGTATGCAGGGGGATATGTCTGAAATGGGGTCGGGCAGCCCGCCGCCTGAGCAAACCATTAAAATGGCGGTCATAGTGGTGGCGACCATCCCTGTTCTGCTTGTCTATCCGTTTATACAAAAGCATTTTGCAAAAGGAGCTTTGCTGGGATCTGTCAAAGGATAAAGAAATATGAAACGGAGGGGTACGATGGGAAACAAATGGAGGGTGCTTTTGATTGTGCTTGTACTGGCACTCGGAGGAGTGCTGGCGGGCTGTAAAGGGGCTGATCAGTCTTCGGCTGAAGGCAAAGCTGGCCCGGATTCAAAGGTAAAGCTGTCTTGGATGGCGATTTTGTATCACCAGCAGCCGCCGAAAGACAGGGCGATTAAAGAAATTGAAAAGCTGACAAATACAGAACTCGACATCACCTGGGTTCCAGACGCGGTGAAAGAAGACAGGCTGAATGCGGCGCTTGCAGCGGGCAATCTTCCGCAAATCGTGACGATCCAGGATATTAAAAATTCTTCCGTCATGAATGCCTTCCGGTCAGGAATGTTCTGGGAAATCGGTGATTATATCAAGGATTATCCCAACTTAAACAAAATGAACAAACTCATTAATAAAAATGTGACAATTGACGGCAAGCTCTACGGGATATACAGAGAGCGCCCGCTTTCCAGACAGGGGATTGTCATTCGGAAGGACTGGCTGGACAATTTAAATCTGAAAATCCCGAAAACGTTGGATGAGCTTTATGAAGTGGCCAAAGCATTTACGGAGGACGACCCGGACAAGGATGGGAAAGATGATACATTCGGGCTGGCAGACCGTAATGACTTGATTTACGGCGCGTTTAAAACGATTGGCTCGTATGAAGGCATGCCTACAGATTGGAAGGAATCAGGCGGCAAATTCACGCCTGATTTCATGACACAGGAATACAAAGACACGATGAACTATATGAAGAAGCTGCGTGATAACGGGTATATGAATAAGGATTTTCCCGTCACAAGCAAAACCCAGCAGCAGGAGCTGTTTTCGCAAGGAAAAGCCGGAATTTATATTGGCAATATGGTAGATGCGGTCAATCTGCGCGACCATGCCTCTGATAAATCGATGAAGCTTGAGATCATCAACCGCATAAAAGGCCCAGATGGGAAAGAGCGGATATGGGCATCAGGAGGCCATAACGGCGTGTTTGCTTTCCCGAAAACGAGTGTGAAAACGGAAGCTGAGCTTAAACGGATCTTGGCGTTTTTTGACCGAATTGCCGAAGAAGATGTCTATAGCCTGATGACTTATGGCATTGACGGCGTTCATTACAACAAAGGTGAGGACAAAACGTTCACACGCAAAGAAAGCCAGGTAAAAGACTGGCAGACTGATATTCAGCCGCTGTCCGCTTTAATTGCCATTGATAAAGCCTACTTAAAAAACACTGGAGATCCGCTTCGGACGGCGTACGAGGAGCTGACCGAGGACAATGAAAAGATTATCGTCTCAAACCCGGCTGAAAGCCTGTATTCCGCATCGGAGTCGGAACGGGGTGATGAACTGAAGAAAATCATTGATGACGCGACCTACAAATATATGATTGGAGACATCACAGAAAGCCAGTTCGATAAAGAAGTGGAAAAATGGGAGTCAAGCGGAGGAAAACAAATTATTCGGGAATACGAAGAAGCGTTTAAACAAGCAAAATAACATTGGAAAAACCCAAAACGCGCAAGCAGTTTTGGGTCTTTTACATGCTTCTTTTTTGCTGGCGGTAGTTTCCCGGTGTAATCCCTTCCAGCTTTTTAAATGATCTGATGAAATTTTGGGAGTTTTTATATTTCAGCTTTTCGGCAATGTCCTTGACCGCCATGTCTGTTTCGGCAAGCCAGCTTTTTGCCATATGGTGTCGGTAGCTTGAGACATACTCGCTGAATGAAATACCCATTTCTTTTTTGAAAATGCTGCTTAAATAATTTGGGTTGTAATGCAGCCTGCGCGCGATTTCGTCCAGTGTCAATTCGGATTCAAACTCATGATGGATGATATGAATGATGTTGTCGGAAATATTTTTGTACTGGGCATCCGCGCGGGCGTTCACTTTGTCTGTCATCGGATCAATAAACTCATTTTTTAGCCAGTTTTCGGTATCCTCGAACGTTTTCAGCTCAAAAATTTGGTCATACAGCATTTTGTTTTCTTCAAGCTCAAACAATTCGATCCCAAGCACATGCATCAGCTCAATCACATGGTTCAAAAAACGGGCGATGGCGATTTGAAATTGATACGGGTTGGTGTTCTGGGTGAAAATGGCTTGCAAAATCGCGTGCAGGCATTTATCCGCTTTCTCCTTGTCTCCTGCTTTAACGGCATCGAACAGCTCATGCTGAAGCTGCTTTGGAAAATGGGTTTTGAAGGTTTTTTTCTGGTCAAGGTCTTCGTAAAAGATGATCGACTTGTTTTCCGCTTTAAGCCGGTATTTCAACGCTTCTGAGCCTTCCGCATAGGCTGTTTTCGCTTTTGTCAGCACATCAAACGGCTGGCTGATGCCGATGCTGACAGACAGCTGCAGCTCAGCTACCGCTTTTTCCTGAATCATCCTTGCAGTCTCATTCAGCTCAGCTATGAATTCTTCTTTTGTCCCGCTTTGGTTGATCAAAATCGTCGCCTGCTGTTTGTCAACTACGGCGGGGGCAAGATGTTTGTCAGTCGGGATGCTGCGCTCAATCAGGCTGTTGACGGCAAACAAAAGCAGATCCATATCTTTTTTCTCATAAGGCGTATGATTCAGTGTGTCAATTTGGAGCACAAGCAGGGCAAGGTGCCGCCAATTTTGCTTTAAGCCGAGGCTTTCAAAACGGTTATCAACCTCCTCATCCGTCAGTTTTCCAAGCATAAGCCTGACCATAAAATATTGCTGCAGGTGAGTGGCCTGCTGCTTCATCGTTTCCTCAAGGTCGTCATTTCTGTCCTTCAGCTGCTTAAAGCTCTGTTCAATTAACTCAAATTCATTTTGAGGAGGCTGCTGTTTCTCTTGTATGGCTCCATGTCTTGCGAATGATTCGTAAAGCATCCTGATCGGCTTGTAAAAATGGCGGGAGCCCAGCCAAGAGAACAATAATGAAAGCGTTAACAAAATAAGGCATACTGCAAAAGTGATCCAGCCAATTGACTTGGCTTCTTTTTTTAGCTCGGGCAGGGAAACGAGAGAAAAATAAGTCCATGTATTATAGTCAGATTTTTGATAGGTGACTTTATAATGAATCCGGTCAATCACTGTTTCAAACTGTCCGCTATTGGCGGTTTGCGCCAGCACTTTTTGGACAAAGCCGTCGTTATGAAGAGATTCACCGACATCAGACATGTTGTTATGAAGGATAATGCGGCCTTTTTCATCGATGATAAACAGGTTGTTGGCGTTTGAATAGCCAGGCATATTTTTGACAAGCGAACAGCTCGGAATGCTTGCGGCGGCCAATCCTTTTGTATTTGTGCTGTTCAAAGGAAGCTGCTTAATTAAATTGATATTGTAGCGGCAGTTTTCTGCTGTGCTTTCTTTGGTTGAAATCAAATGATTGTTTTCCTCAAGCGTCCAATAGGAGCGGCTCGCTTTGTGTTTCGTGTACGCTGAGGCTGCTTCATGAAGAGTGTCTGTATTCAAACGGTACAAACCGGAATTGTTCATGTACCATTTTTTCGTATAACTGACTAACGTCATGTTGGACAGATCGGTATCAAAGCTTTGCAGATAATTGAGCTCTTGGTTCACTTGGTTATAGATTTGAAATTGGTCTGAGTGCAAAGGCTCGGACAATGTGCGAAGGAGAGGCGGCGAACTCACATAGTGGGTTAAAGAGTGATCAACGGTTTTCAATATATGCTCGATGCTTTGCTGGGTCTGCTGGAGTGTGTCGAATTTTTCCTCCGAAACGTTGGAAATAGCCGTTTTCTGAGAGTGCTCGTACGAAAACAATCCGACCAAAATAACCGGAATGGTGCTGAGCAGGCAGAAAAACGTGATCAGTTTGTAGTAAAACTTGTATTGGCTTCTTTTCATAAAACCCCCCATTTCATAACATCCACTTCACCTTAATACAATTAATCCAAAGATTGATAGATATTGTCAATAATCATTTTCTAATATCGGTGTCTTTTTTTCAGGTGGACCTGCTGAACCCTTGATTATAAAGGGATAAAACAGGATGTGATCATATGATTGTAGACGGACTTTTGCCTGCTGCGCTACAGTGAATGCAAGAACCCGTGAAAGGAGGCTAGGAAAAAATGAAAACAGCAGAAGCGCAAGCGCCGGCTGTTGATGCAGTCATTTTTAAAAAAGAAAAAAGAAAGCGCTTACTAAGTAAGCTGATTCAGCAAAAATATTTGTACTTGATGATTTTGCCAGGGTGTATTTATTTTTTGCTTTTTAAGTATGTCCCGATGTGGGGAATTGTGATTGCGTTTCAGGATTATCAGCCGTTCCTCGGCATTTTGGGCAGTGAGTGGGTGGGGCTGAAGCATTTTATCAGGCTGTTTACTGAGCCTACATTTTTTCTCTTGTTAAAAAACACGCTCGTGTTATTTGCTTTGAACCTGGCCATATTTTTCCCGGTGCCGATACTGCTGGCGCTTCTATTGAACGAAGTGCGGATTGCTCTGTTTAAAAAATTTGTTCAGACGCTGATTTATATCCCGCATTTTATGTCTTGGGTCATTGTTGTATCGCTTTCGTTTGTGCTTTTAACGGTAGACGGAGGCTTGATTAATGAACTGATTGTGTTTTTTGGTGGTGAAAAAATCAATTTTCTGCTGAACGAAGAATGGTTCCGGCCCTTGTATATTCTGCAGGTTATCTGGAGGGAAGCGGGCTGGTCGACGATCATTTATCTGGCGGCCATTACAGCGGTTGACCCCCAGCTGTATGAAGCGGCGAAAATGGACGGAGGGGGACGGCTGCGGCAAATGTGGCATATTACGCTGCCCGCCATTAAAAGCGTTATCGTCGTTTTGCTGATTTTGAAAATCGGAGACACGCTGGAGCTTGGCTTCGAGCATGTGTATTTGCTGTTAAATGCGACAAACAGGGAAGTGGCGGAAATTTTTGATACGTACGTTTATACTGCAGGGCTGAAACAGGGCCAATTCAGCTACAGTACAGCAGTCGGCGTATTTAAAGCGGCGGTCGGGCTGATTTTGGTCATGCTTGCGAATCGTTTGGCGAAGAAATTTGGCGAGGAAGGAATTTATTAAGAAAGGGATGGGATCAATGGATCAATCAATCGCTGTAAAATCGCCTCTTACGTACGCGGAGGCATTGGCAAAAACCATTATGAATACGTACACAGTCGAGGAGCTGCCTCCTGCAAACCGCTGGCACTACCATCAGGGTGTTTTCTTATGCGGTGTATTGCGGCTGTGGGAAGCAACCGGGGAAAAGCGGTATTTTGAGTATGCGAAGGCTTATGCAGATCTCTTAATCGATGATTATGGCAATCTATTATTTAGAAGAGATGAACTGGACGCCATTCAAGCGGGTCTCATTCTTTTTCCATTATACGAGCAGACGAAGGATGAACGGTATGTCAAAGCGGCAAAAAGGCTGCGCGGCTTATATGGAACACTAAACCGGACGTCTGAGGGCGGTTTTTGGCACAAAGACAGTTATCCATACCAAATGTGGCTTGACGGCTTATACATGGGGGGGCCGTTCGCACTGAAATATGCCAATCTGAAGCAGGAGCCGGAGCTGTTTGATCAGGTCGTGCTGCAGGAGTCATTGATGAGAAAGCATACGAAGGATGCAAAAACCGGACTCTTTTATCACGCCTGGGATGAAGCGAAAAAAATGCCTTGGGCCAATGAAGAGACAGGCTGTTCACCGGAATTTTGGGCACGTTCCATCGGCTGGTACGTCATGTCTCTTGCTGACATGATTGAAGAGCTGCCGAAGAAGCATCCAAACCGTCATGTGTGGAAAAACACGCTGCAGGACATGATGGAAAGCATCTGCCGCTATCAAGACAAGGAGACCGGGTTATGGTATCAGATCGTTGATAAGGGTGACAGGTCTGATAACTGGCTGGAAAGCTCAGGATCCTGCCTGTACATGTACGCATTTGCGAAGGGAATCAATAAAGGCTATTTAGACAGAGCTTACGAAACAACACTGCTAAAAGCGTATCAAGGCTTGATTCAGCATAAAACCGAAACATCAGAAGACGGCGCGTTTCTCGTCAAAGACATATGTGTCGGAACGTCAGCCGGTTTCTATGACTATTATGTCAGCCGCGAAAGAAGCACAAACGACCTGCACGGAGCCGGCGCGTTTATTTTAGCTATGACAGAGCTGGAGCCTCTTTTTAGGTCAGCGGGGAAATGACAAAAAAGATACGTACGGCTTTGTGTGTGATCGTCTCAGTGCTCTTTTTGGCATCATGCTCAAGCAGGCCGGACGGAATGCATGTCATTCTCTTTTCTGATATGCAGGCTGGCGTACAGGAAAAAATAAAAAAGGCCGCCGAGCAGAATGCCGGGAAGGTCGATATCTTTCCAGCTTTTCAGGAAAAACTGCTGACTGAAATTACCGCCCATGAGGGAGATGTTTTCATCGTGCCTGAAGACATGTTTCAAGCTTACGATGATCCGGAAAATTTTCAGCCGTTAAACGGATTGCCTCCTAAAAAAACATCTCCTTATACAACTGTTAATAAAAAAACAGGAGAAAAAACGATCTATGCCGTTCAGATCGAAAAAGGGAAAAAACAGCTGAACGGCTATTCTTTTCGATTGAATCGCGATATGGCGGCGTTTATCCCTGTGTACGCTGAAAAAACAGAGGAAGCGCTGCAGCTGATTTCTCAACTAACTGAAGCCCGATAGAGGTGAGGATATTGAAGAACATCGTCTTTTGCGGATTGAGCAGCAGAGCATTCAGTATGTTTATCAAACCGCTGTTGGAGCGGTTTTCAACTCATTATGAGATTACGGGATTGCTGGATGCCGATCCGAAACGTTTTGCCGTTTGCAAAAAGAAATTTCCCGAGCTGGCCCACGTGCCCGAGTTTAGCGAAGATGCTTTTGACGAGATGATGCGCGTGTCAAAGCCTGATATCGTCATTGTGGCAGGCAGGGACGATACGCATGTCACATATATTGTGAAAAGCCTTCAGTGGGATACAGATGTAATTACTGAAAAACCAATGGTGACAACAGTGCAGGATGCGAATCGGGTGCTTGAAGCGGAGGCCAAAAGCGAAGGAAAAGTCACCGTCGCGTTTAACTATCGCTACAGCCCGTTTCATCGGAAAATAAAAGAAATGATTCTGGACGGAAAAATAGGCAGGGTCACCTCCGTTGATTTAAATTGGTATATTGATACGTATCATGGCGCCAGCTATTTTAAACGCTGGAACAGGTCGAGACAGTTTTCCGGCGGTCTTTCTGTCCATAAATCAACACATCACTTCGATCTCGTCAATTGGTGGCTCGGACAAAACCCGGAAGAGGTATTTGCTTATGGCGCCTTGAATTACTATGGGCCGGACAGTGAGTGGAACCCCTTGCCCGAAGAAGACGGGCGTTTTTGCGGGACGTGCCGTGTTAAAGAAAAATGCCACTACTATTCAAGGTGGCATCCCCGTTCCTCTAAAGCTTCTATAAAAGATGATCATCTCGAAGCAGGAGACCAGTCTAGCTTATATACTGCATACAGGCCTGACGCGTGTATTTTTGACGAGGAAATTGACATCGAGGATACGTACGTAGCGGCAGTCAAATATGATGGCGGCGCACTGTTAAGCTACTCGATTGTTTTTTCGGCCCCGTATGAAGGCTACCGGCTGACGATCAACGGCACAAAAGGGCGTATTGAATCAAATGAATTTCACGAACCTTCCAGAATTCCGTTTGCTTTTCCTGAGCAGACAATCGAATACTATCCGCTTTTTGAATCAAAGCAGACGATACAAGTAGTCAAAAATGAAGGGGGGCATGGCGGAGGTGATCCGCTTTTGCTTGAGGATCTTTTTTTAGGAAAAGACCCGCTGCGCCGCTATGATATTTTAGCCGGGGCTGAAGCTGGAGCCTACTCCATCGCGGTTGGTGAGGGAATGTGGCGCTCGGTTGCCGAAAAGAAGCCGATCGGCATGAAAGAGCTTTTTCAGATGCAGAATGTATAATGCAAAAAAAGGAGGGGGCGCCATGGAACATGATGGCTCACTGGGACGGATGCTGCGTTTTTGCGAATGGATCATGAGATTTGCGTATACAAACTTGCTGTGGCTGTTTTTTACGTTGCTCGGTCTCGGCGTGTTTGGCATCATGCCCGCGACCGCGGCTTTATTTGCTGTCATGCGGAAGTGGATTCAGGGGCAGGACAACGTTCCGGTGCTCAAAACGTTTTGGCAGGAATACAAGGGTGAATTTTTTCGTTCAAATCTGCTCGGAGCTGTACTGGCGCTCATCGGAGTGATCATTTATATTGATTTGGCCTTCATTTATCCAAGTCATTTCCTTCTGCACATCCTGCGCTTCGCCATTATGATATTTGGCTTTTTGTTCGTATCCATGCTTTTTTATGTGTTTCCGCTGCTTGTCCATTTTGACTGGAAAAAACGTCTGTATGTGAAATTTTCGCTCTTGCTCAGTGTGGCGTATTTGCAATATACGCTTACTATGCTTGCGCTGACTGTTGCTCTCTTTTTCTTGCTTGCGTACCTGCCCGGCATTGTCCCTTTTTTCAGCGTCAGCCTTATCAGCTACTGCCATATGCGGATTGTTTATGCCGTGCTGCTGAAAGTGGAGCAGCAAGGCGGCGAGCCACAGAGGGAATCCCATATACGGAAAGCTTTTTATCCGGAAACGAGATAATCATCATTTCTCTATCATAAGGCTGTTCCAAACGGAATAGATTGATAGAGAAAGGAGAGCGGATAAAATGCTGAAGGTAGCGGTATTTGATGAAGAGCATGAAAAAGACTTACAGACGGAAATCAATTCATTTTTAAAAGGGATATCGGAGGAGCAGCTGATTGATATCAAATATACGGTTTCGGCAGCGTGCGACCCAGACGGCGAGCAGCTTTACTGTTTTTCCGCCCTTATCTTATATCGCAAATAAAAAGATCTTTCCGCAGGCACGGAAAGATCTTTTTTGTTAATATGCTTTTTTCACTCTTGGACTTCTCGGTTTATCGAGTTTCTCCGCTTTTTTGATCTCTCTTCTTTCTTTTGAGAGCGATTGATAGAGAGAGGCAATCATCAGCAGGATAACGATAGAAAACGGCAGCGCTGCCAGAATCGCTGTGTTCTGCAAAGCGGCAAGCCCTCCGGAATATAGGAGCACAGCCGCCATGGCAGACTGAATGATGCCCCAGCTGAGTTTCACAGAATTCGCCGGATTTAAAGAACCGTACGACGTCTGCATGCCCAGCACGAATGTAGCTGAATCTGCAGACGTGATAAAAAATACTGCGATCAGAATCAATGCAAGGATCGATGTCACCATTGTCAGCGGATAGTGATCAAGTGTTCCGAACAGCATCGTTTCAGTGGACAGCTTTGCTACATTGAACGCGCCTTTTTGCTGGAGATCCATGGCTGATACGCCGAAAATGGAGAACCATAGAAATGTCAAAATACAAGGTGTCACCAAGACGCCGATTAAAAATTCGCGTATCGTCCGGCCTCTGGATACACGGGCGATGAAAATGCCGACAAATGGAGACCAGGAAATCCACCATGCCCAATAGAAAATCGTCCAGCTGTTAATCCATTCGCGTTTTTCAGGATCATTCGGTGTCAGTCTGAAGCTCATTTGAACAATATTTTGAATGTATTGTCCGATAGAATCTGTAAATGAGTTCATGATCAGCACTGTAGGCCCGACAACGAGCATAAACAACATTAACAATCCGGCCAATACCATGTTTGTGTTGCTTAAATACTTAATTCCTTTTCCGAGTCCGCTCCACGCAGAAAGTAAAAAGAGCACTGTCACAATAATGATTAAAACCAATTGGACGATAAACGCATTCGGAATGCCGAACAGGTAATTCAAACCGCCATTAATTTGGGTTGCGCCAAGACCAAGACTAGTTGATACCCCGACAACAGTGGCGAAAACTGCAATACAGTCAATGGCCTTTCCGATCGGTCCGTTTACTTTATCCCCGAGAATCGGTGACAGTGTGCTGCTGATTAATCCGGGCGCGCCTTTGCGGAATTGGAAATAGGCAATGCATAATGCCACAATGGCATAAATGGCCCAAGCGTGCAAACCCCAGTGGAAAAACGTATAGCGGAGTGCATCTCTGAAGGCTTGGGGGGTTTCTGTTTCACCTGATGGAGAGCTAATTGCGTAATGGCTGATCGGTTCAGCCGCACCGTAGAATACTAAGCCGATTCCCATGCCTGCGCTGAACAGCATGGCAAACCATGATAATAACCCGAATTCCGGTTTTTCATCAGGCTTTCCGAGTTTGATTTTTCCGATCGGGCTGAAAATCAAAAAGAGACAAAACCCGACAAACAAAGAGACAACTAAAAGATAATACCAACCAAATGAATCGGTAATAAATGCTTGTGCCGATTGAGACACATTTTGCAGGCTGTCAGGAGAAATAACACCCCATAATACAGCTGCAGCTGTGATTGCAATCACAATCCAAAATACACTAGATATATGTTTCAACATTTCTCACCCTCTAATTTTTTGTGTACGCCTATATCTTGCTCGCAGGCTTAGTATGGTCGTACGATGGCAGCTCATTCCTCTCTTAAAATTACCCCGCAATCAGGTGAAACAAAACAAGTCTCACCCTAACATGAATGCGGGGAATGTTCAAATGTGAGTTTGGCGGCAAGAGATTTAAAGAGTAATGATTAAGAACGGGCGTATTGCCCGGCATTTAGCCCTGCAAGCCTGCCTGTGACAAGGGCGGAGGTAATATTGTATCCGCCTGTGTAGCCGTGGATATCCAGAATTTCACCGCAAAAATAAAGCCCCTCCATTTTTTTAGAAGCCATCTTTTTCGGGTCAATTTCTTTTACAGATACCCCGCCTCCCGTGACAAATGCCTTATCAAGCGACAGTGTGCCATTTGCGAGGACAGTAAACTGCTTGCAGTCCCTTACAAATTGTCTGAAAGGATCCTTCGGCAGCTCAGAAAACGATACGTTCGGAGAGATGCCGTTTTTTTCGAGCAGGAATAGGAGATAGCGCTCCTGCATCCAAGGCTTCAGCACGTTTTTAATGGTTTTTTTCGGTGCTTCCTTCAGTTCTTTATACATCTTTTGGAAAAGCGTTTCTTCATTGATATCCGGATACAAGTCGATTCTGATCGGCACTTGAGGCTGTTTTTTCAGCTCTTTTACGACAAATTGGCTGCATCTGAGAATGGCAGGTCCTGAGAGGCCGAAATGGGTAAACAGCATGTCCATTTTATGTGTGATAATCGGTTTGCCTTTTTTATTTAACACACTGACGGCTACATCTCTTAGTGATAAGCCCTGAAGTGTTTTTTGCTTAATGAACGGTTCGCCAGAAGTGACGGGAACCTCTGTCGGAAACAGCTCTGTTATGGTATGGCCCGCGGCTTCAGCCCATTCATAGCCGTCTCCCGTGCTTCCGGTATGAGGCACGCTTTTACCGCCTACAGCGATAATGACTGCCTGGCTATGGATCATTTCGCCATTATTCGTCACAATCCCTGCTGCCTGTCCATCTTCATATATAACAGATTTAATTTTCTCGTTCGTTCTGATTGTTACGCGGAGCTGCTTCAGCCTGTTTAACAGCGCGTCAACGACACTTTGGGCTTTGTCGGTCACAGGGAACATCCGGCCGTGATCCTCTTCCTTCAATTGAATGCCGAGGTTTTCAAAAAACTTGATAATGTCCTCATTATTAAATTCAGAAAACGCGCTGTATAAAAAACGCCCGTTGCCGGGGATGTGCTTGATAATTTCTTCCACAGGAAGACGGTTCGTCACATTACAGCGGCCGCCCCCGGAAATCGCGAGTTTCCGTCCTAATTTATTTCCTTTATCTATCAGCAACACGCCAGCGCCCTGTTCTCCTGCTGCAATCGCAGCCATCAAGCCTGAAGGGCCTCCGCCGATTACGATTACGTCATATTGTTTCATCTTTATCATCAACTTTCTTTTCATTTCGTGTGCGGACACCCCCGTCCGCAGTACTATTATAGCGAAAGAAAGCCGCTCCTTAAACGTCTTTTGCCGCGGACATGAATGTTCACAGGATTGCTTTTGTATTTATTACCGTCTAAATGCCCAGTTGTGGTAAAATAGAAAAGTTGAATCTTCGTAGAAAATGGTGATGAAGAAACATGTCAAGCAAACTGTTAAGAGGCACGTTTGTATTAACGCTCGGTACATATATATCGCGGATTCTGGGGATGGTCTATTTAATTCCCTTCAGCATTATGGTCGGGGCGACAGGCGGTGCATTATTTCAATACGGATACAACCAATACACTTTATTTTTGAATATTGCTACGATGGGCTTTCCGGCCGCTGTTTCTAAATTTGTTTCCAAATATAATTCAAAAGGGGATTATGAGACAAGCAGGAAAATGCTCAAGGCGGGCATGTCGGTTATGCTCGTCACAGGAATGATAGCCTTTTTCATTCTGTATCTATCGGCTCCGATGTTTGCGGAAATATCGCTGGGAGGCAAGGATAATAACGGCTTGACAATTGATCATGTCGTTTATGTCATCCGCATGGTCAGCTTAGCGCTTTTGGTCGTACCGATTATGAGCCTTGTCCGCGGATTCTTTCAAGGGCACCAAATGATGGGTCCGACAGCTGTTTCCCAAGTCGTTGAACAGATTGTCCGCATCATCTTTCTATTGAGTGCGACATTCTTGATTTTGAAGGTTTTCAACGGCGGCCTTGTCATCGCTGTGGGCTATGCAACCTTCGCAGCGCTGATCGGTGCCTTCGGAGGGCTGGTCGTGCTTTATATTTATTGGAACAAACGGAAGGGCAGCCTGCTGGCGATGATGCCGAATACGGGTCCGACAGCAAACCTAAGCTACAAGAAAATGTTTTTCGAGCTGTTCAGCTATGCTGCTCCGTACGTTTTTGTCGGACTAGCCATCCCTTTGTATAACTATATTGATACAAATACGTTTAACAAAGCGATGATTGAAGCCGGTCATCAAGCCATCAGCCAAGACATGCTTGCGATTCTAACCCTGTATGTTCAGAAGCTCGTGATGATCCCGGTTTCCCTAGCAACTGCTTTCGGACTGACATTAATTCCAACGATTACTGAATCGTTTACAAGCGGAAACTATAAGCTGTTAAATCAGCAGATTAATCAAACGATGCAGACGATCCTGTTTTTAATTATTCCGGCTGTTGTCGGGATCTCTCTATTGTCAGGACCGACGTATACGTTCTTTTACGGGTCAGAGAGCCTTCACCCTGAACTGGGGGCAAATATTTTGCTATGGTATTCGCCAGTCGCGATTTTGTTCTCTTTGTTTACAGTCAACGCAGCCATTCTGCAGGGCATCAATAAGCAAAAATTTGCGGTTGTCAGCCTTGTGATCGGTGTCGTGATCAAGCTTGTGCTGAATGTTCCGCTGATCGAGCTGATGCAGGCTGACGGAGCGATTTTAGCGACGGCGCTTGGATATATCGCTTCACTTTTATATGGGTTTATCATGATTAAGCGCCATGCAGGCTATTCGTATAAGATACTAGTTAAACGAACTGTTTTGATGCTTGTCTTATCAGCCATTATGGGTATTGCCGTGAAAATCGTGCAGTGGGTATTAGGCTTCTTTATTTCCTATCAGGATGGCCAGCTGCAAGCTGCGATTGTTGTGGTGATCGCGGCCGCTGTTGGCGGAGCTGTCTACCTGTATTGCGGCTACCGATTAGGATTTTTACAGAAAATTTTAGGCCGCCGTTTGCCAGGTTTCTTAAGGAAAGGCAGACATGCAGGCTGATGAACTAGATATGATGAAACTGAGGGCTCGCATGCTGCGGGCTTTCTTTTATAAAGGAGAGATTGGGAATGAGACTTGATAAGCTGCTTGCCAACAGCGGGTATGGTTCCAGAAAAGAAGTCAAAGCCGTTGTGAAGGCTGGAGCCGTGATGATCGACGGCAAACCTGCCAAAGATGTAAAGGCGCACGTTGATCCTGATACGCAGGAGGTGACCGTATACGGGGAACCGGTTGATTATCGAGAGTTCATTTATCTTATGATGAATAAACCGCAGGGCGTGCTGTCGGCGACTGAGGACAGCCGGCAGCAAACAGTTGTCGATCTGCTGACGCCGGAGGAGATGAGATTTGAGCCATTTCCAGCCGGCAGGCTTGATAAAGATACAGAGGGCTTTTTGCTGCTCACAAATGATGGCCAGCTCGCACATCGGCTCCTTTCTCCTAAAAAGCATGTTCCAAAAACGTATGAAGTCCATTTAAAATCACAGATTTCTCGGGAAGACATCTCCGATTTGGAAACGGGTGTCTACATAGAGGGCGGCTATAAAACAAAGCCGGCAAGAGCGGAAATCAAAACAAACGACAGTGGCAATACCGTGATATACCTGACAATTACAGAAGGAAAATACCATCAGGTCAAGCAAATGGCAAAGGCAGTCGGCAATGAAGTGGTTTATCTGAAGCGGCTTTCGATGGGACGCGTTTCCCTAGATCCCGCTCTGGCACCCGGAGAATACCGTGAGCTGACAGAGGAAGAGCTTCATTTGCTCAATGAGCCGCAAGCATGACAAAAACCCCGCATATCGAATGCGGGGTTTTATTTATAAGCACACAAAAACAAGGCTCAGCAGTTTCTGCGCCCTATTATCTATCGGGCCGCTCTCAGGCGGCCCTATGTAATTTTTCAATTTATGAGGTAATCTTTACTTTCTTTCTCGTTGTCTCCCACTTGCCACGGCTTGGACTATGAACAAGATCATTATATGCCAACACATTTAAGTCTCTTTGAATCGTTCTAGGTGTAATGCCGAATTCGTCAACCAGTTCCTGTGTTGTCACAAGACCTTTTTCTTGGATAAACATGTAAACTGATTTGATTCGAGTTAGCATACGGTTTGTTGAAGGTTTCAAAAAACCACTCCCTATCATAAGATCGGATGGACTTGACTAACCACAACTCACGACTATCAACTGCGTACGAAATAGCAACAAAGGCAGACATCTGTAATTGTTAAAATAATTCGCCCTCATTATACACGATATTGCAGTGATGAATCTAGGGATAACTCCTATTAATTTTTTCCAATTCGCGTTGGGCAGCCATCCTTGTTGGATTACTATGTATTTCGGCTCAATATTATTATGGTTAAAGAAACTTTTTTTATTCTGTTTCGTAGTAAATTTTGGAGGTGGGTGAGTTTTGACAAATTTGCTTGAAGCTTCAATAGAACAGGCCGGGTATACAAGCCGAAATAAAGTGCTCACCGATGTTTTTCTGGAAGTCAGAAAAGGGGAACTAGTTGGACTGATCGGAGCTAACGGCGCCGGAAAAAGCACCGCAATCAAGGCGATACTCGGCCTTTCAGAAGATTTTAAAGGGCATATTGCCTGGAACGACTGTTCATTTGCATATATTCCGGAGCATCCGTCCTTTTACGAAGAACTGACGCTGTGGGAGCATTTGGATCTGATCAGCACACTCCACGGCATTGAAGAGAGAGAATTTGCGCATCGGGCCCAAAGCCTGCTGCAGACGTTTTCGCTTGATCATGTCAAACATGAGCTACCTGTCACCTTTTCGAAGGGCATGCAGCAAAAACTAATGCTTATCCAGGCCTTTCTCTCTAAGCCGGATATGTATGTGATTGATGAACCGTTTATCGGCCTTGATCCGATATCGACGAAACGCTTTGTGGACATGCTTAAGGCTGAAAAAGAACGTGGAGCCGGAATTCTTATGTGCACGCATGTACTCGATACCGCGGAAAAAATCTGTGACCGGTTTTATATGATTGAGAAAGGTTCATTATTTCTCCAAGGCACGTTAAAAGATATTCAGGACAAGACCGGATTAGAGGGGCAGTCATTGCTTGACTGTTTTTATAAGGCAGTTCAAGGTGATCGGCTATGAACGGGCGTACGCTCTTTTTTCGAAGGCTGTTTGACTATTACAAGTATCAGTTTAAAGTGTTGCATGCGGTCATTGACTGGACAGTCGCTCTATATATTGTTTTGCCGGCGATTGCTTTTGTCATCTATCAGTATATTGATTTGATGAATGGAAGAGGCCTTCTTTATGAGTGGTCTGAAGTGGCGGAGTGGAGATGGCTGTACGCTGTGTGTGGGCTGATCATGTTTACAGGCTCGATTCGTACATTTTTAATGGAAGCGGACAAAGTGTTTTTGCTGCAAAAGAAAGAAATCATCTATCAGCTCAAACGGTACGCGCTTTTGTATTCTTTTCTCGTCACGATGGCTAAATGGCTGCTTCTCTTTTTTATTGTCCTTCCCCTTATCAGTCATTCTGTTCACATCACATTCACAGAAAGCACTGCTCTATTGTGTTATTTGTTTGGCCTTCATATATTCTTTTTATCCTTAAAGCAAGACAGGATCAGAAAGCCGCGCTCCATTTCGAGATGGATTGGTGATATCCTTGTCAGAGCTATATTTTTTGCTGGTTCTGCTATCCTGATTGTTTTGACTCAGTGGCACTTGCTTGCGCTTTTTGGCATTTTATTTTTGCTTTTCTCAGTTATCCGCAGTTTGAAAAAGACGGCTTCGTTCACGGCTTTTGAAGCTGAGGTGACTGAAGAGAAAAAAAGCAGGCTTGCCCTTGCAGGACTTGTGATGATGATGAGTCAGGAGGCGGGAATGCCAAAAGTAAAAGACAGGATGAGAAGAAAACCGTTATTATACCGAAATTCAAAAAGGATATTTAAAAGGCGAACGATCTGCACAGGCTATAAGGAATTGTTTTTTAAAGTCATGCTGAGGAATGGCGAGTATGCGAGGCAGATGTACATGCTATTGTCAGCTTTCACCGTTCTCATATTTGTTTCCCCAATTTGGCTGAAGGTGATTGCGCTGCTGGTATATACAGGGGTTTGCCGTTATATCCTGACGCTTATTTTTGACAAGGTCATGGATGCCCCTTTTTTAATTGGCACCGATAAGGAAAGTGATGAATATTATTGGGCCAGAAAAAACTGTATCAACATCCTGCACTATGCGTTTGCCGCCTGTTGTTTTTTAGCGGCCGCTGTCTCTTTATTGTTTACATAAAAAACCCAAACGACGACGTTTGGGTTTTTTGGTCTATGTTATAAAATAAACAGCTGGATGAAAAACAGAATGGCGAAAACGATGACGAGCGGATGAATCTCTCTCCATTTTCCCCGCGCCGCTTTTACGATCGGATATGAAATAAAGCCAAGCGCAATTCCTGTAGAAATGCTGGATGTCAAAGGCATGGCCAGAATGACGAGAAACGCTGGAAATGCCTCGTCCATCTCTTTCCAGTTCATATTGGAAACCGAGCCCATCATCAAGCTGCCGACGATAATCAAAGCAGGTGAGGTGATGGCGGCTATACCGGACAAGGCGCTGACAAGCGGACTGAAAAACATTGAAGCCGCAAACATCACCGCGACAGTCAAAGCCGTAAGCCCCGTTCTTCCCCCGGCTGCGACACCGGCGGAAGATTCGATAAATGCGGTTGTCGGACTTGTGCCGAAAACAGCTCCTACTGTCGTCGCTGTTGAATCAGCAAGCAGCGCTTTTCGCACGTTAGGCAGCTTGTTGTTTTTCATCAGCCCGGCTTGCTCGGCAACTCCGATCATCGTGCCTGTCGTATCAAAAATGGTGACTAATAGAAAAGAAAAGACGACAGCGTACAGGCCGTGATGAATGACATCGCCAAAAGCGGTAAATGGATTTGAGATCATCAATCCTTCCGGCAAATGAGGAAGTGACATAAATCCCTTTGAAAAATGGAGCTGACCGGTGAAAAAGGCGATCAAAGCGGTAGCTGCCATTCCGATAAATAAAGCGCCGCTAACATTCAGCACCATCAGGACCACACTGATCAAAAGGCCAACCAGCGTTAAGATAACACCGGGTGAATGCAGATTGCCGAGAGTGACCAGGTTTGACTCATCAGCTGCCACAATGCCCGCTTGACGCAAACCGATAAAAGCAATAAACAGCCCGATCCCTGTTGTGATCCCGTATTTTAAATTGTTTGGAATCGCTTCTATAAGTTGTTTTCTTAAAGGCGTTAACGATAGAATAATGAAGAGAACCCCTGCTGTAAATACTGCGCTGAAAGCTGTTGCGTACGTGATGCCGCCATCGCTTGCGCTTACGACATGAAAGGCTAAATAAGCGTTCAAGCCCATGCCGGGTGCAATAGCAATCGGATAATTTGCTGCCAGGGCCATCCACAGCGTTCCGACAATGGAGGCAATAATCGTTGCGGTGAACACCTGGTCGAAAGGAACCCCGGCGTTAGCCAGAATGACCGGATTGACCACGACGATATAGACCATTGTGAAAAAGGTCGTCAGCCCTGCTATGATTTCTTGCTTTATGGATGTTTGCTGCTCTTTTAGATGAAACATAGTATCCTCCAATTACGAACGTTTTAACAAAACACCATTAATATTATTCGTTTTATTTGGTTTTTGCAAGTCATTTCTTGCGGAAAGGGGATCATTATGAACTGGGAAGTTGAAGTGATCAGAAAAAAAGAGGATTTAATTCGTGATACGCAGGAATTTTTGAGAATCAATAGTGTCATGGACGAAACAACCGCCGGACCCGGTAAACCGTTTGGAGAAGGGGTAAACGCCAGCCTGACTTCATTGCTGGAGCTTGGAGAAAAAGAAGGCTTTACAACAAAAAATCTTGACGGCTTCGCAGGTCATATTGAATGGGGGGAGGGCGATGACATTATCGGCGTACTTTGCCATGTTGACGTCGTGCCGCCGGGAGATGGGTGGACGAGTGATCCATTTTCAGCTGAAATCCGCAACGGACGGATTTATGCAAGGGGCGCCATTGATGACAAAGGCCCGACAATGGCGGCATTCTACGCGCTGAAAATCGTGAAAGACATGAATCTGCCCCTGTCCAAGCGAGTCAGAATGATTATCGGAACAGATGAAGAAAGTGATTGGAGATGCGTAGAGCATTATTTCAAGCATGAAGAAATGCCAACAATGGGCTTTGCGCCTGACGCCGATTTTCCGATCATTAATGCGGAAAAAGGGATCATCGATGCTTCTTTACTTATTCCACACCGTCCAAATCAAGCAGAACCAAAGGCAGTGCTTGTCTCGTTTCAATCAGGCCTTCGTTTGAACATGGTGCCTGATGCTGCGGAAGCTGTCATTGAAGGGCCGAAAAATGAAGAGATTCTGTCTTCATTTAAAGACATGCTCCGCACGACGGACCAAAAAGGGGAAGCTGCAATAGAGAACGGACAGCTCATTTTGCGTATGTACGGTCTTTCCTGCCATGCGATGGAACCGAACAATGGGATCAATGCCGGTATTTTATTGTGCGAATTTCTCCAGCAGACTGAGCTTGACGATGCAGGAAAGCGGTTTGTGCAAGTTGTGACAGATAAGTTCTCAGGTGATACTAGAGGAAAAAAACTGGACATCGACTGTGAGGATGAAATCAGCGGTGAGCTGACATTAAATGTCGGAACACTGCGCTATAAAGAAGGGCAAGGAGGCGAGCTCGGGATCAATATCCGCTATCCTGTGACAGCAGAAAGCAAAGCGATTCGCGATGCATTCGAAAGTGCATCTGAATTTGATCTGGGAGAATTCAAAGACAGCAAGCCGCATCACGTGTCCGCAGATCATCCGTTAGTCAAAACCCTGCAAAAGGTTTATGAAGGCCAGCTGGGTAAAAAAGCTGACTTAATCTCAATCGGCGGGGGGACATATGCGAGATCCTTAAAAGCCGGTGTCGCGTTCGGCCCGCTGTTCCCCGGACGTCCTGACAGCGCACACCAAAAGGATGAATATATCGAAATTGATGACCTGCTGAGATCGACAGCGTTATATGCTCAGGCCATTTACGAGCTTGCAAAATAAGAGGACCGGCTTCTGCTGAAGCCAGTCCTTTTTTTAAATAAATGACCATAAATCAGTTGATAAGTACCGTTCTCCTGTATCAGCTGTCATGCAGACCACAACTTTGTCAGGAGAGAGGCGTTTCGCTGTTTCGATTGCCGCGAAGCAGGCAGCGCCTGATGAAGGACCGACAAGAATTCCTTCTTCAGCAGCAAGCCGTCTTGTCGTCGTATACGCGTCTTCATCAGAGATTTTGATAATTTCATCATAAACGTCTTCATTTAAAATCGGCGGTATAAAGCCTGGGCTCGTTCCTACAAGTTTATGCGCGCCAGGTTTTCCGCCGGATAATACAGGCGAACCCGCTGGCTCAACAACATGAACCGTGATATCCGGAAAAAGCTCTTTGAGCGCCTCACCTGTTCCGGTAATGGTTCCGCCCGTTCCAGAGGAGGCGACAAAAGCGCCGAGCGGTTTTCCGATTTCCTCTATTGCCCGGGCGATTTCAGGCGCTGTTGTTTTCCGGTGCGCATCAGGATTAGCAGTGTTATCGAACTGCATTGGAATATAGCTGTTCGGAATTTGTTCGGCAAGCTCCTTCGCTTTTTTGATGCTGCCCGGCATTCTTTCCTCTCCGGGAGTTAACACAACCTCTGCACCGTAAGCTTTAAGTAGGTTGATCCGTTCCTTCGTCATCGTATCAGGCATAACTAAGATTGCTTTATATCCGCGTGCTGCCGCATTCATGGCGAGCCCGATTCCGGTATTTCCGCTTGTCGGCTCTATAATAACTGATCCCGGCTTGAGTAAACCGTTTTGTTCAGCTTCTATGATCATTTGATAAGCGGCTCTGTCTTTCACACTGCCGCTCGGATTGAAAAATTCAAGCTTCAAATAGACTTGTGCCGCATTTTCCGGCTGAAGCCTATTCAATCTCACTAGCGGTGTATCTCCTATCAGATCAGCTGTGTTTGCAACGATTTTCAACATTGTCATTCCTTTCTGAATAAAACAAGTGTCATATAATATCCTAACATAATAAACGTTTGTGCGAGAGTGTTTTCATACACTGTTCCTCTATCCGCACAGCCTCTTTATTGATAAAATAATAGCTGTCAAAGAAGGGAGTGTCAGACGGATGCCAGATATACGGCCTCATTATTTCATCGGCGTTCCCATACCTGAGGGAATTGCAAATCCGATCTACCAGGCTGCGAAAAACGAACCGATATTGACGTTTCAAAAATGGGTGCACCCGCTTGACTATCATATCACGTTAATTTTTCTCGGAGCGGCGGATGAGACACAAATAAAGAAGCTTGAAGGTTCGCTAGCAGAGATTGCTTCAGAAATTGACCCATTTTCAATTGAGTTTGACAAGATAGATGTATTCGGCGACCGCAGAAGGCCGCGCGTTTTACATCTGGAGCCAAAGAAAAACAAAACGCTTGATAGACTGCGGGAACATACGAAGCAGGCTGTACTTCAGGCCGGCTTTCAAGTGGAAAAAAGACCGTATCATCCTCATATGACGCTGGCAAGAAAATGGACAGGCGAAAATGGATTTCCAGCTCATGTTCCGTTTGAAAGCGGCGAAGTTTCGATGATGGCTGAACGATTTTCGCTCTTTCAAATACACTTGAACCAATCACCAAAATACGAGGAAATATTCAAATTTCAATTATCTTAATTCATTGCGGAGTGGAGAAACAAACATGGCACAAATCATCAAAATTCATGATTATATATCAAGATATGAGCTTGATCCGTACCATTATATCAACCAGTTTGTACGTCTGAAAAAAGAGCGCTGGCTTTCACTAGTAGAAGCAGCGGAGCGACAGCATGAAGAAAGGCAAGCCAGTGCTGAAGAACCGGAACCGGTGCAGAAACGAAAAAAATTTTCATTGAAAAGAAGAAAAGAAGAGATAAAAGCCGATATACAAGAAGAGAGACACCAATGGTTTGAGGACGAAGAAGATATTCATGTAAGGCTCCCGAAGAGCAGGGTGGCGCTTGCTTCTTTTTATAAAAGACATTTATATGATTTTCAGCTCAAATGGGCAAGCTCTACTCTTTCAGAAATATCTCAACTCTCAAACCAGGTGAAGCAGGACCGCATTTTGCGTTATCTGACCCAGCAGCTGCCTGATTCTTATTTTATTATGTATAAGCCTGTGCTGAAAATTCAGCAGGCGGCGGTTGAATTAAGCATTGTGATTATTTCTCCTCTGGAAATTTATTGCGTTTCTTTTTTAGAGGCTGAGGAAGACAGTGTCTACATAGGGTCTAAAAATCGTTTTTGGGACAAGAAAACAGCCTCTCAGACTGCATCAGTGTTAAATCCAGGGCTTAGCCTGTTTCGTACGGACTCGGTTGTGTCAAAGATCGTAAAGGAAAAACAGGCTGAGATTCCGGTTCGAAAATTGCTTCTGAGCAGAACGTCGTACATCGATTACCCGGAGCCGCCATACGGCTTAGAAATAGCGGATAAGCGGAGCGCGGAAGAATGGATTGAGCGGCAGAAGAAAAACACTGCTCCGATCAAACATCATCAGGTAAAGGCTGCAAAGGCTCTATTGTCTTACTGCATGTCTGACTCCTATCGCAGACAGGAGTGGCTGGAGTAAAAGAGAACGATTTGAGCGGTTTTCTCATAACATAAGCAGGTGAGAAAGATGAGCCATTGGTTTTTTATTATTAACCCGACAGCAGGACATCGAAACGGCCTGCGTGTTTGGAAGTCCATTCAAAAAGAATTGATCAAACGAAAGGTTGAGCACCGTTCATTTTTAACTGAACATCCGGGACACGCCGAGGTGCTCGCCAGACAGATTTCAACGATACAAGAATATAAGCTGAAGCGCCTGATCGTCATTGGCGGAGACGGAACCATGCATGAAGTTGTCAACGGGCTGAAAGATGTTGACGATATTGAGCTGAGCTTTGTGCCGGCGGGCGCATATAATGATTTTTCGCGAGGATTCTCTATTAAAAAAATCGATCTGATACAGGAAATCAAGAAGGTAAAGCGCCCGTTAACAAGAACCTTTCATTTAGGGAGCGTCAATTTCCTTCAGGATAAATCACAGATTCTTTATTTTATGAATCATATCGGGATCGGGTTTGACGCATATGTCAATAAAAAGGCGATGGAATTTCCGTTGAGACGGGTTTTTCTTTTTCTCCGCCTTCGATTTCTTGTGTATCCGCTTTCTCATTTGCACGCTTCGGCAACCTTTAAGCCGTTTACGTTAGCTTGTACGACGGAAGACGAGACGCTCGAATTTCATGATGTCTGGTTTGCCGTTGTATCCAACCATCCGTTTTACGGGGGAGGCATGAAGGCGGCGCCCCTAGCAAATCCGCGCGAGAAGACATTTGATATTGTAATCGTTGAAAACCAGCCGTTTTTGAAAAAATATTGGCTTTTATGTCTCATGGCATTTGGAAAACATACAAAGATGGATGGCGTTACGATGTTTAAAGCGAAGGACATTACATTTTACACGAAGGACAAAATCCCGTTCCATGCTGACGGAGAAATCATGGGCACTACCCCGTTTCGTCTGGCTTCTAGTCCTTCACCCCTAAGGATCAAAACATAAACGTGTTTGAAGGAGAGAGCTTCCGATGGTCAGCATCCGCCGCAGCTTCGAAGCGTATGTCGATGACATGAATATCATTACTGTTCTGATTCCTGCTGAACAAAAGGGAATCATGACACCGCCGTTTCGGCTTGAGACAGAAACAACAGTTTTTCCTCTGGCTGTCAGGGAGGAATACTCCCTTGAAGCAAAATACAAGTACGTCTGCGTATCCGACCATCCTGTGACATTTGGAAAAATCCATTGCGTCAGAGCATCCAGCGGCCACAAAACGGATCTCCAAATTGGCGCGGTCATCCGGACGTCTGCGTTTGATGACGAATTTTATTATGACGGAGAGCTGGGCGCCGTTTATACCGCGGATCATACCGTATTTAAAGTATGGGCGCCTGCTGCAACCTCAGCTGCTGTCAAGCTTTCACACCCCAATAAAAGCGGGTGCACATTCCAAATGACTCGGTTGGAAAAAGGCGTCTATGCCGTTACGGTCACAGGTGACCTTCACGGATATGAGTATTTGTTTTGCATCTGCAACAATTCAGAATGGATGGAAACAGTTGACCCGTATGCCAAGGCTGTGACTGTAAATGGAGAGAAGGGCGTCGTCTTGCGCCCGGATCAAATGAAATGGACTGCTCCTCTTAAACCATTCTCACACCCTGTGGATGCCGTCATCTATGAGACGCACCTTCGCGACTTCTCCATCCATGAAAACAGCGGCATGATAAACAAGGGAAAATACTTAGCGCTGACGGAAACTGATACACAAACCGCAAATGGCAGTTCTTCGGGATTAGCGTATGTAAAAGAGCTTGGTGTGACACATGTGGAGCTTCTGCCGGTGAATGATTTTGCCGGAGTTGATGAAGAGAAGCCGCTTGATGCATACAATTGGGGATATAACCCGCTTCATTTCTTTGCCCCGGAGGGAAGCTATGCCTCAAATCCTCATGATCCTCAAACGAGAAAAACAGAGCTGAAACAAATGATCAATACCCTGCATCAGCACGGTCTGCGAGTCATTCTGGATGTTGTTTTTAACCATGTGTATAAGAGGGAGAATTCCCCCTTTGAAAAGACAGTGCCCGGTTATTTTTTCCGGCACGACGAATGTGGGATGCCGTCAAACGGCACCGGCGTTGGCAATGATATTGCATCAGAAAGAAGGATGGCAAGAAAATTCATTGCGGATTGCGTGGTCTATTGGCTTGAAGAATACAATGTTGACGGCTTCCGCTTTGATCTCCTCGGGATTTTAGATATTGACACCGTGCTTTATATGAAAGAGAAAGCAACTAAGGCAAAGCCCGGAATCCTGCTTTTTGGAGAAGGGTGGGATCTGGCTACACCGCTGCCGCATGAACAGAAAGCTGCTTTGGCGAACGCGCCAAGAATGCCGGGCATCGGCTTTTTTAATGATATGTTTCGTGACGCTGTAAAAGGGAACACCTTTCACCTTAAGGCAGCAGGGTTTGCGCTTGGCGGCAGTGAATCAGCACAAGCTGTGATGCATGGAATTGCCGGGTCTTCCGGATGGAAGGCATTAGCACCGATTGTTCCGGAACCAAGCCAGTCCATCAATTATGTCGAATCACACGACAATCACACCTTTTGGGATAAAATGAGCTTCGCGCTTCCTCAAGAAAATGACAGCCGAAAGCGAAGCAGGCAAAGGCTTGCAGCCGCGATTATTTTGCTTGCCCAAGGGGTGCCGTTTATTCACAGCGGCCAGGAATTTTTCCGGACGAAGCAGGGAGTGGAAAACAGCTATCAATCCAGTGACAGCATCAACCAGCTCGACTGGGATCGCCGTGAAACATTCAAAGAAGATGTTCACTATATCCGCAGGCTGATCTCGCTGAGAAAAGCGCATCCTGCATTCCGTCTTAGGTCCGCTGCAGACATCCGGCGCCATCTTGAATGCTTGACGCTAAAAGAACACCTTATCGCATACAGGCTTTATGATCTTGACGAGGTTGACGAATGGAAAGATATCATTGTTATCCATCACGCGAGTCCTGACTCCGTCGAGTGGAGGCTGCCAAACGACATACCTTATCGGCTTTTATGTGATCCATCAGGATTTCAGGAAGACCCGGCAGAAATTAAGAAAACGGTTGCAGTAAACGGCATCGGAACAGTTATCTTATATTTAGCATCAGATCTTAAGAGTTTTGCTTGACGAAGTTTGTGCTATAGCGCTAAAATTTAAAGGACGGCTATTGATTAGCATATGAGACTCTCAATAGCTGTCTTTTTTATTTTTATACGATTCGTACGAAAAAGGCATTCGCTGGATAGACTAGAAACGATTAGCCTTAATTCTAAAATATTTTAAGAAATGATGGGTTGAACATTGATATGAACTGGTTGGGACAATTACTAGGTAGCGATTGGGAGATCTTCCCCGCCGGAGGAGCTACAGGAGATGCATATTATGCGAAACATAACGGGCAGCAGCTTTTTTTAAAACGTAATAGCTCACCTTTTTTAGCTGTTTTATCCGCCGAAGGCATTGTTCCGAAGCTGGTTTGGACAAAACGGATGGAAAATGGGGACGTCATTACGGCCCAGCACTGGATGACCGGCAGAGAGCTGAAGCCTAAAGACATGAGCGGACGGCCCGTTGCTGAATTGCTTCGTAAAATACACACATCAAAAGCCTTGCTGGACATGCTGAAGAGACTTGGAAAAGAACCGCTGAACCCGGGGGCTCTTTTGTCTCAGCTGAAGCAGGCTGTATTTGCTGTGCAGCAATCTTCGCCGCTGATTCAAGAAGGGATCAAGTATTTGGAAGAACACCTGCATGAAGTGCATTTCGGTGAGAAAGTCGTTTGCCATTGTGATGTCAATCATAATAACTGGCTATTGTCTGAAGACAACCAGCTGTATTTAATTGACTGGGACGGCGCCATGATCGCTGATCCGGCGATGGACCTCGGACCTTTGCTGTACCACTACGTCGAAAAGCCAGCTTGGGAGAGCTGGCTGAGCATGTACGGCATAGAGCTGACAGAAAGCCTTCGGTTGCGAATGGCTTGGTATGTGTTATCTGAAACAATTACTTTCATTGCCTGGCATAAAGCAAAAGGCAATGATAAGGAATTTCATGATGCAATGGAAGAGCTGCATATCCTCATGAAACGAATTGTTGATTAATCAGGAATACGACTCCATTTGCTCTACCCATTGAGACAGGCTGTTCTGATGCTCTTGTATGTGTGAGTCGATGGATTTGGACGATATTCCTGATTGGCTGTAGCGGTAAACATCTTCAAGTACGTTTTTGAAATTTGAATCAAGCTCGGTGTTTGCCATCAGTGATTTAATCACACGCTCAAGCTGCTCGTACTCTGCGACTGTTCCGCAGCAGTCCAATTGATGGTCAGTCAATATATCCTTCAATAAATGAACTTGATGCTCATAATGTAAACCCATAACGGTACACATCCCTTCAGTATCATACGGGTTAAATTGTTCAAAACAGAGCGTTTTTATACATGTGAAAGGAGTGTTCCAGCAGACGGGACCCTCTTTTTTTATGCGCTCGGCCTTAAGAGAGATACACTGGAAAAACGAGCTTGCGGGTCTTTTTAATTCATGGTATGTTGTTAGTCGAAATAATAGATAGAGGTGTCAATCATATGAGAATGCGCCACAAGCCTTGGGCTGATGACTTTTTGGCTGAAAACGCAGATATTGCCATCAGCAATCCTGCTGATTATAAAGGGAAATGGAACACAGTGTTTGGCAACGACAATCCGATCCATATCGAGGTTGGTACAGGAAAAGGCCAATTTATTTCTGGTATGGCCAAACAAAATCCCGACATCAATTATATTGGTATTGAGTTATTTAAAAGCGTCATCGTGACAGCCGTCCAAAAAGTAAAAGACAGCGAAGCGCAGAATGTAAAGCTTCTGAATATAGATGCGGACACGCTGACGGATGTGTTTGAGCCGGGGGAAGTGAAACGGGTCTACTTGAACTTTTCTGATCCTTGGCCGAAGAAACGGCATGAAAAACGCCGCCTGACATATTCCCACTTCCTCAAAAAATATGAAGAAGTAATGGGCAAAGGCGGAGCGATTCATTTTAAAACGGACAACCGAGGTTTGTTTGAGTACTCTTTGAAGAGCTTCTCTGAGTACGGCCTCCTACTGACATACGTCAGTCTTGATTTGCATAACAGCAATCTCGAAGGCAATATTATGACAGAATATGAAGAAAAATTCTCTGCACTCGGCCAGCCGATCTATCGGGCTGAGGTTGAATGGAGAACGTAAAGACAGACTCTGACAGGAGTCTGTTTTTTTTATGGACCGTTTGCTACCATGATGACAGGGGGGATGAAAATGGAAACAATGAAAATTGGAAACATCACGTTGACCTGGCTTGACGGAGGCGTGACGCATATGGACGGAGGCGCCATGTTCGGCGTTGTGCCAAAGCCGCTTTGGTCTAAAAAATATCCAGTCAATGAAAAAAACCAGATTGAACTAAGGACAGACCCTATTTTGATTCAAAAGGATGGGCTCAATATCATCGTTGACGCCGGAATTGGGTCCGGCAAGCTGACTGATAAACAAAAACGAAACTATGGCGTGACACAAGAGTCGAATGTGAAACCCTCATTAGCTGCACTCGGATTAACGGTTGCCGATATAGATGTGATCGCAATGACACACCTTCATTTTGATCATGCATGCGGTTTAACGGAGTATGAAGGTGAACGGCTCGTCTCTGTCTTTCCGAATGCAGTGATTTATACATCTGCTGTTGAATGGGACGAAATGCGCCATCCGAATATCAGGTCGAAAAATACGTATTGGAAAGAAAATTGGGAGGCTGTAGCTGGCCAAGTCAAAACCTTTGAAGACACCTTAACGATCACAGAGGGTATTACACTGCATCACACCGGAGGCCATAGCGACGGACACAGTGTCCTGATATGCGAGGATGCGGGTGAAACTGCCGTACATATGGCAGATCTGATGCCGACACATGCCCACCGCAATCCGCTATGGGTGCTGGCTTACGATGATTATCCGATGACCTCTATCCCGCAAAAGCAGAAATGGCAGGCGTTCGCAGCAGAAAAAGACGCTTGGTTTATTTTTTATCATGATGCCGAGTATCGCGCCCTTCAATGGGAGGAGGACGGAAGCATCAAAGATTCAGTCAAGCGAATGAAGCAATAGCATATTTTTATGTTTACCCTGCATGTTTTCCGGCTAATAATGCAAACCTAGTACTAATTATGCTCAGAAAGGAAGAGGCAGGGTGAAACAATTCAAAGTAACAAACGAAGGAGACATTCAAACAACATTAAGAGGCCTTGAAGTGCTCTCTGTTCCTTTTTTGAACAAAGGTGTTGCTTTTACTGAGGAAGAAAGAAAAGAACTTGGTTTAAAAGGCTTTCTGCCGCCCAAGGTATTAACAATTGATGATCAGGCGAAAAGAGCGTATGAACAATATTCCGCACAGCCTGACGATTTGAGCAAAAATGTCTATTTAACGGCGCTGCACGATCGGAATGAAACGCTGTTTTATCGCCTGTTAAATGACCATTTAGGGGAAATGCTCCCGATTGTCTACACACCGACAGTCGGAACGGCAATCCAGAGATACAGCCATGAATACAGAAAACCACGAGGGCTCTATCTGTCAATCGATGACCCGGACGGTATGAAAGAAGCATTTAAACAGTATAAAGATCAAAGCGATACGATCGATTTAATTGTTGCCACTGATGCGGAAGGAATTTTAGGAATCGGTGACTGGGGCGTCGGAGGAATCGCGATCTCTATTGGCAAGCTGGCGGTTTATACAGCGGCTGCGGGCATTGATCCGAGCAGAGTGCTGGCTGTTGTTTTAGATGCGGGGACAAATCAGGAGAGCCTCTTGAACGATCCGCTTTATGTCGGCAACCAGCATTCCAGAGTGCGCGGAGAACGTTATGACCAATTTATTGACGACTACGTTGCGCTGGCGAGAGAAACATTTCCGAATGCATTGCTGCATTGGGAGGATTTCGGGGCGAAAAACGCGCGAAGCATTTTGAAACGCTATAAAGATAAAGTGTGTACCTTCAATGATGATATCCAAGGAACTGGCGCTGTTTCTTTGGCCGCAGTCTTATCCTGTGCAAAAGCGTCTAAAGTTCCGCTGAGAGATCACAGAGTTGTTATATTCGGAGCGGGAACGGCAGGAATCGGAATTGCCGAACAGCTGCGGGAAGCATTGGTGCGCGAGGGGCTGAGTGAAGAAGAATCATACAAGCGCTTCTGGTGCATAGACAGAAACGGGCTGTTAACAGATGATATGGATCAGCTTCTTGATTTCCAAAAGCCGTATGCCCGTTCGGCTGATGAAGTGAAGGATTATCAGCGGAACGGAGACGGTGGAGGCATTGATCTTCTTGAAGTGGTCCGGCAGGCGAAACCGACGATCCTAATCGGCACATCTACAGTTTCCGGCGCTTTCACTGAAGAAATTGTAAAAGAAATGGCGTCACATGTGAAACGGCCGGCGATTTTGCCAATGTCAAATCCGACAACTCTTTCTGAAGCAAAACCGGAGGATTTAATCGAATGGACAGAAGGCCGTGCGCTGATCACGACAGGGAGCCCGTTCCCGCCAGTTGAATATAACGGAGTTACGTATCATATCGGGCAGGCAAACAACGCGCTTGTCTTCCCTGGTCTCGGTCTTGGAACGATTGTTACAAAATCAAAATTAATTACCGACGGCATGTTTGAAGCATGTGCCCGGGCAATCGCAGGTATGGTCAATGTCGGGGTGCCTGGCGCGCCGATGCTTCCAAAAGTTGAAGATTTGCGCACTGTTTCGGCAACCGTTGCTGTTGAAGTTGCAAAAACCGCAATGAAGGAAGGCGTCGCTACGGAAGAGCCTGAAGACATTATACAGGCAGTGCAGGATGCGATGTGGTATCCGGTATACAAACCGATTCGCGCGATATAATAAAAAAGAGCCGCTGCATAGGCAGCGGCTTCTATTTTTTGCTTGTCCGGTGTTAAGAGGCGATTGTATCAATGACATCAACAATTTCTCCCGTTTTCGCATCCACCATGACTTCATACTGTTCTAATTCTCCGAAAGCTGATCGTGTAATGCCGGTTTTGTATACCTGTACCGTTTCTCCGTTAATATTGTAAGGCTCCGGCTGGGTGTAAATCCATGATCCGTCAATCGGGCCCCGCTGCTTAAAAGCAGATTTTACAATTCGAAGCGCTTTTTCTGAAGAAATATAAGGCTTCATCACATATTGTTTCACAACGACAGCCGTACAAATTCCAAGTCCTGCTCCTAAAAGAAGATGACGCAATTTCAAAATAAAGCACCTCCTGGTTGATCGTACTTTTCATTATACAGAAACAGCCAAATCCTGTTAAGCAATACGCGGCTGATCGAGCAGATTGGGTCAGGGTGCTTGGAAAACTTCATTGTTTCTAATAAAATAAAAGGACTACATAGAAATGAGGGGAAAACATGAATCAAGAAACGAAAGCGCTTTTCCAAACACTGACGCAGCTTCCCGGCGCGCCGGGCAATGAGCATCAGGTTCGTGCTTTTATGAAGCAGGAGCTAGCCAAATATGCCGATGACATCGTTCAGGACAGACTGGGAAGTGTTTTCGGAGTCAGACGAGGCGCAGAGGACGCACCGAGAATTATGGTAGCCGGGCACATGGACGAAGTCGGCTTCATGGTGACATCCATTACAGACAACGGGCTGCTCAGATTCCAGACGCTCGGAGGCTGGTGGAGCCAGGTTTTGCTTGCGCAGCGGGTTGAAATTCAAACAGATAACGGGCCGGTTCCGGGTGTGATTTCAAGCATACCGCCGCATTTATTGACAGATGCGCAGCGAAACCGTCCGATGGATATCAAAAACATGATGATCGACATTGGAGCGGATGATAAGGAAGACGCCATCAAAATCGGCATTAAACCGGGACAGCAGATTGTGCCTGTTTGTCCGTTTACGACAATGGCGAATGAAAAGAAAATTTTATCAAAAGCATGGGATAACAGATATGGATGCGGCTTAAGCATTGAACTTCTGAAGGAATTACACGGTAAAGAGCTTCCGAATACACTCTATGCGGGTGCAACGGTTCAGGAAGAAGTAGGGCTAAGGGGTGCGCAGACGGCTTCTCATATGATTAAACCGGACTTGTTTTTCGCCCTTGACGCCAGCCCGGCAAACGATATGAGCGGAGACAAAAATGAATTCGGCCAGCTTGGAAAAGGCTTTTTGCTGCGCATTCTTGACAGAACGACAGTCATGCATCGCGGAATGAGGGAATTCGTTCTTGATATGGCTGAAACGCATGATATTCCATATCAATATTTTGTATCCGGCGGGGGAACAGACGCAGGCAAGGTTCATATTTCGAACAGCGGTGTGCCGTCAGCGGTTATCGGAATATGTTCCCGCTATATTCATACAAACGCTTCTATCATTCATATTGATGATTATGCTGCTGCTAAAGAAATGCTCATCAAACTTGTAACAGCCTGCGATAAGCAGACGGTGGATGCGATTAAAGAAAATATGTAGGTTTCATAAAAGCTTGTTGAACGAGCAGTAAGCTCGGATCGACAAGCTTTTTTCTTATTCTGTTTCAAATAGATAGGAAAGGGCCTTAATGGCTTGGTTAACGGTTTCAACCGTAATATTCGCTTTATTGGAAAGCTCTTTTAAAGGATGGTGGAGCGATTCCGGCCGGATGATAATCAGGGGTTTTCCTTTTGCGATCGCATATGATGCATCCATTGCCGTGTTCCACTGTTTGTACTTTTCGCCAAACAGGGCGATCACAAAGTCTGCTTTATTCATCAGGACGGCGGTTCTGAAGTTGTTGATGTCAGAGGCTTTGTCATCCTTTAAAACGGCATTTGGCTGTACGCCCATAATTTCTTCACCAATATTGTCTGAGCGGTCATGATTCTCCATTGGGCCAACAAACGTAATCGGGAGCTTCAGTGATTTTGTTTTTTCTTTAATTTCCTCGCGCCAATTGCTGTGGATTTCTCCTGCTAAATAGACGATAAACTCCATATAAAAATCCCTCCTTATGTATGTCCATCTGTAAATTTTACCCTCATGTACACGATGTTAAACGAAACGAGCTTGATAATGCAAATAAAATATGATAATGATAATGGGAAAGCCAATCTTACATATTCATTCGTTGCATATAAGTGGTTTTGCCTCAAGCAGTTTGGTATGATCCAAATGGACGAGTATCGATAAAAAACATGTAAGAACATAAACAACTGGAGGGATATGAAATGAAAAAAATTGAATCAACTCAAGAGCTGGAAAAAGCGGTAAAGGATGATTGGTCTGTATTTATGTTTTCAGCCGATTGGTGCCCGGATTGCCGTTTTGTAGAGCCTTTCCTGCCTGAATTGGAAGCGAATTTCCCTGAATTCACCTACTACTACGTAGACCGTGACAAATTCATTGATACATGTGCAGAGTGGGAAATTTACGGAATCCCAAGCTTTGTGGTGTTTAATGAAGGAAAAGAAGTAAATCGTTTTGTGAGCAAAGACCGCAAAACAAAAGAAGAAATTGAACAGTTTTTAACAGACTCTCTCGCTAAAGCGTAAAGGAGGACATCGGTTTGAAAATGACCTCAAGGAAGCTGTCAGATATACTGAAGCAGCGCCTTCAGCACGAGAATCGCTCCTTTCTGTTTGACAGAGAAAAAGACACCCTCCGTGTTGAGGATCAAACGACTAAAAAAGGGATTACACTCGATTTGCCGCCGATTATTGCAAAATGGGAACTGAAAAAAGACGAAGCCATTGATGAGATCGTGTACTATGTCTCCGAAGCGATGACGGCAATGGAAGGGAAGGCTCAGGAAATGACCGGGAAAGAAACTCGCATTTATCCGGTCATCCGCTCGACTTCCTTCCCGGACAAGTCCAGCGAAGATATCCCGCTCATTTATGACGATCATACCGCAGAGACAAGAATTTATTACGCGCTCGATCTCGGGAAAACCTACCGTTTAATTGACCAGCGCATGCTTGAGAAAGAAAACTGGACAAAAGAGCGGATCAGAGAGACGGCAGCATTTAATCTCCGTTCCCTGCCGACGGTTGTCAAAGAGGATACGGTTGCCGGCAATTACTTTTATTTCTTCAGGGCAAACGACGGATACGACGCAAGCCGGATTTTGAACGAAGCGATCTTAAATGAGTATAAGCAGCATGCAGAAGGGGAGCTGGCGATCTCTGTTCCTCATCAGGACGTTTTGATTCTTGCTGACATCCGGAATGAATCGGGGTATGATATTCTAGGACAAATGTCGATGAGCTTCTTTGCAGGCGGCACCGTCCCGATTACCGCCCTTTCATTTTTGTACAATGAAGGAAAGCTGGAACCGGTGTTTATCCTGGCGAAAAGCCGTCCGAAAAAGGATTAGAAAGGATTTTTACTTATGAACGCTTTTTATAATAAAGAAGGTGTGGGAGACACGCTCCTGATCTCTCTTCAAGATGTGACACGCGAACAATTAGGCTATGAAAAACACGGCGACGTCGTCAAAATTTTCAATAACGAAACAAAAGAAACAACGGGCTTCAACATTTTCAACGCGTCTTCTTACTTGACCATTGATGAAAACGGCCCTGTTGCGCTCTCAGAAACATTCGTGCAAGATGTGAATGAGATTTTAAACAGAAACGGCGTTGAAGAAACATTAGTCGTTGATTTATCTCCGAAGTTTGTTGTGGGGTATGTAGAATCAAAAGAAAAACATCCGAATGCGGATAAATTAAGCGTATGTAAAGTCAACGTAGGAGAAGAAACGCTTCAGATCGTCTGCGGCGCGCCTAACGTTGACCAAGGCCAAAAAGTTGTCGTTGCCAAAGTCGGTGCTGTGATGCCTAGCGGACTTGTCATTAAGGATGCAGAGCTTCGCGGCGTTCCGTCAAGCGGGATGATCTGCTCAGCGAAAGAGCTTGATTTGCCGGATGCCCCTGCTGAAAAAGGAATCCTTGTGTTAGAAGGAGACTATGAGGCGGGAGACGCATTTCAGTTTTAGACTCCCATAAATCCGCCAAAAAAAACGAATCATGTGAAAAGCCGCTAAGCCCTTGTTTAGCGGCTTTGTTTCTGCTGATAGCTTAATCTTTTCTGGGCCGACCAGCAGTGGTATACTAAAAACCGTCCCAGAAAACTATAAGGGAGTTAGAGATAAATTATGAGTTGGCTTCATAAATTTTTTGATTTGTTTTTAGGCGAAAGCGAAGAGGATGCTGAACGGGAGACAAAACCCGCTCAAATTCCGCAGCAACAAGAAGTACATCATCCTGAAGGACAATTAAAAAGATTGGAAGATCCTAAAATATATTATGAATATCCAAAAGGCAAATTCCGTTTTCCAGTCGTGCCTGACGGATACAAAAATCATGACCTGAGAAGGCGCCGCACACCATCGGACGAACCGAAATCCGCGCCTCGTCCAAGTGCTGCACCTTACAGAGAGCGTCCCAGAAATGAAGAAGAGCAGCATACATATCAAGCAGCAGAGCCGGCGAAGAAACCGTTTAAACCGACAAATATCCCTTCGCCTGTCTATGGATTCAATCAAAAACCATCTGTTAAAAAGGATGTGCCGAAAAAGCCTTCTGAAACATTGAACGAACCGGATAAATCGGTAAAAGAGAAGGTAACACTGCTGTCAGAAGAGATCGAACGTGAACGCGGCTATCCTGCTTCAGACACACAGGCGCATTCCAAAAAAGAAAGTCCTTTCTTCCCGGATACCCAATTTAAAAAACAGCCTTCTGGCGTTTTAAACAGAAAGGAAACGGAGCATGATGAGGCGCTGGCGAAACGGCCAGCCGAGCCGTCAGGTAACAAAGTGCCATTTGAGTCAGGCGTTCAACAGCCGGAAAAAGAGGAGCCTTCCTTCCCAGCTGAACATGCCGAAAAGCAAACACCGCCTGAGATGCTCACAGATACGGCGGCTGAAGG
This sequence comes from Bacillus sp. YP1, assembly GCF_000877815.1. Classification (NCBI taxonomy): domain Bacteria; kingdom Bacillati; phylum Bacillota; class Bacilli; order Caryophanales; family Bacillaceae; genus Bacillus; species Bacillus sp. YP1. The sequence goes on along the minus strand of NZ_CP010014.1, from coordinate 2,665,143 downwards.
GCTTTCAGACAGTGAAGTAGGCCGCGAAGAGCCTGCAACGGCTAAGGAAGAACAAAGGGAGCAGCAGCCAGAGAAAATTGAAGAGCCTGTTTTCTCCGCTGAACATGATGAAGAGCAAACAGCTCCTGAATCTCAGACTGAGTCAGTATCTGAGGATGAAAAAGCAAAAGAGCCGTCAGACAGCCCAGTATACAATCACCATGAAAACGCGGCAGAAGGTGCTGAGTCCCCGTTCGTTCAAGAAGAACAAATGGACATTCGTCAGGAAGAGCCTTTATTTACTGATCATGAGTATTCATCAGAGGCTCTGGCTCAAGCAGAAACTGTGGCAAAAGAATCAGAAGAGCCATCAGAAAGCATAATAAATAATCATTATGACACCCTGGGAGAGGCTCAGGAAACGAAGATAGATGTTCAGCCAGACAGCCATACAGAGCTTGAGAAAACTGAACGCTTGGAGCAGGGTTCCAAATCGTTTACTGCAACTCTTGAAAACCGGCAGGAAATTCGCGCAGACAAACCTCGCGAAGCTTCAGAAGAGCCGAAAAAAAGGCCTGGTGTACAGGAGAAAAGGACTGAACAAAGCGCATCTTCTCAAAAAGGGCCATCCGTTCCTTTTAATGTGATGATGCTGAAAAGAGATACGCATAAACAGCAAAAAGCAGAGGAGCGCCGCGGCAGCTATGTATTTCCGAATGTTGCACTGCTTGATGTCCCGCCAGCGCAGGTTCAAGATGATGCTGCGTGGATCGAAGAACAGCGTCAGCTTCTTGATTTGACCTTGAAAAACTTCAATGTCCGCGCCAATGTGGTCCATGTAACCCAGGGTCCGTCTGTCACGAGATTTGAAGTGCATCCTGAACCAGGTGTAAAGGTGAATAAAATCACCAACTTGTCTGATGATATTAAACTTAGTCTTTCAGCGAGAGATATTCGGATTGAAGCGCCGATTCCGGGGAAAAATACGATCGGAATTGAAGTGCCGAACCGCACGAGCAAGGTGGTTGATTTGCGCCAAATGATTCGCAGCTCAGCTTTCAGGACAAGCAAGTCACCGCTCACAGCTGCGCTGGGATTAGATATTTCAGGAAATCCTGTTGTTATCGACTTGAAGAAAATGCCGCATGGCTTGATTGCCGGCGCTACAGGCTCCGGAAAAAGCGTATGCATCAATACAATATTAGTCAGCCTGCTTTATAAAGCTGACCCGAGTGAGGTAAAGGTGCTGCTGATTGATCCGAAAATGGTAGAGCTGGCCCCTTACAATAAAATTCCTCACCTCGTCAGCCCGGTCATTACTGATGCTAAAGCGGCTACAGCTGCTTTGAAATGGGTCGTTGAGGAAATGGAGCGCCGCTATGAGCTTTTTGCCCATTCAGGTGTTCGCGACATTGACCGCTTTAATCAATTAACCGCTGAACACCAAATGGGTGAAAAGCTGCCATATTTAGTTGTCATTATTGATGAGCTTGCAGATTTGATGATGGTGGCTCCAAACGATGTGGAAGAAAGCATTGCGCGGATCGCCCAAAAAGCCAGAGCGTGCGGTATCCATCTTCTCGTCGCAACTCAGCGTCCGTCAGTCGATGTCATAACAGGTCTGATTAAGGCGAATATCCCGACGAGAATTGCCTTTTCTGTCTCAAGCCAGGTTGATTCCCGAACAATTATTGACATAGCCGGTGCAGAAAAGCTTCTCGGAAAAGGGGATATGCTCTTTTTGGAAAACGGATCGGGAAAACCGGTCCGTCTGCAAGGTAACTTTGTGTCAGACCGGGAAATCGACCGCGTCGTTTCCCACGTCAGAAGCCAAATGCCGCCGACCTATTTATTTGAACAAGAAGAGCTCGTAAGACAAGGATCAGCCCTGAAAGAAGAGGACGAACTGTTTTACGAAGCGTGTGAGTTTGTTGTAGAGCAAAACAGTGCGAGCACTTCAAGCCTGCAAAGAAGATTCAGAATCGGTTACAATCGTGCGGCAAGGCTGATCGACATGATGGAAGCGGAAGGCATGATCTCTGAGGCAAAAGGAAGCAAGCCTCGAGAGGTGCTGATCACAGCAAGTGATTTAATAAACGAATAATATGGGTTCATTTTCACACCAAACATGGTATGATAGTGTTTAGAGCATTTAACAGCTATGCCGCTTTACAGCAGCTGTGCATAGACAAATCTTGATATCTGGGTTTAATCGGAAAGAAATAACCTGATACTAAACATAACAAAACATATAAAATACGCCGCTAAGGGAGGCTTTTCAGCCGCCGCGGTCGCAAATTGAAATGAGCGTCATATACTGGGGAACAGATAGACGTTTGTTGGAGGTACAATTATGACTGTTTATCATTTTGTTGGAATAAAAGGGACCGGTATGAGTCCGCTTGCCCAAATACTTCATGATAATGGATATACTGTCCAAGGATCGGATATCGAAAAATTTATTTTTACGCAAACAGCGCTTGAAAAAAGAAATATTACGATTCTTCCTTTTAGAGCGGAAAATATTAAACCCGGCATGACAGTCATCGCCGGAAACGCATTCCCAGACACGCATCCTGAAATAGAAAAAGCGATGTCTGAGGGAATTCCGGTGATACGTTATCATAAGTTTTTAGGCGACTACATGAAAAAATTCACGAGTGTTGCCGTTACGGGTGCACACGGCAAAACGTCGACTACGGGTCTGCTGGCTCACGTGATCCAAAACGCAAAACCGACGTCTTTCTTAATCGGAGACGGAACAGGCCAGGGAAATGAAAACAGCGAATACTTTGTGTTTGAAGCGTGCGAATACCGCCGCCATTTCTTAAGCTATCAGCCAGATTATGCGATTATGACGAATATTGATTTTGATCACCCTGATTACTTCTCAAGCATTGACGATGTATTTGACGCTTTCCAAGAGATGGCTCTTCAAGTCAACAAAGGCATTATTGCCTGCGGAGACGATGAGCATCTGCCGAAAATCCATGCGAACGTCCCGGTTGTGTATTACGGCACGGGGGAAGAAAATGATTTTCAAGCCAGAAACATCGTAAAAAGCACGGAAGGGACAACTTTTGATGTCTTTGTCCGCAATACGTTCTATGATACGTTTTATATTCCTGCGTACGGCCACCACAATGTATTAAACTCATTGGCGGTCATTGCGTTATGCCATTATGAAGAAATTGATTCCAGCATCATTAAGCATGCTCTCAAATCCTTTGGGGGCGTCAAACGCAGATTCAATGAGAAGCAGCTTGGGGATCAAGTGCTGATTGATGACTATGCCCATCATCCGACAGAAATAAAAGTGACAATCGAGGCGGCAAGACAGAAGTATCCAGATCGGGAAATTGTCGCGGTATTTCAGCCTCATACATTTACACGGACGCAGCAGTTCCTTGACGAATTTGCAGAAAGCCTGAGCGGCGCTGACTGTGTGTATTTATGCGATATTTTCGGCTCAGCCCGTGAGAATGCCGGAAAGCTGACGATCGGCGATCTCCAGGGAAAAATTCATAATGCCAAGCTGATTGAAGAAGATGACACATCTGTTTTAAAAGCTCATGATAAAGCCGTTCTCATCTTCATGGGAGCAGGAGATATCCAAAAATATATGAGAGCCTACGAAAACGTCATGGCATAATAAAAAGCAGTGATCTCACTGCTTTTTATTTATCTGATGGGAAAGCTTATTAAAGGATTTTCTTACATAACGGAGAATAGTATGTATACAGCCCAGTACACATGTTTATGATTGAAGAAAACGGGTAAACAGCAGTATATCCTGCAGCAAGGAGGTTTGAGATGATTATTATTCTTTATTTGAGCGTTGCACTCATCGCAGTTGCATTTCTCGTATTAGTGATCTACTTGTCTAAAACATTGAAGTCATTGCAGCTGACACTAAAAAACGTCGCATCCACTCTTGAAGGGCTGGAGGGACAAATGAAGGGCATCACAACTGAAACAGCCGAGCTTTTACATAAGACCAACCGCCTGGCTGAAGATATTCAGGAAAAATCAGAAAAGCTGAACACGGTCGTTCATGCTGTTCAAGGAGTGGGAGCTTCTGTACAGCAGTTCAATACATCCATGAAACAAGCGGCAGGGTCTGTATCGGCATCAGTTAGAGAAAATCAAGATAAGATCAATCAAGTTGTCACATGGAGTCAAGCAGCAATGGAAATTTGGGAGAAATGGAAGCAAAAGAAAAAATCAGCCCTGTAAGAGAAAAAAATACTAAGAGGAGGAATAATGATGAGCAAAGATGGAATTAATAGTAAAGATTTTTTAATCGGAACTTTAATCGGGGGAATCATCGGTGCCACTACAGCTCTTTTTCTAGCGCCTAAATCAGGCAAAGAACTTCGCGACGATCTTGGCAGCCAAGCTGTTGCTTTACGGGACAAAACTGATAAAATGACGGCAGATGCGAAGGAAAAAGGCACGCAATATGTCAGCATCGCAAAAGACAAAACTTCCAACATCACACAGCTTGTAGCGGATCAGTCTGGGCAGATCATGAACAAGGTAAAGGATTTAAGAGACCGTTCCAAATCTGACAAAACGGATTCATCGACTGCAATGCAGGATATGAGGGAAGAAGCAATGCAGGCAGCCGATGAAACAAAAGATCAAGTCCTCCAGACGAAAGAAGATGTAAAAGACGAACTGAAAGATGCACAAAAACAGGCTGAGCAGTTGAATCGCTGAGCAGGGAAGGAAGAGCTTGAGTCATGGCTAAACAGCTTATTCAATCTGAGGAAGAATTTAAACGGATTGCAGAACAGGAAGGCGTTTTCGTCTTCTTTAAACACAGCACCACATGCCCGATCAGCCAGGCAGCATTTCATGAGTTTGATGCCTTTGCAAATCAGCATGAGGATGTGCCGGCTTACTATCTTCAAGTACAAGAAGCCCGGCCGCTGTCCAATTTCATTGCAGAAACATATGGGGTCAAGCATGAAAGCCCTCAGGTATTCATCATCCAGAACGGTGAAGTGAAATGGCATACCTCACATTCACAAATTACAGAAGCCGCTATTGAGCAGCATTTGTCATAGAAAAAAGCGTCCAGATATCATCTGGCGCTTTTTTTTGTAAAAAACCCTTGAACATTGCCCTCACATCATGTAGGATAGCTTCATAGATTACTTTATCACTTAAAAGCGTTTGGGTAATAAAGTAGAGTTTTTATAAAATTTTTTGTATTTCAGTATTTCCATTTGGAATTACTTATAGTAAGATGCATGATAACTACAAAATAAAAAATGAATGTGCAGGGAAAGGATGAAAAAAATGAGCAACACAGAGTTAGAGCTTTTAAGGCAGAAAGCAGACGAATTAAACCTACAAATTTTAAAACTAATCAACGAACGCGGCAATGTTGTAAAAGAGATCGGTAAAGCGAAGGAAGCACAGGGTGTCAACCGATTTGACCCTGTCAGAGAACGCACAATGTTAAACAATATCATTGAAAACAATGACGGGCCGTTCGAAAATTCAACCATCCAGCACATTTTTAAAGAGATATTCAAAGCCGGTTTAGAGCTTCAGGAAGAAGATCACAGCAAAGCGCTGCTTGTCTCCCGCAAGAAAAAACCTGAAGATACAATTGTTGATATCAAAGGCGAAAAAATCGGAGACGGCCAGCAAAGATTCATTGTAGGCCCATGTGCGGTAGAGAGCTATGAGCAGGTAGCTGAAGTCGCTGCGGCTGCGAAAAAACAAGGGATTAAAATTTTGCGCGGTGGAGCCTTTAAGCCTCGTACGAGCCCATACGATTTCCAAGGGCTTGGTGTTGAAGGCCTTCAAATTTTAAAACGTGTAGCGGATGAATTTGATCTGGCGGTTATCAGTGAAATCGTAACTCCGGCTCATATCGAAGAAGCGCTGGACTACATTGATGTCATTCAAATCGGAGCGCGCAACATGCAAAACTTCGAATTGCTGAAAGCGGCCGGCGCCGTGAAAAAGCCAGTGCTTCTGAAGCGCGGTCTTGCTGCAACGATCTCTGAATTCATCAATGCTGCTGAATACATCATGTCACAAGGAAATGACCAAATTATCCTTTGTGAGCGCGGAATCAGAACATATGAAACAGCAACGAGAAACACGCTGGATATTTCAGCTGTGCCGATTTTGAAACAAGAAACGCATTTGCCAGTCTTTGTTGATGTTACGCATTCAACAGGCCGCCGTGACCTCTTGCTTCCGACAGCTAAAGCCGCTTTAGCGATCGGTGCAGATGGCGTAATGGCTGAGGTTCACCCTGATCCGTCGGTCGCACTTTCTGACTCTGCTCAGCAAATGGCGATTCCTGAATTCGAAAAATGGCTGAATGAACTGAAGCCAATGGTGAAAGTCAACGCTTAATTGAACAATCCAAAAGGCCGCGCCTGCGGCCTTTTTTTATGCTTTCTCGTTTATTTAGTTATAAAAACCAAGTATACGTTTTCATCATCTATAAAAACGTGTATAATTTCATGAGAAGTAATTAAATTTGATGAATAATGAAAAATAATGTACACTACTGACTTACGCTTACAAATCATAAACGACATAAATTCGGACATTATGACATTTCTCTACATAAAGTGTTTATGCTATAGATAAGGATAAGTGTATCCAGTAAAAGGAGTGGTTTTAGGATGAGCAATATTACGATCTACGATGTAGCGAGAGAAGCTAATGTAAGCATGGCAACCGTTTCCCGTGTCGTGAACGGCAACCCGAATGTAAAACCGACAACGAGGAAAAAAGTCTTGGAAGCCATTGAACGTCTCGGTTACCGTCCAAACGCGGTGGCAAGAGGGCTGGCAAGTAAAAAAACAACAACTGTAGGTGTCATCATTCCCGATATCTCAAGCATTTTCTATTCAGAGCTTGCACGCGGAATTGAAGATATCGCGACAATGTATAAATACAATATTATTTTGAGCAACTCTGACCAAAACATGGAGAAAGAGCTGCACTTGTTAAACACAATGCTCGGCAAACAAGTGGACGGCATCGTGTTTATGGGCGGAAACATTACGGACGAGCATGTGGCGGAATTTAAGCGTTCCCCAGTGCCGATTGTACTTGCCGCTTCTGTAGAAGAGCAGGAGGAAACACCGTCAGTCGCTATCGATTACGAACAGGCGATTTATGATGCTGTGAAGCTTTTGGTTGATAAAGGACATACAGACATCGCATTCGTTTCCGGACCAATGGCAGAACCGATCAACCGTTCAAAAAAACTCCAAGGCTACAAACGTGCGCTTGAAGAAGCGAACCTTCCGTTTAATGAACAATTTGTAGCTGAAGGGGATTACACATATGATTCCGGACTCGAAGCACTGCAGCATCTGATGAGCCTGGATAAAAAACCGACAGCCATTCTTTCTGCAACTGATGAAATGGCACTCGGCATTATCCATGCCGCTCAGGATCAGGGCTTATCCATTCCGGAGGATCTCGACATTATCGGCTTTGATAATACAAGATTAAGCCTCATGGTTCGTCCGCAGCTTTCAACAGTTGTTCAGCCGACATATGATATTGGCGCCGTTGCGATGAGACTGCTGACGAAGCTCATGAATAAAGAGCCGGTTGAAGAGCATATCGTCGAACTGCCGCACCGTATAGAGCTAAGAAAGTCAACCAAGTCATAAGAAAAACTAAGAGCAAGCTTCACCTTTATGGTGAATTCTTGCTTTTTTCATGGGGAGAAATGATGAAACGTTTTGATTATCTTACACCTGTTGGATTTGTGTTAGGAACGATTATTATTGTTATCGGGATTATTTCGGGATCTGGAGTAAGCGGTTTCCGCTCTTTTCTTGATCTGACCTCTTTCTTCATCGTAACAGGGGGACTTTGCGCCGCTGTTTTTATCAGTTTTCCGCCAAGAGAGCTGAAAAAAGCGCCCTCTGTGTTAAAGCAGGCATTCATCCGCCAGGAAGACAATGTGAAAGATCTTGTGAAAACCTTTGTTTCCCTTTCCGATCACGCGCGAAAACACGGGCTTTTATCATTGGATGATCAGGCTCGGGAAATCAAAGATCCATTCTTGAAAAAAGGGCTGCTTTTAGCGATTGATGGCTGGGATGAAGAAACGATTCGGCTCGTCATGGATTCAGAAATCGCAGCAATGGAGGAACGGCACCGAAAAGGGCGGCGAGTTTTTGAAAAAGCGGGAGAATTCGCTCCGGCGTGGGGAATGATCGGAACACTCGTCGGGCTTGTGCTGATGCTCAAAAACTTAAACGACCCGCATATGCTCGGACCAAACATGGCCATTGCGCTTCTGACGACTTTATATGGTTCATTACTGGCAAATATGGTCTTCAACCCGATCGCGGCTAAGCTTGAAGAGAAAACAGAAAGTGAAATTTTCATCAAGCAGGTAATGGTGGAAGGGATTATCGGTGTTCAATCCGGAAAAAACCCGCGCAACCTTGAAAGCCAGCTGGTCGTTTTCAGCTCACGGGAAGAATGGAAGAAGCAGCCAAAACAAGTAAAAACAAAAAAGGGATCTGTACATGAAGCTTAGAAGAGAACGTTTTGGCAGAAGGAATGGAAGCGGAAAAAACAGTCAATCTTCATCCAGCTGGATGGTAACCTTTACAGATCTGATCACCTTGATCCTTGTGTTCTTTATTTTACTCTTTTCGATGTCCCAAATCGATCTGCAAAAATTTAAAGCGGCGGTGGACTCGATCCAGAAGGAAGGCAACGGGCTTCAGCCGGACCAAACATCCATAGAAAAAAAGAATACATCCCCATCTGATACGAAGAAGCAAGAGGATCAGCAGGATCAGCTTCTCAAGAAAGTAAATACATATATAAAAGACAATCATTTGAAGGCCCAAATGACAGCCAAACGGGATGAACGCGGTGTCGTGCTCGTTCTTCAGGAGGCTGTGCTGTTTGATACAGGTGAGGCAAAGGTGCTGAAAAATGCCGAAACACTTCTTCACCAAATTGCCGTTCTTCTTCAAACCATTCCAAATGACATTCAGGTGGAGGGACATACAGACAGCCGAAACATTTCGACATACCGATACCCGTCGAACTGGGAGCTATCAGCAGCACGGGCGAGTGGAGTTATTCAATACTTCACGTCTAAAGAGAAGCTTCCCTCCAAGCGCTTTATTGCTGTCGGTTATGCGGATACAAAGCCGGTAAAGGATAACAAGACAAATGAACACATGAAGGAAAATCGGCGTGTGGAAATAGTGATCAAAAAATCAAAAACGACCTCTTCGTAAAGGTCGTTTTTTACTTTGTTCTTTGCTGTTCAGAACGTATCGCATATAATGCTTTGCTGACAGTTTGGGCATTTTTTTCTGTAATTTCAGGCTTGCGGGGAATCGGAGGATATAAATCAGCCGGATCGCTCCAGCTCGACGGAAGGGCCACGGGGCATTGTTTTTGCCATTTAGCAATCCATTCCGGCGGGATCTCGTGTCCCGGGTCAATTCCCTTCATTTCAAGCCATATTCTGGCCCAGGCGCGGGGCACGACACGCCAAATATCATATCCGCCGCCTCCGACTGCAATCCATTTCCCTCCGCAATATTGATGAGCCAAAGTGTGTGCAAGACGGGGGATTTCTTCGTATATATTGATTGTTGCTGATAAATGCGTCAGCGGGTCGTAGTAATGGGCATCGGCGCCGTTTTGGCTGATAATGACATCGGGCTTGAAATAAGCGGCGACTTCTGAAGCTGCTGTCCGGTAAGCCTCAAGAAAAGAATCATCCTCTGTAAAAGCGTCAAGCGGGATATTAAAGGAATAGCCATATCCTTTTCCGCTTCCTTTTTCTTGGATCTGACCGGTTCCAGGGAATAAATACCTTCCTGTTTCATGAATGGACAGCGTGCATACGTCAGGATTATCGTAAAATGTAAATTGCACACCGTCCCCGTGGTGGGCGTCGGTATCAATATAAAGTACCCTGGATCTGTATTTTTTCTGGATATATTGAATCGCCACAGCGCTGTCATTATATATGCAAAACCCTGAAGCTCTCCCACGAAAGCCGTGATGAAGCCCTCCGCCAAGGTTTGCCGCATGCAGGGCTTGTCCTGACATGACCCAGTCTGCGGCCGTTAAAGTGCCGCCGACCAAGAGTGATGCCGCTTCGTGCATGCCGGCAAAGACGGGTGTGTCTTCAGTGCCGAGCCCGTAGCTTTCTCCTTCTTCAGCGGGAAGCTTTCCGGCGCCCGCAAGCTTTACGGCCTGAATGTAATCGTCCGTGTGGACAAGGGAAAGCTCCTCTTCTGAAGCGAGTCTGGGGGTGACAATGTCTCCATCATCAAAGGCATTGATCGTCTTAAGCAAATCATATGTTAACAGAACCCGCTGCTGATTAAAGGGATGCTCCTGATGAAACATATAGGTTTGGTAGGATGGAGAATAGATAAATACACTGTCTCTCATAGCAGGTCCCTTTGCTCTGACGGCCATACGACGTGGTGTCCATTTCTTTGTAATGCCTGCAAAAACGGCAGCGGATTCATCGTTTTTACACGGAAGACAAGCACTTTTACACCGGGATCGTCATGCGGATAAACAAGCACGCTTAATATTTTCACTTGAAGGTCTTGGCAAAGACTGCTGATCTCAGCGAGGCTTTTGGTGATGTCGTTTACTTTTATCTCAATTTGCGATCCCGGCTGGTCAGCGCCTGTCAATTTGACAAACGTCCGCAGCAAATCGGTTTTTGTTAAAATGCCTATTAATTTTTGATGGTGCACCACTGGAAGGCAGCCGATGCCATGCTCGTAGAACACGGCTGATATTTCTTCGACAAAATCTAACGGGTGGGCGCAGACAACATCCTTTTTCATAATTGAATCTACGCTTCGTGTGAGAAATAGGCTTCGTTTGTTTTCTTCAAAAATACTCGGGCTGGCCTGTTTCATGTCTCTGTCTGTAATCATGCCGATCACGTGTCGTTCTTCATCTACAACAGGCAGATGCCTGATATGGAATTCCTTCAGTTTGCATATTGCTGTTTCAAGCGTATCCGTCTTCGTTAATGTAATGACATCTCTTTTCATGATTTGCTCAACAATCATTATTTTTTCCCCTTTGCCAGTGTCAGTTAATACATATAACGATGATAAAAACGGAGCCTGTCAAATTGCTCAATTGATTCTTGGCTGACGTTTTTTCCAATGCGGGCCATCAGACAGTTTGCAGGGTGGGAGCTGATCTCCGGCTCATCCGTTGCAAACCAGACCAATCCGCCTGCATTCATCATCTTTTCCATGATCTTTCTGTATTCCCACACATCTTTTTTCATCCCTTTTAAATCCCAATGCCAGTAATATTCTGTCGTCATCACAATGTAGTTTTCCATTTGTTCATCCATCATGCTGACGGTCAGGAGCGTCTTTCCGACAGCGCATCCCCGATAGTCCGGCGCTACTTCGATGGCTCCGAGCTCAATCAAATCCTCCATATTTCCTTCAGACCATCTTTCGAGCGGGTCAGGATATAAATACGTGACATAGCCGATAATGGTTCGGCCATCTCTGGCAATAATAATGCGCCCTTCGGGAAGGCCTGCAATGTCGACTAGCGCTTCATGCTGCTCACGAGGCGGGCGAAATGCGGTTAAATCTTTATGAAACTCATAACCTGCCAAATCCTCTGGAGAGACAGGCCCTTCTATCAGTAAAGAGCCGGTTGCTGTTTTGATGTTTGCTGAATGGTATGTTTTATGATGTTCCACTAATTCACCGTCCCATCAATTCTTATCAAAAATACATGCCTTCTTTAAGAATACCAAATTATAAAGCGTTTTCAACATGGTTTATATTTTAAAAATTGAGAAGAATATGAATATATACTATAATAATTGTGACAACTTCAGCAAAGGGGGATGTTTGGGCATGAATTTGAAAGCGTTACCAGCAATAGAGGGGGATCATAACTTAAAAAACTATGAAGAAACGTACCGGCATTTTGATTGGGCCGAGGCAGAGAAACATTTCTCTTGGCATGAGACAGGGAAACTGAATGCGGCGTATGAAGCGATTGACCGCCATGCCGAATCGTTTCGAAAAAACAAAGTAGCGCTTTATTATAAAGACGCAAAAAGGGATGAAAAATACACATTTAAAGAAATGAAGGAAGAATCAAACAGAGCCGGGAATGTGCTGAGACGGTATGGAAATGTGGAAAAAGGGGACCGCGTTTTTATTTTTATGCCGAGATCACCCGAGCTTTATTTTATTATGCTTGGCGCAATCAAAATTGGCGCCATCGCCGGGCCGCTGTTCGAAGCATTTATGGAGGGAGCGGTGAAAGATCGGCTTGAAAACAGTGAGGCAAAGGTTGTTGTCACAACACCTGAGCTGCTGGAGAGAATACCGGTAGACAAACTGCCTCACTTGCAGCATGTCTTCGTAGTCGGGGGAGAGGCTGAGAGCGGCACGAATATCATCAATTATGATGAAGCAGCGAAACAGGAAAGCACAAGACTGGATATCGAATGGATGGATAAAAAAGACGGCTTTCTGCTTCACTATACATCAGGTTCCACTGGTACGCCAAAGGGCGTGCTGCATGTCCATGAAGCGATGATTCAGCAATATCAAACAGGAAAGTGGGTCCTTGATTTAAAGGAAGAAGACATTTATTGGTGCACGGCTGATCCAGGCTGGGTGACAGGTACGGTATACGGCATTTTTGCACCGTGGCTGAACGGAGCGACAAATGTCATCGTCGGCGGACGTTTCAGCCCGGAAAGCTGGTATGGTACGATTGAACAGCTTGGCGTCAATGTCTGGTACAGCGCGCCGACCGCTTTTCGGATGCTGATGGGAGCGGGAGATGAAATGGCTGCGAAATATGATCTAACTTCACTCCGGCATGTGCTCAGTGTCGGTGAGCCGCTAAATCCGGAAGTCATCAGATGGGGACATAAAGTTTTTAACAAACGAATTCATGATACATGGTGGATGACAGAAACGGGCAGTCAGCTTATCTGCAACTATCCTTGCATGGATATTAAACCGGGTTCAATGGGTAAGCCGATTCCAGGAGTGGAGGCAGCGATCGTTGACAATCAAGGCAACGAGCTTCCGCCGTACCGAATGGGCAATCTCGCCATCAAAAAGGGCTGGCCTTCCATGATGCATACCATTTGGAATAACCCTGAAAAGTATGAATCGTATTTCATGCCGGGCGGCTGGTATGTGTCTGGGGATTCTGCTTACATGGATGAAGAGGGATACTTTTGGTTCCAAGGCAGAGTTGATGACGTCATCATGACCTCCGGTGAGCGCGTCGGCCCATTTGAAGTGGAAAGCAAGCTTGTCGAACATCCGGCTATTGCAGAAGCAGGCGTAATCGGAAAGCCTGACCCGGTGCGTGGAGAAATCATTAAAGCTTTTATTGCACTCAGGGAAGGATTTGAGCCGTCTGATAAACTGAAAGAAGAGATCCGCCTATTTGTAAAGCAGGGTCTTGCAGCCCATGCGGCTCCGCGTGAGATCGAATTTAAAGATAAGCTTCCGAAAACCCGAAGCGGAAAGATCATGAGGCGCGTGCTGAAGGCATGGGAGCTTAATCTGCCGGCTGGAGATCTGTCAACAATGGAGGATTAAAAGGCGGCGTTGACACAGGATTTTATTTATGTTAAAAATGATATAGCTTCATATGAAAAGGTAAAGATTGAGACAAGTAGAATATCCTTACGTTCCAGAGAGCTGATGGCCGGTGAAAATCAGCACAGACGGATATATCGAATACACTCATGAACCGCTTTTGCAAACAAAGCCGGCCAGGCTTTCAGTAGTGAAAGAACGGACCTGATCCGTTATCAGGCAAAGTGATAAGACGAATGTTTGCATTCTCTTATTAGTAGGGTGGTACCGCGATAATCAATCGTCCCTTCGTGTAAACGAAGGGGCGTTTTTTATTTTAATCAAAAAAGGAGCTTTATCTTATGACTAACTTACTTGAAGACTTATCCTTCCGCGGATTGATTCAGCAAATGACAGATGAAGAAGGGTTAAATAAACAGCTGAATGAAGAAAAAATCCGCTTGTACTCAGGCTTTGACCCGACAGCAGACAGCTTGCATATCGGACACCTGCTGCCTATTTTAACACTTCGCCGTTTTCAGCTTGCAGGGCATCATCCGATTGCGCTTGTGGGGGGCGCGACGGGCCTCATCGGTGATCCAAGCGGAAAAAAAGCAGAGCGTACATTAAACACTGCTGACATCGTATCCGAATGGTCCCAAAAAATCAAAAACCAGCTGTCCAGATTTCTAGATTTTGAAGCAGCAGAAAACCCAGCTGTCATCGCGAACAACTTTGACTGGATCGGCAAAATGAATGTGATCGATTTCCTTCGTGACGTTGGTAAAAATTTCGGCATCAATTACATGCTGGCAAAAGATACGGTCAGCTCAAGAATTGAATCCGGCATCTCGTACACGGAATTCAGCTACATGATTCTTCAATCTTATGATTTCTTAAATCTTTACAGAGACAAAAACTGTAAACTGCAAATCGGCGGAAGCGATCAGTGGGGCAACATCACAGCCGGTCTTGAACTGATCAGAAAATCGGAAGAAGAAGGAGCAAAAGCGTTCGGTCTTACGATTCCGCTTGTCACAAAAGCAGACGGCACGAAGTTCGGAAAAACGGAAGGCGGTGCGATCTGGCTTGATAAAGAAAAAACATCGCCATATGAATTCTATCAATTCTGGATCAACACAGACGACCGTGACGTTGTCAAATACTTGAAATACTTTACGTTCCTTTCAAAAGAGGAAATTGAAGCGTACGCTGAAAAAACAGAAACGGCGCCAGAAAAACGTGAAGCGCAAAAACGCCTGGCAGAAGAAGTGACATCGCTTGTTCACGGACGCGAGGCGCTGGAGCAAGCCATCAACATCTCCCAAGCGCTGTTCAGCGGCAATATTAAAGAGCTTTCCGCTCAAGATGTAAAGGTAGGCTTTAAAGATGTTCCTTCTATGGAAGTTGACAGCACCCAAGAGCTTTCACTTGTAGATGTGTTGGTGCAATCTAAATTATCTCCTTCTAAACGCCAAGCGCGTGAAGACATCCAAAATGGAGCTGTTTACATTAACGGCGAACGCCAGACGGAAATAAATTATACCCTATCAGCAGAAGACCGTATCGAAAATCAATTTACTGTTCTGCGCCGCGGGAAGAAAAAATACTTCCTTGTGACGTATAAATAAGAAAAAGATCCTTTGCCACTGAAGGCAAAGGATCTTTTTGTTTACCGCATAGGAATGAAAGGAAAAGAGTATATTAGATAGGGCAAACACGACCAATCACCACCTTTTAAATGAAAGGAGCGCTAAAGTGTGAATCTCATGTGTACGATTGCAAAAGAACGGCTGCAGCAGGATTACTGGGATCAGCAGGCGCAAGATAGTGTTGGCCAGCAAGAGGCGAATGACGAAACAGACGATAAAAAAACCCCGACCGCATAGCGGCAGGGGTTTTTAAAACGATTAACGAGAGTAGAACTCAACGATAAGCGCTTCGTTAATTTCCGGAGCAAGTTCAGAACGCTCAGGAAGACGAGTGAAAGTACCTTCAAGCTTTTCAGCGTCGAAAGTAAGGTATTCAGGAACGAAGTTGTTCACTTCAACAGATTCTTTGATGATAGAAAGGTTTCTTGATTTTTCGCGAACACCGATTGTTTGACCAGGTTTCACAAGGTAAGACGGGATGTCAACGCGGCTTCCGTCTACAAGAATGTGACCGTGGTTAACCAATTGGCGAGCTTGACGGCGAGTACGTGCTAAACCTAGCTTGTACACAACGTTATCAAGACGAGAATCTAAAAGAATCATGAAGTTTTCACCGTGTTTACCAGCTAGTTTGCCAGCTTTGTCAAACAAAGTGCGGAATTGACGTTCGTTTACACCGTACATGTGACGAAGCTTTTGCTTTTCTTGCAATTGCAAACCGTATTCTGATAATTTTTTACGTTGTCCTGGACCGTGTGGACCTGGAGCGTAAGGGCGTTTTTCTAATTCTTTTCCTGTACCGCTAAGAGAGATTCCTAGACGGCGGGACAGTTTCCAAGATGGACCTGTATAGCGAGCCATAATGTGACTCCTCCTTTGGTTTTATTTTTGTGGAAAATAAAAACCGTCTGCTCTATTCGACCATGCACATTTTGTTTTCATGTATCCTCGCTCCAGCAGCAGAGAGTTACACGATACACCTTATTGATAAGGAACAAAATGAAAACATAGAAGCTGAACAAAAAGGCTGCAATATTTCACACAAAGGTCATTATATAATTTATTTGTTTTGAAGTCAACCATTCCTCCATTATTGCTTCACCGTTTATGATATAATAAACAAAAATTAGTGGTAAACTTTTAGGTGATAAAAATATGGTAGAACAAACTAAAGATCAATTATCCGCCTTTCATTATCATATGCTCGATTTTTTATTAACCAAATCTGAAAAAGTCACATTCACCGACTCTTTCATATGGCTGACTTCGGCTATTCAAACCTATTTTTCAACCCTTTGTGTTTCGCTTACACCGTCACCATCAGGCTTTGTGACAAAATTGGCAGATGGTGAAGCGCGTTTTTCCGCTTCAAAAATAAACGCTTCATGTTATCTGATTGAGGACGGCTCCGGCAGGCGTTTTCATCTTGCGTGCAGGCAGGATGAAGAGATTCCTGAAGGGCTTCCGGACGTGGTTGCTTCATTTTTAAACCAGTCGATGAAACAGGAAAGACTCTATAACAAAACGATCTACCAAAAAAAGATATACAAAATGACAGAGCTGTTCCATTCACTGCTTGATCAGACAGATGTGCTGAAGCAGCTTTTAGAAAGCTTGACCAGCACATTTTCTCTTTTTGAGTTTTCTTTATTTATATCGCACGATCAAGACCAATGTTTAGGGATACCTGCAAAAGAGCTGTATATGGAAGGGGAAAAATCCGATTCCTTTGCGCTCAAAGTGTATTTGTCCGGAGACATTTTGCGGAAAAATGAATCTGTCGCCTATATTCCGATCAAAGGACAGCAGGGCACATACGGGGTGTTGAAGGCTGAGGGAACGGGTGACAGCTTTCTTACTGATGCCTGCCTTGATGAAATGTCGCTGTTAGCAAACGCGGCGGGAAAAGCGTTTGAAAATGCCCAGCTCTACGAACAATCCAAAGCAAGCATCGCAAATTTGGAATTGATTAATGAAACATCACGCCGCCTGAATCAGCGGCTGACACTGACTGATACAATGAATGATCTGGCTGTGAGAATGGCAGAATCGTTTCAGGCAGAAGAAGTGGGATTTTTTCATATAGACCATTTTGAAAACCTAACATTGCTTCCAGGCAGCACAGCATTTTTTAAAGAAGCGAAACCGTCAGATTTTTATAATGAGCTGAAAGAAAAGCTGTATGAAGGTGAAAAAGGGGTTTTCATCGGGAATGGCCAGTCTGTTTTTGGGAAGGCGGGGTACGGCTCGCTGATGGCTGCTCCGATGATTCAAAACGACCGGCTTCTGGGCTTTGCGGTTTTATTGAAACAGGAGCTGTACGCTTTTACATTTGAAATGTACAAGCTGTTTCAGGCGCTGATTCATCACGCGACACTGGCTGTAACCAATTCAATGCTTCGCGACCGTCTTGAGCACCTTGTGAAAACAGATCAGCTGACTGAACTGTATTCACGAGTGTATTTAGATGAAAAAATTCAATACAGCATGAAAATCCACCAAAAGGGTGTTTTTATTCTTGTTGATATTGATAATTTTAAAAATGTAAATGATACGTACGGCCATCAGACTGGGGACGAGATTTTAATTCAAGTCGCTTCAGTGATTAAAAGCAACATCCGAAAGCATGATGTCGGTGCCCGCTGGGGAGGCGAGGAGCTGGCGATTTATTTGCCAAATGTGCCGGTTGCAGTGGGGAAACGGATTACTGAGCGACTGGTTTACGCGGTCAGAAAAAATACGAAACCCGAGGTAACCATTTCCTGCGGTATCTCCTGCTGGACGACAGAAACAAGAAAATCGCTGAAAGAGCTTGTGCATGAGGCAGACGAAGCGCTCTACAGCGCGAAACGGAGCGGGAAAAACCGCTTGATGGTTCATGACTCAATAAAATAAAAAAAGCCCAAAACGATATCAGTTTTGGGCTTTTATATTACTGCGCTAACGCTTTTTCTAGCGTTTCGGCAAATTGAGTTAAGTATTTTTCATCAATTTCGTCGAAACGGTTTTTCACTGGGCTGTCGATGTCTAAGACGCCGACAATTTTTTCGTCTACTCGAATCGGAAGCACAATTTCTGATTGAGACGCTGCATCGCAGGCGATATGTCCCGGAAACGCGTTTACATCCTCAACACGTTCCACTTTTCCGTTTGCGTACGCTGTGCCGCAAACCCCTCTGCCGAAAGGAATCCGAACACATGCCGGCAGGCCTTGGAACGGACCTAACACAAGCTGTCCATCCTCTTCTTTGGCAAAATAGAAACCCGCCCAGTTGACTTCAGGCAGCGAATGATACAGCAGTGCTGAGGCATTTGCATAGTTAGCTATTTGGTCTGTTTCGTCTTCGGTCATGGCTTCGAGCTGTTTTAGCAGAAGCTGATAGTCTTTTTCTTTATCTCCAGATTGTTTTTCGACATGGAACATGGAAAACCCTCACTTTTTCTATAATATAAAACAAAGTTCCGGCTTTTCTGCCGGCATTTGTCGATAAGTTCTTACAGGAACAGCGGCTTCCTGCTTGAATAATATCAAGAGGAAGGAGTGAGCCGTATGAAAGTAAGCACCAAAGACAAAATTATTGAATCTGCTGTCATGCTTTTTAACCAAAAAGGATTTTCTGGCACGTCTGTCCGTGAAATCGCAAAGTCAGCTGATGTAAATGTTGCGCACATCTCCTACTATTTTAAAGGCAAAGGAGGTTTGATGGAACACTTAGTTTCAGAGTTTTACGAAGGCTACAGCAAAACGCTTGAAACAGCGGCAAGCAATATCTCTTCTCAAAGCACGCAGGAACAGCTTCTTCAATTGGTTTTCGATATTTTATCCTATCAGCATAATCATCGTCAATTAACTCGTTTTGTCTACCGGGAAGTCACAATTGACTCCACATTAATCAGGGAAATTATGTCGACATATCTAATGAAGGAAAAGTATATCTTCCAGCTGATCATTGAGGAAGGAGAAAAACAGCGTGAATATTTAACGCTGCCGCTGCCTCATTTTATTCTCCAATTAAAATCTCTCTTGATGATGCCCTATCTCCAGCCTCAATATATTTCAGAAGTACTCTACATGCAGCCGCACGAGCCGTATTTTTATAAAATGTATTTTGAAGAAATCAAGATTTGGATCAGAAGCGTCTTCCGGACAGGAGACGTGGCGCTCACCAATTAGCACCGTTCCAAAAACGTCTCATACGCATATCCGACATCTCCCGCTTGATGGGCATCAGACCCAAACACAAGCGGGATCTTCTTTTGCTTCGCTTCATTCAGCATCCAATCCTCGATATAAATACCGCCAGCGTAAGTTTTTCTTAAGCCGGAAGTATTGAAGTCGAGCTCCATTCCGTTTTCTTCAATGGCATTTAAGCACAGGGAAACGAGGCCGCGAATATGCTCTGACATGCTGTATGGAAACAGCTTGATGAATTTTTGGACGAGTGTGATGTGACCGACTCTTTTTGGCTTATAAACGCCGAGAGATGCTACAATGGAAGAATAGATACTCCGGTAATATTGTTCATATACCGCTTCAATGCTTCCGCAGGCTGAAATCAGCTCTTTGAAGGTATGCTCGTCATAATCAAGGCATAGATAGGAAGAGTCTGTGCGCAAAAAATGAACGGATAAGATGCTGTCATCTAAATATGGCCCGTATGTGTCCAGGAATAATGTAATTTCGTCTTCAAATTCAGCGATATAATCGACTTCAAGCCCTGTCCGTATGCTAAGCTGTCCGCGATATTCTTTTTTTAATCCGGAAATTTCATGAATATAGCGTTCCAAAGAAGCTTGCGCCATCGCGCTGTCTTTCAGCGGCGTGGGATCGGTAAAAGAGGGCGGCAATGGGGCGTGTTCGGTAAAAGTAATCGATTCGAACCCTTTTTTTAAGGCTTCTTCTGCATATTGTCTGAGTGTGTCATTGGAGCCGTGAGGGCAAAATGGTGTGTGAATATGTCCGTCTCGCTTTTGCATTGATGTCACCCCATGAAAAAATAGTCAAATCCTGCCGATTTTGCACAAAAAGTTTTTGATTTCTGGTCAAAAAATGTTTGTTACATGGTATCATAATAACAATGAAAACGACAGTTTTTCTCAATACATATCCTGAAATCTTTCTGAATAAATAAAACACCCTGACAGATTAAGGTAAACAGCAAGGGGGCTCATTATGGAGTTTGTCATTGGATTATTAATTGTACTGCTTGCGCTGTTTGCGGCAGGCTACTTTTTCAGGAAAAAAATCTACGCCGAAATCGACCGGCTGGAATCGTGGAAGATTGAAATTCTGAATCGGTCGATCGTGGAAGAAATGTCTAAAATAAAACATTTAAAAATGACGGGTCAGACAGAAGAGTTCTTTGAGAAGTGGCGTGAAGAATGGGACGAGATTGTCACAGCCCACATGCCGAAAGTTGAAGAGCTCCTTTATGATGCCGAGGAAAATGCAGACAAATACCGGTTTAAAAAGGCCAATCAAGTGCTCGTTCATATCGACGACCTGCTGACAGCGGCTGAATCAAGCATTGAAAAGATTCTTCGGGAAATCAGCGATCTTGTCACAAGTGAGGAAAAGAGTCGTGAAGAGATTGAACAGGTGAGGGAGCGCTATTCGAAATCTCGAAAAAACCTGCTGGCTTACAGCCACCTTTACGGGGAGCTTTATGACAGCCTTGAAAAGGATCTGGACGAAATTTGGAGCGGCATCAAACAATTTGAAGAAGAAACAGAAGGCGGAAACTATATTACTGCACGAAAAGTACTGCTTGAGCAGGACCGCAATCTTGAACGGCTTCAGTCATACATAGATGATGTGCCGAAGCTGTTAGCTGACTGTAAACAGACGGTGCCCGGACAGATTGCAAAGCTCAAGGATGGCTATGGCGAAATGAAAGAAAAAGGGTACAAGCTTGAGCATATCCAGCTTGATAAGGAATTAGAAAATCTGTCAAACCAGCTGAAACGAGCGGAACATGTCCTGATGACTGAGCTGGATATTGATGAAGCGTCCGCAATCCTGCAGCTCATTGACGAAAATATTCAATCTGTTTATCAGCAGCTGGAGGGCGAAGTTGAAGCCGGTCAATCCGTACTAAGCAAAATGCCTGAATTGATTATTGCTTACGACAAGCTTAAAGAAGAGAAAGAGCATACGAAGGCGGAAACTGAACTGGTGAAGGAAAGCTACAGGCTGACAGCCGGTGAGCTCGGCAAACAGCAGGCTTTTGAAAAGCGCCTTGATGAAATTGGGAAGCTGCTATCATCCGTTAAAGATAAGCTCGATGCAGAGCATGTCGCCTACTCACTTTTAGTAGAAGAAGTTGCTTCAATAGAGAAGCAAATTGAAGAAGTGAAAAAAGAGCATGACGAGTATCGTGAAAATCTGCAAGCGCTGAGAAAAGAAGAGCTTCAGGCGAGGGAGACGCTCAGCAATTTGAAAAAAACAATTTCTGAGACAGCAAGACTGCTGAAGACTAGCAACATTCCAGGCATCCCGAGCCATATTCAAGAAATGCTGGAGAACGCGCATCATCACATTCAAGAAACAGTCAATCAACTAAACGAACTTCCATTAAATATGGAAGAAGCCGGAGCCCATTTGAAGCAAGCAGAAGAAATCGTCAACAGGGCAAGCAGGGAATCAGAGGAACTTGTCGAGCAGGTCATCCTCATTGAAAAAATCATTCAGTTCGGAAACCGGTTCAGAAGCCAAAATCACATTTTATCTGAACAGCTGAAAGAAGCGGAAAGACGTTTTTATGCTTTTGATTATGACGACTCTTATGAAATTGCAGCTGCCGCTGTAGAAAAGGCTGCGCCAGGTGCAGTTGAAAAAATCAAAGCTGACATATCCGCTTAGATAATCACGACCATGAAAAAGAGCCCGCAGTGTAATGAGCAGGCTCTTTTTTTCATTACAAAACGCCTGCGCAATAACGCAGGCGTTCTGTGACATTAACTTATTTCATTAAGCTGTTTGGATGGTCCGATGAATAAGGTCAGCACATAGCCGATAACCGCTCCGACGATTCCTGGAAGCACCCAGCCGATGCCGAGGCTGTAAAGAGGAAGATTCGCATTTAGAAACACATCTAAAGATCCAAGTGAAAAACCGGCTGCTTTGATACCGTCTAAAATACTGAAAAGTCCTGTACCGATCAAGCATGCGATGTACACTTCGCGTCTTTCTTTAAAGATCTTATCGATGAAGGAAAGAACGATAATGACAATGGCAAGCGGATAGATAGCTGATAAAATAGGAACAGAAAACGCGATAATTTGCGCGAGTCCGAAATTCGCAATGATCAAGCTGAATAACGTGACAATCGTAACGACAATTTTATATGATAATGCCGGAATAAGTTTTGAAAAATATTGGCCGCAAGATGTGACAAGGCCGATGCTTGTTGTTAAACATGCGACTGTAATCGCTGCTCCGAGTACGATGTTGCCTAATGAACCGAATAAATAATGGGAAGACGCAGATAAAATTTTAGCTCCTTCACCAACAGGACCGATGGCATTTGTGCTTGTTGCACCTAAATAAGCAAGGGATACATAAATGAAAGTCAGCCCTAAAGCGGCAATCACACCTGCTTTAATGCAGGCTGCAGCAAGAGCTTTAGACTGTGTAACGCCTTTGCTTTTTACAGCATTTACAACGACAACGCCAAATACAATTGAAGCAAGTGCGTCCATTGTTTTATAGCCTTCTAAAAATCCTTTAAAAACCGGTGTTCCTTTATATGCTTCTGTCACGGCGCCCAATCCGCCCATCGGCGTGAAGATGGCTTTGAGAACAATGATTAAAATAATTGTGAATTTGATGGGAGTCAGAATTTTTCCGACTCGATCGACAACCTTGGATGGGTTTAACGCTAAATAGTACGTAACGCCGAAAAAGATAAGTGTAAATATTAATAAAGAAAGTCTTTCTGGTACGCCAGTCAAAAACGGAACAGCGCCAATTTCATATGAAACAGTTCCTGTTCTCGGGATGGCGAATAATGGTCCGATTGATAAATAAAGCACCACAGTAAAGATTGTGCCGAAAACAGGGTGCGCTTTGTCAGCAAGGCCTTTAGCGTCCTTACCGGTTAATGCGATGGCGATAATGCCGAGAAGCGGCAGGCCTACCCCTGTCAGTAAAAATCCGCCGATGGCCTTCCAGACGTTGTGTCCGGCTGCTTGTCCAAGTTCCGGCGGATAAATCATATTTCCTGCTCCAAAGAATAACGCAAATAGCATGAAACCAATAATAATGGTATCTTTGACAGGCAGTGAGTGTTTCATGAAAAAAATCCTCCTAATAATTATGTTAAAATATTCTGTCAATTAATTGTCAGATAATATGACGAAACGAACAAATCTTATTATATGGTAAAAAAATTAGAAGTCAATACTAGTTTTTCGTAATTTTCTATTAAATTTTGTTATGGTAACATAAATATCATACCTTGTACCGCTTTCATAAAGGAGTAAAAAAGATGATATATTTAGATAATAGTTCAACGACTAAGCCTTACGATGAAGTCTTGAACGTATATGAACAGACAAGCAGCCGATACTTTGGCAATCCTTCATCTTTGCACCGATATGGAGCCGAAACGGAACAGCTGCTTCAAGCAGCCAAAAATCAAATCAAAAGGTCCTTAGGCCTAAAAAAATATGATATTGTATTTACGTCAGGCGCCACAGAAGCCAATAATGCGGCTTTAAAAGGAGCGGCTTTGTCAAAGATAAAAACAGGCAAACATATCATTGCCACTTCTATTGAACATCCATCCGTTACGGAATCGTTAGAACAGCTGAAAGAGTTGTTCGGGTTTGATATCACTTATCTTTCTGTGAATGAAGACGGATTTGTTTCTATTGAAGATCTAAAAGCAGCCATCCGTCCCGATACCGTGCTTGTCAGCATGATGCATGTGAACAATGAAGTCGGTTCCGTGCAGCCGATTGAAGCGGCAGGGGAAGTGCTGAAGAAGCACCCGAACATTTTGTTCCACGTCGATTATGTGCAGGGCATCTATAAAGTGCCCTTGGCAATTGAAAAGGCCGGCATTGATCTATGTTCAATTTCGGGGCATAAATTTCACGGCCTAAAGGGGACAGGCGCACTTATTGTAAAAGAGGGAACACCCCTTATTCCGCTCATAACGGGAGGCTCTCAGCAAAAAGGCATACGAGCCGGAACAGAACATACTGCTGGAGCGGTTTCGCTTGCCAAGGCCATTAATCTTGCCTCTGCTGATTTTGACACACGGCTTGACACGATGACTGCCGCAAAGGAATTGTTTATGAAAAGGCTGAGTGAAATTGAGGGCGTCGTTATCAACACGCCTCAAATGAATAGCGCGCCGCACATTATTAATTTCTCTGTACCGGGGATTAAAGCGGAAGTGCTTTTACACATGCTTGAGGAACAGGATATTTTCGTCTCCACAACATCGGCTTGCTCGGCAAAAGAACATAAGCCCAGCAAGGTTCTCTTAGAGATGGGCAAAGGAGAGCAGATTGCCGGAAGCAGCATCAGAATCAGTTTAAATTACAGCCAGACAAGCGATGTGGCAGAACCGTTTATGAACGCGCTTCGTCCTGGCATCAAAAAATTAAGGAAAATGATGAGGTAGAACATGAATTACGATCATATATTAATTCGTTTTGGGGAAATTTCGACCAAAGGCAAAAACAGAAAAAGCTTTATTGAGCGCTTAAAACAAAACATCAGACTCGTTTTGAAAGACTATCCGAATTTAAAATACTTTTCCAACAGGGATCGTATGACGATTACATTAAATGGAGAGGATCCTGAGGCTCTTTTTCCTCATTTAAAGCAAGTGTTTGGGATTCAAAGCTTCAGCCTGGCAATTAAATGTGACAGCCGCCTTGATGATATTAAGGCAACCGCACTAAAGGCTATCAAAGATCAGTATAAACCAGGTGATACGTTTAAAGTCGCGACAAAGAGAGCGTATAAGCAATTTGAATTAGATACAAACCAGATGAACGCTGAAATCGGCGGCCATATTTTGCGAAATACAGAAGGATTGACGGTCGATGTTCGCAACCCAGACATCCCGCTCAGAATCGAAATCAGGGAAGAAGCAACATTTTTGACAATTCGTGATGAAAAAGGTGCAGGCGGGCTGCCAGTTGGTTCAGCAGGAAAAGCGATGCTGATGCTTTCTGGCGGTTTTGACAGCCCTGTGGCCGGTTTTTATGCGATGAAACGGGGATTGTCGGTAGAAGCTGTTCATTTCTTCAGTCCGCCATACACAAGCGAGCGCGCAAAGCAAAAGGTAATGGATCTGGCGAAATGTCTGTCCCGTTTTGGGGGAAGCATGACACTTCATATTGTTCCATTTACAAAAACGCAAGAGCTCATCCAAAAACAAATTCCTGAAAATTACACAATGACGGCAACCCGCCGCCTCATGCTTCAGATAGCCGACAGAATCAGAGAAAAGAGAAACGGGCTTGCCATTATTACGGGAGAAAGCCTCGGTCAGGTAGCGAGCCAAACGCTTGAAAGCATGTATGCAATTAATGCGGTGACGTCAACACCGATTTTGCGTCCGCTAATCGCCATGGACAAAACAGAAATCATCGAAAAATCACGGGAAATTGGCACATATGAGACAAGCATTCAGCCGTTTGAAGACTGTTGCACGATCTTTACACCGCCAAGCCCGAAAACACGCCCTAAAAAAGAGAAAATTGAACACTTTGAAAGCTTTGTTGATTTCGAGCCGTATATTCAAGAAGCGGTAGATAACATTGAGACAATGACCCTGTATAGCGAACAAGAAGCTAACGATAAATTCGCTGAACTCTTTTAAATCAATTTTCAGCTCCTGTATACAATTACCAAAGTTTTTCTGAATGAAGCCATGTGTTTTGACACATTCTATACTCACAAGGAGGTGAGACACATGGCTAACAATAACTCAGGTAACAGCAACAACCTTTTAGTACCAGGAGCTGCTCAAGCGATCGACCAAATGAAATTAGAAATCGCTTCTGAATTCGGTGTAAACCTTGGAGCAGACACAACTTCTCGCGCTAACGGTTCTGTTGGAGGAGAGATCACAAAACGTCTTGTATCTTTTGCTCAACAAAACATGGGCGGAGGACAATTCTAATTTACAATTTCACATAATGGCTTAGGAGTGGGGGTATCCCCACTCTTTTTCATTTTTTACATATAAAAAAGGACCAGCGGCCTATAAAATCTATGTTTACAGAGGTTGCTTTTAGGCATATCCTTACGGAAAGAGCCTGTATTTATGTATAATGGGTGGAGAAAGTGAGGAGTTGTTCGTGTTAAAACGTGAAGATTTAATTGCCCCTGTGCAATATAATTTAGTGAATGAAATGGAAAAGTTCAGTGCTGCTGGACAAAAAACCGCTCTTCTGTGGGAGGACGAGTCGGGCAAGCAAGAATCTTGGTCGTATGAAAAGCTGATGGAAGAAACAAATAAAATCGGAGCGGCCTTAGCTGATCTTGGATTTAAAAAGGGAGACAAGCTGATTGTAATGGTTCCGCGGGTGCTTGAAGCCTATGCTGTTTATTTGGCTATCCTGAAATCAGGAATGGTTGTCATTCCGTGCTCAGAAATGCTTCGCGCGAAAGATCTTGAATACCGGATTGAACATGCAGAGGTAAAAGGCGCTATCGTCTACTCAGAATTTATTGGCGCTTTCCGGGATGTCAGTACGACTGACAAACTGATTACACTGTCTATTGGTGAAAATGATGCCGGCTGGAAAAACCTCTTATCAATTGAAGCGGACGGAAGCCAATTTAAAACAGCTGACACAACAAGAGATGATATGGCTTTCTTATCTTATACATCCGGGACAACAGGTCAGCCAAAAGGTGTTGTACATACACATGGATGGGCATTTGCTCATTTAAAAACTTCTGCCGGCGCTTGGCTTGACATTTCTGAAAAGGATATCGTCTGGGCAACTGCTGCCCCTGGCTGGCAAAAGTGGGTATGGAGTCCGTTTTTAGCGGTGCTTGGCAGCGGAGCAACCGGTTTTGTGTACCACGGCAGATTCAAAGCAGAAAAATATCTAGAGCTTTTAAATCGCTACAAAATCAATGTTTTCTGCTGTACGCCGACAGAATACCGCTTAATGGCGAAGGTTGAAGGCTTGGACCGCTTTGATCTTTCTGCCCTGCACAGCGCTGTTTCCGCAGGTGAGCCGCTCAACCGTGAAGTCATTGATGTTTTCCAAAAGCACTTTGGCATTAAGGTACGGGACGGATATGGCCAAACAGAAAGCACGCTTTTGGTTGGTGTTTTGAAAGATACGCCTATTAAACCGGGAAGCATGGGAAAACCGACACCGGGAAATCAGGTGGAGATCATAAATGAAGACGGTGAAATCTGCAAACCTGGTGAGGTTGGCGATATCGCTGTTCACCTCAGTACGCCTGCGCTCTTTAAAGAGTATTTTAAAGATCCGGAAAGAATGAAAACACAAATTCGCGGCGATTATTTCCTAACGGGAGACAGAGCAAGAAAAGATGAGGAAGGTTACTTCTGGTTTGAAAGCCGAAATGACGATATTATTATCAGCTCCGGCTATACGATCGGGCCTTTCGAGGTGGAAGACGCGCTTGTTAAGCACCCAGAAGTAAAAGAATGTGCTGTTGTCGCAAGCCCTGATGAAATCAGAGGCTCCATCGTAAAGGCATATGTTGTCCTGCAAAATCATGAAAAACGCAGTGATGAGCTTGTCAAAATGCTGCAAAACCATGTGAAGACGATTACCGCTCCATACAAATATCCTAGAGAAATTGAATTTGTGGAAAGCCTGCCGAAAACGGCTTCTGCAAAAATCAGACGAGTGGAATTAAGAAAACGTGAAGAACAGCTCAAAGCCAATAAAAAGGCGTAAAGAAAGAGAGTGAACGTGAATGAAGGCGATATGGCACGGCGGTTTCATTTATACGATGCTCAAAGAAGGCGATCGGACTGAGGCAGTTTATGTTGAGGATGGTGTCATAAAAGGCACCGGCAGCTATGAACGTTTGAAGGAAAAGTACGGGTCGCCGGAAACAGAAGACATCAGCCTGAACGGAGCAGTGATGTTCCCCGGTTTTGTTGACAGCCATCTACATTTGATCGGCCACGGTGAGAAACAGCTTCAGCTCGATCTGTCCGCACTGACGTCGAAAGATGCAATTTTACAGGCTGCGAAGGAAAGAGAGCGGCAGCTTCCTAAAAACGATTGGCTCATTGGAGAAGGCTGGAATGAAAATCTGTTTGAGACACCTGACTACTTGACTAAGCATGATCTTGATCGCCTGTTTCCTGACAGGCCTGTCTTGCTCAAGCGTATATGCCGGCATGCAATAGCTGTCAATTCTGCGGCTCTTCAAGCAGCTGGAATTTCAAGAAATACTCCTGATCCTGACGGCGGAGTCATCGTAAAAGATGCAAATGGCGAGCCGTCCGGACTCCTGTTTGATAAGGCGCAGGATTTGATTCTGAAGGCTGTCCCGCCAGTCTCTCAGCACTATGTTGATGAGGCATTAACGGCTGCAATAAAGGATTGCTGGACAAAAGGCCTGACGGGCGGTCATTCGGAAGACTTGTCCTATTATGGTGATGTTTCGGTGCCGATGAAAGCTTATGAGAAAGCTGCCGCTGGCGGAAAGTATCCGTTTCGCTGCCATTTGCTCGTTCATCATGAAGCTGTCGATCGATGGGAGCAGCTGGAGAAGCTGTCGGGCCCGTATGTGGAGTTCGGTGCTATGAAAATCTTTGCGGACGGGGCGCTTGGCGGGAGAACGGCTTTATTGAAAGAACCATATCAGGATGATCCATCAACAAATGGTGTTCAGGTTCACGATGACGAAACCCTTGGCCGGCTCATTCGCAAAGCGAGAGAAAAAGGGATGGAGGTTGCTGTTCATGCAATCGGCGATCTTGCTTTTGAAAAAGTGCTGAACGCAATAGAAAAGCATCCGCCCAAAAACGGCCGGCATGATCGGCTTATTCATGCTCAAGTGCTTGATAACGAATTAATCGAGAGAGCAGCACGCATGCCGATCGCACTTGACCTTCAGCCGCACTTCGTTGCAAGCGACTTTCCGTGGGTCATTGACCGTCTCGGAAAAGACCGGATGAAGACTGCATTTGCCTGGAAAACCCTCATATCTAAAGGCATTTTATGCGCGGGCGGTTCAGATGCCCCGATTGAGCCTGTTGACCCGCTTCTAGGGATCCAGTCCGCGGTCCTCCGGAAAAGCAGTCATGAGCAAAACGGGCCAAGCTATAATGAAAGTGAATGTTTACCTGTATATGAAGCGATAAAGCTTTATACAGAAGGTAGTGCCGGTATCATTTATAAAGAGAAGTCACGCGGAAAAATTGCGGAAGGCTATGATGCGGATTTTACAGTTCTCAGTGGTGATCCGTTTGCCATTGACCCCGCACAGCTTCATCTTTTAGATATTAAAAAAACCGTGATTAACGGCCAGATTGTATATGAGAAATCATAAAAGGACAGGCAGCAGCCTGTCCTTTTATTTTCTATAAAAAAGTACGCTTCACTTTTTCCCAAAATGAATTGTCCTTTAGTTTGACTGTTTTGATTTTCTTATTAGACAGTTTGATTTCGATCGTTTTCACATTTCTCGTGCTGAGTGCTTCATTGTCCAAGCCGATGATTGGGTGTTCGTTGCCGTCCTGCACCATACGAAGGGTCAGCTTTCGGTCAGAGCTGAGGACAAATGGCGAGCCGAGTGTCCGGTAGGTATTATTGTTAAGGGATGCAAGCTCAGATACTTGCATGCATGGAAGCAATGGATCAACAACCGCTCCTGCAACAGACTTGTTATAGGCGGTGCTCCCTGTAGGCGTTGAGATAATCATTCCGTCACCTCTAAACGTTTCAAAGTGCAGATCGTCAATCAGCACGTCCATCACAAAGGTTTTGATGATGCTTGAGCGGATGGATACCTCGTTTAAGCAGTGAAAAGGACTGGCTTGATCCACTGTCACTTCAATCAGCGGGTATTTTCTCACTTCAATTTGTTCGAACGTCATTGCATCGACCATTTTTTCTCGCTCATCACTATGAAAGTCGCAATATAAATGAGCTTTCCCCTTTTTGGTAATGCCGACGTACAAGCAGTCGTCACGAAAATTTGTCTTTCGGACTGCCTGCAAAAATGTGCCGTCCCCGCCAATGCTAGCGATAATATTGGCGTCTGAGTGCTGGTTCACAACGGTAAATCCATGCTCTTCCGCTAATTGTGTTAACGAGCGGGCTTGTTCGTTCGTTTCCTGATCCTGTTTGTGAAAAAAATAAACATTACGGCGTTGATCGGTCATATCCCATTTCCCCTTTGCTGTCATATTTAAGTTTTTCTGCCATCCAGTATTTGTGATAAAATACCTTTGGTCATAAGTGTACCACGTTTGCCGGCAGCCCGTTAAGCCGGAGCTTTCTCATGAAGTGAAACATTTTTCATATTGAATCGTATAATGAGAGAGTTTAGGAAAAAGGAGGAGAAAAAATGAATGCAAAAAGATGGATTGCATTAGTGATTGCTCTGGGGATTTTCGGCGTGTCTATTATCGTCAGCATCTCTATGAGTTTCTTTGAAAGCGTCAAAGGCGCTCAAACGGATCTCACATCACTGACAGATGAATCGCAGGAAAAGACGCTGGAAAACGGCAGTCTCTCAAGTAAAATTGCCGTATTAGAGGTCAGCGGCACCATTCAGGATAATGGGGACTCAAGCAGTCTGCTTGGTGCAGACGGATATAACCACAGAACGTTCTTAAAAAACCTTGAGCGCGCAAAAGATGACAAGGCGGTCAAAGGTATCGTTCTGAAGGTGAATTCTCCGGGTGGCGGAGTGTATGAAAGTGCTGAAATACATAAGAAACTGGAAGAAATCAAGAAAGAAACGAAAAAACCGATTTACGTGTCAATGGGTTCGATGGCAGCATCAGGAGGCTATTACATCTCAACAGCGGCTGATAAGATTTTTGCGACACCGGAAACCCTGACCGGGTCACTCGGCGTCATTATGGAAAGCGTCAATTATTCAAAGCTTGCCGATAAGCTTGGCATTTCTTTTGAAACGATTAAGAGCGGGACCCATAAGGACATTATGTCTCCTTCCCGTGAGATGACGAAAGAAGAAAAAAACATCATGCAATCGATGGTTGATAATTCGTATGAAGGCTTTGTTGATGTCATTTCAAAAGGGCGCGGCATGTCGAAAGCAGAGGTAAAGAAAATTGCGGACGGCCGCGTGTATGACGGACGGCAGGCGAAAAAACTGAACCTCGTTGATGAGCTTGGTTTTTATGACGATACCATTACGGCCATGAAAAAGGATCACAAGGATTTGAAAAACGCCTCTGTCATTTCTTATGAGGAAAGCTTCGGATTAGGCTCACTGTTTTCCATGGGCGCGAACAAAATGTTTAAAAGTGAAATTGATTTTTTGAATATGAGAGAAATTCTATCGCAATCCGGTTCGCCGAGAATGATGTATCTCTATGCGAAGTAGGAGGGAACAATAATGGACGCGACATATGAAGAGTTAGAGCGCAATGACATCAAAGGCCCGCAAGAAGCGGAGCAGCTGACACATGCCTATGCTGGCTTTTGGGTTCGTTTCTGGGCTTTCCTGCTTGATTGGCTCGTGATATGGGGATTAAACCATTTGCTCGTTTCTCCCCTCTTTACCGTATTGGATCTGCCGAAAACATCCGGCATGTTTACCTTCTCGGCCTACAGTGTGACAACGCTTATTGTGTATCTTGCCTATTTCGCACTAATGACAAAATACTTCAGGCAGACGCTTGGTAAAATGGTGTTCGGCCTCAAAGTGGTTTCTGTGAAGCAAGATAGCAAGC
This sequence comes from Bacillus sp. YP1, assembly GCF_000877815.1. Classification (NCBI taxonomy): domain Bacteria; kingdom Bacillati; phylum Bacillota; class Bacilli; order Caryophanales; family Bacillaceae; genus Bacillus; species Bacillus sp. YP1. The sequence goes on along the minus strand of NZ_CP010014.1, from coordinate 2,633,016 downwards.
TGACATGGAGTACAGTGATTTTTCGTGAAGTGGTTGGACGGTATATTGATAAGATTTGGATTTTATATATCGTTGTTGCTTTTTCACCTACAAAACAAGGGATTCATGATTACATCGCGGATACCACCGTGGTGCATGAAAAATTATACCGCAAATAACCGAAAACCCGGACCTCCGTCCGGGTTTATTTTTTTAGGAATTGGCGATAATGCTCCTAGAGGAAGTGAAGAATATGGTGTATGTACTGACAGCCATTCTTATTCTCATAGGGATCGTACTGCTTCTCAGAATGAAAATCCATGTCGCGCTGGAGTATCTTCATGCCGATGATAATGACAAATTGACCTTGAAGATTACGGCGCTGTTTGGCCTTATAAGGATCAAAAAAACAATCCCGGCGATTAAGGTGAACAAAGAAGACGGAACAGTGGATATCAAACAAAAAACTGAATCCAAAATGAAAAAAAGCAGCGGAAAGAAAAAAATTACACAAAACGATGTGCAGCAAAGCATTAATAAAATCGAAATGCTTTTGCATCAGGTCACCAGACTACGGAAAATCAGCGCGTCTTTTCTCGCGCATTTACATATCACAAAACTAGAATGGGTTACAGTAATCGGAATTCAGGACGCGGCAGTGACAGGTGTGTTAACAGGTGCTGTATGGGGTGTGAAGGGCGGTATCGCAGCAATGCTCTACGACCACCTGGACTTTGTGAATAAACCTGTCTATGAGGTGATCCCGTCGTTTCAAGTCCCTGTTTCCAAGACCCATTTTCAGTGTATATTCTTTTTTCGCTTTGGACATGCTATGCTTGCAGCTTTCAAATTCGTCAAATACGGACGGGAGCTATCCGTATTAAAGAAGAATCCGTCGGCTAGAATGACTTCAAAGAATGATTCATCAGTTTAAGGAGGAAGCGTATATGGCAGACCATCCCATCCAAGGGTTAATGAAAACCGCAATGGAAAACTTGAAGGAAATGATTGATGTTAACACCATCATCGGAGATCCAGTAGAAACGCCTGATGGAAGTGTGATTTTAACTGTTTCTAAAGTTGGATTCGGATTCGCCGCAGGCGGAAGCGAGTTTGGCGGAAAGCCGGCCGAAAAGAAATCGGAAGACGATGAGACAAGAGAACAGAAACTTCCTTTCGGAGGCGGAAGCGGGGGCGGTGTGTCCATTACGCCGATCGCGTTTTTAATTGTCGGATCGACAGGCATCAGAATGCTTCATTTAGATGAAAATACCCATTTAATAGAGAAAATTTTAGACGCAGCCCCTCAAACACTCGAGCGCATCCAGCAAATGTTCAAGAAAAATAACAAAAACCAAAGCCAAGGCCAAAATCAAAACCAAATGAACAATATGAATTATTAAAAAAAGGTTAACTGCGCTGGCCGCAGTTAACTTTTTTTTGGCATAAACTTTGCAGTTTGCAGGAAACTTTACTATGATAGAGACATACATACAAAAGGGAGGAATTATAATGGCTGAAATTACATTCAAAGGCGGTCCGGTTACACTTGTCGGACAAGAAGTGAAGGTAGGAGATCAAGCTCCTGATTTCACAGTGCTGACTAACAGCCTTGAAGAAAAATCGTTAGCTGACATGAAAGGAAAGGTAACGATTATTTCTGTTATCCCTTCAATTGATACAGGTGTTTGTGATGCACAAACACGCCGTTTTAACGAAGAAGCTGCAAAGCTTGGAGATGTCAACGTCTACACAATCAGTGCAGACCTTCCATTCGCGCAAGCGCGCTGGTGCGGCGCTAACGGAATTGACAAAGTGGAAACACTGTCTGACCACAGAGATATGTCATTTGGCGAAGCGTTCGGTGTGTATATTAAAGAACTTCGTCTGCTTGCGCGTTCCGTATTTGTCCTTGATGAGAACGGAAAAGTCGTTTACGCTGAATATGTAAGCGAAGCAACAAACCACCCGAACTATGAAAAGCCAATTGAGGCTGCTAAGGCATTAGTGAAGTAAGCAGGGAAAAAAGCTCCAGGCTGCCGCCGGAGCTTTTTTCATGGCAAGGAGGAACACAATATGCAAAAAGACCATGTAGGTGCGGTATATGAGCTGTTAAACGAAGCAGCGATTATGATAAAGAATGAATTGCAGATTTCATATATAGAGGCGCTGGCCGAAGCAGGAGAAATGTATTTTCTTGAAAAAACGGATCAGCTGAAACTGCCTGCTGATCAGAAAACCAAACAACTTCAGGCTCTGCTTGAAAAAGCGGAATTCGGCACGTATGAGCATGAGTGGGTACGCAAGGCTTTTCAGCTTGCCGTCCTTAAAGGAATGAAAGATATCTCCCATCCAAACAGACAAATGACGCCGGATACGATCGGGCTTTTCATCAGCTATTTGGTGAATAAGTTTATGGCGGACAAAAAGGAACTGTCCATTCTTGATCCAGCCTTGGGAACTGGGAACCTTCTGTTTACCGTGCTGAACCAGCTGTCTGAAAAAACGGCAAACAGCTTTGGCATTGAAATTGATGATGTGCTCTTGAAGATCGCCTATGCCCAAGCGAACCTTCTGAAAAAAGAGCTTGAGCTTTTCCACCAGGACAGCCTTGAGCCGTTGTTTATCGATCCAGTTGACACGGTCATTTGTGATCTGCCAGTCGGCTATTATCCGAATGACGAAGGAGCAGAAGCGTTTGAGCTTAAAGCTGACGAAGGCCATTCCTTCGCTCATCATCTGTTTATTGAACAGAGCGTCAAGCATACCAAACCGGGCGGCTACTTATTTTTTATGATTCCGAATCATTTGTTTGAGAGCTCCCAAAGCGGCAAGCTGAAACAGTTTTTCAAAGATAAGGTTCATATCAACGCACTGTTGCAGCTGCCAAAATCTATTTTTAAAGACGAAGCTCATGCCAAAAGCATCCTTGTGCTTCAGAAACAAGGAGAGTATACGAAAGCGCCGGGGCAAATTCTGCTTGCGAATCTTCCGTCTTTCTCCAATCAAAAGGCGATGCTTGATATGATGGCTCAATTTGATGAATGGTTTAAAAAAGAAAAGTAAGTGTTTTAAAAGCAGCTTAGGCAGCCGTATGAGGTCGATGCCTAAGCTGCTTTTATTTATGCTTTTGAAGACCGGACTTGACGAATTGAATCCAGCTTTGAAACACAAAATACAGAGGGAAAAACCGCAAATTGTAAGCGTTCATCAATACAAAACCTATAGGGAATGTGTCTGAAAATAACGACTTCTTATTGTAAGCGTTATCAATACGCAAGTTGACTTGAAAAGCCGACATGACAATGTTTAAATGGAAAAGTCAGATATTTTTCGGAGAAGATGTTGATATTCACCGGGAAAAAAGTACGAAAAACGAAGTTGTTGATACAGAGTATAAAGGAGCGTCAATCATGTCCAAAATTATTGCAATTAACGCAGGAAGCTCGTCTTTGAAATTTCAGCTTTTCGAAATGCCTTCAGAAACCGTTTTAACGAAGGGTTTAGTTGAACGAATCGGTATCGCCGACAGCGTATTCACAATTTCTGTGAACGGCGAAAAAAATACAGAAGTAACTGATATTCCGGATCATGCGGTAGCTGTTAAAATGCTGCTGAATAAGTTAACGGAATTCGGCATTATTAAAGACTTGAATGAAATTGACGGAATTGGCCATCGTGTCGTTCACGGCGGAGAAAAATTCAGCGATTCTGTTTTATTAACGGATGAAACCATTAAGGAAATCGAAGATATTTCTGAATTGGCACCGCTTCACAATCCGGCAAATATCGTTGGAATTAAAGCGTTCAAAGAAGTGCTTCCAAATGTTCCTGCTGTAGCTGTATTTGATACGGCATTCCACCAAACAATGCCTGAGCAGTCTTACCTGTACAGCTTGCCGTATGAATACTATGAAAAATTCGGCATCCGTAAATACGGCTTCCACGGCACTTCACATAAATATGTAACTGAGCGTGCGGCAGAGCTTCTCGGCCGTCCGTTAAAAGACTTGCGCCTGATTTCCTGCCACCTTGGAAACGGAGCAAGTATTGCGGCTGTTGAAGGCGGAAAATCAATTGACACATCCATGGGCTTTACGCCGCTTGCCGGTGTAGCAATGGGTACACGTTCTGGAAACATCGACCCTGCCCTGATTCCATACATCATGGAGAAAACAGGCCAAACGGCTGACGAAGTATTGAATACATTAAACAAAAAAAGCGGATTGCTCGGCATTTCCGGTTTCTCAAGCGATCTTCGTGACATCGTGGAAGCAACGAAAGAAGGAAATGAGCGCGCGGAAACGGCTCTTGAAGTATTCGCAAGCAGAATCCACAAATACATCGGTTCTTACGCTGCAAGAATGAGCGGTGTAGATGCGATCATCTTTACTGCCGGTATCGGTGAAAACAGTGTGGAAGTCAGAGAACGCGTTCTTCGCGGTTTAGAATTCATGGGCGTATACTGGGATCCTGCGCTTAATAACGTGCGCGGCGAGGAAGCTTTCATCAGCTATCCGCATTCTCCAGTAAAAGTCATGATCATTCCGACTGATGAAGAAGTCATGATTGCGCGCGACGTTGTTCGTTTAGCAAAATAAATCGCATGAAAGCACATTCTCTTGAATGTGCTTTTTTGTTGATGCATGTTAGTGACAGACAGAAAACATAAAAGAGGTGGGCCAATGAGCGTTCAAGAGCATAAACAAGAAGCTCCCGATATCGTTCGGTGCAAAGTGATTACTGTCAGTGACACGAGGACAGATGAAACCGATAAAAGCGGCAAGCTGATGATCTCATTTTTAGAAGAAGCCGGTCATCATATTGCCGCATATGAAATTGTAAAAGACGAAAAGGATGCTTTGCAACGGTCAGTGCTTGCGGGCTGCATGGATGAACAGACAGACGCGGTACTCTTAAACGGAGGGACAGGCATAGCAGATCGGGATGTCACAATTGAAGCCATAACGCCGCTGTTTTCGAAAGAACTGCCCGGCTTTGGAGAAATATTCAGGATGCTGAGTTATACAGAGGATATCGGCTCTGCCGCAATCATGTCGAGAGCAACTGCCGGCGTCATTCAGCATACCGCTGTTTTCTCAACGCCAGGCTCAAGCGGCGCGGTAAAGCTGGCAATGAATAAGCTGATTATTCCCGAACTTGCACATGTGGTCAGAGAAATCAGAAAAGACAAGTAAATGAATAAATACTACGAAACTTCACCTGAAATTTAGGTGAAGTTTTTTTTATAAAAGGCTTGAAAAAACGAAACGTACTTGTTAAAGTGTATACATACAAAATGTATTTTTATTAAATATAATTTATTTTTATACAAAATAGAAACACGGTTGAGAGGGGATTTTTATCATGTCAGAACAGAAAAAAGTCGTATTAGCATACTCAGGGGGTCTTGATACTTCCGTCGCAATAAAATGGCTTCAGGAGCAAGGATATAATGTCATCGCCTGCTGCCTGGATGTCGGTGAGGGCAAAGATTTGGCATTTGTTCAGCAGAAAGCGCTTGAAGTCGGCGCGACAAACTCCTACGTGATCGATGCAAAAGAAGAATTTGCACAGGATTACGCGCTTATTTCTTTGCAGGCCCACACGATGTATGAAGGAAAATACCCGCTTGTTTCGGCATTATCTCGGCCGCTGATCGCGAAAAAACTGGTTGAAATTGCGGAAAAAGAAGATGCACAGGCGATTGCCCACGGATGCACAGGGAAAGGAAATGACCAGGTTCGTTTCGAAGTCTCCATTAAATCATTAAACCCTGACCTTGAAGTCATCGCGCCGGTTCGCGAATGGCAGTGGTCACGTGAAGAAGAAATTGAATATGCGGCTAGCCGCGGCATTCCGATTCCGATCAATCTTGACAGCCCGTATTCTATCGACCAAAACCTCTGGGGACGCGCCAATGAGTGCGGCATTTTAGAAGATCCATGGGCGGCGCCGCCAGAAGGTGCATACGATTTAACAGCTCCGCTGGAAAAAACGCCGGACACGCCGGAAGTGATTGAAATTGCATTTGAACAAGGCGTGCCTGTCTCCATTGACGGTGTTTCCTACTCGCTTTCTGAGCTGATCTTGAAGCTGAATGAAATGGCGGGCGCGCACGGTGTCGGACGTATCGACCACGTGGAAAACCGCCTCGTCGGCATTAAATCCCGGGAAATATACGAATGCCCTGGTGCGATGACACTGATCAAAGCGCATAAAGAATTAGAAGATTTGACACTGGTGAAAGAGGTAGCCCACTTTAAACCGATCATCGAGCAAAAAATGTCAGAAATCATTTACAACGGCTTATGGTTCTCACCGTTAAAAGACGCGCTGCACGCTTTCTTGAAAGAAACGCAAAAGCATGTCACAGGCATTGTCCGCGTGAAGCTGTTTAAAGGCCATGCAATTGTAGAAGGACGTAAATCGGAATACTCTCTATATGATGAAAAACTTGCAACATATACAAAAGACGATGCATTTGATCACCATGCAGCAATCGGATTTATCGAGCTTTGGGGACTTCCGACAAAAGTGAACAGCATCGTGAAAAAGAAGGAGCAGATTAAAGCATGAAGAAGCTTTGGGGAGGCCGATTTCAAAAAACACCGGAAAAATGGGTCGACGAGTTCGGCGCGTCCATATCATTTGACCAAAATTTAGTTGCTGAAGACATTACAGGGTCTCTCGCACATGCTGCCATGCTGAAAAAATGCGGTATTCTGACAGCTGAAGAAGAGCTGAAAATCCGAGAGGGCCTGAATACCCTTTTGCAAAAAGCAGAGGAGGGAGCATTGGAATTCTCAGTCGATTATGAGGATATTCATTTGAACATTGAGAAAATGCTCATTGACGAAATCGGTCCTCTTGGCGGCAAGCTGCATACCGGCAGAAGCCGGAATGACCAGGTGGCGACTGACATGCATTTATACTTGAAGAATCATGTCGGCCACATCATCGAGCTGATTGAGGCATTCCAAAGTGCGCTGATTGAAAAGGCGGAAGCGAACGTTGAAACGATTCTGCCGGGCTACACACATCTGCAGCGCGCCCAGCCGATTTCATTCGCTCACCATCTGCTTGCGTATTTCTGGATGCTTGAGCGCGACAAGGAGCGTTTTCAGGATTCAATGAAGCGGATTAACAAATCTCCGCTCGGCTGCGGGGCGCTCGCGGGAACAACCTTCCCAATTGACCGTGATTATTCAGCGGAACTGCTCGGCTTTGATGCCATTTATGAAAACAGCTTGGACGGCGTCAGCGACAGAGACTTCATTTTGGAGTTTTTAAGCAACAGCAGTATGCTGATGATGCACCTCTCCCGTTTCTCTGAAGAAATCATTTTATGGTGCTCGCAGGAGTTTAAATTCATCGAGCTTGACGATACGTACGCAACAGGAAGCAGCATGATGCCGCAAAAGAAAAACCCTGATATGGCGGAGCTGATCCGCGGCAAAACAGGGCGCGTATATGGCGATATGATGGGGCTGTTTACGATCATGAAAGGACTTCCGCTCGCTTACAACAAAGATCTGCAGGAAGACAAAGAGGGCATGTTTGACACGGTGAAAACGGTGGAGGGCAGCCTGCAAATCTTCACAGGCATGATCCAAACAATGACTGTAAACAAAGACGTCATGAAGCAAGCAACAAAACAAGACTTTTCAAACGCGACGGAACTGGCCGATTATTTAGCTAAAAAAGGAATGCCGTTCAGAGAAGCGCATGAAGTGGTCGGGAAACTTGTGTACACATGCATCGAAAGAGGGATCTATTTAAGCGATATGCCGTTTGGCGAGTTTCAGCAGGCGAGCACACTATTTGAAGAAGATATTTACACTGTGTTAGACCCTTACTACGCAGTTGAAAAAAGAATGAGCGCCGGGGGCACCGGATTCAAACAGGTAAAGCAGGCGCTTGAAAAAGCGAAAGCTTGCGTGGCAGCAGGAGTTTGTTAAAATTTCCTTCATAAAATCCCGTCATTATAGCCAACCTACCTCTATAATGATGGGAGGCAGAATGATGAAAAAAGAACCGGAACGCTATATTTATGATGAACAAGAAAGCCAGGAGACAACAAGGCTCATTTCAGAAGCATATCAAAGCGGTTATGTCGATATGCCTGATCAGGAGTCTTCATCTCCTGCAGAATAAGCTGTCTGTACAGGCAGCTTTTTTTGTATGCCAAAGTGTAAAAAGTGATATTGTAAGCCTTTTATAGTAAAGTAGAAGAAGAAACACTTTATTGAAAGCGGCGACGTTGCTTTGGGAGGTATTCATGTGCGACATGCTTTAATTACTGCCGGTTCGAAGGGTTTAGGCCGCAAAGTGACTGAAACGTTGCTTGCAAAGGGGTATTCAGTAACAGTCAATTACAGACAGGATGAGGAGGCAGTCAGCCGCCTGAAGGAAGCCTGTCCCGATTGTCTTGACCGGCTGCAATTTGTAAAAGGTGATGTCACCAAAAAAGAAGATCTGCTGCGTATTGCAGAGGCTGCCTTAAACCGCTTCGAAAGGATCGACTTTTTGATTAACAACGCGGGACCATACATATTTGAACGTAAAAAGTTAGCCGATTATACTGATGATGAATGGTATGGCATGCTGGAAGGAAATTTAAGCGCCGTCTTTCATTTATTCAAAGCGGTTATTCCTATTATGAGAAAACAGCAATTTGGACGCATCATTACGTACGGATTCCAAGGTGCGGCTCACGCGCCCGGCTGGCTTCACCGATCGGCATTTGGCGCTGCGAAAGTGGGCTTGGCTTCTTTGACGAAGACAATTGCCATTGAAGAAGCCGAATTCGGCATAACCGCCAACATGGTTTGCCCGGGAGACATTGTCGGCGACATGAAAGAAGCATCGATAGAGGAAGCCAGAATGCGAATTGGCAAAGAAAAAACGCCGATAGGAAGATCCGGTACAGGCGAGGATATCGCCCGGATTATCGCTTTCTTGTGTGAGGAGAACTCAGACCTTGTAACAGGGACTGTCATTGAAGCCACCGGAGGCCTCAATGTTATTAACAAGAATCAAACAACATAAGTTTTTCAGCTTTTTAAAAAGGGAAAATAAAAAAACAAAATCACGTGACGAGGTGAAAGAAATGAAAGTGACATATCATGGACATTCTGTAATTACAGTGGAAACGAAGGACCATCATATTATTTTTGATCCGTTTTTAACAGGGAATTCATTAACGGATATAAAGCCGGAGGATGTAAAAGCGGATGTCATCTTACTAACGCACGGCCACAATGACCATGTCGGTGATACTGAACAAATCGCCAAGCAAAATAACGCGTTGGTTATAGCCCCGAACGAGCTCGCTGTGTACTTAGGCTGGAAAGGCTTGAATGTTCATCCAATGCATATTGGCGGCTCCCGCCAGTTCGATTTTGGAAAAGTGAAGCTCACACAGGCCTTTCATGGATCAGCCATCACAGATGAAGAAAACAAAACGATCACTTACACAGGCATGCCTGCCGGTATTTTGCTGACTGTAGAAGATAAAACGATTTTCCACGCGGGCGATACGGCTCTTTTCTCTGATATGAAACTCATTGGGGAATTGAATCATATCGACCTTGCTTTCCTTCCGATTGGCGATAACTTTACGATGGGGCCTGAAGACGCCAAGCTTGCTGCTGAATGGCTGCGCGCAAAACAGGTCGTGCCGGTGCATTACAATACATTCCCGGTCATCGAACAAGACCCAGAAGCATTCGCTGACAGCCTGCCGGGCGGAGTCGGCAAAGTCATGTCGGTCGGTGAGACGATCGAGCTTTAAACCGTGAAACCATCTCCTGATGAATCAGGAGGTGGTTTTTATTTTTTCAGTTATCCTGTAATGGTCTTATCAGAGGTTCCTTCCAATTCTTTGCTGCGCTGCTGAAAACGTTTGGTTATCCGGGCGATCAAGTCCTTCGTGGCGCGGTCAAAATGAACTTCTTTTTGATTTGTCAACAGCCCTATGGGCGGAGTGATATCCAGGTTCAGAATTGGAATAACTTTAGTGCCGTTGAACGGTTTAGAATGTGCGGTGCTGGTAAAGATTGAAATTCCGATGTTTTCACGTACGTAATATTCATGTGACATGCTGCTTGTGAGCTCCATTTTTTTGTAGCGATTCCCGAGTTCTCTATGTAAGTGCTGTTCAATTTGTAAGCGAATGGGGCAATTGGCGGGCGTAAATATGAAGCGCTCTTCTGCTAAATCAGACAAATGGACAGCCTTCTTCTCAGCGAGCGGATGTTGATCAGATACAATCACATTTAATGTGTCATAAAAAAATGGATGGTAGTAATTTTCAAGAATCAGCTCCGGCTCGCCGCAGACTGCAAAATCAATCGTCCCGTCTAAGAGCTTTTGACTGCAGGTATTGGCGTCATCAACCTTGATATTAACTGTTATCTTTGGGTAATCCTTTAAGAAATCCTTTAAAATCTCGGGGAATATCAGACTGGCGGTTGGCTCTGAAACCCCTATGTTGATAATGCCTGCCTCTTCTTCCTTTAAGTCGGAGAGGTTGTGTTTAAGCGCCTCGTATTGCATCAAAAGATCTCCTGTTCGTTCATAAAAAAGTTTCCCTGCTTTTGTCAACTGCAGGCTTTTTCCTCTTTCAAACAGCAGTACGCCTAAATCCTGCTCCAATTGCTTCATACGCATCGATATCGTCGGCTGCGAGTAGTTGAGTATTTCTGCAGCTTTATAGAAGCTTCCAAATTTTACAATCGTATGAAACGTTTTGATTGAGCGTAACTCCAATGTGCTCCCTCCTGTTTTTCATCATTAAAATTACTGAAGTGAAGGTTTACTTTTTTTGATTAGTCAAAGATCAGAGTATGCTTTATAGTATAAACAATAAAAGCTTAGTAAACAAATAGGAATTATATATTTTGTGAAGAGGAGTGACAAAAATGAGTGATGATATTTTTCGACTGGCAACTGTTGAAGATGCATCGGAGCTGTTGAAACTGGTTAACAGCGCATTTCAGCCCATTCGGCAGCTGGATATTGATTGGCCATCCACGAGAGCTGATATCCAAATGGTATCAGAAAATATTGAACATCATTCAGCGATTGTGCTGGAGCGGGATGGGAAGCTGATTTCAACGATTACAATCAGGTTCCCGTGGGAGAGTGAGACGCCTCCTTCAAAATATCCATTTGTGTGGTGGTTTGCGACACTGCCGGAATATAAAGGGCAAGGCGCCGGAAGTAAGCTGCTTACGTATGTTGAAGAAAAAGTGCTTCGAGATATGCTGAAGGCTCCTGCGCTGACACTCGGCACATCGGCGCGCAAGCATCCTTGGCTTGCTGACATGTACAGAAGGAGAGGGTATGAAGTGTATTTTGAGCAGGAAAAAGACGGGGACATAGGTGTGATGATGCACAAGGTTCTGATTCCGGAACGATTTAACCCAACGCTTTTAGGTGCGCCCAGCTGGGCATGATGTGAGGCAGCCTATGAATAAGCGTAAAGGATTGGTTTTGCTGCTGTCAGTGTTTGCATTACTTGGCGGGGGATGTTCGCAAACAAATAACAAAACAGATCGTCAGGCTCAAACGGTCATAGTCGGCACTGGAACAGATTTTCCGAATATTGCGTTTTTAAATGAAAAAGGTGAATTGACCGGGTATGACATTGAAGTGATGAAAGCCATCGATAAGGAGTTGCCTCAATATACATTTGAATTTAAAACGATGGATTTCTCAAATTTGCTGACGAGTCTCGGAAATAAAAAAATTGATGTGATTGCGCACAATATGGCCAAAAATAAAGAACGAGAAAAGCGTTTTTTGTATCATAAAGTCCCATATAACTACTCGCCGATGTACATCACGGTGAAAGAGGATAATCACAAGATTCATACATTAAAAGACTTACACGGAAAAACAGTCATAGTTGGCGCCACGTCAAATGCGGCAGATTATATTACAAAGTACAACAAAACGCACGGCAGCCCAATTCATTTGAAATATGCGGGACAGGGAAGCAATGATACCGCCAATCAAATTGAAACCGGGCGCGCAGATGCAACGATAGCTACACCGTTTGCCGTCGATTTTCAGAATAAAACGCACGCCTTCCGCCAAAAGACAGTCGGTGACGTGTTATTAGATACCGAGGTGTACTTTATGTTTAATAAAGGCAGCCAAACCTTGGCGGATGACACGGATCAAGCGATTAAAAAGCTGGAGAAAAACGGAACGCTAAAAAAACTAAGCCGAAAATGGCTCGGGGCAGATTATTCAAAATCAAGTTTTGAAAAATAAATGGGGCGATGAGATGAAAACGAAAACAGCATTCATGGCAATATTATTTTCGCTTATAACAGTTCTGTCAGCTTGCGGTGCAGGCAGTCAAACGACGGGAGCCGGGCAAAAGAAGGTACAGACGATCACGGTTGGAACTGGAACCCAATTTCCGAATATTTGCTTTATTGATGAAAAAGGCGATTTAACCGGTTATGATGTCGAACTGATCAAAGAGCTTGATAAGCGCCTGCCACATTATAAATTCACATTTAAAACGATGGAATTTTCCAACCTGCTTGTCAGCCTCGGACAGCATAAAGTCGATATCGTGGCACATCAAATGGAGAAAAGCAAAGAGCGTGAGAAAAAATTTCTGTTTAACAAGGTTGCTTACAACCATTTTCCTTTAAAAATTACTGTGCTTCAAAATAACGATACGATCCGTGGAATTGAAGACTTAAAAGGAAAACGGGTGATTACGAGTGCAACCTCCAACGGAGCGCTTGTACTGAAAAAATGGAATGAGGATAATGGACGGCCGTTTGAGATTGCCTATGAGGGCCAAGGCGCAAATGAGACTGCGAATCAGCTGAAATCGGGGCGTGCGGACGCAACGATCTCAACGCCTTTTGCAGTAGACTTTCAAAACAAGACGAGCGCTATTAAAGAAAAAACCGTCGGTAATGTGCTTTCAAATGCCAAAGTGTATTTTATGTTTAACAAAAATGAACAAACGTTAAGTGACGATATTGATAAAGCCTTACAGGAAATCATTGATGACGGAACGTTGAAAAGGCTCAGTTTGAAATGGCTTGGTGACGACTATTCCAAAGAGCAGTATTAGGTAAAAAGAGAGGGAGCAGTGATGGAAAAAGCGTTTGATATGAACATGATTGGAGATTTTGTGCCGACGTTAACCGCTTATTTACCGGTTACATTATACATTTTAACACTGTCCTTGCTTTTCGGTTTTGTATTAGGACTCTTTCTGGCACTGCCCCGCATCTATAATATTCCAATTGTAAATCAATTGGCAAAAGTGTATATCTCGTTTTTCAGGGGAACGCCTATCATGGTGCAGCTTTTCATCGTGTTTTACGGGATCCCGGCGCTTACGGGGCTTATCGGGATTGATACATCAAAAATGGACCCGTTTTATGCTGCTGTCGCAACCTACGCGTTAAGCAATGCAGCGGCAGCCGCAGAAATCATTCGAGCGGGGGTGGGCAGTGTAGATAAAGGCCAAACGGAAGCGGCGTACAGTATTGGCTTAAGCGGTAGTCAGGCCTTCAGGCGAATCGTTCTGCCCCAGGCACTTGTCCAGGCGTTTCCGAATATGGGAAACATGGTGATCAGTTCTTTAAAAGATACGTCTCTAGCCTTTTCAATAGGTGTTATGGATATGTCCGGAAGGGGCCAAACACTGATTACCTCAAGCAACCATTCTCTTGAAGTTTACATTGCGCTATCGATTGTTTATTATGCTGTAGCGGTTTTATTCGAATGGTTCTTTCGAGTGGCAGAAAAACGAATCAAGAAGAATCAAACAAGGATTGTTACTGTTTTTGACATGAACATACATTGATATATTTCTTCGGATGAGGGGGGAGAAGATTGCAATTTGACTTTCCATTTATCGTTTCCGCCATGAAAGAAATGGTAAAGACCATTCCTCTGACATTGATGATGGCTGTTTTGCCGATTGTGTTTGGATTTCTCGTGGCTCTTGGAAATATAATTGTTAGAATTTTTAGAATTAAGGGCTTGGTGGCTTGCTCAAGGTTTTATGTGTCTTTCTTTCGAAGTACACCTGCAATTCTTCACATTATGTTGATTTATTTAGGGATACCGCCTGTTGCAGATCAAGTCAGCAGTTTTTTTCATCTCGGCTGGTCCGCTAATGAGATACCGGTCTCCATGTTTGTCATCATGGCCTTGTCTTTAACTGCCGGAGCTTATCTCACAGAAATCATCCGGTCGGGCATTCTGGCGATGGATACCGGACAGGTCGAAGCGGCTTATTCAATCGGCTTGACATACAGCCAAACCTTTCGGCGTGTAATATTGCCGCAGGCGCTGATGGTTTCCATCCCAAACTTCACAAATTTGGGTATCGGCTTTTTGCATACCACCTCTATCGCGGCTATAGTGGCTGTCCCAGAGATTACAGGGACGGCGACTATCGTTGCTTCTGATAATTATGCATTTTTAGAAGCGTTTATTGGAGCAGCGATTATCTATTGGGTGCTGACTCTAATCCTAGAATCCGCAAATGGAGTATTAGAGAGAAAGGCAGCCAGATTTCAAGGAGGCACTTTATGATTGAGATTAAAAATATCCATAAACAGTTTGGCATCCACCATGTATTAAAAGGGATAAATCTCACGGTACGCAAGGGAGAAGTTGTGACGATTATCGGGCCGAGCGGATCAGGGAAAACCACCTTTTTACGGTGCCTGAATTTATTAGAACGTCCAGACGAAGGGATCATTTCTATACATGACAAAGTGATTAATTGCCGCTTTCCGTCCAAAAAAGAGGTTCACTGGCTCAGAAAACAGACGGCAATGGTATTTCAGCAATACCACCTGTTTGCTCACAAAACGGTGATTGAAAATGTCATGGAGGGCTTGACGATTGCCCGGAAAATGAGAAAACAAGACGCGTATGCCGTAGCGGAAAATGAACTGAGAAAGGTCGGGCTTCAAGATAAATTGAACGCTTATCCGAGTCAGTTATCGGGAGGACAAAAGCAGAGGGTAGGGATAGCAAGGGCGCTTGCCATTCATCCTGATGTGCTGCTGTTCGATGAGCCGACGGCAGCGCTTGACCCGGAGCTGGTCGGTGAAGTGCTTGAGGTAATGCTGGAAATCGTGAAAACCGGAGCCACCATGATTGTTGTTACACATGAAATGGAGTTTGCAAGAAGGGTCTCTGATCAAGTTGTTTTTATGGATGAAGGAGTCATTGTTGAACAAGGAACCCCGGAGGAAGTCTTCCGCCATACCAAAAAAGACAGAACGAGGCAGTTTCTCCGCCGTGTTTCGCCGGAATATTTATTTGAACCAAAAGAACACATAAAGGAGCCGGTGATATGATCCGCTTAAGTATTTTAGACCAAAGCTTGATTGGTGAAGGGGAGACAGCAGCTGATACATTACAGCATACAGTGAACTTGGCACAAATGGCTGAAGAGTGTGGATATCACCGATTTTGGGTGGCCGAACATCACAACAATGATGAGATTGCAGGGTCTGCACCCGAGGTTCTTTTAGGCTATCTTGCTGCAAGCACAAGAAAAATTCGTTTAGCATCAGGCGGAGTGATGCTGCAGCATTACAGCTCTTATAAAGTAGCGGAGCAATTCCATCTTCTATCAGCGTTAGCTCCCGGCCGTATAGATCTTGGAGTGGGCAAAGCGCCCGGCGGGTTTCAGCTGTCCACAGACGCGCTGCAGGCCGAATATAAAAAACCGGTGCGTCAGTTTGATGAAAAACTGGAGGAGCTTACTCATTTCGTTCGGGATGATTTTCCTGATACCCACCACTATGCCGCATTGCGTCCTATGCCGCAGGTTGATCGGAAGCCGGGTATTTTTCTATTGGGAGGAAGCGCAGAGAGTGCCATTTCGGCTGCAAAACTGGGAATCTCTTTTGTCTTTGCTTACTTTATTAACGGTGAAGAGGAAGTGCTGAAGGAAGCCCGCCGAGCATTTGACGCGCATCTCCCCCCAGGATCTGAGGCTGAATTTCATCTTGCTCCCGCTGTTTTTGCGGCACATACAAAAGAAGAAGCGGAAAAACATATTGTGTCGCGTGAATCGATAAAAGTGGTTTTGAAAGACGGGCGTAAGGTCAACGTCGGTTCCCGCGAACAGGCTGAGGCCTATCTGGAAAACGTCACAGAGCCATATGACATCATCGTGCAAAAAACCGGGATTATTGCCGGAACAAAGGAAGAAGTGGCAGAAGAATTAACACGTTTATCAGACACATACAAAATCAATGATTTTGTTATTTTTACACCTATCAAAAATGCTGTAGAAAAACAGCTGTCTTATCAGCTGCTGAGCGATGCAGTTTTAGCTGCAAAACGTTAAGGAGGGACAGAAGAATGAGTGATGTTTTGAACATTGTGGTTTGGAGTAAAAAAGGCTGTTCGTATTGTGAGGAAGTCAAGAATTATTTGAATGAAAAAGGGTTCCCGTTCCAAAATATCGATGTTTCAGAGAAAGAGGAACTTCGAGATATTTTACAGGCGAAATATGGGGTACGCCATGTGCCTGTGGTCGAAATCGGGCGCGGCAATCAGTATCAAGGGATAACTGAAATCGGCATTGAACACCTTGATCTTGCACTTGCTAATCATGCACAGATAAAGGAGGTAAAAAGATGACACGTTCAGATTTTATTCAGTTTGGAGCCATGATTCACGGTGTCGGGGGAACAACTGACGGCTGGCGTCATCCCGATGTTGATCCCTCGGCCAGCACGAATATTGAATTTTACATGAAAAAGGCGCAAACAGCTGAAAAAGGTTTGTTTAGTTTTATTTTCATTGCAGACGGCTTATTTATTTCTGAAAAATCGATTCCTCATTTTTTAAACCGTTTTGAACCGATCACCATTTTATCTGCGCTGGCATCGGTTACCAAAAATATTGGTTTAGTAGGGACGTTCTCTACATCTTTTACTGAGCCATTCACTATCTCCAGACAATTGATGTCGCTGGACCATATCAGCGGGGGCAGGGCAGGCTGGAATCTTGTTACTTCTCCGCAGGAAGGAGCGGCGCGCAACCATAGTAAGTCAAATTTGCCAGAACACACTGAACGTTACGAGATCGCACAAGAGCATTTGGATGTTGTGCGCGGGCTGTGGAATTCCTGGGAGCATGACGCATTTATACACAATAAGAAAACAGGGCAGTTTTTCGATCCGGCGAAGCTTCATCGCCTGAATCATAAAGGAAAGTATTTTCAAGTAGAGGGGCCCTTGAATATCGGGCGCTCTAAGCAGGGAGAGCCTGTAGTGTTTCAAGCGGGTTCATCAGAAACAGGCCGGCAGTTTGCTGCTAAAAATGCGGATGCGATTTTTACCCATTCCAATTCATTAGAAGAGACAAAAGCGTTTTATGCGGATGTGAAAAGGCGAGCTGCTGATAAAGGGCGTGATCCTTCAAGTGTGCGGATTTTTCCAGGAATCAGCCCGATTGTGGCAGATACGGAAGAAGAGGCGGAAAAGAAGTATCGAGAATTTGCAGAATTGATACCGATTGAAAATGCTGTTACGTATTTGGCCCGCTTTTTTGATGATTATGATCTGAGTGTTTACCCGTTGGATGAGCCATTTCCCGATATTGGCGATGTGGGAAAGAATGCGTTTCAAAGCACAACAGACCGGATTAAGAGAGAAGCAAAAGCCAGAAATCTGACATTGCGGGAGGTAGCACAGGAAATGGCTTTTCCACGGCCTCTATTCATCGGCACACCAGAGCGTGTCGCATCCTTAATTGAAACTTGGTTCAACGCTGAGGCGGCGGATGGGTTTATCATTGGGTCGGATATACCGGGTACACTTGATGCTTTTGTAGAAAAGGTGATTCCGATTCTTCAAGAAAGAGGGCTTTATCGTCAAGATTATCGCGGCGGGACCTTGCGGGAAAATCTCGGCCTTGGCATTCCGCAGCATCAATCCGTTTTACATTCATCACATCATTAGGTTTCGTCTGATCGAATGCGGAAGCTGAGAGAGGGGGCTGACTTTTTTGACGATCATTGCCGGTACGGTTGTGAAAGGAAAACAATTAGGCAGAAAGCTTGGATTCCCCACGGCAAATGTAGATGCAAAAATGCATGGGCTGCGTAATGGAGTTTATGGAGTTCTGGCGACAGTCAATCACCAATTTCATTTAGGGGTTATGAATATCGGTGTGAAACCGACGGTGGGCTCTAACCTTAAAAAGACATTGGAGATTTTTTTGTTTGACTTTCATAGAGACATCTATGGAGAAAAAATCGAATGCAGCATTCTCTTTAAAATTAGAGAAGAAAGAAGGTTTGATTCTTTGGAGTCTTTAACAAAGCAAATTAAAAAGGATATTTCGTGCGTTGCAAAACGCTTTGAGCTGATTGGGATTATGGCACCGAACAAAAAAGAAAGCCTGCTTTCCCATCAGGAGTTAAATCTTCCGGATCTCTGCTTTTACAAAAAATGTAACAACCTATATGGCGTCAACCGAGGCGTATACAATGTCATTGATAACTGGTTTTTTGAGTACGGAATTACACAAGTAGCTTACAGGCGCATTTATATTTTATCTTTTTTAAGCTTTTTGAAAGAAGATAATCCGAAAGTTTCCAGCAAGTATATAAGATTTGGGGCGGGCGGTCTTGCTGATAAATTGAACCGATTTATTTTATCTTATGTTGAAGAGTCTGAAGAAAATATATTGGGATAGGGAAAGGAGCGGTACATATGTCTTTGGATTATTGGAGAAATATAGAAGGCTCCTATCCATATCAGACTACAGGAAATGACATCCTGACGTTGAAAGAGGAGTCTAATCCCGTAAATCTCTCAACGCTAGAAAAGCAGCTCATCGGCATTCGCCGGCACCTGCACCAATATCCTGAACTGTCAAAAGAAGAATTTGAAACAACTGCTTTTATAAAAAAATGCCTTAAAGAAAAGGGGATACAGATTCGCCCTACTGCTCTAAAAACGGGTGTGTTCGCAGACATAGCAGGGGAGTCAGAAGGTCCGGCGATTGCTTTGAGGGCTGATATTGACGCCTTGCCAATTGAAGAAAAAACAGGATTGCCTTATGCGTCTAAACATAAAGGGATCATGCATGCGTGCGGTCATGATTTTCATACGGCAGCGCTTCTTGGTGCGGCCTTTTTATTGAAGGAAAATCAAGACAGTCTGAAAGGGAAGATTCGTTTATTATTTCAGCCGGCAGAGGAAGCGGGTGCCGGCGCTGCAAAAGTGATAGAGGACGGCCAACTGGATGGCATTGATGCGGTTATTGGCCTTCACAATAAACCGGATATCGCGGTTGGGACTGTAGGGTTAAAAACAGGCCCGCTTATGGCTGCTGTTGACCGATTTAAAGTAGAGATAGAAGGGAAAGGTGCTCATGCAGCATTGCCGCATAATGGTTTTGATCCAATTGTCGGCGCCTCTCAGCTTATTGTCGCCCTGCAAACGATTGTAAGCAGAAATGTAAACCCGCTGCAAAGCGCGATTTTAACCGTAGGGAAAATCAACGGCGGCAGCACTTGGAATGTCATTCCGGATACAGTTGTCATTGAGGGCACTGTTCGTACATTTGATTCAGAGGTTCGGGATCAAGTGAAACAGCGTTTTTTGGAAGTCACAGAGCAGATTTCTGCCGCTTTCTCGTTAAAGACAATTGTGAAGTGGCATTCCGGACCGCCGCCGCTTTGTAATGATGAGGCAATTACGGGGCTGGTGCGAGACGCTGCGTATAAAGCGAAACTTCAAGTCATTGATCCCGCCCCATCAACCGCGGGGGAAGATTTTGCTTATTATCTTGAGCATATTCCGGGATCCTTTGCGTTTTTTGGAACAGACGGTGATCATGATTGGCACCACCCTGCATTTACAATTGATGAAACTGCCATTATCAAAGCCTCTTATTTTTTATATGAAAGCGCCAAGAGATTGTTAGATTCGAATGAAGAGTCAAAAATATCTGATTGATATAGATGGGGTGTTCTGATGAAGAAATTAATCGTTTTTGCATTTATTGGTTTATTGTCGCAGTTAATAGACGGTTCGTTAGGTATGGCTTATGGGGTTACCTCAACTTCTTTGTTATTGGCGTTTGGCATCACACCTGCTGTGGCTTCGGCTTCTGTCCATTTAGCGGAAGTCGTAACGACTGCCGCATCGGGAGTGTCGCATATTAAATTTGGCAATGTTGACAAACAAACCGTTTATCAGCTTGTCATTCCCGGCTCTATAGGCGCTTTTTTAGGCGCGGCATTCCTCAGCCAATTACCTGGAGATGTGGCGAAACCCTATATTTCTTTGTTTTTGCTCCTTCTGGGCGGATATGTATTGATCAGGTTTTTATTTCAATATAAGCCGGCTCTTGAGAAGAAGCATGTGCCGTTAAACCGAAAACAATCCATCCCATTGGGAGTGATCGCTGGTTTTGCAGATGCCACAGGCGGAGGCGGCTGGGGACCGGTGACCACTCCGATTTTATTATCCCGCAAAGGCTTGAGCCCGAGGAAAGTTGTCGGGACTGTAGACACAAGTGAATTTGCCATCGCGGTATCTGCAACTGCCGGTTTTCTTATTTCATTAGGATGGGAGGACGTCAATTGGTTATGGGTGTTTTCACTAATGGCCGGCGGAATTATCGCTGCCCCTATCGCAGCATGGCTGGTGCAGAAGTTTCATCCGCAATTGATGGGTGTGCTTGTTGGAGGGTTTATTATTCTGGTAAATGCCAGAACATTAATAAATGAATGGATCGCAAACACAGCTGTTCATCCATTGATCTATACGGCCATAGGGGCGATATGGCTAACCGCAGTTTTCTTTGTTTTATCTAAAATAGGGAATCGAAATATTGTTAAGACAGCGGTTGATGTCCATTTAAAAGAAAAATAAAGGTTTTTCCGCTTTACGATGTAAAAGGAGCCACGGGGTCCTTGCGCTTGACTGGAACGAAATCAACGCTGTAAGAAGCCGGTCGGGCTTCTTTTTTATTTTCCAGCCTCATTGCGTATAAATCCTTTGAAACCTTATAATAAAAACAAGAAGACTGTCCTTAGAGGTGAAAGGCTTGGCAACGAAGCATGAACAAATTTTAACGTATATCGATTCACTGCCTGTCGGTGAAAAAATTTCTGTCCGAAGAATTGCAAAGGAAATGAAAGTAAGCGAAGGAACCGCGTACAGAGCGATCAAGGAAGCAGAGAATAAAGGGTTTGTCAGCACGATTGAACGTGTGGGCACAATCAGAATTGAACAAAAGAAAAAAGAGAACATTGAAAAGCTTACCTATGCAGAGGTTGTAAATGTTATAGACGGACAAGTGCTCGGAGGCAGGGCAGGGCTCCATAAGACATTGAATAAATTCGTCATCGGCGCGATGGAGCTTGACGCGATGATGCGTTACACCGCAGCGGGGAATCTTTTGATTGTCGGAAACAGAATCAATGCACACAGGCAGGCGCTTGAAGCGGGCGCGGCCGTATTGGTGACCGGGGGCTTTAACACGGATGACAGCATTGTGCAGCTGGCAGATGAGCTTGAACTGCCGATTTTATCCACGAGCTATGACACCTTTACAGTTGCCGCGATGATTAACCGGGCAATATATGACCAGCTGATCAAAAAAGAAATTGTTTTGGTGGAGGACATCCTAACACCTGCTGACCGCACGGTATATCTTTCGCCTAAGGATAAACTTGAAAAATGGTATGAGAAAAATTTTGAAACGGGGCACGGCCGCTTCCCGGTTGTCGACGATCAAATGAAAATCCATGGCATTCTGACATCAAAAGATATTGCTGGCCATGACCGAAATGCATCTATAGAAAAAGTTATGACCAAAAATCCCGTCACGGTTATTGGGAAAACATCTGTCGCTTCAGCTGCGCAAATGATGGTATGGGAAGGGATCGAAGTGCTTCCCGTCACTGACGGCCACCAAAAACTCATCGGCATGATCAGCCGCCAAGACGTATTGAAAGCTCTTCAAATGATTCAAAAGCAGCCGCAGGTCGGGGAGAAGCTTGATGATATCGTTTCAAGGGGGTTTAAAGATGAGGGTGATGATAAAGAAGATCAAACGGTTTACGAGTATGAAGTCACGCCGCAAATGACAAATCAGCTTGGAACCATTTCTTATGGCGTATTTACGACCATTTTGACGCAAGCGGCAAACCGATTTTTGCGCTCGAAAAAGCGCGGCGAACTCGTCATAGAGAGCATCACCATCTTCTTTTTGAAGCCTGTGCAGATGGAATCAGTCATCGAAGTCAAACCTCGCATCTTGGAGGCTGGCAGAAAGTTCGGGAAAATGGAAGTGGAAGTGCACAGCCAAGGTCATATCGTGTCTAAAGCGATGCTGATGGTTCAGCTGATGGAAAGAAGCTAAGGGACGTTCAGGCGCCCCTTACGCGTGATCTCTTTCAGCTTCTTTGGCGTGAAGGGGATTGTAATGCCTGAAGGCTTTATAACCTGCCCAAGCGCTTCCTGCTCCTATGACGATAAAGATACCGCCGATTACTAACGTTAATACTGAATGGAATAATATCATTTGGTTGAGCCCGTAGAACAGGACTAGTGACCCTAAGGCCATGCTTGATTTTGCTGAACATATTTCTTTTGCCAAAGATGGCTTTGCCCGTACGCCTTTTACTTTATAGTACACATAAAAGCAGGCTGAAAGCCCAATCAAAAAAACAAGAACCAGCATAAATGAAATCCTCCATCGTAAAAGTTTACAAACCCATTTTATACAAAAACGGGCTTGGTTTTGACGTTATTTTTCTTTTCCGTCGGCAGAGAATGTGATTTAATGAATAAAAACAATAAAGGAGTATCAAATGAAAACAGAATTGATCAGAACCATATCATTATATGACACGATTATCTTACATAGACATGTGCGTCCTGATCCGGATGCCTACGGATCACAGTGCGGGCTTACGGAAATCCTGCGTGAAACATATCCTGAAAAAAATATTTTTGCGGTCGGCACGCCTGAACCGTCCCTCTCTTTCTTATATTCCCTTGATGAGGTGGACAATGAAACATATGAAGGCGCACTTGTCATTGTCTGCGATACGGCAAATCAGGAAAGAATCGACGATCAGCGTTATCCTTCAGGCGCCAAACTAATGAAAATCGACCACCATCCGAACGAAGATCCATACGGTGACCTTCTCTGGGTCGATACAAGCGCCAGCTCAGTAAGTGAAATGATTTACGAGCTGTATTTAGAAGGAAAAGAGCACGGCTGGAAGCTGAATACGAAAGCGGCAGAGCTGATCTACGCCGGCATTGTTGGAGATACCGGACGCTTTTTATTTCCGAATACCACGGAAAAAACATTAAAATATGCAGGCGAGCTCATTCAGTATCCATTCTCTTCCTCAGAGTTATTTAATCAATTGTATGAAACAAAACTGAATGTGGTGAAGCTTAACGGCTTTATCTTTCAAAATGTGTCTTTGTCCGAAAACGGGGCGGCTTCTGTTTTCATCAAAAAGGATACGCTTGAAAAATTCGGCACAACGGCTTCTGAAGCGTCGCAGCTTGTCGGGACGCTCGGCAATATCTCAGGTATTCGCGCCTGGGTGTTTTTCGTAGAAGAAGACGATCAAATCAGAGTCAGATTCCGTTCGAAGGGGCCTGTCATTAACGGACTTGCCCGGAAATATAACGGCGGAGGGCATCCGTTAGCTTCAGGCGCCTCTATTTACAGCTGGGATGAAGCTGATCGGATTTTAGCTGATCTGGAAACATTATGTAAAGAACACGAGTAGAGGGGAGACCCTCTCTCTTAGTGTTCATCTGTGACGGGGATGAACCAGCAGCCGAAATCAGTAAGGTCCTCGTAGACTTGGAGATTGTGTGATTGAAGTTCTTTTTTGATGAGGGAAGCGAGTGAGTTTGTTTCGGCATATGCAGAAAAACCTTGTCTGAGACGGGCTGCTTGATCTTTTGCTAACTGACGGTCACTGTAAACCTCCATTTCCCTTCCTCCTTCCTTTCGCCATTAAGCCTCACATATAGTTTATAAAAAAGAATGGGAAAAAGCGACAGAAGTTTGGAGAATTTAAAAAAAATCCATAATTATGTGGCGAAAGATATTTCAAGTTCCACTGTCAGCCTCGTATAAATAATCAATTCTCTGACGGTTGCCTCGTATTTTTTTTCATTGATCATATAGACTTTATTTTCAATTGTCCGCTTCAAGAGATCCTTTGTTTGATAGACGCTCTCTATGTCTTTTGTAATCACCTCTGAAATATCATCCTTTACATGCTCCTCGAATTTCGTTTTATCCGGCTGTGATATTTTATATTTATCCCCATTCAGCAATTTGACGCTGACGCTTTGAATCAGCAGTTTTCTTTTATTATCTTCATTCAGTTTATGGAGATCTTCCTGATAGATCGAAATTTGATTGTTCAAGTCTTTTACATGCTCTTTTTGCTTTTCGATGAGGCTGACCTGCTCCTCTTGGAATGTTCCGTAAGTAAACAGGAAAAAGAACCAGCTAATTACGGCTCCGCACATCATTCCCGCGAAAAAACGCTGCCATCCCGGTTTTTTGTAATGCTGGGGGACCCTCATGAAGAAAGATGCTCCTGGGTCAGCCATGATATAATAAGCCAGCCGCTTTGCGCGCCTCCCATGGCCGAAATAATTAAAAGAAGCTGTTTAAAGATATCTCTCGTATTGCCTTCGAGTATGCCGCGTTCAAAGCTGTATACCGCATCAAAGGTGCCTCCGATAGCTGCGACAAGCGCCCATATTTTTAACCGGTTGGCAAGCTTTGTAATGGCTGTAAGCGGGGGTTCGCCTGCCAAATATGCTCCGAGCCCTCCAATGAGTGCGCCCCCGATCAGCACCCCTAACGCAATGAAGTAGCTATTGATAAAATTCACCATAAATCCTGCTTCCTGATCCATCTTTATCACCTCACCTTTTATATCATATTGAGCTTTCAGGACAAGTATGATGATGAGTCAAAAAAGAACATTTGTTTCTTTTGGAAACCGGCCTTATAATGAGGGAAGAAATGAATCGTAATGAGAAAGAGGTGATAGCATGTCTTTTGTTCACCTGCAAGTGCATAGCGGGTACAGCCTGCTAAACAGCGCCGCGGCTGTGGAAGAGCTCGTCAGTGAAGCTGACAGGCTCGGATATGCGTCTTTGGCGCTGACAGATGATCATGTCATGTACGGAGCTATTCAATTTTATAAAGCTTGCAAGGCGAGAGGGATCAACCCAATAATCGGTTTGACGGCTTCTGTTTTTACGGATGACAGCGAGCTTGAAGCATACCCGCTCGTCCTGCTGGCAAAATCAAATACAGGCTATCAAAACCTGCTGAAAATCAGCAGCGTTCTGCAATCTAAATCAAAAGGCGGACTGAAGCCGAAATGGCTTCACAGTTATCGAGAAGGGATTATCGCAATAACGCCCGGCGAAAAAGGATATATTGAAACGCTTCTTGAAGGAGGGCTGTTCGAACAGGCTGCTCAAGCCTCGCTGGAATTTCAGTCTATATTCGGAAAGGGAGCTTTTTATTTCTCCTATCAGCCTTTTAAAGGGAATCAAGTCTTGTCTGAGCAGATTCTAAAGCTGTCAGAAGAAACGGGTATCCCTGTTACGGCCACAGGCGATGTGCATTACATAAGGAAGGAAGATAAGGCTGCCTACCGTTGTCTGAAAGCGATTAAAGCGGGGGAAAAACTGACGGATGCACCCGCTGAAGATTTGCCTGATCTCGATTTGAAACCACTCGAAGAAATGCAAAACATTTATCGAGAGCATCCCGAGGCACTGCAAGCTTCTGTAGAGATCGCGGAACAATGCCGGGTTGACGTCAGTCTCGGGCAGACCCGTCTACCGTCTTTTCCGACCCCAGACGGAACGTCCGCTGATGATTATTTAACGGATATCTGTATGGAGGGACTCCGCAGCCGTTTCGGCAAGCCTGATGAACGATACCTTCGCCGTCTTCAATATGAGCTTGATGTCATCAAGCGGATGAAGTTCAGCGATTACTTTCTGATCGTGTGGGATTTTATGAAGCACGCCCATGAAAAAGGGATTGTTACAGGACCGGGAAGGGGTTCTGCGGCGGGTTCTCTTGTGGCATATGTGCTGTATATCACAGATGTTGACCCGATTAAGCATCACCTTCTGTTTGAAAGATTTTTAAATCCCGAGCGCGTCAGCATGCCGGATATTGATATTGACTTTCCCGATACTAGAAGGGATGAAGTCATTCAATATGTTCAGCAGAAATACGGTGCAATGCACGTCGCACAGATTATCACCTTTGGAACACTTGCGGCAAAGGCGGCGCTCCGGGACGTCGGCAGAGTATTCGGCGTCAGCCCGAAGGAGGCAGATCAGCTTGCAAAACTCATTCCTTCAAGACCGGGAATGACGCTGGATGAAGCGAGACAGCAGTCACCGCAGCTGGATAAGCGGCTTCGGGAGTCAAGCCTGCTTCAGCAAGTCTATTCAATTGCCCGGAAAATAGAAGGGCTGCCAAGGCATGCATCAACCCACGCAGCGGGCGTTGTCCTGAGTGAAGAACCGTTAACAGATGTTGTTCCGCTTCAAGAAGGGCATGAAGGGATCTATTTAACGCAATACGCGATGGACCATCTTGAAGACTTGGGCCTTTTAAAAATGGATTTCTTAGGTTTGAGGAATCTGACACTTATTGAATCTATCACTTCAATGATTGAAAAAGAAGAAAATATTAAAATAGACCTTTCAAGTATTTCCTACAGCGATGACAAAACGTTCTCCTTGCTGTCAAAAGGGGATACGACAGGCATTTTCCAGCTTGAATCTGCAGGGATGAGAAGCGTCTTGAAACGGCTGAAACCTTCGGGCCTAGAAGATATTGTGGCGGTCAATGCACTGTACCGGCCGGGTCCGATGGAAAATATTCCGTTATTTATCGACCGTAAACACGGCCGGGCGCCTGTTCACTATCTTCATGAAGATTTAAGGAGCATTTTGGAAGATACATATGGCGTCATTGTGTATCAGGAACAAATTATGATGATTGCTTCCCGTATGGCGGGGTTTTCTTTAGGCGAAGCGGACCTATTGAGAAGGGCGGTCAGCAAAAAGAAAAAAGAAATCCTGGACAGAGAGCGAAGCCATTTTGTTGAAGGGTGCTTAAAAAAGGAGTATTCTGTAGACACTGCAAATGAGGTCTACGATTTAATCGTCAAATTCGCAAACTATGGCTTTAACAGAAGCCATGCGGTGGCATACAGCATGATCGGGTGCCAGCTTGCGTATTTGAAAGCTCATTATCCGTTATATTTTATGTGCGGATTGCTGACAAGCGTCATTGGCAATGAGGATAAAATCTCTCAATATCTTTACGAAGCAAAGGGGAGCAGGATTCGTATCCTTCCTCCGTCAGTGAATAAAAGCAGTTTTCCGTTTACAGTTGAAAACGGATCTGTCAGATACAGCCTCCGCGCGATAAAAAGTGTAGGCGTCTCAGCAGTCAAAGATATATATAAAGCAAGAAAAGAGAAACCATTTGAAGATCTTTTCGATTTCTGCTTTCGCGTGCCGTCAAAAAGCGTAAATCGCAAAATGCTTGAAGCACTTATCTTTTCTGGTGCGATGGACGAATTCGGCCAAAACCGGGCCACGCTGCTCGCATCCATTGATGTTGCTTTGGAACATGCTGAGCTATTCGCCGCGGACGATGACCAAATGGGATTGTTTTTAGATGAATCGTTTTCAATTAAGCCGAAGTATGTGGAGACGGAGGAGCTTCCTCTGGTGGATTTACTTGCGTTTGAAAAGGAAACGCTTGGCATTTATTTTTCAAATCATCCCCTCTCCGCCTTCCGAAAACAGCTCACTGCGCAAGGAGCAGTCTCCATTCTGCAGGCTCAGCGTGCAGTCAAAAGACAGCTTTCACTAGGCGTTCTGCTGTCGAAGATCAAAACGATTCGGACGAAAACAGGTCAAAACATGGCGTTTTTAACGCTCAGTGATGAAACCGGCGAGATGGAAGCCGTAGTCTTCCCTGAACAATTCAGACAGCTTTCTCCCGTTTTAAGAGAAGGCGCTCTTTTGTTCACTGCGGGGAAATGTGAAGTTAGACAAGATAAGATCCAATTCATCATGTCCCGGGCAGAGTTATTAGAAAATATGGATGCAGAAAAAGCGCCATCGGTTTATATAAAAATAGAAAGCAGTCAGCACAGCCAGGAGATCCTGGCAAAGATTAAGCGCATTTTGCTGGAGCATAAAGGGGAAACAGGCGTTTATCTCTATTATGAAAGGCAAAAACAGACGATTAAGCTACCTGAGTCGTTCCATATCAATGCAGATCACCAGGTGTTATATCGCTTAAAAGAGCTGTTGGGTCAAAAAAACGTCGTTTTAAAACAGTGGTAACGATTCGCTTTTTGTTATACAATTGGAGCAATTATGTGATCCTGTTTAAATATTCAGATAGATTTACTCCGCAGAATGCAGCAATCAACGCAGCAGTATACGAATCAAAAAATATCCATAAGGAGTGTTTAGTAGAATGTCATTAAGAGAAGAAGCATTACACCTGCATAAAGTCAACCAGGGGAAACTGGAGTCTAAATCAAAAGTAGAGGTCAGAAATGCGAAAGATCTAAGCCTCGCTTATTCTCCGGGTGTTGCAGAACCGTGTAAGGATATTCATGAAGACATTAACAAAGTATATGATTATACAATGAAGGGGAACATGGTAGCAGTTGTAACTGACGGTACAGCTGTACTTGGCCTTGGAAACATCGGCCCTGAAGCGGCGCTTCCTGTTATGGAAGGGAAAGCAGTTCTTTTCAAAAGCTTTGCGGGCGTAGATGCGTTCCCGATTGCTTTAAACACAAACGATGTTGATAAAATCGTTGAAACTGTAAAATTGCTGGAACCGACATTTGGCGGCGTCAACCTTGAAGATATTGCAGCGCCAAATTGCTTTATCATTGAAGAGCGCCTCAAAAAAGAAACAAACATCCCGGTTTTCCATGATGATCAGCACGGTACTGCCATTGTAACCGTAGCAGGTCTTGTGAACGCGCTGAAACTGTCTGGAAAATCCATGTCATCCATTAAAGTTGTCGCAAACGGCGCGGGTGCGGCTGGCATTGCGATTATCAAGCTTCTTCATCATTATGGCGTTCGCGACATTGTGATGTGCGATTCCAAAGGGGCCATTTATGAAGGGCGCCCGAACGGCATGAACGATGTCAAAAATGAAGTGGCGAAGTTCACGAACCAAGATCGCAAAGACGGTTCTCTGAAAGATGTCATCGTTGATGCTGACGTATTTATCGGTGTCTCTGTAGCAGGCGCGTTAACAAAAGAAATGGTTCAAAGCATGGCAAAAGATCCAATTATCTTTGCAATGGCAAATCCAAATCCGGAAATCATGCCGGAAGATGCGCGTGAAGCCGGAGCAAGCGTTATCGGAACTGGCCGTTCTGACTTCCCGAACCAAGTAAACAATGTTCTTGCATTCCCAGGTATTTTCCGCGGAGCGCTTGATGTGCGTGCCACTCATATTAACGAGGAAATGAAAATCGCAGCGGTTGAAGCCATTGCTTCACTGGTTTCAGAAGATGAGCTTAGCGCAGACTATGTCATCCCTGCACCGTTTGATAAACGTGTTGCGCCTGCTGTTGCGAAGGCTGTGGCAAAAGCTGCGATGGAAACAGGTGTTGCAAGAATCACTGTTGACCCTGAGGAAGTCGCAGAAAAAACAAGAAAACTTACGATTATTGGTGAATAATTTTAATTCATTCCAAAAATGGCAGCGCGTTGGCGGAGACCGACGCGCTGTTCTCAAGTTAAACTGACGGCTGAAATTTTTTTAGGGGGTTAGCCTTAAAAAAATTTCAGCCGGGTTTAACATTATTTTTGAATACGCTGTCAACCTTGTCGTTTCAACACCTTATCTGATTTCATACAAGCCTTTCCGAGCACGTCATCGAATAAAAAGTTGTCGAATTGAGGATGACAGCGTTTGACAAAAAAAGTACAATAGTTTCGGTAAAGTTATTAGCAAGTCTATCTGTTTGATGACATGCGGTGAAGAGAACCCTTCACAAAAGGGAGGTAATCATTTGTTAAAGGATATATTCACGAAAAAGAAAAAGTATGCTTCCGTACCGTCTGATCAAGCGAAGCACGATGTTCCGGAAGGCATTATGACAAAATGTCCTAAGTGTAAAAAAATCATGCTCACTAAAGAGTTGGATAAAAATATGCGGGTATGCATGAACTGCGATTATCATTTCCCAATGAACGCAAAACAGCGTATCGAAAGCTTGATGGATGAACAATCCTTTGAGGAATTTAATCAGGGAATGCTCTCGGAAAATCCGCTTGGTTTCCCGGGATATCTGGAAAAGCTTGAAAAAGATCGCGAGAAAACATCCTTAAACGAGGCTGTTGTGACAGGCAAGGGCACCATCGGCGGACACCCGGCTGTTGTCGCCGTCATGGACTCTTCATTCAGAATGGGCAGCATGGGTTCAGTCGTCGGTGAAAAAATCACGCTTGCGATTGAAAAAGCAAAAGCTGATAAAGTTCCGTTTATTATTTTTACGGCTTCAGGCGGTGCTAGAATGCAGGAAGGCGTATTAAGTTTGATGCAGATGGCAAAGACAAGCTCTGCGTTAAAACTGTTCAGTGAAGAACAGGGTCTTATTATTTCAGTAATGACGCATCCGACTACCGGGGGCGTATCAGCAAGCTTTGCATCCCTTGGCGATTACAATTTCGCTGAGCCTGGCGCGCTGATCGGTTTTGCTGGAAGACGGATTATTGAACAGACAATAGGAGAAAAACTGCCTGAGGACTTCCAAACGGCTGAGTTTTTATTAAAACATGGACAGCTTGATGCGGTTATTCATCGCGACGATATGAAAAAAACGTTAGAAAATCTGCTGGATATGCATCAAACAGGAGGTGACATTGAGTGGCTCCAAGATTAGAATTTGAAAAACCGGTGATTGAACTGCAAACCAAAATCGCCGAACTAAAAAAATTCACCCAAGATTCCGATATGGATCTAAGTGCGGAAATCGAACGGCTCGAAGACCGTCTCGCTAAGCTTCAGGATGATATTTACAAAAATTTGAAGCCGTGGGACCGGGTTCAAATCGCGCGTCTGGCGGACCGTCCGACAACTCTTGATTATATCGAACACCTGTTTACCGACTTTTTTGAATGTCACGGAGACAGAGCGTACGGGGACGATGAAGCCATTGTCGGCGGGATTGCGAAGTTCCACGGCCTCCCTGTAACGGTAATCGGGCATCAGCGCGGCAAAGACACGAAGGAAAACCTAGTCCGCAATTTTGGGATGCCGCATCCAGAAGGCTACAGAAAAGCGCTTCGTCTGATGAAACAGGCTGACAAATTTAACAGACCAATTATCTGTTTTATTGATACGAAGGGGGCATACCCTGGACGAGCAGCTGAAGAAAGAGGACAAAGTGAAGCTATTGCCAAAAACCTGTTTGAGATGGCCGGCCTTCGAGTGCCTGTTATCTGCATCGTCATTGGTGAAGGCGGAAGCGGCGGAGCCCTTGGTCTGGGTGTAGGCAATCACTTGCATATGCTGGAAAACTCTACTTATTCTGTTATTTCTCCGGAAGGTGCCGCGGCACTTTTATGGAAGGACTCCAGTCTTGCTAAAAAAGCAGCAGAAACAATGAAAATCACTGCGCCGGATTTAAAAGAATTAGGTATTATAGATCATATGATTAAAGAAGTAAAAGGCGGAGCGCACCATGATGTGAAGCTGCAGGCAAGCTATATGGACGAAACCCTTAAACAATCGTTAAAAACTTTGCTGAAGCTGAGCGAAGAAGAATTAGTTCAGCAGCGCTATGAAAAATATAAAGCAATTGGCAAAGTCTCGGTTGAAGATCAATATATCGGGGTAAACTAAATAAACGTGAAGCCTTTGGCTCACGTTTATTTTTTGTGACATTCCTTAAATTTTATTTAAAAACAATTTATTTAATTGTATAATAGGTAAGGTTTCATAGGGAGGATGGAGATCCCTTTTCATTGTTTTTAGGGCAATGATCATGTTATGTTTAATCATATATGTTGCTGAGGTGAATGGAGAATGAAACGTATAGGGGTATTAACGAGCGGCGGGGATTCCCCGGGAATGAACGCAGCAGTTCGCGCAGTAGTCAGAAAAGCGATCTATCATGACGTTGAAGTTTACGGTATTTACAACGGATACGCGGGATTGATCAGCGGAAAGATTGAAAAGCTTGAACTCGGATCAGTAGGCGATATTATACATCGTGGAGGGACTAAGCTTTATACGGCGAGATGTCCTGAATTCAAAACAGTTGAAGGCCGTGAAAAAGGGATAGCAAACTTGAAGAAGCTTGGTATTGAAGGCCTTGTTGTTATCGGCGGAGACGGTTCCTATATGGGTGCGAAAAAATTAACGGAACACGGGTTTCCATGTGTAGGTGTACCGGGTACAATTGATAATGACATTCCGGGCACTGATTTTACAATCGGTTTCGATACAGCTTTAAATACAGTAATTGACGCAATTGATAAGATTCGTGATACAGCGACTTCTCATGAACGTACATATGTAATCGAAGTAATGGGCCGTCATGCCGGCGATATCGCATTGTGGGCCGGTCTTGCAGGGGGCGCAGAATCGATCTTAATCCCTGAGGCAGACTATGACATGCACGAAATCATTGCCCGCTTAAAACGCGGCCACGAACGCGGCAAGAAGCACAGTATTATTATTGTTGCCGAAGGTGTAGGCAGCGGTGTTGAATTCGGGAAACGCATTGAAGAAGAAACAAATCTTGAAACTAGGGTATCTGTATTGGGCCATATCCAGCGCGGAGGTTCTCCGAGTGCTGCTGACCGTGTGTTAGCAAGCCGTCTCGGCGCATATGCAGTTGAACTGCTGCTTGAAGGAAAAGGCGGACGCTGTGTAGGTATACAAAACAATAAGCTTGTAGACCATGATATTATAGAAATACTTGAGACAAAACACACAGTTGAGCAAAACATGTATCAGCTTTCAAAAGAACTGTCTATCTAATGTACAGCTGAAGGCTGAAGATTTCAGAAGGAAGTGAACCAAATGAGAAAAACTAAAATTGTTTGTACCATCGGTCCGGCAAGTGAAAGTATTGAAATGCTTACGAAATTAATGGAGTCAGGAATGAACGTGGCTCGATTAAACTTTTCTCACGGAGATTTTGAGGAGCACGGTGCAAGAATTAAAAATATCCGCGAAGCAAGCAAAAAACTTGGCAAGAACGTTGGAATTCTGCTTGATACAAAAGGTCCTGAAATCCGCACACATACAATGGAAAACGGCGGTATTGAGCTTGAAACAGGCAAAGAGCTCATTATTTCAATGGACGAGGTTGTAGGAACAACAGATAAAATTTCAGTGACATATGAAGGTTTAGTCCATGACGTTGAACAAGGTTCAACGATTCTGTTAGATGACGGCCTAATCGGTCTTGAGGTACTTGATGTAGATGCCGCTAAACGCGAAATCAAAACAAAAGTATTAAACAACGGAACACTCAAAAATAAAAAAGGTGTTAACGTACCGGGCGTAAGTGTCAATCTTCCGGGGATTACTGAAAAGGATGCGCGAGACATCGTTTTCGGTATTGAGCAAGGAGTAGACTTCATCGCACCATCTTTCATTCGACGTTCCACGGATGTGCTCGAAATCCGTGAGCTTCTTGAAGAGCACAACGCTCAGGATATTCAAATCATCCCTAAAATCGAAAACCAAGAGGGCGTTGACAACATCGATGCGATTCTCGAAGTGTCTGACGGCTTAATGGTTGCACGCGGAGACTTAGGTGTGGAAATTCCAGCTGAAGAAGTGCCGCTTGTGCAAAAAGAACTGATCAAAAAATGCAACGCGCTGGGCAAACCTGTTATTACAGCGACACAAATGCTTGACAGCATGCAGCGCAACCCGCGTCCGACTCGTGCGGAAGCAAGTGACGTTGCAAACGCGATCTTCGACGGAACAGATGCGATCATGCTTTCAGGTGAAACTGCTGCCGGAAGTTACCCGGTTGAAGCAGTTCAAACAATGCATAACATCGCGTCCCGTTCTGAAGAAGCTTTAAATTATAAAGAAATTCTCTCAAAACGCAGAGATCAAGTGGGTATGACAATTACAGACGCAATTGGACAATCTGTCGCACATACGGCGATTAACCTGAATGCTGCTGCGATCGTAACGCCGACAGAAAGCGGCCATACAGCACGTATGATTGCAAAATACCGTCCGCAGGCTCCGATTGTTGCGGTTACTGTAAATGACTCTATTTCCAGAAAGCTTGCCCTCGTATCTGGCGTATTCGCGGAAAGCGGCCAAAATGCGAGCTCAACAGATGAGATGCTTGAGGATGCTGTCCAAAAATCATTGAACAGCGGAATTGTAAAACACGGCGATCTTATCGTTATTACAGCAGGCACTGTCGGTGAGTCCGGCACTACGAACTTAATGAAGGTTCATACTGTCGGCGATATCATCGCTAAAGGCCAAGGCATTGGACGCAAATCAGCTTACGGTCCGGTTGTCGTTGCACAAAATGCAAAAGAAGCTGAGCAAAAAATGACTGACGGTGCGGTACTTGTTACCAAAAGCACTGACCGTGATATGATTGCATCCCTTGAAAAAGCGTCTGCTCTTATTACAGAAGAAGGCGGTTTGACTAGCCATGCTGCGGTAGTCGGATTAAGCCTTGGCATCCCGGTTATCGTGGGTCTGGAAAATGCGACATCTATTTTGACAGATGGCCAGGATATTACAGTTGACGCTTCCAGAGGTGCAGTCTATCAAGGCCGTGCGAGCGTTCTTTAATTACAGGTGAAAATGGAAGGGGAATCCCTTCCTTTTCTCTTTATCATGCCTTTTGTTGAACAGAACGTGTTACACGTGTGGGGGGCTTGGATATGAGATTTTTGTTTTTGCTTTTTATTGTGTTTCCGGCAATAGAAATCGGTATATTCCTATTTTTAGGCAAGCTGATTGGCATTTTACCGACAGTTCTATTCATGATTCTGACTGGCATTATCGGCGCAGCAGCTGCAAAAAAACAAGGAACCGAAGTGTATTATAAGGTTCAGCGTGATCTTCAATATGGCAAAATGCCGGGAGAAGCGATTGCTGACGGTCTGTGCATTTTCATTGGCGGTCTATTGCTGATGCTTCCGGGCTTTTTATCAGATTTGGCCGGCGCCTGTCTTCTTATCCCGTTTACCCGCGGCTGGTGTAAGCCGATTCTGTTCAAATGGCTGAGAGGTATGTCGAAGAATAAGCGGATCATCATCAAATAAAAAACGGCAGCCATGAAAAAACGGCTGCCGTTTTATTTTTGCTGAACGGTGATATAGGACCATATTTCTTTTAATGCGCCTGTTGTGATGAAAGCTTGGATGATGACGAGTACAGCCGGTCCCGCAATCAGTCCTAAAAACCCGAATAATTTAAAGCCGGCAAACAGGGCGATGAGTGTTGCCAGCGGATCGATCCCGATAGATTTACTTAGTATCTTGGGCTCTGTCAGCTGCCGCTGAATAAGAACGACGAGGTACAGGATACCAATTCCGATCGCTTGGGGCAGCTGGCCCGTAATCGATAAATACAAAATCCAGGGCACAAATACGGAGCCGGCACCTAAGTAAGGGAGAAGATCTACAAGCCCGATTAAAAAAGCAATTGTTGCGGCGTGTTCAACCTTTAAGAGAGAAAGGCCGATAAATACAATCACCATCGTGATGAAAACGAGGACGGCTTGTGCTTTGATAAAACCAGTCATTGCTTTTTTTAATTCGCTGCTGATCGCTTTGCTGTTAGCTGTCACACGATCCGGCAGAATTAAAACAAGCATGGCTTTCAGCTTGTGCCAATCCTTTGTCATAAAAAAGGTTGCCAGAAGAGAAAAAATCAGAACCGCCGCCGTATTGGGAAGAAGAGCGAAAAATCTCGGGATCATCTCTAGAATGTGGGACAGCAGGAGCCCGGCATTTTTAGCGGCAGAATCACCGAGTGTCTGGATATGAGTGACGATGGAAGCCTGCTGGTTCGTTTCCAATTCTTGAAACAAAAGAGTTAACTCGTTATAGAGCGGCTGAATATGAGTTGTAAACAATTTTTCGCAATATGAAATAAACGTGCTGATATGCGGAGGCAGCGTTTTTGCTAGATAGGCTGTTCCCGTTACGATTTCGGCTACCAGAATGGTGAGGACGCCGAAGGCTGCGAGCAGAAAAAAAGCAAGAACGCCCAGAACATTTATCGTTCGGGGGAATCCTGTCACTTTGTCCAAATAATCGACAACAGGATGAATCACTGAAGAAAGAATAAGGGCGATCAGGAACGGATAAGTTAACGGAAACGAATAATAGGCCGCAGCTATCGACCCTGCGGTCATTGATATGACAAAGAGGGTTCTGAAAAAAATAGTGATATAAGATTGATTCACGAAAACGGTCCTCCTCTCGTCAGCATGTCCTATTTTTTATATGTATTCACGCTGCGGCTGAATATGAATACATTCATCTTAAAGGAGGGATGGCATGTGTTTACACAAGCGAATTTATTTTTAATTTTACTCTTGGCTATCGCACTTATCGCAAAAAACCAATCATTGCTCTTTGCTGTATCCGTCCTTTTGATCATCAAAATCGTTGGGCTTGATCAGAAATTATTTCCGACCATCCAGTCAAAAGGCATTAACTGGGGTGTGACCATTATTACCATCGCCGTTCTTGTCCCGATTGCCACGGGAGAAATCGGATTTAAGCAGCTTGGAGAAGCAATGCGGTCTTCCTACGCATGGATCGCCCTTGGAGCGGGGATCGCAGTGGCGCTGATTGCAAAAAACGGCCTGGCCCTGCTTGAAAATGATCCGCATATTACAACTGCTCTCGTGATCGGGACCATTCTTGCAGTCGCGCTTTTTGGAGGAGTTGCGGTGGGGCCGCTGATCGGAGCGGGGATTGCTTATTTAGCCATGCAGATCGTAAAACTGTTCACTTCATAACAAAAAGCGGCCTTAAAGCCGCTTTTTTTTGTATGCAAAAACCCGCAAATAAAGGCGTTTTTTCGGGGAAATCACAGAATGAAAAAAAAAATTATAGGTAAACATTTAACAAATGTCTGATTATTGTTTATAATGAGAATAGGCTTAAACTTAAATAAGCTTATAAGAATTTGTTATGTTCTTTCATAAGCAAAGGGTTTTAGTTCCAGCAGCCAGTAAAATGTAAGCATTTTCTTTTTGGGGGAGAGAAATACTTGCATCGTGCTTTTTAAGTAAGCCTCATGTTTTTACAACACTCTTAAAGGGGAAATTTATTGAAAAGGAGATGTTATATATGACAGCGACACGCGGTCTTGAAGGGGTTGTAGCAACAACATCATCTGTTAGTTCTATTATTGATGATACCCTTACATATGTGGGGTATGATATCGATGATTTGACAGAGAATGCAAGTTTTGAAGAAATCATCTACTTGCTTTGGCATCTAAGGCTGCCAAACAAAAAAGAGCTTGAAGAGTTAAAGCAGCAGCTTGCAAAGGAAGCTGCCGTTCCGCAAGAAATTATTGAGCACTTCAAATCTTATTCCCTCGAAAATGTTCATCCCATGGCTGCTCTTCGGACAGCAATTTCATTACTAGGCCTGCTTGACAGCGAGGCTGATACCATGAACCCGGAAGCCAACTACAGAAAGGCGATCCGCCTTCAGGCAAAGGTGCCTGGCCTGGTTGCAGCGTTTTCCAGAATTCGCAAGGGTCTTGAGCCTGTTGAACCGAGAGAAGATTACGGTATTGCGGAGAATTTTCTTTACACATTAAACGGTGAAGAGCCTTCACCAATTGAAGTTGAAGCCTTCAACAAAGCATTGATTTTACATGCTGACCATGAGCTGAACGCGTCAACGTTCACAGCGAGGGTCTGCGTCGCAACACTTTCTGACATCTATTCAGGCATTACTGCAGCAATCGGCGCGCTGAAAGGGCCTCTTCACGGCGGAGCGAATGAAGGCGTTATGAAAATGCTGACAGAAATCGGTGAAGTGGAAAACGCTGAGCCGTACATCCGCGCTAAACTTGAAAAGAAAGAAAAAATCATGGGATTCGGCCACCGTGTGTATAAGCATGGTGATCCGCGCGCGAAGCATCTGAAAGAAATGAGCAAGCGCCTGACCAACCTGACAGGCGAAAGCAAATGGTATGAGATGTCGATTCGTATAGAAGACATCGTCACATCAGAGAAAAAGCTTCCGCCTAACGTTGATTTCTATTCGGCTTCTGTATATCACAGCCTCGGTATTGACCATGATTTGTTTACACCGATTTTTGCTGTAAGCAGAATGTCCGGCTGGCTCGCTCATATTCTTGAGCAGTATGACAACAACCGTCTGATCCGCCCGCGGGCAGATTACACAGGCCCTGACAAACAAAAATTCGTTCCGATTGAAGAAAGAGCCTAAAGAACCATTGGAGGCTGGCTTGCGTCAATGAGGTTAGCCTCTTGTTCAGAACATCAAAATTGGGTTACACTTTAAATTGAATGTTAGGAAAAATCATTTTATTTTCTATATAAGAAAAATAAAATGTTTTCTAAATATGAATTACATACTGGGAGGTTTTTATTGTGGCACAAGGTGAAAAAATTACAGTCTCTAACGGAGTATTAAACGTACCAAACAACCCGATTATCCCATTTATCGAAGGAGACGGAACCGGTCCTGATATTTGGAACGCGGCTTCGAAGGTTTTGGAAGCAGCAGTAGAAAAAGCATACAAAGGCGAAAAGAAAATTACATGGAAAGAAGTTTACGCCGGAGAAAAGGCTTATAATAAAACAGGTGAGTGGCTCCCTGCTGAAACATTAGATGTGATCCGCGAATATTTCATCGCGATTAAAGGCCCGTTAACGACACCTGTCGGCGGCGGTATCCGTTCTTTGAACGTAGCGCTCAGACAAGAGCTTGACCTATTCGTCTGCTTAAGACCTGTAAGATACTTTACTGGAGTGCCGTCACCGGTAAAACGCCCTGAAGATACTGATATGGTCATCTTCCGTGAAAATACAGAAGATATTTACGCAGGCATCGAGTATGCAAAAGGCTCTGAAGAAGTGCAAAAGCTTATCAGCTTCCTTCAAAATGAGTTAAACGTCAACAAAATCCGTTTCCCTGAGACATCAGGTATCGGCATTAAGCCTGTTTCAGAAGAAGGAACAAGCCGCTTGGTCAGAGCTGCCATTGATTATGCGATCGAGCATGGCCGCAAATCTGTAACGCTTGTTCACAAAGGAAACATCATGAAGTTCACAGAAGGCGCGTTCAAAAACTGGGGCTATGAACTTGCTGAAAAAGAATACGGAGATAAAGTCTTCACATGGGCTCAATATGACCGCATTGCTGAAGAAGAAGGAAAAGACGCTGCCAACAAAGCGCAAAGCGAAGCGGAAGCAGCAGGAAAAATCATTATCAAAGACAGCATTGCTGACATTTTCCTTCAGCAGATCTTAACGCGTCCAAACGAGTTTGATGTCGTTGCGACAATGAACTTGAACGGAGATTACATTTCTGATGCTCTTGCTGCGCAAGTCGGCGGAATCGGCATTGCTCCTGGAGCGAACATCAACTACGAAACAGGACATGCGATTTTCGAAGCGACGCACGGAACGGCTCCTAAATATGCAGGCCTTGATAAAGTAAACCCATCTTCAGTTATTCTTTCAGGCGTTCTGCTTCTTGAGCATTTAGGATGGAACGAAGCGGCTGATTTGGTTATCAAATCTATGGAAAAAACAATCGCTTCCAAAGTCGTAACTTACGATTTTGCTAGATTAATGGACGGGGCGACTGAAGTGAAATGCTCAGAGTTCGGAGAAGAACTGATCAAAAACATGGACTAAGCAAGGAAAAAGCCTAAAACTAGCCATAAAGGAGAAGAGAGACATGGGAAATACTCGTAAAAAAGTTTCTGTTATCGGAGCAGGTTTTACCGGAGCTACAACTGCATTTTTAATCGCTCAAAAAGAGCTGGCAGACGTTGTTCTTGTTGACATTCCGCAATTGGAGAACCCGACAAAGGGAAAAGCGCTTGATATGCTTGAAGCAAGCCCAGTTCAAGGCTTTGACGCAAAAATTACGGGAACATCTAATTACGAGGATACAGCTGGCTCTGACATTGTTGTCATTACAGCCGGTATCGCAAGAAAACCTGGTATGAGCAGAGATGATCTGGTCTCTACAAACGAAAAGATTATGAGAAGCGTTACGCGGGAAATCGTGAAATATTCTCCTGACTCTATTATTGTGGTGCTGACAAATCCTGTTGATGCAATGACATACGCGGTGTACAAAGAATCAGGCTTCCCTAAAGAGCGCGTAATCGGCCAGTCCGGTGTGCTTGATACGGCAAGATTCAGAACATTTGTGGCAGAGGAATTAAACCTGTCAGTGAAAGATGTGACTGGTTTCGTACTCGGCGGACACGGTGACGATATGGTTCCGCTTGTGCGTTATTCTTATGCTGGCGGTATCCCGCTTGAAACTCTTATTCCGAAAGAACGGATTGACGCAATTGTGGAGCGCACTAGAAAAGGCGGAGGCGAAATCGTGAATCTTCTTGG
This sequence comes from Bacillus sp. YP1, assembly GCF_000877815.1. Taxonomy (NCBI): domain Bacteria; kingdom Bacillati; phylum Bacillota; class Bacilli; order Caryophanales; family Bacillaceae; genus Bacillus; species Bacillus sp. YP1. The sequence continues at coordinate 2,592,320 of NZ_CP010014.1, read as the reverse complement.
AAACGGAAGCGCGTATTATGCGCCTGCGGCTTCTCTGACTGAAATGGTCGAAGCGATCTTGAAAGATCAGCGCCGCGTTCTTCCTACAATTGCTTATCTTGAAGGGGAATACGGCTATGAAGGCATCTACCTTGGTGTTCCTACAATTGTAGGCGGCAACGGTCTTGAGCAAATCATTGAACTTGAACTGACAGACTATGAAAGAGCGCAGCTGAATAAATCAGTTGAATCTGTCAAAAATGTCATGAAAGTATTATCCTAATAAAAAGAGAGAAAGGCTTGCTTAATACAGCCTTTCTCTTTTTACTATATATGAAAGCGCTATCATGCACATCTTTATTTCTTTTAAAAATGATGTAAAAGGCGAATTGTCGGAATGTCCTGCTTTCGCTAAAATAAAATCATGAAACATGTTAAGATGACATAAAATAGAGAAATAGGATGTCGGGGAATTATAATACTGGAGGCACAGCATGAACAAGAAAATTTTAGTTGTGGATGATGAAGAATCTATTGTTACTCTTTTACAGTACAATTTGGAACGGTCAGGCTATGATGTCATTACCGCCTCGGATGGGGAAGAAGCACTCAAAAAAGCGGAAACAGAGAAGCCTGATTTGATTGTGCTTGATGTGATGCTTCCAAAATTGGACGGAATCGAAGTATGCAAGCAGCTGAGACAGCAAAAGCTGATGTTTCCCATTTTAATGCTGACAGCGAAGGATGAGGAATTCGACAAAGTATTAGGGCTTGAGCTCGGTGCTGATGATTATATGACCAAGCCGTTCAGTCCAAGGGAAGTAAATGCGAGAGTCAAAGCGATTTTAAGGCGTTCGGAAATAGCTGCGCCCTCTAGTGAGATGAAGAACGATGAAATGGAAGGCCAGATCGTAATCGGCGATCTGAAAATCCTGCCTGATCATTATGAAGCGTACTTTAAAGAAAGTCAGCTTGAACTGACACCGAAAGAATTCGAACTGTTGCTCTATTTAGGCAGACATAAAGGCAGAGTTCTGACAAGAGACCTGCTGCTGAGCGCAGTCTGGAATTATGATTTTGCTGGAGATACGAGAATTGTTGATGTGCACATCAGCCATCTTCGCGACAAAATTGAAAACAATACCAAAAAACCGGTCTACATTAAAACGATTAGGGGATTGGGGTATAAACTGGAGGAGCCAAAAATGAATGAATAAATACCGTGTGCGCCTTTTTTCTGTATTCGTTGTCTGTATGATTCTGGTGTTTTGTGTCCTCGGGCTGTTTTTACAGCAGCTTTTTGAAACATCTGATCAAAGGAAAGCAGAGGAACACATTGAAAAAGAAGCAAAATACTTGGCTTCGCTTCTTGATGCCGGCAATCTGAATAATCAAGCAAATGAGAAAATCATTAAAGATGCAGGCGGCGCGCTTGATGTGAGCGCATCCGTTATCGATACAGACGGCAAGGTGCTGTATGGGTCAAACGGGAGAGCGGCTGATTCCCAAAAGGTGCAGGCGCTTGTTTCTGGCCATGAGGGTATTCTGTCAACAAAAGATAACAAGCTTTATTACGGACTTTCACTTAGAAGCGAAGGGGAAAAAACAGGATATGTGCTGCTTTCCGCCTCTGAAAAAAGCGACGGCTTAAAAGGCGAATTGTGGGGAATGCTGACGGCCAGTCTTTGTACCGCATTTATCGTCATTGTTTATTTTTATTCCAGCATGACCTCACGTTATAAAAGGTCAATTAAGTCAGCGACAAATGTAGCCACAGAACTCTCTAAGGGCAACTACGATGCACGGACGTACGGCGGCTATATTAGGCGTTCTGATAAGCTAGGACATGCGATGAACAGCCTTGCCATTGATCTGATGGAAATGACGCGAACGCAGGAAATGCAGCGGGATCGGCTGCTGACAGTCATTGAAAACATTGGCTCCGGGCTGATTATGATCGACGGAAGAGGCTTTATTAATCTCGTAAACAGGTCTTACGCCAAGCAGTTTCATATCAATCCGAATCATATGCTGCGCCGTCTTTATCACGATGCATTTGAACATGAAGAAGTGATCCAGCTTGTCGAAGACATTTTTATGACGGAGACAAAGAAATGCAAGCTGTTAAGACTGCCGATCAAAATAGAACGGCGTTATTTTGAAGTGGACGGCGTTCCGATTATGGGGCCGGATGATGAATGGAAAGGAATTGTGCTCGTTTTCCATGACATGACGGAAACAAAGAAATTAGAGCAGATGAGGAAGGATTTTGTGGCCAATGTTTCTCATGAGCTGAAAACACCGATTACGTCCATAAAAGGGTTTACGGAGACGTTATTGGATGGGGCGATGGAGGACAAAGAGGCGCTTTCTGAATTTCTCTCTATTATTCTTAAGGAAAGCGAAAGGCTTCAGTCTTTGGTTCAGGATTTGCTCGATCTCTCAAAAATCGAGCAGCAAAATTTCACGCTCAGTATCGAAACGTTTGAACCGGCCAAAATGCTTGGTGAGATAGAAACGCTTCTGAAGCATAAAGCGGATGAGAAAGGCATCTCCTTGCACCTGAATGTCCCGAAAGACCCTCAATATGTATCTGGTGACCCGTACAGGCTGAAACAGGTATTTCTTAATCTCGTAAACAATGCGTTAACCTACACGCCTGAGGGGGGCTCCGTGGCTATCAATGTAAAACCCAGAGAAAAAGACATTCAGATTGAGGTTGCCGATTCTGGAATCGGAATTCAGAAAGAAGAAATTCCGCGAATCTTTGAACGCTTTTACCGCGTAGATAAAGACAGAAGCAGGAATTCGGGCGGAACAGGGCTGGGCCTTGCGATTGTCAAGCATTTAATAGAGGCTCATGAAGGGAAAATTGATGTCACAAGCGAGCTTGGACGGGGAACTGTCTTTACCGTGACGCTGAAACGGGCCGCTGAAAAGTCCGCCTAATGTTTACAAAGGTTTAACAATATCTTCATGCACTGTTAAACCTATGCTGGTAGGATGTAGTAGAACCCCTTCATCCAAGGAGCCAATTTTGACGGCGGGAACCTATTTGTGTTCCCGTCCTTTTTTGTGTCTTCTCTTATAGTTCACGTATTTTCCTTTCAAATTGAACTTTGTTAAAATAAGAGGAGCTAATGACTATGTAAGAGATGAATGGAAGCCTGAGGCTTCTTAGGAGGAAATTGAATGACGGAACGAAAAAAATTAGTGCTTGTAGACGGAAACAGTCTGGCTTACCGGGCGTTTTTTGCATTGCCGCTGTTAAGCAATGATAAAGGTGTTCATACGAATGCTGTATACGGCTTTGCGATGATTTTGATGAAAATGCTTGAGGATGAAAAACCGACGCACATGCTGGTTGCGTTTGATGCCGGGAAAACAACATTTCGTCACGGCACATTTAAAGAATATAAAGGCGGCAGACAGAAAACCCCGCCTGAGCTTTCCGAACAAATGCCGTTTATCCGCGAGCTGCTTGATGCCTACCAGATCAGCCGCTATGAACTGGAACAATATGAAGCGGATGATATTATCGGCACACTGGCCAAATCGGCTGAAAAAGACGGATTTGAAGTTAAGGTTTTCTCAGGAGATAAGGATTTAACCCAGCTGGCAACGGACAAAACGACAGTTGCCATTACGAGAAAGGGAATTACCGATGTTGAATTTTACACACCGGAGCATGTCAAAGAGAAATATGGGCTTACGCCTGAACAAATCATTGACATGAAGGGTCTGATGGGCGATTCCTCAGATAATATTCCGGGTGTGCCCGGCGTCGGAGAAAAGACTGCGATTAAGCTTTTAAAACAATTTGATTCGGTTGAAAAGCTGCTGGAGTCCATTGACGAGGTGAGCGGAAAGAAATTGAAGGAAAAGCTTGAGGAGTTTAAGGATCAGGCATTGATGAGCAAGGAGCTTGCGACAATTATGACGGATGCTCCGATTGAGGTATCTGTTTCCGGCCTGGAATATCAGGGCTTTAATCGTGAACAGGTCATTGCCATCTTTAAAGATCTTGGCTTCAACACGCTTCTTGAACGGCTTGGAGAAGGCAGTGCAGAAGCAGAACAGGATCAATCGTTGGAAGACATTAATGTCAAAACAGTCACAGACGTGACAAGCGATATATTGGTTTCTCCATCCGCATTTGTCGTTGAACAGATTGGCGATAATTATCATGAAGAGCCGATCCTCGGATTTTCGATCGTAAATGAAACGGGAGCTTATTTCATTCCGAAAGACATTGCCGTTGAGTCTGAGGTGTTTAAAGAATGGGTGGAAAATGACGATCAGAAGAAATGGGTCTTCGACAGCAAGCGGGCTGTTGTCGCTTTGCGCTGGCAGGGCATTGAGCTGAAAGGAGCCGAGTTTGATACGCTCCTTGCGGCTTATATCATCAACCCGGGCAATTCATATGACGACGTTGCGAGTGTGGCTAAGGATTACGGCCTGCATATCGTTTCAAGTGATGAATCAGTTTATGGAAAAGGAGCAAAACGAGCAGTGCCGTCAGAAGACGTACTGTCTGAGCACCTTGGCCGCAAAGCGTTAGCGATTCAAAGCCTTCGGGAAAAGCTCGTTCAGGAGCTGGAAAACAACGACCAGCTTGAACTGTTTGAAGAGCTGGAAATGCCTCTTGCGCTTATTCTCGGCGAAATGGAATCAACTGGCGTCAAAGTCGATGTTGACCGTTTAAAACGGATGGGTGAAGAACTGGGTACGAAGCTGAAGGAATATGAAGAAAAAATCCATGAGATTGCGGGAGAGCCGTTTAACATCAATTCTCCGAAACAGCTAGGCGTCATCTTATTTGAAAAGATCGGCCTTCCTGTCGTAAAGAAAACGAAAACAGGCTATTCTACGTCTGCCGATGTGCTTGAAAAGCTGGCTGACAAGCATGATATTGTCGACTATATTTTACAGTACAGACAAATTGGCAAGCTTCAATCAACATATATCGAAGGGCTTTTAAAGGTGACGAGACCGGATTCGCATAAAGTGCACACGCGATTTAACCAGGCCTTAACGCAAACTGGCCGTCTCAGCTCGACTGATCCGAACCTGCAAAACATTCCGATCAGGCTTGAGGAAGGGCGGAAAATTCGCCAAGCTTTTGTGCCGTCTGAAAAAGACTGGCTCATTTTTGCAGCCGATTATTCACAAATCGAGCTGCGGGTGCTTGCCCATATTTCAAAGGATGAAAATCTGATCGAAGCTTTTACAAATGATATGGATATTCACACGAAAACGGCAATGGATGTGTTCCATGTCGCTAAGGATGAAGTGACATCTGCGATGAGACGCCAGGCGAAAGCGGTCAACTTTGGCATTGTTTACGGGATCAGCGATTACGGTCTGTCACAGAACCTCGGCATTACCCGGAAGGAAGCGGGAGCATTTATCGACCGCTATCTGGAAAGCTTCCAAGGCGTAAAAGCGTACATGGAAGATTCAGTACAGGAAGCGAAACAAAAAGGATACGTAACAACGCTTATGCATCGCCGCCGCTACATCCCTGAGCTGACGAGCCGGAACTTTAATATCCGAAGTTTTGCGGAGCGGACGGCCATGAATACGCCGATTCAAGGAAGCGCCGCTGATATTATCAAAAAAGCCATGATTGACATGGCTGCCAAGCTGAAAGAAAAACAGTTGAAAGCAAGGCTTCTGCTTCAAGTACACGATGAATTGATTTTTGAGGCGCCAAAGGAAGAAATTGAAATTCTTGAAAAGCTTGTTCCTGAAGTGATGGAGCATGCGCTTGCATTAGATGTGCCGTTAAAGGTGGACTTTGCATCAGGCCCATCTTGGTACGATGCGAAATAAACAGAGATAGGAAGTGATGGATGTGCCGGAATTACCAGAGGTTGAGACGGTCCGGCGCACTCTGACCGGGCTTGTAAAGGGAAAAACAATCAAATCGGTAGAGATCAGATGGCCGAATATCATCAAACGGCCTGCCGAACCGGAGGAATTTGCGCGAAAACTAGCAGGAGAAACGATACAGTCCATCGGAAGACGGGGAAAGTTTTTACTGTTTCATTTAGATCATTATGTTATGGTTTCTCACCTTCGAATGGAAGGAAAATACGGTCTTCATCAAGCCGAGGAGCCTGACGATAAACACGTGCATGTCATATTCACGATGACGGATGGAACCCAGCTCCGGTACAGGGATGTGCGGAAATTTGGAACCATGCACTTATTTAAACCGGGAGAAGAAGCGGGCGAGCTCCCGCTTTCTCAGTTAGGGCCGGAGCCGGATGCAGAAGAATTTACAAGTGCGTATTTAAAAGAACGGCTTGCGAAAACAAACCGCGCTGTCAAAACTGCCCTACTGGATCAAAAAACGGTAGTTGGACTCGGGAACATTTATGTGGATGAGGCTCTTTTCAGAGCGGGTGTCCATCCCGAGACAAAAGCAAATCAATTATCAGATAAAACAATCAAAACCCTTCACGCTGAAATCAAAAACACTCTGCAGGAGGCGATTGATGCGGGCGGAAGCACAGTCCGTTCATATATCAACTCCCAAGGGGAAATCGGAATGTTCCAGCTGCAGCATTTTGTGTACGGAAAAAAAGACGAGCCATGCAAAAATTGCGGAACGATGATTTCGAAAATTGTCGTTGGAGGAAGAGGCACGCATTTTTGCGCAAAGTGCCAGAAAAAAAAGTAGCATAATGCTTCATCGTCCAAGCTGTCGGTGCATATATCAGTAACTCTGTAATTGAGGATGCCATTTTCGAAACACGGATTTTTCACTTTCCCATATATATGATTGTGATGAATCCCGGGCATTTCACATCTGATACAAGAGCACCAACAGAAAGGAAGAAACGGATATGCAAATGGTTTCTATACTGCTGCTGGCGTTGGCTGTCAGCTTGGACAGTTTTTCAGTCGGATTTACGTACGGATTGAGAAAAATGAAAATACCGTTTAAAGCGATTTTGGTTATCGCCTGCTGTTCCGGTGCTGTCATGTTTATATCCATGCTGATCGGAAGCTTTCTCACGAAGTTTTTTCCTGTATATGTGACGGAGAAGCTTGGCGGTTTGATATTGGTTGGAATCGGTGCGTGGGTTCTGTATCAATTTTTCAAACCGGCAAAAGATAAAGAATACCTATTGCATGAAAAAACACTGCTTAATTTAGAGGTTCGGTCATTAGGAATTGTGATTCATATTTTGAGAAAACCCATGAGTGCGGATATCGACAAATCGGGTGTGATCAACGGAATTGAGGCGGTCTTATTGGGATTTGCCTTATCGATTGATGCCTTTGGAGCAGGTATAGGCGCAGCCATTCTTGGTTTTTCGCCGATTGTGATGAGCATCGCCGTGGCAATCATGAGCTCGCTGTTTGTATCAATTGGAATCAATGCCGGCCATTTTCTGTCTAAGTGGAAATGGATCGATAAAATGGCGTTTTTGCCGGGGCTTCTATTAATCACGATTGGGCTCTGGAAATTGTAAAAAGGAGTGGATCTCTTGACCTTAGTCATTGGTTTAACGGGAGGAATAGCTAGCGGCAAAAGCACGGTAGCCAATATGCTGATTGAAAAAGGAATAACAGTTATAGATGCAGATATCATTGCAAAACAAGCGGTAGAAAAAGGGATGCCGGCCTACCGGCAAATCATTGACGAATTCGGTGAAGACATACTGCTCTCAAATGGCGATATAGATAGAAAAAAGCTTGGAGCGCTGGTATTTACAAATGAACAAAAACGTCTCGCTTTAAATGCAATTGTTCATCCCGCAGTCAGGCAGGAAATGCTCAATCGCCGTGATGAAGCCGTTGCAAATCGGGAGGCATTTGTTGTATTGGATATCCCGCTATTGTTCGAAAGCAAATTGGAATCATTGGTTGATAAAATTATTGTGGTCAGTGTGACAAAAGATCTTCAACTGGAACGTCTGATGAAGCGCAATCAGCTGACGGAAGAAGAAGCAGTCAGCCGTATCCGCTCTCAAATGCCCTTAGAGGAAAAAACAGCAAGAGCAGATCAAGTCATTGATAACAGCGGCACGTTTGAAGAGACCAAAAGGCAGCTTGATGAAATCATGAACAGCTGGGCATAATCAAAAAACACCGTTCATATTGAACGGTGTTTTTTTGCCATTAAAAATCAAAGTTGTCCGGATCAGGACCGACGCGCAAGTTTTCATTCAGTGCATCGATTCGGTTCATGTCATCCTGCGTTAATTCAAAGTCAAATACGCTTGCATTTTCTTTAATGCGGTGTTCCTTCGTTGATTTAGGAATCGTAATGATGCCATGCTGCAGATCCCAGCGCAAAATAATTTGTGCGACAGATTTATTATATGTTTGAGCGATGTCAGCCAATACAGGGTGATCCAGCAGCTGTCCCTGCATTAAAGGTGACCAAGCCTCCATCTGGATGCCCTGATTTTGGCAGTATCTTATCAACTCTTTTTGTGTGAGGCGCGGGTGAAATTCCACTTGGTTAATCATAGGCTTAATTTCAGCTGCCGTCATCAGATCTTCAAGATGGTGAATTTGGAAGTTGCTTACGCCAATCGCTTTGATGCGGCCTTCTTTATACAGCGTTTCAAGCGCTCTCCAAGCTTCTTTATACTTTCCTTCTACAGGCCAGTGGATGAGGTATAGATCCAAATAATCCAGACCGAGTTTGGACAGACTTGTTTCAAACGCGGCGAGTGTTTCTTCGTAGCCTAAATCCGCATTCCATACTTTCGATGTGATAAACAGATCCTCTCTTGAAATGCCTGCTTCTTCAATGCCTTCCCGAATCCCTTCTCCGACTCCAGTTTCATTTCCATAGATTGCTGCAGTATCAATACTGCGGTACCCGTGAACAATGGCAGTTTTAACTGCGTTTACCAGTTCAGATCCTTCTTCCACTTGGAACACGCCAAGGCCGAACCAAGGCATTTCTACCCCATTATGAAGTGTTGCTTTTGCTTGTAAATGTGTTGTCATGTTCATTTCCTCCTTTTAAAATTGTCAGGCTTCCTGCCGATCTCGTTTTTCCATCAAGCGGCTCCAGCCTGTTAAAATGACTGCACCGACCACCATTAATCCGCCTATCCAAGCGGTATGAATCAATCCGATTGAATCGGTGATCACACCGCCAAGGTATGACCCAAGCGCGATCCCTGCATTAAAGGCAGCGATATTCATCGCGGATGCGACGTCAACTGCACTCGGGACAAAACGCTCAGCCAGCATGACGACATACACCTGAAGGCCGGGCACGTTCATAAAGGCCAGCAATCCCATACAGAGAATGGTAATGAGCCCAGCTGCTTGATACGGGGCTGTAAATGTCAGTACGAATAGAACAATTGCCTGTACGATAAACATATAGAATAAAGCGGCAATTGGATTTCGGTTTGACAGCTTTCCGCCAATCATATTGCCGATAGCAATAGCTATTCCGTATCCGAGCAGAATCACTGCAACAGTCCCGGCTTTGAAGCCTGTTACTTCCTGAAGCAGGGGAGACAGATACGTGAACACAACGAATGTTCCTCCGTATCCAAGCGCTGTAATGACAAATAAAAGCAATAACCGGCTGTTTGTCACAAGCTTCAATTGATCCCGCATCGTTGTTTTCGTCCCTTTTCGTAATTTGGACGGTACAAGAATGCCATTTGTAATGAAAGCAATGATTCCGACGGCGATAATGACCATAAAGGCGAAACGCCAGCCGAACTGCTGGCCGATAAATGTCCCAAAAGGAACTCCGGTTACAGTTGCCACAGTGAGGCCAGTAAACATAATTGAAATCGCGCTAGCCCTTTTATCTTCCGGGACAATATCCGCTGCGATTGTCGAACCGATCGACATAAACACACCGTGCGAAAATGCCGATATCACACGTGCTGCTAGTAAAATCCCGATGCTTGAAGCGGTTGCTGCCATCGTATTACCGGCAATAAAAATAAACATGATCCAAAGCAATAATGTCTTACGTGACATGCTTGAGGTCAATGAAGTTAATATAGGTGCCCCAAATGTAACGCCGAGCGCATAAAGGGAAACGGTCAATCCTGCTGTCGTGACGGGAATATCCAGGTCATCAGCAATGAGCGGCAAAAGGCCGACACTGATAAATTCAGTTGTCCCTATTGCGAATGCACTTACGGCCAAAGCCAGTAGTGCAGGAATACTACTTTTATTGGCTGAAGTCATGATGTTCCTCCTTTGTAAGATGTGTTGTATGATTGAAATTCTGCCGAGTAAGCTATATAAATAAAAAAGAGCAGATTCAAATCAGCCGGCAAATGTGATTATGAAACATATCGTTAAGAAATAAAAGTACGTACTTTGAAGTGCTATAGTCACTTTTTGGTGCCTGTGAGGAGAATGGATTGTATGGAGAAGAAAAAATATAACATTTCTGTTGAAGCGACTCTTGAAGTGATCGGTGGGAAATGGAAATGCGTCATTTTATGCCATCTGACGCACGGAAAAAAACGCACAAGCGAATTAAAACGCCTAATGCCCAACATCACGCAAAAAATGCTGACTCAGCAGCTGCGCGAGCTGGAAGCGGACGGTGTCATTAAACGAATCGTATATAATCAAGTTCCTCCCAAAGTGGAATATGAGCTCAGCGAATACGGCCGCAGCTTAGAAGGAATTTTAGATATGCTGTGTGCTTGGGGAGCGAATCATATTAACAGAGTGTACGGGGATACATTTTCTGTGCTAGAAGAAAGTGTGCTCAATGATAAGTTAAAACAGGAATCATAAAGCATGAGGGCAGTCAGTGCGGAGCGCTGGCTGCTTTTTGGTTCTTACGCCTGATATTCTGTGCAAGAAAACATAAGATGCATCATAAATTAGCGTTATAATCGTTGATTTTTATCAATATGTACTGGCGAATTTGTTTTAATGTGTTATACTAATTTTAGATAGTAACAAATTAGGATGGCATAATTGATAAGGGGTGTCCAACATGAAGGTAAAAGTAGCGATCAACGGGTTTGGAAGAATCGGAAGAATGGTTTTTAGAAAAGCGATGTTAGACGATCAAATTCAAGTAGTGGCCATTAACGCCAGCTATTCCGCAGAAACGCTGGCTCATTTAATAAAGTATGACACAATTCACGGCAGATACGACAAAGAAGTTGTGGCTGGTGAAGACAGCCTGATCGTAAATGGAAAGAAAGTGCTTTTGTTAAACAGCCGTGATCCAAAACAGCTGCCTTGGCGGGAATATGATATTGACATAGTTGTCGAAGCAACAGGGAAGTTTAATGCTAAAGATAAAGCGATGGGCCATATAGAAGCAGGCGCAAAAAAAGTGATTTTGACCGCTCCGGGAAAAAATGAAGACGTTACCATTGTGATGGGCGTAAATGAGGACCAATTCGACGCTGAGCGCCATGTCATTATTTCAAATGCGTCATGCACGACAAATTGCCTTGCGCCTGTTGTAAAAGTGCTGGATGAAGAGTTTGGCATTGAGAGTGGTCTGATGACTACAGTTCATGCGTATACGAATGACCAAAAAAATATTGATAACCCGCACAAAGATTTGCGCCGGGCGCGGGCTTGCGGTGAATCCATCATTCCGACGACAACAGGAGCGGCAAAGGCGCTTTCGCTTGTGCTGCCGCATCTGAAAGGAAAACTTCACGGCCTCGCCTTGCGTGTCCCTGTTCCGAACGTCTCATTGGTTGATCTCGTTGTTGATCTGAAAACGGATGTTACGGCTGAAGAAGTAAACGAGGCATTTAAACGCGCTGCCAAAACGTCGATGTACGGTGTACTTGATTACTCAGATGAACCGCTCGTTTCGACTGATTATAATACGAATCCGCATTCAGCGGTCATTGACGGGCTTACAACAATGGTAATGGAAGACAGGAAAGTAAAGGTGCTGGCGTGGTATGACAACGAATGGGGCTACTCCTGCAGAGTTGTTGATCTGATCCGCCATGTAGCGGCACGAATGAAACATCCGTCTGCTGTATAAAATAAGGTCATGGACACATTTTAAAGAAAAAACCCTTAACAGCATATTTCTGAAAAAACGCACCTTGCAAATTAGACTTAAACACAGTATACTATTTTTCGTGAACTTCTTGCTTGAGACTGTTTCGGAATTACTTAAAGGGTTAGGACCTCTCCGGACTAACTTTCCCCCGTGGTAAATGGCCGACCCAGTTGTTGGAATTTCACTTTTTAATTCTTGTTAAGGGGGGTCCATGACTATGGAAACAATGGGGCGTCACGTTATCTCCGAGCTATGGGGATGCGATTTTGATAAGCTGAATGACATGGATTTTATTGAAAAAACGTTTGTAAATGCTGCTCTAAAATCAGGTGCTGAGGTGCGCGAGGTTGCATTTCACAAATTTGCACCGCAAGGCGTAAGCGGAGTTGTGATTATTTCTGAATCACACTTAACGATTCACAGTTTTCCTGAGCACGGATATGCGAGCATTGATGTTTATACTTGTGGAGACTTAGATCCTAATGTCGCTGCTGATTACATTGCAGAGGCATTACATGCTGATACAAGAGAAAACATTGAAATACCAAGAGGAATGGGGCCTGTGCAAATTAAACAGGCGCAAGCGAAAGTACTATAAAGTAAATTGCGAACACAAAGGGAGCTGAAGCTAGAAAGCCATTATGCGCTTTTTAGCTTATGCTCCTTTTATTTTTATAAAGAAACGAGAGTGTCAGCTTTTTCTTTTTTCATTTTTTTTGTAAAATAAGAAGGAGATTTTCACAAACCACCTAATGCTATAGAAACAAATTTAACAACGGCTCTCCCGACAGATGCTGTCACATCTATTTTTAAAAGGCGGAGGCTGCCGAAAATACATTGCAGGGAACGATATAGTTGGGAGCTGATTTTATTGAAATGTCCTTCATGCCAGCATAACGGAACACGAGTCCTTGATTCACGGCCTGTGGATGACGGAAAGTCGATTCGCCGAAGACGCGAGTGCGAATCCTGCCACTACCGGTTTACGACCTTTGAGAAAGTGGAGGAAACCCCGCTCATCGTTGTGAAAAAAGAAGGTGTGCGTGAGGAATTCAGCAGAGAAAAAATGCTGCGCGGCCTCATAAAAGCATGTGAAAAAAGGCCTGTTTCACTTAAAACGCTTGAAGACATGTGCTTTGATATTGAAAAAGAGCTTCGCAATCAAGGCTGCTCTGAGGTGAAGAGTGAGCTCGTCGGAGAAATGGTCATGGACCGGCTGGCTAAGATTGACGAAGTCGCATATGTGCGGTTCGCGTCCGTCTATCGGCAGTTTAAAGATATAAACGTCTTTATCGACGAATTAAAAGACTTAATAAAGAAAGAGCGTTAAAAGAGCTAAGAGGATTCTTCTAGCTCTTTTCTCATGTGCAAAATTGGCATTTGATAGATATAAGAAACGGTGTAAAATGAAAGGTAGAAACAAATTCGGAAGGTTTGAGAATGTATGGCTGACTATTGGAAAGATGTACTGCCTGTAGACCCGTATGTGGTTAAAAGCAGATCGATGCTGCAGGATATTGACAGACAAATTATTACACAACTGTACCAGCCCTTAATCGGCCCTGTTGCATTCTCTCTTTATATGACATTGTGGGGAGAGCTTGAACAAAACCGTCTGTGGGGCGGAGAGTCCACACATAGACAGCTGATGGGGATGACACAGTCCAACTTAAAAACGATCCATCAGGAACAGGGGAAGCTCGAGGGCATCGGATTGCTGAAAGTATATATGAAAGAATCCGAGCGGCAGGAGCGCCTCTTTATATATGAACTCCTTCCGCCGCTCAGACCGAATGAATTTTTTGAAGACGGAATGCTGAATGTTTTTCTGTATAATAGAGTCGGAAAAACGAAATATCAGCAATTAAAACAATTTTTTACGCACCCGGCCATTTCAGAAGATGCGAAGGACATTACGCGTCCGTTTAATCATGCGTTTGAATCGCTGCAGCCGAGTGAATGGAAGCTCACATCCGATATGGAGGAAACGGTAAGGCTTGCCGAGGGGTCCGAGTATACTTCTGTCGGACAGTCTCCGTCCTACACCATAACGGAGGATGTATTTGATTTTGATTTGTTTTTAGCGGGACTTTCTGAGACGATGATACCGAGAAAAGCGATGACCCAGCAGGTGCGGGACACAATCAAAAAGCTTTCTTATCTGTACGGAATTGACCCTTTGCAAATGCAAAATGTTGTAATGAGCGCAATTGATGAGCGTGACGTCATTACGACGGAGGCATTAAGAAAAGCGGCGAGCGACTGGTATCAAATTGAAAGAAACGGACAGCTGCCCGATTTGGTGGAAAAAACACAGCCGGTGCATCTGCGTGAAGGCGAAAAACCGGCAGAAGAGGATTCTCTGGATGGGAAGCTGATCGCATTGCTGGAGGCGATTTCCCCGAAGAAGCTTCTGCAGGACATTGCTGACGGAACAGAGCCGTCAAAAGCTGATCTGAAGATCATAGAAGAAATTATGTTCGAACAGAAGCTCGAGCCAGGCGTCACAAATGTGTTAATTTATTATGTCATGCTGAAAACCGACATGAAGCTGTCGAAAAACTATATCCAAAAAATCGCTTCGCATTGGGCACGCAAAAAGGTAAAAACGGTCAGGGAAGCGATGAAGCTCGCAATAGAAGAAAACCGCCAGTATCTTGAATGGGCTGAAGGAAAAACAAAGTCTTCGAAACGAAACCAAAAAGTGATTCGTGAAGAAAAGCTTCCTGATTGGATGACAGAAAAGGAAACAGCGTCTGACTCAGAATCCGGACAGCAGAAGCTGCATCCGCAGGATTTGGAAGAACAGAAGAAAAAGATGATGGAAGAAATGCAAAAACTGAAAAAATACTCTGCCTATTAAAGACAGAGATGCGGGGTGAAGGAATAGATGGAACCAATCGGCCGTTCCCTGCAGGGCGTAACCGGCAGGCCGGATTTCCAAAAACGTCTTGAACAAATGAAGGAAAAAGTCATGAAAGATCAAGATGTTCAAGCATTTTTGAAGGAAAACGAAGAAGTGATTGACCAAAAAATGATAGAAAAGAGCTTAAATAAGCTTTATGAATATATTGAACAAAGCAAGAATTGCTCCTATTGTTCGGAAGATGAAAACTGCAACAATTTGTTGGAGGGCTACCATCCGAAACTTGTTGTCAATGGGCGGTCTATTGATATCGAGTATTATGAATGTCCAGTCAAACGGAAGCTCGACCAGCAGAAGAAACAAAAGTCTCTTATGAAAAGCATGTATATCCAGCAGGATCTTCTCGGAGCGACGTTCCAACAAGTTGATATCAGTGACCCGAGCAGGCTCGCGATGTTTCAGCATGTTACAGACTTCCTGAAAAGCTATAATGAGACGGGAAAAGGGAAAGGATTATATTTATACGGGAAATTTGGGGTAGGAAAAACGTTTATGCTCGCTGCAATTGCCAATGAGCTGGCGGAAAAAGAGTACTCCTCCATGATTGTCTATGTGCCTGAATTTGTGAGAGAGCTTAAAAATTCGCTGCAAGACCAGACATTGGAAGAGAAGCTCAATATGGTAAAGACCACACCCGTATTGATGCTTGATGACATCGGAGCAGAATCAATGACAAGCTGGGTAAGGGATGAAGTCATCGGAACGGTGCTTCAGCACAGAATGTCCCAGCAGCTGCCAACGTTCTTTTCTTCTAATTTCTCACCTGACGAGCTGAAGCATCATTTTACGTATTCGCAGAGGGGAGAAAAAGAAGAAGTAAAAGCTGCAAGATTAATGGAGCGGATATTATATTTGGCTGCTCCGATCCGCCTTGACGGAGAAAACCGCCGACATCCATAATTGCTGTGGTTCAAAGGGGAAGGAACTGAGGGTATGAAACGAAAAACCGCTGTCAAATGGCTGGCAATGCTTGCAGGTGCTGGTTTACTCTATTGGGGAAATAAAACGTATTTGAATGTATCGCCGAAAGAAATCAGGGTATGGGTATTGTCGTTCGGAGTCTTTGCACCTCTGATGTTTATCGGGATATCCATCGTCAGGCCACTTGTTTTATTTCCGGTGTCTGTTATTTCAATAGCTGGCGGACTTGCGTTTGGCCCGCTTCTCGGCACGCTTTATACGTTATTCGGTTCGATGTGCGCTTCAGCTGTTTCGTTTTTTGCGGCCGGTTTGTTTTCGGCGAAAAAGAACGGGCATTACGAAAGGCTTGAAGCCATACAGAAGCAAATGGAGGATAACGGATTTTTCTATATCTTTTTTTTGAGAATCCTGCCGATCAATTTTGATTTCGTCAGCTATGCGGCAGGCCTTTCCAATGTCAAAGCGCTGCCGTATTTTGCGGCGACGGCTGTGGGTATCATTCCTGGGACGATTGCGCTTAATGTGCTGGGTGCGAGCTTTTTGGCTGGCAATCTGCCCGCTTTCTTTCTTGTCCTAGCTCTGTATATCGTGTTTATCTCGCTGCCATTCATCCTCAGAAAGAAAATGCAAAACTTGTTCCAAGAATCAAATTAAGATTTGCCAATGACCTTTACGTCTATTTTAAAAACATCCCCCATATACTTGTAACAGATGCCGTAAGGGGGGACAAACATGCTTGAAATAATCTTTGAAGATGACCATGATGCAGCCGCTTTTTTACATCTCATTCAGCATTCGGACGATCGGAACAATATCATTGTCCGTGAAGGCATACGAAAAATCGGGATTGAAAAAGCGAATCCGGCTTTTCCTATTCAGCGTTTTATGGAGCCGATTCTGGTCAAATTTTTTTTGGAATGCAAAGAAGACGAGCATATGCTGTCATTGATTGAGGAAACTTATTGTTTCACGGACCAGGATGAACAGCAGCAAATCCTTCAGCTCGCACACAGTATTATTGAAGGTGAAGCAGACGATCTTCCGTTTGAGCCGCTGAAGCTTTCACGGAAACAATCTATTTTGGATGAACTCCAAACGATCTGTTTAGAGGAAGGAGTATTTTACATTCGCTCCTTTCAGACCTTCCGACTTGGATCATACTATAAGCAGCTGAGAGATATTACAGAAGCAGCGATTGATGAATATAAGATGGAACAGGAATATCAAAACTTTATTCAAACACTCAGAGACTATGTGAACGCCAAACAGCCGCGAATCAAAAAAGTGCATATTGTCCATGATGGTTCCTTTACATTATGGGAGCTGCGCTATGTGCCGGAACGGGAAAAAATGAAATACATAGACAGAAGATTTGTCCGGGATCATCCTATGTATATTGATTCTCATTTGCTCGCGCCGCTGATTTCCATTGCGCCTGATGAAGTCGTGCTTTATACCGACCAGCCCGAGCACATGATGGCAAGGACCATTCAAAACGTATTTCAAGAGAGAGTGGAAATGCTCCCGCTGCATGCTTTTACAGATGCAGAAATACCGGTGAAGCACTCGGAAGGATGAGGGCCGGCAGCCTGTCTATATAAGGCTGTCGGTTTAAAAAAAAGGAAACGCGATCGTGTTGATTTTTTGGATTGAACAATTTATAATACATAGGAGATTAAGAAAGACACACGTATTGATAAGGACACGAAGGAATGATACCGGCTCAAAGAGAGGGAAGCCCTGGCTGCAAGCTTCCCAGCTAAGGACCATTCGCTTTACCGCCTTTGAACTTCAGCTGTGAACCTCTTGAAAAGGAACAGTAATGGCTGACGGGAACTCCCGTTACAGAGCTTAGAGCCGCAGGTGCCGTATTGGCTTTGCGGAAAAAAGGGTGGAACCACGATTCCGTTTATTCAACCTCGTCCCTTTCATAGGGGGCGGGGTTTTTATATGCAAAAAAAGGAGTGACAAAGATGTCAGATATGGTAAAAATCACATTTCCTGATGGAGCAGTCAAGGAGTTTGCGAAAGGAACAACAACAGAAGATATCGCGGCATCCATCAGTCCGGGATTAAAGAAAAAATCATTAGCCGGAAAACTGAACGGAAAAGAAATCGATTTGAGAACGCCGATCAATGAAGACGGTACAGTGGAAATCATTACAGAAGGCTCAGAAGAAG
The DNA here is from genome assembly GCF_000877815.1 of Bacillus sp. YP1. Classification (NCBI taxonomy): domain Bacteria; kingdom Bacillati; phylum Bacillota; class Bacilli; order Caryophanales; family Bacillaceae; genus Bacillus; species Bacillus sp. YP1. The sequence goes on along the minus strand of NZ_CP010014.1, from coordinate 2,574,306 downwards.
GTCTTCAAATTATGCGCCACAGTACGGCTCACTTGCTGGCTCAAGCGATTAAACGCATCTACAAGGATGTTAAATTCGGCGTCGGTCCGGTTATCGAAAACGGGTTTTACTACGATGTAGAAATGGACGAAGCGATTACACCGGAGGATCTGCCGAAAATCGAGAAAGAAATGAAAAAAATCGTTAATGCGAACCTTCCGATCGTTCGAAAAGAAGTCAGCCGTGAAGAAGCGAAAGCCCGTTTTGCGGAAATCGGCGACGACCTGAAGCTTGAACTATTGGATGCGATTCCTGAAGGAGAAACCGTTTCGATCTATGAGCAAGGCGAATTCTTTGACCTGTGCCGCGGCGTCCACGTTCCTTCAACCGGAAAAATCAAAGAATTTAAGCTGTTAAGCCTTGCAGGCGCATACTGGCGCGGTGACAGCAAAAACCAAATGCTTCAGCGCGTATATGGCACAGCTTTCTTCAAAAAAGCTGATCTTGAAGAGCATCTTCGTATGCTAGAAGAAGCGAAAGAACGCGACCACAGAAAGCTCGGCAAAGAATTAAAGCTGTTTGCGAACTCTCAAAAAGTCGGACAAGGCCTGCCGCTTTGGCTGCCAAAAGGCGCGACAATCCGCCGCGTCATCGAGCGCTACATTGTTGATAAAGAAATCAGCCTCGGCTATGAGCACGTATACACACCTGTGCTAGGCAGCAAAGAGCTGTATGAAACATCAGGACACTGGGATCATTATCAGGAAGGCATGTTCCCTCCGATGGAAATGGACAATGAAACACTTGTATTGCGTCCGATGAACTGTCCGCACCATATGATGATTTACAAACAAGACATTCACAGTTACCGCGAGCTTCCGATTCGTATTGCAGAGCTTGGAACGATGCACCGCTATGAAATGTCAGGTGCGCTGTCAGGGCTTCAACGGGTACGCGGAATGACGTTAAATGATGCACACATCTTTGTGCGCCCGGATCAAATTAAGGATGAGTTTATCCGTACAGTCCGTTTAATTCAGGATGTTTATGAAGACTTCGGTTTAAGTGATTACACATTCCGTCTGTCTTACCGCGATCCGGAAGATACAGAGAAATATTTTGATGACGATGAAATGTGGAACAAAGCGCAATCCATGCTGAAAGAGGCAATGGACGAAATCGGCCACGACTATTACGAAGCAGAAGGTGAAGCGGCATTCTACGGCCCTAAACTTGATGTTCAGGTGAAAACTGCGATTGGAAAAGAAGAAACACTGTCTACGGTTCAGCTTGATTTCTTATTGCCGGAACGTTTCGACCTGACATACATCGGTGAGGACGGCAAGCAGCACCGTCCGGTTGTCATTCACAGAGGTGTCGTTTCAACAATGGAACGCTTTGTTGCCTTCTTAATCGAAGAACACAAAGGCGCGCTGCCGACATGGCTTGCACCGGTTCAGTTCCAAGTCATCCCGGTTTCTCCGGCTGTGCATTTAGACTACGCGAAAAAAGTGCAGGAACGCCTGCAACGTGAAGGCCTGCGTGTTGAAGTCGACAGCCGCGATGAAAAAATCGGCTACAAAATCCGTGAAGCGCAAATGCAAAAAATCCCGTACATGCTGGTGGTCGGTGACCAAGAAGCAGAAAACGGAGCGGTAAACGTGCGTAAATACGGAGAACAGAACTCTGAAACCATTTCACTTGATGAGTTTGTGAAAAAGGCAGTAGCTGAAGCGAAAAAATAAAATAAAAAGCATGATCTCGTTTGAAGAGATCATGCTTTTTTATTTCTCTAATATAGGAAACAAATCATGAAGGCTGCTGATGATGTAATCAGGCGTTACGTCAGTTTCGTTTTTCTTATCAGTCCGGTTGATCCAAACGGTTTTGATTCCGGCTCTTGAAGCGCCTAAAATATCAGTATTCAAATTATCGCCGACCATGATGGCATCGTCTTTTTCAATATTCATCAGCTTAAGGCAGTGTTCAAAAATTGAAACATCCGGCTTGCCCTTGCCGAATGCGCCCGAGATGACGATTTCATTGAAGTAAGGAGCGAGCTCAGGTACGCCGGCAAGCTTCTCCTTTTGCAGACTCGGATCGCCATTTGTCAAAAGCAATAATTCATACTTGCCTTTTAATTGATCGAGTACAGCAAAAGTTTCATCATATACAAACGGGCGTTTTCTGCGCTCTGCCGCAAAAAACTCTCCCAAGTATTCGCCATATGCAGGATCATCGATCCCAAGCGCTTTCAGTCCGTTTGTCCATGCATTTCTTCTGTACTCCGGCACAATCTTGTTCAGCTTTTGAAAGCCTTCACTGATTGGCTCTGAGAAATTGGACCACAGTCCTTCAAACGGGTTAATGCCGATCATCACTGTATATGGATACGTCTCATATGACATGTACAATTCTCTCGCCGCTTCGCGAACAGCTGCTTCGAATTCCTCAGGGTCAAGGCCATATTTTTTCTCCGCCTGTAAGCAAGTTTCTGCAAATGTTGTTCTGACGCTTTTTTCGTCCCAAAGTAGTGTATCATCTAAATCAAAAAATACGGCTTTCATGATCTTCTCCTCTGCTTCAGATTCAAATCTTTCTGCCAAAAGGCTCATGTTTTATTTTACAATAGATAAAAGCCTTGTGAAATATGTTTTCAGACGATTTTAAAAAAACAGTCAGCCGTAAAACGAAAACATGCTAGAATGAAAACGGAAAGAACAGGTGACATGAATGATTCATTTAATGATTATGATGCTGGAGAGAGTGGGGATTATTGTTATATTAGGGTTTATTCTCGCCCATACGAAACTTTTCAGACAAGCTCTTCAGAATCAGGACGGCTATAAAGGAAAAGCGATTTTAATTTCAATTTTTTCTCTTTTCAGCATCATCAGCAATTATACAGGCATCGAAATTCAAAGAAATATGATTGTAAACAATGACTGGGTGTTTACGATAGATCCATCGGGCTCTATCGCGAATACCCGTATTTTGGGCGTGGAAATCGGGGGCCTTCTCGGAGGTCCGTTTGTAGGGGCTGGGATCGGCATACTGTCGGGCCTGCATCGTTTTTCACTCGGTGGCAGCACGGCTTTAAGCTGTGCCGTATCATCTATTTTAGCGGGTGTTCTTGCAGGCTTGATCGGCCGGTATTTTACGAAGCGATATCGAATGCCGACACCGCGTATCGCCGCTCTTGTGGGAATCGGCATGGAGTCACTGCAAATGATCATTATTTTGCTGATGGCAAAGCCGTTCAGTGACGCTTGGGAGCTTGTCAGCATGATCGGAATTCCGATGATACTCATCAATGGAACAGGCAGTTTTATTTTTCTGTCTATTATTCAAGCGATCATTCGCAAGGAAGAACAGGCAAGAGCTCTCGAAACGCATCGAGTGCTGACGATTGCTGATCAGACACTTCCATTTTTTCGCCAAGGATTAAATGAAAACTCCTGTAAAAGTGTAGCGGCTATTATCCATAAGCTGACAGGAACAGATGCGGTGTCTCTCACTGATAAAGAAAAGATCCTTGCGCATGTCGGTGCGGGAATGGATCACCACATCCCATCGAAAAGTTTGATCACCGGCCTGTCCAAAAAGGTGATTAAAACAGGGCATATTATGAAGGCGATTTCGCAGGAAGAGATTGAATGCACGCATGCTGAATGCCCTTTGCACGCTGCAATTGTTCTGCCGCTGACATCGAACGGCAATACAATCGGCACCTTGAAAATGTACTTTAAAAGCCCGGCAGGCCTGAGTCAGGTAGAGGAGGAACTTGCCGAGGGGCTGGCCATGCTGTTTTCGACACAGCTTGAGCTTGGGGAAGCAGAGCTGCAAAGCAAACTTCTCAAGGATGCTGAAATTAAAGCGCTTCAAGCACAGGTGAATCCGCATTTTTTATTTAATGCGATCAACACGATTTCTGCGCTATGCCGTACAGATGTTGAAAAAACCCGTAAGCTCCTATTGCAGCTCAGTGTTTATTTTCGTTCAAACCTTCAAGGAGCGAGACAGCTGCTGATTCCGCTCTCAAAGGAGCTGAACCATCTTAACGCCTATTTGTCATTAGAACAGGCGCGTTTTCCCGGGAAATATAAAATTGAGCTTAAGATCGACACAAGACTGGAGCAGATTGAAATCCCTCCGTTTGTTTTGCAGGTGCTTGTCGAGAACGCGCTTCGGCACGCGTTTCCGAAAAAACAAGACATATGCAAGGTTACAGTCTGTGTCTTATCTGATGATGCATCCGTCTATATGAAGGTGGCGGATAACGGACGCGGAATTCCGCCGGACGTCTTGCCGGAACTGGGAAAGAAACCGTTTCCGTCTAAGGAGGGAACCGGTACAGCGCTTTATAACCTAAATCAGCGGCTGATCGGTTTATTCGGACAGCAGGCTGCACTGCATATCAGCAGTGAGGTTCATAAAGGGACAGAGGTTTCCTTTCAAGTGCCAATGCAACAGATGAAAGAGGGAGAAGAACATGCTCAGGGTGTTAATAGTTGATGATGAGATGCTGGCAAGAGATGAACTGGCTTACTTGCTTAAGCGGACCAATGAGGAAATGGAAATCAATGAAGCGGAAAATATCGAATCCGCTTTTGACCAAATGATGGATCAAAAACCTGATTTGCTGTTTCTAGACGTTGATTTATCCGGAGAAAACGGTTTTGATATCGCAAAGCGATTGAAGAAAATGAAGCATCCTCCTGCTGTTGTGTTTGCGACAGCGTATGACCAGTATGCGCTCAAAGCGTTTGAGGTGGACGCTCTTGATTATTTAACCAAGCCTTTCGATGAAGAAAGAATTCAGCAAACGCTGAAAAAATATAAAAAAGTCAATCGGGATATTGTAGAAATAGAGCAAAACAGCCATGCGGGCCAGCACAAGCTCGCGCTATCTGTGGGGGAATCGATTGTGATTGTGGATACGAAGGACATTATCTATGCCGGAACAGAAGATGGTCATGTCAATGTAAAAACCTTCGATCATTCTTATACGGTCAGCGATACACTCGTTGTGATTGAGAAAAAGCTGCCGGATTCTGATTTTATCCGCGTCCATCGGAGCTTTGTCGTGAATACCGAATATATTAAAGAAATTCAGCCATGGTTTAATTCAACGTATAATCTGATCATGAAAGACGGATCGAAAATACCGGTCAGCCGGACATATGCGAAGGAATTGAAAAAGCTGCTCCATATTTGATGGGCGGCTTTTTGCATTTCAGCCATTTGATTCTGCAACTCAGCCCCGCTATTCGGCATGTTATCTTGTAAGCGCTTTATAACAGGGGATTCTTATTTATAATGAGGGTACCAAAGAGAAAGAGGTGAAGAAAATGAGTGCTAAAAAAGTGTACGGGTTTTTAACACAAGCATTTATTTTTGCCGTCATTATGCTGGTTTCAAATATGATTGCCGCTATTGTCCCAATACCTATCCCGGCATCGGTTGTAGGGTTGGTCTTATTATTTCTCCTATTATGTTTGAAAGTCATTAAACTGGAACAAGTGGAAACGCTCGGAACGTCTTTAACCTCTCTGATCGGATTTTTATTTGTTCCGTCAGGTATATCTGTTATGAATTCGCTTGGTGTGATGCAGCAATACGGCCTGCAAATTGTTCTTGTCATTCTGCTCGCAACGATTATTTTGCTGGGGGCTACGGGATTGTTTTCTCAGCTGATTCTTTCGCTGAGCGGAAAACACAAGACCGCAGCGGACATGAAAACAAAAACAGTACAAAGCCCGCAGAACAATAACGAACTCGTTCACCATTAAGGGAAACAGGAGGTTCTTCAAATGGAAAGCACAATGAGTCCTTATTTTGGGATTGTCGTATCACTTGCTGCATTCGGCATCGGCACCTTTTTATTTAAGAAAACAAAAGGCTTCTTCCTTTTCACTCCTTTGTTTGTTGCCATGGTGCTGGGGATCGCATTTTTAAAAATCGGCGGTTTTTCCTACGCGGATTATAATAACGGGGGAGAGATCATTAAGTTTTTCCTTGAACCGGCAACGATCGCATTTGCAATTCCTTTGTACAAACAAAGAGATAAGCTTAAAAAATACTGGTGGCAAATCATGGCCTCCATTATTGCCGGCTCTATCTGCTCTGTCACGATTGTTTATCTGCTCGCTAAAGGCATTCATCTCGATTCGGCCGTAATGAAAAGCATGCTTCCGCAGGCGGCTACAACGGCAATTGCGCTTCCTTTATCAAAAGGCATCGGGGGCATCAGCGACATCACAGCCTTTGCGGTCATCTTTAACGCTGTCATCGTATATGCGCTCGGAGCATTGTTCTTGAAGGTGTTTAAAGTGAAAAATCCGATTTCTAAAGGATTGGCTCTTGGAACATCCGGACATGCACTTGGTGTAGCGGTCGGGATTGAGATGGGAGAAGTTGAAGCTGCGATGGCAAGTATTGCTGTTGTCGTAGTAGGAGTGGTAACGGTTCTGGTCATCCCTGTGTTCGTGCAGCTGATCGGAGGATAAGCCAAGGCTGAATGCCTTGGCTTTTTTTATTTTATGGTGCGTCTTCGGGATCGATATACCCTTGTTTAATGCCCCATTCTACTTGATCGTCATGCCACTTTTTTCGTTCTTCATAACCATAACCATCGTCATCAGGAAGCTCTGAAGCTGGCTGTTGAATGGTTTTATCTGTCTGACTCGAGGAAGATGGTGGATTTTTACTATTAGATGAGGGTGCCTCGGTCTGCTGCCGTTGTGTCTGTGATTGCCGCTTTTTCTCAGCGTTCGCTTTCTGCTCTTTTTGGATTGCTGCCTGCCGCTGTCTTTCAAGTTCAGCTTGTCTTTTTGCTTCCGCTAATCGCTGATTCTCTGCCGCCTGCTGCTCTGCTAATCGCTGTCTCTCTGCTTTTTCCTCCTGCTGTTTCTTTCGTTTCGCCTCCCGCTCTTTTTCAAGCTTTTTCTCTGCGGCGATTTGTCTTTGCTTTTCAGCTTCTTCTTTTGCCTTCCGCTTTCCTAACTCAGTAGCAAGTGGACTCTCGAACTTCATGTCCAATGAAACGGGTTTTAGTTTTTTTAGCTCTTTCTCCAGCCCCTTTTGAGGAAATGCTGCAGTTGTCTTAACAGTTTCGACTTTTGATTCGGAAGATGTGCTGCTATTCGAGCAACCGGTTAATATCAATGTGAAAAATAAAGCAAGCTGTATCAGTTTGTTCATGTGTCAGGCTCCTTTCTGCTTCTTATATCGGTCAGAGATTAACTTTGTTTTACATTTCTTCCTGTCGGTGGTTTTGTTGTAAATTGCGAAATAAGGGGGGAATTGTTGGTTCTTTGCATTCTGGGTGGGGATGAAAGATTTTCTTTTTCTCTCTTGCGCTCATAGAAAACCCATGTTACAATGTAAAAGTTGTTCCGGATAAGTCGTCCTTGACTAAAGATCCGGTATTGTGTAGAATAGTTATTGAATTGAATATAAATCACAAGCAGAAGCACCCGCTTCTCACCTGATTGACACATGCATGTAGTTGGCAGGTTGACCGTACATTTTTATTGATACAGATGTTCGTAGTGTGGGTGTTTTATAATGCCCACACTTTTTGTTTGCCTGCAAAATGCATTCAAAATGAGTTGTGAATCAATTCGAAGAAACTATGGAGGTGGCTCATTATTAGCAAAGATCAATTGGTTAATGAGGGTATCCGTGCACGTGAGGTCCGTTTAATCGGACAAAATGGCGACCAGCTTGGAATCAAGTCCCGTCAGGAAGCACTTGAAATCGCCGGCCGCGCAAATCTTGACCTTGTGTTAGTTGCAGCGAATGCAAAACCGCCTGTCTGCCGAATCATGGACTACGGTAAGTTCCGATTTGAGCAGCAGAAAAAGGAAAAAGAAGCACGCAAGAATCAAAAAATCATTAACTTAAAAGAAGTTCGGTTAAGTCCGACAATCGATGAGCATGACTTTAACACGAAATTGCGCAATGCGATTAAATTCCTTGAAAAAGGCGATAAAGTGAAAGCTTCTATCCGCTTTAAAGGACGCGCAATCACTCATAAAGAAATCGGTCAGCGTGTATTAGACCGTTTCTCCGAAGCATGTGCTGAGGTTGCGACAGTCGAAACAAAACCAAAAATGGACGGCCGCAGCATGTTCTTAATGCTCGCACCGAAAAACGAAAAGCAATAAGGAGGAAATCCCATGCCAAAAATGAAAACTCACCGCGGATCTGCTAAACGTTTTAAAAAGACAGGTTCTGGGAAGTTAAAACGTTCTCACGCGTACACAAGTCACTTATTCGCCAACAAATCTCAAAAGCAAAAGCGTAAGCTTCGCAAGAGTGCTGTTGTAAGCGCAGGAGACTTCAAACGTATCAAACAAATGCTTGCTAACATCAAGTAATCGGATAAGGAACAATTAGGAGGGAAATTCAATGCCAAGAGTAAAAGGCGGAACTGTTACACGTAAGCGTCGTAAAAAGGTTCTTAAATTAGCAAAAGGTTATTTCGGTTCAAAACATACATTATACAAAGTAGCTAACCAGCAGGTCATGAAATCTGGAAACTATGCTTTCCGTGACCGTCGTCAGAAAAAACGTGATTTCCGTAAACTTTGGATCACTCGTATCAACGCAGCTGCTCGCATGAACGGCCTTTCTTACAGCCGTTTAATGCACGGTCTTAAGCTTTCTGGTATCGAAGTAAACCGTAAAATGCTTGCTGATCTTGCTGTAAACGATCTTACTGCATTCAATCAGCTTGCTGATGCTGCTAAAGCTCAATTAAACAAGTAATCATATAGAGCCGCTCTCCAGCAGAGCGGCTTTTTCTATATAAAGGATGAGGCAACATGATTATTGCTGCTTATTTGGTGTTGATTAATCTGTGCGGTTTTTGGGTGATGGGCATTGACAAACGCAAAGCGCAGCAGCACAAGTGGAGAATTTCTGAAGACCGGCTGTGGCTGATAGCCATCGTGTTTGGAGCGCTCGGTGTCTGGCTTGGCATGCAAACCTTCAGACATAAAACGAAACACGCTTCTTTTAAGTACGGAGTACCGCTTCTTCTGGTAATTGAAGCGATTCTCATCGCTATTTACTACAGCCCGTTTGATTTATAAAAAGCAGAAAAGCGTTTAACGCTCTTCTGCTTTTTTTGCGAGTTTAATGGGCTGGTCCCAGTCAATCTTACAATTTGGATATCGTTCCAGCACTTTTTCTTCAATGCTCTCAAAATCTTTTGCAGAGAAATGCTTCAGCTTCTCAGGAGATTCTGTCCAGACAAAGATCGTGTGAATAAACAGCGGATGATCCTTGGAAGGAATATGCTTTTCTCCCTCAAAAAGCACGCCTTTATACGTCAGCTGAAAATTCTTCCGGGTATTGTTTTGTTCATCAATAATATAAAAATGTTCTTTTGATTGGGCCAGCTTAAGCCTTCTCTTAGGATTCGCGACATATTTGACCACGGCATAAATACAATAAGCAAAAAGTGCAAGCAAAATAATCCTTAGAACCATGACAAACATTGTGTGAAGGCACCTCCCTTATGGTGATGATCTGATGTAATACGAAAAGCATAGAAAAAGGTTTCACTTTTTCTAAAAGAAAGCTGTAAAAACATATACCCGATTTTCAAGTGAAATAGTCGTATGGTTAGCGCTATGTTTTGTATAATAAGAATGCAGGACTGATGAAGGAGGGTTTGGAACATGGCAAAATTAGATGAAACATTGACCATGCTGAAAGATTTAACAGATGCAAAAGGCATACCGGGCAATGAAAGAGAAGTAAGGCAAGTGATGAAATCATACATAGAACCATTTGCTGATGAGGTGACAACAGATCGCCTGGGCAGTTTAATTGCCAAAAAAACTGGTGCAGAAAACGGCCCGAAAATTATGATCGCCGGACATTTGGATGAAGTCGGCTTTATGGTGACACAAATCACCGATAAAGGCTTTATCCGTTTTCAAACCGTTGGCGGCTGGTGGGCTCAGGTTATGCTTGCCCAGCGCGTCACCATTGTCACAAAAAAAGGAGAAATCACAGGGGTTATCGGATCTAAGCCGCCTCATATTTTGTCTCCTGAAGCAAGAAAAAAATCAGTGGAAATAAAAGACATGTTTATTGATATTGGAGCTTCAAGCCGGGAAGAAGCCTTGGAGTGGGGTGTACTCCCGGGAGATATGGTCGTTCCGCATTTTGAGTTTACGGTCATGAACAATGAAAAATTCCTACTCGCAAAGGCCTGGGACAACCGCATCGGCTGTGCGATTGCAATTGATGTGTTAAGAAACTTACAAAACACAGACCATCCAAATATAGTGTATGGCGTCGGAACCGTGCAGGAGGAAGTCGGGCTGAGAGGAGCGAAAACGGCTGCACACACCATTCAGCCTGATATTGCGTTTGGTGTTGATGTAGGGATAGCAGGAGACACGCCTGGCATTTCCGAGAAGGAAGCGCAGAGCAAAATGGGCAAAGGCCCGCAGATTATCGTTTATGATGCATCTATGGTCTCTCACAAAGGTTTGCGCGATGCAGTTGTGGCAACTGCAGAGGAAGCCGGCATTCCGTACCAATTTGATGCCATTGCCGGCGGCGGAACTGATTCGGGTGCCATCCATTTGACGGCAAATGGCGTTCCTGCGCTGTCCATTACCATTGCAACCCGCTACATTCATACGCACGCGGCCATGCTGCATCGTGATGATTATGAAAACGCGGTAAAGTTAATTACAGAAGTCATTAAGAAGTTAGACCGAAAAACGGTTGACGAAATTACGTACCAATAAAAGATACGGAAGAATCCGCCTATTGAGGCGGATTCTATTTTTTTGTCTGTACAAATTACAGCATAGTGACTACAATAAAGGGGATACCGAAAATTTCCTGAACATGACGATATACGATACGCAGCTCGATTTGATAGGAAGGGAGGATAAACAATCTAATTTGTAAGCGCTTTCTAATATAAAGGAGGTTAAACAAAATTGAAAAAGAAAAAAACATGGAAACGCTTCTTACATTTTTCGAGTGCAGCTCTGGCTGCAGGTTTGATATTCACTTCTGCTGCTCCCGCAGAGGCAGCGTTTTGGGGTGCATCCAATGAACTGCTTCATGACCCGACTATGATTAAAGAGGGGAGCTCATGGTATGCGCTCGGAACAGGGCTTACTGAAGAACGGGGACTGCGGGTTTTGAAGTCTTCAGACGCTAAAAATTGGACCGTACAAAAATCCATTTTCACTACACCGCTATCGTGGTGGTCCAATTATGTGCCGAATTATGGCCAAAACCAGTGGGCGCCGGACATCCAATACTATAACGGCAAGTACTGGCTGTATTATTCCGTTTCTTCTTTTGGAAGCAATACATCTGCCATTGGCCTGGCATCTTCAACAAGCATCAGTTCGGGGAGCTGGAAGGACGAGGGCTTGGTGATTCGTTCGACAAGCTCAAATAATTATAACGCCATTGATCCGGAGCTGACATTCGACAAGGATGGCAACCCGTGGCTTGCATTCGGCTCGTTTTGGAGCGGCATTAAGCTGACTAAGCTCGATAAGAGTACGATGAAGCCTACAGGCTCGCTCTATTCGATTGCAGCTAGACCGAATAATGGAGGTGCCTTAGAAGCTCCTACTCTTACGTATCAAAATGGGTATTACTATTTAATGGTTTCATTTGATAAATGCTGTGACGGGGTAAACAGTACGTACAAAATTGCTTACGGAAGGTCCAAAAACATTACAGGCCCTTATCTTGATAAAAGCGGAAAAAGCATGCTTGAAGGCGGAGGCACCATTTTGGATTCGGGCAATGACCAATGGAAAGGACCTGGAGGCCAGGATATTGTGAACGGAAACATTCTTGTTCGCCATGCCTATGATGCCAATGACAACGGCATTCCAAAGCTTCTTATCAATGATTTGAATTGGAGTTCGGGCTGGCCGTCCTATTGAATCAAAAAGCCGGGCTCTGCCCCCGGCTTTTTTTAAAAGAAAAGATTGACAGTATAATAGTCAATTACTATAATTAAATTGTTCGTACAAATATTTATTTATAGGTTTATTTTCTATTATTAGTACGTATCTTTTGTATTTGAAAGCGTTTTATTTTATGAGAAAGGGGCAGTTTACATGCTTCAGACAAAGGATTATGAATTCTGGTTTGTGACAGGAAGCCAGCACCTATACGGGGAAGAGACGCTGGAACTCGTAGATCAGCATGCTAAAAGCATTTGTGAGGGGCTCAGCGGGATTTCTTCCAGATATAAAATCACTCATAAGCCCGTCGTCACTTCACCGGAAACCATTAGAGAGCTGTTAAGAGAAGCGGAGTACAGTGAGACATGTGCTGGCATTATTACATGGATGCACACATTTTCCCCTGCAAAAATGTGGATAGAAGGCCTTTCCTCTTATCAAAAACCGCTTATGCATTTGCATACCCAATATAATCGCGATATCCCGTGGGGTACGATTGACATGGATTTTATGAACAGCAACCAATCCGCGCATGGCGATCGTGAGTACGGTTACATCAACTCGAGAATGGGGCTTAGCCGAAAAGTCATTGCCGGCTATTGGGATGATGAAGAAGTGAAAAAAGAAATGTCCCAGTGGATGGATACGGCGGCTGCATTAAATGAAAGCAGACATATTAAGGTTGCCAGATTTGGAGACAACATGCGTCATGTCGCGGTAACGGACGGAGACAAGGTGGGAGCGCATATTCAATTTGGCTGGCAGGTTGACGGATATGGCATCGGGGATCTCGTTGAAGTGATGGATCGCATTACGGACGACGAGGTTGACACGCTTTATGCCGAGTATGACAGACTATATGTGATCAGTGAGGAAACAAAACGTGACGAAGCAAAGGTAGCGTCCATTAAAGAACAGGCGAAAATTGAACTTGGCTTAACCGCTTTTCTTGAGCAAGGCGGATACACAGCGTTTACGACATCGTTTGAAGTGCTGCACGGAATGAAACAGCTGCCGGGACTTGCCGTTCAGCGCCTGATGGAGAAAGGCTACGGGTTTGCCGGTGAAGGAGATTGGAAGACAGCGGCCCTTGTACGGATGATGAAAATCATGGCTAAAGGAAAAAGAACTTCCTTCATGGAAGATTACACGTACCATTTTGAACCGGGAAATGAAATGATTCTGGGCTCTCACATGCTTGAAGTGTGTCCGACTGTCGCTTTGGATCAGCCGAAAATCGAGGTTCATCCGCTTTCGATTGGCGGCAAAGAGGACCCTGCGCGTTTTGTATTTAACGGCATCAGCGGTTCTGCCATTCAAGCTAGCATTGTTGATATTGGCGGGCGTTTCCGCCTTGTGCTGAATGAAGTCAACGGCCAGGAAATTGAAAAAGACATGCCGAATTTACCGGTTGCCCGTGTTCTCTGGAAGCCGGAGCCGTCATTGAAAACAGCAGCGGAGGCATGGATTTTAGCCGGCGGTGCACATCATACCTGCCTGTCTTATGAACTGACAGCGGAGCAAATGCTTGATTGGGCGGAAATGGCGGGGATCGAAAGTGTTCTCATTTCCCGTGATACGACAATTCATAAACTGAAACACGAGTTAAAATGGAACGAGGCGCTTTACCGGCTTCAAAAGTAGAGGGGGATGTCACATGGCTTACACAATAGGGGTTGATTTTGGAACTTTATCAGGAAGAGCAGTGCTCGTTCATGTCCAAACAGGGGAGGAACTTGCGGCTGCTGTAAAAGAATACAGGCATGCTGTCATTGATACCGTCCTTCCAAAAACCGGTCAAAAGCTGCCGCGCGACTGGGCGCTGCAGCACCCTGCTGATTACCTCGAAGTCTTGGAAACAACCATTCCGTCTTTACTCGAACAGACGGGCGTTGAACCGAAAGACATTATCGGGATTGGAATTGATTTCACGGCATGTACGATCCTTCCTATTGACAGCAGCGGGCAGCCGTTATGCATGCTGCCTGAATATGAAGAGGAGCCGCACAGCTATGTGAAGCTCTGGAAGCATCATGCGGCCCAAAAACATGCTGATCGGCTCAATCAAATCGCGGAAGAAGAAGGAGAGGCTTTTTTACAGCGGTACGGAGGAAAAATTTCATCAGAATGGATGATTCCAAAGGTCATGCAAATTGCCGAGGAAGCGCCTCACATTTATGAAGCGGCTGACCGGATCATCGAGGCTGCGGACTGGATCGTGTACCAGCTGTGCGGCTCGCTCAAGCGAAGCAATTGTACCGCAGGGTATAAAGCGATGTGGAGTGAAAAAGCGGGGTATCCGTCAGATGATTTCTTTGAGAAATTAAACCCTTCAATGAAAACGATTACAAAGGACAAATTGGCAGGTTCTATTCATTCGGTAGGAGAAAAAGCCGGCAGTCTGACTGAAAAAATGGCAAAACTGACAGGGCTTCTCCCGGGAACGGCTGTTGCGGTTGCCAATGTGGACGCTCATGTTTCCGTACCGGCGGTCGGCATTACAGAGCCAGGGAAAATGCTGATGATTATGGGAACCTCAACGTGCCATGTTCTTCTTGGTGAAGAGGTGCATATCGTTCCAGGTATGTGCGGCGTTGTGGACAATGGAATTCTCCCGGGCTATGCGGGATATGAAGCCGGGCAGTCCTGTGTCGGCGATCATTTTGACTGGTTTGTGAAAACATGTGTCCCGCCAGCTTATCAAGAGGAAGCAAAGGAAAAAAACATTGGCGTTCATGAGCTGCTGAGTGAGAAAGCAAACCATCAAGCACCAGGTGAAAGCGGCCTGCTTGCTTTAGATTGGTGGAATGGAAACCGTTCAACTCTTGTCGATGCGGATTTAACAGGGATGCTGCTTGGCATGACCCTGCTGACGAAGCCTGAAGAGATTTATAGAGCGTTAGTTGAAGCGACAGCTTACGGAACCCGGATGATTATCGAAACATTCAAAGAAAGCGGTGTTCCGATTGAGGAACTATACGCAGCCGGCGGAATAGCTGAGAAAAACCCGTTTGTCATGCAGATTTATGCGGATGTGACAAACATGGACATTAAAATCTCTGGTTCACCGCAAGCACCAGCCTTAGGATCTGCCATTTTCGGCGCGCTTGCAGCAGGCAAAGAAAAAGGCGGCTACGATGACATCAAAGAGGCAGCGGCGAACATGGGAAAACTGAAAGATATAACTTATACGCCAAATGCCGAAAACGCCGCGATTTATGAAAAATTGTACGCTGAATATAAAGAGCTGGTTCATTATTTCGGAAAAGAAAACCATGTCATGAAACGTCTGAAAACGATCAAAAATCTTCAATTTTCATCTGCCGCCAAAAAGAATTGAAAAAGGGTGATGGAGCATGCTTGAAACATTAAAAAAAGAAGTGCTGGCTGCCAACCTGAAGCTTCAAGAGCATCAGCTGGTAACCTTTACGTGGGGAAATGTCAGCGGCATTGACCGTGAAAAAGAAAGAATTGTCATCAAACCTAGCGGAGTCGAATACAGCGACCTGACAGCCGATGACTTGGTTGTTTTGAACCTTGATGGAGAGGTCGTCGAAGGCTCGCTTAAGCCTTCTTCAGATACACCTACCCATGTTTATTTATATAAAGCCTTTCCGAATATCGGGGGAATTGTCCATACCCATTCTCAATGGGCGACAAGCTGGGCGCAATCGGGTAGAGACATCCCTCCGTTAGGCACGACCCATGCTGATTATTTTGACAGTGCGATTCCATGTACTCGAGAAATGTACGATGAAGAAATCATTCATGACTACGAACTGAATACAGGAAAAGTCATAGCGGAAACCTTTCAGCATCATAACTACGAACAGGTGCCGGGTGTGCTCGTGAATAATCACGGACCGTTCTGCTGGGGCACTGACGCCTTAAATGCCATTCATAACGCAGTTGTATTAGAAACGGTTGCCGAAATGGCCTATCACTCCATTATGCTGAACAAGGATGTAACCCCAATCAATACAGTCCTGCATGAAAAGCATTTTTATCGAAAACACGGAGCAAATGCGTATTATGGCCAGTCATGATACGCCTGTGTCACCGGCTGGCATTCTAATTGACTTGGACGGTACTGTATTCAGAGGAAATGAGTTGATCGAAGGAGCAAGAGAAGCGATCAAAACGCTTAGGAGAATGGGAAAGAAAATCGTCTTTTTAAGCAACCGGGGGAATATCTCCCGTGCCATGTGCAGAAAAAAACTTCTTGGCGCGGGGATTGAAACGGACGTAAACGACATTGTTCTGTCATCAAGCGTGACAGCGGCTTTTCTGAAAAAACATTATCGTTTTTCAAAGGTATGGGTGCTTGGGGAGCAAGGCTTGGTTGACGAGCTGAGGCTGGCCGGTGTGCAGAACGCGAACGAACCGAAGGAAGCGGATTGGCTCGTGATCTCCCTTCATGAAACGCTCACGTACGAAGATTTAAATCAAGCCTTTCAAGCGGCTGCCGGCGGCGCTCGTATTATCGCTACAAACAAAGACCGCTCTTTTCCGAACGAAGACGGAAATGCCATTGATGTGGCTGGAATGATTGGGGCGATAGAGGCTTCCGCACAAGCGAAGACTGAACTTGTTGTCGGAAAACCGTCATGGCTGATGGTGGAGGCTGCCTGTACAGCAATGGGGCTGTCCGCACATGAATGCATGATTATAGGAGACAGCATTGAATCTGACATTGCGATGGGGAAGCTTTATGGCATGAAAAGCGCCTTAGTGCTAACTGGTTCTGCGAAACAGGGTGAACAGCGTTTGTACACGCCGGATTATGTGCTGGATTCTATTAAAGATGTAACCAAATTGGCTGAGGAGGGGATTCTGATATGAATCGTATCGCAGCTGACGTTCAGCGTGCTTTTGAACACGCCGGAGAAAAGACGTTACCTATAAAAGTTGAAGAAATTGTTCTCGGTAAGCAAGCAGCTGATTCGCTTTTGGATTATGTAAAACGAAAAAACAATCAACATATTGTCCTTGTCTGCGACGCGAATACACACTGCATTGCAGGAATTGATTTAGAAAACCGACTGAATCAAGCAGGATTTCAGGCCGAGTGCCTGATCATTCCAGAAAATGAAGCCGGAGATGTGACAGCTGATGAACGATCGCTCATTCATGTGCTGATCCATACGAAACAACCAACGGATGTCATGATCGCAGTCGGTTCGGGCACGATTCATGATATCGTCCGCTTTGCGGCGTTTCAAAGAGATTTGCCGTTTATTTCTTATCCGACTGCTCCATCTGTAGACGGTTTTACATCAGCAGGGGCGCCGATTATTTTATACGGCACGAAAACAACCATTCAAACGAAGGCCCCATCTGCGCTGTTCGCTGATCTGGATCTATTAAAAGCGGCACCGCAGTCAATGGTGGCGGCTGGCTTTGGTGACATGCTCGGTAAAATCACGTCTTTAGCAGATTGGGAAATATCCCGGCATCTTGCCGGTGAGCCTTATTCGCCTGCAGGAGCTAAGATCGTTCAGGAGGCGCTTGCTGCCTGCATTGAACACACAGAAGACATTGCGATGAAAACGGAAACAGGCATACGGGTTTTGATGGAGTCTTTACTTGTATCGGGGCTTGTCATGCTGGCATTAGATCATTCCCGCCCGGCATCAGGCGGAGAGCATCATATTTCACATTGGATTGAGATGGAATTAATGGAGAAAAAACGGCCACAGATTCTTCATGGGGCAAAGGTGGGCTGTGCAGCTGTTTTATTAACTGACACATACAGAAAGCTCGCTCAGGATGACGGGCTGAACGAATTTTCACCGAGCCGGCGGCAAGCCATCCAATCGGCTTATCAAACTCTCCCGGAAGGAGAAGTGCTGGCTGATTGGCTGAGATCAGCCGGAGGCCCTGCGAATTTTGACGAAATCGGTGTCGGGCAGGATTCCGTCAAGAATGCCTTCAGACATGCGCACACCTTAAGAGACCGCTGCACCGGATTAAGAATCATTAATGAAAACAAAACGCTGATCAACCATGGTCTATATGAATAGCCCGCACCTCGAATGGAAGGGGTAACGCAGATGAAAAAAATGACTGTCTGTTTTCTTGTGCTCATGATGCTGCTGACATTAGTCATTGCTGGGTGTTCAGTAGAAAGATCATCCGGGAAGTCGGGTGAAACCGAGCTGACCTTTTGGACATTTAACGGGCTTCATGAGCAGTTCTATGTGGAAATGGTGAAGGAATGGAACAAAAAATATCCTGACCGCAAAATTAAGCTGAATACGGTCGTTTATCCATATGGACAAATGCACGATAACTTATCTATCTCCCTAATAGCGGGAGAAGGCGTTCCTGATATTGCAGATGTCGAATTGGCCCGTTTTTCAAACTTTTTGAAGGGCTCTGACATACCGCTTGCCGACTTGACTCCGCTGATTGAAAAGGATCGCGATAAATTCGTTGAGGCGCGGCTGACATTGTACAGCAAAAACGGAAAGCTTTACGGACTCGATACACATGTAGGGACAACGGTCATGTTTTATAACATGGATGTGATGAAAAAAGCCGGCGTCAATCCTGACGATATTAAAACATGGGATGATTACCATAAAGCCGGACAGAAAGTGCGCAAAGTGACCGGGAAGCCGATGGGAACGGTGGAAACAAATGATTCCGCAACGTTCTTATCTATGATTTCACAGCAAAACTCAGGCTATTATGATAAAAACGGCAAGCTGATCCTCAATAATGACACCAACGTAAAAACACTTCAATATTTAAAAGACATGATCAATGATAAAACGATGATTCCTGCGCCGGGCGGCGGGCATCACAGTGAAGAATACTACGGCTTTATGAACCAAGGAGGAGCTGCTTCAGTCCTCATGCCGATTTGGTATATGGGAAGATTTATCGATTATATGCCTGATCTGAAAGGGAAGATTGCCATCAGACCGCTCCCGGCATGGAAAGAGGGGGGCGACCGCTCGGCAGGTTTGGGCGGTACGGCAACTGTTGTACCGAAGCAATCCAAGCATGTTGAGTTAGCAAAAGAGTTTTTGGCCTTTGCGAAGGGCTCTGAAGAAGGAAATAAAAAACTCTGGAGCGTACTCGGCTTTGACCCGCTTCGCTGGGATGTTTGGAGCTCCAAGGAATTGAAAGAGAAAAACAAATACACGGATTACTTCCAAAACGGAACAGGCATTTTTTCTGTGCTGCTCGATATCAAGGATGAAATCAATCCGATTTATTTACATGAGGATTTTGCCAAGGCTTCAGACCTTGTCAACAGAAGCGTGTTGTTCGACGCACTTAAATCTCAGCAAAAAACGCCTAAACAAGCCTTGGACAGAGCGGCAGGTGAACTGAAACAGAAATAGAATCCCATTCAAAAAGTGAAAGCGGGGAGGTTCTCATGAAACCTGTGAAAACAGGAACGGTTCATCCCGTTCCTTCAGCTGCGAAACAATCAGGCTGGCGAGATGTATTTTATTCGAAAAAAGCGGCGCCCTATCTGTTTACAGCACCATTCGTTTTATCCTTTCTCGTATTTTTTCTATACCCCATCATTAGTGTCTTCATCATGAGCTTCCAAAGAATTTTGCCGGGAGAGGTGTCCTTTGTCGGATTGTCTAATTATACAGCGCTAAACAACCCGACGTTCTATACCGCCCTTTGGAATACGCTGGAATACACCTTTTGGACGCTGATCGTGCTGATTCCTGTTCCATTGCTTCTGGCCATATTCCTGAATTCAAAGCTGGTCAAATTTAGAAATATATTTAAATCAGCATTATTTATCCCGGCATTGACCTCAACCATTGTCGCGGGGATCATTTTTCGGCTGATCTTCGGAGAAATGGAAACGTCTCTGGCCAATTCCATCCTACTCAAACTCGGCTTTTCACCTCAGAACTGGATGAACAATGAACATACCGGCATGTTTTTGATGGTGCTGCTTGCTTCATGGAGATGGATGGGAATCAACATCCTTTACTTTTTAGCCGGTTTGCAAAATGTGCCGAAAGAGCTGTACGAAGCCGCTGATATAGACGGCGCGAATACAATGAAAAAATTTCTGCACATCACGCTGCCGTTTCTCAAGCCTGTAACCGTATATGTGCTGACCATCAGCATCATCGGCGGCTTCAGAATGTTTGAGGAAAGCTACGTCCTTTGGCAGAATAATTCCCCGGGTAATATTGGTCTGACGCTTGTCGGATATTTGTATCAGCAGGGACTTGCCTACAATGAAATGGGATACGGAGCGGCCATCGGCATTGTGCTTTTGATTGTGATCCTTGTTGTCAGCCTGATTTCATTAAAGCTGTCAGGCTCGTTTAAGGGGGAGGGATAAATGTTGCGGCACAGTCCTCAGTTTAGCGTTTATAGAATTGCGCTGACCCTGTTTTTTATGATGCTGAGCCTATTGTATCTTTTTCCGATTTTCTGTTTGCTTTTAGGATCATTAAAGCCGTCATCTGAGCTTTTGCGTGTGGGGCTGAATCTTGATATTGATCCAAAAGTGATGAGTTTTGATAACTACACATTTCTGTTTAATGGCGGCAGCATTTATTTCAAATGGTTTTTTAACAGTCTTGTACTCGGGCTTTTCACAACCGTGCTCACCCTGTTTTTTTCTTCGATGATCGGGTACGGGCTTGCGGTTTATGATTTTAAGGGCAGAAATATCATCTTTGTTCTTGTGCTGATTATTATGATGGTTCCGCTGGAAGTGATGATGCTTCCTCTGTTTAAGCTTACCGTCGGACTGCACTTGATCGATTCATATACGGGTGTCATATTGCCGTTTATCGTTTCACCTGTTGCCGTTTTCTTTTTCAGGCAATATGCCCTTGGCCTACCAAGAGATCTGCTGGACTCTGCAAGGATGGACGGCTGTACGGAATTCGGCATCTTTTTCAGGATTATGGCACCGCTGATGAAACCGGCTTTCGGCGCGATGATTATCCTCCAGTCCTTAAACAGCTGGAACAACTTCTTATGGCCGCTGATTGTGCTTCGGTCGAAAGAAATGTTTACGCTTCCAATAGGGCTGTCCAGCTTGCTGAGCCCTTATGGAAATAATTACGACATGCTTATATCCGGCTCAGTATTTGCGATTTTGCCGGTGATTATCATTTTCTTGTTTTTCCAAAAGTACTTTATCTCCGGCCTGACGGTAGGGGGAGTCAAAGGTTAATGAAGGAGGAAACGTGTGATGAAAAAAGCGCGAATGATTGTAGACAAAGAATATAAAATCGGTGAAGTAGATAAACGGATTTATGGCTCGTTTATCGAACATATGGGTCGTGCGGTATATGAAGGCATATACGAGCCTGATCACCCTGAAGCGGATGAAGATGGATTTAGAAAAGATGTCCAGTCGCTGATCAAAGAATTACAGGTTCCCATCATCCGCTATCCGGGCGGAAACTTTTTATCCGGATACAACTGGGAGGACGGTGTCGGACCAGTCGAAAACCGCCCGAGACGGCTTGACTTGGCATGGCAAACGACAGAAACCAATGAAGTGGGAACAAATGAATTTTTATCTTGGGCAAAAAAGGTGAACACTGAGGTCAATATGGCCGTCAACCTTGGCACAAGGGGCATAGATGCCGCTCGTAATCTCGTTGAATATTGCAACCATCCGAAAGGCTCTTACTGGAGTGATTTAAGAAGATCGCATGGCTATGAACAGCCGTATGGCATCAAAACATGGTGCTTAGGAAACGAAATGGATGGACCGTGGCAGATCGGCCACAAAACAGCTGATGAATACGGACGGCTTGCTGCAGAGACAGCAAAGGTCATGAAGTGGGTTGACCCATCAATTGAACTCGTTGCCTGCGGCAGCTCAAACAGCGGCATGCCGACCTTTATCGATTGGGAAGCGAAGGTGCTTGAGCATACGTATGAGCATGTCGACTATATCTCTCTTCACACCTACTACGGAAACCGGGATAACAATCTGCCAAACTACTTGGCCCGTTCCATGGATTTGGATCATTTTATCAAATCAGTCGCTGCGACCTGTGACTATGTAAAAGCAAAAACACGCAGCAAGAAAATAATCAATCTATCTCTGGATGAATGGAACGTATGGTATCACTCAAATGAGGCTGATAAAAAAGTCGAACCGTGGATCACTGCGCGTCCGATTTTAGAGGATATTTACAATTTTGAAGATGCCTTATTAGTCGGCTCTCTGCTCATTACGATGCTGCAGCACGCAGACCGTGTGAAAATTGCGTGTCTTGCACAGCTTGTCAATGTCATCGCGCCGATCATGACGGAAAAAGGCGGTGAAGCATGGAGACAGCCGATTTTCTATCCATACATGCATGCTTCTGTTTATGGAAGGGGCGAGTCACTGAAACCGCTTATTTCTTCTCCGAAGTACGACTGTTCTGATTTCACTGATGTGCCATATGTTGATGCTGCTGTTGTGTACTCTGAAGAGGAAGAAACCCTCACTATTTTTGCGGTAAACAAGGCTGAGGATCAGATGGAGACGGAGATTTCGCTCAGAGGCTTTGAATCCTACCAAATCGCAGAGCACATCGTACTTGAGCATCAGGATATCAAAGCGACAAACCAGCATAACAGAAAAAATGTCGTTCCGCATTCCAACGGAACATCGTCTGTCAGCGAAAACGGCTTAACTGCTCATTTCACGCCGCTTTCCTGGAATGTGATCCGCCTGAAAAAACAGTCATAAGAGAAGCTAAGCCGGAGATTTCTCTCCGGCTTGTCTTTCAACTGCCACGAGCCGGCCCGTTCAAGCCGGCTTTTTGTATAGGAAAAAATGACCGCTTTTCACCATGAAATTATGATATATTTATGAAAAACAGCAAAGGGGATGGGAGAAAATGAATGCGGTTACAATTGTGATAGCATCAATGTGTATTTTGGCTATTGCCTATCGTTTATACGGAACATTTATGATGGTGAAGGTTCTCAAAGTGAATGATGACAAGCCAACACCTGCTCATTCGCTTGAGGATGGGAAAGACTATGTGCCTACAAATAAATGGGTTTCGTTCGGCCACCACTTTGCCGCGATCGCAGCGGCCGGGCCGCTGGTTGGACCAATTCTGGCGGCGCAGTTTGGCTATTTGCCGGGATTATTGTGGCTGTTAATCGGGGCGGTAATTGGGGGAGCCGTCCATGATATTGTGGTGTTGTTTGCATCGATGCGCAAAAACGGAAAATCGCTGTCGGAAGTGGCGAAGGATGAGCTTGGCCCTGTTGCAGGATTTTGTACAGGACTGTCCATGCTGTTTATCATCACGATCACAATGGCGGGCCTGTCGATGGTTGTCTTGCATGCGCTTGAACGTAATCCATGGGGAACATTTGCGGTAGGGATTACGATACCGATTGCGATGGGTGTGGGCTTATTTTATAAGAAAACGGGAAATTTAAAGCTCGCTTCAACGGTCGGCTTTCTCTTTTTAATGGCAGGAGTCTTTATCGGTCCATGGGTACAGACTACAGCGCTCGGTGACTTTTTAACACTAGATACGAAAACGCTTGCAATAGCGCTTCCTGTTTATGCGTTTTTTGCGGCTGCGCTTCCCGTTTGGCTGCTTCTTGCTCCGCGTGATTATTTAAGCAGCTTTATGAAAATCGGTGTTTTTATCGCTTTGATTGTTGGTGTGTTTGTCGTCAATCCGTCCATTCCGTTCCCTGCGTTTACAGAATTCGTAAAAGGCGGCGGGCCGGTGCTGGCAGGACCTGTCTGGCCGTTCATCTCAATAACCATCGCCTGCGGGGCGATCTCTGGGTTCCATGCCTTTGTCGGCTCAGGAACGACACCGAAAATGCTGAATAAATGGAGTGATATGAAGCCGGTTGCGTTTGGCGCAATGCTTGTTGAGTGTCTTGTCGGCATCATGGCGCTGATTGCAGCGACCGCTTTACAGCCTGCTGATTACTTTGCGATTAACAGCACGCCTGAGGTTTTCCGTACGCTTGGCATGAATGTCGTACATTTGCCTGAATTGAGCAGGGAAATCGGTTTGGACTTAGAAGGAAGAACAGGGGGAGCCGTCACACTTGCGGTGGGAATGACTTATATTTTTACCGGAATGCCGTTTTTCAGCCATTTGGCCTCATACTTTTTCCAATTTGTCATTATGTTTGAAGCGGTCTTTATTTTAACAGCGATTGACGCCGGCACACGCGTCGCCCGTTATTTGATCCAGGATTTCTTCGGGGAGGTGTATAAGCCGCTGAAGAAAACAGACTGGATTCCGGGCTCTGTATTTGCCAGCGCGCTTGCCTGTTTGATGTGGGGGTACTTGCTGTATTCAGGAGATATCGGTTCCATTTGGGCGCTGTTCGGCGTTTCTAATCAGCTGATGGCTTCAGTGGGGCTGATTATCGGAGCGACCATCGTGCTGAAAATCGCTGATAAACGCCGATACATTCTGACTTGCCTTATCCCGCTTGCCTATTTATATGTCACTGTCAATTATGCGGGCTATTGGATGGTGCGCAATGTGTATCTCAATCCTGAAGCAGCAGGATATAGTGTATTGAATGGCGTATTATCTATCATCATGCTGGTGTTAGGCTTCATTATTATCGTGGCGGCTGTGAAAAAATGGGCGCAGATGTGGAAAGATCCGAGCTTAAGGATGGAAGCGTCTATACCGGGCTAGAAGGACTATTGAAAATGTTGAGGGGGTTTTCAATGAATCTATCAATGAAATATCTTATTCTATACGTATCGGACAGCAAGCGGGCTATTCATTTTTACCGGGATATTTTAGGACTGCCGATTCGTGCTGAACACGGAACGTATATCGAATTTGATACAGGGTCTACGATATTGGCGCTTAATACGCGGGAAAGCGCCAGAGACATCACGGCGCTGGACATTCCGGATACATCTGCTTCAAACACATTTGAAATCGGGTTTGTTACTGAAAATGTAGAAGCGGTCATCAAAAGGATGAGAGAACAAGGCGTATCGATTATCGGGGAGCCAAAAGTGAAACCATGGGGGCAGACGGTCGCCTATATCGCTGATCCGGATGGACATTATATCGAAATTTGCAGTCCGATGGAATAACGCACAAAAGCCCAAAACAATGTCTGTTTTGGGCTTTCTCATGATGTTTTGTGCCCGGCTGCTTCCAATAGCAAATCAGCCAGGTGAACGGCTCTGACTTTACCGCTTAGTCCTTCGCGTTCAATCCCGAGCTTCATCTGCAGCAGGCAGCCGGGATTTGCTGTTACAATGAGGATCGCTTCGGTTGCTTTGACGGCAGCCATTTTGCTGTCCAGTATTTTCATAGACATTTCAGCTTCGACGATGTTGTAAATTCCCGCTGACCCGCAACAGCTGTCTGCTTTCTCCATTTCTTTGAATTCCGCCCCTTTGATGCTTTTAAGAAGCTGGCGGGGCTCAAGCGACGTATGCATTACATTTCTTAGGTGGCATGAATCTTGGTAGGTAACGACCTGAGGTGTCTCGAGCGCTAAGTCCATTTGATGGAAATCGAGTTCAACCAAAACTGAAGAAAAATCCTTCAGCTTTTGAACAAAAGCGACGGCCCGCTCCGACCATTCCGGGTCATCCTTCAGCAAATGATCATATTCGGTAAGAAAGGCTCCGCATCCTCCTGCGTTTGTAATGACAGCATCCACGTCTAACGCTTCAAAAGCAGCGATATTTTGTTTCGCGAGCTCTTTCCCTGTGTTTTTTTCACCGCTGTGTCCATGAAGCGCCCCGCAGCAAGCCTGTTCAGGCGGAATGACAATGTCGCAGCCTGCCAGCTGTAAAAGCTTCAATGTGGCGTTGTTGGTCGGTAAAAACATTGTATCCATTAAGCAGCCCGAAAAAAAGGCGACCCGTTTTTTCATGGGGCCAATGGACGGCAGGAAACGCGGCCGATGTTTCATGTCTTTGCTTTTTGGAACATCAGGAAGAACAGCTTCCATCGTCCGCAAATGCTCAGGCAGGACCCGAAGCATGCCTGATTTTCGCACAGCGGTTTGCAGTCCTGAACGCTGATACAAACCGATAAGGCTTACAGCTGAGCACATGCGGTTTTGATGCGGAAACAGCTCGTGAAAAGCCGTCTTTCGCATGACACGTTCACCAAGCGAGTGTTTTTTATTTTGGTGGATAATATCTCTGGCTTCCTCAAGCAGCTGCCCGTATTTCACGCCAGACGGGCATACAGGCTCACAGGCGCGGCAGCCGAGGCAAAGTGACAGCGACCGTTCGACATCTTCATCCGGTTCAATCATACCGTCGGCTACGGCTTTCATTAAGGCGATGCGCCCGCGCGGAGAGTGTGTTTCCTGAAATCCCGATTCGATATAGGTCGGACAGGAAGGAAGACAGAAACCGCAGCGCATACAATTTAATAACTCGCCTTCATCCATACGCTCTTTAAATTCATTTTGGATCTGTTTCATTTCTTTTTCTGTTGTCATCTTTCCGCCACCACACGTTTTC
Source organism: Bacillus sp. YP1 (assembly GCF_000877815.1). Lineage (NCBI taxonomy): Bacteria > Bacillati > Bacillota > Bacilli > Caryophanales > Bacillaceae > Bacillus > Bacillus sp. YP1. Next base: position 2,547,900 of record NZ_CP010014.1, on the reverse strand, counting down.
TGGCATCTTTCGCAAACACTTTGCCCGGATTTAATATGTTCAGGGGGTCAAATGCCGCTTTCAACGCTTTCATCGCATCAATGCCTTCTTTTTTCAGCTTCATTTCCAAGTAAGGCGCTTTCATTTCCCCGACTCCGTGCTCTCCGGTTATCGTCCCGCCAAGTTCAATCGCTTTCTCAAAAATCTCGGCAAAAGCCTGTTCGACACGTTCCATTTCATCCTTATTTCTTATGTCTGTCGTGCATGTCGGGTGAAGGTTCCCGTCTCCCGCATGACCAAAGGTGCAGATGGAAATATCATATTTAGCAGCAATATCATTAATCGCTTTAACCATATTGGCGATTTCTGAGCGAGGAACGGTCGCATCCTCTAAAATCGTCGTCGGTTTGAGGCGGGCTAGGGCAGAAAGTGCAGATCGCCGTGCTTCAGTCAGGGCGAATGCCTCCTCCTCCGTTTGTGCGGTCTGAACGGATACGGCGTCGCCTTTTTTGCAGATCGCCTCAATCTTTTCCATATCCCGTTCAACAGTTTCATATGGCCCGTCTTGTTCAATTAACAAAACTGCTTTTGCGCTTGTCGGAAGTCCGATTTTGGCATAATCCTCAATCACCAAAAGTGTAGGCTGGTCGAGAAATTCAAGCGTGGCGGGTATGATTTTTGCGGCAATGATGTCTGATACCGTTTGAGCAGCGGCATCGATATTTTCATATAGGGCAAGCAGCGTCTTTTTTGTTTCAGGCTTTGGAACGAGCTTGACGATTGCCTCTGTCACAATGCCGAGTGTTCCTTCTGAGCCGACAAAAAGACGTGTGAGATCGTATCCGGCCACATCCTTTGCGAGTTTTCCGCCGGTGCGGATGATGTCACCATTTGCGAGCACAACCTCCAGTCCAATAACATAGTCGCGGGTGACGCCGTATTTTAATCCGCGGAGCCCGCCGGAATTTTCATTGATGTTGCCGCCGATAGTTGAGATTTTCATAGAACTCGGATCGGGCGGATAAAACAAACCTTTGCTTTCAACTGCCTTGATCATATCCAGCGTAATAACGCCCGGCTGAACTGTGGCAGTTAAATTTTCTTCATCAATTTCAAGAATTCGGTTCATGTGCTTAAAGAGAAGCACAAGTCCGCCTTCAGTCGGGCACGTGCCGCCGCACAGGTTTGTCCCTGATCCTCTTGGAACGATCGGCACTCGATGTTCGCTGCAAATTGTTAAAATGCGTGATACTTCATCAGTATTCCTTGGAGCAATCACGGCATCAGGCATAGACTGATACTGAGGCGTCGCATCATATGAATAGACGAGACGGCCGGCATTCGAGTCATCAAAGTTTTCTGGTCCGGAGACCCGAATCAGCTGTTCCTTTACATCCTTGGTGATCATTTCACCCATCCCCCTGTCAAAAAACGCTTTCAATCTATTGTAAAAGAAAAAAAGCAAAGCCTTCCATGGAGAAACATACAAAAAATGAAACTGAAACTCTCTCTATTTTGTATCTTGATCTAAAAAATAGAGTGCGACGTACATCGTGACGACGTCCTCGGTACGGTCAAAACGTAAACCCGTCAGCTGTTCAGCCTTAGACAGACGATAACGCAATGTATTGATGTGTATATGCATGTCTTCAGCGGTTTGTTTCAAAGACAAATCGTGATGAAAGAAAGTCCGTATCGTATTCATAAGTTCCTGATGCTCTAGCGCCTCTCCTAATACTCTTTGCGGAAATTCGTTTCGGGTTCCCGGGCTGATCTCCGTCAGACACATATCAAGCTTCAGATCCTCTTCAAATATGGGCGTTTTTCGCTTAAGGCTGACAGCCAGCGCTTTTTCCGCTTGCTCGTATGACTCTGTCAGGCTGGAGCTTGCGACAGCCCTTCCGGCGCCAGCTGCTGTATATTGGCTGCTTGCGGTATTGGCAAACAAACAAATGTGAAGGATTTTCCGTAAAAGCCGATCCCTTTGTTCATGCTGCGGCACTTCATGATTAATCAAAATCCGTTCATTTCCCCACCTGATGAACAAATCCGCAGGGTACGATGATTTCCATATGCGTGCCATTTTTTCAATATCATGACGTGACCACTCATACCCCTGAATAAGAATCATTTGGCGCCGGGAGGAAAGGTCAACACCAAGAAGTTGAGCTTTCTCAAGAAAACTGGGAGACCACTCCTTTAGTTGCAGCCAATCGATCATAAAGGACTCCAGCATTCTCTCACGCCACTGGGATTGCTCTAAGTGCCGCGATTCCTTAATGAACAGCTCTGTCATTTTTCGAAGCAGTTCTCCGAATGGCTGAATCTCTGCAGGCTCACCTGTCAGCCCGAAGACGGCGATCACATCATGGTCAAAAAATACAGGGAGGTTTATGCCTGCTTTCACTCCTTTTAACCTTGTTTCATCTTCTTTTGTAATAATCACGCTGCGTCTTTCTTTTGCGCAGATAAGCGCTCCCTCATGAAATTGTCCGACACGCTCATCGTTTGTGCCTGCCATAATAAGACCGTCCGTGTTTACAATAATGACTTCACGTTCGTACATTTTTTTAACTTCAGCAATAATTTTTTTCGCTAATAACGGCTGTAAAAACATGGCGTTCCCCCTCATCATGTTTTTATTATATAAGAAAAAAACCGGGTGCTGTCACCCGGTTTCATGTCTTATTCGGCGGGTTTTAATCCGCCTTCAAGCGTTTTCAGCATTTCGTTTTTCTCACTTTCGGATGCGTGCTGCCAAATGACTTCGAATAAAACGCCGAGCCCTGGAAGCATTTTTTCTTCACCGCTTTGAATCGCATCTACGATTGTATGCTCAAGCTGCTCCTGATTATTGCCGGTGACATTGGAGATGACGGCATGACGTAAATTAAGATCCATGTAAAACGCTCCTTTTTCTAAAATGTAATACGTATATTCTAACCCTGCACCTGGTTTATTATGTGCTGTTCTTGCGATATAATAACATCATGTTAAAAAAAGGAGCGCCACATAGACAGTGAAACAAATAGAATCGGCAAAAAATCAAAAAGTGAAGGATTGGAAAAAGCTTCACACAAAAAAAGAACGAACAAAAACAAATACATTTCTGATAGAGGGAGAACACCTCGTTGAAGAGGCGTTGAAAAGCCCGGGCATTGTGAAAGAAATCCTTGTAAAGGATGAAACGAAGATTCCTTCAGATCTTGAGACTGGTATCCAGTGCTATATGCTGAGTGAAGATGCGTTTTCAGCTGTGACTGAAACCGAAACGCCGCAGCAGATTGCCGCTGTGTGCCATATGCCTGAAGAAAAGCTGGCAACGGCACGCAAGGTGCTGCTGATTGACGCTGTTCAAGATCCGGGCAACCTTGGCACAATGATTCGAACGGCTGATGCGGCCGGTTTGGATGCGGTTGTACTCGGTGACGGCACGGCGGACGCCTTTAACGGAAAAACACTGCGATCTGCTCAAGGATCTCACTTCCATATTCCTGTTGTGAGAAGAAACCTGCCTTCATATGTGGACGAATTGAAGGCAGAGGGCGTAAAAGTATACGGCACGGCGCTGCAAAACGGAGCGCCTTACCAGGAGATTCCTCAGTCTGAATCCTTTGCGCTCATTGTAGGAAATGAAGGTGCAGGGGTGGATGCTGCATTGCTGGAAAAAACGGATTTGAACCTGTACGTGCCGCTTTACGGACAGGCTGAATCACTAAACGTTGCGGTTGCGGCTGCCATCCTCGTGTATCACTTGCGAGGATAGTGTTGCGCCAAGTGTTGGATTTCTCTATAATAGAACATAATATTTCAAAAACCGTGACAGAGGACCTCAATTTCTGATCAACTGCTTTCCAGGGAGAAAATGCCGCTGACTGAGAGCATTTTTAACGCAGCCGGAAATTGGCTTCACCTCTTGAGTTGTCGCCGGGACCGCGTACACTGCGCGTAAAGGTGAACCGGAATCTGATTCCGTTATGTCAATGAAGCTGACGACAGCATCAGTCTGTCTGAAATAAGGGTGGTACCGCGGCCACAACTCGTCCCTTGTACAAGGGACGGGTTTTTTTTTATTTTCCAAAGACATATGACGGTTTGTTTACATAAAAGGAGGATGCAAAATGGAAGAAAAGCTAAAACAGCTGGAACAAGAAGCTTTAGAACAAGTAGAAGCGGCAAGCTCATTGAAGGTTGTCAATGATATTCGGGTGCAATATCTCGGAAAAAAAGGGCCGATTACAGAAGTGCTGCGCGGAATGGGCAAGCTTTCTGCTGAGGAACGTCCAAAAATGGGGGCGCTCGCGAACGAAGTAAGGGAGCGTATTGCCAATGCGATTGCTGACAAAAACGAGAAGCTTGAAGAAGAGGAAATGAAACAGAAGCTTGCAGGGCAGACAATTGACGTCACGCTGCCGGGGAACCCTGTTGCAGTCGGCGGCCGCCATCCGCTCACTGTTGTCATTGAAGAAATTGAAGATTTATTTATCGGGATGGGCTACACAGTCGAGGAAGGGCCAGAGGTTGAAACGGATTACTACAACTTCGAATCGCTCAATCTTCCGAAAGAACACCCTGCGCGCGATATGCAGGACAGCTTTTACATCACAGAGGAAACTTTGATGAGAACGCAAACTTCTCCTGTCCAAACACGTACGATGGAAAAGCATGAAGGCAAAGGTCCCGTTAAAATCATTTGCCCGGGTAAAGTATATCGCCGTGATAACGATGATGCGACGCACTCTCACCAATTTATGCAAATTGAAGGGCTTGTCGTTGACAAAAACATCAGCATGAGTGATTTAAAAGGAACGCTTGAACTCGTTGCGAAAAAAATGTTCGGGCAAGACCGCGAGATCAGACTCCGCCCAAGCTTCTTCCCGTTTACTGAGCCTTCAGTAGAAGTGGATGTGACATGCTTTAAATGCGGTGGGAACGGCTGCTCAGTATGTAAAGGAACAGGCTGGATTGAAATCCTCGGCGCCGGCATGGTTCACCCGAACGTGCTTAAAATGGCTGGCTTTGATCCGAAGGAATATCAGGGCTTCGCATTCGGAATGGGTGTTGAGCGCATCGCGATGCTGAAATACGGCATTGATGATATTCGCCACTTCTATACAAACGATGTCAGATTTATTTCGCAGTTTAAACAGGCGTAAGAGGAGGATGCAAGGATGTTTGTTTCTTATAAATGGTTAGAGGATTATGTTGATTTAAAAGGCATGGACCCGGCTGTTCTTGCTGAAAAAATTACAAGAGCCGGTATTGAGGTTGAAGGAATTGAATACAAAGGAGAAGGCATCAAAGGCGTTGTCATCGGCCATGTGCTGGAGCGCGAGCAGCATCCGAATGCTGATAAACTGAATAAGTGCCTTGTGGATATTGGAGCTGAAGCCCCTGTACAAATCATTTGCGGTGCGCCGAATGTGGATAAAGGACAAAAAGTCGCGGTTGCAACAGTCGGAGCGGTGCTGCCGGGCAATTTCAAAATCAAAAAAGCTAAGCTTCGCGGTGAAGAATCAAACGGCATGATCTGTTCCTTACAGGAGCTTGGTATTGAAAGCAAACTTGTGGCGAAGGAGTATGCAGAAGGCATTTTCGTATTCCCGAATGACGCTGAAACAGGAAGCGATGCCTTAGCGGCTTTACAGCTTGACGATGCGATTCTTGAGCTGGGTTTAACGCCAAACCGCGCCGATGCCATGAACATGCTTGGTGTTGCTTACGAGGTTGCCGCGATTTTAGACACTGAGGTAAAGCTTCCGCAAACGGATTACCCGGCTGCTTCAGAACAAGCGTCTGATTACATTTCAGTCAAAATTGAAGATCAAGAAGCGAACCCGCTATACACTGCAAAAATCATTAAAAATGTCACGATTGCTCCGTCACCGCTTTGGATGCAGACAAAGCTGATGAATGCAGGCATTCGTCCGCACAACAACGTCGTTGACATCACAAATTTTGTCCTGTTGGAATACGGACAGCCGCTTCATGCGTTTGATTATGACAGATTTGGCTCTAAGGAAGTCGTAGTAAGAAAAGCAGCTGAGAATGAAATGATCGTAACTCTTGATGATCAAGAACGTAAGCTGTCCGCCGATCACCTTGTCATTACAAACGGAACGAAAGCGCATGCCGTTGCGGGTGTCATGGGAGGAGCAGAGTCAGAGGTTCAGGAAGATACGAAAACGATTTTGCTTGAGGCTGCGTATTTCAACGGGCAGACGGTTCGCAAGGCTTCCAAAGACCTTGGTTTGAGAAGTGAATCAAGCGTAAGATTTGAAAAAGGAATTGATCCGGCGCGCGTACGTCTTGCAGCAGAACGGGCTGCGCAGCTGATCCATCTGTATGCCGGCGGTGAGGTGCTTGCAGGAACAGTTGAGGAAGATCACCTGACAATCGAAGCAAATAACATTCACGTATCTGCTGACAAAGTGAGCAGCGTTCTAGGCCTGACGATCAGTAAAGAAGAACTGATCAGCATTTATAAACGTCTCGGTTTTACGGTCGGTGAAGCGGGTGAACTTCTCGTTGTGACCGTCCCATCACGCCGCGGCGACATTACAATAGAAGAGGATTTAATCGAAGAAGCGGCAAGACTGTACGGCTACGATAACATTCCGTCTACGCTTCCTGAGACAGCGGGAACTACAGGCGGATTAACGCCATACCAGGCAAAACGCCGTAAAGTCAGACGCTTCCTTGAAGGCGCAGGCTTATCACAAGCCATCACTTACTCACTGACAAACGAGAAGAAAGCGGCAGCGTTTGCGATTGAAAAATCACTGAATACTGTGCTTGCGCTTCCAATGAGTGAAGAAAGAAGCATTCTCAGACACAGTCTTGTTCCGAATCTGCTTGATTCTGTTTCTTACAACCTCGCGAGGCAGACTGACTCAGTTGCACTGTACGAAGTCGGCTCCGTTTTCCTGACGAAGGAAGAGGACACAAAACCTGTTGAAACAGAACGCGTAGCAGGAGCTGTTACCGGATTATGGCGCAAGCAGCTATGGCAGGGTGAAAAGAAACCAGTTGATTTCTTTGTTGTCAAAGGAATTGTAGAAGGGCTGTTAGACAAACTCAACGTCCTAGACAGCATTGAATTTGTACAGTCTGAACGCAAACAGCTGCATCCGGGCAGAACAGCGAACATTTTATTGAATGGTTCTCTGATCGGCTTCATCGGCCAAGTCCATCCTTCATTGGAAAAAGAACTGGATATAAAGGAAACATACGTATTTGAGCTCGATCTTCATGCGTTGCTCGCGGCAGAAACAGCACCTCTTGTTTACACGGCGATTCCGAAATATCCGTCTGTGACACGTGATATCGCCCTTGTAACAGATAAAACCGTCACAAGCGGACAGCTCGAGAGCGTCATTAAAGAGGCTGGCGGAAAGCTTCTGAAAGAGGTAACCGTCTTTGACGTATACGAAGGCGAACATATGGAGGAAGGCAAGAAGTCAGTCGCTTTCTCACTCCAGTATGTCAACCCTGAACAAACACTGACTGAAGAAGAAGTGACAAAGGCGCACAGCAAAGTGCTGAAAGCGTTAGAAGACACATATCAAGCTGTTTTAAGAGGCTGATAAAAAAGCTTGCAGAGAAATCTGCAAGCTTTTTTCTATGAGCGTTTTTTATCAGCAAGGCGCTGCGCTTTTTGCGTATTGGCGAAATGGAGTTTTGTAAAGGTCCTGAGTGCAGATGCCCCTTTTTTGAGGATCAGCTTGGCGGCCGCTTCATCGACGTGAGGACCGGCCCCTTTTGGAAGCGTCATTCCTGCCTCGCGTGATAGTTTATCCATTTCCATTAAAAACGAATACCTTGCAATGATTGAAGCAGCGGCGACAGCCAGGTGAATACCTTCAGCTTTTGTGCTAAAATAGGTCCGCTCCTTCACAATGTCTCTGCCCTTTAAATGATTGAAGTAGACGCCTGGCTCAGCGAATTGGTCAATCAAAATGGCTTCAGGCTTTACTCCATCCAATTTTCTTAATAAATGTGTGATCGCCTGATTGTGCAGCAAAGCTTTCATTTTCCCTTGGCTCATGCCTTTTTCCTGCATGCTGTTATACTTTTCATTTTTTAAAACCAGCAGGCTATATGGAATGGTTTTGATCAGGTTTCGGGCAATCTCGATGATTTGCGGATCTTTTAAATCTTTAGAATCCTTAACACCGAGTTCCTTCATTAAAGGAAGCATGGTTTTGTCGACGTACGCGCATACAACCGTCATTGGGCCAAAGTAATCTCCGGTTCCGACTTCGTCAGAACCGATAACAGACATTCCGGCGATATCTGCCGGAGGGGCATAGCGGGGATCAGCCGGCTTTTTGGCCATTTTCTTCTTTTCCGGCTCTGCTGTTCCCCAGCGCGCGGATTCTGCCGCTGCGTTTTTGCCTTGAAACAAGACCTTGCCTGATTTATATGCTGTAATGGTACAGCCGGGCGGTTTCGCCTGAAAAACGGCTCCCTGCGGAACAGAGGCTGTAAGCGAACCGCTGTATGTCATTTTCATTTGGTCAATAGCAGACAACGATACTTTTATCACTGAATGGGACACGTAATAATCTCCTTTTTTTACACTTTTCGCTGTATATACCAGTGTATCATAACAGCGGGAGGCTCGTCTTTCCATTCATTTAATAAACGTGTTATGATAAGAACTAGGATTCTCGCGGAATGGAGGAGAAACGTTGTCTGACGGCAAAAAAACAAAAACAACCGTTGACATTTACGGCCAGCACTTCACGATTGTCGGTGAAGAAAGCAGAGCCCATATGAGGTATGTCGCCGGAATTGTTGATGATAAAATGAGAGAAATCAATGAAAAAAATCCATACCTTGATATAAATAAACTTGCAGTGCTGACAGCGGTAAATGTGGTGCACGATTATGTCAAATTACAAGAGAAATGTGAAAAACTGGAGCGTCAGCTTAAAGAAAAGGATTGAACAACTATGCTAGATATCATCATCTTAATCTTGCTCCTGATGGGGACTTTACTGGGGTTAAAACGCGGTTTTATCCTGCAGTTTATCCGCTTGACGAGCTTTATTTTATCAATTGCCTTTGCGGCTTTATTCTATAAAAACGTGGCACCGCATTTACATTGGATTCCCGCACCCGATTTTTCAGCGGGACAGCCGGCTCTTTCTTTTTTTACGGGGAATTTGGAAGCAGCGTACTATAATGCGATTGCGTTTATCGTTTTATTTATCATTGCTAAAATCTTACTGAGAATCATCGGCTCGTTCCTGAGTATTGTAGCCGGCATTCCGGTGATTAAACAAATCAACCAGATGCTGGGCGCCGTTCTCGGTTTTCTAGAAGTCTATTTATTTACATTTGTGCTGCTGTATGTCGCATCCGTTCTGCCGGTAGATGCACTGCAGCAAATGATGGGGCAATCGTCCCTCGCAAATGTGATCATTAACCATACACCATACTTGTCAGGGCTCCTACAAGAGCTGTGGACACAGTACGGGGCATAAAAAAACTTCTCTTGTCCGGAGAAGTTTTTTTCAAGTATGATGGAAACATATGTGAACGTCTGGGGGTTATGATATGCATAAAAAAGATATTATCCGGCTGCTTGAAACCATTGCAGTCTATATGGAACTAAAAGGGGACAACCCGTTTAAAGTATCCGCCTTCCGAAAAGCGGCGGCAGCCCTGGAACAGGACGACCGAAGCTTATCAGAAATGGACGATATGATGTCGCTGTCCGGCATTGGAAAAGGAACGTACAGCGTCATTAAAGAGTATATAGATGAAGGAAAGTCAAGCACGCTCGAATCGCTTCAGAAAGAAGTGCCGGAAGGACTCGTGCCTTTATTGAAGCTGCCGGGGCTCGGCGGCAAAAAAATCGCAAAGCTATATAAAGAGCTCGGCGTACATGATGCAGAATCTCTGAAGGAAGCCTGTGAACAGCAAAAGGTACAAGGTCTTGCGGGCTTCGGCAAAAAATCGGAAGAAAAAATATTACAGGCGCTCGGGGAAGCCGGAAAACAGCCTGAACGGTTCCCGATCGGCTACGCCCTCCGGATCGCGCGGGAAATTGAGGAGCATCTTTCTCAATTTACGCATATCATCAAATTTTCTCGTGCCGGAAGTCTCCGCAGAGCGCGGGAAACGGTGAAGGATCTGGATTATATCATTGCTACAGATCATCCGGCTGAAGTAAGAGAGCAGCTTCTTGAGCTGCCAAACATCAAAAGCGTGATCGCAAGCGGAGATACGAAGGTGTCCGTCATCCTTTCCTTTGAATATGAAACAAGCGTCGATTTCCGTCTTGTGACGGAAGAGCAGTTTCCGACAACACTCCATCATTTTACGGGATCAAAGGATCACAATATTAAAATGCGCCAAATCGCCAAAGAACGCGGCGAGCGGATCAGTGAATACGGCGTTGAGACAGTTGAAACCGGAGAGATCAAAACATTTCCGAGTGAACGTGAATTTTATGCGCACTTCGGCCTGCCGCTGATTCCGCCGGAAATTCGTGAAAGCGGACAGGAAGTGGAAACCTACAGCGACAGCATTGAACTGATAGAACCCGGGCAAATCAAAGGTGATCTCCACATGCACTCAACGTGGAGCGATGGTGCATTTTCAATCAGAGAGATGGCTGAAGCCTGCATCAAAAAAGGCTATCAATACATGGCGATCACCGATCACTCACAATATTTAAAGGTCGCCAACGGCCTTACTGCAGAAAGACTTAAGCAGCAGGCAAAAGAAATTGACGCACTGAATGCAGAGTTTGAAAACTTCCGTATTTTGAAAGGCGTTGAGATGGATATCCTGCCTGACGGTACGCTCGATTATGATGACGATGTGCTTGCGGAAATGGATATCGTTATTGCATCGATTCATTCCAGTTTTAATCAGCCGGAACACGTGATTATGAAACGGCTTGAGACGGCACTGACAAACAAGCATGTTGACATTATCGCACACCCGACCGGGCGCCTTATCGGCAGACGGGCCGGTTACGAAATCGATATTGATCAGCTGATTGAGCTTGCGAGGAAAACAAATACGGCGCTTGAACTCAACGCCAACCCTGCGCGCCTTGATCTGCGCACAGAGCATTTAATGAAAGCAAACGAACAAGGGGTTACATTGGTGATTAATACTGATGCCCATAATATTGAGATGTTAGACGATATGAAAACTGGCGTTACTGCCGCGCGCAAAGGATGGACGGAAACGAAAAACGTTCTGAATGCCCGGTCGCTTAAAGACGTAGAGGCATTTCTGAAGCGCAACGATTAAGTAAGGAGGCTCACACAATCGTGCAGCAAAAAGTATTATCAGCTCTTGAATTTCATAAAGTGAAAGAACAGGTTATTGGGCATGCCGCTTCATCGCTCGGAAAAGAAATGCTTCTCGAGCTTAAGCCTTCTGCTTCTATAGACGAAATCAAAAAACAGCTGGATGAAGTAGACGAAGCTTCTGACATTATCCGGCTGAGAGGCCAAGCGCCATTTGGCGGCCTTGTAGATATCAGAGGAGCGTTAAGACGGGCGGAAATCGGCAGCGTTCTCAGTCCTTCTGAATTCACTGAAATCTCAGGCCTGCTTTATGCAGTTAAACAAATGAAACGTTTTATCACCCAAATGGCTGAAGACGGTGTCGACATTCCGCTGATCCATCAGCATGCTGAACAGCTTATCACGCTGTCCGATTTAGAGCGGGACATTAATTCCTGCATTGATGATCACGGAGAAGTGCTTGATCATGCATCGGAAACATTAAGAGGAATCCGCACACAGCTCAGAACACTCGAATCAAGAGTCAGAGACCGGTTAGAGTCGATGCTGCGTTCCTCTTCCGCTTCGAAAATGCTGTCTGATACGATTGTTACGATTCGGAATGACCGCTTTGTGATCCCGGTCAAACAGGAGTACAGATCCAGCTATGGAGGAATTGTGCACGACACCTCATCCTCTGGTGCGACATTATTCATTGAACCGCAGGCGATTGTAGATATGAACAATTCCCTTCAGCAGGCGAAAGTGAAAGAAAAGCAAGAAATTGAACGGATTTTGCGTGTGCTGACAGAGAAAACGGCAGAGTATACAGAGGAGCTATTTCTAGATTTGCAAGTGCTGCAGACGCTTGACTTTATTTTTGCAAAAGCTAGATATGCAAAAGCGGTTAAAGCGACAAAACCGATTATGAACGACACCGGCTTTATCCGTTTGAAAAAAGCCCGCCATCCATTGCTTCCGCCTGACCAGGTTGTTGCCAATGACATCGAGCTTGGCCGCGATTTTTCAACCATTGTCATCACAGGGCCAAACACCGGGGGGAAAACAGTCACCCTTAAAACGTTAGGCCTGCTAACCTTAATGGCGCAATCAGGTCTTCATATCCCGGCAGATGAAGGGTCAGAAGCGGCAGTATTTGAGCACGTATTCGCTGATATCGGTGATGAACAGTCGATTGAGCAAAGTTTAAGTACGTTCTCATCCCATATGGTGAACATTGTCGGCATTTTAGAACAGGTCAATGAAAACAGCCTTGTGCTTTTCGATGAACTTGGTGCAGGGACAGATCCGCAGGAGGGGGCGGCCCTCGCCATGAGCATCTTGGATGACGTGCATCGCACCAATGCACGAGTGTTAGCTACGACGCATTATCCGGAATTGAAGGCGTACGGCTATAACAGAGAAGGCGTCATGAATGCCAGCGTTGAATTTGACATCGAAACGCTGTCACCGACCTATAAACTTTTAATTGGTGTGCCGGGTCGAAGCAATGCTTTCGAAATTTCAAAACGCCTCGGGCTCCCGGACCATATCATCGGGCAGGCGAAGTCAGAAATGACGGCCGAGCATAACGAAGTCGATACGATGATTGCGTCGCTGGAACAAAGCAAAAAACGTGCGGAAGAAGAGCTTTCTGAGACAGAATCAATCAGAAAAGAAGCGGAAAAACTGCATAAAGAGCTGCAGCAGCAAATCATCGAGCTTAACAGCAAAAAAGACAAAATGCTTGAAGAGGCAGAACAGCAGGCTGCTGAAAAAGTAAAAGCGGCAATGAAAGAAGCCGAGGACATTATTCATGAATTGCGCTCCATAAAAGAAGAACACAAATCCTTCAAGGATCACGAGCTGATTAACGCGAAGAAACGGTTAGAAGGCGCTATGCCGGCTTTTGAAAAGTCCAAGAAACCGGAAAAGCCGAAAGCGCAAAAACGCGACTTTAAGCCTGGCGACGAGGTGAAAGTCCTCACTTTCGGGCAAAAAGGAACATTGCTCGAAAAAACAGGCGGCAATGAATGGAATGTTCAAATCGGTATTTTAAAGATGAAAGTAAAAGAAAAAGATCTGGAGTTTATCAAATCAGCTCCGGAGCCAAAAAAAGAAAAAATCATTACAGCGGTCAAGGGAAAGGACTATCACGTATCTCTTGAACTTGATCTCCGCGGCGAACGCTATGAAAATGCCCTCAGCCGGGTTGAAAAATACTTGGATGATGCGGTGTTAGCCGGATATCCAAGAGTGTCAATCATCCACGGAAAAGGAACCGGCGCTTTAAGAAAAGGCGTACAGGATCTTCTGAAAAACCACCGCAGCGTCAAAAGTTCCCGTTTCGGTGAAGCAGGTGAGGGAGGATCAGGCGTTACGGTTGTTGAACTAAAATAAAAGGGAGTATGGCCATGAGTGATTTTTGGGAAAACGAGCTTGTGGAAATCGCGGCATATTACAGTGTCGCGGTTCTCTGCCTCGTCCTCTTTTTGACTGTGTTTGAGCTGGTGACGGCTTATAAAAACTGGGAAGAGATTCAAAAAGGAAATCTTGCGGTGGCAATGGCGACCGGCGGAAAAATTTTGGGAATCGCAAACGTATTTCAGCATTCCATCTCCCAGCATAATTCGCTGCTGCAAATGATCGGCTGGGGCGTTTACGGGTTTGTTATGCTTCTGATCAGCTACTTTATTTTTGAGTTTTTGACTCCGCGGTTTAAAATTGATCAGGAAATCGAAAATGATAACCGGGCTGTCGGCTTTATTTCATTTGTCATTTCTGTCGGGCTTTCATTTGTAGTGGCAGCCGGAATATAAGGGGACGGAGAATAGATGGAAAAGCTTGCGAAAATACTGCTCGCCGCAGCGGGAATCTTTTTGTTAATTGGTCTTATATATCTGTTCATATTATGAGAAAAAGAAAGATTTACCTTTCTTTTTCTTTTTTTTGCCGTCCATCTGCTATAATGATAAGGTGGATCTCTAAAATCGAAAGGGGAGGTTTTATGCAGTCTCAAAAGCCGTGGCTTGCCGAGTATCCCAACGATATCCCGCATGAGCTTCCGTTGCCGAATAAAACCCTGCAATCCATCCTGACAGACTCCGCCGCACGATTCCCTGATAAAACCGCAATATCGTTTTATGGAAAAAAACTCACCTTTCATGACATTCTGACGGATGCTCTTAAACTTGCAGCTTTTTTGCAGTGCAATGGCCTGCAAAAAGGAGACAGAGTGGCTGTTATGCTGCCCAATTGCCCGCAAACAGTGATTTCTTATTATGGCGTCTTGTTTGCCGGTGGCATCGTGGTGCAGACGAATCCGCTTTATACCGAGCACGAGCTTGAATACCAGCTTAGAGATGCTCAGGTAAGTGTAATCATCACCTTAGATTTGCTTTTCCCGAAGGCAATAAAAATGAAAACGTTATCAATAGTCGACCAGATTTTGATAACCAGCGTAAAAGACTATTTGCCTTTTCCGAAGAATATTCTTTACCCGCTGACGCAAAAACAAAAAGTGCATATCGACTTTGACAAAACAGCTAACATTCACACGTTCGCTTCCAGTATGAAGCAGGAAAAAACTGAACTCCTGACAATCCCGAAGATCGATCCTGAGCATGATATCGCTGTCCTCCAGTATACCGGAGGAACAACCGGAGCTCCAAAAGGGGTCATGCTCACGCACCAAAATATTTTGGCAAATACTGAAATGTGCGCCGCTTGGATGTATGACGTGAAAGAAGGCGCTGAAAAAGTGCTGGGCATCGTCCCGTTTTTTCATGTCTACGGACTGACGGCAGTCATGAACTATTCGATTAAACTAGGCTTCGAAATGATTCTTCTTCCTAAGTTTGATCCGCTCGAAACACTTAAAATCATCGACAAACACAAACCGACGCTCTTTCCTGGCGCACCGACAATTTACATTGGCCTTTTGCATCACCCCGAATTGCAGCATTATGATCTGTCATCCATTAAAAGCTGTCTTAGCGGATCAGCCGCGCTCCCTGTGGAGGTAAAGCAGAAATTTGAAAAGGTGACTGGCGGAAAGCTTGTGGAAGGCTATGGTTTGTCTGAGGCATCCCCAGTGACGCACGCCAATTTTATCTGGGGAAAAAACAAGCCGGGCAGTATCGGCTGTCCTTGGCCAAGTACGGACGCTGCGATCTATTCTGAAGAGACGGGTGAGCTTGCCGCTCCGTATGAGCATGGAGAAATCATTGTAAAAGGTCCGCAAGTCATGAAAGGATACTGGAATAAACCAGAGGAAACAGCCGCAGTGCTGAGAGATGGCTGGCTGTTCACCGGGGACATGGGCTATATGGATGAAGAAGGCTTTTTCTATATTGTTGACAGGAAGAAGGATATCATCATTGCCGGCGGTTACAATATTTACCCGCGTGAGGTAGAAGAAGCGCTTTATGAACATGAAGCCATACAGGAAATTGTTGTTGCAGGCGTTCCCGATTCCTACAGGGGAGAAACAGTAAAAGCATTTGTCGTATTAAAGAAAGGCGCAAAAGCCGATGCAGAAGAACTGGACGCTTTTGCGAGATCACGTCTAGCTCCCTATAAGGTGCCGAAAGCCTATGACTTCAGAAAGGAGTTGCCGAAAACGGCGGTGGGAAAAATTTTAAGAAGGCGTTTACTTGAAGAAGAAACCGAAAATCATCATATCAAATAAAAAAAAGAGAACGCCTATGAATAAACTTGACAAACCTGAAAATCCTTCTTATCATGAAATTATGAATGAATAGTCATTCATTTCTATAGGAAGGAACGATGAACATTGAAGCAAAAACGGCCAAAGTATATGCAGATTATTGATGCAGCAGTAGAAGTCATTGCAGAAAACGGCTACCACCAGTCACAGGTATCCAAAATTGCCAAACAAGCTGGGGTAGCGGACGGCACCATCTATCTCTATTTTAAAAACAAAGAAGATATTTTAATTTCTCTTTTCAAAGAAAAAATGGGTCAATTTATTGAGCGGATGGAAGAGGACATTAAAGAAAAAGCAACAGCGAAAGAGAAATTGGCGCTTGTGATTTCAAAGCATTTTTCCCTTTTAGCGGGTGACCATAATCTCGCAATTGTCACGCAGCTTGAGCTCCGCCAATCCAACTTGGAGCTGCGCCAAAAAATCAACGAAATATTAAAAGGCTACTTAAATATTTTGGATGGCATTTTGACGGAAGGCATACAATCAGGCGAATTAAAAGAAGGCCTCGACGTCCGCCTCGCCCGGCAGATGATTTTTGGAACGATTGACGAAACCGTGACAACTTGGGTGATGAATGACCAAAAGTACGATCTTGCTGCGCTTTCAGACAGCGTTTTAGAATTATTGGTGTCCGGAATTCATAATAAGTAAAGGAGTTCTGTCCTATGAATGCAATATCACTGGCAGTTGATCAATTTGTGGCAGTTTTGGCGATTCACAATCCGCCGGCAAATGCGCTTTCCAGCCGGATATTAGAAGAGCTGTCTTCCTGTCTTGATCAATGTGAGACAGATGCAGGCGTTCGAAGCATTATCATTCACGGCGAGGGAAGATTTTTCTCAGCCGGCGCTGATATTAAAGAATTTACATCGCTTAAAGGCAATGAGGATTCCTCATTGCTCGCTGAGCGCGGCCAGCAGTTAATGGAGAGAATCGAAAGCTTTCCAAAACCGATTATCGCAGCGATTCACGGCGCTGCTCTCGGAGGCGGGCTGGAGCTTGCGATGGCCTGTCATATCAGAATCGCAACAGAAGATGCTAAGCTGGGGCTCCCGGAGCTTAATCTCGGTATCATTCCAGGTTTTGCGGGGACACAGCGCCTTCCGAGATATGTCGGTACAGCCAAAGCATTAGAGCTTATCGGATCAGGAGAACCGATATCCGGAAAAGAAGCGCTTGATCTCGGACTTGTCTCAATTGGAGCGAAAGATGAGGCAGAAGTGATTGAAAAAGCAAAAGCACTTGCCGCTAAGTTTGCAGAGAAAAGCCCACAAACGCTGGCATCTTTGCTTGAACTTCTTTATTCCAACAAGGTGTATTCCTATGAAGGCAGCTTAAAGCTTGAAGCAAAGCGATTTGGGGAAGCATTTGAGTCAGAGGACGCCAAGGAAGGCATCCAGGCATTTCTCGAAAAAAGAAAGCCTCAGTTCAAAGGCGAATAAAAGGGGATATGATCATGAATCTATTTGTACTGATGAAACGGACGTTTGACACAGAAGAAAAAATCGTCATTGAAACAGGAAAGATTCAGGATGACGGAGCGGAATGGATCATTAATCCATATGATGAGTACGCGATAGAAGAAGCCATCCAGCTGAAGGAAAAGCATGGCGGCACGATCACCGCCGTCACGGTCGGCGGTGAAGAAGCGGAGAAAGAATTGCGTACGGCGCTTGCCATGGGTTGTGACCAAGCTGTTTTAATCAACATAGAAGATGATCTTGAAGAACCCGACCAATATTCCATTTCTCAAGTTTTATACCACTATATGAAGAATCAGGAGTTTGATTTGATTCTCGGCGGAAATGTTGCCATTGACGGAGGATCAGGACAAGTGGCGCCTCGGCTTGCCGAGCTACTGGACATTCCGTGTATCACTACGATCACCAAACTCGAAATCAACGGCACTGATGCAGAAGCAGAAAGGGACGTCGAAGGGGATGTTGAAAAAATCAAAACGACGCTCCCATTGCTTGTCACAGCTCAGCAGGGCTTAAACGAGCCGCGCTATCCATCGCTTCCGGGAATTATGAAGGCTAAGAAAAAGCCGCTTGAAGAGCTTGAACTTGATGATCTTGACCTGGACGAAGAGGATGCTGAACCAAAGCTGAAAACCATTGAACGTTTTCTGCCGCCGAAAAAAGAAGCCGGGAAGCTTCTCCAAGGTGAGCCTGCTGAACAGGCAAAAGAGCTTGTTTCATTGCTCCGCAGCGAAGCTAAAGTCATTTAAAGCTTGGACATTCAAAGAAACAGGGGGATGTTAGAATGGGAAAAAAAGTGATCGTGCTTGGAGAAATACGCGATGGGGAATTGCGGAATGTCACCTTTGAAGCAATAGCTGCAGGAAGAACCATATCAGGAGATGGGGAAGTCATCGGTGTTCTCATCGGTGAAAATGTACAAAGCATTGCACAAGAGCTTATTCATTACGGAGCAGATAAAGTTCTTACCGCTGAGGACCCGAAGCTGAGAACATACACGGCAGACGGGTACAGTCAGGTCATGAGAGGTGTTATCGAGCAAGAAAATCCTGATTCAGTCATCTTCGGGCATACGGCAATGGGCAAGGATCTTTCACCGAAGCTTGCTGCCCGGCTGCAAACAGGCTTAATTTCTGATGCTATAGATGTAAGCGTTACCGGAGGAAATGTTGTGTTCACACGGCCGATTTACTCGGGGAAAGCTTTTGAACGCGTCATTTCAACCGATCCGATGATCTTTGCAACAATTCGCCCCAATAACATTCAAGCTTCAGAAAAAGACACCAGCAGATCGGGGAGCATCGAAAGCATTGATGTTTCTCTTACTGACCTCCGCACTGTTATCCAAGAGGTCGTGAAAAAAACAGCTGACGGCGTTGATCTCTCCGAAGCAAAAATTATCGTTGCGGGCGGCCGAGGAGTCAAAAGCATGGAAGGATTTCAGCCGCTGCAGAAGCTTGCAGAGGTGCTAGGGGCCGCAGTCGGGGCTTCTCGCGGGGCATGTGACGCTGATTATTGCGATTACGCTCTCCAAATCGGGCAGACCGGGAAAGTCGTCACTCCGGATTTGTACATTGCATGCGGCATTTCCGGCGCCATCCAGCATTTGGCCGGCATGTCAAACAGCAAGGTGATCGTCGCCATCAATAAAGATCCTGAAGCCGATATCTTTAAAATAGCGGATTACGGCATCGTCGGTGATTTATTTGAAGTTGTCCCGTTATTAACTGAGGAATTCAAACAATTGAATATACACTCATAAAGGAAATCCCGGACTTTAAAAGTTCGGGATTTTTTCATATTTATAAATACATACGTACAAATATAAAACCAATAGAAAATGTCGTTGACATGTACGAACATATATAATATGGTTACTTTAAAAGCGCTTACATTCATGCTGACTCCTCAGGCAAAAAGACAGATCACATATTTGACTGTGGTGCTTTTCATATCCGTATGAAAGGAATGATCAGAGGCATGTCTGAACATCAAGCAGTGATTCAAACAGATATCGTAAAAGGAACCATTAACAAAAATATATACGGTCATTTTGCTGAGCATTTAGGAAGAGGGATTTATGAGGGGATCTGGGTCGGAACGGACTCAGACATCCCCAATATCAACGGGATACGAAAGGACGTGCTGGAGGCGCTCAAACAGCTGCACATTCCTGTCCTCAGGTGGCCGGGCGGGTGTTTTGCGGACGAATACCATTGGGCAAACGGTGTCGGTGACCGTAAGACAATGCTGAACACTCACTGGGGCGGTACAATTGAATCAAATGAATTCGGAACGCATGAATTTATGATGCTTTGCGAGCTGCTTGAATGCGAGCCATATATTTGCGGCAATGTCGGAAGCGGAACCGTTCAGGAAATGGCGGAGTGGATTGAGTATATGACATTTGAAGAAGGCACGCCGATGTCAGACTGGAGAAAGCAAAATGGAAGAGAAGAACCTTGGAAGCTGAAATATTTCGGCGTGGGCAATGAAAACTGGGGCTGCGGCGGCAACATGCATCCCGAATACTACGCAGATCTGTACCGGCGTTTTCAGACTTATGTCCGCAATTACAGCGGGAATGACATTTATAAAATTGCAGGCGGCGCAAATGTGGATGATTTTAATTGGACGGACGTGCTTATGAAAAAAGCCGCTGGCCTGATGGACGGGTTGAGTCTTCATTATTACACGATTCCGGGGGATTTTTGGAAGGGCAAAGGATCAGCCACAGAATTCACGGAAGATGAATGGTTTATTACGATGAAAAAAGCCAAATACATCGATGAATTGATTCAAAAACACGGCACGATTATGGACCGGTACGATCCGGAGCAGCGGGTCGGGCTGATTATTGATGAATGGGGCACGTGGTTTGATCCCGAGCCAGGCACGAATCCCGGTTTCTTATATCAGCAAAACACCATTCGTGATGCACTGGTGGCGGCTTCTCATTTCCACATTTTCCATCAACATTGCCGCCGGGTGCAAATGGCCAACATCGCCCAAACAGTAAATGTTCTTCAAGCGATGATTTTGACTGAGGGAGAGCGGATGCTTTTGACACCGACGTACCATGTATTCAATATGTTTAAGGTGCACCAGGACGCTTCTCTTTTAGCCACAGAGACAATGTCTGCCGACTATGAATGGAACGGTGAAACGCTTCCGCAAATCAGCATTTCAGCGTCGAAACAAGCTGAAGGCGATATCAATATCACAATTTGCAACATCGATCACCAAAACAAAGCGGAGGCGGAAATCGAGCTGAGGGGCCTACACAAGGCAGCGGACCATTCCGGAGTCATTCTTACGGCAGAAAAAATGAATGCGCATAACACGTTTGACGATCCTCATCATGTCAAACCGGAATCCTTCAGACAATACACGCTCAGCAAAAACAAACTGAAAGTAAAACTCCCGCCAATGTCAGTCGTCTTACTTACGCTGCGTGCTGATTCTTAATCGCGCAAGAGCGCCGGAGCTTCATGCCGGCGCTCTTTTTCAGGTTTTAAAACAGCTCCGGCAGGGCATGGTAAAGTACATGACAGTGAAGAGGAGATGTGATCCTATGCTTCGTACCATTTTAATGATTATTGGGGCAATTGTAGTGATCGGGGCCATTATCAGATTTGTGTTTTAAAAAAAGAGCATATCCCATTCAACCATATAAAAATGAGTAAACCGGCTGTGATCAGGAAAAAATAATTTGTAAGCATTAAAATAGCGTGAACGAATGGGAGATGCTATACTAAAAATCATCATTTCACATTGGAGGAATTCAATAATGGCTATCGTAAAAGCAACTGATCAATCTTTCTCAGCTGAAACAAGCGAAGGCGTCGTACTGGCAGACTTCTGGGCTCCTTGGTGCGGACCTTGTAAAATGATTGCACCTGTTCTTGAAGAATTGGATCAAGAAATGGGAGACAAACTGAAAATCGTAAAAATCGATGTAGACGAAAACCAAGAAACTGCCGGAAAATACGGCGTTATGAGCATCCCGACTCTTCTTGTGTTAAAAGACGGCGAAGTAGTTGAAACTTCAGTCGGCTTCAAACCAAAAGAAGCGCTTCAAGAGCTTGTAAACAAACATCTTTAATTTTCCGCTGCTTACATGCCAGAGCGATTCCGATTGAGGGATCGCTTTTTTTATTCGCCAATTGTGAACCATAGAGAAAAACAAACGTTCGTGTTAAACTGGAAATAAAGGATTAAACATAAGGAAGGGTAACATATGAACAAACAACTGAAAGAAAAACTCGCCCTCCTTCCTGATCAACCGGGTTGTTATCTCATGAAGGACCGGCAGCAGACTGTGATCTACGTAGGGAAAGCAAAAGTGCTGAAAAACAGAGTGCGCTCCTACTTCACCGGTTCTCACGACGCGAAAACCCAAAGGCTTGTGACGGAAATCGAGGATTTTGAATATATCGTGACGTCCTCCAATCTTGAAGCGCTTATTTTAGAAATGAATCTGATCAAAAAGCATGATCCGAAATACAACGTCATGCTCAAAGACGACAAAACCTATCCTTTCATAAAACTCACCCATGAACGCCACCCAAGGCTGATTGTCACCCGCAATGTCAAAAAAGACAAAGGGCGCTATTTCGGGCCGTATCCGAATGTACAGGCAGCAAGGGAAACAAAAAAACTGCTCGACCGTCTGTATCCTCTCAGAAAATGCTCCAAGCTCCCGGACAGAGTGTGCCTTTACTATCATCTGGGCCAATGCCTCGCTCCGTGTGTAAAGGATATTTCCGAAGAGACGAACAGAGAGCTGGTTGAAAGCATTACACGTTTCTTAAGGGGCGGCTATAATGAGGTCAAAAAAGAGCTTGAAGAGAAAATGCATGAAGCTGCTGAGAATCTTGAGTTTGAACGAGCAAAAGAGCTTCGTGACCAAATGGCCCATATTGAATCAACGATGGAAAAACAAAAAATGACGATGAACGATCTAGTCGACCGTGATGTATTCGCGTACGCGTACGATAAGGGCTGGATGTGCGTGCAGGTCTTTTTCATCCGCCAAGGGAAGCTCATTGAACGCGATGTCAGCATGTTCCCGCTTTATCAGGAAGCAGATGAAGAGTTCCTCACGTTCATCGGGCAGTTCTATTCAAAAAACAACCATTTCCTTCCGAAGGAGATTTTAGTTCCGGACAGCGTAGATCAATCCATGATCGAGCAGCTGCTGGAAACAAACGTTCACCAGCCGAAGAAAGGCCCGAAAAAAGAACTGCTCATGCTTGCCCATAAAAATGCGAAAATCGCATTGAAAGAAAAATTCTCTTTAATCGAACGCGACGAGGAGCGTTCAATCGGGGCTGTGCAGAAACTAGGTGAGGCATTAAATATTTATACGCCGCACAGAATTGAAGCGTTTGATAACTCAAACATACAGGGGACAAACCCGGTTTCCGCGATGATTGTGTTTATCGACGGCAAACCATACAAAAAGGAATACCGCAAATATAAAATCAAAACCGTTACAGGGCCGGATGATTACGGTTCTATGAGAGAGGTTGTCAGAAGACGCTATACGAGAGTGCTTCGTGAGAATCTGCCGCTGCCTGATCTGATTATCATTGACGGAGGAAAAGGGCAGATCAACGCAGCAAGGGATGTCATTGAAAATGAACTCGGCTTGGATATCCCGATCGCCGGTTTAGCGAAAGATGAAAAACACAGAACCTCAAATTTACTGATCGGTGAGCCGCTGGAGGTGGTGTATCTGGAACGAAACAGCCAGGAATTTTACCTCCTGCAGCGCATCCAGGACGAGGTGCACCGTTTTGCAATCAGTTTTCACAGGCAAATCCGCGGAAAAAGCGCGTTTCAATCCGTTTTGGACGACATCCCGGGTATCGGAGAGAAAAGAAAGAAAATGCTGTTAAAGCATTTCGGTTCCGTTAAAAAAATGAAGGAAGCAAGCCTTGAGGACATCAAAAAAGCCGGTGTTCCCGCAGCGGCGGCTCAGCTCCTTTACGACAAATTGCAAAAATAATGTTGTCCTTTTAAATAAGATCTGATAAAATGTGAACTAATTTCATAGTTAGATCGTGTTATATGGTGAAGATAGAGGTGCGAACTTCAAGAGTATGCCTTTGGAGAAAGATGGATTCTGTGAAAAAGGCTGAAAGGGGAGCGTCGCCGAAGCAAATAAAACCCCATCGGTATTATTTGCTGGCCGTGCATTGAATAAATGTAAGGCTGTCAAGAAATCATTTTCTTGGAGGGCTATCTCGTTGTTCATAATCATTTATGATGATTAATTGATAAGCAATGAGAGTATTCCTCTCATTGCTTTTTTTATTGTGGACAAAGCGCTCTTTCTCCTCACCCGCACGAACCAAAATGTAAAGGGTGGTAATACATGGGTCTTATTGTACAAAAATTCGGAGGCACTTCCGTCGGCTCAGTCGAAAAAATTCAAAATGCGGCAAACCGCGCAATTGCAGAAAAACAGAAAGGCCATCAAGTCGTTGTCGTCGTTTCAGCAATGGGAAAATCCACTGACGAATTGGTCAGCCTTGCAAAAGCTATTTCTGACCAGCCCAGCAAACGCGAAATGGATATGCTGCTGGCGACAGGCGAGCAGGTCACGATTTCACTCCTTTCAATGGCATTGCAGGAAAAAGGCTATGACGCTGTGTCTTATACTGGCTGGCAGGCGGGAATCCGTACAGAGGCCATTCACGGAAACGCCAGAATTACAGATATCGACACATCGGTTTTAGCAGACCAGCTCGAAAAGGGAAAAATTGTCATTGTCGCAGGATTCCAAGGCATGACAGAGGATTGTGAAATTACGACATTGGGCCGGGGCGGTTCAGATACAACAGCAGTTGCTTTGGCTGCCGCTTTAAAAGCTGATAAATGTGACATATACACAGACGTGCCAGGCGTGTTTACAACCGATCCGCGCTATGTGAAATCAGCGAGAAAACTTGCGGGCATCTCATACGATGAAATGCTTGAGCTTGCCAATTTAGGCGCCGGTGTTCTTCATCCGAGAGCAGTTGAGTTCGCGAAAAATTACCAAGTGCCGTTAGAAGTGCGTTCAAGTACAGAAACCGAAGCGGGAACATTAATTGAGGAGGAATCATCCATGGAACAGAATTTAATTGTCAGAGGCATTGCATTTGAAGATCAAATCACAAGAGTAACCATTTACGGGCTGACTAGCGGCCTGACAACTTTGTCTACTATTTTTACGACACTTGCCAAAAGAAACATAAATGTGGATATCATTATCCAAACGCAGGCCGAGGACAAGACTGGAATTTCCTTCTCTGTCAAAACAGAAGATGCAGACCAAACCGTTGCAGTGCTTGAAGAGTATAAAGACGCGCTAGAATTTGAGAAAATCGAGACAGAAAGCAAATTGGCTAAAGTATCCATTGTTGGATCCGGCATGGTCTCAAATCCTGGTGTAGCGGCTGAAATGTTTGCTGTACTGGCGCAAAAAAATATTTTAATCAAAATGGTCAGCACATCTGAAATCAAAGTGTCAACAGTCGTAAGCGAAAATGACATGGTGAAAGCAGTCGAGTCGCTTCACGATGCATTTGAGCTTTCAAAACACCCTTCAGCTGTGTAATGACAATCAAAAAGGCGGGACTATGCAGTCACCGCCTTTTTGATTACACTGGGTCTTTCATATCCCATTTCACAGTCAGAACCACTTTATCGGCTCTCTTTTTCACTTGTTCATATGATTCGGCAATCTGATCATTCATCAATTGAATTTGTTCAGCGATAAAACCAGCCTCCAGCTGAAAGCAAGGTTCTTTCTGATGTTTAAGCCGGTTGGAAATGATCGGCCCTTCAAGTTCAAATTCAAGCTCCTGTTTTTTAGCGCTTACGTTGGTGAGGGTTCCCCAGCCCGCTTCTTCAAAGAAGGCCGGAAATTCCTCCCATGATTCAAGAGGAAACTTACGGGCGAGATGTTTTCCTGCCCAATACATCATGGAAGAGTAATCTTGGCCAAGCATATCTGGGAGAACGATCTCTCGTATTAGTTCGTAGGCATAGGCGTTCATTTCAATTTCTTTTAGGTTGTCAATAGATGCTTCAAATTTAGACTTCATATCTGTCTCCCCTCTCTCCTGCGTATATTATAGCTCAAACAGGGGGGAGGATTACAGAATGATCCTGTAATTCTTATGAAAAATTAAGCAAGAAATATATATTGATAAAATAAAATTTTTCAATCAACTAATCAATTCGGAAAATTATAATTTATGTACGCGTTTTCTTGACGCCCTTTTGAGGGAGGAGTAAAATGAAATTGTCAATAAATCTTAATAAAGTGCTTACAATTGAAAGAAGTGGGGGAAGAGATTTAGCACATTTCGCACTTATCAAACAGGGGGTAAAGTAATGTCTGGGAACAGAGAGTTTTATTTTCGAAGATTGCATTCCTTGCTTGGCGTCATACCGGTCGGCATCTTTCTCATTCAGCATTTAGTCGTCAACCAGTTTGCCGCAAGGGGCGCTGAAGCATTCAATAGCGCTGCTCATTTTATGGATAGTCTGCCTTTCAGGTATGCCTTGGAAATTTTTATTATCTTCTTACCATTAATTTATCATGCAGTTTATGGTGTGTACATAGCGTTTACTGCGAAAAATAACGCAGGCCAATACAGCTACATGAGAAACTGGCTATTCGTCCTGCAGCGTGTAACCGGTATCATCACCCTCATTTTCGTCAGCTGGCACGTGTGGGAAACCCGCATTGCCGCACAAATGGGTGCTGAGGTCAATTTCGACATGATGGCGAATATTTTGAGCTCTCCGGCTATGCTTGGTTTTTACATTGTCGGTGTTTTATCAACAATTTTCCACTTCTCGAACGGTTTATGGTCTTTCGCTGTTACATGGGGCATCACGGTAACGCCTCGTTCTCAAAGAATTTCGACATACGTTACGCTGATTATTTTTGTTGCACTGTCATACGTAGGCTTAAAAGCGATTTTCGCATTTGTTTAAGAGTACTAGATTACTAGAGGGAGAGGGGCTATCATGAGTCAATCAAGCATTATCGTAGTCGGCGGGGGTCTTGCCGGCCTCATGGCGACAATTAAAGCAGCGGAATCAGGAATGGCGGTTAAATTGTTTTCCATCGTTCCTGTCAAACGTTCTCATTCAGTTTGTGCGCAAGGCGGCATAAATGGAGCGGTCAATACAAAAGGGGAAGGTGACTCTCCGTGGGAACATTTTGATGACACGGTATACGGGGGAGACTTTCTTGCCAACCAGCCGCCGGTCAAGGCGATGTGTGAAGCGGCGCCTTCGATCATCCACTTATTAGACCGGATGGGCGTCATGTTTAACCGGACGCCTGAAGGCCTGCTTGATTTCCGCCGATTCGGGGGTACACAGCACCACAGAACTGCTTATGCTGGTGCGACGACGGGACAGCAGCTGCTTTACGCACTGGACGAGCAAGTGCGCAGATACGAAGTTGCGGGTCTGGTCACAAAATACGAAGGCTGGGAATTC
The DNA here is from genome assembly GCF_000877815.1 of Bacillus sp. YP1. Classification (NCBI taxonomy): domain Bacteria; kingdom Bacillati; phylum Bacillota; class Bacilli; order Caryophanales; family Bacillaceae; genus Bacillus; species Bacillus sp. YP1. Next base: position 2,520,943 of record NZ_CP010014.1, on the reverse strand, counting down.
CTTGGCGCTGTTTTAGATGATGACAGAACCTGCCGTGGAATTGTTGCACAAAACCTGACAAACATGCAAATTGAATCCTTCCGTTCAGACGCTGTCATTATGGCGACGGGCGGACCGGGAATCATCTTTGGAAAATCAACGAACTCCATGATTAATACAGGATCTGCTGCATCAATCGTTTATCAGCAGGGAGCGTATTATGCAAACGGAGAATTCATTCAAATCCACCCGACAGCCATACCGGGCGATGACAAACTAAGACTGATGAGTGAATCAGCGCGTGGTGAAGGCGGGCGCGTGTGGACATATAAAGACGGCAAACCATGGTATTTCCTGGAGGAAAAATATCCGGCATACGGAAACCTGGTGCCGCGTGATATTGCGACACGCGAAATATTTGATGTGTGTGTGAACCAGAAGCTCGGCATTAACGGTGAAAACATGGTATATCTCGATCTGTCTCATAAAGATCCGAAAGAGCTTGATATTAAGCTTGGCGGCATCATTGAGATTTATGAGAAATTCATGGGAGACGACCCGCGTAAGCTTCCAATGAAAATCTTCCCTGCGGTCCATTATTCTATGGGCGGTTTATGGGTGGATTACGATCAAATGACAAACATCCCTGGACTGTTTGCGGCTGGGGAATGTGATTATTCTATGCACGGCGGCAACCGCTTGGGAGCGAACTCCTTGCTGTCTGCGATTTACGGAGGCATGGTGGCCGGACCGAATGCGGTGAAATATGTAAACGGCTTAGAATCTTCAGCGGAAGACATGTCTTCATCATTATTCGACGCTCACGTTAAGAAAGAAGAAGAAAAATGGGCTGATATTATGAGTATGGACGGAACCGAAAATGCCTATGTTCTTCACAAAGAGCTCGGTGAGTGGATGACGGCGAACGTAACGGTTGTCCGCCATAATGACAAGCTTTTGAAAACGGATGACAAAATTCAGGAGTTAATGGAGCGCTTCAAAAAGATCAACATCAATGATACGACAAAATGGAGCAACCAGGGAGCGATGTTCACACGCCAGTTCTCAAACATGCTTCAGCTTGCTAGGGTGATTACCCTTGGCGCATACAACCGTAATGAAAGCCGGGGCGCCCATTATAAACCGGATTATCCTGAACGTAATGATGATGAATGGCTCAAAACAACAATGGCTAAACATGTAAGCCCGTATGAAGCGCCGGAATTTGAGTATCAGGATGTCGATGTATCACTGATAACGCCTCGGAAACGGGATTACTCGAAGAAGAAGGTGGCGAAATAATCATGAGTGAACAAAAAACCATACGATTTATTATCACACGTCAAGATACAGCCGACAGCACGCCTTACGATGAAGAATTTGAGATTCCATACCGCCCGAATCTGAACGTCATTTCCGCTCTGATGGAAATCCGCCGGAATCCGGTTAATGTCAAAGGTGAGAAGACAACCCCTGTCACATGGGATATGAACTGTCTTGAGGAAGTATGCGGCGCATGTTCAATGGTCATAAACGGAAAACCCCGCCAATCTTGCACGGCGCTTATCGACCAGCTTGAACAGCCGATCCGTTTAAAACCAATGAAAACATTCCCAGTCGTTCGTGATTTGCAGGTTGATCGCAGCAGAATGTTTGATTCATTGAAAAAAGTTAAAGCATGGATACCGATTGACGGTACGTACGATTTAGGACCAGGGCCGAGAATGCCAGAAAAACGCCGTCAATGGGCATATGAATTATCAAAATGCATGACATGCGGCGTCTGCCTCGAAGCTTGCCCGAATGTGAACAGCAAATCGAAGTTCATGGGGCCTGCACCGATGTCGCAAGTCCGCCTGTTTAACGCGCATCCGACAGGCGCTATGAATAAATCTGAACGATTAGAAGCATTAATGGATGAAGGCGGCCTTCAAGATTGCGGTAACTCGCAAAACTGTGTTCAATCCTGTCCGAAGGGGATTCCGCTTACCACTTCGATTGCAGCCTTGAATAGAGATACAAACTTACAAGCGTTCCGCAATTTCTTCGGAAGCGACAGAGTATAAGAAGAAAAAACCTCTTCCGCATGGGAGAGGTTTTTTTAAACAATAAGGAGATGAAAAAAGATGAAGCTTCCCGCTTATATTGATATGCCGTTTCAAGAATGGAAAACATCCTTTTCTTTTTTTAATGAGGTATCCGTAAGATTTTCCGAGACAGACATGTTTGGGCATATGAATAATGTAACCCCTTTTATATATTTTGAGGAGGCGCGGATTTCTTATTTTAAAAAGCTGAATATGATGAGTGAAAACAAACAGACCATGACAGTCGTGGCAAGCCAGCAATGCGATTATTTGCGCCAAGTCATGCCTTATGAAGAATTGCGCATCTATGTGAAAACAAGCGCAGTCGGCAGTTCATCTCTTACCTTGCACTATCTCGGAGAGAACCTCGAAGGCGAACCCTGCTTCACCGGGGCAGTCGTGATGGTTCAAGTCTCAAAGGAAAGCGGCAAAGCTGTCAGCTGGACAGATGAGGAGAAAGAAACGCTTCTTCATACACGATAAACTAATTATCTTGTAAACGTCACCTCCTGCGCCCTTCTTACATATGATATCTCGACTATATCAAAACCCATTCGTTTCTGATTCGCTCTCACCTTAGCAAGGAGGGTTACAATACTTGAAGGAGAAAGAATTTCAATCGAAGCCGCTGCTAACGAAAAGAGAAAGAGAAGTGTTCGAATTGCTCGTTCAAGATAAGACAACAAAGGAGATTGCAAGCGAGCTATTTATCAGTGAGAAAACCGTTCGAAACCATATTTCAAATGCCATGCAGAAATTGGGTGTGAAAGGGCGTTCGCAAGCCGTTGTTGAGCTTCTTAGAATGGGTGAGCTAGAGCTTTAATCCTTGCCGGTATTCCTTCTTTTGGAAGGAGCCGGTTATTGCTGTTTGTTTGGAACATTCGAAACCATATTTGGAATGCTGTGCAAAACGTAGGCAAGTCATAAATTAAATTTTATTTCTTGATGTTGTTTGACTAAAGTCCTCTATTTCTCTCCTGCGAGTCTTGCATTTTCTTCAAAAAAGAAGGAAAATAGACACGGAACGCTTTTGTGCGTAAGAGATCCTTGAGTGAGGGATGGACAAATGACATCAAAACCTTTGGAGCATGTTGCGGATATTGAAAAGTCACTCCGCCACATTGCCGCGATCATTAAGCAAAAAGGACGAGAAATCCTTAACCAATATGCGATTACGCCGCCGCAATTTGTCGGCTTGCAATGGCTTTATGAATTAGGAGATATGACAATCGGTGAATTATCGGGCAAAATGTATCTGGCATGCAGCACGACAACGGACTTAATCGACCGCATGCAAAAAAATGAGCTTGTTGAGCGGGTCAAGGACCCGGCGGACAGACGTGTTGTCCGGATACATCTGCTGCCTGAAGGAGAACGGATTATCCAAGAGGTCATTACAAAAAGACAGGAATATCTGCGTGATATGTTCGAATCGTTTACAGATGAAGAAATAGCCATCTTCGAAAAATCTTTGATGAAACTGCAGCATGAAATGAAGAGAAAATGAGGCGATTTTGTTGGAACAACCAATAGGAGTCATTGATTCCGGGGTTGGCGGTTTAACCGTTGCGAAGGAAATCATGAGACAGCTACCTAAAGAAAATATTATCTACGTCGGGGATACGAAACGGTGTCCTTATGGGCCGCGCCCTGAAGAAGAGGTGCTTCAATATACGTGGGAGCTGACGAATTATTTACTCGAAAACCACCACATCAAAATGCTGGTGATCGCCTGTAATACAGCAACAGCGATCGCATTGGATGACATCCAGCGAAGCGTCGGTATACCGGTGGTCGGAGTGATCCAGCCTGGTGCGAGAGCAGCGATAAAAGTGACGGATAATCAGCATATCGGTGTCATCGGCACAGAGAATACGATTAAGAGCAATGCATACGAAGAGGCGCTTTTGGCATTAAACCCTGATCTGAAGGTTGAAAACCTTGCCTGCCCGCTGCTTGTGCCTTTTGTGGAAAGCGGGAAGTTTCTCGACAAAACAGCAGACGAGATTGTCAAAACCTCGCTGTATCCGTTAAAAGATACATCGATTGATTCGCTGATTTTAGGTTGCACCCACTATCCCATTTTGAAAGAAGCCATTCAAAGATATATGGGAGAACACGTTAACATTATTTCGTCCGGCGATGAAACAGCCCGGGAAGTCAGCACGATTCTCTCGTATAAAGGGCTGCTGAACCAGTCTGCGAATGCCCCGGATCATCAGTTCTTGACAACAGGAGCGCGTGATCAGTTTGCGAAAATCGCAGACGATTGGTTTGGCCATGAGGTGGGCCATGTGGAATGCATCTCACTGCAAGAACCGATTAGAAGATAGTTTTCCCCGCAACGTTATGTTGCGGGTTTTTTTCTGTTTTGCCGGAATTCTTCGGTCTATTTCCTAAAGAGGCTCGTATACATAATAGTACAAACATCCTTAGGAGGGAAAAGTATGCTGAAAAAAGGACCTGCAGTCATTGGTGCCACTTGTCTCACCTCTGCCTTGCTTTTATCCGGATGCGGTTTGTTTCAATCTGATAAGGCAGCCGAGGAAATTGATCCGCCTCAAGACGTTACATTCGTGAACGATGAAGCGGGTGCCAATTCAAATACAACAGCAGCCAAAAAAACAGAAAGTGAAAAAAGCGATACCGCAAAAGCGGATCAGGCCTCATCTACTGTCATGAGGGAGCTTTATCTCATTGATAAAAACGGGTATGTTGTTGCGCAAACGCTGCCTCTTCCTAAAAGTGAGAGCACGGCTAAGCAGGCGCTTGAATACCTCGTACAGGGCGGGCCTGTGTCAGAAATTCTTCCGAATGGCTTCAGAGCGGTATTGCCGGCTGACACAACTGTTAACGTTGACATCAAAAAAGATGGAACCGCGATAGCTGATTTCTCTAATGAGTTCAAAAATTATAAGAAAGAAGACGAACAGAAAATCGTTCAGTCTGTGACGTGGACGCTGACGCAATTTAGTTCGATAGATAAAGTGAAGCTGAGAATAAACGGGCATGAACTGAAGGAGATGCCTGTAGGAGGGACACCAATCTCAGATGATTTAAGCCGCAAAGACGGCATTAATTTGGAGACAGCCGGTGTAAATGATCTCACTGCTACCCATCCGCTGACAGTCTACTATTTGGCGGAAAATGAAGACAGTGAATACTACGTGCCGGTGACGAAACGAATCGACAATTCGGAAAAAGACGACATCACAGCAGCCATTAATGAATTGGCTAAAGGCCCAAGCAAGGTGAGCGGGCTGTTAACAGACTTCAGTGAAGATGTAAAGCTGGTCAGCAAACCGAAAATCAAAGACGGGCGCGTGACGTTGGATTTCAATCAATCTATATTCGGCAGCGCCGATGAGAAGACGAAAATGATTTCTTCAGAAGTGCTGAACAGCATTGTGCTCACGTTAACGGAGCAGCCGGATATAAAAGGCGTGTCTGTTAAAGTGAACGGAAAATCAGAGCTGGTAAATGAAAAAGGCGAAAAGCTCACAGAACCGGTCTCCAGACCATCTCAAGTGAATACGGGTAGTTTTTAAATTGGGATTTTTGATATACTAGAAAGAAAGAGGTTAGCGTTCCGGCTGCCTCTTTCTTTATTCAATTCCGGGACAAAAATGGTTTATGTACATACAATCGGAGGTAAAACATGAGACATGACGGAAGACAACACGATGAGCTGCGTCCAATCACATTCGATTTGGATTTTATCAGCCATCCGGAAGGTTCTGTTCTAATAACAGCAGGGAATACAAAGGTAATCTGCAACGCGTCTGTTGAGGACCGCGTACCGCCGTTTTTGCGGGGCGGAGGGAAAGGCTGGATTACAGCAGAGTACAGCATGCTGCCGCGGGCAACAAACCAAAGAACAATCAGAGAATCTTCTAAGGGGAAAATTTCCGGCAGAACAATGGAGATCCAACGCCTGATCGGCCGCGCGCTTCGAGCTGTTGTAGATCTGGAAAAGCTCGGTGAACGGACGATTTGGATTGACTGTGATGTTATTCAAGCTGATGGAGGAACTAGAACAGCTTCCATTACAGGCGCATTTCTTGCTATGGCGATTGCGATTGGCAAGCTGATCAAAGCAGGAACAATCAAGACAAATCCGATCACTGATTTTCTTGCTGCAATCTCTGTTGGAATTGATAAGGAACAGGGAATTTTGTTAGATTTAAATTATGAAGAAGATTCCTCTGCTGAAGTTGACATGAATGTCATCATGACAGGCAGCGGCCGTTTTGTGGAACTGCAGGGAACCGGGGAAGAGGCAACTTTTTCTAGAGAGGATCTGAACGGTCTTCTGGGTCTTGCGGAAAAAGGAATTCAAGAGCTGATTGACAAGCAAAAAGAAGTGCTGGGTGATTCTCTGCCAGAACTGAAATAAAGACAGAAAGGCTTGATCATCATGAAAGAAGCAATTATTGCGACACATAATCCGGGAAAAGTGAAGGAATTCAAAGAAATTCTTGAGCCAAGAGGCTATGATGTCAAATCTTTAGCTGAAATTGGATTCACAGAAGAAATTGAAGAAACAGGCCATACATTTGAAGAAAATGCCATTCTGAAAGCGGAAGCTGTTGCCAAAGCAGTAAACAAAATGGTGATTGCGGACGACTCCGGTCTATCCATCGATAATCTTGGCGGCAGGCCCGGGGTTTATTCAGCCCGCTATGCAGGGGAACAGAAAGACGACCAGGCAAATATCGAAAAAGTGCTCAGCGAGCTGAAAGGTATCGAAAAAGAACAGCGCACCGCCCGTTTCCGCTGCGCACTGGCCGTGAGTATTCCCGGAGAGGAAACAAAAACAGTCGAAGGCCATGTTGAAGGGTATATTGCTGAAGAACCGAGAGGAGAATATGGCTTTGGCTATGACCCAATTTTTATCGTGAAAGATAAAGATAAGACAATGGCTGAACTGACAAGTGATGAAAAAAATAAAATCAGCCATAGGGCTGACGCGCTTAAAAAGCTGTCTAAGCTTTTGGAGGCATAAGGAGGAAGCTTGTACATGAACGTGCTGATTATCAGTGACAGCCATGGGCTTGAAGAAGAACTCCAAACCATTGCGAAACGGCATGAGGCAGAAGTTGATCTCATGATTCATTGCGGGGACTCTGAGCTTGAAACGAGGCATCCTGCATTGGAGCCTTATGCGGTTGTAAAAGGCAATTGCGATTTTGCCGGCGATTTTAAGGACGAGCTTCTACTGACTGCCGGTTCAAGAAAAATACTGGTCACACACGGCCACCTTCACGGTATAAAACAGACCTTGTTAAACGTATACTATCGTGCAGAGGAGCTCGGAGCGGATATTATCTGCTTCGGGCATTCGCACATCGCGGGAAGCGAAGTGCTGCGCGGAAAACTGATGATTAACCCAGGCAGCATCCGGCTTCCGAGGGTGCGCAGGACAGAAAGCTATGCTATACTGACATTAGAAAATGATGCTGCGACAGTCCGTTTTTACGACCAAGCAGGCAATGAAATTAAGGATCTGCAAAACCGAGTCACACTATGAAAATGTCATGAGGAAGAAAATTTTCTTCCTCATGAAAAAAATTCTAAAAAACCGTTGACTTATTGTTGCATCCCATATATAATAAATCTTGTCGCTGATAGTTAAAGCGAAAACAAAAAACAAAACGTGTCCCAGTAGCTCAGCTGGATAGAGCAACGGCCTTCTAAGCCGTCGGTCGGGAGTTCGAATCTCTCCTGGGACGTACCAAAAGAAAAACCTCAAATCCTAATTGGATTTGAGGTTTTTTGTTGTCGTGTTATGATTTTCATTTGTTATTTAACGGATCATCATCCAAGCCGTCAACTTTTCCTTCTTTATTCAGACGAGGTTCTTCTTTTTTCACAGTTTCAGAAATATGTTCATTTTCTTCAACAGTGCGTTTGCCGACAACCACTTCATCAGTGACAACCGGTTTTTTAGTCACTTCAAGCTTTTCCTCAACGATTGGAACTCTAATCTCTTCCGAATCGTTGACGGGAGCAGCGTCCGTTTTATTTTCATCCACTGGACGGCGTTCGACATAAATTTCATCATGTCTCACAGGAATGTCCATATCTCTTTTTTCTGTTTTCACTTCTTTTCCTATTTCTACTTCGCCGGTTTGAACGTCTTCCTTATCGACTTTCAGCTGTTCTTCCCGGAGCGGCATCGTTTTTTCTTCTTTCGTTGTATAATCCAATTCATTTGTGCTTGAAAAGCCGCCTGAAAGGGCATTGCCGTTATCAATAGGAGCAATTACATCTGCATCTGTATCGACGGCTACCAGAAGTTTTCCGTCATCCAAATCTTCTTGATACTTGTCTATTTCATCAGTTTTAATATCCAAGTCGGATAATGCTTTGCTGTGTGTATCAGTATCATCCATTGTGAAATAATCTTTCAGTTTATCGAAAAAAGATTCAGATTCGCCCTGATGTGCATCGATGGCTTGATTGACTTCTGTTCCTGTACGTGACTCCAAATAATCTGTATCTCGCCGGCTTGTCACAACAGAAATGTCATCAGAATCATAGCCTTTTGTGAGTAAGCCTTCAATCGCTGCGATGGTTTCCTGCGGAGTTTCGTATACACCAACTATGCTTTTCATATCAATCTCCTCCTTTATGAATTTGCATGATATCGTTCATGTCGTTTGTAATTCCCGCTGTTCTTTGAATTAAACAAAATTGAAAACATTGGCGTGTATCATAAAGGTGAAAAATGTGTGAAAATAAAAAAAGATAGATAAGACAGACCTTCCCCTGCACTTATCTATCCTTATAAAATCGTCTCACAATTCCTTCGTCATAAACACACTGTTTGGATCTTCATCGTAGTCTGCAAACGGTTCACAATACTGGAAACCGAAGCTTTCATACAATTTTCTTGCCGGCTCAAATGAAGCCATTGAACCCGTTTCTAAGCTAAGTCGCTCATAGCCTCGCTTCTCGGCTTCTTCAATGATATGCTGGAGAACTTGTTTGGCAACGCCTTTTCTTAAATGTGATGCAGATGTTCGCATTGATTTGACTTCTCCGTGCCAGCTGTCCAGTTCTTTTAGCGCTCCGCAACCGGCTAGTTCATCACCCTCCCATGCACTCCAAAATGTTATTCCAGGGCCTCTTAGTTTCTCTAAACCTAAGGCATGGATGCTTTCCGGCGGGGACATAAGCGTCATGCTATGTAAATGCTCATTCACCAGTGACACCACCTGATGTCCAGTTAAATCATCTAGTTTTATATACATTTTATTCCTCCTCAAACATTCATCTTAATCATATTCGATCCTGTTTCCAACTATAAAGACAGATAATCTGACAGTATTGAAGCCTTTTTGGAATGTATGAGCTTCAAAAGATGCTTGAAAGCAACAAAGAGGCCGAAAACGTTGTTCGGCCCTTGCAGTTTTCTTTAATATCTAAAGCCTCCATGCACACCGGCTGTTCCGCTAAAACCGCCGACATGTGTTGCCGGAATACTGAACCCGCCGCTATGGCCGCTGAAGCCAGTGCCTGAAAATTGCTGCCCGAAAAAATCTGAAGTGTATGGATAAGAGGAGTACATAGCAGAGGGAGTGGTTAACGGGCTATATGCCTGGCTGAACGGCTGTCCGTATCCGTAGCCTCCAAATGGCTGATGGCTTTGCTGGTAAAAGGGAGGGACAGCAGGATAATACTGCTGCGGAAAGCTCGGGAAGCTTGGAAAGCCTGCAGGGAATCCTTGCATGTCTGCTAATGATTTATTCATCGTATCACCTTTTCTTTGCAAGATACCATTAATGTATGCCGGGGAATAATAGGGGTGCCTATCCGAACTTGAAATGGATTGCAAGATGATCTGTCAGACTCAATCCATATACGAACCATAGCGTGTTATAAAATCTTACATGTTTATATAAAATTAAATAATTCTGGTGTATTCTTGATAGATTAATAAAAAAATTATAAAAACTTTTAACATTTGCAATTCCTTTTGTACCAATAATGAAAGCGTATACAATATAGATTGATTAATCAAAATTGTCTAATAATTTTAAAAAATGCTGTTGACACTGCGTCCAAAGCGGCGTAATATGAGTTCAACAAAAGATAAACGCAAGCTTCACAAGCGAAAATCATCGCAGTATGATTCTAAAAAAATGAAAAACAAACGACCTTCTTGAACAGCTGGAAAGCCGTTCCGAAGGCTGAATATGAAAAGCGCAGATGAGGATAAGTAGCCTTGAAAAAGCTTTCCACAGAGAACCGGGTTAGCTGAGAACCGGCGAAGCTTTACAAGGTGAACTCGCCTCAGAGTGCCAGTCTGAAATGACAGTAGGACTTGGCCGGGTGAACTTGATTCACTCGTTACTAAAGCGGATAGAAATATCCATGAGACGGCCGACTAAGGCCGTAAACAAGGGTGGTACCGCGGAAAGAAAAGCCTTTTCGCCCCTTTTAGCTATCGCAGTTACTGCGCGGCTGATTGTGGGCGGAAGGGCTTTTTTTATTGAATAATCAGCTGTCTAGCTAATGAAAAGATGATCTTTAAAGGATGAAAATCCAAAAGGAGGAACTAAAATGAGGACTAATGTACAGGTGGATTCAGCATCTGCCAAATGTACACAGACGATGAGCGGAGCATTAATGCTGATTGAATCATTAAAAAAAGAGAAAGTAGAAATGATCTTCGGTTATCCGGGTGGGGCTGTGCTTCCGATTTACGATAAGCTATACAATTCAGGGTTGGTACATATCCTTCCCCGTCACGAACAAGGAGCAATTCATGCAGCGGAGGGATACGCAAGGGTCTCCGGAAAACCGGGTGTCGTCATTGCCACGTCAGGGCCGGGAGCGACAAACCTTGTTACAGGCCTTGCTGATGCCATGATTGATTCATTGCCGTTAGTTGTCTTTACAGGGCAGGTAGCAACCTCTGTAATCGGGAGCGATGCATTTCAGGAAGCAGACATTTTAGGGATTACGATGCCAGTAACAAAACACAGCTACCAGGTTCGCCAGCCGGAAGATCTGCCGCGCATCATTAAAGAAGCGTTCCATATTGCAACAACTGGAAGACCCGGACCTGTATTGATTGATATTCCGAAAGATGTAGCAACAATTGAAGGAGAATTCAGCTACGATCATGAGATGAATCTCCCGGGATACCAGCCGACAACAGAGCCGAATTATTTGCAGATCCGCAAGCTTGTGGAAGCCGTGAGCAGTGCGAAAAAACCGGTGATCCTGGCGGGTGCGGGCGTACTGCACGGAAAAGCGTCAGAAGAATTAAAAAATTATGCTGAACAGCAGCAAATCCCTGTGGCACACACCCTTTTGGGGCTCGGAGGCTTCCCGGCTGACCATCCGCTTTTCCTAGGGATGGCGGGAATGCACGGTACTTATACAGCCAATATGGCTCTTCATGAATGTGATCTATTAATCAGTATCGGCGCCCGTTTTGATGACCGTGTCACAGGAAACCTGAAACACTTTGCCAGAAACGCAAAGATAGCCCACATCGATATTGATCCAGCTGAAATCGGAAAAATCATGAAAACACAGATTCCTGTAGTCGGAGACAGCAAAATTGTCCTGCAGGAGCTGATCAAACAAGACGGCAAACAAAGCGATTCAAGCGAATGGAAAAAACAGCTCGCAGAATGGAAAGAAGAGTATCCGCTCTGGTATGTAGATAATGAAGAAGAAGGTTTTAAACCTCAGAAATTGATTGAATATATTCATCAATTTACAAAAGGAGAGGCCATTGTCGCAACAGATGTAGGCCAGCATCAAATGTGGTCAGCGCAATTTTATCCGTTCCAAAAAGCAGATAAATGGGTCACGTCAGGCGGACTTGGAACGATGGGATTCGGTCTTCCGGCGGCGATCGGCGCACAGCTGGCCGAAAAAGATGCTACTGTTGTCGCGGTTGTCGGAGACGGCGGATTCCAAATGACGCTTCAAGAACTCGATGTTATTCGCGAATTAAATCTTCCGGTCAAGGTAGTGATTTTAAATAACGCTTGTCTCGGAATGGTCAGACAGTGGCAGGAAATTTTCTATGAAGAACGTTATTCAGAATCTAAATTCGCTTCTCAGCCTGACTTCGTCAAATTGTCCGAAGCATACGGCATTAAAGGCATCAGAATTTCATCAGAAGCGGAAGCAAAGGAAAAGCTGGAAGAGGCATTAACATCAAGAGAACCTGTTGTCATTGACGTGCGGGTTGCCAGCGAAGAAAAAGTATTCCCGATGGTGGCTCCGGGGAAAGGGCTGCATGAAATGGTGGGGGTGAAACCTTGAAAAGAATTATCACATTGACTGTGGTGAACCGCTCCGGGGTGTTAAACCGGATCACCGGTCTATTCACAAAAAGGCATTACAACATTGAAAGCATTACAGTTGGACACACAGAAACAGCCGGCGTTTCCAGAATCACCTTCGTCGTTCATGTTGAAGGTGAAAATGATGTTGAACAGTTAACGAAACAGCTCAACAAACAGATTGATGTGCTGAAAGTCACAGACATCACAAATCAATCGATTGTCCAGAGGGAGCTGGCCTTAATCAAGGTTGTCTCCGCACCTTCAACGAGAACAGAGATTAATGGAATCATAGAACCGTTTAGAGCCTCTGTCGTTGATGTCAGCAGAGACAGCATCGTTGTTCAGGTGACGGGTGAATCTAACAAAATTGAAGCGCTTATTGAGTTATTAAAACCTTATGGCATTAAAGAAATCGCGAGAACAGGTACAACGGCTTTTGCGAGGGGAACCCAGCAAAAGGCGTCATCCAATAAAACAATATCTATTGTATAAAACATAACAAGGGAGAGATTAAAATGGTAAAAGTATATTATAACGGTGATATCAAAGAGAACGTATTGGCTGGAAAAACAGTAGCGGTTATCGGGTACGGTTCGCAAGGCCACGCACATGCCCTGAACCTTAAAGAAAGCGGAGTAGACGTGATCGTCGGTGTTAGACAAGGAAAATCTTTCACTCAAGCCCAAGAAGACGGACATAAAGTATTTTCAGTAAAAGAAGCGGCAGCCCAAGCCGAAATCATCATGGTTCTGCTTCCGGATGAGCAGCAGCAAAAAGTTTACGAAGCTGAAATCAAAGATGAATTGACAGCAGGAAAATCATTAGTATTTGCTCATGGATTTAACGTTCATTTCCATCAAATTGTTCCTCCGGCGGATGTAGATGTATTCTTAGTGGCGCCTAAAGGACCGGGACACTTGGTAAGAAGAACATATGAGCAAGGAGCTGGCGTACCTGCATTGTTCGCAATCTATCAAGATGTGACTGGAGAAGCAAGAGACAAAGCCCTCGCATATGCAAAAGGAATCGGCGGCGCAAGAGCGGGCGTATTAGAAACGACATTTAAAGAAGAAACAGAAACAGATTTGTTCGGTGAGCAAGCAGTTCTTTGCGGCGGATTAAGCGCGCTTGTCAAAGCCGGATTTGAAACATTAACTGAAGCAGGTTATCAGCCTGAACTTGCATACTTCGAGTGCCTTCATGAGCTGAAATTAATCGTAGACCTTATGTACGAAGAAGGACTTGCAGGAATGAGATATTCAATCTCTGACACAGCACAGTGGGGAGATTTCGTATCAGGTCCTCGCGTTGTGGACGCTAAAGTAAAAGAATCTATGAAAGAAGTATTAAAAGATATCCAAAACGGTACATTCGCAAAAGAGTGGATCGTCGAAAACCAAGTAAACCGTCCTCGTTTCAACGCTATCAATGCAAGCGAGAACGAACATCAAATCGAAGTAGTGGGAAGAAAGCTTCGTGAAATGATGCCGTTTGTGAAACAAGGCAAGAAGAAGGAAGCGGTGGTCTCCGTTGCGCAAAATTAATTTTTTCGATACGACGCTTCGTGATGGTGAACAGTCCCCTGGAGTGAACTTGAATACACAGGAGAAACTTGCCATAGCTAAGCAGCTCGAAAGACTCGGGGCAGATATCATTGAAGCGGGATTTCCCGCTTCGTCCCGAGGTGACTTTTTAGCTGTTCAGGAAATCGCAAGAACCATTAAAATTTGTTCAGTAACTGGTCTGGCCCGTTGTGTAAAAGGTGATATTGATGCTGCTTGGGAAGCGTTAAAGGATGGCGCTCAACCAAGAATTCATGTATTTATCGCCACATCGGACATTCATTTGAAGCACAAGCTGAAAATGACACGTGAGCAAGTCATTGAAAGAGCGGTTGAAATGGTGAGATACGCAAAAGAACGTTTTCCGATTGTGCAATGGTCAGCTGAAGATGCCTGCCGCACTGAACTGCCGTTTCTAGCAGAAATCGTCGAAAAAGTGATTGACGCAGGCGCCAGTGTTATCAATCTTCCGGACACTGTCGGCTACCTGGCTCCGGCGGAATACGGAAATATCTTTAGATATATGAAGGAAAACGTTCCGAACATTCACAAAGCAAAGCTTTCAGCCCACTGTCATGATGATTTAGGAATGGCAGTCGCAAACTCTCTTGCTGCGATTGAAAACGGCGCTGATCAAATCGAATGCGCTGTGAACGGGATCGGTGAAAGAGCCGGAAACGCGGCATTAGAGGAAATTGCCGTAGCCCTCCATACCAGAAAAGATTTCTACCAAGTCGAAACAGGCATTACACTGAACGAGATTAAGAGAACAAGTGATTTAGTAAGCAAACTGACAGGCATGGCTGTCCCGCGCAACAAAGCGGTTGTTGGAGATAATGCATTTGCTCATGAATCAGGCATCCATCAGGACGGCTTTTTAAAAGAAAAATCGACTTATGAAATTATTTCACCGGAGCTTGTCGGTGTAACCGCAGATGCGCTTGTTCTAGGTAAACATTCCGGACGCCACGCATTTAAAGATCGGCTGACTGCTTTAGGATTCCAATTTGACAGTGAAGAGATTAATAAATTCTTTACGATGTTCAAAGAGTTGACTGAGAAGAAAAAAGAAATCACTGATGAGGATCTTGTTTCTCTTATTTTAGAAGAAAAAGTAACAGATCGCAAGATTGGGTATGAATTTCTTTCTCTGCAAGTACATTACGGAACAAGTCAGGTCCCTACGGCTACTCTTTCGTTGAAAAATCAAGAAAACGCAGAGCTTATTCAGGAAGCTGCAACTGGAGCTGGAAGCGTGGAAGCAATCTACAATACGCTTGAGCGCTGCATCGATAAGGACGTGGAGCTCTTAGACTACCGCATCCAGTCTAACAGAAAAGGCGAAGATGCATTTGCCCAGGTGTATGTAAGAGTTTTGGTGAATGGAAAAGAATCAGCAGGGCGGGGCATAGCGCAAGACGTATTAGAAGCATCAGCGAAAGCTTATTTGAACGCAGTAAACCGTCAATTGGTTTTCCAGTCGAATATGAGTGGGTTGAAAAACCACACAGCTGTCGGATCATAAAAGAAAGGAGAACGGTTAACTTGAAGAAACGTATTGCTCTATTGCCCGGAGACGGGATCGGCCCTGAAGTATTAGAATCAGCGACAGACGTACTGAAAAGTGTTGCCGAACGCTTTAACCATGAATTTGAATTTGAATATGGCCTGATTGGAGGGGCGGCTATTGATGAACATCATAACCCCCTCCCGGAGGAAACCGTTGCTGCTTGTAAAAATGCAGACGCGATATTGCTTGGTGCTGTTGGCGGACCGAAATGGGATCAAAATCCTTCGGAACTGAGACCGGAAAAAGGGCTGCTCAGCATCAGAAAACAGCTTGATTTGTTTGCGAATTTGCGGCCTGTGAAGGTATTTGAAAGCCTTTCTGACGCTTCGCCTTTGAAAAAAGAATATATAGATAATGTTGATTTCGTTATCGTTCGTGAGCTCACAGGCGGCTTGTATTTCGGCCAGCCGAGCAAACGTTATGTAAACACTGAAGGTGAGCAGGAAGCAGTAGATACACTGTTTTATAAGCGAACGGAAATTGAACGAGTGATCAGAGAGGGCTTTAAAATGGCGGCAGCCAGAAAAGGCAAAGTGACCTCTGTAGATAAAGCGAATGTTCTTGAATCAAGCCGGCTGTGGCGTGAAGTGGCTGAGGACGTTGCACAAGAGTTTCCTGATGTGAAGCTTGAGCACATGCTTGTGGATAACGCGGCCATGCAGCTAATTTATGCACCGAATCAATTTGATGTCGTGGTGACTGAAAATATGTTCGGTGATATTTTAAGCGATGAAGCGTCCATGCTTACAGGCTCGCTCGGAATGCTCCCGTCAGCCAGCCTATCAAGCTCTGGTCTTCATCTGTTTGAACCTGTTCATGGCTCCGCGCCTGATATTGCTGGTAAAGGGATGGCAAATCCGTTCGCAGCCATATTGTCAGCGGCAATGCTTTTGAGAACATCTTTCGGGCTTGAAGAGGAAGCGAAAGCTGTAGAAGATGCGGTAAACAAAGTCTTGGCTTCCGGAAAAAGAACAAGAGACTTGGCACGGGGTGAAGAGTTCAGCAGCACTCAGGCCATTACAGAGGAAGTTAAGGCAGCAATCATGAGTGAAAATACAATTTCTAATGTGTGACAGCTTACGTTAAGCGGTCTTAGCTCTAGGTAGAGGGAGGAAATAAAAGATGATGCCTCGAACAATCATCGAAAAGATTTGGGATCAGCATATTGTAAAACATGGTGAGGGAAAGCCGGATCTTCTCTATATTGATTTGCACCTCATTCATGAGGTGACGTCTCCTCAGGCATTTGAAGGCTTGAGACAAAAGGGAAGAAAGGTCAGAAGACCCCAAAACACATTTGCGACAATGGACCACAACATCCCGACTGTCAATCGTTTTGAGATAAAGGATGAAGTTGCGAAACGCCAGGTAACGGCGCTTGAAAGAAACTGTGAGGAATTTGGCGTGCGCCTTGCCGATCTTCACAGCGTGGATCAAGGGATTGTCCATGTCGTCGGCCCTGAACTGGGCTTAACGCTTCCAGGGAAAACGATTGTGTGCGGTGACAGTCATACATCAACACATGGCGCTTTCGGCGCTCTTGCATTTGGAATCGGGACGAGTGAAGTCGAACATGTCCTTTCCACACAGACACTTTGGCAGCAGCGTCCAAAAACACTTGAAGTGCGCGTAGATGGAACGCTTCAAAAAGGGGTAACGGCAAAGGATGTCATCCTTGCTGTCATCGGCAAATACGGTGTGAAATTCGGCACAGGCTACGTCATTGAATACACTGGGGAAGTATTCAGAAATATGACGATGGATGAACGAATGACTGTTTGTAACATGTCAATTGAAGCAGGAGCAAGAGCAGGTTTGATTGCACCTGACGAGGTGACGTTTGAATATTGCAAAAATCGCAAGTACACGCCAAAAGGCGAAGAATTTGACAAGGCCGTAGAGGAATGGAAGGCGCTGCGCACAGACCCGGGCGCTGTTTATGATAAATCTATCGTCCTTGACGGCAACAAAATTTCCCCTATGGTGACATGGGGCATTAACCCGGGAATGGTTCTTCCTGTCGATTCTGAAGTTCCTGCGCCGGAAAGCTTTTCTGCAGAAGACGATAAAAAAGAAGCGATTCGTGCTTATGAATATATGGGATTGACTCCTCACCAAAAAATTGAAGACATTAAAGTGGAGCACGTATTTATCGGTTCCTGCACAAATTCCCGCATGACTGACCTTCGACAGGCTGCTGACATGATCAAAGGGAAGAAGGTAGCTGACAGCGTAAGGGCCATCGTGGTGCCCGGATCCCAAAGCGTGAAGCTTCAGGCTGAAAAAGAAGGGCTTGACCAGATTTTCTTGGAAGCTGGATTTGAATGGAGAGAGTCAGGCTGCAGCATGTGTTTGAGTATGAATAATGATGTTGTTCCTGAGGGAGAGCGCTGTGCATCAACCTCTAACCGCAACTTCGAGGGCAGACAAGGAAAAGGTGCAAGAACACATCTCGTCAGCCCGGCAATGGCTGCGATGGCTGCCATTCACGGACACTTCGTTGATGTCAGAAAGTTTTATCAGGAAAAAACAGTTGTGTAAGGAGTGCGCGAGATGGAACCTTTGAAATCACATACGGGGAAAGCGGCCGTATTAAATCGGATCAATGTGGATACAGACCAGATTATTCCTAAGCAATTTTTGAAGAGGATTGAAAGAACAGGCTACGGGCGTTTTGCATTCTTTGACTGGAGATATGATGCGAATGGTGAACCGAACCCTGAATTTGAATTAAACCAGCCTGTTTATCAAGGAGCTTCCATTTTAATAGCAGGAGAAAACTTCGGCTGCGGGTCATCGCGTGAACACGCTCCGTGGGCACTTGATGATTATGGGTTTAAAATTATCATTGCGCCGTCATTTGCTGATATTTTTCATCAGAACTGCTTTAAAAACGGCATGCTTCCGATCCGCATGCCATATGACAATTGGAAACAGCTTGTCGGCCAGTATGAAAACAAGTCATTGCAAATGACTGTTGACCTTGAAAATCAGCTGATTCATGACAGTGAAGGCAATCAAATTTCATTTGAAGTTGACTCGCATTGGAAAGAGATGCTGATCAACGGATATGATGAAATTTCATTAACGCTGCTGCTGGAAGATGAAATCAAGCAATTTGAATCACAAAGAAGCTCTTGGCTTCAAGACTGAAAAAGCGGCCGGTATTTGTCCGGCGGCTTTTTTTGCCTGGTGAAACCTTTCATTTCTTGTTTTTGTTCACAGGTGTTGATACACTTGAACAAAATAAATGCCTGAAAGGAATATAGGTATGACGCATGACAAGAAGAACGCAAAAATTATTCCTTTTCCTCATCTGAAAGACCGCCTTGTGGAAAAAGGGATGTCATCACTAAAGGAAAAAAAGTATCAAGAAGCGCTCGAACTGTTTTCAGAAGCGATGAAATATGATGATACTGAAGCCGATCTTCACTTAGGGATGGCCATCTGCTTTTTAGAGCTGGGCGAGTTGGAAGAGGCAAAAAGCGTGTGCGAGAAGATGCTCAAAGAAGGTTATGGCCATTATTTTACGGTTTTGCAGGTGTACATGACCATCTTAATTCAGCTCAAAAAATACGAGGAAGTCAAAAGCACCATTGAAGCCGTTTTGGAAGAAAATCAGCTGCCGGCAGAAAGCGCCGAGCAATTTTATAAGCTGCTGGATTTCAGCCGGAAAATGACCGATCCGGATCGTGAGGACGAGGCTTGGGCCGAAGAATATGAGGATACAATTGACACCGAGAAAGTGCTGGCAAGCCCTGAGGAGCAAATGAATCTCATTCATTCCTTAAAAGACCGTAACGTAGCAAAGTATACAGGATTGCTCAAAACAATCCTCCAAGACCCCTCAGCCCATCCGATTATCAAAACGATGATTGTCATGCTGTTGGCTGAGCATGAGTACAGTAAGCCTGTACACATTAGTAAATTTGGCGAGTCGTTGACAATTGAACCGTCTGAGATTGTTCCGCCTGATGCCGCGCCGATTCTGCACCGTGTTCTCAGGGTGCTGGATGAGACACTTGGAAATGAAAATCCAACCTTATATGCAGCAGTAGAGGAATTGTGGAGAAGACATTTGTACGTTTTATATCCGTTCCAGCCGAAATTGCTGTCGGCTGACCTTTGGGCGGCTGCCCTTCATAAAGTCGGTTACGAGATGCACGGGATTGAAATTGAAAGCGAAGAACTTCATATGATGTATGAATTTACCGACAGAGAACTCGATGAAGCTTGCACAATGTTAAAAGATATTGAAGAAATTTCTTATTTGTAAATCGCGCCATATAGTTGAAAGCGCTATGTGTTATGTTATAATATAGTGGTTGTATTTGTGTATAACGGGTTATAAGAAATACGGTTGGACAGGCTTTGCAGTTCATTATTAATATCTATACATAATGATTCTGATCTTTGGCAGCTTTGTTTTTGTTGGACGAAGCCGTATGATTGCTTTAGAATGGAAGACCGAGACAACCTGAATAGATTTTTGGAGGGAAACACATGTCTGTAAAATGGGAAAAACAAGAAGGCAACGAAGGCGTTTTAACGGTTGAAGTTGATGCTGAAACGTTTAAAACAGCACTTGATGATGCATTTAAAAAAGTAGTAAAACAAGTTTCAATTCCTGGATTCCGTAAAGGTAAAATTCCTCGCGGATTATTCGAACAGCGCTTTGGCGTAGAAGCTCTTTACCAAGATGCTTTGGATATTCTTCTTCCTGTAGAATACCCTAAAGCGGTTGAAGAAGCTGGAATCGAGCCTGTAGACCGTCCTGAAATCGATGTTGAAAAAATCGAAAAAGGCGAAAGCTTAATCTTCACTGCGAAAGTAACAGTAAAACCTGAAGTGAAGCTTGGCGACTACAAAGGCTTAGGCATTGAAAAAGACGACACAACTGTAACTGACGAAGATGTTCAAAACGAACTAAAAGCGCTTCAAGAGCGTCAAGCTGAGCTTGTTGTAAAAGAAGAAGGCGCTGTTGAAGAAGGAAACACAGTTGTTCTTGATTTCGAAGGATTCGTTGACGGCGAAGCATTCGAAGGCGGAAAAGCTGAAAACTACTCTCTAGAAGTAGGTTCTGGTTCATTCATCCCTGGCTTCGAAGATCAATTAGTTGGCCTTGAAGCAGGTGCTGAGAAGGATGTTGAAGTGACATTCCCTGAGGAGTACCACGCTGAAGATCTTGCAGGCAAACCAGCTGTGTTCAAAGTGAAAATTCACGAAATCAAAGCGAAAGAGCTTCCTGAGCTTGACGATGAATTCGCAAAAGATATCGATGAAGAAGTGGAAACACTCGCTGAATTAACTGAAAAAACTAAGAAACGTTTAGAAGAAGCAAAAGAAAACGAAGCTGACGCTAAATTGCGTGAAGAGCTTGTTCTGAAAGCTTCTGAAAATGCTGAAATCGATGTTCCGCAAGCAATGGTCGACACTGAGCTTGACCGCATGCTGAAAGAATTCGAACAGCGTCTGCAAATGCAAGGCATGAACCTTGAGCTTTACACTCAATTCTCAGGTCAAGATGAAGCTGCGCTTAAAGAGCAAATGAAAGAAGATGCTGAAAAACGCGTAAAATCTAACCTGACTCTTGAGGCGATTGCGAAAGCGGAAAACCTTGAAGTATCAGATGAGGAAGTTGATGCTGAGCTTACTAAAATGGCTGAAGCATACAACATGCCTGTTGAAAATATTAAACAAGCCATCGGTTCTACTGACGCGATGAAAGAAGATTTAAAAGTTCGCAAAGCAATTGATTTTCTTGTAGAAAACCGTTAATATGGTGCATAATAATAGTACTAATAAAACAGGGCGCGAATCATTCGTGCCTTGTTTTGTACAATTATGAGTTATCTCTTTTTCTTGGGGCAATATAGTTAATGCAGGGCTGTTTTTTGTCATACATATAGAATGTGCAAGTCAGAAACACATTGTTACCGTCTTTTTGGAAAGTATGGTAAAATGCAATACATACTCGTTCGTTTCAAGAATCATTTTCTTTTGCTCTGCCGGTAAAAGAAAAAGTGAGACAAGATTAAGGGGTGAAAGAATGTTTAAATTTAACGAGGAAAAAGGACAATTAAAATGCTCGTTCTGTGGAAAAACACAAGATCAGGTTCGTAAGCTTGTAGCTGGACCTGGTGTATATATATGTGACGAATGTATCGAACTCTGCACTGAAATTGTAGAGGAAGAACTCGGAACAGAAGAAGAAGTAGAATTTAAAGACGTACCAAAGCCTCAGGAAATTCGCGAAATTTTGAATGAATATGTCATCGGCCAAGATCAAGCGAAGAAATCACTTGCTGTTGCTGTGTATAACCACTATAAGCGCATTAACTCTAACAGCAAAGTTGATGATGTTGAGCTTTCAAAAAGTAATATTTCATTAATCGGCCCTACGGGAAGCGGTAAAACCCTTCTGGCGCAAACATTGGCTCGCATTTTAAATGTGCCGTTTGCGATTGCAGACGCTACATCTTTGACTGAAGCTGGATACGTGGGTGAAGATGTAGAGAATATTCTCTTGAAGCTCATCCAAGCTGCTGATTATGATGTGGAAAAAGCCGAAAAAGGCATTATCTATATTGATGAAATCGATAAAGTGGCTAGAAAATCTGAAAACCCGTCTATCACACGTGATGTGTCAGGTGAGGGTGTACAGCAGGCATTGCTTAAAATTCTTGAGGGTACAGTGGCAAGCGTGCCGCCTCAAGGTGGACGTAAGCATCCTCATCAAGAATTCATTCAAATTGACACAACAAATATTTTGTTCATTTGCGGCGGAGCTTTCGATGGTATCGAACAAATCATCAAACGCCGTTTAGGCCAAAAAGTGATTGGATTCGGTGCCGACAATAAAGCTGCTGATCTTGAGAAAGAAGATCTTCTTTCAAAAGTGCTTCCTGAAGATTTGCTCCGTTTCGGGTTAATTCCTGAATTTATCGGACGTCTTCCGGTTATTGCAAGCCTTGAAAAGCTTGACGAAGAAGCATTGGTTGCGATCTTAACAAAACCGAAAAACGCTCTTGTTAAGCAATTCAAGAAAATGCTTGAGCTTGACAACGTTGAGCTTGAGTTTGAAGAAGAAGCGCTTTCTGAAATTGCTAAAAAAGCAATTGAACGCAAGACTGGAGCACGCGGACTCCGTTCTATCATTGAAGGCATCATGCTTGATGTTATGTTTGAGCTGCCTTCTCGTGATGACATTGAAAAATGTGTAATTACCGGGGCAACTGTGACACACGGAGAGCCTCCTCGCCTCTTATTAAAAGACGGCACTGAGGTAAGCCAAGATAAAACATCTGCATAAAGATAAGCACAAACCTCCTGAGTGGTAACACTCAGGAGGTTTTTTTTGCATGCAAACTCTTCCGGAAAAACGTTTATTCCCGCCTCCTATGGGAGATACTAGCAATCAGAGGAATGAATTGGATACATAAATTGTTTTTCAGGAGGGACCACCATGAGTTGGACAGGGATCGCGTTATTTATTCAGCTGTTTTTTGGGATCATCATTGGTTTGTATTTTTGGAATTTGCTTAAAAATCAAAGGACACAAAAGGTCACGATAGATAAAGAATCAAAGAAGGAAATGGAGCAGCTTCGGAAAATGCGCGCTATCAGCTTGTCCGAGCCATTATCTGAGAAGGTCCGCCCCAAAAGCTTTCAAGATATCGTCGGACAGGAAGACGGCATAAAAGCATTAAAGGCGGCTTTATGCGGGCCAAATCCTCAGCATGTGATTGTCTATGGGCCACCGGGAGTTGGGAAAACGGCTGCTGCGCGGCTTGTGTTGGAAGAAGCAAAAAAACATAAACAATCACCGTTTAAAGAGCAGGCTGTTTTTGTGGAACTCGATGCGACAACAGCCCGTTTTGATGAAAGAGGAATTGCCGATCCGCTCATCGGCTCTGTCCATGACCCGATATACCAAGGGGCCGGAGCGATGGGACAGGCTGGGATTCCGCAGCCGAAGCAGGGGGCTGTCACCCATGCCCATGGCGGTGTGCTGTTTATTGATGAAATAGGGGAGCTGCATCCTATTCAAATGAATAAAATGCTGAAGGTGCTTGAGGACAGAAAAGTCTTTTTAGACAGTGCGTATTACAGTGAGGAAAATACACAAATTCCGAATCATATTCATGATATTTTTCAAAATGGGCTGCCGGCTGATTTTCGCTTGATTGGCGCGACCACGAGAATGCCAAACGAGATTCCGCCAGCTATCAGGTCCCGCTGTTTGGAGGTTTTTTTCCGCGAGCTTGAAAAGGACGAGCTGAAAACGGTTGCTAAAACAGCAGCGGATAAAATTGAAAAAAATATCTCCGAAGAAGGCCTAGATCTTTTGACCAGCTACACGAGGAACGGGCGGGAAGCCGTCAATATGATTCAAATCGCAGCGGGGATGGCTGTAACGGAGAATCGGAAGGACATTACGATTGAGGATATCGAATGGGTCATTCACTCCAGTCAGCTTACTCCAAAGCACGAGCAAAAAATCGGTGTTGAACCACAGGTTGGCATTGTAAATGGGCTTGCAGTCTATGGGCCTAACAGCGGATCGCTTCTGGAAATCGAAGTGAGTGTAACCGCGGCTCAAGATAAAGGATCAATTAACATCACAGGAATAGCTGAAGAAGAAAGCATCGGCAGCCAATCAAAATCAATCAGACGAAAAAGCATGGCGAAGGGTTCGGTTGAAAATGTATTAACCGTGCTCCGGACAATGGGAATGAAGCCTTCTGATTATGATATTCACATCAATTTCCCAGGAGGGATTCCGATTGATGGGCCGTCAGCAGGCATTGCGATGGCGGCGGGGATTTTCTCGGCGATACACAAAATTCCTATTGACAATACCGTTGCGATGACGGGCGAAATCAGCCTGAACGGTCTTGTGAAACCCATTGGAGGCGTCATTCCGAAAATAAAAGCGGCCAAGCAGTCCGGTGCGAAAAAGGTGATTATCCCATATGAAAATCAGCAGGCCATCTTAAAGCAGATTGACGGGATCGAGATTATTGCAGTGAAGACGTTCCAAGAAGTGCTTGATGAAATTTTAGTGAATCCGCCAACGGAACAAAAACCGTTTCATATTGAAATCAATAAAGAATCTGTTTAAACCCTATTTTGATAATAGGGTTTTTTTCATGAAGGACATCTTTTCCTTTTTCATATCAGAAAGAAAGGGTATACTACGAGGAGACTGTTTTATAGAAAATGGAACCATGCCGTTTATTGTACAAGGATGAAAAAGTTGTATTATAATGGTTCATACTAAAGTCACGGAGGTGTCAGTCACATGGCAGAAGAATTAAAACGCAGCATCCCGCTCCTCCCTTTAAGAGGTTTATTAGTGTACCCGACGATGGTTTTGCATTTAGATGTAGGACGTGACAAGTCGGTTCAAGCTCTTGAACAGGCAATGATGCATGATCATATGATATTTTTAGCCACTCAGCAGGATATTTCGATAGACGAACCTGGTGAAGACGAGATTTTCACTGTCGGCACCTATACAAAAATTAAGCAAATGCTGAAGCTTCCGAACGGTACGATTCGTGTGTTGGTGGAGGGCCTCAAGCGCGCCCATATCGTCAAATACAATGAACACGAGGATTACACGTCGGTCGACATTCAACTTATTCATGAAGATGATTCAAAAGATACAGAAGACGAAGCATTGATGCGGACTTTGCTAGACCACTTTGATCAGTACATAAAAATTTCTAAAAAAATCTCGGCCGAAACGTACGCCGCGGTTACTGATATCGAAGAGCCGGGCAGAATGGCAGACATCGTTGCTTCTCATCTGCCCCTTAAACTAAAGGATAAGCAGGATATTTTAGAAACGGCTGATGTCAAAGACAGGCTGAACAAGGTCATTGATTTTATTAATAATGAAAAAGAAGTGCTGGAGATTGAGAAAAAAATCGGCCAGCGCGTCAAACGTTCGATGGAGCGTACGCAGAAGGAATACTACTTGCGAGAACAAATGAAGGCGATTCAAAAAGAGCTTGGCGATAAAGAAGGCAAAACTGGCGAAGTTCAGACGCTGACGGAAAAAATCGAAGAAGCAGGCATGCCTGATCATGTGAAGGAAACAGCGCTTAAAGAATTGAACAGATATGAAAAAATTCCGTCAAGTTCTGCGGAAAGCTCTGTGATCCGCAACTATATCGACTGGCTGGTTGCTCTTCCGTGGACGGATGAAACAGATGATAAGCTTGATTTGAAAGAAGCAGGACGTCTCTTGGACGAAGAGCACCACGGGCTTGAAAAAGTAAAAGAACGTATTTTAGAATATTTGGCTGTCCAGAAGCTGACCAAATCCCTGAAAGGCCCGATTCTCTGTTTGGCAGGACCTCCAGGTGTCGGAAAAACGTCTTTAGCCAAATCAATTGCAAAAAGCTTGGGACGCAAATTCGTCAGAATCTCACTCGGAGGAGTTCGGGACGAATCAGAGATACGCGGACACAGACGGACCTATGTCGGAGCAATGCCTGGACGGATTATTCAAGGGATGAAAAAAGCGGGCAAGCTGAATCCGGTCTTCTTATTAGACGAAATTGACAAAATGTCATCTGATTTTAGAGGAGACCCATCATCCGCTATGCTTGAAGTGCTTGATCCAGAGCAAAACAGCAGCTTCAGTGATCACTATATTGAAGAAACCTTTGATTTATCCAAAGTGCTGTTTATCGCAACGGCGAACAATTTGGCCACAATTCCGGGTCCGCTCAGAGACAGAATGGAAATTATTAATATCGCAGGCTACACAGAAATAGAAAAACTTGAAATCGTAAAGGATCACTTGCTTCCAAAGCAAATCAAAGAACACGGGCTGAAGAAAAGCAACCTGCAGCTGCGTGATCAGGCGATTCTTGATATTATCCGCTACTATACGAGAGAAGCTGGTGTGAGAAGCCTTGAACGCCAGCTTGCCGCGATTTGCCGTAAAGCTGCAAAAGCCATTGTTGCTGAAGAGCGAAAACGGATTACGGTTACTGAGAAGAACCTTCAAGACTTTATCGGAAAACGTATTTTCAGATATGGACAAGCTGAAACAGAGGATCAGGTTGGTGTAGTGACAGGGCTTGCTTATACAACCGTTGGCGGAGATACGCTGTCGATTGAAGTATCGCTTTCTCCGGGGAAAGGGAAATTAATCCTGACAGGAAAGCTCGGAGATGTTATGAGAGAGTCTGCTCAGGCTGCATTCAGCTATGTGCGATCCAAAACAGAAGAACTTGGCATTGAACCTGACTTTCATGAGAAGTATGATATTCATATACATGTACCAGAGGGTGCGGTGCCAAAAGATGGTCCGTCAGCCGGTATTACGATGGCAACAGCGCTTGTTTCTGCTTTAACGGGACGGGCGGTTTCGCGTGAAGTCGGCATGACTGGGGAAATCACGCTTCGCGGGCGCGTGCTGCCGATCGGCGGCTTAAAGGAAAAAGCGCTTGGCGCACATAGAGCGGGATTAACGACCATTATTGCGCCAAAAGATAATGAAAAAGATATAGAGGATATTCCGGAAAGCGTCAGGGAGGGGCTGACATTTATATTGGCGTCCCACTTAGACGAGGTTTTGGAACATGCCTTAGTAGGAGAGAAGAAATGAAAGTCACAAAGTCAGAAATCGTGATCAGTGCAGTAAAACCGGAACAGTACCCTGAAGGGGGGCTTCCGGAAATCGCATTGGCCGGAAGATCGAACGTAGGAAAATCGTCTTTTATCAATTCATTAATCAATCGCAAAAATCTTGCGAGAACGTCATCAAAGCCGGGAAAAACACAAACGCTTAATTTCTACATTATCAATGATGAGTTGCATTTTGTGGATGTGCCGGGCTACGGTTTTGCCAAAGTGTCAAAGTCTGAGCGTGAAGCATGGGGGAGAATGATTGAAACCTATATCACGACACGCGAGGAATTAAAAGCTGTGGTGCAGATCGTTGATTTGCGGCATGCGCCATCTAATGATGATGTACAGATGTATGAATTCTTAAAGTATTACGGCATTCCTGTTATTGTTATCGCTACAAAGGCGGATAAGATCCCGAAAGGCAAATGGGACAAACACGCGAAGGTTGTCCGACAAACATTAAATATTGATCCGGAAGACGAGCTGATTCTCTTTTCCTCAGAAACGAAAAAGGGAAAAGACGAAGCTTGGGGAGCGATCAAAAAAATGATAAACCGGTAGAGGATCCTCTACCGGTTTTATTTATCGTATAGATTTTTTTCGTTTTATCAATAATAACAATAAACTGATTCCAATAAAGACAAACGGCCAATACTCCTTCAGAAGCGCTGTTGGAATATGCGCAGACTCAAGCCATGCCATAATTTGTTTGAAAAAGTACAAAAACAGGGAAAAACAAATCATCGACACAGCTTCATATACATATTCTTTTTTTTGAACGGTTGAAACGAGAAGTGAGAAGCCGATCATAAAGAGGAGCATTTCAAAATCATCCGGCCACCATACCCATTTCGGCTTGGAAAAAAAGTGTAAACCGATCCCGAAGAGAAGTAAACCAATAAAAAAATGGGGTGTAACGGCTTCTTTTTTTCCTTGATATACAAAGGCTGCGCCTAATAACATGAGGAGAACAGGCCATTGATCCTGCCCTGAAAACAGTTCGGCTTGACCGCTTTCTAGCCATGCATATACAGAAGCGGCAAGCAGCAGACAAGGGAATAAAATTGATTTTTGTTTCATGCATATCACCTTCTTGTTTTTTAGAGCTGATGTGTAGTAAATTTCTGCTGTTTTTGGTATTGTCAATAGGAATGCTTCTTTTTCCTGAAGCTTTTTCTAATATAGCATAAGAATTTTAAAATCTGTTCACATTTTGTGAAAGAAACTATGTTATAATTATTATAAATAATGAGTTCTATGTTAGAATGATTATAAATTAAGATTGGGTGTTGGGGGTGTAATTAGAGCGATGCATATACTTGTTGTGGGAGTAGATTATAAATCCGCCCCTATTGAGATACGTGA
Organism: Bacillus sp. YP1; assembly: GCF_000877815.1. Taxonomy (NCBI): domain Bacteria; kingdom Bacillati; phylum Bacillota; class Bacilli; order Caryophanales; family Bacillaceae; genus Bacillus; species Bacillus sp. YP1. Next base: position 2,492,412 of record NZ_CP010014.1, on the reverse strand, counting down.
AAAAGTAAGTTTTCAGCCGAATGAGCTGGCGGAAGCAATGGTGCAGCTGAAAGAAGAGAAAAGCATTCTTGAAAACATCATTGTCTCAACCTGCAACCGCACTGAAATTTATGCGGTAGTCGACCAGCTCCATACCGGCCGTTATTATATAAAAAAGTTTTTAGCTGATTGGTTTCAATTAAGCAAAGAAGAGCTGTCACCGTTCTTAACGTTTTATGAGAGCGATGCCGCTGTTGAGCATTTATTCCGTGTAGCCTGCGGACTTGACTCTATGGTGATTGGCGAAACGCAGATTCTCGGACAGGTACGCGACAGCTTTAAAACAGCTCAGCAAGAAAAAACGATCGGGACTATTTTTAATGAGCTGTTTAAGCAGGCAGTTACAGTGGGCAAACGGACTCACGCCGAAACAGACATTGGCTCAAATGCGGTGTCAGTAAGCTATGCTGCAGTTGAACTTGCTAAAAAAATCTTCGGAAATCTTTCAAGCAAGCACATATTGATTCTCGGTGCGGGAAAAATGGGCGAGCTTGCTGCGGAAAACCTGCACGGACAGGGAATCGGCAAGGTCACTGTCATTAACCGAACATACTTGAAAGCGAAGGAGCTTGCAGACCGTTTCTCAGGTGAAGCGAGAAGCTTGAATCAGCTTGAAAGCGCGCTTGCGGAGGCTGATATTTTAATCAGTTCAACCGGTGCAAGTGAATTTGTCGTGTCCAAAGAGATGATGGAAAACGCGAATAAGCTTCGCAAGGGACGTCCGCTGTTTATGGTCGACATTGCCGTGCCTAGAGATCTTGATCCGGCGCTGAATGATCTTGAAGGTGTTTTTCTTTATGATATCGACGATCTGGAAGGCATTGTAGAAGCGAACATGAAAGAGCGGAGAGAAACAGCTGAAAAAGTTGAACTGTTAATTGAAGAAACCATTGTGGAATTTAAACAATGGATGAATACACTTGGTGTTGTGCCTGTTATTTCTGCATTGCGCGAAAAGGCGCTTGCCATCCAGTCAGAAACGATGGACAGCATTGAGCGTAAGCTGCCTCACTTAAGCACAAGAGAGAAAAAACTGTTGAACAAACACACCAAAAGTATTATTAACCAAATGCTTCGTGATCCGATTTTAAAGGTGAAAGAGCTTGCGGCAGATGCTGATTCTGAAGAAAAGCTCGCGTTGTTTATGCAGATTTTTGATATTGAAGAAGCTGCGGGCCGTCAAATGATGAAAACCGTTGAAAGCAGCCAGAAGGTCCACTCTTTTAAGAAGGCTGAATCAAAAGCGGGCTTTAGCCCACTTGTAAGTGAGTGAAAGCTGAATGATTGATACTGCAATGGCAAGACTTAATGAGGGGACAATCGTCATTTACGCGTTAAGTGTACTCTTTTATTTTATAGATTTTCTTCAACACAACCGGAAGGCTGGAAAAATGGCCTTCTGGTTGCTTTCTATTGTCTGGACTCTGCAAACCGTGTATTTGGCCTATTTTATGTGGGTGACGGGGCGGTTTCCGGTATTAAATGTGACGGAGGCGCTTTATTTTTATGCCTGGGTGCTTGTCACGCTGTCACTTGTACTGACAAAGCTTTTACGTGTTGACTTTATCGTGTTTTTTACAAATGTTATAGGATTTTCTATGATCGCCATTCACACATTTTCACCGACAGAGCAGCAGTCAGCTGCTTTTTCCGGGCAGCTTGTATCCGAGCTTTTGGTGATTCATATTACAATGGCGATTCTTTCATACGGCGCTTTTTCCCTTTCTTTCGTTTTTTCTGTGCTATATATGTTTCAATATCATCTGCTGAAAAAGAAAAAGTGGGGAAAATGGCTGTTGAGAATAGAAGATTTATCTAAGCTTGATTATATGGCGTATGTTTTAAATGTCATTGGGGTTCCGATGCTGCTGCTGAGTTTGATTCTCGGCGTCATTTGGGCGTATGTCTCACTAGAAACGCTGTATTGGTTTGACGCCAAAGTGCTTGGTTCGTTTGTCGTCCTGCTGCTGTACAGCTACTATCTTTATATCAGGCTGATTAAGGAGCTGCAAGGAAAGGTCGCAGCACTGTGGAATACGGCTTGTTTTCTGGTGCTGATGATCAATTATTTCCTGCTTGGAAGCCTGTCGCAATTCCATTGGTTCAGTTAAACGATGTCCCAAGCAGATTCGGGAGGAAAGAAATGATGAGAACGATTAAAGTAGGTTCCAGACGGAGCAAACTCGCTATGACTCAAACAAAATGGGTTATTCAAAAACTGAAGGAAATCAATCCTTCGTTTGCTTTTGAAATTAAAGAGATCGTGACAAAGGGCGACCGGATTGTCGATGTTACACTCTCAAAAGTGGGTGGAAAAGGGCTGTTTGTCAAAGAAATTGAACAGGCGCTTTTAAACGAAGAGATTGATATGGCGGTGCACAGCATGAAGGACATGCCTGCTGTTTTGCCTGAAGGCCTTGTGATCGGCTGTATTCCTGAACGGGAGGACCCGCGTGATGCCCTTATTTCAAAGAATCGCGTAAAGCTTTCAGAAATGAAGGAAGGTGCTGTCATTGGCACAAGCAGTTTAAGAAGAAGCGCGCAGCTTTTGATTGAGCGCCCTGACCTTACAATTAAATGGATTAGAGGTAATATAGATACAAGACTTCAAAAGCTGGAAACAGAGGATTATGACGCGATTATTTTAGCGGCTGCCGGCCTTTCTAGAATGGGTTGGAAGCAAGATGTCGTAACCGAATTCCTTGAGCCTGAGCGCTGTTTGCCTGCTGTGGGGCAGGGAGCCCTGGCGATTGAGTGCCGAGAATCGGATGAAGAGCTGTTGGCGTTGTTTTCTCAGTTTACAGATGAATATACAAAACGGACTGTCTTAGCAGAACGTGCTTTTTTAAACGCGATGGAGGGCGGCTGCCAGGTTCCGATCGCGGGCTACTCCGTGTTAAATGGACAGGATGAAATTGAAATGACAGGTCTTGTCGCTTCACCTGACGGCAAAATCATTTTTAAAGAAACCGTCACCGGAAACGATCCGGAGGAAGTAGGAAAGCGCTGTGCCGCTCTTATGGCTGACAAAGGAGCAAAAGATTTAATTGATCGTGTAAAACGGGAGCTTGATGAGGATGGAAAATGATTTTCCGTTGAAAGGAAAAACAGTGCTTGTCACCCGGAATAAGGCACAGGCAACATCATTTCAGCAAAAAGTGGAGGCGCTTGGCGGTAAAGCGGTTTTAACCTCTTTGATTACGTTTCGCCGCGCTTTGCCGAATGATGTTGCGGAACAGGTAAGAGAGGATCTTGCCGCGCCAGGCTGGCTTGTTTTTACAAGTGTGAACGGGGCAGACTTCTTTTTTTCTTATCTGAAGGAAAATCAGCTTATTCTCCCTGCGCATAAAAAAATTGCAGCCGTCGGTGAAAAAACCGCCCGCCGTTTAAAAACGCATAACGTATCGGTTGATGTGATGCCACAGGAGTATATTGCTGAACAATTGGCTGACGCTCTTAAGCAGCATGCTGAACCGGGGGAGCCCATTACCGTGATGAAAGGGAATTTGTCACGTGATGTGATAAAACAAGAGCTTGTCCCGCTCGGTTTTGAAGTAAAGGAATGGGTTCTCTACGAAACGATTCCGGATGAAGAAGGCATTGAGGCACTGAAAGACGCTGCGGGTCAATATTCCTTTGACTATGTAACATTTACGAGTTCATCAACCGTACATACGTTTATGCATGTCTTGGGAGAAGAATTAAAAAAGTGGAAGGCGAATGGGACGGCCTGTATCAGCATTGGGCCTTTAACAAATGATGCCCTTCTGACGTACGGCATCACATCGCATACGCCTGATACATTTACAATAGATGGCATGCTTGAGTTAATGTGCAGCATGTCAAGAGAGGAAGAGAGAATATGAGTCAATCATTTAATAGACACCGCCGCCTGCGGACATCAAAAGCAATGAGGGAAATGGTAAAGGAAACACGTTTGCATCCATCAGATTTTATTTATCCGATTTTTGTCGTTGAAGGGCTGGAAGGCAAAAAAGCTGTTCCGTCAATGCCTGATGTTTACCATGTATCATTAGATTTATTGAAGGATGAAGTAGCGGAGCTGGTCAAACTGGGCATTCAATCTGTTATCGTGTTCGGCATCCCGGAAGAAAAAGATGATTGCGGAACACAAGCGTACCATGATCACGGAATTGTCCAAAAAGCCATCACAGAAATTAAAGAACACTTCCCTGAAATGGTTGTTGTCGCTGACACGTGCCTGTGTGAATATACAGACCACGGCCATTGCGGACTGGTCAAAGACGGGGTCATCCTCAATGATGAATCGCTGGAACTTTTGGCGCAGACAGCTGTCAGCCAAGCGAAAGCAGGTGCGGATATCATTGCGCCATCAAACATGATGGACGGATTTGTTACAGTGATCAGAGAAGCACTTGATAAAGAAGGATTCGTCAATATTCCAATCATGTCTTACGCTGTGAAATATTCTAGCGAGTTTTACGGTCCGTTCCGTGATGCAGCAAACAGCACACCGCAATTCGGAGACCGCAAAACATATCAGATGGACCCTGCCAACCGTATGGAGGCACTCCGCGAAGCACAATCAGATGTCGAGGAAGGCGCGGACTTTTTGATTGTCAAACCTTCGCTTTCTTATATGGATATCATGCGTGACGTAAAAAATGAGTTTACTTTGCCGCTCGTCGCTTATAATGTAAGCGGAGAGTATTCAATGGTGAAGGCTGCAGCGCAGAACGGCTGGATCAAAGAAAAAGAAATTGTGTTGGAAATTTTGACAAGCATGAAGCGCGCGGGTGCCGACCTGATTATTACGTATCATGCGAAAGACGCAGCGAAATGGCTTGCGGAGTAATTTTATTCAGTTGACAGGAGTTGAGGCAGATGAGAAGCTATGAAAAATCAAAAACGGCTTTTAAAGAAGCGCAAAAACTCATGCCGGGCGGTGTGAACAGTCCCGTTCGCGCATTTAAATCGGTAGACATGGACCCGATTTTTATGGAGCGCGGAAAAGGCTCGAAAATCTTTGATATTGACGGGAATGAATATATTGACTACGTCTTGTCATGGGGGCCTTTAATTTTAGGGCATACAAATGACCGCGTCGTAGAAAGCCTCAAAAAAGTGGCTGAATACGGGACAAGCTTCGGTGCTCCGACTGAAGTAGAAAATGAACTGGCTAAGCTCGTCATTGATCGTGTGCCATCTGTAGAAATTGTACGAATGGTAAGCTCCGGAACAGAGGCTACAATGAGTGCCCTCCGTTTGGCAAGGGGCTATACGGGCCGCAACAAGATTTTAAAATTTGAGGGCTGCTACCACGGACACGGCGATTCTCTCTTGATTAAAGCTGGTTCAGGTGTTGCCACTCTCGGTCTGCCTGACAGCCCGGGGGTGCCTGAAGGCATTGCGAAAAACACCATCACCGTTCCGTACAATGATTTAGAAAGTGTAAAGCTTGCTTTCCAGCAATTCGGTGAAGACATTGCGGGAGTCATTGTAGAGCCAGTTGCCGGAAATATGGGTGTTGTTCCGCCGCAAGAAGGTTTCCTGCAGGGTCTGCGTGATATCACTGAGCAGTACGGCTCCCTGCTGATTTTTGATGAAGTGATGACTGGCTTCCGGGTCGATTATAACTGCGCTCAAGGCTACTTCGGCGTAACGCCTGATCTGACTTGTTTAGGAAAAGTAATCGGGGGCGGACTTCCTGTCGGCGCTTATGGCGGAAAGGCAGAAATCATGGAGCAGATCGCTCCAAGCGGCCCGATCTATCAAGCTGGTACATTGTCAGGCAACCCGCTTGCGATGACGGCTGGCTTAGAGACATTGAAACAGCTGACACCTGATTCCTACAAGAAATTCATCAAAAAAGGCGACAGACTGGAAGAAGGAATTTCAAAAGCCGCCGAGGCTCATGGCATTCCGCATACCTTTAACCGTGCAGGTTCGATGATCGGTTTCTTCTTTACAAACGAACCAGTCATCAATTATGAAACGGCGAAATCATCTGATTTGAAGCTGTTCGCAAGCTATTATAAAGGGATGGCAAATGAAGGGGTATTCCTTCCGCCATCACAATTCGAAGGTCTTTTCCTCTCAACGGCCCATACTGATGAAGATATTGAAAACACAATCCAGGCAGCTGAGAAAGTATTTGCTGAGATCAGCCGCAGATAAGAGTGAAAACCGGTTCAAGGACTCCTTGTGCCGGTTTTTTCGTGCTCTGCCACTCATATTTTCTCCAGTTCATACATACACCTTTAGTGACATCTAATTTTAAGGATTAGATGAAAGGAGGATATGAACTTGCCGCAAAATCATCGATTGCAATTTTCTGTAGAAGAATCGATCTGTTTCCAAAAAGGACAGGAAGTTTCTGAACTGCTTTCTATTTCATTAGATCCTGATATTAGGGTTCAGGAAGTAAATGATTATGTATCAATCATAGGATCGCTTGAACTTACAGGTGAGTACAACATAGATCAAAACAAACATACCGAAGAGATTTATACAGATAAGCGGTTTGTTGAACAAGTCAGAAAGAGAGAGGATGGAAGTGCGGAACTGACTCACTGTTTTCCTGTGGATATTACCATTCCGAAAAATAAAGTGAGCCATTTACAGGATGTCTTCGTCTTTATTGACGCATTTGACTATCAATTGACGGATTCGCGCATTTTAACAATTCAAGCTGATTTAGCGATCGAAGGGCTTTTGGACGATACGCAAGACAAAGAGCCGGAGATACCTTTATATGAAGCTCCTGCGGCATTCAGGGAGGAAGAGCTTTCAGAGCCGCCGGCACATAGTGTAGTAGAAGAACCGGGTGCATCATCGGCAGAGGAAGCAGTTCTTCAGCATGAACCGCCAGCCGAACCGCCAGAACTTTTTATCTCGAAAGCGGGGCTCCGTGAAGAACTGGAGACAGAAAAAGCAGAATCTGAGCCGCCTGAATCGGTTGCTTCAGAACCAGAGGCCAGAGAAGATGTGAAAGAGGAAGAAGAGTCAGAAGAGCTTGCTGTGCCGGAAACGGAGGTTCGTGCTGAATCGGAAACAGAAGAATCTGAGCCAGAACCTGATCCTTCAGAAATAGAGATTCAAGAGATCGTTAAAGCAAAAAAAGAAACGGCAGAGCCGGCAGCTGCAATAGCGGATGTTCGTGAAGAAGCAGACTCTCCAGCGGAGACTGAGCTTCGTGAACACGTTGGAGCAGAAGAATCGCCTGCTTTGGAAGCTGAGCTTCATTCAGAGACTGTGATTGCAGAGGAAAAAGCGGAAACAACAGTGTCTCCTAATCATGAATATGCGCTGCGCCAAGAGGCTCAAAATGAAGAAGCAGCTCAATCGGATCAGGCTGATCCTGCGCTTTGCCAAGAAGAGGCGGAACCGGATGAAGCTTTGGAGAGTGTATCAGAGGCCGCTCTCTCCGTAGAAGATAGCAGAGAAACAGCTTCAGCTGTATATATGGAGAATGACAATGCCGATTTACATTTCCATTTCAATCAAAAAACAAGCTCGGAGGAGGCATCTCAAGAAGAATTGCCTGAACCGGCATACCGTACCTTCCTGCCTGAACAAGAAGAGGAGGATTCTTTTTATTCAGCGCCTAAGCTGCTGGAGGAGGAAGAACAAGAGGAAGAGAGCTTCGAAATTGAAGTGAGAAAAACACCATCACCTGAAGAGCCTAAGGAAGAAACACCTTTTCAATCCTTCCAGCTGCCTGAATCTTCTGAGACTGAAAGGAAGGAAACGGATGCTGTTCCTAGGGTTGCTCCTGCTGCTGAAACGAAGGAACCTCAAACAAAGGAAAGTGATAATTCTCTTTATTTAACAAAACTCTTTACAAAAGAAGCGGATGAGTTTTCGAGAATGAAAATTTGTATTGTGCAGCAGGAAGATACGATCGAGCGTTTATGCGAACGGTATGAAATTACATCCCAGCAGCTGATCAGGATGAATTCTTTAGCCTTGGATGATGAATTAAAAGCAGGACAGATTCTCTATATTCCTCAATATAAAAATAGCCATGCGTAAACCGTAAGCGATCGGAAAATGTGGTGAATGAAATGGAAGATACCCAATCGGTTCTTCAGGAATACGGACTGACTGCTCAATTTATTGAGCCTGTCAGTCCTCTTGTTTGGAAAGTGTATACAGACTACGGCGTATTTGCCCTGAAAAAATTGAAAGAGGGTCGCGGCAAGCATTTTACAGATCATATGGTGGCGATTGAGGAAAAAGGCTTTCGTTCATTCGTTCCCGTGTACAGAACAAATAGCGGTGAGTTTTTCTCAGCAGGCATACAATACGGAGATACCTACTATTTAATGCCTTGGCTCCAATTTGACCAAGAGGAAGAACGGGATCAGAAACATGCTTATTTATTTAGGGAAACAGCCCGTCTTCACGAGAGAACTGCACAGGAACTAAAGGTTAGACGTGATGAGATTGAACGTTATTACGGGCAAACGAAAAAAAAGTGGGAACAAGATAAAATTTTCTATGAGCAGTTTGTGGATAGAGCGGAGAAGGAATGGTACCTTTCTCCCTTTGAACTCCAGGCCATAACCTATTTTTCTGAAACCATTTCCGCGGTGAATTTTGCGCTGGAACGGCTGGAGGACTGGTATGAGTCTGCAAAGGAAAAGGACGTTTCAAGGGTTGTAATGAACCACGGCAGCCTGTCTATACACCATTTTCTGTATAATGATGCTGGGACCGGATATTTTACAAACTTCGAAAGAGCATCTGTCGGTCCGCCGCAAAACGACCTGCTCGGCTTTTATACAAAAATGTTCAGAGGCTTTCCGAAAGCTTGTCCGGAATGCGTCGAATGGTTTTATGGATATACGAAATCATTCCCTTTGCGTGAAGCGGAAGTCAGTCTTTTTCTCAGCTATATGGCATATCCGGCAGCCATGTACAAGGTGCTGAACGGTTATCAAACTGGGAAAAGACAGCATGAAAAAGAGGAATGTACACAATTATTAAAGGCTTATTGGCAAATGAAAAATATAGAGCCGTTTGTGATGAAAATCCATCAGATTGAACAAGAGAAAAAATTTCAGGCTGAAAACGAGTCCACGTCTTAATGGCGCGGACTTGTTTGTTTATATCCATTCTAAATGAAGGGCGCAAGCTAAAAAGATTAGGATTGCGAGCAGCAAAACATCAAAGGTTGTCGGAAAGAAAATGGTTCTGATTCCTTGAAAAATCGTAATGGGAATAATCACTTGTGCGGATACAAGCCGAATTTGCCTTACCCATGGCGGCAGCGAATAAGAGCTGAAACGTTTCTTCACGGTGCATCCTCCTCTACGCATTTACAAGCATCATATGTAAACTTGGGCAATAGGTGCCTGCCCATCTGTATAGAAAGCGGTGTTTTTGGAAAAGATGATTGACGAATCAAAAACACTTTTACTATAATAAAGAACATAAATAATGTATACAATGAGCTGATAAATACACCTGCTTAGAACGGGAAGAGTACAAAAAAGGCGCATGCAGAGAGAGAAGCCGTTTGCTGAAAGGCTTCTTATGTTGTCTGATTGGAAGGTCGCCCGGGAGCATAATTTCTTGAAAGAAGAGTAGAGAAATTCGGGAAACACCCGTTATCCGTTATAAGTGCATGAACTGATAGAGTTCATGAAAAAAGGTGGTACCGCGAAAGAGCTTTTCGTCCTTTTACAGGGATGAAGAGCTCTTTTTTCGTTCTCAGCCATTTTTAAACATGCTGGAGGGTTATGATGGAAACGAATGAACAAACAATGCCGACGAAATATGATCCGGCAGCGGTTGAAAAAGACCGATATGATTTTTGGCTAAAAGGCAAATTTTTTGAAGCGGGTAGTGACCAGACAAAAGAGCCATACTCTGTTGTCATCCCGCCGCCAAACGTAACAGGAAGACTTCACCTTGGCCACGCATGGGACACAACGCTGCAAGACATTGTAACAAGAATGAAACGCATGCAGGGCTATGATGTGCTGTGGCTTCCAGGCATGGACCATGCCGGCATCGCAACACAGGCTAAAGTGGAGGCGAAACTTCGTGAAGAAGGCAAATCCCGCTACGATTTAGGCCGTGAAAAATTCCTCGAAGAAACGTGGAAGTGGAAGGAAGAATATGCTGACTTTATTCGCAGCCAGTGGGCGAAATTAGGTCTTGGCCTAGATTATTCCCGTGAACGTTTTACGCTGGATGAAGGCTTGAGCAAAGCGGTAAGAGAAGTATTCGTTAAGCTTTATGAAAAAGGCCTGATCTACAGAGGCGAATATATTATTAACTGGGACCCAGCGACAAAAACAGCCCTATCCGACATTGAGGTGATTTACAAGGATGTTCAAGGCGCGTTCTATCATATGAGCTATCCGCTTGCTGACGGTTCAGGCTCAATTGAAATTGCGACGACACGTCCTGAAACAATGCTCGGTGATACAGCTGTTGCCGTTCACCCTGAAGACGAGCGCTATAAACACCTTATCGGAAAAACGGTGATCCTGCCGATTGTAAATCGTGAAATTCCGATTGTCGGTGATGACTATGTTGATATGGAATTTGGTTCAGGTGCCGTGAAAATTACGCCTGCTCATGATCCGAACGACTTCGAGCTTGGCAACCGCCACAATTTAGAACGCATTCTTGTCATGAATGAAGATGGCACGATGAATGAAAATGCTCTGCAATATCAAGGCATGGATCGTTTTGAATGCCGCAAAAAGCTCGTGAAAGATTTACAGGAGGCGGGAGTTCTCTTCAAGATCGAGGATCATATGCACTCTGTCGGCCATAGTGAACGAAGCGGGGCTGTTGTGGAGCCTTATCTTTCTACACAATGGTTTGTGCGCATGCAGCCGCTTGCTGATGCAGCGATTGAGCTGCAAAAGAAAGAAGAAAAGGTCAATTTTGTGCCTGACCGTTTCGAAAAAACGTATTTACACTGGATGGAAAACATCCGCGACTGGTGTATCTCCCGTCAATTGTGGTGGGGCCATCGTATTCCTGCCTGGTATCATAAAGAAACAGGCGAGCTATATGTCGGGCTTGAAGCGCCGGAAGACAGCGAAAATTGGGAACAGGATACAGACGTACTGGATACATGGTTCAGTTCTGCGCTATGGCCTTTCTCCACAATGGGCTGGCCTGATGTAACGGCTGAAGACTTTAAACGCTACTATCCGACAGATGTTCTCGTGACAGGGTACGATATCATTTTCTTCTGGGTATCACGCATGATTTTCCAAGGCATTGAATTTACAGGCGAGCGCCCGTTCAAAGATGTTTTAATCCACGGCTTAATCCGTGACGAGCAAGGCCGGAAAATGAGTAAATCTCTTGGCAACGGTGTCGACCCGATGGATGTGATTGACAAGTACGGAGCCGATTCTCTGCGTTATTTCCTTGCGACTGGAAGCTCTCCTGGCCAGGATCTGCGCTTCAGCTATGAAAAAGTGGAATCGACCTGGAATTTTGCCAATAAAATTTGGAACGCCTCCCGTTTTGCATTAATGAATATGGATGGCATGACGTACGATGAACTTGATCTGTCAGGCGAAAAGTCAGTCGCTGACAAGTGGATTTTAACGCGATTAAATGAAACGATCGAGCACGTGACCCAGCTTGCTGATCGATATGAATTTGGTGAAGTAGGACGCCATTTATATAACTTTATTTGGGATGATTTCTGTGATTGGTATATTGAAATGGCGAAGCTTCCGCTTTATGGAGAAGACGAAGCGGCTAAGAAAACTACCCGTTCCATCCTTGCTTACGTACTTGATCAAACGATGCGTCTGCTCCATCCGTTTATGCCATTCTTAACGGAGGAAATTTGGCAGCACCTTCCTCACCAAGGGGAATCGATTACAGTAAGTCAATGGCCTGTAGTAGTGCCGGAGCATACCGATACTGAAGCGGCAGCTGACATGAAGCTTCTTGTTGAGCTGATCCGTTCTGTGCGCAATATCCGCAGTGAAGTCAATACGCCAATGAGCAAGCAGGTTGAACTGTACATTAAAACAAGCACAGACGAAATAGCAGCCCGCCTCGAAGCGAACCGTTCATATGTTGAACGCTTTACGAATCCGAGCGTGCTTATAATCGGCACCGATATTGAGGCTGTTGATAAGGCGATGACGGCCGTTGTCTCAGGAGCAGAGGTTATTCTTCCGCTTGAAGGCTTAATCAATATTGATGAAGAAATTGCCCGTCTGCAAAAAGAATTTGATAAACTGACAAAAGAAGTTGAGCGTGTCCAAAAGAAACTTGGAAATGAAGGATTTATGAAAAAAGCGCCTGCACACGTAATTGATGAAGAACGTGAAAAAGAAAAAGATTATGTGGCGAAGCGTGACGCTGTTCAAAAACGAATGGCTGAGCTGAAGGGTTAATGAAAAGCCGGGGCGGTTTCTAGAGAAACCGCCTTGTCTTATAAAAGAGGGGATTATCATTGTTTACTGCATATCAAGATGCGCGCAGCTGGATTCACGGGAGGCTAAAATTCGGGGTGAAGCCCGGACTTGGTCGAATGAAACAGCTGATGGCGCGGTTAGGACATCCTGAAAAAAAAATCCGAGCGTTCCACGTCGCAGGAACAAACGGTAAAGGGTCAACTGTCGCTTTTATCCGTTCTATGCTGCAGGAAGCCGGATATACGGTTGGAACATTTACATCGCCTTATATTATTACGTTTAATGAACGGATCAGCGTAAACGGGATACCGATTTCAGATGAGGAATGGACAGCACTCGTCAATCAAATGAAACCGCACGTTGAAGCCCTTGATCAAACGGAATACGGACAGCCGACAGAATTTGAAATTATGACAGCTTGTGCGTTTTTATATTTTGCAGAGTTTCATAAGGTCGATTTTGTTATTTTTGAAACAGGTCTGGGCGGTAGATTCGATTCTACTAATGTGGTTGAACCGCTCTTAACTGTGATTACAAGCATCGGACACGATCATATGAACATTTTGGGAAACACCATTGAAGAAATTGCAGGAGAAAAGGCCGGTATTATTAAAGAAGGTATTCCAATCGTTACAGCAGTTACCCAGCCGGAAGCTTTACAGGTCATCCGCCATGAAGCTCAACGGCATGCTGCGCCGTTCCAGTCATTGCATGATGCATGTGTTATTTTCAATGAAGAGGCTCTGCCTGCAGGAGAACAGTTTTCATTCAAAACGGAAGAGAAATGCTATGAAGATATTCGGACATCTCTGATTGGCACCCATCAAAGACAAAATGCTGCTTTGTCCATTTTGGCTGCGGAGTGGCTCAATAAGGAGAATATCGCCCATATCAGTGACGAAGCGTTAAGGAGCGGGCTTGTGAAGGCTGCTTGGCCGGGAAGGTTAGAGCTTGTTCAGGAACATCCTCCGGTATATTTAGACGGTGCGCATAACGAAGAAGGTGTTGAAAAGCTGGCGGAAACGATGAAGCAGCGTTTCGCCAATTCACGCATTTCTGTGGTGTTTAGCGCGTTAAAGGACAAACCGTATCAGAACATGATTAAAAGACTGGAAACCATTGCTCATGCGATTCATTTTGCTTCTTTTGATTTCCCGCGTGCTTCCCTTGCAAAAGATCTCTATGATGCAAGTGAAATCAGCAATAAAAGCTGGAGTGAAGATCCAGACGATGTGATCAAATTCATAGAAAGTAAAAAGGGCTCAAATGAAATTGTGCTGATTACCGGATCTCTTTACTTTATTTCTGACATTCGAAAAAGGTTGAAATAAAAGCATCCGGCTCCGGCAGAATCAAAAAAAGATTCTGCCGTTTTTTTTATGTGTAAAATTGAATATCCCCAATTGGAGCTCAGGATGCTCATTTTGCTACAATCCATACCAGAACTCAGTGAGTAAAGGTGTGTTGTCTATGCTATCCATTCTTTTTATCTTCGGGCTGATCCTTGGTTCTTTTTACTATACGGCCGGGTGCCGTATCCCCTTACATCTATCTATTATTGCGCCCCGTTCATCATGCCCGTTTTGCCGGCGGACATTAACTCCTGCAGAATTAATTCCCATCCTGTCATTCCTATTTCAAAAAGGTAAATGTAAAAGCTGCGGGCATAGGATTTCTTTTATGTATCCCGCAGCAGAGCTTGTGACAGCGTGTTTATTTGCCGCCGCAGGAATACGCTTTGGCACGTCGCTGGAACTGTTTCCCGCTGTGGTGTTTATCTCTCTTCTCATTATTGTTGCAGTGACAGATATTCATTTTATGCTGATTCCAAATCGAATATTGATTTTCTTTCTTCCCTTTTTGGCGGCCGCGAGATTGATTTCTCCGCTTGATACCTGGTATGCAGGCCTGTTAGGTGCGGCAGCCGGATTTCTGTTTCTGGCTGTAATTGCCGCAATCACCCATGGGGGAGTAGGGGGAGGAGATATTAAATTATTTGCGGTGATTGGCTTTGTGCTTGGTGTGAAGATGCTGGCAGCTGCCTTTTTCTTTTCTGTTTTGATAGGTGCATTATATGGAGCGGCAGCTGTTCTGACTGGTAGACTCGCTAAAAGGCAGCCGCTTCCCTTCGCCCCCGCTATAGCCGCAGGGAGCATTTTAGCCTATTTATACGGTGACTCTATCATTTCTTTTTATATCAAAATGGCATTGGGCTGACTGCTGAAAAATTTGACGAACGTTTTTTGGACAAGGCGACAAAAGTCTTGTTCTTTTTTTCTTTGCCTGTGCTAAAGTGTGTAGCATGAAAAGCCGACAAGAACGGTCAAGCAAATGAAGGGAGGAAGCGGAATTGAAAAAAAGAAAGAATAAAAAAAACAGTAAAGCCGCAGAAAAAGCCCTCAAGGTGACGATTAATGGAAAAGAAGAGACGGTTTACGAACAAGAGACGCCTGAGACAGAGGCGAATAAAAGCATGACATTTTCAAATTGGGAGGAAAAAAGACAGGCAGAACAAGAGGTTGCGGCATCCCAGGAACACCCTGATGAAGATGAATTCAATTGGGATTCCGAGGAGGACAAGGTGTTTAAAGAGGACCCTAAAGTTGTTCCTCCTTTTCAAAAGAAAAAAACAAAGCTTTATGCAAAAGGAAAGACCGGGGCTGCCAAACCGGTAAAAAGAGTGGCTGCGACGATTGCCTTCGCGGCTGTCATTGGCACTGGATTAGGGCTATTCGCGTTAAGCATATCGGGGAATAAAGAAGCGTCAGCACCGGCCTCTTTAGAGGATTCTCTGGGCAGCCAAACGGCAAAAGCCGGAGATACTTCTGCTGATAAACAAACCTCAGGCACAGAAAAACAAGCGGCGCAAACTGAAGGTACATATAAAACATACGCTGTACAAGCCGGAAAATTTTCAAATGAAAAGGGTGCCGAAACGTTAACAGAACAATTGACCGAAAAAGGATATTCCGCCGTGTCACTGTCAAAGGATGACGGGTATACGTATGTCATCGCGGGCTTAGCCAGTGATAAGGATGTCTCACAGCAGTTAGGACAGGTTTTAATCGACAGTGATTTTGAAGCCTGGGGAGGCAAGGAGCTTTCCTTATCAATAGAGTCAGATATGACAGATTCTTTTAAGGAAACAGCGGAGCTTGCAGCAAAGGCGATTCTCGGCGAAGACATTACAAAAGCGAGTGTAGAGAAAATAGAAAAGTCTCTTGGTGAAACAAAAGCGTCAGAAACAGGAGAGAAAAAAGCGATTTTGCAGGCTTTAAAGGAATTAGAGGATCCAAGTGCTGAAGCCGGATGGAAGGCTCAGCAGGAGCTGTTAGCCGTCGTTAAATAAGAGATAGTGCCCTGAGCCTTCGTCCTTTTAGTGACAGGCTTTTTTTATTTTGTCATGAAAAAGTTATTTTTCTGAAATTGTGACAAGCCTCGTGATTTGGTAGGATAAACGAGTATCTTTTTTTCTTAAGCAAACCCTGAAAGGATGACGAACATGACAAAACCGCTAATACTTGCATCCCAATCTCCGCGCAGGAAAGAACTCCTCGATCTTCTCCAGCTGCCCTACTCCATTATTGTCAGTGAAGTAGAAGAAAAATTAAATCGAAACTTTTCACCAGAAGAAAACGTCCAATGGTTGGCAAAACAAAAAGCTAAGGCTGTAGCTGATCTCCACCCGCATGCAATCGTTATCGGTGCTGATACAATGGTATGCCTTGACGGCGAATGCCTTGGCAAACCGCAGGATCAAGAAGAAGCTGCTTCTATGCTGCGGAGGCTTTCAGGCCGAAGTCACTCAGTAATAACCGCGGTCAGCATTCAAGCTGAAAATCACAGCGAGACTTTTTATGATAAGACAGAAGTTGCGTTTTGGTCCCTCAGTGAAGAAGAGATTTGGACATATATTGAAACAAAAGAGCCGATGGATAAAGCAGGTGCATACGGCATCCAAGGAAGAGGCGCGCTTTTTGTAAAGAAAATAGACGGAGATTATTATTCAGTCATGGGCCTTCCTATATCAAAAACAATGAGAGCTCTTCGCCATTTTGATATAAGGGCATGACGGTTCTATAAACGGGAAGGGAAAGAAAAGGAGTGCTTGGTCATACAAGATCTGCCATTAAAACTCAAAGATTTCCCAATGAAAGAAAAGCCAAGAGAACGGCTCCTGAAAGTCGGAGCCGAGAACTTAGCGAATCATGAACTTTTGGCTATATTATTGCGGACAGGGACTAAACACGAATCTGTTTTGGACCTGTCAAACCGGCTGCTGCGCTCATTTGACGGGCTGCGTCTGCTCAAGGAAGCATCGGTTGAAGAGCTGTCAAGCATCCCGGGAATCGGTATGGTAAAAGCGATTCAAATACTGGCTACAGTTGAGCTTGGAAGCCGGATTCATAAATTAGCCAACGAAGAACATTTCGTTATTCGCTCCCCGGAAGACGGCGCTAATCTTGTCATGGAGGATATGCGCTTTTTAACCCAGGAGCATTTTGTCTGTTTATACTTAAATACAAAAAATCAAGTCATCCATAAACGCACCGTATTTATCGGAAGCCTGAATTCATCTATTGTCCACCCGCGAGAGGTGTTTAAAGAAGCGTTTAAACGATCTGCCGCTTCCTTTATCTGTGTTCATAATCATCCTTCTGGAGATCCGACGCCGAGCAGGGAAGATATTGAAGTGACAAGACGGCTGTTTGAATGCGGAAACCTGATTGGCATCGAGCTGCTTGACCATTTGGTGATCGGGGATAAAAAATTTGTGAGTTTAAAGGAAAAAGGATATTTGTAACACTTTTTTTTTCGTCGAATTAAGCTATAATAGAGTTTATGAGTTTTTCCCTTTAGGGTATTTTTGCTTTAAGAAAGGAAGATACATACATATGTTTGGAATTGGTGCTAGAGACCTTGGTATAGATCTTGGAACTGCGAATACGCTTGTTTTTGTAAAAGGAAAAGGAATTGTTGTGAGAGAGCCGTCAGTTGTCGCTTTGCAGACGGATACGAAATCGATTGTCGCTGTCGGAAATGATGCGAAAAATATGATTGGACGGACACCGGGCAACGTGGTGGCTCTTCGCCCGATGAAAGACGGCGTTATCGCTGATTATGAAACAACGGCGACGATGATGAAATATTACATCAATCAGGCCATAAAAAATAAAGGCATGTTTGCCAGAAAACCATATGTAATGGTATGTGTCCCATCAGGCATTACAGCTGTTGAAGAACGCGCTGTTATCGATGCGACAAGACAGGCGGGAGCGCGTGACGCGTATCCGATTGAAGAGCCTTTTGCCGCAGCAATCGGAGCCAATTTGCCAGTTTGGGAACCGACTGGAAGCATGGTTGTTGATATCGGGGGCGGTACGACAGAAGTTGCGATTATTTCCCTCGGAGGCATCGTAACGTCTCAGTCAATCCGTGTAGCCGGTGATGAGATGGATGACGCGATTATCAACTACATCAGAAAAACGTACAATCTGATGATCGGTGACCGTACGGCTGAAGCGATTAAAATGGAAATCGGATCCGCAGAAGCTCCTGAAGAATCCGACAACATGGAAATCCGCGGACGCGATTTGCTGACAGGTTTGCCGAAAACAATTGAAATTACAGGAAAAGAGATTTCTAACGCTCTACGCGACACTGTATCTACAATTGTCGAAGCAGTGAAGAGCACACTCGAAAAAACACCGCCTGAGCTTGCAGCAGATATCATGGACAGAGGTATAGTGTTAACCGGCGGCGGAGCGCTTTTGCGCAATTTGGACAAAGTCATCAGCGAAGAAACAAAAATGCCGGTCCTTATCGCCGAAGACCCGCTTGATTGTGTAGCGATCGGAACAGGGAAAGCACTGGAGCACATCCATCTTTTCAAAGGGAAAACTAGATAATCGGGAGTTCAATAGAAGAGGTGTAACACGATGCCGAATAAGCGGTTAATGCTATTACTTCTGTGTATTATCATATTGGTGGCTATGATTGGATTTTCGCTGAAGGGCGGCCGCAATACCACCTGGCCTGAGAAAGTGATCGGCGATACGACGGGAGTATTTCAAAATATTTTTCATACGCCTGCCGAATTTTTTGCAGGAATATTTGAGAACATCAATGATTTAAAAAACACATACAAAGAAAACGAGCGTCTAAGAGAAAAACTTGACGGACAGACACAATATGAAGCCAAGCTTCAAGAGCTTGAAGAAGAAAACAAATCCTTGCGTGACGAGCTTGGCCATGTCAAATCGATTAAAGATTACAAGCCGATTTTAGCAACGGTCATCGCCAGAAGCCCTGATAACTGGGCGAAACAGGTCACCATTAACAAGGGGACTCAGCAAAACGTAGCGAAAGATATGGCCGTTACAAACGAAAAAGGCGCATTAATCGGCAAGATCAAAAGCTCCGGACTTAACAATTTTACGTCTGCTGTTCAGCTTTTAAGCGATACTGACCGCAATAACAGAGTCGCGACAAAAATTTCCGGAAAAAAAGGCAGCAAAGGCTACGGCTTGATCGAAGGATATGACAAAGAGAAAAAACGTCTTAAGATGACAATTATTGAGCGTAAGGATAAACAAGACGTGAAAAAAGGCGATCTTATTGAAACATCAGGGACAGGCGGTGTTTTCCCAGAAGGGCTGACAATCGGTGAAGTGACTGATATCGAGTCAGATTCCTATGGATTAACGAAGGTTGCTTATGTAAAACCCGCGGCTGACCTTACAGATTTAAATAATGTGATCGTTGTTAACCGTGACGTGCCGACTGTCGATACAGAGGAGGAAGGATCGTGAAACGTTTCCTTCTCCCTTTCGTTATGATGCTTGTTTTTTCTGCGGAAAGCATTTTTACAGATTTGGTGCATTTTCCTTTCGTTACAGATGACCAAGTGCTCGCCCCGCGTTTTTTGATGCTTGTATTGATATTCATGTCGGCTTTTATCAACCAAAAACACGCGATGATTTACGGATTTATTTTTGGTTTTCTATATGACATGAACTATACAAGTCTATTAGGCGTTTACATGTTTGGTTTTGCAGGGCTATGCTATTTGGCTTCAAAAGCGTTTAAAGTGTTACATACAAACGCATTTGTAGTGATATTGATAGCAGTTCTGGCTGTCTGTCTGCTCGAATTTTATGTATTCGGCATTCAGTCTTTGATTCATAAAGACATTATGACGTTTAACGGATTTGTGCTTGACCGGTTTATACCGACAATTTTATTAAATATTGCAGCAGCTCTTATTCTTGTTCTGCCATTTAGATTGTTTTTTATGAGTCTAAAGAAAGAATTGAGAGATGAGTAAAAAGGATTTTATCTTTTTTTGACGAAATGAGTATGTTGTTGAGGTGAATATTGTGAAGACCAAAAAGCAGCAATATGTAACAATAAAAGGAACAAAGAATGGACTAACATTGCATCTGGATGATGCGTGTTCTTTTGATGAGCTTCTCGATGGTCTTCAGAATATGCTGTCAATTGAACAATATACCGATGGAAAAGGCCAGAAAATCAGCGTTCATGTTAAGCTGGGAAATCGCTTTTTATATAAGGAGCAAGAGGAACAGCTAACCGAATTGATTGCGTCAAAGAAAGATTTGTTTGTTCATTCTATTGACAGTGAAGTCATTACTAAAAAAGAAGCACAGCAGATAAGAGAGGAAGCCGAAATTATTTCTGTTTCAAAAATTGTCCGTTCAGGCCAAGTGCTGCAGGTAAAAGGCGACTTGCTCCTGATCGGTGACGTGAATCCCGGCGGAACAGTCAGGGCCGGAGGGAACATTTTTGTTCTGGGCTCACTGAAAGGAATCGCGCATGCCGGATTTAATGGAAATAATCAAGCGGTCATCGCCGCCTCTGAAATGCTTCCGACACAATTAAGAATCAATCATGTGTTAAATCGCTCCCCAGACCACATTCAAAAAGGGAACGAAATGGAATGTGCTTATTTAGATACAGACGGAAATATGGTCATTGAACGCCTTCAACATTTGGCTCATTTAAGACCTGATCTAACAAGGCTTGAGGGAGGAATGTGAATTGGGTGAGGCTATCGTAATAACTTCGGGAAAAGGCGGAGTAGGTAAGACAACAACATCTGCGAACCTCGGTACCGCCTTAGCCATTTTAGGGAAGCGCGTATGCTTAGTAGATACTGATATAGGACTGCGCAACCTTGATGTTGTAATGGGTCTTGAAAATAGAATTATTTACGATCTGGTAGACGTTGTAGAGGGCAGATGCAAAATGCATCAGGCGCTCGTAAAAGACAAACGTTTCGATGATCTGCTCTATTTAATGCCCGCTGCTCAAACGAGCGATAAGACAGCTGTTGCTCCTGAACAAATTAAAAACATGGTCCAAGAGCTCAAACAGGAATTTGACTATGTCATCATAGACTGTCCTGCCGGAATCGAGCAAGGGTACAAAAATGCCGTTTCCGGAGCTGATAAAGCGATTGTGGTCACTACGCCTGAAATCTCAGCTGTTCGTGATGCTGACCGTATTATAGGACTGCTGGAGCAAGAGGAAAATATTGAACCGCCGCGGCTCGTTGTAAACAGAATCAGAAATCACCTGATGAAAAACGGTGACACGATGGATATCGATGAAATCGTACAGCATCTGTCGATCGATTTGCTAGGAATCGTGGCTGATGATGATGAAGTCATCAAAGCTTCCAACCATGGTGAACCGATTGCGATGGACCCGAAAAATCGCGCTTCCATTGCATATCGCAATATTGCCCGCCGCATCTTAGGTGAATCTGTTCCTTTACAGGTGCTTGAAGAGCAAAACAAAGGAATGATGGCTAAGATTAAGTCATTTTTCGGAGTAAGATCTTAATGTGATAGAATCAAAGAGAAGAATCTGACAAAGCATATGCTGTGTCAGGTTTTTTGTTTTTGCCTGCTTTGTTCTTGACTAAACCGAATATTTGCCATGGACAAGACATATGATGTACAAACCCAACGAATGCAAAGGATGATGGCAATGAGTCACAGAGCAGATGAAATCAGAAAACGATTAGAGAAAAGAAGAAAGCAGCTTTCCGGCTCAAAACGTTTCTCTACTCAGACAGTTTCTGAAAAGCAGAAACCCCCGTCCTGGGTGATGGTAACGGATCAGGAAAAGCATGGAACACTTCCGGTCTACGAAGATAACATGCCAACATTCAACGGAAAACACCCATTGGTGAAAACAGATTCAATTATCCTGAAATGTCTTCTGTCGGCCTGCCTTGTTCTCGTTTCAGCTATAGCCTATAAAACAAACATTGGACCCGTCAGTCAGATTAAACCCGCCGTAGCCAAAACCTTTGAAACTGAATTTCAATTTGCCTCAGCAAGCCATTGGTTCGAAACCAAATTCGGAAATCCGCTTGCTTTCCTGGCTCCTGAACACAAAAATAAGGAACAGCAAATTGAAGTAGGCAAAGATCTGATCGCGCCTGCATCTGGGAAAGTACAGCAGGATTTTCAGGACAATGGGGAAGGAATTAAAGTCGAAACAAGCAGCGATAAGATTGATAGTGTAAAAGAAGGCTATGTGGTTGAAGTCAGCAAAGACAGCCAGACGGGACTGACGGTTAAGGTGCAGCATGCTGACAACACCTATAGTATCTATGGCGAGCTCAAAGATGTGGATGTTGCTTTATATGATTTTGTGGATAAAGGCAAAAAGCTCGGTTCGATTAAGCTTGATGATCATAATAAAGGGGTCTATTATTTTGCCATGAAAGACGGCGATAAATTTATTGATCCGATTCAGGTGATTACATTTGAATAAATGGCTCGACCTTATCTTAAAGATCCATGTGCATCCTTTTCTTTGGATTATCGCGGCGCTGGGCTTGCTCACAGGCCATATGAAAGCATTATTATGTCTGCTCCTGATTGTATTGATTCATGAGCTGGGGCATGCTGCTCTGGCCGTATTTTTTTCTTGGAGAATCAAGCGTGTTTTTTTGCTGCCGTTTGGGGGAACGGTCGAAGTGGAAGAGCACGGGAATCGGCCGTTAAAGGAAGAGTTTGCAGTCATTATTGCCGGCCCTCTTCAGCACATCTGGCTTCAGTTTGCCGCCTGGATGCTTGCAGAAGTCTCAGTGATTCATCAGCATACCTTTGAACTCTTCACCTTTTATAATCTTTCTATCTTATTTGTCAATTTACTGCCGATCTGGCCGCTGGATGGAGGAAAACTGTTATTTTTGTTGTTTTCCAAACAGCTGCCTTTTCAAAAGGCTCACCGGCTTAATCTAAAAACGTCGCTCTGCTTCTGCCTGTTGCTCGGGTGCTGGGTTTTATTCGTGATTCCTCTGCAGATCAGCGCATGGGTTTTGTTTGTATTTCTGGCTGTTTCCTTGTTTGAGGAATATCGGCAAAGGCACTATATCCATGTGAGGTTTCTCCTCGAAAGGTATTACGGAAAAAACAGGGAGCTTGAGAAACTTCTGCCGCTGACAGTAAAGGCGGAGGATAAAGTCTATCATGTGATGGCCGAGTTCAAACGTGGCTGTAAGCATCCGATTATTATAGAAAAATCAGGCCAAAAGCTCAGCCAGCTTGACGAGAATGAAGTGCTGCACGCTTACTTTGCCGATAAGCGGACGAATTCTTCCATGGAGGAACTGCTTCTGCCCTACTAAAACTGATTGACAAACGCCTTGTATTTTGGTATATTTTTTAATGTTATGGATGTAGCACCATTGCTACAACCGCTCAGTACAGGTGTTAAGAGCTTTTACAGCCCCCTGGTATCTGGCGAGTCTTAGTCTAATAGGAGGTGCAGAGAATGTACGCAATCATTAAAACAGGCGGTAAACAAATCAAAGTTGAAGAAGGCCAAACTGTTTACATCGAAAAACTTGCTGCTGAAGCAGGTGAAACAGTTACTTTTGAAGACGTTTTGTTTGTTGGCGGAGACAACGTGAAAGTCGGCAACCCTACAGTTGAAGGCGCAACAGTAACGGCTAAAGTTGAAAAACAAGGCCGCGCGAAAAAAATCACTGTTTTCAGATACAAACCAAAGAAAAACGTTCATAAAAAACAAGGTCATCGTCAGCCTTACACTAAAGTGACGATTGAAAAAATCAACGCGTAAGCATGATTCAGGCAACAATCAGGAGGTCTCATGATAAAGGCATACTGTCTTTTGAAATGACGGGCCATGCGAATTTTGCTGAACATGGACAAGATCTTGTTTGTGCCGGAGTGACAGCCGTTGTGTTTGGAGCCGTTAACGCGGTCATTGTGCTCGCGGGCTTCGAGCCGCTTCTTGATATAGGGGAGGACGGGGGTTATTTTTATTTTGAATTCCCTGAATCTCTTGATCCAGAGGCACGCCAAAAAGCTCAGCTGCTGATTGAAGGCATGATTGTTTCGCTGGAGACAATCGAACGGGATTACAAAGACAACTTGCGTGTGACCACAAACATAATATAGGAGGTGAGCTACATGCTTAGATTAGATCTTCAGTTTTTCGCTTCTAAAAAAGGAGTAGGTTCTACAAAGAACGGACGTGACTCTGAGGCTAAACGTTTAGGTGCTAAACGTGCTGACGGTCAATTCGTAACAGGCGGTTCTATCCTTTACCGTCAACGCGGAACAAAAATTTACCCAGGTGAAAACGTGGGCCGCGGCGGAGATGACACTCTATTTGCGAAAATCGACGGAACTGTTAAATTCGAACGTTTCGGCCGTGACCGCAAAAAAGTGAGCGTATATCCTGTAGCTCAATAATGATTCAAAAAACTCCGGTCGATGATGACTGGAGTTTTTTTTGCAATATGCGGAGTAAACACCTAGAATGAAATGCAGAGTATGTGCGAGCAGACCCCGCCAAGAATGAGAATAAACATCTCAAACCCACTGGATATGTTCCCCAAGCAGTAATACATAAAATGTTCTGCCTGGCTGCAAATCAACCAAAGCCAGAAAAAAGGAACATGATATTTCTGGGAAAAACAATTGTTTTTCTAACAAAGCCTTCTCTGTTATAATTCATAATACACACTTATACAGACTCCTAAATAAGAAATTAAATGATTGGGAGTGCGAAAATGAAGGATGTTTCAAAAAATCAAGAAGAAAATATAAGCGACACGGCATTAACAAACGAACTGATTCATCTGCTTGGCCATTCCCGGCATGATTGGATGAATAAGCTGCAGCTGATTAAAGGAAACTTAAGCTTACAGAAGTATGACCGTGTCTTTGAAATGATTGAAGAAATGGTTATAGACGCAAAGCACGAATCAAAGCTCTCAAACCTGAAAACACCGCATTTGGCGTTTGATTTTCTTACGTTTAATTGGAAAACCCATTATATGACGCTTGAATATGAAGTTCTCGGAGAAATTAAGGATTTGTCGGCTTATGATCAAAAGCTGGCGAAACTGATGAGAAAGCTGTTTCATCTGTTTGATCAAGCAGTCAGCAGAGAGAGTGAAAATCATTTAACGGTTTCGCTTCAAACGGATCATCCTGACAGACAGCTGATTCTGTACCTTGATTTTCACGGCGCCTTTGCCGATCCATCTGCTTTTGATGATATTCGGCAGAATGGATATGAGGACGTTGATATCATGCGTTTTGAAATCACGAGTCACGAATGTCTGATTGAAATTGGGTTGGACTAGCGGAGTTTTTAACGGTTTAGAACGGAGGACATTATGTTTGTAGATCAGGTCAAAGTATATGTAAAAGGCGGCGACGGCGGCAACGGTATGGTTGCGTTTCGCCGTGAAAAATATGTGCCGAAAGGCGGCCCTGCCGGCGGTGACGGAGGAAAGGGAGGAGACGTCGTTTTTGAAGTAGATGAAGGTCTCCGCACCCTGATGGATTTTAGATACAAAAAACACTTTAAAGCGATTCGCGGCGAGCATGGCATGTCCAAAAACCAGCACGGGCGAAATGCTGATGATATGGTCATTAAAGTTCCGCCGGGCACCGTTGTGACAGACGATGATACAAAACAGGTCATCGCTGATTTAACAGAGCACGGACAGCGGGCTGTCATTGCAAGAGGCGGAAGAGGAGGAAGAGGGAATAGCCGCTTTGCTACACCGGCTAATCCCGCGCCTCAGCTTTCAGAAAACGGCGAGCCGGGAAAAGAACGCTACATTGTTCTTGAATTAAAAGTGCTTGCAGATGTCGGACTTGTCGGGTTCCCGAGTGTGGGAAAATCTACTTTGCTGTCTGTTGTCTCATCTGCAAAACCGAAAATTGCGGACTATCACTTTACAACGCTTGTCCCGAATCTCGGCATGGTTGAAACGGATGACGGACGCAGCTTTGTCATGGCCGATTTGCCGGGGCTGATTGAAGGCGCACACCAAGGCGTCGGACTGGGCCACCAGTTTTTGCGCCATATTGAACGGACGAGGGTTATTGTTCACGTCATTGACATGTCAGGCTTAGAAGGCCGCGATCCGTATGAGGATTATCTTACGATTAACCAGGAGCTGAGCGAGTACAATCTGCGTCTCACCGAGCGTCCGCAAATTATCGTTGCAAATAAAATGGACATGCCGGAGGCTGCGGAAAATCTCGAAGCCTTTAAAGAAAAGCTGACGGATGATTATCCAGTATTCCCGATCAGTGCGGTGACAAGAGAAGGTCTGCGTGAGCTTCTGTTTGAGGTTGCTAATCAGCTTGAGAACACACCGGAATTCCCGCTGTATGACGAGGAAGAGCTTACACAAAACCGTGTCATGTACACAATGGAAAATGAAGAAGTGCCATTTAACATTACACGCGATCCAGACGGTGTATTTGTGCTTTCAGGAGACAGCCTTGAGCGGTTATTCAAGATGACTGATTTCTCACGTGATGAATCGGTTAAACGGTTTGCAAGACAGATGCGCGGAATGGGTGTTGATGAAGCACTCAGAGAACGCGGAGCCAAGGATGGAGATATAATCAGGCTTCTGGAATTTGAATTTGAATTTATTGATTAATGAATGTTGGCTGAAAAGAGAGCCTGGTGTCAGGCTCTCTATTTTAAAGGGGGGATGCAAATGAAAGAGGAGACATTTTATCTTGTCCGTGAAGATGTATTGCCCGATGCAATGAGAAAAACATTGGAAGTCAAAAAGCTGCTTGATCGAAAAAAAGCAGATTCAGTAGCAGATGCCGTTCAAAAGGTCGATTTAAGCAGAAGTGCGTTTTATAAATACAGAGATGCTGTTTTTCCATTCTACACCATGGTAAAAGAACAAATTATCACACTTTTCTTTCATTTAGAGGATAGGTCAGGTGCGTTATCTCAGCTTCTTCAGGCGGTAGCTGATTCTGGAAGCAACGTTCTTTCCATTCATCAGACCATTCCGCTTCAAGGCAGAGCAAATGTGACACTGTCTATCAGTACGTCGGCAATGGAAGAAGACATTCATACATTAATGAATAAGCTCAGGAAGTTTGATTTTGTAGAAAAGGTTGAAATATTAGGTTCAGGTGCATAAGGGAGAGAAAATCGTCATGAAAGTCGGTTATTTAGGTCCAGCAGCTACATTTACACATCTAGCAGTCAGTTCTTGTTTTCAAAACGGCGCCGAACATGTTGCTTACCGCACCATTCCGGAGTGTATAGATGCAGCCGTTGCAGGCGAAGTTGATTTTGCTTTTGTTCCTTTGGAAAATGCTTTAGAAGGATCTGTTAATCTAACAATAGACTATTTAATACATGAACAGCCTTTGCCAATCGTGGGTGAAATGACGTTGCCGATTCATCAGCACTTGCTCGTTCATCCCTCAAGAGAGAATGCATGGAAAGAGCTCGACAGAATTTACTCGCATTCACACGCGATTGCGCAATGCCATAAATTTCTCCATCGACATTTTCCTTCCGTTCCATATGAATACGCCAATTCTACCGGGGCGGCAGCAAAGTTTGTCAGTGACCATCCCGAGCTGAATATCGGGGTCATTGCCAATGATATGGCAGCTTCTACATACGAATTAAAAATCGTGAAACGGGATATACAGGACTATAGGGACAATCATACAAGATTTGTTATCCTGTCTCCTGATGAAAACATATCTTTTGAAGTGAATTCAAAATTGAGTTCTAGGCCCAAAACGACCTTAATGGTCATGCTGCCGCAGGATGATCAGTCCGGGGCGCTGCATAGAGTGCTGTCTGCATTTTCTTGGAGAAATTTAAACTTGTCAAAAATTGAGTCACGTCCGACTAAAACCGGATTAGGTCATTATTTCTTTATTATTGATATTGAGAAAGCGTTTGATGATGTATTGATCCCAGGAGCCATGCAGGAGCTTGAAGCGCTCGGCTGCAAAGTGAGGCTTCTGGGTGCATACCAGTCTTACCAATTATAAAAAAGCCCTCTAGAGGGCTTTTTTTAGTCTTTAATTAAAATGCCGGCTTCTTCGAGGGCTTGGCAGGCTTGATCGATGCGATGTTCATCAGGTGCTGTCAGTGTATGCAGGTGCACGCCGTCGGTCAGCTGTGATAAGTAGGCAGCATTCGTAGAATTGATTTTTTTGATGAAATGGCTAACTTCTTTCCGGGTGCCTACTTGGATGGCTGCAGTTAAATCTCCGTATACGGGATGCTCGATTTTTACGTCTTTTACTGTAACGCCTTCGTCGACGATGAGCTGCAGTTCCTCTTCTGTCCGTTCAGGACCGTGCAGACATGCTATGATTCTTTCTGCCTGCTGGTGCTGCTGAGCGGCTGCATCCATGTATACATACCCTTGGCTTGTGGCGATAATCGGTACATTTTTCGCTTTCAAGAGCGATATATCCTGTACAATAACCTGTCTTGAGACGTTCGCTTTTTTTGCGAGTTCTCCTCCTGTCAGCGGTGATTTAGATTCCTTCAGCCACAGAAGAAGCTGGTCACGCCTGTTGGCGCCCATTAGCTTTAATTCTTCGGTCAATATCAAATTCTCCTTTCTTTTGTTCCCAAAGCACTGTAAACGTATGTAATAACTGTTCCAGCTGTTCAGCTGTTGTATGCCTGCCAAAAGAGATGCGGATAAATTGCAGAGCTTCTTGTTCGGTTTTTCTTAATGCTTTCATTGTTTCAGACGGACCGTGGTAACCTGCAGAACAAGCGCTGCCGGTTGAAATGCAAATGTTACTCCGATTACATTCTAACATAACATATTGTCCTTCAAATGAGTGAAAAAAACACCCTATAATATGCGGAAGACATTCTGCTTGCGAAGTCTCTGCCGCAAGGGTTACAGGGAGAGACCGAATACGGATTTGGTCTAGAAAGTAAGTTCTTAATGCCTCATTGCGGGATATCTGTTTTTCCATTTCGCTTACGATCAATTCTGCAGCGGCAGTGAAGGCACCGATCCCGGGAACATTTACGGTGCCGGCTCTGAATCCGTATTCATGAGTAGTCAGAGGATAAACTGGTTTCCAAGGGACATCCGGATGGATATAGACCGCCCCTACTCCTTTTGGACCGTGGATTTTATGGCTAGACATTGAGAGTGCATCTACTCCCAGATTTTTTGTATTGATCGGGATCTTTCCAAACGTTTGAACAGCGTCGCAATGAAGAAGAATCCCCTTATTGTGCAGGTATGAAGACAGGCGTTGAATGGGCTGAATGATCCCGGTTTCAGAATTTGCATGCTGAATAGATACAAGGCCTGTTTCCGGCCGGATATGGGCTAGTAATATTTCCTCGGTAATAAGCCCGTATTCATTCGGTTCAATGACTGTTACATCATATCCCTGCTGTTCCAAAAAAGCAGCGCAATTGTGAATGGACTGATGCTCCATGGCAGTTGTAATAAAATGTCTTTTCTTTTTTGGCAGGCCGTTTAGCAATGATTGAATGGCCAGAAAATTGGATTCAGTGCCGCCGCTTGTAAAATAGATGCCGCTTGCTTCTCCGCCAATGATGTTGGCGATTTTTTCACGGCAGTACTCCAGTATGTGCTTTGCTTTTCCTCCTGCATCATGCAGGCTGCTGGCATTTCCGTACATATCCATACTAAGCTTCTGATATACGGTAAGGGCTTCCTCACAAATAGGCGTTGTCGCTGCATAATCTAAATAAATCATCCGGTCTTCCTCCATCCGTTCTCCATAAAAAACTCTTGAGTTTATTTTATCCTTGTGTAAATATAGGTGTCAAGACAGGTGTAAACAACAGGAGGATGGCATATGTCTAAAAAGACGATTGCAGTCATCGGTTCAGGGGCGGCGGCACTTTCCTTAGCTGCAGCTTTCCCGCCCTCATACGAAGTGACTGTTATCACAAAAAAAAGCGTCAAAAACAGCAATTCTGTCTATGCACAAGGCGGGATTGCTGCGGCCTATGCAAAAGATGACTCGATTGAAGCCCATCTGGAGGATACGTTATACGCAGGGTGCGGCCATAATAATCTAGCTATTGCAGCAGACATTTTACATGATGGAAAAATGATGGTTCAAAGCCTATTGGAGCGTGGATTTCCATTCGACCGCAATGAACGAGGCGGTGTTTGTCTTGGAAAAGAAGGGGCCCACTCATACAACCGTATATTTCATGCAGGCGGAGACGCAACAGGCAGGCTGCTTATCGATTATTTGCTCAAACGGATCAACAGCAAAATCAAGTTAATCGAGAATGAAATGGCAGCAGATTTACTTATAGAGGACGGACGATGTATCGGCGTCATGACAAAAGACAGCAAAGGGCGGCTCAAGGTAAGGCACGCAGACGAAGTTGTGCTGGCTGCCGGCGGCTGTGGAAACCTGTTTCTTCACCATACAAATGATCCTACTGTCACAGGTGACGGTCTTTCTCTGGCTTACCGGGCCGGGGCGGAATTAACGGATTTGGAGTTTACTCAGTTTCACCCGACACTGCTTGTGAAA
The DNA here is from genome assembly GCF_000877815.1 of Bacillus sp. YP1. Taxonomy (NCBI): domain Bacteria; kingdom Bacillati; phylum Bacillota; class Bacilli; order Caryophanales; family Bacillaceae; genus Bacillus; species Bacillus sp. YP1. Next base: position 2,462,108 of record NZ_CP010014.1, on the reverse strand, counting down.
AATGGTGTTTCCTACGGGCTTGTTTCAGAAGCTGTCAGAGGGGAAGGCGGATGTTTAGTAGACGAAAACGGCCGCAGGATTATGGCTGAACGGCATCCTTTAGGTGACCTGGCTCCAAGAGATATTGTCTCACGGGTTATTCACGAAGAAATGGCAAAAGGAAATCGCGTTTATATAGACTTCAGTGCGATTTCTGATTTTGAAACACGTTTCCCTACCATCACCGCTATTTGTGAAAAAGCAGAGGTTGATATTCAAAGCGGAAAAATTCCTGTTGCTCCGGGAATGCATTTCTTAATGGGAGGTGTTTCAGTTAATCGCTGGGGAGAAACGACAGTGCCGGGACTTTATGCGATTGGCGAGACAGCATGCTCCGGTTTACATGGAGCAAACCGGCTTGCAAGCAATTCTTTATTGGAAGCGCTGGTATTTGGAAAAAGGGCAGCAGAGCATATTATCCAAAAACCGGTTTATAACAGGCAATATCAATCAAGGTTAGAAACCAGTGTCGTCTACGAGGTGCCGGATATAGAGGTGCATGAACTGCAAAGCAAAATGACAAGCCACATGTCTATTCTGCGGGAACAAAGCAGTTTGATTGAGCTTAGCATCTGGCTTCATACGCTGCCTTTTCAGGAAGTAAATGTGAAGGATATCACAATTCGGCAGATGGAACTTTCTCATCTATGGCAAACTGCAAAGCTGATGACGTTTTCTGCGCTTTTGCGGGAGGAAAGCAGAGGGGCTCACTTCCGCACCGATTTTCCTCATGCTGAGGTGAGCTGGCAAGGAAGACAAATTGTTCATACAAAAAAAGGAACGAAGATCAGAAAAAACGAGGGGATTTGGAACAATGAATCATTTACAGCTGAAAAAATTACTGAATCACTTTTTTCTTGAGGATATTGGGACAGGGGATCTTACATCGCAGTCTATTTTTGGAGAACAGAGCTGTGAAGCGGAGATTGTTGCAAAGTCAGAGGGTATTTTTGCAGGAGCAGCGATCATAAAAGAAGGCTTTTCGTTATTGGACGAAAATGCTCAAATCATTTTGCACAAAAAAGATGGGGACATGTTGCATAAAGGTGAAGTGATTGCCGAGTTACACGGTCCCGCAGCTGCGCTCCTTTCAGGAGAGCGGGTCGTATTAAATCTTATTCAGAGGCTGTCAGGAATTGCGACAATGACAAGAGAGGCTGTTCGGTGTCTGGATGATGAACAGATTAAAATTTGTGACACGAGAAAAACAACACCGGGGCTCAGAATGCTGGAGAAATATGCTGTCAGAGCCGGCGGTGGGTATAATCATCGATTCGGTTTGTATGACGGCATCATGATTAAAGATAATCATATCGCAGCATGCGGCTCTATTTTAGAGGCGTGCAAAAAAGCCCGTCAGGCCGCAGGGCACATGGTAAATATCGAGGTGGAAATTGAAACGGAGGGACAGCTGCGGGAAGCAATTGCAGCTGGAGCGGATGTTATTATGTTTGACAACTGTCCGCCTGATACGGTCCGTCATTTTGCAAAGCTCACACCGGATCATATAAAAACTGAAGCCTCCGGCGGGATTACGTTAGAATCTTTGCCTGCTTTTAAAGGGACGGGTGTGAATTATATTTCATTAGGATTTCTGACTCATTCCGTCAAAAGTTTAGATATCAGCATGGATGTTACGTTATCAAATGAATCTGTGGAGGAATGCCGTTATGTCAATTCTTGATGTGATCAAACAATCGAATGATATGATGCCCGAAAGTTATAAAGAACTATCGAGAAAGGATATGGAAACGCGCGTTGCCGCCATTAAAAAAAAGTTCGGCAGCAGGCTCTTTATACCAGGCCATCATTATCAAAAGGATGAAGTGATACAATTTGCTGACCAAACAGGCGACTCCCTGCAATTGGCCCAAGTAGCGGAAAAAAACAAAGAAGCGGATTATATCGTATTTTGCGGCGTTCACTTTATGGCAGAAACCGCCGATATGCTGACAAGTGAGCGGCAAACGGTCGTCCTTCCAGATATGAGAGCTGGATGTTCTATGGCTGACATGGCTGACATGCAGCAGACCAATAGGGCATGGAAGAAGCTTCAGCATATATTTGGAGATACGATCATACCTTTAACTTATGTGAACTCCACTGCGGAGATCAAGGCATTCGTCGGAAAGCATGGCGGAGCAACTGTGACTTCTTCGAATGCGAAAAAAGTGCTTGAATGGGCGTTTACACAGAAAAAAAGAATTTTATTTTTGCCTGATCAGCATTTAGGGAGAAATACGGCTTATGATCTGGGCATTGCGCTTGAAGATATGGCTGTGTGGGATCCGATGAAAGATGAATTAGTAGCTGAATCCGGGCATACGAATGTGAAAGTGATTTTGTGGAAAGGGCATTGCTCTGTTCACGAGAAATTCACCACTAAAAATATCAATGATATGAGAGAGCGAGACCCCGACATTCAGATCATTGTGCACCCGGAATGTTCACACGAAGTCGTGACACTAAGCGATGATAACGGATCAACGAAATATATTATCGACACAATCAACCAGGCTCCGGCGGGAAGCAAGTGGGCAATCGGGACAGAAATGAATCTTGTTCAGCGGATCATTCACGAGCATCCAGATAAACAAATCGAATCACTTAACCCTGACATGTGCCCTTGCCTGACAATGAACCGAATTGATTTGCCGCATTTGTTGTGGTCGCTGGAACAAATTGAAAAAGGAGAACCTTCAGGCGTCATCAAAGTGCCAAAAGCCATTCAGGAAGATGCACTCCTTGCCCTGAATCGAATGCTCTCGATCACGTAGATCAGAAATATTTTCCCTTCCTTTACTCATAACTTCTTTTGTTCAGGCATATGTTGTGAAGAAACATATTGTAATCACAGCTGAACTGTTCACGTTTTGCATAGGAGGGGAAAACGTTGAAAATCCATATCGTTCAAAAAGGTGATTCGCTCTGGAAAATAGCTGAAAAGTACGGAGTCGATGTTGAGGAAGTGAAAAAACTCAATACACAGCTTAGCAATCCAGACTTAATCATGCCTGGAATGAAAATAAAAGTGCCGTCAGAAGGAGTGCCGGTCAGAAAAGAGCCAAAAGCGGGCAAAAGTCCTGCGGCCGGGAGTGTGAAGCAAGAACATCCATATGCGAAAGAGAAGCCTAAATCCGTTGTCGATGTAGAAGACACAAAGCCGAAAGAAAAAAAGTCCATGCCGTATGTCCCGCCGATGCCTAATTTGCAGGAAAATGTGTACCCTGAAGCTGATGTGAACGATTATTATGATATGAAACAGCTTTTCCAGCCTTGGTCGCCTCCTAAACCGGAGGAGCCGAAAAAACATCATGACGGAAATATGGATCATATGTATCATATGCAAGACCAATTTCCACAACAGGAGGCTATGAGTAATATGGAAAATGCAAATTATCCGAATATGCCTAATATGCCAAAGGCGCCAGAGGTAGGCGGTGTAGAAGAGGAAAACGTTCATCACACAGTTCCGAATATGCCGATGCCGGCTGTTCAGCCTTATTATCATTATCCGGCTCATTTCGTACCGTGTCCGGTGCCTGTTTCGCCAATTCTTCCAGGATCAGGATTATGCTATCCGTACTATCCGGCACAAGCTTATCCAATGCATCCGATGCATGGATACCAGCCAGGCTTTGTATCGCCTCAGTATGACCCGGGTTATGAAAACCAGCATCATGAAAACAGCCATCACGGACATTACGGTTCATACGGTGCGCCGCAATACGCATCTCCGGCTTATGGATCTCCGTATGGACATATGCCGTATGGTCCTTATTACGGCACTCCCCAAGTAATGGGAGCATACCAGCCTGCTGCGGCTCATGGTTACATGCCATACAAAGATCATGACGACTGCGGCTGTGACGGTGATCATCAGCCATATTTCTCTGCGCCTGGCCATTCGGGAATGGGAGCTTACGGAAGCCCTAATATGCCATATGGCACAGCTAACCCAAATCCAAACCCATATTCGGCAGGAGTTTCTATGCCAATGACGAACCAGCCTTCTGTAAACCAAATGTTTGGCCGGCCGGAAGAAGAAAATGAGTGATCGTTCGGAACGATGTAAATCGTTCCTTTTTTTGTTTTTAAGCAGATCACTGCCAAATGGAGAGAACTGACACGCTTAACATGCCCCCCATACGCACATGATAAAAGCGAGCAAACATGCTCAATTCGTCCACGGGGGGTTTTTCCATTGGGTAAAAAAATGACGATCGCTAGCCTGATTCTAATGACAGCCGGCTTAACAGCATGCGGAGCAAACGATAATGCTATGAATGATACGCGCAATAACGGCAATACCCGTCCAATCGGATATTATACAAATGAAAATGACGCCGATAGACAGGGAGACGGAATCGACCACGATGGTCCTGTTTCTGAATTAATGGAGGATCAGAACGACGGTAACCGAAACACCACGAATGTAAATAACCGTGACCGTGTTACTGCTGACGATCGTGTTCCTTTGGCAACTGACGGAACATATAACAACACGAATAACCGAAACATGAATCGGAATGCAGCGAACAACGGGTATGACAACCAAGAAAACAGAAGACTGGCTGCAAAAATTGCCAACCGTGTGAAACAAGTGAAAAACGTCAATGACACACAAGTTATGGTATCGGATGATCGAGTAGTTATCGCAGTCAGAAGCCATAGAGAGTTCACAAAGTCTGACAGAGATAATGTCGTAAAAGCAGCGCGCAATTATGCAAATGGCCGTGATGTCCAGGTATCAACAGATAAAGGGCTGTTCAGAAAACTTCATAAAATGAACAACCGCTAGGAAGGAAGGGCTGCCGGAAGTGATATTCGGCAGCCTTTTTCTTTGCATCAGCGAACAATTCCCATTAAAGTGTACATAGAAAATGTAAAAGAAGGTGAAAACATGGCAGGCCATTCCAAGTGGAAAAACATTCAAAAAAGAAAAAATGCACAGGATGCAAAGCGCGGCAAAATATTTATGAAGCTTGCAAAAGAAATCTATGTGGCAGCGAAAGAAGGCGGAGCGGATCCAGAAGCAAATTCAGCATTGCGTCTTGTCATCGAAAAAGCAAAAGGCGCCAATATGCCGAATGAAAATATAGATCGGGCCATTAAAAAAGCTGCGGGAGGCCAAGACGGAAGCAGCTATGAAGAAATCACCTATGAAGGCTACGGCCCTTCAGGGATTGCCGTCATGGTTGAATGCGTAACAGATAATAAAAACCGAACGGCGTCAAATGTGCGGACAGCCTTTAATAAAAATGGCGGAAGTCTGGGAGAAAGCGGATGTGTAGCCTTTTTATTTGAACGAAAGGGGTTCATTACGATAGACCGTACTGAACGGCAAATAGAAGAAGATGAGCTCATGCTTGATGTGCTTGAAGCAGGAGGAGAAGAGCTGCGAATTGAAGAAGACCTATATGAGGTTTTCACAGAGCCTGAGCATTTTGAAGAGGTGAAAACAGCCCTCGAATCGAAATATCCAATTTCTTCGGCGGAGGTGACCATGCTTCCCAATACCTATGCAGATGCCGATGATCAGGCTGTTGAGAAGCTGGAAACATTAATAGACATCCTTGAAGATGACGATGATGTTCAAGAAGTGTATACAAACTATCGCTCATAAAAAACCGGCACGATGTCATATCGGGCCGGTTTTAGTATGTTCAGGAGACACGTTCACTATCATGAGTGTATTCTTTCTCCCAGAAATCAGCGTTTTTGATACCCAGCGCTTTTGGATCAAAGACCGGGTCTAAGCCCTGCTTCTTTTGGCGCTCATAATCCTTTAAAGCAAGAAGCGCCGGCTTGGCCAGCAGCACAATGGCAATGACGTTCAGCCATACCATAATGCCAAGCCCTGCATCCCCTAATGCCCAAGCAAGTGAAGCTGTTTTCACAGTACCATAGAACGTGGCGGCTAAAATAATCAGTTTTAAGCCAAGCATCGCCCATTTGCTTTCTCTGCCTCGTGCTAAATAGGCGATATTTGTTTCTGCGATGTAGTAATACGCCATAATTGTTGTAAAAGCGAAGAAGAATAAAGCGATGGCAACAAAGCCTGCACCGAATCCGGGCAGAACACTGTCAATTGCCGCTTGTGTGAAACCAGGTCCTGCTTCTACGCCTTTAAGCTGGTGAACGATAAAGGAACCATCTGCAGCCTGGGTATTGTACATGCCGGTAAACAAGATCATGAAAGCTGTAGCGGAACATACAAACAAGGTGTCAATATAAACAGAAAATGCCTGAACCAGTCCCTGCTTGACCGGATGAGAAACCTCTGCAGCAGCTGCCGGATGCGGGCCTGTTCCCTGGCCGGCTTCGTTTGAATAAATGCCACGTTTAACGCCCCAGGAAATCGCCATGCCGATCAAGCCGCCAAAAGCGGAATCCAATGCAAAGGCGCTTTTGAATATTAATGAGATCACAGCAGGCAATTCAGACACATTCATGACAATAATAATCAAAGACAGCAGGATATATCCAATTGCCATAAATGGAACAATCATTTGCGCCGCATTGGCAATTCGTTTGACGCCGCCAAAAATAATGAACCCTAATAATAAAACCAGACCACACCCTGTGACGAAAGGAGAGATGCCGAATGCATTTTGGATCCCAGCCGCAATGGAGTTGGACTGTACGCCCGGCATTAGAAAGGCCATTGCAATAAGGGCAGCAGCGGCAAATAAGACGGCAAACCACTTAATGCCTAAGCCTTTTTCTATATAATAAGCAGGGCCGCCCCGATATTGACCGTCTTGTTTCACTTTGTAAATTTGAGCAAGCGTTGATTCTACAAAGGCACTCGCCGCCCCGATAAAGGCAATCGCCCACATCCAGAACACCGCACCGGGTCCGCCGAATGCAATTGCTGTCGCCACTCCCGCGATGTTTCCTGTGCCCACACGGCCGGACAGCGCAATCGATAACGCTTGGAAAGATGAAACGCCGGCTTCAGAGCTCTTGCCTTTGAACATCTGAACAATCATTTCTTTTAAATGTCGGACTTGTAAAAAACGGGTCATAATTGAAAAGGCGAATCCAATTCCCAATAAAATATAAATGACGGGCGTACTCCATAAGACCGCATTCAAACTAGCAACAAAATCTGCCATCAAGCTTCCCCCTCACTTCAAATTCGAATACATGTATAAAAAGGATTTTGGTCTAATCGAACTATTTCTACAATCGATTTGTCACATTATATGACCTGTAATTATCAATAAGAAGAGGAAGGGAAAAAGAAAAAACGCGGCGTATCGACTACGCTGCGTTTTTCTACAGAGGTAAACTTATGGCAATTGTTATAAAATCCTTCAGCAACAAATAGCCTAGTTCAGTCAAACCGTATATAAAGGATAAAGCAATCACAAAATGATTGAAATGCTTTTCATCATTTGTTCCGTTCATCTTATTCATGTTTCATCACCTCACTGACGCCTGCGGCGGTTCTTCACGGATCCAATGATCATCTTTTCGCCAATCATACGTTTCATCAGTATCGAGATGTAAAGTCTGATTGCCGATTTTCACTGTATTGTAATTGATCCACGTCACTGCTGGGCGGCTGTCCGGGTAATTCCAGTAGATTGTTCTCTTGACAAGTGTTTTTTCATTTACAAGTTCACCTCTGGCTGCATCTAAGCTCAAGGTGTTTTCGGATACATAAGTGTTTAACGTATAGCTGCCGTCCGGCGATTCAACAGATTGGACGAGATTGCCTTTCGGAACGTTTTTTAGTGAAAATAACATCCAATAAATGGCGCCGCCGAAGAAGACCAGCAGGGCAAACATAATAAGCGGGATGTTGCTGCGTGTCTTAATGTGACTCTCTCCCTTTTTTTCTTTCATTTTACTATATATCGGATTCATATGATCTTTACATTTCTTTAAAATTACCTTAATAAAGCAATGATAAGATGAAATAAAGCCAATAAAGGGTGAGGGGAGACAGAAATGGAAAAAACGTATTGTCATTCCGGCGAGAAGGACCCAGAAGCGGTCTACTTAACTGTGAGAGGCTATCGAATTAAGCTGTCGCCTGAACAAATGAAACTGATTTCTGCCGTCAGAAAGTAAAAAATACATGATAAAGGCAGCCGCTTGTGCGGCTGCCTTTTTGATTTAAGAATATTTTCTTTTCCGCTGTGCGAAATGCTTTTGAAACCAATCTTTCTTATATAAAAATGCGATGATCTCCAGCCAAAAACCCGGAATCTTTTTGGGGAATATCGGTTTTTTGTAGAGTGCATGATATGCGGATTTTAAGTCGTCCCACTGCGTGCATGTTTTTGTCTGCTCAAATCTCGCAACATCAATCACCCGCACCGCCCCGGTTTCTGTCAATATCAGATTCCGCAAATGAATATCTGACGGGTTCAGTCCGGCTGCCCGGGCGTCAGAAAGCGCTTCTTCAACCTGCTGAATCATGTCATCACTGATTGCAATGCCTTTCTTCAGACAGTTATAAAAGGTTTCACCTTTAATATATTCCATGAGAATAAATGAATCGCCAGTTTCGTAAATGTCAGGATAGAATGCGGACCCGGCTAATTTTTCATAGATCGCTGCTTCTTTGACTGCTGTCGCTTGATATTCCGGAAAAAATACTTTCAGCGCCATTTTTCGACCGCCTTCTGTTAAGGCAAACACATAGGCGCTTCTTCCCTTGCCGATTAGTGTTAATTCCTCGGATTTCTCTTTGACTTTATCAAATCTGCTGTTCTTGCGGTATATGACGGTATGGGCCAGTGCCTCTGCTTTTGTCAGCATTTCATTCACCTTCTTTGCTCTATTTTATGCAGCTGTTTATAGGAAAATCATAAACTGTTCAGGAAAAAGAGCCTAATGCTAGTGTATCTGGTCTTGAAGAAGAAGGCTACTTATAAGCATGAATTGTGATAAAAGAGACATAGAACGTTTAATTTCCATTCTTGAAAAGCGCTTACAAATGGGATAGTATTAATTTTAAATAAAGCGCTTTCGTGAATGATCAAGGGGGAAGAAGCCATGACAAAACAGATTGTGACAGGGATTATCGGTGCAGGCCGCATCGGCAAACTTCATGTTCAAAATATAAGCCGGATTCCTCACATGAAAATAAAAGCAGTCTCTGACATTCAGGCAAGCCGTATAAAAAGCTGGGCCGACAGTCATCAGATTGAATACATAACCTCTGATTATCGTGATTTATTACATGATCCTGATATTGATGCTATTTTTATTTGCTCTCCTACAGCCGTACATGCACAGATGATCAAAGAAGCAGCCGAGGCGAAAAAGCATATATTTTGTGAGAAGCCCGTTAGTTTCTCTCTGGACGAAACGAGTGAAGCGCTTGCGGCTGTCCGGAAACACGGGGTAACACTTCAAGTCGGATTTAACCGCCGCTTTGATCCTCATTTTAAGAAAATCAAAACGATTGTTGAAAATGGTGAAATCGGTACACCTCATTTATTAAAAATCACGTCCCGGGACCCAGAACCCCCGAATATAGATTATGTCCGTACGTCAGGCGGATTGTTTATGGATATGTCGATCCATGATTTTGATATGGCCAGATATATTATGGGAAGCGAAGTGACGGAAGTGTATGCCAAAGGGGCGGCTTTGGTGAATCCTTCTTTTGCGGAGCTGGGTGATATTGATACAGCTGTTATTACACTGACTTTTGAAAACGGTGCCATGGCTGTGATTGATAACAGCCGCCAAGCTGTGTACGGATATGACCAGCGGGTTGAGGTTTTCGGGACGAAAGGCTCTGCAGCGGCTGACAATAGCAGGCCGACAACGGTTGAGGTGTCAACAGCTGATTTTGTGATGAAGGATAAACCGCATTTCTTTTTCCTTGAACGCTATAAGGATTCATATGAGGAGGAGATTCTCCGTTTTGCAGAAGCGATCGGCACAAACCAGGAGACTCCCTGCACCGGCAATGACGGTTTACAGGCCGGAAGGATCGCCAGAGCAGCACAGCAATCGCTTGCTTTTGGCATGCCTGTCAGCATTGAGCACACTGAAAAAATCGCTTTTTAATCTAACAGGATTACAATTCAGCAAGCTTGGGTATATACTCCATTGATACTTTAAGTAGGCGGTGGAGAAAATGAATACAGTACATGCTAAAGGAAATGTTTTGAACAAAATCGGAATTCCTTCTCACATGGTTTGGGGTTATATTGGCGTTGTCATCTTTATGGTTGGAGACGGCCTCGAACAAGGCTGGCTGTCTCCTTTTCTCGTTGATCATGGTCTCAGTATGCAGCAATCCGCATCGTTATTTACCATGTACGGCATTGCTGTCACCATCTCAGCTTGGCTTTCAGGAACGTTTGTCCAAACTTGGGGGCCGAGAAAAACGATGACTGTCGGATTGCTTGCATTTATCCTCGGTTCGGCCGCTTTTATCGGCTGGGCGATTCCTCATATGTATTATCCGGCTCTCTTGGGCAGCTATGCTCTTAGAGGCTTGGGATATCCGCTGTTTGCATACTCTTTTCTCGTATGGGTGTCATACAGCACCTCTCAAAATATTCTCGGCAAAGCCGTCGGCTGGTTTTGGTTTATGTTTACGTGCGGCCTTAACGTGCTCGGCCCGTTCTATTCCAGCTATGCAGTTCCGGCCTTTGGAGAAATCAATACGCTTTGGAGCGCTTTACTGTTTGTGGCGGCAGGCGGAATTCTTGCCTTATTTTTTAACAAAGATAAATTTACTCCGATACAAAAACAAGATCAGCCGAAATGGAAAGAACTGTCGAAGGCATTTACGATTATGTTTGAAAACCCAAAGGTAGGCATCGGCGGAGTGGTCAAGACGATTAATGCGATAGGACAATTTGGATTTGCCATCTTTCTTCCTACTTATTTAGCACGATACGGGTATTCGGTTTCGGAATGGCTGCAAATATGGGGGACGCTGTTTTTTGTGAATATTGTGTTTAATATCATTTTCGGTGCAGTCGGAGATAGACTTGGCTGGCGCAATACGGTCATGTGGTTTGGCGGTGTCGGATGCGGTATTTTTACGCTGGCGCTGTATTACACGCCTCAGCTGATCGGGCATCAGTATTGGGTGCTCATGATTATCGCCTGCTGCTACGGCGCGGCTTTAGCAGGGTACGTTCCATTAAGCGCGCTTTTGCCGACGCTTGCACCTGATAATAAAGGTGCTGCCATGTCAGTGTTGAATTTGGGATCTGGTTTATGTGCGTTTATCGCGCCGGGCATCGTGAGTCTTTTCATTGGGCCGCTCGGTGCAGGCGGCGTGATTTGGATCTTTGCGGCATTGTATTTTTTCAGTGCCTTTCTGACGCGATTCTTGACAATTTCTGAGCAAAGCACAGGTGTGTATACGGAGGAACGGTTTGTCAGGGAAAATGTGCAGACAAATTTTGATAAAACGGTTAAGCAGTAGCCTCTTTGGTCAAACTAATCATAAACGTGTGCAAAGAGGTGTAGAGGGTGAAACGATTCAGCACGGCGTATCTTTTGCTGGGCATTCTTTGCTCAGCGGCAGTATTTTTAATAGGAGCTCCTTCCCGCGCACTTGGCGCGGAAGTGGAGCACTATGAGCCGCTGCAGGTGCATGTGCAGCTTGAAAAGGTGTATTTGGACGGCGATGTCAGCATTGAGCATAAGCATGAAAAAGTGTTTTCTATGGATGATTTTTGGGCAGCTTATGCCGGATGGACGCTTGTGGAACAAAAAAAGGGATATGTGCTCTTCCGGAAGCAAATGGACGATATATCTCCGCTCAGCAAGGTCAACGGGTATATCGGTGTATCGGATAATGGAGTGATTTCCACTTTTCATGGGCGGCCTGAGCCAGCTTCCGAACCAATTCAGTCTTTTTTTCAAATTGATTTAGAAAGGCTGGAAAGCCATATGCAAAAAAATCTGCTGAAAGGCATTCCATTTCGGACAAAAGCGGAGTTTGAGGATGTCATCGAACATATGAAGACATACAGCGGGTAACGTCCGCTGATTGAAGACATGTATTCATGTCTTTTTTTTCGTGAAAGAATGAGAGAGAAGCGAACATATGTTAACTTTTCTATAAGACTTTGGCTGTTTTTATGGTACAATGAAGAACAGTCAAAGAGGTGAATTTGCGTGATTGAATTTGTTAAAGGGACGATTGATTATGTATCTCCCCAATATATTGTCATAGAGAACGGCGGCATCGGCTATCAGATTTTCACGCCGAATCCGTTTATATATAAGGAGAGAAGCCAGGAAACGATTTTTACATACCATCATATCAGAGAGGATGCTTTTTCGCTTTACGGTTTTTCAACAAGAGAGGAGAAGGCGCTCTTTACAAAGCTGTTAAACGTGACCGGAATTGGCCCGAAAGGAGCACTTGCCATCTTGGGCTCGGGTGATCCCGGAGCGGTCATCCAAGCAATTGAAAATGAAGATGAAGCTTTTTTGGTCAAGTTTCCTGGAGTAGGAAAGAAAACCGCACGCCAGATAATTCTAGATTTAAAAGGAAAGCTGGCAGATGTTGTGCCTGAAATGATTGAAAATCTGTTTAATCATGAAGAAAGGCTTGAAAAGCAAACAGCGGAAACGGCTCTTGAAGAAGCACTTGAAGCCCTCAGGGTTCTCGGATATGCTGAAAAAGAAATCAAAAAGGTGCTTCCTCACCTTAAAGAAGAAATTGGGCTGACAACAGACCAATATGTGAAAAAAGCATTACAAAAACTATTAAAGTAAGGTGATGTTCATGGATGAACGGCTCGTCTCAAGTGAAGCAGACAACCATGAATCAGTGATAGAGCAAAGCCTGAGGCCGCAAAATCTGGCACAGTATATCGGGCAGCATAAGGTAAAAGAAAATTTGCGCGTGTTTATAGATGCGGCGAAAATGAGACAGGAGACGCTGGATCATGTTCTTCTGTACGGGCCGCCCGGACTCGGAAAAACAACGCTTGCTTCGATTGTTGCTAATGAAATGGGAGTGGAATTGCGGACGACATCAGGGCCTGCGATTGAAAGGCCTGGTGATTTGGCTGCTATATTAACGGCGCTGGAACCGGGAGATGTATTATTTATTGATGAAATACATAGGCTGCACAGATCGATCGAAGAGGTGCTTTATCCTGCAATGGAAGACTTTTGCCTGGACATTGTGATTGGCAAAGGCCCATCTGCCCGCTCGGTTCGGCTCGACCTTCCGCCTTTTACGCTGGTAGGAGCCACGACGAGGGTGGGGCTTTTGACGGCTCCTTTAAGAGACAGATTCGGCGTCATGTCTCGCCTTGAGTACTATACACAAGAAGAACTGGCGGATATTGTCACAAGAACCGCTGATGTATTCGAGGTTGAGATTGATAAACCATCGGCGCTTGAAATTGCAAGAAGATCGAGAGGGACGCCCCGCGTGGCGAACCGCCTGCTGAGAAGGGTGCGCGATTTCGCCCAAGTGCTGGGTGACAGCAGGATTACGGAAGACATTTCTCAGAATGCGCTGGAGCGGCTTCAGGTTGACCGCCTCGGTTTGGATCATATTGATCATAAGCTGCTGATGGGCATGATCGAAAAATTCAACGGCGGCCCAGTAGGCCTTGATACGATTTCAGCTACCATCGGCGAGGAATCGCATACGATTGAAGACGTATATGAACCATATCTGCTGCAAATTGGATTTATACAAAGAACGCCGCGTGGAAGGATCGTGACACCGGCCGTTTATCATCATTTCCAAATGGAGGCTCCCCGATATGACTGAATTTCCTAAGATCATTATGATTCTTGGTGCTGTTTTGCTTATTATCGGAGCAGTTTTGCATTTTGTCGGCAAGATGCCGGGAGATATTTTTGTAAAAAAAGGAAATGTCACGTTTTTCTTCCCGGTTGTCACTTGTATTATTATAAGTGTGGTATTATCAATTTTGCTTAATCTTTTTGGCAGAATGAAATAACAAAAGACTAGAATAAAGGTGAAATCATCATGAAAGTCGATTTATTTGATTTTGAACTACCAGAACGTTTAATTGCACAAGTACCGTTGGAGCAGCGTGATGCTTCAAGGCTGATGGTGCTCGATAAACATACAGGAGAGCTTACTGACAGCTCGTTTAAACACATTATCAGCTTCTTTAACGAAGGCGATTGTCTAGTCCTGAACAATACCCGGGTACTGCCTGCGCGGTTATTCGGCACAAAAGAGGATACCGGCGCGAAAGTGGAACTTCTTTTGTTGAAACAGGAAACCGGTGATAAATGGGAAACACTTGCCAAACCGGCGAAACGGGTGAAAAAAGGAACTGTTGTCACATTTGGAGACGGAAGATTGAAGGCAATCTGCACGGAAGAGCTTGAGCACGGCGGCAGAAAGATGGAATTTCAATATGACGGTATTTTCTACGAGGTGCTTGAATCCCTTGGAGAGATGCCGCTCCCTCCATATATCAAAGAACAGCTTGATGACAAAGAGCGCTACCAGACAGTATATTCAAAAGAAATCGGCTCTGCTGCTGCGCCTACAGCTGGCCTTCATTTCACGGAAGAAATCTTACAGCAGCTGAAAGACAAAGGCGTGCAAATTGAGTTCATCACACTGCACGTAGGCCTTGGAACGTTTCGCCCTGTGAGTGCCGATGAAGTGGAAGAGCATAATATGCATGCAGAGTTTTATCAAATGTCAGAAGAAACGGCTGCAGCCTTAAACAAAGTAAGAGAAAATGGCGGTCGGATCATTTCTGTCGGCACGACCTCGACACGCACGCTTGAGACGATTGCCGGGGAACATGACGGGCAATTTAAAACATCAAGCGGCTGGACATCTATTTTTATTTATCCGGGCTATGAATTTAAAGCCATTGACGGAATGATTACAAACTTCCATTTGCCGAAATCGTCATTGATTATGCTGGTCAGCGCGCTTGCTGGAAGAGAAAACATTCTGCGTGCCTATAACCATGCAGTCGAAGAGGAATACCGTTTCTTCAGCTTCGGAGACGCGATGCTGATTATATAATTTGAGAACAGGAGGCCTCATCAAAAGTGGCTGAACAACCAATACGCTATGAATTTATAAAAGAATGCAAACAAACAGGAGCGCGGCTGGGCAAAGTGCATACGCCTCACGGCTCCTTCGAAACGCCGGTTTTTATGCCGGTCGGCACACTGGCGACAGTCAAAACAATGTCGCCTGAAGAGCTGAAAGCGATGGATGCAGGCATCATTTTGAGCAACACTTATCATCTATGGCTTCGTCCGGGCCAAGACATTGTCAAAGAAGCGGGCGGGCTCCATAAATTTATGAACTGGGACCGCGCAATTTTAACAGATTCAGGCGGTTTTCAGGTCTTTTCTTTAAGCAAGTTTCGTAATATAGAGGAAGAGGGTGTCCATTTCCGCAATCATCTAAACGGAGACAAGCTGTTTTTATCTCCGGAAAAAGCGATGGAGATCCAAAACGCACTCGGCTCTGATATTATGATGGCGTTTGATGAATGCCCGCCATACCCGGCGGAGTACGACTACATGAAGAGGTCTGTTGAACGGACAAGCCGTTGGGCGGAACGTTGCCTGAATGCCCACAATCGTCAGGATGAACAAGGGCTGTTTGGTATTGTACAAGGCGGAGAATATGAAGATCTGCGGACACAAAGTGCGAAGGACTTGATTTCCCTGGATTTTCCGGGATATGCTATAGGCGGATTGTCTGTAGGTGAACCGAAGGATGTCATGAACCGTGTACTCGAATTTACAACACCGCTCTTGCCGAAGGATAAACCGAGATATCTGATGGGAGTAGGTTCTCCGGATGCACTGATCGACGGAGCGATCCGCGGGGTCGATATGTTTGACTGTGTGCTGCCTACACGGATTGCAAGAAACGGCACAGTGTTTACTGCTGAAGGACGACTCAATATGAAAAATGCGAAATTTGAAAGAGACTTCCGTCCGATTGATGAAGAGTGTGATTGCTATACATGTAAAAACTACACTCGCGCGTACATTAGGCACTTGATTCGCTGTAATGAAACATTCGGCCTTCGATTAACAACTTACCATAACCTTCATTTTCTGTTACACTTAATGGAGCAGGTAAGACAGGCTATTCGCGAGGATCGTCTGGGTGATTTCAGAGAAGAGTTCTTTGAGCGTTACGGCTATAACAAGCCAAATGCGAAAAGCTTCTAAATAAACATAACAGGCTTACAGAAAGGGGTGAAAATGATGACTGGCACTTTAGGTACATTGGTTCCTATTATTTTAATGTTTGCGGTCCTTTACTTCTTGCTGATTCGTCCTCAGCAAAAGCAGCAAAAGGCTGTACGCCAAATGCAAGAGGAACTGAAAAAAGGCGATTCAGTAGTGACAATCGGGGGATTGCACGGTACTGTTGACTCTATCGACGAAAGCAAAGTCGTAATTAAGACTGGTGATAACACACGTCTTACGTTCGACCGCCGCGCGATTAGAGAAGTTTCTGCTGCTGAATAACAGCAGGAGCTATACATAGCAAACAAAAAAGAGCGGGCAAGTGAGCCCGCTCTTTTTTATGTGGAAGACCTGTTTCCCCTCATGTTCACGCCGAAAATCCCGCCCAGCATGCAAACCCCTAAAAATCCCAGATGGAAGATCAGCTGTTCTGCTGTAAATGTCTTTCCGAATCCTAAATACTGAAACAATAAGATAATCAGAGAAAAACTTAAGGCAGTCAATGCTCCAATCATCCAGCCTCTTTCCTTGCCTTTCCCGCCTGAAATGAACCCGCCGATAAATAAAGAGAGAAATGAGATAGCTGTGATCAGCCAGTTAAATGATGATTCTTCCAGCGAGGTTGCGGTCAATAAAAGTGAAACCGCCAAACTTGTCAGGAGCATGGCTGCAAATATGGCGATTAAGCCGTAAAGAATGCCTTTTCCAACTTGTTTCGTCTCCTCCATGATTGTCTCCTTTCTGCCTGTATTAAAAGGCTTCTGTTCTTTTTGCACAAAGCCGTCAGACATGCTGATGGCTCGTCTTTGTAAAAATGTATTCCCTTATCCCATGAATTAGACGTAAAAGCTTTGTGAAATGCAATCGGTTTTTCTTACATAAATTGATCATTTTGTTGCAACCTATAATGAGTTGGAGGTGCATGATGGAAGAGCTTCTCACTATTGCGTTTCGCACAGTCGTATTGTATTTTGTGATATTGATCATTTTTCGTCTCATGGGCAAACGGGAGATCGGAGAGCTTAGTATATTAGATCTCGTTGTCTTTATCATGATGGCTGAAATTGCCGTTTTAGCCATAGAAAACGTAGACGATCATCTATTTCATACCATTTTGCCAATGCTTGTATTAATGATCATTCAAGTGACTTTGGCATACTTTTCTTTAAAAAACCGAAAAGTCCGCCAGCTTCTTGACGGTAAGCCGACCATAATTATCAAATATGGAAAAATTGACGAAGACGCCATGAAATCACAGCGTTATAATTTTGATGATTTAATGGTTCAGCTCAGAGAAAATAGCATCGACAGAGTAGCTGACGTATCATTTGCTATTTTAGAGCCGTCGGGCAAACTGACTATTGTTAAGAAAGAAAACAGCGGAGAGCATCGACAGCTCGAAATGCCGCTCATTATAGACGGCTTCATTCAAACAGAAAACCTGTCCAGAATCAGTAAAGATAAAAAATGGCTGCTCGAAAGTTTGCAAAAACACGGATACACAAACCCTTCAGATATTTCTTTTTGCTCGTTTACAGACGGAGAATTATTTATTGATGAAAAAGATGGGCACCGCCCGTGACCGTTATCGGACGATTAGACGTCCGATAATGGGAATGCGGCGAAGCTCATCTTTTTTAATTAAACGGAAAACGAGCAGGAGGATTATATAAATGGCGGCGCTCACCGCAATCCATCCGGCTAGATTGACAGCCTCAGATGCTCCAAAGCTTATATATTGTTTGATGGCGGAGCTGATAAATCCGCAAATTACAATAACAGCGAAGCTGAGCGCATACTCCTTGATTTTGATGCTGATCGGCAGCACTTTGCTTACGGTTGCTGCGTGCAATAGCGTGACGAGCACCATGCCTGTCACAATGGCTAATGCCGCGCCCATAATGCCAAGAGAAGGCCTTGTGGCAAGGACAAAAATAAGGCCTGTTTTGACAAGCGCTCCGATTAAGCTGTTCATCATCGCAGCTCCAGCCAAATTAAGCGCCTGCAGCACAGCTTGAAGCGGGCCTTGGAAATAATAAAGCAGAAAAAACGGGGCCATTACTTTTATAAATACAGCTGCGCCTGAGGAACCGTACATCACTCTCATCAGCTCATCTGCAAATACAAATAAAATAACAACTGAAATGCCTCCGCTGAGCAGACAGAGACGCATCGCCTGTTCCAAGCGGTATTCCACCACCTGCAATTTTTTCTGCTCCATTCCTTCACTGATCGCAGGAACAAGCGCGGTCGACAAAGAATATGTAATAAAGCTGGGCAGAGTCAGCAGCGTCATGGCAAAGCCGGTCAGTTCCCCGTATTGCTTTGTTGCGGCAACTGTTGCCACACCGGCGATGGCAAGGCTTTGAGCGACGACGATTGGCTCGAAAAACCAAGAGAGGTTTCCGATAAAGCGGCTCCCGGTTGTTGGAAGGGACACGCTCATTAATTGGGTAAAGGTTTGTTTTCCGTTTTTAATTGACTGGAAAAAATGCTTTCTGATTTTAATTGTCTTTTTATACTTAAAGCAAACGAATAAATAAAGAAGTGATGCCAGCTCCCCTGCCACTGAGGATAGCATTGCTCCCGCTGCAGCATATTCAATTCCGTAAG
This sequence comes from Bacillus sp. YP1, assembly GCF_000877815.1. Lineage (NCBI taxonomy): Bacteria > Bacillati > Bacillota > Bacilli > Caryophanales > Bacillaceae > Bacillus > Bacillus sp. YP1. The sequence goes on along the minus strand of NZ_CP010014.1, from coordinate 2,443,274 downwards.
GGAGAAAAATCGTTGTGCAGACAGCCACGAGTGAAATCCGGACGACCTGTTCAAGGACTTGTGACATAGCAAGCGGGTTCATATTCTGCTTTCCTTGAAAGTATCCCCTTAGCACACTCGATATAGCAATAATCGGCACAACCGGCGTAATGGCCAAGAGCGGATACAGTGTTCGCTTATCTGTCAGCATCGTTTCAGCCATAACCGGGGCGAAAAACAGAAACAGCGGTGTAAAGATGAGGCTGAGCACTCCCGTGATGGTCAGAGACATGACTAAAATATTTTTCGTTTTTTGATGATCTCCGCGCGCACTGGCTTCAGCGACTAGCTTGCTGATCGCGACCGGCAGACCGAATTGAGTTAATGTAGTGGCCAAGAAGAAGGTAGGCGCCGCCATCATGTAAAGCCCGACTCCTTCTTCACCGATAAAACGGGCGATAACCACCCGGTTGACAAACCCGAGCATTCTTGTAACCATTCCTGCTGCGATAAGGATAAGAGTGCCCTTTAAAAACGTCTGTTTCGCCATTTTTACCCCCTGCCTTCTCAAACTACCTGGAATCATATACAATAAAGATATGCGTATATATCGTCCAAGCATGACAAGTCTTCTTGAAAAACAATAAAAAAGGAGCGTGGAATTCGTGGAGAAGCATCCAGCCGATCTATATAAAGACCACGTCAGGCCGTTTCTTTACAGCAAACTGGAAGAGTTTAAGATTCTCGGGTATGATGATGTTGAACTCGAAAGTTTGTGGTCATACTTAACAGATAAGAAGTGGAAAAAGAAAACGGAACTGAACATTTATGAACTGGCGAGTGATATTTTATCAGTGAAAATTGGCGAATTTATGAACTATGCAACCGTTGAGTCATTTAAAACGTCTAATTGGCTGGGCAGTGAAGAGGGCCAGGAAGCATTGGAAGAACTGCTGAGATAGCAGGTTGATTCGCACAGGTTTAAGGGAGGATATACATAATGAAAAAAGGACGCTTGATTGCGTTTTTCCTTTTCGTTCTATTGATCGGCACGGGCTTGGGCTACTTTACGAAGCCTGCCGCTAACAATATTACGTTAGGATTGGATTTGCAAGGCGGATTTGAGGTGCTGTATGATGTACAGCCTGTAAAAAAAGGTGACAAAATCACAAAAGACGTTCTGGTCAGCACAGTAGAGGCATTGAACCGCCGGGCCAATGTTCTCGGTGTCAGCGAACCGAACATCCAAATTGAAGGGAATAACCGGATTCGCGTTCAGCTCGCTGGTGTGACAAACCAAAACAGAGCGCGTGAAATTTTGGCGACTGAAGCGCAGCTTTCTTTCAGAGATACGAATGACAAAGAATTGCTGAATGGCTCTGACCTCGTCGAAAACGGAGCTAAACAAACGTATGACGCCAAAACAAATGAACCGATTGTCAGCATTAAACTAAAAGATGCTGATAAATTCGGCGAAGTGACCAAAAAGGTCATGAAAATGGCGCCGAACAACCAGCTTGTTATTTGGATGGATTATGAAAAAGGGGATTCCTTTAAAAAAGAGGTTCAAAAAGAGCACCCTAAATATGTATCCGCCCCAAATGTAAGTCAGGAATTAAACACAACTGACGTTACAATTGAAGGGCAATTTACGGTTCAAGAAGCAAAAGATTTAGCCAGCATTTTAAACGCAGGCGCACTTCCTGTGAAACTGACTGAAAAATATTCAACATCAGTAGGCGCACAATTCGGCCAGCAGGCTCTCCATGATACGGTGTTTGCCGGTATTGTCGGTATCGCAATTATTTTCTTATTTATGCTTTTCTATTACCGTCTGCCGGGATTAATCGCGGTGATTACGCTATCTGTTTATATCTACATTACACTCCAGATCTTTGACTGGATGAATGCCGTACTCACGCTTCCGGGAATTGCCGCTCTCATTTTAGGTGTCGGGATGGCTGTTGACGCCAACATTATTACCTATGAGCGGATTAAAGAAGAGCTCAAGCTAGGAAAGTCAGTCCGCTCTGCCTTCCGTTCAGGAAACAGACGGTCATTTGCGACGATTTTTGATGCGAATATTACAACCATTATTGCAGCGGTTGTGCTCTTTATCTTTGGGACAAGCTCTGTTAAAGGGTTTGCGACAATGCTGATCCTATCGATTTTGACAAGCTTTATCACTGCCGTTTTCTTATCGAGATTTCTCCTCGCTCTCCTTGTGGAAAGCAGATGGCTTGATCGGAAAAAAGGCTGGTTTGGTGTCAATAAGAAACATATCATGGATATTCAGGATACGGATGAAAATACAGAGCCGCATACGCCATTCCAAAAATGGGATTTCACGAGCAAACGCAAATACTTCTTTATTTTCTCCAGTGCAGTCACGGTTGCCGGGATTATTATCCTGCTTGTGTTCAGGCTGAATCTTGGCATTGACTTTGCTAGCGGTGCACGGATTGAAGTGCAAAGCGACCATAAGCTGACAACAGAGCAAGTTGAGAAGGATTTTGAATCTCTGGGTATGGACCCTGATACTGTAGTTCTGTCAGGCGAAAAGAGCAATATCGGTGTTGCCCGTTTTGTCGGGGTGCCAGATAAAGAAACCATAGCAAAAGTAAAAACGTATTTTAAAGACAAATACGGATCAGAGCCAAATGTCAGCACAGTTTCACCGACAGTCGGTAAGGAGCTGGCAAGAAATGCGCTGTACGCAGTTGCTATAGCTTCTATTGGCATCATTATTTACGTTTCAATCCGATTCGAATACAAAATGGCGATTGCTGCCATCGCCTCATTGCTATATGACGCATTCTTTATCGTCACGTTCTTCAGTATTACAAGGCTTGAGGTAGATGTTACGTTCATCGCGGCCATCTTGACGATAATCGGGTATTCCATTAACGATACAATCGTTACATTTGACAGGGTCCGCGAGCATATGAAAAAGCGCAAGCCGAAAACATTTGCCGATCTGAACCATATTGTAAACCTGAGCCTGCAGCAAACCTTTACACGTTCAATTAACACTGTATTAACTGTTGTGATTGTTGTTGTGACATTGCTGATCTTTGGAGCATCTTCTATTACTAACTTCTCAATTGCTTTATTGGTCGGGCTGTTAACAGGCGTTTATTCTTCTCTATACATTGCCGCACAAATTTGGCTTGCATGGAAAGGAAGAGAACTGAAAAAAGATTCGGCGCAATAAAAAATATCAGGCTGTCCTCTGCAGGGCAGCCTGTTTTTTGAAGTTTCATTGAACTTAAAATAGACATTTGCTATAATGACATACGCTTACATTTAAACATATATATGGTGTTAAAAGTGTTTATGACTGGTTTTCAGATATGTAGGAGGGTTTATATATGAGGGTTCGCGAATCAGAGCTGCCGGGCATAGGACAAAAAGTTGAAATGATTACTAGAAACCGTGATAAAATTTCAATTATCATTCATCATGACGGACGAAGAGAGCTTTACTATTTTGACGAAAACGACCATGAGGAATGTGTTGCCTCCGTGCAGTTTGATGACGCTGAAGCAAGGCAAATGTCTGCAATTCTTGGCGGAATGGCATATAAACCGAAAGCGTTAGAACAGGTCGAGTCAGCCCTTGATGATTTGATTATAGAGTGGTGTAAAGCAGAGGCGGGAGCGCCTGCCATTCATCAGACGATTGGTGATTTGAATGTGGGTCAGGAATATCATGTAACGGTCATTGCAATTGTAAAAAAGAATCAGGATAAACAACTGAATCCGAGCTCTGAAACAGTCATTGACGAAGGCGATACACTTGTGATTTCCGGTGAGGGAACCGGACTGAAGAGGCTGATCCGGGAAAAATTAACAGCAAAGGGAGCTTAACCTAGTGTTAAGCCATGTTTAAAACCAGTCTTGATGGGGAAAGTTACCTCAATAAGAAGTTTGGGGGAAAAGAGAATGAATAAACAATGGACCATTATTTTCGCACTTATTTTCACCTTAATTGTCGCTATTTTCGCAGTCATTAATGTTCGATCCGTAGAAGTTGATTACCTGTTTGGAAGATCAGAATGGCCGCTCATTCTTGTTATTTTGGGCTCAGTTTTAATGGGAGCGCTGATCGTATTTTCTGTCGGCATTTTTCAGGTAATGAAATTGAAGCGGGAAATAAAAACCTTGCGGAAAGAAAATAGAACAGCAATACATAAACAAGAGGATACTCATCTTGCTGATCAGACTGACACACAGGATGCATCAGCCATGATTGAGAAAAAAGACTAGTTTTCGAATATTATTTGAAACCCCTCAGCCTGCTCTAGTATAATAGGGTGGTTGAGGGGTGAATTTATGTTAGCGTCAAAAATGCGATGGGAAATCCAGCGACCAGATCAGGATAAGGTCAAATCACTCACAGAACAATTGCATATAACACCTCTTGTTGCGTCCCTGCTTGTAAAAAGAGGCTTTGATACGGCAGAAAGCGCTAGGCTGTTTTTACATACAAAGGATGCCGATTTTTATGATCCTTTTGAAATGAAAGGCATGAAAGAAGCGGCAGATCGAATAAAACAGGCGATTTCACAACAAGAAAAGATTATGATATATGGCGATTATGACGCCGATGGGGTTACAAGTACGTCAGTGATGCTTCACACGCTGCAAAAACTGTCGGCTCAAGTTGATTTTTATATACCTGACCGTTTTAAAGAAGGATATGGACCTAATGAACAGGCGTTTCGTTCGATTAAAGATCGGGGCTTCTCTTTGATCATTACGGTTGATACAGGAATTGCCGCTGTGCATGAAGCGAAGGTGGCAAAGGAACTCGGACTGGATGTCATCATTACCGATCATCATGAACCGGGACCGGAGCTTCCGGATGTCCATGCGATCGTCCACCCGAAGCAGCCTGGCTGCACTTACCCGTTTAAAGAGCTTGCCGGGGTTGGAGTCGCGTTTAAGCTTGCCCACGCTTTATTGGGTGAACTTCCTGATGAACTGCTTGACCTGGCGGCTATCGGCACCATTGCCGATCTAGTCCCGCTGCATGACGAAAACAGATTAATTGCAACACTAGGACTTGAAAGGCTTCGACGGACAAATCGGCTCGGCTTAAAAGAGCTGATTAAGCTGTCAGGCGGAGACATCGGAGAAGCGAACGAAGAAACAGTCGGATTTCAGCTCGCACCAAGGCTGAATGCCGTCGGAAGAATCGAACAGGCGGATCCAGCTGTTCATTTGCTTATGTCAGAGGATTCGTTTGAAGCGGAAGAGCTTGCCGCAGAAATTGACCAGCTGAACAAAGAGCGCCAAAAAATGGTCAGCAAAATGACGGATGAAGCGATTGAAATGGTTGAACAGCAAGGGCTCGATCAAACTGCAATTGTCGTGGCCAAAGCCGGATGGAACCCGGGAGTCGTCGGGATTGTGGCTTCAAAGCTTGTGGACCGCTTCTACCGACCGGCCATTGTTCTTGGCATTGATGAAGAAAAGGGAATCGCTAAAGGTTCGGCCCGAAGCATCAGAGGCTTTAATTTATTTGAGAGCCTTTCTGAATGCAGAGATATTCTTCCTCATTTCGGCGGCCATCCAATGGCTGCGGGGATGACGCTGAAAGCTGAAGATGTGCCGGATTTGCGAAGCAGGCTGAACGAAATAGCGGACAATACGCTTACGGAAGAGGATTTTATTCCCGTACAGGAAGTCGACCTTGTCTGCAGCGTCGAAGACATTACAGTTGAAAGCATCGCAGAAATGAACATGCTGTCTCCTTTTGGCATGCTTAACCCGAAACCGCACGTTCTCGTAGAAAACGCAGTACTGGAAGATGTCCGCAAGATAGGGGCAAATAAAACTCATGTCAAAATGACGATCAGAAACGAGTCGTCCCAGCTTGATTGCGTCGGTTTTAATAAAGGCGAGCTTCAAGAAGGCATCGTACCGGGTTCAAGAATTTCCATTGTCGGTGAGATGTCAATCAACGAATGGAACAATCGAAAAAAGCCGCAGCTTATGATAAAGGATGCCGCTGTTTCTGAATGGCAGCTGTTTGATTTAAGGGGAAAACGGACGTGGGAAGACACAGTTTCCGCCCTTCCATCTGCTAAACGGGCCATTGTCTCTTTCAAAGAAGACTCAACAACATTACTTCAAACTGAAGACCTTCGCCGAGAAGTGCACGTCATCAGTTCTAAAGATCAAGCAAAGGCGTTTGACCTCGATGGTGCATATATTGTATTACTGGATCCGCCGCCTTCGCTGGACATGCTCGCCCGTTTGCTGGAAGGCAAGGCGCCTGAGCGGATATATTTTATTTTTCTCAATCATGAGGACCACTTTTTATCAACTTTTCCCGCAAGAGACCACTTTAAATGGTATTATGCGTTCTTGCTGAAAAGAGGCGCTTTTGACGTGAAAAAACACGGTTCAGAGCTTGCAAAACATAAAGGCTGGTCCGTTGAAACAATCAATTTCATGACAAAGGTGTTTTTTGATCTCGGTTTTGTTAAAATAGAGAATGGTGTGCTGTCTGTTGTGAGCGGAGCAAAGAAACGCGACTTAACAGACTCACAAACATATCAGGCGAAACAGCAGCTGATGGAACTGGATCAAAAGCTGAATTATTCTTCTGCTGAAGAGCTGAAGGAATGGCTGAATAAGCTGATGAAACAAGATTCAGAGGCTTATGAAAGTACGAGGAGGACATAAAACAGATGGATTTAAAACAATACGTAACAATTGTACCGGATTACCCGAAAGAGGGCGTGCAATTTAAAGATATTACGACACTGATGGATAAAGGCGATGTATACCGCTATGCCACAGATCAAATTGTTGAATATGCGAAAGAAAAGCAAATTGATTTGGTCGTTGGCCCTGAAGCGCGCGGCTTTATTATCGGCTGTCCCGTTGCTTACGCGCTTGGCGTAGGTTTTGCGCCGGTCCGCAAAGAAGGCAAGTTGCCTCGTGAAGTAATCAAAGTGGATTATGGCTTGGAATACGGAAAAGACGTATTAACGATCCACAAAGATGCGATTAAGCCTGGTCAGCGTGTGCTTATTACAGATGACCTGCTTGCGACAGGCGGCACAATTGAAGCGACAATCAAACTTGTTGAAGAACTTGGCGGCGTTGTTGCTGGTATCGCTTTCTTAATCGAGCTTTCTTACCTTGACGGCAGAAATAAGCTCGAAGATTACGACATCTTAACATTGATGAAATACTAAGGATAACCGCATAACGAAAAAGCACTCCATGTCAGGGTGCTTTTTTCCTATTGTTTTGCATTTATTTTATATAATATTTGGCTATTTGAACTTCTGCTCTTTACATCTTTCGTTTTTTTCTTGATAATAAACTACAATACAGTTTACATTTTAAAAAAGGTGATTCCATGGCGAACGAACAAGTATTGACTGCCGAGCAAGTTATAGATAAAGCGCGCAGCTATCTATCTGATGAGCATATCGCATTTGTCGAAAAAGCATATCTGTACGCTGAAGATGCTCATCGCGAGCAATACCGCAAATCGGGCGAGCCATATATTATTCATCCGATTCAGGTTGCGGGGATTCTCGTCGATCTTGAAATGGACCCTTCCACAATCGCGGGCGGATTTTTGCACGATGTCGTGGAAGATACAGATGTGACGCTCGATGACCTGAAAGAAGCATTTTCCGAAGAAGTGGCAATGCTTGTAGACGGCGTAACGAAACTCGGCAAAATTAAATATAAATCTCAAGAGGAACAGCAGGCGGAAAATCATCGCAAAATGTTTGTCGCTATGGCTCAAGATATCAGGGTCATATTGATCAAGCTGGCGGATCGTCTTCACAATATGCGGACACTGAAACATCTGCCTCAGGAAAAACAGCGGAGAATCTCCAATGAAACGCTGGAAATTTTTGCTCCTTTGGCGCATCGTCTCGGGATTTCAAAAATTAAGTGGGAATTGGAAGATACGGCGCTCCGTTATTTGAACCCTCAGCAATATTACAGAATTGTCAACCTCATGAAGAAGAAACGTGCAGAACGTGAGCTTTATGTCGATGAGGTTGTTAATGAAGTGAAGAAACGTGTCGAAGAAGTAAATATCAAGGCTGACTTCTCGGGACGCCCGAAACATATTTACAGTATTTATCGAAAAATGGTGCTGCAAAATAAGCAATTCAATGAAATTTACGATTTGCTGGCTGTCCGTATTCTTGTGAATAGCATAAAGGACTGCTACGCGGTGCTTGGCATCATTCACACATGCTGGAAACCGATGCCCGGCAGATTCAAAGATTATATCGCAATGCCGAAGCCGAATATGTATCAATCGCTTCATACAACGGTTATTGGGCCTAAAGGCGATCCGCTTGAAGTGCAGATCCGCACCTTTGAAATGCATGAAATAGCGGAATACGGGGTTGCGGCTCACTGGGCTTATAAAGAAGGGAAAGCAGCCAATGAAGGTGCAACCTTTGAGAAAAAGCTTTCTTGGTTCCGTGAAATTTTAGAATTTCAAAATGAATCGACAGATGCAGAAGAATTTATGGAATCGCTCAAAATTGATTTGTTCTCTGATATGGTGTATGTCTTTACGCCAAAAGGAGATGTAATCGAGCTTCCGTCCGGTTCGGTTCCGATTGACTTTTCTTACCGGATTCACTCTGAAATCGGCAATAAAACAATCGGTGCCAAAGTAAACGGAAAAATGGTTACGCTTGACCATAAGCTTCGGACAGGTGATATCGTTGAAATTCTCACCTCTAAGCATTCCTACGGCCCGAGCCAGGATTGGGTGAAGCTTGCCCAAACATCCCAAGCGAAGCATAAAATCCGTCAATTCTTTAAGAAACAGCGGCGTGAAGAAAATGTCGAAAAAGGCCGTGAGCTGGTCGAAAAAGAAATTAAAAACTTGGATTTTGAATTGAAGGATGTTTTAACGCCGGAGAATATTCAAAAGGTTGCTGACAAATTTAATTTCTCAAATGAAGAGGATATGTACGCGGCGGTCGGTTACAACGGCATCACAGCTCTGCAGGTGGCGAACCGCCTAACAGAAAAAGAGAGAAAGCAGCGCGATCAGGAAGAACAGGAAAAGATCGTTCAGGAAGTTACTGGGGAACCTAAGCCATACCCGCAAGGAAGAAAACGGGAAGCTGGCGTTCGTGTCAAGGGCATCGACAACCTCCTTGTCCGTTTATCAAAATGCTGCAATCCTGTGCCAGGTGATGATATTGTCGGCTTTATCACAAAAGGCAGAGGGGTTTCGGTCCATCGCGAAGACTGTCCGAATGTCAAAACGAATGAAGCCCAAGAGCGGCTGATCCCGGTAGAGTGGGAGCATGAGTCACAGGTTCAAAAGCGCAAGGAATACAATGTTGAGATAGAGATTCTTGGGTATGACCGCCGCGGATTGCTGAACGAGGTGCTGCAGGCAGTGAATGAAACGAAAACAAATATTTCATCTGTCTCTGGCAAATCGGATCGCAATAAAGTGGCAACCATTCATATGGCGATTTTTATTCAGAATATCAATCACTTGCACAAAGTCGTCGAGCGTATTAAACAGATTAGAGATATCTACTCTGTGCGCCGCGTCATGAACTAAAGGGGTTAGAAAATGAGATTAGTTGTTCAGCGAGTAACAGAAGCAAGCGTTACAGTGGACGAAGAGGTCGTCGGCCAAATTGGACAAGGCCTCATGGTGCTGGTCGGCATCACTCATGATGATACAGAAGATGATGCAGCTTATTTAGCCGATAAAGTTGTCAATCTCCGTATTTTCGATGACAGTGAAGGAAAAATGAATCTGTCTCTTGTAGATATAGGAGGAGAGATTTTATCCGTCTCACAGTTTACGCTTTATGGAGATACGAAAAAAGGGCGCCGGCCGAACTACATGAACGCGGCCAAACCTGATAAAGCTTTAGGTCTTTATGAAAAATGGAATGACCTGCTTCGTGAAAAAGGAATCAAAGTGGAGACCGGAACGTTTGGAGCAATGATGGATGTTCAGCTTACAAACTCCGGACCGGTTACGCTCATTATGGATTCAAAATAAAAAAAGCTGCCAAAAGGCAGCTTTTTTTATTGGAAGTATTTCTCTAATCCGCTTTCGATCCCATCTGTTACTTTTTCTTGGTATGAATTGCTATGTACAATGGCTTCTTCCTGCGGATGGCTTACATATCCCAGCTCGTACAGCATAGCGGGCTGTCTGTTTTCCCGGAGCACATAATAATCTCCGAATAATACGCCGCGGTCTGGAATGGAAGAACGCTTCACCACTTCTGAGTGGACATCTGATGCGAGTTCCTGATCTTTGGCAGGACTGTAGTAATATGCTGTACTGCCTCTTGTAGAGGTATCCGCATAGCTGTCATAATGAATGCTGATAAAGGCGTCAGCGTTACGGTAGTGAGAGGTAGAGACCCGTGACTGCAGGCTGACAAAGGTATCATCCTGGCGTGTCACATATACATCCGCTCCAGCCGATCTAAGTTTGCTGGCGAGCAGTTTTGCCGTTTTGATCGTCAGGTTTTTCTCGAATTTCCCCGAATACCCGATCGTTCCGCTGTCTTTTCCTCCATGTCCCGGGTCAACAATAATCGTTTTATTGTTTAGAGAGCCGTTTCCAGACGGGGAATCAGAGACTGGCGGTTCACCTGCTTCTTCTGCGCTTTTAGACGTTTGGACCACCCAATTGGCTACATAAGCAGTTTGCCCGTTATCAAGCTTTATTTCATACCAGCTTCCCTTTGAACCGGTAATGGTGTATGAATCTCCTTTGGCAGCACGCTCAACGATTGAAGCTGATGTTGACGCATCACTTCTTAGATTCGTTCCTCCGTACATGATATAGGCTTTTTTAGCGGAGGATGAACTGCCGGCATTTGCTGAATCATCAGCTGGAACAGAACTAGTCAAAAGGTAATGGCTTGCAACCCAGCCTTTTAGCCCGTTCACCTCAATGTGAGCCCAGCCATTTTTCTCGTTGAGAACCGTCAGTTTCGTTCCGCGATCAAGTTTTGTTATAATTGCCGCGTCATGTGAGGCGGAGGCTCTTACATTTAGCGAAGAAACACCGACTGTGCCCGTCGTTGACGCACCGGAATCCTCGGTTTGGTCACTCTCATCAGACGCTGAACTGCTGCCTCCTGATGTGACATATTCAGATGATACCCACCCGGTGGCACTGTGATAGGATATCTTGATCCAGCCCGAATCTTTATCAATGACAGATGCTTGGCTGCCTTGCGGGAATTTGCCGATGACTTCGTAGGAAGTGCCCGGGCCGCTTCTCATCCGCAGATCGGGGTCTGTTGATGTCACAGTGTCACTGCTTCCTGAGGAGCTTGTGCTGGCCTGGTCTTCCTTTGTAATAAGCCAGGAGACTACCCAGCCCTTTTCTCCGGAACCAAGCTGTATCTGCACCCAGTCTCCATCTTCCTTTAAAATCGGATAGCGTTCTCCCTTTTTTACTTCCGCTGTAATGCCGTAGCTAAGCCCAGGGCCGCTTCTGACGTTCATTTCATCTGTTGCGATGACCGCTTCTCCTTGAGCAGCTGTAACGGATGAAAAGGTCGGGAATAGCGCTGCGGTGAAAATAATACATACAATAAGGACAAAGTATTTCTTGTTCATTGTGTCCTCCTTTCTGATGATCATTAAAAAAGCATTCTTGTTTAATATCGTAAAGTCCTTTCTGATTTTTAAATAAAAATAAAATGATTTGTTTATACTAAGCGTAAATACAATCAAAAAGGTGTGCAAATCATGAAATATCATCCAAAAATGGGACGTGCATTTCACGACGGTGAAGCGAATCTGCATTACAGCGATCACGCAGATCCCGATACGACTGGTTATCTTACGGAAACAGCATCTGAATTTGGTCTTATGTCCAAAGAAGCAGCGCTGAGGAAAAACAACCGGAATAAAGCTTGACAGAGAACCCCAATCCCATTATTATAATAGAAATTGAGTACATAGCAAATGATGAAAGATTTGAACCAATAATGGAGAAGAGTAGGTCAGATTGCATGATTAGAGAGGAACCCGCCCCAGGCTGAAAGCGGATCCCATTGCGTCTTTCTCGAAACAACACTCCGGAGGTTTCCTGCTGAACGCGTGAATAACGCCATTAGGCAGTGAACGTGAACCTGCGTTAAAGGATCGAGCGGGAATATGAACGTATTCCAACTAGGGTGGCACCACGGGTATAACTCTCGTCCCTACTATCATGTATAGTAGGGGCGAGAGTTTTTTTCATTTTCATCATTAACGATCATTGGATATTTTATAAGGAATACATAAGGAGGTCTACCTATGGGATATAACATTCCGAGAGGAACACAGGATATTCTGCCTGGAGAATCAGATCGCTGGCAGTATGTTGAACAAATTATGAGAGACACTTGCCGCACTTATCAATATAAAGAAATCCGCACACCGATTTTTGAGCATACAGAACTGTTTGCCAGAGGCGTCGGAGAATCAACGGATATCGTACAAAAAGAAATGTATACCTTCGAGGACCGCAAAGGCAGAAGCCTGACGCTTCGTCCGGAGGGAACAGCTGCTGCGGTTCGCGCTTTTAATGAAAACAAGCTGTTCGCAAATCCTGTACAGCCGACAAAGCTTTATTATGTCGGGCCGATGTTCCGTTATGAACGTCCTCAGACGGGCCGTTACCGCCAGTTTTATCAGTTTGGAATTGAAGCGATTGGTTCGAAAGACCCTGCAATCGACGCTGAAGTAATGGCGCTTGCGATGAGTATTTATGAAAAAGCAGGTTTAGAAAACGTTAAGCTTGTCATAAACAGTCTCGGCGATCAAGATAGCCGCAAAAGCTACAGAGAAGCGCTCGTGAAACACTTCGAGCCTCGCATCGAAGAATTTTGTTCAGACTGCCAGTCCCGTCTGCACACGAACCCGCTTAGAATCTTGGACTGCAAAAAAGACCGAGATCATGAGCTGATGAAATCGGCACCTTCGATTTTGACATATTTAAATGAAGAATCAGCCGCTTATTTTGACAAAGTGAAACAATACTTAAATGATCTTGGCATTTCGTATGAAATCGATCCGAACCTTGTGAGAGGGCTGGATTATTACAACCACACCGCATTTGAAATTATGAGCAATGCGGAAGGCTTTGGCGCGATTACGACACTTGCCGGCGGCGGACGCTACGACGGGCTTGTCGAACAGATCGGCGGACCTGAAGCACCGGGCATCGGATTTGCGATGAGCATCGAACGCTTGCTTGCCGCAATTGATGCTGAAAAAAGAGAGCTGCCTGTTGATAAGGGAATCGACTGCTATATCGTCACACTCGGCGAAAAAGCAAAGGATTATTCTGTTTCATTGGTGTACAAACTGAGAGAAGCAGGCATTTCCAGTGAAATCGATTATGAAAATAAGAAAATGAAAGGCCAGTTTAAAACAGCTGATCGCTTAAATGCCAGATTTATTGCGATTTTGGGTGAAGATGAGCTTGCCCAAAACAAAATCAATGTAAAGGATGCACAGACGGGCGAACAGATTGAAGTGGCACTTGATGAATTTATACATGTGATGAAGGCAAACCAAAAGGGATAAGGAGTGAAACGCATTGTTTGGAAGAACATATTATTGCGGTGATATAACTGAAAAAGCAATTGGCGAATCTGTAACGCTGAAAGGCTGGGTCCAAAAAAGACGAGACCTCGGCGGATTGATTTTTATTGACTTGCGTGACCGTACGGGAATTGTTCAAGTCGTTTTCAACCCCGATGTGTCAAAAGAAGCGCTTGCTGTTGCGGAAGGCATCAGAAATGAATACGTGCTTGATGTTCAAGGAAAAGTAGTGGCGCGGGAAGAAGGAACAGTCAATCCGAATTTGAAGACAGGTGCGATCGAAATTCACGCTGACGGAGTGACAGTACTAAGTGCTGCAAAGACGCCTCCATTTGCGATTTCTGATCAAGCAGAAGAAGTGTCAGAGGACGTTCGTTTAAAACACCGTTACTTAGATTTGCGCAGACCGGCTATGTTTCAAACGATGCAGATGCGTCATAATGTGACGAAAGCTGTCCGCAGCTTTTTAGATGAAAACGGGTTTCTTGATATTGAAACGCCGATTTTAACAAAAAGCACGCCTGAAGGCGCACGTGACTACTTGGTGCCGAGCCGTGTGCACGAAGGTGAGTTCTACGCGCTGCCGCAGTCTCCGCAGCTATTTAAACAGCTTCTGATGGTATCAGGCATTGAACGGTATTATCAGATTGCCCGCTGTTTCCGTGATGAAGACTTGCGTGCGGACCGCCAGCCTGAGTTCACGCAAATTGATATTGAAATGTCCTTTATGAGCCAGGAAGACATTATGTCATTGGCTGAGGATATGATGGCAAAGATTATGCGTGAAACAAAAGGCGTGGAAATTAAGCTTCCTCTTCCTCGAATGACGTATGACGAAGCAATGAACAAGTACGGTTCTGATAAACCGGATACGCGTTTTGACATGCTTTTGACAGATGTGTCTGACATTGTGAAGGATACGGAATTTAAAGTATTCTCATCAGCTGTAGCAAACGGCGGTGTGGTCAAAGCCATCAACGTAAAAGGCGGTGCCGGAGATTACTCCAGAAAAGACATCGATGCTCTTGGCGCTTTTGCTGCAAACTATGGGGCGAAAGGACTTGCCTGGGTGAAAGTTGAAGCAGACGGAGTGAAAGGACCGATCGCTAAATTCTTTGATGAAGAAAAGCAGTCTAAGCTGATTGAAGCACTTGATGCTGCTGAAGGTGATTTGTTGCTGTTCGGAGCGGATCAATTTGAAGTTGTGGCCGCATCACTCGGCGCGCTGCGTTTAAAGCTTGGGAAAGAGCGTGGGCTGATTGACGAAAACCTGTTCAATTTCTTATGGGTCATTGACTGGCCGCTATTAGAGCATGATCCGGAAGAAGGCCGTTTCTACGCAGCGCACCATCCGTTCACAATGCCTGTCCGGGAAGACCTTGAGCTGATTGAAACAGCGCCTGAAGACATGAAAGCACAAGCTTATGACCTCGTCTTAAACGGCTATGAGCTTGGCGGCGGTTCAATCCGTATTTTCGAAAAGGATATTCAGGAAAAAATGTTTGCGCTTCTCGGCTTCTCACCAGAAGAAGCGGCTGAACAGTTCGGATTCCTGCTGGAAGCATTTGAATACGGCGCTCCTCCGCACGGCGGAATCGCACTTGGCTTAGACCGTCTCGTTATGCTTCTCGCAGGACGTACGAACCTGAGAGATACGATTGCATTCCCGAAAACGGCAAGTGCAAGCTGCCTGATGACAGAGGCGCCTGGAGAAGTAAGTGACGCTCAGCTTGACGAGCTTCATCTTTCTATCAAGAAAAAAGTTAAGAACTGAATGTGCAGTTCGATTCTTGAAAATCAAAATCGTCTGTGATATGATTTTGACAAGTTAAATAAAGTCCTGATGTGTTAGTTGTACACCTAGTTTTGACCGAACATTTTTTTGATTTGGGAGCCCGCATTTTTAAATGGCGTACATGCCTCTTTTCATTCGGTAAAGAGGACTTACAAGATTTAAAAGAGGGCACCCACCTGCTGAGAGCGGGTTCAAAACAAAGGAAAGCTGCAACGGCACTATTGGGACTTTATTTTTTGTGCGCAGAAAAACGGCTGCTCATGGATCAGCCATTTTATAGATGAAACCAGAATACGAATGTGGAGTGAGGTTCTTGTTACACCAGTTTTCACGCAATGAATTAGCTATCGGAAAAGAAGGCCTTGAAACGCTGAAAAACAGCACAGTTGCTGTGCTTGGAGTCGGAGGAGTTGGGTCGTTCGCGGCGGAAGCGCTCGCGCGGTCAGGCGTCGGCCGCATTCTGCTTGTCGACAAAGATGATGTCGACATTACAAATGTAAACCGTCAGCTTCACGCGCTGCTTTCAACTGTCGGACAGCCGAAAGTTGATTTAATGAAGGCGCGGATCGCAGACATTAACCCGGAGTGTGAAGTAATCTCGTTAAAAATGTTCTATACGGAGGAAACGTATGAGCAGTTTTTTGACTATGATCTTGACTATGTCATTGATGCGTCAGACACCATTTGTTATAAAATTCATTTAATGAAAGAATGTCTAAAACGGGATATTCCGCTCATCTCCAGCATGGGTGCTGCAAATAAAACGGATCCGACACGCTTCCAAATCGCTGATATCTCAAAAACGCACACTGATCCAATTGCGAAGGTCGTCCGTACGAAATTACGCAAAGAGGGGATCAAAAAAGGCGTCCAAGTGATTTTCTCTGATGAAAGCCCGATTGTCATTCGGGAAGATGTCAGAAAAGAAGTGGGAAATGACGAAGCGAAAATTCGTAAAGCAAAAATGCCGCCTTCCTCTAATGCTTTTGTGCCGTCAGTTGCAGGTTTGATTATGGGCGGACATGTTGTCATGGATCTTTTGAAAGACATAGAAATCAAACGTGTGAAGGATAAATAATGTATAAAAACAGCCTTGATGATCAAGGCTGTTTTTGTTTTATTTTCTTTTCATTAATTTATCATACACCTGCTTTAAGGCGGATTCGAATTTTCCTGTCTGTTTCGGCTTATAGTATTGCTTATTTTTCAGAGAATCAGGGAGGTATTGTTGTTCGACCCAACCGCTGTCGTAATTGTGCGGGTATTTATAGTCGATTCCTCTTCCTAATTCCTGAGCTCCTTTATAATGCGCGTCTTTTAAATGCTTCGGGACATCACCAATTTTTCCGGCTCTGATATCTGCCAGGGCCTCATCGATTGCCAGAATGGCAGAGTTTGATTTCGGTGAGAGGCAAAGCTCAATAACTGCGTTGGCCAGCGGGATTCGCGCTTCAGGAAACCCGACTCGCTCAGCGGTCTGAATAGCGTTCAGCACTCTAGGGCCGGCTTGCGGGCTTGCTAAACCGATATCTTCATAGGCGATAACAAGCAATCGTCTTGCGATGCTCTCCAGATCACCGGCTTCAATTAATCTAGCCAAATAGTGAAGAGCAGCGTTGGCATCAGAGCCGCGGATCGATTTTTGAAAAGCGGACAGTACATCATAATGCGCGTCACCATCTTTATCGTGAGAAAAGCTTTTTTTCTGCAAGCATTCTTCCGCGGTTTCTAATGTAATGTGAATTTCACCGTCTGCTGACTCCTTCGTTGACAACACGGCAAGCTCAAGCGCATTTAAAGCGGAGCGGACATCTCCTCCGCATCCGTGGGCAAAATGCTCCATCGCCTGATCATCAATGGATACAGAATAGGTGCCAAGGCCCCGATGCTCATCATGGAGCGCGCGTTCCAGTGCCTGTTTAATCAGATCAGGTGTTAACGGTTCAAGCTCAAAAATCTGGGTCCGGCTTCTGATCGCCGGATTAATGGCATGATACGGGTTAGCCGTCGTTGCTCCGATCAAAATGATCATCCCGTTTTCTAAATAGGGTAATAGAAAATCCTGTTTTCCTTTATCCAGCCTGTGGACTTCATCCAGAATCAAAATCACTTGGCCGGACATCTTGGCTTCCTGAGCTACGATTTCCATATCTTTTTTATTGTTAATGACAGCATTCAGCTTTCGAAAAGCAATACTTGTTGAACCGGCGATTGCTGTTGCGATTGATGTTTTTCCAATTCCGGGCGGCCCGTACAAAATCATGGATGACAAATGTTTTGCCTGGACCATTCTGCCAATAATTTTATCTTCAGCCACCAGATGCTGCTGGCCGATAATATCCTCTATTTTTGTCGGACGCATCCGATATGCCAATGGCTTCATCTATCATCTCTCCTTACTTAATTACAGGGTAACGGAAAACCGTACATTAGAAAAGGGTAAAGGCCCCTTTCCTTCTGCCTCAATGAAAATTCGCTGAAGGTATGTTATAATAACAGTTGGTCTATAAGATAATAAACGGACGAAACATATAGAAATTACCATTATAAATGTGGAAAATCATGAAATAACAGAGGTGTTCATGTTGAAAATATCAACTAAGGGAAGATACGGGCTCACCATTATGATCGAGCTTGCAAAAAAGCACGGTGAAGGCCCGACTTCATTAAAAAGCATCGCACAGACGAATAATTTGTCCGAGCATTATTTGGAGCAGCTGGTATCGCCGCTCAGAAATGCCGGTTTAGTGAAAAGCATCAGAGGCGCATATGGCGGATATGTATTAGGCAGTGAGCCGGATGCCATTACCGCGGGAGATATTATCCGTGTGCTTGAGGGGCCGATCAGCCCTGTTGAAGTGCTGGAAGATGAGGAGCCTGCCAAGCGTGAGCTCTGGATTCGCATCCGGGATGCTGTAAAAGAGGTTTTAGACAGTACAACATTAGAGGATCTTGCCAGCTATACAGACGGAGAGCAAGAAGCTTATATGTTCTATATTTAGATCAGAGGTGTAAACATAATGGAACGGATTTATTTAGATCATGCCGCAACGTCTCCGATGGATGAGCGCGTGCTGGAAAAAATGATACCGCACTTCTCCGGCAGTTTCGGTAATCCCTCCAGTATTCATTCATTTGGCAGAGAATCTCGAAAATGGGTGGATGAAGCAAGAGCGCAGATCGCAGCAGAAATCGGAGCGGCAGAGCAGGAGATCATTTTTACAAGCGGGGGAACGGAAGCTGATAACTTGGCGATCATGGGAACCGCACTTGCAAGAAAAGATCTTGGCAGACATATCATCACAACAAAAATTGAGCATCACGCCGTGCTTCACACATGTGAAAAACTTGAGGAAGACGGATTTGACATAACGTATCTGGACGTTGACCAAAATGGAAGAGTCAGTGCAAAACAGGTGATAGAAGCACTGCGTGATGATACAATCCTTGTGACAGTGATGTATGGAAATAATGAAGTTGGAACAGTGCAGCCGATCGAAGAAATCGGTGAGCTGTTAAAGGAACACAAAGCTTATTTTCATACCGATGCTGTTCAGGCATTCGGGTTGCTGCCAATTGACGTGAAAAACAGCCATATTGACCTTCTGTCTGTTTCCGGGCACAAGCTCAACGGGCCAAAAGGGACAGGCTTTTTATATGCTAGTAAAGATGTGAAGCTTTCACCGCTTTTATTCGGAGGAGAGCAAGAAAGAAAACGCCGTGCCGGAACCGAAAATGTTCCAGGCATTGTCGGGCTGAAAGAAGCGATCAAGCTGTCAAGTGAAGAACGGGACGAAAAAAACGAGAAGTATCAATCGTTTAAAGCAATCTTTGCCGACACGCTTAGAGATGCAGGTGTGGCATTCGAGATCAACGGGGACAAAGAGCATAGTCTGCCGCATGTTCTGAATCTTTATTTCCCCGGTGTGTCAGTGGAAGCTCTGCTGGTCAATCTTGATATGGCGGGTGTCGCTGTCTCCAGCGGTTCAGCGTGTACGGCCGGTTCAGTCCTGCCGTCACATGTTCTGACTGCTATGTTCGGAGAAGAGAGTGACCGGCTGACGTCCTCTATTCGAATCAGCTTCGGCCTCGGCAATACGGCTGAGCAAGTGAAAACTGCTGCCAAACATGTGGCCGACGTTGTCAAACGGCTGACATAATAAGGCGGCTTAGTAATTGGAGTGAATGAAATGGAAAAACGGCCGGAGGATACAAGAGTCGTCGTCGGCATGTCCGGCGGAGTAGACTCATCTGTGGCGGCCCTGCTGTTAAAAGAACAGGGCTATGATGTAATCGGAATCTTTATGAAAAACTGGGATGATACGGACGAAAACGGTTTTTGCACGGCGACAGAGGATTATGAAGATGTGATCCGCGTCTGCAACCAAATCGGAATTCCGTATTATGCCGTAAACTTTGAAAAGCAATATTATGAGAAGGTATTTCAATACTTCCTTGATGAATATAAAGCAGGCAGAACACCAAACCCGGATGTACTGTGCAACAAAGAAATTAAATTCAAGGCCTTTTTGGAGCATGCATTGTCACTTGGCGCCGACTATTTAGCGACTGGCCACTATGCAAGAGTAGACAGAAGCGGCGAAAAAGTCAGAATGCTGCGCGGCATTGATGAAAACAAGGATCAAACGTACTTCTTGAATCAGCTGACAGAAGATACGCTGAGCAAAGTCATGTTCCCGATCGGCGAACTTCAAAAAAGCCGTGTGCGTGAAATCGCCAAAGAAGCAGAACTTGCAACGGCGACGAAAAAAGACAGTACAGGCATCTGCTTTATCGGCGAACGCAACTTCAAAACGTTTCTCAGCCAATATCTCCCTGCACAGCCGGGCGATATGATGACGATGGACGGCGAAGTAAAAGGCCGCCACGACGGGTTGATGTACTATACGATCGGACAGCGTCACGGCCTTGGCATCGGCGGAAGCGGCGAGCCGTGGTTTGCGGTAGGGAAAGATCTTGAAAAGAACATCCTCTACGTAGATCAAGGGTTCCATAACCCTCTTTTATATTCCGACAAAATCACAGCAACAAATATCAGCTGGGTACGTTCGGATATCATGAAGGGCGAAGAGATTTCCTGCACGGCTAAATTCCGTTACCGCCAAGAGGATCATAAAGTAACGGTGCGCATGACTGGCGAGGGTGAAGCGGAAGTCATCTTTGATGAACAAGTCCGCGCTGTAACGCCTGGACAAGCCGTTGTCTTCTATGACGGCGAAGAATGCCTTGGCGGCGGGACAATTGATGATGTGTACAAAGACGGAACAAAATTGTGGTACGTATAAAAGATGAAAAACCTCAACACTGAGTTGGGGTTTTTTAATGAAAGGAAGATGATCGGTGGATTATAATCAACTCGGTATAGAGGCGATGCAGGAAGGCGATTACGAGAAAGCGGCAGAGGCATTTACAAAAGCGATTGAAGAAAATAAAGAAGACGCGATTCCGTATATCAATTTTGCCAACCTGCTTTCATCCGTAAACGAGCTGGAACGTGCGCTTGCGTTTTATGATAAAGCGCTTGAATTAGACAGTAGCGCAGCCACTGCTTATTATGGAGCAGGAAATGTCTATGTTGTAAAAGAAATGTACAAAGAAGCGAAAGACATGTTTGAAAAAGCGCTACGTGCGGGGATGGAAAACGGCGACCTGTTTTACATGCTCGGAACGGTACTTGTCAAGCTCGAACAGCCTAAGCTTGCACTGCCATATTTACAAAGAGCAGTCGAACTGAATGAAAACGATACGGAAGCGCGTTTTCAATTCGGGATGTGCTTAGCCAACGAGGGCATGCTGGACGAAGCGCTCAGCCAATTCGCAGCTGTGACAGAGCAAGACCCGGGGCATGCAGATGCATTTTATAATGCCGGTGTCACTTATGCTTATAAAGAAAACCGAGAAAAAGCGCTGGAAATGCTGGACAAGGCAATCGATATCCAGCCAGATCATATGCTTGCGCTTCATGCTAAAAAACTGATTGATCCATCATAACAGGCACAGGAGGAGGGACAGCTCGTGCAGCAGCATCCGGATCAGCTTAAACTGGAGGAAGAGCCCTATTTAAAAGGGACAGTCAACACAGTCATCTATCATAATGACACCAATTTATATACGGTTCTGAAAGTGAAAGTCACAGAGACCTCCGAAGCCATTGAAGATAAAGCCGTATCCGTGACGGGCTACTTCCCTGCGCTTCAAGAAGAAGAGACCTACACGTTTTACGGAAAGATCGTAACCCATCCAAAATTCGGGCTCCAATTTCAGGCGGAGCATTTCAAAAAGGAGATTCCAACGACTAAGGAAGGCATCATTCAATATTTATCGAGTGATTTATTCGAGGGGATCGGCAAAAAAACAGCTGAAGAAATTGTGAAAAAGCTGGGCGACAGCGCCATTAATAAAATATTGGCTGATGCTTCAGTGCTTTATGATGTTCCCAGACTCTCAAAAAAGAAAGCAGACACGCTGGCTGGCGCATTGCAGCGGCATCAGGGACTGGAGCAAATCATGATTTCCTTGAATCAGTTTGGCTTTGGCCCGCAGCTGTCTATGAAAATCTATCAAGCCTATGAATCCGAGACGCTTGAAAAGATTCAGGAAAATCCTTATCAGCTTGTGAAGGATGTAGAAGGCATCGGGTTTGGAAAAGCGGATGAGCTGGGCAGCAGAATGGGTCTTTCGGGTAATCATCCTGAGCGGGTAAAAGCTGCTATTTTGTACACGCTTGAAACGACTTGTCTGTCAGAGGGGCACACGTACATAGAAACGGAACAGCTGATCATCGACACTCAATCACTGTTAAACCAGTCAGCAAGGGAAGGGCAGCGCATTACAGAAATGGATGCCGCTAACGCAATTATTGCCCTTGGAGAAAATAAAGACATTGTCATAGAAGATGGCCGCTGTTATTTTCCTTCGCTGTTTTACGCAGAACAAAACGTTGCAAAGCGTGTGAAACATATCGCTAGCCAAACCGAATATGAGAACCAGTTTCCCGAATCAGAGTTTTTGCTCGCGTTGGGAGAACTGGAAGAACGGATGGACGTTCAGTATGCCCCCAGCCAGAAGGAAGCGATTCAAAAAGCCCTTTCCTCGCCGATGCTTCTTTTAACAGGCGGCCCGGGAACAGGAAAAACGACGGTAATCAGAGGGATTGTCGAGCTCTACGGAGAGCTTCACGGTGTGTCACTAGACCCGTCAGCTTATAAAAAGGATGAAGCTTTTCCGATTGTTTTGGCCGCTCCGACAGGGAGAGCAGCAAAACGGATGAGTGAATCAACGGGACTCCCTGCAGTTACGATACACAGGCTGCTTGGCTGGAACGGCGCTGAAGGCTTTACTCATACAGAGGATCAGCCGATCGAAGGGAAGCTGTTAATTATCGATGAAGCCAGTATGCTTGATATATGGCTGGCGAATCATTTGTTCAAGGCGATCCCTGATCATATACAAATCATCATTGTCGGAGACGAAGACCAGCTGCCTTCCGTCGGTCCGGGACAAGTGCTCAGAGACCTGCTGGCATCCCAGGTGATTCCGACTGTGAGACTGACAGACATCTATCGCCAGGCAGAAGGGTCATCAATCGTCGAGCTTGCCCACCAGATGAAAAATGGATTGCTGCCGAACAATTTGACTGCCCCGACAAAGGACCGTTCCTTTATTCGCTGCGGCGGGTCGCAAATCAAAGAAGTAGTTGAGAAGGTTGTCGCCAATGCATTGAAAAAAGGCTATACAGCAAAGGACATTCAGGTCCTCGCTCCGATGTACAGAGGAAAAGCCGGCATTAATGAATTGAATGTGATGCTGCAGGACATTTTAAATCCTCCTAAAGAAAAACGGAGAGAATTGAAGTTCGGGGATGTTGTCTACAGAACCGGAGATAAAATTTTGCAGCTTGTCAATCAGCCGGAAAACAATGTGTTCAACGGAGATATTGGCGAAATCACGTCGATATTTTATGCAAAGGAAAATACAGAAAAAGAAGACATGGCCGTCGTTTCTTTTGACGGCAATGAAATGACATTTACGAAAAAAGATTTTAATCAATTTACCCATGCGTATTGCTGTTCTATTCATAAATCGCAGGGAAGTGAATTTCCGATTGTGGTTTTGCCTGTTGTGAAAGGCTATTATAGAATGCTCAGAAGAAACCTTCTTTATACCGCGATTACAAGAGCGAAGAAATTTCTCATTTTATGCGGGGAAGAGGAGGCGCTGGAGTGGGGCGTGAAAAATAATGATGCAACTGTCAGACAGACCTCCTTGAAAAACAGGCTGTCCGTACAGGTTGAGGAAATGGATGCCGAGCTTGAAGCTTTGCAAAAAGAGCTCCCGTTCAGCGTACACGACGCCAACATTGGCATGGAAGGCATTACACCATTCGATTTTATGAAAGAAGAACAGCAATAAAATGCTCCCGTGCAAGCGGGAGTTTTTTTTCATTTGCAGTGGAATTGATTTCATCGTATGAGTCTAAGGCGCAAAGCAAAACCTAAGCCTGTTCAACAAAAGGTGGTTGATCACACTTTGAGAACATGCCATGAAGTAGAAGGATTCCCAGTATACTCAGAACGAACTTCTAGTTATCTCGGGACAATTTCCGATATTTGTTTTTCTCTGAAAGGAGATTGTCTTGGGTTTATTCTTGCACAAAAACGCTTTTTGCATCATCATCATGCGCTATTACGGGCGTGTGATATCTCTTCCATTTTTGATGACCGCATATTGGCTTCGGTCAGTTCAGAACAGCTTTTGCCTCTTCCGAAATCATGCTTCACATACGAGCAGATGAAGATGAAGCTTGTGAAATCGCAAGAGGGGGATATATTGGGGATGCTGGAAGATGTATACTTTTGTTTGGACAGGGGCATAATCGTAGCATATGAACTCTCGGACGGTTTCTTTTCTGACCTGGCGGGAAGCAAGCGCCAGATCCAAAGAGCGGATTCGCTTGTCGAGGTGCGGAAAGACGAGATCGTTCTGAACGGATAGAGGTGTGAGGTATGCTTATATGCCCGAATTGCAAAAGTAAGGATATCGGCAAAATCGGCGTGAACCAATATTATTGCTGGGGCTGTTTTATTGAACTGACAGTGGCGAAAGGGAAGATTGCAACTCATCAGGTGGAAGAAGACGGAACGTTAAGCAGCTTGGATGATTTGTTTTCTGAGGATGAACGCAGCATCAATTTTTAATCATGAAAGGAGATGCGCAGGATGAATCGGACGATGACTTCTCTTTTGGCAATGGGAGCCGGAGCTCTCGTGTACCGAATGGCGACTCAATCTGACATGCTGAATAATCGAAGCATGAAGCGGATGAGAAGAAGAATTACGAAAATGTTTTAATGCAAAAAGGATACTCTCCAAAGAGTATCCTTTTCTATGTTTGCCGGACCTCGAGGCGTCTTGCTGCGAGTGAAAGGCTGTAGTTGACTGCGAAATACATAAGGGCCGCAAGTAAAAAGATCGGGAAAAAATAACTGCCGTCAGCGCTTTGGCCGTTAATAATTTGCGCGTTGTGAATCAGTTCAGGCAGGGCGATCACAACAGCGAGCGATGTATCTTTTAATAAAGAAATAAACTGGCTTACGATGGGCGGAACCATGCGGCGAAGCGCTTGCGGCATAACGATAAAGAACAGGGTCTGTGTATAGCTCAGCCCGGAGGAGCGCGCCGCTTCAATTTGTCCTTTGTCAATTGATTTCAGTCCGCTTCGGATAATTTCAGATAGCATAGCGGATTCAAAAATCGTTAGTGCTGTAATTGCAGCAGCTGTAATTTCAAGCTTAATCCCAATTTCCGGAAGGGCAAAAAACGTAAAGAAAATAATTAACAGCAAGGGGAGGTTTCTGATCGTTTCAACGAGAACTGCAATCAATTGAGAAAGAACGGGAACTTTCGCATAACGCAGGGTGCCTGCGATTAAACCGAAGAAAAAGCTCAGAATGATGGAGATGAAAGCAACGTACAAGGTGACGAGAAAGCCATCCCATAAAAACGCTAAATGCTCCTGTGAATAAGCACCGATGAAATCCAATGTAACTCACTCCTTATCAATAGCTTTTTTCCAGCCGTTTTTCCAGATAGTTAACACCGATGCTAAGCGGAATCGTCAGCACTAAGTAAAAAAGCGCCACAAAAATATAAACATCAAATACAACGAGTGTGCTCGACGAAACTAAATCGGCTTGGTACATAAGATCCAATCCGGCCACAACCCCAAGAATCGAAGAGTTTTTGACTAAGTTTAAAAATTGATTGCCTAAAGGCGGAATGACGATTTTGATTGCCTGCGGCAAAATGATATGGAGCATGGCTTGGCTGTAGGTAAAGCCTGACGAGCGTGCCGCTTCCATCTGCCCTTTTGAAACAGACTGGATGCCTGCTCTGATGGCTTCAGCGATAAACGCAGAGGTATAAATGGTGAGAGCAACCGTTCCCGCTTGAAAACCGTCAAGCCTCAGGCCTGCGTTTGGAAGTCCGAAATAGAAAACAAAGGTAATTAAAAGAAGAGGGATGTTGCGGATGAATTCTACATATGCGGTCCCGAGCCATTGCAGCGGCTTAAAGACTGTTATTCTCATAACCGCTACAGCAACGCCGAGGACAAAACTGCCGGCCAGCGCGATAACACTTGCGAGCAAGGTATGGTAAAAACCGTCCATATACATGCTGAAGTTATCGAAAAGAATTGACACATTCATCTGCCTATTCACTCCTTATCAAATTGGGATGAGCATCGCCTGCTCATCCCGGGATGGTTGTTATTCAGCTGGGTCTTCTTTGATCCATTTTTTATAAATTTCATCGTATCTGCCATCCGACTTCATCTTTTTAAGTGAAGCGTTGATTTCTTTCGCGAGAGCAGATTGCCCTTTTTTCACGGCGATCCCGTAAGGCTCATCTGTAAAAGGCTTTCCTGTTAATTGATAATTTTTATTTTCATCAGCCATTCCATATAAAATTGCATTATCTGTGGTGAGGGCATCGCCTTGCCCCGATTTAAGGGCTGTAAAGGCTTCTGCGTAGTTTTCAAATTCTAAAACAGATGCTTCAGGCGCCTTTTCACGAATGTTTTGAGAGGAGGTGGAGCCTTTTACTGCAAGAACTTTTGAGCCTTTGCCAAGATTCTCGACACTCTTGATTTTGCTGCCTTTTTTCACGAGAAGCGATTGCCCGGCCTCGAAATAGACATCAGAAAAGTCAACTTCCTTTTTTCGTTCTTCAGTGATCGTCATTGTGGCGACAATGGCGTCGATATCCCCGTTTTGCAGCATAGGAATCCTTGTTTTTGAGGTGACCTCTTTAAATTGAGCTTTTTTCTCATCACCTAAAATGTCTTTAGCGATTTGTTTAGCAATATCAATATCAAAACCCTCAATCTCACCTGAGCTTGGATTTTTAAGACCGAACAGTCGAGTGTCCGTTTTTACGCCGAAGACAATTTTGTCATTGTCTTTAATGGCGGCTAGCGTATCTTTTTTGCTCTCCTTTGAGGCTTCTCCGTTTGATCCCTTGCTGCCGCAAGCGGCAAGCAAGATGACAGCGAATAAAGAAATCAATGCTAAAGAAAAAATCTTTTTCATACAAGCTCCCCCATTTCTGTTTTAATGATTTAAAATACGGCTTAAGAATAAGCGGGCCCGTTCTTCCTTCGGGTTCGCGTAAAATTCAGCCGGCACTGCTTCTTCTAAAATTTTTCCTTCGTCAATGAAGACAATCCGGTCGGCAACTTCTTTGGCAAACCCCATTTCGTGTGTCACGACAACCATTGTCATGCCTTCTTTGGCGAGTGTTTTCATGACATCTAGCACCTCACCGATCATTTCAGGATCAAGTGCTGATGTCGGCTCGTCAAACAGCATGACCTCCGGCTTCATCGCCAGTCCTCTTGCGATGGCAACACGCTGCTGCTGCCCGCCGGAAAGCTGGGAAGGATAGGCGTCAGCCTTGTCTGGGATGCCGACTTTTTCAAGATAGTACCGCGCCGTTTCCTTTGCTTGTTCAGGTGATTGTCTAAGCACTTTTACCGGAGCCAGCATGATGTTCTGCAGCACTGTTTTATGCGGATATAAATGAAAGTGCTGAAACACCATCCCGATATTTTGCCGCACTTGATTGATATCAGTTTTTCTGTCGTTAATGGCGGTGCCGTTTACTGTAAGCACTCCCTCATTGATCGACTCAAGTCTGTTGATGCATCTGAGCAATGTGCTTTTACCGGAACCGGATGGGCCGATGATAACAACGACTTCACCTTTTTCGATTTGAAGATTAATTTGTTTTAACACGTGAAAATCTCCGTAATGCTTGTTTACATTTTGAAATGTGATCATCGCAATCCTCCTATCAGAAAATTTGACCAAAAAGTAAATGATCAAACTTTTCTGAAAATTAAAAGTGAAAAAATGTCCATGACTTCTGACTGACTAAAGAAACATAAAGAATAATTCCTTGTAAACCTCAAAAGATATAGGTGAGGTGAAAGCAGATGCTCCAAAAACCGGTGCAGCTTTTGTTGTGGGTGGCTATTTGTTTGCTGGTTCTGTTAACAGTCTATGTCTTTTTTATGCTTGATATGTTATGGTCACCCTTTTGGCTCGTCATAAAAACGATCTTTATTCCCTTGATCATTTCTATTTTTATATCTTATTTATTGCTTCCGGTCACAGAATGGCTGCATGGCAAAGGATTGCCTAGGACTTTGAGCATCTTGGTCATTTATGTTCTTTTTTTTGGCGGGATTGGCTGGGCGTTGTATAAAGGGGTGCCTGTTTTAATCGTGCAGCTGACGGATTTGTCAGAAAATATACCCATGTTTGCCGAAACGTATAACGGGCTTCTTCTTCATGTGCATAACCATACGGATGACTGGCCTGATGGTATGCATCACCGTATAGATAAAATGATCCGCCAGACGGAGGCGTTTTTTGCGGGAACGATCGAGGGTGCGATCAGCGGGATCCGCAATGTGCTTGATTACTTCTTAATTGCTGCAACAATCCCTTTTCTCGTGTTTTATATGGTGAAGGACATTGAGTTAATGAAAAAGACAGTATGGTACTTGACTCCGAAGTCGTGGAGAAAGCGGGGCAGCGCCTTTTTGCGGGATGTGGATGATTCGCTTGGCGATTATATCCGCGGCCAGCTTTTGGTCTGCTTGATTCTTGGCGTGATTGCAGGCATTTCGTTCTGGGTATTTGGGCTTCCGTATCCGCTGATACTTGGCCTTATCTCTGGGGTAACGAATGTCATCCCGTATTTTGGCCCTTTCATCGGAGCTGTTCCTGCGTTGTTAATTGCGATGACGATCTCAGTCAAGGCGGTTCTTGTTGTGGTGATTACGGTGTTTATTCTGCAGTTTATGGAAGGAAATATCCTCAGTCCGTTCATTGTCGGCAGAAGCCTTAAAATGCATCCGGTCGTTATCATGCTTGCACTCCTTGCCGGAGGGGAGCTTGCGGGTATCGTCGGGATGATTCTGGCTGTTCCTGCGACGGCTGTTTTAAAAGTAATGATGATCCATTTTTTGCGGATGAGGACGGAGCATTGACATCGGCGTGCCGCTTGTCTATAATTTCTCGTAGAATACATACGAATCTCGAGTGACGGATCTGAGTACGCCGAAGCCCTGTTAAAGAGAGAAGCTCCATAAGCTGAAAGGAGCTTTATCAGAAGATCGGAGGAAGCTAATCCTGAGTGCAGTTAATCACTGCCGCTTATCCTGCGTTACAGGGTTAAAGGTGACGGGCGCATGAATGCCCGTAATCAGGGTGGTACCGCGAGACAGCTCTCGTCCCTGTGTAAACGTTGGTTTGCATAGGGGGAGGGCTTTTTTGCTGTCACTGAAGAGAATTTCGATTTTTATAGAGGAGGAAATACAATGAAACACTTAACTTCTGCGGAAGTGCGTCAAATGTTTTTGGATTTCTTTAAAGAAAAAGGACATGCGGTAGAGCCAAGCGCGTCATTAGTGCCTCATGAGGATCCTTCACTGCTTTGGATCAACAGCGGTGTTGCGACGCTGAAAAAATATTTTGACGGCCGTGTCGTGCCGGAAAATCCAAGAATCGTAAACGCTCAAAAAGCGATCAGAACAAACGATATAGAAAATGTAGGTAAAACTGCGCGCCATCACACTTTCTTTGAAATGCTCGGAAACTTTTCCATCGGCGATTATTTCAAAGAAGAAGCCATTACATGGGCTTGGGAGTTTTTAACGAGCGACAAGTGGATTGGCTTCGACAAAGAGCTTCTCTCTGTTACGGTTCATCCTGAAGATGAAGAGGCATATGAGTTTTGGGCGAAAAAAATCGGTATTCCTGAAGAAAGAATTATCCGTCTGGAAGGGAACTTCTGGGATATCGGTGAAGGGCCGAGCGGACCGAATACGGAAATCTTTTACGACCGCGGTGAAGCATACGGTAATGATCCAGAAGATCCGGAGCTTTACCCAGGCGGGGAAAACGACCGTTACCTGGAAGTATGGAACCTTGTGTTCTCAGAGTTCAACCATAACCCTGACGGCACGTACACACCGCTTCCAAAGAAAAATATTGATACAGGCATGGGTCTTGAAAGAATGGTGTCTGTCATCCAGAATGTTCCGACAAACTTTGACACCGATTTGTTTGTTCCGATCATTAAAGCAACAGAATCGATTTCTGGTGAAACATATGGCAAAGACAATGTGAAAGACACTGCGTTTAAAGTGATTGCTGACCATATCAGAACGGTTGCCTTTGCTGTCAGTGACGGTGCGCTGCCGTCAAATGAAGGCCGCGGCTATGTATTAAGACGCTTATTACGCCGTGCCGTGCGTTATGCCAAAACGATCAACATCCATCGTCCGTTCATGTTTGATTTAGTGCCGGTTGTCGCAGAAATCATGGCTGATTTCTATCCTGAAGTGAAAGAGAAAGCGGATTTCATCGCAAAAGTCATTAAAACCGAGGAAGAACGCTTCCATGAGACCCTTAATGAAGGGCTTGCGATCCTGTCAGAAATGATCAAAAAAGAAAAAGACAAGGGCAGCAGCGTTATCTCAGGTGCTGATGTGTTTAAACTGTATGATACGTATGGATTCCCGGTTGAATTGACTGAAGAATACGCAGAAGACGAGAACATGACGGTTGACCATGAGGGCTTTGAGGAGGAAATGAACCAGCAGCGTGAACGGGCAAGAAACGCCCGCCAGGATGTCGGCAGCATGCAGGTGCAGGGCGGCGCACTGCGCGACGTGACAGTTGAAAGCACATTTGTCGGCTACTCTCAAACCAAAGCTGATGCCAATATCATTGTGCTTCTTCAGGACGGCCAATTAATCGAAGAGGCTCATGAAGGAGAAAGCGTTCAAATCATTCTTGATGAAACACCGTTCTATGCAGAAAGCGGCGGCCAAATCGGCGACAAAGGCTATCTCCGAAGCGAGCAGGCAGTTGTAAGAATTAAAGATGTTCAAAAAGCGCCGAACGGCCAGCATGTGCATGAAGGTGTTGTGGAGAGCGGTACTGTTCAAAAAGGCCTGCATGTTACGGCTGAAGTTGAAGACCATATGAGAAGCGGCGTCATTAAAAACCACACGGCAACGCATTTATTGCATCAGGCTCTAAAAGATGTTCTTGGAACTCATGTCAATCAGGCGGGCTCTCTTGTAACGGAAAACCGCCTTCGTTTTGACTTCTCGCACTTTGGCCAAGTGACAAAAGAAGAGCTCGAACAAATTGAAAGAATCGTAAACGAAAAGATCTGGGCGAGCATCCCGGTCAGCATTGATTTGAAACCGATCGCTGAAGCAAAAGAAATGGGTGCGATGGCACTGTTCGGCGAAAAATATGGCGATATTGTCCGTGTCGTTCAAGTTGGAGATTACAGCTTAGAGCTGTGCGGCGGCTGCCACGTCAGAAATACAGCAGAAATCGGCTTGTTTAAAATCGTTTCTGAATCCGGAATCGGAGCAGGCACAAGACGGATTGAAGCTGTAACGGGACAAGGCGCTTACGTCGAAATGAACAGCCAGATTTCTGTATTGAAGCAGACCGCTGACGAGCTGAAAACAAATATCAAAGAAGTGCCGAAACGGGTCGCGGCTCTGCAGGCTGAACTGAAGGATGCACAAAGAGAAAATGAATCTCTTCTTGCAAAACTAGGCAACGTGGAAGCAGGAGCAATCCTGTCGAAAGTAAAAGAAGTTGACGGCGTAAACGTGCTTGCGGCAAAAGTAAATGCAAAAGACATGAATCATCTCCGCACTATGGTCGATGAACTCAAAGCAAAGCTTGGCTCTGCGGTGATCGTGCTTGGTGCGGTACAAAACGATAAAGTTAATATCTCTGCCGGAGTCACAAAGGACCTCATTGAGAAAGGACTTCACGCCGGCAAGCTGGTTAAACAAGCTGCGGAAGTTTGCGGCGGAGGCGGCGGAGGCCGTCCGGACATGGCGCAGGCAGGCGGTAAACAGCCGGAAAAATTAGAAGAAGCTTTGGCTTCTGTAGAAGATTGGGTGAAATCCGTTTTATAATTCGCCCATGTAGTGTAGAATGATGGTAAGATTAGGACCCCAGGCTGAACTTTGCCTGCGAATTTGGGAAAGAGGTGCAAAACGGTGAGCTCGTTTGATAAAACGATGAAATTTAATTTCTCCGATGATTCTGCTGAGACTAACGTAAATGAGGTGCTGATTACAGTGTATGACGCGCTTCAGGAAAAGGGCTACAATCCAATCAACCAGATTGTCGGATACTTGCTGTCAGGTGATCCCGCTTATATTCCTAGGCATCGTGACGCTCGCAATTTAATTCGCAAACTTGAAAGAGACGAATTAATCGAGGAATTGGTAAAGTCTTATTTAGAACAGCATAAAGAGGCGTAAATAAAGAATGAGAATATTAGGACTCGATTTAGGAACCAAAACACTCGGTGTAGCTCTGAGCGATGAAATGGGCTGGACTGCTCAAGGCATTGAGACCATAAAGATAAATGAAGCAGAAGGCGATTATGGTTTATCCCGTTTATCTGAACTGATAAAGGACTATACTATAGATAAAATCGTGCTCGGCTTTCCTAAGAACATGAACGGAACAGTCGGCCCGAGAGGCGAAGCCAGCCAAACATTTGCGAAAGTGCTTGAAACAACGTACAATGTTCCTGTTGTGCTGTGGGACGAGCGTCTTACCACAATGGCGGCTGAAAAAATGCTGATTGCAGCTGACGTCAGCAGGCAAAAACGAAAAAAAGTCATTGATAAAATGGCGGCTGTTATGATTTTACAAGGATATCTTGACAGCTTAAATTAAAGCCAGAGGTGAAGAAAATGGAACACGGCGAAAAAAATATTACAATTGTTGACGATCAAGGAAATGAACAGCTTTGTGAAGTGCTGTTTACATTTGAAAATGAAGAGTTTGGCAAATCTTATGTCTTGTACTATCCAATCGAATCAAAAGATGACGAAGAAGTAGAAATTCTTGCTTCCAGCTTCACGCCAAACGAAGACGGTGAAAACGGTGAGCTATTCCCGATTGAAACTGACGAAGAATGGGATATGATCGAAGAAACACTAAACACATTCTTAGCGGACGAAGACGAAGAGTAAAACATCGCGCCAAACCAAAGCCGGAGCTATACTGCTCCGGCTTTTTTCTGCTTTATGCAGGCCTCTTTTTGTAATAAATTGCCGAAATACAATGAATCATGTAGTATAAGAGCTGATGGGAGGAGACCTAATGTATATCAATCAGCAAAAAAAATCGTTTTTTAATAAAAAAAGAATCATACTGTCTTCCATTGTTGTGCTGTTTCTCATCATTGGCGGGGCATTTTTATATGGGAAATCATTGCTTGAACCTGTTGAAAAAGACAGTAAAACGACAGTTAATATTAACATTCCGAGCGGTTCGTCTGTTTCAGCCATCGCATCGATATTAAAGAAAAATGATGTCATAAAAAGCGAGAAGGCGTTTCAGTACTATGTGAAATATAAAGGTGCTTCCGGGTTTCAGGCCGGATTCTACCATCTGAATAAAGGTATGGATTTAGATGCCATTATTCAGAAGCTGACAAGCGGGGCTACAGGTTACGCTTTTCAAATCACAGTGACTGAGGGAGCACAGCTGACCCAAATCGCGGCTGCTATTGCTGATGAAACAAAATACTCTAAAAAACAAGTCATAGCGAAGCTGGACGATGAAACATTTATCAATCAGCTGAAGAAAGAATTCCCGGACACTGTGACAAATGATGTTTTCAATAAAAACATTAAGCACCCGCTTGAAGGGTACCTATTCCCGGCTACATACCCTTTTAACGATCCGGACACATCACTTGAAGACATTATCAAGGCAATGATTAAGCAGACAAATTCTTATGTGGAAACATATAAATCAGAAATGAAGAAAAACAAAGTTTCTGTGCATAAGCTGCTGACAATGGCTTCTTTGATAGAAGAAGAAGCGACTGAAAAAGCCGACCGCCATAAAATTGCGAGCGTCTTTTATAACCGCCTGAAAAAGAAAATGCCGCTCCAAACAGATCCGACCGTCCTGTACGCGGCAGGCAAGCATAAAGATCGGGTTCTTTATAAGGATCTGGAAATCGATTCACCATACAATACGTATAAAAACACAGGGCTGACGCCAGGGCCGATTGCCAATGCCGGCATGTCATCATGGGAAGCAGCGCTGCATCCGGATAAAACGGACTATCTGTATTTCTTGGCCAAATCAAATGGTGAGGTCGTATTTACAAAAACGCTAAAAGAGCATAATAAAGCAAAAGAAAAATACATTTCCTCAAAAAATGAGAAATAAAAGGAGAGCAAAAAGCTCTCCTTTTGTTCGCTTTCCGCAAGGTTTTATGATAAAATATATCGGGTTGTTTACCGATGTATCATGATGTATTCAGAGAGTGTCCTGCGCATAAGACTGGGGCACTCCTTTTTAGAACGGGAGGCTGTTTGTAGTGACTGACCGGTATGAACAAATAAATGACTATATAGAAGCATTATTAAAGCCTCGGCCGGATAACGTGAAGAGACTTGAAGCATATGCAGAAGAACATCATGTCCCGATTATGGAAAAAGCGGGCATGGAGGTGCTGCTTCAAATTTTGTCTGTGAAACAGCCGAAAAAAATACTAGAAATCGGAACGGCCATTGGTTATTCAGCCATTCGAATGGCTCTGGAACTGCCGTCTGCTGAAATATATACAATTGAACGCAATGAGAAACGGCATGAAGAAGCGGTAAACAATATCAAGGAATTTCAGCTTGATGACCGGATTCATGTTTTTTACGGAGATGCGCTTGAATTAGCCGACGCCGTTCATGTAACCGCGCCTTACGATGTCATTTTTATTGACGCTGCAAAAGGTCAGTATCAAAACTTTTTTCATTTATATGAACCGATGCTTTCACCGGACGGGGTGATTATAACAGACAACGTGCTGTTTAAAGGTCTGGTGGCAGAGGATTACAGCAAAATAGAACCGAAGAGAAGGCGCAGGCTTGTAGCCAAAATTGATGAATATAATCATTGGCTGATGAATCATCCGGATTATCAAACTGCGATTATTCCTGTCGGGGACGGACTTGCGATTAGTAAAAAGAAGAGGTGAACGTCATGAAAAAACCAGAGCTCTTAGTGACGCCGACGAGTACAGCGGACATTTTGCCGCTCATACAGGCTGGGGCAACTGCGTTTTTAGTTGGGGAACAGAGATACGGCTTGAGATTAGCCGGAGAATTTTCTCGTGAAGATGTAACAAAAGCCGTAGAGATTGCTCACAAAGAAGGGGCAAAAGTATACGTTGCTGTAAATGCAATTTTCCATAATGATAAAGTGGGTGAGCTTGGCGAATATCTGGCTTTCTTAGCAGAAGCCGGTGTCGATGCAGCGGTATTCGGCGATCCTGCCGTGCTGATGGCTGCCCGTGAATCTGCGCCTGATCTGAAGCTTCATTGGAGCACAGAAACGACAGGCACCAACTATTATACATGCAACTACTGGGGACGCAAGGGTGCGGCGCGTTCTGTGCTTGCCAGAGAATTAAACATGGACAGCATTGTTGAGATTAAAGAAAATGCTGAAGTCGAAATTGAAATCCAGGTGCATGGAATGACGTGCATGTTCCAATCGAAGCGTTCTTTGATTGGAAACTATTTTGAATATCAGGGCAAAGTCATGGACATTGAAAGAAAGAAAAAAGAATCAGGCATGTTTTTACACGATAAAGAACGCGATAATAAATATCCGATTTTCGAAGATGAAAACGGCACTCACATCATGAGCCCGAACGATGTGTGCATCATTGATGAGCTCGAGGAATTGATAGATGCCGGAATTGATTCTTTCAAAATCGATGGTGTTTTGAAAATGCCTGAATACCTAATAGAAGTCACCAAAATGTACAGAGAAGCAATTGATTTGTGCGTGGAAAACCGTGACGAATACGAAGCGAAAAAAGAAGACTGGATCGAACGCATTGAAAGCATCCAGCCAGTAAACAGAAAAATTGATACCGGATTCTTCTTCAAGGAAACGGTTTATTAATCAAAAGGAGGTTAAGCTATGACTGCCGTAAATGATAAAATATCCACAATCGTTAATGGAAAGCGTGTGATTACGAAAAAGCCGGAGCTTCTCGCACCTGCGGGTAATCTTGAAAAGCTGAAAATCGCTGTTCATTACGGAGCGGACGCGGTCTTTATCGGGGGACAGGAATACGGGCTTCGCTCGAATGCCGATAACTTTACGATCGAAGAAATTGCAGAAGGCGTTGAATTCGCAAAGAAATATGGCGCGAAGATCTACGTAACAACGAATATTTTCGCTCATAATGAAAACATGGACGGGCTTGAAGACTATTTAAAAGCGCTTGGAGACGCCAACGTTGCCGGTATTATTGTGGCAGATCCGCTTATTATTGAAACATGCCGCAGAGTGGCGCCGAATGTTGAGGTTCACTTGAGCACACAGCAGTCTCTTTCAAACTGGAAGGCTGTCCAGTTCTGGAAGGAAGAAGGTCTCGACCGCGTCGTGCTGGCACGTGAAACTAGCGCTCTTGAAATCAGAGAAATGAAAGAAAAGGTAGATATCGAAATCGAATCCTTCATTCATGGCGCAATGTGTATTGCATATTCCGGCCGCTGCGTGCTGAGCAATCACATGACAGCGCGGGATTCCAACCGCGGAGGCTGCTGCCAGTCATGCCGCTGGGATTATGATCTCTACCAAACAGACGGTGCCAACGCCGTTGCTTTGTATGGTGAAGAAGATGCACCATTTGCGATGAGCCCGAAAGATTTGAAGCTGATTGAATCCATTCCAAAAATGATTGAAATGGGGATCGACAGCTTAAAGATTGAAGGCCGCATGAAATCCATTCACTATGTAGCAACTGTTGTCAGCGTATACCGCAAAGTAATCGATGCTTATTGCGCTGATCCAGAAAACTTTGTGATTCAAAAAGAATGGCTTGAAGAGCTTGATAAGTGCGCCAACAGGGACACTGCGACAGCTTTCTTTGAAGGAACGCCAGGCTATGAAGAGCAAATGTTCGGCGAACACGCCAAGAAAACGACATATGATTTTGTCGGCTTAGTGCTGAATTATGATGAAGATACACAAATGGTCACGCTTCAGCAGCGCAATTTCTTCAAAAAAGGCGACGAAGTGGAATTTTTCGGTCCAGAAATCGAAAACTTTACACATACGATTGAAACCATTTGGGACGAAGACGGAAATGAGCTAGATGCTGCCCGCCATCCCCTGCAAATTGTCAAATTCAAACTAGACAAAAAGATTTATCCGAGCAACATGATGAGAAAGGGGAAGTAACAGCCCATGGGTAAGAATCCAGTAGTCATTGGAATCGCAGGAGGTTCCGGTTCAGGAAAAACGAGTGTCACACGGTCCATTTATGAACAGTTTAAAGGACACTCAATTTTAATGATCCAGCAGGACCTTTATTATAAAGACCAAAGCCATCTTCCGTTTGAAGAAAGGCTGAACACAAACTATGATCATCCGCTTGCGTTTGATAATGACTATTTAATCGAGCATATTCAAGATCTATTGAATTACCGCCCGATTGAAAAGCCGATTTATGACTATAAGCTTCACACACGTTCAGAAGAAACGGTTCACGTAGAGCCAAAGGATGTTATTATCCTTGAAGGCATTCTTGTTCTTGAAGACAAAAGGCTTCGTGATCTGATGGATATCAAGCTTTATGTTGATACGGACGCTGACTTGCGTATCATCAGACGGATTATGAGAGATATTAATGAGCGCGGACGCTCTATTGATTCTGTCATTGAACAATATGTGTCAGTGGTCCGTCCGATGCATAACCAATTCGTCGAGCCGACGAAACGATACGCTGATATTATTATCCCGGAAGGCGGTCAGAATCACGTCGCAATTGATCTGATGGTCACAAAAATTCAAACCATTCTTGAACAAAACGCGATTTTGTAATACCATAGCATAGACATAAATAACTCTGACCATATTATGTATAGGCAGGAAGGGAATGTGCGAATTCCCTTCTTTCCCTGTTTATAAACGCGAAATATTTGCAGAACGACACGATTCAGTTTAAGATAAACAGTACCTATATGGGAGAGAAGAACGAGGACTGCCCTGTGTTCTCATTCTTGTATTTTTTAGTTTATGCTCTCATACATAATCGAAGATGTTGAGGGACAACCAGAAGGAGTGAAGGGACATGGCACAAGAGAAAGTTTTTCCTATGACTGCAGAAGGAAAACAAAAACTTGAACAAGAATTAGAATATTTGAAAACGGTTAAACGAAAAGAAGTAGTAGAGCGAATCAAAATTGCGAGAAGCTTCGGAGACCTTTCCGAGAACTCTGAATACGATTCAGCGAAAGAAGAGCAGGCATTTGTAGAGGGCCGCGTGACGACTCTTGAAAATATGATTCGCAATGCGAAAATCATTGAAGATGACGGCGGCTCTAACGTTGTCGGTTTGGGTAAAACCGTCACTTTCGTCGAACTGCCTGACGGTGATGAAGAATCATATACGATCGTCGGAAGCGCGGAAGCTGACCCGTTTGAAGGGAAAATCTCAAACGATTCACCGATCGCAAAAAGCCTCTTGGGCAAAAAAGTAGATGAAGAAGTCACAGTACAAACACCGGGCGGAGAAATGCTCGTGAAAATTGTGAAAATTTCATAATATCTGTTTAGCAGCGAAACACCTCGTCCACAATGTGGGTGAGGTGTTTTTTTATGAAGATATCGAAACGAATGAAGCTGGCAGTCATCGCTTTTTTGATTGTATTTTTTCTGCTTCTGCTGAGACTTGCAGAAATCCAGCTGTTTTTCACAGAATCATTTTCTAAAAAGAAAATTAATTTGATTCAAGAAAGTGTGAAACAGCGGACGGAGGAAGTGCTCATTTCAGATGGAAGAGGCTCTTTTTTAGATCGAAACGGGCGGGCGCTGACAGGACAAAGCGAGCCTGCGGTTGTTTTGTTCCCTTTTCTGCTGACGCAGGATTGGCCGATCAAAAAAGTTGCGGACATCCTCGGCATGTCTGAAGATGATTTGCGCCAGACACTAGGTCAGGCAAAAAAACCGGTCATTTTGCAGCAAAAGAAAATCAAAACACTTTCAAAACAATCTATCACAAAAATCAATTCTTTGAAATATCCCGGCATTTACGGCGTATATATGGAGAATGAAGACAAGCCCAGCCTTGCTTCACATACGATAGGGAGCACGAACCAAGATCCGGCGCTGCTTCGCAAGAAATATCCTGACAAGGAGAGCCTTCCGATTACAACAGAAATCGGAACAACCGGTTTAGAACGGACATTTGACGAGTTTTTGCTTCCGGA
This sequence comes from Bacillus sp. YP1, assembly GCF_000877815.1. Taxonomy (NCBI): domain Bacteria; kingdom Bacillati; phylum Bacillota; class Bacilli; order Caryophanales; family Bacillaceae; genus Bacillus; species Bacillus sp. YP1. The sequence continues at coordinate 2,404,013 of NZ_CP010014.1, read as the reverse complement.
ACAAGACACAAAGCTTTTATATCATGTGGACGGAAAAGGAAACCCTTTGTTTGGCATGGACGTCAAATATACAGCTGAAGCCAATACATTTTATCCGCTCCAGATCAAAACAACGATCGATCAAAGCATTCAAAAAGCGATGGAGGAGGTATTGGATGAACAGGGGCTGAAAAAGGGAGGAGCTGTGCTGCTGGACATCGAAAATAGCAGTGTTCTGGGAATTGTAAGCAAACCAGATGCAGACGTGTCCCGGCAAAACACACTTCAAAATTATATGCTGACGCCAATCTATCCCGGATCAGTTTTTAAAACAGTCATTGCCGCAGCTGCAATCGAAAATAATATGGTGAAGCCTAGTCAAACCTTTAATTGCAATTTAAACCTGTACGGGGAACCGGGGGACGACAAAGGCACCTTGTCTTTTGATGAAAGTTTTGCCCAAAGCTGTAATTACACATTTACGAGTCTTGCAGAACAATTAATGAAAAAAGACAGCTCGGTTATTGAAGATATGTCCGAGAAGCTGGCTCTCACTGATCGGGCAGGCTGGGAGGGAAAACTGTACCACGAAACCGATTTCCGCCAGCTGTATAACGAAAAAAGCGGCGTGATTTGGGGGGATGAAAAAGACAAATCAGTCAAAAAAGCCATTGCGCAAACAGCAATCGGGCAGAAAAATGTAAAGGTAACGCCGCTGGAGGTAGCCAATATGATGGCGACAATCGCCCGCGGCGGAGAAAAACGGCAGGTGAAAATTGCCGAACAAATTGAGTATAAGAACGGCACAACGCTCGTTACGTTTAAAGATCAGAAGCTCAAAGGGGAAACGATAGACAAATATACGTCACAGCAGCTTCAAAAAATACTGCGGCGGGTAGTAGAATCTCCTTCCGGAACGGGCAGAAGGTTTCAAGATCTTCCGTATACTGTAGCAGGGAAGTCGGGCACAGCCCAGACAGGCAAGCTTTCAAAAGAGAAGGAAACGCTCTACGAAAAATGGTTTGCCGGATATTTTCCCGCGGATAAGCCGAAATACGCTCTAGTTGTTTTACACATGGATACACCGGGAGATAAGGCTCTGACAAATTCGGTGTTTTATGATATTGTTAAAAAAGTACACGAAATTGAAATCAATCAGAAATAGAACAACTTCTCAGCACATGTTAAAATATATGCTGAGCCAAGAGGGATAAAGGAGTGCAGAATTATTGAGCAATAATCAATCTCGTTATGAAAATCGTGATAAACGCAGAAAAGCCAATTTAGTGCTTAACATTTTAATCGCAATCGTATCCATACTAATTGTCGTAGTAGCAGCGAATCTCTTCATTAACAGTCCTTCTAGCAAAGATGTCAGCAAGGATTCTGAAACGGCGCAAAAACAGGAATCTCCGGCTTCAGGAAAGACGGAAAAGAAATCGGATGAGGATATAAAAGACAGCAAGAAAGATACATCTGACAGCGAAAAGGATTCTGAGAAGTCTTCTGACTCTGATTCCAAAAAAGATGATTCTTCTTCTAAAAAAGATGACTCTGATTCAGATTCAAGCTCAGATTCAGCCGGTGACGGGCTTAAAGATGCAAAAGTAACAGAAGGCGGCTCATCGAGCGATGTGGAAAAAACGTATGAAAATCCTGACTGGAAAGCAGTCGGAACTGAGCAGACTGGCGAGCATGCCGCTACTTATGATTCAAGCTCACAAGACTGGGCTGAGATGCTGAAAGCCATTTCGTACGCAACTGGTGTCTCAACAGATAACATGACGGTGCTCTGGCTTGGAAATAACGGCAGCCCTCAGGATGCCAAAGGCAAGATTTTGGACAAGGCGACTGGGAATAAATATCAAGTCACGATTACATGGGTCGATGAAAAAGGCTGGAAGCCGACAAAAGTAGAAAAGCTAAAATAAACAAAAGCAGCCGGGTTAAAACCGGCTGCTTTTGTTTTAGGCTTCAGCTGAGAAATGAACCACCGCGCTGTACAATATTCTTCCTTCTGCCACAGCAGTTTGGTGTGAAACAGATTTCACCCGGAGCATGATGGCTTTATTGTTTTCAATTTGTGTATTGATTTTCTTTTCAAGCTCCTGCAATGAAGCCGCTTCAAAAAATTCCACTTTGTCTTTAATCAGATCTAATTGAAAATTCATGTCTTGACCCTCCAGCTTTCACAAGTCATATGAAGTATAAGCTTTTTTGCGGTCAATGCGCAATATGAGATGGCATAAAATACACAAAGTGTTTTAGTACCTGCTTTTCAGAAGATGTGGTATTATAGGAACTGTTCCATCATTAATCCATAGTATACTTATAGGAATTATTAAATATGGAGTGTGACAAATATGGGCCGTGAATTTATCCCTCTCTTTGAAGATTGGGCAGCAACTTATGATCAAACAGTACAAGGTTTAGATATTCAGTATAAAGAAGCGTTCAGAGGCTACGATCATATCCTTGATGCCATCGTCAGAAAATCTGGAACGCATGTGTTAGAATTTGGCCCGGGGACCGGGAATTTGACAGCTAAGCTGCTCGATGCAGGCAAAACTGTATTTGGAATCGAACCTTCTCCAGCAATGCGTAAACTGGCTTCTGACAAGCTCTCAGGCAGGACGGAAATCGTTGATGGAGACTTCCTGACATTCCCTGAGCCGCCATTTCAGGCTGATACGATTGTCAGTTCATATGCTTTTCATCATTTGACTGACGAAGAAAAGCGGGCTGCCATAAAGCAATATGGCAAATACCTTCACTTGCATGATAAAATAGTGTTTGCCGATACCGTCTTTGAAAATGCGCAAGCGTATCAACAGGCTATCGATAAAGCCCGTTCTCAAGGCTTTTATCAGCTTGCAAATGATTTAGAGACAGAGCATTATCCTACATTGGATGCGTTGAAAGAAATGTTTACAGCTGAAGGTTTTGCAGTCCGATTCACTCAGCAAAACGACTTCGTGTGGATAATGGAGGCGATCAAACGGTAAAGTGAAGGGAATGTGAATAGATGAGACTAGCAGTCATCGGAGCAATGGAAGAGGAAGTTACCATCTTAAGAAACAAACTTGAAAATGCAAAAACAGAAACGATCGCACACTGTGAATTTACAACAGGCGAATATGAAGGAACTGAAGTGATTCTTTTAAAATCAGGAATTGGAAAAGTAAATGCTGCTATCAGCACGACGCTTCTGCTTGACCGTTACAAGCCTGATTATGTCATTAACACAGGCTCAGCCGGCGGATTTCATCATACATTGAATGTAGGGGATGTCGTCATTTCCACTGACGTTCGCCACCATGATGTAGACGTAACGGCTTTTGACTATGAATACGGCCAAGTGCCGGGTCTTCCGGCTGCTTATGCGGCGGATGAAAAGCTGATCAGCATCACTGAAGAAGCGGTATCTGAACTCGACGGCATTCAGGTTGCAAAAGGAACGATTGCAACAGGCGATTCTTTCATGAACGATCCGAAGCGGGTTGAAGAGGTGCGTGCGAGATTTTCTGATCTGTACGCGGTTGAAATGGAGGCTGCGGCAGTGGCTCAAGTATGCCATCAATTTAAAACGCCGTTTGTCGTCATCAGAGCGTTATCAGATATCGCAGGCAAAGAATCACATGTTTCATTTGACCAATTTTTAGAGCAGGCGGCTGTTCATTCAACAGAGCTTGTGTTAAAGGTGATCAAACGAATTCATTAAAACGGGGAGAACGTTCTCCTCCGTTTTTCTCTAAAAACAACCTCTATTAAGGAGGAGGACATATATGACAGTGATTACGGACATTACCGAGCTGATTGGGAATACACCGCTTCTCCGCTTGAAGAACTTTGATGTTCCAGAAGGAGTCGCGGTGTATGCCAAGCTTGAAATGATGAATCCAGGGGGAAGCATCAAAGACAGACTGGGAGATATGCTGATTCGTGACGCGCTCGATTCAGGCAAAGTGAAACCCGGCGGAGTGATTATAGAAGCTACGGCAGGCAATACAGGGATCGGCCTTGCGTTAAGTGCCAGAAAATATGGGCTGAAAGCGATTTTCTGTGTCCCTGAACATTTCAGCAGAGAGAAACAGCAAATTATGCAAGCGCTTGGCGCATCAATCATTCATACACCGCGTCAAGACGGAATGCAGGGAGCCATTCAAAAAGCCATTCAGCTGGAGACTGAAATTGAAAATTCTTATTGCGTTTTGCAATTTAAAAACCGAGTAAATCCATCGACTTACTATAAGACGCTTGGACCTGAAATGTGGGAAGCGCTTGACGGGAATATTCATACATTTGTCGCAGGGGCAGGATCAGGAGGCACATTCGCAGGGACAGCTTCCTTCTTAAAAGAAAAAAATCCAGCAGTCAAAACGGTGATTGTTGAACCGGTGGGCTCGATTTTAAACGGAGGAGAGCCCCACGCTCATAAAACAGAGGGCATCGGCATGGAGTTTATCCCCGATTATATGGATAAGAGCCATTTTGACGAGATCTACACCGTAACAGATGAGAATGCGTTTAGACTTGTGAAAGAAGCGGCAGAAAAAGAAGGCCTGCTGATCGGAAGCTCTTCAGGTGCAGCGCTTTATGCGGCATTGGAGGAAGCGAAAAAAGCATCCGCTGGAACTAACATTGTCACAGTATTTCCTGACAGCAGCGATCGATATATCAGCAAACAAATATACGAAGGAGGCATCTGATATGAAGAAAAAAACATTGATGATACATGGCGGAATCACAGGTGATGAGAAAACAGGCGCAGTTTCCGTGCCGATTTATCAAGTAAGCACGTACAAGCAGCCGAAAGCAGGGCAGCATACAGGCTACGAGTATTCAAGAACGGCCAATCCGACTCGAACCGCTCTCGAAGCACTTGTGACAGAACTGGAAAGCGGGGAAGCAGGCTATGCGTTCAGCTCAGGAATGGCTGCCATTACAGCGGTTATGATGCTGTTTAACAGCGGAGATCATGTCGTGTTGACTGATGATGTGTACGGCGGAACATATCGCGTGATGACAAAGGTGCTTAACCGTCTTGGCATTGAATCAACATTTGTTGATACGAGCAGCAGGGAAGAAGTTGAAAAAGCGATTCGCCCTAATACAAAAGCAATTTATATTGAAACACCGACAAACCCGTTGCTCAAAATCACCGACCTGACGCTCATGGCTGATATCGCAAAAAAAGCGGGTGTTCTGCTTATCGTAGACAATACCTTTAATACTCCTTATTTTCAACAGCCGCTTACTTTAGGCGCTGATATCGTACTGCACAGTGCGACAAAATATCTTGGCGGACACAGTGATGTCGTCGGAGGTTTAGTTGTGACAGCTTCGAAAGAGCTTGGAGAAGAGCTGCATTTTGTGCAAAACTCCACAGGCGGCGTGCTCGGCCCTCAAGATTCCTGGCTGTTAATGAGAGGAATCAAAACGTTGGGACTCAGAATGGAAGCGATCGATCAAAATGCGCGGAAAATCGCAAGCTTTCTTGAGAATCACCCTGCTGTCCAAACGTTATATTACCCTGGTTCTTCAAATCATCCCGGACATGAGCTTGCAAAAACGCAAGGAGCGGGCTTCGGCGGCATGATCTCCTTTGATATTGGCAGTGAAGAACGGGTTGATGCGTTTTTAGGAAATCTGAAACTGTTTACCATTGCTGAAAGCCTGGGGGCGGTTGAAAGCTTAATTTCTGTTCCTGCAAGAATGACACATGCCTCTATTCCGAGAGAACGCCGGCTTGAGCTCGGCATTACGGACGGCTTGATCAGAATTTCTGTAGGAATTGAAGATGCGGAAGACTTGTTGGAAGATATCGGCCAAGCGCTTGAAAATATATAACAAATGGATAGAATTACTTTCTCTGTAAGCCGCCGGATTATATTATAATAGTCGTATACTATGAATCTGGCAGGTGATTCTTTTGAACAAAAATAGAATGAAATCTTTAAAAGAAGACTACAAGCATTTTGCTTTTACATTGCTTGCAGTCAGCACTTTTTTATATATAGGCGCAGTTCTCCCTGATCAAGGCTTAACATTAGGCCAGAAATCGACGATGTTTTTAGCGGATTGCGTATTTTTAGCCGGTGCCTTCTTTTGCGCTGACCGTTCACTTATTTACAAGAAGCGTCTGGAAGAAGCCGACGAATAAAAAAACAGCCATCATCAGAGATGGCTGTTTTTCTGTTATTGTTCTCGAAGTTCTTTTCCCATGCCTTTTAAAAACTGAAGGCCGAACCCGACGGCTCTGTTGATGTCAGGATCGTTCATTGCTTTTAACAGGTCGAGAATCCCGACTTTCTTGTCTTCTTTTAAAAAGCTTTGTGCCTGTTCAGTCCCAGCCATTACGCTTTCTAAAAGCTTTGCTGTAAACTCAGGATCGGCTTTTGTCAATGCGCCTCCGGCGGCCATCATCGTGTTGATGAGGTTGGTGACAGGCTCGCGGGAAACTTGGCCAAGCGCAATCTTGGCAATGTCTTCCTTCGCTCTGAGCATGCTTGTTGCCGCATCAAAAATTCCAAGATCATTGAGTTCATTCATTAACGTCATCGTTTTAGAGACGGCGTCCTCATTTTCCGCCAGCAGCTCTTTCAGTTCTTCTATTTTTTCAAGCTTAATTTGCTCAGCTGTTTTTGTTTCTTTTTTGATCGTCGTAATCGGAGTGGCCATTCGTTTTCCTCCTATCGTTTAATCAGTCAGATGTACATAGCCAGGGCGGTTCCATTTTCTTTCTGCTTCGACTCCGTTTTGCGGATGCCGTTTTTTGTTGCGCGGATTTGTTTTTGGAAGCGGCGCTGTTTCACAGCCGCCAAGCACTTCCATGCGGACCTTTGTCTGTTTATAAGCAGGCGTGTTCGTCCGTTTATCAGCTGCAGGGCCCGTCAAGAAGTTAATCGCTGACTCCTTGTCTGTCGAGTTCATTGGCAAATAGAGTTCATTTTTCCGTACCCGGTCTGTGATCAGCGCGTTCAATTTGACTGCTCCGAACGGAGAAACGAGCCGTACAAGCGAACCGTCACAAACACCTCGCTCTTGTGCAAGCTCAGGTGAGATCTCAACGAATACATTCGGCACTTTCGCTTGGATGCCTTTCGATTTATTTGTCATGTTTCCTTCGTGGAAATGCTCCAGCATCCGGCCGTTATTGATATGAAGGTCATATTCCTCCGGAAATGCCGCTGGCTCGGTCCAATCAGAAAGGGCAAAGCGGGCTTTTTTGTCAGGGAAATTAAATCCGTCTTCATACAGAAGCGGTGTGCTTTCACCTGTGAAGCTGCCCCATAGGAAGCTGTTCCAGCCTTCAAGCACCTCATAGCTTGCTTTGGCAAACAGAGGAGAAAGACTCGCCATTTCAGAGAAAATGTCACTTGGATGGCTGTAATTCCAATTCGCTCCTAAACGGTTTGCCACCTCTTGAATAATCCACCAGTCCGGTTTTGCGTCACCAAGCGTCGGAAGCGCCTGATACAATCGCTGGACACGGCGTTCTGTGTTGGTAAATGTTCCGTCTTTTTCAAGTGAAGGAGTGGCCGGCAAGACGACATCAGCATATTGAGCTGTTCTTGACAGGAAGATGTCCTGTACCACGAAGAAATCAAGGCTTGATAAAATATCATGCACATGGTTCGCGTTTGAATCGACCAGTGCCATATCCTCACCGACAAGATACATAGCTTTCATTTTTCCTTCTTCAATGGCATGAAGCATTTGAATATTATCTAAACCAGGCTTTCCATCAATCTCGACACCATATGCCTCTTCAAATTTAGCGCGTGCTTTGTCATCTGTAATATGCTGATATCCCGGCAGCCAGCCAGGCAATGTTCCCATATCACATGCGCCTTGCACGTTATTGTGTCCGCGCAGAGGATAAGCGCCGGCACCTGGACGGCGATAGTTGCCCGTAGCGAGAAGCAGGTTTGAAATGGCTGCTGATGTATCAGAACCGCCTGTATTTTGTGTGACACCCATTCCCCAAAGGACACAAGTGCCGTCAGCATCACGAATCATTTCAGCAATTTGAATGATGTTTTCTTTTGAAAGGCCTGTGATGCGTTCTGCATAATCAAGCGTATACGTTTTAAGGGTTTCTTTATAATCTTCAAAGTAATTGACGTTCTCATCAATAAACGCCTGATCGTGCCAGCCTTGGTCGATCATATATTTCGTAACAGCCATCAGCCAAACTTGGTCTGTGCCTTGTTTAGGGCTGATGAACAGATCAGATCGCTCAGCCATCTCATTTTTACGCAGGTCAGCAACAATCAGTTTTTGACCGTGGAGCTTGTGTGCCCGTTTGACGCGTGTTGCGAGCACTGGGTGTCCTTCCGCCGGATTGGCACCGACAATGATGACCAGGCCTGCTTTGGCAATATCTTTAATCGTGCCGGCGTCACCGCCCATGCCGACAGTGCGGAACAATCCGTCTGTAGCAGGAGACTGGCAGTAGCGTGAGCAGTTATCGACGTTGTTTGTTTCAAATACCTGACGCGCTAGTTTTTGAATGACGTAGTTTTCTTCATTCGTAATTTTAGAAGAAGAAATAAACCCTACAGAGCCTTTACCGTACTGCTCTTTAATTGATCCTAATCTGCTTGCGACAAGATCGAGGGCTTCTTCCCAAGAAGATTCCACAAAGGCTCCGTTTTTACGGATTAAAGGCTTTGTGATCCGCTCTTTTGAATTGACAAAATCCCAGCCGAATTTCCCTTTGACACATGTGGAAATTGCGTTAACCGGAGCATCAGAAACAGGCTGGATCTTTAAAATATCCCGTCCTTTTGTCCATACTTCAAATGAACATCCGACACCGCAGAACGTACATACAGTTTTCGTTTTTTTCGTTCTCGTTTCACGCATTGCCGCTTCGACTTCAGAAATGGCAAAAATGCTGCCATACCCCGGTTCAACATTTTTCACGAGATCAATCATCGGTTCCATGACGTCCTCTTTAATGCCTGTCATAAAACCAGCCTGCCCGAGCATTGATTTTTCCATCAGTGCATTACATGGACATACTGTTACACACTGACCGCAGCTGACACAGGAAGATTCATTGATCGGAACTCCCTCATCCCAAATGACGCGAGGGCGTTCGCGTTCCCAGTCGATTGAGAGTGTTTCATTTACCTGAAGGTTTTGACAGACCTCAACACACTGGCCGCAGGCAATACATTGGTTTGGATCATAGCGGTAAAAAGGATGAGACATATCAACCGCGCAAGAAGGATCTTCTTTTGGCGTGTATGGGTATTTTTGATGCTCGATCCCCATCATTTCCGCTGTATTATGCAGCGTACAGTTTCCATTGTTGTTATCGCAAACTGTACAATACAGCAAATGATTTTCAAGAAGGCGGTCCATCGCTTCGGTTTGCGCTTCTTTCACTCGATTTCCTGAAAGATCAATAGACATCCCGTTTTCTGCAACCGTCGCGCATGAACGAACCAGCTTGCCGTTTGCCTCTACTATGCAAGTATCACAAGTTTGAATCGGGTCAACCTCTGGTACGTGGCAAATCTGCGGGTACTCAATTCCGTTTTCATTTAAAATATCTAAAATTGTGGCCCCTGCTCGTGCTTGAATTTCTGTTCCGTCTACACGGACACTGATCGACTTAACGTCCATCATATTCATATTCCCCTCCATCTTTCTTTCAAGAAGTCAAAAAAAGCCATGTATAGATACACCTGCCCTTAATTCTAAGAAGGTGTAAACACACATGGCGGAATAGTTCACTAGCAAGTCTTACTAACAGACCAATCCTTGATTTTTATAAAACGATAGACTCATAACAAGATCCTATTACAAATCCATCAACACTGCTTTTATTATAATGTGATATTTATTATAATACAATATGGCAGGAAAATTTTAACCAAGTGAAATGTCCTGAGGGGAACCGGGAAAAGCCTTTATAAGGCAATATCGGAAGGGGTAATCAGCATGTCTAAAAAAATTCATGAATTCAATGATATTATTCGAAAACTTCGCAAAGAATTGTTCGGAAAAGGGCCTGAGAGAATTCATACTGTATTTGTAGAAAACATGGCAGTTTCAACACTATACGGAAATCTGAGTGCAAGCGAGCAGTTTATTGCCCGCACGCCTGAAGGAAGAGAGATGGTACATGCGGCCCGGACAAGCCTAATTCAAGACCTTTATTCCAAACAAACACCGGAAGGAATGGAGGAACTTATGGGAGCTAAGCTAGTCCATTTGTTTTCTGATATTAAAATTGAGGAAAACATCGCTGTATCTGTATTTGTTTTTGACCGAAAAATAGATGAGCAAAAAGAAGCTCTGCAAAGCTAGTATATTTGTCATTGACACAAATTTGTCACATTTGATATGATGTTGCTACAGTTATAGAAGGCTAAAGCAATGGAATGTATGCACGAACTGTATATATTCTCTTTCAATATCTTATATACTGCTTGATATTGTTGTATGGGTATGCATACAAGTTAGGCAGCATTCAAACGCCTGGTTTGACACAGGTTATTTGAGTGCTGCCTTTTTTATTGCCTTTCTTGCATAACTGTGAGAAAAGAAGAAGTAATGGAGGCGTTTTATTATGGCTTTTCGAAAACCGGATGAAATAGCGGAAGCAGCAATTGAAGCAGGGATGAAAAAAATAAAGCTCCCGCTGCCGTCACTGCTTGTGCTGGGGTTTTTAGGCGGTGCATTTATCGCGCTTGGGTATTTGCTTGATATCAGGGTAATTGGCGATCTTCCGAAAGAATGGGGGAGCCTGTCCAGTTTGATTGGTGCAGCAGTATTTCCAGTCGGCCTGATCCTTGTCGTTCTCGCTGGCGCTGAACTGATCACAGGCAATATGATGTCAGTTGCGATGGCGTTATTTTCGAGAAAAATATCAGTAAAAGAGTTAGCGATTAACTGGGGAATCGTCACAATTATGAACTTAATCGGCGCATTGTTTGTTGCTTACTTTTTCGGGCATTTGGTTGGATTGACTGAAACAGGTCCTTATTTAGAAAAAACGATTGCCGTTGCCCAAGGAAAGCTTGATATGAGCTTTGGCAAGGTTCTCATTTCCGCCATCGGCTGTAACTGGCTTGTATGTCTTGCAGTGTGGCTTTCTTTCGGCGCCCAAGACGCAGCAGGAAAAATCCTTGGCATCTGGTTCCCAATCATGGCTTTTGTGGCTATCGGATTTCAGCACGTTGTCGCCAACATGTTTGTGATTCCTGCTGCCATTTTTGCAGGCTCATTCACGTGGGGGCAGTTCATCGGAAACATCATTCCGGCTTTTATCGGTAATGTCATCGGCGGAGCTGTATTTGTCGGTCTCATTTATTTTATTGCATATCATAAGAAAGACCGCTCCAGAAAAGAAATGAAGCAGGTGTCATGACCAACGGGCAAATCCATTCGATGATTTGCACAATTTCCGTCCATTTTTAGAAAAAGTTGTTTACAAAATGGAATTTGGTGGATATACTTACAAAGTAAGAAAAAAAGCAAAGGAGGCTGAACCAAAATGACAATGAGACAACGACGTCAACCTGTACGTGATACACATGTAAAAGTTCATGATTTATTCAGCCTGTGGAAGAGTTCGTGTCCTTCCTTAACCGATGCTTATCGCACGCATTAAATTCGGAATAGTCGGACATACGCAACTCCCCGCAGGCAGTAGAGGCATTGGTGTCTTCTTTTGTCTGCGGTTTTTATTTGCCCGCGGCAGAAGGGTTGTGCCGCGGGTTATTTCGCTTGATGCGGACTTTGAAAGGGGGTGAGCGATATGACGATTAACCTATTCTTTTTAACGTTAACGATTAAAAAACGGTTTAAAAGCCTGGAAGAATTCGAACGAGAACAGCAGATTGAGCAGATTTATGATGAAATGAAAGAGTCTCAGTTAAAGCATCTTTATTTAACAAACTGGCGCTAAAAGCAACGAAAAAAACTGAAGGGGGAATGGCATATGCTTAGAAGGGAATTATTGATGCATTATACAATGGAGAAGGACCAAGTTTAGCGAAATAGCTGTCAAGAAAATGCGCGCCTGCATATAGTAAATCAACGTTATTGTGAGGCAGGTGATGGCATGATGAACGATTATCAAAAAAGACTGCCGTCGATTGGCCATGGTTATGCGTCCATGCCGCATTCCTTCAAACATGGTTATGGAAATCCATTCCGACAGCAGAGGCTGATGGCAATGCAGCAGCAAAGGCTGTATGTATTCCCTTATCATTGGCATTAGAAAGAGGGCAGAAAACATTTTGTTTTCTGCTTTTTTTTCGGAAAAAAATGAAAAAGTTTAGTTCTATTGAAACATTTTTCAATACATTGCCGTCTAGTTGGTACCTTCCTTCACTTTTAGAATGAAGATGATGTTTATTTTTTGAATATAATAAATAAACATAGGAAACCAAAAGCAGGTGTTTAAATTGCTAGAAAATAGACTCTATAAACGATCGAATTTTTGGAAATTATTTTCTCGGAAATATAAGCTAACCAAAACAATTGAGCATATGATGATTGACTCTATAGATATACAAGAAAATGACAGAATTTTAGAAATGGGAATCGGAAATGGCACTGTCTTTAAAAGCATAACCAAGAAACTAGAAAAGGGAAGCCTAAAAAGCATTGATCCTTCAAAGCGAAAGGTAAGACAGATATCACGTGCGAATCGAAAGAATATGGGGAACGGGGAGGTTTTTCATGGCTATCCAGAGGACATTCCCTTTGATGACCGTACCTTTAATAAAGTCTTTTCTTTACATACAGTTCAGAGCTGCACCGATATTAGGCTTGCATTAAGAGAAATTTACAGGGTGCTTCAAATTGACGGCCGGTTTTATATCAGTATTGACACAAATACCGGTGAAAAAGAGAAAACGTATATTCAACTGCTGAAAGATCAGCATTTCAGGGATCTTTCTGTTATCAGGCGTGATTCCTGTCTATGTATTGTGGCTGTTAAATAAAAAATTTCTCGGGAAATATATCCAAGATCCTTACATTTGGATTTGGGTATATTTTCTTAATTTTTTATTTTTTGCATATACTTTATATTAAAAAAAGTTTTTTTCATTTAAACTTATAACAGAAGAAAGAACAAAGAGGTGATTTCAGACAGGGCAGACATTCTTTGTGAACAAAAGGAATGAATATTCATTCCGCAAACGAATCGGAGGTTGTCAGATTATATGCTATCCGCATCCAGCAGTAAATACGACATGATTATGAAAGCGTCGGTCTCACTTTTTACGGAAAGGGGTTTTGACGCTACCACTATTCCTATGATAGCTGAACGTGCTCATGTAGGGACAGGAACGATCTATCGTTATTTTGACAGCAAAGAAACACTCGTTAACGTGCTGTTTCAAGAAAGCATCCAGCGATTTACGGAAAAACTGAAGCAAGACGTTTCAGAATTGCCTGTCAGAGAAGGCTTTCACCACGTATTTTGCTGTCTCGTTCAGTTTACGAAAGAGAGCGACTATGCGCTTTTTTTTCTTGAAACCAAAAAAGATGCTCATTACTTAAATCATACAAGCAAAAAAATGATAGAAAATCTGACTCAAATGCTTGATGACTATTTTAATAAGGGAAAAGCGGAAGGCGTGATTCGCAGCCTGCCCTCTAATGTGTTAATTGCGATTGTATTAGGGGCGTTTCTCAAGATATATCAGCTCGTTCAAACAGGTGATATAGAGATGGACACTGATTTAATTACTGAATTGGAACAATGCTGCTGGGACGCCATTAGCTTCATTCATCACAAAAATAGGAAAGGGAGATGTTAATGAAACAGGCAAGCGCAATACCTCAGCCCAAAACATACGGACCTTTAAAAAATCTTCCGCATCTTGAAAAAGAACAGCTTTCTCAATCCTTATGGCGGATAGCTGATGAATTGGGGCCGATTTTCCGTTTTGATTTTCCGGGAGTATCCAGTGTTTTTGTATCGGGCCACAATCTTGTGGCTGAAGTGTGTGATGAAAGCCGCTTTGACAAGAACCTTGGCAAAGGCTTGCAAAAGGTGCGCGAATTCGGGGGAGATGGCTTATTTACAAGCTGGACGCACGAACCGAACTGGCAAAAAGCCCACCGCATTTTGCTGCCGAGTTTTAGTCAAAAAGCCATGAAAGGCTACCATTCTATGATGCTGGATATCGCAACCCAGCTGATTCAAAAATGGAGCCGGTTAAACCCTAATGAAGAAATTGATGTAGCAGACGATATGACACGTCTGACGCTTGATACGATTGGGTTGTGCGGGTTTAACTATCGATTCAACAGCTTTTACCGTGATTCACAGCATCCGTTTATCACCAGTATGCTCCGTGCCTTAAAAGAGGCGATGAATCAATCAAAAAGACTGGGCCTGCAAGATAAGATGATGGTGAAAACGAAGCTGCAGTTTCAAAAGGATATAGAAGTCATGAACTCCCTGGTTGATAGAATGATAGCGGAGCGAAAGGCGAATCCGGATGATAACATCAAGGATCTCTTGTCTCTCATGCTTTATGCCAAAGATCCAGTAACCGGTGAAACGCTGGATGATGAAAACATAAGGTATCAAATCATCACATTTTTAATTGCTGGACATGAGACAACAAGCGGTTTGCTTTCCTTTGCGATTTATTGTCTGCTTACACATCCAGAAAAACTGAAAAAAGCTCAGGAGGAAGCGGATCGCGTGTTAACGGATGACACGCCTGAATATAAACAAATCCAGCAGCTCAAATACACTCGGATGGTTTTAAATGAAACCCTCAGACTGTATCCAACAGCTCCGGCTTTTTCTCTATATGCGAAGGAGGATACTGTTCTAGGCGGGGAATATCCGATCAGCAAAGGGCAGCCAGTCACTGTTTTAATTCCAAAACTGCACCGGGACCAAAACGCTTGGGGGCCGGATGCGGAAGATTTCCGTCCGGAACGGTTTGAGGATCCTTCAAGTATCCCTCACCATGCGTATAAGCCGTTTGGAAACGGACAGCGCGCTTGTATTGGCATGCAGTTTGCTCTTCAAGAAGCGACAATGGTTCTCGGTCTTGTATTAAAGCATTTTGAATTGATTAACCATACTGGCTACGAACTAAAAATCAAAGAAGCATTAACGATCAAGCCGGATGATTTTAAAATTACTGTGAAACCGCGGAAAACAGCGGCAATTAATGTACAGAGAAAAGAACAGGCAGACATCAAAGCAGAAACAAAGCCAAAAGAAACCAAACCTAAACACGGCACACCTTTACTCGTTCTTTACGGTTCAAACCTTGGGACAGCTGAGGGAATAGCCGGTGAATTGGCTGCTCAAGGCCGCCAGATGGGCTTTACAGCTGAAACGGCTCCGCTTGATGATTATATCGGCAAGCTCCCTGAAGAAGGGGCAGTCGTCATTGTAACGGCTTCTTATAATGGGTCGCCGCCTGATAATGCAGCCGGCTTTGTAGAGTGGCTGAAAGAGCTTGAGGAAGGCCAATTGAAAGGTGTTTCCTATGCGGTATTCGGCTGCGGGAACCGGAGCTGGGCCAGCACGTATCAGCGGATTCCCCGCCTGATTGATGACATGATGAAAGCAAAGGGGGCATCGCGTTTAACAGAGATTGGGGAAGGTGACGCCGCCGATGATTTTGAAAGCCATCGCGAGTCTTGGGAAAACCGCTTCTGGAAGGAAACGATGGACGCATTTGATATTAACGAAATAGCCCAGAAAGAAGACAGGCCTTCATTATCGATTGCTTTTCTCAGTGAAGCGACGGAAACGCCGGTTGCTAAAGCATATGGCGCGTTTGAAGGGGTTGTGTTAGAGAATCGAGAACTCCAGACAGCTGACAGCACGCGTTCAACCCGCCATATTGAATTGGAAATTCCGGCTGGTAAAACATATAAAGAAGGCGATCATATCGGAATCCTGCCGAAGAACAGCAGGGAGCTTGTTCAGCGGGTTCTCAGCCGATTCGGTTTGCAGTCCAATCATGTGATAAAAGTAAGCGGAAGCGCTCATATGGCTCATCTGCCGATGGATCGGCCGATCAAAGTAGTGGATTTATTGTCGTCCTATGTAGAGCTGCAGGAACCGGCATCAAGGCTTCAGCTTCGGGAGCTGGCCTCTTATACAGTTTGTCCGCCGCATCAAAAAGAGCTGGAACAGCTCGTTTCAGATGATGGCATTTACAAAGAGCAGGTACTTGCAAAACGTCTTACCATGCTTGATTTTTTAGAGGATTATCCTGCTTGCGAAATGCCGTTTGAACGGTTTTTAGCACTTTTGCCATCACTAAAACCGAGATACTATTCCATTTCAAGCTCACCGAAAGTTCATGCAAATATCGTGAGCATGACGGTAGGAGTTGTGAAAGCCTCAGCATGGAGCGGCCGAGGTGAATACCGGGGTGTCGCCTCTAATTATTTAGCAGAGTTGAATACAGGTGATGCAGCAGCCTGCTTCATTCGTACGCCGCAGTCCGGATTCCAGATGCCGGATGAGCCTGAAACGCCTATGATTATGGTCGGGCCGGGCACAGGAATTGCGCCATTCAGGGGCTTTATTCAGGCAAGATCGGTTTTGAAGAAGGAAGGAAGCACCCTTGGTGAAGCACTTTTATACTTCGGCTGCCGCCGCCCGGACCATGACGACCTTTACAGAGAAGAGCTGGATCAAGCGGAACAGGACGGTTTGGTCACAATCCGCCGATGCTACTCGCGCGTCGAAAACGAACCAAAAGAATATGTCCAGCACTTGCTCAAGCAAGATACGCAGAAATTGATGACACTCATTGAAAAAGGGGCTCATATTTACGTATGCGGTGATGGATCACAAATGGCTCCTGATGTAGAGAAAACTTTGCGATTGGCGTATGAAGCTGAAAAAGGAGCAAGTCAGGAAGAATCAGCTGAATGGCTGCAAAAGCTGCAAGATCAAAAACGTTATGTAAAAGACGTTTGGACAGGAATGTAAAATATAAAATCCCGCCAATCTGATTGGCGGGATTGCTTTGCATATGAGAAAACCGGCACGATAATGAAATCTACTGAAAAGGATGTTATAGGGAGTATCGCGCCGGCCTTATTATTCATATCGGCATGCAGAGGCAAAAGTTTAGTTCTTTTTACCTTATTTTTTAAAATAAATAGTCTAAAAGTCTTGTTTTTGATTTTCAACTCAGGCTTTTGGCATTTTGTTCTTGCTTATTCCTTAAGATCAGTCATCTGTTGAAGATTGATGCTTGAATTGCTGTTCCACATGCTTACGGTAATGAAAGTCATGAATCAGCCGAATGGTCGGCCTGATTAACAGCAGCAAACTTCCGATCGCAAACAGCCATATCCCTGCCGACATTAATCGGTCATAAAAAAAGAAAAAGCTCCCGACGAGAAACAAAGCACCAATGATAAAATCGTTTACTGTATAAAGAATCTTATATCGTTTTTTGAAAAAAAGTTCATATCGTTTCAGCTCTTTTTGGAAGTCATGTTCTTCATTTACTGTCACCATCATCCCTCCATTCTATTTTGGCTTACCCTTACGTAAACGGAATGTAAACATAAGGGCAGCCTTGCTGAAAGGAGACATAATCAACGATCAGAAACTAAAGTGAAAAAGTGATCCGCATAGGATCTCTTTTTTTATGATTTCATCGCCTGAACAATAAGAGCGGTCAAAGCTTTTGCCCCTTTAGGAACCAAGTGAACACCATCAGGGGTAAAATATTCTGGATGCTGAAGAGCTTCTGTATGCCAGTCAACTAACGTAACATTTTGATGTGCGCTTGCCTGGTGCTGTAAAGATTCATTAACCTTGCTTTCCCATTGGCGGGGAACCCGTGTATTGACAAGATAGATATGGGCTTTTGAGAAAGATTGAAGCAGTTGTTCGATTTGGCTGTTTGTAAAGTAGCCATTGGTTCCAAGCTCAATGATGACAGCCTTGTTCGGCTGATTAAAAGACTTGTACTCCCTTGCGAGTTCCAAAGCTTGAGACATTTGTCTTCCTACCTTTCCATCAATCGTCACATGTGAAAGTGACTGACGCAGGTGTGAAGAAATATCAAGCATGACGGAATCTCCTATAGCTAACACCTCTTTCGCAGTATCTGCGGGTTCTTTCGTCTGTTTAGATTGCGTGTCTTTCTTTTTATGAGTCTCTTGCCCACTATCTTTGTTTTCCTTTTGACGTTGATCGGATTCTGTTGTCTTTTGTTCAGGATAGTGTTTTTTATCTGCTGCAGCGTTCTTTTTATCCCCAGAAGCCTGGCTGGTGTCAGCATTTGTTTCTTGTGAGCTATAGGTCCATTTGGTAGGGTGCTTTTGCTCTCCGGCTAACCCAGACAGCCCTCCTGCAAAAATAAGTATAGCGAAAATGACGAAACCAATTGACAGTTTGCTGATGACAGATGTCGTTTTCCATTCCTTGATTCTATGTATAAAAACACGGCGGAAAAATGACCTAAATCCCTGTGTCCGTATCGGCTTCTCAATAAAATGATAGGAAAGCTCGGCAAGTATACATGTCACAATGACCTTTAGCACGATATGCCAAAGAACAGGGTTTCCGATTTCTTGAACTGGCGTGCTTAACACAATAACAGGGTAGTGCCAAAGATAAATTCCGTAAGACCTCGTTCCAAGCCACCGAAGCGGCCTCCATGAAAGCAGATTGCCTAAAAAGCTGCTCGGATGGCAAACACATGCAATAAGGATTGCGGCAGTCACGCTAATGAATAGCATTCCGCCTCTGTAAAGAAAAGGCTCGTATTCATCTGTGAAATAGACACACAACACTAAAATACAAAATGCCAAAAATTCAGTGGCGTGCAAAGTGTGCTTCAGTTTGCTTGGCAGCCTGTTGGAAGACAGCCTTTTCATTGGCCATACCAAAGCCAAGGCACATCCGATGAGAAGTTCAAACGAACGAGTGTCTGTGCCATAGTAAACGCGGCTCGGATCTCCGCCAGGTTCATACAGTACGCTCATCATCACGGCTGAACAAAGCGCAAGCAATGATATCACCGCAGCCAATCTGGCGCGGCTTTTCATTATGTACATTCCAACAACTAAAAACATCGGCCATATGATATAAAATTGTTCTTCAATCGCCAGCGACCAAAGGTTTTTTAGAGGTGATGGGGAACCGAAACTATCAAAATATGATAGCTTGTGAAAAATAAACCACCAATTGCTCATATAAAAGAGAGAAGAGATCGCATCTCCACGTACAGTGTGCAATAGTTCTCGATCAAACAATACGACCCACACAACAGTGGAAAAGATCATAAGGTACGCTGCCGGGAGAAGCCGCCGAATGCGGCGCACCCAAAAATCCCGAAAATCAAGATTGATATCATTTCCATATGCCGGTAATAGAATAGATGTAATCAAATATCCGGATAAAACAAAAAAGATATCAACCCCGATAAAACCACCGTTAGCCCAATTGAAATTTAGGTGATAAGTGATAACTGACAGGACGGCGAAAGCCCGAAGGCCATCAAGTCCAGGAATGTATCGATGATGCTGTGTCTTGTGATACATGGGTATTCCTCCAATAGTATGCAAATATTCTCGTTGTTTTTGATAGCGGGGTTACGACCTCGAATAGAGAAGAGAGAAAACATCCATAATCTTAGATGGATGTTTTTATTTTATCGAATATAACGTTCTCCCACGAGCAAGTTTGAAATGACGCCGGTTGGAATTGTAAACTCTGTAACGCCCATATAGCCGGGGGCGACTTCATATTCGTCAAATGAGATCACAAGTTTATGGTCTTCAGTAATGTAAAACGTCTGATCAGGAAGAATCGTTTTGAACGGTTCTGCATCTTCGTCAGTGAGCCAATATATTTTATTTGGATCTTCCTTCATTTGCTGTTTCATTTGTTCTTTGATGTTTTGACTGATGACTTTGATATAGCGCTCATCTTTGAATAAGCTTTTTAATGTAAGTAAAATATCATTCTTTTTGTCAATTGTAATATAACGGCTTTGTGTGTAGGAAGATGCTTGTGTTGTTTCAATATTGCGCCGGATAGAGAGTAAATCTGGCGTGTCTGTGACCGTCTCGTAATCACTGTAGATGCTGAGATGCCCTTTTTTGTTTTTGGATGTGGACTGTATAAACTCTTTATACAGCTGCTGGCTTTCTTTCAAGTATTTCTCGTTAATGCTGTTTTCAAGCTCTTTATTAGAAAGCCCGGACAAAGCAGGTGTTTTGACATCAATGCTTGATTGGTCTTTTTCCTCTTTGATTTCAATAAAGGTGATCGCTTTGACGATTTTGCCGATGACAGGGATCTTTGACATAGCCTGAGCGGCGTCCGGGTTGATATTAACAAGCGCAGTGAATAAAATAGCTGCAGCGATTGCTGCTGATGTCGGCCACATAACGATTCTTTTCTTTTTTGGTTCTTGCTGAAGGGCTTTTTCAACAATGATATCCAATTCTTTAGGAATCTGAACATTTTTATATTCTTCTCTTAATTGCTGTAATCTCTTATCCATTAAGAAAGATCCTCCTTCGTCAACTGAATGCGCATCAGCTTCAATGCTCTGTATAGGCGCGTTTTGACGGTATTCGTGTTTTCTCCTGTAATTTCCGCAATTTCTTCTAATTTGAGGTCTTCAAAAAAACGTAAAATAATAATGGTTTTATAGCGGTACGGCAATTCGTCAAGCGCTTCATGGAGATCAGTATCCTTGTAATGGTCTTCCTTTCCTTTGCTTAAAAATTCTATCGTTTCGTCGTCCATCACTCTTATCTTTTTTTGTTTGCGCAAAAAGTCAATGGCTGTCCGTACTAAAATTTTATAAAACCAGCTTTTTATCGTCTCAGGGTTCCTGACCGTTTCAACTGAGCTCAGCGCTTTTTTTATAGATTCCTGAACAATATCTAATGCGTCATCTTGATTTTTCACATAACTGAAAGCCAACCTGTAGAAATCTTGCTTATGGTCAGTTATGCATGTGACAAGCAACGCTTTTGTTGTTTGTTTTTTCTTCATTGCAATAAAGGGCTCCTTTTTGAATATACGTATATCGTAGGCTGTTACCTAGGATAGACGCGGCAGGCTGAAAAATAGTTTGCGCAGAATCACATTTTTTAAAAGAGAGAAGTAAATCAGCATGGGGGGTTTATGCATAAAAAAACAAGGCTTGTTTTGTACAAGCCTTGTTTTTGGGGTAAGAGATGACAAACATTATTCCAAATAATGTTTTTTGAAATCTGAGTGAATAGAAAATTTACGGCGCAACTGGATGAGATTTTTCCCGAAGCTCTCTTCTAAAAGCTCTCTATGCTTTTTCAGAATTTCCATGAGGTACAGATCATGAATGATCACTTCAGTAATAGGCATGACTAAACCTACATGCATCGTCCATGCAGCACGGCTGTCGTTGCCAAGTGAGACAATGCCTGCTACGACTTCTGAATCATCTCCGCTATAGACAAGCCACCGTCCGTCATACTCTTCTGTAATTTCACTGCTCATATCATGAAGATAAACATTGGCAAAATTAGATACGATGTCTCCGTACGCAATAATGGTGACAATAACGCCTTGTTCTGCCGCCTGTTTGAGCTCTGCTTCTATCTCCTTAAAATCCTCTTTCCATATTTCTAAGAGGATTCTTTTTTTGGCAGATAAGATACAAGCCTTCACCTTTTCAAGAATTTCACTGCGGCCGGTGATATTCCAGATGTTTTCCCGGTCATTAGCAGTCTGCTCGAACTTTTCAAAATATTTCTCAGCCTGATCAAAATGCTCTTCCGCTTTGAGCCGGCGGTTTTTAATCAGTTCTTTTGCGGGGACAGGAACATACTGAGGCGTATTTCCATGACTGACAAAAACATCTCCCCTTATGACAAGGCTTTCCAAGACTTCATAAATTTTAGAACGGGGAACTCCGGATTTTTTAGCAACGGCATAGCCTGTTAAAGGTGATTCTTGCAATAATGCCAAATACGCTTTCGATTCATATTCTGTAAAATTGAGGTTTTTTAAAATGTCTAACATATTTTCTTTCATATATCCTCCAATATAAAGAGCAATCGCTGCCTTAGTAATCGCTATTTTAACAAACCATATTGATTTATTCCAAACACATTGATACACTTTTTATAAGTAGTTACTTTTGTAGCCACTATATGATTAAGGGGATTTTTAAAGGGGGAGAGAACAATGCACAGCTTACTCGCATACATACCGATTGCTGCCATGATGGTTATCATACCGGGGGCAGATACGATGCTTGTGATGAAAAATACGCTTAGGTATGGCCCGAAAGCCGGCCGTTATAACATTCTCGGATTGGCAACAGGACTTTCCTTTTGGACGGTGATTGCCATTTTAGGATTATCAGTGGTGATCGCAAAGTCAGTGATTCTTTTCACAACGATCAAATATTTGGGAGCGGCATACTTAATTTATTTAGGTGTAAAAAGTTTTTTTGCTAAAAGTATGTTTTCGTTAGATGACATGCAATCCCAAGCAAAAAATATGGCAAGTTCTCCGAAACGTTATTATAAAACTTCCTTTATGCAGGGATCACTCAGTAACATTCTCAATCCTAAAACTGTTTTGGTGTATGTTACAATCATGCCCCAATTTATCAATTTGAACGGAAATATAAACCAGCAGCTCATTATTTTAGCTTCAATCCTAACCTTATTAGCGGTGTTGTGGTTCCTGTTTCTTGTTTATATTATTGATTACGCAAAAAAATGGATGAAAAACTCGAAGTTCCAGAAAGTGTTTCAAAAAATTACCGGAATAATATTAGTAGGTTTCGGCATCAAAACTGGTTTGAGTTAACACTTAAATGAAGTGAATGAAATTTGAAACCAAAGTTTAATTTGTGTTTGACCCATAAAAAAGACAAGGGAGTGAGTATCCCTTGTCTTTTTTTTATTTCATCTTATGTCCTCTGCGGGTTTGCACCTTATACAAAATAATCAATAAAACAAACCAGACCGGGGTGACAAACAAAGCAATACGTGTATCATCCGCGAGTGCCAATATGACAAGAATGAACGCGAGAAATGCAAGTGTTAAATAGTTGGATAATGGGTAAAAAGGCATTTTAAATTTGTTTGCTTTCGCTTCATGCTGCCTTGTTTTTCGATATTTCAAATGGCAAATCACCGTGATGCCCCAAATAAAAATGAAGCATATTGTAGAAACACTTGTAATCAGTGTGAAGACTTGCTCGGGCATTAAATAATTCAGACTAACGCCAATCAGAATGGCGATGGATGAAAAGAACAGCGCATTGCTTGGCACGTTAGAAGAAGTTAATTTCTTTAATAGTCCAGGTGCGTGATGATCCTTTGCAAGCGAATAGACCATTCGGCTTGTGCTGAATAAAGCGCTATTTGCAGCTGATGCGGCTGATGTTAATACAACAAAATTGATCAAACTGGCAGCCACAACGATGCCTACTGCAGAGAAGACCTGAACAAATGGGCTTTCGTTTGGATTCAACACATTCCAAGGATAGATACACATAATCACGAAAAGTGCGCCAACATAAAAAAGTAAAATCCGGACAGGGATTTGATTGATGGCTTTAGGGATCACTTTTTGGGGATTTTCTGTTTCACCTGCTGTCAGTCCGACAAGTTCAATACCCACGAAAGCGAAGACGACCATTTGGAACGATAGGATAAACCCATGCCATCCATTTGGGAACATGCCGCCGTGGCTCCAAAGGTTGGTGAGGCTGGCAGGGCCGGAAGCTGCGGAAAAACCTTTCGCAATCAGGAAAATACCAGTTACGATCAGAGCCAGTATGGCAATGACTTTGATCAATGCAAACCAAAATTCTAATTCTCCGAAAAGTTTAACGGTGGCAAGGTTCATGATCAGCAGGATAATAAGCGCAAGAAGACCCGGCAGCCATTGAGGCGCATCGGGAAGCCAATATTGCGTATAAATGCCGACCGCCGTTAAATCAGCCATCGCGAGGGAGATCCAACAGAACCAGTAGGTCCACCCAGTGATAAATGCTGCCATGTTTCCTAAATAGTCCCTTACAAAATCAACAAAAGAGTGGTATCCCGCATTTGATAAGAGCAGTTCTCCGAGCGAACGCATAATGAAAAAGCAAAATACGCCGGTGATCAAGTAAGCAAATAAAATGGATGGTCCTGCAAAATGGATGGATTTACCTGAACCTAAAAATAAACCTGTACCGATTGCACCTCCAATCGCCATTAATTGTATATGCCTGTTTTTAAGGCCTCTAGACAATTTCTGTTGCTGGCCAAAATTGTCTTTGCTAGAATTGCCTATCAATTTTATTTTCCTCCAGTAATAAAAAGATGAGTAAAGTTTTATCGGATATTATAACATTTAAAAGAATAGATACTTTTATTTTTAAATTTTAAAACTATTTTAAGTGCTGTTACATGTCTTCTGGCTCTATTTTTCACTCGTGATTCTACCTGAATAGCAGAGTAAAACAGGAAAGTCATTTGGACAATCTGACAGGCTAGTTTTAATCGGTAACGATTTGTATAATTGCATACCCACTATGTTTGAGACCTGCAGGGGGGATCAAATCGAGAGAATCGGAGATAAAGTTTTTAAGCTTACAGATTTCTTAACCTTCAAAGTGGATTGCAAAAATGACGAAGTTTTGCAAATTGTAATACTGTGGCGGTCACATATTGTGTCCGTCTTTTTAGTTGTGAGCGAACTTAAGGGGGTTATATTTGGGTAATTTGTCATGATCTATAAGATTCATTTTTTGTCATTGATGATTTTGACATCATTACATTCCCCGAGAATGATAAACTGTTTACTGATTATTACTTTTGAAGGGGACTGGCCCTCCAGAACTGAGCATCTATCATACTAATATGAGATGCAAATGATTCAAAATGTAAACATATACGCATAAAAGCCAGTTTTGTCAATCTGCTATAGAGACCTTTTTAAACGTGTATCAGCAGATAATCTCAACGCGGACTATAAAGTTTCGAAATATTCTTGTTAATGGCTTATCTAATAAGGACAAAGGATGATAGACGTGAGAAGAATAGATAAAATATACCATCAGCTCAAGCATAATTTTCATGATTCAACCTTAGATCATCTTTTAAAAATACAAGGGAATTCAGCAAAGGAGATTGCCGAGCAGCTGAAAATGGAGCGGTCCAATGTCAGCTTTGAATTGAACAATCTCGTCCGGTCCAAAAAGGTCATCAAAATTAAAACGTTTCCTGTAAGATACATCCCAGTCGAGATAGCAGAAAAATTATTCAACAAGAAATGGGATACAGAGATGATGGAAGTGAAAGACCTTCAGGCGTTTTCCGGAAATTCAAAGCAAAATCATCAACACATTTCCACGAATCCCCTAGAGCTTATGATAGGGGCAAAAGGGAGTTTGAAGAAAGCGATCTCCCAGGCAAAAGCAGCTGTCTTTTATCCGCCGACCGGTCTGCATATGCTCCTCCTAGGGCCGACTGGTTCCGGTAAATCCCTTTTTGCGAACCGAATTTACCAGTTTGCCATTTACTCTGACATATTGAAGGCCGGCGCACCATTTATTACATTTAACTGTGCAGACTACTACAACAATCCTCAATTATTGCTTTCTCAATTATACGGACACAAAAAAGGTTCATTTACAGGTGCTGCCGAGGATAAGGCGGGTTTAGTCGAACAGGCCAATGGGGGCATTCTTTTTATGGATGAAATCCACCGTCTCCCTCCCGAGGGACAAGAAATGCTGTTTTATTTTATTGACAGAGGTTCTTATAACAGGCTTGGAGAATCTGAACATAAACGAACATCGAACGTATTGTTTATTTGTGCGACTACAGAAAATCCGAGTTCTGCACTATTGAAAACGTTTTTGCGAAGAATCCCAATGACCATTCATATTCCTTCGCTTGAAGAACGATCGCTTAAAGAAAGAGTGGATCTGACGACGTTTTTATTAGGGAAAGAAGCAGAGCGAATTAAGAAGAATCTGAGTGTGC
Organism: Bacillus sp. YP1; assembly: GCF_000877815.1. Classification (NCBI taxonomy): domain Bacteria; kingdom Bacillati; phylum Bacillota; class Bacilli; order Caryophanales; family Bacillaceae; genus Bacillus; species Bacillus sp. YP1. Next base: position 2,378,048 of record NZ_CP010014.1, on the reverse strand, counting down.
ATATCGATGTCTATAATGCGCTTATTCACTCTGCGAAATTTGGGAATGTCGGACAGCTGAAATCAAATGTCCAGTTAGTTTGCGCACACGGATTTTTGCATAACCTTGACAGAAATGAAGTTATTGAACTGACTGTTCGCGATCTGCCTGATGAAATCAAGCAAGAATGGATGTCCAGCAGCAAAAACATGCAAAGAAGCAAAGCCATTTCTGAATATGTCAATATTACAACGATTATCTCTCCGATTGTAGAAGATGAAACAACAAAAATTGACGAAGACCTCTCATTTAACTTATATCATTTGATTGAGGAAAAAGTGAAAACGCTTATGAAAGAAGGTTTATCCAAAAAGGATATTAACCAGTACATCTTGACTGATGTCCATTTGCATGTCAGAAGTTTTTTTCATCATCAAGCTTTTCAAAAAGACAACCTGCTGACATTCGTTGAAGACGATGTGATTCAAATGACAAAACAGTTAAAAGAAATAGCTGAACATGAGCTGGATTGCACATTTGACCGTAAGTTTATTTATTTCTTGAGTATGCATATTGACGCATTTTTAAAGCGAGGAAAGCAAATTGATGTTTTGAATACACAGGAGACAGATGAAATTCGTGATACCCATGTGAAAGAATATCGGGTGGCGATGATTTTTAAAGATAAAATTCAGGAATATTTTAAAGTGGCTATTCCTGAAATAGAAGTCATCTACTTAACGATGTTAATTCATTCCATCAAATCGTTAAAGGAGAACAAAAGAGTCGGTATTATCGTGGCAGCTCATGGAAACAGCACGGCGAGTTCAATGGTTGAAGTCGCGACAGAACTGCTAGGGAGTACGCCGATTGCAGCAGTTGACATGCCGCTTACTGTTTCACCTTCGGACATTCTTGAATGCGTAGCAGAAAAAATGAAACAGGTTGATGAAGGTGAAGGTGTTTTAATGCTGGTAGATATGGGGTCGCTTGCAATGCTGGAAAGCAGGCTGGAGGAAAAGACAGGCATTTCTATTAAAACGATCAGCAATGTTACGACTTCAATGGTGCTGGATGCTGTCAGAAAGGTCAACTATTTGAATTTAAATTTGCATGCGATCTATCAATCGGTCACGAAGGATTTTATCGAGTTGTGGGAGCGTCAGCCAGCGGCATCCGGCAAAAAGAAGGCATTGGTATCCATCTGCACGACGGGTAGCGGAACGGCCAAAAAGCTGGAAGACATTCTAACCACGATCGTAAACAAGGCCTCCGATACCCCCATTCACATATTGACCGTATCATCGATTAAGCTGGCCAACAGCATAAAAGAAATCGAAAAAGAGTATGAAATCCTTGCGACAGTCGGAACGAAAGACCCTAAAATCAATGCTCCGCATGTATCTTTAGAAGTGTTAATTGAAGGGGAGGGAGAGAAGCTGATTCAACAGGCGATTACAAAAGGAAGCATCTCCTTGAGCAATGGATTGAACGAAGCAAATATTATTGTCAGGGAGCTTTGCGAGGATAGCCTGAAAAAATACCTTGTCTTCTTGAATCCCCACCATGTGATCGACATGTTATTGGAGTGGCTGCAAACCGTTCAGGATGAGCTGGGGGTCATTTTCAATAATGCGGTTTTGATCAAAGTCATTATGCACACGGCTTTCGCCTTTGAAAGGGTAATTAAGCAGAATCCGATCGCTTTCTCAGAGGAAGAAGAGATCAATGATCAGCTGAAGGAAATGGTGTACGTGACAGAGCGAACATTAGCCCCTTATGAAGAAAAGCTCGGACTTCGCATAAGTGATGATGAAAAATTATTTATAGCCGCCATATTTGCTGAAGAAGTGCATGGCCAGCTGTTTTAAAAACAGTTTTTTCATATGAACCTGTATTAAATGGAACACCATTTTAATACAGGTTTATTTTTTTCGTTTTAAGTGTTTCAACAACAAATTGCTATTGGCTGAAATAACAATGAAAACGCTTAACACAACTGTGTTGGCACGATCCTTGCATTATATATGGATGTACAAAACAGGAAAGGAGCAATAGATATGATTTCAGTTATTATCAGCGGTCATGGAGATTTTCCCATAGCATTAAAAGAGTCTTCAGGGATGATATTCGGTGAAGAAAATAACCTGATTGCAGTGCCGTTTTTCAAAGGGGAAGGAATACAAACGCTGCAAGAAAAATATCATCAGGCGCTCAAGGATATCCCGGAAGAACATGAAGTGCTTTTTTTAGTCGATATTTTTGGAGGGACGCCATATAACGCGGCAGCTTCCTTTATTGCTGAGGATCAAAGAATGGATATGGCTGCCGGCGTAAACCTGCCGATTCTGCTGGAGGTATTAAGCCTGAGAGAACATCTGGCTCTCAAAGATTTGCTGAACAACTTAAAAGCAATGAGTCAGCAAAGCTTTCAAGTGTGCAGTGAACATTTAGAAAAAGTAAAAACAGCCAATCAAGATACAAGAGAGGATGAATTATGATGAACATTGTGTTAGCAAGAATTGATGACCGCTTTATTCACGGCCAAATCCTGACAAGGTGGATAAAAGTCCATGCAGCCGACCGAATCATCGTTGTCTCCGACGATATTGCTCAGGACGAAATGAGAAAAACGCTGATCCTTTCTGTTGCGCCTTCAAATGTAAAGGCGAGTGCCGTCTCGGTTTCTAAAATGGCAAAAGCATTTCATAGTCCGCGCTACGAAGGGGTAACGGCAATGCTCTTGTTTGAAAATCCGTCCGATATTGTATCTCTTATAGAAGCAGGTGTACCGATCAAAACCGTAAACGTCGGGGGAATGCGTTTTGAAAATCATCGCAGGCAAATCACAAAATCAGTCAGTGTCACAGAACAAGATATAAAGGCATTTGAAACATTAAGTGACAAGGGCGTGAAACTGGAATTGAGGCAGCTGCCTTCAGATGCCAGTGAGGATTTTGTACAGATTTTACGGAACGTAACAAAATAATCAAGGGGATGAGAATATGTCTTCATTACAAATTATTTTGTTGTTAATCATTGCAGCAATCACCGGAATCGCAAGTGTATTGGATGAAGGGCAGACACACCGGCCGCTAGTGGCCTGTACGTTGGTTGGCTTGGTGCTCGGGGACTTAAAAACGGGAATTATTCTTGGAGGCACACTGGAGCTGATGGCGCTCGGCTGGATGAACGTCGGGCTTGCCATGGCACCTGATACAGCGATCGCCTCTGTCATCTCAACCATTTTAGTTATTACCGCTGATCAAGGAATTGGCGAAGGGATTGCTGTCGCTGTTGCTTTAGCAGCTGCGGGTCAGGCGCTGACGATTTTTGTTCGGACGATCACTGTCTTTTTCATCCACCGCGCTGATCAATATGCAAAAGCGGGAAATATAAAAGGAATTGAAATTATGCATATTACCGCGATGGTGTTTCAAGCTTTGCGCGTCATGATTCCTACATTGATTGTTGCTTTAATTAGTGTCAGCGCTGTTCAGGCGTTCCTGGGAAATATTCCTGATGTCATTACAAAAGGACTGCAAATAGGCGGAGGCATTATTGTGGTTGTCGGGTATGCCATGGTGATCAATATGATGAATATTCCTTATTTAAAGCCATTTTTCTATATTGGTTTCTTATTAGCGGCGTTTACCGATTTTAACTTAGTGGGATTTGGAGCCCTTGGTCTCTGTCTGGCGCTTTTATACCAGCAGGTGATGCAAAAACAAAGCGCTCACGGAGCAGTCGCGGCCGCATCAGACAGTGGCAGTGTTGCTGTTTATGATGACGATGATGATGATCTTGATGCCTAAACGATGAGGGGGAAGAAAAAATGGAGAAAGAAAAACGATTAACGAAGAAAGAAATTTTCAGCATGTTTATTCGTTCAAATTTTTTACTCGGTTCCTTTAACTTCGAACGTGTGCAGGCAATGGGATATTGTTATGTCATGATACCGGCGATCAAAAAATTGTACGGTCCCGGAGCGAAAAGAAACGAAGCCTTACAGCGGCATTTGGAATGGTTTAATACACATCCGTGGCTGACAGCGCCTATATTTGGCGTGACGGCAGCCATGGAAGAAGAAATGGCGAACAATAAAGGAATTGACGGAAAAGCGATAAGCGGAATGAAAATCGGTTTGATGGGACCAATAGCGGGCGTAGGCGATCCAATTTTTTGGGGAACGATTCGTCCTGTCTTAGCTGCGCTAGGAGCCTCCCTTGCTTTAGGAGGAAACATTGCCGGTCCTTTGCTATTCTTTTTCTTGCTGAATGCCATAAGATTAAGCACAAAATATTACGGATTAAAGTATGGCTATGTGAAAGGAATGGAGATTCTTCAGGATTTAGCGGGGAATCGCATTCAAAAGCTTACAGAGGGCGCTTCGATTCTCGGGTTATTTGTTATGGGGGCTCTCGTGTCCAAATGGACCACCATCAACATTCCAATCGTTGTATCCAGGATTAAGGATGAAAGCGGAAAAGTAGATGTTCAAACGGTACAAAACGTGCTAGATAGCATTATGCCGGGGGCGCTGCCTCTCGGATTAACGTTATTGGTGGCATGGATGCTTCGCAAAGGGGTGAATCCACTTCTCATTATTTGCGGCATCTTTGTCATCGGGATTCTCGGGTATTGGGCTGGATTCTTAGCATAAGGTGTGTGAAGGAAAGAGAGAGAAACTGCAGCAGTCTTTTCATATATAAATCATTCGGATAACAGTGAAACAGAGGAGAATTGCCAGAAACGGACCAGCTTGCGCAGCAGTCTCTTTTGAAAGTGTTCAAACATGAAGAGAGGAGCGAAGGAACAAATGAAAAAGAGACTGATTCAAGTCATGATCATGTTCACCCTGCTGTTGACTATGGCATTTTCGGCAGATGCAGCCGATTCAAGCTACTATGATGAGGATTACCGTCCTCAATATCACTTCACACCGGAGGCAAACTGGATGAATGACCCAAACGGAATGGTATATTATGCTGGGGAATATCACTTGTTCTATCAATACCATCCATACGGGCTTCAGTGGGGGCCCATGCATTGGGGGCATGCCGTCAGCAAAGATTTGGTTACATGGGAACACCTTCCTGTTGCGCTGTATCCGGATGAAAAAGGCACGATCTTTTCTGGAAGCGCAGTTGTAGATAAAAATAACACAAGCGGTTTTCAAACAGGCAAAGAGAAGCCGCTTGTGGCCATTTATACACAGGATCGGGAAGGCCATCAAGTGCAAAGTATTGCCTATAGCAACGACAAAGGAAGAACATGGACGAAGTACGCTGGCAACCCTGTCATTCCAAACCCGGGTAAAAAAGATTTTCGCGATCCAAAAGTCTTTTGGTATGAGAAAGAAAAAAAGTGGGTGATGGTGCTTGCGGCCGGTGACCGAATCCTCATTTATACATCAAAAAATCTGAAGCAGTGGACGTATGCAAGTGAATTTGGACAGGATCAAGGAAGCCACGGGGGAGTATGGGAATGCCCGGATTTATTTGAGCTTCCGGTAGACGGCAATCCGAATCAAAAGAAATGGGTCATGCAGGTCAGTGTCGGAAACGGAGCGGTCTCGGGAGGATCAGGCATGCAATATTTTGTAGGGGACTTTGATGGAACTCATTTTAAAAATGAAAACCCGCCAAACAAAGTTCTCTGGACGGATTACGGCAGAGACTTTTATGCGGCTGTATCCTGGTCTGATATTCCATCCACAGACAGCCGCCGGCTATGGTTAGGGTGGATGAGCAATTGGCAATATGCGAATGATGTTCCGACATCCCCATGGAGAAGTGCAACGTCCATTCCAAGAGAGTTAAAATTGAAAGCGTTTACCGAAGGGGTTAGAGTGGTCCAAACACCGGTGAAAGAGCTGGAAACCATTCGCGGAACCTCTAAGAAGTGGAAGAATCTGACCATATCGCCTGCAAGTCATAATGTGTTAGCGGGGCAATCTGGAGATGCCTATGAAATAAATGCAGAATTTAAAGTAAGCCCTGGTTCAGCTGCTGAATTTGGTTTTAAGGTCCGAACAGGTGAAAATCAATTTACGAAGGTCGGCTATGACCGAAGGAACGCCAAATTGTTCGTTGACCGGAGCGAGTCAGGCAACGACACCTTTAATCCGGCCTTTAACACCGGAAAAGAAACAGCCCCGTTGAAGCCGGTAAATGGGAAGGTTAAGTTGCGCATTTTTGTTGACCGCTCCTCGGTTGAAGTATTTGGGAATGACGGAAAGCAGGTCATAACGGATATTATTCTCCCAGACCGATCAAGCAAAGGGCTTGAATTATATGCTGCAAATGGCGGTGTAAAGGTAAAATCTTTAACGATACACCCTTTAAAAAAGGTATGGGGAACGACACCTTTTATGTCCAATATGACTGGCTGGACGACTGTAAATGGCACGTGGGCAGACACAATTGAGGGGAAACAAGGGAGGTCGGACGGCGATTCCTTTATCTTGTCTTCAGCATCCGGGTCAGACTTCACTTATGAATCTGATATCACCATTAAGGATGGAAACGGAAGAGGGGCAGGAGCACTAATGTTTCGCTCTGACAAAGATGCCAAAAACGGTTACCTTGCCAATGTGGATGCGAAGCATGACCTAGTGAAATTCTTTAAATTTGAGAACGGTGCTGCTTCTGTCATTGCTGAATACAAAACACCGATAGACGTTAATAAAAAGTATCATCTGAAAACAGAGGCCGAGGGCGATCGCTTTAAAATCTATTTAGATGATCGTCTTGTGATTGATGCACATGATTCCGTATTTTCAGAAGGCCAATTTGGCTTGAATGTGTGGGACGCGACTGCTGTCTTTCAGAATGTAACGAAGGAGTCTTAATTTTAAAAAAGGCACAGACCCGAACAGTCTGTGCCTTCTTGTTATTTTAACAAGTTTAAAGATTCGCGGTTAAATGCTTCCAAATCATCAGGTGTTCTGCTTGTGACAATGTTGTGGCTGACGACTACTTCTGCATCTTTGTAGTTTGCACCGGCATTGATTAAATCTTTGCGGATGCTGCGGTAGCCTGTGATATCTTTGCCTTTTAGAAGATCCGTATCAATCAGTACTTGCGGGCCGTGGCAAATTGCGAAAACAGGTTTTTTGTTTTCGACAAATGCTTTTGCGAATTCACCCGGACGGTCATCTGCACGAAGCAAATCCGGAGAGAATCCCCCAGGAATTAAAAGTGCATCAAAGTCACTTGCATCCACATCAGAGATGGCTTTGTCAATCTTTACTTTCTCGCCATGCTTACCGGTAACTTCTTTGCCGGCTTCCAAATCGATAGCCACAACACTGTAGCCAGCTTCTTCGTATGCTTTTACCGGACTTGTATATTCGATGTCTTCGAATTGGTCTGTAACAAGAACTGCAATTTTTTTGCTCATAAAAAACCCTCCTAATAACTCTCTATTCATAGAATAACAGGAAGATTGACCGGCCTTCAAAATATTTGCTTAAAGAGATCATTTTTCGTGAGTTTCAATAAAAGCGGCAGCCCATATAAGGACTAACCTATTACAATGTGGAAATATCAATCACAAATCGATAACGGACATCGCTTCGGAGGATACGTTCGTATGCCTCGTCCACTTGGTCAGCTCCGATGACTTCGATTTTAGGTTCGATGCCATGCTCAGCTGCGAAATCCAGCATCTCTTGAGTTTCTTGAATTCCGCCGACTAGAGAACCTGCAATGCTGCGGCGCCCCATGATTAGGGAAAACACACTGTATGTGTCCGGCTTGGCAGGAGCTCCAACGCTTACAAGTGTCCCGTCTATACGAAGCATTGATAAATAGGCATCTACATCGAGATTTGCCGATACCGTATTTAAGATCACGTCAAAACGCCCGGCCAATGCAGTGAATGTGGCTGGGTCACTTGTTGCAAAGTAATGATTTGCACCGAGTTCCAGAGCTTCCTCTTTCTTATTCATGGAACGGCTCAGGACGGTTACTTCTGCACCCATCGCATGTGCAAATTGAATTGCCAAATGTCCAAGGCCACCTACGCCTACAATCGCAACCTTTTTACCAGGGCCAACATTCCAGTGTTTCAGCGGGGAATACGTTGTGATACCTGCACACAACAGCGGACTGGCAACATCCATTTCCAAACGATCTGGTATGCGAACAACAAATCTGTCAGTGACAACGATTTTTTGGCTGTACCCGCCATAAGTGGGGTTTCCGTCGTAGTCTACTGAGTTATACGTTTGAACAACACCCTTCGTGCAGAATTGTTCCTCTGCGTTGAGACAGTATTCGCATTCTCCGCAAGAGTCAACAAAACAGCCGACACCAACGCGGTCCCCGACAGCCAACTTGGTGACTTTTGTTCCAACGGCTGTTACAACACCGGCTATTTCATGTCCAGGCACCATTGGGAAGATGCCACCGCCCCATTCATCAAAAGCGCTATGAATGTCTGAATGGCAAATGCCGCTGAATTTAATATCGATTAAGACATCGTGCGGCCGTAATCCTCTTCGCTCAATCGTCGTTTGTTCAAATTTGGCTTTTGCATGTGACACGCTTAATACACGGGTTTGATGTTGATTACACATACGAACCTATCCTTTCTTCATCATAAGTGTTGTAAATAAAAACATGCACTTATTTATGTTTTATGGTGTCTTCAACATAACGATAAACCTTAAAGTCTGCTTTAAGGCAAGGGTTTTTTAAAAAAACCATTTAAAATGAACCTGATTTATAAGCTGAGAAACAGTCAGTAATTAATGCAGAAGCTGTAATCATGCTGCGATCCCGGGGTGAAAGTTGTTCCTCTCTTGCCCAAATGCCACCGAATAGAACATCATCATGAAGTTCAGCAAACTTTGGCGTAAATTCTCCTAATTGTTCTCTTCCGGCAGTTTGTTTATTTGCCATTCAGCAATCCCTCCATCTAACCTGTTTTTATTGCATGGAGAAGTATAGAGTTTAAAGTGTGCTTTAAGGCAAGTCCCGAATATATAAACCCAGATTCAGCAGCTAACCACTTGTTTTGAGCTTGACTTAAAGTTAACTTTAAGTGTTACCTTCACAACATACAGGATAGAGAGGTGAAGATCATGAATATTGCTCAGGTGGCAAAGCAGTTTGGCCTGACAGCCGCAACACTCCGATATTACGAACGTGTAGGATTAATCCCGCCTGTAAAACGAAAAGACAGCGGCATTCGCGACTATGATGAAGAAGATATCAAATGGATTGAATTCATTAAATGCATGCGAAATGCGGGACTATCGATAGAAGCGCTAATTGAATATACAACATTATTTACCGAAGGTGACCGTACAGTAGAAGCTCGAAAAAATATCCTGGCTGACGAACGACAGCGGCTGATAGAGAAGCGGAAAGAAATTGATGAAACAATTAAAAGATTAGACACAAAAATTAAAGATTATGATGGGAAATTGCGCGAAAACGAGGCAAAGCTCAAAAGCAGGCCTAAAACGGAAAGTCTTCACGGATCAGTGGAGCAAAGAAGGTAGCATTCCTTGCGTTTGAAGAGAGCAGGTTAAAACGAAGGATTTTGATTCTGGCCTGTTTTCTCCATCAAGAGATCGCATAAAAAGAGGTGGTTACGATTCCTTATTTGGATTGGAGAATTTGCAAACATTATCGGAGATCAGATGTAGAAAAGCGGTTAATCTATTTACGGTCATAGGACCTGAACAAACAGTGCTCATTTTGAAGCTGAGGAACAGTTGTGGCCAATCAATACTGTTCCTCAGCAAATCAGTCATTGTATATTAAAGGGTTGGCAATTGAATGGCTGTATCAATATTTTTTAAATTCAGCTTGACTTGTTCGTCAGGGTTCCAAGGATGGTACCAGCCTTTTTCCATCATATAGCTCGAGAGTTGTTCGTGCATATCGAGTGCTTCTTCCAAATGGCGGATAAGGACTTCTTTTACTTCAGGCGTTCCGGCTTCAGTGGCTGCCATCGCATAATTTCTGACTCCGTTTTTTGCTGAAATTAATAAGTCCATAGCAATGATTTGGTCTGTTAGAACATTCATGCCGGTCAGATATTCTATGATAGGATTCATGATTTATTCATCTCCTCATTCGTGCTTTGCATTAGATAAAATAGAGGCAAATTCCTGCAGCTGGCGTGTGGTGATGTCAACATCTTGCTGCATGATTTCTTTCAGCTTCGGATCAGATACCAGTGCTTTCATTGTTTTAGATTTCGTCAAACAAAGTGTCTTAAATGAAGTCATTTCCTGAACCTCAAGCACTTCGTGTAAGGCGTATTCCATTTCTGTAACCTCCGTTTTTTAAGGCTTTAACACAACTTTGATACAATCATCCATTTTTGAATCAAAAATGTCATAGCCATGCTTGGCTTCACTAAGCGGCAGGACATGGCTGACAACATCTCCCGGGTCAATTTTGCCCGTTGATACTAGTTCAAACATGTACGGCATATAGTGGATCACAGGAGCCTGTCCAGAGCGTATATTGATGTTTCGCTGCATGATATCTCCTAGCGGAAAACCGTTATATCTGCCTCCGTACACACCTGTAATTTGTATGGTTCCTCCTTTGCGTACAGCTTGAGAGGCAATGACCAATGCACTCATAGTTCCGCCATGAAGTTTTAATCCGCTGGCAAGGAACTCGAGATCGCTCATTTTACCATCCATCCCAACAGCGTCAATGACTACATCCGCTCCGCCTTTCGTGATTTCCTTTAAATAATTCCCTGTATTCTCATGGTCTTCAAAATTAACGATTTCTACTTTGTTTGTACGTTTCGCATGCTGTAAGCGATAGTTTACATAGTCAACTGCTATGACGCGTTTTGCGCCTTTTAGCCAACAAAACTTTTGAGCAAACAGGCCGACTGGTCCGCAGCCGAGAACGATAACTGTATCGCCTTTTTTTACGCCGGCATTATCCACACTCCAAAAGCCGGTGGTCATGGCATCGGCAATCACGCTTAATTTCTCATCGGGTTCCTCACAAGATTCAGGGATTTTAAAATGGGTAAAATTCGCAAACGGCACTCTTAAATATTCCGCTTGCCCGCCTGGATAACCGCCAGTTTGCCCTGAATAGCCGAAATAAGCACCCATTTCCCCATTGTCATTAGACTGATCACATTGGCTTTCCAGTTGGTTTTTACAAAAAAAACATTCACCGCAGGCGATCGTAAAAGGGATAATGACGCGGTCACCTTTTTTGACCTTTGTAACCCCTGGCCCAACTTCTTCAACAATTCCCATCGGTTCATGGCCGATGACATAGTCTTCATGGAGATTAGGAATCAATCCATGGATTAAGTGTAAATCTGATCCGCAAATGGCTGTACTGGTGACTTTGATAATCATGTCATCGGATTTTTCAATCTTTGGATCGGGGACATCTTTGACAACAACATTTTTAATGCCTTGATACGTTACTGCCTTCATGCTGTAAAACCTCCAGTGTTAGTGTTCATCAGGTGTCCGGTCAAACATCCCTTTGCGATTTGTTTCATCAGGAAAGAGGTTCATATTGCCGACCATGATCGTGTTTTTTGCAGAGAGCTGATCCAGCTTATACTGTTCGCTCAGCTCATATGGATGGAACCACTTTTTGCTGATCATCAGTTCCGTAATCTCTTGGTGCATCGCAATTCCTTGCATCAGCTGTTTCCGAAGCAGTGCTCTTACATCTGGTGAAGCGGTTTCTGTCAAAGCTACAGCAGTATTCCTTACGCCTTCCTTAGCTCGTATAAGAAAATCCATCGCGAATGTAGTGTCTGCTAGTTCAGGCACATTCAGCGAATTAATGGGGTCTAAATGATCATTATTCAAAGAGGCTTACCTTCCTTTCAATTGATGATTGGCGTTGGGCGGCTTTGAGGGACAGGGGCCTGAAATGAGGCACGCTCATAAACCGCTTGTAATTCAGTAAGGTCTTGAATGGATTGCTGTACATCTTTTTCCATCAAGTCCTTCAGTTCTTGGTCAAACACAAGCCCTTGCATTAACTTTGATTTCGCTATACAAAGTGTTTTAAAGTTCACGATTTCATGTAAGTCAACAGCCTCATGAGCTGCCAATGTTTGATGATCCATATTGATGTAACCTCCTTTTATCAACGTTACATTTCCCGAAATGAAGTTGAAGCATACAGAAAATACACTCGGTATCATTTTTTGTTTTAAGAATCGCTGTTTTTGCTCGTTCTTATGACATGGACTAAACTGCACTTAAATCTGAAATAAGGGTGAAGTATGGAAACTTGACATAGTGCTGTCAGGTTTCTTTGGTATCATTAAATTGGATGACCAGTAAAAGTATGGTTTTATAGGAGGCACTCGATATGAAGCTGTTACAAATTAGACTGTTGGTGAATGATTTTAAGAAAAGCGTCGAGTTTTATAAAGATTCATTAGGACTTCCAATAAGTTGGTTAGAGAATGAAATGGAATATGCACTCTTTGATAATGGGGAAACGAAAATAGAGCTTTTATCTCGAGAAACGATGGCTGAAATCGTTGGAGAGGAAAAAAAGTCCTTGGAAGGAGAAGCTCAATCAAAATTTTTGCTTCAGTTTAAGGTAGAAGATGTTGATAAAACGTATGACGATTTACACGAAAAAGGAGTTAAATGTGAGAATAAACCGCATGATCGCAAGGAATGGAGTGCCCGAGTTGCTCACTTCAGAGATCCAGATCATAATCTGATTGAAATATATAAAATGTTATGATTTTTCGACTCGCAAAATCATAGAATAACGTTTGATAACGTACCTAATCATTTTTATACGCTCTGGTAAAAGAAAGCAAAGTCATAATAGGTTGCGGACACTGAACTTGCAGCATTTACGCTGATTTGTATGGTGTCCGTTTTTGATTGGTGAAAAAGGTGGAGTATCTATGAATCGAGAAGAAGCGTGGATACAAGGAAGCAGTACACTGATTGAGTTAATTGGTGGAAACGAAGCCGCTTGATCCATGTCCTTTTTCCTGATTGTCACTCGTGATTACCGACTGGACAAATGATTAAGAGCCAAATGTAACACACCATCAATATCAAGCCTGACTACCATTTATTTTGTATCCTTAATTGTCGAAAACATAGGAATAATTCCACTTTTGAAAGATCTAGTTTATGGTACATTGATAAATATATGGGAGGGGAGGGGGCATGGTATCTGAAAGTAAATCCTTAACTGGATGTAAGAAAGTCAAACGTACGGCATTTATAAGGGGAGGGTATAAGGTGAATAAGTTAAAGAGGCTAAGTATGCTAACGGTGATGATTGCATCTGTGTTCATTTTTTCTAGCCATGCACTTGCGGCTCAGTATTATACGGTTTCAACAAGCAGCGGTGCTCCTGTCAACATGCGCAGCGGCCCAGGTACAAGTTGGGGAATTGTAACGACCATTCCGAGCGGAACCCGCATCCCGATCTATTGCTACAAAACCGGTACAACTGTAACTGGAAAGTATGGAACGAGTAATATTTGGAATTACACAGAGCGGACGCTTGCCAGCGGGGAGATCGTTCCTGGATTTGTCTCTGATACATATATGTATACAGGCTCAGACGGTCCGGTTGTTCCTAAATGCAGCTGGTAGCCTATGTTCTATCGTTTCTTAAAATGAAGGAATTGAAGAAAGAGGGATGACATTGACTAAACTGAAAATGCTGAGTATGTTAACCGTTATGATTTCATCATTATTCATTTTTTCCAGTCAGGCACTTGCCGTTCAGTACTTTACTGTCTCAACAAGCAGCGGTGCGCCTGTCAATATGCGCAGCGGTCCTGGTACAAATTATCCTATTATGCTTTCCATTCCGAGTGGCTCCCGTGTTCCTTATTATTGTTACGCTTATGGAACGACTGTTACAGGGAAGTATGGAACGAGTAATATCTGGGACCAAATCCAGTGGAAAGATTCCCGGGGTGTCGTGAATATTGGATATGTGTCTGACACATATGTGTACACAGGTTCAGACGGCCCTGTCGGTTACAAATGCAATTAGCTAAATACTCCGTACAATAGAATCTCTTCTTAAGGGCCTATCTAGGACGAACCATACCAACAACAATAGTTGGTATGGTTTTTGCTGCGATGAAGTCTTCCATACCTGCATTTGTGGTGATTTTCAAAAGAGATTCATGATGTTAGACACTGGTTGTTGTTGAGGACAAAATAACGAGCCGCTTTAGAGTTGTATCTAATGGTATAAAATACGGAATTAAGATAGGAAATAATCAATAGGAGAACGTAATGTACAAACCTATTTTTCGATGAAATCCCTAATATCACTTTGGTTAAACATCTCACATTGCGTTCTCGTTAGTGAAAAGTTCTTTTTACGCTTCGTGAAATCTTCTCCAATTCCATAGTTAGTTTCACCTGTCCTATTTTGAAAATTTTAATCAATCCTTAACACGTATGTTTCTTTTCTTTTTCTAACATGTCGTGTAACCTCTCAGAAAATTCTTTATGGTACATTGTGTACCCCGTATGATTTCCGGGGAATTCAACCCATTCTGTTTCCAATTGTTCCGCTAGGGCGTTCGCGCAACGATAAGGAAAAAGCTCCCGAGAAGCACTTCCGCCAGCTGGGAGTATCTTCATCGGTGAAGATGTAAACACAGTTTTTAATGCTTCGAAATCTAATGTATAGCTGAGAATTCCTTGAATTTCATACTCAGTGAAATACGTTGAATTGCCGAGAAGCCGCTTTGTCAGGACAGCCTTTGATTGTTCGTCTGTCTCTAATCTTGACATTAATTTAATGACTTCACTTCGATGATTTTTCTTAAGGTCTTCCATGAATTGCTCGGCTTGTTTCAGCTCATTTCCATGCAGAAGCTGCAATAAGATTGGTTCGTGTGGGATCATGACATGTACTTGTTCGGGATGGCGTATGCACAGATCAAGCCCGATAACAGCCCCGGAGCTGCTTCCAAATACATAGGCCGGCTTATTGGTGATTTTGGCTAGAAGACGGTGAGCATCGTCACTGTGTGTTTCCACACGGTAACCCTCAATCTGATTGGCGAGATTGCTGCGGGAATGGCCGCGGCGATCATAAGTAACAACCGTGTACCAGTTAGCCAGATGATTGGCAACATGATGGAACTTGTCGGCATCACCGCCTCCTCCGTGGACCAAAAGAATGATTGGACCAGAGCCACGCACCTGATAGTGGATGTTCGCGCCGGGTACTTGCAACGTTCCATTGTTTATCGTCATTTGTAGGACCTTCCTTTCTTCTCATCTCCCTTAACTTTACACAATTGGCCAATGGTATCATATGCAGGAAATAACTAAGAAACAAACTCGCCATATAAAAAGCACTGATTATTTTTTATCAGTGCTTCCGTTTTGTTTATTTAGAGTAGACAATTTTTTTTATTGTTTCAATAGAGAGGTGATATTCATCAGATAATTGATGAATGGTTTTGCCGTTTTTAAATGCTTTTTTAATAGAAGCGTTTCTGTCATCGATCAGCTTTCTTGTTCCTGAACACGCACCCCATTTTTGATGAGAGGATTCAGGTTTAGGGATATATATTGTTTTTCCTTGAACATACTTTTGAATTTCCGATATCAGCTTTTCAGGTAAAATAGCGGTTGCTTTTACATATGCCATTTCTGCCAGCTCCTTATTTTTTTATGTCAAATAAGGTGCAAAGCCACTATATCAGAAAAGCTTACTTGGGCGATCTTTTAGAAAGTCTACCCCATGCAAAGTATCGCCTTCCCAATAGTAGGCTTTGCATGGGACGTTGCGGAATCTGGCATTCTCATCTTGCTTGCCATTACATCACCTCCCTAACGATTTTCGATGATCACTTCCATTATAAAATAGAGTAAAGCCTTATGGCATCTTGTTAATGAAAGTTGAAGCAGTATGAAAATCAAGGGACCTTCCCAGTGAGAGGGGCTAAGGCTGATTGGCAATGAATAGAGTAAGATTCAAGCTATATTACTTTAGATTCAAAATATTGACAAATTGATGTATTTTCAACAATAGGGCAGTTTCTTCATGTATACTGAGTCTGTATTTACAATATTTAGAAAGGGGAAGTGAAATGAAAATCAGTATGCAAAAAGCAGATTTTTGGAAAAAAGCAGCGATCTCATTACTTGTTTTCACCATGTTTTTTACCCTGATGATGAGCGAAACGGTTTTTGCGGCGGGACTGAATAAAGATCAAAAGCGCCGGGCGGAACAGCTGACAAGTATCTTTGAAAACGGCACAACGGAGATCCAATATGGATATGTAGAGCGATTGGATGACGGGCGAGGCTATACATGCGGACGGGCAGGCTTTACAACGGCTACCGGGGATGCATTGGAAGTAGTGGAAGTATACACAAAGGCAGTTCCGAATAACAAACTGAAAAAGTATCTGCCTGAATTGCGCCGTCTGGCCAAGGAAGAAAGCGATGATACAAGCAATCTCAAGGGATTCGCTTCTGCCTGGAAGTCGCTTGCAAATGATAAGGAATTTCGCGCCGCTCAAGACAAAGTAAATGACCATTTGTATTATCAGCCTGCCATGAAACGATCGGATAATGCCGGACTAAAAACAGCATTGGCAAGAGCTGTGATGTACGATACGGTTATTCAGCATGGCGATGGTGATGACCCTGACTCTTTTTATGCCTTGATTAAACGTACGAACAAAAAAGCGGGCGGATCACCTAAAGACGGAATAGACGAGAAGAAGTGGTTGAATAAATTCTTGGACGTACGCTATGACGATCTGATGAATCCGGCCAATCATGACACCCGTGACGAATGGAGAGAATCAGTTGCCCGTGTGGACGTGCTTCGCTCTATCGCCAAGGAGAACAACTATAATCTAAACGGACCGATTCATGTTCGTTCAAACGAGTACGGTAATTTTGTAATCAAATAAGCAGTGAGGAAAAGAAACCGCTGCAGATGAACTCAATCTAAAAGATACCAATGATGTTGGTATCTTTTTATTTGCAGTAAAAAGTATTCAATTTTCTCTATAATGATTATGTCATGCTTGAGGCAGATACATGAAAGGACCTTGGCGATTTCATAAAAAACAATATAGAGGCTTTTTTAAAGCCATGCAAGATTACAATGGATCTGTGCAAGAAGGCGCATTCAATCCATCTATTAACGATGGAAAGGGGGGAGGCTTTTTGCACAGTCCATCTACATCATTTGATAGTCTCCATGCGTATAAACTGTTCCGTCCATAATACGTCGTGCGGTACGGACGATCTTTATACCAGTGGGCTCCACCATTGTTTCAATAATACCAGAAGAATGAGCTAGCCGAACCTTTGTAGAGTGGTTTTTTGCTATTCTTGCAGGGATTGCACCTTCCACTGAAAGGGCTCTTGTTGTACATATCGCTCCAGTGACAGCCAGTGCTTGATGTGGCTTTTGCATGGACATCATCCTGATGTGTAAGTCCATCTCAACGCTTGAATGCCAAGCACCTGTACTATCTTTATATTTCTCTGGTTTTGCTACTATAGCCAGTTTGGGGACAGCCGGCGATAACTTTGTAGCTGAAAATCGACTGGCAAAGCCGCATTTCTCTGCCGCAATGGATCTTAATTCTTCAAATTGAGCCAACTGTAGATCAGTAAATTCTTCTGCAAGTTCCGTTCCATCCAGGCCGATACTGCTCGCTTCCACAAAAACTAATGGATTTGCATAGTCGATAATAGACACCTCTATTTGGCCTTGACTTGTATCTAAAAACTCCGAACTATTTCCA
The DNA here is from genome assembly GCF_000877815.1 of Bacillus sp. YP1. Classification (NCBI taxonomy): domain Bacteria; kingdom Bacillati; phylum Bacillota; class Bacilli; order Caryophanales; family Bacillaceae; genus Bacillus; species Bacillus sp. YP1. Next base: position 2,360,312 of record NZ_CP010014.1, on the reverse strand, counting down.
GTAGGCAATAAATGACCGGTAACTGAACCAGCGGCATCATGAAAGTTTAAATAGATTGGAGATCCAGATCCAGGTACTCCAGATATCGTAACATCTCCGTCATATTTGACCTGACCGTCTTCCACTTCTACTTCCGCAATGATCATTTTATTCGTATTGGTATTCAGGATCCTTACCGCAGTCATTGGTTCTTTCGCTTTTACAAGTCCTTCTTCAATAGCAAATGGACCAACAGCAGCGGAGATATTTCCGCAGTTCCCCTTAAAGTCCACCTTTTCTTCCGAAATGCTGACTTGACCGAAAGTATAGTGAACATCAATATCCGAAGTATATGCTTTCTTTATTATTGCCACTTTACTAGTAAGGGAATTACCGCCACCCAAACCATCTATTTGTCTTTTATCAGGACTTCCCATGACATCAAGCAAAAAGGGCTCCCATTCGTTTTTATTGTTAGGCATGGCTGATTCGTGGAAAAAAACGCCTTTGCTTGTTCCGCCTCTCATGATTGTTACATTCGTCTTGACCATCGTCATCATCCTCATCTTAAAGGTAGTATTTTTTATGTTTTTTAGTGTAGAAGGTAAAAAAATAAAAATAAAATATAAGTTTTCTTAATATTCGATAAAAAAACTTTTATAATTGTGAAAGAAGGACTAGAAAGGAAGATGAAAATGGATGAGAAAGATTGGATTTTATTGAAAATTCTTCACGAAGAACAAAGTGTAACAAAAACAGCAGAACGATTATTTACATCACAGCCTTCCATCACTTATCGGTTGAAAAAGATTGAGGAGATTTTCGGAATTGAATTATTCACCAAAAGGCATAAAGGAATTACCTTTACTGCGGAAGGAGAACACTTGGTTGCTTATGCAAGAAGAATGCTACAGGAACTTCAAGATACCAAAGATCATATCTCTAATCTAAGCAAAGAGGTGCAAGGACATCTAAGGCTGGGGGTATCAAGCAATTTCGCTCAATATAAGCTCCCTAAGTTATTAAGGGAATTTTCCACTATGTATCCTAATGTCCAATATAGTGTACAAACAGGCTGGAGCACAGATGTCATGAAATTATTAGATGCTGGTATTGTACAAGTCGGTATACTGAGAGGAAGCCATCGCTGGAAAGGGGTGGAGGAACGGCTGACACGGGAAAAATTACATATCATCTCAAAAAAACCAATAACGATAGAGCAACTTCCTTTTTTACCTTTTATCAAATATAAAACGGATGCTTCTTTAAAAACGATTATAGAAGATTGGATGCATACGAATCTAAAACAAGCCCCCATTATTGCAATGGAAGTGGATCGACAAGAGACTTGCAAAGAGATGGTAAAGCATGGTCTTGGTTACTCCATAGCACCAGAAATTTGCCTGCAGGAATCTGATCATTTGTACACAATGGAACTGTATAATGCTAAGGGTAAGCCTCTAATGAGAGATACTTGGCTAATGTACGATCAAAAATCATTAGGAATCAAACTCGTTAAAGCATTCATTGATTTTTTAAAGGGTGAACAAATGGTAACCATTTAAAGTTATGATAGAATTTTTTTTGAAACACAGTAAAAAAATATTTATTTAACTTATTACACCGTATAAGATATGTTAATCAAAAGTCATTTGAAAGCGCATTCTTGGAGGTGTAATATGCTTACTATTTTAGGTTTTTCGATGGTAACTGTTTTTACAATATTAATAATGACAAAGAAAGTCTCGCCTATTGTTGCCTTGACCATCACTCCCATTGTTTTTGCTCTTATTGGAGGTTTTGGTAAGGGTATTGGCGACATGATTTTAGAAGGAATTCAAACAGTTGCAAGTTCAGCGGCATTGCTATTGTTTGCTATTCTTTTTTTCGGAATTTTAATTGATGCAGGTTTATTTGATCCGCTAATAGAAAAAATTTTATCTATAGTAAAGGGAGACCCTGTGAAAATAGCGATAGGGTCTGCCGTCTTGGCAATGCTTATCGCTTTAGATGGGGACGGTACAACAACCTATATGATAACAGTCTCAGCAATGTTACCTTTGTATAAAAGAATTGGTATGAATCCCATGGTTATGGCGACATTAGCAATGCTGTCGTTGAGTATCGTTAGCGGAATGACTCCATGGGGCGGACCAGCTACAAGAGCGATTTCAGTGCTGGGTTTGGATCCTTCAGATTTCTTTGTGCCATTACTTCCGACCATGCTTGGAGGTATTGCTTGTGTGATATTTCTGGCTTTTCTAATGGGAAGGAAAGAGAGGAATCGAATAGGCATCGTTCAATTAGAGCCTAGACATATAACAAAGGACAGCTCTCAATCTTATATGGCTGCTACTTTGGAGAGCGAACAATTGAAAAGGCCACGCTTAATATATCTTAATTTATTCCTCGTTATAAGTATCATGGTGTTTATTGTGCTTGGAACTAAGCATCCGTCAGTTTTATTTTTAATTGGTTTTGTTCTTGCCCTTACTATAAATTATCCGAATGTAAAAATGCAGAAGGAGCGAATCGCCGAGCATTCTGGTAATGCCATAACCGTGGTATTATTGGTATTTTCAGCAGGAGTATTTGCTGGTATATTATCCGGGACAAAGATGGTGGATGCCATAGCAGGATCATTAATATCCATCATCCCCTCATCAATGGGAGGGTTTTTCCCCGTTATTGTAGCACTCACTAGTATTCCGTTTACTTTTGTTTTATCAAATGATGCATATTACTTTGGTATGGTACCTATCTTTGCAGAAGCTGCCTCAGCATATGGTATAGAACCAGTAGAAATTGCAAGGGCTTCTATAATGGGGCAGCCGGTTCATCTGATGAGTCCATTGGTTGCGTCAACAGTATTGCTAGTAAGCATGCTTAAAATGGACTTGGGGTCATTTCAAAGGTTTGCCGTTAAGTGGGCTGTAATTACATCATTAGTTATTACGTTGTTAGCAATCATTACAGGGGCTATTACTATTTTGTAAAGAAACAATAATAATATTTAGACTGCCAATGAATCATTAGTTTGATTGATTTAAATACAGCTGAAAGGGGTCCCAAGCTGATCAAGCCAGTTGTCTTTCCAGTTACTCTATTGTTTAGGGTTCTTTTTTAAGCGGCAGCATTTTTGTCGATGTTTAGCCAGCATTTTCAGCACGATGTGGAAAAGACAAGAGACAAACATGCTCTTGTCTTTCTTAATATGATAGTTCAGTATAAATATTTAAGAAAAATGTCAGTATTGAGTAATGAATGTATCACCAGGCGTATGCCTCAGGTGTCTCTCCTCCAGGTCCGGGAAAGATATCATTTAACATGCGGAGAATCTCCTTATCCAGACTGATTTCAACGGCTTTTATCGTATCACGCAGCTGCTCAACCGTTCGTGGTCCGATGATCGGCGCAGTTAAAACTGGATTTGCCAGCACCCATGCCAAAGCCACATTTGCTTCTTTTTCTCCTAGTTCTTTGCATAAATCTGAAAATTTCTCGAGTTGCAAACGATGTTTTTCAATTAAATCTGCTCTTTTTGCTGTACGAGTTCCGGCATTGCTTTTCAATGCCTTCCCGCCAAGAAGCCCTCCTGCAAGGGGACTCCACGCCACTACTCCTAAACCAAGATCCCGTGCAGCCGGCAGCACTTCCATTTCAGCTGTTCGTTCTAATAAACTATACTTATGCTGTTCAGTGACGAGTCCCATGAATCGCCGTTTTTCAGCTTCAGCTTGCGCTTTAACTAAATGCCAGCCTGCAAAATTACTGGATCCAATATAGTCTACTTTGCCGGAGCGAACCTGAGTCTCAAAAGCTTCCCATATCTCATCCCACGGTGTCCGCCTATCGATATGATGCATTTGGTACAATTCGATATGATCTGTCTGAAGCCGCTTCAGTGATCCTTCCAGATGACGTCTGATTTTGTATAGAGACAAGCCCCTCATATCATTTGGTCCGTCATTCGGATCAGAAATCGGTTCATATACTTTTGTCGCCAGAACAACTTTCTCGCGGCGCTGTCCTCCTTGTGCAAACCATTTTCCAATGATGCTCTCTGTCAATCCTGCGTTTTTGCCCCAGCCGTAAATATTGGCAGTATCAAAAAATTGAATGCCGTTATCAAGTGCTTCATCCATGATACGGAACGCAGTCTTTTCGTCTGTATCAACTCCAAAATTCATCGTGCCTAAACATAAACGGCTCACCCGCAATCCTGTTCTCCCTAAATAGGTATACTCCACAACAAACCTCTCCTTTATCATTATTTTTGGCAACAGCTGCAATACAATTGATTCAACAATTGTTTGCTCTTTGTTACGATTAAAAAGACGAAGCAAATGTAAAGCAGACGCAAAATTATAGGAGGTTTTTTCAAATGAATATAGAGGATCTATGGGATCAATTTCATCAGCCGTTAAAAACATATATTTCACATAGGGTTAACGATCAATCTATCGTTGATGACCTCTTGCAAATCGTATTTATGAAAATACAAGTGCATCTCCCAAATCTGATCGATGAACAAAAGATCGACAGCTGGATTTATCGGATCACTAGAAATACGATTATTGATTTTTACCGTACAAAAAAAACAAGCGAAATATTGCCTGATGTTCTACATTTTAATGACAGTGCAGAGGAAGAAAATTTCACCAAGGAAGCAACTGTGTGTATTCGATCGACCATCAAACGGTTGCCTGAAAAGTATCGAGAGGCGCTCGAGTTAACTGATTTCCAGGGGTTATCACAAAAAGAGTTGAGTGAAAAGCTCGGCATTTCTTACTCCGGAGCAAAATCAAGGGTACAACGCGGACGTGGAAAATTAAAACAGCTGCTTGAGGGGTGCTGTCACATTGAAGCGGATCGATATGGAAATATCGTAGACTTTCGTATTTTAAAGGAATAACTGATGAACATAGTCAGTTATTCCTTTAAAATAGGCCATCCGCATGAAGAGCATTTTTCCTTTGATGTTTGCAAGAGATGTATGTATAATAAATCGTAATGTTTTCGATTTAATAAAAAAGGAGTGTTGGAATGAACATTTTATTTTCAAAACGGCTAGGCATATTAACGATTGGTTCATTACTAGTTTTGGCAGGATGTCAGACTTCCGGTTCTTCTGCAGGTGAGTCTAATCAAACAACATCATCCTCAGCAGTTGAAGAAGACTCTTCCAAAACGCAAGAGCAAACATCTGACAGTCATACACACGAACATTCTCACGATCATAGTCATGCGCATGATGAAGAAACAGAAAAAATATATGAAGGCTATTTTAAAAACAGCCAAGTAAAGGATCGCTTACTTTCTGATTGGGAAGGAGATTGGCAATCTGTATATCCATACCTGCAAGATGGTACTCTTGACGAAGTGTTTTCATATAAATCAGAACACGAAGGCGGCAAGACAGCTGAAGAATATAAAGAGTATTATAAAAAAGGCTATCAAACAGATGTTGACCGTATTGTAATCCAGAAAGATACTGTAACGTTCTTCAAAAATGGAAAAGAATATTCTGGTAAGTATACGTATGACGGATACGAAATTCTAACCTATGATGCGGGCAATAGAGGGGTAAGATACATATTCAAACTAGCTAAAAAAGCAGAAGGGCTGCCTCAGTATATTCAGTTTAGTGATCATAGTATTTACCCGACTAAAGCTAGTCATTACCATCTCTATTGGGGGGACGACCGTGAAGCTTTACTTGATGAAGTCAAAAACTGGCCTACTTACTACCCGTCAAAAATGGATGGACACGATATTGCCCATGAGATGATGGCTCATTAAATGATGATTATTCTATGAAGTATGGTGCTTTTTTATCATAAAGTATGGAATGAAATGTTTATACGCCCCTGTATTAGCTGCTGACCCTTCGCCAGCAGCTTTTTGTCCTCTTTAGTTTTTTGCGTTTCTTCTCTCCGCCGACGGTGAGTTCTAACAAAATAAAGGTGGTCTATAAGCCCGACAGCATCCAATTAAAAGTTAAGGGAAATAGTGTGCTGCCCTAATCTTACTAGTTATCATTTTCTCATTTTGTTGAAATAGAAACAAAAAATGAATATAATATGGCTAGTGCACCAACTGGTGGGAGGGCAGGCCATGAATAAAGAAGAACAGCTCATATTGAATTTCAGAGACTTATTTAACAAGATGGTGTTGCTTAATAAGTCTAAGATGGAAGACAGTTTGAAGGGGTACAAGCCTTCTGAAGTACATTGTATTGAATCCATTGGGAAAAATGCTGATAGCAATGTGAGAAAACTTGCGGAGTCCCTTTATATGACGAGAGGTGCCATAAGTAAATTAACTAAGAAACTGATAAAAAAAGACCTTATTGAAAGCTACCAGAAGCCGGATAATAAAAAAGAAATTTATTTTAGGCTTACTGCGCAAGGAAAAGTAATTTATAACATCCATGAGGAACTCCATAAAGAGTTTCGAGAACGGGACAAAGTCGTTTTTGAACAAGTTACCGAAGAACAATTTGACAGTATGCTCAGCTTCGTGGAAAAGTACAGCAGGCATTTGGATACTGAAATAAAGAAACAGGGAATAGCTGTTAATTAAATCGGATAAATAGAATAAAGAAACCATAGTCAGCCCAACTCTATTGTGAATGGGCTGTCTTTTTTATTCTTAATTTTGTTGACACGGAAACAATATGGTGCTATCTTTTTGTTGACGGGGAAACAAAATGGTTTCTGAGAGGAGAATAATATGTTAAAAGACAAAGTAAAGGAACCAGGATTACCAAAAGAAATCCTCATGGCTGCCTGGGCCATTGCACTTGGAGCAATTGCCCCAATGCTTGACTCAACTATGGTGAACATTGCCATTGCCATCGACAAATTAAATAAGGATTTCAGTACGACGTTGGATACCATTCAATGGTCCATTACAGGTTATGTTTTAGCTCTTGCTATTGCAGTTCCAGTATCCGGATGGCTTATGAACAAATTTAATGGAAAGAAAATCTTAATCGGCGCAGTCATTGCCTTTGGTGTAACTTCTGTTTTTGCTGGAATTAGTTGGGATGTTTCTAGCTTTATCTTATTCCGTTTGCTTCAAGGATTTAGCGCTGGGATTATTACTCCACTTATGTCAACACTCTTGGTTAAAACAGCAGGTCCAGAGAATATAGGAAAAGTTATGGCTATCGTCAGCACACCTATGATTTTGGGCCCAATCTTAGGACCTGTAATCGGGGGCTTCATCGTTCAAACTACATCATGGCATTGGATTTTCTTCATCAACGTGTTCATCGTTTTGATTGCTGCACCACTGATGATGAAAACTCTTCCAGACTTTGAGCCATTCAACAAAAATAGTAAACTTGATATTTTTGGAATTATTAATCTATCCTTAATGAGTGCAGCAATGATATACGGAATTACAAAAGCAGCAGACCATGCATCATTTAACAATAGCGAAACAATCCTATGGGTAGGCTTCGGCCTCGCTTTAGCTGTAATTTACATCGTATATAATCGAATCAGAAAAAATCAAACCGTACTCCCTATAAATTTGTTTGCACACAAAAACTTCTTAACATCCAGCGTCGGGTTATTATTAGCGAATATTGCCGTCATGGGACCCATGTTAATACTTCCATTGTTCTTTCAAAACTTCCGTCATTTCACGGCAATCGAAGCTGCGCTTGCATTAATCCCTCAAGGAGTTGGGATGCTCGTTACTCGGCCAATGATTGGAAAAATGATTGATAAGATCGGTGCAAAATACGTGGTTATGGTCAGTCTTGTTCTTTCGCTTATCGGATCTATTCCGCTTATCTTTATCACCGATAAAACAAGTATGATTTGGATTTCTATCATATTATTCATCCGCGGGACCAGTTTTGGAGGGATTATGCTTCCATTGACGAGTGATGCTTATACAGGACTTGGCAGCAAACAACTTCCAGAAGCAGGTGTCGGTATTCATATTATTGAAAATCTCGGTTCGAGCTTTGGTACAGCTGTTATCGCAACTGTAGTCGCAACTGTCATGCAAAGGTTACAACCAACGATTGCGAATGGCTTAAAAGGTTACCATGCTGGGTTCTTAGTTTCTGCAGTTATCCTTGCCACCATCTTCATTCCAAGTCTATTCCTCACACATAAAAAAGCTAAATAGAGAAATAGAAATTGTTGGATTGGTGTGTTTGTATCATATTTAATGTGCTGGAAGCATTTATGAGACTGAATAATCTTTCGCGGTAAGAGGTTAGCAGAAGCAGCGCCGTTACCCAGCCCAAGATACAAAGAAAAAAGAGGCCTGGTTATAGACATTCCAAACCTCTTCATACTTTTACTCCCTTCACATGTAACATCTCATCTTTTCCGATTTAGTACATTGATCTAGCTTATTTTGATATGAAGGTGTCGTTTTTTCTAATAATTGAGTGGATTTGCTCAAAAAAGATTTTTAAGGGTAATAACCAGTTGACACTGGCGTGGTGGTGTCCTTATATCAATCTGAAATGGAGCCAAGCTAGATGTTAAGTATTTGAGCTTTAATCGATTTGATTTTAAATTTTCAAAAAACGGTAGACAAACGCTTTCAGGAGTTGTATAGTGTTCTCATAAGTTACTTGTAATACAAGTGAACAAGTAACTGAGTATTCGTGTTTCTATCTTAATAATGACTGAGGTGATCGGAGTGAAAGAAATAAGTATTGCGGAACTCCAAGAGAAAGCCATTGAGCTTAGGAAAACAGCGGTAACAATGATTTACGAAGCGCAGTCCGGGCATCCAGGAGGTTCATTATCTGCTGCTGATATCATCACAGCCCTTTATTTTAAAGAAATGAAAATAGATCCCCAAAATCCCAAGTGGGAAGACCGTGACCGTTTTGTCTTATCGAAAGGCCATGTGGCACCTATTCAATACGCTGCCTTAGCGCTGCGAGGCTTTGTCCCTTATGAAAGCGTATACAAATTAAGGCAGTACGGCTCGCCTTTTCAAGGACATCCTGATATGAAGAAATGTCCAGGGATCGATATTTCAACTGGCTCACTAGGCCAAGGGCTTTCCTGCGGTGTCGGTATGGCGCTTGCAGGAAAACGGGACGACAAAGATTACCGGGTGTTCGCTATGGTAGGTGACGGAGAATGCCAAGAAGGACAAATTTGGGAAGCGGTTCAAACAGCAGTGAAATATAGCCTTGATAACTTAATTGTTTTTGTCGACAATAACCGTCTGCAAATTGATGGATTCTGTGATGAAGTAATGCCACTTCAAGATATCGAGAAAAAGTTCGAAGTATTTGGTTTTGAAACAAAGCGAATTGATGGACACTCGATGGAAGAGATTGTAGAGACATTAGACATCGTAACAAAAACGAAAAATAGAAAGCCGAAATGCATTGTAGCAGACACGATTAAAGGCAAAGGCGTGTCTTACATGGAAAATATCTGCTCATGGCACGGAGTAGCGCCAAAGGAGAAAGAATACGAACAAGCATTAGAGGAACTGGCAGGAGGTTTAAGATCATGAGCCAAACCGAAAAAGCATTAATCACGAAAAAAGCGACGCGGGAAGCTTTCGGTGATGAAATCGTTCAATTGGGAAAAGAAAATAAAAATATTTACGTAATCGATATCGATATCGGCAAGTCATGCAAAACAGGAGAATTCATAAAACAGCTCCCCCATCAGCATGTGAACGTCGGGATTGCGGAACAGAACGGCGCCGGCCTGGCAGCAGGTTTGGCGACAACAGGTAAAATCCCATTTGTAAGCACTTATGCCGTCTTCGGTTCGCTGCGCATGGCGGAACAAATTCGCCAAGAAGTTTGCTATCCAAATTTGAATGTAAAAATCGCCTGCTCACACGGCGGACTAACGCCGGGAAACGATGGCGGGAGCCACCAGGCGATTGAGGATATGGGCGTTTTAAGATCATTCCCAAATATGACTGTGATCATGGGTGCTGACTACCACTCAACTAGAAAACTGATCAGGCAGGCAGCGAATACGTACGGCCCAATGTATCTGCGTTTTACCCGAGACGCAGTGCCGGTTATTTACGACGAAAATGAAGAATTTATCATTGGAAAAGCCAAACAATTAAAGCACGGAAAAGATATCGCAATCATTGCGAATGGCGATACAGTATATCTTGCCTTAGAAGCGGTCAAACAGCTGGAAGAGCAAGGGATTTATGCAACACTTTTAGACATGCATACAATCAAGCCTTTGGATATAGAAGCCGTGGTAGAGTGTCTGGATATCGGCAATATCGTGACTGTAGAGGATCACAACATCCTGAATGGACTGGGAAGTGCTATATGTGAAGTAGCAGCGGAAGAAGGGAGGGGCCGAGTCAAACGAATCGGAGTGCAGGACCGGTTTGGAGAATCAGCTCCTTATGAGAAGCTGCTGGAAATCAACGGCATTACCATCGAAAACATTATAAAAACGGCTAAGGATATGCTTAGAAGATAAAATATGAAAGTGGGAGAACGCCATGTTTACATTAAATGATCAGGTAGCTATCGTGACAGGAAGTGGGTCTGAAAAAGGAATCGGCAGAACCATTGCATTAACTCTTGCCAAACAGGGAGCTTCAATTGTAGTAGCAGATATGAATCAGACAGGTATTCTAAAAACAGTAGAAGCTATCACAGAAAGCGGAGGGAGAGCGGTTGGTGTAGAAGTTAATGTAACGAATAAAGAATCAGTTGACCATATGATAGCCAAAACACTTGAAGAGTTTGGGCGCATTGATATTTTAGTGAATAACGCAGGAATTTCTCAAAAAGTAACGGTACAGGATATGACATTGGAAGATATGACAAGAGTATTCAACGTCAATATGTTTGGGCTGTTCTTGTGCACACAAGCCGTTTTAGAAACAATGAAAAAGCAGCAATATGGCCGTATTATCAATCTTTCTTCTGTATCTGCAAAAAGGGGCGGCGGCGTTTTTGGCGGTGCCCATTACTCCGCTTCCAAAGCAGCAGTATTAGGCTTTTCTAAAAACCTTGCCCGTGAAGTAGGGAAGGATGGTATAACTGTGAATTGTGTAGCGCCTGGCCTTATCAATACCGACATTTGGAAATCACTTTCTGAAGAAGATGCGAAAAAAGTCATTGATAATATCCCCATGGGTCGCCCGGGTGAAACAAAAGAAATTGCCGCCGCAATTACGTTTTTGGCTACTAAAGAAGCAGCCTACATCACAGGGGAAGAAATTGATATTAATGGCGGTTCACACATGGACTAGTGGATCTATGCAGAGCAGGTATGTTAAACATGCCTGACCCTCTTCTATCAAAGACGAAACAAAACAAGAGAAAAATGTAAGCGTTTAACAAAAAGAGGAGAACTTTCTGTTTTTGAAGAAAATGTGATGCTTTTATCTTTGGACAGGGCAGCACCTAGGAGGACAAAACTAGGGTTAAGGGGGAGTCTTTTTGGATCAATTAGCATTAGAGCGTTCAACCACTCGTAAAGTAACAATCCGGTTAATTCCATTTTTATTCTTATGTTTTATTATCGCGATTTTAGACCGAGTTAATATCGGTTTTGCAGCTCTCCAGATGAATGAGAATCTAGGGTTTTCAAATGCTGTATTTGGACTGGGAGCAGGGATCTTCTTTCTTGGTTATTTCATTTTAGAAGTTCCGGGTAGTGCTATCATGACAAAAATCGGGGCGAGAAAATGGATCAGCCGGATTATGATCACGTGGGCCATCATCGCGATATTAATGGCTTTTGTACAAGAACCATGGCAGTTTTATACTGCGCGGTTTTTATTAGGTGCTGCAGAAGCTAGTTTTTATCCATGTATGGTCTTTTATTTGAGTGGATTTTATCAAACGAAACATCATGCTAAAGCAATTGCTGGATTTATGCTGGCCATCCCTGGGGCGAATGCATTGGGTTCTCCGCTTTCTACATTTCTCTTAGGAATTGAATGGCTTGATATATCTGGATGGCAGTGGCTGTTTATTTTAGAAGCGATTCCTGCGCTTATACTTGGTGTAATTGCATTTTTTTACCTAGATGACAAAATCGAAGATGTGAATTGGCTGAATAAAGATGAAAAGCGGTGGCTTATTAACGTAACAACAAAAGAAAGGATGGAAAAAGAACAGGTAAAGCACTATACATTTGCTCAAGCCTTAAAAGATCGGGATGTGTTAATTCTATCGATCGGCTATTTTTGCTGGATGATTGGATATTACGGCATTAATATGTTCTTGCCGACGATCTCACAAGGATTATCTGAAACGATTTCTCTAAGCACACAGGGGATGGGCTGGCTGTTAGGTGTTATGTATTTCTGCGCTATGGTGGTTATGATTTTAGTTGGAAATCATTCTGACAAGAAAAACGAAAGACTCTGGCACGTAGCTGCTTGTTTAACTGTCAGTGCTGTTGCAATGGTCATTAGCAGCTATGTAGCAAATTCAAGTGTTATATTAGCATTTGTATTTTTAACAATTGCGTTATGCGGCGCTTTTGGTGCCTATTCTCCTTTTTGGGCAATTCCGCCTTCTTTCTTAACAGGAGCTGCAGCGGGTGGTGCGATAGCATTAATCAATAGTATCGGAAATCTTGGCGGATTTTTCGGTCCATACATTGTCGGTTATATTAAGGATATGACAGGTTCTTTTAATATAAGTATGATTTTCTTAGGCTTAAGCATGATCCTAGCTTCTCTAATTCTTGTAATTCTGGTGAAACAGTCTGGAAAAGCGCTTAAAGTAAAAAATGACACATATAAATCCAGCATTGAAAAGTCTAGTTGAAAAAGGTTTGTGATTAAGAGCCAATGGGTGATGTTCAGAACGACAGTCATTTTTTGAATATAGAAAACTCAAAATCTTGCAAAGTGTCCATAAAAATTTAGGGCTAATCAGCGAAAGGGTGATCCAGGAATGAATACTGTCATTCGGGCTGTGGTCACAGACGTTGTGGGGAAGCGGCCATCAAGCCTTGATTTGATGAGGGCATTTGTGAAATAAAAATGATTGGAGGCAATAAAACCATGGTACAGAAATCAAAAGTGCAACAAGATACGATTGTATGCCAGGTGTGTGAAAAAGTGATCGATACAGTTTATAGTTCTGAAGGTGTTAAAGTGTTATATGGTATTTGTCAAAGATGTTTAGGATCAGAAGACCAAAAAGGAGAATAGGTAGGTAAAGGCGTATAGAAATGGAGGTCATATTATAGCCACTATACGCCAGATTTTTTTAAATAAAGGGCTTCTTCTAACAGAGTTTAGCTTTTCCAATATCGTTCATATAAGTTCTGCATGTGGGCAGTCATTCGCTCAACAGCTTCTTTTTCGTTACGGTCCTCAATTGCTTTAATAATCAGTTTATGTTCCTGAAAATTCACTTCGCGGTATTCTGAACGAGTAACGGTTCGGTCACGAATAAACCGCCACATTTCCTGCTGCTTCATAGCATTTGTGATAGCGGACATGAAGGTAATAAATAAATCATTATGTGATGCTTTCGCAATCCCCATATGCAATTGTTCGTCAGTTTCAGGAACGTACACACCAGACATCGTTTCTTCTTCCATTTTTTTTATTGTCTTCCTAAGCTCCTGAATATCATCGTCAGTCGCTCTCAAAGCCGCAAATTTTATAATTAAAGGCTCAATGTGCATTCTTGCCTCCACAATATCTTCCGGAGATGCTGACTCCATGGAAGCAGAAATCCCATTGGTTATTGTGGTATTCTTAACAAACACACCTTCTCCCTGGCGAGAATAAATGACCCCATTCATTTCCAAGGCACTCAAAGCCTGCCTAACCGGCGCGCGGCTGACACCAAACTGCTCACATAATTCCCTTTCTGAAGGCAGTTTATCACCTACTTTAAAAGAACCTAACTGAATTTCCGAAAGGATCTGATTATAAATTTGTATGTATAATTTTTTATTGGAAACAGGATTGAATTTAATAAAAATCATTCCTTTCAATTGTCATACAAGTATATTTATTATATACCTTTCAGATTTGAAGGGCAAAATAATTATTCCTCAAAATGTTCCTGTAATCGGGAACTAAAAGCCTCTGTGCTTACTAATCCTACGGAAATCAGAGGGGAATGAAAGAAAAAGAAGATTGATTAGAAGAGATGCCCGTCCAATGACTTTTATCCCTTAAGAGAGCGGTATGCATAGTAGACAACTGTAAAAAACAAATGAAGAGAATGTAAAGGGGAACCTTAATTTTTTCCGCGCTTATCACGTAGTATGTAGCTGAAAAGAAGGTGAACACAGACAAGTGATTCGTTTTAAAAAGAACCGCCTTCGACCATAATAAGTGTTAGCGGGTTTCCCGTACAATCAGCTGGCTGTCTAGCTGCCGGCAGGCTGCTTCTTAGACGGCATGAACCAAAGCTAACTGTTAAATCGAAATGAAAAAAGGGCCTTTTAAAGCCCCTTTTAAGCCAATTGCCGCACTGGTTGCTCAACATGTTTTAATTTTTCACAACGGACAAACTGACACTGTTGCCTGAGACTGTTACTTTAGCGAAGTCTTGTGTATCAATTACAGGTGTTATTGCTTTGTTGTCGATGGTGATGTTTGTAAAAGATGTTGAAAAATTTGATTTGATAGATTGGCGTGACCCTGTTGTTGCAACTGTAGCGAGCGCTTTCCATTTTGAGATGGAGCCGACATTTGTTTTGCTGATTTCTGAGATGAGACGGCCGTTGTATCCGGCATTGTTCGTGCCCCAGTATGTAGCGCGGGTATTGCCGTTAAGGTTTTTGTAGATGGTAAGTTGTACGGTGCTGCCGGGACGGAAGCCTTTCGTATTCGTGAATTGGCTTCCTCCTTCGAGGTACTGAACCTGATCCTGTCCTTTTGAACCAACTTTCATATATGGTTTCCATACATTATATTTATCACTGTACTGAAGCCCAATATCGGATTCTGTGCCTCCGCTAAAACCAGAGTAGATGTAGGCTGTCCCATTTGAAACCTGAGTGGAGCTAGGAAGCTGGATTTTCGTAACAAGAATGGCACCATTACTGTTCAAGTAAGCCCTCCCGCCGATTCCATCAGTTAGCTGTGATGCAGCTTCTGCGGTTTTTGGACTAATAATACCCGGCACATCTACTGCACATGTGCCAAAAAGCACGGTTGCCGTAAGCGCACCCGCAAGCAGACCTTTTTTCATCATCATTATTTCCCCCTATCATTATAATTAGAAAACGCTATCATCTTGTATTATAAAACATTATGAAAATAATTCCATAATAAACATGCACATAGATACAGAATTTACACATTATGACTTTGTGCATCTGGCAAACGGTCGATTCGCAATCGTGAAAAATCTCCTGTGAAGTGTAAATGTTACGATAACTTTTCAATCGAGACTTGTGTTTTATTGAAATAGAAAAGCTATAGAGAGGGGGGAGAAATAAGAGGGGAAAGAGAGAAAACACTGTAATCAGATATGTGTGTATAACTCAATTGTTTGTTAGAAAAAAAGTGGGCTTTTTAAGCCCGCTTCTTAGTTCATGTTTCTCTTCAGGAGATTGTCTTTTTCATTTACATTCAATATCCAACATGACTCCTTTGAGTTTCATCTAATATTTCAAACAATCTTTTGTACTTTGATATGACTTCTTGGTCCACAATTTTATGGCCAGAATTGAAAAAGGTGATTGAGCCCGATCCTTTACCAAGCTGATTACGATCTGTAAGAACTTTTTTCAACTGTTTTGCAGTACCGACACTGCCTGAAATAATATCAACTGTTATCCCAAACAGTTTTTCAAAACTGTTTTTGAAAAACGGAAAATGAGTGCATCCTAACACAATCGTTCCATATTGTTTCAGATCAAAAGAAGATAGTTCGTTCTCTAGATATTTAATGATCTTGTCTTCACCAAAATCAAAGTTCTCAGCAAATTCAACTAGTCCTGGAAGAGCTAAGCAATCAACAAGGTCATGGTGATCAATTTCTTTAACTAGATTATGAAATTTCTCTTCTTTAAGGGTCAAATTAGTAGCAACTACCAGAACTCTTTTTCTTTCCTCTGTACATTTATTTATAGCAGGCTTTACAGCGGGTTCGATTCCGATTATCGGAAAGTCGAAATTTCTCCGAAGATCCTCTATCGCAATGCTAGTAGCTGTATTACACGCAATAACAAGAGCTTTGATATTTTGACTGGCCAAAAATTCAGCTGCATTGAAAATATATTCTTTAACTTTACCCTTTGATTTTTCACCGTATGGAACGTTTACCGTATCTGCATAAAAAATGTAATCTTCATTAGGAAGAACTTTTATGGCCTCATACAATACAGTCATGCCACCAATTCCAGAATCAAAAAATCCTATTTTCATAACTTCTCACGCTTTCTGTCTCATTCTTTTTTTATCATATGACTTTATATCATCTAAATCAAACGAAAAAAACCATTTTACTATTCGGATTTAATATGGGAGTTATCGATTTTTCGAATAGGTAGCAAAATTTGAGAAGGGGAGATGAGATCGAAATGTTGGTGATGTATTGTGGTTGTGGTGAAATCATTAAGATCGCATCGTATCAATGGGATGATTGGTAACCCGATTCAATTAGCTTTGAAAATGTAGGAGTATTTAGATTTCCAGAGTCAGAGGATGAAATTACGAAAAAAAAGCAAACTGCCTGTCGAAGTTTGCTTTTTGCTCTATCAATGAGGTGCGCCTATATTTTTATATCCTCTTGGCAAAGCTGATTTAAAAGCTGCTTAACCGAAATTTCCTCAGTCAATGACCGTATCCCTTGACCTGCCCATAAAGACATCTGATCATGGTTATTTTGAAGTGAAGCCTTCTGTCTCATTGCCTTCGTTAGTGTATTTTGATAAGGGTACGGAAGGGTTTGTGTCTCAAACTGTTCTTTTTCTTCCATCCATTTATTTACGATTCCTCTGGCCTCTTTACCTGAAAATAATGTTGTAAGCTTTGTATCTGCTTCGTTTGCCTCTAGTATTTTCTGTTTATGTACTGGATGTGCGTTACTCTCGTGACAAATTAAAAAGGCAGAACCGATTTGAACGCCTTGGGCTCCAAGGGTTAAAGCTGCTTTTACTCCTCTGTGGTCTATCATTCCCCCAGCAGCTATGACAGGTACGCTCAGTGCATCTGCTGCTTGTGGAATCAGAGCCATTAAACCTACGGCAGATTCACCTTTGGAAGGTAAGAATGCTCCGCGATGTCCACCGGCTTCACTTCCTTGAAGGACTACTATATCCATTCCCCGTTCTTCCATTAACAATGCTTCTTCTACTGTTGAAGCGGTTCCTATTAAACAGCATCCAGCGGTTTTTAGCTCCTTTACTGCGTCTTCAGGCGGCAGATCAAAAGTGAATGAGCAAGCCTTAACCTTATATTTTAAAATTAGATCAATTTTTTGATAGAAGTCATCCCACTCTTCTTGTACAGATGTGAATTGATTTACTTGATTAGCTAACGGTATGTTTTCTTTCCACTTTTTAATCTGATCTTCTGGTGGCATTTCTAGACCAAGCGGAACAAACACATTAATTTGAAAAGGAGCGTCTGTCAGCTCAAACATTTCTTTTATCTGTTGTTCTAGCAGGTCTGGCGTAAGATACCCCGATGCTAAGCTGCCAAGAGCACCTTGATTCGAAACTGCAGATGCAAGTCGGGGCGTTGTAATACCGCCAGCCATTGGAGCTTGAATAATCGGTTTTGTTAAGGAAAACTTCTTCATAAATTCATTCATACCGAATCCCCCCGTTAAGACATGATTTTTGAAAAAAGTGTCATTTTAAAATTTGCTCAAAAACTCGTATTCGCTTAAATATATCGTTTTCCTTCTTTTTGTCAATCTCTCATACCAGTTAACATGTCGATAAAGCAGGGGGGATTAAAGTGTGTCAAAGATAGTGTCGTCCCATGGCGGCTCTACAAAAAACTGAATATTCATGTAGTCCTTCATAGTTGATATCTGATTTTGAGATGTCTTGCATCTTAATTTTGAATGATATATAGAAGGACTTCATGTAAAATAAAGCTTAGAAGAATACATCACATTCAAGAGTAAAAAAATCTATAAGACGTACAGATCAATATTCGGTTTTACAGTTAGATATTAAGGCTGAAACGGAGGAACATGCGATGCGAAGTGAGCAGGAAATGATGGACATTTTCTTGGACTTTGCTTTGAACGATGAGAGAATCCGATTGGTCACTTTGGAAGGGTCACGTACAAACAGAAATATCCCTCCTGACAACTTCCAAGATTATGACATCTCGTATTTTGTAACTGATGTAGAATCTTTTAAAGAAAATGATCAGTGGCTCGAAATCTTTGGGAAGCGCATTTTGATGCAAAAACCAGAAGATATGGAGCTTTTTCCTCCTGAATTAGGTAATTGGTTTTCATACATCATTCTTTTTGAGGATGGCAACAAATTAGATCTAACCCTTATTCCAATTCGTGAAGCAGAAGATTATTTTGCTAATAACGATGGTTTGGTTAAGGTCTTGCTCGATAAGGATTCGTTCATCAACTATAAAGTGACCCCAAATGATCGCCAATACTGGATGAAAAAGCCGACTGCAAGGGAATTTGATGATTGCTGTAATGAGTTCTGGATGGTTTCGACTTACGTAGTAAAAGGACTAGCAAGAAATGAAATCCTTTTTGCCATTGACCATTTAAATGAAATTGTACGTCCTAATTTATTGAGAATGATGGCCTGGCATATCGCATCTCAGAAAGGGTATTCATTTAGTATGGGGAAGAACTATAAATTTATGAAGCGGTACCTTTCAAATAAAGAATGGGAGGAACTCATGTCTACATATTCTGTGAATGGGTATCAGGAAATGTGGAAGTCTTTATTTACTTGCTATGCATTATTTAGAAAGTATTCAAAAGCTGTATCAGAAAGTCTTGCATATAAGTATCCTGATTACGATGAAGGCATCACTAAGTATACGGAAGGTATTTATTGCTCAGTAAAGTGATAAGAATATAGGATTGTCTTCATATGATATTTGATTCTCGCTGACAATGGAGACCAAGGAGTCACCATGTTTGTAAAAAGATGCGTAAATCGTTACGTTTAAGAATGTCTACGCATTTTACTATGATTATTCTTGTCCGAAATTTTTGTTCTTTTTAACGAAAGGAGGCATTATAATTAACCTATAAGCACATTGAAAAAACAAAAGAATGAAAAGGAGGATTTTTGTGTTTCAAACCTTAGACCATTTTTTGAAATCTTGGGAGTTCGAAGCAGATGCTACACAGAAACTATTAAATAGTCTGACTGATGAATCACTTAAACAAGAAATAACTTCACAAAATTGGACTCTAGGCCGTATTGCTTGGCATACTGTTGCTGCCATTGGCATCATTACCTCAAACACAGACTTAACGTTCCAAGCCCCAGCTGAAGATTATCCTGTTCCAACTTCTGCTCAGTTTATAGCTGACAGCTATCATCAAGCCAGTAATGCATTTGTACAGGCATTAAAAACCCAATGGACTGACCATACACTTCAAGAACGTATCAACTTTATTGGACAACAAATGCCTAACGGTTCACTTTTGATGTTTTTAATTCAACATCAAAACCACCATCGGGGACAAATGACTGTTCTTATGAGACAAGCAGGTTTAACTGTTCCAGGTATTTATGGTCCAGCAAAAGAAGAATGGGCAAAATTTGGTTTGGAAGCCCCGAAAATGTAATTAACCTTTTTATAAAAAGTTACGCTATGACAACATATAAGAAGATGTTTTGATCAATCTTTTTTCAAAACATGTTCTTTTTTTGTTCGTTTACAATGATAAGAACATATTCGAATCATTTTTATTCCAAACCACTTCAAATGACAACGTTCTTCCGCTTTATTGTTGGCCTGTTCCCAACGATGTAAGTATAATTTTTAATGCTGTCAAATCTTCGATACACATATCTATAGATTCCTCTCTAACAAAACCCCCGCTTTTTCTGCCATCACTCGAGGTGGGGAAGGCATTTCATTTTTCAACCACCATTCGACTACTCCTACGTATGCATTTGCAACAAATTCAGCAGCGATCGATGGTTCAGAAATTCCAATGAAACATTCAGGTGTTGCTCAATTTTTGAATAAAAGCAGCTGCGCCAAAAGGAAGCCTATTGGAAGAGTCTAGCTGAGTTGGAACGTCTTCTCAAAAGGGAAGGCAATTTATTTACTGTAATTCATACAATGAGTAAAGCCTCCCAGGTATAATCTTTACTTCGTTCGACAAATTCTGCAAATTGTAGACAACTTCCTGATTATTTGGATAATTAACTGAATAGGAGGGGAAAAGTTGTCATATTTCATTATACTTATCATCGTTCTATTATCGGAGCATTGGTAACAGCAGCAGTCGGTATCATCTCTTCAAAAGTAGAGGTAATCTCGCCGAAAACTACAATAGAATCTAAAGAGGAAGAACAGAAAAGTTTTTATACGCTGAAATAAAGCAGAGAAAGAGCATCTCCTGCGGGGGTGTTTTTTATAGAGGAGTTGGAAAAACTGAATCAGACTAATTTACTTTTAAGATTCACCCTTGAAATTGCTGCACTAATCTCCTTAGGGGTGTATGCTTGGATAAGCTTTAATGGTTATTTTAAATATGTTTTAACTTTGGTTTTACCTATTGCAGTTATGATTGTCTGGTCTGTATTTGCAGTACCTCATGATCCTAGTCGAAGCGGACAAACTGTAATAGCTGTAAACGGAGTAACAAGGTTAGTTATTGAATTATTGATCTTTGCAATGGCTGTTGCAGCGCTTTATTTTAGTTATTTAAAACCAGTTAGTATTGTCTTTTTATGTCTTATAATACTCCACTACATCATTTCAGCTGAGCGTATCAAATGGCTTCTAAATCAATAGTTTTTCATTTCAGCACTCGTTATTAGAGTGTTTTTTATTATTCTCTGTAGAGCCAGTGATTCTCAGATTAGATTTGAAGGTTAACGGCTTGGGCACAGTTGCAGTATAGAACGCATTTTCCAATAAAGAAGGCGCTCATTTGAAATTCATCATTAAACAATTGTACAAAAGTAAAATTTGTATTTAGAATGTAGTAATAAATAGAAATTCTACGTAGGAGGGTATCTTGTGGAAGAAAAGAAAGCTTTAATCATTGTGGATGTACAAAAAGCCTTCGATGATAAAAAATGGGGGGAACGGAATAACGTAAAGGCGGAAGAAAACATTAGTAAAATACTAGAATTATGGAGAGAAAAAGGATGGACAGTCATATACATACAACACACTTCTGATAAACCTCATTCTTTATTCCATCCAAAGAATGAAGGGTTTGCAATAAAGGAAATAGTTAAGCCTATGGATGAAGAAGTCATTATAACCAAGACAGTAAATAGCAGCTTTATTGGTACGAATTTAGAAGAATTCTTAAAATTAAATGAAATAACCACTGTAGTCATAACTGGTTTAACCACGCCTCACTGTGTATCAACCACCACAAGAATGAGTGGTAATTTAGGGTTTGATACATACCTGATTTCAGATGCAACAGCAGCCTTCGGAATGAGAGACCAAAATGATACATATTATGATGCGGCGACTATTCATAATATATCTCTAGCTACATTGCATGATGAATTTGCCACAATATTGACAACTGATCAATTAATAAATGATTTTATAAAAACTCACTGATGAAAAACATTTTGGCACAGTAAAACGGCAGGCGCCTTTCCAATAGGAAGGGCGCTTTAATTCGATTTCCTGCTTTACTGCTCAGAGGAGGTGCATCAATGTTTCTTTATCGACAAGCAAGAGCAGATGAAGTAAGCAAAGTGGCAAAGCTATTCCATCAATCTTTCAATCAATATCCTTTTATGGATTTACTCGTAAAACGCGAAAAAAAGATCATTCATTTATTTTTGAAATGCATAAAGTACTGACAAGAGCATATTTTAAAAAGCATTTCTTTTTTGTTGGCATTCAGAATGGTGAAATGGTTGTTGCCGCTCTATTAAAACATCGTGATAAACCCGACATTAAACTTGATCGATTATATAGCAGCAGGGGGGATAACATTAATCAAAATGGGGCTAAAAAATTTTCCAAATCCTTAAAAGAGCCGGCATAGAAGTATTAGGAGTTTCGCCATTTTATCAGGGAAAGAGTTTAGGCAGCAAAATGATTAATGACTGTCTCATATCTTTTATTTCAAAATGCGGGGACGGCATTTTGGCCCTTATCATGAATACTGATCTCAATGGATCATTTTACAAATCGTCCTGATTTTATATTTAAAGATTATCATAACCTTTCAAAGATGGAGGTCGAATGAATGTCTTCAAAAGAAAAAAAGAGTGTAACCATTTTGACGGAAAGTCAATTGTCTTCGAGAGCATTTAAAGATGAAGCGTATGAATTTTATAAAGAATTGCGAAAATCACAGGCTCTCTACCCATTATCTTTAGGAGCTCTGGGGAAAGGCTGGCTCATATCGAGATATGATGATGCAATACATTTATTAAAGAATGAAAAATTAAAGAAAAACTATGAAAATGTATTTACCGCAAAAGAAAAACGTCCTGCTCTATTGAAGAATGAAGAGACTTTAACAAAACATATGCTTAATTCAGATCCCCCTGATCACAACCGCTTGCGAACTCTTGTTCAAAAAGCATTTACGCATCGGATGATTTTGCAGTTGGAAGACAAAATCCAGCATATCGCAGATTCTTTATTGGATAAAGTGCAGCCCAACAAATTCATGAACCTAGTAGACGATTATGCGTTTCCATTGCCGATTATCGTGATAAGTGAAATGCTCGGCATTCCCTTGGAAGATCGTCAAAAATTCAGAGTATGGTCGCAAGCAATTATTGATTTTTCAGATGCCCCTGAAAGACTTCAGGAGAATGACCACTTGTTAGGGGAGTTTGTTGAATATCTGGAATCCTTAGTTCGCAAAAAAAGGAGAGAACCTGCAGGAGATTTAATCAGTGCATTAATTCAAGCGGAAAGTGAAGGCACACAATTAAGTACAGAAGAATTGTACTCGATGATTATGCTGCTTATCGTTGCAGGTCATGAAACAACCGTAAACTTAATCACCAATATGACATATGCTCTGATGTGTCACCATGATCAACTAGAAAAGCTCCGCCAGCAGCCGGACTTGATGAATTCAGCCATAGAAGAAGCATTGCGGTTTCACAGCCCTGTTGAGCTAACGACAATTCGCTGGACGGCTGAACCGTTTATACTGCATGGGCAGGAGATTAAACGGAAAGATGTGATCATCATTTCTTTAGCATCAGCAAACCGTGATGAAAAGATATTTCCAAATGCCGACATATTTGATATTGAAAGAAAGAACAACCGCCATATTGCTTTTGGCCATGGCAATCATTTTTGTCTTGGTGCACAGCTAGCCCGCTTAGAAGCAAAGATTGCGATTTCCACCTTATTACGCCGCTGTCCAAATATACAGTTAAAAGGCGAAAAGAAACAAATGAAATGGAAAGGGAATTTTCTGATGAGAGCACTCGAAGAACTGCCGATTAGTTTTTAATTTTTAGGGGATATGTGATTTTCAAACATATCTTGTTTTACTCCTCAATTAGATTAAACGATAGTAAAAGCTGTAACATAAAAATTTGATATGATAGCTTTTTAAAAACAAAGTTTAGCATTATTTATGCCTACCGGGTATGAAGATGTCTTGCAAACACCAATAGTTTCATCCTATCGGTGTTTTTTATTTGTTTTCAGCCTCATTTGGACAAACAGCTGTTACATAGTAAACGTTTGTTAAGATAAAATAATGGAGGGCATAGTTTCTAATGAGAAAAATAATAATAGATGGAAGAGACTTTGAAAATATAGAAGTTTTACATGATGATTTAAAAGATAAACTAGACTTCCCAGACTACTATGGGAGAAATTTAGACGCTTTATGGGATTGCCTGACAGGGTGGGTGGATTTGCCGCTCACTTTAGTCTTGAAAAATTTTGAGTTCAGCAATACATTTTTAGGTTCATACGCTGACGATGTATTAGAAGTTATACAAGAGGCTCAAGAAGAACTAAAGGACGAATTTAAAATAATAATAGAGTAGACTTTCTGTTTTGCGAATTTTAACAATTTTCGTTCGCGGAAAAAGGCAATAGGGCACCGCAAATTCAATTTTCGGTGAGACCGCAATAACTTTTTGGCTTCTGATAAGTTTCTTATGATGTTGGTATCAAGTCACACAAGTACATAACTCTCCCATGACTTCTTTCTGATGTAAGTTAATTTCATTATGAGTTAATCGCGAGGATAATTTTATTCTGTGAATAATACTTTAAAAGGATTTAAATTTAAATAATATTTGATTAACGAATAAAAATTCGTTATTATTTAAATTGTATGAAATATAATTCTGTTAAGTTGTATTGGGGGTTGTGAAATGGGTATTATGCTTGACGAAACTGATAAGGCCATCTTAAGAGATTTGCAGGAAGATGCTTCAATATCAAATTTAAATTTATCTAAGAAAATTGGGCTTTCACCATCAGCTTGCCTTGCAAGAACAAAGAACCTAGTAGAAGCAGGTATAATTAAAAAGTTTACGACTATTGTTGATGAGAAAAAACTTGGAATCGAAGTCACAGCACTAGCTCTCATCAACTTATCACCCTTAAATAGGGAGACAATTCATTCATTTTTAGAGGATATAAACAAATTCCCACAGGTTCAAGAATGCTACACACTTACAGGAAGCCATGACTATATGCTTAAGATTGTGGCGAAGGACATGGAGAGTTATCGGAATTTTATCATTGATTCATTAATGCAGAATCCTGCTATTAGTGGAGTTGACACAAGCATAGTCATGAGTACAGAAAAAAGAACTGTCAGTGTGCCAATTGATGAAATGTAGGAGGTTGTTGATTTGAATAAAAATAAAGAATCGTTACATTTAAGCTCTCCTGCTATAAACACTCATATGAATAAGAGAAGTCAAATATGGGCTGCATTTCGTTCTGCATTCCCATATACCATTCCGATTTTTGCGGGGTTTTTATTTTTGGGGATAGCTTATGGAATCTTTATGCATTCTTTGGGATTTAGCGCAATCTATCCAATCATCATGAGTTTTATGATATTTGCGGGCTCAATGGAGTTTGTTGCAGCGAATTTTTTACTTGGTGCGTTCAACCCTATGAATGCTCTTTTTTTGACGTTAATGGTCAATGCCCGGCATTTGTTTTATGGAATTTCCATGTTGGATAAGTACAGGGGGACTGGAAAGAAAAAGCTTTATCTGATTTTCGGAATGTGCGATGAGTCATTTTCTATCAATTATACCGCTAATGTTCCGGCGAATGTTGACAAGGGCTGGTTTATGTTTTTTGTGACACTGCTTAATCATTTATATTGGGTCGCGGGGGCAGCGATAGGAGGTATTTTTGGGTCGTACGTGAAGTTTAATACCGAAGGGCTTGATTTTGTGATGACTGCTCTGTTTATTGTGATATTCATAGAACAATGGATGAAAGAGAAAAAGCATTACAGTGCTCTCTCAGGACTTGGACTTTCAGTAGCCTGTCTTATCCTTTTTGGCGGAAACCAATTTATTATTCCTGCTATGCTCGCCATTTTAGGGGTACTGACTGTTCTGAGAAAACCATTGGAGAAAGCTGAGGTTTCCGTATGACGATGACTATGACGCAGCAAATGATCACCATTGCAATGGTCGTGCTAGGAACAATGCTGACACGGTTCCTTCCATTCATGATTTTCCCGTCTGGCAAACCGACACCGAAATATGTACAGTATCTTGGTAAAGTGCTGCCATCAGCGGTAATCGGGCTTTTGGTCATTTATTGTTTAAAAGATGTGAGTCTGCTTTCTGGAAGTCATGGCATTCCTGAATTAGTTGGAGCAGCTGCAGTTGTACTGCTTCACTTGTGGAAGAAAAATATGCTTCTTTCCATAGCGGGGGGAACCGTTGTTTATATGGTTTTGGTGCAATTGGTTTTTTAACCGATATCGGAAACTATCAAATCATGCTTTTATTAAACTTGATAAAAATATATAAAACTGACACAAGCTTATTTTGGAATCAACACTGTGCCAGTGCAAATAGCATCTGTAATGTTTCCTGGCTATTCAAGAAGTGTCTACTTTAATCGGAGGATATATAATGTCAAAAAAAGTGTCTGCTTCCTATATCATCATTATAGGATTAATGCTATTTGCATTGTTTTTTGGAGCAGGAAATCTCATTTTTCCGCCTATGCTTGGTCAATTGGCCGGGAAAAATGTATGGGTCGCTAATGCAGGTTTCTTAGTGACCGGAGTTGGATTGCCATTACTGGCTATAACAGCATTTGTTTTTTCGGGTAAACAAAACTTACAGTCGTTAGCCAGCCGTGTTCACCCGGTGTTTGGCATTGTATTTACGACGATTCTCTATTTGGCAATCGGGCCTTTTTTCGCTATCCCGAGATCAGGAAACGTATCGTTTGAAATTGGGGTAAAACCTTTTTTATCAAATGATGCAGGCCCTGTCTCATTGATCATATTTACAATATTATTTTTCGGATTGGCATGCGTGTTATCACTTAATCCTTCAAAAATCATTGATATAGTTGGGAAATTTTTGACACCAATTAAGCTGACATTTATCGGATTGCTTGTAGTGGTAGCTCTTATTCGCCCAATTGGAACCATTCAAGCACCGTCAAAAGGGTACACATCACAAGCGTTTTTTAAAGGATTTCAGGAAGGATACCTTACTCTGGATGCCCTTGTAGCATTTGTTTTTGGAATTATCATCGTGAATGCATTGAAGGAACAAGGAGCTTCTACCAAAAAACAGCTGATGGGTGTTTGTGCAAAAGCAGCCGCGATTGCAGCTGTACTCTTAGCAGTTATGTATACAGCTCTTTCCTATATGGGGGCTTCCAGCGTTGAAGAACTAGGGATTTTAGAAAATGGAGCAGAGGTTTTGGCTAAGGTTTCATCCTATTATTTTGGTTCTTATGGTTCAATCTTATTGGGCTTAATGATTACAGTGGCGTGTCTGACGACAAGTGTCGGACTGATCACTGCGTGTTCTTCATTTTTTCATGAACTATTTCCGAACATTTCTTATAAAAAAATTGCTGTCGTTTTATCAGTGTTTAGTACGCTTGTCGCAAATATAGGATTAACCCAGCTCATTAAGGTGTCAATGCCTGTCTTACTGACGATGTATCCTATCGCGATTTCCTTAATATTTTTAACGTTTTTGCATTCTGTATTTAAAGGGAAGACAGAAGTGTATCAAGGCAGTTTATTATTCGCATTCATCATCAGCTTATTTGACGGTTTGAAGGAGGCGGGAATAAAAATTGAAGTTGTGAATCATATTTTCTCTCAGATTCTCCCTATGTATAACATAGGGCTGGGGTGGCTCATTCCAGCTATTGCAGGAGGAATATGCGGCTATATACTGAGTATATTCCGAACAAAAACAAGTTGATCAATCAACAGCAATATCACTCAGATCTGCAGGATCTCCTCCATCAGTGGATACTTCAACTGTTACAATTGGATGTTCTGCCCCTGTCCAACCGAAAATATCAATCTTCCCGTTGTCACCCGAAATCTGTAGGTGAATATTTAATAGTTGTGAGAGCGACTGACTCTTTAGGAAATAGTCAGCCTTTAACTTCAAGACGCAACCAAGTGTCTAGGGCAATGATCTTCGTTCAAAATTCTTTGAATGAAGAAAATCTACATCCTAATATCGGCTAGGTTTCACGATTCAGAGTGCGAAATCACGAAGAAAAAGCAAACTCCATACCGAAGTTTGCTTTTTTGCTCTATACAAACAATGAGATGCGCCTATATTTTTATATCAGACAACTGATCAGAGGTATTTTGAGGCGAAGCCTGCCTTCCATCCATTTATTTACGATTGATCTGGCCTCTTTACCTGAAAATGATCCCTCATATGCGTTAAAAAAGCAGATAAAGCAGGGGTAATTAAAGTGTCTTTCCGCCTTATAAACATGGTTGATACGAAAGAATATTTGTCAGAGATAGTGTGGCTGCAGATGCGGCCTTCTTTTTCATGCGAAGCAATGATTGAACGAGGCAGCAGTGAAATCCCCAAGCCGGCGCTTACACAGCCAATGATCGCTTCAAGTATGCCAAATTCCATTAATTTTATAGGTAATAAACCTTCTTCTTGCAGGATATGATTGAGCTTTGCTCTGTATGAGCATCCTTTACGGAATACAAGCATTGTTTGTGTTTGAACATCCTGAATGGAAGAAATCACAGGGTGTGAAGCACTTGTAACAAGAACCATCTCTTCATCCAATACCTTTTCTTGAACTAAATCAGGGTGTTCAATAGGCCCTGAAATAAAAGCGCCGTTTAACTCATAATGTAAAACTGCTTGTATTTGTTGTTCCGTAGGGCCGGTTACTAGGTTCAAATCAACATTTGGATAGAGGTTATTATAATGTGCAAGGAGTTGAGGAAGCCAAACTGCAGCTGTTGTTTCCATTGATCCTATACGCAGTGGCCCAGAAGGCGCGGATGATTCGCCCATGGCTGCTCTAGCTTCTTCAATAGTATGTAGAATTTTCTCTGAGTAAGAAACAAGAATTTGCCCTGGGGGAGTAAGTGTGATTCCTCGACTATGACGATAGAATAATTTTGTCTGTAAATCGTTTTCTAGTTGTTGTATCTTATTCGTTACGTTCGATTGTGCATAATTTAAAGTCTGAGCAGCCTTGGAAATACTGCCTTCACGAGCAGTAGTGAGAAAAACCTGTAACAACTGAATATTCATCTAGTCCTCCATAGTTGATATCTGATTTTGAGATGTCTTCCATCTTAATTTTGAATTATATATGATAGCAGAGCTTCATGTAAACTAAAGCTTAGAAGAATAAATGATTTCTAAAGTAAGTGATAAAGCTATTTCAAAAAATGGTTAATTACTCGAAGTTGATTCTGTATATTGCCTATGGAAATACACATCATAACATAGGCTTGACTAACACCAGAATGAAGGGGTTATTGGGAAATTACTTTATTTTCTAAATGTAGCAGCTGCTTGGAAATAGCTGACACATTAACGAATGAAATTAAAAAGACTGTTGTAGTAGAAGGAGGGGATTTTATGCCATTACTTCGTTTTGACTTAATAGAAGGGCGAGATCAATCAAGTTTGAAAAAACTTTTAGATGTCGCTCACAATGTTGTAGTAGAGGCTTTTGATGTGCCTCAACAAGACCGTTATCAAATTGTTCATGAACATCCAGAAAATCATATGATTATTGAGGATACTGGGTTAGGATTTAACCGAACTAAAAATCTTGTTGTTCTTTCAGTTACAAGTAAATCCCGACCGGAAGAGAAGAAACAAAAATTTTACAGGCTGTTAGCTGAAAGACTGGAATCTGAGTGTGGTATCGCATCAACTGATTTAATTGTATCTATTGTTGAAAATGATAATGCTGACTGGAGTTTTGGACTTGGTGAGGCCCAATTTTTAACAGGTAAATTGTAGTTGAATACTACCCTCAAATGCTTGATTGAAGAAAAGGATAGAGAAACTAGGGTAGCGGAGCAAACCATGTGTTTGCTCCGCTTTTTTATGTTTATAAAAGAATAATTAAGGAGGTATTGTGGATTTCTATAAAAATATTTTGACATTTCAGTAAAGAGCAGATATATTTATATATGAACACATGCTCATATATAAATATTATTTGTATCATGTTAGAATGCTTCATAACAGATTTGAAATAATAAATACATATGTATTAAAAACTTTAGGTAAGGAGGAGTTTTTTATGGGTCACAATCATAATGAAGGAGCAAATAAAAAGGTTTTATTGATCTCTTTTATCATGATTACAGGTTATATGATTATAGAAGCTATAGGTGGATTTTTAACAAATAGCCTGGCGCTTTTATCTGATGCAGGCCATATGCTGAGTGATTCAATTTCATTAATGGTTGCCCTGATTGCTTTTACATTAGCTGAAAAAAAGGCAAATCACAATAAGACATTCGGCTATAAACGATTTGAGATTCTTGCAGCTGTGATAAACGGTGCTGCCTTAATTCTTATTTCTCTTTATATCATTTATGAAGCAATCGAACGCTTCTCTAATCCACCAAAAGTAGCAACAACCGGCATGCTTACAATTAGTATCATCGGGTTAGTTGTGAATCTATTGGTCGCTTGGATTATGATGAGTGGCGGAGATACAAAGAATAATCTGAATATAAGAGGAGCTTATTTACATGTAATAAGCGATATGCTCGGCTCTGTAGGTGCCATTTTAGCTGCCATACTTATCATCTTCTTTGGATGGGGCTGGGCAGATCCATTGGCTAGTATCATTGTGGCTATTCTTGTTCTAAGAAGCGGTTACAATGTGACTAAAGATTCCATTCACATCTTAATGGAAGGAACTCCAGAAAATATCGATGTCTCTGATATCATTCGTACAATTGAAGGGACAGAGGGAATTCAAAACATTCATGATTTACACATATGGTCTATCACAAGCGGATTGAATGCTCTTTCTTGCCACGCAGTTGTTGACGATCAACTGACCATTTCAGAAAGTGAAAATATTTTACGCAAAATTGAACATGAACTTGAGCATAAAGGCATTACGCACGTAACCATTCAAATGGAAACCGAAGCGCATAACCACGACAATGCGATCCTTTGTCAGCCCAAAATGGAGAAGCAGCGTGACCACCATCACCATTAAATTTTTTATCTAACTTTATAGTGAGGAGATCAACTAGGATTTTGCAGATTCTGTCTACTGACAATTTGAAATTGGCGGGGTGATAATGTGTACGACACTATAGTAATCGGGGCTGGTCAAGCAGGGATCTCAATAGGATATTATCTTAAGCAGTCCGATCAAAAGTTTATCATTTTGGATAAAAGTCATGAGGTGGGGGAGAGCTGGAAAGATCGGTATGACTCATTAGTTTTATTTACTTCTCGAATGTATAGCTCTTTGCCTGGAATGCATCTTGAAGGAGAAAAACATGGATTTCCTTCAAAAAATGAAATTGTTGCTTATCTAAAGAAGTATGTTAAAAAATTTGAAATTCCAATCCAATTACGGACAGAAGTAATAAGTGTCCTAAAAATAAAGAATTATTTCTTAATAAAAACAAATCGGGAAGAATATCAAACGAAGAATCTTGTCATTGCTACAGGGCCTTTTCATACCCCTAATATTCCATCAATATCAAAGGATTTATCCGATAATATTAATCAACTACACTCATCACAATATAAGAATTCAAAACAATTGGCATATGGAAATGTACTAGTAGTTGGTGGTGGGAATAGTGGTGCTCAAATAGCTGTTGAATTATCCAAAGAAAGAGTTACATATTTAGCTTGTAGTAATAAACTTGTTTATTTCCCTTTAATGATCGGAAAAAGAAGCATCTTTTGGTGGTTTGATAAACTAGGAGTTTTACATGCAAGTCATACATCAATAGTAGGCAAATTCATTCAAAAGAAAGGTGATCCAGTATTTGGGCATGAATTAAAACATGCAATAAAACAGAAGGAGATCATCTTAAAAAAAAGAGTCATTGCCGCAAAGCAAAATGAAATCATTTTTAAAGATTCATCTACATTAGAAGTAAACAATATTATTTGGGCTACTGGTTTCAGGAATCCCTTATGTTGGATAAATATAAAAGGTGTTTTGGATCAAGAAGGTCGAATCATACATCATAGAGGTGTTTCACCTGTAGAAGGATTGTACTTTATAGGTTTGCCTTGGCAGCATAAGCGAGGTTCAGCGTTGCTTCAAGGCGTAGGAAATGATGCTGAATACATTGTAAAACAAATGAACGGTGAATAAACGAAGCAGAGCAGTAACTCACATGTTTACTGCTCTATTTTTTGCGTGAATAAGGGTAGCGAAGTGGAGATGAGCCTTCTCTTTTATTTAAGAAGTTAGAATATAGAAAGAGAAAAATCACTTTAAGCCATACTCATATTTTTATGTTCAACAATGGTCTTTAGGAGGCTGCGCATTGAATTTGTCAGGTACGCATCTTTATGGCGTATAAAAATTGTTGAGATACAGCTGTCTTTCTCAGGCAATGGGTGGCAATAAACCTTACCTTGTACAGCTAGATGCATAACAGCAGATTCCGGTACCACTGTTATACCGAGTCCAAGTGCAACACTATTTAAGATTGTCTCTAGGATGTTAAATTCCATCATTCTGTTTGGGAGCACACCTTCATCTTTGAGCCATTGTTCAAGCCTAGACCGATACCCGCACCCCTGGTTAAAAACAAGAATCGGAGTCGTTGAAAAATCCTCTATATTAAACGTTTTGTTACTGGTTACAAGAGTAAGTTTTTCAGTATAAACATCATACTGTTCCAGAATAGAATGTTTCAAGGGGCCTGAAATAAAAGCTCCGTCTAATTCGTGATTCATGACCTTTTTAATAAGTTCCTCTGTTAGACCAGCCTGCAATGATAAATCCACATTAGGATACTTTTTATAATAGGAAGCTATGATGGTCGGCAGTATCCTCACTGTTTCCACTGTACCGATTTTTAATATTCCAGACGGTATTTCAGTATCTAGAAAGACTTGCTCCAGTTCTTCAACATCTTTCAAAATTTTGTTAACGTATTCAATCATTTTTCGGCCCTCTGGGCTTAGTGAAACCCCTTTTTTATGGCGATTGAAAAGAGGTGTTTTGAGCTCATTCTCTAATTGCTTAATCCGCGCAGTTACATTAGATTGTACATAATTTAACTCTTTTGCAGCACCGGTAATACTCTTGTGATGGGCTACGCATTTGAAAATTTGTAAGTCTCGCAGTTCCATGAAGATCCCCCCTTCATTAAAGTATCATTATCAATGATGTTTTTCATCACTTTTGTTCATTTTACTTGATGCTTACTTCTTTTTATAATTCTCATTGTAATTTTAAAGAAAAGGAGGGGAATTCAATGAAAAAAGGTCAATTATTCATTGGTGCCCTTACATGTTTAGTAGCAAGTATGTCTTGGGGCGCGATGTTTCCAGTTGCAGATCATGCATTAGAATTTATTGATCCGTTTTATTTTTCATTTATTCGCTACGGTGTGGTAACAATTATGTTAGTGATTTTATTATTAGTGAGAGAAGGAAAAAAATCATTTCATTTAGAGGGTAAAGCAAAATGGATCATTTTATTTGGGGTGATGGCGTTTACTGTATACAATGTTCTTATTTTTTTAGGTCAAAGGTTGATGGGGAAGTCTGGAATTATGACAGCGTCCATTGCCGAGGCACTCATGCCGATGCTTTCAATTGTTATTCTATGGGGATATAAACATGTGAAACCTAAAAAATACACAATGATCAGTATATTGATTGCCTTTTTGGGGGCTTCGATGGTCATAACCAAAGGTAATATAAGTTTCTTTTTTTCATTAGGGGATCATCTATTCTCGCTACTCTTTATATTCATTGGTGTTTTAGGATGGGTTGTCTACACAATTGGGGGACAGTTATTCCAAGAGTGGTCCACACTTCGTTATTCAACATTGACATGTTTATTCGGCACAGCTATAACAGGAATCATGACAGCTATACTTACCGCGCAAGGTTACGTGTCGGTACCGAGTATTAAAGTAGTTGCAGCAATTAAGTATGATTTTTTATTTATGATTACTTTACCAGGTATCATAGCCCTCCTTAGTTGGAACTATGGCATTAAAATCCTATCATCCATTAACGGGATTTTATTTATTAACTTTGTCCCCATCACTACATTGTTAATCATGGTGATCAAAGGATATAACATAACTGCTTTTGATATAGTAGGAACACTGTTTGTCATTATTGGACTCATTTTAAATAACATATATCAGCGTAAGGAAGATTATAAGCAGGTATTGCAAAAAGAAAAAACACATTTGACTATCACTTAGACGGTGGGGGATTTAAAATGTTTGAAGGTTTATTGTTTTTCATTTCAGCTGGAATTGTCTGTGAACTTGCTGCAATTAATAGAAATGGCCGCAAAAATATAAAGCAACAGGCGGAATTGATTCAAATTTTAAGAGAAAACCTTAATAAAGACATCAAATAAATTAAGACGGTTGGGTATTATTGAACACACCAGAAAATTCAGGTGTGTTTTTATTTTGCTTTCTTTTTTAAGCCTTAAAACGTCACCAATCGCTAGTTAAATACTATGGGAACCACTCTTCATACGGAAAAAGATGATTATTTACATCATTCAGAGTTGATTTTAGGTTCTTTTGAACTTATAATGTTATATATACTGTTTTTTGTTTATTCAGAAAAAACGGGTTAGAAAAATAAATATTTATATCGGAGGTGTACGCCTTACTAAGTAAGGCAAATCATTGACAACCATTAACCTTATAATCTTTACTATTTTAATTGTCTTAACAGCATTTTTTGTTGCGACTGAATTTGCGATAGTAAAGATCAGGTCATCAAAAATTGACCAACTCATATTAGAGGGAAAAAAAGGTGCCGTATCAGCCAAAAAGGTCATTACTCATTTGGACGAATATTTGTCAGCTTGTCAATTAGGGATCACGGTTACAGCGTTGGGAATTGGCTGGGTTGGAGAATCGACTTTTGAAGTGATTTTGCACCCCTTATTTGCTCATTTTCATGTAAGTGAAACAGTCTCACATGTATTGATCTTAGTGATTGCTTTTGTGATTGCGACTTTTTTGCACGTTGTAGTTG
The DNA here is from genome assembly GCF_000877815.1 of Bacillus sp. YP1. Classification (NCBI taxonomy): domain Bacteria; kingdom Bacillati; phylum Bacillota; class Bacilli; order Caryophanales; family Bacillaceae; genus Bacillus; species Bacillus sp. YP1. Next base: position 2,325,555 of record NZ_CP010014.1, on the reverse strand, counting down.
GAGAACTTGCTCCTAAAACACTCGCTATCCAAAAAGCGGAAACCATCACTCTTTTGACTGCAAAGCCAATTATTTGGTTTTACCGCATCCTGTTCCCTTTTATATGGTTTTTAAATGGTTCAGCCCGGTTTATAGTAGGACTCTTCGGTTTGAAACCTGCATCAGAACATGAACTTGCTCATTCTGAAGAAGAACTGCGCATCTTACTGTCTGAAAGCTATAAGAGCGGTGAAATCAATAAAAATGAGTTGAAATATGTAAATAATATTTTTGAATTTGATGAAAGAATTGCCAAAGAAATTATGATTCCGAGAAGAGAGATCGTAGCGATTTCTAGTGAGGATTCTTATGAAACTATTGTTAAGACCATTAAGACAGAGAGTTATACAAGGTACCCAGTCCTAAATGGAGATAAAGATTCAATCATTGGTTTTATCAATGCTAAAGAATTCTTGTCAGCTTATATTGACACAGACCAGAAGATAAAAGAGGATTTCAAGTTAGAAAATCATATCACTCCTGTTATCCATGTTATTGAATCCGTTCCAATTCATGATTTATTGGTAAAAATGCAAAAAGAGCGAACACATATCGCTATTCTTGTGGATGAATATGGCGGCACTTCAGGTTTAGTCACTGTTGAAGATATTCTTGAAGAAATTGTTGGGGAAATCAGAGATGAATTTGATGAAGATGAAGTGCCTGATATTAGAAAAGTAAATGATAATCACTTTATCTTAGATTCGAAAGTGCTCATTGAGGATGTAAATGATTTATTGGGAACGACGTTAGCAAGTGACGAAGTGGATACGATAGGCGGCTGGTTTATGACTCAACAAATAGACGCTGCAGTTGGATCCGTTATAGAAGCCGATGGGTATATTTTTAAAGTGCACAAAACAGTTGGCCGGCATATTAATTATTTAGAAATTGTCCGGAAAAAAGAATAACATCTGGATAAAGCACATGAGATTTTGACTAATAAGATGCTTAAAGCCTGAGATGAAATTTTCATCCAGGCTTTTTTAAACAATGATCTTGCAGTTTAAGCAGGTAATCATGATCGAAGTTCAAACGTTTCTCAGCAAACAAGGAGGCTTGGATATCTATAGCTCTTTTACCATTACCTTCTCACCATTAAAGTCGAGTTCACCATTAAATCGAAAACCAAACCTTTGATAAAGGCGTATAGCATGAATATTATTTTCAAATATACTTAAATAAATTCTCTTGCATTTATATAGCTCAGCAAGGTGCTGAATGAGGGCTTTAAGCATTTTCTTCCCTAATCCTTTTCCCTGATAGCGTTCGTCAATAAAAAATCGGTCAAGCCAGACTCGTCCGTTTTTATTATCTTCATCATACTCGGGAAACAATCCATACATTGCAAAACCGACTAGATCTCCATCATAGTAAAGCCCGACAGGTTTATAATAGTGACATTCTTTTGCATCCTCTAAACATACTTTTGTAGATTCAATATATGATAATTGATTCTGGCTGACATGCAGATCAAGAATTGCAGCACGATTATCATCAGTTACTGCTTTTATGTTTATACTCATACTACTTCTCCTTTTTTCTTATCCCGGTTAGGCTGCGGCTTAAGGTGATGGCAGATGAAATCCTGATATTGCTAAAACTCAGCATAAACTATTTTCACATCAAGCAACATGTAGCCTATCAAATTAAGTACCTTTTCTTATTGTGCCTAACCAGAGGCATTCCCTGCATCCAAATGACTTGACTTTATAGAAAATGAATTAATTCAAAGTTGCAGCATCATTCTTTTTTTCTTTCCAAACCATTGTAAGACCAAGGCCGACAATCATAACGAAACCTGCAAAAAGGAAAGGATAATGAATGTTAAGATCAAATAGTATACCGCCTAAAGCAGGTCCAAATATATTTCCCAGGCTGGTGTATGTGGAGTTCATGCCTGCTACGAAACCCTGCTGGTTACCGGCCATATTGGATAAATGAGCGGTTAAGGCCGGACGTAGCAAATCGAACGCTAGAAAAATAAAACAAGTTACAAGCAAAACAGTTAAAAATCCTGACATAACAGTAGACACGAAAGCCAAGATCGCACCGGTTATTAAGCACAGCTGAATCATTCTTTTCTCTCCAAGTTTGTTGACCAATTTCCCGAATAGTAAAACTTGAATAACTACCGCAACAATGGAGCTAATCGTAATAATGGCTGCAATATCTTTTGGTGTGAAGCCAAATTTATGATCAGAAAACAAGCTGAATACCGTTTCATAAGCTGATAAACCAAAAGCCATTACAAAGACGATAATAAATGCAATGAAATAGACAGGATGAATGGATCTCTTCAAGTCTTTAATAAAATTTGATTCCTTTGTATGAGATGAGAGTTGATGGCGTTCTTCTGTCGACAATGACTCTTTTAGTATAAAAACGGAAGTGACAGCTGCTATTAACGCGATGGCGGAGGCGAAGAAAAACGGCATGCGGATGCCAAAGCCGGCAATAAATCCTCCCGCACCAGGCCCAATAATAAAGCCGGTGCTAATTGCAGCAGAAACATACCCCATAGCCTTTGACCTTTCCTTTAGGGTTGTAATATCAGCTACATATGCTGTTACCGCGGGCATGATAAAAGCCGCACTTATACCACCCAATATCCTCGAGAAATAAAATATTGAAACATGGGTCCCTAATCCGAAAATCAACTCAGATAAACTGAATATAAGCAACCCGAGAATAATCATTTTTTTTCTCCCAAAACGGTCAACCCACCTACCTGCAAAAGGTGAAGTAATTAACTGAGAAATGGCAAAAGCCGCAACAAGATAACCCATAGTGCTGCCGGATAAATGCATGATTTTCATAAAAGAAGGCATAACCGGAATAATTAAACCGATACCAAGAAATGCTACGAAGATGTTGCTCAATAGTATAATGAAAATCGTTTTTTGCTCACTTATTGATTTTTTCATTTAAATTCCCCTTTACTCAATTGAACCCTTTTACCTATCCTTTTCACTTGAAGCTTTTTTCAAGTACAATCAAATCATAAGGTATATGGTTACCGTATAGTCAAGGAGGTTTTTATGAGCGAAGATGTTAAGAAGTATTTCACAACAGGGGAGTTTTCAAAGCTCTGCCGTGTAAAAAAACAAACCTTATTTCATTATGATGAGATTGGTCTATTCTCACCGGAAATAAAAAAAGAAAATGGGTATAGATATTATTCCTATCATCAATTTGAGATTTTTCAAGTCATCACTCTATTTAAAGAGCTTGGGGTTCCATTAAAAGAAATAAAATGTCTAATAAAAGGAAAAACACCAGACAAGATCCTGCATGTTCTAAAAGAAAAGTCTATTGAGATTGATAAAAAAATAAATGAGCTTAAGCAGTTGCAAACGATCTTACAAACAAAAGTGACGCTTACAGAACAAGCACTTGAGACTGATTTTTCCTCAATTTCTTTTGAATATTTAAATGAAGAAACATTCATGTTAAGCCGAAAAACATTAAACTTACCGGAACGAAAATATGTGGCAGCCATTTCAGAACTCATTCATGAAGTTCAGCAATATGAATTAGATGAAGGATATCCGATAGGCGGAATCTTTGCACGGGAACAAATCTTAGAAAAAGACTTCTACAATTACAGTTACTTTTATATAAAAGTAAAAGATGGGGCAGAGAACATAAATTATCATGTACGGCCAAAAGGCCTGTATGCAGTTGGATATGAAATAGGCGGAAATACTGAAGAGGCGTACCGGAGAATCATTGAGTTCATTGAAAGAAATGGAATGCAAATAGGGGAAAATGCATATGAGGAATATATGCTGGATGAGATGGTAGTTGACGGGTATGAAAATACATATGCAAAAATCCTCCTTCAAGTTAAAGAGGTGTAAAATTACGAGATTTTCATATGGAAAATTGTTTCTGTTGTGTGCCCAAAAAGAATATAAACTGGTTTACTAAAAGCGAGCCCACATACAGGAGACGGTACAAACGGCACTGGGAACCGCAAGTCTATCGGCGTTGAAATATGCTATAACGATTCAGGAGGGGATAAATTCTATGCTGCTGAAAAACTGGCCATCAAGGCGCATCCAAAGAGATAAATCTAAAAGAGCTGGGATAGGGGGGACAAACAACAGAATTCCGTATACTCTGTTGTTGTGCTATGTAAATGTTCAAAAGCCATTTAGGATCGTCGACCTTTGATAATCCATCATATAAAGGTGTCATTCGATGTCTTGTTAACAAAGGCTAGTGAAATTCAACATCTAGAAAACGATTACAAGGTCGGTGATAAATTATTCATCCATGAATCAAACGGTGATCGAACATTCATTTTTGTGTTTAATATGAGTTTTCTTGATTTAGCACACTCCCTTAATAAATGCATAGGATACTATCACAAAAATTTATAATTGCGGGGATCAAAAAATGTACTATAACCCTTTTTCGCCTCAATGTTATTATTATGTGACTGTGCCGATGTATAATGATGGAAGATCTGTTTATTGGACTATTCCAAATGAGATGGAGAAAGTACACAGAGGTGCCGATTTGCGCTCTTCATATGAAGATAGAAACCTTCTTTTGAAGGATTATGGACCAAAACCATTTGTTGTAAATATCAATAGAGCCACAAAACAAAACAATACGTTCCGTACTGCTTTATGGACAGGAAAGCATTTTCAAGTTACTTTGATGAGTCTTGGTATTGGAGAAGACATTGGTTTGGAAATCCATCCTAACGTTGACCAGTTCTTACGGATTGAGCAGGGGCGTGGGATCGTCAAAATGGGAAAGAGCAAAGATCATTTGAACTTTCAAAGAAATGTCTATGATGATTCTGCCATTGTTGTCCCTGCCGGCACTTGGCACAACGTAATTAATACAGGAAATACGCCATTAAAACTTTACTCCATTTATGCTCCTCCTAACCATCCATTTGGTACAGTTCATGAAACCAAAGCAGATGCAGTGGCTGCGGAAGATTAGCACAGATATTCTGGAGAATTCTAGAATAATTAAAGTCACATCCAGCATGAAACATGGGGAACCAGTACCATGCTAATGAAACCCCATTTAATATCCAAGCAGCGTGTCTTGTGCTAATTTTAAGTAATTGATAAATAAAGCCGATTTAAAATTAAATCGGCTTATTGCTTTATTCGAGTTCCTTTTAGCAGAATTGGCATTATCGAATGTAAGTATTTTTTCAATCCGCGGATATCGAAATGAATCTATCAGCTCAAAGAAAGTAACTTTCACACTTGACTATATACCTATGGGGGTATATTATTGTTTTGTGAATAAACAAAGAGTTAATAAGGTGGTGTAAATAGTATCAATTATTTAGTTATTGCATTCCTGCTTATTTTTGTGATTATCATTGCAACGTATAGACGTTATTATCCTATAACCGGAATCTCTTGTATCCATAAAGATAAATTAGAGGCTATGGACATCACAATATTAGATATTCGTCATTATAACGATGTAGCCAATTTTTCGGATAATATTATTTTAAACATCCCATATGCGTATCTAAAACGTTTTTATTTAGAGATTCCACGTGATAAAATACACATAATAGCTCGTGACCGGGTGGAATTAAATTTAGGAGTGCGTTTTCTAAAGCGCAAAGGTATCCATGTAAACAGTTATGAACTGGCAACATGTAAATGTAAAAATAAATGAAAGAAAGGATTTCATTGATATATGGAGTATGATCAAAAGATTAAAAACCGCTTACGACGGATTGAAGGACAAATTAAAGGTGTATTGACTATGATGGAACAAGGAAAAGATTGTAGAGAGGTTGTGACCCAATTAGCAGCTTCCCGTAATGCGATCGATCGAGCGATGGGTTTAATTGTGAGCACAAACCTTGAACATTGTGTTCGTGAAAGTTTAGAAAAAGGCGAAGACACACAAAATTTAGTAAAAGAAGCAGTCGACTTATTGGTAAAGAGCCGATAAAAATTCATCAACCTAAGGTTGACGAATTTTTATATGCGTTATATTATACCCCCTATGGTATTTAAAGAGTTGAATAAAAGCAGATCTTTCGAAAAAATTTTTTGACTTTAATATACCCGCAGGGGTAATTAGTTAGGAGAATAAACATGACAGAACAAACAAAACGCACAACAATTGTTTTATTTAGCGGGGATTATGATAAAGCAATGGCAGCCTATATTATTGCAAATGGTGCAGCTGCCTACGATCATGAAGTGACGATCTTCCATACTTTTTGGGGATTTAACGCTTTACGTAAAGAAGAGCTGATTCCAGTGAAAAAAGGATTTCTTGAAAAAATGTTTGGAAAGATGATGCCTCGTGGTGCTGATAAGATGGGTTTATCTAAAATGAACTTTGCAGGTATGGGCCCTAAAATGATTAAAAATGTGATGAAAAAGCATAATGTACTTACTTTACCTCAGTTGATTGAGATGGCTCAAGAACAGGGGGTAAAGCTCGTAGCTTGTACGATGACAATGGATCTTCTTGGTTTACAGGAAAAAGAACTATTAGATGATATTGACTATGCTGGTGTAGCAGCTTATTTGGCAGATGCTGAGGAAGGCAGTGTCAACTTATTTATCTAATGTTACTCATTTACTCATTGCTAAGCGGAATGAGAAGTTTAAAGGCAAGTAAAAATATTGAAGAAACAAGGATTTAAAAACATCACAAATATAAAAGGGGGTATGAATACATGGTGTTAACTTACAGTGAGAAACTTTTTGTATATTTGTATACCCCCACCCCTATATAAGAAAAGGAGGAAAAAATGATGAAAGCAACTATTGTACTAGACGCTAAAGGTTTGGCGTGTCCAATGCCTATCGTAAAAACGAAGAAGAGAATGAAGGATTTAAAAGCTGGTGAAGTATTGGAAATTCATGCGACAGATAAAGGTTCTACAGCAGATCTGGAAGCATGGGCAAAAAGTACAGGCCATGAATATCTGGGTACTGAAGCAGAGGGAGAAATACTTCGTCATTTTCTTCGAAAAGGAGGAGAGCATTCATCAGAAAATGCATCTTCAATTCCTGAGATTTCATTAGAAGCTTTCAAACAGAAAGTAGATAGTGACGAGTCTCTTAACATTTTAGATGTTCGAGAGATAGAGGAATATGAAAAAGCTCATATCCCAGGAGTTGTGCATATCCCTCTTGGTGAAGTGGAAAAGCGCGCTAACGAATTAAACGAAAATGATGAAATTTATATTATCTGCCATTCGGGAAGAAGGAGTGAAATGGCGGCCCGCACCATGAAAAAACAAGGTTTTAAAAAGGTTATTAATGTTGTCCCGGGTATGCGGGATTGGACAGGTAAAACCGAATAAATAAAAAGCATGATGAACAGATGAGTACAAGAGTAGCGATTATTGCGGCAAATAGCGGTCTGTTTGATGCTTATAAAGTCTGTAATATTGCGACAAGGAAAAGAGCATGTCGCAGAAGGTTGTAGGAACGCAAATGTGCCTTCTATTCTTAACTGATTGAAATGGGAGTTGCATGATTTGGTTGTCAAATAACGATGGACGTTATGGGTTTAACAAAAGATGATTTTATGGAAGGAATCGAAGTAGGCGGGGCTGTTACCTTTTTTGGTTTTACGAAAGATGCTGATGTATCCTTAACGTTTTAGTCCCGCTAAAAGATTTGATATAGGAGGTATTGAAACATGACCGTAAAGGCAATGACCCCAAAAGAAGTGACAAAAAAAATCTTTAACAAAGAACCTTTATTTATTTTGGATGTGCGTAATGAAAATGATTTTAGTGATTGGAAGATAGAAGGGCATGACTTTGACCATTTGAATGTTCCTTATTTTGATCTTTTAGATGGCGTAGAAGATATCTTGGAGAAAATTCCTTCTGATAAAGAAGTGCTGGTCGTTTGCGCAAAAGAAGGTTCATCCGTCATGGTATCCGAAATGCTTTCTGAAGCAGGTCATTCTGTATCCTACCTTAAGGGTGGAATGAAAGCATGGAGCGAACATTTAGAGCCGGTAAAAGTCGGGGATTTAAAAGATGGCGGTGAGATGTATCAGTTTGTTCGAATCGGTAAAGGCTGCTTGTCATACATGGTCATTTCCAATGGTGAAGCAGCAATTATTGATGCGACACGTATGGTGAATTTCTTTATAGATTTTGCGAAGGGGAAGGGTGCAACGATTACTCACGTATTTGATACACATCTTCACGCGGACCATATTTCAGGCGGCAGAGTCATTGCTGAAAAAACAAAAGCAACCTACTGGTTACCGCCTAAAGATGCTGAAGAAGTGGAATTCGATTATCAGCCGTTGGAAGAAGGAAATGACATTATTATTGGAAATACAACGATTAAAATTCAACCGATTTATTCTCCGGGGCACACGATTGGCTCCACTTCTTTCATTGTCGATGACCAGTATCTTCTTTCAGGTGATATCTTGTTTATTGATTCAATCGGCAGACCAGACTTAGCCGGTATGGCAGAAGATTGGGTAGGAGATTTAAGAAAAACGCTTTATAGCCGTTACAAAGCGTTATCAAAGGATTTAATTGTATTACCGGCACACTTTATGATCATTGACGAGCTAAATGAGAATGGAAGTGTTGGTAAACAACTAAGTACATTATTTAGCGAGAACCATGGTTTGAACATTGCGGATGAAACAGAATTTAGACACCTAGTAACAGATCATTTGCCTCCGCAACCAAATGCATACCAAGAGATTCGAGAAACAAACATGGGGAAAATCAGCCCAGATGAAGAAAAACAGCGTGAAATGGAGATTGGCCCAAACCGCTGTGCAATACGGTAACACAAGTTTCTGCTAAAAAGAGGAGAGAAGAACATGAAATCAGATAAAGTATTAGACGCAAAAGGCTTGGCATGCCCAATGCCAATTGTCAGAACAAAAAAAGCGATGAATGAACTGGAATCAGGTCAAATATTAGAAGTGCATGCAACAGATAAGGGAGCCAAAAATGATCTTACAGCCTGGTCTAAATCAGGCGGACATGACCTTTTAGAGCAAACGGACGAGGGCGATATATTGAAATTTTGGATTCAAAAAGGCTAATGAATGTGAAAGGGTATCGAATAGAAAGATACCCTTTTCCTATGAAAGGAGGCAAATAAAATGGATATTGCCTTTATCACAACTCTTTTCATTATAGGGTTTATTGGTGCCTTTATTTCCGGAATGATTGGTATTGGCGGAGCAGTTATTAATTATCCAATGCTATTGTACATTCCTTCTTTAGTGGGAGTGATGTCATTAACTGCCCATGAAGTTTCAGGGATAGGGGCTATTCAAGTTTTTTTTGCGACACTCGGCGGTGTTTGGGCTTATCGTAAGAGTGGTCTTATAAATAAAACATTAATTATTTACATGGGAAGCAGCATCCTTTTAGGGAGTGTATTGGGGAGTTACTTTTCTCATTATATATCTGAAAAAGGAATTAACTTTATATACGGAATTCTGGCTATTATAGCAGTTATTTTAATGTTTATACCTAAAAAAGGACAGAAAGGACAAGAACATAGCGAAGATAAGGAAGTGATATTTAATAAATGGTTGGCTTCTTCCTTAGCGTTTATCATTGGTGGCGTATCAGGTATTTTAGGAGCTGGCGGCGCCTTTATCCTAGTCCCCATTATGTTATCGATTTTAAATATTCCTGTTAGAGTCACAGTCGCTTCATCTCTTGCGATTACATTTCTTTCATCCATTGGCGCAACAGTTGGAAAAGTAATCACGGGCCAGGTTCTTTTTGTACCAGCTCTGGTTCTTATGATTACTAGTTTAATAGCTTCTCCTATTGGCGCATCAGTTGGGCAAAAAGTAAATACAAAATTCCTGCAATGGGTTTTAGCGCAATTAATAGGTGCGACAGCTATTAAAATTTGGTTAGAGCTCCTTTGATATGAGCCAGCGGGTAAAATGAAAGATTAAAAGATTCATCACTCGTTGGTTTCTTATTAATGTTATGACACTTGGCCGCGTTCAATAAATGTTTCAAGTGTTTGATGAAATTCATTTTGATAATGGTGACTTGGACAAGTCTTGACTATAGTACCATGAAATGCATTTGACTTAGTGGTGTCCAGTGTTGTTTTGCATTAAGACAGCATACATAAAATAAAAGAGACCATAACTTAATCTTTGATCACCTTTTTTAAAACATTTTAATCCTGATTGGTTTAAGGGGTATGGTATGTGATGGGTATAATGAGTCAATATAAATTATGTCTATTTTGTGCCCAAAATAAATAGAGGGACTCGAACTAAAAAAGAGGATGCCAAACTATATAGGTATCTTTGTTTGCTTTAGAGTTATTATATTTGAATATGACATGCCACGTAACAACACGTTATTGCACATATAATTAAGAAGCAACTACTAAGGCAGATTCTTCTCTCTTTTAACACCATATCCAATCAGCCTCAAATGTAATATAATGTTGCCAAACCATATTGGTTGTGGCACCGAGGAGGAAATGATAGGTGGTTTATTTCGTAGCATTTTTTTGTTTTGCTATTACACTTCATAATATTGAGGAAGCTATTTGGTTACCTGAGTGGTCACAACAATCTTCAAAGTTTCAAAAGCCAGTAACTTCAAATGAATTTCATTTTGCTGTCATTGTTATAACTATGTTGGCTTATTTATCTGCATTTGGTTTTTTATATATGCCAGAATCAGATATTGCAAAATGGATTTTCATTGGCTTTCTAGGTTCTATGGTTATCAACGCTATTTTTCCACATCTTATCGCAACTGTTGTAATGAAAAAGTATGCACCTGGACTTCTTACGGGCTTATTGCTTAACATTCCAGTAAACTCATTAGTTATTTATCAAATGTTTTTAAAGAATTTGATTGTATGGAAGGAGTTAATAATATCTACGTTGGTTGTAGGAATTATTTTATTAGCACTTATTCCATTATTATTTAAAGTTGGTGATAAAGTATCTCCTTAATGAGTTTAAATTGGTAAGGATTGAGGGAAAAGGTAGAAATTTTCTAAATAATGGATTATTCTGTATATCGGATTTCTACAAAACAATGTCTTAAGTCATCATTGATTTTGGTGCCCAATTAGTTGCCCTGAATTCATGAAAAAGGATAAAATAGGTGTAAATAAAGTTGCTATTTTAAAATTAGAATCAATTCATTATCGTAAAAAATAATAACTAATTGGCAAAGAAAGGATAATCAGTCTAATGAAAACATTAGTTATCGTTATACATCCTAATTTGGAAACGTCTGTTGTCAACAAAACCTGGATGAATCGTTTAAAGCAAGAGAAAGACATTACGGTTCATGACCTGTACGGTGAATACCCTAATTTTATCATTGATGTAGAAAAAGAGCAGCAGCTCCTGTTAGATCATGAGCGTATCGTTTTTCAGTTCCCAATGTATTGGTACAGCAGTCCCGCGTTACTCAAACAATGGGAAGATGATGTGTTAACACATGGCTGGGCTTATGGAACTGGAGGAACTAAATTGCATGGAAAAGAACTACTCTTAGCTATCTCCTTAGGCGCACAGGAATCTGATTATCAAGCAGGCGGAGAATATAATATCACGATCAGCGAGCTTATCAGACCGTTTCAAGTCACTGCTAACTATATAGGAATGCGTTTTCTTCCTGCGTTTACACAATATGGGACACTTCATCTTTCAAAAGAAGATGTTAAGAACAGTGCGGAGAGATTGGTTGACTATCTTAAAGCCGAGCATTAATCCGGTATTCGCGAGGGAAGCTGAAACAAATGATGTGTTATGAAATAAGGGTTTGTGACAGATTTTCATAAACTTAATTTCAAAGTTACATCAAATACTTAATTCAGGGGGGGGCATAGTGCGAGGGCTTAAAATTAATTAAAGCAGGGCAATGAGTACGTATTTCTTAATGAAATGTAGAGTTCCTTGGCCTCTAATAGGTACCCGATTTGTGTCCAGAATTCTGAAAAATGATGAAAATAAGTATAAATAAAATAAACATATGCTTTGAATAAAAGCTTTTGTAACTCATGATATGTTTTTACTATGTTGAGGGACTAGTGGGCGTGGTATATGTCAGAAAAGAAACCGATGATTCAAAGGTGTTTTGACCCCTGTTTATGAGACAGGGATCAAAACACCTTTTAAACATCATTATTACCTTCCTCTGATAATGAAATATAAAAAAGTTACCAGCAACTCTCTGCGGCATCTCGCCGTGTTCAATTGTTTAGTCCTTTTTTTTCATAATCTTTACAAATCTGAAAAAGTCATCATCATTCAGTAGGGGCTTGTCATCTTCACGTCCATTGCGATGCATATGCGGATTAGAGTGATGTTCATTGTAGAACTCTACGATATGAAATCCACACTTATTCACATAGAAGTTGATATTTCGCTTTTCGAAATAAGGTGTCACGGTTTCCCAAAGCACAGTATCCGGATACTGTGCTTCAATGGCTTTCCAAGCAGAAAGACCAATCCCTTGGCTGTGATATTCTGGAGATACATAGAATAAATCTAGCGAATTATGATTTGTTTGGCTGTTGATACGTACTACTGCACCACCGACATTCTTACCATCCTGAAGAATATGATATACCACTGCTCCGGGAGCATTGAAAGACTCCTGAACATCATTGTCCGATGGAATCGGCCCATCTTCGCAATCACCGAACGTTTCAATCACGGCGATCGCAAAGGCTTCTTGTAATTTTTTTTGGAATTCTGGCAGATCAGATTCCTTTGCTAGTTCCAGAATAACTTTTGGTTCATTTTTAGTTTTCATGATTGTTCACTCCCTCAGTTGCTAAAATATAGAGTTCAGTCGTTCAGTAAAACATTCGAGCTGCTCTGCGAGGCCTTTTCACAAAAAAGTGATTCCATCGCTCTTTCTTCCGCGGTAAATTTGGCGTTAAAATACTTCAAAAGCTTTCTCCTGTCTTTTTGTATGATTCTTTTTCTTTGTTTCATTGGAAAACAAGCTGCATGTAACCCTAATTTACTATTGTTCACTACCGTATTAAGTGTCGTATGCGGGATTTGTCATCATTCTCGAATTTTTCCTGCGAAAAGTTACAAAAATAGTCGAATGAGGCGCCTTTGACTATGAACATGCGTAAAAGATTCAATTTAGATTCGATCATGAGCAATGCACATTGAGTAAACTCTGGTGGATTTATTAGCCCAAAGAAGCCTAAATGATATAAAAATAACTAGTCCATATATCAAATCTGTCCGTTTAATGCCCGCTTCATTCAACAACACTAATTTGAAGTCATGCAATCTGTGCAAGGGGGTTATTTCTGAATAGATTTTTCCGAATGCAGCGGAGTTGCTTTGGGACTCCCGTTTACTTTGCCGTACGTCAGCTTGCGCCATACTAATTCCATCGGACCGTACCTAAACCGTTTCAACCACAATGTACTAAAGCTCATAAGAACGAAGTACACGGCCAGACTGAACATGAACGTGCCGGCGGATTGAATATGATCCGCAAGCCCGAATCCGTACCTGAGGAACAGAACTGTTCCAATGATAGAGTGAAGCAGATAACAGGTCAATGACATCCGTCCGACTTTGGTGAATATCATCATAGGGCCTCGCAGCTGAGGAAGGTATAGAAACAGCATTGCAAAAGTGCTCATATAAAACATACTTCCGGTTAAGCCGCCATTTTGACCCAAGACAGAGGAAATGTCCTTCCACAGCATATTCTCAGAAAGATTAAACATGTCTAGTAATATACTGCTTTGTGTTATTAGAAAAGCGATTGTGCTAATGATCCAGATACGCTTCCATATAGGCTTTTTCGCTTCCATGTCTTTGAAAAATTCCATCTTAACAAAGTACACGCCCAGCAGAAACATGAGAAACATGGAATAGATCATAGAGAAAGAGCCGGCAGCCATCGTGACCATATCTGTCCACCGAGTGCTGATGGATTCCATGTAGGTAAGGCTGCTGTGGCTAAACAAAGTAAACTCTGAAAAATTCGGGTTTTTTGACCCTGCAGTATTGATGACATTGTACAACATTGTGAAAACAGGAGTCAGGAATTGAAACACGATAAGTGCGATAATCCATCTAAGCACCGTTTTGGCCGTGCGTTTATAGAAGGCGAGTAACAGGAAGCCACTTACGGCGTAAAAGGCCAATATGTCACCGACCCAAACAAATGTGATGTGCAAAATGCCAAATCCCAACAGGATAGATAACCTGCGGGCAAACAGCTTGTTGGGACTCTCTACCTTCTGCGCGGCTCGATCCATAAAGATCATAAACCCGACTCCGAACAGGAAGGAGAATAACGTAACGAATTTCCCTTCGGCAAACCAGGAAACCAGCTTATGCAGTACGTCATCGGAGGCCATTTCGAATCCCTTTACTGAATCTACGATCAGAAAATAATTGACAATAATAATGCCAAGCAAGGCAAATCCTCGTACGATGTCCAGAAAATGAACCCGTTCCCGCAGACTCACCGGTTGCCCGCGTCCTTCTTTTTGTACAATCATATCAATACTCCTTTCCCATTTATCACGGCAATGTGTAGTGCGGATCTGAAAAACTTGAGCCTTACAATGGATAAATATAAAGACCGAATCTTAACAATTTATGAAGAGTCATCATTTTTTTTAGAAAATGTGACAAATTTGTGGCGAGCATCAGCTTTCATAAATTGTTAAGATTTACGTAGTATCTTATAACGTACTTATTACTATGAACGATATATAGTAAGGACACACGAGAAATAACATCAAGAATCATGAGGTGAGAGAGACATGGCCTATCGAATATTAGTCGTAGAGGATGATGAGGATATTGGTGATCTTTTGGAGGAATCCCTTACACGTGCAGGTTACGAGGTGCTAAGAGCCAAGGATGGAAAGCGAGCATTGCAACTTGTGAATGACTCGCTTGATTTGGTTATTTTGGATATTATGATGCCAGGCATTTCGGGAATTGAAACATGTCAGCACATCAGGAAATCCTCTAACGTCCCGATTCTGTTTCTGACGGCCAGATCGAGTACACTCGATAAAACTGAGGGATTACTCGCCGGCGGCGATGATTATATGACTAAACCATTCTCGGAAGAGGAACTTCACGCTAGAGTGATTGCTCAATTACGCAGATATACTATCTATCAGGAAAAGAAGGAACAGGAAGAAACATTTCTTATCGGCGGCAAACTAAGAGTGAGCGAAGAATTTAATGAGGTGTGGAAAGAGGAGAAGCAAATCAAGTTGTCAGATCTGGAGTATCGTATCCTGAAACTTCTGATGAGCAAACGCAACAAAATATTTTCTGCCCAAAATATATATGAGAGTGTGTGGGGACAGCCTTACTTTTACTGTTCCAACAATACGGTGATGGTGCATATTCGGAAGCTGCGCTCCAAAATTGAGGATGATCCGGCACGTCCGGTTTATATAATAACTGAATGGGGAAGAGGATATCGATTTGGCGCATCTTAAATTTACGCTAACCAAAAAACTGGCTTTGCTGATAATGGTTGCTGCGATTGTGAGTGGTGTGATCTTTCTGACGTTGCAAAAGATCACAGATAATCTGATCGAGGGATATCTGAGTTCGGAAGAGTATTATCACAAGGAGTCAGCAAGATACATTCAAAAATTCAGCAAGTACGTTTCAGAAAATGAGTTGTCTACATCAGATAGAAAAGCGTTTGGCGAGTGGGTCAAAAAAGAAAATTACATTAACCTCACCATATTCAAGGATCAGGAGCTGCAATATGATTCTATTTATTCCGAATCGGATTATGGAAAGGAAAAGCTGACTCAGTACGCTCAAAATCATTCACATCCTGTCAAGTTTAGCGATGGTGAAGGACGAGTCATTATCGACGGTTTCTACTCTTCCCGATATTATGATCTGGCCTTTGCATTGGATTTGCTCGGGGCAACCCTCATCTTTTTAATCATTGTTCTCTTCGGAATTCGCCAAAGTCTTCGCTACCTTAAAACGATTCATCAAGAGATTCATATTCTTGAAGGGGGCGAACTGGACTACGAGATGACGATAAAAGGGCATGATGAATTAGCGATGATTGCAAAGAGCATTGAGGATCTGCGGAAAGCTTTCCTGGATAAACTTAAAGCTATCGAGGAATTGCAAGCTGAGAGCCGCAGCCTGGTTACCGAAATGTCGCACGATATGCGCACACCGCTGACGTCGCTGATCATGAATCTGGAGTTTGCCAAAAAAGAGGGAGGCGAAGCGGGTGCCAGCAAAGATCGGTATGTAGCCAATGCTTATGGTAAAGCACTGCAATTAAAAAGCTTGTCTGACAATCTGTTTGCGTATTTCCTGCTGGACAAGGAATATGAGGCCGATCTGGAGACCGTTGCAGTGAAAGAAGTGATCTACGATCTAATATCAGATCAGATTGCTATCCTTCATCAGGAGCATTTTCGGGTCCATATTTCAGGCGAGCTGCCGGAAACCTATATTAACGTGAATTTGGAGGAGCTTGGTCGTGTATTTGATAATGTGATGTCAAACTTATTGAAATACGCAGATCCGGAAGAAAAAATCAGCATCACGTTTGTATCGGATCAAGAGATATTTGAGATCCATGTTAGCAATACGATTAAACTTGCAGATATAACACCGGAAAGCAACGGACTCGGTGAAAGAAGCATTGCGCGAATGATGTCCCGCATGCAGGGACAGTTTCACAGTATACAAAAGAATTCTAAGTACTACATTGTGCTACGATTTTGGAACACCAAGATGTAGGCTGAGAATAAAAACCACGAATATATTGAAATAGGAGACAACATGATGAGATTTTCTAACAAATTCAAAAAGGTGCCTTACCTGTTACAAGCGCTTCTCAACGTCTGTCTGTTCTTTCTGGCGTTAGCCTTAAGCGCACTTCTGATCAGCGAGACTTGGTACATTGTGCTATTCGTATACAAGTCACTGTTCAACAAAGTGGACAGCTATTATGAGATGCTTGGAGAACTGCTTATATTCTTCATGTACTTTGAGTTCATTGCTTTGATTATCAAATACTTCAAATCAGACTTTCATTTTCCGCTTCGCTACTTCATTTATATTGGCATCACAGCTGTCATTCGTTTGATTATCATCGATCATGATCAGGCGATCTCAACGTTCTGGTGGGCGATGGCCATTCTTGCAATGATTTGTGGATTCTTTATTGCCAATAGACGAAATTCTGTTGTTGAACATTAATAAATTAGTTCGCATTATGCCGATACGCCGCCGAAATATCCTAATTGTGAAAGGGAACTGGTACAGATTTTTATAAGTCTATCTGTTTAATGTCAGCTCAGAAATCTGTAGTGGATCAAATTGAATCGTGGTTGTAAGTGGATATCTGAATGTATTTATTGGCTACTTTAACAGACATGTCCCGATGAAATAGCATTAACTGTCTGGAGATGAAAATCGCTCTTTATTTTACAAGGAAGAGGTTAAAATTCTTAATAAATAAGATGAAAAAGTTAGGATGGACGTTTATTGGTTTTTTTGTCACCATTTTTTACCATAATTGATATAAACGTATAGAAATGATAACAAATGAATATAGAGTGTGTAATGAAAATAAGCTTTCATAACCAATGAGCTAGATTTACTATATTGAGGGCCCAGTGATATAGAAAACAGATCGATGGTTCAAACCATCGGTTTTTTTATTTGTTTTCATACTCATTGAAAATCACCTCATTAGGACAAACAGGTATTACGCAGCATTACCCAAGGGGTGATGCATTTTATGAAGGTAATAATCATCGAGGGACCGCAAGCTGACAAATGCATGAACGATTGCTATCATTATTTAATAAAACTTTATAGGCAGGAGATCCAGGGTGATAGCAATATACCGAGGAACAAGCGATCAAGGGATCGAGCATCGACAGCCAGATCGAGGTCTGTATAAAGAAAGCAGGGACTAAAGATGTACTGAAGTATGCCGATGAAGGATTTTCTGGGGAGCTTTTAGAACGTCCAGCTTTGAATCGCTTGAGGGAGGATGCAAGCAAGGGACTTATAGGTCAAGTTATTTGTTATGATCCTGACCGTCTTTCTCGGAGAGCTTATCAGCTATGAAAAAAATGATTTTCATAACTCTTTCAAATAGAGAAAGCCGGAATATGAGATCCGGCCTCTTCTGCATTATTTCCCCTTCGCCTTCTTCCGCTTTTCCTTCTCTGCCCGATAAAACTCATGAAACATCTTCATCAACGCCCGCTTTTCAATCCGCGATACATAGCTGCGCGAGATACCGAGTTCTTTGGCAATCTCTCGCTGCGTTTTTTCCTTCTTCAAATCAAGTCCAAACCGCCCGACAATCACTTCCTTCTCACGGTCATCTAAAATGTCAATGTATTGTTTCACTTTTTCAAGCTCCATATTGAGCTGGATCGTATCAATCACATCTTCGTTTTCTGATTTCAAAACGTCAATCAGGCTTATTTCATTCCCTTCCTTATCCTGCCCGATCGGATCGTGAAGGGAGACGTCTTTTTTTGTTTTTTTCAATGCGCGCAAATGCATGAGGATTTCATTATTAATTACAAAAGGGGGGTGCACAGATTTCCCGTAACTGTTTGATTAAATAAAGGTTGAGTCAGCTTCCTGTAATAAATGCTCAAACGTTTCTTCGCAAACGAAGGGGATACCTTAAATAACCAAGCTATATTTTCAATTGCATGTGATTGTATGTACGAAAGATTAATATTACGCAACATGAAAGTTGGAATGCAAAAGTGATATGTAAAATAATTGGACTGCCACTCTAAATAATCTGTCCAAGTTGCAGGCATTGTTTTTTTATCGCCTTCATGTCTATATATATGGCAAAATTCATGAGCGAAATCATACCATTGTTCAGTTCGGCTTTTTCGGCTGTCCAAGCATATATTATAAATCCCGCTGTGTTTAAGTGCGAAGCTTGTAACAGGTTTAAACGAAAGCCTGATATCTAAAGCCTCGGCAATCCGTTCAAAATTAATTTGTTCTGGTTCTGTAATATCAATCTTCTTGTATAAGTTTTCAATCCAATCCTCTAAATGACTGTTTGTATACCTCAAGATGAAAAACCTCCTTAAAGACGACAATCTAAAAATTGGATTCGTTTAAATATTATATGGAAATCAAGACTTTTTTCATAGGAAAATGCGTCTAAGGAGATGGAATATGAATCCGTTTAATAATGACTGTTTTCGTAAGTATTATGATTTTAACACGCATCTGGATTTCCCTCGAAAAGTAAAGGTCTTTTAGGGATTTATGTCAAAATAATAGTAAGTACGTTATGCAACAAACAGGGAGTTTGGTTGCTTAATAAGGAGGGGAAGTATGAAAAAAAATATTCACATATTGGGAGCCTCTGGTGTCGGAACTTCAACATTGGGTGCTGCATTATCAAAGCGTTTGCCTCATACGCATCTTGATACTGATAATTACTATTGGTTAGACAAATTCACTAAAAAAAGAGAAATTCCTGAAAGAAGAAAGTTGCTTGAAAAAGACTTAACAATCAATGAAAAATGGATTCTTTCTGGTGCAGTGTGTGGCTGGGGCGATAATCTAAAAAGTTATTTTGACCTTGTCGTCTTCTTATGGATTCCACAAGATATACGGCTTGAGAGACTAAGGCACAGGGAATTTCAGCGTTATGGAAACGAAGTGTTAGCCGGTGGCAGTAAATATGAACAATCAAAAACATTTTTAGAGTGGGCTTCTTTATATGATAATGCTGGAATGGAAGTTAGAAGTAGAGCTTTGCATGAACATTGGATGGCAGATTTATCTTGTCCAGTGTTAAAGATTGAAGACGACTGCTCAGTCAATGAAAGAGTTGACCGTGTCTTGGATTATCTGAGTTCTAATTAAACTAACGGATAGCAATAGCTGCATCAGAAAATAAATCCAAAAATCAAAGACAGTTCCAGTATGGCATTTAATGAGCTGTTTTTTTAATACCGCTATCAATTTGCCTACTATTTTTGGTAGCATCCCCACAACAGAGAAGAGATTGTTCTTCATAAGGAAGTTTTTGGATCAGTTGCAGGAAATGGAACCTCAACGATTAGATACATCCTAAAACCTGTCCAGCTAGTGCTTATGTTGGTTACCATTGAGTGAAAAGCACTTGCCGATCCTTTTTTGTTGGTGTAATCATTAGTGAATTATTACAATTGCAAATGATAGGGGCAAGGGAATAAATGGACTTCAAAGGAGTTTAATCATGAAAAATAATGATAAGAAGAAAGAGGTTCAAAGAAAATACAGAGAAGAGATTAAAAAAAAGAAACAAAAGAATGAAGATAATAAAAATTTTATTAAAGAAACAATTATTGTTGTTACGATAATTGTATTGTTTATTTTTTTCACATACACTTTGCAAGGTTTTTAACAAGAAGCCCTCTTTTCCCATTTCGATACTCTGCAATTTCCCTCACAATAAACGCTCAATTTTTTTACATGAGAATATAAAAGAAACATAAATGAAAATATAAATGAGAAAAACAACAAAAACCCTTGTCACGTAAGGGTTTGTAAAGGATTCAAAATCACTTTTTAAATGAGGGTATGAATGAAATATAAATGAGAATCTAAATCTTATTAGTAAACAGAATTAAACATAATAAACAGAAATAAATAATAATAAACTAACTGCGTTTATTTATCTGATTTCCGTCTTTCTTTTAATTGCTCCGTTATAATCTCCAAAGCAGCCTGTAAGATCTCATCTGTTACCTCACCGTCTTTTGCTGCAAGGAATGTTTCAGGATCGTTTAACACTTTTTTTGCTTCATCCTGAAATACTTTTTCATTGCTTTCTCCTTTAAGAAGATAATCCAAAGAAACATCAAGTATGTTTGAAATATTAATTAAGGTTTTATAGTCAGGCTCACGACTACCTAGTTCATAGGCGGTGTAGGCAGGCCGAGTAATTCCAAGTTTATCAGCCATATTTTGTTGGGTTAGTTTCTTTTGTTTTCTGCACTTTTTCAAGTTCTCGGAGAACATATTAATCACCTGACTTTTGTTTTTATTCTATATCTCATTGTAACGTAACAAAGGGTTACATATAAGTTTTGGTAACAAAACGATACTTTTTTTATGAAAATGTGTTGACAATGTAACGAATCGATACTATTATCTAAGTAACGAAACGTTACATTTTCTGATTAAGGGGGTGAAAAATGATGAGAAAATGGCTTAAGAAAAACCGCTTAGAAAAAGGGTTTACTCAAGAAGAAGTTGCCAAAGCTGCACAGATTGGTAGAGCATACTACACCATGATAGAAAATGGTACTAGGAAGCCTAGTGTTATTGTCTCAAAAAAAATAGGAGAGAAATTAGGCTTTGACTGGACTATTTTTTTTGAGGATGTATGTAACGAAACGAAACATAATTCTAAGGATTCAGCATGATTAGAATTCACAAAGGAGGCCTTTTAATTATGAAAGTCATCTTGAAAAAAGGACCACTGTTTGAACAGGCAGAGGCCAAAGCCTACAAATACCTCAGTGGCATACTTGTTCAGCGTATGAATGAACACCAAGAGAAGCTTGCGCAAAAAAATAAAAAGGAATCAGCCTAAGTCATTTATAAACAGCATGGTCTTTCAACTTCAATTTTAAAACTAAAAACCTAATATAACAGGAGGCAAACATATGGAGAACAACCCATACAATATGCGTAATTTACCGCAGATTATGCGTAGTGCCCGTAAGGCTGCAGGTCTTTCACAATACCAAATCGGCAAGTTAATCGGAGGTAAGGATCAAAGGTATGTTTCAGATGTTGAAAATGGACTTGCCAAGCTTACTCCAGAGTTATGTATTAAATGGTTTGAGAAGTGCGCTGCCTATGAACATATTGATCTTGTACATTACTTATTCAAACTTCATCCTACAGCCGCTGCTCCTATTGATCCGGCACTCAATGAATGTGCAAGTAATGCGGTGATTAATATGGTTCACCAATTGGAGGAAGCACTGCAAGCAACCAAACATTTAGCCCGTTGGCTCACGGATAACCGACCAGGTAAAACAGAGGAGCTGCCGATGGCCGATATTAAGCAGATTTTTGATTTGATTGCGGCTAACAAAACATTGATTTATTCACTTGTTCGTACTCACGGGTTGAAAATGCAGGAACTTGCAGATAGATGGACGCGGAAAGCTCTAGTTGATCAAGTTGCTATGGCAAAACAAGAAGGAAGGCAGGCGGTTTCAGTATGAATACTAATCATTTCTTGAAGGCAGATGTTCCTATCGCAAAAAGAAAAATCGAATCAGCAGAAGAGCTATCAATCATGCTGTCAGAGGCATTACGTGATGGTGATTATGAAGAAGCGATTAGTCTTGCTGGAAGCATCAAGGTTCTTACTGAGGATATTAGCCGGCTTGCAAACAAAGGACGCCTTTATGAAACGGCATTGAAAATGCAACAGCAAGGTATCAACTTAACTGTAGTGAGCAGGTGTATAGGATGATGGTTCATTTTGTTCATAAACCGGCAACTGCTCTGGAAGTTCGTAAATGGTGTGTGATGATTCGTAACAATAGTGAATTCCATCTGTTATGGGATAGACGTGCAGACAAATTCAGAGAGGAGAATAAGAATGGTCGAAAATCCAATGGTCATAAACAACTGGCACGATAAGCTGACTGAAACGGATGTACAAATAGATTTTTACGGTGATGAAGTAACACCAGTTGATGATTATGTAATTGATGGCGGCGAAATCATTCTCAGAGAGAACTTGGAAAGGTATCTAAGGGAGCAACTTGGTTTTGAATTTAAAAACGCGCAATAAAAAAGCCCACTCGGCAAAGTGGACTTCTTTAAAGGCTATCTAAAAAAACTCATGTGCAAATATTTTATCAGATAGCCTCAATAAAAACAATGGGGGTTAGGTGGAATGACAAGCAAACGGGCTGAGGTTCTTGCTAAGAATTCTGAAATGAGCCGTGATGAATGGCTTATTGAAAGAAGAAAAGGAATTGGCGGCTCAGATGCATCCATTATCTTGGGGCTGAACAAGTGGAAGACACCTTTTGAATTATGGTTAGACAAAACAGGACAGGTCCCTGTTAGTGAATCGCAAAGTGAAGCTGCTTACTTTGGATCATTGCTAGAAGATATTGTTGCAAAAGAATTTGAGATACGTAGTGGCAAGAAGGTTAGACGTAAAAAAGCAATACTCAGACATCCAGAATATAATTTCATTTTGGCTAATGTTGATCGAATGATCGTTGGTGAAAAAGCGATCCTTGAATGTAAAACAACATCAGCCTACAACTTAAAAGAATGGGAGGACGAAGAAATCCCCGAGAGCTATATCGTTCAGGTCCAGCATTATCTGGGTGTGCTTGGACCTGAATATCGGAAAGCTTATTTTGCTGTGCTGATTGGCGGGAACAAATTTGTCTGGAAAGAGATTGAGCGAGACGACGAGTTAATTGACATGATCTTTAAAGCAGAGATTGAGTTCTGGAATGACAAGGTCTTAGGTGGACAAGCTCCTGCTTTAGATGGTTCAAGTGCTGCGGAGGAATACCTCAAAAAACGATATGCCGAAACGGAAAATAACAAAGCTATTGATTTAACTGCGGCTAATCGAGAACGTATTCAACAATACTTGCTTATTAAAGAACAGATCTCAGAGCTTCAAAGCCAGGCAAAAGAATTAGAGAACCAAATCAAACATGAAATGAAGGATGCAGAGTATGGGTTTATCGGTAACTATCAAGCTTGCTGGAAGCCTGTTGTCTCAAATCGAATTGACACGAAAAAGCTCAAAGACCAGTTTCCGGATGTATACGAGAAAGTTAAAAAGGAAACTCATTTCAGACGTTTTGGAATCAAGGAGGTTAGCTGATTATGGCTACTAATCAATCAATTAAAAACAACATCCAAAAGAAACAAAAAAACGTACCTGTGCAACAACAAGGAGCAACAATGAAAGGGCTACTTTCCTCACCATCTGTTATTAAACGATTTGAGGAAGTGTTAGGGAAGAGGGCTACACAGTTTACTGCTTCTATCTTAAGCCTTTATAACAGCGAGCAGATGCTACAGAAAACAGATCCTATGAGCGTCATATCCTCAGCAATGGTGGCAGCTACACTCGATTTACCTATAGATAAAAACTTAGGGTATGCCTGGATTGTTCCTTACGGAGGTAAGGCTCAATTTCAGCTTGGATACAAAGGATATATCCAGCTAGCCTTACGAACAGGCCAATATAAATCCATCAATTGCATACCGATTCATGAAGGCGAATTGCAGAAGTGGAATCCGTTGACTGAGGAGATCGAGATTGATTTTGAAAAACGAGAATCAGACGCGGTAATTGGTTATGCAGCTTATTTTGAGTTGATAAATGGCTTCCGAAAAACAGTGTACTGGACAAAGGCACAAGTAGAGAAGCACAAAAAGAAATTCAGTAAGTCTGATTTTGGATGGAAAAATGACTGGGATGCGATGGCTCTTAAGACTGTATTAAAAGCAGTTTTGAGCAAGTGGGGGATTCTCTCTGTTGAAATGCAAAAAGCAGTTATTGAGGAAGATGAAACAAGGGAACGGATTGACATTACCAATGAGGCAGACAGTTCAGAAATTATCGATTCCGAGCCTTCAAACAAAGATGAAACGGAAAAACCAAGCGCCCAAGAAACCGATCCTTTTGACGGCAAGCCTGTAGATATAAAAGACGATGAACTTCCGTTTGATTGAGCCGGCATCTCTGACATAACTGCACTCTGTGAAAGGAAGTAGGTGATTGACTTGGACATAAAAGCAATGGGGTATGTGGTCATACCCCGACTACCATTCAAAGAGTTTAGGGATGAAAAAATTTATGATCACTTGTTCAAAAGAGCTGAATACAGGCCAAATCAAGAGCTAGAACTTGGGCAGACCATTATCAAAGTTGTGGAACTAGCAAAAGATTTTAACTGGTCAGCTGCACAGATCAAATACTCACTAGACCGAATGGAGAAACAGGGATATATCAAATTGCACCGTCTTCCACAAAAAAGAGGGTTCATCGTCACCATACTTCATTATGCAGACTACATACAACTAGGAAATTACATGAAGAACAAAGCTTTGGAACCAGCTCAGATTGAACATCAGGAGGTCGATGACAAAATGAAAAATGCCTTTGAGCTATATGAAAACAAAGTTGCTCGGTCAGTCGGCCCGATGGAGGCACAGCGGATCGGCTACATGGTCGACGATTATGGTGAGGAAAAAGTGATGGAGGCTATCAAGACAGCGTTTCAATTAAAGGGGAAAGCTGCAAGTTTGTCATATGTTCAAGCCATCTTATCAAATCCATTCACTCAAAAGAGAAAGGAGAAACAATATGGCTATAAACAAAGCAGTCAGTATAGACACCGCATTTCAAACGATCATGCAGGAACTTCGGGAAAGGTCAGCCCGCTTTTTGGGAACAAAACAGGCCGTATCAGAAGAAAAGGCTGAATTTGATTGTCCTTATTGTAAGGATCGTGGAATTGTCGTTTATCGAGTCCATAAGGACACTTCTTGGCATTTAGATGAACAGTTAGACCTTATGGTTCCGGACGATATGGTGTCGGAAGATGATTTTCTGTTAGGTAAGGTTTGTACGCCGGATAAAGCTAGCGAATGGAAAGATACTTATTCAAAACAGTGTGAATGTGTAAGACGAAAGAAAATTGCCAGACTCATGGCAGCTAGTGGCATTACAGAAGAGTTTGAAAAGCTTCTCTTTGGTAACTTCATAACGGACGGTAAGCCAGACATGATCAAGGACGCTTATGAGTGTGCAGTGGAATACTATAAAGATTTTCAAAAGATCAAAGGAGAAAGGCAAAACAGTATCGCATTACTTGGACAGCCAGGTAGCGGTAAAACTCATTTGCTCACGGCGATTATGAATAATCTGATCAAGAAAAAATCAGTACACTGCATGTATTTCCCTTATGTAGAGGGCATGGGTGATTTGAAAGCTAACTTTGATAACTTAGAAGCAAAACTCGATGCCATGAGAAAGGTCGAAGTTCTATTCATTGATGATTTATTTAAACCAATAAACGGTCAACCAAGGGCAACAGACTGGCAGGTTGAACAAATCCAGTCAGTCTTGAACTACCGGTATTTAAATCACAAACCTTTGCTGATTTCTTCGGAGTTAACAATCGATGAGATTTTGGATATAGACGAGGCTCTTGGTTCACGAATTCACCAGATGTGCCGTGATTACATAGTGATTATTAGAGGCGATCGAATGCAATTAAATCATAGGTTAGGTGATTGGGAATGAAAAAGAAAACGAATATAAAAGCAACTGGTGGACTTTATATATTTGGCCCTTCAAATCGAAATGAAGGTAAAGATCTTACACCAACAATCCGTTTACTTGAGGAAAAAATAAAGCAAATGGAGCGGATGCTGAGTGCTTAAAGCAGTCGTGTCTCTGCTGATAATTTTACTTTCTGCACCGAGAATAGAAAAAGAAATTAAGTTATGGGAACAGCTTGACGGGAGGTAAAGAACAGTTGGATTGCATTAAGTTCACTGTTTATGGTGAGCCAGTCGCACAAGGAAGGCCGCGTGGATCAATACGAAATGGGAAGGTGCATATGCGTGATCCAGCGAAATCAAAGTATTTCAAACAGTATGTGGCATTGGTTGCGTCTCAGCATCGACCAGAAACAATTATTACTGGTCCTGTCTCAATGGATGTCAAAGTGTACAGACCAATGCCTAAGTCAGTTTCAAACTCAAAAAAGAAGAAAGAGAAAGCTGAAAAGGGCCTTCTGCGGCCGACTACAAAGCCCGACGTTGATAATTATGTAAAGGGCGTGAAAGATGCTTTGAATCATCTGATATACAAAGATGATAGTCAGGTTGTGGATTTGAAAGTCAGTAAGTTTTATAGCGAAGAGCCAAGGGTGGAAGTCATGATAAGAGAGGTTTCTGCCTAAAAATAAAAAACACCGAAGCGCTTAGCCTCAGTGTTCTTGATATGAACTGGTACTTCTATCATAACATAGGGGGCGCTTTGAGTGTACAATCCAAGAGAAATAAACATCAAAAAAGACTTCACTATTCAGCAGAAAATTGACCCAGGAAAAGTTCAGATCATTGTTTTAGATGGGAATCAGGGAACTGCACATGTTTTAGATGCTCCGGAGCACGGCAAAACAGTGATTCAAACTGTAAAGGGCAGCTTTGCAAGGGTTGATCATGAGATAGGGTTTAAGGTGAAATGAGAAGAAGATATAATACTTTATAAAAAGGTAAACAAGAAGGAGGATATCTCCTCCTTCGGCTTGGATGTGCAGGTTATTCCTGTTCAGGTAAATTGTCAGCTAATGTTTCTAATAATTGTTGAGGCTCTTCTAAATTCTTTTGGGGTTCAGGAAAGGCTTCAACTGTTTCAGAAGGTGCATCTAAAGATGGGTGGAATTGGGTACCTTCATGGAGTAATTCTGCAAAGATTTTAACCGATTGTTTTATATGTCCTATTGATTCTGTTGAATAATTTGCTCCTTCAGTAACATTTTTTATTTCGGCATCTGTTATTGTGTCAATACCCTTTTCAATTCCATCTAGCAAAGCTTTGGAAGTTTCGACTTGTAGCTTTAATTGCTCATTTTGAAGAGCTAGCTTTTCGATGTTTGCCTTAGTAATGAGTAATTCTTGAGATCGCTTTGAAATGTTTATAGCTGCATCTATAAGTTGTCCAACAAATATTACTGCAGCTGAACTGTTTACTAAGATGTCAATCCACATTGAACCTGTGTCAAAACCCTGTAATTTATAATGTCCATTAATTTCCTCAAGGGTAATACCATTCTGAAATGCATTATTTAATTTTTTGATGAATTTTTCTAGTTCTTCTAATGAGTTGTATTGAGGGAGTTTTACGCTAATTACGTTCTCATTTTGATCAGAAACTGACTGATCAATTAAAATTCCAAAACCACGTAATTTTTCTTTTACAATTTTTATATGATTAGTAATTTGATTAGCGATGTGATTATCCACTTCAATCTTATCTTCAGGTACACGTGAATAATATATACTTCCTAGATCTTTAAATCTCTCAATATCATCATCTAAAAAACCAAGTTTAGACAACTCGTTAATTGCATCTAAAGACTTTTGTAAATTAAGAACAGTCTTTCTGTTGCTGTGCGGTACGTGCGAAACACTAACTCCAATTTGTTTATTATAATTGTCGAGTAAATTTTTTATTTCTCTAACTCTCATATAACAACCTCCACTACTTTATAATAAAATTTTACCATATTTAAGGAGGGAGTTGAATTTTTTTCCTTAGGTAATGTGAATTCATTAAAGCATAAAATATCCAGTTAGTCCAAGACGGAAAGCCTGCGGACACTGAACTTACAGTATTACGCTGTATGTTTGGTGTCCGTTTTTATTTTGAAAAGGAGGATACTTTCATGAATCGAAAAGAAATTGAAAATCTAATCAATAGCTATCACTGGATGGTGAAAGAGGTTCGTCGATTGCAAAGGGTACTCTATGGTTCAGTAATTCCCATGAAGAATTGGGGTGTTGCTCAATATGGATTAGAAGCTACTATGCCAAAAGGAAGTCCTGGGAAGAGTCAGGCTGAGCTAAGGCAAATGGATATGAGAGAGGAACGTCTTTTCAAACGTCTTAAGTATTATGAAGAGCGAGTATATGCAGTTGAATTAGGGGCTGAAAAGATCCATGGTGAGCAGCATAAAGTCATTTATGATTGCATGATGGAGGGTATGAGCTACCGCGCAATAAGTCTTCACCTTGGCATTTCAAGGGAAACTGTACGCAAAATGAAAGATGAGTTCATCAGCCAATTATGCCAAGATTGCCACTTTGAGCGTTTGTTGAATCTGAAAAAATCTGTAGTGTAAAATGGGAGGCAGGTCGGCGCGGCGAATTATTCCTGCGTCACCACTAAATTTAGGTTTTATACAACAGTTTCGTTCGACAAATTTTGCGAATAGTACCTGTATCGCTCTCTTTTGCCGATAATTAGTAAAAGGAGGGGATGAAATTGATTCAAATAGATTTTGGTACAGTCATTACTAGTGCTATAACAGCAGTTTTTTTTACAGGTGGAACTAATTATGTTTTACAAAAGAAGAATAGAAAAGGAAATGAAATTTTCACAAAAGGCTATATACTAATTGATGAGATTTATAATATTAACAATAAAAGAATTGAAACCGCTGCTGCCTTTGTACCGTTCTATAATCACCCAGAAGGATACTTAGAAAAATTACATACTGATTATTTTAAAGAGCTATCGGCATTTGAACTGATTGTTAAGAAATTTTCAATACTCTTTGATAAAGAACTGAATATCAAGTTACAGGAATATATAAATTATTTAAGAGAAGTTGAAGTGGCATTAAGAGGTTTTATGAACGATGATCCAATAATTGAGGTGAACTTCAATCAAGAATATATTGAGCGGTTGATTGATGAAATAACTAATTTAATAAAAAAACATATTTAAGCTTCTTTTGAGGAGCTTTTTTATTTTCAAAACAACTCAATCTAAAAGGAGGCGGCAGTGAATGTAGATGGTTGATAAGCACATACAGGCGTATAAGGATTACGCCAAAGGTATGAAATACAAGGACCTTGCCGAGAAATATGGGGTATCTGTGAACACCATTAAATCGTGGAAACAACGCCATGGTTGGCAAAGAAAAAAGGGTGCACCCTTAAAAAAAGGTGTGCACACAAAAAAAGTAGGTGCACCACTCGGTAACAAGAATGCGTTAGGTAATAATGGCGGCGCACCTAAGGGAAATCAAAACGCTGTGACTCATGGATTCTTCTCTAAGTTCCTGCCAGAAGAAACGCTATCCATCATGGAAGGGATTCAAGAACGTTCGCCTGTCGATATGATATGGGATCAGATACAGATCCAATATGCCGCAATAATAAGGGCGCAAAAGATCATGTTCGTTTCTGATAAGCAGGAAATGATTAAAGAACTGAAAAAGAAAAAGTCTGTGCTATCTGAGACAAACGAAGTCGAAGAGGAAGAATTCGAATTTCAATTTTCTTGGGATCGTCATGCAACGTTCTTGAACGCTCAATCTCGTGCAATGGCAGAGCTCAGGAATTTAATTAAACAGTTTGATGAATTAGCCCATTCGGAAGACGAACGACGCCTTAAATTGGAGCATATGCGCTTAAATATCAACAAGAAAAAAATAGAGATCGAAGAACTTACAGAAGAAGATAAACCTTTTGAGATCACCATTGTAAACAAAGGTGATGACAGTGATTAAACAGGTAAATCCACATTTTAAAGAATTTCTCTTTGACTGGAATCAAAAGTTTCAGTTTCTTGTGGGTGGTTATGGATCATCCAAAAGCTATCATGTGGCGCTCAAGATTGTTCTGAAATTGCTCAGAGAAAAGCGTACTGCACTTGTTATCAGAGAAGTGTACGACACACATAGGGACTCAACATTTTCACTTTTTGATGAACTTGTAAGTGATCTAAAATTAGATCATATCGTTAGATGTGTATCTTCTCCGATGCAGATTCGATTTTCAAATGGCAGCAGAATCATCTTTAAAGGGATGGATAAGCCAGCCAAACTGAAATCAATCAATAATATTTCCCTCATTTGGATTGAGGAATGCTCTGAAGTAAAATATGAGGGGTTCAAGGAGCTTCTTGGACGTCTTCGTCACCCGACATTGCCGCTTCACATGATACTTTCAACAAATCCAGTTGGAGAGGACAATTGGACTTTTAAGCATTTCTTCAAGGATGATAGGGAGAAGCGCTTTGTACTGGATGATAAGGAACTTTATGAAAAGCGGATAATCGTTAGCAACGACACCTATTATCATCACTCAACGGCAGATGATAATCTTTTCCTGCCAGAAAGCTATGTCCAGCAACTTGAAGAATTGAAGGAATACGATCCAGACCTTTACCGAATTGCGCGGAAAGGTCATTTTGGCGTGAATGGAATTCGGGTTCTGCCGCAGTTTGAAGAGCGACCGCATGAAGAGGTTATGACTGCAATCTCTAATATTAACCGCCCGCTTAAACGGGTTGGCATGGACTTTGGTTTTGTGGAATCGTATAACGCCGTCGTTAGGGTTGCTGTGGATCATGAAAAGAAATATCTCTATATCTACTGGGAGTATTACAAAAATGGATTAACGGATGATAAGACAGCCGAAGAACTTAAGGAATTTGCAGAGACTAAGGAATTAATCAAGGCGGATTCAGCAGAGCCAAAGACAATCCGTTATTTTCAGCAACACGGTTTCAATATGGTGGGTGCCCGTAAATATCAAGGATCACGCCTTCAGTATACAAAGAAAATCAAGCGGTTCAGGAAGATCATTTGCTCTGATCGTTGCGAGAACACGATTTATGAGCTTAAGCCGCTTGCTTATGCTACCGATAAGCTGGGGAACATCATAGAAGACGAGTTCACCATAGACCCGCATACACTGTCAGCTATCTGGTACGCTCTCGATGATTATGAGGTAACCGATTTGAAAGAAGAATCAAAAGGAAGACCGCAAAGATCAAGACCAGGAAGGAGGTAAAGCATGTCAAAAAAATCTGTTAAAGCACGAGTGATCAAAGCCTCTCCACCTACTGAATCAACGAAACAAATTTATGAAGATGAATTTGCTGACAGCTATGACAGCAATATTTTGCCTCCTCCGTATAACCTAAAGGAATTAAAAATGATTGCTGAGTATTCAACAATCTTACAGCAATGTGTTGATGCCTACAGGACAAATATTGTGGGCTTTGGATTTGATTTCGAGTATTCTTTTGATGTGAATTCGCCAGATGTGACAAATGAAGAAAAAACAGAAGCTGAAAGTGAATGGACAAAGCTTGAAGAGTTCGTTAAATATCTTCACTTTGATGAGTCAGCTGAGACTTTACTCGGATTTGTTATTGAAGATAGAGAAAAGACGGGCAATGGCTTTATTGAGGTCATTCGAAACGGTGAAAATAAGCCAGCCGGCATTGAATACATGGACGTTCAAAATGTACGAGTTTGCAAACTGTCTGAACCAATCGAAGTTGATTTTACGTACTTCGAACAAGGACAAATGAAATCAATCAAAAGAGAGAAACGATTCCGAAAGTATGTTCAGATGATTGACGGCCGTATGGTTTATTTTAAAGAATATGGTGATCCTCGCACTTTAAATTTAGAGACAGGTCAATATGATGAACAGACCCCATTGGAGAAACGAGCAAATGAAGTGGTCCATTTCAAAATAGGAAGCGGTATTTATGGGAAACCGCGATGGATTGGCCATATTGTTAATTTGTATGGTGCTCGTAAAGCTGAAGAGCTGAACTTTATGTACTTCAAACAAGGAAGACATATTCCCGCTGCCATCACAATAGAAAATGGAATGTTGTCTGAGGACTCATACACACAATTGCAGGATTACATGAATGGGCTTGAAGGAGTGGAGAACGCTCATAAGTTTCTATTACTTGAAGCAGAAGGGATAGCGAAGGGGAAAAACATTCATGGTGATGAAGAGATTGCACCAGTGAAAGTTGATATTAAGTCACTTGCTGAAATCCTTCAAGAAGATGCTTTGTTTCTTGAATATGACCAAAAGAACCGAGATAAAATTAGATCGGCTTTTCGTTTGCCCCCACTTTATACAGGTGAAGCTCAAGATTACAACAGAGCGACAGCTGACACAGCAAGAAAGATTACTGAGGAACAAGTATTTCAGCCTGAACGAAAATTAATCACAGGTAAACTGAATGCTTTATTTCTAAATGATCTTGAAATTCATAAAGTCCGACTCCAACTAAAAGGGCCAGACTTTAGAGATCCTTTAGAAATTGCTAAGGTTCTAACACCGTTTATAACAGCAGGTGCAGTTTCTCCGAATGATTTACGCGATTTGGCTGGACGGGTACTTGGTAAGACGCTTGAAGAATGGCCAGAAGAAGAATACAACAGGCCGCTTGGTAAAACTAACGAGTCGTCCGTTTCCGATCCTTTGGCTGCACTGTTTAAATCTAAGAACGGTACTCCTAATATGATCGGGTTATTAAAAGATATGCGGGATGTTCTGGAGGATTTGAAGAGATGAACAAAACGGATAAGCTATTGGAGAGTTTAAATGTCTTTATTCAAAAAGCCGAGGAAAATCAGTATAAGCAATTGGGGGAGATGGTACCTGACTTTCCTGGCAAATCTAATATCCCCAAATATGTGGAGGAATATGAAAAAGGCATTGCCAGATTGCTCAGACGCCAGCATAAGAAGTTTTTAGATGGTCTCAAAGGTTTTGTAAGCAAAGACTCAGAAGAGACGTTAAAAGCCCTTCTAGTGTTTTTTACTCAGAACCTATTCGCGGAGGATGACTTCGAGGAAGAATTTCAGGAACTGACTGAGGGATTCCTGCAACAGACTATTGAAGAAATGGCTGAAGTAATCATGGATTCAATAGATCCAGAGGTGCCTTTTAAAGTCTTATCCAATCGTACGATTAATTGGATTAAGGATTGGTCAAAGAAGCTGGCTGAGATCATGAAGTTAAACACACATGAAGTGGTGGAGGACGTGCTAACTAATGCTATCGAGAACGGTTCATCAATCCAGGACATTGAGTTGACTCTCAAAGACATGCCACAATTTGATAGGGAGCGGGCGCGTACCACAGCCATCACAGAAGTGCTTGCCGCTTCCTCTGCCGCGCAGCATGAATCATATGCACAATCGCCGGCAGTAAAGAAAAAGAAATGGCGGCACAGCGGAGGGAAGAAGAACAATCCTCGTGAAAATCACATTGATCTTGACGGTACAGTCATTGGAGTAGATGAAGAATTTCAGATACCGGGCAGTAGCGAAACCTGCATGTTTCCGAGGGATCCTAAACTATCAACAAGGGAGCGGGTTAACTGCCATTGTGTTCTATCGCCTGTGGTAGATAGTAAGATTTTAGGCTTATCACCCGAAGAAAAAGAAGAGATTCAAAGAGAAGTCTTAGCAAACATGGAATAAAATAGTATAATGTCCTCATTACATATTAGGTGGGGAAAATATGAATTGGATGGAGTTTATCTCTTCAATAGTCAAATCAATCATTTGGCCGGTAGCAATAATTATCTTGGTTTTTAAATTAAAACAACCGGTTTCAAATTTGATCAGTACCTTGGCGAAAATTAAATATAAGGATTGGGAATTTGAATTCACTATTGACCAAAAATTAGATAAGATTAGTTTCCAATTGAATAAAGAGAATCAATATGGAACTGATGATCAAAATCTAAAAGATTCATTAAATTTAGAAAGTAATTCTGAAATCACTGAGGAAACACATTCCCATTATAATGAGAAGACAAGCATTAAAGGGGATAATGACTTACTACTAAAAATGGAAATGATTCGTTTATATGGAGCAGTGAAAAATCTTTATGAAAAAGTATCAGAAAAAGATGATGCGGCAGATAAATCTCAAGGTATAGGCATGTTATACATGGTTGATTATTTGAAACGCCATAAAATTCTTAATGATTCATTTGCGGAAAGCTTACTTGATATAATGAATATAGTTCATGACTTAGAGAAAAGTCATATTTCACAAAGCTACATTATGAATAAATTTTTCTGGAATGTAGATAAGAGTGTAAAAAGGTTAATGGAGATAACAAGCAATTATGTTGCTGAGAATACAGCTGGTGAGACTTCTAATTAGAAGTCTTTTCTTATTTTAAGGAGGTGAATAACATGCCAAGAGAATTGGTGAACGCAAAAATCACACATGTTTCTTATGTGGATAAGGCTGCTAATCAAAAGCAGTTCTTTATTGTGAAATCAGAAAAACAACCTGATTTTCAAAAGGAAGTCAGAATCCTTGCGAAAGAGGCAGACGAGCAAAAACTTGTTTACGGTATCGTGTATGAACCTGATACAGTGGACGCCCACGGAGATTTCATGACAGCTGCAGAAATCGAAAAGGCCGCTCATGGATTCCTGAAAGATGCTCGTCAAATCGACAAGCAACATGACTTTCAGGGTGGTGTTGGTGAGGTGGTTGAGTCCTATGTCGCACCGGCAGACTTTGAAATGAATGGGGAAACCATTAAAAAGGGATCATGGGTCCTTGTCACAAAGGCTTCTGAGGAAGTATGGGAGCAAATCAAAAAAGGCGAAATTACCGGTTATTCAATGGCAGGAACTGCTGAGACGATTGAAAAACAAGAAAAGCCCGTTTCTCAAGAGAAAACAGATGAGAAAGGGCTATTTAATTTGCTCAAAAACTTTTTTGTTGGAAAACAACAGCAATCATATGAAGAGCCAGTTGCAAAGGCGGGCAGAAAATTTTCCGCTTCAAACCTGCAAGAAATTAAGAATGCTCATGCTGCCCTTGGTAATTTACTGAGTCAGGTAGAAACAAAAGAGGGGGAAGAAGAAATGACTTCGGAGGAAGTAACTAAATCCATTCAAGAAGCATTAGAGCCAATTAAGAAGCGGCTCGAGACATTAGAAAAAGAGGAAGAGCTTAATAAGAAAGATAAAGAAAAAGAAGAAGAGACTGAAAAAGAGGGCGAGAAGTTGAAAAAGGCAATTTCAGAAGCTGTTCAACCGCTCGCTGATCGTATTGAAGCAATCGAAAAAAGTCGCGGAACATCTAAGCAAACTGAAGAATCGGGTTCCGAACAAGTTCAAAAATCAATCTGGTCAGGGTTGTTTTAATGGATAAGGAGGATACGAATGAGAAATCAAGAGGTTATTAATAAAGCAGAAATGACGCTTTCTACTTTAGAGAGCGGCGGGATTATGAATCCTACTCAGGCTTCAACTTTTATTCGAATGGTACAAGATACGCCAACCATTTTAAGAGATGCGCGAGTTATTCAAATGGACCATGACACACAGAAAATCGAGAAGATCGGTTTTGGTCAGCGTATTTTAAGGGCAGCCCAAGAGGGAGTTGCGCTAACTAAAGATCAAAAGTCAGTTCCATCAACTAGCACAGTTAACTTAAGCACAAAAGAAGTAATTGCTGAAGTTAACATTACCTATGACACACTTGAAAACAACATCGAAAAAGATGGCCTTCAGAATACAATCATGCAAATGATAGCTGAGCGTGCTGCGGTTGATATTGAAGAGTTGCTTGTAAATGGGGATACATCTTCCTCCGACTCATATCTTGCACAATTAGATGGCATCAGAAAACAAGCTACATCTCATATTGTCGATGCTGCAGGTGAGGAACTGACACGTCAAACATTTAAACGAGGATACAAAGCTGTACCTCCTAAATATTTGCGAATTCCGCAGGAGTTCCGTTTCTATACATCGCCTGGTATTGAGGTCGAATGGAAAGATCGTGTAGCTGATCGTCAAACAAATTTAGGGGATGCAGCTGTTCAAGGTGGCCTTTCATCTGCTTTTGGTGTTCCAATCAAAGGTATTGCAAATTTACAGCCTTATACGATTGGAGAGGGAGATACTGCAGCCGATGTTTCTGATATCATCCTAACTCATCCGAAGAATATTATTCTCGGATTCTCTCGTAACATTCGGATTGAAGTAGATAAGGACATCCGTCGCCGTATGTTTATCATTGTTTTGACAGCGAAATTGGATAGTGTTTTTGAAGAAGAGGACGCCGTAGCCAAGATCGTGAAAGTGAAGGAGTAGGTGGTCTGGTGTGTTTACTGCAAAGCTTATTAAAGGCAAAACATACAATGTGATGGGAATAACCTTTCGAGCAGGTGTCAGTCAAACAGTACCGAAAAAGCTCTATGAGTATTTAAATGAAAATCCATATTTTATACTAACCCAAGAGCTTAATAATCAAAAGGATGATCCGATAAATTATACTGAATCGGAATTGAAAGGTATGAATAAAGCAGAGCATGAATCCATTATTTCTAATCTTGGTCGCAATCCGTCTGACTTCAAAAACGCAGATGAAAGAATTGCCTACATCCTTAAGCAAATAGATAACAAAGGGGAGTGACCTATGCTGTTAATCACTCCCGATGAATTAAAGAGTTATTCAGTTTTTGAGTCTGTAAAGACCAGACCTGACGAGTTGTTAAAACAGGATATCCTTGAGGCAACTGCCGATATCATTCTTAAAGTTGGACATGATTTTTCAGATGCAGAGTATATCCCTTTGCCTGAAACGGTTCGACTGGCTCTATTAAAGTTGTCTCAGTTTTATGCTCTTATAAATGGCGACGAGTCAATTATTAAAGGATATACAACTGAAAAAATTGGTGACTATTCTTATACTCTAGGGGATGGCAGTTCTCTTCAAAAACCTGATGTGTATGCATTAATAAAAGATTATGTGAAACCGGCTGACCCTGATTTAGAAGGGATTGAAGCGAAAGTGCGGATGAGATCAATATGAGTTATCAATCCTTATTGACTCACAGATGTGACATTTACCATCTGCAGGAGAAAAAAGAAAATAGAAAGCAAAAATTCGGGGTGCCGGTTGAAGATGTTCAACCGGTTTTTTCGTACCCTGATGAGCCGGACATAGAAAATCAGCCGTGTTATTTTACAGAGAAGAGTCAGTCCATTATCCAACAGGAGTCAAATGTATCTATTTATCAATCTTTCCTTGTGCATTTCCCTGCTACTGCTGATATTCGAGTAAATGACAGGGCGGTTTGGGATGGTACTGCTTATAAATTACAGAAGCCCCGCAAAATCAGGAATCATCATTGGGAAGTGACGGCAGTACGGGAGGTTGAATACTTATGAAAATTCGGGGTCTCGATCAGTTCATACAATCATTAGACCGGGCTTCTCGTGGGGGACTGAAGAGGAAATATGAGCAGTGGCTTGAATCAATGGGTTTTGAGTTCTTAGATATCATCCAAGATGAGATCATTAGGACGAAGACCGTGGACACTCGCCGCTTGCTCAATTCCTTTCAGAAAGGTGACCAGGATAATATCTTTTCAATGACAGAAGGCAGCTTAAAGTTGGATGTTGGAACAAATCTGGATTACGCCTCATACGTCAATGACGGGCACTTTACTATCGATCCGTCTAAAAATCAGGATAGACGATGGGTTCCAGGTCGGTGGAAAGGCGACCGTTTCGAATATGACCCTGCTGAAAAAAATTCCGGCATGCTGCTGAAGTTCCGATGGGTAGACGGTTCGGGGTTTTGGGATAACGCCATGGCCATTTTTCAGTTGATGTTTGAGAGAAGCCTTGAGCGGAAGCTGCAGCAATGGATTTATGAAGAATTTTAAGGCGGTGCTGCCATGAATCAAGAAGTAGGTTCAATTATGGGCTATCTATACAAACTGTATCCTGTTCAAGTGTATGAAGAAGAAATACCGCAGGACTTTGCTGTTCCGTCTCTTTACTTTCCACCGGCTTCCACGGTCGATGGGGTGGACACAGTATCCACGTTTCAGAAAGCATATGTTTTAAACGTAAAACTCTTTCACGAAAACGTACAGAAGGCTCATAACGAAGCGGAACGAATTGCGGATACACTTAGAAGCAGAAGAGGCATAATTCCGCTTATACAAGAATCTGGCGAGGATACTGGGGATTTTATTCGCCTATCTCGAATAGAAACGCGGGTATCAGACGATTATGCGACCATTGTCTTAAACTGGACGAGCCGCTATTGGTATGAGCGGGAAGATCAGCGTTCAATAGATGGTTTTAAATTTAAAAGTGGGGTGAAATGATGGCCACTAAAAAAGAGAAAGCAGAAAATGCTTTTTATATTAAGGATTTGCGAGAGCACAGTCGAGAGCTCTTTGGGGTAAAACCCGAGGTGTTTGACGGTGCTCTTTTTCATGTTCATAAAATGAGTATTACAAAATCGGAAGCGAAGAAGTTGATTTCTCAGTTTCTTCAAAAGGAGGTCAAATAGATGAACGGCGGAACTTTCACACCTGGCAAGGAAAAAGAGCGTGCCGGTATTTACTTTAACTTCAAAACGACCGCGGAGAACCGTGTTTCTGCCGGAGAACGTGGAACAGTGGCGCTGCCGATAGCGTCCAGCTGGGGTGAGGTTAAGAAATTCATTTCTATCTCTTCAATCGAGGACTTGAATAAAAAAGTGGGGTTGAACATTGATGATCCTTCGCTGTTGCTTTTACGTGAGGCGATGAAGAAGGCGAATACAGTCTTGCTTTATCGCCTAACGGAAGGTCTTCGTGCTTCAGCAGACATTAGCGAAGGTGTAAAGGCTACTGCTCTTTATGGCGGCACTAAAGGTAATGACATCATTATTAGTATTACGGAGAACGTTATTGACTCTTCGAAAGTTGATGTCACTACCTACCTTGATCAATCTGAAGTGGATAAACAAACAGTGTCTAAAGCTGAAGAACTTAAACCGAATAAATATGTCACGTTTACGGGGAAAGGAGATTTAACAGTTACTATTCCGTTAACCGGTACGGCCCCTGAAGATGTTAGCGGTGCTCTCCCTGCAACTTCCGGAATCCGCTTGTCAGGCGGAACAGACAAAACACCGACAAATGCCGATTATACAGCTTTCTTGGAAGCGGCTGAAACGGAATACTTTGACACAATCGCTTTACCTGTAGAGGATAACGAGCAATTAAAAGCAACGTTTGTTGCGTTTATCAAACGGCTGAGAGACAACCAAGGGCAAAAGGTTCAAGGTGTTCTTTCAAATTACAAGGGAGACCATGAGGGTATTATCAATGTAACAGGTGGTGTCCTACTTGAGGATGGAACGGAGATCACTCCTGAAAAAGCTACAGCTTGGGTTGCCGGTGCAAGTGCGGGGGCTACATTTAATCAATCACTTACATTTGTAGAATACGAGGGAGCTGTAGATGTCCTTAACCGAATTGACAACGACGAAATCGTTGAACGATTGTCAAATGGGGAATTCTTGTTTACTTATGATTCTCGTGATAAATCAGTATCGGTTGAAAAGGACATTAATTCACTCACAAGCCTAACAGCAGAGAAAAATAAGATGTTCCAGAAAAACAAAATTGTCCGTGTACTTGATGCAATCAATAATGACCTGACATCACAATTGAAAGCATTGATCAAGTCTCGAAAAGCGAGCGGCAGTGATGTTCCCGCTACAAATGACGGACTGCAGTTTGTAAAAACGCTAATTACTCAATACTTGAGTGTTCTTCAAGATAACGAGGGCATTACTGATTTTGATTCAGAGAATGACATTACAATTGCTCTGAATAATGATCGTGACGGCTTCCTGATTGATCTTGCAGTTCAACCGGTGGATGCAGCTGAAAAATTCTACTTTAATGTTGAGGTGAAATAGGAATGGCATTAAAAGCGCAAAACACCATTTCAGGTAAAGAGGGCAGGTTGTTTCTTGATGGAGAAGAAATGGCCCATATCAAAACGTTTGAAGCCAATGTAGAGAAAAACAAATCCGAGGTCAATATCATGGGTCGTCGGATGACGGGGCACAAAACGACCGGAGCAAATGGAACGGGAACAGCCACTTTTTATAAAGTGACTTCTCAATTTGTTCTTATTATGATGGACTATGTGAAAAAGGGAAGTGATCCTTATTTCACCTTACAAGCTGTTCTAGATGACGCCTCTTCAGGTCGTGGGACTGAACGAGTCACCTTGTACGATGTGAACTTTGATTCTGCGAAAATCGCTGGGCTTGATGTTGATTCTGAAGCATTGGAAGAAGAAGTGCCGTTTACCTTTGAGGATTTTGATGTGCCTGAACAGTTAAAATCCACATTCTAATCACTTTCACGAAAAATCGCCGACTTTAACGAAGATATTTACGAAAAAATGTGGTAAGATTACTTTAGAAGTAATTCAACCGTACCAAATGGAAACATGTATTTCTTTCAAAAGAAATGCATAAAATAAAAGAGACCCGGTTGCCGCCGGGTCAGTATAAATGTTGGCCCATCAAGAGGGCTGGCTTAACAACTTCATGAAAGTATTTAGGATAGACTTTACCCTTTTACTTTGCCGAGCTCAAGGGGTGGGTCTATTTCTTCTTTATATAAGTCAACAGGGCAATTATAAATGACCCGAAAGCAAGCATAAGCATTAATGCTTGAAATGTTGACACGTGCATCACCCCCTTTCATGAGGGAGTGAGCCAGACCGCCCTTGAGATGTTGAAAGCCAATATTCATTTATACTAAACCATATTGTACCATAACACTTTCATAATCCGAGGGTTTTTAATAAAAGAAAAAGGGTTAAGGCTTCTATGATCAGGTCATTTTGAACTCATAGATAAAAAAAGTAACAAATAAAAGATACAAATAATTATATAATCAATATATATTCATGTTATAATGGTGCCAAGCAAAAGTATTGCAACTACTGGCGTAAGCTTATAGTTGGTACCACATTACCACATTACCACTTGTTAATGTGTGTTACTTTCATGAGAAATGCTAAAATATAAAAGCCAGAGTGTGGCAGCACTCTAGCTTTTAAAAAAGAAACTACCCTTTAATAGGAGGGTCCTCGTGTAGACACTTTTCCTTTACAGTAATGTAAATAGGATGAGTGTCTTTTTTTCTAAGCATGAATAATAATGTTAAAAGAGATATTACCCATGTCATAATCCCGCCTATTAAATTGGCAAAGCCGATCATGACCATTAGAGATTCATAGGTCGACATAATTTCACCTCCTTTCATATTCGGAGGATAAGCTAAGGTAGCTTCAAGAATCTATTATACATGAATTATATGGAAAGCACATTCAAAAAGTATGAATGTGCTTTTTTTCTTGTCCAAAACTAAAAAGTAAAAGGAGCTAATAAACATGAGTGAAAAACAAAATGAAAAAGTTTACGATCTTTCATTCTTTATGCCAGGACAAACAATTGAAGCGGAAGAAGTAAAAGTACCGATTTCTAAACGATTTGTAGACAAAGAGGGCAATGTTGTTCCATTCATTTTCAAAGCGATCACGACTGAACGAATTGACGAACTTGAGAAAGAGAATACGACTTACAAGAATGTAAAAGGCCGCGGCCGTGTGAAGGAATTGGACAGCCAACGCTTTTATGCTCGTATTGCGGTTGAAACGACTGTTTACCCGAACTTTAAAGCTAAGGAACTACGTGAGGCTTACAAAACAGAAGATCCAGTGGAAGTCGCCAAACGTGTTCTTTCAGTCGGCGGTGAGTATGCGAACTGGCTAAACAAAGCAATTGAAATCAATGGATTTGATGATGATCTCGAAGACCTTGAAGAAGCGGCAAAAAACTAGTAAAGGACGGGGACAAAGAGGCTGTATATCTTTATTACGCGATGCATGAACTCAAATACGCCCCGTCAGAATTAAGAGAACTATATGAGGCTCCGAAAGAATTCAAGGCGCTCTTATATGGGTTAATCGGTTATAAGCTTGAGCTGTTAGAAAAAGAAGCGAAGAAGGGAGGTAATTAACTATGGCTAAACTAACAGCCACGTTTGAATTACATGATAAGATTTCCCGCAAGCTTCGAATGATACAAGGCAATGCTGAAAGACTTAAGAGGGCCGCTAATGGCCCTCTTATTTTTGATGCTGAAGATCGGACTGAGAAAGTTATGCGGAGAATTGACCGATCAGCCAACCGTTTGACCGGTCGGGCTCGATCGCTTGAAGTGGATTTAGATGATCGAGCTTCGAATGGCTTACATTCTATACGTCAGCAAGCTGAGGATCTTACCGAGGGCAGCCATGAGGTGACAGTTTCCGTAAATGATCAAGCTACACCACGTTTTCGTTTGATCCGTGGAGGTCTCTCTGATTTGAATCGCTCGCACGCTGAGCCAACTGTTTCAGTTCGTGATCATGCTTCAAACCAATTAGATGAGATCCGTCGTCATGTGTCCGATGTAGACGGCGAACATGCTGAGCCAACTGTTTCTATTAAGGATAGAGCTTCAGCGGCTCTGGATGCAATTGAAGCGAAAATAGACAGCTTGAAGGATGCTACCATTACTCTGGCAGTTGCAGGCGGTTTTTCTGCAGGTTCAATTATGGGTTCTGGTAAGAGTACAATGTCTCAGGATGCTTACGTGTCAGCAACTTCAAACGTTAATAAGAAAGATGTTGCAAGAATGACGGATCAGATCTATTTCAACAATAAAGCGGGCAGTTCTCGGGAAGAAGTCAGTTTATCTCTAAGAAACTTATCGCAACAGACAGGGGCGTCTAAAAAAGCTCTTGCTGAATTGACTGAGTCGTCAAGTAAGATTGCCCAGCTTATGAATGCTGATCAAGCTGAGGTAGATCGTGCTTTCAGTTCAATGTATAACAACTTGAAATTGTCTGGAAAACAAAGCGGAGACTTAATTGCTTATGTATATCGGAATGCCGGTGACCAAGCTGACGATTTATTGGATACGATGAATGAATACAGTTCCACCTTTAAAGACTTGAAGCTCACAGGCGGCCAGATTGCAAACGCCATGATAAAAGGAACAAAGGGTGGCGCCAGAAACTTCGATAACCTAGCCGATAGTATGCGTGAGTTTAACATCCGCCGAACCGAAATGTCTGATAGCCAAGTGGACGCATTTAAAACGCTGTTCGGAGCCAAGGAAACTAAGAAAATGTTCAAGGGCTTCAAAGATGGTTCAATAAGCGGAGAGGAAAGTTTATTTAGGGTGGCAAAAGCACTTTCTAAAGTGAAAGACAAAACAAAGCGGGCTGCTATTGCGACTGAGCTTATTGGAACACAATATGAAGACCTCAAGCAACCGATTTTAGATATGGCTGAGGGTATTGGTACAAGTGCCAAAACAAGCGGTGAATTAGAACGAAGCTTTACGAAACTTCGGGATAATAATCCGATGACACCGGTTAATGATGCCATGAGAGATTTTGAAAGCATATCTAAGGATATGGGAACTTCTCTGCTAACTGGATTAGGGCCAGCCTTTGATAAAATCAGCTCGTTCATTAACAGTAAAGAAGGTCAGGAAAAGCTTAAAGAGATCAAAAAAGATATTGCTGATCTTGGTAAGGAGATAGGTGAT
Source organism: Bacillus sp. YP1 (assembly GCF_000877815.1). Taxonomy (NCBI): domain Bacteria; kingdom Bacillati; phylum Bacillota; class Bacilli; order Caryophanales; family Bacillaceae; genus Bacillus; species Bacillus sp. YP1. The sequence continues at coordinate 2,281,491 of NZ_CP010014.1, read as the reverse complement.
AAGTTAAACGTAGCCATTGAGTGGAGCGTCAACCATTGGGAAGATTTAAAAACAGCGATTAAAGTTGTGATCCCTTCTTTAATTGGGTTGATTGGTTATTTGAAAATACTACGTCCGCTGTTAAAAGGCATAGGTACTGTCGGAAGTGATGCAGCAGGCGTAATCCGAAAGCTAATTCCCAAACGTACTCCTGAAGCTGGCGCTAATACGCGAAGTGAAAGGAGGAACAGAAACAGTAATCGTAATGCCAGCACAAGGAGCAGAGAATCCAAAACTGCCACAAGTCCAACGAGTTTACCTCGAAGCGGCAGCTTAACATGTTGCTGTTGTAGCGATGGAGGTAAAAATGATCGCATTCGTAGAAGACGAGGGAAAAGAGTTTTAGGACGACGGGGTAATCTAAACCGAATGAACCCTTCTGACAGTTCAATTGTTGTGTCATCTGAACGGTTGGAGAGAAGGCGTTCCGGTAGAACTGTAGGTACTAATCCAACCGGAGGATCAAGACCAGCAATAACCACTACGAGATCGGAGCTATACTCAGCTGGTAGAGCTGCAGGCGGTACATCGAAGTTCGGGAAAGTCTTAAGTCCTCTGAAAAGTGTTGGCAAGTTTGCAAAAGGAGTCCCTCTATTAGGAACAGCGTTAGCGGCAACCGATTTAATTGGGATGAATAAAGATAATGTTGGTGAAAAGATTGGATCAGCTGGCGGTGGTCTTGCTGGAGCGGCTACAGGAGCAGCTATTGGCAGTGTTATTCCAGGAGTGGGAACAGCCATTGGTGGAATAGTTGGTGGTATAGCAGGCACCATGGGTGGTTCAAGTTTAGGTAAAGCGTTTGATGGTTCAGAAGTAAAGAAGAAACTAAACAGTACATTATTTGATCAAAAATGGTGGTCTGAAAAATGGTCCGGCATTAAGAGTAATGCGAAGACTTCTCTCAATGGGTTAAGTGATACATGGTCTCATGTAAAAGAAAAGGTGAAGTCTACTTTATTTAATAGTGAATGGTGGTCTGAGAAGTGGTCTGGTGTTAAAAGCTGGGCACAAGACAAATGGAATAGTGCATCATCTGTTTGGGAGTCCGTAAAGCGAAAAATAAAATCCACTTTATTTAGTGAGAAGTGGTGGTCAGGAAAGTGGGAAGGCGTAAAAGGTTGGGCTCAAAGTAAATGGGACAGCGCGTCTTCTGTTTGGCAATCTGTTAAAGGAAAACTGAAATCCACTTTATTTAGCGAGAAGTGGTGGTCAGGAAAATGGGAAAGTGTAAAAAGCTGGTCCAAAAATAAATGGGACAATGCTAAATCAATATGGAAAAGTGTTAAGAGTTCCATCTCAGAAACCCTTTTTAGTAAGAAGTGGTGGTCTGAAAAGTGGCAAAGTGTAAAGGAATTGGGAAGCAGTATTTTGGGCGGAGTAAAAGAAGTCGGTGGGAAAGTAGCTTCAAGTGCGAAAAAAACTGCTGGTAAAGCGTGGGGATATGTGAAGAGTGGCGTAAATTATTTATTTGGTACGGGAAAAGAAAAGCCAAAGAAACATGCTACTGGTGGTTACATTACGAAGCCAACAATATCTTGGATTGGTGAAGCAGGTAAAGAGTTTGTTATTCCCGTTGAGAATAATAAAGGTCGCGGCAAAATGCTCCTTTCTCAAGCTGCTTCGAAATTAGGGATGAGTGTAGTTGATGATATAGCGTCTGCTTCATCTGCAGGAGGTGAACCAGCAACTTCCCCGCTAATCCGTAGAGCGGCGGTGACTGCTTCTGTATCTCCTATAATTGACACATCCAGTCTTGATGAACAAGCGACTTCATTTGGTCAACAGTTCACTAAAGGCTTTGATCAAGGAATTGGAGATAATGTTGTTTCTATGGAATCTTGGAAACAGAAAAACGTTGGACAGCCAATGAACAATTTAATCTCTTATTCTCCGAATTACGGAAAGCAAGTGGTCAATGGATATGCTAAAGGTCAGAACAGCACTTCGACCGGTACAGATGGCTTCTTGCAGACGAAGGTTAAAACGCCATTTCAGAACACTGTTAATAAATCTTCATCATGGGGAAGCGGAACGGTCAAAGGTTTTGCTTCTGGACAAAATAGTTCACAAACTGGTACTGATCAATACGTCAGCACTCATATTAACAAGCCGTTTATCCGATCTAAAGAATCATCAAACGGATGGGGAAGCAGTATGATCAGTAATTTTGTTTCAGGCATGACTTCTAAGGCAAGTGAAGTCCATGAGGCTGCCAAGGAACTGGCGAAAAAAGTTGAGAAGGCATTTCGTGAAGAGCTTGATATTCACTCACCTTCCCGTGTCATGATGAGTCTCGGTCGCTTTGCCTCTATAGGTATTGTAAAAGGTCTGGATTCTGTCGATGTGAAAAAGTTTGCTGAAAAACAAGCAGGCTCACTAGCTGCTGCTTATTCCGGAATGGGAGCAGTAAGCGGAAATGTGAAGCAATGGCTTATGGCTGCTATCATGGCTACAAAGACGCCGGTGAGCTGGCTCCCAGGGCTGATGACAATTGCTCAGCATGAGTCAGGCGGTAATCCGAAGGCAATCAACTTATGGGATAGTAATGCGAAAGCAGGACATCCATCTCAGGGGCTCATGCAGACAATCCCAAGTACCTTCAACGCACACAAATTGCCAGGCATGAATAACATTCTTAACCCGATTCACAACGCTGCTGCTGCGATTGGCTATATCAAAAGCAGATATGGATCAATTAATAATGTACCAGGCATTAGAAGCATGAGGCACGGAGGTCCATATGTTGGCTACGCTAACGGCGGACTTATTACCAAAGAGCAGATTGCACGTGTCGGTGAAGGAAACAAACGGGAATGGATCATTCCGGAGGAGCGAGGCATCCGTGGACGTTATTTATTAGCCCAAGCAGCTAAGGCACTCGGAATGGAAGTCACAGACCCATCTCAAAAAGGCCAAACTGAACTATCTTCCGGTCAAGTAACAGCAGCCACAACAGGCAGTCATCAAACAACTGTTACAGCATCAGGAGGTAAAGAGGTTATTATTCAATTTAATGGCGATCAGCATTTTCACAATGACCAAGATATGAACAGCCTTGTAGCTAAGATTAAGCAGGCTCTTGTCGATGAGCTTGAACAGGATATCAACATTGGAACGAAGGGAGTCGTTGCTTTTGACTAAATCCATATATGAATTCTGGATTTCACAAGGGAAGGATAAGCTACGGCTTCCTGTCCTTCCTGAACAAATTGATATTTCAAACACAATTCAAAATGAATCAGTAAAAGTGGCTAGTTTTGGGGAGATCACTTTTATTGATAAACCGGGAGCGAAAGAAATTTCGTTCTCTTCTTTTTTTCCAAAGAAACATAGCCCGCTTGCTGAGTATAAGGGATTTCCTTCTCCTGAAAATGCTATTGCAAAGATCGAGAAATGGGTGAAAGCTAAAAAGCCGGTTCAATTCTTAATTACTGGAACGAAAATTAATTTAACTTGCAGTATCGAGGTTTTTTCATATAGCGAGGGCCAAAAAGATATAGGTGATCGTGATTATGAAATAAAGCTGAAGGAATACAAAACTGCTTCGCCGCGGAAGATCAAGCAGAAGAAAAAGACGAAGAAGAAACGACCATCTAAATCAGCTCCTAAAACATACACCGTTAAGAAAGGCGATACACTGTGGGACCTTGCCGGTAAATTTTATGGAGACAGCACAAAGTGGCGCAAAATCTGGAACGTCAATAAAAAGGCTATGATCAAACGAAGTAAACGTAATATCAGGCAGCCAGGACACTGGATCTTTCCTGGGCAAAAATTAAAGATACCGCAGTAAGCAGGTGATGACATGATAGAACTTTTCGTCATTAAAGAAACGGAATGGCTTGAGCTGGTAACAGAAAGTGTTTCTCTTGAGGGACAACGGTATCAGGCTCCGCGATCAATCACAGCAAAGATCATAACGAAACAAGGAACCCATTCATATTACAGCGTATCAGAAGGAGATACGGTTCTGTTTAAGTGGAAAGGGAAAGAGCTGTTTCGAGGTATTGTGTTTTCTCGCAATCCGGAAGAACATGGGCTGACCTTTACGGCTTATGACATGCTGCAATATCTGGTTAAGAACAAAGATGTTTATGTGTTCTCCAATAAGCGTGCAGACGAGATTATTAAGCGCCTGGCAAGAGATTTTCAAATTCCAACGACATCCATTGCAAATACGGGTTACACCATTAAATCATTAGTGTTTAAAGATGATACGAGCCTTTATGACATGATTCTGAAAGCTTTGAAACAAACGAAAAGCCAAACCGGAAGGAATTATCAATTATATTCTGCGAAGGGGAAGCTTGGCCTTCGCGCTTGGCCTGATCCGTCAGAAGTATGGGTACTGGAAACGGGTGTGAACATTACTGGTTATCAATACAGCACTTCCATTAATGACACAGTCACAAGAGTAAAGCTGCGGCGTCAGAAAGACAATAAAACATACACGGCCACCGCAAGCGACAGCGCAGGCATAAACAAATACGGCGTCCTTCAGTATGTTGAAACAGTATCAGATAACATTAACCAAGCACAGTTGCAGCAGCGTGCGAAAGTTAAACAGGCACAGAAGAAAGGCGTCAAAAAAGAACTCAAAAGTATTCAAGCAATTGGGATTCCAGATCTTCAGAGTGGTTTGCCCGTCTATATTTCAATTCCGGAAGTCGGGGTTAAGAAAACATACTGGATTGAAACAGATAAACACGAATTTAAAGGATCGACACACACGATGACCATTGATGTGGTTGAGAAAAATTCTATCCCTGATGGTGTTTCCTCATGAGATTAAGTGAAGCAATCAAACATTTGGCTGTCGGTGCAGTTGATTCTGAGTCACCAGTGGATATTATGCCGGCTGAAGTGGTTTCCGTTTCTCCTGTTGAAATAAGGCTTAATGAAAATGACAAATTAATAATACCTGCTGATTTGATTATTGTTCCAAAGCGGCTGCGGCCCGGTGAAGAAGAAGCGTTGAATACTGGTGAGCGTGTGATGATTGTCTCCTTAAAAGGCGGGCAATCATTTTTTATTCTCGACAAAATATAGGAGGTGTTTGGAATGGCTTTGTCTCCGGAAATCGAGTTTGAGGATATAGAAGATGACAGCGAAGTCATAGAAACCTCGCAAACCTACAAAATAGATTTTGAAAATGGCCGTATCACAAATGAAATGATTACTGGCCTTGAAGCAATCAGGCAGTTTGTATATTTATCTCTTCATACTGAGCGATACGCCTATTCTGTTTTCAGCCATGACATTGGAAATGAGCTTCAAGACATCTTGGCGGATAATGAAACAACAGACGCATATAAGAAAATGGAGATTCCGCGGCTAATAGAGGAAGCGCTGATCTATGACGATCGTGTTTCCTCTGTATCAGATTTTGAAATAGAAAAACAAGGTGATTCGTTCCATGTTTCCTTTACAGTCGAAACGGACGAGGGAAAATTGGAGATCGAGGAGGTGCTTGGTGAAGATGTTTGAAGATCAAACTTTTGAAGAAATTATGGACCGGATGCTGAACAGAATTTCAGCGGACATTGATACAAGGGAAGGAAGCGTGATTTATAACGCGTTAGCTCCTGCAGCTGCAGAATTGGCCAAGTCTTATATTTGGCTCGATACGGTGCTGGAACTTGTCTTCTCGGACACAGCACAAGGAGAATTTTTAGATCGTCGGGCTACTGAAGCCGGCATCGAGCGAACGGCTGCCACGAAAGCAGTCCGGGCAGCGGAGTTTACTGAAGGAGTAACCATTCCAGTGGGTTCCCGCTTTTTTGTAGATAACCTGTATTTCCAATACACAGCTGACGGGACGTTGGAATGTGAAACAGCGGGGGAAGCGGGGAACGCAAATATTTCCGGCCAGAATCTATTGTCATTAGACACCATACCAGGACTCCAAAAAGCGATCGTGAAAGAGATTCTAATCCCTGGTCGAGAAGAGGAGGATGATGACAGTTTAAGAGCTAGATATTTTACCCGCGTGCGTCGGGAAGCTGTCAGTGCCAATAAAGCTCACTATAAACAATGGGCTGAAGAAGTAGACGGAGTAGGGAAGGTAAAGGTCTTTCCGCTTTGGAACGGGGACGGTACAGTCAAAATTGTCGTGACCAATGCTAACTTGGAACCTGCTTCCGATATTTTAATATCAAAGGTGAAAAACTATATTGATCCTGAACCCGGACAAGGTGAGGGACAAGCGCCAATAGGTGCCTTTGTCACAGTGGAGAGTGCGATATGGAAAGAGGTTGAGATTTCAGCCGAGGTATTTCCCGAGGTCAATAGCTCTATCGATCAGGTAAAGCAAGAAATTGAATCAGGTGTTTTAAATCTTTTTAAAAAGATTGCCTTTGAAGATAACGTCATCCGTTTATCGCAGATTAATAATATCGTCTACAATTCACCTTCAGTAAGTGATTACGCAGATATTAAAATCAACGGCGTGACCGAAAATTTGGTTCTGAGTGACGTGGAAATCCCTAAATTGGGGCAGGTGAACATCATTGAGCAAACTCGATGAAATGACTGCTTACCTGCCGCCGTTCCTTACCAAATTGAAAGAAATGGCGGAACTTCTTCAGGCAGAAGCTCCGGAATTTGAAAAGCAAAATAATAGCATCTTTGATCTGACAGATCAGTTGTTTGTTACTACGGCAACCTGGGGGCTTGAACGATGGGAAAAGATTTTGAACGTACCGCGGGAATCAGGTGACCCCGATGAGATCCGCCGATTGCGTCTAATCTCTAAAATGTCCAATATACCGCCGGCAACATATAAGGCCATTGAACAGGCATTGAACCGGTTCCTGAAAAATCCGTCTGCTCAGGTCAGGCTGCTTCAAGGACAGTACCGTTTTAATGTTGATATTGATATAGATGATATGCAGCATATGAGCGAGCTCATAGAAACATTGGAGAATATGAAGCCAGCTCATTTGGCATATACCTTGCGAGCTGCTGTGAATGAGCCACTCAAGATAAAAGATACTGTCATTTTGAATAACAGAAGGTATCGAAAAGCAAGTGAGCTAAAGGTAGGTTATTCCGTCACGCTCAATAATAACGAGGTGGTCCTTGCATGATTACGCAGGTTTATAGAGAGCGTACAGCTGCAGATTTGAAAAATAGGATATCGAAAGTGCTACTGAATGGGAGTGAAACAGAAATTGTGGAACTCACCATTCACGGTGCGGTTGTCACGGTACTTACTCAACGAGAGGAAGATATCAAACATATTAAGAGTGTGCAGATCCTTGATGAACAAAACAACGTAATTACGGAAAGAACAACAGATTTAGACGTCAGTAATAATAGAACGCTAGATTTTAGGATTACTTTCGAGGTGGTGTAGCAAATGGCTTATGATGCAAAAACAGATTGGCTCCCGGACGATCCGATTAATGAAGATGATGTGAACCGTTGGGAGAAAGGCATTCAAGATGCGCATAAAGATTTAGCTGTACATAAAAATGACATGAACAACCCTCACAATACAACAAAGGCGCAAATCGGGCTAGGGAACGTTGATAATGTACAGCAAGCTTCGAAAAAAGAATTTGAAGAGCATCGTAATGATTTACAACGGCACATTACACCAGTGGAACGGGAGAATTGGAATGCAAAAGAAACAATTGTCGGAGCTCAGGAAAAAGCGGATAAGGCTTTATCGGATGCAAAATATTACGTGGATACCAACTATAAAAATAACAATCTGACGTTAATTACTGGAGACAATGCTATTCAAGATGCAAGAACAGGAGGGGAAGAATATCCTTTAGGACTGACCTTAATGGACATTGGGCAGGGAAATACTACAGGCTACCCCTTGGGTTATGGCATTGTCAAAAATGAAAAATATAATAATTACCGTTTCACTCAATACTTTTACGGAACAGGGAATGAGTCTGGGACTTACTATGACAGTACAGGAGTTTGGATTAGACACTGGTGGAGTGGTTCAGGCTGGACTCCGTGGCAAAAGATATCAGGTTTTGCTCATGCGAATATTGGAACTACAGGTGTTCAGTATTTAAAAAAGATTGATCACACTAAAATTGCATTTAACAGGGTCATCAAGGATAGCCATAATGCTTTTGATACTAAAAACAATCGATTTATTTCTCCGAACGATGGAATGTACTTAATCGGGGCAAGTATATATACCTTAAATTATACATCTTATATAAACTTTCATTTGAAGGTTTACCTAAATGGAAAAGCATATAAAACACTGCACCATGTAAGAGGAGACTTTCAGGAAAAGGATAATGGGATGAATCTTGGTTTAAACGGCAATGCGACTGTACCCATGAATAAAGGAGATTACGTTGAAATCTGGTGCTACTGTAATTACGGAGGAGACGAAACACTGAAAAGGGCAGTAGATGATAAAAATGGTGTATTTAACTTTTTTGATATACAAGAACTTGGAGGCCGAAACTATCCAAGATTTTAGGAGGTAACGATGAATATAGGTGAAGCTATTCTTTTTAAATACCCAACAGCTGATCCCACAAAGGATTTTATTGTCCAGAATAATGGTGATGGAACTCCCTCATATATAGCAGAGTGGAATATTAGGGCACCTATACCCACGGAAGCAGAGTTAAAAACTTGGTGGGAAGAGCTTCAGAGTACATCTGCATATGAACCACCAGTTCAAGTGGATCTACTTGCAAGAGAGTTGTCACAGGAAAAACTGGCTCGTAAACAGCTTGAAGAATTAAACCAAACTTTGGGAAGCGAGCTTTCAAAAATAAAGTTGCAACTGCTTACTCTACAAGGAGGGCAAGGTTCATGAATTATTGGGTGCTGGCTTTGCATTATAACTGGGCTTCTTCTGAAATGGTGAAACAGGCAATTCATCTCAAAGATTGTTCGCCCGAAGATTTACAGGAAGGAATAGAGAAAAAACTCATTACAGCTGAACAGTATAAAGAGATCACAGGAGAAGCCATTTAGGGCTTTTTTATTTTTCCTTAAAGGAGGTGGTTCCGTTGTAAACCCATGCTCACCACTAATGATCTACAATAGCAAGGAGGATTTATAATGGCATCATATAGTTTTCAATTTTCAACAGATGCAACTGGTAAGCCGGGGGCAGCCAAGCCATACAGAGAAGGAAACAGAGATTTTGTTGTGCCGGTAGCTTCAATCTCCGGTAATTCAGAGCTGCTGACGAACGCAGTTTTAAAAGCCACTGAAGTCTACACGCAATATGGACAAGATCGATTAGGTCAGGTTTTAATTTCAAAAGTAAAAGGTCACGCTTATTCTGATCGTGAAGGAACCTTATTCATCGAAGAAAGTAATGATATGAATACATGGACCACTGTCTCTTCATTGGTAGTTAAAGCAAATACGCTTGGCGAGACTGAATGGATTCATTTAACTAAACGCTATTTCCGTTTCAGATACGCAAATGGTAACCTGCAGCAATCTGAATTTTTACTATACCAGTCACTGGGCGCAGGTGAAGAGGATATAAACATTAACCACACTGTTCCTATTACAGCAGTTGCTCCGTTGTCAGTCCAGTTAGATAAAAACGGTTTAACTAATGATGGTCGTTTAAAAGTTCAAACTGAAGGCTTGAACCTTAGCTCATTAGACACTCAAGCAAAAACAATAGATGTTGTTTTTCATGATAAAACAGAAACAATCGGGGAAGGTACTTCGTTAACTGTTGGATCATTTAAAACGTTGCTCATTGAGGTTTATGGAACGGCTGAGACAAGTGAGTTGAAGTTCTGGGGTAAATCCTTATCGGGAACAAAAAGAGCCCTTAGAGGTCAGAAAGTGGATGACGGAACATTTGCCACTAGCACAAAAGGGAAATCAGAAGCTTGGTCATTTAACATTACTGGCTTTAAAGAAATTGTTATGGAGCTTACAGCTTTAACAAATGGAAACTTTTCAGTTCGAGGGACGGCCGTCTCATAAGATCCGGCTGTCCTTTTTTATTTGCCTCGGAGGAGGTGATTAGAAATGGAGGAGACAAGTTTGTTTATCAATTTTGAAACATTAGATTTAGCAAGAGTATATTTATTTGGTGGGGTGAAGTATCTTGATTTACTTCTAGTTCTTAGCATAATAGACGTTTTAACAGGAGTAATTAAGGCATGGAAATTCAAGAAACTGCGAAGCCGGAGCGCATGGTTTGGCTATGTCCGCAAGCTACTCAATTTCTTTGCGGTCATTTTGGCAAACGTGATTGATACAGTACTCAATTTGAACGGTGTCTTAACCTTTGGTACCGTTCTTTTTTATATCGCTAATGAAGGTTTGTCAATAACTGAAAACTTAGCACAAATCGGTGTTAAAATCCCTTCAACGATAACAGCTCGATTACAAACAATTGAGAACGAAAAAGAACAGAGTAAGAATAGTGCAGACAAAGCTGCTGGCTAAGCCAGTGGCTTTTTTTATTATACAGACAGAAGGAGAGAGGATATATGGCCATTAAAGTTGTAAAGAATCTAGTCTCTAAATCAAAGTATGGATTGAAATGTCCTAATCCAATGAAAGCTGAATATATTACTATTCATAACACTGCGAACGATGCTTCAGCAGCTAATGAGATTTCTTACATGAAGAATAACTCTAGCTCAACGAGTTTTCACTTTGCAGTAGACGATAAACAGGTCATTCAAGGAATTCCAACAAATCGTAACGCTTGGCATACAGGAGATGGAACAAACGGTACAGGGAATCGTAAGTCGATTGGTGTCGAAATTTGTTATAGCAAGTCAGGAGGGGCACGATATAAGGCAGCGGAAAAGCTTGCTATTAAGTTTGTGGCGCAGCTACTTAAAGAACGCGGATGGGGCATTGATCGTGTCCGTAAGCACCAAGACTGGAACGGTAAGTATTGCCCGCACCGCATTTTGTCAGAGGGTAGATGGAATCAAGTTAAGGCTGCCATTGAAAAAGAATTAAAGGCGCTAGGTGGGAAAACAAACTCAAGCAAAGCAAGTGTAGCTAAAAAGAAAACAACAAACACAAGCAGCAAAAAAACGTCATATGCGCTACCATCCGGTATTTTTAAAGTGAAGAGCCCAATGATGAGAGGGGAAAAGGTAACACAAATTCAAAAAGCACTGGCTGCACTATACTTTTACCCGGATAAAGGAGCAAAAAACAACGGCATTGACGGCGTGTATGGTCCGAAAACAGCAGATGCAATTAGACGATTCCAGTCTATGTACGGGCTTACTCAAGACGGTATTTACGGACCAAAAACGAAAGCGAAACTTGAAGCTCTCTTGAAGTAAATAAATAGTCTCCTTGAGTATCTTTCTCAAGGAGATACTTATGTTTATTTTGTTACAGATAGTTCAAAATTATTCTAATATTTGAGTAAAAAGTATTATTTTTCTAGTCTGAACATAATGTTATCATTTACATGTAAATAATTTAAAAGAAAGGGATTGATTTCATGTTTAAGAAATTACTTTTAGCAACATCTGCATTAACATTCTCTTTATCATTAGTTCTTCCGTTGGATGGACATGCCAAAGCTCAAGAGGTAACATTACAGGCACAGCAGGAAGTCACTTATCAAACTCCCGTTAAACTATCCGAATTACCAACTAATACAACTGAACAATCTGGTGAATTTCACACAAATGGTATTAAAAAATGGATTGCTAAAGAAGCAATGAAGGCAACAGCCAGTGCGCTTCGACATGGTGGGAGAATTGTTGGTGAGGTAGTCGATGAGTTAGGTGGATCAGCAGGAAAAACATTCGCAAAACATACTGATGATGTAGCAGATGCTTTGGACGAGTTAGTTAAACGAGGTGACGTTGTGGAGGACGCAATTATTGACACGGTTTCCTCATATCTAATTGATGCTGGTGTAAAATCTTCTACAGCTAGAACTATTGCAAGTGTATTTACTTTCTTAGCTTTTTAATTGAGGTGATTTGAATTGGTAACAGTAGAAGAAAGGCTTGACAACCTAGAAAAAAAAGTCGAGAAGCAGGCTTTTCAACTAAGGTTAGTCCAACAATTAGCAGCTGATTATGATCGGTTTGGCTTATTTGATCAAGTTTTGGCCTATGATTTAAGTGAAAAACAGTATCAAGAATTAAGAGAGTTAACGAGCCAGTACACTGATAAGATTAAAAATGGCGAAGAGGTCTCTCTTCATAACTTTACTGAAGAATTTAAAAGAATTTTGAAAGATATTGAAAAAGAAGTGGATTTCGAAAAGTTTATTTCTCTCTGGTTAAAGGGACCAGAAGAAGGTTTTGGATTTTCTAAAGCTTTACATAACCATTTCTTTAATTAAAGATAAGGACCAGCCACATAATAAGCTGGTCTTTCTTTATTTTCCCTCAAGTTCGAACTCCTATGAACAGAATACCAGGTATCTATCCTTCCAAATATATTGTTATTAGCTTGAGGGTTTGTGTGTTTTTCTTCATTAATCATAGAATTCTCCTTACCTCAGTCATTTTCTTCTATTATTTGCAGCTGATTTCAAATTAAATAAAATAAGCCCTTCTCATTGAGAGGGGCTTATAAAGTGACTCTTCTTTATTAAAGTCATTAAACAACAGATTCTCTCTTTATATCAAAAATATCAATCTGTTTTGATTCCAGAAGATCTTGTAAATAATCTGAGCCGTGTTTTTCAGCTACTTGCAATTCTCCTTCGGATATAGGTAAAGCCATTAGCCAAGTAACATTTTTGTTACTAAATTCAAGTAGTTCTAAATCTTCCTCCCATAAAAATGGGGGAACGAACATAATATGTTTCATGTCGGTTTCCTGATCATACATACTAATCACATTTTTAAAAATAACACCTGGTGCACAAGTGAAATTTGAGTTGATTATATTAAAGGCACAAGTTGATAAAACATTAGCATATATGTCTGAAGCTGACTCCATTGCAGCTACGATTTCTATCCGCAACGGAGTGCCATTCACCTCATAATTAATAGAATGATCCGACAAACCTAGAGTTGAATATGACGTGATACCTTCCTGAGGCTGGTCACTAACCGATAAAATATCTATGCTGCTATTCTTGTTATCATCCCAATATTTCGTAACCTTCGGTTTCCCCCCAAAAGCTCCTAAAACTGTTCTAGCAATTACTTTATTTTCTTGTGTTACGCCCATTAGACAATCTCTCCTTAATCTCCAAAGTAATCATCCGTCATATCTTCCCCTTTATGACTCCTATTGGAGGAAGGTAATTCGGGTTGATAGTGGTCTGGATTATTATGTTCATCTAAAAATTGCTTTCGACTAATATTTCTTTCCATCGCACTTTGTTGATGTTTTCTAAATTCATAACCTGGTTTATGACCCATATCCCATGGTTCATCTTTTTTCATTACTTGTTTTGTTAACGGGTCTTTAACAGATCCGGTTGAATCCTTAGCATTTTCCCAAACCTTATCTCTAACGCCTTTACGGAAATAAGTTGGTCTTTTGTACGTTTTAGGAACTTTAGGTTTTTTGCTGGTGTTAGTCGATGCTTCGCTAACTCGAGAACTTGATTTTGCATTAAGCTTTTTGTTAATTCCGCGAGCTCCGAAAGGAACCAACATTGCCATTGCACCACTAAGGCTCTGTTCTTGCCTCTCTTTGGAGACTTTATTCCCGAACATATCGCGTCCTGTTATAGCTTCACTAAAACCATTTGCAGAAGCAAGTCCATAAAGTCCTTTGCTGGAGTTTTGAAGGGCATGGAATGTCTTAGGTGTTTTATATACATCGAGAGCTTTGTCTGCTCTATACAATGCTTTACTTGTTGAATAAACAGCTTTTCCACCTTTAGCTAATTTACCTGCCCATCCTACGATAGGGATGTATCCTGCCGCAGCCATTGCACCGGCAGCGACCCGTTGTCCAGCAGTTAGCTTTTCGCCGGTAACAGGATCAACCCCATCAGCGGCTCTTTTATAATCATAATATCCAGAGACCTCTCCTGTAAAATTACAAACAGCATCCCAAGACTTTTCATACCATGGTCTGTTCGCCAGTTCTTCTTGTTCTTTTGCAATTCTTCTTTGTTCCGCCTGTTGGTCCTTAAAAGAGATGTAGTCTGTTGATTGTTTCTTTACATCCTCAGTCATCTTGTGAATCTCACTGTCTCTATAAGCCTTCGCATTATAGTGAATAGGAGAGGCGCTTTTGCCTTTTGCTGTCGCATTCATTAAAGCTTGATAATCAGCTTGAATCATTTGTTCATTTGCTTCTGATAGTCCGTATTCTGATGTTAAGTTTTGGTCAACTTCATCCATTTTCTCAATGGCTTCTTTTCGTTTCTTTTCGGCAGACGAAAGTTCATTTTTAAAAGTTTCTGTCGAGAACAGATCCAAAGGCAGTATATCGTTGATATCATTTAATATATCTTTCATGGCTTTTTTCTGTTCAGACATAATGGATTTTGATTTGGTGTAGGCGTTAGCAAGCTCATGCGCTAAAAAGGTTTCTTCTATGTAGGCATCTGATAAGTTGGCATCTTCTAAAAAACCAGGAATACTCGTTAAGAAAGAAATTTTCATCTCAATTAAATCAATCCATTGGTCAGCAATGCCAGCTTGATCTTCATAAAATGATTTAATGTTATTAGCGCCTTTGCCTGAAAACTCGCTATCATCTAAATCTGCAACAGCTTTGAACGCTTTCTTTAATTTGACCATTTTACTTTTTAAATCTTTGTATTCCTGTGCTCGCTTTTCAGCCTCGGTGAGCAAGGTTTTGGCTTCAAATACTTTCATGATCATATCCTTTCATTTAATCGTCATAACAAAATATTACCATGGAAGAATGATGAAACTAACTGTTATGTGGATCAAATGGTGGAAATGAATCATTCGATCTGTGTCATTTTACCTATTTGTTAATCCTTTCAATGAAAGGGGACTTTCCAATTGTAACATCGCCATCATGAAAAAATTCGATAACGTAGCCAGATTCACTAAACATAAAAGTATCCGATCCAACGGCAGTTACATCATCAATTACGTTTAATGCATGCTCAAGACTGGTTTTTAATGCTGGCTGTTCTCCGTAACCCCAAAGAATAATAATGTTCCTATCTTTAAAATGGTGTTTAGCTAGCCAATCGTAAATCTCTTCCTCGTAATCTATAGATTGATGACAACAAACTTCTTCCCACTTGATTCGTCCCCAAGATGTAAGGGAAAACTGTTTGAAAGCAGTTCATAATATTTTGCCGTTAATTCTTCTGATAAGATTTCTTTGTTTTTCCCTAGAGCTTCTAAGCATTCATCAAATAAGTCCAAAATGTTCACCTCAAAAGCTTTAAGTATGATAGATTTTTTCAGTATTAGAAATAAGAAAAAGCCGTTATGAAACGGCTAAAGGGAATCAGAACTAATGTTGTTTATCGAATTAAACAAGGAATTCATGAGTAGGTGCGAGAGTTACATTCCGGGATGCTTCCTTCATTTCGCCATTATACATAGATCCGAAAAAGGCAAGTCCAATTAAAACGGCGGATAAACTGATAAACAATTTAGATTTCATACATGCATTCCCCTTTCGATATTTGCTTTTGAGCATATACCATCTTCTTGAAACAGATGATACTATCCTCTATTTTTCCATTATAATCGAAAAGGTTGCCTCCTAACAATGCCAGCTCTTCCAGATAAGGGTATCCTTTGCCGTTCTCTAAACGAGAAAAAATGTTGAGAAGTTTAGGTGTATCGCCATTTCTTATATAAAGAACGTCTAATGCTTCAAATAAGTTCATAAATAGTTCGTCTTTAAAATCTACAGCACTTCTGATTCCTTTGCGGAAGCAATCCATTGCTTGTTCTTTTTTGCCTTGTTTAAAATAAATCAACGCTAGGTCATGATAAGCTTGCGGAAGTACGTCAGAGTTAATTTTTCTGTATTGAACCAAGGCTTGTTCGATGTAACGAGCAGCCTTATTTAAGTTGTCCATTTTGTGATAGCAATTGCCGAGATTGAAAAACGCAGTGGCATAGATATGAGTATTTTTACTTTTAAGCAGCTCGGCACCTTTTAAAGCTTCTTGAAGGTGGGGGAGAGCTTTTTCATGATTTTCAAGGTCATCGTAGTTACCGGCAATGACAAAATGGCACTGAATACGACGAACAGAGTAAAGCTCGTGTTTCTTATAAATGTTGTATGAAAGCTCAGCGTAATGCATCGAAATGTGTGTCATTTTCATATGATAATAGACTTCAGACAGTTTAAAATAAAACTCAGCTTTTTCAATCTTGTCGGAGATTGTAGGAATTTTGCGTTCAGCTTTTTTGTAATATGTAATGGCTCTTGTGTATTCACCGTTTCTAAACTCATACATCCCGCGGAAGAAGTTATAATAATATGCCCGCATATTGTCTAATTTTTTCTTATGGCCCTCAATTTTATTTAAATATTCTGAAAGTTCCATTCGGTTTTCATCAGATGGCAGCGTGTATTCCAACATAATTTTATGGCGAAAGGCCATTAGTTGATAATAAATAAGCAAGTCTTGATCTTCTTCCATAACCTCTATATCACGTTCTATTTCAGCTTTTAACATTTCAGCATCAGTTACGTTGAATTTTTGAATATGCCTATGCCATTCATTAATCTTCATTCCCACTTCAGCTGATGTGATTGATATCAAGATATTCACCCTTCCCTTAACTCTACTAGTACTGTAAATATTAACAAGTTTTCGTTCGCAGAAAAAGGAAATAGGGCACCGCAATTTAAATTTTCGGTGAGACCGCAATAACTTTTTGCTTTAGAGAGTTATGAAATTCCCTCCTGGGAGTACCATGACTTGGCATCAAAAAACAGGGAATTTCGGTCATTCTTGTGATAGTTTAAAATTGAAAACATCCAGAAAGTCCAGCGTTAGTCGTTTTGAGGGCTGAGTGTGCATGTACAGCTAAACGCAGAACTGATTCTGGATTTTTCTTGATAAGAAAATTACTTACCTACCCACTAAAACTTAACCAATTAATTAATTAATATTCATTTGGATATATGAAAAAGTAATTAGACATTCACCGCCTTCTTGCTCCCGCAATACATTATGATAAATGCCTTTGGAGGTGGATTTTTTGACTGAGTTATATGCCAAAAGTGATCTTGAAAAAATTAAAGAAACGTTACCTGATTGGCAAATGAAGTCGTTTAACTACTTAACGGAAAAAATAGGCGATAAAGAAAATAAATTTCCTTGTATACCGGGAAGGGTAGCATTTTTAAGCGACCAGCTGCGGATTGCTTTTGTCGGTGATCCTAGGAATCCTAGAACTGCGAAGGAATTAGCGCCGTTGCTTACTCGGTATGGAACTATTTCACGAGAGACAGGAAAGTATGCATCATTAACTATAATATTTCATACACCAGAAGACTTGCTTAGTGATTACAAAATTGAGGATTACGAATCGTTGTTTTGGCAGTTTCTAAATTCATTGAGCATGGAAGATCCAGCTGATTGGCCAGATTATATACCAGAAAATCCAGAGCACTTTCAATGGGAATACTGTTTTAATGGAGAACCATATTTTGTTCTGTGTGCTACACCAGCTCACAGCAAAAGAAAAAGCAGAAGTTTTCCTTATTTTATGTTGACGTTTCAGCCTAGATGGGTTTTTGAGGATCTAAATGATACTACTGCATTTGGACGAAATATGAGTAAGCAAATTCGAAAAAGGCTTGAGGCATATGATGAAGTACCTATCCATCCGCATTTAGGATGGTATGGAAAAAAAGACAATCTGGAGTGGAAACAGTACTTCTTGCGAGATGATGAAAATCAAGTGTCACAATGCCCTTTTATGAAAATGAAGAACTTATTCAAAAAGAAAAGGTCTGATTAAATTGTTTAAAACCTTATGTGGAAGGATGGATTGAATGGCTTATATCTTCACATAAGGTTTTAATTGATGATAAATCTGTGTGCTCTGACTAAATACGTATTATCTCGAATTATTATCGATTCTACATATTCACAAAAATTATTTAATGTTTTTTTCTTGAAATTAGAAATTAGCGTTTATGATCTCCGTTGCTGTAGTAGCAAAGTAGCGATGGAGGAAATAATAAAAATGGAAAACCTCTATCTGGTTACACAAGCTTTTAGCGGGTTTTACAATTAATCAAAATAAATTGATTTATTTGCTTGCATTAATTTAAAAATCATGAGTATAATAAATACATCAAAAAAAATTGATTAAAGAAGGCGATATGAATGGATGAGACGAAATCAGAACTGCTACGGAAATATGAACAAAAATTTAAGGCTCTTGCTGATCAGAAACGATTAGAGATCATGTATGAACTTTGTCAAAGGGGAAAAACCTGTGTTTGTGATCTGACTGAGATTTTTGAGGTGACGCAATCTAAACTTTCTTATCATCTAAAAATTTTATTGGATGCCAACTTAATAACGAAAGAGACAAAGGGAACATGGAGTTATTATGATCTAAATGATGAGGAAGTAAATGGTTTATTATCAGAAGAGCTTTGTTGTGTATTTAGAAAAAAAGGTGAAGGAGATTGTTGCTAAAAAAAATTTAGGCATTAAATCAATTTTTTTTGATTAATAGATAAGAGGGGGAATTAAAATGAAATATGTTCATGTAGGGATTAACGTTGTCAACTTAGAGAATTCGATCAGTTTTTATGAAAAAGTTTTTGGAGTAAAGGCTGTAAAAGTAAAAACAGACTATGCAAAGTTTTTATTAGAGACTCCTGGACTGAACTTCACTTTAAATGTCGCAGATGAGGTGAAGGGAAATCAAGTGAATCATTTTGGATTCCAAGTAGATAGTTTGGAAGAAGTTTTGAAACACAAGGAAAGGCTTGAAAAAGAAGGGTTTTTTGCACGTGAGGAAATGGATACGACTTGTTGTTATGCAGTCCAAGATAAATTTTGGATTACTGATCCAGATGGAAACGAGTGGGAATTTTTCTATACCAAATCGAATAGCGAGATTCAAAAACAAGATTCTTCCTCTTGTTGTGTAGCACCACCAAGTGATAGTACAACGAACTCTTGCTGTTAGTAAAAAAGGTGAGGATAAAGTAATGAAACGTTTATCTTTTTTAGACCGTTATTTAACCATCTGGATTTTTCTTGCGATGGCATTGGGGATAGGATTAGGTTTTATATTTCCGAGTTTTGTTGGTAGATTAAACAAATTCCAAGTAGGAACTACATCTATCCCTTTAGCTATTGGATTAGTATTAATGATGTATCCACCACTAGCAAAGGTTCGATATGAAGAAATTGGACGGGTATTTAAAGATATTAAAGTGTTAATTTTATCTTTAGTGCAAAACTGGATCATCGGACCGACTCTCATGTTTATTTTGGCTATCATCTTTTTGCCAGATAAACCGGAGTATATGATTGGGCTTATTATGATTGGATTAGCTCGCTGTATTGCGATGGTTATTGTTTGGAATGACTTATCAAAAGGTGATACGGAATACGCGGCAGGATTAGTTGCCTTCAACTCAATTTTCCAAATGCTTTTTTTCTCAGTTTATGCTTACATTTTTGTAACAGTTATTCCGCAATGGTTAGGGATGGAAGGAGCAGTAGTGAATATTACGATGGCAGAAGTCGCAAAATCAGTATTCATTTACCTTGGAGTTCCTTTTATTGCAGGAATGGTGACACGTTATATTTTTGTAAAAGTGAAGGGCAAAGAATGGTATGAAAAAGTGTTCATTCCTAAGATTAGTCCAATTACGTTAATTGCTTTGCTATTTACAATTATCGTCATGTTTTCCTTAAAAGGTGATGTAATTGTTAGCTTGCCGTTAGATGTTGTCCGAGTTGCGATTCCATTATTGATTTACTTTGTTTTAATGTTCTTTGTTTCCTTCTTTTTAGGGAAGAAAATCGGGGCAAACTATGCTGTAACTACTACTTTAGCTTTTACAGCAGGAAGCAATAACTTTGAATTAGCGATTGCTGTAGCTGTTGGTGTATTTGGAATTCATTCGGGTGCAGCATTTGCCGCCGTAATTGGTCCGCTTGTAGAAGTGCCAGTCATGATAGCACTTGTTAAGGTTGCTTTATGGTTTCAACGAAAATACTTTGGAAGTCACTCGATGTAGAGGTGGAATATATGGAGAATAAAATCATTTACTTTTTATGTACAGGGAACTCTTGCCGGAGCCAAATGGCTGAAGGATGGGCTAAACAATATTTAGGTGATGAGTGGAAAGTGTATAGCGCGGGGATAGAAGCACATGGATTAAATCCGAATGCTGTTAAAGCGATGAAGGAAGTTGGTATAGATATCTCTAATCAAACGTCAGATATAATCGATTCTGATATTCTGAACAATGCTGATTTAGTTGTTACGCTTTGTGGAGATGCTGCTGATAAATGCCCGATGACGCCTCCACATGTAAAACGTGAGCATTGGGGTTTTGATGATCCGGCAAGAGCACAAGGGACAGAAGAAGAAAAATGGGCGTTTTTCCAAAGAGTTCGTGATGAAATAGGGAATAGGTTGAAGGAATTTGCTGAAACAGGGAAATAAATAAACTCTTTTGTTAAAGGATGCATATTTATATGTGTCCTTTTTTTATTAATGTCTAGCTATACGAACTTGACACCAGTGAAATGTCATTAACTATCTAACAATGAAAAACACTACTCCATTGTACTCTCAAATAATAATAAATCATTGAAAACTATAATAAGCGAATGTTGAGGCATAGAAAATAAAATCTTTTCTATTGAGGACCTAAAGGAGTGTAGAAAAGTCACAACAACTTTTTTTAAATTTTTTGCATATTCATTGAAACGTTTAATAACACTATAGTTTAATTTAAAATCTCCTCATTTGGACAAACAGCTGTTACATAGCATTACCCAAGGGGTGATGCATTTTATGAAAGTGATAATCATCGAGGGACCGCAAGCTGACAAATGCATTAACGATTGCTATCATTATTTAATAAAACTTTATAGGAAGGAGATTCAGGGTGATAGCAATATATGTAAGGGTATCGACCGAGGAACAAGCGATCAAGGGATCGAGCATCGACAGCCAAATCGAGGCCTGTATAAAGAAAGCAGGGACTAAAGATGTGCTGAAGTATGCAGATGAAGGATTTTCAGGAGAGCTTTTAGAACGTCCGGCTTTGAATCGCTTGAGGGAGGATGCAAGCAAGGGACTTATAAGTCAAGTCATTTGTTACGATCCTGACCGTCTTTCTCGGAAATTAATGAATCAGCTAATCATTGATGACGAATTGCGAAAGCGAAACATACCTTTGATTTTTGTAAATGGTGAATACGCCAATTCTCCAGAAGGTCAATTGTTTTTCGCAATGCGCGGGGCAATCTCAGAATTTGAAAAAGCCAAAATCAAAGAACGGACATCAAGCGGCCGACTTCAAAAAATGAAAAAAGGCATGATCATTAAAGATTCTAAACTATATGGCTATAAATTTGTTAAAGAGAAAAGAACTCTTGAGATATTAGAAGAGGAAGCAAAAATCATTCGGATGATTTTTAACTATTTCACCGATCATAAAAGCCCTTTTTTCGGCAGAGTAAATGGTATTGCTCTACATTTAACTCAGATGGGGGTTAAAACAAAAAAAGGCGCCAAAGTATGGCACAGGCAGGTTGTTCGGCAAATATTAATGAACTCTTCCTATAAGGGTGAACATAGACAGTATAAATATGATACAGAGGGTTCCTATGTTTCAAAGCAGGCAGGGAACAAATCTATAATTAAAATAAGGCCTGAAGAAGAACAAATCACTGTGACAATTCCAGCAATTGTTCCAGCTGAACAATGGGATTATGCTCAAGAACTCTTAGGTCAAAGTAAAAGAAAACACTTGAGTATCAGCCCTCACAATTACTTGTTATCGGGTTTGGTTAGATGCGGAAAATGCGGAAATACCATGACAGGGAAGAAAAGAAAATCACATGGTAAAGACTACTATGTATATACTTGCCGGAAAAATTATTCTGGCGCAAAGGACCGCGGCTGCGGAAAAGAAATGTCTGAGAATAAATTGAACCGGCATGTATGGGGTGAAATTTTTAAATTCATCACAAATCCTCAAAAGTATGTTTCTTTTAAAGAGGCTGAACAATCAAATCACCTGTCTGATGAATTAGAACTTATTGAAAAAGAGATAGAGAAAACAAAAAAAGGCCGCAAGCGTCTTTTAACGCTAATCAGCCTAAGCGATGACGATGATTTAGACATAGATGAAATCAAAGCACAAATTATTGAACTGCAAAAAAAGCAAAATCAGCTTACTGAAAAGTGTAACGAAATCCAGTCAAAAATGAAAGTCCTAGATGATACGAGCTCAAGTGAAAATGCTCTAAAAAGAGCCATCGACTATTTTCAATCAATCGGTGCAGATAACTTAACTCTTGAAGATAAAAAAACAATTGTTAACTTTATCGTGAAAGAAGTTACCATTGTGGATTCTGACACCATATATATTGAAACGTATTAAAGAGGGGTGTATGCACCCCCCTTTTGTAATTACAATCTCATTTTCAATACACCTCGCAGCATACGTCGCCAGCTTTGTCCCTTTACCAGCGGAATAGCTTTCAATTCCTTTTATCAGCCCGATCGTTCCGATGGAGATTAAGTCCTCTGCATCCTCACCTGTATTTTCGAACTTTTTCACAATATGGGCGACCAAGCGAAGATTATGCTCAATCAGCATGTTTCTGGCATGTTCATCCCCTTTAGCCATGAGCTCTAAGTATTTTTTTTCTTCGCTGCTTGAGAGCGGTTGTGGAAAGGCATTGTTTTTCACGTAAGATACTAAAAAGACAAGCTCTTTAACAACAAAGCCGAGCGCTGCGAAAACACCTGTCACCATCGTCACCTCCACAAAAGTATGTAGGCAAAAGCCTATATGTAAATGTATGTGACCTGGAGGCTGTCTGTGTCTGTACCGGGAAATTTCTCGCGGGGGTGTCCGGCTTTTGTAAGCAGCATACTAACTTCAAATGTTAAAAATAATCTTTATCAAGCGCCCATACATTGAAATGAACAAAGGTATGGGGGGATGGGAATGAAAAAATGGATGGCAGGCCTGTTTCTTGCTGCAGCAGTTCTTCTTTGTTTAATGGTTCCGCAACAGATCCAAGGCGCATCTTCGTATGACAAAGTGTTATATTTTCCGCTGTCTCGTTATCCGGAAACCGGCAGTCATATTAGAGATGCAATTGCAGAGGGACATCCAGATATTTGTACCATTGACAGAGATGGAGCAGACAAAAGGCGGGAGGAATCTTTAAAGGGAATCCCGACCAAGCCGGGCTATGACCGGGATGAGTGGCCGATGGCGGTCTGCGAGGAAGGCGGCGCAGGGGCTGATGTCCGATATGTGACGCCTTCTGATAATCGCGGCGCCGGCTCGTGGGTAGGGAATCAAATGAGCAGCTATCCTGACGGTACCAGAGTGCTGTTTATTGTGCAGTAGTAAAGAAGAGGCTCTTTCTTGAGCCTCTGTTGTTACAATCCTTCGCCGTGCTGAATTTTCGGGGGATAGGTTTCTGCTTTTCGCCAATATTGGCGTGTGCCTTCGTCCCGTACAACGATGCCCAGCTGTGCCAGTTCGAGACGGAATTCTTCAATATCGTCTTTTTCTTCGTCCTGCAGCGCTTTATGACGAGCTTTTAATAAGGCATGGGCGCCTTGCGATAGGTCTGGTGCATCAGGAATCCATCGGCGAAATTGATCTTTAAACGGATCACCATCTGTTGCCCATTCGTAATGATGCTGTCTAAAGGCCTTCTCAACGTTTACTGGTTTTTCATCAATTTCTTCCCGTACCAATTCATATCCGGCTGTTCCCAGGAGGACAAGCCGTTTGTGATCCATAAATACAAGAGCGATGTCATCGGAATGAATTGTTTGCACTTTTTTTCCTTTGATGAATTCCACTGTGTGATCTGTAATTTTGACAGACAGCAGCATTGCAATAACAGAATGAGCGAACCAAATCCCCGCACACATACCGAGAAGAGCAGTGATAAATGCAGCTGTAGATCCCTGAAAAGAGGTAATGAGCCGAAGCGGTCCTTCAAGAGGGATCCAGGGGAGGGATAATGCCCATTTCGCAATCTGCGGGATAAAATACCCGATTGCAAAACCGATGATTGCAAGTGCAGCGTATAAAAAGAATACAGCGGTTTTCGTAACTCCAATAAGAGTATGAGATTGATTCTGCAACATGTCACCTTCTTTTTACTGAAAAAATCGAATTCCTTCCCATATTTTAACTTAAACTGATGGTAAATCAAGGATAAAGCGATAATTATGGATATAAAGAGATTCAGTAATAGAACTGGCAGGCGCCGTCGGTTATGAAAAATAAAATTTACATGCGCAGACGATGTAAGCCCCATTTGTTTTCTGCGTATCACAATACAATCCAAAGGGAACATAAAGAGTAAAGGCTTTTTAGACAATCAGGAGGAACAGATATGAAAATCGGATTAATCGGCTTAGGGAAAATGGGCATAAACATAGGAAAGCAATTCATTGACCGCAATCATCAAGCGGTAGGATATGATGTAAATCAAGCGGCTGTTGATGAACTGAAAGCATACGGGGCTGAGGGGACAACGAATCTTAAAGAGTTAATTTCTTTATTAGACCCGCCGCGTATCCTATGGGTTATGGTACCGCATGGCATTGTCGATGCTGTTTTGCGTGATGTATCACCTTTATTAAGTAAAGGCGATATGATTATCGAAGCTGGAAACTCTCATTATAAAGAATCAATTCGCCGCTACAATCAAATGAAAGAAGCGGGTATTCACTATCTCGATGCCGGAACGTCGGGCGGAATGGAAGGCGCACGGCATGGAGCCTGTTTTATGGTGGGGGGCGATCATGAAGCATGGGAGATTGTGGAACCGCTTTTTTGTGATACCGCCGTCGAAAATGGTTATCTATACGCTGGTGAAGCGGGAAGCGGACATTTTTTAAAAATGATCCATAATGGAATTGAGTATGGAATGATGGCCGCGATTGGTGAAGGATTTGAAGTGCTTGAAAACAGCCAATTTGATTTTGACTATGAGAAGGTTGCCAGAGTGTGGAATCATGGTTCTGTCATTCGTTCTTGGCTTATGGGACTGACTGAGCGAGCTTTCTCTAAGGATGCGAAACTGGATCAGATCAAGGGCATTATGCATTCCTCAGGTGAAGGAAAATGGACGGTGGAAACCGCGCTTGATCTGCAGACGGCAACTCCGGTCATCGCCATGTCACTGATGATGAGATACCGTTCTTTAACAGACGATACGTTTACAGGAAAGGTGGTCGCTGCGCTTCGAAATGAATTTGGAGGCCATGCGACAGAAAAAAAGTAAGGGGGCCAAACAAACCTCCTTATTTTTTTGGCATCTTCAGAAGATGAGGGAACTTTTTATAAATGACCACCATGATGATCAGAATATATGCACCGTAAATGCTGATAGACAATAATTTATTGCTGGTGAAGTTGGCGCCTGCAATAGTGACAACAACAATATTGGGGATTTTCCCTATTAAAGACGCAAAGAAAAAAACATGCCAGCGAACTTGGCTCAGCCCGCAGATCACGTTCATTACAAGTGAAGGTATGACAGGTATCAGCCTTCCTAATAAAACAGCGGTAAAAGCGTTTTTGTTGAAGGAAGCCTCGTAGCTCTGTATGGCAGGATAGGCCTGAACTTTTTTTCTGGCCCAATCTCTAAAACTGTACCTGGCGAGAAAAAACAGCAATATAGTACCAAGCATTGAGCCGGTCAGTGTAATCCAAATTCCATTTGCAGTCCCGAACACTGCGCCATTTAAAGCAGCAACCAAAGCAAACGGCACTATTGGGAAAAAAACATCGGCAGCAATCAGCAGCATACTAAATAAAACGGAAAACATCCCTCCTGCTTTGATTGCATCAAGCCAAGCTTCTTTCTGAAAAAAACCGACTGCAATGATAGCGATAATCACAAGTATACCTATTACTTTTTTTAACATGTCTATGGTCACTCCCAACTTAGGTGATGTCAGGAGCCAAAACCTCCGTCATCTAAATTAGTATAACTGGTGCCATTTCAGCGGTTCAACTGAAAACCAGGTTGAGAACACAATTCTTTTTTACTTCATAAAAAAGGCTGTCCATCTCTCTGTTTTCTGCATTCTTAATAATAGGGAGGGATAGAAATGGTAACCATAAAAAAGGATTTTATACCGGTATCAAATGATAATCGTCCTGGCTATGCGATGACGCCTGCTTATATTACGGTGCATAATACAGCGAATACAGCAAAAGGCGCTGATGCGAAAATGCACGCCAAGTTTGTGAAAAACCCGAACACATCCGAAAGCTGGCATTTTACAGTTGACGATTCAGTCATTTATCAGCATCTCCCGATAGATGAAAACGGCTGGCATGCGGGAGACGGTACAAACGGGACAGGAAACCGCAAATCGATCGGGATTGAAATCTGTGAAAATGCTGACGGCGATTTTGAAAAAGCAACATCAAATGCCCAGTGGCTGATCAGAAAGCTGATGAAGGAAAACAATATTCCGTTAAATCGTGTTGTTCCCCACAAAAAATGGTCCGGGAAAGAATGTCCGCGGAAACTCTTGGACCACTGGAACTCTTTTCTAAACGGAATTTCTTCCTCGGATACACCTCCAAAAGAATCTTCACCATCATATCCTCTGCCGTCTGGGGTTATAAAGCTCACTTCGCCTTATCGAAAGGGCACAAACATTCTCCAGCTGCAAAAGGCTTTAGCTGCACTTCACTTTTACCCTGATAAGGGAGCCAAAAACAATGGCATAGATGGAGTTTACGGACCGAAAACAGCGAATGCCGTCAAGCGTTTTCAACTCATGAACGGATTAACTGCAGACGGGATTTATGGGCCAAAAACAAAGGCCAAGCTTAAATCGAAGTTAAAGTAAATGCAGGATTTAACGGATAACCTGTTTCCAGTGCGGATTCAGGTTATTTTCTTTTCTTTGGTTTGTGTGTTTTTCAGATTGGAAAGAAGGGAATTTTAAAAAATCATCAGCTGCGCCGCAATGAAAGCAGAATGATATTCACTGAGGGGGACACGTTAACTATAGGAAAAAACAGTGATAGCGAAAAACTCTTCATTGAACGAAGAGAAACAGAGGTATAACATTAAAGTGAGGCTTTTGGGGGTGTAAAGATGAAACATTTTATCATCCTTTTCCTTCTGCTGTTCGTTACGGCAGGATGCGAGGGAAGGGGATACGAAGACGTTGTAGCATTTGGTGACAGTAATACGCGTGGCTCAAATTGGGATTATCGCGATTATCCAAAAGCACAGCAGTGGGTCAATATATTAAAAACAGCTGAGCGCGGTAACCTTGATATACTCAATGCGGGAATCGGCGGACAGACGACAGAGGATGCCCGTCTCCGATTTCAGACAGATGTGCTGGATCAAAAACCGAAGTATTTGTTTATTATGTTCGGCACCAATGACGCTGCCATACTGACTGAAGGGAAACCGAGAGTGTCGAAGCAGCGTTTTAGAGAAAATCTGGTTTATTTTATTGAAGAAAGCAGAAAACACGGGATCAAGCCTATCTTAATGACGTGTATCCCAATTATAGAAGGTAATGGGAAGCATCATCTGTTTTACTATTCCAGATACCAAGCAGCTGCTTTTGAACCAAAAGGCGGAGCAAGGAAATGGCACAACTCATATAACGATATTACAAGAGATGTGTCGAAGCGCCTGGATGTCCCTCTTGTAGATAACTGGAAGCATTTTATAGAAGCAGACGGCGGAAAAGCAACTGATGAAGCGCTTATCCAATCTGGTTTAATAGATCCTTCTGGAAATCATATGACACCTAAAGGGGCAAGGATCGTATATGAAGGAATACAAGATGGGCAGATCCTGCAGCGTTGAGCCGGACAACCGCCTAGTCCGATTTATTTCTCCTACATAGGCTGTTATAAAACCTTATTAAGGAGGCGCTTCACATGTATGGCGCAGGCAGAGCATATGGATACGCTTTTATTGTTGTTTTAGTTGTTGTTCTCCTGGTTGTGGGCGGGATATACTGGTTAGCATAATAACCGGCCCTTTAAAACACCTCTTTTTAGGGGTGTTTTTTGCTGAAAATAGTAGTAAAGCGCGCAGCCAAAGTGATATAATATCAGTCATCTGAGTAAAAAAGGAAATACGCCCGGAAAAAATAGACAAATTCCTATTAAGAAGATACGGAAATAATATGTCCGAGCGATCTTCTTTTTATTTCGTTTTCAATTAACTCGATAAAGTCACGGTTTAAATTCATTTCGGTGGCTTTGAAATAAGATTCTATTAGTAATTCATCAGACAGTTTTCTCATGCTAGGAACCCAATTAATGGGAGAGGCACCTCCTTAAAAGTTGGAATCATTCATGATTTTAACGCATACAATGATAAGTTGCGTTCATCTGAGGTTGAAGTTATCTTTAATCTACCATGAAATGCATATAAGAACAATCGTTCTGTTATCCACACCAAAAAGTGGATAACTTGTGAGTATCGTGTTTATAATTTGTCTAAAGAGTGATGTAATAAGAGTGGATAGTGTGTGTAAATTTATCCACACCTGGTGAAGAAACCCAATTTTTGTCGAAATTTTTTTGCTCAGTTTTTCTTTAGGCGCAAGTTCGATTTTTTTCGACAATCATTTTGAAAGATAGAAAAAGGGAAGGGTGCGGGTTTTGTTAAAAAAGTTTTTTTTACCTGACGAGTTTGTAAAAAATATTTTTCATATTACACCTGAGAAATTAAAGGAACGAAATGTAAAAGGGATTATTACTGACCTGGATAATACGCTTGTTGAATGGGACAGACCGAATGCGACGCCGCGATTGATCGAGTGGTTTGAAGAAATGAAGGAACACGGCATTAAAGTGACAATTGTCTCTAATAATAACGAAAGAAGAGTGAAACTTTTCTCAGAACCGCTTGGAATCCCATTCATCTATAAAGCAAGAAAACCGATGGGTAAAGCCTTTAATAGAGCGGTGCGCAATATGGAGCTGAAAAAAGAGGACTGCGTTGTCATCGGAGACCAGCTGCTGACCGATGTACTCGGGGGAAACCGAAACGGCTACCATACGATTTTGGTCGTGCCAGTCGCTTCCTCTGACGGATTCATTACGCGCTTTAACCGCCAGGTCGAACGCAGAATACTGAGTGCTCTCAAACGAAAAGGGCACATTCAGTGGGAGGAGTAAGAAATGGAAAAGGTTGTTTGTATCGGGTGCGGAGTTACGATCCAAACCGAGGACAAAACAGGTTTGGGGTACGCGCCGCCTGCATCGCTTACGAAAGAAAATGTGATTTGCCAGCGTTGCTTCAGACTGAAAAACTATAATGAAATACAAGATGTCTCCTTAACTGATGATGATTTTTTGAACATTCTTCACGGTATTGGAGAAACGGACTCTCTTGTCGTAAAAATTGTTGATATTTTTGATTTTAACGGCAGCTGGATTAATGGGCTGCAGCGCTTGGTGGGGGGAAACCCTATCTTATTAGTTGGCAATAAAGCGGATATTTTGCCTAAGTCACTGAAAAGAGAGCGTCTGATCCAATGGATGAAGCGTGAAGCGAAAGAGCTTGGCTTAAAACCGGTTGACGTATTTTTGGTCAGTGCGGGACGCGGCCAGGGAATCAGAGAAGTAATTGACGCGATTGAGCATTACCGCAACGGAAAAGACGTCTATGTTGTCGGATGTACAAATGTAGGAAAGTCAACCTTTATTAACCGGATTATTAAAGAAGTGTCAGGTGAAGAAGATATTATTACAACATCCCAATTTCCTGGCACAACCCTTGATGCGATTGAAATCCCGCTGGATGACGGTTCATCGCTTTATGATACACCGGGAATTATCAACAACCATCAAATGGCGCATTATGTCAATAAAAAGGATCTGAAAATATTATCTCCTAAAAAGGAGCTGAAGCCTCGCACATTCCAGCTTAATGATCAGCAAACACTGTATTTTGGCGGACTTGCAAGGTTTGATTATGTGTCTGGGGAAAGATCTCCTTTTATTTGCTATATGCCGAATGAGCTGATGATTCATAGAACAAAACTTGAAAATGCAGACGCGCTATATGAAAAGCATGCAGGGGAATTGCTCACACCTCCGGGTAAAGATGAAATGGATGAGTTTCCGGAATTGGTCGCCCATACGTTTACGATAAAAGACAAAAAGACAGATATCGTTTTCTCTGGGTTAGGCTGGGTTACTGTCCATGACGCCGATAAAAAGGTAACTGCATACGCGCCAAAAGGCGTTCATGTATTTGTTCGGCGTTCATTAATTTAAGAAAAGGGGAGAGGAGTATGAAAAAGCTGTATGGGGTTATCGGAAATCCGATTGGCCATTCTATGTCACCTGATATTCATAACGCATCATTGAAAGACCTCGGGCTTGACGGACATTATCATGCCTTCAAGGTAGAAGAGAATGATCTGGAGGATGCGGTAAAAGGAATAAGAGCTCTAGGCGTACAAGGAATCAATGTGACTGTTCCGCACAAGGTTTCCATTATGGATTATCTGGATCATATTGATGAGAGTGCAAAAGTGATCGGTGCCGTAAACACGGTCAGAAGAGAGGGAGATAAGCTTGTCGGATACAATACCGATGGGGAAGGCTTCGTGAAGTCATTAATGAAGGTATTAGACAAGCCCATCTCTGAACTGTCATTCTTAATGATCGGCGCTGGCGGAGCGGCGAGAGCCATTTTTACAACAATTGTCCGAAATACCCCGAAAAAATTTGACATTTGCAACCGGACGTTAGAAAAAGCAAAGCGGCTTACAGAAGCTACTCCCTCGTTTCACAATAAAGAAGTATTAAGCATAAAAGAAGCAGAAGAACGTCTTGAGCAGTATGATGTTATCATCCATACAACGTCTGTGGGCATGTATCCGAACGTGGACGATGTGCCGCTTTCATTACAGCGTGCCGCGAGCAGTGCCGTCGTATGTGATATCGTGTATAATCCAATACAGACGGCCCTTTTAAAGGAAGCAAGCCAAAAAGGCTTGAAAACACTCGACGGTGTGGGCATGTTTGTTGAACAGGCAGCATTGTCTTTCCAATTGTGGACTGGACAAGAGCCTGATATTGAAAAAATGAGATCCATTGTAATAGGAAAATTAGGAGGAACAGAATGTTAACAGGTAAACAAAAACGTTTTTTGCGTTCTAAAGCGCATCATTTAACGCCGATTTTTCAAGTAGGTAAAGGCGGAGTAAACGACAACATGATTAAACAAATTGCTGAGGCGCTTGAAGCGAGAGAGCTGATTAAAGTCAGCGTGCTTCAGAATTGCGAAGAGGATAAAAACGATGTAGCGGAAGCTCTTGTAAAAGGAAGCCGCTCTCAATTGGTGCAGACAATCGGCAATACGATTGTGTTATATAAGGAATCAAAGGAAAATAAACAAATCGAGCTTCCTTAAAGGTGGTTGAAATGAAGAAAATCGGAATTTTCGGAGGCACGTTTGACCCTCCGCATAATGGTCACCTCTTAATGGCGAATGAGGTGCTGTACCAGGCGGGGCTTGATGAAATTTGGTTTATGCCTAATCAAATTCCGCCGCATAAACAGAACGAAGACTATACCGACAGCTTTCATCGCGTGGAAATGCTAAAGCTTGCAATTCAATCTAATCCGTCCTTTAAGCTGGAGCTTGTTGAAATGGAAAGAGAAGGACCGTCATATACCTTTGATACCGTTTCTTTACTGAAGCAGCGTTATCCAAATGATCAGCTGTTCTTTATTATCGGCGCTGATATGATTGAATATTTGCCTAAATGGTATAAGCTGGACGAGCTGCTGAACCTCATTCAATTTATTGGAGTAAAGCGCCCCGGTTTTCATGTTGAAACCCCTTATCCGCTTCTCTTTGCAGACGTTCCGGAATTTGAGGTATCATCAACTATGATAAGGGAACGGTTTAAAAGCAAGAAGCCCACTGACTACTTAATCCCTGATAAAGTGAAGAAGTATGTAGAGGAGAATGGTTTATATGAATCGTGAGGAGGCACTTGCATGCGTGAAGCAGCAATTGACCGAACACCGATATATCCATACGGTTGGCGTGATGAACACGGCGATCGAACTTGCGGAGCGTTTTGGAGCCGATTCTAAAAAAGCGGAAACAGCGGCAATCTTTCATGATTACGCCAAATTCCGCCCGAAAGAAGAAATGAAACAAATTATTGCGCGAGAAAAAATGCCTGCGCATTTATTGGATCATAATCCGGAGCTCTGGCACGCTCCGGTCGGCGCTTATTTGGTCCAAAGAGAGGCAGGGGTTCAAGATGAAGACATTCTTGACGCCATTAGGTATCATACCTCAGGGCGCCCCGGCATGACACTTTTAGAAAAAGTCATTTACGTTGCCGATTACATTGAGCCAAATCGGGCATTTCCCGGTGTCGATGAGGTGCGTAAGCTTGCTGAGACAGATTTGAATCAAGCGCTGATTCAGTCCATTAAAAATACAATGGTTTTTCTTATGAAAAAAAATCAACCGGTTTTTCCAGACACATTTTTAACATATAACTGGCTTGTGTCTGGCAGCTGAACAGGAGGAATTTGTGAATGAACCAAAAGTCCATTTTAAAGATCGCAGCTGCGGCTTGCGACGATAAACGGGCAGAGGATATTTTAGCACTGGATATGGAAGGTATTTCTCTGGTTGCTGATTATTTTCTGATCTGCCACGGAAATTCAGATAAACAGGTGCAGGCGATTGCCCGTGAAATCAAAGATCAGGCTGAAGAAAACGGCATTCAAGTCAAAAAGATGGAAGGCTTCGATGAAGCAAGATGGGTGCTCGTTGACCTTGGCGATGTGATTGTCCATGTCTTCCACAAGGATGAAAGAAGCTACTACAACCTGGAAAAGCTGTGGGGAGACGCTCCGCTCGCAGATCTTGAGCTTGGAATGAACCAATGATTTACCAAGGCTTTGCAAGCGTGTATGACGAGTTAATGTCTCACGCGCCTTACGATCAATGGACAAAATGGATTGAAGCATCTCTCCCGGAAAAAGGCCGTATTCTCGATCTGGCATGCGGCACGGGGGAAATCTCCATCCGGCTTGCCGAAAAAGGCTTCGAGGTTACAGGCATCGATCTCAGCGAAGAGATGCTTTCTTTCGCCCAGCAAAAGGTATCGAGTAGCCAGCCTATTTTATTTCTTCAGCAGGATATGAGAGAGATTACCGGCTTTGACGGTCAGTTTGACGCTGTTGTGATATGCTGTGACTCATTAAATTATTTAAAAACAAAAAATGATGTGATCGAAACCTTTAACAGTGTTTTTCGGGTATTAAAGCCTGAAGGCATTCTGCTGTTTGATGTTCATTCATCTTTTAAAATTGCGGAAGTCTTTCCGGATAGCACATTTGCTGACCAGGACGAAGATATCAGCTATATTTGGCAGAGCTTTGCCGGAAGTGACGAGCTTTCTGTCATTCATGATATGTCGTTTTTTGTGTGGAACGGAGAAGCGTATGATCGTTTTGATGAGACACACGAGCAAAGAACGTTCCCGGTGGAAGAATACGAAGAAATGCTTAAGAACTGCGGCTTTCAGCTCCATCGCGTGACAGCTGATTTTACGGATACCGAGCCATCAGCACAATCAGAACGCCTCTTTTTCAAGGCGCAGAAATCAAAAACCATCGTTTCTTAAAACGATGGTTTTTTAAAATGCTTTTTTATGCTTTTGCAGTACAGACGAAGGTATGACATACTCGTCTACACATGAAACTGCTTTTTCACTGCGGAAATATCCTCCTCGTACTTCATATGAGTATTTTGAAATACCCGGTGAAACATATCCTGCACACCGCTTTCCAGCGCTTTAATGCCTTCTCCTGTTACACCGCCTTTAACGCAAACCTTTTCCTGTAATGCAGGCAGGGTATACAATTCGGTTTCTAACAGTTTTCCCATTCCGACAAGCATTTCCTTACACATCAAAATCGCGTCCTGTTTAGACACTGATGTTTCCGAAACAGCTGCATCTATAAACCGCTGAATCAGATAGCTCATAAAAGCAGGGCCGCAGCTTACGATGTCTGATGCAACCCTCGTGATGTCACTTTCAATTTGCAGCGGATGAGAGATATGCTGCATCAGCTCATTGATTTTCGCTTTTGCAGATTCGCTGCAGCTTGTGCCGAAAGTGACGAGAGAAACACCTGCCAGCGCTCTGTTCGTAATACTTGGGATCACTCGCGCCACTTGACACGGCACATATTGTTCGAGCTGTTCGGTTTGAACGGGGCTTGTAATTGAAATGAGAATATGATCTTTTCTTAAATAAGGTAACGCTCTTGCCAGTAAAGGATATATATCAAGCGGCTTAACACAAATAAAAATCATCTCGTTCTCAGAAACGAGCTTTTCGAGACTTTCGGTAACGTTTATGCTGTGGTAGCGGTTTTTTATGTGTAACGCTTTTTCAATTGTGCGGTTTGTGATTGTCATGTTTGAGGGATCGGCCGCTTTTGATTCAATAAATGATTCGATAAGGATCGTACCCATATTTCCTGTGCCGATAAAGCCTATCTTCAATGGTTTCCCCTCCTTTGAGCTATTATCCTCTAAACCATATGTGTTATGAAAATAAAATATGACGAAAGCGGGGAACATGCACGATGAATTGGTTGAATCAGCATAAGAAAGCAATTATTTTAGCGGCTTCTGCGGCTGTTTTCACAGCAATTATGATCTTTCTGGCCACAGGGAAAAATAAAGAGCCGGTGAAGCAAGCTGTACCAACAGAGGCAGAAAATACAGTGGTAAAGCAGGAAGCAAACAACGACGAGTCAAACGAAACAATTGTGATAGACATCAAAGGTGCTGTTCAGCATCCTGGCGTTTATGAAATGCGAACAGGGGACAGAGTATCTCAGGCAATTGAGAAAGCGGGCGGGACCAGTGAACAAGCAGACGAAGTGCAAGTAAATTTGGCGGAGATTCTGCAGGACGGGATAGTGGTGTACATCCCGAAAAAGGGAGAGGAAACAGCAGTGCAGCAAGGTGGCGGAGTGTCTGTCCAAAGCGATGGAGGGAAGGGAGCGCTGGTGAATATCAATACAGCAACCTTAGAGGAGTTACAAGGCATCTCAGGGGTGGGGCCATCCAAAGCTGAAGCTATTATTGCATATCGGGAAGAAAACGGTCGTTTCCAAACAATTGAAGATATCACTAAGGTTTCAGGAATAGGTGAAAAGTCATTTGAGAAAATAAAGTCTTCCATTACAGTAAAGTGATTTGACGGTCATGCATTATGATAGGTAAACTAAAGGTCAGGCAATACAACATTTGGAGGGAACAACGTGGAACGAATTTCATGGAATCAATACTTTATGGCTCAAAGCCATTTATTGGCGCTGCGCAGCACATGTCCGAGATTATCTGTCGGCGCTACTATAGTCAGAGACAAACGCATGATAGCAGGAGGCTACAACGGGTCAATCGCGGGCGGCGTACATTGTGCAGATGAAGGATGCTTAATGATAGATGATCATTGTGCAAGAACGATTCACGCTGAAATGAATGCGATTCTTCAATGCTCTAAGTTTGGGGTGCCGACTGATGGAGCGGAGATTTATGTGACGCATTATCCGTGCATTCAATGCTGCAAATCTATTATTCAAGCTGGTATCAAAACGGTTTATTATGCTGAGGATTACAAAACACATCCGTATGCGCAGGAATTATTTGAACAGGCGGGGGTAACTGTTGAACAGGTTGAACTCGATGAAATGATCGTTGATCTGAAAAACAGAGAAAAGCTTTCATTTGTAGCGGGTCTTATAGGGAAATTGGCCGATGCCGGTTTAGCGGAGGAAGAATTGAAAAAGATACATGAACAGGCGAATACACTTTTCACGAGCTACGTGTGATGAATGCGTAATTCGCGTTTGTTATTGCCTATGGCGGCAGCTTCGGCAACGGTTGGAATTACTGCCGCCGCTTATTTCCCCGCTATTTTTCTTTTCATCCTCTTTCTCCTCATCATTTTAATCAAAACGAGGCACGCTTTTCTTATTATTGTTTGTTTCTTCTCTTTTATATTGTTTTTTGTACTGTATGCAGTCACAGATTCTCAGAATGTCTCTTCCTATCGGCAGGGAACCTATCAATTCAAGGCAGTGATTGCCACTATTCCCAAAATTGACGGCGACCGTATGTCTATGATGGTTAAGACACCTGATAAGGAAAAATGGGCTGCTGCGTATCGCATTCAGTCTGCTGGTGAAAAAGAACAGCTGTTATACATAGAACCAGGAATGTCATGTGAGTTGACTGGTACATTGGAAGAACCGAAACACGCAACTGTGCCGGGTGCATTTGATTATAACGAGTATCTTTATCGGCAGCATATTCATTGGAACTACTCTGTCACGTCTATCCAAAACTGCAGCGAACCTGAAAATTTCAAGTACAAGGTGCTCAGCTTGAGAAAACATATCATATCATTCACAAACAGCCTGCTGCCTCCTGATTCGGCAGGAATTGTACAGGCACTTACAGTCGGTGACAGATTTTATGTGGAGGATGAAGTGCTTACCGCGTATCAAAAGCTTGGTGTTGTCCATCTCTTGGCAATATCAGGACTCCACGTGGGGATTTTGACAGCAGGTTTGTTTTATATCATGATCCGCCTTGGTATAACAAGAGAAAAGGCGTCAATTCTGTTGCTGTTATTTCTGCCGCTCTATGTGATGTTGACCGGCGCTGCTCCTTCAGTGCTACGCGCCGCTCTCATGTCGGGTGTTTACTTAGCTGGAAGTCTTGTCAAATGGCGTGTCCACTCTGCAACTGCAATTTGCCTTTCATACATCGTCCTTCTGCTCTTCAATCCTTATCATCTCTTTGAAGCCGGTTTTCAGCTATCGTTCGCCGTCAGTTTTTCTTTAATTCTATCCTCTTCTATTTTTCAGCAGGTTAAAACCTCCTTGGGGCAGCTGACAATTGTATCACTCATCGCTCAGCTGGGCTCGCTTCCGATTCTTCTATATCATTTTCATCAGTTTTCTATCATCAGCGTACCGATGAATATGTTGATGGTACCATTTTATACCTTCTGTATTTTGCCGGGAGCTGTAGCAGGTGTTCTTCTATTAAGTCTTTCCGCTTCGTTTGGGAGATTGTTTTTCAGCTGGTTTGATTTATTGATAAGCTGGACCAATAGGTTAATCACAAAAATTGCAGATGTTGATGTGTTCACGATTATGATCGCACATCCTGCACCTGTTCTGCTTTTTTTATTCACGGTCACGATCATCCTATTGCTTATGGCGATTGAAAAACGCTCCTTGTCGCAGTTGATGGTAACCGGCGGCATTTGCTGCACAGTGCTGTTTCTGCTCTTTATATATCCGTGTCTTAGTTCCGAAGGAGAAGTGGATATGATAGATATTGGACAGGGTGACAGCATGTTTGTAGGTGCTCCGCATCAGCGGGGTCGTGTCTTAATTGATACCGGCGGCACTTTGTCTTACTCGTCAGAGCCTTGGCGCGAAAAACAGCATCCGTTTTCACTGGGGGAAAAGATGCTGATTCCGTTTTTAACTGCTAAGGGAATCAAACAGCTTGACGCTTTAATTCTGACGCACGCTGACCAAGATCATATCGGAGAGGCGGAGACTCTGCTGAAGCATCATAAAGTAAAGCGCCTCGTGATTCCGAAAGGGTTCGTTTCTGAACCTAAAGATGAGAAAGTGCTGCAGACAGCCAGAGAAGAGGGAGTGACAATTGAAGAGGTGAAGCGAGGCGATGTATTGCAAATAAAGGATTTGCAGTTCCATGTACTGTCACCTGAAGCACCTGATCCGGCAAGCAAAAATAATTCATCTCTCGTTCTGTGGATGGAGACGGGCGTTCTGAGCTGGATCTTGACGGGTGATCTGGAGAAAGAAGGGGAACAGGAGGTGATGGACGTGTTTCCAAATATTAAAGCAGATGTCTTAAAGGTGGGGCACCATGGGAGCAAAGGCTCTACCGGTGAAGAATTCATCCAACAGCTTCAGCCGAAAACGGCCATTATCTCAGCCGGGAAAAACAATCGGTACCATCATCCTCATCAAGAAGTTCTGCAACTATTACAGAGACATTCTATCCGCGTGCTGCGAACAGATCAAAACGGAACGATCCAATATAGATACAAAAACAGAGTTGGAACCTTTTCTGTCTATCCTCCATATGATACATCAGATATAACAGAGACGAACTAAAAAAGACTGCCGAGAAATCAGCAGCCCGGGCAGTCGCTGTTATGAACCAACTAGGTGAATAACCGTTGCCATGACAAACAAGAAGGCGAAAAATCCGAAGGACACAACAAAACCAACAGCTGAATCTACAGCATCATTTCGTTTGCTTTGAACGTTTTTTTCAAAATCATTCAACTTTATCCCTCCTGACTGACTTAAGTATAATGGAATTGTTTTGAAAAATCTAGAAGCTAAGGTAACGTTTTCTGTTCTGGTGATTATCGCCTTTTTACAAGCTGTCCCGGGGGCTTGCGAACAGGCGTTTAATATAAATGGGGAAGCAGCAGTCAGGCTTCCTCTTTACTATTTTCCAAACTCAATTTAGGATAGAAGGGGATGATGAAAGAGAGGAAGTCGTACAACAATGGTATTTGATGTGTGGAAAAGCCTGAAAAAAGGAGATGTCCATCCAGTTTATTGTTTATACGGAAAAGAGACATATCTGCTGCAAGAAACCGTCAGCAGGATCAGACAGACGGTCGTTGATCAGGAGACAAAGGATTTCAATCTGTCCGTTTTTGATCTGGAAGAGGACCCGCTGGATCAAGCGATTGCAGATGCTGAAACGTTTCCGTTTATGGGGGAGCGGCGTCTTGTCATTGTGAAAAATCCATATTTTTTAACAGGTGAAAAGAAAAAAGAAAAAATTGAGCACAACGTCAGTGCGCTTGAATCATATATACAATCACCTGCGCCTTACACAGTCTTTGTCCTGCTTGCTCCGTATGAAAAGCTTGATGAGCGAAAAAAGCTGACGAAAGCGTTAAAGAAGCACGCGTTTATGATGGAGGCGAAGGAATTAAATGCAAAGGAAACGACAGACTTTACTGTCAACCTTGCAAAAACAGAGCAGAAAACAATCGGTACGGAAGCGGCGGAGCATTTGGTTCTGCTTGTGAACGGGCATCTGTCATCGATTTTTCAGGAGATTCAAAAGCTCTGCACGTTTATTGGAGATCGTGAAGAAATTACGCTGGATGATGTAAAAATGCTTGTTGCTAGAAGCCTTGAACAAAATATTTTTGAGCTGATCAATAAAATCGTCAACCGAAAACGAACAGAGAGTCTGCAAATTTTTTATGATTTGCTTAAACAAAATGAAGAACCGATCAAAATTATGGCGCTTATTTCGAACCAGTTCCGGCTGATTCTGCAGACAAAGTACTTCGCGGAACAGGGATACGGACAAAAACAAATCGCTTCTAATCTAAAAGTTCACCCATTTCGGGTAAAGCTGGCGATGGATCAAGCAAGGCTTTTTTCAGAGGAGGAGCTCCGTTCAATTATTGAACAGCTTGCTGTCATGGACTATGAGATGAAAACCGGGAAAAAGGACAAGCAGCTCCTGCTCGAACTGTTCCTTTTACAGCTGTTAAAAAGAAATGAAAAAAACGATCCCCATTATTGAGGATCGTTTTTATATTATGCAGAAAGTCCGTTCACTTTTTTCGCTAGTCTTGATTTGTATCGAGCTGCGGTATTTTTGTGTACAAGACCTGTTTTCACTGCTTTATCAATACGTTTAGCTGCTTCAGTAAGAGCAGTTTTCGCTTTGTCAGCTTCGTTGTTGGCAACAGAAGCTTCAACTTGTTTGATTGCAGTACGCATAGCAGATTTGATTGTCGCGTTATGAACGCGGCGTTCGTTGTTTGTTTTTGTACGTTTAATCGCTGATTTAATGTTTGGCATGTGTTTCACCTCCTAAGATACAACCTGTAGCACAGTGTCTTAAGGTTAAATCTTCTTCACAATAGAACAAATTGTATTCTATCAAACACACCTTTAGATTGCAATATAAATGTAAAGTATTTTTCATTGAAGGTTCTCTTTTTAGCATGATTCATTCAGCAAATGGCAACAATATAGGTACTTAATGTGAAGGAGGCCCCTGTATGAAAAAAAGTGAGCTAGATGTGAATCAGTATTTGATACGTACCGATTTGGCAGTGGAAACGAAGGAAGCAATGGCCAATCAGCAGGCTGTGCCGACAAAAGAAATTAAAGGCTTTATTGAAAAAGAGCGTGATCACGGCGGCATTAAAATCCGCACAGTTGATGTTACAAAGGAAGGCGCAGAGCTTTCGGGAAAAAAAGAAGGGCGCTATTTAACGCTTGAAGCACAGGGAATCAGGGAGAATGATTCGGAAATGCAGGAGAAGGTCTCTGCTGTCTTTGCAGAGGAATTCTCAGCTTTTCTTGAAAACCTTAATATCTCAAAAGATGCGAGCTGTTTGATCGTTGGGCTCGGCAACTGGAACGTGACACCTGATGCGCTTGGGCCGATGGCAGTAGAAAATCTGTTGGTAACAAGGCACTTGTTTAAGCTTCAGCCGGAAAACGTACAGGAGGGTTACAGGCCTGTCAGTGCTTTTGCACCGGGTGTAATGGGGATAACAGGAATCGAAACAAGTGACATTATTAAAGGTGTGATTGAGCAATCGAAGCCTGATTTTGTCATCGCCATTGATGCGTTGGCGGCGCGGGCGGTGGAAAGGGTCAACACAACCATTCAAATATCGGATACAGGCATTCACCCGGGGTCTGGAGTGGGGAATAAACGAAAAGATTTAAGCAAAGACACGCTTGGTGTTCCGGTGATTGCTATCGGTGTTCCGACAGTAGTTGATGCCGTGACAATTGCCAGCGACACGGTGGACTACATATTAAAACATTTTGGCAGAGAAATGAAGGATAACAGGCCATCAAGATCGCTTGTTCCGGCAGGCATGACGTTTGGGAAAAAGAAAGTGCTCACTGAAGAAGATCTTCCCGATCAAAAGCAGCGCCAATCGTTCCTGGGTATTGTCGGAACCCTTCAAGAAGATGAAAAACGGCAGCTCATTCACGAGGTGCTTTCGCCTTTAGGGCACAACTTAATGGTTACGCCGAAGGAAGTCGATTCATTTATCGACGATATGGCAAATGTTTTAGCGAACGGATTAAACACAGCGCTTCATGAAAAAGTGTCACAAGAAAACAAAGGCTCCTACAATCACTAAACAGTTCTACTTCCTCTAGCTTGTTCATAGAGTAATTACTAGACAAGCGCTGGAGGGATTCAATGAGAAATAAACGCAGAAACAGACAGATTGTTGTTGCGGTAAATGGAGGGAAAGCGGTAAAAGCCATCTTTCTATTTATCGTAAGCCTTATCGTGATTTTTGTTCTATCCGGTGTGCTGACGTCTCTCCGGCCGGAACTTAGGCCGTCGTCTGACTCTTTTTATGGGATTGCTGAAGAATTGCCGGGTGACGTATTTGCACATTTGCTGCGGATGGAAAACCATTATTTCGCTTCTGACCTCTCTCAAACAGACAGCTCATTTCATCTTTCTCGTCTTTCTTTAAAGCTGGCGACGAGCATTAACCTCGAAGATCCGCGGAGCTTTCTCGGTCGGGAGCTGCCGGGGTTTGCACAATTTGATACCGAGATTTTGTTAGCTGGACAAGGAACCGATTATACGAATATGCCTGCGGAATCGCCGCCGCCGTCTAAGGTGATGGAGGAAGAAAGGGAAGCGAATTTGGCAGAGATTGAAAAACAGCAAACGCAATCAGATAATGCGCAAAAAGATCCGCCGAAACAAACAACAGGTGATAAAAAGGTCGTGTTTATCTATCACACGCACAATACGGAATCATATCTCCCTCTATTAAAAGGCGAGACCGATCCTGACATGGCGCGCCATTCTAAAGCCAATGTCACGCTTGTAGGAGATATGTTCGGACAAGCGCTTGAATCCCAGGGAATCGGAGCCACAGTGAATAAAACCGATATACAGTCAAAATTGAATAAAAAAGGCTTAAACTATGCCAGGTCCTATGATGAATCAAGGCCGGTCGTGAAAGACGCCCTCGCTTCAAACAAAAATCTGCAATATATCATTGACATCCACAGAGACTCTCGGCGCAAAAAAGACACAACCGCAACGATTAAAGGGAAAAGCTATGCCAGGGTAGCCTTTGTCGTCGGGAAAAAAAGCAAAAACTTCGAAGAAAACTATAAAATTGCAAGTGAGCTTCATAAACTGATGGAGAAAAAATACCCCGGACTTAGCACAGGTGTCTTTTCCAAAGGCTCGCCAGGCGATAATGGTGTTTACAATCAGGATTTAACCGATAGAGCGCTTTTGCTCGAGTTTGGCGGAGTGGATAATAATCTCGAAGAGCTGCAGCGTGCGGCTAACGCGGCCGCGGACGTATTCAGCGAAATGTACTGGGATGCTGAAAAGGTCAACGCAGCGAGCGGGGAGACGAAAAAACAATAAGAAATAGGTGGTTGATTTGATTGCATACTTTGGAAAGTGCTTACTGCTTGTCACGATCATGTTTTTAGGCGTTCTGTTCGGCATGCAGCAGGCAAACAACGGGATGCTGAGTATGAAAGGCTATTATGACCCTTCACTGAAGGGGGCGTTTACGCTCACCGACGGAAAAGATAATGAAAAAGAAGCC
This sequence comes from Bacillus sp. YP1, assembly GCF_000877815.1. NCBI lineage: Bacteria > Bacillati > Bacillota > Bacilli > Caryophanales > Bacillaceae > Bacillus > Bacillus sp. YP1. The sequence goes on along the minus strand of NZ_CP010014.1, from coordinate 2,238,652 downwards.
TCAATCCTAGGAGAAACAGTCACGGCAAAAGATTTAGAAGAAAAACAAAAAGAGCTGGAAAAGGTGGAGACATTCAATATGTTTTCAAAAGCCGGAAAAGCGCTTTCGGACACCGTAACCAATACTGCCCAGTCAATGTATGAATGGATACGGGATATGAATCAATAAGTACGTGAAAGAGAAAAGCAGCCCAGATATGATAGGGAACTTTTCTCTTTCTTGTTTTACATTGAATCTTTACAATCCTATTGATATAATCTAAGCTAGTGTATTTTGCGTTTAATAGTAGGAGTGATAGATTGTGACAGATAAAGAAAAGCGTTTAGAGAGGCAATCGAGAATACGGAATTTCTCTATCATTGCCCATATTGACCACGGAAAATCGACCTTAGCGGATCGTATTTTAGAAAAAACGTCGGCAATCACTCAACGAGAAATGAAAGAACAATTGCTCGATTCTATGGATCTTGAACGTGAGCGGGGCATAACCATTAAATTAAACTCTGTTCAGCTTAAATATAAAGCAAAAGACGGAGAAGAATATATCTTTCATCTAATCGATACGCCGGGACACGTCGACTTCACGTATGAAGTATCCCGAAGCCTTGCTGCCTGCGAGGGAGCGATTCTTGTCGTGGATGCAGCCCAGGGGATTGAAGCGCAGACGCTCGCCAATGTCTACTTAGCGCTTGACAACGATCTTGAAATCCTTCCGGTCATCAATAAAATCGACCTTCCGAGCGCCGAGCCCGAACGTGTGCGCCAAGAGGTAGAAGACGTTATCGGCCTTGACGCATCAGAAGCCGTGCTTGCTTCAGCAAAAGCCGGTATCGGGATTGAGGAGATTTTAGAACAAATCGTAGAAAAGGTGCCAGCTCCGACCGGAGATCCGGAGGCGCCGCTCAAAGCGCTGATCTTCGACTCGCTTTATGACGCCTACCGCGGTGTCGTGGCTTATATCAGAGTCGTTGAAGGAACGGTAAAGCCGGGACAAAAAATCAAAATGATGGCAACCGGCAAAGAATTCGAAGTAACAGAGGTGGGCGTGTTCACGCCGAAAGCAACTCCGACAAATGAACTGACGGTCGGTGATGTAGGCTTCCTGACTGCCTCAATCAAAAATGTCGGTGACACACGTGTCGGTGATACAATAACGAGCGCTGCCAATCCTGCAGAAGAAGCGCTGCCGGGATACCGCAAGCTAAACCCGATGGTGTACTGTGGTTTGTATCCGATTGATACAGCGAAGTATAATGATTTAAGGGAAGCTCTTGAAAAGCTTGAGCTGAATGATTCCTCCCTTCAATATGAAGCGGAAACTTCGCAAGCGCTTGGATTCGGGTTCCGCTGCGGATTTTTAGGCATGCTTCACATGGAGATCATTCAGGAGCGAATTGAGCGTGAGTTCAACATCGACCTGATTACGACAGCGCCAAGCGTTATCTATGACGTGTATATGACAGACGGCGAAAAGGTCGTTGTCGACAACCCATCCAACATGCCGGATCCTCAAAAGATCGAAAGGGTTGAGGAGCCATACGTAAAAGCGACGATGATGGTGCCGAATGACTATGTCGGCGCTGTAATGGAGCTTTGCCAAGGAAAACGCGGCAATTTTATTGATATGCAGTATTTAGACGCAAACCGTGTCAGCATCATTTATGATATGCCATTAGCGGAAATCGTATATGAGTTTTTTGATCAGCTGAAATCAAGCACTAAAGGCTATGCGTCCTTTGATTATGAACTGATCGGCTACAAACCGTCCAAGCTTGTGAAAATGGACATTATGCTGAATGGTGAAAAAATCGATGCCCTTTCCTTTATCGTGCATCGTGATTACGCATATGAACGCGGAAAAGTGATCGTTGAAAAACTAAAGAACTCATTCCGCGCCAGCAGTTTGAAGTTCCGGTACAAGCCGCAATCGGCCAGAAAATCGTGGCCCGCTCCACCATAAAAGCAATGCGTAAAAACGTATTGGCTAAATGTTACGGAGGGGACATCTCGCGTAAACGGAAACTTCTTGAAAAACAAAAAGAAGGAAAACGCCGTATGAAGCAGGTCGGCTCAGTTGAAGTGCCGCAAGAAGCATTTATGGCAGTTCTGAAAATGGACGACAGTCCGAAAAAACAATAGAAGCCGCCGCAGTCTTGTACTGCGGCTTCTTTCTGTAAAGAAGGTGATCCATTTGAAATCAGCTTATATCCATATCCCATTTTGTGAGCATATTTGCCACTACTGCGATTTCAATAAATATTTTATTCAAAGTCAGCCAGTCGACGAGTATTTAAACGCACTCGAACAGGAAATGATAAATACAATAGCAAAAACCGGGCAGCCTGATCTCAAAACAATCTTTATCGGAGGAGGCACGCCGACCTCCCTGTCTGAGGAACAGCTTAAAAAGCTGATGGACATGATCAACCGCGTGCTGAAGCCCTCAAGCAACTTATCGGAATTTGCGGTTGAAGCGAATCCGGACGACTTGTCCGCAGAGAAATTAAAAATATTAAAAGAAGCAGGCGTAAATCGCCTCAGCTTTGGTGTGCAAACGTTCGAAGACGATCTGTTAGAAAAAATCGGCCGAGTGCACAAGCAAAAAGATGTATTCACCTCTTTTGAAAGAGCGCGGGAAATTGGTTTTGAGAATATCAGTCTTGATCTAATGTTCGGGCTTCCGGGGCAAACCCTCAAGCATCTGGAACATTCCATAAACACTGCTTTATCATTGGACGCCGAGCATTATTCCGTTTACTCCCTTATTGTAGAACCGAAAACGGTATTTTATAATTTGATGCAAAAAGGGCGGCTTCATCTTCCGCCGCAGGAGCAGGAAGCTGAAATGTATGAAATGGTGATGAGCCAGATGGAAGCTCACGGCATTCATCAATATGAAATCAGCAACTTTGCTAAGGCAGGCATGGAATCTAAGCACAATCTAACGTATTGGAGCAACGAACAATATTTCGGTTTCGGAGCCGGCGCTCACGGATATATTGGCGGCACACGAACAGTGAACGTCGGACCTGTTAAGCATTACATTGACCTGATAGCTGAAAAGGGTTTTCCGTACAGAGATACACATGAAGTGACAACAGAAGAACAGATTGAGGAAGAAATGTTTTTAGGTTTGAGAAAAACAGCCGGTGTCAGCAAAAAACGATTCGCAGAAAAATACGGCCGTTCCCTAGATGAACTTTTCCCAAGCGTGTTAAAAGACCTCGCTGAAAAAGGGCTGATTCACAATTCGGAGTCTGCCGTTTATTTGACTCATCAAGGGAAATTATTAGGCAATGAAGTTTTTGGCGCTTTTTTGGGTGAGTTATAATTGACATTTTTCTTGTGGTTTGATACTTTTGTTATAGAATTAGCACTCACTTATTGAGAGTGCTAACAGAGGTGATGATGATGTTAACAAATCGTCAGCTGCTGATCCTTCAGGTTATAATCAACGATTTTATTAAATCGGCACAGCCGGTGGGATCAAGAACTCTTTCGAAAAAAGATGAAATCACATTTAGCTCTGCAACAATAAGAAACGAGATGGCTGACTTGGAGGAATTGGGCTTTATTGAAAAAACCCATTCATCCTCAGGACGTGTTCCGTCAGAAAAAGGGTATCGGTACTATGTTGACCATTTGCTGTCACCCGTCAAACTGACGAAAAGCGACCTGGACCAAATCCACTCGATCTTCAAAGAGAAAATTTTCGAGCTGGAGAAGACAGTTCAAAAATCAGCGCAAATTTTGTCCGATCTGACGAATTACACATCCATCGTACTCGGGCCGAAGCTGAGTGAGAATTACCTTAAACAGATTCAAATCATTCCGATTCAGCCTGATATGGCGGTAGCGATTCTCGTTACCAATACGGGGCATGTGGAAAACAAAACGATTAACTTTCCGACCAAAATGGATCTGTCTGATATTGAAAAACTGGTCAATATACTGAATGACCGTTTAAGCGGCGTTCCAATGGATGAACTGAATGAGCGCATATTTAAGGAAGTTGTCATGTACCTAAGACAGCACATTAAGAACTATGACAATATACTCGACGCGCTTCGTTCAACCTTTCATTCCACAAATCATGTTGAAAAGTTGTTTTTTGGCGGGAAAATCAATATGCTGAACCAGCCTGAGTTCCATGATATCACCCGAGTTCGGTCGCTCCTTTCATTAATTGAGAAAGAACAGGATGTTTTAAAGCTGGTTCAATCCCCGCACACGGGAATTTCGATTAAAATCGGAAAAGAAAACGACTATGAAGAGATGGAAAATTGCAGTCTGATTACGGCTTCTTATTCCGTAGACCAGAAGCAGATCGGCTCAATTGCGATTATCGGCCCGACCCGCATGAATTATTCCAGGGTTGTCAGCCTGCTTCAGCATGTGACTTCGGACTTGTCAAAAGCATTAACAAGTCTGTATGATGAATAAGGGAATTTTGGCAAATTTTATCGAAGGGCAGCACCTGTCCTTCTCCTTACACTTTGAGGGAGGTGAACACAATGTCAGAAGAAAAACAAACCGTTGAACAAAACGAAACAGAAGAGCAAGAAATCATTGAAGAACAAGCTGCCGCTGATGAACAGCAGGAAGAAACAAATGAAAGCGAACTTCTTCAAAACCAAATTAACGAATTGCAAGGTTTGCTTGAGGAAAAAGAAAACAAACTTTTGCGTGTTCAAGCAGACTTTGAAAACTATAAACGACGCAGCCGTTTAGAGATGGAAGCGTCCCAAAAATACCGTTCTCAAAATATCGTGACTGATTTGCTGCCGGCTCTTGACAGCTTTGAACGAGCGCTTCAGGTTGAAGCCGACAATGAACAGACGAAAAGTTTGCTCCAGGGAATGGAAATGGTCCACCGTCAGCTCGTAGAAGCCTTGAAAAAAGAAGGCGTCGAAGCCATCGAAGCTGTAGGGCAGGAATTTGATCCTAATCTGCACCAAGCTGTTATGCAGGCTGAAGACGAAAACTACGGCTCCAACATTGTTGTTGAGGAAATGCAAAAAGGCTATAAGCTGAAGGATCGCGTCATTCGCCCTTCCATGGTCAAAGTGAATCAATAATTACATAGCAGGAGGTTATTCAAGTGAGTAAAGTTATCGGAATCGACTTAGGAACAACAAACTCATGTGTGGCAGTGCTTGAAGGCGGCGAGCCTAAAGTGATTGCTAACGCTGAAGGAAACCGCACAACGCCATCAGTTGTTGCGTTTAAAAACGGCGAACGTCAAGTAGGGGAAGTGGCTAAACGCCAATCTATTACAAACCCTAACACAATTATGTCAGTCAAACGTCATATGGGTACTGATTATAAAGTTGAAATTGAAGGAAAGGATTACACTCCACAAGAAGTGTCTGCTATCATCCTTCAACACCTTAAATCATACGCTGAAAGCTATCTTGGCGAAACAGTATCAAAAGCAGTTATCACAGTTCCTGCATACTTTAACGATGCTGAGCGTCAAGCAACAAAAGACGCTGGTAAAATTGCAGGTCTTGAAGTAGAACGTATCATCAACGAGCCAACTGCAGCAGCGCTTGCATACGGACTTGATAAAACAGATGAAGATCAAACGATCCTAGTATACGACCTTGGCGGCGGTACATTCGACGTTTCCATCCTTGAGCTTGGCGACGGTGTATTCGAAGTTCGTTCAACTGCCGGCGACAACCGTCTGGGCGGGGACGATTTTGACCAAGTTATCATCGATCATCTTGTTTCTGAATTCAAAAAAGAAAACGGCATTGATTTATCAAAAGACAAAATGGCGCTTCAGCGTTTGAAAGACGCAGCTGAAAAAGCGAAAAAAGATCTTTCCGGCGTATCTTCTACGCAAATTTCTTTACCGTTTATCACAGCTGGAGAAGCAGGACCGCTTCACCTTGAACTTACATTAACTCGCGCTAAATTCGAAGAGCTTTCTTCTCATTTAGTAGAGCGCACAATGGGTCCTGTCCGTCAAGCGCTTCAAGATGCAGGACTTTCTGCAAGCGAAATCGACAAAGTCATCCTTGTCGGCGGATCAACTCGTATCCCTGCCGTACAAGAAGCAATCAAAAAAGAAACTGGAAAAGAAGCGCATAAAGGCGTAAACCCGGATGAAGTTGTAGCGCTTGGTGCTGCGATTCAGGGCGGCGTTATCACAGGTGACGTAAAAGATGTTGTTCTTCTTGACGTTACACCGCTTTCTCTCGGTATCGAAACAATGGGCGGCGTGTTTACAAAACTGATCGACCGCAACACGACGATCCCGACAAGCAAATCTCAAGTGTTCTCAACTGCTGCTGATAACCAAACAGCTGTTGATATCCATGTTCTTCAAGGTGAGCGCCCAATGTCTGCCGACAACAAAACACTCGGCCGCTTCCAGCTTACTGATATCCCGCCAGCACCGCGCGGCGTGCCTCAAATCGAAGTTTCTTTCGATATTGACAAAAACGGTATCGTAAACGTAAGAGCAAAAGACTTAGGCACAGGGAAAGAACAAAACATTACAATTAAATCTTCTTCAGGTCTTTCAGATGAAGAGATCGAACGCATGGTTAAAGAAGCGGAAGAAAATGCTGACGCTGATGCGAAGAAAAAAGAAGAAATCGAAGTCCGCAACGAAGCAGATCAGCTTGTTTTCCAAACTGAAAAAACATTAAAAGATCTTGAAGGCAAAGTGGATGAAGAACAAGTGAAAAAAGCCAACGATGCCAAAGACGCTTTAAAAGCAGCAATTGAGAAAAACGAATTTGAAGAGATCAAAGCGAAAAAAGATGAGCTTCAAACAATCGTTCAAGAGCTTTCTATGAAGCTTTATGAAGAAGCTGCTAAAGCACAGCAAGCTCAAGGCGGAGCAAACGCTGAAGGCAAAGCGGATGACAACGTTGTCGACGCTGAATACGAAGAAGTAAACGACGACCAAAACAAAAAATAAGTTCTTTTTAGTGTCAGCCCCGCTTCCGGAGCTGACCGAAAAGAACACATTTCATAATCTGATTCAATGATTAGAAAGTCAAAGTCAGGCATCTCTTGGCTTTGACTTTTTTTCTTGCCCGGGATAAAAGGAATTGAAAAATCATAATTCAAAATGATACAATCTAATTTATGTGAGAAATTCGGGAGAGTGAAGCGAGATGAGTAAGCGTGATTACTATGAAGTGCTGGGAGTAAGTAAGAGCGCTTCAAAGGATGAAATTAAAAAAGCTTATCGGAAGCTGTCAAAAAAATATCATCCTGATATTAACAAAGAAGCCGGATCAGATGAAAAATTTAAAGAGGTAAAAGAAGCGTACGAAACGCTGTCAGATGACCAAAAACGTGCGCATTACGATCAATTTGGTCACACTGACCCTAACCAAGGCTTCGGCGGCGGAGGTTTTGGCGGCGGCGATTTCGGCGGTTTTGGTTTCGATGATATTTTCTCAAGTATTTTCGGCGGAGGCACAAGACGGAGAGATCCAAATGCTCCGCGCCAGGGTGCTGATTTACAGTATACGATGACCCTGTCGTTTGAGGATGCGGCTTTCGGTAAAGAAACAACCATCGAAATTCCCCGCGAGGAAACGTGCGAGACATGTAAAGGCTCAGGTGCGAAACCTGGAACAAATCCAGAAACATGCTCCCACTGCGGAGGCTCCGGCCAGTTAAACGTAGAGCAAAATACACCGTTTGGAAAAGTCGTTAACAGACGGGTCTGCCACCACTGTGAAGGTACAGGCAAAATCATTAAAAACAAATGTGCGGACTGCGGCGGCAAAGGAAAAATCAAAAAACGCAAGAAAATCAATGTGACAATTCCAGCCGGTGTAGATGACGGGCAGCAGCTTCGTCTCTCGGGACAGGGTGAATCAGGAATAAACGGCGGCCCTGCCGGGGATTTATTTGTCGTGTTCCATGTACGCGCACACGAGTTCTTCGAGCGTGACGGCGATGATATTTACTGTGAAATGCCGTTAACGTTTGCTCAGGCTGCTCTTGGAGATGAGGTAGAAGTGCCGACGCTGCATGGAAAAGTGAAATTGAAAATTCCGGCCGGTACACAAACAGGAACGAAATTTAGATTAAGAGGCAAAGGCGTTCAAAATGTCAGAGGCTATGGACAGGGTGACCAGCATATCGTCGTCCGCGTCGTTACGCCGACAAATCTGACTGATAAACAAAAAGACATTATCCGCGAATTTGCCGAAGTCAGCGGAAACCTGCCTGACGAACAGGAAATGAGTTTCTTTGACAAGGTAAAACGCGCGTTTAAAGGCGATTAATTATTGGATGAGGAGTTGGTAGTTTTGAAATGGTCCGAATTAAGCATTCACACAACACATGAAGCGGTCGAACCTATCTCAAATATATTGCATGAAGCTGGTGCAAGTGGGGTTGTGATAGAGGACCCGCTTGATTTAATTAAAGAACGTGAGAATGTGTACGGGGAAATCTACCAGCTCGACCCCAATGATTACCCAGATGAGGGTGTCATTGTCAAAGCATATCTGCCGGTTAACAGTTTTCTGGGCGAAACTGTAGACGGCATTAAAGAAACGATTAATAATCTCCTTCTTTACAATATTGATTTGGGTAGAAACCAGATCACTATTTCTGAAGTAAATGAAGAAGAGTGGGCGACTGCCTGGAAAAAGTATTATCATCCTGTGAAAATTTCTGAAAAGTTTACAATTGTGCCGACGTGGGAGGAATATACGCCGGTCCATACTGATGAACTGATTATTGAAATGGACCCGGGAATGGCTTTCGGCACAGGGACACATCCGACAACCGTACTCTGCATTCAGGCGCTTGAACGCTTTGTGCAAAAGGGTGATAAGGTGATTGATGTCGGCACTGGTTCAGGAATTTTAAGTATTGCGGCTGCAATGCTTGAGGCTGAATCGGTTCATGCCTACGATCTTGATCCCGTGGCTGTAGAAAGTGCACGCCTTAATCTCAAGCTGAACAAAGTCAGCGATATTGCTCAAGTGAAGCAAAACAATTTGTTAGACGGGATTGAAGGGGAACATGATGTGATTGTGGCCAACATTTTGGCTGAAGTCATTCTTCGCTTTACTTCACAAGCGTACAGCCTGTTAAAAGAAGGCGGCCACTTTATTACGTCAGGAATCATCGGGCATAAAAAACAAGAAGTAAAAGAAGCACTGGAACAAGCTGGCTTTACCATTGTAGAAATCCTTTCAATGGAAGATTGGGTCAGCATTATTGCGAAAAAATAACAGTTAGTAGGTGTCACAGCGTATGCAACGATATTTTATCGAGCTCACGAAGCAGCAAATAGAGGAAGCGCCGGCTTTTTCGATTACCGGCGAAGATGTTCATCATATTGTGAACGTGATGAGAATGAATGAGGGAGATCAGATTATCTGCTGCTCTCAAGACGGCTTCGAGGCAAAATGTGAACTTCAATCTGTTTCCAAAGATAAAGTGTCCTGCCTTGTGATAGAATGGACGAATGAAAACAGAGAGCTTCCGATAAAGGTCTATATTGCGAGCGGCCTTCCGAAAGGAGATAAGCTTGAATGGATTATCCAAAAGGGGACTGAGCTCGGAGCTCATGCCTTTATTCCTTTCCAAGCCGCGCGTTCTGTTGTCAAGCTGGATGACAAAAAGGCAAAGAAAAAGCGGGAAAGATGGACGAAAATTGCAAAGGAAGCGGCTGAGCAATCGTACCGTAACGAAGTGCCGCGAGTGATGGATGTCCATTCTTTTCAGCAGCTTCTTCAAAGGATGCAGGATTTCGATAAATGTGTCGTTGCATACGAGGAGTCATCGAAGCAAGGGGAAATAAGCGCATTCAGCGCGATTGTAAGCAGCCTTCCGAAAGGATCATCTCTATTGATCGTATTTGGTCCAGAAGGCGGTTTAACAGAAGCGGAGGTTGAACGGCTCACAAAGCAAGACGGTGTGACGTGCGGCCTTGGACCGAGAATTTTAAGGACAGAAACCGCTCCGCTATACGCGTTGAGCGCGATTTCTTATCAAACAGAGTTATTAAGAGGTGATCAGTAATGGCAACTGTTGCTTTCCATACGCTTGGCTGTAAAGTCAACCATTATGAAACAGAAGCAATCTGGCAGCTTTTCAAAGAAGCGGGCTATGAAAGAAGAGACTTTGAACAAACAGCTGATGTATATGTCATTAATACATGTACGGTTACAAATACGGGAGATAAAAAAAGCCGCCAAGTGATCAGACGCGCCATTCGTCAAAATCCTGACGGTGTCATCTGTGTCACAGGCTGCTACGCGCAAACCTCACCTGCTGAGATTATGGCGATCCCCGGTGTCGACATTGTAGTTGGAACACAGGACCGTGAAAAAATGCTTGGCTACATTGACCAATACCGAGAAGAACGCCAGCCGATTAATGGCGTCAGCAACATCATGAAAGCAAGAGTATATGAAGAGCTTGATGTGCCTGCTTTCACGGATCGCACAAGAGCGTCATTAAAAATACAGGAGGGCTGCAATAATTTCTGCACATTCTGTATCATTCCGTGGGCGCGCGGCCTGCTCCGCTCCCGCGATCCTGAAGAAGTCATTAAACAAGCGCAGCAGCTTGTTGATGCCGGATATAAGGAAATTGTTCTTACGGGTATTCATACAGGCGGCTATGGCGAAGATATGAAAGATTACAACTTCGCGAAGCTTTTGAGCGAATTAGACACCCGTGTGGAAGGCGTGAAACGGATCAGAATTTCTTCAATCGAAGCCAGCCAAATCACTGACGAAGTGATCGAGGTCTTAGACCGCTCAGATAAGATAGTGAATCATTTGCATATTCCTATCCAATCCGGATCAAACACAGTGCTTAAACGAATGAGACGCAAATATACAATGGAATTCTTTGCAGACCGTTTAAATAAATTGAAAAAAGCACTGCCAGGCTTAGCTGTTACTTCTGATGTCATCGTCGGATTCCCTGGAGAAACAGAAGAAGAATTTATGGAAACCTATAACTTTATTAAAGAACATAAATTCTCTGAACTGCATGTTTTCCCTTACAGTAAACGTACAGGAACACCAGCTGCGCGAATGGAAGACCAAGTGGATGAAAACGTGAAAAACGAACGTGTGCACCGCCTGATTGCTCTTTCTGACCAGCTTGCAAAAGAATACGCTTCTCAGTATGAAAATGAAGTGCTTGAGATTATCCCTGAGGAAGCGTTTAAGGAAACAGAAGAAGAAAATATGTTTGTCGGTTACACAGACAATTATATGAAGGTTGTTTTCAAAGGTACGGAAGATATGATCGGCAAAATCGTAAAAGTCAAAATCCTAAAAGCAGGTTATCCTTACAACGAAGGACAGTTTGTCCGTGTGGTTGAGGATGAAATAACTGAACACATGCGTTTGTCTTCTTAACCTAAAAAATCGGTGCATTAAAATGTACCGGTTTTTTATTTAGCCGGGATAAGAAGGTGAATCAAGCGGTAAAACAAGTTTGTAAGCGGAAGAAATAAAAGAGCTGTTACTACATTAAATAAAAGGCTGAAATGAGCAATCCTTTGGGCAGGATCGGGTGATAACTGCTCTACAAAGCCGGTCGCTGCGGTCAGAAAAGGCAATACTAGAGCCACCCCTAGCACGTTAAATACCACATGCGCATACGCTGTCTGTTTCGCCGCATATCCACCGGATACAGCAGCCATGACAGCTGTAATGCATGTCCCGATATTGGATCCGAGTACGACGCTCATCGCCTGTGTCAGTCCGATAATCCCTTCATTCATAAAACTCATCAAAATGCCGATACAGACAGAACTGGAGTGAATGATGGCAGTTAACACCATGCCGATGAGCAAAGCGGACCAGTTTGAATCGTTAACATGGTATAGAACGTCGGCTCCCGTTTTCAGCTTCGTCAGCGGCCCGGCAAGGTGGCTGAATCCGCTGATGCAAAAGAAGATGATGCCCAGTCCGAGGAAGCTTGTTCCCAGCTGTTTCAAAGGATACCTGCCAGTCAGAAAAAACAATAAACCTCCTATTAAAAGAACCCAAATCAAAATATCCATTTTGATAGCAATAAATTCAGTTGTAAAGGTAGACCCAACGTTTGTTCCGAGAATCATCGGTATCGTCCGCTTAAAAGAAAGCACACCCGCACTAACAAAGCCGATGACAATGACCATAAAGGCTGAACTGCTCTGAAGTATCCCCGTAAATACAATGCTGATAAGAAACGCTTTTAATGGATGGTCTGTAAATAAAAGCAAACGATCTTCAATTTTTGAGTACGCCATAGAAATTAAGCCTTTTCGAAGCATGTTCATGCCTGTGAGAAAGAATAATATAAGAGCAGTAAAGCTAATCAGAATTAACATCCTATTCACCAACCCCTTTCTTTCATTATATAGACAGGCAGTCGCACTCATGACGGAAAAGTGAACTCACTTAGTTGACCTGACTGATGGCTTATATTATAATGTCAAAGTACATGTTTATATGTGTAACTTAAAGGTAGTCGATTGGTGTATTCGGAGGGAGGGAAAGAGAATGTCAAAAACGGTCGTTAGAAAAAACGAATCGCTTGAAGATGCTCTTCGTCGCTTCAAACGCAGTGTATCAAAGACAGGTACTTTGCAAGAAGCAAGAAAGCGTGAATTTTATGAAAAACCTAGCGTAAAGCGCAAGAAAAAGTCTGAAGCTGCTAGAAAACGCAAATTCTAAAAGAGGGTGGATTTATGAGTCTTCTTGAGCGTCTCAACCAGGATATGAAGCTGTATATGAAAAACCGTGAGAAAGACAAACTGACTGTCGTTCGAATGGTTAAGGCTTCACTTCAAAATGAAGCAATTAAGCTTAAGAAAGACAGTTTGACCGAGGATGAGGAACTCACTGTCCTTTCTCGTGAACTTAAGCAACGTAAAGACTCCCTCCAGGAATTTTCAAACGCTAATCGTTTAGATTTAGTAGATAAAGTTCAAAAAGAGCTGGACATTTTAGAAGTTTATTTACCTGAGCAGCTGTCAGAAGAAGAGCTGCGTACAATCGTAAATGAAACCATCGCGGAGGTCGGTGCGAGCTCAAAAGCGGACATGGGCAAAGTGATGGGGGCAATTATGCCTAAAGTAAAAGGTAAAGCTGACGGAAGTTTAATTAATAAGCTTGTGAGCAGTCAACTGTCTTAAATGGCAAAGAAAAGGACATCTTTCTAAGAGAGATGTCTTTTTTTATACATAAAAAAATGAAACCTTTGATACATTTGTTACGTATGAAGAGAAGGCACTTTATTATAAAAGGAAGGAGGGATACACCGCCCTTGCTTCAAATCAAAGGATTCCGTGCTGCTCTTTTGGGTATATTTTTGCTTTCTTTATTAGGCGTACAACTGAACGCAAAAGCAGAAAAGCAAGCTGTTTATGTGATTCCGGTTGAAAAAAATGTCGAACAGGGTCTCGCCTCGTTTTTGTCCCGTTCGTTACAAGATGCAAAGGATGCACATGCAGACCATATTATTCTTGATATCAATACCCCAGGGGGATTGGTCAAATCTGCTATTGATATGGCCGATTTGATAACCGAAAGCGAGATCCCCGTAACTGCATATGTCAACAAACGAGCGTTGTCTGCTGGTGCATATATTGCACTTCAAGCAGATCACATTTATATGGCGCCTGGCGGAAAAATGGGAGCCGCCGCGATTGTTGATGGCCAAGGCAATGCCGCTGACCAAAAAGCTCAATCACTTTGGCTGGCAGAGATGGAAGATGCCGCAGTGAAAAATAACCGCGATCCAAAATATGCGCTCGCAATGGCTGATCCGGATATAGATGCCAAGGAAGTCGGCGCGCCTAAGGGAGATCTGCTGACACTTAACGCAGACAAGGCAATTGAGGTAGGCTATTCAGAAGGCACTGCTGACAATTTGTCCACGCTCGTAAAGAAGCTTGGGTTCGAAAAGGCGCAGATTAGCTACGCAAAGGAGAGCTTTGCGGAAAAGACAGCAAGATGGCTGACGAATCCGGTCATTGTCCCTATTCTGCTGACAATCGCTTTTTTAGGTCTGACGGTGGAGCTTTTTTCCCCGGGTGTCGGCCTCCCTGGAACGGCTGGACTCATTGCGTTATTGCTGTTCTTCTACGGGCATCTCGCAGCAGGCCTTGCCGGGTATGAGACGGTTCTCCTCTTTATAGCAGGGGTGATTCTCATTCTGCTTGAGATTTTTCTTCCCGGAGGAATCATTGGATTACTGGGCTTGGGAGCGATTATTGCGAGCCTGTTTTTAGCCGCGGGGAGCTTCACTGTCATGGCGGTTTCTCTCTTGATCGCCTCAGCTGTTTCGATTACAGCTTTTATTTTACTGACAAGGGTGTTGGGAAAGCGTATGAAATTATTTAAGAAATTGATATTAAATGATTCTACAAACACGGAGAGCGGCTACGTTTCAAATCAAACGCGCACGGACTTAATGGGAAAAGTGGGTATAACCTTTACACCGCTGCGTCCTTCCGGTACCGTGATTATTGATGATGAACGCCTTGACGTTGTTTCGGAGGGATCGTTTACAGAAAAAGATAAAAAAGTAAAAGTGATTAAAGTAGAAGGCTCACGCATTGTCGTGAGAGAAATTTAAATAGAAACGAGGAGAAGTTATATGGATCCGTCAACACTTATGATTCTGGCAATTGTCGCAGTAGCGATCATTGTTTTGGCAGTATTTTTTACATTTGTGCCTGTAATGCTTTGGATTTCAGCTTTGGCAGCCGGAGTGAAAATCAGCATTTTCACTCTAGTTGGGATGAGGCTTCGCCGTGTCATTCCGAATCGGGTTGTTAACCCGCTGATTAAAGCCCATAAAGCGGGACTTAATGTTGGAACAAACCAGCTTGAAAGCCACTACCTGGCTGGAGGTAATGTTGACAGAGTCGTCAACGCGCTTATCGCCGCTCAGCGAGCTAACATTGAACTCACATTCGAGCGCTGTGCTGCCATTGATCTTGCAGGCCGGGACGTGTTGGAAGCTGTTCAAATGAGCGTTAATCCTAAGGTGATTGAAACACCGTTCATTGCTGGTGTTGCAATGGACGGGATTGAAGTGAAAGCGAAAGCGAGAATCACAGTAAGAGCGAATATCGAGCGCCTCGTTGGGGGAGCAGGGGAAGAAACCATTGTAGCTCGTGTAGGTGAGGGGATCGTTTCTACAATCGGTTCATCTGATAATCATAAAAAAGTGCTTGAAAACCCTGACATGATTTCTCAGACAGTCCTTGGAAAAGGATTGGACTCAGGAACTGCGTTTGAAATTCTCTCAATTGATATTGCAGATGTAGATATCGGCAAAAACATCGGGGCAATTTTACAAACCGATCAGGCCGAGGCTGATAAAAACATCGCGCAGGCAAAAGCGGAAGAACGACGTGCGATGGCTGTCGCTCAAGAACAGGAAATGCGTGCCCGCGTAGAAGAAATGCGCGCGAAAGTGGTAGAAGCCGAGGCGGAAGTGCCGCTTGCGATGGCAGAAGCTTTGCGTGAAGGGAATATTGGCGTCATGGATTACATGAATATCAAGAACATCGATGCTGACACAGAAATGCGTGATTCATTCGGCAAGCTGACGAAAGACCCTTCGGATGAAGACCGCAAATCATAATCTCTCTAAGAAGGGAGAACGCTGATGGAAGATTTACTGACCAATCCGCTTATTATTGCAGCGATCATCGGAATCATTTCTGCGATTTTCGGCAAAAAGAGCAAAGAAGAAAAGCAAAACAGCCAAAAAAGTAAAAAACCTCAACACATGCAATCTGCTTCTCCTCAAAAAAAGCAGTCAAAAGAAGATGCCCCTGCACCTATCCCTAACCGTATGGAACAGGCAAGACGGGAAGCGGAAGAAAGACGCAGGGAAACAGCAAGAAACCTGAAAGGGCTGGAACGAGATCTTGCTGCTGCCAAACAAAAAACAGTATACACAAAACAAAAAATGCTTCAGGTGAATAAAGACACCGTCGTACAGGGGATCGTTCTAGGAGAGGTGTTCGGACCTCCACGGGCGAAAAAACCTCACCGTACGATGCGCCCGGCCCGTAAAAATTAAAGTGTTAGAACCTCCTTTCAAATCATACATATGAGATGAAAGGGGGTTCTTTTTGTATGGGGCAAAGAAAGAATCGTATGAAAGCTTGGCTGACAAGAGCATTGGAAATTCCCCCGGACGTTATGATGGATCTGCCGAGGATTACAATGGTTGGCAGACTTCATATCTACATAGAAAACCACAGAGGCCTTTTGCTTTTCAGTGAGAATGAAGTGCGGCTGATGCTGAAGCAGGGCCAGTGCATCATATCTGGTAAAAATTTTGTCATCAAGGCGATTCTTCCGGAAGAGATACTTTTGGAGGGTACGATTGATGTCGTTCGATATGTTGAGTCATAAAGCCGAGGGGGAAATGTTGTGAAAAATAAATGGCTGTCTTTTTTTTCGGGTAAGGTCCAGCTTGAATTGACGGGAAGAGGGATTGAGCGGCTCCTTAATGAATGCACAAGACAGGGGATTCCGGTCTTTCATGTCAAAAAAAAGAAAGAAGCCGTATCGTTATATATACAGCTTCAGGATGTACATGCCTTTCGGCGGGTAAGAAGTAAATTTAAATGTAAAGCCCGATTTATCAATCGGAAGGGATTTCCCTTCCTGTTGCTGAAATCAAAGCTGAATATAGGGTTTACGATCGGTTTTGCGATTTTTTTCATTCTTTTGTTTTTGCTGTCCAATATGGTGTGGAAAATTGATGTGACAGGCGCTAAGCCTGAAACAGAACATCAAATGAGGCAGCATCTTAATGAAATCGGCGTCAAAAAGGGCCGTCTGCAGTTTTTAATGATGTCGCCCGAAAAAATACAGAAATCATTAACCAATGGAATAGACAATATCACTTGGGTCGGAGTTGATCTGAAGGGGACGACCATTCATATGAAAGTTGTGGAGAAAAATGAGCCCGAAAAAGAAAAATATGTTAGCCCGCGCAATATTGTCGCCAAAAAGAAAGCAACCATTACGAGAATGTTTGTGCAAAAAGGACAGCCCATGGCCGCCATACACGATCATGTTGAAAAGGGACAGCTGCTTGTTTCGGGACTGATCGGCAGCGAAGACCATCAGCAGGAAGTCGCCTCAAAAGCAGAAATTTACGGAGAAACCTGGTATAGATCAGAAGTGACAGTCCCGCTTGAAACATTATTTAACGTCTATACGGGCAAAGTAAGGACAAAGCACAAGCTTTCTTTTGGTTCTTTGGCAATCCCGATCTGGGGGATGACGTTTAAAAAAGAGGAATTGAAGCATCCAAAAACAGAACAAGAAAAGCATTCGCTTCATTTTCTCGGATTTAAGCTCCCTGTATCCTATGTCAAAGAGCAAACGAGAGAAAGTGAAGAGGCTTTGCGAAAATATACAAAAGAAGAAGCAGTTCAAGAAGGCATTAAATTGGGTAAACAGGATGTAGAGGATAAAATAGGCGAAAACGGCGAGGTGAAAAGTGAAAAAGTTTTGCACCAGACTGTTGAGAATGGTAAAGTAAAGTTGATTATTCTCTACCAAGTTATAGAAGATATCGTTCAAACCACACCTATTGTCAGGGAGACTGAAGAATGACAGAACATTTACTTGCGATGAATCAAAAACTGAAAAACCCGGACGAGGCGCTTTCACTCTTCGGGAACCAAGATTCTTTTTTGAAATTGATGGAGAAAGATCTGAATGTAAATATCATTACGCGCGGCGAGACGATTTATGTTTCAGGCGATGATGAATCGTTTCAGATTGCAGACAGGCTGCTGGGATCGCTCCTCGCTTTAATTCGCAAGGGGATAGAGATCTCTGAACGTGATGTGATTTACGCCATCAAAATGGCAAAGAAGAATGAACTTGAATACTTTGAAAGCATGTATGAAGAAGAAATTACAAAAAACGCAAAAGGCAAATCAATCCGTGTAAAAACAATGGGACAGCGGGAATACGTGGCCGCTATGAAGCGGAATGACCTTGTATTCGGCATTGGTCCGGCGGGAACCGGGAAAACGTACCTGGCTGTCGTAAAAGCAGTCCATGCTTTAAAAAACGGACATATCAAAAAAATCATTTTAACAAGACCTGCCGTGGAAGCCGGTGAAAGCCTTGGTTTTCTCCCAGGTGACCTAAAAGAAAAAGTAGATCCTTATTTGCGCCCGCTGTATGACGCTCTCCATGATGTGCTTGGGGCAGATCATACAGAACGTCTGATGGAAAGAGGCATCATTGAAATTGCTCCGCTCGCATATATGAGGGGGCGGACGCTCGATGATGCTTATGTTATACTTGATGAAGCACAGAATACCACGCCTGCTCAAATGAAAATGTTTTTGACGAGACTGGGTTTTGGCTCTAAAATGATCATTACAGGTGACGTCAGCCAAATTGATCTGCCGAAAGGCGTCAAATCGGGACTTGCAGTAGCGAAGGAGATGCTGAAAGGAATAGACGGCATTTCTATGATTGAGCTAGACCAGACAGACGTGGTCAGACATCCGCTTGTTGCGAAAATTATTGAAGCATACGATAAGCAAAATTAATGCTGAATGACCCGATCGCGCGTTATCGGGTCATTTTTATGATTGCTTATGGGCTTGATGTTTCAAGAGGAGGTTCTTGTGTTGAAAAAGAAGGCTAAGACCAAAAGCAGCTCGAAAAAATGGAGCAGTTTTAAAAATGCTCGCTCCATGCATATACTGCTGTATCTTCTGCTGGCTGCCATTATGTTTGCTTTGCTCTTTGTACATGTTAAGCCGGAAACACTTGATTTAGACCTGTTTTCAGTCAGCGACAAGACCATTTACGCTCCGGCAACCGTAGAAGATCAAAAAGCCACGGAGGAAAAAAAGCAAGCCGCTGAGGACGCGGTTGAAGATCAATATACATTAAAAAAAGAATATACAGACAATCGGATTGACCTTGTGTCATCAATATTCGACAGTATTAGTGAAGTGAAAAAATCATCGGAGGAAGGCAGTAAATCACCATCGGAAAAATCAATGGTCAAATCTGTAAAGGACAAATTGACATCAGATGTGAATGATTCTATATCGGAGGATTCCATCAAGACATTGCTGAAAGCAGACAGTGAAGACTTTTCTTTTGTCAGAGATACGGTCATTACCGCAGTAAATACGGTCATGAGCAGTGAAATCCCCTCGGATAAACTATCTGATGCAAAGGATAAGGTAGAAAAAGAGCTAAAGAGCAATTCTATTCCGTCTAAATACTTGGGAGCCGCGACAGAAATCGGGCGTTTTGCTATTATTCCGAATTACGTCTTCGATCCGAAAGCAACAGAGGCTAAACGGCAGGAAGCCTCAGATAATGTCCAGCAGGTTCAAATCAAACAGGGACAAGTGCTCGTGGAAGAAAATGACCTCATTGATCGGGAAGTGTACAGAAAACTTGAGCTGACCGGGTTATTAAATAACTCAAATC
Source organism: Bacillus sp. YP1 (assembly GCF_000877815.1). NCBI lineage: Bacteria > Bacillati > Bacillota > Bacilli > Caryophanales > Bacillaceae > Bacillus > Bacillus sp. YP1. Next base: position 2,219,198 of record NZ_CP010014.1, on the reverse strand, counting down.
TCTTTAAACCGATCAGCGGGCTATTGATTATGATCGGACTTTTCATTGCAACACTTGTATATTATTTTGAAAAACAGAAACAAAATCTGAAGTTTAAAAACCAATCCATTCTGTTATTCTCCATAATCACAACACTTTTGCTTGTGATCATGGAGGTTGTCAGTTTGTTTCAGAAGATGGAGTATAATAATATCGGCTATCTGGTCCCCATTGCGGCCGGCGCCATCTTAATCAAACTGCTGATGAATGAACGCATTGCCATTTTGGGAAGTATCATTCTTGCGATTTGCGGAAGTATGATGTTTAATCAGGGTGTGACAGGAACATTCAATTATGTCATAGGGATTTATTATTTGATCAGCGGCATTTCAGGTGTATTATTTTTAGGAAAACACAATGCAAGATCAAAGATTTTGCAGACCGGACTTTTCGTGGCGTTTATTAATATGGTTGTCGTTCTATCCTTATTATTGATCCAGAACACTGCGCTGTCGGGTCTTGAAATCGGCACGTTAATGCTCATGGGGGTTGTGTCGGGGTTTGCTTCATCTGTATTGATCATCGGCCTGATGCCGTTTTTTGAGACGGGCTTTGGCATTTTATCCACCATGAGGCTGCTCGAGCTGTCTAATCCTAACCATCCGCTATTGCGCAAAATACTGACAGAAACACCAGGTACATATCATCACAGTGTAATGGTTGCCAATTTATCAGAGGCAGCCTGTGAAGCGGTTGGGGCTAATGGTTTGCTTGCAAGAGTCGGCGCATATTATCACGATCTCGGAAAAACAAAGCGCCCGCAATATTTTATTGAAAACCAAATGAATATTGACAATCCGCATGACAAGCTGTCACCTCAGTTGAGTAAAAATATTATTATCTCGCATACGACAGACGGTGCGAATATGCTGAGAAGCTATAAATTTCCGAAAGAGCTTGTCGATATTGCTGAGCAGCATCATGGAACCTCGCTTTTAAAGTTTTTTTACTATAAAGCGAAGGAAAAAGGCGACCAGATTACAGAGGAAGAGTTCCGTTATCCGGGGCCGAAGCCGCAGTCAAAGGAAGCCGCAATTATATCAGTGGCCGACAGTGTTGAAGCGGCCGTCAGATCCATGCATAATCCAAATCCTGAACGAATTGAAAAGCTTGTCCGGGGTATTATATCCGATAAGCTTCAGGACGGACAGTTCAGTGAATGCGATTTGACATTTAAAGAGCTGGATACAATCGCAAAAACGCTCTGTGCAACATTAAAAGGAATTTTCCACTCCCGGATTGAATATCCGGAGGCTACTAAGAAGGTGAAATAGATGAGTTTACTGATTGATATCGTTGATGAAACGGGAAGCGTCTCAGAAGAGATGCTCAAAGAAGTAGAAAATCTGCTTCAATTTGCCGCTGAGCGTGAAGGCGTTCAGGATCAGGCTGAAGTTTCTGTCACGATTGTTTCCAATGATGACATACATCAGATTAACAAAGAATACCGGGGAAAGGATGCTCCGACAGATGTCATCTCATTTGCTCTTGAAGAAGAGGGGGAAGGCGAGATCGAAATCGTGGGCGCCGAAATGCCTCCGGTTTTAGGTGATATTATCATCAGTGCCGATCGCACAAGAGAGCAGGCAGAGGAGTATAATCATTCTTTTAAAAGAGAGCTCGGATTTCTAGCTGTACACGGATTTCTGCACCTTTTAGGATATGACCATATGACGAAAGAGGAAGAAGAGGAGATGTTTACTAAGCAAAAGGAATTGCTGGACGCTTATGGACTCAAAAGATCATAGAAATGAGCTGAAGCGATTCTTCAAAAGCTTCGTGCATGCAGGCCGGGGCATCTGGGAAACAGCGCGGACGGAGCGGAATTTCCAATTTCATGCCGCAGCCGCCTGTGCTGTTCTCATTTGCGGCTTCCTTGTAGAGCTCAGCATGATTGAGTGGATGATTATATTCCTTTTGATAGGCGGTATGTTTTCGCTTGAGCTTTTAAATACAGCCATTGAACATACGGTTGATTTAATAACTGACAAACATCACCCTCTTGCTAAAGCGGCCAAGGACGCTGCCGCCGGGGCTGTTTGCGTTTTTGCCGTGATTTCGTGTATCATTGGTTTACTTATTTTTTTGCCAAAGCTGTAATGGCTGAAAATTCTTACATTTATTTTACATTTTTAGAAATGGGCGTGAAAAAAAGCGCGCGATTATGTAAAATATAAAGTGATAGCGGTACCATTATAGGTAAGAGAGGAATGTACACATGAACAGACAAGAATTAATAACAGAAGCTTTAAAAGCGCGTGATATGGCATATGCGCCGTATTCCAAATTCCAAGTAGGAGCCGCTCTTCTTACCAAGGATGGAAAAGTGTACAGAGGCTGCAACATTGAGAACGCGGCATACAGCATGTGCAATTGCGCCGAGCGTACCGCTTTATTTAAAGCTGTTTCTGAAGGGGATACAGAGTTTCAGATGCTGGCCGTTGCGGCTGACACCCCTGGACCGGTATCTCCGTGCGGAGCCTGCCGCCAGGTGATTTCTGAGCTTTGCACAAAAGACGTTATTGTCGTACTGACTAATTTACAAGGACAAATAAAAGAAATGACTGTGGAAGAATTATTGCCAGGCGCATTTTCATCGGAGGATTTACATGACGAACGAAAGCTTTAAATCAGGATTTGTATCCATTATTGGAAGACCAAACGTAGGAAAATCTACATTTTTGAACAGAGTCATTGGACAAAAAATCGCGATCATGAGCGATAAGCCCCAAACGACGAGAAACAAGGTGCAAGGAGTACTGACGACAGGCACATCACAAACCATTTTTATTGACACACCAGGGATTCATAAACCTAAGCATAAGCTTGGGGACTTTATGATGAAAGTGGCGCAAAATACATTAAAAGAAGTCGATTTGATCTTGTTTATGATCAATGCTGAGGAAGGCTACGGGAAGGGCGACGAATTCATCATTGAGAAATTGCAGACGATGTCTACGCCTGTATTCTTAATCGTAAACAAAATCGATAAAATTCATCCCGACCAATTGCTTCTGCTAATTGACGAATACCGCAAACGTTATCCTTTTAAGGAAATTGTTCCGATTTCTGCTTTAGAAGGAAATAACATCGAAACCTTGCTCGCTCAGATTGAAGCGTATTTGCCGGAAGGGCCGCAATTCTATCCGAGTGACCAGGTAACTGACCACCCTGAGCGATTTATCATTTCTGAATTAATCAGGGAAAAGGTGCTGCATTTGACGAGAGAAGAAATCCCGCACAGCATTGCGGTGGCCATCGAATCCATCAAAGGGCAGGACAACGGTTCTGTGCACGTAGCGGCAACGATTGTGGTCGAGCGGGATTCCCAGAAAGGCATCGTGATCGGTAAAAAAGGAAGCCTTCTAAAAGAGGTTGGAAAAAGAGCGAGAGCGGATATTGAAGCACTGTTGGGCTCCCGTGTCTACCTTGAATTGTGGGTGAAAGTGCAGAAAGACTGGCGTAATAAAATGTCCCAGCTTCGCGATTTTGGCTTTAAAGAGGACGAATATTAATCTCTAGCTGTGTGTGTCATTATCTCACAGGAACAGGGATACATTAGCAAATTTTGTTTAACATGAAATGGAGGACATCTGGTCAAGATAAAGGTAAGAATTTGGAGTTTAGGTAAGCTAGTTTAACTACAGAAAGGTGGGTTTCTTGTGTTGAATTTTACCTGGAACGTATTTTCTCAAACAGGAAATGTTGATACGTATCTTCTTTTTAAAGAACTGGAAAAAGAGAACATGGAAAGACCCGAAGAACTAGAAGATGAGCTAGCCCGATTTGATTATCCAATTTTATAAACCTCTTGGCCGCTCCTGCTTGAGGAAGGTGCGGAAATGCTGACAAAATGTGAAGGAATCGTTCTTCGCACAAATGATTACGGAGAGACGAATAAAATCGTAACTTTACTGACAAGAGAACACGGAAAAATAGGTGTTATGGCACGAGGCGCCAAAAAACCGAACAGCCGTTTATCAGCAGTCAGCCAGCCCTTTTTGTATGGTTCTTTCTTAATGCAAAAAACATCGGGCCTAGGAACGCTTCAGCAGGGGGAAATGATCCTCAGCATGAGAGGCATCAGGGAAGACTTGTTTTTAACAGCATATGCTGCCTATATTGCTGAGTTAGTCGACAGAGGCACAGAAGAAAAAAAGCCAAATCCTTATTTATTTGAATTCATATTAGAGTCATTAAAACAGCTAAATGAAGGAACAGATCCGGATGTTATCACCTTCATTGTTCAAATGAAGATGCTCGGTGTCATGGGCCTGTATCCTGAGCTAAATCATTGTGTACATTGTAAAAGCCAAGACGGAACCTTTCATTTCTCTGTTCGTGATAATGGTTTTATATGCCACCGCTGTTTTGAAAAAGATCCTTACAGGATACCGATCAAACCGCAAACGGCAAGGCTGTTAAGACTCTTTTACTATTTTGATCTGTCGAGGCTCGGCAATGTGTCCTTAAAAGAGGAAACAAAAGCTGAATTAAAGCAAGTGATTGATTTATATTACGAAGAATATTCGGGATTGTATTTAAAATCAAAGCGCTTTTTAGATCAAATGGAAAGCATGAAACATTTTATGGGTGAAAACAAAAGTTGACTTTTGGTCCATCTTTTTATATGATCATTTATTATAAAATATGTTGCAGTGAGAGAAAGAAGTACTTGCGTTTACCTCATGAAAGCGACCTTAGGGCGGTGTAAGCTAAGGATGAGCACGCAACGAAAGGCATTCTTGAGCAATTTTAAAAAAGAGGCTGGGATTTTGTTCTCAGCAACTAGGGTGGAACCGCGGGAGAACTCTCGTCCCTATGTTTGCGGCTGGCAAGCATAGAGACGGGAGTTTTTTGGTTGCTGCCGCAGTCAACTTATGAAAGAAAAGTGGAGGTGCTTGAAATGAATATTCAAGACATGATTCTAACCTTGCAAAAGCATTGGTCCAGTCAGGGCTGTGTGCTTATGCAGGCTTACGATGTAGAAAAAGGAGCCGGCACGATGAGCCCGTATACATTTTTGCGCAGTATCGGTCCTGAGCCGTGGAAAGTGGCTTATGTAGAGCCTTCCAGACGTCCGGCAGACGGCCGCTACGGGGAGAACCCGAACAGACTGTATCAGCATCATCAGTTCCAGGTCATTATTAAACCGTCACCTGATAACATTCAAGAGCTGTATTTGGATTCCTTGCGTGCTCTTGGAATTGATCCGCTTGAGCACGATATTCGCTTTGTTGAAGACAACTGGGAGAATCCGTCTTTAGGCTGCGCGGGTCTAGGCTGGGAAGTTTGGCTTGACGGAATGGAAATAACACAATTTACGTATTTCCAGCAGGTCGGGGGATTAGAGTGTAAACCCGTTTCTGTAGAGATTACGTATGGAATTGAGCGTCTCGCGTCTTATATCCAGGATAAAGAAAACGTGTTTGACTTGGAATGGACGTCAGGGTTTACAGTAAAAGATTTATTCATGATGGCTGAATATGAGCATTCTGTTTATACGTTTGAAACATCAGACGTCGATATGCTGTTCCAATTGTTCAGCACATATGAAAAAGAAGCGATCAAGCAAATGGACAACGGACTTGTTCATCCAGCATATGACTATGTGCTGAAATGCTCGCACACTTTCAACCTGCTTGATGCCAAAGGTGCGATCTCTGTTACCGAGCGGACGGGCTATATCGCAAGAGTGCGGAATTTAGCTAGAAAAGTAGCAAAAACCTACTATGAGGAACGAGAAAAACTAGGGTTCCCAATGCTTAAAGGGGAGGGTTCTTCTCATGAGTAAACAGGATTTACTTTTAGAGATCGGATTAGAGGAAATGCCGGCGCGCTTTTTGAATGAAAGCATGGTTCAGCTTGGCGACAAGCTGACAGGCTGGCTTAAAGAAAAAAACATTACTCACGGTGAAGTGAAACTCTTCAATACACCGAGACGTCTTGCTGTGTTCGTTAAGGATGTCGCAGAAAAGCAGGATGATATAAAAGAAGAAGCAAAAGGGCCTGCGAAAAAAATTGCCCTTGATGCGGACGGGAACTGGACAAAAGCGGCAATCGGCTTTTCAAAAGGCCAAGGCGCGAATGTGGAAGACCTGTACATCAAAGAAGTAAAAGGCATAGAGTATGTATTCGTGCAAAAATTCCAAGCCGGCCAAGAAACGAAGTCGCTTCTGCCAGAATTGAGCGGTTTAATTACAAGCTTGCATTTCCCGAAAAACATGCGCTGGGGAAATGAAGATTTGCGTTATATCCGACCGATCAAATGGATTGTCGCATTATTTGGACAGGATGTCATTCCATTTTCGATCACAAACGTTGAGTCTGGACGGACAACACAGGGACACCGTTTCCTCGGACATGAAGTGTCAATTGAATCACCTTCAGCTTATGAAGAGCAGCTGAAAGAACAGCATGTTATTGCTGATCCTAGCGTCCGAAAGCAAATGATTCAATCTCAGCTGGAAACAATGGCTGCTGAAAACAATTGGAGCATTCCAGTTGACGAAGACCTTCTTGATGAAGTGAATCATTTAGTAGAATACCCGACAGCTCTTTACGGTTCATTTGAATCCGAGTTTCTGTCAATTCCTGAAGAAGTGCTTGTCACAACAATGAAAGAGCATCAGCGCTACTTCCCTGTCAAAGACAAAAACGGTGACCTGCTGCCTCACTTTATCACAGTCCGAAACGGCAACAGCCACGCGATTGAAAATGTGGCCCGAGGCAATGAAAAAGTGCTGCGCGCACGTTTATCTGATGCTTCATTCTTCTACAAAGAAGATCAGAAACTAAACATTGATGCAAATGTGAAGAAGCTTGAAAATATCGTTTTCCATGAAGAGCTTGGTTCTCTTGCTGATAAGGTTAGAAGAGTCACATCAATCGCAGAGAAACTTGCCGTTCGTCTTCAGGCTGATGAAGATACATTAAAACATGTGAAGCGGGCTGCTGAAATTTCTAAATTCGACCTTGTGACGCATATGATATATGAATTCCCTGAACTTCAAGGAATTATGGGCGAAAAGTATGCGAGAATGCTTGGCGAAGATGAAGCTGTGGCTGCGGCAGTTAATGAACATTATATGCCTAGATCAGCGGGCGGAGAAACGCCTTCTACTTTCACCGGAGCTGTTGTAGCAATGGCGGATAAGCTTGACACAATCGCTTCATTCTTCTCTATCGGCGTAATTCCGACCGGTTCCCAGGACCCTTACGGACTGCGCCGCCAAGCAAGCGGTATTGTTGCGATTCTTCTTGACCGCAACTGGGGAATTTCATTTGAAGAGCTGCTTACTTTCGTTCAAACCGATAAAGAAAATGAACTGCTGGATTTCTTCACTCAGCGCTTGAAATATGTCTTGAATGCTGAACAAATCAGACATGATGTCATTGACGCCGTGCTGGAAAGCTCTGAGCTTGAGCCGTACTCTGCGCTGCATAAAGCACAAGTACTGGAGCAAAAGCTTGGTGCACCTGGCTTTAAGGAAACAGCCGAAGCGTTAGGCCGAGTGATCTCTATCAGCAAAAAAGGAGTCCGCGGAGACATTCAGCCTGATCTGTTTGAAAATGAATACGAAGCAAAACTGTTTGATGCCTACCAAACAGCGAAGCAAAATCTGCAGGAAAACTTCAGCAAAAAAGATTATGAGGCGGCGCTTGCTTCACTTGCAGCCTTAAAAGAACCGATCGATGCTTACTTCGATCATACAATGGTTATAGCGGATAATGAGTCATTAAAGGCAAATCGTTTAGCGCAAATGGTAAGCTTGGCGGATGAGATCAAGTCCTTTGCGAATATGAATGCCCTTATTGTAAAATAAAGAGAGAAAAGGCGGTTGCTGTGTGATCTGTAATCGTCTTTTCCCCATTTATAAGTTTTTTGTTTGATTACAAGATATTTACGTTATAATATGGATTATTATTTCTTTACATAGCTATGAAGTGAAAAGGTGGTGAGTACGATCGAACTAAATAAACGGCAAGAACATATTTTGCAGATTGTAAAAGAAAACGGGCCGATTACAGGGGAGCATATTGCAGAAAAGCTGAACCTAACCAGGGCGACATTGCGCCCGGATTTAGCCATACTCACCATGTCAGGATTCCTCGAGGCGCGCCCGAGAGTCGGTTATTTCTATACGGGAAAAACCGGCACACAGCTTTTGGCGGATAAACTCAAAAAGCTTCAGGTGAAAGACTTTCAATCTATCCCCGTAGTGATTCACGAAAACGTTTCTGTGTACGATGCGATTTGCACCATGTTTTTAGAAGATGTAGGTACTCTGTTTGTGGTGGACCGCGATGCTGTTTTAGTCGGGGTGCTTTCACGAAAAGACTTGCTCAGAGCGAGCATTGGCCAGCAGGAGCTTACATCGGTCCCTGTTCACATCATCATGACAAGGATGCCGAACATTACGGTGTGCAGACGCGAGGATTATGTGATGGACATTGCAAAGCACTTAATAGAAAAACAAATTGATGCACTGCCTGTCATCAAAGACACCGATAAAGGCTTTGAAGTGATCGGCAGAGTGACAAAAACAAATATGACCAAAATACTTGTCAGTTTATCTGAAAATGAAATCCTATAAGATTGCAAACTAACGGGGGGATAATATGAATAACCGCATCATCTATGTTGTATCGGATTCCGTCGGTGAAACGGCTGAATTGGTAGTAAAAGCAGCACTCAGCCAATTTAACGGATCGGCGGATGATACTCATGTAAGAAGAATTCCTTATGTTGAAGATATAGGCACTATCAATGAAGTGATTTCACTTGCAAAGGCAGACGGCGGCATTATCTGTTTTACACTCGTGGTGCCGGAAATCAGAGAATATTTGATAGCCGAAGCGGAAAAAGCAAATGTTTTATATTATGATATTATCGGCCCGTTGATTGATAAAATGGAAACAGCCTATGGTTTAACAGCGAAATACGAACCGGGGCGGGTGCGCCAGCTTGATGAAGATTATTTCAAAAAAGTGGAGGCCATCGAGTTTGCAGTTAAATACGATGATGGACGTGATCCAAGAGGGATTTTAAAAGCTGATATCGTTTTGATCGGCGTGTCAAGAACGTCTAAAACACCGCTGTCTCAATATCTCGCACACAAACGCCTGAAGGTTGCCAATGTTCCGATTGTACCGGAGGTTGATCCGCCGGAAGAACTCTTTAACGTTGATCCGAAAAAATGCATCGGTTTAAAGATTAGCCCTGATAAACTGAATCATATCAGAAAAGAACGTTTAAAATCACTCGGGCTTAATGATAAAGCGATTTATGCAAATATCAACAGAATCAAAGAGGAACTCGAGTATTTCGAAAAGATTGTGGATCGGATCGGCTGCCAGGTTGTTGATGTTTCAAATAAAGCGGTTGAGGAAACAGCAAATATTATCCATCATCTCAAAACAAAAAACATATAACTCAGGACGCTCTATCCTGGGTTTTTGGCTGTGCCAAAAGGGAATAATGAAAAACAATAGCATCTTTGTGAAGTTTGTATTATAATAAAAAATTGTGATAAAATGATTAATTTTAGGTTTAAGGATCGTGTGATACGAATAAACTATTATGGGTAAGATGTCAAGAATTTCTCCCGGAAATTTTTCGACAAATTCATATACATCCACAATAATAAAGGATGTGCGATTTTGCTTGCTTTTATGCAGGAGTTTAATGGAGGGATGGAGAATTACTCTTCTTAATGAACAAGAAAAGACGATTTTTGTCGATGCTGATGCTTGTCCGGTAAAAGATGAAATTTTACAAACAGCATCCGAGTATGAAGTTCAAGTTCTTTTTGTCGCTTCATTTGAACATTATCAGCTTTCCAGAAGCAATGAAGAAAAATGGAAGTATGTTGATCCTCATAAAGAAGCTGCTGATTTATATATCGCAAATCACGTGAAACCGGGAGATATTGTTGTGACGCAGGACATCGGATTAGCATCTCTGCTGTTGAACAGAAATGTCTCCGTTATGTCGGAAAGAGGTCGTCTTTACAAGGAAGACACGATTGATTTTGCCCTAGAGGGCCGTCATTTTTCCGGCAAACAAAGAAGAAAAGGCGTATATGCCAAAGGGCCTAAAAAATTGAATAAAGAAGATCGAGAACGATTTATTACACTGCTGCAAAAAATCCTGTCGAACGATGAAGGGATTTTGCACTAAAGCATCGAATAATGTACGACGGAGTGTTATAAGATGGGAAATCGGATACCAGATGAAATTGTGGATCAGGTGCAAAAGTCGGCAGATATCGTTGAAGTCATAGGTGATTATGTTCAATTAAAGAAGCAAGGCCGAAACTACTTTGGACTCTGTCCTTTTCATGGAGAAAGCACACCTTCGTTTTCCGTATCGCCCGACAAACAGATTTTTCATTGCTTTGGCTGCGGAGCGGGCGGCAATGTTTTCTCTTTTTTAAGGCAGATGGAAGGCTATTCTTTTGCCGAGTCGGTTTCTCACCTTGCTGACAAATACCAAATTGATTTTCCAGATGATATAACAGTCCATTCCGGAGCCCGGCCAGAGTCTTCTGGAGAACAAAAAATGGCTGAGGCACATGAGCTCCTGAAGAAATTTTACCATCATTTGTTAATAAATACAAAAGAAGGTCAAGAGGCACTGGATTATCTGCTTTCTAGGGGCTTTACGAAAGAGCTGATTAATGAATTTCAGATTGGCTATGCTCTTGATTCTTGGGACTTTATCACGAAATTCCTTGTAAAGAGGGGATTTAGTGAGGCGCAAATGGAAAAAGCGGGTCTCCTGATCAGACGCGAAGACGGAAGCGGATATTTCGACCGCTTCAGAAACCGTGTCATGTTTCCGATCCATGATCATCACGGGGCTGTTGTTGCTTTCTCAGGCAGGGCTCTTGGCAGCCAGCAGCCTAAGTATATGAACAGTCCTGAAACCCCGCTCTTTCATAAAAGCAAACTGCTTTACAATTTTTATAAGGCCCGCCTTCATATCAGAAAGCAGGAAAGAGCAGTCTTATTTGAAGGGTTTGCTGATGTCATATCGGCCGTAAGCTCGGGTGTAAAGGAAAGCATAGCCACGATGGGAACGTCTCTTACAGATGATCATGTCAAGATCCTGAGAAGAAACGTCGAAGAAATCATTCTTTGCTATGACTCTGATAAAGCCGGTTATGAAGCCACCTTAAAAGCTTCGGAGCTTCTGCAAAAAAAAGGCTGCAAAGTCAGAGTTGCAATGATTCCTGACGGATTGGACCCTGATGATTACATCAAAAAATTCGGCGGGGAAAAATTTAAAAACGACATTATTGACGCAAGTGTCACCGTAATGGCGTTCAAAATGCAATATTTCCGAAAAGGAAAGAACCTGTCCGATGAAGGCGACCGCCTAGCTTACATTAAAGACGTACTGAAAGAAATCAGCACGCTTTCAGGGTCTCTAGAGCAGGAAGTCTATGTAAAGCAGCTTGCTTCAGAGTTTTCGCTTTCACAGGAGTCTTTAACTGAGCAGCTGTCTGTTTTCAGCAAGCAAAACAAACCTGCTGACAATAGCGGTGAAACTAAAACGCGGCGAGCGCATCTGACGACAAAAGCAAGGCAAAAACGTTTGCGTCCGGCGTATGAAAATGCAGAAAGGCTGTTACTCGCTCACATGCTTCGAGATCGGAGCGTCATCAAAAAAGTGATTGACCGGGTAGGGTTTCAATTTAATATTGATGAGCACCGGGCATTAGCCGCTTATCTTTATGCTTTTTATGAAGAGGGAGCCGAGCTGACGCCTCAGCATCTGATGGCCAGGGTGACGGATGATCATATAAGCCAGCTCTTGTCCGATATATTAATGCTTCAGGTTAATCAAGAGCTTAGCGAAGCCGAGTTATCAGATTATGTAAAAAAAGTGTTGAATCAAAGAAATTGGTCAATGATAAAAGAAAAAGAGGCGGAAAGAGCCGAAGCAGAAAGGCAAAAAGATTTTTTAAGAGCTGCTTCTTTGGCTCAAGAAATCGTTACATTGAACCGATCTTTAAAATAACTGGAGAACTGATGAGGAGCATTTATTGGCAATGATTCCTTGCGGAGGAGCAAATAGATCGCTTAACCTCATCATGAATTGTCATTTCATTATTCGCACATTGTTAAAGGCAGTTCACATAGAAAACGCCTGAATGGACCGAATAAGAATCATACCGCTTATAGAATTCGTTGCAAGCTTTGGAAGGAGGGATCCATAATGGCTGATAAACAAACCCACGAGACAGAATTAACATTCGACCAAGTAAAAGAGCAATTAACAGAGTCTGGTAAAAAACGTGGCGTTTTGACATATGAAGAAATTGCTGAGCGTATGTCCAGCTTTGAAATTGAATCAGACCAAATGGATGAGTATTATGAATTTTTAGGTGAACAAGGTGTTGAATTAATTAGTGAGAATGAAGAAACAGAAGATCCTAATATTCAGCAGCTTGCCAAAGCCGAAGAAGAATTTGACCTTAATGACCTAAGTGTACCGCCTGGCGTTAAAATCAATGACCCAGTTCGTATGTATTTAAAGGAAATCGGTCGGGTTAACCTTCTTTCTGCAAAAGAAGAAATCGCCTACGCTCAAAAGATTGAAGAAGGTGACGAAGAATCTAAACGCAGATTGGCTGAAGCGAACCTGCGGCTTGTTGTCAGTATCGCAAAACGGTATGTCGGACGCGGTATGCTGTTCCTTGATCTGATCCAGGAAGGAAACATGGGCCTGATGAAAGCCGTTGAAAAATTTGATTATCGCAAAGGTTATAAATTCAGTACGTATGCTACGTGGTGGATCAGACAGGCGATTACACGCGCCATTGCCGATCAGGCGAGAACGATCCGGATTCCCGTTCATATGGTTGAAACCATTAATAAATTAATCCGTGTGCAGCGTCAATTACTGCAAGACTTAGGCAGAGAACCAACACCTGAAGAAATTGCGGAAGATATGGATTTAACGCCTGAAAAAGTACGCGAAATCTTAAAGATTGCTCAAGAGCCGGTATCTCTGGAAACACCGATCGGTGAAGAGGATGACTCGCACCTTGGTGATTTCATTGAAGACCAAGAAGCAACTTCACCTTCTGACCACGCCGCATACGAGCTATTGAAAGAGCAGCTGGAAGATGTGCTTGATACGTTAACTGATCGTGAAGAAAATGTATTGCGTCTTCGATTCGGTCTTGATGACGGCCGTACAAGAACATTAGAAGAGGTCGGCAAAGTATTTGGAGTAACGAGAGAGCGTATTCGACAAATCGAAGCCAAAGCGTTGCGGAAACTAAGACATCCTAGCAGAAGTAAACGTTTGAAAGATTTCCTTGAATAAGATGGAACGGGTCTTGAAGATCCGTTCTTCTTTTTTTTAAAAAGATATATGGATAATATGCCTTTATTTTACTGAAAAATGATGTCATTTGCAAATGAACATTGTGGTGAAAAATTTCAAAATCTAATTCCATATTTTCTATTGTAAGCGTATACAATACATTATACAATAGAATAAAAAGGATATTAGAGATTTAGGCATGTTTCAATTCAATTTTGTATAAAGTGTGAATAAAAAACTTTTGTATAGCAATCCATTTACTTTTTGTAAAAATAAGTTAGAATTAGAAGTGTTTACATAGGGGGAAGGATCAAAAAGGGGGAAGGGAAATGAAATGGAACCCGCTTATTCCATTTTTGCTGATCGCTGTTTTAGGAATTGGTCTAACTTTCTTTTTATCAGTAAAAGGACTTGATGACTCTCGGGAGATTGCAAGCGGAGGAGAAAGCAAATCTGCTGAAAAGAAAGATGCAAACGCTTCACCAGAAGAAATTTACAAGGCAAACTGCATCGCATGCCACGGTGAAAATTATGAAGGTGTTTCGGGTCCTAGCTTAAAAGGTGTAGGGGATAAGAAAGATGTCGCTGAAATTAAAACAAAGATCGAAAAAGGCGGTAATGGAATGCCTTCCGGTCTTGTTCCTGCCGATAAGCTGGATGATATGGCAGAGTGGGTGTCAAAAATTAAATAAAAGAACTATTTTTCTCTTTATACATTCACAGGCCGCCGAGATGTTCTCGACAGCCTTTTATTTTTGACTGCCGCGTGCAGACCCGCATCAAAAGAAATAATTTCAAAATCATTTGCTTCAGCTTGGATTCCGGGCTGATTTTTTATATGATAGTAAAGGAAAAAATGATTGAGAAAAGTTGTGATGACAAGTGAACGAATTAAAATTATCTAAACGATTGCAAACAGTAGCGGAGTACATACCGAATGGAGCGGTGATGGCCGATATCGGCTCTGACCACGCCTACCTTCCTTGTTATGCGGTGCTGAATCATAAAGCCAGCGGGGCGATTGCCGGAGAAATAACAGACGGCCCATTTTTGTCTGCAAAGCGGCAGGTTGAAAAATCAGGCTTAAACTCGCACATTTCTGTAAGGCAGGGAGACGGACTGGAAGTGATTAAAAAAGGTGAAGCTGATGCCATTACGATTGCCGGAATGGGCGGATCTTTGATCGCTCACATTTTAGAAGCGGGCAAAGACAAATTAACGGGGAAGGAACGGCTTATTTTACAGCCGAATATTCATGCTGTTCATATCAGGGAGTGGCTTTATAAAGAAAGATATGCGCTGATAGATGAGGTAATCCTTGAAGAGGACGGAAAGTGCTATGAGGTGCTGGTGGCAGAAGCGGGAGACAGGGATGCGGCTTATGACGGTATTTCTTTATCAGCCGGGATGCTCGTCGGCCCTTTCTTGGCAAAAGAAAAAAATGCTGTCTTTTTGAAAAAGTGGACACAAGAGCTTCAGCACACTCAAAGCATTTATGAACAGATCAGCCAAGCGGCGGATACAGAGCAAAACAAACAAAAATTAAAGGAGCTCGCTGATCGAATGGAGCTGTTAAAGGAGGTAATCGATCATGGCTAAAAGTGTAAATGGGCAGCAGATCATCCAGCTGTTTGAACAATTTTCCCCGAAAGCCTATGCGGTTGAAGGAGATAAAATCGGCCTGCAAATCGGCACCTTAAACAAACCAATTAAAAATGTGATGGTTACACTTGATGTGTTAGAGAGCGTTATCGATGAAGCGATTGAAAAAGAGGTTGACTTGATTATTGCACACCATCCTCCTATTTTCCGGCCGCTAAAGCATATTTCAACAGATCAGCCTGCCGGAAGGTTAATTGAAAAGTGTTTGAAGCATGATATTGCTGTTTATGCAGCTCATACAAATTTAGACGTTGCGGACGGCGGCGTGAATGATTTGCTTGCTGAAGCATTAGAGCTGAGTGAGACGGAAGTGCTGGCACCTACTTATACGGATTCTCTGAAAAAGCTGGCAGTTTACGTGCCGAAGGAATATGAAGAGCAGGTCAGAGCCGCGCTCGGAAATGCGGGGGCCGGCCATATCGGTGAATACAGCCATTGCGCGTTTTCATCTGAAGGAATCGGCAGCTTTAAGCCATTAGAGGGAGCTAAGCCTTTTATCGGTGAAGTGGGAGAGCTTGAGCTTGTTCATGAAGTAAGGCTTGAGACTGTATTTCCTAAAAGCGTCGAAAAGGCTGTTATCAATGCAATGATAAAAAGCCATCCATATGAAGAAGTCGCTTACGATATCTATCCTGTCGAACAGACTCCCGCCGAAAAAGGGCTCGGCCGTGTCGGAACCCTTAAAAATGAGATGACGCTCAAGGAATTCGCTTTATTTGTGAAAGACAAGCTTGACGTCAATGGTGTCAGAATGGTTGGGGATGCTGACAGCATGGTGAAAAAAGTAGCTGTTCTTGGCGGAGATGGAAACAAGTATATTCATCATGCAAAACGAAAGGGAGCCGATGTTTACGTCACAGGAGATTTATACTTCCATGTGGCCCATGATGCGATGATGCTTGGCCTAAATGTGGTTGATCCGGGCCATTACGCGGAAAAAATCATGAAAGAAGGCGTCACGAGAAAACTTACATCAATGTGTAATGATAAAAAGTTTGGCGTGAATATCTTTGTTTCTGAAACAGATACAAATCCATTTACATTTCTATAAAAAAACTGAGGCTTTTACAGCCTCAGTTTTTTGCTTTTACTTTTGGAAGTATTTTTTTGAGCGGTATATTATGTTCAGTTGTCCAAGTTGATGGATCTTCGTGATCAAACTGCTCTAAAAAGCGAATGACTTCTTTTGTGATCGGCGTCGGTGTTGAAGCTCCCGCTGTAACTGCAACGGTATTAACGCCTTTCAGCCATTCGAGCTTCAATTCGCTTAAGTCGCCGATCCGGTATGCTTTTGTCCCGGCTATTTCCTCTGACACTTGAGCAAGCCTATTTGAATTGTTGCTTTTCGGGTCTCCGACAACGATTGTTAAGTCCGCTTTTTTTGCCTGCTCTGATACAGCTTCCTGCCGCACTTGAGTAGCGAGGCAAATCTCTTGGTGATATTCGACATGAGGATATTTTTCTTTGACAAGCTCCATAATGTCGTGAACATCCCATTGAGACATTGTTGTTTGATTCGTCACGATTAACTTCTCGGCTTGGATATCAAGGTTCTTTACATCTTCTTCTGTTTCAACTAAGTGAACGATCTCCGGCGCTACGCCAACGGCTCCCTCAGGCTCTGGATGCCCTTTTTTGCCGATATAGATCACGTGATATCCTTTTTCTTTCATCTCTAAGATTAGATTATGCGTTTTCGTCACATCCGGACATGTAGCATCAATTGCGACTAACCCTTTTTCTTCTGCGATTCTTCTGACTTCGGGAGAAACACCGTGCGCAGTGAAAATGACAGTTCCTTTGTCAACCTGCTTTAAGATGTCCAGACGGTTAGAGCCGTCCAATGTAAAAATCCCTTCCTCTTCAAACGCATCAGTGACGTGTTTATTATGAACAATCATCCCGAGTATATAGATGGGTCTTGGCAAGCTTTTATCTAGCGACGCATTTTTGGCAATGACCATAGCATCAACAACACCATAGCAATAGCCGCGCGGTGAAATTTTAATTACGTCCATTTTCGGTTGTCCTCCAATACTGAAGTGAGTAAAGGCAATATAAAAAGCCGTAATCAAACGGCTCTATTCTTGCATTCTTCTGATCTCATTATAGCCAATCTCACTTAAGATATCAAAGAATGTTAAATATATAATCTCGGTTTTGAACTGCCTGATGTTCTTTTCGGAGCAGGAGAGGCAGCTTCCTTTTTCTTCGGGGCAGATGTTTTTAATTCTTGTTCTTTATTGTCAGTTGTTTTAGATTTCTTTGGGAGAGAAGAACTTTTTGGTTTTGATTTTTTGTTCCCATCTGAGGTTTTTGTTTCAGTCTCTTTTTCTTTTTCTGATGATTCTTCTGAAACGGATTGTTTTTCACTTTCCTCATTGGCCTCTGTCTCAGTATCATCACTTTTACTTAATTGGCTGTACAGCTTCATCATTGCTGGCAGATTGCGGACTAATGGGCCGTACTGCTGGATCATAGGGGTGACTTGCTGCGCCATGCCGAGTACTTTTTGCACATTTCCAAGCATACTGGATAATGATGCAGGATTGGCAATATTTTGAATGCCTTGCAGGCCAGCACCTCCGCTCGCTGCTGCACCTGCTCCTGGAATTCCAGGAACTCCGGCGCTGCCAGCGCCTCCTCCGCCGGGGAGGAACCTTGACAGCATTCCTTTTAAGCCTCCGCCTGCACCTGCACCATTTCTCGCTCCGGCATTTGCCTGAGGAAGAAATTGTCCGGCTTGCTGAAAACCTTGCTGCTGTGCTCCAAATGAAGGTCCTCGCATATTAGGCGGTCTTCTGCCCATCATTCGCTGATTTGGCATGGGGCGGGGCGGTCCGGGCTGTGGGTAATTTCTCATTGGCTGCTGCGGTGAAAACATACTTGTACCTCCTTTCAGCTCTCTCTGCTATTAGAATATGCATGGGCTGCGGTATTTGCTTTACATAACTGAATAAAACAAACGCCTTGCAAACGTGGTGTTTTTAAGCAAAATCGGGTATAATGTGATGATGGACACATAATGTGCCGCTTTAAGGAGCTGGGAAAAATGAAAGAAACGAAATTTGAACTTTATGAATTGAAACCATTTATTATAGATGCAGTACATCGCCTTGGTTTTTACGAACCGACTGATATCCAGAAAAGGCTGATTCCTGCAGTGTTAAAAAAAGAAAGCGTCATCGGCCAGTCTCAGACGGGTACTGGAAAGACTCACGCCTATTTACTGCCTTTATTAAACAAAATCGATCCTGCTAAGGATGTCGTTCAGGTAGTCATTACGGCTCCGACAAGAGAGCTTGCCAACCAGATTTATCAGGAAGCGCTTAAAATCACACAAGGTGAGGAAGGCAGTCAGATTCGCTCGAAATGTTTTATCGGAGGCACTGATAAACAAAAATCAATTGATAAATTGAAAATACAGCCGCATCTTGTTGTCGGTACACCCGGACGGATTGCTGACTTAATCAAAGAACAGGCGTTAAGTGTTCATAAAGCGGAATCTCTTGTTATTGATGAAGCGGATTTAATGCTGGACATGGGATTCCTTGCAGATGTAGATTACATCGGTTCCCGCATGCCTGAGGATCTGCAAATGCTTGTGTTCTCAGCGACCATACCGGAAAAGCTGAAACCATTCTTGAAGAAATACATGGAAAATCCGAAATACGCCCATGTGGAGCCAAAACAGGTGACTGCTGCGAAAATCGAGCATATCCTCATTCCTTCGAAACATCGTGACAAGGACAAGCTCCTTTTTGACATCATGTCGCATCTGAATCCATACCTGGGGATTGTGTTTGCCAACACGAAAAATACGGCTGACCATATTGCCCAGTATCTGACTGGCAAAGGCATGAAAATCGGCTTGCTGCACGGCGGATTAACACCACGTGAGCGGAAAAAAGTCATGAAGCAGATCAATGATTTGGAATTCACATATATCATTGCAACTGACCTTGCCGCAAGAGGTATTGATATTAAAGGTGTCAGCCATGTTATCAACTATGAGCTGCCGGATGATCTCGATTTCTATGTTCACCGTGTGGGCAGAACGGCTCGTGCCGGCTCATCAGGACAAGCGATGACCATTTATGAGCTTACTGATGAGGATGCATTAGTAAGACTTGAAAAAATGGGCATCGAATTTGAGTACTTAGAGCTTGAAAAGGGCGAATGGAAAAAAGGCGATGACCGTCAGCGCCGCAAAAAACGTAAAAAAACGCCGAATGAAGCGGATGAAATTGCTCATCGTCTCGTGAAAAAGCCGAAGAAGGTTAAGCCTGGGTATAAAAAGAAAATGAGCTATGAGATGGAGAAAATCAAGAAAAAACAGAGAAGAAACCAATCTAACAAAAGAAAGTAGGGGAACCTGTTGCTGAGAATAGGCTCACACGTCTCTATGAGCGGAAAACATATGCTTCTGGCTGCAAGCCAGGAAGCAGTCTCTTATGGGGCGAATACGTTTATGATCTATACAGGCGCACCGCAAAATACGCGCCGAAAGAAAATTGAAGACTTAAATATAGAAGCAGGCCGGGCACATATGCAAGAAAACGGCATTGACGAGATTATCGTACACGCGCCTTATATTATTAATATTGGCAACACGACAAATCCGTCCACTTTTGAGCTGGGTGTTGATTTTCTTCGTTCAGAAATTGAACGGACAGCGGCCATCGGAGCGAAGCAAATTGTCCTTCATCCTGGCGCTCACGTAGGGGCAGGAGCTGAAGCGGGCATCAAAAAAATTATTGAAGGCTTAAATGAAGTGATTGATCCGAATCAAAATGTCCAGATTGCATTAGAAACAATGGCTGGAAAAGGATCAGAATGCGGCAGAAGCTTTGAGGAGCTTGCGCAGATTATCGAAGGCGTTACACACAATGAGCAGCTGTCAGTGTGCTTTGACACGTGCCATACACATGATGCCGGGTATAACATTGTCGAAGACTTTGACGGAGTGCTAAATGAGTTCGATAAAATCATTGGCATTGACCGTATTAAAGTTCTTCATATCAATGACAGCAAAAATGTCAAAGGTGCGAGAAAAGACCGCCATGAAAATATTGGCTTTGGTGAAATAGGTTTTGACGCACTGCAATATGTTGTTCATCATGAGCAGTTAAAAGACATTCCAAAAATTCTTGAAACACCATACGTCGGTGAAGATAAAAAGAACAAAAAACCGCCATACCGTTTTGAGATTGAAATGCTGAAAGAAAAACAATTTGATGATACATTGCTCGAAAAGATTTTACAGCAATAAAAAATGGGGGATAACACCCCCATTTTTTAGCTTGTAAATTGTTTGAATAGTTCATTAACTGTTTGAGCTGTTTCTTTCGATGTAATCGTCTCTACTTGTTTCAGCAGCCGCATTCGTTCACTCTCATTAAAGATGTTTACATTTTTCCCGTATAACAGGTTCGCTACTTCAACGGCCTGCGATCTTGTTAAGCTGATTCCGTATTGTTTTGAGTACTTCAGCAAATCATCAGCAGTAGCCTGATTAAGCCGCTGTAAAATAATTCTTTGAAATAAAATCATCGGTCAATCCACCTCCAGACTTAATGTATGGGCAAATCAGTAAAATGTGTCAGTGTTTAATGGTAAAATAGATTTATAATGTATTTAAAATAGTTATTGCAGGAAAGGAGATTTTATGACCCCAACAAAACAACATAAGAAAGAAACGTTTACCCATTTTATTTTCAGGGTCTTTATGATTCTGGTAGGAGCTGCATCTGCGGCTGTAAGTATTGAATTATTTTTAATCCCCAATGATTTTATTGATGGCGGGATTATCGGTGTATCACTTATTTTAGACCACCTCTTTATGTCAAACCCCTTTCTGAATTTCGCCTTTTTCGTTGTCATATTAAATATTCCTTTTATGATCTTCGGATATAAATATATCGGTAAGACCTTTCTAGTCTCTACGTTTATAGGGATTGTCGGGCTTGCCGTTATTGAATCCTCACTTCACCATGTAGAAGCCATTACAACCCAGCCTATTTTGGCTACTGTGTTCGGAGGTCTTTTACTCGGCTTTGGCGTCGGGCTTGTTATTCGAAACGGAGGTTCAATGGATGGTACAGAAATTCTCGGTATTTTGCTGACCAAAAAACTCCCGTTTTCAGTAGGTGAGTTCGTTATGTTCATCAATGTGTTCATTTTCATTTGGGCAGTTTTTGTGTTCGGTCCTGAGCAAGCGATGTACTCATTCATGACTTATTATATTGCGATGAAAACGATTGATGCCGTGATCCAAGGGCTTGATGAAACAAAAGCTGTCATTATTGTGTCTGAGCAGTATGATGAGATTTCCGACGCGATTTTGCACCGTCTTGGTCGGGGCACAACGAAGCTGAAGGGGAAAGGCGGGTATACGGACGAAGAAAAAGACGTAATTTACGCGGTTGTCACAAGGCTGGAAGTGACAAAGCTCAAATCGATTGTGTTTGAAGTCGATCAAAATGCATTCATAACAATTATGAATACTCATGAAACGAGAGGCGGAAAATTCAAAAACGCAATCCACTAGGCTTTCATTTACTTTTATTCATTTTATGGGTATAATTTTATCTGCAGTAAAGAAAATGGCTTGCTGGACAGACAGCTGCCATTTTCTTTTTCATACATGTAATACGTTCTTAAGCAAAGCGAAAAGGGGGACCCTTCATGAACGTACAAGAAGCGCTGAACCTACTAAAAGAAAACGGATATAAATATACAAACAAACGGGAGGATATGCTGCAGCTTTTTGCTGATTCAGACAGATATCTTACCGCTAAAAACGTACTGTCTGCACTGAATGATGATTATCCAGGCTTAAGCTTTGATACAATCTACAGAAATCTTTCTTTATATGAAGAACTTGGGATTTTGGAAACAACTGAGCTGTCCGGTGAAAAGCTCTTCCGATTTAAGTGTTCATTCACCCATCACCACCATCATTTTATTTGTCTTGCCTGCGGCAAAACAAAGGAAATTGAATCATGTCCGATGGACAAGCTTTGTGATGATTTGGATGGCTATCAGGTCAGCGGGCATAAATTTGAGATTTATGGCACATGCCCTGATTGTACAGCGGAAAACCAAGAAAACACTACTGCGTAAAATGCGTATATATGAAAAAGGGGCCCGGTTTGGGCTCCTTTTTCAGTTATTGACGCGTATTAAGTGATGCTTGTTGTTGTTTATCCATTTAACGGCTTCTAGCCAGTTGTTTACTCTGATGATGTTTGAATCAATCGGAAGCTGATTATAAGGGGAATTGAACAAAATCACCGGTATCCCGGCTTCTTTCGCAATCATCATGGCATTACCGTGATGATCCTCAAAAAACAGGTCGATGTTATGATTCTTGACCGCTTCAACTTTGTGATGACCGCCAACGAGTTCGATGTGGTCATAATGAATGTTTTGTCTGTCAAACCATTCATAGGTAATATCAGTTAAATGAGTCCGTCTCGCTGTAATATAAATAAGCTTGTGCTCCTCTTTGAGAAGATCAAGTGACTGTTTCGCATGCTGTGCAAGCAATGCTTCCTTATATATGATCGCTTCATTTTGATTCATCCAATCCCAAAATTCTTCCTGGGTAATGTTTAACAGCTTTGTTAAATCATAATCCGTCATATCGTTTAATGAAATGGAAAGATTAAACGAACGGTTCAAATAAGGGACGAATGTATCCTGAGCCGTGATTGTGCCGTCAATATCTATTCCTAAGCGTAACATGCCCACACTCCTTCAGTTTCATCCCTTCAAGTGTAACATAAACAATTGACATTAACAGAAAAGTTTAGCAAACATGAATCAGGCAAAATGGATCAAACTATAAAAGCTCCTTTAATAAAACAGAAGGGGGAATTGAAGGTGGCAAACGATTACGAAAAGCGTGATAACAACAGTTACTATGTTGATCATGGATCTGAAGGGACAAATATTAACCGCGACAATGACGGTTTTTTTGAGGAAACAGCTGCTGAAATCGCAGAGCCTTATCGTGCTGCTGACCGCAGCAATGACCAAGACAATGATCGCAGCGGCGGCAATGTCAATGAAGGACGGGGAATAGGATATATCGCTTTAGCCTTGTCCATCATTTCATTGTTTGTACTGCCTGTTTTATTGGGAGCTGCTGGTATTATTGTCGGCTATATCGCAAGAAGAAGAGGTGCTCAAGGCCTTGGCGCCTGGGCAATGGGTATCGGTGTTGTTTCATTAGTGCTTGGAATATTTATTATTCCATTTTTCTAACACAAAAAAGCTTGACGGGTTCCCGTCAAGCTTTTTGTGTTTCTTCTTTTAATTTTGCTTTTTCAGCTTCAAGTTTTGCGTAGTGTTCCTCAGCAAGAATGTCAATTTCTTTTTTGAGTTCTTCTACCATCGTTTCCTCTGGAACCTTACGGACAATTTTCCCTTTCCGGAACAGCAGTCCTTCACCGCGTGCGCCGGCGATTCCGATATCAGCTTCTCTCGCTTCACCAGGTCCGTTTACAGCGCAGCCGAGAACAGCAACTTTAATCGGCGCTTTTATCTTAGAAATATACTCTTCCACTTCATTGGCAATGCTGATTAGATCAATCTCAATACGGCCGCAAGTCGGGCAAGAGATGAGCGTGGCAGCATTGGAGGCTAAGCCGAAAGATTTCAGAAGCTCCCTTGCTACTTTTACCTCTTCTACAGGGTCTGCGCTTAGTGAAATGCGCATGGTGTTCCCGATGCCTTTGCTTAAAATGGCGCCGAGTCCTGCTGCGCTCTTTACTGTGCCGGCAAACAGCGTTCCTGACTCGGTGATCCCGAGGTGAAGCGGGTAGTCAAACGCTTTCGCCGCTTTTTCATAAGCCTCGATTGCAAGGTTCACGTCAGAGGCCTTCATGCTGACAATAATATCGTGAAAATCAAGATCCTCAAGAATTTTAATGTGATGAAGTGCGCTTTCTACCATTCCATCGGCAGTCGGATAACCGTATTTTTCTAAAATCCGTTTTTCCAATGAACCGGCGTTTACTCCGATTCTGATCGGAATGCCTTTGTCTTTGGCCGCTTTAACAACCGCTTCAACTTTTTCGCGCCGGCCGATGTTGCCGGGGTTGATTCGGATTTTATCTGCGCCGCCTTCAATGGCTTTCAACGCAAGTTTATAATCGAAATGTATGTCAACAACGAGAGGAATGGAAATGCGCTTTTTAATATCCGCAATGGCGTTTGCTGCCCGTTCATCAGGACATGCTACCCGAACGATTTGGCATCCGGCTTCAGCCAAACGGTTAATTTCCGCAACCGTTGCTTCTACATCATGTGTTTTTGTTGTTGTCATGCTTTGGATGACAACTTCATTGTTGCCGCCTATTGTTAAAGGTCCCACTTTGACGGGACGCGTTTTTGTACGATGTGTGATTTCACTCACTTGCAATCGCTCCTTAATTGTAGTTGCCGCTTCTAGATATAACAATTCTAGTATGGTTTATGTGAATTTATTTTACAAATTACATTGTAACAGTGTCTTCGCCGAACTGACAAGAAATTAACGTTAAATTAAGGGTAGACCGGGAATTTATACGCTGTTCCCGCTTGAATGGCATTGGCTTTCACATTTGGATTCAGTGCTTCAAAATCCTTTACAATGTCATCCGGAGAACCTGCTGATCCGACTATCGACATAACCGTATCACCCGGCTTTACCTTCACCGTTTTATAAGCCGGTTCTTGTACAGCCGTTTTTGCTGATGCTTCATAGACAGGGAGGTCCTGAATGGGTATGGTTCCAATTTTAAGGTCATAAAAAAGAATAAAAAGTATAAAAACAATGCTGCATACTAAGGTGAGACGCTTCATCGCTTTTCCTCCCGCATACGAAATTTTATACCATAGTATGCTTGTCCATTTCGATTCATGACAAAAGAAAAGAGACTGCGAATGCAGCCTCGGTTTATACAGCAGCTTTTTTGGACGGAATCTCTTTTAAAACGAGAAACAGGATGACAAAATTGACAAACCAGTTCAGCAAAAATTCACTTGGTACGGTTGCTTCTAATGCCCGCATGATTGTAAAGAATACAGTTGAAAGGGTGATGGAATAAGCAGAAAGCTTCCAGAGCTGATGATAGGATAAATGTTTTTTCTGCGAATTCTTAATGATTAACCCGATAAGCGCTAAAAACGATACTTCAATAAATTTTCCCGCTGCTGTTACGAGAAAAATAAGAGCTGAGAGAACAGTTACAATCATCGCTTTATTTTGGTTTAACCCTGCAATGACATCTTTTTTCTGTAACTCTGATGGCATCATTGAGTAAGACATTTCTTGGGCTTGTCCGTCAATGGCCAAAACAAATTTGTTCTGAAGGATGCCGATCGCGTTTTGCTTTGCTTCAATTTGTTCAGTGCCATAGGAGTCTGTCGGATCGAACACGATAACGAAACCATTTGCTTGAGATTCCGTGGCTTTTTTCTCATCCGTTTGAAGTTTGCCGTTTGAAATTGTGAAATCAGGGAAATCTTTGTTTAAAACAGTTTTAAAGCCGTTCATTGATTTTACGGTCCCTGTACTTACATAATAAGCGGTAGGGATTGCAAACAGGACAGAGAGCAAAAATACATAAAGAATCGCTTTTCCGATTCCTTGAAATCTTGTTTTTGCAATATCACGGGGAGAGTATGTACTTTTAATGAAAAGCTGAAACACATTCACTATCTTCACTTCCTAGCTAAACTAATATATGTTGCTTATTGTATCGTTGCATGCGTGTGAATACAAGGAAGACATGAAGAAGACAGAGTAAAATGGGAGGATGGAAGCTATGGATATGTTGTATTGGCTGTTGATTGCAGCGGTTTTTATCATTGCCTTTATCGGGCTGGTGTATCCTGTTATTCCGAGCGTAGTATTTATTGTTGCCGGATTTGTATTGTACGGATTTTTATTTTCATTCAGTCCGTATTCTTATATGTTCTGGCTTGTTGAGGCAGTTTTTGCCGCAGTATTATTCGCAGCAGATTACGTGTCGAATCTGCTTGGAGTAAAAAGGTTCGGAGGAAGCAAAGCTGCCATATGGGGAAGCACGATCGGTTTATTAATCGGGCCTTTTGTCATTCCGGTTGCAGGGATCATATTGGGGCCGTTTATCGGGGCTGTTTGCGCAGAACTTATCGTTCATCAGAAGGACTTAAAGTCAGCGTTTAAAATTGGCCTCGGCTCACTCATTGGTTTTTTAACAGGGGTTATTGCAAAGGGCATCATACAGCTTTTGATGATCGGATACTTTTTATGGACGGTCCTATAAGAAATGCTGGCGGCAGGTTTAATGGGGCAGATTATCGGTTAAAGTGAAATATGTCCGCTGAAATGAGCCAAATCGTGAGCTTTTTCATTGATTACAAAGCATTCTTTTGTTACATTGAATGAAGAAAGGCTCGCTGTGAAGCGGCATTTCAGTACATATATACTAAGGAGGAATTATCATGGCTTACGAACTTCCAGAATTACCTTATGCGTACGATGCTTTAGAACCGCATATCGACAAGGAAACTATGACTATTCACCATACGAAACACCACAACACATACGTGACAAATTTAAACAAAGCGGTTGAAGGAAACACTGCTCTTGCCAACAAATCAGTTGAAGAGCTTGTTGCAGATCTTGATTCTGTTCCTGAAAACATCCGCACTGCAGTCCGCAACAACGGCGGCGGACACGCGAACCACAAATTATTCTGGACACTTTTATCTCCAAACGGCGGAGGCGAACCGACTGGCGCGCTTGCTGAAGAGATCAACAGTGTATTTGGAAGCTTTGACAAATTCAAAGAGCAATTCGCAGCAGCAGCAGCTGGACGCTTCGGTTCTGGCTGGGCATGGCTTGTTGTGAACAACGGTAAACTTGAAATCACAAGCACGCCAAACCAAGATTCTCCGCTTTCAGAAGGCAAAACGCCTATCTTAGGTCTTGACGTTTGGGAGCATGCTTACTACCTTAACTATCAAAACCGCCGTCCTGATTACATTTCAGCTTTCTGGAATGTTGTAAACTGGGACGAAGTGGCTCGTCTATACAGCGAAGCAAAATAATGGCACAAACAAGGTCCTCATTATGGGACCTTGTTTTTTTATGTCTTCTTTTTACATATCTCGGTTTGAGTGAGACAGACTAAGGGATAGTAAAGGGGAGTCAGTAATGAGCAAACTAAAAAAAGTGATAGGCGATGTAGACGTAAACAAAGGGTTACTCTTTCTGCTGACCATTGGCGGGCTTTACTCGCTGGGAATTGCACTGTCCAATACATTTGTTAATGTGTATCTTTGGAAGCAGTCAGGGAAATTTATTGATTTGGCGATATATAATTTATCCATTGTGACAATGCAGCCGATAACCTTTTATTTGGCTGGACGGTTAGCCAAAAAAATAGACAGGGTATTCATTTTAAGGTTCGGCGTCATTTTTTTAGCTGCCTTTTATTTAAGTGTGCTTTTAGCCGGAGAAACGGCGGCCAGCCGCCTCGTGCTAATCGGCGCGGTGCTCGGAGTTGGCTATGGCTTTTATTGGCTAGCGTTTAACGTACTGACCTTTGAAATAACAGAGCC
This sequence comes from Bacillus sp. YP1, assembly GCF_000877815.1. Taxonomy (NCBI): domain Bacteria; kingdom Bacillati; phylum Bacillota; class Bacilli; order Caryophanales; family Bacillaceae; genus Bacillus; species Bacillus sp. YP1. The sequence goes on along the minus strand of NZ_CP010014.1, from coordinate 2,191,555 downwards.
GGATACACGAGACTTTTTCAACGGGTTTATGGGCATTCTGTCTTCCTCTGCAGGAATGATCGGCCCGATTGTAGCCGGATTCGTGATCTCAAGGCTTGAAAATAATACGGGTTATACAGTGATTTTCAGTCTCTCCCTCAGTTTATTTGCCCTGGCTGTCGTGATGAGCTTTTTCTTAAAACGGAGAGAATCAAAGGGCCGTTTTATGCTGAGCAAAGTATTTGGAGAGCGCCATAGCAATATGAATTGGCGGAGAATCACGAATGCGCATTTTTTTCAGGGTTTGAGAGAAGGGATTTTTGTCTTTTTAATCAGTGTGTTTGTATTTATTGAGACAAACAGCGAACTTGCTCTCGGTACATTCGGTCTTGTCAATTCAGCTGTTTCCTTCTTTGCCTACTACTTTGCATCCAGGCTGATTAAGAAAAAGGCGAGAAAAAAATCGATTTTGCTGGGCGGACTTATTTTGTATGGCGCGCTGTTTTTGATTCTGTTCCATATGAGCTTTTCGACATTATTAACGTATGGCGTTTTTATTGCCATCGGCTATCCTCTGTTGCTTGTGCCATATGTATCACTTACATATGATGTGATAGGGCGCGCGAGGCATGCCAGAAAAGCAAGAATTGAATATATCGTGCTTAGAGAAATGTTCTTGAACGCCGGCAGAATTGTTTCCATTTTGTGCTTTCTCCTGATTGTGGCCCTTCTGAAAGAGGATGTGGGAATTCCTTTGTCACTTGCGATATTGGGTATAGGACATCCTTTGATTTATTACTTTGTCAAGGATATCCGTTTTAAGGAGAAAGAAGGGGAAAATGAAACCATGGAAGAAGATGGCCAAAAACGGGTAACAGAACCGACCCTGTTAAAAGGCGAGAGATAATTTTTTTGCCAAAAAGGGGTTATCTGTAGAAAAAAGTCGAAAAAACCTTTAAAATGAAAACTGGCACTCTTACTTGAGTGTCTTTTCTTTCTGTAAATAGAAAAGGTGATGTTATGAGGAGAAATAAACCAAAAAAGCAAAATCATAAAGAGAAAAAGAAGTCGCTTCCGATCCGGCTGAATATTTTATTTTTAGCTGCCTTTGTTATATTCACCTGGATTATTGTGGAACTGGGCATCAAGCAGATCGTGCAAGGCGATGATTACAAAAACCAAGCGAATAAGCAGGAACAAAGTGAAGTCAGCTCAGCGGTACCACGCGGGAAAATTTATGATCGAAACTTTAATGCCATTGTGACAAATAAGGCTTTAAATGCAATCACATACACGAGATCTAAATCGACCACGCAAGAACAGCGCTTAAAGATCGCAAAAAAGCTGTCTGACATGATCAAAGTCGATACAAAAAAAGTAACAGAACGGGATAAAAAAGATTATTGGATTTTGACTAGACCGAAAGAAGCGAAAAAGCTCATTAGCTCTAAAGAAAGACAGCAGGTTGAAGACAAAAAAATATCCGATGACGATTTATACCAGCTTCAGCTAAAACGGATTACTGATAAGCAGCTGAATGAATTGACGGATAAAGATATGCAGATCCTCGCTATCAAAAGACAGATGGATTCGGGCTATGCATTGACCCCTCAATATATCAAAAACGAAGATGTATCAGCGAAGGAAATGGCAGTGGTAAGTGAACATTTAGACGAACTGCCAGGTGTTGATGTCACGTCCGATTGGGAACGTGAATATCCGTATAAAAACCTTCTTCGCTCAGTGCTCGGAAGTGTGTCCAGCTCTAATGAAGGATTGCCGTCCAACTTGCTCGACCATTATCTGTCGCTTGGCTACAGCCGAAATGACAGGGTCGGAAAAAGTTATCTGGAATACCAATACGAAAGCCTTCTGCAGGGCCAAAAAGCCAAAGTCGAAAATATCACAGATTCAAACGGCAATGTCACGGGAACGAAAACCGTTTCTGAAGGTAAAGCCGGTAAAGATCTCGTCCTTACGATTGACATTGATTTGCAAAAAGAAGTGGAAAAAATCATTGAGAAGAACCTCAAATCTGCTAAAGCAAGACCAAGCACGCAATTGTTAGACAGGGCATTCGTTGTCATGATGGACCCAAGAAACGGTGAAGTGCTTTCAATGGCGGGCAAGCAGATTAAACAAGAAAATGGGAAATATAAAATTGATGATTACGCTTTAGGTACAATGACGTCATCTTACGCCATGGGTTCAGCAGTCAAAGGGGCAACAGTCTTGACAGGCCTTCAAACCGGTGCCATCAACCTGAATACAGTTTTTCAGGATGAACCATTGTATATCGGTCAGGATAAAAATGGTAAAAAATCCTGGACTACTTTAGGACCTGTTAACATTCAAAGAGCCTTAGAGCAGTCTTCTAACGTATTTATGTTTAAAACAGCGATCGCGCTCGGAAAAGGTGAATATAAACCGCACCAAGCTTTACCGATTGATACGACGGCCTTTGATACGTTCCGTAATTATTTCAGCCAATTTGGATTAGGTGTCAAAACTGGAATTGATCTTCCGAATGAAATGACAGGCTATAAAGGAACAGACAGATTGACGGGATTCTTGCTTGACTATGCGATCGGGCAATACGACACGTATACACCGCTGGAACTTGCGCAATACGTATCAACGATTGCAAACGGCGGATATCGCTTAAAGCCTCAGCTTGTAAAGGAAGTCAGAGAACCTGATGCTAAAAGAGGGATCGGTGCTGTCGTGCAATCCGTTCAGCCGGAAGTGCTGAATAAAATCGACATGAAGAGTGAATACATTAAAGAGGTTCAGGCCGGATTCAGACGGGTGATGACAAAAGGGACAGCTGCCAGCCAATTTGCTTCAGCGTCATATCAGCCTGCTGGTAAAACAGGAACAGCACAATCGTTCTATGATGGACCTGATAAATCAAAAACAGGAACAGCGACTTATAATACGACACTTGTTGCCTATGCACCGGCTGATAATCCTGAGATTGCGATCTCTGTAGTAGTCCCTTGGGCTTATATTGATTACAGCGCTAAATATACCATTACAAACGAAATCGGCAGGGAAGTAATGGATAAATATTTTGAGCTGAAATCGAAGCAGGACAAAGAAGATACTCAGCAAAAGAATAAAAACAAAATCGAAGAAAATGCAGAAAACACAACGTCTTCTGATAACTAAAAAGAAACGCTCACATGATGTGGGCGTTTTTTTTATACAAAAAAACGCACTGATTTACAAAACCTTAACATTCGGTTCAAACCCTTTTTACATAGAACCTTTACTCTATACGTGTAGGACAAATTACACATTATACGCAGGGGGAATTCAGGAAATGAAAAAAAACAAATTGGTGCTTATGCTTCTGATGGCTGCTTTTATGATGATTGCAGCTGCATGCGGAAATGCAGGAGAAAGTAAAAAATCGAATAGCGATTCTGCAAAAGGAGAAGAAAAGGCATCAGGTTCTTTAACCATTTCTGGTTCATCGGCAATGCAGCCACTAGTACTTGCAGCCGCGGAAAAATTTATGGAAGAAAACCCTGATGCTGATATACAGGTACAAGCTGGCGGTTCTGGAACAGGGCTTTCTCAAGTCTCTGAAGGAGCTGTTCAGATCGGGAATTCAGACGTTTTTGCTGAAGAAAAAGAAGGCATCGATGCAAAAGCGCTTGTCGATCATCAAGTCGCTGTAGTTGGTATGGCAGCAGCTGTAAACCCTGATGCTGGTGTAAAGGATATTTCAAAAGATGAATTGAAAAAAATCTTCACTGGCAAAATCAAAAATTGGAAAGAGCTCGGCGGCAAAGACCAAAAGATTACACTTGTAAACCGTCCTGATTCTTCTGGCACACGTGCTACATTTGTGAAATATGCGCTTGACGGTGCGGAGCCTGCAGAAGGCATTACTGAAGATTCCTCCAACACGGTGAAAAAGATCATTGCTGATACTCCGGGAGCGATTGGATATCTTGCATTCTCATATTTAACAGATGACAAAGTAACTGCTCTATCTATTGACGGTGTTAAACCTGAAGCGAAAAATGTAGCAACTGGCGAGTATCCGATCTGGGCTTATCAGCATTCTTATACAAAAGGTGAAGCGACAGGTTTAGCTAAAGAATTTCTTGATTATCTAAAGAGTGAAGACATTCAAAAAAGCATTGTTACTGACCAAGGCTACATTCCGGTTACTGATATGAAAGTGACACGCGATGCCAAAGGGAAGCAAAGCTGATCTTAATAAAAAGAGGAGTGCGGGGACAACCGTTTCTCCTCTTAACACATTCATAGGAGTGTAAAACAATGATAAACAATAGAGAAAATATGTCTGTGAGCGAGCGTTTAATCAGCTCAAGGCAAAATCGGCAATTGGATGAAGTTCGGGGAAGAATGATTGTGACAGCGTGTGCCCTGATTATGATTGCGGCATCTGTTGCGATCACCATTTTCCTCGGCGTGAAGGGGCTGCAATCTTTTCTTGTAAATGGTGTAAGCCCAATTGAATTCTTAACGAGCTTAAATTGGAATCCTACAGATACTGATCCGAAATACGGAGTGCTGCCATTTATTTTTGGCTCATTTGCAGTAACGATTCTTTCTGCTCTAATCGCTGCGCCGCTTGGCATTGCAGGTGCGATTTTTATGACAGAGATTGCCCCGAATTGGGGAAAGAAAGTGCTGCAGCCGGTGATTGAGCTTTTAGTCGGTATTCCATCTGTTGTTTATGGATTCATAGGTCTTACAGTATTGGTGCCGTTTATCGCCCAGTTCAAATCGAGCGGAACAGGGCACAGTTTATTGGCGGGAACGATTGTCCTTTCCGTCATGATTCTGCCGACGATCACATCGATTTCTGCTGATGCAATGGCTTCTCTTCCGAAGAGTTTACGAGAGGGTTCTTACGCGCTTGGTGCGACAAGATGGCAGACGATCAGAAAAGTACTTGTGCCTGCAGCTTTTCCAACATTGATGACAGCTGTTGTGTTAGGCATGGCTCGGGCGTTCGGTGAAGCTTTGGCTGTTCAGATGGTCATTGGAAATACAAGAGTATTGCCGGAAAGCCTGTTTGACACTGCGGGAACGCTGACAACGATCATCACGCTGAATATGGGCCACACCACATACGGAAGCGTTGAAAACAATACGCTGTGGTCAATGGGGCTTGTGCTTCTGGTGATGTCATTCTTGTTCATCCTGCTTATTCGCTACTTGTCATCTAGGAGGAAAGTGTAATGAACCGCAAAATAACAGATAAACTGGCGACCGGAATGTTTGGTTTGTGTGCAGCCATTATCGCTGCCATTTTAGTAGGTTTGTTTTCCTATATTATTATAAACGGTGTTTCTCAGCTCAGTTTTCAATTTATTACAACAAAATCCAGCGCCATTGCAGCTGGAGGAGGCATACGAGATCAGCTGTTTAACTCCTTTTATATTTTGTTTATTACAATGCTGATTACAATCCCGCTCGGTGTGGGCGGCGGAGTCTTCATGGCTGAATACGCGCCTAATAACAAAGTAACTGACTTCATCAGAACATGTATAGAGGTGCTTTCATCTCTTCCGTCTATTGTCATTGGGATGTTTGGATTATTGATGTTTGTCAACTTAACAGGCTGGGGATATACGATCATAGGCGGAGCGCTTGCGTTAACTGTTTTTAACCTTCCTGTCATGGTGCGTGTGACAGAAGACGCGATCCGTTCAGTCCCTAAAGATCTGAAGGAAGCCTCTCTCGCTTTAGGTGTATCACGCTGGCATACCGTAAAAACAGTTTTAATTCCAAGTGCGATTCCTTCTATCATCACAGGAGCAATTTTAGCGTCAGGAAGGGTGTTCGGGGAAGCGGCCGCATTATTATTTACGGCAGGCCTGACAACACCGCGTCTTAATTTTACGGAGTGGAACCCGTTTTCGGAAACATCACCGCTTAATATTTTCAGGCCCGCTGAAACACTTGCGGTCCACATTTGGAACGTCAATACACAAGGAATGATTCCGGATGCTGAAGCGATTGCCAACGGTGGTTCTGCCGTGCTGGTGATTTCTGTTCTTGTGTTTAATCTCGCGGCGAGATGGCTTGGCACGATGATCTACAAAAAGCTTACGGCAAATTAGAACGGAAAGAGGCGAAAAACATGTCTGAACAAATGGTAAAAGAAAAACCTGAGCGAGCTGTTATTGTTCCGAAGCAGAATCACGTGCTTGAGGTCAAAGATCTGTCTATTTTTTACGGAAATAAACAAGCCGTTCATCATGTAAACATGGATATTGAAAAAAATGCGGTGACTGCTTTAATTGGGCCGTCGGGATGCGGAAAATCTACTTTTTTGAGAAATATTAACCGAATGAACGATTTAATTCCATCTGCAAGAGCGGAAGGTGAAATCCTTTATGAAGGATTAAATATATTGGGCGGCAATATTAACGTTGTCAGCTTGAGAAGAGAAATCGGAATGGTTTTTCAAAAACCAAATCCATTTCCGAAATCGATCTATGCGAATATCACACATGCATTGAAATATGCCGGAGAGCGGAATAAAGCTGTTTTAGATGAAATTGTGGAAGAAAGTTTAACAAAAGCGGCCCTCTGGGATGAGGTGAAGGATCGTTTACATTCATCCGCACTCTCGTTATCCGGCGGCCAGCAGCAGCGTTTATGCATCGCGAGAACGCTTGCGATGAAGCCGGCTGTTCTTCTGCTTGATGAACCAGCTTCAGCGCTTGATCCGATTTCAAATGCGAAAATAGAGGAATTAATTACAGGATTGAAAAGAGAATACTCAATTATTATTGTCACGCACAATATGCAGCAGGCTCTGCGGGTTTCTGACCGGACGGCATTCTTTTTAAACGGCGAGCTTGTAGAATACGGACAGACCGAACAGATTTTCACGAGTCCGAAAAAGCAAAAGACAGAGGATTATATTAACGGGAAATTCGGATAGGAGGGCGGCAATGAGTATTGCTACCGAAGCTGTAATGAAACAGGAAGTCTATCAAGTCAATGGAATGAACTTATGGTATGGACAGCATCATGCTTTAAAAAATATCAATTTGAGCATTTATGAAAATGAGGTTACGGCGATTATCGGTCCATCCGGATGCGGGAAATCGACCTTTATCAAGACATTGAATTTAATGATTCAAATGACGCCAAATGTAAAGCTTGCAGGTGAGCTGAACTATAATGGCAGCAATATTTTAAAGGATAAAGTGGACATCGTGGATTTACGGAAAAATATCGGCATGGTATTCCAAAAAGGGAACCCGTTTCCGCAATCTATTTTTGATAATGTGGCTTACGGACCGAGAGTCCACGGCACCAAAAATAAGAAGAAGCTTCAGGAAATTGTGGAAAAGTCATTAAAAGACGTGGCGTTATGGGATGAGGTGAAGGATCGATTGCATACGTCCGCTCTTTCGCTGTCAGGGGGCCAGCAGCAGCGTCTTTGCATCGCCAGAGCACTTGCGACCAATCCTGATATTTTGCTGATGGATGAACCGACATCTGCACTAGATCCAATCTCAACGAGAAAAATTGAAGAACTCATTCTAGAGCTGAAAAATAAATATACAATTGTCATTGTCACGCATAACATGCAGCAGGCAGCAAGGGTTTCTGATCAAACCGCCTTTTTCTACATGGGCGAGCTTGTTGAATGCGACAATACGAATAAAATGTTCTCTAACCCGAAGGACCAAAGAACGCTCGATTACATTTCAGGAAAGTTTGGATGAAAAAAACAGGCTGAGTCAGCCTGTTTTTTTATCGTGTTAACGTTTTTACGATCTTTTTGAAACTCATGTCTGATTTTACTTTAAACTCGCCGGCACGAATTTCTTTGTGATAGCCGGCATCAATGACATAATCATTAAAGTCTTGAGCCGAAGAGATAATGCCCTCTTTTTCAAGAATAGCAGATACATCCGCAGTGCTCATGCCATCTTTAATTTTGAGCTTGTACGTTTTGACTTTGTCTGTTTTCGTGTCTGAGCTGCTGTCATCGGTCAACGATTTCTCTTTTGAATCAAGAAGTTTTTGATATTCATCACGGTTCACAGAAACCATTTTTTTAGAATCAAGGTAATTGTTCACGTCTTGTTCAGTTACTGTTTTATTATCTTTTACAGCAGCGGCCTGGTCTTCGTCAGTCAGATAAAAAACAGCTGCAAGAACGGCTGTCGCTAAAATGATGCCGCCAGCAAATGCCTGAATGCCCCGTTTTGTCATACGAGCACCTTCTCATTATCTTTGATAATCGTATTTACGTCTTCCACTGATACATGCTCAGCTTTAGCAATCGCTTCAGCTGACATACCGTTATTATATTTAGAAAGTATTTGTTTAGCGATTTTTTGATTGATGTCGTTCTGCTTTGATTTGCGAATGACAAGGTTTGTTTCCAGTAATTCTTCCTCAAGCACTGTCATTTTCTTTTTGAGCTTGTAAATTTCCTGCATCGCAGAAAGCTGCAGTGTTTCGAGCTCCTGTTCTACATCTTTCATCGGGTCTCTTTGAGAATATGAGAATGCAATTAGCGCTATACTGACGATAAACAACGCAATAATAGCAATTTCCACGTTTCATCACCTTCTATTCTTTTTTTATCCTTCTTTTTTATACCATAAAACCAATAGTTTCTAAAGGAATTCGCGAAAAAAACGAGATTTTGTCGAGAAATCTTTCTTCGCTTCTTCTTCATGTAATGGTTTAATAGGAACACGAAGTGAACGATTGGAAAGGAGAATGTTAGGAGTCCATGGATAAACACCCATTTCCCTATAATATACGACATAAGCTTTCCTTTTTTAGGGACACATTCGACATAATCATTCAAAACGCTCACACCTTGACCGTAAGCTGGGAAATCTCAGAAGAAACAATGCGGCTGGCTGAAGCGGTCCTTTTCGAAAAAACGCAGGATATGATAAAAGAATTGCGCATTGTCATCAAAAGAAAAGACATTGAAGCTGTCAGGACAAAACGCACAACGTATGATAAAGGCGAATGGACGATTAGACAGGCGGCTGGTGATGCTGTATATCGGGCTGAATACAGAATTGTGAATTCAATGAATGTCTCTCTCAAGCTTGCCGGTACAGACGACATCTATCTCGATGAAAATGGGATTCGTCATATAAACAGTTTTCAGATTGAAGAAGCGCACACCAGTTGGGAGGCGCAATTTTCTGCATACACCTGTTATGGGAGAGGGGAGAGAGAACGGTAAACATTCTCATGCTTTCACCCGAACATCCCGATGAGCCGAAAAGCGGGCTAGGTGTCCATTTAAACCGCCTCATTTCCTATTTAAACCCTCATATCAACATTACGGTTTTTACTCCGAGCGGGCAGCTGTTTTCGTATGCGAAGTTTGAAGATTACATAGCTGATGCTAACTTTACAATGGTTCGCCATGTGTTATCACACAATAAACGCTTTGATCTGATTCATGCCCATGATGACACAACTGCCCCTGCTGCCCAGTATTTGAAACAACGGCTTGGCCTTCCGCTTACTGCGACAATCCACGGTCTTGAAAGAGAAAGGAAGAAGGTATGCCGAGAAGCCCCACACCCATACAGGCTCAAGACCGAACGGCTCCTTATAGAATCCGCTGATGCATTGATCGTATTAAGCACATTTATGAAGCGGTCTCTTAATAAGGCAGCACATAAAAAAATAACCGTTATCCCAAGCCCTGCATCTATGGAGGAAGAGAAGGGGAAAATCCAAAGAAGCATAAATAGAAGATTTCTCTTTTCATATGGAAGGTTCGTTCCGGAAAAAGGATTTTCGCAGCTGTTAAAGGTGTTTGCCATCTTGAAGCAGCGTCAGCCAGACCTCTATCTAGTGCTGGCTGGGGAGGGGCCGTCTCTGTCCTGCTATGAGAAATTAGCTGCGGCATATAACCTGAAGGATCGCGTCATGTTCCTGCCGTTTCTCAATAGGAAAGACATCAGAACGTTACTGTCTCAATGTGAAATGGCTGTTTTCCCTAGTTCTTATGAACCGTTTGGGCTTGCCGCGCAAGAAAGCATGGAACAAGGTGTGCTGACTGTCGTTTCTCAGTCGGGTGGTTTTTGTGATTATGCCGTTCATGACAAAACGGCAATCATCGCTAATTTTACGCTCGTACAGGAAGCGGCTGATCTGCTGGACAGCTTTTTAAAAGACCGGGAAAAAGCCCGCCGGATAAAAGAAGCTGGCAGACAACAAGTGTTCAAGCTCCACCACCCCCGACTCATTATGTCATCATATTTGCAGCTTTATGAGCGTATCTTCAATAATTCAGCAATTCATTGAAAAACAGCCTAGCATTCCGTCCATTATAGTGGTATTATATATAAGTCTGAATAAGTAAATGATTTTAGTTTGGAGGGAAAATAATGCGCGTTAATATTACTTTGGCTTGCACTGAATGTGGTGAGCGTAACTATATTTCTAAAAAGAACAAACGCAACAATCCAGACCGCGTTGAATTTAAAAAATATTGCCCACGTGATAAAAAATCTACGTTACACCGTGAAACAAAATAACAGCTTTGCTGTTTGAGGTGTAAGAAAAAAGCCAGAGCTTTGAAAAAGGTTCTGGCTTTTTTTCTATTCCGAGGGGGATGAGAGATGAAATCACAATTAAGAAAAAAGACGCTGGAGGCACTGTCTGCTTTATCTAATGAAGATATTCTTCAAAAAACGGAACGTACGTATAAGTACTTGTTTTCTCTGCCGGAGTGGCAAAATGCCGGCACCATTGCCGTCACTATTTCCAGAGGATTAGAGATACCGACGCGTCCTGTCATTGAGCAGGCTTGGGAAGAAGGGAAACAAGTTTGCATCCCAAAATGCCATCCGGACACGAAGAAAATGCAATTTCGCACATATCAGACTGATGATCAGCTCGAAACCGTGTACGCCGGACTGCTCGAGCCGGTAATTGAAAAAACAAAAGAAGTAAACCCATCACAAATTGACTTGATGATCGTTCCAGGTGTTTGTTTTGATGTTAACGGGTTTAGGGTCGGCTTTGGAGGCGGCTATTATGATCGCTATTTAAGTGAATATGAAGGGAAGACAGTCTCATTGCTTTTGGAGTGCCAGTTGTATGCGCACGTACCCAGTCTGCCACATGACATCCCGGTACATAAGCTGATAACAGAGGATCGGATTATTTCTTGTTTTTCATAACTTTCCTGTCCCTTATTCGAGAATAAATAAGGCAGAATAACAAACCCTATTGGCAGGAGGGATATCATGAAAAAACTTTTGATTTATGCCATTTTCGCGGTTTCTGCCGTCATGTTTTATCAAAATCGCTACCGTCTTATGAATACTGTACTCAGCCAGCCAGGAATCAGGCGGTCTTTTATCCATTTGTTTTTAAGAATTCCATTTATCCGCAATAAGTTTATACAGCAAGCTTTCTAAAATCCCGTGAAAAACGGGATTTTTTGCTTTCAGTAGGCGTTTCGGAGCGCCAGCTGTTATAATGAAAAAAAACTATTGGAGCGGTAAACATGTTTTTGCTGGAGTATACATATTGGAAAATTGCGGCGCACCTGGTGAATAGCGGGTATGGCGTCATACAAGCCGGTGAGTCAGATGAAATATGGCTGGAAGCTCCGGACAAGTCCTCTCATGATCTAGTTCGTCTTTATAAGCACGATCTTGATTTCCGTCAAGAAATGGTTAGAGACATCGAAGAGCAGGCCGAACGAGTAGAACGAGTCAGACATCAATTGGGCAGACGAAGGATGAAGCTGCTGAATGTGTTTTTTTCAACGGAAGCCCCTGTTGATGACTGGGAAGAGATTGCAAAAAAAACTTTTGAGAAGGGAACTGTGTCAGTTGAGCCGGCGATCGTTAGAGGAACGATGCTTCGAGATGATCTTCAAGCGGTTTTTCCATCATTTCGTACAGAAGATTGTTCAGAGGAACACGCTTCGTTTGAAAACGCGCAAATGGCGCGAGAACGCTTCCTTTCGCTAGTGCTGAAACAAGAAGAACAGAGAAAAACTGAAGCGGCGGTTTTTCAAAACGGAAAACCGATTTTTACATATTTATTTATTGCGCTTCAGATCCTGATGTTTTTCTTGCTCGAAATAAACGGAGGCAGCACTAATACGGAGACGCTGGTGGCTTTTGGAGCAAAAGAAAACAGCCTGATTGCACAAGGAGAATGGTGGCGGCTTCTGACACCGATCGTGCTTCACATCGGCATAGCGCATTTAGCTTTTAATACGCTGGCTTTATGGTCGGTTGGTACAGCGGTTGAGCGGATGTATGGATCGAGGAGATTTTTGCTGATTTATCTGGCTGCTGGCATTACGGGTTCGATTGCGAGTTTTGTGTTCAGCCCGTATCCTTCGGCAGGGGCATCAGGAGCCATATTCGGATGCTTAGGTGCATTACTGTATGTTGCTTTGTCTAATCGAAAAATGTTTTTAAGAACTATAGGAACCAATATTATTGTCATTATTATCATCAATCTGGGCTTTGGTTTTGCGGTTTCGAATATTGATAATTCAGGACATATCGGCGGCTTGATTGGCGGCTTTTTCGCTGCAGCAGCACTGGGGTTGCCTAAAGCCGGAGCCTTTGGAAAAAGATTGTTGTCAGCGGTTTTGCTGATTGCTTTGGCTGTTGGATTTTTATATTACGGATTGCATTCGCCTTCACACCAGGAGTCAGCGCTGATTCAGCAGGCAAGCGAGCTGTATCAGGAAGGAAAGTATGAAGAAGTAACAGAATTGCTGAACGGAGAAGCAGCGCAAAAAGATGCCTCTGCCGATCTTTTGAAAATTCTTGCTGTTTCTGATATTCAAATCGGCGAATATGATCAGGCGGTTTCCCTTTTGGAACGAGCAGTGAAAAAAGAACCTAAAGACCATGCTTCCTATTACAATTTAGCGTTATTGTATGCGGAAAAAAATGAGCTTGCACAAGCAGAAAAGGCCATCCAGACGGCTGTGAAACTGAAGCCGAAGGAGCAGCGCTACAAGGAGCTGCAGCGGCAAATTGAAAACAATAAAGAATCATAGAGGTGGAATATGGAAAGGAAGCTGGCTTTTTTGTCAGCGTTTTCTTCTTGACTGACCGCTTCCTTATGAATACGCTTATGATAGTTAAGTTCAAGAAATGGTGAGGAAAATGAATACATTTTATGATGTGCAGCAGCTGTTAAAAACGTTTGGCCACATTGTTTATTTTGGAGACAGAGAGCTTGAAATTGAGTTTATGCTGGATGAATTAAAGGAATTATACATGAACCACATGATTGAAAAGGAGCAGTGGGCCAGAGCGGCAGCTGTCCTTCGAAAAGAATTGGAACAAACAAAAAACGGAAGAGATTTTTATAAAGGCTAAGGTGATAAAAATGGACGAGATATGGTTTGCGGGCATTGACCTGGGAGGAACGACGATTAAACTCGCTTTTATTAATCAATATGGCGAAATTCAGCATAAGTGGGAAGTTCCGACTGATAAAACCGGCGACACGATTACTGTCACAATTGCAAAAACTATCGACGGCAAGCTGGATGAGCTGCAAAAACCGAAGCACATCATCAAATACATCGGAATGGGTGCACCAGGCCCTGTAGATATGGCGGCAGGGAGTTGTTTATGAAACAGTAAATCTAGGGGGGAAAAATTATGCTTTGAAAAACCATCTGGAGACAGAAACCGGCATCCCAGCTGTTATAGAAAATGACGCGAATATTGCTGCGCTCGGGGAAATGTGGAAGGGAGCGGGTGATGGCGCAAAAGACGTCATTCTCGTGACGCTTGGCACAGGAGTTGGCGGCGGCATCATTGCAAATGGTGAAATTGTACATGGCATAAATGGCGCCGGCGGAGAAATCGGCCATATTTGCAGCATCCCTGAAGGCGGAGCGCCCTGCAACTGCGGCAAAACGGGCTGTATCGAAACAATTGCGTCAGCAACCGGAATTGTAAGAATTGCAAAAGAAAAAATAGCAAATGCTAAAAAGACGACACGTTTACAAGCAACCGAACAATTGTCAGCGCGGGATGTGTTTGAAGCGGCGGGTGAAAATGATGAAATTGCCCTTGAGGTGGTTGATTATGTAGCCAAGCATCTTGGTTTGGTGCTCGGAAATTTGGCAAGCTCGCTTAATCCATCCAAAATCGTTCTTGGCGGCGGCGTATCGAGAGCCGGAGAACTGCTGAGATCAAAAGTCGAGAAAACATTCCGCAAATGCGCGTTTCCGCGGGCAGCCCAAGCTGCTGATATTTCAATCGCAGCACTTGGAAATGATGCCGGCGTTATCGGAGGCGCTTGGATCGCTAAAAATGAATGGCTGAAACATCAAAATTGTTAAAATTGTGTAAATGAAATTGATTTTTTGTTGTGCTCAGGTTAAGATTTAATTTGATGTGTTAATGAGAATGTTGGGAATAGACTGATTTTTTTGAGCGTGCTGCATAGGAGGTTGAAATGCGAAAAACGTTTTTTTCGAAGATTTCATTTATGCTGATTGCCATTTTATTGATGTGGCTGAAAACGTATGCTGTTTACAAAACCAGTTTTCATATTAAAATCGACAATCTAACACAGGAATTTATTCTGTTTATCAACCCATTGAGTTTTTTGTTGCTTATTTTTGGCCTCAGCCTGTTTTTGAAAGGCAAAAACAGAAATCGCTATATTATCGCGATGAGCTGTCTTGTCACGTTTGTATTGCTGGCAAATATGGTTTTTTACCGTTTTTACAATGATTTCTTAACAATCCCTGTTCTTTTTCAAACGAGCAATATGGGTGATCTCGGAAGCAGCATCGGAACACTTCTTGAGCCGACAGACCTCCTATTAGCTGTAGATATTGCGGTTTTAATATGGCTTCACATCCGGCAAAAAGCTTTTCAATCGGACATTCCCTCAACGAAAAATGAACGGGCGGCTTATTTTTTGTTCGTTGCTTCTGTTTATTTCTTCAACCTAGGCTTGTCTGAGGCGGAAAGACCTCAGCTATTGACACGCTCATTTGACAGAGAAATGCTTGTTAAAAACATTAGCCTGTTTAATTTTCATATTTACGATGGCGTTCTTCAGTCAAAGCAATCCGCACAGAGAGCGTTGGCAGACAGCAACAGCCTGACGGAGATTGAAAACTACGTAACCGCTAATGCGAAGGATGCCAACAAACGCTTATTCGGCGCTGCAAAAGGAAGGAACGTCATTCTCGTATCCTTAGAGTCGACGCAAAGCTTCGTGATTAATGAAAAATTGAATGGAGAAGAAATCACGCCTTTTCTGAATGACTTTATAAAACAGAGCTACAACTTTAATAATGTTTACCACCAAACAGGCCAGGGGAAAACCTCGGATTCTGAATTTATCGTGGACAATTCACTGTATCCGCTTGGACGAGGTGCCGTATTTTTTACGAATGCGGGCAATCAATATATGGCCGCTCCTGAAATTTTGAAAAACAGCGGATACTATTCAGCGGTGCTCCACGCTAATAATAAGAGCTTTTGGAATCGTGATTTAATGTACGACTCATTTGGATATGATTCGTTTTTTGATATTAACTCGTATGATGTAACTGACGAAAATTCAGTCGGCTGGGGACTTAAGGATAAAGAATTTTTTGAGCAGTCTTCAGAGCTGATGAAAAATCTGCCTCAGCCGTTTTACTCGAGGCTGATTACACTGACGAACCACTTCCCGTTTGATCTTGATGAAGAGGATCAATTGATTGATGAATATGATTCAAGCAGCCAGACGCTAAATAAATATTTTCCGACAGTGCGTTATCAGGATGAGGCGCTGAAACGTTTTATCGAAAAGCTGAAGGAAGACGGGTTATACGACAACTCTGTTATTGTATTATATGGTGACCATTATGGTATATCAGAAAACCATAATGAAGCGATGGGGCAGTTTTTAGGAAAAGAAATAACCCCATTTGAAGAGGTACAGCTCCAAAAAGTGCCGCTGGTCATTCATATTCCGGGTATTACTGATAAAAAGCCGCAAACCATTGAAACAGTAGGCGGGCAGATTGATATCAGGCCGACGCTGATGAATCTTTTAGGGATTGATACGAAAGATCAAATTCAATTCGGCAACGATCTGCTTTCAGACGAAAAACTGGACTTCACGGTGCTCCGGGACGGGAGCTTTATCACAGATCAGGTTGTTTATACAGACGGTGCGTGTTATGACAAAGAGACGGGAAAACCGTTAGAAGAGACAAAACAATGTGAAGCATTTGCTGATAAAGCAAAACAGGAGCTATCACTTTCTGATGAAATCATTTATGGGGATTTGTTGCGATTTTATGACCAGAAAAGGCTGGACAATTCGTCAAAGCGGAAAGAAAAACAAATGCTTGATCAGGCATCATAATCACAATGTCTCCCGCATCGAAGTGAGCGGGAGGCTTTCTTTTTTTAAATACGCTGTCATATAGTAACAAAAAAGGGGGATGATGATGGCGTTTATTACTGTGAAACCTGAGATCAAGAACAATTTGGCCAATGTGGCGAAAGAACTGAAGATAGACGAGGAATTGCTTAAAAGTGCAAATCGCTCCGCACAAAAACATCAATTGTATTGCCCTGGTTATGTGATAGAGGAGCATAGCGGCAAAGAGCTTCAAACCATTCAGGACATAAAGCGCTTTTTACAGCCTCGGCAGCTGAAACTTTCAGATAGCTGGATTGAGCAAGAGAAAATCTATGATGATTCAGCTGTTGAAAAGGAAATAAAGAAGATTATTGATGTTTTTCCGTTTGTCTCATGCCGGGAAATTGGCCGTTCTGTACTCGGCAGGCCTATCTGGGAGCTGAAGGCTGGTGGGGAGCATGCCGTAAAAAAGGTCCATATGAACGCGTCATTTCATGCGAATGAGTGGATTACAACGTCTGTCCTGCTAAAATGGTTTAAGGAATACTGTATGTCATTATGCTGCAATTCGCCTTTCTTTGGCTTTTCTCCCATAAAGCTGTTTAACAGCACATCCTTATCCCTCGTTCCTCTTGTCAATCCGGATGGCGTTGATCTTGTTTTAAACGGATCAGAAGTCATGGGAGCCAGAAGAGATGAACTCGAAAGGCTAAATGAACATCGTCCAAATTTTAATGAATGGAAGGCGAATATAAACGGGGTTGATTTAAATAAACAATTTCCATCATTATGGGAAATTGAAAAATACCGAAAACCGACAGCACCCAGCTACCGCGATTTTCCGGGAATCTCTCCGCTTACGGAGCCGGAATCTATTGCGATGTACCGGCTGATCACGGAGAATCCGCCTGACAGACTGCTGGCTCTTCATACTCAAGGAGAAGAAATTTATTGGGGCTATAAAGGCCTTGAGCCTGAGGAATCTGCTGCCGTCATAAAGGATTTTGAGGAGTTAAGCGGGAACATTTATAAGGGAGTAAGGGATATAGACAGCTATGCTGGATTTCGTGATTGGTTTATTCACCATTATTTTAAGGAAGGGTATACGGTGGAACTTGGAAAAGGCCAAAATCCTTTGCCGTTTCAGCAGTTTTCACACATATATAACGCCACAAGCGGTATCTTGTGGAGGGCGTTATTTTTTCATGAGTAACTGAAACTTTTTCTTTTTTCTGCCGAAGCAAATATGAGAAAATAAAGATGATCGGAGGGGAATGCTGATGAGATCAGTTTGTTTTATTCTGCTGGCGGTATTGCTGTTTAGTTTATCGGCATGCGAACCATCTCATCAGCAGCAAAAACAGGCATCGGCGGCAAAAGATGAGAAAAAAGACATCATACCGCTTTCCGCGGAAAAAGCGGATGGGGCGGAAGGCTGGCTGAATAACAGCACAATATTATATACTGCGTCTAATCCGACGAAAACAGAGCTTTTTGCGTACCGCATCTTTACAGGCAAAGCGAAAAAGCTCTATCAAACGGATGGTCAAATCGTTGATGTTCAAATCAATGCGAGGGAGCAGATGATTCTGCTGCAAATCACACATAGCCAAAAGACGGCAGTGGTTTTGCTTAATGCAGAAGGAGAGACGCTTTACGAAAAAGATTACGAAACGTATGAGCTTGAAGCTGCTTGGAATCAGTATGATCCTTATCAAATGATGGTGACGGAATTCAATGAAAACTGGGATTTCCATACATATCAGGTGAATGCTAAAAAAGACGAATCTTTCTTAAGCCCAGTACAGGTTCCGTTCATTCATTGGACATCCAAAAATACATTTGATTATGTAAAAGAGGGAAGAGACGATAAAACAGGGCCTTTATATACGTTCGATACAGCTTCTAAGACGGAACAGAAGCTTGAGGATAACGTTCTATTCTTCGATTCTTTCCATCAAATGAGTTTTACTGTCAAATCAGCTTCCGGAGGAAAAGGGACGTATCAGTTTAAAACGCCGCAATCAACATCACCTGTTACAGCGAAATGGCCGCTCCAAGCGAAATATACAAGTTTGGCTCCAATGGAGTATGACTATGATGAAGCAGGAGGCCTGTTTTATACATTCAAACAAAGCGGCGATGCATATAAGCTCGCAGCAATCAATGTAGCATCGGGAGAGACAAAAGATCTTGTGTCTCTGCGGGAAATGGAGCCGATTCAAATATCTCCGAACGGGAAATATGCGTTATACGGCTTTCATTTTGAGCAAATTATTTTATTGAAATCACATGAAACGAAGCAACTCATCATTGATCAAAAGGAGATGGAATAACGATGGCTATCGCAGATGTAACCATTATCCCAATCGGTACGGAAACACCCAGTGTCAGTGCTTACGTAGCCGATGTGCAAAAGATATTAGAAGGATATCAAGCAGAAGGGAAAATCAAATATCAGCTGACACCGATGAATACGCTGATCGAGGGAGAACTCAGTGACCTTTTTGCAGTCATTCAGGCAATTCACGAAGCGCCATTTCAAAAAGGATTGCACAGAGTGGCAACGAATATCCGCATCGATGACAGGCGTGACAAAAAAACGACGCTTGAGAGCAAAATAGAAAGTGTCAATAAACATTTACAGCCATAAAAATAAACCTGTATCCGATCGGATACAGGTTTTAATGTGCGGTTGGATACCCGCTGTTTATTACGGTCATCACGGTAAACCATCCAAAGACAAATAAGGTGGCACCGGCTAATAAAAACCCGAGTATATTTTTATTTCTAACAGAACGCAAGACTCCCCATAAAGCGAAAAGAGCGACAAGGCCGAAAATCACGACAAGTAACATAACACAGCCCCCTTTACATTGAAAAACCTGCAATTCTTTCCAGTTTTATTCTACCTGTTTTTTATAGGTTTGTCGATAGCGTTTTCATTGCGATTGTTTGAATCTTTTTTAAAAAACCCTCATAATAAGAGCATAAAAAAGAAAGAGGTGATAATAGTGAAATGGAGACGAATGCCAGTAGGGCCGATTCAAGCGAACGCATATTTTCTCATCAGTGATGATCAATGCCTGATTTTTGATCCGGGCGGCGAGGGACATAAAATCAATCAATACATAAAAGAAAAAGGGCTGACGCCTTTAGCCATTTTGCTTACACATGCCCATTTTGACCATATTGGGGCGCTTGATGAAGTGAGAGAAAAATGGGATATCCCTGTTTACCTGCATCAAAATGAAAAAAATTGGCTTGCGGACGCTTCTTTAAACGGCTCCGGCATGCTGCGAGGGATAGAAGTCACAGCTAAGCCTGCAGATCATCTAATTGAAGGCGACGGTGAGTTGAATATCGGGCCGTTTCATTTGGAAACATTATTTACGCCGGGACATTCACCAGGCAGTGTGTCTTACTACGTGAAAGATGCAGACTTGGTCATCTCCGGAGATGTTTTGTTCCAAGGCGGTATAGGACGTACGGATTTAATAGGCGGCGATCAAGAGACGCTGCTGACGTCCATTCATGAAAAACTGCTTACGCTTCCGGAACACACGCTGGTGTTAAGCGGCCATGGACCTGAAACAGACGTACTGACTGAGCAGGACCAAAATCCGTTTTTAAATGGGTTTTCATTGTAAAAAAAGAGACAAACCGATAAGGTTTGTCTCTTTTTGCATTTAATGGCCTCCGCCGCCGGGCACCATAATAAAAATTGAGTAATATGTAAAGCCGGCGAAGAAAATTGTTAAATAAGCGCCAAAAATATAAATATACATGCGTTCGGTTAAGTTCAAATACGATAGAAACACAAATAAGATCGTCTGTCCAAAAAATAAAAGGGAAGCATCTTTCATATCACCTAAATAAAACATGACTGCAAAAATTCCCGTCCAAAATCCTAACACCCGGAACATGCGATTCATTTTTATCCCCTCCCGAGAGTCCCTCTGACTGTTATTATAATGGATCACACCTAGAAATGTAAACATTTTCATTATTAATATACAAATGGAATTTGTCCCTTTGATTGTGTTTTCTATTGTATGAATGTTTTTAAAAAAATAATCCGAAAAAAGTTCTGTAAATGGTTTAAATGAAAAATGATCCGGGTAGTTATTCTACAAAGAGATGGTTAACTGAGGAGGAAAAAACGAATGGAACAACAATTAACTTTTTACTCATATCCAAGCTGCACGTCATGCCGAAAAACAAAACATTGGCTTAAAGCACATCAAATTGAATTTAACGAACGGCACTTATTCAGAGAAACCCCGACAAGAGAAGAATTAAAGTACATTTTATCGTTAACGACAGAAGGAATTGATGAAATTTTGGCGACAAGAAGCCAGACTTTCAAAAATTTAAATTTAAACATTGAAGAAATGACGGTAAATGAGGTGCTGGAACTTTTAATCGAGAAGCCGAAGCTTTTGCGACGCCCGATTCTAGTAGACAACAAAAAGCTGGTGATTGGTTATAACCCGGGAGAACTGTTGAAGTTATCGAAGAAGAAAACGGTTCATCAATCTGCATGATGAAAAACCGAAGATCCGCTGATTTATTCGAATCAGCTTATCTTCGGTTTTTCACCTGTTCAGAAACTGGGCTAGCTGGATTCGAACCAACGATCACGGAGTCAAAGTCCATTGCCTTACCGCTTGGCTATAGCCCATTGAATCTAAACATAGTATGTGTAAAGGCAGACGCGTTATACATATATAGCGTACATTTTTCAAAAACAGGAGGGAGCTCATTAAGATGATAGCTCTTGATCAGCACTTAACAGAGCACAAAGAAGATATCACGCAACAATGGCTGGAAGTTTGTACGTCAAACGGCAGCTGGCTGTATTCAGCGAAAGATCAGCAAAAACTAGAACAAAAGTTAAAAGACCAGCATGAATTATTGGTGACCATCGTAGCAAAATCCCTTAGAAAAGAAGACGTAGAGGATGAGCTCAACCGGTGGTCTCTTCAATGCGCCAGAGACCGTGCCGTTCATGAAGTGACGGTTACACAAAGTGTCGGCCAGTTTAACACTTTCAGGCACATCATGTTTGAATGGATTCAGAAATTCAGCGAAGCTTCTTCTCAAGACATCAGCATTCAGGAATTTTATGAGTGGAGCCGGATCTTGAATCAAAACATTGATGAGATCATCGAAGTGTTTACGGAAGAATATCACCAGGTGACCATGATACAATTAAACGCGCAAAAAGAAATGATTAATGAATTGAGTGCGCCGATTATGCCGATTACTGATGGGATTGGGATTCTTCCGCTTGTCGGTGAAATTGATACGCACAGAGCGAGGACGATTTTGGAGTCTGTGCTGGAGCAGTGCTCAGCGTTAAAGCTCTCGTATTTATTTTTAGATATTTCGGGCGTTCCTATCGTTGATACCATGGTAGCCTATCAAATTTTTAAAGTGATTGACAGCACCAAATTGCTCGGCATTGAGACGATTATTTCAGGAATCAGGCCGGAAATTGCCCAAACTGTCGTGAAGCTGGGTCTGGATTTTTCGAATGTGAAAACCGAGCAAAGTCTTGCTAAAGCCCTGGCCAATAAAGGGTTTAAAATAAAAGAGTGTTGATGCCTTTGCCATGTTAATCTTGAAAGATAGCAGCTGAACAGCCTTTCACGGGCTATTCAGCTTTTTTAACTTCTATAAATAAAATGTGATGGCTGTTGATGTCTTTTACCTTAAAAGAGTAGCCATCATATTCTATGGTACTTTCAGGCTCAGCATCTATGTTTTGTGTCAAAAACCAGCCGCCCAAGGTGTCTACTTCAGCCTCTGATAAATCGGTTCCAAGCAGGCTGTTAACATCGCTGATTAATAATTTTGCATTTAACAAGTAATGATCCTTTCCAAGTTCGCGGATATGAGGCACTTCATCCGCATCAAATTCATCACGGATTTCTCCTACAATTTCTTCGATAATATCCTCGACAGTGACCAAACCGGACGTCCCGCCATATTCATCTATGAGGATCGCCATATGAGTGCGTTCCTTTTGCATTTTCAGCAATAGTTTATAAATAGGAATCGTCTCAATGACATGGATAACGGGCTGTACGAAAGGTTCAATTTGATGCTTCTTGATTGAAAAATCTTTCGTCAGCATGGAAAACAGCACTTCTTTCATATTAATCACGCCAATAACGTTATCTTTATCCTCTCTTACAACTGGGTACCGTGTATATTTTGTTTGCTTGACTGTTTCCTGAAGATTTGAAATGGAGTCTTCATCTAGTGACAAACTGACCATTTCATTTCGCGGCACCATAATTTCCTTTGCCATTCGTTTATCAAAGGTGAAGATATTATTCATGTACTTTAATTCACTTTTTCTAATCTCGCCGCTTTTATAGCTTTCAGCCAATAGGACCCGAAGTTCTTCCTCTGTATATGCCAGCTCGTGCTCTGATGCCGGCTTCAGTCCAAACACTCCTGTAATCAATCGGGCAGAGTGGTTCAACAGCCAAATGAATGGAAACATGATCTTATAAAACCAAATAAGCGGTTTAGCGAACAACAAGGTAATGCTTTCTGCTTTTTGAATGGCGAAACTCTTTGGCGCCAGCTCCCCAATAACGACATTTAAATACGTAACCGCTAAAAATGCGATGACGAGTGAAAGTAGGTGGGTAAGCGATTCATTTAAGCCCGCTTTATGAAAAAGCGGTCGAAGCAGAGTTTGCACAGTCGGTTCCCCAAGCCATCCCAGTCCTAATGCTGCGACTGTGATGCCCAGCTGACAGGCTGATAAATATTCATCAAGGTGAGTGATGACATGCTTTGCCGCTTTAGCACCTTTCTTTCCTTTTGCGACAAGCTGATCAATTTTGGATCGCCGCACTTTTACGATTGAAAATTCTACGGCAACGAAAAATCCTGTTAACAAAATGAGAATAGCGACTGCTAGTAAATTGATAAATTCCAAAACAACTGCCTTCTCCAAGGAAGGCATGCACCTCCCTTTTCCGATGTCTTTCTACATTCCATACCACCTGAAAATGCTCATAAAACATGTGTTGAAGCGGCAGACTGGTTTAGTGACGCGGTTATTGGGCAATTAAAGAATAAAGAACAAAAGTTTGGAGGAGCTTGACATGAAGGCACATACGGGAAAGGATTGGTTTTGGTACCAAATGGGGCCTCAAGAAAGAAGTAAGGCAAGAGATCTAATCCATTTTTCTCACTGGCCTCAGTGTGAAAAGTGGTTTGAAAATAACCACCACGTTAATTTTTTGCGAGTAGATACAACTGAAACGGAAAATGAAGCGGTATTTGGGTCGATTGTTTATGATCAGGGGCTTGGTGAAGAAAAAGACCATACTGTTTTTCACTTTTATATCACCAGACAATATTTTTTCACAATCAATTTTGACTTTTCGATTTTGAGAGAGATTAAAGGCAAAGAAGTTGTCCGGCAAATGGAAAGAGCGGACAATGCGATAGAGGGGTTTTTAATTCTTCTCGGCGAACTAATGAATGCGTATTTAATCGGTGTTGATGAATTTGAAGTAAAGCTGAGAAAGCTTAGATGGCAGATTAAAGACGACAATAGCAAAAGCATTTTAAACCGCGTCCATCTCCTGCGCCATGAACTGATGATTTGGAAAAATTTGATATTAAGCGCTAAAAAAATTGAAATGGCGTTGAAAGAAACCTTTTTACCTCAAAATGAAGAGAAAAAGGATTATCAGCGGACACAACTGAAAATTGACAGGGGATTTTCATACATCAGCGAATTTGAAGGGGAGCTTAACAATCTGCTGCATTCAGAGGAAGTCATTACCTCACATAGGGGGAATGAAATTGTAAAAGCGCTGACCATTTTTACGACGCTTTTTACGCCGATAACAGCTCTGGGTGCCTTATGGGGGATGAACTTTTCAGTGATGCCGGAACTGAATTGGAAATACGGATATCTCTTTTCCCTCTTATTGATTGTCACATCTACAGTTCTGATCTATCTCTATTTGAGAAAAAAAGGCTGGACGGGAGATATGCTGCAGGAGCGGAAGAAGAAAAAGAAACCTCGAAAAAGGCGGACTCTATAGGATGTTTCATATTTTGTGCAGCGTGCCCCGCTTTTTCACCAGACATATCAGGGTGACCGGATACGATGTCAAGGGGCTTATGACAGAGCATTAAATCCGCCGTTTACCGATTCTTGAATATGGCCAAATTGCCGGTATTGTTGCATTAGGCGATCTTTCCGTTGAGAAAGATACTGGTCAATAAGCGAAAACAGCATAATGAAAATGGAATCTAGCAGGCATGGTGACCATGTCTGCTTTTTTATTATTGGGAAAATTATAATGAAAGGGGCACATTCAGTTGAAAGTCTTTTTTCTTGCCAGAAAGAATTGGTTTTTCAGCATATAACATCTCACAAAATCACGTTTTCCCTGTTTGATTACCTTTTCTTCTTTTTCTACAATATGCGTTGAAAGGAGAGGGAATCAAATTGGATTCAATAGAAAAGGTAAGCAAAAACTTGATTGAAGAGGCATATCTAACAAAGGCTTCTGATATTCACATTGTGCCGAGGGAGCGGGACGCTATCATTCATTTTCGGGTCGATCATGCCTTGCTGAAAAAAAGGGACATGAAAAAAGAAGAGTGCGTAAGACTGATTTCACATTTTAAATTTCTTTCAGCAATGGATATAGGTGAAAGGCGAAAGCCGCAAAACGGTTCGCTTACGTTAAAGTTGAAAGAGGGAAATGTTCATTTAAGAATGTCAACGCTGCCCACAATTAATGAAGAAAGCCTCGTGATCAGAGTGATGCCCCAATACAATATCCCTTCGATTGATAAATTGTCGCTATTTCCGAAGACAGGAGCCACATTACTCTCGTTTTTAAAACATTCCCATGGCATGCTCATTTTTACCGGGCCGACTGGTTCAGGGAAGACTACCACATTATACTCTCTCGTTCAATATGCAAAAAAACACTTTAATCGAAATATTGTCACATTAGAGGACCCTGTTGAAACAAGGGACGAAGATGTTCTTCAGGTTCAGGTGAATGAAAAAGCCGGTGTAACTTATTCCGCAGGTCTGAAAGCAATTTTGCGCCATGACCCCGATATGATTATTTTAGGTGAGATCAGAGACGCGGAAACAGCTGAAATTGCGGTGCGGGCAGCGATGACGGGACATCTGGTACTAACGAGCCTTCATACGAGAGACGCAAAGGGCGCAATTTACAGACTGCTTGAATTCGGTATCAATATGAATGAAATTGAACAGACTGTCATTGCAATAGCGGCTCAGCGCTTGGTTGATTTGGCTTGCCCGTTTTGTGAAAACGGATGTTCATCAGTGTATTGCCGACAGTCACGAAATACTAGGAGAGCTAGCGTTTATGAGCTTCTATACGGGAAAAATCTTCAGCAATGTATCCAGGAGGCAAAAGGAAATCATGCAAATTACCAATATCAAACGCTTCGTCAAATTATCAGAAAAGGAATTGCGCTCGGCTATTTAACGACAAACAACTATGACCGGTGGGTTTATCATGAAAAAGATTAGAAAAGTCTGGTTGTTAAAGGATCAAGCCAGGTTATTAAAGAGGCTCGGTGAAATGACTGCGGGCGGATATACACTTCTGGATGGATTACGCCTGATGGAACTTCAGATGAATAAGAGGCAGGCGGCTGACTTGACTGATTCGGTCACTTGTTTGAGGGAAGGGGCTCCGTTTTATCAAGTACTAAAGAGTTTGTCATTTCATAAGGAAGCCGTAGGTATTTGTTATTTTGCTGAAACACATGGTGAACTGCCTGCTTCAATGATTCAGAGCGGAGAGCTGCTGGAACGAAAAATTGCACAGGCAGACCAGCTGAAAAGAGTGCTGCGCTATCCGCTTTTCCTCATCTTTACGGTCGCTGTCATGTTTTATATGTTACAGTCCATCATCATTCCTCAGTTTTCCGGTATCTATCAATCGATGAATATGGAAACCTCACGTTCAACCGATATGCTTTTTGCTTTTTTTCAGCATATTGATCTTGTGATCATTTTGCTTGTTCTTTTTACAGCAGGTATCGGGATTTATTATTGGCTTGTGTTTAAGAAAAAATCACCTGCCCGGCAAATGCTGATTTGTATCAGGATTCCTTTGGTTGGAAAGCTTGTAAAGCTGTTTAACAGCTACTTTTTTTCTTTGCAGCTAAGCAGCCTTTTAAAATCAGGCCTCTCAATTTATGACAGCCTTAATGCATTTAAACATCAAACGTTTCTCCCTTTCTACCGCTGCGAGGCTGAACAATTGATTGAACGGCTAAAAGCCGGTGAGTCAATTGAATCCGCTATTTGTGGAAGCCCTTTTTATGAAACTGATTTATCAAAAGTCATATCTCACGGCCAGCTGAGCGGCCGATTGGATCGGGAGCTTTTCACATACAGCCAATTCATATTACAGCGGCTGGAACACAAAGCGCAAAAATGGACAGGCATCCTTCAGCCAATGATTTATGGATTTGTTGCAGCGCTGATCTTACTTGTGTATTTATCTATGCTTGTGCCTATGTATCAGATGATGAATCAAATGTGAAAGGAAGAGGCTGATGAATGAGAAAGGATTTACACTTGTTGAAATGTTAATCGTGCTCTTTATTATTTCGATTTTGCTTTTAATTACGATACCGAACGTCACGAAACATAATCAAACCATTCAAAAAAAGGGCTGTGAAGGCTTACAAAACATGGTTAAGGCACAAATGACTGCATTTGAGCTTGATCATGAAGGACAAACTCCGAGCCTTGCCGATTTACAGTCAGAGGGCTATGTGAAAAAGGATGCTGTCTGTCCAAATGGTAAGCGCATTATCATCACCGGCGGAGAAGTTAAGGTTGAACATTAAATTAAACGAGGAGAAGGGGTTTACCCTTTTAGAAAGTTTGCTTGTGTTAAGCCTTGCCTCTATCCTCCTGGTGGCCGTCTTCACTACACTTCCTCCTGCTTATGACAATACAGCTGTCCGACAGGCAGCAAGTCAGCTGAAAAATGATATTATGCTCACACAGCAGACTGCTATTTCCCGTCAACAAAGAACAAAAATTCTCTTTCATAAAAAAGAATATCAATTAGTCATTGGTGATACGGTTATTGAACGTCCGTATGCAACGGGACTTTCTATAGAACTGCTGACATTAAAAGACCGTTTGGAATTTAATGAGAAAGGGCACCCGAATGCAGGCGGAAAAATACGAGTAAAAGGCCATGCCGTTTATGACATAACAGTTTATCTAGGGAGCGGGAGAGTCAATGTGGAGAGAAAATAAAGGTTTTTCTACAATAGAAACAATGTCTGCGCTAAGCCTGTGGCTGTTTGTGCTGCTGACAGTCGTCCCCTTGTGGGACAAGCTGATGGCTGATGAAAAAATGGCGGAATCACGAGAAATTGGCTATCAGATGATGAATGAGAGCATTAGCAAATATGTCATGAGTGGTGAAGGAGCCGCGTCAAAAACGATTACAAAGAACAATCATATCTATGCAATGAAGTGGGAGGAGGAGGGCGAATATCAAAACGTATGTATCAAAGCCGCAGCTTATAAAGAAAAATCATTTTGCCTCAGCATTTTGCAGACAGAATGGCTACACGCTTCTTAACGTATTATTTTCGCTCTCAGTCTTTTTGCTCATATCAGGATCGTTAGCTGCGATTATCCATCTGTTTTTGTCTCGACAGCAGGAACATGACGGTTTCACACAGCAAGAATGGATGATTTCTATAGAACAGATGATGAATGAATGCAAGGAGTCACAGGCAGTTAAGACAGCCGAGCATGGGAGCGTGTTAATCTGCACCAATCTTTCCGGACAAGACATCCGTTTTGACATTTATCATTCAATGATAAGAAAAAGAGTGGATGGCAAAGGGCATGTTCCGATTTTAGATCATATTGCTGCCATGAAAGCTGATATTAAAAATGGTGTTGTTTTGCTGAAAATTGAGAGTGAGGACCAAAAAGTGTATCAAACAGCTTTTCCGGTCTATTCGTATTTAGGAGGAGGGTGAATGTACCGTACGAGAGGGTTTATTTATCCAGCTGTTCTTTTTGTGTCAGCGCTTGTGCTGTTAATCGTGAACTTTACTGCTGCTCAATATATTTCACGCTGCATGTTTGAGAAGGAAACAAAAGAGTTATACATCGGAGAGAATTTGCTTCAAAATGGGGTGCTTCTTTCGATTCGGCATGTTCTAGAGGAACGGAAAGGCCAGGAGGGTACGGAGCAATTTCCATATGGACGGGTTTCTTATTACATTCATGATACATCGATAAAAGAACAAAAAGAAATCAACTTAAGAGTGTCAACGGAGTCGGGAACAGAAAGAACTGCACAGATCGTGTTTGACCAAAAACAGAAAAAGCTGCTGAGATGGACAGAATAAAACAGTGTAAAGGGTATAAAAAAAGTCATGTGAGACAACACTCATAATAATTGAATGATGAGGTGATCACGTGAAAACGAATGATTATGTTAAATATATGACGCAGCAATTTGTCAAATATATAGATACTCCGAGAGATGAGCGAAAAGAACGAAAAGAGGTGCGGAAAGAAACAAAAACGCCTGTTTCCCAGCAGTGGTTCGGTATTTTACCCTATGGCTTCCGACTTTGGCTGAAACGGAAAAAATAACCGCAAATAAACGAATAAGGTCCTTCAAAAAATGGAGGACCTTATTGATATTCTTCTAATATGGCAATTTTATTGACCTTTTGGCTATAAGGATCAAATGAAATCGTCACAAAAACGCCGAATTCTTTTGACCCTTCCCTCAGAGTTAAATGGTATTGCTTCACTGCTTCATCTTTTCTTTTACGGTCCCATACTTTTTGTTTGAACAGTACCTGTGCAAGCGGGTACCTTTTTTTTGCTTCTTTTACAGCAATCTCTTCCCATTTGGACATGTGGCGGGCGGTTACAAGCGGTGTTTCTTCTGCGTGAGCGGCTGTGGTGCCAAAGACGAGAAGAGATAGACAAATCACACATTGTTTGATCATCATGCTGTCACCCTTTCTTTGTTTATTATTACCAAATAATAATGGAATATGCATTTAAATTCTCACATAACAATCCCAAAAATTTCAAAAAAATTGAAAAAATGAGCAATACTGAGCAAGACTTTGTAATATGATGAAAACATTCTTTTAAACGAACGAAATGAGCGATTTCGGTGTTTTTAAATCTATAAATCGTTGATTATACTCTATTTGTGGAGTTCTTTAAAGAGAACGATTGTCATATCAAGTTACAGTGTTTTACAGGAGGTAAGATATGTTTCGATTGTTTCACAATCAGCAAAAGGCGAAGACGAAACTGAAAGTTCTGCTTATCTTTCAGCTTTCAGTCATTTTCAGTCTGACTGCCGCACTATGCTTACAATTTTCCGATGATACAAGCGCTGCTTTTCATGATATTGAAACATTTGATGTCTCACTTCAAACGTGTAAAGACTTTCAGCATACAGATAAAAACTGCCATTATGATAAACGCTGGGATCAAAGTGATTTGCACATATCAGATCAAACGGATACGAAAGGCACTGTATGCTCACCTTTCGCCTTATTTGCTGTGCTCGAAAATACAGGTGAGAAACTTAAGAAATCAAAGTGGAAGTGGGAGCTTCATAAGCTTGAAAATGCCCGCAAACCGTTAAAGGATGGGAACGTGATCGAAAAAGGATTTGTCTCCAATCAAATTGGCGATTCACTTTATAAAATTGAGACGAAGAAAAAAATGAAACCCGGCATTTATGCATTTAAAGTATATAAACCGGCAGGCTACCCGGCAAACGGCAGTACATTTGAGTGGTCGGAGCCTATGAGGCTTGCAAAATGCGATGAAAAACCGACAGTCCCTAAAAAAGAAACAAAGTCGGACGTCAAAAAGGAGAATGAAACAACACAAAAAGATATACCGGAAAAAACAATGAAAGAAGAAACATCTCAAGAAGCTGTAACCAAAGAAAAAGAAACTCAATCAGACCAGAAGGAAAGCGGGGAAGAGGATGAAAAAAGCAATGAAGCTGATCAGTAATATTTTATACGTGATCATCTTTACTCTTATTATTGTGCTGACACTTGTCGTGATTTCAACACGTTCATCCGGGGGAGAGCCGGCAGTGTTTGGGTATACGCTGAAATCAGTTCTGTCAGGTTCGATGGAGCCGGAGTTCAATACAGGTTCCTTAATATTGGTCAAAGAAATCACTGATGTGAAAGAGCTCCAAAAAGGTGACGTTATTACATTTATGCAGGATGCAAATACGGCGGTCACCCACAGAATTGTTGACATAACAAAGCAAGGAGACCATTTGTTATTTAAAACAAAAGGTGATAATAATGCAGCAGCTGATTCAGCGCCTGTATCGGACGAAAATGTTCGCGCGCAATACACAGGTTTTCAGCTTCCATATGCCGGCTATATGCTTCATTTTGCCAGCCAGCCGATTGGAACGGCTGTATTATTGATTGTTCCCGGCGTGATGCTGTTAGTTTACGCTTTTGTGACGATCAGCAGCGCCATTAGAGAAATTGAAAGAAAGACAAAAGCCTTGGAAACAGATACAAAGGACAGCACCATGTCTACTTAACTTCAGTTGTAAACCTGGCAACAGGTTTCGATATAAAATCATTCAATAAAAGGGGAGCTTACCATGGGTATGAAAAAGAAATTGAGTTTAGGAGTTGCTTCTGCAGCACTAGGATTAGCTTTAGTTGGAGGAGGAACATGGGCAGCATTTAACGACATTAAATCAAAGGATGCTACTTTTGCATCAGGTACGCTTGATTTATCTGCTAAAGAGAATTCAGCGAGTGTGAACTTATCAAATCTAAAGCCGGGAGATAAGTTGACAAAGGATTTCCAATTTGAAAATAACGGATCACTTGCGATCAAAGAAGTTCTAATGGCGCTTAATTATGGAGATTTTAAAGCAAACGGCGGCAGCAATACATCTCCAGAAGATTTCCTCAGCCAGTTTGAAGTGACATTGTTGACAGTTGGAAAAGAGGGCGGCAATGGTTACCCGAAAAACATTATTTTAGATGATGCGAACCTTAAAGACTTGTATTTGATGTCTGCTAAAAATGATGCAGCGGCTACTGAAAAAATCAAAAAACAAATTGACCCTAAATTCTTACATGCAAGCGGTAAAGTCAATGTAGCAACAATTGACGGTAAAACTGCTCCTGAATATGATGGTGTTCCAAAAACACCAACTGACTTCGATCAGGTTCAAATGCAAATCCAATTCAAAGATGATAAAACAAAAGATGAAAACGGGCTTATGGTTCAAAATAAATATCAAGGCAACTCCATTAAGCTTCAATTCTCGTTCGAAGCTACACAGTGGAACGGCTTGACAATCAAAAAGGACCATACTGATAAAGACGGTTATGTGAAAGAAAATGAAAAAGCGCACAGCGAGGATAAAAATTAATAACAACAATAAAAAGAGACGGCCCAGTATTCATATACTGGGCCGTCTCGATGGTTATTGACAAAAGAGGAGTTAGTGCCTCTGCTCAGGCACTACTCCTCTTTTTGGGATTTTCTCCATTTTTGATAATCTAAAAATTCACGAAATTGTTTTTTCGATACCCCGGATGTCATCGCATCGCGAACCAATTTCTCCCATTCACTATCTAATTGACCATCGTATTCGGTTTCATGTTTCTCATCGAGCAAAGTATGAACCGAGACGTCCAGAACAGCGGAGACTTTTTCGAGAAATTGAATGGAGGGGTTCGTTTGTAGATTTCGTTCTATTGAGCTTAAATAAGACTTCGCTACCCCAGCTTTTTCAGCTAGTTCTGATAGTGAGTAGCCTTTTTCTTTACGGTATTGTTTAATACGCTGGCCAATCAATGTCATCACCTTCCTTGTGATATTATAGCACATTCAGAAAGGATTTACGGTATGACTTCTGGCTGCCGGACCAGGATGAGCAGACTTTTTGTTTAAAAGTAAATATTTTCGTATTTCTTCCGGGCTGATATTTGCCTCTTTGGCTTCCACCATTAATTCAACCCATTCTTGATCCAATTCAAAGTGCTCTTGTTTTGCATTCTTCATGCAGTTTCTCCTCCTAAAATACTTGTTTATGTATTTCAGCCAGTCCGGCCATGACTCATTGTATGCTTCATTAGTCTCTGGAAGTCATTTGCCATTAAATCACCAGAATTTTTTTCCAATATACCTTTATTATAATCGTATTTTCTCAAAAAAAACGAGAATGATGTCGAATGGTAAAAAAGTTAGCTTGAAATATTATTTTGCAGATAAAACAATCCGCCATTTTCAATTTCAACTGATATCTTTGGTTGATACAAGGTTTTCAGCGCCTGTTTTTCTAGATGGTATTCTTCTGGTTTTTCTTCTATATGCTCGTAAAACTTATCAAGCAATGTCATATCATTCTTCCACCTGTTAACCGCCTGTTCCGCCCAGTCGGACGGCTCCTGCATAGCGGATTTGGAAATATAGTTTTCCATACGCTTAAGTCCGCTTTCTGGTTTGATCATAGGTGAAATGGTGAAGCAATAGTCACATATTTGAGACGTCAGTGAAAACTGGGTCAGCTTGCTTTGAAAATCTTCAATTATCGTTCCAGAGACTAGGTGAAGACCTAGTGACAATAACTTATCCTTTTTCATGTCGGACTGGTATGAAATCGTGACATTTATACCAAGCCAAGGCTGAAGTGGGACTTTAGCTCCGGCTGATTCAATTTTCTCATACATTCTGGTAAATCTCCCATTTTGTTTAACAGCTTTAAATATTTGAAAAAGACGCGGGGCCCCAAAATATATAAATTCACCATCTAGGTCTTTTGGCGCATTTTCTTTATCTGTAATAAAAGTGATTTTCATTGGATTCGGATCACCGCCTGTCTTCTCGCGCCAATGCCAGTAGAAAGGGCGGTTCATGATTTGTTTGTCCATTTCAACTGTAAGCTGCACTGTCATATAGCCTAAGCCTTGATCGACGATTTGGCAGCTGTTTGCTTGAAAAAAACGCAGCAGAAAATCGTGAACCTCTTGCTGTCTCACTAATAAAACCTCCTTACAGGCTAAGATCCTCTTTTTTCAGCAGGCAGCTGTTTTTTATAAGACAAAAATGAGGTTAAGTTATCCATTTTTATTTTCATTTCTTCTTCTGTTGCTGAGTGATACAAAATGTCATGAAGGTGCTCTTCAAAATTGTTCACTTGAATTTTCGTTAAAATATCATCAAGTTCACCGACCACTTTTTCAAACAAATGAATTTTTTCATATAAAAGCTTTAGAATATGCTCTTCCACCGTATGTTTTGTCGCCATGTTATAAATATGCACGTCACGCTCCTGCCCGAGTCTGTGAATTCTTCCGATTCTTTGCTCAAGCCGCATCGGGTTCCATGGCAGGTCATAGTTGATCATGTGATTGCAAAATTGCAGGTTAATTCCCTCACCGCCTGCTTCAGTTGCAATAAGGACTTGGATTTTTCCGCGGAAAAGATCCTTCATCCAGTCTTTTTTTCCACGTTTAAATCCGCCTCTAAACGGCACAGAACTGATGCCGTTTTGCTGAAGAAACCACTGCAGATAAATCTGGGTTGCACGGTATTCTGTAAAAATGATGACCTTATCGTCGATCTTTTTGATCAAGTCAACAACTTGAAGCGCTTTAGAGTTTTGTGTCACTTGATTGATGCGATCTATCAAAACTGAAATCGTATCCTCATCAATGGCAGGTGCTTGTTTCTCTTTTTGATCAAGCATCTTTTTCAGAGTCATATACACCGCTTCTCTGCTCGAACAGCATTCTCTTTGCAAGGTCATAATCGAGAACATGCTGGCTGGTTTATTGATACTTTCCTTCAAGCGAGAAATTTCATCATAAAGCGCCTGCTCTGATGGAGAAAATTGAATCGGCACTGTTTCAACATGACGCTGTTTCCAATTCAGCCCTGTATCATGCCGCCTGTTACGGATCATGACTTTATTCACAAGATCTTTTAAATGTTCATGCGCTTCTAAACTGGATTTCTTCTTAGCGAACTCCTCCTGAAAGTGATTCTGACTGCCTAAATGGCCGGGTTTTAATAAGGACACCAAATTGAAAATCTCTTCGATACGGTTCTGGATTGGCGTCGCGGTAAGAAGCAGGCAATATTTTTTTACGAGATTCCGGACAAATTCATAGTTCTTCGTTTTGCTATTTTTCAGTTTGTGTGCCTCATCAATAATGACAAGATCATATGGGATAGACAGAACGATTTCTCGATGGGGCGAGCGCTTCGCGGTGTCTATTGATGAGACGACAATATCGCATTGCTCCCACACATAGCTTTTCTTTTGTTCAACAGCCGGAATCAAAAATTTTTCCTGAAGCTCTTTGACCCACTGTGACACAAGGGAAGCGGGCACAAGGATCAAAATTTTTTTTGCTAATCCGCGAATCATATATTCTTTTAAAATTAAACCGGCTTCCACCGTTTTCCCGAGACCAACCTCATCTGCTAAAATCGCTTTCCCGTTCATTTTTTCAACCACTTTTTGCGCCACTTCAAGCTGGTGGGGGAGCGGCGTAAAGGAAGGCAGATATAAAGGAGCCCGTAAGCCTTCAAAATCTGGAATTGCTAATGTTTTCTGGATTTCTGCAGAGAGCTTGTACAGTTCCCAGTTTGCCCAAGGGCCATCGTTTTTCAGTCTTTCAGCAAATTCTTCAGGCCATTTTGCATCGTAGATCATTTCTGTATTCATTGCTTTGAAACCGCCTTTCTAATTCTTCGATTCTTAAGATGAACAATATAAGAAAAATCTGCCCAAATTGCTGTTGCCCAGCATATAGTGATGATGGTAGGATATGAGTATGTATTTGATGTAAGATATTGCTATAGTATGTCCATAACAGCATGAAAATATGAGCGAATGACAGCAAGGGGAGAGACCTGACCGAAAACCTCGGGATACAGGCGCCGAAGGAGCAAACTGCGGAGTGAATCTCTCAGGCAAAAGAACTCTTGCTCGACGCAACTCTGGAGAGTGTTTGTGCGGATGCGCAAACCACCAAAGGGGACGTCTTTGCGTATGCAAAGTAAACTTTCAGGTGCCAGGACAGAGAACCTTCATTTTACATGAGGTGTTTCTCTGTCCTTTTTTGTATGTTTTTAGCTGCGCCGTTGATAAAGGGGAGGAATTAGATGCTGAACAGAACGCCGTTATTTGACCTGTATAAGGAATATGGAGGAAAAACGATTGATTTTGGAGGCTGGGAGCTTCCTGTTCAATTTTCTTCTATAAAAAAAGAACACGAGGCTGTCCGAACTGCAGCCGGTTTGTTTGATGTATCTCATATGGGAGAAGTCGAAGTGTCAGGGAACGACAGTCTGTCTTTTTTGCAAAGATTGATGACAAATGATGTTTCCGCATTAACGCCAGGCCGTGCTCAATATACAGCGATGTGTTACCCGGATGGCGGAACCGTCGATGATTTGCTTATCTATCAAAAAGGAGAGAACCGCTATCTGCTTGTCATTAATGCTTCTAATATAGATAAAGACTTGGCTTGGATGAAAGAACATGCAGCAGGCGATGTACAGATTGACAATCAGTCAGACCAAATCGCGCTCTTGGCTGTACAGGGACCGAAAGCAGAAGCGGTCTTGAAAAATCTGACAGATGCGGATGTGTCTGCATTAAAGCCGTTTGCGTTTATTGATGAAGCCGATATCAGCGGCCGCAAAGCACTTATTTCACGCACTGGCTATACGGGAGAAGACGGGTATGAAATTTACTGCCGCAGTGATGATGCTATGCATATTTGGAAAGGAATCATCGATGCAGGGGATGCATACGGATTGATTCCATGCGGTCTCGGTGCACGTGATACACTCCGGTTTGAAGCGAAGCTCCCGCTCTACGGTCAGGAGCTGACCCGGGATATTACACCGATTGAAGCAGGTATAGGCTTTGCTGTAAAGCACAAAAAGGAGTCTGACTTTTTTGGTAAGTCAGTATTGAGTGAACAAAAAGAAAACGGAGCGAAGCGCAAACTTGTCGGTCTCGAAATGATTGAAAAAGGGATACCGCGGCACGGATATGAGGTTTTCCAAAATGGCAGGTCTGTCGGAAAGGTGACAACCGGCACGCAGTCACCGACATTAGGAAAAAACGTCGGCCTTGCCTTAATTGATTCGGAAACGAGTGAGATCGGGACTGTTGTAGATGTAGAGATACGCAAAAAATTAGTGAAAGCAAAGGTTGTCAAAACACCATTTTATAAACGCTAATATTTTTTCTTGGAGAGAGGAGACAACACATGAAGCACCGTTATTTGCCCGCAACAGAAAAGGATAAACAGGAGATGCTTGCTACTATCGGCGTAAGCAGCATCGATGATTTATTTGCTGATATACCGGAAAACGTCAAATATAAAAAAGAGTATCAAATCAAAAAAGCGAAATCAGAGACAGAATTAACAAGAGAACTGACAAAGCTGGCCTCTAAAAATCGTGATACCGTACAATACGCTTCTTTCTTAGGAGCGGGTGTATATGACCACTATCAGCCTGTCATTGTGGATCATGTCATTTCGCGCTCTGAGTTTTATACCGCATATACGCCTTATCAGCCAGAGATTTCACAAGGAGAGCTCCAGGCTATTTTTGAATTCCAAACGATGATCTGTGAACTGACAGGCATGGATATCGCCAACTCCTCGATGTATGACGGCGGAACAGCCTTGGCAGAAGCAGCAATGCTTGCTTCAGGCCACACGAAAAAGAAAAAAATTGTTGTGTCAAAAACCGTGCATCCTGAATCGCGAGAGGTGCTGAAAACGTACGCAAAAGGTCAGTATATTGATGTTGTTGAAGTACCCGCTGCGGATGGCGTTACGGATCTTGATGCATTGCGCCAAACCGTTTGCGAGAACACAGCCGCAGTGATCGTTCAGTACCCGAATTTTTTCGGCCGGATCGAGCCGCTAAAGGATATTGAACCTATCGCTCATCAAGGGAAATCCATGTTTATTGTTTCAGCCAACCCGCTGGCGCTAGGTCTTCTCACTCCGCCGGGCAAGTTTCAGTCTGATATCGTCGTCGGTGATGCGCAGCCTTTCGGCATTCCTTCAGCATACGGCGGCCCGCATTGCGGCTTTTTTGCCGTTACTAAAAAATTAATGAGAAAGGTGCCGGGCCGTCTCGTCGGACAAACGGAAGACGAAAACGGAAAAAGAGGCTTTGTACTTACCCTGCAAGCCAGGGAGCAGCATATCCGCCGGGATAAAGCAACATCAAATATATGCTCCAACCAAGCTTTAAATGCGCTGGCAGCATCAGTGGCCATGACTGCTCTCGGAAAAAACGGCGTAAAAGAAATAGCCCGCCAAAATCTCTTAAAAGCCAACTATGCAAAGCAAGAAGCAAAAAAAGCAGGCCTTACCGTTATGTTTGACGGGCCGATGTTTAATGAATTTGTCATCAAACTGGATGAGCCGGTGAGAGCTGTGAACAGGCGTTTGCTTGCAAAAGGCATGATTGGCGGATATGATCTTGGGTTGACGTATCCGGAGCTGGACTGCCATATGCTGATTGCTGTAACGGAGCTGAGAACAATAGAAGAAATTGACGCACTCATTCAGGAATTGGGGGATCGCCATGAGTAATCAGGACCAGGCACTTATTTTTGAACTTTCAAGAGAAGGCCGAATCGGCTATAGTCTGCCGGAGCTCGATGTACCGGAAATCGGATTGGAGGACCTCTTGTCAGACACCTATATTCGTGACGAAGACGCAGCGCTGCCGGAGGTTTCAGAGCTGGACATCATGCGCCATTATACAGCGCTGTCCAAACGCAATCACGGGGTGGATTCCGGTTTTTATCCTCTCGGTTCTTGCACGATGAAATACAATCCGAAAATCAATGAAAAAATCGCGCGTATACCTGGTTTTGCTGCGATTCATCCCCTTCAGGATGAAGACACGGTGCAAGGCGCATTAGAGCTTTTATATGATTTAAGCAAGCACCTTGAAGAAATAACGGGAATGGATGAGGTTACGCTTCAGCCTGCTGCCGGAGCGCACGGCGAATGGACGGGGCTGATGATGATCCGTGCCTATCATGAAGCTCGCGGGGATTTCAAACGGACGAAGGTCATTGTCCCTGATTCCGCGCATGGGACGAATCCTGCATCAGCGACAGTAGCAGGCTTTGAAACAGTTACGGTGAAATCGAATGAAAAAGGGCTTGTTGATTTAGAGGATTTAAAAAGAGCAGTGAATGAAGAAACTGCAGCTCTTATGCTGACGAATCCGAACACGCTCGGCTTGTTTGAGGAGCAGATTACAGAGATGGCGGAAATTGTACACCAAGCGGGGGGGAAACTGTATTATGACGGAGCTAATTTAAATGCCGTTTTAAGCAAGGCGAGACCTGGTGATATGGGATTTGACGTGGTGCACCTCAACCTGCATAAAACATTCACAGGCCCTCATGGCGGCGGAGGCCCGGGCTCAGGCCCTGTCGGCGTAAAACAAGATCTGATTCCTTATTTGCCAAAGCCAGTTTTAGTCAAAAAAGAAGGGCGCTTTACGTTTGATTATGACCGCCCTCATGCGATCGGCCGTGTGAAGCCGTATTACGGCAACTTTGGCATTAATGTGAGAGCGTATACGTATATTCGCTCCATGGGGCCTGACGGATTAAAGGCTGTTACTGAGAACGCAGTGTTAAACGCCAACTATATGATGAGAAAACTCGCGCCTTATTACGATCTTCCGTTTGACCGCCATTGCAAGCATGAATTTGTATTATCAGGGAAGCGGCAGAAAAAGCTGGGAGTGCGTACGCTTGATATTGCAAAACGGCTGCTTGATTTCGGCTATCATCCGCCGACGATTTATTTCCCGCTTAATGTTGAAGAATGCATCATGATCGAGCCGACAGAGACCGAATCAAAGGAAACACTGGACGCGTTTATTGATGCTATGATTCAAATCGCAAAAGAAGCGGAGGAGAATCCGGAACTTGTTCAGGAGGCCCCGCATACAACGATTGTAAAAAGAATGGATGAAACAAAAGCGGCGAGACACCCGGTGCTCAGATACGAGGCGGAAGAAAGATAAATAAAAACAGCTGTCTACCAGACAGCTGTTTGCTTTATTTCTTCGCTTTAATCTTTCCGCCCCATTTTTTAAAGCCGCCTTTTAGGTTGTAAATCTCAGTGCAGCCGTTTTTGCGCAGGGTTTGTGCCGCGCGTCCGCTGCGGACACTGTTTTGGCAGTACAGGTAAACAGGCTTGTCCGTACGGATCTCATTTTTTCTCTGTTTCAGCTGGGAAAGCGGGATGTTGCGGGCGCCTAAAATATGTCCGCCCTCAAACTCATTTGGCTCACGAACATCAATAAGCTGCGCTTTGCGGTAACCCGCGCGGAATTCTTCTTCGGTAAGTGTTTTCATAATTCGCTGCTGATAGACATATGAAGCAATCATATAGATGATAAATGCAGCAAAAATAATCAAAACGATCATATTAGACAATGTGATTCTACTCCTTTAGCATATAAAATCAAAACCCTGCTTCATAAAACAAGGTCATAGAGCCGTTTTCGACAAATACTATTATAGTAAAGCACAGCGTGATTGTCATCTATAATGGAACTAAAATATTTTTCATTTTCCCGACAGTTTGATAAACTGATTCTATTAAAACGGTAAGGAAGGTCTTAAAATGCAAAAAGAAACTTGGCGGTTTATAGACTCAGGCAATGCAAGTCCTGCATTCAATATGGCGCTTGATGAAGCGCTTTTATATTGGCACAGCGAAAAGAAAATCCCCCCGGTTATCCGTTTTTACGGCTGGAATCCGGCGACACTTTCTGTAGGGTATTTTCAAAATATTAAAAAGGAAATCAATTTTGAAGCAGTACATAAATATAATCTCGGATTCGTCAGACGCCCGACCGGCGGGAGAGGTGTGCTGCACGATCAGGAACTGACATACAGCGTAATTGTTTCGGAAGAGCACCCCGAGATGCCGGCGACTGTTACTGAGGCTTACCGGGTTATTTCAGAAGGCATACTTCAAGGCTTTAGAAATCTCGGTCTGGACGCTTACTTTGCCATCCCGAGAACTGAAAAAGAAAAAGAAAGCTTAAAAAATCCGCGGTCATCTGTTTGTTTTGACGCGCCTTCGTGGTATGAGCTAGTGGTTGAGGGGCGCAAGGTGGCGGGAAGCGCGCAAACGAGACAAAAAGGCGTGATTCTTCAGCATGGCTCCATTCTTCTTGATTTAGATGAGGACAAGCTGTTCGATCTGTTCTTATATCCAAGTGAAAGAGTAAGAGAGCGGATGCAGCGCAATTTCAAAAATAAAGCGGTTGCCATTAATGAACTCACCGAAAAGCGGGTGACGATGGATGAGGCTCGTAAAGCCTTTAAAGAAGGATTTGAAACAGGTCTTAACATTCATTTGGAGCCATATGAACTTTCTCAGGAAGAGCTTGATTTTGTTCATCACTTGGCTGAAACAAAGTACGCTTCAGATGAATGGAATTATAAGCGGTAAACAGGGCTTTTGACCCGCGGAGCATCCTTGTTTTTTCAAGTTCATTAGTGTAAACTTGTAATGGTTTATAAAGTTAAGGTGCTTTTTGGGAGGGTTTCGATGACAACACCAAGTATGGAAGATTATATTGAACAGATTTATATGCTGATTGAAGAAAAAGGATATGCACGAGTTTCCGATATCGCGGAAGCATTGGCAGTCCATCCCTCCTCTGTAACAAAAATGGTTCAAAAACTAGATAAAGACGAATATTTAATTTATGAAAAATATCGCGGTCTCGTGTTAACGTCTAAAGGGAAAAAAATAGGCAAACGGCTGGTATACAGACATGAATTGCTTGAGCAGTTTTTAAGAATCATTGGTGTTGATGAAGAGAAAATATATAACGATGTCGAAGGAATCGAACATCATTTAAGCTGGAACAGTATTGATCGCATCGGGGATCTTGTTCAATATTTTGAAGAAGATGATGCCCGTAAAAAAGATCTGAAATCAATCCAAAAGAAAACAGAACATCATAATCAGTAAAAAGGCGGTCTCGAAGGAGGCCGTCTTTTTTGATACGCTGACGCCACCCGTCATTAGTTGGTCTATTTCTGCGCGTGTTTTCTTAAAATGGTAATAAACGATCGGATGGAGGGGGAGGGAATGAGATGTATATTGACGGTGTGTTTTCCGGCGGAGGAGTAAAAGGCATTGCGCTTGCAGGCGCTTATGAAGCGCTTGAGGAAAAAGGCTTCCGCTTTAAAAGGGTTGCGGGTACAAGCGCGGGCGCCATTATTGCCGCTTTCATTGCGTCAGGTTACACCAGTAAGGAAATCCACGCTTTAATTGAAGAAGTGGACGGAGAGAAATTGCTGGATCAAAGGTACTCTTTTCTCCCCTTAAAAATGCTCCAGTGGGTGTCCATCTACTGGCGTCTTGGCTTATACAAAGGCGATACGATAGAAGAATGGATTGCTGATCTGTTAAGAGCGAAAGGCATAAGGGTTTTCGGCGATTTGCAGAAAGGGTCTCTGCGCCTTATTGCTTCTGATCTGACAAACGGCACCATGATTGTTTTGCCGGACGATTTGGCCCGTTACGGGTTAAATCCCGATATGTTCCCGGTTGCCAGAGCGGTCAGAATGAGCTGCAGCATTCCGTATTTTTTTGAACCGATAAAATTAAAAACGGACACAGGCACCGCCACGGTTGTCGACGGAGGTGTGTTAAGCAATTTCCCCATCTGGCTGTTTTCAAAGGAAAGAAAGCGCCCTGTGATCGGTGTGACGCTTGCGCCGCGTGAAAGAGAGCGTCCGAAAAAAAATATCCGCAACGCTTTTGAACTGTTCGGCGCCCTGTTTGAAACGATGAAGGATGCCCATGACGCAAGGCACATTGCATCACGCTATGAACAAAATATCATTTTTCTCCCGGTTGATGGCGTAATGGCAACTGATTTTCATTTAACACAACAAAAAAAACTAGCCCTGATTGAGCTAGGTAAAAGACGGACAGAGCTGTTTTTAAAGCAGTGGACCTATTAAAAAAGCGCCCTGTTTTTCTTTTTATTTTTTTTCCCTTCTATAACAGTCAGCTGAGTCTGGCTTTTTTTCTTGAGAATCATCGGCTTAGGCTTGCTGGCGCTCGGAACGCTTCGCAGGTGGCTGACACGTCCCTTATGTCCGGCGCGGTGTTTTGCTTTTTGTTCTTTCATCCGGCGCCGCGATTGTTTCGCCGCTTTTTTGAAGGCTGCTCCTTCGCTGCCCGCATTTCGATTCATTACATATTTCACAATAAAATAAATAATGATACCTGCCACGATGACGGTTACCGCCATTTTTGCCATTTCTCCGGGATTGGTTACCAGCACATAGAGGAAACCGAACGCTCCCAGCGCAATTAATACAGCAATAATAGGTTGTACACGATGATTCATAACTGTCCACCTCCGAAAGTAATAGCAGGGCAACGGATTTTAGATGACGTTGTGAGAAGGCTTCTGATTTTGCTCAGACAATGCTTCGAGTCTGAGAAGTTCGTTAAAGCTTTCGATGGCAACTTCAACCTGTTCATCCTTAGGTTCCTTTGTGGTTAACAGCTGAAGCCACAGTCCCGGGTACCCAAGTAATTTCAGACCGGGAATGTCACGCACTTTGTTGGTCAGCTGCAGAACTTCAAAGGATATACCAAGCACGACCGGTATCAGTGCGACACGATCTATAACACGCAGCCAAAGCGGATCTGTCGGAACGAGTAAATAAACAAACATGCCGACAATAATCGTAAATAAAATAAAGCTTGATCCGCAGCGGTAATGAAGCCGAGATTGGTTTTGGACGTTCTCCACAGTAAATGGCAAATTCTGTTCATAACAGTTTATGACTTTATGTTCGGCTCCATGATATTGAAACACTCTTTTAATAAGCGGTGTCATGGACAAAAAATAGATGTAACCGAGCAGCAAAATCAACTTAAACAGGCTTTCAACCGCGATTTGCGCCGTGTCCGAGGAAAAAATCGGCCTTGTCAGTTCAGCTAAGAAAACTGGAACCAATGTAAATACGAATTTACTGAACAAAAATGATAGGACGCCTATAACTGCGAGGCTGAGATACATAGACAGCCCGGAGGATTTTTTTTCTTCCTGCTCAAGTGTCTCGTCTTCAGATGGATCGAGCCCGTAACGTTCGCTTGAAAAATTCAAATGCTTTGTGCCGTTTGCACTCGCTTCGATAATGGCCGCGATCCCCCGTAAAAACGGTATCTTTTTCACGATGTTCAGTTTCGGGTTGTGTTTGCGTGGAAGCTTAAAAAAGTCAATGCTTCCATCCGTTCTTCTGATGGCT
Organism: Bacillus sp. YP1; assembly: GCF_000877815.1. NCBI lineage: Bacteria > Bacillati > Bacillota > Bacilli > Caryophanales > Bacillaceae > Bacillus > Bacillus sp. YP1. Next base: position 2,147,771 of record NZ_CP010014.1, on the reverse strand, counting down.
GTAACGTAATGATGCTTTCCGCCAAACATAACGCCTTCCACAACAGCCTGCCCGCCGTAAGCGGGCGGAACTTTATGTTTTGACATATTATCAACCTGCCTATTTCTTTAGGATTGCTAACCATTTCCTTTCACTCTATTGTACAGGAAACAGCGCTAAACCTCTAGATTGACAGGCTGAAAAAATTGCCATAGCCTTGCTTTTTCTACATGCATTATACCCTTTATTTTCAAATTTTACTCGCAGCTGTCAAAAAGTGTGAGCTTTTTTATTGACATTTCATTTTTTGGGCACACTTTAACTGGAGGTGCCATGATGACAAGCGAAAAAGATACAGAACAAAATGAAGAATTGAATGAGAAGCAAAAGCCGCCTGTTTCAATGGCCGGCAGAGTGGCGGCAACAGGTTTTTGCGGGGGCGTACTTTGGAGTTTCGTTGCTTATATCGCATATTTGTTTCATTTTTCCGAAATCAGCCCGAATATGATATTGCAGCCGTTTGTGCTCGGAGAGTGGAAAAAACATGGGCTGGGAACGGTAATCAGCATCATTTTGATTGGAGTAATTTCAATTGGCGCAGCGTTTCTTTATTTTCTTCTATTGAAACGTTTAAAAACAATGTGGCCGGGTATTTTATACGGCTTGGTGCTTTGGCTGCTCGTGTTTTTTGTTTTTAATCCGATTTTTCCAGATGTGCGCACGGTGACCGAACTGACATCAGATACAATTATTACGACCATTTGCATTTATTTGCTTTACGGGCTGTTTGTCGGGTATTCCATTTCATTTGAATACAATGAGCTGAATTCGGAAAAGCTTGCACGTGCGCTGGGAATGCATAGAGAATAGTGTATAATCCTTTTCCAGTATGATAAAATGTTCACGAGAAGTGAACATTTTTTACATGAGAAACCCTCGCGAAAAGGAGAGATTATGTGCCTCATTTTTTGATTTTAAACGGACCGAATGTTAACCGGCTTGGGAGTCGTGAGCCTGAAGTATTCGGCCGCCAGACACTGACCGATATTGAAACAGATCTTTTTCAGTTTGCTGAAGCCTTACATATCCAGCTCACTTTCTTCCAGTCTAATCACGAAGGTGATTTGATAGATGCGATACATGAGGCTGAGGAGCAATACAGCGGGATTGTTCTGAACCCCGGCGCCCTGAGTCATTACAGTTATGCGATCAGGGATGCTGTTTCAAGCATCAGTCTTCCTGTGGTAGAGGTGCATTTATCAAACTTATACGCCAGGGAAGAATTCAGGCATCAGTCGGTTATCGCTCCTGTTGCGAAAGGGCAGATTGTCGGTCTTGGAGCTGAAGGCTACAAGCTTGCTGTTCGCTACTTATTAAGCCAGCAAGGGGGAGAATCAAGATGAAGCTAGAGAAATTAAGAAACCTGTTTGGACAGCTGGGAATTGACGGCATGCTGGTTACAAGCAGCACGAATGTACGCTATATGACAGGGTTTACAGGTTCGGCGGGTTTGGCTGTTATATCGGGTGACAAAGCAGCGTTTATTACGGATTTTCGTTATACTGAGCAGGCGAAGGTTCAGGTAAAGGGTTTTGAGATCATTGAACATGGCGGCAGCTTGATTCAGACCACTGCCGACACTGTTGAATCGTTTGGCATCAAGCGTCTCGGCTTTGAACAGAACAGCATGACATATGGCACTTACGCTTCATACAGCGCCGTTATCAGTGATGCCGAATTAGTGCCTGTGGCTGAATCCGTGGAAAAGTTGCGCTTGATTAAGTCTAGTGAAGAGATTAAGATATTAGAGGAAGCTGCGAAGATTGCAGATGATGCCTTCAGACATATCTTGACGTTTATGAAACCCGGCATTTCTGAAATCGCTGTTGCCAATGAGCTGGAGTTTTATATGAGAAGCCAGGGAGCAGACAGCTCTTCTTTTGATATGATTGTCGCCTCAGGCCTTCGTTCGAGCCTTCCGCACGGTGTGGCCAGTGACAAACTGATTGAAAGCGGAGACCTTGTTACGCTTGATTTTGGCGCTTATTATAAAGGATATTGTTCTGATATTACCCGGACGGTCGCTGTAGGTCAGCCCAGTGATCAATTGAAGGAGATCTATCAGGTTGTATTTGATGCTCAGGCGCTTGGCGTCGCACATATTAAGCCGGGAATGACAGGAAAAGAGGCTGACGCCCTCACAAGGGATCATATTGCTGCAAAAGGCTACGGTGACTATTTCGGCCATTCAACCGGGCACGGGCTCGGCATGGAAGTTCATGAATCGCCGGGATTATCCGTCAGATCTTCAGCTATCCTTGAACCGGGTATGGTGGTCACAGTGGAGCCGGGCATTTACATACCAGAAACAGGCGGTGTCCGCATTGAAGATGACATCGTGATTACAGAAAACGGCAACCGGACAATCACCCATTCCCCAAAAGAACTTATTATTTTGTGATTGGAATATAGGAGGACATTAAACATGATTTCAGTTAACGATTTCCGTACAGGATTAACAATTGAAGTAGATGGCGGCATTTGGCGCGTCGTTGACTTCCAGCACGTAAAACCTGGAAAAGGTGCGGCATTTGTCCGCTCTAAACTCCGCAACCTTCGCACTGGCGCGATTCAGGAAAAAACATTCCGCGCTGGTGAAAAAGTAGCGAAAGCGCAAATCGAAACCAAAACAATGCAATATCTATATGCAAACGGAGATCAGCACGTATTTATGGATACTTCTTCTTATGAGCAGCTTGAACTGAGCGCAACTCAAATCGAAGAAGAATTAAAATACCTGCTAGAAAACATGTCTGTGCATATCATGATGTACCAGGATGAAACACTTGGTATCGAACTTCCAAACACAGTTGAGCTGAAAGTTGTTGAAACTGAACCTGGTATTAAAGGTGATACAGCGTCAGGCGGTACAAAACCTGCGAAAACTGAAACCGGGCTTGTTGTAAACGTGCCGTTCTTTGTGAATGAAGGCGACACACTTGTTGTCAATACATCAGACGGTTCTTACGTTTCAAGAGCATAGAAAGAAAAAAAGAAGTCTGTTCCCAAATGGGAGCAGGCTTTTTTTGTGCCCAAAAACAGAATCTTTCTTTTATACGAAAATGACAAGACTACTTCAGCAAGCTAGAGCATATCATATAAAAAAATGGGAGGTTGGGAGAGTGCTATGAAATTTTTACTTGGAAATATCAATTCTACTGTTTTAACAATGGCGGGATTACGAGTTTTATCCTCTATGATTGAGCTGACGGCAGCAATTGTCATGCTTGTGACCAACGATGTCCGGAAGGCGGTTGTGGTTAACAGCATTCTCGCTATTGTCGGTCCGTTGATTTTTATCATTACGATGACTGTCGGAATCTACCAAATTGCCGGGCAGCTTTCGTATGCAAAGCTGATTCTGATTTTTACGGGTGTTGTCTTGATTTTGGCGGGTGTTCATAAATAAAGAGAGGCTTGTCATAAAGTCTGCCTCACATCATACATTTTAAAGAAGCCAATCGGTAGAAAGGAGGAGGCTCTGTTGAATGAAATCGCTGAGGTTCTCCCTGAATCCATGAAAAACGCCCTTTCTGAAATACCGGAACAACAATGGCTGGAAATCGAAGAAGTCAGAATTCGGATCAACCGCCCTGTTGAATTGATTCGAAGAGGACAACCTGTGTATTTGTCCTATGCGGGCACGGCCGAGGATGCCCATCTGATCCTGAGCCGGCTCAGCAACTATAGTATGTATACACTTGAAGAAGAGCTGAAGAAAGGGTATGTCACGATCAGAGGCGGCCACAGAGTCGGACTGGCGGGCAGAGTGATTACGGAAAACGGAGGTGTGAAAGGCCTCCGTGACATCGCATCTTTTAATATACGAATTGCCCGGCAAAAGCTGGGGATTGCGGAGCCGCTGCTTCCATACTTATATCAAAGCAGCTGGCTGAATACGCTGATTATCGGACCGCCCCAAACCGGCAAAACAACACTTCTCCGGGACCTTGCGAGGCTCTCAAGCACCGGCAAAAAACCCATGCTGCCCGTAAAGACAGGAATCGTCGATGAACGGTCAGAAATTGCCGGATGTCTTCGCGGTATTCCGCAGCATCAATTTGGTCAGAGAATTGACGTGTTAGACGCCTGTCCAAAAGCTGAAGGGCTGATGATGATGATTCGATCCATGAGCCCTGAGGTGATGATTGTCGATGAAATCGGGCGTATGGAAGATACAGATGCACTTCTGGAGGCGCTGCATGCCGGTGTTTCAGTAATCGTATCGGCGCATGGCTGGAGTATATCCGACCTGATGAAGCGGCCTTCATTGAAGCGTTTGTGGGAAGAAAGAGCCTTTGACCGCTATTTGGAATTATCAAGAGCAAAAGGGCCGGGCACAGTGAGCCAAATTTATGACAAAGACGGAAATGTGCTGTCTAGGACGACGGGCGTGAAAACATGCTGAAGCTGCTGGGCGCTGTATTCATTGTGGTAGCGACAACATGGACAGGTTTTGAGATGGCGAAGATTTATACAGAACGGCCGCGGCAAATCCGCCAGCTGCGTGCGGCGCTTCAATCCCTCGAGGCTGAAATCATGTACGGCCATACACCGCTTCATACTGCTTCACAGCAGATTGCCAAACAGCTCGCACAGCCTGTTTCAGCTCTTTTTTCCGCATTCAGTGATCAGCTGGACAAGGGAAGTGATTCCGCGAAAACGGCGTGGGAGCAAAGCTTAAAGAAGGTATGGGACACCCTGTCTTTGAAAAAAAGCGAATACGAAGTGCTGAAGCAGTTTGGCGAGACGCTCGGGATTCATGATCGAATCTCTCAGCAAAAGCACATCAAGCTGGCGCTGTCACATTTGGAAGCCTCTGAAGCGGATGCTGAGCAGGCGCAAGCGAAAAATGAAAAGATGATAAAAAGTTTGGGCTTTTTAGCGGGCTTGTTACTCATTCTTCTATTGATGTAAACGTGAGGGGAGCAAAAATAAAATGGGAGTAGACGTGAATGTCATATTTCAAATCGCCGGAGTGGGAATCGTGGTCGCTTTTTTACACACGATATTGGATCAGATGGGCAAGAAAGAATATGCTCAGTGGGTGACGCTGTTAGGTTTTATCTATATTTTATTTATGGTCGCCACGATTGTAGATGACCTATTTAAAAAGATAAAAGCTGTGTTTTTATTCCAAGGATAGGGGGGCTTGCAGATTGACATTGTTCAAATTGTAGGTTTAGGGCTGATCGCCACCTTCCTTTCTTTAATTGTAAAAGAACAAAAGCCGACTTTTGCGTTTTTAATCGTCGTTTTTGCCGGATGTGCCATTTTTCTTTATTTGGTAGACCAAATCTACGACATTATTCGAATGATAGAAAAAATTGCGATTAATGCAAATGTCAACATGGTCTATGTTGAAACCATTTTAAAGATTATCGGAATCGCCTATATTGCTGAATTCGGGGCACAGCTCACAAAAGATGCCGGTCAAGGAGCCATCGCCTCGAAAATAGAATTGGCGGGGAAAATTTTAATACTCGTAATGGCTGTGCCTATTTTAACCGTCATTATCGAAACGATTCTCGGACTTATACCTTCTATGTCATAACCGAAAGGAGGCGGTAGATTGAAGCGCTTTCAATGGGTTTTGCTTTTGGCCGTGCTGATCATAGCAGGCCGTGCAGAAATTGTACAAGCAGCTGGTAATGCAGAACAAACGGAAGACCATGCTGAAACAGCCGAGCAATTAGCGGAAAGGACAGCAGCCTCGCTTGAAACAGATAAGATCGGGGAATTTTGGAATGACATTATGACAGAATACGGCGGACTGCTGCCGGAAAGCCAAAAAGGCAGCTTAATGGAGTTTATCAATGGCGATAAATCATTCTCACCGCAAGAATGGCTGAAAGCTCTCTTTTCTTATTTGTTTCATGAAGTGCTTGCCAACGGAAAGCTGCTGGGCACATTGATTTTGCTCACGATTTTTTGCGTCATTCTGCAGCTTTTGCAAAATGCTTTTCAGCAAAGCACCGTCAGTAAGGTCGCTTACTCAATTGTGTACATGGTGCTGATTATCCTTGCGCTTAATAGCTTTCATGTGGCAATTAACTATGCAACTGAGGCGATTCAGACGATGACCAGCTTTATCCTGGCGCTCATTCCGCTCCTCTTGGCGCTTTTGGCTTCCTCAGGCGGAGCTGTATCTGCTGCCTTCTTTCATCCTGTTATCCTCTTCCTGATGAACACGAGCGGTCTCTTGATTCAGAATATCGTCATGCCGCTGATTTTTTTATCAGCGATTCTGAGCATTGTCAGCACGATGACTGAACAATACAAAGTAACGCAGCTGGCCAACCTGCTCAGAAATATCGCCATCGGAGCACTGGCTGTTTTTCTTACCATCTTTCTCGGCGTCATCTCTGTTCAGGGAGCCTCAGCTGCAGTGACAGACGGCATTACGCTCAGGACGGCTAAATTTATAACCGGAAATTTTATTCCTGTGCTTGGCCGAATGTTTACAGACGCAACAGATACAGTAATCAGCGCCTCTTTACTGCTGAAAAATACGGTAGGGATTCTCGGTGTCGCTATTTTGATCTGTATCGCGGCATTTCCGGCAATCAAAGTGCTTTCCCTCGCTTTTATTTATAAGCTGGCAGCCGCGATTCTTCAGCCGCTAGGAGGCGGGCCCGTCATCACCTGCCTCGACGTCATCAGCAAAAGCGTCATTTATATTTTTGCAGCTCTCGCCATTGTGTCTCTCATGTTTTTTTTAAGCCTTACTGTCATAATCACAGCCGGAAACCTCACGATGATGATGAAATGAAGGAGGCAGGCGAATGAGTTTTTTAACGGAATGGCTTACCACCATCGTGTTGTTTATCCTATTTGCAATTGTGATTGATATGCTGCTGCCGAGCTCCAGCATGCAAAAGTACGCAAAAATGGTAGTCAGCCTGCTCTTGATTGTCGTCATGCTTACGCCGATTTTTAAACTTTTCAAGACAGACCCCGAAGTCATCTTTGAATACCTCACAAAAAACGGGCAGTCAGAGTCTGCCGACATAAAAAATCAAATCAATTCAAAAAAAATAGAAATACAAGCTTCCCAGCGCGCATATATTCTAGAAGAAATGGCTGTCCAACTAAAAAAGAAAGCGGAGGAGAGATTCAGTCATGATGAATATAAAGTAGGCCGCATCAAACTCACGGCAGGAGAAAAGGTAGATTCAGAAGAGGATATTAAAACAATCAGCGTGTATATGGCCCCGTCTTCTGAAAAAACGGTCCAAACGGTCGCGCCGGTCCACATTGATACAGATCATGCATACGTAACAAAAGAAGCAGCCGAACAAAAAGAAGCCAAACAGATACAAACGCAGCTCGCGGACATTTGGGAAATCGGAAGTGAGAAAATTACGGTTCATATGGAAGGCGGGGAGAGTGTCGGCAATGAATAAAAACGGATTATGGAATGTATTGAAAAAGCAGTTTCTTCCGGGACAAACGAAGGACGGCGAAAAGCCGAAGCTGACCAAATATCATTACTTTCTATTCGTTTTTGTTCTCGGAGTTTCCTTTATGCTTGTCAGCCAGCTGTTTTCTTCACCTGAGAAAACAGAAAACGCCAAAACGATAACGGCCGTATCATCGCAACATTCCGCAGACAGCAAAGAGAAAACAGCTGAAGTGTTTAAAGCCTCAAAATCTGATAAACCTAAAGACTCGATCGATGACTATGAAAAAGAATACGAAAATCAGCTGAAAGAAATCCTTGAAACAATCATTGGTGTGGACGATGTCTCGGTTGTCGTGAATGTAGATGCAACGTCGCTGAAAGTATACGAAAAAAACAAATCAAACAAAAATACAACCACCGAAGAAACTGACAAAGAAGGCGGAACAAGAAGCGTTACAGACCAAACATCGGAGGAAGAAATCGTCATGATCAAAAACGGCGATAAAGAAACACCTGTCGTCGTCCAAACGAAAAAACCTGATATACGCGGTGTACTCGTTGTTGCTCAAGGAGTGGACAACGTTCAAATAAAACAAACCATTATCGAAGCGGTGACACGGGTCCTGGATGTTCCAAGCCACCGGGTTGCGGTTGCCCCTAAAAAAATAAAGGAGGATTCATAAATGCTTAAAAAACAAACCGTTTGGCTATTAACAATGCTCAGTCTTGTCGTGGTGTTAAGCGTCTACTATATCATGTCGCCGGAAAGCAAAAACGCCGTGCAGATGCAAAGTGAAAAAAGTGCGTCTGACAGCGGAGAGGTCGCAACTGAAAAAGCGCCTGCCAAGCAAGACACGAAGGAAAAAAGCGGTACAGAAACTGAAAAAGGAAAAGAAGATGGAACAAAGGGAACGAAAGATTCATCAGCAGACAAGGAAACATCCGCTGAAGCCAGTGAAAAAGGAACTGTTGTTACGGAAACAGCCGATGATGATCTGTTTACAACGTACCGTCTTGATTTAGAAGATGCCAGAAGCAAAGAAAGAGAAGAGCTGAATGCCATTGTGTCAAGCGATGATGCAACAGCCAAGGAGAAAAGCGAAGCATACGATAAAATGACGGCTCTCAGTGAAGTGGAAGGAACAGAAAAACAGCTTGAAACGCTGATTAAAACACAAGGTTACGAGGATGCGCTTGTTAATGCTGAAGGAGATAAAATCAATATTACAGTCAAATCAGACAAACACTCCAAATCGAAGGCGACAGCCATTATAGACCTTGTGGCAAAAGAAATCAAAACAATGAAAGATGTCGCTGTCACATTTGAACCATCCAAGTAAGAAAGAGGAAAAAGAAGCCCGCTAAACAAGCGGGCTTTTTGCGTTGCTGTCATATTAGAGTTGAATTCAAAAGTCCGCTCCTGTAAGATGAACATAGTATGTACTTTTAGTAGTAACCTATAAAAAAGAAATTTCATACATAGGAGTGCGATTGAATGTTAAATATCAAAGAAATCCACGAGCTGATTAAAGCAATTGACGAGTCTACAATTGACGAATTCGTATATGAAAATGAAGGTGTATCCTTAAAACTGAAAAAACACGAAGCAGGCACGGTTCAAGTCATGCAGCAGGCACCGGCAGCACCTGTACAAGCACAGGCTCCGCAGGCAGTTCAGCCGCAAGCGCAGCAAGCAGCGGCACCTGCCCAAGAAGCACCAAAGCAAGATGAGAATCTGCATAAAATCACTTCACCAATGGTAGGAACATTTTATGCTTCTTCATCACCGGAAGCTGGCCCGTATGTAACAGCCGGTTCAAAAGTAAATGAAAACACAGTTGTCTGCATTGTAGAAGCAATGAAGCTTTTCAACGAAATCGAAGCAGAAGTGAAAGGCGAAATCGTTGAAGTATTAGTAGAAAACGGCCAGCTGGTCGAATACGGACAACCTCTATTTCTTGTAAAAGCGGAGTAAGGAGACTGAACATGATTAAAAAGCTATTGATCGCCAACAGAGGAGAAATTGCTGTCAGAATCATCAGAGCCTGCAGAGAGCTCGGAATTGAGACTGTCGCTGTTTATTCAGAAGCTGATAAAGATGCCCTTCATGTTCAAATGGCCGATGAAGCTTTTTGTATCGGACCGAAAGCATCAAAAGACAGCTATTTAAACGTTACAAATATTGTGAGTGTTGCAAAGCTGACTGGCACGGACGCCATTCATCCGGGATACGGATTTTTAGCTGAAAATGCTGATTTCGCTGAATTATGTGAAGAAGTGAATGTCACGTTTGTCGGCCCGAGCGCTGACGCCATTTCAAAAATGGGAACAAAAGACGTTGCGCGGGAAACGATGAAACAGGCCGGCGTGCCAATCGTACCGGGTTCACAGGGAATTATAGAAAATGTGGAAGAAGCGGTTTCGCTTGCTAATGAAATTGGGTATCCTGTAATTATAAAAGCCACCGCAGGCGGAGGCGGAAAAGGAATTAGGGTTGCTCGCACTGAAGAGGAACTGATTAATGGCATTAAGATTACACAGCAGGAAGCGGCAACTGCATTCGGAAATCCAGGTGTATACATCGAAAAATACATAGAAGATTTTCGCCACGTTGAGATCCAAGTGCTTGCTGATAACTACGGAAATACGATCCATTTGGGCGAACGCGACTGCTCGATCCAAAGACGCCTGCAAAAGCTTTTGGAAGAATCACCATCTCCTGCCCTTGATTCAGAAATCAGGGAGCAAATGGGAGATGCAGCGGTAAAGGCTGCAAAAGCGGTTGGCTATACAGGTGCTGGAACAGTAGAATTTATCTATGACTACAATGAACAGCGCTATTACTTCATGGAAATGAACACGAGAATTCAGGTAGAGCACCCAGTCACAGAAATGGTGACGGGAACTGACCTGATCAAGGAACAAATCAAAGTGGCATCAGGAATGGAACTGAGCCTCAAGCAAGAGGATGTTGAATTTGAAGGCTGGGCCATTGAATGCCGAATCAACGCAGAAAACCCAAGTAAAAATTTCATGCCGTCACCTGGTGAAATTAAAATGTACCTGCCTCCTGGCGGTCTTGGTGTCCGTGTCGATTCAGCTGCGTACCCTGGCTATTCCATCCCACCGTACTATGACAGCATGATTGCAAAGGTCATCACATACGGAAAAACGAGGGATGAAGCGATTGCCCGCATGAAGCGCGCATTGAGCGAATTCGTCATCGAAGGCATTGAGACAACAATCCCTTTCCATTTAAAACTGCTTGAACACGAAACATTTGTGAGCGGAGAGTTTAATACGAAATTTTTAGAAACATATGATGTAATGGGCTCATAATTTTTACGGAGGTGAATTGAATGAAAGACAACAGCTTGCTTAAAATGGATCACGAAGATACGCATTTGGGTAAGGTTGAGATTGCACCGGAGGTCATTGAGGTCATTGCCGGCATTGCAGCATCAGAAGTTGATGGGGTTGCCGAAATGCGCGGAAACTTTGCGACAGGCGTCGTTGAGCGCTTTGGCAAAGTGAATCATGGCAAAGGTGTCAAAGTCGACCTGGCGGATGACGGAATTACGATCGATGTATACTGTGTCGTTACATTTGGCGTTTCGATTCCGAAAGTTGCAGCATCCGTTCAGGAAAACATTCGTCAAACCTTATTAAATATGACGTCTCTTTCGATTAACGAGATCAATATTCACATCGTCGGCATTCAATTTGACACAAAAGCCCAAGAAGTCCAAATCGACGAAGAAATGTAAATGGCTTAACACGAAACCAAGGGGAGGGCGGCCCTTTGGTTTTTTTACACGTTACCCTTTATTTCAAAGCATGAAGAAAGCCGGCTTACATAGCCGAGTTTCTTCATGAACGTGAAATCCGAATAATCATATTAAGGTGTGTGAAAATATTCGGTAATAGGGTAAAAAAACCTTGATTTCAATATGCGGATACGAAAAAAATATGTTATGATCTCTTTGTGGCTTAACGACAAGCGGATAAAGAGGATCAAAGGAGAAAGAAAATGAAAAGAAGAACAGCAAGAGAAAAAGCTTTGCAGGCACTATTTCAAATTGATGTCAGCGATATTGCAGTGAATGAAGCCATAGAACACGCACTGGATGAAGAAAAAACAGATCCTTTCTTTGAACAGCTTGTACACGGGGTATTGGAACACCAAGACCAGCTGGATGAAATGATCTCCAAGCATCTGGTGAATTGGAAGCTCGATCGGATTGCCAATGTTGACCGTGCGATTTTGCGCCTGGCAGCATATGAAATGGCATATGCCGAAGACATTCCGGTGAATGTCTCCATGAACGAAGCGATTGAGCTGGCAAAACGGTTTGGTGATGACAAAGCGACAAAGTTTGTAAACGGGGTTCTTTCTAACATTAAATCTGATATTGAACAATCATAGGAGGAAAGAAAATGACTGCAACAATCATCGACGGAAAAGAAACGGCTAGAGAAAAACGCGAACAATTGGCAAAAGAGGTAGAAGAGCTTAAAAAGCAAGGCGTCACTCCCGGACTGGCGGTTATTTTGATTGGAGATGATCCTGCTTCTCACTCTTACGTGCGAGGAAAGAAAAAAGCGGCAGAAACAATGGGAATGAATTTCAAGCTCGATCAATTTGACAGCAGCCTCACAGAAGCTGAACTGCTTTCCATTATTGATCAATATAACCAAGACCCTGAGTTTCATGGCATTCTCGTTCAGCTTCCGCTCCCAGACCATATTTCTGAAAAAGCGGTGATCGAACGTATCTCCCCTGATAAAGATGTAGACGGTTTTCATCCGTTAAACGTAGGGAAAATGCTGCTTGGCGAAGATACGTTTCTTCCTTGCACGCCTCATGGAATTGTTGAGCTTTTGAAGAAAACCAATATTGACCTTTCCGGTAAAGAGGTTGTTGTAGTCGGCCGAAGCAACATTGTCGGCAAACCTGTCGGCCAGCTTTTATTAAATGAAAACGCGACGGTTACTTACTGTCATTCAAGAACAGAAAATATTACTGAACATACGAAAAAAGCGGACATCCTGGTGGTGGCAGTCGGCAGAGCCAACTTCATCAGTGCAGACCAGATCAAAGAGGGCGCTGTTGTCATTGACGTCGGCGTTAACCGTCTGGAAAACGGAAAGCTTTGCGGAGACGTTGAATTTGAAGGGGCAAAGGAAAAAGCGTCCTTCATCACGCCGGTTCCGGGCGGAGTAGGTCCGATGACCATCACGATGCTTGCGCATAATACTGTTAAATCTGCGAAACGTACGTTATCATAGATAATTGGAGATATTCACAGGCGAAATGTTTGCCCGCCTTGAATATGAGCACGATACCCGCTTCTTCAGGCTCCTAAAGCCAGGGCGGGTTTTCTTTAGTTATGGTGCAGGAATGCTTAGGAGAGGAGTTTTTAGACATGGGTGAAGCAGCGTATGTGACCGTCTCAGCGCTGACAAAGTATATAAAACGAAAATTCGATGTAGATCCTCACCTTGAAAATATTTGGATTAAAGGCGAATTGTCGAATGTAAAGATACACACACGAGGGCATATTTATTTCACTTTAAAAGACGAAAACGCAAGAATGCAGTCGGTGATGTTCGCGAGACAAAGCGAGCGTCTGCCTTTTAAACCTGAAAACGGAATGAAAGTGCTGGTCAGAGGCGGAATTTCCGTATATGAACCGAGCGGAAACTATCAATTATATGCCAAAGAAATGCAGCCTGACGGGGTTGGAGCGCTTTATTTAGCGTACGAAGAATTAAAAAAGAAGCTTGCCGGAGAAGGTTTATTTGACGACCGCTACAAAAAACAAATCCCCGCATTTCCAGCCACAATCGGGGTTGTGACATCTCCAACGGGTGCCGCTGTCAGAGACGTTATTACAACTCTAAAAAGAAGATATCCACTTGTAAAAGTCATTGTTCTTCCAGCGCTCGTACAAGGTGAAAATGCGAGCAGATCCATCGTTACGCGTATTGAAGAGGCAAATGAAAAAGAGATTTGCGACGTATTAATTGTCGGGAGAGGCGGCGGTTCGATAGAAGAACTGTGGGCATTCAATGAAGAAATTGTAGCACGCGCCATCTTCGCTTCCAATATTCCGATTATATCGGCAGTCGGACATGAGACGGATTTTACGATTAGTGATTTTGTCGCCGATATCAGAGCTGCGACGCCGACAGGAGCAGCTGAGATTGCTGTGCCTCATACCACTGATTTAATCGAACGCACAAAAACAGCGGAAGTCAGAATGACAAGAGCAATGCAACAGCACCTCGGCCAGAAAAAAGAACGGATTCAAACGCTGCAATCGTCCTATGCCTTTCGTTTTCCAAAGCGTTTGTATGCGCAAAAAGAGCAGCAGTTTGACCTCGCGTACCAGCAGTTTCAAGCACAGCTGACCGCTCTTTTAGATCGGAAAAGCAGACAGCTGGAGCGTGAAACGTACAGATTAGAGGCACTGCATCCTCATGAACAGCTGAAACAAGCGAGAACACGATACCAGGAACAAACAAATCAGCTGAGAAAAAATATGAATATCCAAATGAAGCAGCTGCATTCCCAATTTCAAACCGTTCTTGGCAAGCTGAATGCACTAAGTCCTCTTCAAGTGATGGAAAGAGGATACAGCTTGGCTTATAAAGAAGATAAACTCATTAAAAGTGTCAGTCAAATAGAAGAGCAGGACCGGCTTGAAGTCAAGCTGAAGGATGGCGTGCTGACCTGTGAAGTATTAGAAAAGAGAGGGGAAGAAAAATGACAGACGTGAAAAAAAATGAAAACATGACATTTGAAGAAGCGATGAAAGGGCTTGAGAGCATTGTATCAAAGCTTGAAGAGGGAGATGTGCCTCTAGAGCAAGCCATTAACTATTTCCAAGAAGGCATGGCTCTGTCAAAAATGTGCCATGAAAAGCTGCAAAAAGTCGAAAAGCAAATGGACTTCATTTTAAAAGAAGACGGCGAACTGGCACCTTTCAGTGTTCAGGAGGAAGACGAAGGTGACAAATAAATTAACGAGCTTTCTGGCGGACCGGAAAAAAACAATTGAAAATCAGCTTTCTGTCTATACAGAAAAGCTTGATATGCCGGACTCATTAAAGAAATCTATGCTATATTCTCTACAGGCCGGCGGAAAGCGGTTGCGGCCTCTGATTGTACTGGCTGTTTTAAATGCATATGGAAAAAGCGAAAAAGACGGCATTCCGGTGGGCTGTGCTGTCGAAATGATTCACACGTATTCGTTAATTCATGATGATCTTCCATGCATGGATGATGACGATTTGCGCCGCGGGAAGCCGACAAACCATAAAGTGTTTGGTGAAGCGACGGCAGTATTAGCGGGTGACGGGCTGCTCACAGAAAGCTTTAAGCTGATTACCTCCCACGTGTCAGACGAGGTGTCAGCAGAAAAGCGCCTGCGGCTTGTGAATGAACTGATTTCAGCGGCAGGCACCGAAGGCATGGTCGGTGGGCAAGTAGCTGATATGGAAGCGGAAAACCGACAAGTCACGCTTGAAGAGCTCGAATCCATTCATGAACGGAAAACTGCCAAGCTCCTTGGCTTTTGTGTAATCGCCGGTGCTATTTTGGCTGATGCGCCTGAGGAAGACATTGAAACACTGCGTACCTTCAGCAGCCACATTGGAATCGGATTTCAAATCAGAGACGATATTTTAGATTTAGAAGGCAGTGAAGAGAAAATCGGCAAACGTGTCGGCTCGGATACCACAAATGACAAATCGACATACCCGTCGCTTCTTTCATTGGAAGGGGCCAAACATAAATTGGATGTTCATATAAAAGAGGCGAAGCGATTGATCGGCGGACTCTCTCTTCAAAAAGACCTTTTATATGAGCTTTGTGATTTAATTGCGGCAAGAGATCACTAAAACGATCCTAATTTGAAGCGGCTGCACGAGGTATGGTAAAATGTAAGCAGTTTATATGAAAAATGAAAAGGAAAAGCGCGTTTGTCTTTTTTTATGTCTGAGATTATTGTCAGCTCGGCATGCAAAAGACATGTATCATTGCAGAAATTCATGCTGAAAGTGAGTTGATCCGCTTTGGATCTTTTATCAATACAGGACCCGTCGTTTTTAAAAAACATGTCCATTGATGAATTAGAGAAATTAAGTGATGAAATCCGTCAGTTTTTAATTACAAGTTTATCCGCTTCCGGCGGCCACATCGGCCCAAACTTAGGTGTCGTAGAGCTTACTGTTGCCCTGCATAAGGAATTTAACAGCCCGAAAGACAAATTTTTATGGGATGTAGGCCATCAGTCGTATGTCCATAAGCTGCTGACAGGACGCGGAAAAGAATTTGCGACGCTTCGCCAGTACAAAGGGCTTTGCGGATTTCCAAAGCGGAGTGAAAGCGAGCACGATGTTTGGGAAACCGGGCACAGCTCGACTTCTCTGTCAGGCGCGATGGGAATGGCAGCTGCCCGTGATATTAAAGGAACGGATGAATATATTATTCCGATCATTGGTGACGGCGCGCTGACCGGCGGTATGGCGCTCGAAGCCCTTAACCACATCGGCGACGAGAAAAAAGACATGATTGTCATCCTTAATGATAATGAAATGAGTATTGCGCCAAACGTCGGTGCCATTCACTCTATGCTCGGACGGCTCCGCACTGCGGGGAAATACCAGTGGGTCAAAGATGAGCTTGAATACTTATTTAAAAAGATTCCGGCAGTTGGGGGCAAGCTTGCCGCCACGGCGGAACGGGTCAAAGACAGCCTGAAATACATGCTCGTCTCCGGAATGTTTTTCGAGGAGCTCGGTTTTACGTATTTGGGCCCAGTGGACGGACATTCTTATCATGAGCTGATTGAGAATCTTCAATACGCCAAAAAAACGAAAGGCCCTGTTCTTCTGCACGTCATTACGAAAAAAGGGAAGGGGTACAAACCGGCTGAGACCGATACGATTGGGACATGGCATGGTACCGGACCATATAAAATTAATACCGGTGACTTTGTAAAGCCGAAAGCCGCAGCTCCTTCGTGGAGCGGTCTTGTCAGCGGAACTGTGCAGCGAATGGCGCGCGAGGACGGACGCATTGTAGCCATTACGCCGGCTATGCCTGTCGGTTCAAAGCTTGAAGGCTTCGCAAAGGAATTCCCTGACCGGATGTTCGACGTAGGAATCGCAGAACAGCATGCCGCAACAATGGCTGCAGCTATGGCAATGCAGGGTATGAAGCCGTTTTTGGCGATTTACTCAACCTTCCTGCAAAGGGCATATGACCAAGTTGTTCATGACATCTGCCGCCAAAACGCTAATGTGTTTATTGGAATTGACCGTGCAGGACTCGTTGGCGCTGATGGAGAGACACATCAAGGCGTGTTTGATATTGCGTTTATGCGCCACATTCCAAACATGGTCTTAATGATGCCGAAAGACGAAAATGAAGGCCAGCACATGGTTCATACAGCACTTAGCTATGACGAAGGCCCGATAGCAATGCGTTTTCCGCGCGGAAACGGACTCGGCGTAAAAATGGATGAACAGTTGAAAACGATTCCGATCGGTACGTGGGAGGTGCTGCGTCCAGGGAACGATGCTGTCATCTTAACATTCGGCACAACAATCGAAATGGCGATTGAAGCAGCCGAAGAGCTGCAGAAAGAAGGCCTTTCCGTGCGCGTTGTGAATGCGCGTTTTATTAAGCCGATTGATGAAAAGATGATGAAGAGTATCCTAAAAGAAGGCTTGCCAATTTTAACAATTGAAGAAGCGGTCTTAGAAGGCGGTTTCGGAAGCTCGATTTTAGAATTCGCTCATGATCAAGGTGAATATCATACTCCGATTGACAGAATGGGTATACCTGATCGGTTTATTGAACACGGAAGTGTAACAGCGCTTCTTGAGGAAATTGGACTGACAAAACAGCAGGTGGCAAATCGTATTAGATTACTGATGCCGCCAAAGACACACAAAGGAATTGGATCATGACGTCAAAGAAAGAACGATTAGATGTATTATTAGTGGAAAGAGGGCTGGCGGAAACGCGTGAAAAAGCCAAAAGAGCCATTATGGCGGGGGTCGTCTATTCAAACGAAAACCGCTTGGACAAGCCTGGAGAAAAAATTGACCGCGACCTTCCGTTAACTGTCAAAGGAAACCCGCTGAGGTATGTGAGCAGGGGCGGCTTAAAGCTCGAAAAAGCGTTGAAGGAATTTCCCGTCTCTGTCAAAGATAAAATTATGATTGATATTGGCTCCTCCACCGGCGGTTTTACGGACTGCGCTTTGCAAAATGGAGCTAAACAGTCATACGCTGTGGATGTAGGCTATAATCAGCTTGCATGGAAGCTTAGACAGGATGAACGGGTCGTCGTGATGGAACGGACGAACTTTCGTTATGCAACACCGGCAGACTTTACAAAGGGCATGCCGGAGTTTGCCACAATTGATGTGTCCTTTATTTCACTGCGGCTCATCCTGCCTGTCCTAAGGACTTTGCTCGTACCGGGCAGCGACTGCATGGCTTTAGTTAAGCCTCAGTTTGAAGCGGGACGGGAATCCGTCGGCAAAAAAGGGATTGTTAGAGATCCTAAAGTGCATGCTGATGTGCTCAAGCGAATGATCAGTTTTTCTGCCGCTGAAGGCTATATCTGTAAAGGCTTGTCATTTTCTCCAATCACGGGAGGAGACGGAAATATTGAGTTTCTCCTTCATTTGCATTGGCCGGGAGAGGGACAGGAAGGCCAGGAACTGCCGGAAGAAGAGATCATGCGCGTTGTAGAAGAAGCACATAAGACGTTAAAAGAAAAAAAAGCAGATGTACCGGAATAATAGGGCGCTATTATTCCTTTTTTCTGCATTCATGTACAATGTGCAGAGAATCATATAACATAAAAGAACAGATAAGCTTGGAAATAGAGGTGCTTACATGAACAAAGGCCAGAGGCATATTAAAATCAGAGAGATCATTACAAGCAATGAAATCGAAACGCAGGATGAATTGGTCGACATGCTAAAGCAGGATGGATACAAAGTAACGCAGGCCACGGTATCACGGGATATTAAAGAACTTCACCTTGTAAAAGTGCCTACAAATAATGGTTCTTACAAATACAGTCTTCCGGCGGACCAGCGTTTCAATCCGCTGTCAAAGCTAAAGCGGGCATTGATGGACGCATTTGTGAAAATAGACTCAGCAAGCCATATGATTGTGCTGAAAACGATGCCGGGCAATGCCCAGGCAATCGGGGCGCTGATGGACAATTTGGACTGGGATGAAATGATGGGGACCATTTGCGGAGATGATACGATTTTAATTATTTGCCGGACTCCTGAAGATACAGAAGGCGTAAAAAACAGGCTCCTTGAACTGCTGTAACAGAAAATCTAACAAAGATAAGAGGTGTAATGCTGTTTGTTAGCTGAACTATCGATTAAAAACTTTGCCATTATTGAGGAACTGACGGTTTCTTTTGAACGCGGGCTTACGGTTTTAACAGGAGAAACCGGAGCCGGCAAATCCATCATCATAGATGCCATTTCTCTTTTAGTCGGAGGCCGCGGATCATCTGAATTTGTTAGATATGGGGAAGCAAAAGCCGAACTTGAAGGGCTGTTTCTGTTGGAGAGCGGCCATCCTGTTTTAGGCGTATGCGCTGAGCAGGGAATCGACGTTTCAGACGAAATGATCGTCATGAGAAGGGATATCAGCACGAGCGGGAAAAGCGTTTGCCGTGTCAATGGCAAGCTTGTCACGATTGCTTCACTAAGAGAGATCGGCAGGCTTTTATTAGATATTCACGGGCAGCACGATAACCAGCTGTTAATGGAAGACGAAAATCATCTCCAGCTTTTGGACAAGTTTGCCGGGGCCGAAGTGGAAAGCGCGCTCAAAACGTATCAGGAAGGGTACCAGCGGTATGTGAAGCTGCTCAAAAAGCTTAAGCAGCTTTCTGAAAGCGAACAGGAAATGGCCCATCGTCTTGATCTTATTCAATTTCAGCTCGAAGAAATCGAATCGGCAAAGCTTGAGCTTAACGAAGATGAACAGCTCCAAGAAGAGCGCCAGCAAATTTCAAACTTTGAGAAGATATATGAGTCGCTGCAAAATGCATATAACGCGCTTCGCAGTGAGCAGGGCGGATTGGACTGGGTTGGAATGGCATCAGCGCAGCTTGAAGATATATCTGATATAAACGAACCGCTGAAAAAAATGTCTGAAAGTGTTTCGAACTCCTACTATTTGCTTGAGGATGCCACATTTCAGATGAGAAATATGCTGGATGAGCTTGAATTTGATCCGGAACGCCTGAACTATATTGAGACGCGACTTAATGAAATCAAACAGCTGAAACGAAAATACGGTGCCACTGTTGAAGACATTTTGGAATATGCTTCTAAAATTGAAGAAGAGATTGACCAAATTGAAAACAGGGACAGCCACCTTCAAAGCTTGAAAAAGGAGCTTGACTCCGTCGGCAAAGATGTCGCAGTGGAAGCGGCAAATGTGTCACAAATCCGAAAAACATGGGCGAAAAAGCTGGCTGATGAGATTCATCGGGAATTAAAAAGCCTGTACATGGAAAAATCAACTTTTGATACGGAATTTAAGGTCAGAACAGCGTCACGCAATGAAGAGGCGCCGCTTGTAAACGGCCAGCCCGTTCAGCTGACTGAACAAGGGATTGACCTGGTGAAGTTTTTAATTTCAACCAATACAGGCGAGCCGCTGAAATCCCTTTCGAAAGTCGCTTCAGGTGGAGAGCTGTCACGGGTGATGCTTGCCATAAAAAGCATTTTTTCCTCACAACAGGATGTGACATCGATCATTTTTGACGAGGTTGATACCGGTGTAAGCGGCAGGGTCGCACAGGCAATTGCTGAGAAGATCCATAAGGTGTCAATAGGATCACAAGTGCTGTGCATTACACACCTGCCTCAGGTGGCTGCCATGGCCGATACGCATCTTTATATTGCGAAGGAGTTAAAAGACGGCAGAACGACGACACGTGTCAAGCCGCTCTCTAAGCAGGAAAAGGTAGCGGAAATCGGGCGCATGATTGCAGGTGTCGAAGTAACCGACTTAACGAAACGCCATGCGAAAGAACTTTTAAAACAAGCGGATCAAGTCAAAACAACTGGGTAAGCTGCGCGAGAAGCGCAGCTTATTTTTTTCGTGCACATCCATTCGTTCATCAGTATATCCAATGTTTTTCTTCATATGACAGTTATAAATAAGCCGTCAGAAGGCAAAATTAAATGATGTAGCAGCAAGTCATAAAGAAGGTGTGGGATAGGAGCGAGGAGAGTGAAGTAGTGAATGCCCGATAACATCAGAAAAGCAGTAGGTTTAATTCTCCTTGTTTCGTTATTAAGTGTAGGTTTATGCAAACCGCTAAAAGAATATTTACTGATTCCAACGCAAATGAGAGTATTTGAAACCCAAACACAAGCGATTGAAACGAGTTTATCGGTAAACGCTCAGACATCAGAATCCTCAGAAGCGTTTACAGTAAAGAAAGATCCGCATGAAATCAAGGTGACGGGCAAAAAATCAGGTGAGTCAGAATTGGTATATGATCTTGCCGGATTTCCAATTAAAAAAACAAAAGTGCATGTTCTTCCTGATTTAAAAGTTATACCTGGCGGACAATCAATCGGTGTAAAACTTCATTCCGTCGGTGTTCTTGTCGTCGGATTTCATCAAATCAATACAAGTGAAGGCAAAAAATCTCCGGGAGAAACGGCAGGAATTGAAGCGGGCGACATCATTATTGAGATGAATGGACAGAAAATTGAAAAAATGAATGATGTAGCCCCATTTATTCAAAAGGCTGGGAAAACTGGTGAATCTTTAGATTTACTGATCAAACGTGATAAACAGAAAATCAAAACGAAGCTGATTCCAGAAAAGGATGAAGGAGAAGGCAAATACAGAATCGGGTTATATATCAGAGATTCTGCTGCCGGCATCGGCACTATGACCTTTTATGAACCGAAAACAAAAAAATACGGAGCACTTGGCCACGTGATTTCCGATATGGATACAAAGAAACCAATTGTAGTGGAGAATGGAGAAATTGTTAAATCCACTGTAACATCAATTGAAAAAGGGACAGGCGGTAATCCGGGAGAAAAACTGGCGCGATTTTCCTCAGAACGCAAAACGATCGGGGATATTAACAGAAACAGCCCGTTTGGGATTTTCGGCACACTGCATCAGCCGATTCAAAACAACATATCAGATCAAGCATTGCCGGTTGCGTTTTCTACCGAAGTCAAAAAAGGGCCGGCTGAAATTTTAACCGTTATTGATGATGACAAAGTAGAAAAATTCGATATTGAAATCGTCAGCACAACGCCGCAAAAATTCCCTGCGACAAAAGGAATGGTGTTGAAAATTACCGATCCAAGGCTGTTGAAAGAAACAGGAGGCATCGTACAGGGGATGAGCGGAAGCCCGATTATTCAAAATGGAAAAGTGATCGGTGCTGTCACCCATGTATTTGTAAATGACCCGACAAGCGGTTACGGTGTTCATATTGAATGGATGCTGTCAGAAGCAGGAATCGATATTTATGGAAAAGAAAAAGCAAGCTGACTGCCGGAGTTTCCGGCAGTTTTTTTATTTTGATCCCTCTTCACTTCTCAGAATACATACGGTAAAATATACAAAAGAAGATTTTTCGACAAATTCACGTTTCCTTGTTTGTCAAATTTCATTTTTAGTCGAAAAACAGAGAAAAACATAGAATAACAAAGATATGCCACTAATATTGATGATTATGATTTTTTTAGAGGGTATATAGCGGTTTTGTCGAATGTAAACATGTAGCAAGGGTGAATCCTGTTAACTACATTTGGGGAGGAAGAAACGTGGAGAAAATTAAAGTTTGTGTTGCTGATGATAATCGAGAGCTGGTAAGCCTGTTAAGTGAATATATAGAAGGACAGGAAGACATGGAAGTGATCGGCGTTGCTTATAACGGACAGGAATGCCTGTCGCTGTTTAAAGAAAAAGATCCCGATGTGCTCGTATTAGATATTATTATGCCGCATTTAGACGGACTTGCGGTTTTAGAGAGGCTGAGGGAATCAGATCTGAAAAAACAGCCGAATGTCATTATGCTGACAGCCTTTGGACAGGAAGATGTCACGAAAAAGGCCGTCGATTTAGGCGCGTCCTACTTTATTCTCAAACCGTTTGATATGGAAAACCTTGTCGGCCATATCCGCCAGGTCAGCGGAAATGCCAGCAGTGTGACGCATCGTGCGCCATCATCGCAAAGCAGTATTATACGCAGCAGCCAGCCTGAACCAAAGAAGAAAAATCTCGACGCGAGCATCACAAGCATTATCCATGAAATCGGCGTCCCAGCCCATATTAAAGGCTATCTCTATCTGCGCGAAGCAATCTCAATGGTATACAATGACATCGAATTGCTCGGCAGCATTACAAAAGTCCTCTATCCGGACATCGCCAAAAAATTTAACACAACCGCAAGCCGTGTAGAAAGAGCGATCCGCCATGCAATTGAAGTGGCATGGAGCAGAGGAAACATTGATTCCATTTCCTCGTTGTTTGGTTATACTGTCAGCATGACAAAAGCTAAACCGACAAATTCGGAATTCATTGCAATGGTTGCGGATAAGCTGAGATTAGAACATAAGGCTTCTTAAACATGAGCTTATTAAGTGGTCATTAAATCAAACGTCTTTTATTTATTAGTTTGCGCTGATAAATAGGAGGCGTTTTGTTTTGGGGACATTTGTAGTATGGGAGAAGAATATTAAGTATCCGCATATAGTAAAGGATAGGTTTGAAAAGTAAGGAAAGCAAATGGCGGTATTACCTGCACTCTTGGTCCATTCATACATCTTATAGGATCACGAAGCATGATCGACCCTAAATGTGTCCGTTATAAAATGAAACCTTTCTCCTGCAAAATCGTAAGTAAGGCGTATTCATGTAAAAAGGAGACGTACGAATGAAAAAGAAAAAAGCAAGAAAGCGTGAGGGGTTTTTCCTGGATTTTCTTTTCGAAGTTGGTGGGGAGCTCTTTCTTTTGCTGTTTAGATGTGTACACAAACTATTTATATAAAGGGAAAAAGACTGCCGAATCGTTTCGGCAGTCTTTTGCACATTAATCTTTATAAGGCACCCAGCCTGGCGTGTTCACAATTGCTTTCCAAAGCGGTTCAGGCAAATGATATTTTTCTTTATCTGTGCCTTTGATCACTGTTTCGATTTGCTTTTCACGGCCTTCTTTTACTTTTACCGTCCAGTTAGGGTCAACTAGAATTTCGCGTCCCATAGCGACTAACGGAATACCGTTTTCGATGACGGCAAGCGCGTCATCAGCGGAATGGATGGAACCGACGGCGATCAGCGGCACTTTGTTTCCGACACGTTCATTCAATAAGTCCATGCGTGTGCGAGTCGGATCTGCACCGCGGCGCGCTTTTGAGTTCACGTCCATCAGTGAGATATGAAGATAATCCAATTCTTTATCCCCTAAAGCATCAACAAGCGTATAAGTTTCAGTCATTGTCAATCCCGGTGTCTCAGGTTCTTCCGGAGACAGGCGGTATCCGACTAAGAACGCACCCTTCGCATGTTCTGAAGCGGCTTTTTTCACTTCATCGACAATAGCGAGCGGGAAGGCTAATCGTTTTTCATCGCTTCCTCCCCAGCGATCCGTGCGCTGGTTGGTTTTCGGAGAATAAAACTGCTGAATTAAGTAGCCGTTTGCACCGTGAATTTCGACACCGTCAAAGCCCGCTTCAATGGCACGTCTTGTCGCTTCTCCAAACGCCTTCACAATGTTTTCCACTTCTTCTTCTTTTAATGCGCGAGCAATTTGTTTGCCGTTATCAAACACGTCACTTGGCCCCACAACATCTTGTTGAGGAACAAGCTCAGACGGGCACTCAATACCGCCGTGATGAATTTGTACAACAGCTTTAGCGCCTTGTGCCTGAATGGCTTGTGCTAACTTTTTTAAACCTGGAATGTTGGAATCGTCATGGATGGCCGGCTGCCCGGGGAATGCTTTTCCGTCCGGTGTAACATTTGCGCAGGCTGTAATCACCATTCCCATCTCTTTTGAACGGGGGATGATGTAGTCGAGCTCCGCTTCAGATATTGTACCGTCTTCATTAGAAGCGTAATGAGTCATCGGTGCTACTGCGATCCGGTTGTCGATTGTAACGCCGCTTTTAAACGTAAATGGTTCAAACAGAGGCTTATACTTAGGATTCATTTGATCATCTTCTTTCGTTTGGATTCGCACATATTCTAGCCTATATGTAAAAATTAATGCAATTGATCTGCTTTACCGACTGAATATCTTGAGTGCAGAGTGATGTTTTCGCCGCTCTTTTTCGGGGCCTTTGTAGCCGCCGCTGATTTGGTGGCCGATGGAGCATGTGATGACAGCTGCCGCCAGCAGCAGAACGAATTTTTTCATGGCTTTAACTTCTTTCAATAAAGTAAATATCCTTTAAAAGGTTACGCTTGGCTGACCCACCCGTCAAACGATTTGCTCACCCTATTCTCAAATTTTTTAAAATGAATAAAAAGTTGCTTCTTTCCGCTAATTTTTTCTAATTGACGCCTCAATTAGAGCCATCCTCATAGACAAATCTGCTCGTTATCTTTCTAACAACAGGAAATGATCGGGTCGTATAGCCCTTTTGAAAATCATGGAACTTGCTCGCCTGCATTCGCGTTGTCTTTACAAATTCGCCATTCTGGTCAAAGATAAAAGCCAAACATCAGGAAGAGGTGGTCATGTGAAACAAACGGTTCTTTTGCTGTTTACTGCGCTCTTTCTTTCGGGGTGCAGTGTTGCAAGTGCGGATGACTCAGTGCCAAGGTTTACCGAAGAGGGAAAATACATTGGCTCGGCTGATCCTCATACGATTGCGGTTTCTCTTAATGGAGAAGAAACCATGATACAAGTTCCGAAGGATAAACGTGATGAATGTGAATCACTGCCAGATCAGACACATGTCCTGGTGAAATATACAAAGAAGGATAATGGAACTTTACAGCTGGAAGATATTCAGCTGCGAAAGAACTCGTGACCGGAGGGAGTAAGTTGAGAATGTTATGGAGGAGCTTGGCGCTGTGCGGATTGGCTTTGACGCTCGCGCCTTGTGCACAGGCAGCAGAGCCGATAGAAGGGAAAACAGTGTATATTGATGCCGGACACGGCGGTGAAGACAGTGGAGCGGTCGGAAACGGGCTCTTTGAAAAGGATATTAATTTGGCTGTCTCAGAGCATGTGACAGACAAACTAAAAGAGGAGGGAGCCAATCCTGTTGCATCCCGGTCTGACGATCATTTTCTGACCTTGGAGGAAAGAGTGGCTAAGGCAAGTGCCAATCAGGCTGACCTTTTTGTCAGCATTCATGTGAATTCAGGGGTTGCTTCAGCTTCAGGAACAGAAACGTATTTTCAATCTGATTATGAAGGGGAGAACAGCCGGCGTCTGGCATCCGATATTCAGTCACAGCTCGTTTCATCCTTACAAACGAGAGACAGGGGCGTGAAAGAATCAGACTTTTACGTCATTACATATTCACAAATGCCAAGTGTGTTGGCGGAGCTTGGGTTTATCACTAACAGTTCTGATGCGGACAAGCTGGGAAGTGAAGAATACCAGCAAAAGGCCGCAGATGCGATTGTCAACGGCATTGATTCTTATTATGATCAGTAGATTGATACAGCCTTAATCCTAGAGTGGAGCCGACAAAATAAGTATAATGGAGAAAACTTTAGGGTTTGAGGTGAAACGATGACAAAGATTTTTGCCCACCGGGGGGCATCAGGTCAATTTCCCGAAAATACAATGCTTGCATTTGAAAAAGGAATTGAAGCCGGAGCGGATGGGATAGAGCTTGATGTACAGCTGACGAAAGAAGGACGCATTGTTGTGATTCATGATGAAAGACTTAATCGCACGACATCACTTAAAGGATTCGTGAAGGATACAGCCTATGATGAGGTAAAGACTGCGAATGCGGCCGCTGGTCACGATCAAGCGTACAGCGATATAAAAGTGCCGCTGCTAGAAGATGTGCTCTCGTGGGCGGTAAAAAAGGATTTTCTCATCAACATTGAATTAAAAAACAGCGTGATCCGCTATGAGGGAATGGAAGAAAAAGTGCTGGAGGCAGTGAAGCGATTCAATGTAGAGGACAGAGTCATCCTATCCACGTTTAATCATGACAGCTTGGCGCTATGCGCCCGGCTTGCGCCGCATATCGAACGGGCAGTATTAACTTCAGATGTGCTTTATCAGGCAGATCGATATATCGCGTCTATTCCGGCTTCCGGCTATCACCCGAAGTTAAACAGCCCAGGGGTCACAGATGAAGTGCTGAAGAAAATGAGGAACAGTTCGATTAAGGTAAGGCCGTATACAGTCAATCGTCCGGAAGATATGAAGTGTCTCATTGAAGCGGGAGCAGACGGCATGTTTACCGACTTTCCAGAAAAGGCTTCGGCATTGCTGAAAAATGAATAGTTGTTAGAAGGAGGCTGTTTGATGCAGCCTTCTTTTTTCATTCATTCATGCCCTTTTCAAAGCATACATTCATAGAAGACAACTAGAAATTGTAAGCGCTGTCTATCTTCTGAATGAGGTGAAACCATGAGGAAAACAGTCATTGTAAGTGCTGCAAGAACTCCATTTGGCAAATTCGGCGGAGTTTTGAAAGAGGTGAAAGCTGCTGAGCTTGGGGGCATTGTGATGAAGGAGGCGCTGCAACGGGCTGGAGTCTCTGGAGATGATGTAGAAGGAAACGTCATGGGCATGGTTGTCCAGGCCGGCTCAGGGCAGATACCTTCCCGTCAAGCTGCCCGTCTGGCGGGAATGCCTTGGAGTGTGCCGTCAGAAACACTGAATAAAGTCTGTGCTTCCGGCCTTCGTGCTGTCACTTTATGTGATCAAATGATTCGGGCGCAGGATGCGAACATACTTGTTGCGGGGGGAATGGAAAGCATGAGCAATATTCCGTATGCCGTTCCCGCCGGGCGCTGGGGAGCACGGATGGGGGACGGCGAGCTTAGGGACTTAATGGTGTATGACGGATTAACGTGCGCATTTGACGAGGTGCACATGGCTGTTCACGGAAATATAGCTGCCATGGAATATGCAATCTCACGAAGAGAGCAGGACGAATGGGCGTTGAGAAGTCATGCAAGGGCAGCTAAGGCCGCCGATGAAGGGAAGTTTCAGGATGAAATTGTTCCTGTCAACTGGATCGGTCGAAAAGGAAAACCAAACGTTGTTGATAAAGATGAAGCGATTCGCCGTGACACAAGTCTGGATCAGCTCGCGAAACTTGCTCCTATTTATGCAAGTGACGGTTCTATCACAGCCGGCAATGCTCCTGGAGTCAATGACGGAGCCGGCGCGTTCGTGCTGATGTCTGAGGAAAAAGCTGCTGAGCTTGGCAAACGGCCTCTGGCTACAATTCTTGGTTTTTCAACTACGGGAATGCCAGCGCACGAGCTGGCGGCAGCGCCGGGATTTGCCATTAACAAGCTCCTGAAAAAGAACGGTTTAACTGTCCAAGATATTGACTTGTTTGAAGTAAATGAAGCTTTTGCTTCAGTTGTTTTGACATGTGAAAAAATCGTAGGTTTCGATCTTGAAAAAGTAAATGTAAATGGCGGTGCGATCGCGCTCGGCCATCCGATCGGCGCGAGCGGGGCGAGAATTCTCATGACGCTTGTTTATGAATTAAAGCGGCGGGGAGGGGGGCTGGGCGTTGCCGCTATTTGCAGCGGGGCAGCACAGGGAGACGCCGTCTTAGTGCAGGTTCATTAAAACATGATGAAAAAGGGGATTTGAATGGAAATCAAACAAATCATGGTAGCTGGCGCAGGTCAGATGGGAAGCGGAATTGCTCAAACAGCTGCCGACGCGGGCTTTTATGTGCGGATGTATGATGTGAATCCAGAGGCCGCTGAGGCAGGATTGAAACGGCTGAAGAAACAGCTGGACCGTGATGCTGAGAAAGGAAAAAGGACCGTGACGGAAGTGAAGAGCGTAATCAGCCGCATTTCGATTTCTCAAACGCTTGAGGAGGCAGAGCATGCGGACATTGTGATTGAGGCTATCGCAGAAAACATGGCGGCAAAAACTGAGATGTTTAAAACACTTGATCGCATGTGCCCGCCTCATACGATTTTGGCCAGCAATACATCTTCCTTGCCTATTACAGAAATCGCTGCTGTAACAAGCCGGCCTCAACGGGTTATTGGCATGCATTTTATGAATCCCGTCCCTGTAATGAAGCTGGTTGAAGTGATTCGCGGCTTGGCTACATCAGAAGAAACGGCCTTAGATGTTATGGCATTAGCGGAAAAGATGGGGAAAACAGCGGTAGAAGTCAATGATTTTCCTGGGTTTGTTTCCAACCGTGTGCTTCTTCCAATGATTAATGAAGCCATCTATTGCGTGTATGAGGGAGTGGCGAAGCCGGAGGCAATAGACGAAGTGATGAAGCTGGGCATGAATCATCCGATGGGTCCGCTTGCATTAGCGGATTTTATCGGACTGGATACGTGTTTATCAATTATGGAAGTCCTTCACTCAGGCCTTGGCGATTCCAAATACCGTCCATGCCCGCTGCTCCGCAAGTATGTCAAAGCAGGCTGGCTTGGCAAAAAGAGCGGACGCGGTTTTTATGACTATGAGGAGAGGACTTCCTGAAGTCTATTCCATCCGGGGGTGGCCGAGTTGCATGTAACGCAAGAGCAAGTCATGATGCGAAAAATGGTGCGTGATTTTGCACGAAAAGAAATTGCTCCCGCTGCGGAAATCATGGAGAAAACGGACGAATTTCCCTTTCAGCTGATCAAAAAAATGGGTGAACACGGACTGATGGGAATACCGGTGCCGGAACAATACGGCGGTGCCGGGGCGGACGTTGTTTCTTATATTTTGGCGATTCATGAGATTTCTAGAATCAGTGCGGCTGTCGGCGTGATACTCTCCGTTCATACCTCAGTCGGCACAAATCCAATTCTGTATTTCGGCAACGAAGAACAAAAGATGAAATATATACCAAAGCTCGCGTCAGGAGACCATTTGGGCGCATTTGCACTAACGGAGCCTCACTCGGGGTCGGATGCCGGGAGCCTCCGCACAACAGCAATCAAAAAGAACGGCAAATATCTATTAAACGGATCGAAAATATTCATAACGAATGGCGGAGCAGCTGATATCTATATCACATTTGCTTTAACAGCTCCAGATCAAGGCAGGCACGGAATTTCGGCTTTTATTGTTGAAAAAAACACACCCGGTTTTACCGTTGGAAAAAAAGAAAGAAAGCTGGGGCTTTATGGCTCCAATACTACGGAACTGATTTTTGATAATGCAGAAGTGCCTGAAGCCAATTTGCTTGGCAAAGAGGGGGATGGCTTTCACATTGCCATGGCGAATTTAAATGTCGGCCGGATCGGCATTGCGGCACAGGCCCTCGGAATTGCAGAGGCGGCTCTTGAGCATGCCGTTGATTATGCGAAGCAGCGAGTGCAATTTGGAAGGCCGATCGCAGCCAATCAAGGCATATCATTTAAGCTGGCTGACATGGCGACTAGGGCAGAGGCGGCAAGACATCTTGTCTACCACGCCGCAGACCTTCATAACCGCGGCCTAAATTGTGGAAAAGAAGCGTCTATGGCTAAACAATTTGCTTCCGATGCAGCCGTGAAGGCAGCGTTAGACGCCGTTCAAATTTATGGAGGATATGGCTATATGAAGGATTATCCGGTTGAGCGCTTGCTTCGCGATGCAAAGGTGACGCAAATCTATGAAGGGACGAACGAGATTCAAAGACTGATTATTTCTAAGTATTTGCTTGGCGGAACCTGATAGACAAAAAACGCATAAACGGAGGTTGAGGATATGGAGGAGAAACAGCAATATTCTCCAGGGTTGGACGGTGTGATTGCGGCAGAAACTCATATTTCTTATCTTGACACGCAGTCCAGCCAGATTTTGATAAGAGGCTATGATTTAATAGAACTTTCTGAAACAAAAAGCTATCTGGAGCTTGTCCATTTATTGCTGGAGGGCAGGCTGCCAGAAGAAAGTGAAATGGAGACGCTGGAACGTAAAATAAACAGTGCCGCAAGCCTGCCTGCTGATCATCTCCGTCTGCTTGAGCTGCTCCCTGAGGACACTCATCCAATGGATAGTCTGCGTACCGGCCTGTCGGCACTTGCTGGCTATGATCGGCAAATTGATGATCGGTCTCCTTCCGCAAACAAAGAACGCGCCTATCAGCTTCTTGGGAAAATGCCTGCCCTCACTGCTGCCAGCTACAGGATCATTAATAAGAAAGAACCGATTCTTCCGCTTCATACCTTATCCTACAGTGCGAATTTTCTATACATGATGACAGGGAAATTGCCGTCTTCATTGGAAGAACAGATTTTTGACCGGTCGCTCGTCCTGTATAGTGAGCATGAGATGCCGAATTCAACCTTTGCGGCCAGGGTCATTGCATCTACACATTCAGATCTTTATGGGGCTTTGACTGGGGCTGTCGCTTCCCTGAAAGGGAATCTTCACGGAGGAGCAAACGAAGCTGTGATGTATTTGCTTTTGGAGGCAAAAACGACATCTGATTTTGAGCAGCTTCTGCAAACAAAACTGAAAAGAAAAGAAAAAATCATGGGCTTCGGCCACCGGGTGTATATGAAAAAAATGGACCCAAGAGCACTCATGATGAAAGAGGCGCTGCAGCAATTATGCGATAAAGCCTGTGACCATCGTTTATATGAGATGTGTGAAGCGGGTGAGCGGCTGATGGAGAAGGAAAAAGGGCTTTACCCGAATTTGGATTACTATGCTGCCCCGGTGTATTGGATGCTCGGCATACCGATTCCTTTATATACGCCGGTCTTTTTCAGCGCGAGAACGTCCGGTTTATGCGCCCATGTGATCGAACAGCATGCCAATAATCGGCTCTTCCGTCCCCGTGTCAGTTACATGGGCCCGCGATATCAAACAAAATCATGAAAGGAGCTGGTAGAATGCCGAAAACGGATCGTGTAATCGTAGAAATCACAGACTATGTGCTTGAAAAAGAGATTACTAGTACCGAAGCGTATACTACAGCGGGGCATGTATTGCTGGATACCCTGGGCTGCGGGATCTTGGCGCTACGGTATCCGGAATGCACAAAGCTGCTTGGCCCGATTGTTCCAGGAACGACTGTGCCGAATGGAAGCAAAGTGCCGGGAACGTCATATGTTCTCGATCCTGTGAGGGCAGCGTTTAATATCGGCTGCATGATTCGCTGGCTCGATTACAACGATACGTGGCTGGCGGCGGAGTGGGGGCATCCATCCGATAACTTGGGAGGAATCCTTGCCGCTGCTGATTATGTATCAAGAGTGAGGCTGTCTGAAGGAAAAGAGCCGTTAACAGTACGCGACGTACTTGAGATGATGATCAAAGCACACGAGATTCAAGGTGTGCTGGCGTTAGAAAACAGCTTAAATCGAGTTGGCCTTGACCATGTGCTGTTTGTCAAAGTTGCGACAACCGCTGTTGCGGCAAAGCTTTTGGGCGGCGGAAGAGAAGAAATCAAAAATGCGCTTTCGAATGCATGGATTGACAATGCAGCATTGAGGACATACCGCCATTCACCGAATACAGGCTCGCGTAAATCATGGGCGGCAGGAGATGCAACGAGCAGAGGTGTTCATTTGGCGCTGATGTCGTTAAAAGGGGAAATGGGTTATCCGACAGCCCTGAGTGCACCGGGTTGGGGGTTCCAAGACGTTTTATTCAATAAGAAAGAGATCAAGCTTGCCCGTCCGCTCGACGCTTATGTCATGGAAAATGTGTTATTTAAAGTGTCTTATCCTGCGGAATTTCACGCCCAGACAGCGGCGGAGTGCGCCGTCATTCTTCACCCGCAGGTAAAGAACCGGATTGACGAGATAGACCGAGTTGTCATCAGAACGCATGAATCCGCTATCCGTATCATTGATAAAAAAGGCCCGCTCCACAATCCGGCAGACCGTGATCACTGTCTCCAATACATTACAGCAATCGGTTTGCTTTTTGGTGATATCACCGCACAGCATTATGAAGCTGAAACAGCGAATGATCCGAGAATAGATAAACTTCGTGATAAAATGGAAGTGACTGAAAATAAAACATATACCGAGGATTATTTGAAGCCTGATAAACGCTCCATCTCAAATGCCGTTCAGGTTCATTTTAAAGATGGAACGAGCACGGAAATGGTGGAATGTGAGTTTCCCCTCGGCCATCGTTTTCGAAGAGAGGAAGCAGTGCCGAAACTGCTGGAAAAGTTTTCTGACAATCTCAAAACCCATTTTCCTGATAAACAGCACAAACACATTTATGAGCGCTGTACCAGCTATGAGACATTACAAACGATGCGCGTAAATGAATTCGTAGACATGTTCTGCATGTAAAAGGGGGATTTTGTTTCATGTCGTGGATCGTCAATAAGCAATCGTCACAAGAGGAGCTTGCCGGGCGTTTCCGCAAGCTGATGTCAGCACCGGACATTCTTCAAATTCCCGGCGCCCATGACGGGATGGCCGCTTTGCTTGCGAAAGAAGCCGGTTTTTCTGCTATTTATTTGTCCGGTGCTGCCTATACAGCCAGCAGGGGGCTGCCTGATTTAGGGATCATCACATCGGCAGAGATAGCTGAACGGGCCAAAGATCTTGTGCGTGCAGCTGATCTGCCTTTGCTTGTGGATATCGATACGGGATTTGGCGGTGTCTTAAATGCCGCCCGAACAGCCCGGGAGATGCTTGAAGCCAGGGTAGCAGCCGTTCAAATGGAAGACCAGCAGCTCCCAAAAAAATGCGGACATTTAAATGGCAAACAGCTAGTTCCGATAAAGGAAATGGCGCAAAAAATAAAAGCCATTAAACAAGCGGCACCCTCCCTTATTGTTGTTGCCCGTACTGATGCCAGGGCGCAGGAAGGGCTTGATGCCGCAATAAAACGTTCAGAGGCTTACATTGAGGCGGGAGCGGACGCAATTTTCCCGGAAGCGCTACAGGCGGAGAATGAATTCCGCCAGTTTGCTGAGCGTATCCCCGTTCCGCTCCTTGCGAATATGACTGAATTTGGGAAAACGCCATATTATCGTGCCGATGAATTCGAAGATATGGGGTTTCACATGGTGATATATCCTGTCACCTCGCTTCGAGCGGCGGCAAAAGCTTGTGAGCGGATGTTTGGTTTGATGAAGGAGCACGGCTCACAAAAAGAAGGACTTCATGATATGCAGACACGAAAAGAACTGTACGATACGATTTCTTATTATGACTATGAAGCGTTAGACAAAACGATTGCCAAGACCGTTTTGCCTGACGAATAATGCAACAAAAAAAGCCGGAGCATTCTCCGGCTTTTTTTCAGCTATCGTTTTCTGAATCGCGGGCTGACTTGATTGCGTTTTCTGTCTCTGTATAAAATGAACCCGGCCAGCACATAGAGGCCGATCGCAAAAAAGATGAATCCTGACAACCCTTGGAGCCAAAGAGCTGAAAATGGCTTGATTGTATGGCCGAAAAGTGTATCTCTCATCAGTTTAATGCCTAAAGCAGAAATAGCCCCGGGGATGACTAATATTAAAAGCGCAAGAAGTCGGCTCATCTTCAGAAAACCCCTTTATCTTTTCATTTCCTTTATTGTCCAGCGGAAAAAATATTTTGTCAAGAGAAGAAAACGTGGTAACATAGGGTTGTGCAAATTATTGCAACGGAATAAATAGGTGTGCAAATTTTTTCATACAAAGGGGTATCGGGATGCAAAAGGTACTGATAGTAGGTGCCGGCAAAAGGGGAACGGCGTTATTACATATTCTGATTAAAACAGCCATCATAGATATCATTGCCGTAGTTGACAAAGACCCCGAGGCGCCGGGATTGAAAGAAGCAGAACAGTATGGGATTGCCGTATCATCTGATTGGAAACCTTACATACAACAAAAACCGGATATCGTCATTCATACTACCGGCGATCAAGCCGTGTTTGACGAGCTCCTTCAAAGAAAGCATGAAGATACCATTGTCATGCCGGGAAAAATGGCATACATCGTTTTTCAGCTGATGGAAGAAAAGCAGCACCTGATTCAAATGCTAAAAGAGCAAACCTATAAATATGACAGAATTTTTAATTCCACCCATGATGGAATGATTTTTATTGATATCAATGAAGAAATCATTCTCTTTAACCATATGGCCGAAAAAATGGTCGGAAAAAAACGTGAGGAAGTCATTGGGCGCCCAATAAAAGAAGTGATTCCGAGCACTAAGATGCCGCGGATTTTAAAAACAAGAGTGCCTGAATACAACCAGAAGCAGCTGTTAGGCGATCATTTGCAAATTGTGACCACAAGACTGCCGATTATTGATGAAGGCGGACGTCTGCTCGGGGCTCTTTGTGTGTTTAAAGATATCACTGATGCGGTCGAGCTGGCAGAGGAAGTGACCAACTTAAAGCAGGTCCGTACGATGCTGGAGGCAATTATTCAATCCTCCGATGAGGCGATTTCTGTCGTTGATGAAAACGGCATCGGCCTGCTAATCAATAAAGCGTATACGAAAATGACGGGGCTTTCTGAAAAAGAAGTCATCGGCAAGCCTGCAAACACTGATATTTCCGAAGGCGAAAGCATGCATTTAAAGGTGCTTGAAACAAGACGTCCTGTCCGCGGTGTCAGAATGAAGGTCGGCCCGAATGAAAAAGAAGTGATCGTTAATGTAGCACCGGTGATTGTGGACGGGATTTTGAAAGGCAGCGTCGGCGTGATTCACGATGTTTCCGAAATTAAAATGCTGACAGCGGAGCTTAATCGCGCCAGACAAATTATTCGCACGCTTGAAGCGAAATACACGTTTGACGACATTATCGGCAAAAGCGAGCAAATGCTGGTTGCGCTTGAGCAGGCGAAGCTCGGTGCGAAAACACCGGCAACCATCTTGCTGCGCGGGGAATCAGGAACAGGAAAAGAACTGTTCGCCCATGCCATCCATAACGAAAGTGACCGGAAATACAATAAATTTATTCGCGTGAATTGTGCAGCCCTTTCTGAAAACCTGCTCGAATCAGAATTGTTCGGCTATGAGGATGGTGCGTTTTCAGGAGCGAAGCGCGGCGGTAAAAAGGGTTTATTTGAGGAAGCAAATAACGGCAGTATTTTCTTAGATGAAATCGGTGAGCTGACACAAAATATGCAGGCCAAATTGCTACGCGTCCTTCAAGAAAAGGAAATCGTCAGAGTGGGCGGCACGAAAGCGATCCCTGTCAACGTCAGAGTGATCGCGGCGACAAATGTAAATATTGAAAAGGCGATGGCGGACGGAACATTCCGGGAAGACCTGTATTACCGGATCAATCGCTATCCGATCTCCATCCCGCCTTTGCGGCAGCGGTTGGAGGACATTGAAGCATTGAGCGTCAGACTTATCCAAAAGATCAACCGGGATTACGGCAGGAATGTAAAAGGGCTCTCACAGCAAGCCTTGCGCGCCTTATCTGCCTACCATTGGCCTGGGAATGTCCGGGAGCTTGAAAATGTCCTTGGACGAGCCATGATTTTTCTGAATCCGCATATGGAATGGATTGAAAAAGATCACTTGCCTGTATTCGAACTTGAGCAAAAAGAAAATGACACAGATCAGGGAACAGGTTTTGATTTTCCGGATATTGAAGGCGAAAAGCTGTCTGTCGCAGTAGAAAAATTTGAAGCGCATTTGATCCAGCAAACGCTTGAAAAGCATCATTTTAACCGGACAAAAACAGCAAAAGCTCTCGGTGTCAGCATTCGGAATTTATATTACAAAATGGATAAATATGGCCTTGCAAATGAAGGCATGCAATAATTTGCAGAATAAACGCAAACATCTGCACGAATGTTTCGGTATACCTGGTATGACAGCACCCTTAAGAGCTGGCATGGAACTTGCATAATAAAAGGCGGAGTCGAAACAAGAAAGGTGGTAACAGATGAAGCTGAAAGATTTAATCGGCAAAGCGTCGATACACAAAAATAAGACCATTGCGGTTGCTCATGCTGAGGATGAGGAAGTGATCCGGGCTGTAAAGCTGGCAGCCGAGCACCTATCCGCCCGTTTCTTGTTAACGGGCGACAGCAAAAAACTGAACGAGCTGACATTATCCATGCAAGGGCATCAAGTGGAAATCGTCCATGCCAATACTCCTGAGGAATCGGCGAAATTAGCGGTTCGTGCTGTGCATCATAAAACAGCGGACGTTTTAATGAAAGGCAATGTGCCGACTTCTGTTTTGCTTAAAGCGGTATTGAACAGACAGGAGGGGCTTCGGTCAGCAAGTGTCCTTTCTCACGTGGCTGTCTTCGATATACCGGATTTTGACCGGCTGATGTTTGTGACAGATTCGGCAATGAATATTGCTCCTTCGCTGGAAGAGCTCCGGCAGATTTTGCAAAATGCCGTTCATGTGGCCCATGCAGTGGGGAACAATATGCCAAAAGCAGCTGCCCTTGCAGCGGTCGAAACGGTGAACCCTAAAATGGAAGCGACCGTGAATGCAGCTGCTCTAGCTCAAATGTACAAAAGGGGCCAGATCAAAGGCTGCATTGTTGATGGACCGCTTGCTTTGGATAACGCAGTTTCACAAATTGCCGCGGCCCAGAAAAAAATTTCGGGAGACGTAGCGGGCAACGCAGATATCCTTCTCGTCCCAACAATTGAGGCCGGCAATATTTTATATAAATCACTGATTTATTTTGCCAAGGCCAGCGTGGCGGCTGTCATTACAGGAGCAAAAGCACCGATTGCTTTAACAAGCAGAGCGGACTCTGCTGAAAATAAACTGTATTCCATTGCGCTGGCAATATGCGCATCTGAAGAATACACACATTAGGAGGAACGAACATGGAACTTTTTAAATATATGGAGAAATACGATTACGAACAATTGGTATTCTGCCAGGATGAACAATCTGGATTAAAAGCGATTATCGCCATTCATGATACAACGCTTGGTCCGGCGCTTGGCGGAACGAGAATGTGGACATATGAAAATGAAGAAGCGGCAATTGAAGATGCGCTCAGATTGGCAAGAGGCATGACCTATAAGAACGCGGCGGCAGGCTTAAACCTTGGCGGCGGAAAAACAGTCATTATCGGCGATCCGCGCAAAGACAAAAATGAGGAAATGTTCCGCGCGTTTGGCCGCTATATTCAAGGACTGAATGGCAGATACATCACGGCTGAAGATGTGGGCACAACGGTCGAGGATATGGATATCATTCATGATGAGACAGACTATGTCACAGGGATTTCTCCTGCTTTCGGCTCTTCTGGAAATCCGTCCCCAGTCACAGCGTACGGGGTGTACAGAGGAATGAAGGCAGCAGCTAAAGCTGCTTTCGGAACCGACTCTCTTGAAGGAAAAACCATTGCTGTACAGGGTGTTGGGAACGTAGCCTATAACCTTTGCCGCCACCTGCATGAAGAAGGAGCAAACTTAATCGTTACGGATATCAACAAACAATCTGTACAGCGTGCAGTTGAAGATTTTGGCGCCCGTGCGGTAGATCCTGATGACATTTATTCACAAGACTGCGATATTTATGCGCCGTGTGCCCTTGGTGCGACTATTAACGACGACACCATTAAACAGCTGAAGGCGAAAGTGATCGCAGGTGCGGCTAACAACCAATTAAAAGAGACACGCCATGGTGATCAAATTCACGAAATGGGCATCGTTTATGCACCGGATTACGTGATTAACGCGGGCGGTGTCATCAACGTGGCAGATGAGCTTTACGGCTATAATGCAGAACGTGCATTGAAAAAAGTTGAAGGCATTTACGGCAATATCGAGCGTGTACTTGAGATTTCTCAGCGTGACGGCATTCCTGCATATTTAGCGGCTGACCGCTTGGCAGAGGAACGGATTGAACGCATGCGCCGCTCAAGAAGCCAGTTTTTGCAAAACGGCCACAGTGTATTAAGCAGACGTTAAGAAATTGATCTGGAGGTTATGAAAGTGCTACATGACGAAAAACGCATTCTCACAATTAATCCAGGCTCAACTTCAACGAAAATCGGTGTTTTTCATAACGAAAGAAGCATTTTTGAAAAAACATTGAGACACAACATAGAAGAGCTGCAGCGATTTGACCGAATTATTGATCAGTATGAATTTCGTAAAAACCATATTCTCGAAACGCTTCATGAACAGGGAATCAATATTTCAAAGTTTGATGCAGTCTGCGCAAGAGGCGGCCTTCTCCGGCCAATTGAAGGCGGGACCTACGTAGTGAATGATGAGATGATTGAGGATTTGAAAAGCGGCTACGCCGGTCAGCATGCTTCTAATCTCGGCGGCATTATCGCGCGGGAAATCGCTGATGGCCTGAATATCCCTTCGTATATCGTCGACCCTGTTGTCGTAGACGAAATGTCAGTGCTTGCGAAAGTTTCAGGCATGCCTGAAATTGAACGGAAAAGCATTTTCCATGCGTTAAACCAAAAAGCTGTCGCTCGTAAAGCGGCAGCCTCTCTTGGCAAACGATATGAGAACATGAAAATGATTATTACCCATATGGGCGGAGGTATTACAATTGGCGTCCATGACCGTGGGCGAGTGGTAGATGTCAATAACGGCCTGCACGGCGAGGGACCATTCAGTCCTGAACGAGCAGGAACAGTGCCTGCGGGAGATCTTGTTGATCTATGTTTTTCAGGGGAATATACAAAAGAAGAAATCATGAAAAAGCTTGTTGGCACCGGCGGACTTTTAGGCTATCTCGGTACAAATGATGCAGTAAAAGTAGAACAGATGATTCAAGGGGGCGATGAAAAAGCCCGCTTCATTTATGATGCCATGGCATATCAGGTAGCAAAGGAAATCGGGGCAGCCAGCGCGGCGTTAAAAGGCGAAGTTGAAGCGATTGTGCTGACGGGAGGCCTTGCGTACGGCAAAAGCTTTGTTTCTGCTATCAGATCATACATAGATTGGATTTCAGACGTTTTAGTCTATCCGGGTGAAAATGAACTGCAGTCTCTTGCCCAAGGGGCGCTCAGAGTATTGCAGGGCGAAGAGCAATCCAAACAATATCGTATTGAATAGACAGACAGGAGTGAGTCACCATGGCAACTGAGTATGACGTAGTCATTCTGGGCGGCGGTACCGGCGGTTATGTTGCGGCCATCAGAGCCGCTCAGCTCGGCTTAAAAACAGCCGTTGTGGAAAAGGAAAAACTCGGAGGAACATGTCTGCATAAAGGCTGTATCCCGAGTAAAGCGCTGCTTAGAAGCGCAGAGGTATACCGGACAGCTCGTGAAGCCGATCAATTTGGGGTGGAAACGGCTGGCGTGTCCCTCAACTTTGAAAAAGTGCAGCAGCGTAAGCAAGCCGTTGTTGATAAGCTTGCAGCGGGTGTAAATCATTTAATGAAAAAAGGAAAAATTGACGTGTACACCGGATATGGACGTATCCTTGGACCGTCAATCTTCTCTCCGCTGCCGGGAACAATTTCTGTTGAGCGGGGAAATGGCGAAGAAAATGACATGCTGATCCCGAAACAAGTGATCATTGCAACAGGATCAAGACCGAGAATGCTTCCGGGTCTTGAAGCGGACGGTAAGTCTGTACTGACTTCAGATGAGGCGCTCCAAATGGAGGAGCTGCCACAATCAATCATCATTGTCGGCGGAGGGGTTATCGGTATCGAATGGGCGTCTATGCTTCATGATTTTGGTGTGAAGGTAACGGTTATTGAATACGCGGATCGCATATTGCCGACTGAAGATCTAGAGATTTCAAAAGAAATGGAAAGTCTTCTTAAGAAAAAAGGCATCCAGTTCATAACAGGGGCAAAAGTGCTGCCTGACACAATGACAAAAACATCAGATGATATCAGCATACAAGCGGAAAAAGACGGAGAAACCGTTACCTACTCTGCTGAGAAAATGCTTGTTTCCATCGGCAGACAGGCAAATATCGAAGGCATTGGCCTAGAGAACACCGATATTGTTACTGAAAATGGCATGATTTCAGTCAATGAAAGCTGCCAAACGAAGGAATCTCATATTTATGCAATTGGAGACGTAATCGGTGGCCTGCAGTTAGCTCACGTTGCTTCACATGAGGGAATTATTGCTGTTGAGCATTTTGCAGGTCTCAATCCGCATCCGCTTGATCCGACGCTTGTGCCGAAGTGCATTTACTCAAGCCCTGAAGCTGCCAGTGTCGGCTTAACCGAAGACGAAGCAAAGGCGAACGGGCATAATGTCAAAATCGGCAAGTTCCCATTTATGGCGATTGGAAAAGCGCTTGTATACGGTGAAAGCGACGGTTTTGTCAAAATCGTAGCGGACCGAGATACAGATGATATTCTCGGCGTTCATATGATCGGCCCGCATGTCACCGACATGATTTCTGAAGCGGGTCTTGCCAAAGTGCTGGACGCAACGCCGTGGGAGATCGGGCAAACGATTCACCCGCATCCAACGCTTTCTGAAGCAATTGGGGAAGCAGCGCTTGCCGCAGATGGCAAAGCCATTCATTTTTAAAAGCATAAAGGAGGGGCTTGAATGAGTACAAACCGACATCAAGCACTAGGGCTGACTGATCAGGAAGCCGTTGATATGTATAGAACCATGCTGTTAGCAAGAAAAATCGATGAAAGAATGTGGCTGTTAAACCGTTCTGGCAAAATTCCATTTGTAATCTCTTGTCAAGGACAGGAAGCAGCACAGGTAGGAGCGGCTTTCGCACTTGACCGTGAAATGGATTATGTATTGCCGTACTACAGAGACATGGGTGTCGTGCTCGCGTTTGGCATGACAGCAAAGGACTTAATGATGTCCGGGTTTGCAAAAGCAGCAGATCCGAACTCAGGAGGCCGCCAGATGCCGGGACATTTCGGACAAAAGAAAAACCGCATTGTGACGGGATCATCTCCGGTTACAACGCAAGTGCCGCACGCAGTCGGTATTGCGCTTGCGGGACGTATGGAGAAAAAGGATATCGCAGCCTTTGTTACATTTGGGGAAGGGTCTTCAAACCAAGGCGATTTCCACGAAGGGGCAAACTTTGCCGCTGTCCATAAGCTGCCGGTTATTTTGATGTGTGAAAACAACAAATACGCAATCTCAGTGCCTTACGATAAGCAAGTCGCATGTGAGAACATTTCCGACCGTGCCGTAGGCTATGGGATGCCTGGCGTAACTGTGAATGGAAATGATCCGCTGGAAGTTTATCAAGCGGTCAAAGAAGCACGCGAAAGGGCACGCAGAGGAGAAGGCCCGACATTAATTGAAACGATTTCTTACCGCCTTACACCACATTCCAGTGATGACGATGACAGCAGCTACAGAGGCCGTGAAGAAGTAGAGGAAGCGAAAAAAAGTGATCCCCTGCTTACTTATCAAGCTTACTTAAAGGAAACAGGCCTGCTGTCCCATGAGATAGAACAAACCATGCTGGATGAAATTATGGCAATCGTAAATGAAGCGACGGATGAAGCGGAGAACGCCCCATATGCAGCTCCTGAGTCAGCGCTTGATTATGTGTATGCGAAGTAGGGAGGAAGAACAAATGTCAGTAATGTCATATATTGATGCAATCAATTTGGCGATGAAAGAAGAAATGGAACGAGATTCTCGCGTTTTCGTCCTTGGGGAAGATGTAGGAAGAAAAGGCGGTGTGTTTAAAGCGACAGCCGGACTCTATGAACAATTTGGGGAAGAGCGCGTTATGGATACGCCGCTTGCTGAATCTGCGATCGCAGGAGTCGGTATCGGAGCGGCAATGTACGGAATGAGACCGATTGCTGAGATGCAGTTTGCTGATTTCATTATGCCGGCAGTCAACCAAATTATTTCTGAAGCGGCTAAAATCCGCTACCGCAGCAACAATGACTGGAGCTGTCCGATTGTCGTCAGAGCGCCATAC
This sequence comes from Bacillus sp. YP1, assembly GCF_000877815.1. Taxonomy (NCBI): domain Bacteria; kingdom Bacillati; phylum Bacillota; class Bacilli; order Caryophanales; family Bacillaceae; genus Bacillus; species Bacillus sp. YP1. The sequence continues at coordinate 2,105,354 of NZ_CP010014.1, read as the reverse complement.
GGCGGAGGCGTGCACGGGGCCCTGTATCATTCTCAATCAGTCGAAGCAATTTTCGCCAACCAGCCCGGACTGAAAATTGTCATGCCGTCAACACCATATGACGCGAAAGGGCTCTTAAAAGCCGCAGTTCGTGATGAAGACCCAGTGCTGTTTTTTGAGCACAAGCGGGCATACCGTCTGATAAAGGGAGAGGTTCCGGCTGATGATTATGTCCTGCCAATTGGCAAGGCTGACGTAAAACGGGAAGGCGACGACATCACAGTGATCACATACGGTCTGTGTGTCCACTTCGCCTTACAAGCTGCAGAACGTCTCGAAAAAGATGGCATTTCAGCGCATGTGGTGGATTTAAGAACAGTTTACCCGCTTGATAAAGAAGCCATCATCGAAGCTGCGTCCAAAACTGGAAAGGTTCTTTTGGTCACAGAAGATACAAAAGAAGGCAGCATCATGAGCGAAGTAGCCGCAATTATATCCGAGCATTGTCTGTTCGACTTAGACGCGCCGATCAAACGGCTTGCAGGTCCTGATATTCCGGCTATGCCTTATGCGCCGACAATGGAAAAATACTTTATGGTCAACCCTGATAAAGTGGAAGCGGCGATGAGAGAATTAGCGGAGTTTTAAAGACGTAAGGGAGGATACAATCATGGCAATTGAACAAATGACGATGCCGCAGCTTGGAGAAAGCGTAACAGAGGGGACGATCAGCAAATGGCTTGTCGCCCCCGGTGATAAAGTGAACAAATACGATCCGATCGCGGAAGTCATGACAGATAAGGTAAATGCAGAGGTTCCGTCTTCTTTTACTGGTACAATAACAGAGCTTGTGGGAGAAGAAGGCCAAACCCTGCAAGTCGGAGAAGTGATTTGCAAAATTGAAACAGAAGGCGCGAATCCGGCTGAACAAAAACAAGAACAGCCAGCTGCATCAAAAGCCGCTGAGACGCCTGCTGCAAAAAGTGCCGAAGCCGCTGATCAGCCCAATAAAAAGCGCTACTCGCCAGCTGTACTCCGTTTGGCCGGAGAGCACGGCATTGATCTAGAACAAGTAACAGGAACAGGTGCCGGCGGGCGCATCACACGAAAAGATATTCAGCGCTTAATTGAAACAGGCGGCGCGCAAGAACAGAAGGCTGAGGAGCCGAAAACAGCAGCTCCTGCACCGAAGTCTGCATCAAAACCTGAGCCAAAAGAAGAGACGTCATATCCTGCGTCTGCAGCCGGTGATAAAGAAATTCCTGTCACAGGTGTAAGAAAAGCAATTGCTTCCAATATGAAACGCAGCAAAACAGAAATTCCGCATGCTTGGACGATGATGGAAGTCGACGTCACAAATATGGTTGCATATCGCAACAGTATAAAAGATTCCTTTAAGAAGACAGAAGGCTTTAATTTAACGTTCTTCGCCTTTTTTGTAAAAGCGGTCGCTCAGGCGTTAAAAGAATTCCCGCAAATGAATAGCATGTGGGCGGGCGACAAAATTATTCAGAAAAAGGATATCAATATTTCAATTGCAGTTGCCACAGAGGATTCTTTATTTGTTCCGGTGATTAAAAACGCTGATGAAAAAACAATTAAAGGCATTGCGAAAGAAATTACCGGTCTTGCCAAAAAAGTAAGAGACGGAAAACTCACTGCAGATGACATGCAGGGAGGCACGTTTACCGTCAACAACACAGGTTCGTTCGGCTCTGTTCAGTCAATGGGCATTATCAACTACCCTCAGGCTGCGATTCTTCAAGTAGAATCCATCGTCAAACGCCCGGTTGTCATGGACAATGGCATGATTGCTGTCAGAGACATGGTTAATCTGTGTCTGTCCTTAGATCACAGAGTGCTTGACGGTCTCGTGTGCGGACGATTCCTCGGACGAGTGAAACAAATTTTAGAATCGATTGACGAGAAGACATCTGTTTACTAAATAAGAAAAAAGAGCATTTTTTGAAGTTTTGTTTCAAAAAATGCTCTTTTTCTATTATTCAGCGATTCGTATTTTCATTTCGACACGATATTCTTCTTGTTTTTTCGGGGAGTAATGAATCGGTATGATTAACTCGTAAACATCACTGACAACTGTTAATTGGCGGTCTGCGATATATTTAATAAGCTTCTGTAAGTTGAGAAAATAATGTTCAGGCGAAAAATTATACGCGATACACGCATACCTCCCTTTAGGGATCGTTGTGATTTCCATATCCGGCGTAATTGATGAAATCTGTTTATTCGTCAATACAGGCGTGAAAATATGACGGTAAGTCATTTCATCAATGCTGGTGTAGGGCTGAAAAGAGAAAGTAGCGCCGTAGCTATTGTTCGTAAATCCATCTGCTGACTCGATAAATTTTTTTAATTTGCTGTAGGAGGCATTGAGCACGTTTTCAGGCCCGATTCCTTCTGCCTCTGTCTGAATGATCCGTATTTCTTCTTCATCTAACACAAACACCTCACCGAGCGCGGGATATTCCATCTGCCGTTTCATCCGCTTTTTCACCAATGAAATGGTTTGCTTCAGGGCTGATAAAAAGTCTAATTTCTCCCTGATTTGCCTCTCCTGCTCTGTATAAAAAGCAAACAGTTCTTCCATCTCTAAGTCCTGTGCTTTTTTCATCTCTTCTAAAGGTGTGCCGATATATTTCAATGATTTGATCAAATCCAGATGAATGAGCTGAGAATCTGTATAATAGCGGTAGCTGGTATCCGGGTCGACGTAGGCGGGTTTAAATAAATCAATTTTATCGTAATAACGGAGCGCTTTAATCGACACGTTTGCCAGTTTTGAAACTTCCCCAATTGAGTAATACGATTCCTTCATGCCATCACTCCTTCTATCATCAGTATAAAGAAGAAGCGCATTCTTTGCAGTACACAAAGAATGCGCTTCTTATCACGTGCTGGCTTTAAGATGTGCAGGCGCTTTCCAAGCAATGGTCAGTGCAATCCCTATGGCTAAAGTGACCGTTGCAAAGTAGAAAGGATAGTTTACATCAATATCGAACAGCATTCCGCCGATAATAGGCCCGAATACATTGCCGATACTTGTAAACATTGAATTCATACCGCCGGCAAACCCCTGTTCATTTCCCGCAATCTTTGACAGGTAAGTCGTTACCGCAGGCCGCATGAGATCAAATCCGACAAATACGGTGACTGTAACCAGCAGAATCGCAACATATGAATGTACCGTTGTCAGCAAGAATACCAGACTCGTCGAGAGAATTAAGCTGTACCGAATTAAATGGATTTCGCCAAACCATCTTGTGAAGCGGTCGAATAAGACGACTTGCGTAATGGCGCCAACAATCGCTCCTCCTGTAATCATAATGGCAATGTCGCTGGCCGTAAATCCGAATTTATGATCCACGAATAATGCAAATAAAGATTCAAATGATGCTAAACCAAAAGACGAAATCAAGATAATGAGAAAAGCTATGAAATACATGGGGGCAAAAATCCGTTTAAAGCCTGTCTTCTGTCCTTTTATTTCCTGATTTTCAGGGTTTCGTTCCGGCTCGCGCAGCGTGAGGATTGATAAAATGGCTGCTAACAGTGCAAAAGCTGCCGCAAAGAAAAAAGGCAGCCGGGAATGGACTTCTGCTAAAAATCCCCCGATGCCGGGGCCGATAATAAATCCTGTTGAAATAGCGGCTGACATATAACCGAGCGCTTTCGGCCGTGTTTTAATGGTCGTGATATCTGCGATAAAAGCCGTGACCCCGGGCATAATGAAGGCAGCGCTGATACCGCCCAGCATACGGGAGATAAATAACATCTCAACTGTTTTTCCAATGCCGAATAAAAACTCCGACACACTAAAGAACAACAGGCCGATCACGATCATGATCTTGCGCCCGAAGCGATCAACCCATCGTCCGGCTATTGGTGAGACAATGAGCTGTGTAATAGCGAAGCAGGCAACCATATAGCCGACCGCGGTCCCCGATAAATGCAATTCATTCATAATGGTCGGCGTTACTGGAATCACAAGCCCGATCCCCAAAAAAGCAATAAATAAATTGGTTAATAATATCGTTAAGGTAATATTTTTCTTCTCCATATGACTTCCCCTTTTTCAAGTGTGTATCCCTTATACTGTAAGACCTCCTCCTAGGGGAGAGTCAACGGATTTGCAAAATCTTTCTAAAGCCTTATGACAGTTATTCATTTGCGGGAACAAGCATGTCGATATGCTGCGGCAGGACCTGAATGACTGCGGGTGTATGTGTATAAACTTCTCCATCCATATCCGCCTTTTTGGCAGTGTCTGTTTCAATTTCGATACGGGAGGCCTGGACATAGGACAGCTCTCCGGTAAAACGATCAATTGAGCCCTGTTCCATGCTCATCAGCTCCCGCAACGCGGTGAGGTTGGTGTTGCGGCATATGAGAACATCAAGTAAGCCGTCTTCAATACTGGCATCGGGCAGAGGAATTCGATTCGTTCCAATGTATTGGCCATTCATCACAAGCAGCATAACGGCTTCTTCTTTAATTTCTTCTCCATCAATTTTTAATGTCATCGGAAACGATGCAGCGGATGAGACGGTTCGCAAGGCACTTGTAAAATAGCTGATTTTTCCCAATAATGCTTTTTCCGTTTCGTTGATTTGATTCGACGTTTCTGCAATTAAGCCGATCCCCCAGAAATTCAAAAAATAACGGTCATTCATCTGACATACGTCTACGCTGGTTTTTTTTCCTGACATAAGTGCTTCAGCGGCCTTTGCAAGATTTTGAGGGATGCCAAGCACTCTTGAAAAGTCATTGCATGTGCCGCCGGGCAAAATCCCGACCGTGGGTTTTCTTTCTAGAGCGCTGAGAGCATTTATGCATTGATGGATCGTGCCGTCGCCGCCTAGAATGAAGACAGTGTCGACAGAATCATCAATGGATCGGCAAAAATGATACGCATCATCCTTTTTCTTTGTCTGTTTAATAATCACCTCATCTAAATGGTGAGATAAAACCGGCACGACAGCACCAAGTGCTTTTTCTATATTTTTGTTGCCGGCATTTCCGTTATGAATCAGTAACGCTTTCCGGTGGCTCATATACAACTGCTCCTTTATTTTACTTCTGGTTATATAATCCCCTTTTTCTGTAAGCAGTAAACGAAGAGCAAAAAAAGTGCACGGCGAAGCAAAGTCATTTGCCGATATGGACGTTTCCTTGCTATCATAAGAACAGATGATGAAAAAGGAGAGGTCTTCATTGAACATGGACTTTAATTTATTTATGAATGATATTGTCCGCCAAGCGAGACAAGAAATAACAGCTGCCGGATACACCGAGCTGAAAACAGCCGAAGAGGTGGATGAGGCACTTACGAAAAAAGGAACGACGCTTGTCATGGTAAACTCTGTTTGCGGATGCGCCGGAGGAATTGCAAGACCGGCAGCCTACCATTCCGTTCACTATGATAAAAGACCTGATCAGCTCGTCACCGTTTTTGCCGGACAGGATAAAGAAGCGACAGCGCGTGCGCGTGACTATTTTGAAGGTTATCCGCCATCTTCTCCGTCCTTTGCGATTTTGAAAGACGGAAAGATCATGAAAATGGTAGAGCGTCATGAAATTGAAGGCCATGAGCCGATGGCCGTAGTGGCAAAGCTGCAGGAAGCCTTTGAAGAATATTGTGAAGAAGTATAAGACGAACAACCCGGATGCTCAAAGCGGCCCGGGTTTTTTTGTGCATAAATTTCCAAGAGTATATGAATAAATATTAAGGGATTATTCAATCGGATTGTACAGTGATTTTATTTTTATCTAGTAATATCAAAAAGAGATCACTGGAAAGATAAGCTTGAAGATAATTTTTAAAAATAGTATTGCATAAAAATAAGAAACTGTTTAAAATACAAATTAACGAATAAATATTCAAATACACCAAAAGTAATGAATATGGGGGAAATGGATCATGAAAAAATGGCTCTTATTACTTGTAGCTGCCTGCATTACCTTTGCATTATCTGCTTGCGGCTCAAGCAATTCAGGTTCAGAAGGCGGCAAGAAAAAATTAATTATGGGTACTTCGGCGGATTACAAACCGTTTGAATATAAAGAAGGCGATAATATTGTCGGCTTTGATGTAGAGTTGGCAAAAGCTCTGGCGAAGAAGGCAGGCTATGAAATTGAAGTGCAGGATATGGACTTCAACAGCTTAATTACAGCGCTTAAATCAAAACAGGTGGATCTCGTTCTGTCAGGAATGACACCAACGCCTGAGCGTAAAAAACAAGTTGATTTTTCAGATGTGTATTACACAGCGAACCATATGATTGTCAGCAAAAAAGACAGCGGCATTCAATCTTTGAAAGACCTGAAAGGAAAAACAGTTGGCGTTCAGCTTGGCTCTATTCAGGAAGAGAAGGGGAAAGAGCTTTCTCCGGAATATGGTTTTAAAACAGAAGACCGCAACAGAATTTCTGATTTGGTGCAGGAAATCAAATCTGACCGCTTCGATGCCGCGATTATTGAAGACATTGTTGCAGAAGGGTATTTCAAATCAAATGATGACCTGCAAGGCTTTGTGATTCCTGATGCGAAAGCGGAAGAAGCCGGTTCAGCAATTGCTTTCAGAAAGGACAGTGAACTGACAGACAAATTCAATAAAGCGCTCAAGGAAATGGAAGATAACGGAGAGCTTGAGAAATTGAAGAAAAAATGGTTCACTGGCGAGAAGTAAAAAAAGCGGCTCAACTTTTTCGTTGAGCCTTTTTATTGAATAGGAAACTTTTTTCCTGTAAGAAAAGGAGACAAAGGCTATGAATTTGGATTTTTCAGCAACGATCCCCCAAATTCCTTTTATATTAGAAGGCTTGGCAATTACATTAAAAATTGTTGTTGTATCTGCTATTATCGGACTTATACTCGGTATTGTGCTAAGCTTATGCAAGATCAGCACATTCCGCCCGTTTATCTGGATCGCTGATTTTTATACATCAGTGTTCCGAGGCACGCCTTTAGTGCTGCAGCTTATGATTGTCTATTTTGGCCTTCCTCAGCTGCTCGGATTTCAAATTGACCAGTTTTGGGCTGCGGTTGTCGCATTGTCTTTGAATTCCGCCGCTTATGTATCGGAAATTATTAGAGCCGGAATCAATGCCATTGATAAAGGGCAAAAAGAAGCTGCTGTTGCACTCGGTGTCCCGTATGGAAAAATGATGAAGGATCTGCTGCTGCCGCAGGCCTTCAAAAATATATCACCTGCAATTGTGAATGAATTAATTACGTTAACAAAAGAATCGGCGATCGTTACCGTCATCGGGCTTGGTGATGTCATGAGACGCGCATATCAAGCTGGCGCCGCCACTTACAATTACCTTGAGCCGCTTATTATCGCGGGATTGATTTATTATGTGCTTGTCCTGATTTTAACGTTTATCGGCAAGGCTGTAGAAAGGAAGCTGAAATCCAATGATTAAGGTTGAAAAGCTGTCAAAATCATTTGGGAAACACGAAGTATTAAAAAACATTTCAACAACAATCGCTGAGGGTGAGGTTGTTGCCGTGATCGGTCCTTCAGGCTCAGGCAAATCAACGTTCTTACGCTGTTTAAACCTGTTGGAAAAGCCTAACGGCGGAACCATTACAATAAAAGACACAGAGATTACGAAGCCAAAAACCAACACATTAAAGGTCCGGGAAAACATCGGGATGGTTTTTCAGCATTTTCATCTCTTTCCGCACAAAACGGTTTTCGAAAACATTATGTACGCGCCTGTCAATGTAAAAAAAGAATCAAAACAGGCTGCAAAGGAGAAAGCTGAGGACCTGCTCCGCAAAGTCGGTTTGTTTGAAAAGCGAAATGACTATCCAAACCGTTTGTCTGGCGGACAAAAACAGCGTGTCGCGATTGCCAGGGCTCTTGCGATGAATCCGGACATCATGCTGTTTGACGAGCCGACCTCCGCCCTTGATCCAGAGATGGTTAAAGAAGTGCTACAGGTGATGAAAGAGCTGGTCGAAACCGGCATGACCATGGTGATTGTCACACATGAAATGGGCTTCGCAAAAGAAGTGGCAGACCGCGTGCTGTTTATGGACCAAGGAATGATTGTCGAAGACGGCAATCCGAAGGAATTTTTTATGTCGCCAAAATCCAAAAGAGCGCAGGACTTTTTAGAGAAAATATTATAGAATATAAAAAAGAAGAAGGCTGGCCGCCTCTTCTTTTTTATTGAAGAAACAAATAGAAATGGAGTCCGACATGTTTAAAATTGGTTATCGCACAATAAAGACCGCGCTAGGAACAGCTTTGGCTATTTATATAAGCCAGTTATTGCATTTGCAAAACTTCGCATCAGCAGGAATCATCACCATTTTGTGCATACAAATCACACAAAAACGGTCGCTTCAGGCCTCATGGGCCCGCTTTGCGGCATGTTGTCTGGCAATTGTTTTTTCTTATCTCTTTTTCGAGCTTATTGGCTACCACCCGTTTGTGATCGGAGCGCTTCTTTTGATATTCATTCCGATAACGGTTCTGTTAAAAATTAACGAGGGTATCGTCACCAGTTCCGTTATTATCCTTCATTTATACATGTCCGGCGGCATTACGCTTGCTTTCATCTGGAATGAAGTTCAGCTGATTACGGTTGGCATCGGCGTCGCTCTATTGATGAACTTGTATATGCCTAGTCTTGACCGGAAACTGATTGCCTACCGCAAAAAGATAGAGGATAACTTTGCTGTCATTTTTGCAGAAATCGAACGGTATTTGTTAACTGGTGAGCAAGATTGGTCAGGAAAAGAAATTCCGGAAACGCACCAGCTCATTACGGAGGCTAAAAACCTGGCATATCGAGATGTGCAAAACCACATTTTGCGTTATGAAAATCTGCATTATCATTATTTTAAAATGAGAGAAAAGCAATTTGAAATTATCGAACGCCTTCTCCCTAAAGTGACATCGATCTCCATTACGGTAGATCAGGGAAAAATGATCGCTGAATTTATTCATGATTTGCGGGAGGCGATACACCCTGGGAATACAGCGTACAAATTTCTGAAAAGACTTGCTGACATGAGAAAAGAATTTGAGGAGATGCCGCTTCCGGCGACTAGAGAGGAATTTGAAGCGAGGGCCGCTCTCTTCCATCTTCTCGGCGAAATGGAACAATATTTAGTGATTAAAAGTTATTTTAAAGGAATAAAAGCGCAAAAATCACTCGGATGATTCGCATGAGCTCTTCCTTCATTGGTCAACCTAATGAAAAAGGAGGAGCTTATGCGTTTTTTCTTATGTTCGATTTTTATGATGATTTCACCGATTTGGCCGCTCGGCGAAAATCCGCTGCCGGGTGATCCGTATATTATTGTCAACAAGCGAACAAATGAACTTGCTGTTATCCTCGACAACAAAGTAGAAGGCGTGTATAGTGTGGCGACTGGAAAAACAGATGATTTGACGCCTGAAGGAGAGTTTTCGGTAACGGTAAAAGCGGAAAATCCTTACTACAGAAAGAAAAATATTGAAGGGGGATCTCCTGACAACCCGCTTGGGGCCAGATGGATCGGATTTGACGCGAAAGGAACGGACGGGCGGATTTATGGAATTCATGGGACAAACCGAGAGGAATCAGTAGGGAAATTTGTGTCTAACGGCTGTATACGTATGCATAACGATGAGGTCGTTCATTTGTTTCAAACGATACCAGTAGGAACGAGAGTGCTGATCACGGACGACAACCGCTCTTTTGAGGAGATTGCCATCGAGCATAAAGCTCTGATAAAAAAGCAGGATATTCCCATTGAATAAGGCGCCTGCTTTTTTATCGTTATAAAAACATGACGATTCCTGAGAGTACAGTTGAAAGAATAAAAACTCCCAAAATCACGATCAAAACGCTTTTCATCAGTTTTTGAGACATGATTTTCACTCCTTAAACAATCTGTCTATATTTTAGCGTGTTTTGAATGGGTGGACAAGCGATATCTATTAGCGAAAGCAGGGATGCAAATGAACAGGCTTGACCATATCGGGATAGCCGTTTTTTCGATAAAAGATGCTAGAAGCTTTTATGAAAATGTATTGGGGCTTGCATTTCTTCATCAAGAAACGGTTGAAGAACAAAAGGTGAATGTTGCTTTTTTTCAAGCTGGTAGCGTCAAACTTGAGCTGATAGAGCCGTTGACAGCTGACAGCCCCGTCCGTTTATTTTTGGAGAAGAAAGGGCAGGGACTGCATCATATTGCGTTTTTGTGCAACGGCCTATCTGAACAGCTTCAAGCATTGTCTGACCGGCATGTTCGATTGATTGACAGGTATCCAAGACAGGGGGCAAATGGGAAAAAGATCGCGTTTATTTCCCCTCGGGAAACAAACGGTGTTCTTATAGAGCTTTGTGAACCGAAAGGAGACCAACACAATGAGCATGAATGAGCACATGGATCATTTATACACGAAACGCAAGCAGGCAGAAGAAGGCGGAGGACAGGAAAAGCTGGCTCAGCAGCGGCAAAAGGGCAAGCTCACTGCTCGGGAAAGGATCATATTTCTTCTAGATCAGGACAGCTTTATCGAATTAAACCCCTTCATGGAAAGTCAAGTGTTAACAAGAGAACAGCGCATGTTAGGGGATGGGGTCGTGACAGGGTACGGCACAATTGACGGCCGCTCAGTTTATGTATTTGCGCAAGACTTCACAGTGTTCGGAGGGGCGCTTGGCGAAACCCATGCCAGGAAAATCTGCGCTTTGATGGATCTGGCAGCAAAAAATAAGGCGCCGATTATCGGGCTGAATGACTCAGGTGGTGCGAGAATTCAAGAGGGTGTGTTATCATTAGATGGATACGGTCACATATTTTACCGAAACGTCTTATATTCCGGAGTCATTCCGCAAATATCGGTTATTTTAGGGCCGTGCGCTGGAGGCGCTGTATATTCTCCGGCACTCACAGATTTTATATTTATGGCTGAACAGACCGGCCGGATGTTTATTACCGGCCCGAAGGTGATTGAAAAAGTGACAGGGGAACAGGTTGATGCGGAGAGCTTAGGCGGAGCGGGGATACATAATGCCGTCAGCGGAAACGCCCACTTTTCCGGACATACGGAGAAGGAGGTTCTGACAGGGGTGAGAAAACTGCTGTCTTATTTGCCGCTGAATGGCCGGACAACAGAGCCGAAGCCAGCGAAAGAGGCGTCCAGACCATTATTAAACCATCTTGTCCCTGCTGATACGACAAAGCCTTATGATGTTCGGAAGGTGATCAGGGAGCTGGCTGACCCGCAGTCTTTTTTTGAGATTCAGCCATTTTTTGCGAAGAACATTGTCATTGGGTTTGCAAGGCTGGGTGAAAAAGCAATCGGCATTGTGGCGAGCCAGCCGAAGCATCTGGCGGGAAGCCTGACGATTGACGCTGCTGATAAAGCAGCAAGGTTCATCCGTTTTTGTGACGCATTTGATATCCCGCTATTGACTGTCGAAGATGTCCCGGGGTTTCTGCCGGGTATTCAGCAAGAGCACAATGGAATCATCAGGCATGGAGCAAAATTATTGTTTGCTTATGCTGAAGCTACTGTCCCAAAAGTCACACTCATCATTAGAAAAGCGTACGGCGGCGCCTATGTGGCCATGAACAGCAAAGCGATCGGAGCGGACCTTGTGTTTGCATGGCCGAATGCTGAAATCGCAGTGATGGGTCCAGAAGGTGCGGCATCGATTTTGTATGAAAAGGAAATCAAAGCTTCAGCTGACCCGCAAAAGACGAAACGCGAAAAAACAGCTGAATACAAAAAGCAAAACGCCGGCCCATACAAAGCGGCCGCTTGTGGAATGGTCGATGACATCATTTTGCCGGAAGAATCAAGGGGAAAACTGATTCAAGCTTTTCATATGCTTGCACATAAGACAGAAGAGAGACCGAAAAAAAAGCACGGTAACATACCGCTTTAATATGGAGGGACTTACAAATGGTGAATGAAAAACGCCTGCTGGAAGAATTTTTAGAACTTGTTCAAATTGACTCAGAAACAAAGCACGAAGCTGAAATCTGCAAAGTGCTGAAACGAAAATTTTCTGATTTAGGTGTGGACGTTAAAGAAGACGATACAATGGATATCACGGGCCACGGAGCCGGTAACCTGATTTGCACGCTAAAAGGGACAAAACAAACAGATACGATCTATTTTACATCTCATATGGACACAGTTGTACCCGGAAACGGCGTAAAACCAGTTGTAGAGAACGGTTACGTCAAAACTGACGGCACGACGATTTTAGGCGCTGATGATAAAGCGGGATTGGCTGCAATGTTTGAGGCGATTAAGGTGCTGAAAGAAGAAAACATTGAACACGGCACGATTGAATTCATCATCACAGTAGGGGAAGAATCGGGTCTGATCGGAGCGAAGGCTCTTGACCGTTCTATGATCACTGCATCCTACGGCTATGCTCTTGATTCAGACGGAAAAGTCGGAAATATCATTGTGGCCGCGCCGACACAGGCGAAGGTAAGAGCGGCAATTTTCGGGAAAACCGCTCACGCCGGGGTTGAACCTGAAAAAGGCATTTCAGCGATTACAATCGCTAGCAAAGCCATTTCAAAAATGCCATTGGGCCGTATCGATGAAGAAACAACAGCTAATATCGGCCGGTTTGAAGGCGGCACACAAACAAACATTGTGTGCGACGAAGTTCATATTCTTGCTGAAGCGCGCTCTTTAGTTCCTGAGAAAATGGAAGCTCAGGTTCAAAAAATGAAAGCTGCTTTTGAAGAGGCAGCTGCTGATATGGGCGGACGCGCAGAAGTCGAAATTGAGGTTATGTATCCGGGCTTTAAATATCAAGACGGCGACCAAGTTGTTGAAATCGCGAAAAAAGCGGCTGCTAAAATCGGACGTCCAAGCGAGCTGCAAACGAGCGGCGGCGGAAGCGACGCGAACGTAATCGCTGGTCATGGCATCCCGACGGTCAATCTTGCTGTCGGTTATGAGCAAATCCATACAAAAAATGAAAAAATGCCGATCGAAGAGCTCGTTAAAACGGCAGAAATGGTTGTTGCCATTATTGAAGAGGCGGCAAAATAAAAAAAGAAAACCCGAGTGCGATTTCCCGCATCGGGTTTTTTAGCTCCATTTCCTAAGCGGCCAAAATAACACATCCTGTTTTTTAGCGTAATGAAGCAAGGGGTCTGACTCTGGCAATGTAATGCCGTGAGCATCAGTCACCGTATTGACTGAAATTTCCGCTTCGGCGTTTTGCAGCAGCCATGGATGATGATGGATGTCTTCGTAATAGAGTTTGCTTTGATTGGTAGTATAGAGTCTATACCGTTCTGTCAGCCAGTAATCGAGCGAATCCTTTTCTGCTGTAAAAGGCGCTGAAATGGGCCGATATGCGGCGTGGAATGCTGCTTCTTTGTCATCTTTCCGCTTGCTGACATAGTCAATGGCATCACCGTTTTTTTCGGCTTTCATATCCGCGTAAAAATAAGGCAGATGAAAGAATGTGCGTGCGCCAAGGACCGCCAGACGATGATCGGCATCTAAGCTAAAAAAATAAATGCCGGGCTTACCTTTATACGTGACATAGGTGCGGAGGTTAAGCTCAGGAAATGCACGCGCACCGGGAATGGCAGGAAGATAACGCGCCCTCAGGTTCGTGAGCATAAAGGGAAGCATGCTGATCCAAGCTTGCCCGTTATATGTATCTAATTCTAAAACGGACGGTACCAAAGCGCGAAGGATAGAAACATCAACAGGCCAGTGAGCAAATAAGACATCATTCCAGGTTTGTCTCATGATCCAGATTCCTTCAGGTACAGAAATGTTTTTTTGCTGAAAGTGTTCCGTCAACGTATATGCTCCTTTCGTTTGGAGATGAGTAAAGGTATTCCCTATTTCCTTCTTTTTAAACGATACGGCTATTTTTTGGATGGCCATTTCTGCTTCAGCCATGATAAACAAGACTGTTTGGCGCGGTATGCTTTGCAAGTAACAAAAAACAACCCCGGCTTTTCGCACGGGGTTGTTTTTTTATTTCACCGACTCAGTAAGAGCAGCTGTTTTTTTACTTTTATGATGCGTCATCTGAAGGACGATGTTTTGCACTGTCAAAAACAGTCCGCTTGTAAACCAGTACAGCGGAAGGGCTGCCGGAACATTAAGCGAGAAAATCGTCATCATCACAGGGAAGATGAACACCATCAATTTTGCGGATTGCTGTGCCGCTGGGTTTTGCGGGACAGCGGAATATTTCGCGCTCAGTTTTTGAGCGATATAGGCCTGGATAAAGTACATTGCTCCCGCACTAAGAGACACGAGAATATCTGATTGTCCTAAACTGAACCATAAAAACGAGTGTGACGCAATTTCAGGTGTAGAGCGAATCGCGTAATAAAACCCAATCACAATAGGAAACTGAATCAGCATTGGGAGGCATCCCATAGCAAGCGGATTGATGTTGTTCTCTTGATACAGCTTCATCATTTCCATTTGCAGTTCTTTTTGTTTTTCAGGGTCCTTCGTTTTTTTCAATTTGGCCTGAATGCTGTCAACCTGAGGTTTAATAACGGCCATTTTCTCTTGGAACACGCGCTGTTTTTTGAACTGATTAACAAACAAAGGCAGTACAACCATACGCACAATAATGGTTACGAGGATAATAGAGAGTCCGTATTCTCCGTGAAACAGCCCGGCAACACCCTTAAGCAGAGCGGAAAACGGTTCGATTAAATAATCGTGGAAAAACCCTACGTTGCTGAGGCCTCCCACCTGATTCGTCGCTGCAAATGCAGCATTGCCCGAGCATAATACGATCAAAAAGATACCCATAGCCAAAAGTTTTTGATATGTTTTTAACAATTTTGTTCTCCTCCTTTTTATAAATGCGGTTTATAAAAGAAGAGAACTGGCGTCTTCCTCATCATTCACAGGCGAATTCATGCGGAAGACTTTACGTATCCAAGTTGTAATGCGATGATATATAATAATAAGAAAGTCTGTTCGGTTAATGTGAAAGACTGTCTGATGTTCATCTGTTCGTTTGGATTTCCATTGCTCGCCGGCACGGCACTCCCGTAAGAGGAATGCAATCCCGATTGCCGTCAGAGCAGGAAGAATAATTGTGAAAAAATCGACTAAGAATAAAACGTCATTTATCGATTCCACAAACATTTTAATCACATCCATTCAGTCCCTTCATTTTACTATATGTACAAGCCGTTGTCTAATGAACGAAAAGGAGATTTGTTTATGCCGGGAAAGAGCCGAATTATTTTCCATATTGATATGAATAGCTTTTATGCATCGGTTGAAATGGCATATGATCCGGCTCTCCGGGGAAAGCCGGTCGCAGTTGCCGGAAACGTAAAGGAGCGAAAGGGCATTGTGGTGACATGCAGCTACGAAGCAAGGGCGCGCGGCGTCAAAACAACGATGCCGGTTTGGCAAGCGAAGCGCCATTGTCCAGAGCTCATCGTTCTTCCGCCGAACTTTGACCGCTATAGAAACTCTTCACGAGCGATGTTTACCATTCTCCGTGAATATACTGACCTGGTGGAGCCTGTCTCCATCGATGAGGGCTATATGGACATGACCGATACACCATACAGCAGCCGGGCTCTGGAGACGGCAAAAGAAATCCAAAGCAGATTGCAAAAAGAGCTGCTGCTTCCGTCAAGCATAGGAATCGCGCCGAATAAATTTCTCGCTAAGATGGCGTCTGATATGAAAAAACCGCTTGGAATTACGATCTTAAGAAAGAGGCAAGTGCCTGATATCCTGTGGCCGCTTCCTGTTGGAGAGATGCACGGAGTCGGCAAAAAGACAGCGGAAAAACTGAAGGGACTCGGCATCCATACAATCGGAGAGCTAGCTGCAGCTGATGAACACTCGCTGAAGCGCCTGCTTGGCATCAACGGTCCGCGCCTTAAAAATAAAGCAAATGGCATTCACCATGCGCCGGTTGACCCGGAGCGCATTTACGAATTTAAAAGCGTCGGCAACTCATCGACACTTTCCCATGATTCCAGTGATGAAGAAGAGCTGTTAGGCGTTTTTAGAAAGCTTGCCGCTTCTGTGAGTGCCCGTTTACAGCGCAAGGAAGTCATGGCTTCGAAGCTTTTTATTATGATTAGATATGCGGATTGGAAAACCATCACAAGAAGCACCACGCTGAGAAACCCGATTGATCAAAAAAACGACATTTTGAAAGAAGCGGAGCACCTCTTTTTTAAACATTGGAGTAAAAATCCTGTCAGGCTGCTTGGCATTACCGGAACGGATTTAGTAGAAAAAGAGCAGGCCTATAAGCAGCTCGATTTGTTCAGCTTTAATGAGGATGCGAAGGATGAGCCCATTCAGCAGATGATGGAAAAGCTGAATAAAAAGTACGGTACCAAACTGATCAGAAAAGGGGCAACATTAAAAAAAGAGGAGAGCAAAACACAGGGAACAAGCTTTAATAAAGATTTTTTTCAAGATGAAAAGAAAAGCTGAATCGCTTGAAAAAAAGGGTGAATGTATGGTAATTTCTTTATTATAAATATCATTTTATTTTAATTTAAATTTTAAAATGATTAAACGTTTGCAGAAGGGACGTTAGAATATGTCAAAACAACAAATCGGCGTTATCGGACTTGCGGTCATGGGTAAAAATCTGGCTTTAAATATCGAAAGCCGGGGATTTTCTGTTTCTGTTTACAACAGATCAAGCAGTAAAACTGAGGAGTTTTTACAGGAGGCAAAAGGAAAAAATGTTGTTGGCACTTACAGCATTGAAGAATTTGTCCAATCCTTGGAAACACCGCGCAAAATCTTATTAATGGTTAAAGCGGGAACTGCAACAGATGCGACAATTCAATCTCTTCTTCCTCATCTAGAGAAGGATGATATTTTAATTGACGGCGGTAATACATACTATAAAGATACACAGCGCCGTAACAAAGAACTCGCTGAAAGCGGCATTCATTTTATCGGAACAGGCGTTTCCGGCGGAGAAGAAGGGGCGCTTAAAGGACCTTCTATCATGCCTGGCGGACAAAAAGAAGCACATGAGCTTGTAAAACCGATTCTTGAAGCCATTTCTGCAAAAGTTGACGGAGAACCTTGTACGACATATATCGGTCCGGACGGCGCCGGCCATTACGTAAAAATGGTGCACAACGGAATTGAATACGGAGATATGCAGCTGATCTCTGAATCATATTTCATTCTGAAACAGGTGCTGGGCCTTTCTGCTGATGAGCTTCACGAAGTTTTCGCTGAATGGAATAAAGGTGAGCTTGACAGCTACTTGATTGAGATTACAGCTGACATCTTTACGAAAAAAGACGAAGAAACAGGCAAACCGCTTGTTGATGTGATTCTTGATAAAGCAGGCCAAAAAGGAACAGGAAAATGGACAAGCCAAAGCGCACTTGACTTAGGTGTTCCGCTTCCGATTATTACTGAATCTGTATTCGCGCGCTTTATCTCAGCTATGAAGGAAGAGCGTGTGAAAGCGAGCGGCCTTCTTTCAGGACCAGAAGTGAAGCCTGTTACAGAAAATAAAGAAGAGCTGATTGAAGCGGTCAGAAAAGCGTTGTTCATGAGTAAAATCTGCTCGTACGCGCAAGGATTTGCCCAAATGAAAGCTGCTTCTGAAGAATACAACTGGGATCTGAAATATGGTGAAATCGCTATGATCTTCCGCGGTGGCTGCATCATTCGCGCGGCATTCCTTCAGAAGATCAAAGAAGCTTACGATCGCGAGCCTGAGCTTGACAACCTGCTTCTTGACAGCTATTTCAAGAATATTGTAGAAAGCTACCAAGGAGCGCTTCGCCAAGTGATTTCACTTGCAGTTGCCCAAGGTGTGCCGGTGCCATCATTCTCAAGCGCATTAGCCTACTATGACAGCTACCGCACAGCCGTACTGCCTGCAAACTTAATCCAAGCACAGCGCGACTACTTTGGCGCTCATACGTATGAGCGTACTGACAAAGAAGGCATCTTCCATACTGAATGGATGAAGTAATCAATAGAAACCCCCGAAGCTCTTAAGCTTTGGGGGTTTTGTTATTAAAGAGATTGTTATACCTTTGTTCAGCGTAAAAAAGCCGAAAATGCTTGTAAACATTTTCGGCTTTTTTCTTCTTATTATATATTCCACCAGTGTAAGCTGTCTTTCGCCAAAAGATCATCAGATTCTTTCGGTCCCATTGAGCCTGATTCATAGTTAGGAGATAAGGTTTTGTTTGCTGCCCATGTTTCAGAAATAGAGTCGACAAAGCTCCAAGAAAGGGCAACTTCATCCCAGTGTGCAAAGTTTGTTGCATCGCCAAGAAGACAGTCGTGAATTAGTTTTTCATATGCTTCAGGGGTGTTCAACTCGTCATTGCAATTGCTGCAATAATCGAGTTTGATTGGCTGTGCGTGTGCTGCTCCGCCAAGCTTTTTAGCATTTAAGTAAAGCGTAATGCCTTCGTCAGGCTGGATATGAATGACAAGCAAGTTCGGATTCATGTTGTTTTCATTACCGTAGTACAGATTCATCGGAATGTCCTTAAATTGAACGACAATTTTTGTGGACTTTTCTTTCATTCGTTTTCCGGTTCTGATGTAGAATGGAACACCAGCCCATCTGAAGTTGTCGATCAAGAGCTTGCCTGCAACAAAGGTTTCTGTATTGGAGTCAGGAGCGACATTATCTTCATCTGTATAAGCAGGAACCGGTACACCGTCAATTTCACCAGCTTGATATTGTCCGCGCACAAAGTATTCATCCACTTCGTCTTTTGCAATAGGACGCAGTGCTCTCAGCACCTTCACTTTTTCGCTGCGGATTTCTTCTGTGTTCAATTTGATAGGCGGCTCCATTGCAAGAAGGGCAACCATCTGCATAATATGGTTTTGCACCATGTCGCGAAGGGCGCCTGATTTTTCGTAATATCTTGCGCGGTCTTCAACGCCTAGTGATTCGCTAGATGTGATTTGAATGTTTGAAATGTAGCGGTTTGTCCAAAGCGGTTCGAAAATCGCATTGGCAAATCGAATCACTTCAATGTTCTGAACCATTTGTTTGCCTAGATAATGGTCGATTCTGTAAATTTGATCTTCCGTAAATGCTTCGCGGATTTCTTTATTCAATGCCTGTGCGCTTGGCAGATCATGGCCGAACGGTTTTTCGATGACAAGGCGGGACCAGCCGGTTGTAGCTGTTACACCCTCTGATTTTAATGTTTTTGCAATCGTTCCGAAGAATTCAGGAGCCATTGCCAAGTAGAACATTCTGTTGTTAGGAATTTGATATGTATCTTCCAGCTGGTTAAGCAATACGTTTAGCTCTTGATAAGAACCAGGGTTTGTCACGTCAAACGGGTGATAGTAAAAATGAGACGTGAAATCATCTATATGCTTATCTGCAGATGAGGAAATGGATGTTTTAACAGTTTGGCGAAGATCCTCATTAGACCAAGGTCTTCTTCCAACTCCTACCACTGCAAACTCTTCTCCGATTTGTCCGTTTTGATATAAACGGTGAATAGACGGATACAATTTTCGTTTTGCTAAATCTCCAGTTGCACCGAATATGACAATTACTGCTTTTGGTTGTTGGTTTGTTTTCACTAAAAGTACCTCACTTTATTCGAAGCTTTATTTTAGTACACCCCGTATATTTCCTTCATTTTAAATCTAAAATTCAACGAAAGCAAACATTTAAGCCCTTTTTTAAGCAGAATGCTGAAAAAATGTTTCTAGCACGAAAGGATTGTTCTTTTCAGAGGCAAGATTCACATTTTGAGCTTGATCCTGTATTCTTGTAGGTATCTGGTTCTAGTAGGAGGAAGGAAACGTGGAATTACTTTTTTTAGGGACGGGAGCCGGCATTCCCGCCAAGGCGAGAAATGTAACGTCGGTGGCATTAAAATTGCTTGAAGAAAGGCGTTCGGTATGGCTTTTTGACTGCGGGGAAGCCACACAGCATCAAATTTTACATACAACGATTAAACCTCGTAAAATAGAGAAAATCTTTATTACACACATGCACGGCGATCATGTATACGGACTTCCGGGGCTTCTGGGGAGCCGTTCCTTTCAAGGCGGAGAGGACGAGCTGACAGTGTACGGACCTAAAGGGATCAAGGCGTTTATTGAAACAAGCCTTGCCGTCACGAAGACCCATTTGACATATCCGCTTGCGGTCCAGGAAATTGAAGAAGGAATCGTGTTTGAGGACGATCAGTTTATTGTCACAGCGGTATCTGTTATTCATGGAGTGGAAGCCTTCGGGTACCGTGTGCAGGAAAAAGACGTACCGGGTTCCTTGAAGGCTGATGTATTAAAAGAAATGAACATCCCGCCCGGACCTGTATATCAGAAAATCAAAAAAGGCGAAACGGTAACGCTTGAAGACGGACGAATCATCAATGGGAATGATTTTCTGGAGCCTCCTAAAAAGGGAAGATCTGTTGTGTTCTCCGGTGATACGAGAGTAAGTGACAAACTAAAAGAGCTTGCGAGGGATTGTGATGTGCTTGTTCATGAAGCAACCTTTGCTAAGGAAGACCGTAAACTTGCTTATGATTATTATCACAGTACAACGGAACAAGCGGCTGTAACAGCGAAAGAAGCAAGAGCGAAGCAGCTCATTTTAACCCATATCAGCGCAAGATATCAGGGAGATGCTTCTTTGGAGCTTCAAAAAGAAGCGGTTGACGTTTTCCCCAATAGCGTGGCGGCATATGATTTCTTAGAGGTAAACGTCCCGCGAGGCTGAAGGCGGAGCTCTTATTTGACAATTTGTGATGACGTTGTATAATAAAACGTAATCATTACGCTTTATAAGGAGATGTTAATTATGAGAGTAAATGTTACTTTAGCCTGCACTGAAACGGGAGACCGAAATTACATCACAACAAAAAATAAACGCACCAATCCAGACCGTTTGGAGCTGAAAAAATATTCACCGCGTTTAAAGAAATATACCCTTCACCGTGAAACAAAATAATATAAAAGACCGGGAATCCCTTACGGCCCGGTCTTTTTTTACGTTAATTGACTGCCTGGTAAAGAGGAGCGGCCTGCTGGCACGCTGCGCACCATACGTCATAAATAGCCAAGTGAACGATATGAGGTTCATCATGATGGATGTTGTGGGAGCTGTTTTTAGCTTGAATCCAGCCGCTTTGGTTAGATAGAGACAATATGCTGCTGTGCAAGTTTTGCCACTCCTGTTCAGCAGCGAATTTCTCAGTCCGTTCTCCTGATGACAACACAAGAAGAGGCATGTTTCCTAAGTGGACTTGCCGCTTTTTGAGCTCCTGCAGACTTTTTGAAAACTCTGCATGTGTGCCCTCAAGCATCATCTTTCTCGTATGTGATTTGTGCATTTCTTCGGGTATAAAGGTAAAGCTGGCGCAATCGCCTAAAGCTGGGTCAAGAAGGACCATGCCGATAATATCATACTTGTTTTTGCAGGCCCATAAACCGGTGATGACAGCTCCGTATGAGTGTGAAACAGCCAAATAAGGAGGTTTTACATCAGCTGCTTTAAGCAAACTCTCCAATTCTTTCACTTGTTGATCAGCTGTTCGTTTAGCTCTGCTTTGCCCGCTTTTTCCTATGCCTGCCCGATCATATGTGAAAATGCCAAATTCATCATCAATGTCCGCCATTAATGGTTTCCACGTCTCAGAAGAAGTACCATAGCCGGCCTCAAAGACAATCGTTACACCGCTTGATCCTTTCCGGTGTTGTGTATGAAACGCACATCCGTCAATTGTATATGTCTTTTCCATCCAAGCTGATTTCATTGGAGTCATCTCCTCTAATTGGTTCTACTAGGGAGACGGAGAACCTTAGCCGATCGTTTCTCTAAAAATAAAAAAAGAGATATCCTCTACAGGATATCTCTTATGGGCATTACCAGCCTCTTTCGTATTGAACAGGGGCCGGAATCTCTGTATTGAGCTGTTTCGCAGCAGTTCTTGCAAAGAATGGATCCCGCAAAAGCTCTCTGCCGATAAAGATGAGGTCGGCACGTCCGTTTTGCAGAATTTCTTCAGCCATTGAACCGTCTGTAATCATGCCGACGGCACCAGTAGCCATGTCCGCCTGTTCACGGATTTTCTCAGCGAAGCTGACCTGATAGCCAGGGAATACGTTAATGTCTGCGTGAACAAGGGCGCCTGAGCTGCAGTCAATTAAGTCAACTCCCTGCTCCTTCATCCATTTTGCAAAACCGATGTGATCGGCAATGTCTAAGCCTTTGTCAGTGTAGTCAGAAGCAGATACACGGACAAATAAAGGACCGTCCCATACTTGTTTGACTTCATCAATGATCTCTCTCAAGAAACGATAGCGGTTTTCAGGTGAGCCGCCGTATTCATCTGTGCGATGGTTGGAAAGCGGAGACAAAAATTCATGAATTAAATATCCGTGCGCCGCATGAATTTCAATCACATCAAAGCCGGCTTCTTTTGCGCGGGCAGCCGCTTGCTTGAACTCCTGAACTGTTTCTTTTACTTTTTCTGCTGACATTTCTACAGGTGTTGCTGATTGTTCATCAAACGCAATCGCCGATGGAGCGAAGATATCTCCTTCAAGCTCAGCTTTACGTCCGGCATGGGCAAGCTGAATGCCGATTTTTGAACCTTGTTCTTTGACCTGCTCAGTCAGTTTGGCAAAGCCTTCAATATGCTCGTCGCTCCAAATGCCTAAGTCTTGGTCAGTGATTCGTCCTTGAGGGTTAACCGCTGACGCCTCTACAATAATCAGTCCGACCTGGCCGATTGCGCGCGATATGTAATGTGCCATGTGGAACGGTGTTAATTTTCCGTCCTTTTCATGAGAAGAATACATGCACATTGGCGACATGACAATGCGGTTTTTTAACGTCATATCTTTAATTGTAATAGGTGTAAATAATTTTCTGGCCATTTCTTTCGCCTCCCGTAAGGTTTTTAGAGATTGATTATATCAAGTCATTTCTTTCCCGTCATATAAACTGCTCAAAAGAACCGCTTTTGTCAAACATTTCTGTATAATAGACGAGAAATCAGTTTATTTTTCAGTATTGAAGCATTTTTATTCATAGGAGGGGCGGAATCAATGAATTGGCAGACGAAGGACGAATTGCTGGCACTTTTAACTTCTCTTGTGCAATACGAAAGCATCACCGGTTCAAAGGGCGAGGCAGCGCTTGCAGAGTATCTTTATTTTATTTTGAAGGACAAGCCCTATTTTCAAAAGCACCCTGATGATGTAACACTTCATCCGATGGACGATGGCAGATCTTTTCTTACGGCTCTAGTCAAAAAGAAGAATGTCAAAAAGACAGTGCTTCTGCTGAGTCATTTTGATGTCGTTGACATAGAAGATTACGGCGAATTTAAACATATGGCTTGCAAGCCTGCTGAGCTTTTGAGCTCCTTTTTAGAGAAAAAAGAGCTGCTCCCGGAACGTGTGAGAAGAGATGCCGAAAGCGGAGACTGGCTGTTCGGAAGAGGGACGATGGATATGAAAGCGGGGCTTTGTGTTCAACTGTCGATGCTGGAGAGGGCAATGAACGGACATTTTGAGGGCAATCTGCTGTTGATAACGGTTCCGGACGAGGAAGTGAATTCAAGAGGCATGATTGAAGCGGTTCCTGCCTTGAAGGAAATGGAGAAAAAGCATGATATCACATTAACCGCTTGCCTGAATGCCGAACCGATGTTTGAAAAATTTCCCGGCGATCAACAGCAATATTTTTATACAGGAAGCATTGGAAAGGTGCTTGCGGGTTTTTTCTGCAAGGGGATTGAGACACATGTTGGAGAGCCGTTTTCAGGCCTAAACGCAAATTTAATGGTATCTGAGATTAACAGTTTGCTTGAACTGAATGCTGATTATTGCGAAAAGGTTGATGGCGAGGTCACTCCGCCGCCGGTAAACTTAATGCAAAAGGACTTGAAAGAGGCATATTCAGTCCAGACACCGCATACAGCTGTCACATTATTTAATGTGCTGTCAATGAAACGCTCAGCTAGTGAGCTGCATCAGATGCTGCTTAAAACAGCAGAACAGGCGGCGGAGGAAATCATGTCGAACGTTCGGAAGAAAACACAGGATTTTCAACAATTTGAGCCATTTCAGCCGATTGAGCGGGATGTCACTGTTTTGACATTTGATGAGCTGGTCTCGCGTGCAAAAAAGCGTGCGGGGATCTCGGAAACAGAGCGGGCTCTAAATTATGCCTTTGCTAACAGGGGCGAGCTTGGAGACAGGGATTTTTCGACGAAAATTGTTTCTGAGCTTGCTTCGCTTTGTAAGGAGGATGCGCCGCTCATCGTTCTGTTTTATAGTCCGCCGCTTTATCCAGCTGTTTCTTCAAAGGATGATCAATTGATCAGAAATACAGCAGATCAGTTAAAGCATTATGCGGCTGAGCGATACGGCATTGCATTAAGGGAGGTTCAGTACTTCCCCGGACTTTCGGACTTGAGTTATCTTCAGCTGGAAAAGCAGGAGGTTGATGCATACTCAAGCAATATGCCGCTCTTCAACAGAGGGTATTCATTGCCAAGCGGTAAAAATCAGGCTTTATATGTCCCAGTTTTAAATGTCGGTCCGGCTGGTAAAGACCCGCATAAATGGACGGAAAGATTGTATATGCCTTATTCCTTTGAAGTGCTTCCCGATTTGCTTTCATTTACGATCTCCGCGCTATTAAAGCAATCAGAATCTGCCGGCCAGCTGCTGCGGGAAAAATAAAAAACAGAAGGCACTGTGCCTTCTGTTTTTGTCCTTACATCTAAGAATGTCTCTCTAAGGCGGCACCGGCAAACTGTTCTTTGATTTCTGCGCTCCGTTTAGCTGTTTCTTCAATACAGTGAATAATTGCTTCTTCAAAGCGGGAGTCCTGTAAAGCGCGAAGACCTGCCTCTGTAGTGCCCCCAGGACTGGTGATTTCTTTACGCAGCTTTTCCGGCTGTTTGCCGCTTTGGAGGAGCATATCTGTTGCCCCTGCCATTGTCTGCAAAATGAGTGCTTTTGCCGTTTCTTTATCTAATCCTACTTTTTGTGCTGCTTTTTCCATCGCCTCAATATAACGATACACGTAGGCCGGGCCGCTGCCTGCAATTGCAGTGACAGCGTCAAGATGCCGCTCCTCAACCAGTGTTGCATCACCGATTGTTTCCAATAGAGCTTTTGCGACAATTATATCATTCTTGCTTGCTTCCGCGCTTACGGAAAATCCGGTTGCTGATTTTCTGATTGCCGCTGATGTATTAGGCATGACGCGAATGACCGCGAGCTTTCTGCCAAAATAATGCTGAATGGTTTCGATGGTAAGGCCTGCAAGTACTGAAATGACAAGCTGGTCCTTGATATACGGCCGGATGCTGTCGATGCTTTCCGCCGCGTCTTTCGGTTTGAAAGCGAGGATAATGATATCGGTGTGAGTGAAAAACTCATTTTTATCTCTGCATGGACGCACGCCGTACGTTTCCTTTAATTCAATCAGACGCTCGTCATTTGAGCGATTTGTAATATAGATATGTTCTGGTTTTGTGATGCCGCTTTGCAAAATGCCGTTGATCATTGCTTCTGCCATTGACCCGGCGCCGACAAATCCTATCTTTTTCATTGATATCCTCCTTCTATCAGAACAACAAAAAAACCTTTTCATCACGTAAAGGACGAAAAGGTTCGCGGTACCACCCTCATTAGCACAAATTGTGCTCAGCTCAAATCCCGTAACGCGGGAAACGTTTAGGTTTTCCTAACCGCGACTTGAGGGCAGGTTCTACAAACAAGCGGGCCGCAACACCTTTCAGCCGGGGGTATCGCTCTCTTAGGCCATTGCCTTGTATACTATTCCTCGTCATAGCGTTCCAATGGTTCTCGTTTTAGTTTGTTGTTCATTATGCAATGGCAGACAAGCTGATGTCAATAGCTTTTTCAAAAAGGTTTGTTCTCATTCAGCAATAATGACACAAGACCGAGAAAAAGCTAAAATATGAATAATGAATGAAGACAAGGAGCGAAAGGATGACAACTGAAGATGTAATTGCGATCCGCGTCCCGACGCCGTTTGCTGTCGGCGATGTTATCGTTTACCTCGTAAAAGGTGATGCGCTGACACTTATCGATGCCGGGCCGAATACAAAAGAGGCTGCCAGAGCCCTACAAGAGCAGCTTGCCGCTGTAAATGTGAAAATATCAGATATCGAGCAGGTTGTACTGACTCACCATCATGCTGACCATGCAGGCTTGCTTGATGTCTTTTCAGATGAAATCGAAGTGATTGGGCATACATTCAACGAACCTTATATCAGCCGAAATCAAGCCTTTATGGATTGGCAAAAACGTTTTTTTCAAAAGCTGCTGCCTGAATTAGGCGTTCCGTTTGATACGGGGAAGGCGGAAAAGCTGATTCGGTCAGCGTACGCATTTTCCTGTACGAGATCTCTGACAAAATCAATCAGAGAAGGTATGGGCATAGATGGGCTTGAGGGCTGGTCTGTGTTGGAGATGCCTGGACATGCTGAATCGCATATCGTTCTGTTCCATGAAAAAAGCGGAAGGATGCTTGGCGGCGATCTACTGCTGGCAAACAGCTCATCTAATCCGATTTTGGAAGCGCCGAAAGCGGGAGACGTCAGGTCAAAGCCTTTAGTGGATTATCAGCGGTCATTGCGAAGGCTGTCTCAACTTGATCCAACAATCGTATTTCCTGGTCATGGCGAGCCTATCACCGGTGTACAAGCGCTGATTGAGAAGCGTTTTGACAAGCAGAGGAACAGGACGGAGGATGTCCGTCGCATGCTGGATGAAAAGCCGATGACCGCTTTTCAGGTCTGTCAGCAGCTTTTTCCTGCTGTATATGAAAAAGAATTGTTTTTAACGATGTCAGAAACGGCAGGTCATCTTGATGTGTTAGAGGCTGAAGAAGCCATCACGTCATATTGGGAAGGAAATACCGCATACTTTAAAACAATGAAGAGGTGAAATGGGTGAAACATATAGCGGGAAAAAGGATTTGGATAACCGGCGCTTCAGGAGGGCTTGGTGAAAGAATCGCATACTTATGCGCGGCTGAAGGAGCCCATGTCCTGCTGTCGGCTAGACGCGAGGATCGTTTGATAGAAATCAAAAGGAAAATAACCGAGGAATGGAGCGGACAGTGTGAGATTTTTCCTCTGGATGTCGGCCGCCTAGAGGATATCATCCGGGTCCGCGATCAGATCGGCTCGGTTGATGTACTGATTAACAATGCAGGCTTCGGTATATTTGAAACGGTTTTAGACTCTACATTGGATGACATGAAAGCGATGTTTGATGTGAATGTCTTCGGCCTGATCGCCTGTACAAAAGCGGTGCTTCCGCAAATGCTTGAGCAAAAAAAGGGCCATATCATCAATATCGCCTCTCAAGCGGGGAAAATCGCAACACCGAAGTCGAGCCTGTATTCCGCGACCAAACATGCCGTGTTAGGTTACTCAAACGCTTTGCGGATGGAGCTTTCGGGAACCGGCATTTATGTGACAACAGTCAACCCGGGACCGATTCAGACGGACTTTTTTTCCATTGCTGATAAAGGCGGGGACTACGCCAAAAATGTCGGCCGCTGGATGCTTGATCCTGATGACGTGGCAGCTCAAATTACAGCTGCAATTTTTACGAAAAAGCGGGAGATCAATCTTCCGCGTTTAATGAATGCCGGCACTAAGCTGTATCAGCTGTTTCCAGCTCTTGTAGAAAAGCTGGCAGGACGCGCGCTCATGAAAAAATAATGATAGAACTGCCTGTGGTGGAGTGGCTTGTTTCTCACGAGGCAGTTTTTGATAGTGGAAGGGAGAGATTGTTGAATGTCATTTCATTCAGAAGTCCTTCATGCTCTGCTTAAAGATCTGTTTATTCAGAAACTGATTGATGCAGAGCCTGTATTCTGGGAAAATTCGGGCAAGAAAGAGGGGCCAATACCCCGTGCAGATGAGTGGGCAACCGAGATAGCGGAAGCGGAAAAAAGAATGCGGCGGTTTGCACCTTACATTGCCGAGGTGTTTCCTGAGACGAAAGGCGCTAAAGGAATCATCGAGTCTCCGCTTTTTGAGGTGCAGCATATGAAGGAAAAGCTGGAAGCAACATATCAGCAGCCATTTCCGGGAAGATGGCTTTTAAAGTGCGACCATGAGCTTCCGATTTCAGGATCGATTAAAGCGAGGGGCGGGATTTATGAAGTGTTAAAGCATGCTGAAAATCTCGCGCTTCAAGAAGGGATGCTTCAGGAAACCGATGATTACCGCATCT
This sequence comes from Bacillus sp. YP1, assembly GCF_000877815.1. Taxonomy (NCBI): domain Bacteria; kingdom Bacillati; phylum Bacillota; class Bacilli; order Caryophanales; family Bacillaceae; genus Bacillus; species Bacillus sp. YP1. Next base: position 2,077,129 of record NZ_CP010014.1, on the reverse strand, counting down.
TACAGGAAGAGCGGTTTGCCGGGTTTTTCTCCCGCTATTCGATTGCTGTCGGTTCGACAGGAAATCTAGGTTTAAGCATCGGCATCATCGGCGCGGCACTCGGGTTTCGTGTGACAGTGCATATGTCCGCCGATGCTAAGCAGTGGAAAAAGGATCTCCTCCGCCAAAAGGGAGTCACTGTTATGGAGTACGAAACAGATTACAGCGAAGCAGTGAACGAAGGGAGACGGCAGGCGGAACAAGATCCATTCTGTTATTTTATTGATGATGAATATTCTCGACAGCTGTTTTTAGGATATGCTGTTGCCGCAAGCCGATTAAAAACACAGCTTGACTGTATGAATATAAAGCCAAGTCTTGAGACGCCCTTGTTTGTGTATCTGCCGTGCGGAGTCGGCGGAGGACCGGGCGGTGTAGCATTTGGGCTGAAGCTTTTATACGGAGATCATGTTCATGTGTTTTTCGCAGAACCAACTCATTCACCTTGTATGCTGTTAGGGCTTTATTCAGGACTTCACGAGAAGATCTCCGTCCAGGATATCGGCCTGGATAATCAGACGGCTGCTGACGGACTTGCCGTAGGGAGGCCGTCAGGATTTGTCGGCAAGCTGATTGAACCGCTTCTGAGCGGCTGTTATACGGTAGAGGACAATACGCTTTATACTTTGCTTCATATGTTGGCTGTATCTGAAGATAAATATTTAGAGCCCTCTGCTCTTGCCGGCATGTTCGGGCCGGTTCAGCTTTTTACGACAGAAGAGGGAAGGCACTATGCTCAGAAATATAAGATGGAACATGCCGTACATGTCGTCTGGGGAACGGGAGGAAGCATGGTTCCAAAAGATGAAATGGCTGCGTATAACCGAATCGGTGCTGATTTGCTAAAAAAACGAAATGAAAAATAAGCAGACAGTAAAAAGGTTTTCCGTTACAATCTTTGTAAGGGTTTTAACCTACAGAGAGTCAGGTGTAAACAGTGAAAAATAAAGAACTTAACTTACATACTTTATATACACAGCACAATCGGGAGTCTTGGTCTGGTTTTGGGGGGCATTTGTCGATTGCTGTATCTGAAGAAGAGGCAAAAGCTGTGGAAGGATTGAATGATTATCTATCTGTTGAAGAAGTGGAAACGATCTATATTCCGCTTGTTCGCTTGCTTCATTTGCATGTCAAGTCTGCGGCTGAACGCAATAAGCATGTCAATGTTTTTTTGAAGCACCCACATTCAGCCAAAATTCCGTTTATTATCGGCATTGCCGGCAGTGTCGCAGTCGGAAAAAGCACGACGGCGCGGATCTTGCAGAAGCTGCTTTCGCGTTTGCCTGACCGTCCAAAAGTGAGCCTTATCACGACAGATGGTTTTTTATTTCCTACTGCCGAGCTGAAAAAGAAAAATATGATGTCTAGAAAAGGGTTTCCTGAAAGCTATGATGTAAAGGCGCTGCTTGAGTTTTTGAATGACTTAAAATCAGGAAAGGACAGCGTAAAGGCCCCGGTGTATTCCCATCTAACCTATGACCGCGAGGAAGGTGTGTTTGAGGTTGTAGAACAGGCGGATATTGTGATTATTGAAGGCATTAATGTTCTTCAGTCGCCCACCTTGGAGGATGACCGGGAAAACCCGCGTATTTTTGTTTCCGATTTCTTTGATTTTTCGATTTATGTGGATGCGGAGGAAAGCTGGATTTTCACTTGGTATTTAGAGCGTTTTCGCCTTCTTCGGGAAACTGCTTTTCAAAATCCTGATTCATATTTTCATAAATTTAAAGACTTGTCCGATCAGGAGGCTGACGAGATGGCAGCCTCGATTTGGGAGAGTGTCAACCGGCCGAATTTATATGAAAATATTTTGCCGACTAAATTCAGGTCAGATCTCATTTTGCGTAAGGGAGACGGGCATAAGGTCGAGGAAGTGCTGGTAAGGAGGGTATGAAATTGTGCATCATATTGAACTGTATGTCTCTGATTTGGAGGCGTCTAGGCGGTTTTGGGGCTGGTTCTTAAAAGAACTTTGCTATAAAGAGTATCAAAAATGGAGCTCAGGCATCAGCTGGAAGAAAGATCGTTTTTACCTAGTGATTGTGCAGGCGAAAGAGCCATTTCTAGAGCCGGAATACCATAGATGCCGAGTCGGTCTGAACCATATCGCATTTCATGCTGAATCCAAGCTTCAAGTCGATCAGATGACTGAAAAATTGACGGCAAAAGGCTATCGTGTGTTGTACCGAGACAGGCATCCTTTTGCCGGAGGAGACGGGCATTATGCAGTCTTTTGTGAGGATCCAGACCGGATTAAGGTAGAGCTCGTTGCCCCAAGCTGTTAATCGTGATCTTCGGACAGGCTGTTCAGCTTTTTCTCAATGCGATCCAGCTGCGCTTTTCGGTTTTTCGCATACTTGAAGCCTGTAACAGCCGCAAAGACGACAGCGGCAAATATAATAAATACAAACAGCTGAAACATCACATCACCTATATTCATGTTCTTCACCTCATGTTTGCGGGAGAGATTCATTCTCTTCCGTTTTTTATTTAAAGCGGCTTTTCCAGACGGGAACGGTGTTTTGTGGTCTCCATTTTCATTTGCCGATAGGCGAACGCTAAAAATGGCAGGCCGAGCAGGGTAATGCCGCTCAGGACAGAAAAAATATAAATCGGCCGGCCAGCGCCAAACAGGTCTATACATATCCCCCCGACCCAAGGGCCGATGACGTTTCCGAGCTGTGAAAAACCGATTGCCCCGAAATAAGTGCCTTTTAATCCTGGTTTTGCAATCTGGTCTACATACAAATCCATCATAGAGAATAAAAGCACTTCGCCGATTGTAAATGTGATGACAATCATCACAATTGATGGAACACCGTGTGATACGGTGAAAATGGCCATGCTGATGCTAACCATCACATTACCGAGCATCAGAGAACAAAGCGGCGAAAACCGTTTTGCAAAATGGACAATGGGAAATTGCGTCGCCAACACAACGATTGCGTTTAATGTCAGCATCAGCCCATACAGCTTCGTTCCATTGCCGATCAAGGGGTTCTGCGCCATATACTGAGGGAATGTGGAACTGAATTGTGAGTAGCCGAAGGTGCATAGCGTAATGCCGACCAAAGCAATGGTAAAAAGATAATCCTTTTGCGTGACCATAAACGCTTCCCGCACGCTCATATTTCGGGACTGGGCTGGTGCTGATAAGGATGGATGTTTTTTAAATTGGAGGGCAAGCACAATTCCGTATAGTCCGTAAATGACTGCAGGCACCAAAAAGGGCGTAGTCGATTGCGATGAGCCGAAATATAGGCCAAGCACAGGTCCGAAGACAACGCCGATATTAATAGCCGCATAGCGTAAATTAAAAACTAGCAGTCTCGTTTTTTCTTCTGTCATATCAGAAAGCAAGGCCTTTGAAGCGGGCTCAAACAGTGATTTGCAAAGACCGTTTAATGCGTTTACTACAAAAAACACCCAGAGATGAGATGCTGCCGCAAAGCCTGCAAATACCAGCATCCATCCGAAAATCGATACAAGCATCATGTTTTTTCTGCCGAATTTATCTGAGATATATCCGCCGTAAAAGCTTGCGAGGATGCCGACTGATGAGCTCGCGGCGATGACCAGCCCTGCATAGGAAGCTGATGCGCCTTGGACGGCTGTCAAATAAATCGCTAAAAAAGGAATGCTCATCGATGTTGCCATTCTGCCGAAAATGGTTCCGATTATAATTGTCCAGCTGATCGGGTGGATGTCTTTCCATTTCTTCATGAATTATATTCTCTCCTGTATGTATGATCTTTCTCTATCATATATGAAAAAATTTCCTTCTCCAATAGATCGTTCAAAATATTTCGTTTTTGACATGTAGTATGCCTGATTGTATGGATGGCAATATACTATGCGTTGAGGATGCGTGTGGCTGACGGGGTTGACATCTTGAAATTGAAGAAGGAAAATGACGGGATGTCCGATGAAAAGCAAAGCGATTGGTCAGTGAGAGTGTGTTAGTTTAAGCCGCCAGAACGTGGATCATATCGGCAGTGAAACCGGATATGAGATCAAGATGTACGCTGAAAACCGGCATGGGCCGCATGACAGAACAAGAGAGCACATCTCTTCGAAAAAGTGTATACGCGTGATCATGGACAGCTTATTCCGTTTTGCGCGAGTTCTGAGGGGGAATTTTACGCCAGGCCATATGAATCTATGGAGCGTGAGAAAATCCTGCTTTTTCTGTAAGCCTGAGACTGTTTATTTGTTTCAGGCGGTGTTTTCAAAGGGAAGCCGCATCAGCGGCTGAAAGAACTGACAGTCATGCGTTTAAGAGAACAGGCCTTGGTTTGTGACATAGTCATAAATGATATCTTCTATATGCGCATGCAAATCCTCATCTGGTTCTTCAATCCGTCTCTCTTGTAGAGCCGCTTTCAGGCTTTGTTTTTCATACGGGCTTAACGGATCTATAGCAACGTTTCTGCCGTATTGCCGCAATGCCTGTTCCATCATTTTTTCGACAAATTTCTCCATCATGACTCTCCTATCCTTATGCTTCGCTTTTATTCTACTAAATGTTTTTCTTCTCTCAAACCCTTGGATCATATTTTCTGTCAGACAAGAATCATTTACCAGTATAAAACGAACATACTTTCGCATATAATGAAAAACGAACATAAGTTCTTTTTAGAGGTGTGTATGATGAAAGAAAAAGTGATTTTTCTCGTTGACATGCAATCGTTTTATGCATCTGTAGAGAAAGCGGAAAATCCATATTTGAAAAATAAGCCCGTCATTGTTTCGGGTGACCCTGAAAAAAGGGGCGGAGTCGTACTGGCTGCCTGCCCGCTGGCGAAACAAAAGGGTGTGGTGAATGCTTCACGGCTGTGGGAGGCGCAGGAAAAGTGTCCTGAGGCTGTTGTGCTCCGGCCGCGTATGCAGCGGTATATTGATGTATCACTGCAAATTACGGCCATTCTCGAGGAGTATACAGACCTTGTGGAGCCTTATTCTATCGATGAACAGTTCATGGACATTACAGGCAGCCAGAAGCTGTTTGGGACGCCGATGGAGATCGCGAAAAGCATTCAGGGCAGAATCATGCGGGAGATCGGCGTTTATGCACGGGTCGGAATCGGCCCTAACAAAGCGCTGGCCAAAATTGCGTGTGACAATTTTGCCAAAAAGAATACGAACGGCATTTTTACCTTAACGAAAGAAAATATGAAAACCGAAATGTGGCCGCTCCCGGTGGGCAGCATGTTTGGCGTCGGGAGCCGCATGAAGCATCATTTAAATCGAATGGGCATCAGCACGATCGGCGGGCTCGCGGCTTTTCCGCTCGATCTTTTAAAAAAGAAATGGGGCATTAACGGCCACGTGCTGTGGATGACGGCAAACGGAATCGACTATTCCCCTGTGTCAACTTCGTCTCTGGACGGGCAAAAGGCGATAGGCCATGGAATGACTCTCCCGAGAGACTACGAACACTTTGACAAAGAAATCAAGGTCGTATTGCTTGAGCTGAGTGAAGAAGTGTGCAGGCGAAGCCGAAACGCCGGGGTCATGGGGCAGACGGTGTCAGTGAGCTGCCGGGGTGCTGATTTTGATTGGCCGACGGGCTTCAACCGGCAAGTGAAGCTGGCAGAGCCGACTAATTCTACGCAGGATGTATATGAGGCTGTACGCCGGCTGTTTCTTACATTTTGGGACGGGAAACCTGTCCGCCGTCTCGGTGTCAATCTGTCTCAGCTCTCATCTGATGACATATGGCAGCTCAATTTATTTCAGGATTATGCAAAGAAAATGAGCCTAGGCTATGTGATGGACGGCATTAAAAATCGATTCGGCGACACAGCAATCATCAGGGCGGCGTCACTGACAGCGGCAGGCCAGGCATTTGAACGTGCGGCTAAAATAGGGGGGCATTATAAATGAACGATCATTTAAAAAGGGGCAACCTGCTGTGGGAAGGGAGCAGGATGTTTCTGCCGGAACATAAGCAAAGCCTGCTGGAGAGAAAGCGGCTTAAACAGAAGCTGCAGAAGCCGATCCTTGACCCCGATAAGCTGGAAGAGATGAATCAAACGCTTTGTGCCGCGATGGAGTTCGCTCAGGATATCACTGTGAGCTGCTTTCAGGACGGTGAGATTGTCCGCTGCACCGGGAAGATCTGCCGGTATGAAGAGTTTGAAAAAGCAGTATGGATAAAAGGAGACGAGGATCAGCTTTATAAGCTGAAACTTGATCAAGTGCTTGATATTGTGCTGTAAAGTCTCTCCTCCTGCTTGGGGGAGAAATAGGTTTAAAATGATCAAACATTGTTCCCTAGGCAGTCTGGAAACGTATAATACAGGAAAGAAGGCATTTACAATTCCAGCCAGGCAAAATATAATTTTTATATTGTGAGAAAAAGAGCTGACATTCGTTTTGCCAGACGGAGGGAGATCAAATCGTAATGGATATTCGAACAATCATGTCTTCAGATTATGAAATGGTAACGTCTGTACTGAATGAATGGTGGGGCGGCAGACAGCTGAAAGAAAAATTGCCGAGACTATTTTTTGAGCATTTTCAGGACACAAGCTTTATTACATCCGAACATAACAGCATGACGGGATTTTTAATCGGATTTCAATCGCAATCGGATCCTGAAACGGCGTACATTCATTTTTCCGGTGTGCATCCGGATTTCAGAAAAATGCAAATTGGGAAACAATTGTATGATGTATTTATCGAAACAGTAAAACAAAGAGGCTGCACCCGGGTAAAGTGCGTCACTTCACCTGTGAATAAGGTATCAATCGCATATCACACAAAATTGGGGTTTGATATTGAAAAGGGCACCAAGACGGTAAATGGCATCTCAGTGTTTGCAAACTATGATGGCCCAGGCCAAGACAGGGTACTGTTTGTCAAAAACATATGAGGGGGAAATATGATGAATTTTTTATCAAAAACACCTGAGCCTCCTTACTATGCAGTCATTTTTTCTTCTGTCAAAAGCGAAAATGACACAGGATATGGAGAAACAGCGGAGCGGATGGTATCGCTTGCGGCGGATCAGCCTGGATTTTTAGGCGTGGAAAGCGTACGTGAAGCGGATGGAAGGGGCATCACAGTTTCCTATTGGGACAGTATGGACGCAATTAACCATTGGAGGCATCACACTGAACATCAAGCAGCAAAAGAAAAAGGAAAAAGCGTTTGGTACGAGTCGTATGCAGTCCGCGTCGCAAAAGTCGAGAGACAGCGGCTGTTTCAGGAGAACACGAATGATTGAATTTCTCCAGCATAAGGAAGCCACGATAGCGCGTGAGATTTTAGCCGTACAGATCCCCGCCTACATAAAGGAAACAGAGATTATCGGTTTTGACGGTATTCCCGCTTTACAAGAGAAGGTGAAGGATATTCAAGCATCCCATGAACGGTTTGCGGGATATCGGAAAAACGGCAAGCTGATCGGTGTCATTTCATATGAGAAAAACATGCATCATCTCACCATTTGCAGGCTTGTTGTGCATCCTGACGGTTTCAGAAAAGGAATTGGACGAGCACTTCTGCAATTTGTCATTGATCATAATGAAGACGCTGAGAAAATCGAAGTAGTCACAGCCGAGAACAATACCCCGGCCGTGTCACTCTATACACAGGCTGGATTCCAAAAGGCAGAAACCGTCAAAGCAGCGCAGGGTCTATTGCTGTCGGTCTTTCATTTGTATCCGAAAAGAAAAGTTGAGGTCGTTCTCTACAACGAAAAATGGGCAGAATGTTTCGATGAAGAAAAAGAACGGCTGAAACTTGTGTTCGGGCCGGAGATTATCGCTGTTCATCACATCGGAAGCACATCAATACCGAACATGGCAGCGAAGCCAATCATTGATATGTTAATTGAAGTCAGAAGCATTGAAGCCGTGAGCCAATTTGATGAACAAATGAAGGCTAACGGCTATACACCAAAAGGTGAGAACGGCATAGCGGGCAGGCGTTATTTCCAAAAGGGCGGAAATAAACGCACTCATCATGTCCATATGTACGAACAGGGAAACCCTGCTATTGAAAGGCATCTGTTATTCAGAGATTATCTCAGAGCTCATCCAAGCATAGCGAAAGAATACGCCATTCTCAAAAAACGGCTGGCGGCCCAGCATCCTGACAGCATCAATCAGTACATACAAGGGAAAGATGAGTGGATCAAGACTGCAGAAGAAAATGCGAAGCGGTGGAAAAAAGGCAGAAACAATGCGAATGGCAGTGTTGTATGCTACAATAGCGAAAATGATGAAAACGGGGGTTTCACCTTATGAACATACATGTGACAGATGCAGCAAAACAGGCACTGCAGCAGGCGTTTGACGCCAACCCGGGGAAAAAAGCCCAGCTTCGTTACGATGCAGAAGGATGCGGCTGCGCGGTAAGCGGTGTCCCGACAATCTGGCTGGCAGAAGAATTAACGGGACAGTGCGAGCAGCTGGAAACGAACGGCATTCCGCTGTATATCCAATCGTCACAAAAAGTGTTTTTTGACGATCAAATGACGATCGATTACAATGAAAAAGCCAAAACATTGGCGCTGAAAAGCCCGGCTGAAATGCTCAGCCCCAGAATGAGCATATTAGTAAAGTAGGAGACGCGAAACGTGGAACAAAAGCTGAAGGCAATGAAGAACACAGCACAAAATAAAACGTGGGTATCCTTCCTGACTCAAAACCATCCCTATACCTTGCTTCACTGGTCAATTGGAGGAGCAGAGTCCATCAAGAAAGATGTCTGGCTATTGCAGGATGAAATGACCTTCGAGACGCAGGAGTTTACAACGATAGATCTTGCGATTGAATGGATCAGAGAAAATATGGATGGCATTACCGACGTTCTGTAACATAAAAAAGCGAAAGAGCCGAAGAGGCCTTTCGCTTTTTTATTCTGTTGAATCATTCATGTTGTCTAAAAACTCCTGCACTGTTTTTCGGTACGTATCCCGATTTTTGGTATATGACATGGCGTGTTCACCGTTCTCGGCAATGTACAGCGCTTTCGGCCCGCGTTTCTTTTCATAAAGCCGCTTGGTTGAAGAAACAGGAATGTAGTCATCATCCTTACTGTGAATAAAGAGGACCGGCTTTTCGATTTTATCAATGACAGCAAGCGGAGATACTTCACGTGCGCGATAGCCGCCTCTCAGCTTCAAAAAGAAGTCGGCGATAGGAAGCAGGGGCCAAGACGGGAGCCTGTATTCCGCTCTCAGCCGGTAGGCAAGCTGTTCATCAAAACATGCGAACGGACAATCGGCAATATAAAAATCAGCGCCATCGCTGCAGTGTGCACCAGCATAAAGCAGGGCGGTCACAGCTCCCATCGACTCACCGTGAATTCCGATCAATCCGCGATGATTTGTTTTGTTTTTGAGCCAGCTGACAACCTTATTGAGATCATCCTTTTCGTAAAACCCGTAGCTGGTCGTCTTTCCGCCGCTTTGGCCATGCCGGCGATGGTCATAAATGAGCACATTCCAGCCGAGACCAAGAAATAAATGCATATACTTAAGAGAATTCAGCACATTCATGGTTACCCCGTGGCAGATGATGATGGTATTTGGTGTGTCATGCGGTGCGACATGGTATCCTTTTATGTCGTACCCGTAAGCGGATGGTATCACAAAAGCGGTTTTCTCCATTTGTTCAAATGATTCAAACACATCATGTCCGTCGTCTGTCTCTCTTTTGATAATGTCTTCATCCGTTTTTTTCTTGATGTATAGAATCATATTCGAAAAAACAATTCCGATTGCGATGACAGCTGTTACGAGAGCGCCAATGGCCAAAAAGATTTTCTTCAACAAGTCACAGCACCTTTCAACTAAATATAGGTAATTCGTGTTTAAAATCATTATACCTAAACACTGCTTCGCTGAGAAAGTAATCAGAAGAGAGTCTGCTTGTTCAGTGTATATGCTCCGTGATAAACTGTCTTCAAAACAAAACTTGGGGGAAGTCTGAATGAAAAAACAAAAATCCGCTGATAAGCACCAGCTAAAAGACGGCCTTCAATCCGATATCAAAGCAAAGCTTATGGAGATGAAGAGCCAATTGAAGGAAGAGGATGAAAAGAGGCAGGAAAGAGAAAAAGCAGAACAGATCAGAAAGAAAAAAGAGATCGAAAAAAATAAGAGCTTTGAAGAACTCCTAAATGAAAGCCAAATGGATTGGCATCAATATAAATAAACCAGCACCCGTACGGGTGCTGGTTTTTCTGCTATGAGCGATGAGCTTTGTAAATGTCTTGTTTCGCATGAGATTGGAGCGCTTTGATTTCTTCTTCGGTTAAACGCCGTGCATTTGCTGCCTGAATATTTTCCCGTAACTGCTCAATCTTACTGGCGCCTGTAATCACTGAAGCGACAGCCGGCTGTGCTAGCAGATACTGCAGCGACTTTTCTGTCATGGAAAGATCGGGAGCCACTTCCTCCATTGCCTTGCGGGCGTTTGTCAGTTCCTCGAATGAATAGGACAAGTACCCGTTTTGTTTCATGCTGTCTGAAGCTTGATCAAGCGGTTTTTCAGTTAAGAGCCCTTTGGCAACAGGACCTCTGGCGACTACGCTGATTTGATGTTCCTCTAAAAGCGGGAGCCATTCCTCAGGGCGTCTGTCAAACAGGCTGAATTGCATCATAATGCTGACGATGTTTGATTTTTTTACATATTCTTTAATCACATTCGGGCGGATGGAAGAAATGCCGTAGTAGCGGATGACACCTTCTTGTTTTAATTCCTCAAACGCTTCGATCGTTTCATCAATGTTGTCCTCTATCGTGCCGCCGTGAAGCTGATAAAGGTCGATATAATCTGTTTTCAGACGTGTAAGGCTCTTTTTTACTGCCTCTTTTATGTAAGCTTTTGAAGGGTCCCAATACCAGCCCTCGCTTCCGTCATCCCAACGGTTTCCCGCTTTTGTTGCCAGTATAATATCCTGGCGTCTGTTTTGGATCGCATCACCGACAATTTCTTCATTGCGGCCTCGGTCATACAAATCCGCTGTGTCCAAATAGTTGATGCCAAGCTCGATCGCTTCATCCAGAATGGACAATGCTTTGTTTTTTTCAGTTCCAAGAGACATACAGCCGAGTCCGACTTCACTAATGTCTAAATCAGATGTACCCAATTTGCGCTTTTTCATGTGCACACTCCTTTTTTAGGCTTTGTATTGACCGTAATATAAAGGAGCTAAAGTTTCAACTTTTATGGCTTTGAGATCCAATCTTTCACATATTGAAATGTGCGTCCATACTCTTTTAACTTCGCCCGAATTTCCCATGCTTTTCCGACTAAGACAACACCTTTTGGCATGCGGTGCACTTTCACGGAGAAGCCCCCTTTTGCTCTAGTATGATAAAATGTATGGGGCATCATATAGAGACAGAACGGGAGATGAAGAAATGAAATCATTAGAAGAAAAAACAATTGCCAAAGAACAGATCTTTTCGGGTAAAGTCATTGATCTTTATGTCGAGGATGTAGAGCTGCCAAACGGCAAAGCCAGTAAACGTGAAATTGTGAAACACCCTGGAGCTGTAGCGGTACTAGCCGTCACAGATGAAGGGAAAATCATCATGGTCAAACAATTCCGTAAGCCGCTTGAGCGGACGATCGTTGAAATTCCGGCCGGTAAGCTTGAAAAAGGTGAGGAGCCGGAGTATACGGCACTTCGGGAACTTGAAGAGGAAACCGGTTATACAGCAAAAAAACTGACAAAAATAACTGCGTTTTATACATCACCCGGATTTGCAGATGAGATCGTTCACGTTTTTCTTGCTGAGGAGCTTTCTGTGCTTGAAGAAAAACGGGAGCTTGATGAGGACGAGTTTGTTGAAGTGATGGAGGTGACGCTTGAAGATGCGCTAAAGCTGGTTGAATCGCGTGAAGTATATGATGCTAAAACAGCCTACGCGATTCAGTATCTTCAACTGAAAGAAGCGCTCCAAGCACAAAAATGAAAAAGATTTACGCGGATTTGCACATTCATATCGGCCGGACCTTTACAGGAAGGGCTGTCAAAATAACAGGCGCCAAAACACTAACGCTGGACAGAATTTTGGTTGAAGCCAGTGAACATAAAGGAATTGAACTCCTCGGCATTATCGACTGTCATTCTCCGGAAGTCATTCTAGAGCTTGAGGAAGGCATTTCATCTGGAAAATATCGCGAGCTTGACGGGGGAGGAATCCGTTATCGCAGCACGACTCTTTTATTGGGGAGCGAGCTGGAGATTTATGATGAAGCCTGTAGCGGACCGATCCATGTGCTCGTATTTATGCCGACGCTGGCTGATATGAAACAGTTTTCAAACTGGCTGTCAGCCCGGCTGAAAAATATTCATTTAAGCTCGCAGCGGATTTATGAAACGGGCTTAAACCTGCAAAAAAAAGTGCAGAATATGGGCGGCTTGTTTATCCCCGCCCATATCTTTACGCCGCATAAAAGCTTATATGGAAAAGGGGTTAAATCAAGCTTAACTGAGGTTTTTGATCCATCTATGATAGACGCGGTGGAGCTTGGATTAAGCTGTGATACAGACATGGCATCACAGGTATCTGAATTGAATCCGTATCCTTTTTTAACAAATTCTGATGCGCATTCGTTGGGGAAAATCGGCAGAGAATATAATGAACTATATGTGCAGTCAGCTGATTTTACTGAATTTGCTCTTGCATTAAAGGGACAAGATGACAGGAAAATTATCGCAAATTATGGCTTGGACCCGTTATTGGGGAAATATTATCAGACTGCTTGCGAAGCGTGCGGAGAGCCTGCTGTAAGCGGGGAAACAGCGTGCGCGAATTGCGGAAATGCCAGATTTACCAAGGGAGTCAGCGAAAGATTGCGTGAATTGAGTGATCAGCTTGAAGTTCGCGTCCCGCGTCCGCGATATGTACATCAGATCCCGCTGCAATTTGTTCCGGGTGTAGGCCCGAAAACGCTGGACAAACTAAAAAAAGCCTTCGGAACAGAAATGGCTGTTCTTCATGAGGCTGCAGAAGAAGATTTGGCTCGCGTTGTCCCGCCGAAAACCGCGGCGCTTATCGTAAAAGCGAGATCCGGAAAACTGGAATTGAAAGCCGGAGGAGGAGGAACCTACGGTAAAATTAAACCGTGAGCTAAAGATTAACTCAGTTCCTCCTGTACTTTTCTTTTTGTGCGTATAAAGGTAATCAGCTGGATGATTTCATCTTCACTCAGCGGCTGGCCATCAACAGAAATGGTAAAGTCAAGGCTGCTCCACGTGGCCAATTCTATGGCCTGAGGAGCAGTCTGCTTTTGTTTCTCGCGGCCTAAAAGTTCATCGCAGGTTGTGTCAAAGAGGTCAGCCAGCATGGCAAGCGCTTCAAGTGAAGGCCGTCGGTAGCCTGACTCGTAGCCGGCATATGTGCTTTTTGCGATACCGAGAAGGTCAGCTGTATATTGAAGCGACCAATTTTTCTTTTTTCTCAATTCAGTTAAACGATCTAGATTCATGAACTTCCGCTCCTTTTTCACCTTGAGCTGATTATATCATATAGGTATTAGGAAGTGTACGCGAATTGAATAATAATGTCTTGCGTATTTTATTTTCCGTGTCTATAATTGCATTAAAAGTATGCGAAAAGCGAATACCTTCTCGCAACCCATCTTTAGATACAGTGAAGAGGTGCATGGTATGAAAAAATTATTGATGTTGACAACTGGGGGAACGATTGCTTCAGTTGAAGGGGAAAATGGGCTGGCTCCCGGAGTCAAGGCTGATGAATTATTAAGTTACGTATCAAAACTTGATAACGATTACACAATGGAAACTCAGTCGCTTATGAATATAGACAGCACCAATATGCAGCCTGAATACTGGGTGGAAATAGCGGAAGCCGTTAAGGAAAATTATGATGCCTATGACGGGTTTGTTATTACTCACGGTACAGATACAATGGCCTATACATCTGCAGCACTATCGTATATGCTGCAGCATGCCAAAAAGCCGATTGTCATCACCGGCTCGCAGATTCCGATCACGTTCCAAAAAACCGATGCCAAAAAAAATATTACTGATGCCATTCGATTTGCCTGTGAAGGCGTGGGCGGCGTTTATGTTATATTTGACGGCAGAGTCATTCAGGGAACGCGTGCGATCAAATTAAGAACGAAAAGCTACGACGCATTTGAAAGCATCAATTACCCATATATCGCTTTTATCAATGAAGACGGGATTGAATACAACAAACAAGTAACGGAACCTGAGAACGACACCTTCACAGTTGACACTTCACTATGCACAGATGTATGTCTGCTGAAGCTGCATCCAGGCTTAAAGCCCGAAATGTTTGATGCCCTGAAAAGCATGTACAAAGGAATTGTCATTGAGAGTTATGGCAGCGGAGGGGTGCCGTTTGAAGGCAGGGACATTTTGTCAAAAGTGAATGAGCTGATCGAAAGCGGCATTGTCGTCGTCATTACGACTCAATGTCTTGAAGAAGGCGAAGACATGAGCATTTACGAGGTTGGCCGCAGAGTCAACCAAGACTTAATTATCCGATCAAGAAATATGAACACAGAAGCAATTGTGCCAAAATTGATGTGGGCGCTAGGTCAGTCTTCGGATCTTCCTGTCGTCAAGAGAATTATGGAAACGCCGATAGCTGATGACGTTGTCCTGTAAAATGTAAAAACGATAACCAGCAAAGAGAAAGAAGGTTAAAGATTATGTTAAACGGCCAAAAAGAATATCGCGTGGAAAAAGACTTCCTTGGGGAAAAACAAATTGAGGCAGATGTTTATTACGGAATTCAGACGCTCCGTGCTTCTGAAAATTTCCCGATCACAGGATACAAAATCCATGAGGAAATGATTAACGCACTGGCGATTGTGAAAAAAGCTGCGGCTCTTGCCAACATGGACGTGAAACGGCTGTATGAAGGAATTGGCCAAGCTATCGTACAAGCTGCTGACGAGATTCTGGAAGGCAAGTGGCACGATCAGTTTATCGTCGATCCGATTCAGGGCGGTGCCGGAACTTCTATGAACATGAACGCGAATGAGGTTATCGGAAACCGGGCGCTTGAAATCATGGGACATAAAAAGGGAGATTATATCCATTTAAGTCCAAACACACATGTGAACATGTCACAGTCTACGAACGATGTGTTCCCGACTGCTATTCATATTTCCACATTGAAGCTCTTAGAAAAACTGCTGAAAACAATGGAAGATATGCATAGTGTGTTTAAGCAAAAAGCACAGGAGTTTGACTCTGTTATTAAAATGGGCCGGACACACCTTCAAGATGCGGTTCCGATCCGTCTTGGCCAGGAATTCGAAGCTTACAGCCGTGTTCTCGAGCGTGATATCAAACGAATCAAGCAATCGCGCCAGCACCTATATGAAGTCAACATGGGCGCAACTGCTGTTGGTACAGGGCTGAACGCTGATCCTGAATATATCAAACAGGTAGTAAAGCACCTTGCTGATATTAGCGGCCTTCCTCTTGTCGGCGCTGACCATCTTGTTGATGCGACACAAAATACAGATGCCTATACAGAGGTATCAGCTTCATTAAAAGTCTGCATGATGAACATGTCGAAGATCGCAAACGACCTGCGCTTAATGGCGTCGGGACCGCGCGCCGGACTTGCGGAAATTTCTCTGCCTGCACGTCAGCCGGGTTCATCTATTATGCCGGGGAAAGTCAATCCGGTTATGGCGGAGCTGATCAACCAAATTGCGTTCCAGGTTATCGGAAACGACAATACAATCTGCCTTGCTTCAGAAGCCGGCCAGCTTGAGTTGAACGTCATGGAGCCCGTGCTTGTCTTTAATTTGCTTCAATCCATCAGCATCATGAACAACGGCTTCCGTTCGTTCACTGACAACTGCTTAAAGGGCATTGAAGCCAACGAAAAGCGGTTGAAGCAATACGTAGAAAAAAGCGCAGGCGTGATCACAGCTGTCAATCCGCATCTTGGATATGAAGCGGCTGCCAGAATTGCCCGGGAAGCGATTATGACAGGCCAATCAGTCCGTGACCTTTGCCTGCAGCATGATGTGCTGACTGAAGAAGAATTGGATATTATTTTAAACCCATATGAGATGACCAAACCAGGTATCGCAGGGAAAGAACTATTAGAAAAATAAAATTTGTATAAAATACAGCTTATTCATCTCCGAATAGTCGGATGAATAAGCTGTTTACAACATAGGGATGAGGAAGTATAGTATACGTGTTGCACTATATATTGAAAGCGTTTTAGCTTTTACATGAAGGGGGACTTCTTTTGAAGGATGTAAGATTGCCAACACTATTTGAAATTATTATTGTACTAGGAGTATTTTTAGCACTTGTTCTATCGTTTACAGTCTTTCTCGACTTGCCGATACAGCTGGCGCTTTTTGTTTCATGGTTTATTGCAATGCTTTTAGGTATAAGACTCGGTTATTCTTATAAAGATTTACAAAATGCGATTGTACATGGGATATCAAATGGCCTTGAAGCCGTACTGATTCTCGTTTCAGTTGGGGCACTCATCGGAACATGGATTGCCGGAGGCGTTGTGCCGACTTTGATTTATTACGGACTGGAATTTATTCACCCAAGTATCTTTTTACTGGCAACGTTAATTATTTGTTCCATTATGTCTGTGGCAACAGGAACGTCATGGGGAACAGTCGGAACTGCCGGCATTGCCATGATCGCAATTGGAGAGGGTTTAGGCATTCCGCTTCCTCTAGTAGCGGGAGCTATTCTTTCAGGTGCTTATTTCGGGGACAAGCTGTCTCCGCTGTCTGACAGTACAGTTCTAGCTTCTTCACTATCAAAAGTCGATGTATTGGCTCACGTGAGAGCAATGCTTTATTTATCAATACCTGCTTATGTCATTACAGCTATACTCTTTACAGTTGTTGGATTTATGTACGGCGGGAAAAATATTGATCTTGATAAAGTTGAATTCTTAAAATCATCTTTGCAAAACACGTTTGACATTCATATTTGGATGCTGATCCCGGCAGTTGTCGTCATAGTCTTATTGGCGATGAAAAAGCCATCTATGCCAGTTATCGTAATTGGCGCTTTACTCGGTGCAATCTGGGCTGTCGTTTTCCAAGGGATGGATATTGCCCATGCGATTGCAACTGCGTACAACGGTTTCTCTATTAAAACTGATGTTGAATTTTTGAACGGCTTGTTAAACCGCGGTGGAATTGTCGGTATGCTTGATTCTCTCGTCGTCATCATCTTTGGCCTTGGTTTTGGCGGTCTGCTTGAGAAACTCGGCGTGTTAAAAGTCATTGTTTCAACGTTTGAAAAGAAATTAACTTCAGCCGGCAATGTCACATTGTCTACACTGATCGTAGCGTTTTTAGCGAACATCTTCGGCTGTGCGATGTATGTATCTCTTATTTTGACTCCAAAAATTATGGAAGACAGCTATGATCGCTTGCATCTGGACAGAAGAGTGTTATCACGTAACTCAGAGGTCGGGGGAACATTGACTTCGGGGATGGTACCTTGGTCTGATAATGGGATTTACATGGCTGGTATTTTAGGTGTTTCTACCTTCTCTTATCTGCCGTTTATGTGGCTCAGTTTTGTAGCAATAGGTCTTGCAATTATCTATGGTTATACAGGAAAATTTATATGGTATACGAAAAACAATACAGTTAAAGCCGAAAAACTAGGCTAATAGGGGAGGATCACTGAATGATAGCGAAACACATGATTCGGACACTGATGATCGAAACGCCTTCGGTTCCCGGAAATCTTGGAAGGGTGGCTACGGCCATCGGCCTTCTGGGCGGGGATATTGGTGAAGTGGAGACGGTAAAAGTCGGACCCAATTACACAATGCGGAATATTACCGTTCAAGTGGAGAATGAAGAACAGCTTCAGGAAGTGATCGCGGCTGTACAGGCCCTCGGAGAAGGGATCAGGCTTCACACCGTATCTGATGAAGTCCTGTCCGCACATGAAGGCGGAAAAATCCAAATGAAAAGCAAAATGCCGATCCGTTCACTGGCAGAGCTGGGACGTGTCTACACACCAGGTGTTGCGGACGTGTGCCGACTGATCGAAAAAGAACCTGAAAAAGCTTCTATTTATACAACGATCAGCAATTCTGTTGCAATTGTAACGGATGGAACCGCAATTTTAGGCCTTGGGAATATCGGCTCTGTGGCTGGCATGCCTGTCATGGAAGGAAAGGCTGCTTTGTTTGATCAGCTGGCGGGTATTAGCGGCATTCCGATACTGCTTGATACGAGTGATCCTGAAGAAATCATCAAAACAGTAAAACATATTTCTCCGGGCTTTAGCGGCATCCTTCTTGAGGATATCGGTTCGCCGCATTGTTTTGAAATCGAGGATCGCCTAAAAGAGGAGCTGAACATCCCTGTTATGCACGATGACCAGCATGGTACAGCTGTAGTGACGCTGGCAGCTGCCATTTCGGCATGCAGGAGTGCGGGAGTTGACCTGAAAGAAGCGAAAGTGGGGCAAATCGGCCTTGGCGCAGCAGGCGTGGCCATCTGCCGGATGTTCATGGCTTATGGTGTGAATGCTGTGTACGGCACAGACAAATCAGAGTCAGCAATGAACCGTCTCGAACAATACGGCGGACAGGCAGTTTCCAGTATTGAGGAGCTCATGGAAACATGTGATATTGTCATTGCTACAACGGGCGTTCCGGGTTTAATAAAACCTGCATTTGTACGTTCTGGTCAAGTGATTTTGGCTTTATCGAATCCGAAGCCGGAAATTGAGCCGGAGGCCGCACTGCAGGCTGGCGCCGCATATGCAGCTGACGGGCGTTCTGTTAATAATGTACTCGGTTTTCCGGGGATTTTTAGAGGAGCGCTTAACGCAAAAAGCACGGAGATTAATCATGATATGCTTGTCGCAGCAGCAGAGGCCATCGCAGCTTGCACTAAACAAGGTGATGTTGTCCCTCAGCCGCTTGATTCAAAAGTCCATCATGCGGTAGCAGCAGCTGTCGAGCATGCAGCTCTTACAGCAGTGAAATAAATGTAGCTAAACAGCACCTGTCGTAGCAGGTGCTGTTTTTTTCTTATTATTGTTCAATTTTGTTATCATTACTATGAAAAAAAAGGGAGTGATCACATGGCAAAAAGCCAAGCGAAAAAGAAGCGGGAGCATCGATTGAGAAACGGCGGACGTGACGTCTTATTATCAAGAGGCAGCACACCATCTTTCAGCACACATGAAAGAATGACAAAAAGCAAAAAAGAGATTTTGAATAAACGGAAGCATAAGAATCCTTATGATCATACAGCAGTTGATGATAAGGATTTTTTTGTGCCCAAAAAAGCCGCCTAGCATTCGTCTCTATCGTTTCTTTTTGAAAAAGGGCATGTTTTTCCGTTTCTTTCATACAATCTATTAAATCAAATCACTAGAACGGGCGGGAGGAAACGGTATGCGAAAAATCTCTTATAAGGACATGTTTCTCAGGCATGTCAAAGATCATCTCTCTCTTTATATATTTGTGTCAGTGCTGTTTTTCATGGGTGTCATCTTTGGCGCGATTATTGTCAACAGTATGACCATCAGCCAGAAAGAAGATTTATACTACTACTTAAGTCAATTTTTTGGACAGCTTTCGGATGGAAAACAGGCAAGTTCAGCTGATATGTTTGGGCAAAGTATCTTTCATAATGCAAAGTATTTAGGCCTGATGTGGATACTGGGAATTTCCGTCATTGGAATGCCGATTATTTTCATCATGATCTTTCTGAAAGGGATCGTCGTCGGCTTTACTGTCGGGTTCCTAGTCAATCAGATGGGAGTAAGCGGGTTTTTCCTATCTTTTGTCTCCGTTTTGCCGCAAAATGTGCTGCTGATTCCGGCTTATCTCATTATGGGCACATGTGCAATTGCGTTTTCTTTAAAGTTAATCAGACAGCTGTTCGTGAAACGAAGCCTGCATGACGCGCCGATTCAATGGTTCGGGCGGTATGCCTTTGTGCTGCTGG
Source organism: Bacillus sp. YP1 (assembly GCF_000877815.1). Taxonomy (NCBI): domain Bacteria; kingdom Bacillati; phylum Bacillota; class Bacilli; order Caryophanales; family Bacillaceae; genus Bacillus; species Bacillus sp. YP1. Next base: position 2,057,135 of record NZ_CP010014.1, on the reverse strand, counting down.
TCATTCTGTTTTTAGCGCTGATCTCATCTCTCTTTGAAGCATACTTATCTCCTGTTTTAATGGAAAAGCTTACATCTAGACTTTTTTAAAATTATTATTAAAAGAAAACCGTTTTATTTATCAGTTTATAATAATTATAGTTGGAACTCTGCGCGTATTTTGTTATAATGAGTCATGGAATGCGGCGTAGGAGGGAAAGACATGGAAAACCGTATTGATCGAATTAAGAAACAACTGCACTCATCCAGCTATAAACTTACGCCACAGCGTGAAGCGACAGTAAGAGTGCTGCTTGAAAACGAAGAAGACCATTTAAGCGCAGAAGATGTATACCTCCTCGTAAAAGAGAAATCTCCTGAGATCGGTCTCGCTACAGTATACCGTACGCTTGAATTATTAACTGAATTAAAAGTCGTAGATAAAATTAACTTTGGAGACGGTGTGTCCCGTTACGACCTTCGGAAAGAGGGCGCAGCTCACTTTCATCACCACTTGGTGTGCATGGAGTGCGGAGCCGTTGATGAAATTGAAGAAGATTTGCTTGAAGACGTGGAAGAAATCATTGAACGTGATTGGAAATTTAAGATTAAAGATCATAGATTGACGTTTCACGGCATTTGCCACCGCTGTAACGGAAAAGAAACTGAATAGACGGTGCCGAGCGCGAACCTTTTCTCATGGGGAAAGGGTTTTTTGCTGTTTCTATGTATAAAACCTTTCTGATTTGGCATATGGTTTATATAACTGGAACCATAGGGAAAGGATCGATTAGGACATGGGAAGATTCCTGAAAACAGCTGTCGATGCATTGAAAGTTTTCATCCTGTTTACCGGTTTTACCGCTTTGTTCTATTATGCTATGATATGGGTGAATCAAGAGTATGAAAACTATCATCGGTATGATAAACCGGAAGGCTCCGCTGTAAAAGTTGTTGAAATGGATCAGGATGAAAAAGGCGGATGGTTCGACCGGTTGATCTTTTTTTACCAAAACGGGGAGTAGATCAAGAGTGAAAGATCAAATAAAGGATTTCATCCACTACGTCATGGTAGAGAGAGGGCTCTCTCAAAATACGATCGTATCCTATGAACGTGACTTGAAAAGCTATTCTCTCTACTTAACAGAAACCCTTCATGTTACAGATTGGAATCACGTTACCCGCATACATATTATCCAATACTTAAAGCATTTGAAGGACTCGGGGAAATCCGGCAAGACATCGGCGCGGCATTTGGCATCCATTCGCTCTTTTCATCAATTTCTGCTCAGGGAAAAAGTAACGGATAAGGACCCTTCCGTTCATATCGAAACACAAAAGACGGAACGGGCGCTTCCGAAGGTGCTCGCACTCAATGAAGTCGAGCGATTATTGGACACGCCTAAGCTGACGAGCCCTTTCGGATATCGGGATAAAGCAATGCTGGAGCTGCTTTATGCGACAGGCATACGAGTCAGTGAAATGATTGAGTTGAAAACGGCAGATGTTCATTTATCTATGGGGTTTATCCGATGCTTCGGCAAAGGAAGAAAAGAACGGATTGTGCCAATTGGTGAAGCCGCCGCTTCCGCCATTGAGGAATATATGACACAAGCCAGGGGAAAACTGTTAAAAAATAATGTATCTGACGCCCTCTTTTTAAATCATCACGGCAAACAGATCAGCCGCCAGGGATTTTGGAAGAACCTGAAAAAAATCGCGTTGGAAGCCGGCATTAAGAAAGAGCTGACTCCGCATACACTCAGGCATTCCTTTGCGACGCATCTGCTTGAGAACGGGGCAGATTTAAGAGCGGTGCAGGAAATGCTCGGTCATGCGGATATATCCACAACGCAAATTTATACGCATGTGACGAAAACAAGGCTGAAGGATGTGTACAAGCAGTTTCATCCGCGAGCATAGCCGCAGGTGGCTGCGGCTTTTTTGTTTAGAGCGACAGAAAATATTGAAGTTTCTCATTATTTCCAAATACATTGTCAACGGGAATGAAAACGGTTTATACTTGAGTTGTCAGACCTCTTAGCGATACAATAGACGTATAGAAAAAAAGGAGGCTTTCAAGATGCCTGCATACAAATATAATCGTGTGTTTTTAATTGTGATGGACTCAGTCGGAATCGGCGAAGCGCCGGATGCCGCTGACTTTAATGACGAAGGCGCTCATACGCTCGGTCATATTGCCGAGCATATGAACGGATTACATATGCCGAATATGGCAAAGCTCGGCCTTGGTCTTATCGAAGATATCAAAGGTGTAGAAAAAACAGAACATCCGCTTGCCTATTATGGAAAAATGCAAGAAGCGTCAAACGGAAAAGATACGATGACCGGACATTGGGAGATTATGGGTTTATACATTGATAAACCATTTAAAGTGTTCCCGGAAGGCTTTCCTGATGAATTGCTTCAAGAGCTGGAAAAGAGATCTGGCCGCAAAATTATTGGAAACAAGCCGGCTTCCGGCACAGCGATTTTGGATGAGCTTGGTCAGGAGCACATGGAGACAGGGGCTTTAATTGTTTACACGTCTGCTGACTCTGTTCTGCAAATTGCCGCTCACGAAGAGGTTGTGCCGCTTGAGGAGCTGTATCGCATTTGCGAAACGGCGAGAGAGCTGACGCTTGATCCGAAATATATGGTTGGCCGCATTATTGCACGGCCGTTCGTCGGAGAGCCGGGTCAATTCAAACGGACGCCAAACCGCCATGATTATGCGCTGAAGCCGTTTGATCGCACTGTCATGAATGAATTGAAAGACAGCGGCTTAGATGTGATTTCAATCGGTAAAATCTCTGATATTTACGACGGAGAAGGCATTACTTCTTCACGCAGAACGGTTTCTAATATGGACGGAATGGACAAGGTGATCGATACGCTGGGAGAAGACTTTACGGGTCTGAGCTTTGCGAACCTTGTTGATTTTGACGCGTTATTCGGACACCGCCGTGACCCTGAAGGCTACGGACGCGCGCTTGAAGAATTTGATGCGCGGCTTCCGGAAGTGTTTGAAAAAATGAGAGAAGACGATCTGTTAATTATTACAGCCGACCATGGCAATGATCCGATTCATCATGGGACTGACCATACACGCGAGTATGTGCCGATTCTCGCTTACAGCAAAAAACATAAGAAAGCGAAAATGCTGCCGCTTGCAGATACATTTGCCGATATTGGCGCAACGATCGCTGATAATTTCCAAACAAATAAACCGAAATACGGGAAAAGCTTTTTATCTTTATTACAATAGGGGGACTGTTTCTTGAAGGACAGAATTGAACGCGCAGCCGCTTTTATTAAACAAAACCTGCCGGAATCTCCGAAGATCGGCCTTATTTTAGGCTCAGGTCTTGGCATTTTGGCGGACGAAATCGAAAATCCGGTCAAGCTGAAATATGAAGATATACCTGAATTCCCGGTATCTACTGTTGAAGGGCATGCCGGACAGCTTGTGCTTGGCACTCTTGAAGGAGTTTCCGTCATTGCAATGCAGGGCCGCTTTCATTTTTATGAAGGCTACTCAATGGAGAAAGTCACATTCCCTGTACGCGTGATGAAAGCGCTCGGTGTGGAAGCGTTGATCGTGACAAATGCCGCAGGCGGTGTCAACACTGAATTCCGTGCGGGAGATTTAATGATTATTACCGATCATATCAACTTTATGGGAACAAACCCGTTAATCGGGCCAAACGAAGCAGATTTCGGCGCCAGATTTCCAGATATGTCTTCAGCCTATGACAAAGATCTGTCCAGCCTGGCTGAAAAGATTGCGAAAGACCTTAATATCCCAATTCAAAAAGGCGTGTACACTGCTGTGACAGGACCTTCTTACGAAACACCGGCAGAAGTCCGTTTCTTAAGAACGATGGGCTCTGATGCAGTCGGCATGTCTACTGTTCCGGAAGTCATTGTAGCGAATCATGCGGGAATGCGGGTTCTTGGCATTTCCTGCATCTCTAACGCGGCAGCCGGAATTCTGGATCAGCCTTTAAGTCACGATGAAGTTATGGAAGTGACCGAAAAAGTAAAAGCTGGATTCTTAAAGCTTGTTAAAGCGATCGTCGCTCAGTACGAATAAATATGAATCAATGCAGGATCAAAAGACAGCTGTGTCTGATATCACACAGCTGTCTTTTTTTATGGCCAAAATTCGAAACATTTTCCATCAGTGGCGTATAAAACCATCCCGCTTGGAAAAAATAAAAAGGATTATGAAATGGAGGGCTTTTGAGATGAAACGTCTTTTATCCACTTTGTTGATTGGTATAATGCTGCTTACATTTGCACCGTCTGCATTTGCAAAACAAGACGGAAAACGTACATCGGAGCTTGCTCATGAAGCGAAGTCTGCGGTGCTGATAGAACGTGACACGGGAAAAGTGCTTTACAACAAGAACAGCAATGAGAGACTGGCGCCTGCAAGCATGACGAAAATTATGACGATGCTTTTGATTATGGAAGCTTTAGATAAAGGCAAAATCAAAATGAGTGATAAGGTCCGTACAAGCGAACATGCGGCGTCAATGGGCGGCTCACAGATATTCCTTGAGCCCGGCGAAGAAATGACTGTCAAAGAAATGCTGAAAGGCATCGCAATCGCTTCGGGGAATGACGCTTCCGTTGCCATGGCTGAATTTATTTCCGGCTCTGAAGAAGAATTTGTGAAGAAAATGAATAAAAAAGCAAAAGAGCTGGGATTGAAAAATACATCCTTTAAAAACCCAACAGGACTGACCGAGGAAGGACACTACAGCTCTGCTTATGACATGGCAATCATGGCTAAGGAATTATTGAAATACGAATCAATTACGAAGTTTACCGGCACGTATGAAGATTATCTGCGTGAAAATACAGATAAAAAGTTTTGGCTTGTAAATACAAATCGCCTTATCAAATTTTATCCTGGTGTAGACGGCGTAAAAACAGGCTATACAGGCGAAGCGAAATATTGTCTGACTGCTTCGGCTAAAAAAGGAAACATGCGGGCCATAGCGGTTGTATTCGGAGCGAGCACGCCTAAAGAAAGAAACGCGCAAGTGACAAAAATGCTTGACTTCGCCTTTAGCCAGTATGAAACGCATCCTTTATATAAACGAAATGAAACAGTAGCAAAAGTAAAGGTCAAAAAAGGGAAACAAAAATTTATCGAACTCACTACATCTGAGCCGATTTCAATATTGACGAAAAAAGGCGAGGATATGAACGATGTGAAAAAAGAAATCAAGATGAAGGACAATATTAGTGCTCCGATTCAAAAAGGCCAAGAGCTTGGCACTCTTGTTCTGAAAAAGGATGGAGAAGTAATCGCTGAAAGTCCTGTTGCTGCAAAAGAAGATATGAAGAAAGCCGGGTTTATCACATTCTTGAAGCGGACGATGGGAGACTGGACAAAATTTAAGTAATTATGCCGAATGACCACTAGTTTTGTCACGGTGAAGGAATTCATTCCGTCGAAATCGAAACACTCATTATCCGATCATATCAAGGAGGAATGAGCATGAGCCTTGGAATTGACATGCATGTCAAAGAATCTGTGCTTTGTATTCGATTAACAGGCGAACTCGATCACCATACGGCTGAAACCCTGAAGCAAAAAGTGACTCAATCATTGGAGAAGGATGATATTCGCCATATCGTGCTGAACTTGGAGGACCTTTCCTTTATGGACAGCTCGGGGCTTGGCGTTATTTTAGGAAGATACAAGCAAATTAAGCAAATTGGCGGAGAAATGGTTGTTTGCGCTATCTCTCCTGCGGTGAAGCGATTGTTTGATATGTCGGGTCTGTTTAAAATTATACGATTTGAACAATCTGAACAGCAGGCGCTCCTGACACTGGGGGTGGCATCATGAAAAATGAAATGCACATTGAGTTTTCTGCCCTCAGTCAGAATGAATCGTTCGCCCGTGTGACAGTTGCTTCATTTATAGCTCAGCTGGACCCGACAATGGATGAACTGACTGAAATCAAAACAGTCGTGTCAGAGGCTGTCACAAATGCAATTATCCATGGATATGAAGAGAACTGTGAAGGGAAAGTTTACATTTCAGTGACGCTGGAAGATCATGTCGTATATATGACCATTCGTGATGAAGGCTTAGGCATTACAGATCTTGAAGAAGCCCGTCAGCCTCTATTTACGACTAAGCCTGAGCTTGAGCGCTCTGGAATGGGCTTTACCATTATGGAAAATTTCATGGATGATGTCAGTATCGATTCATCGCCTGAAATGGGAACAACGATTCGCTTAACAAAGCACTTATCAAAAAGCAAAGCGCTTTGTAATTAAGGAGATTTGTTATGGATGTGGAGGTTAAGAAAAACGGCAAAAACGCTCAGCTGAAGGATCATGAAGTAAAGGAATTAATCAAACAAAGCCAAAATGGCGACCAGCAGGCAAGAGACCTCCTCATAGAAAAAAACATGCGTCTTGTTTGGTCTGTCGTACAGCGGTTTTTAAACAGAGGATATGAGCCTGACGATCTCTTCCAGATCGGCTGCATCGGGCTGTTAAAATCTGTTGACAAATTTGATTTAACCTATGATGTGCGTTTTTCAACGTATGCAGTGCCGATGATTATCGGAGAAATCCAACGATTTATCCGTGATGACGGAACCGTAAAGGTATCACGGTCATTAAAAGAGCTTGGAAACAAAATCCGGCGCGCAAAGGATGAGCTTTCGAAAACACTGGGCAGAGTGCCGACGGTGCAGGAGATCGCTGACCATTTGGAGATTGAAGCTGAGGATGTTGTACTGGCCCAAGAGGCGGTAAGGGCTCCATCTTCGATTCACGAAACCGTTTATGAAAATGACGGAGATCCGATTACCCTGCTTGATCAAATCGCTGACAACTCAGAAGAAAAATGGTTTGACAAAATTGCGCTGAAAGAAGCAATCAGCGATTTGGAGGAAAGGGAAAAACTAATCGTCTATCTCAGATATTATAAAGACCAGACACAGTCCGAGGTGGCTGAGCGGCTCGGGATCTCTCAGGTGCAGGTTTCCAGGCTTGAAAAGAAAATATTAAAACAGATCAAGGTTCAAATGGATCATACGGATGGCTAGTCTGCAGTGCAGGCTAGCTTTTTTGTGTGCAAAAGCGTGGTAATTTATGGTCTTTTCGAGCGGATGAATGAGAACAAAATCGAACCACATACTACATATATAACCACCGAAAGATGGTGATCAATGATGGAACGACGAATATTTATCCGGCTTCGCCACCGGGTGCTGGCACATCCAGGGGATATTATTACCGTTGGAGATGCCGCGCAAATAGAAGGGCAGCTTCAGCTGAAAAAGAAACTTTCGGCTATGCCGCTTTATCAGGTGAGCGAAAAAGATAAAAATATCGTAATTCTGGATATCATACAAGTCCTCAGAGCCATTCATTTACAAGATCCGACACTTGATGTTCAAACCGTAGGCGGAGCAGAAACCATTGTTGAAATTCAATATCGAAAGCGAAATTTATCAACGGTTCTATTTATCGGTGTCTGGCTGCTTCTGTTTATTGGATCGTGTCTTGCCATCATGAACTTTCATGAGGATGTAAGCATGAGAGATGTTCATATCGCACTATATGAAATCATAACCGGAGAGAGGAATGACTATCCATATTTGCTTCAAATCCCATACAGCATCGGTTTGGGACTGGGGATGATCGTGTTTTTTAACCACATATTTAAAAAGCGCCTAAATGAAGAGCCCAGCCCGCTGGAGGTTGAGATGTTTAACTATCAGCTTGATCTCGATCAATATGTGGCCATGCATGAGAATCAAGAAACCATAAAGGATCTGCATGATCGTTAGTGTATTGTTCATTATTTTTGTAGGGCTCGGCGGAGGCATAACGGTGGGGGCGGGTTTCGTTGCTTTTTTAACCGTAATGGGAATCATTCCGCGGCTGATGCAGCTCACCAAAACAATGAGATTTGTTCAGGCTTATGAAGCGGCTGTCATTCTTGGCGCGGTTTGCGGGGGATGGGAGACGCTTCACATGAATCATCTTTATCTAACAAAATGGATAGCTGTGCCGGTCGGGCTTCTGGCAGGTTTGTTCGTCGGGATGCTAGCGGCTGCTCTTACAGAAGTTTTAAATGTCCTGCCGATTTTGGCGAAACGAATCGGGCTCAGAAGTAAAATCATTATTTTATTAATGGCCATCGTGATTGGGAAAATCGCGGGATCTTTATTTCACTGGCTGTACTTTATTGACCATTCATAAGGAGGTTTCAAGATGACAAACATAAAAGAAAATTACAAATCAAAAGTGAAAACATATCAGCCTAAGCCGCCTTACGTCTGGAACTGTGTAAAAGCCTTTTTAGTGGGCGGACTGATTTGTGCAATCGGGCAAGGTCTGCAAAATTTTTATATCCATTTTTTTGATTTCAATGAAAAAACTGCGGGGAATCCAACAGCTGCAACGCTGATATTAATTTCTGCCCTGCTTACAGGGTTTGGCATCTATGACAGAATCGGACAATTCGCAGGCGCAGGTTCAGCCGTACCTGTCACAGGTTTTGCCAACAGTATGGCAAGCGCGGCTCTTGAATATAAAAGCGAAGGATTAGTGCTTGGAGTAGCGACAAATATGTTTAAACTGGCAGGAAATGTTATTGTTTTCGGAGTTGTAGCTGCATACATCGTTGGAATGATTCGGTTTGCTTTTGAGAAACTGATGTCATAGGAGGAGAAGAAAATGAAATTAACAGGAAAGCAAACCTGGGTATTTGAACATCCCATATTTGTCAACTCAGCGGGAACGGCAGCAGGACCAAAGGAAAAAGACGGACCGCTCGGCTCTTTATTTGATAAAACCTATGACGAAATGCATTGTAATCAAAAAAGCTGGGAAATGGCGGAACGGCAGCTGATGGAAGACGCTGTTAATGTTGCACTTCAAAAAAACAATCTGACAAAAGATGATATTGACCTATTGCTGGCAGGCGACTTGCTGAACCAAAACGTGACGGCTAACTATGTGGCAAGACACTTGAAAATCCCATTTCTTTGTATGTTTGGCGCCTGTTCAACATCAATGGAAACAGTGGCTGTCGCATCAGCCTTAGTTGATGGCGGGTTTGCCAAAAGGGCACTCGCTGCCACTAGCAGTCACAATGCAACTGCGGAAAGACAGTTTCGCTATCCGACAGAATACGGAGGCCAAAAACCGGACACTGCTACCTCCACTGTAACCGGAAGCGGTGCAGTTGTCATCAGTCAGACACCGGGTGATATCCAAATCACAAGTGCGACTGTCGGAAAGGTTTCTGATTTAGGAATTACAGACCCTTTTGATATGGGATCGGCTATGGCTCCGGCTGCAGCTGATACGATTAAGCAGCACTTTAAAGATCTCAACCGGACAGCGGATGATTATGATCTAATCCTGACAGGTGACCTGTCAGGCGTCGGTTCTCCAATCGTAAAAGACATCTTAAAAGAAGATGGATATCCAGTCGGCACAAAGCATGATGATTGCGGGCTTCTGATTTACACTCCGGATCAGCAGGTCTTTGCCGGGGGGAGCGGCTGTGCTTGTTCAGCGGTTGTCACCTACTCTCATATTTTTAAGCAGCTGAGAGAAGGAAAATTAAACCGTGTATTTGTCGTAGCGACCGGGGCACTATTAAGCCCGACGATGATCCAGCAAAAAGAAACCATCCCGACTATCGCCCACGGGGTTGTATTTGAGCGTGCAGGAGGTGCATCTTAACATGGACTACCTTTTGGCTTTTGTCTGCGGCGGGGCCATTTGTATCGTCGGCCAGCTGCTCTTGGATATTTTTAAATTGACGCCAGCTCATGTCATGACATCATTTGTTGTAATCGGTGCAATATTAGATGGTTTCGGCATTTACGATAAATTTATTGAATTTGCCGGAGGAGGCGCCACCGTTCCGATCGTCAGCTTTGGTCACAGTCTTCTGCACGGCGCCATGCATCAGGCGCATATACACGGATTTATCGGAATCGGCATGGGGATTTTTGAGCTGACCTCGGCCGGTATCTCAGCCGCTATTCTTTTCGCCTTTATCGTAGCTGTTATTTTCAAACCGAAAGGATAATGCCGACATGACGACAAAACGCAAGGTCATACTGGTAACAGACGGGGATGTTTATGCCGCTAAAACAATTGAATACGCCGCAAGCAAAGTGGGAGGTCGATGCATTTCACAATCAAAAGGGAATCCTTCCACCCGTAGCGGCGCCGAGCTTGTCAAGCTGATCGCCTCAGCACCGTATGATCCTGTATTTGTCATGTTTGACGACTCCGGCCTTCAAGGAGAGGGTCCGGGAGAAGCCGCTCTAACCTATGTCGCAACCCATCCGTCTATTGAAGTGCTCGGTGTGATTGCGGTCGCTTCAAAAACACATCAGGCTGAATGGACCAGGGTCGATGTAAGCATTGACCGCAATGGAGAAATAACTGAATACGGCGTCGATAAAGTCGGGGAAAGAGAATTTGATGACCACAGAATGAGTGGAGATACAGTCTATTGCCTTGATAAACTTGATCTCCCGCTTATTGTCGGTATCGGGGATATCGGCAAAATGGGCAGAAAAGACGATATCTCAAAAGGGTCGCCAATCACCATGAAAGCGGTCGAGTTTATTTTAGAAAGGAGCGGGTATCATGCCGGACCACAAGGAAGAGAAAATTCGGGTTTATCGGAATCCAGCTAAAAATGAAGAGTATTTCAAAAACCGTGTTGGGATGGGGACGAGCTATGATGTAGGTGTTCGCAAGCTCACGATTTTAGATAAAGAGATCCAGCTTTACTATCTAAATGGATTATGCGATACAGCCTATATTATTCATTTAATGAGAGAGCTTGTCGCCATTAACAATCGGAAAGAAGACCCTGATGAGCTGGTCGACATCGTCGAAAACAGGCTGCTTAACGCCCAGGTCGAAAAAGTAAAAACCTTGGATGAAACCACCGACCAAGTGCTGTCCGGGCTCGTCGCTGTCATTGTTGAAGGTGCAGGCTTCGCATTTATAATTGACGTCAGAAGCTATCCGGGCAGAAACCCGGAAGAACCTGATACGGAAAAGGTAGTCAGAGGAGCCAGAGACGGATTTGTTGAAAATATTGTCGTCAATACGGCCCTTCTCAGAAGGCGGATCAGAGACGAGCGCCTTCGAGTCAAGATGACTAAAGTTGGTGAGCGGTCAAAGACGGATTTAAGCATTTGTTATATAGAAGATATAGCTGATCCGGATCTGGTTGAGATCGTAGAAAAAGAAATTGCATCCATTGATGTCGATGGATTAACAATGGCAGACAAAACTGTCGAGGAATTCATTGTTAATCAAAGCTATAATCCTTTTCCGCTCGTGCGCTATACAGAAAGACCGGATGTGGCCGCAAATCATGTTCTAGAAGGCCATGTTATCATTATAGTGGACACATCGCCGAGTGTGATCATTACCCCGACGACTTTATTTCACCATGTGCAGCATGCTGAAGAATATAGGCAGGCGCCTTCAGTCGGGACCTTTTTAAGATGGGTAAGATTTTTCGGTATTCTTGCTTCTACTTTATTTCTTCCGATCTGGTTTCTCTTTGTGCTTCAGCCTGATCTGCTCCCGGACAACATGAAATTTATCGGTTTAAATAAAGATACGCATATCCCGATCATCCTGCAGATATTTTTAGCTGACTTAGGAATCGAGTTTCTCAGAATGGCTGCCATTCACACCCCGACGGCTTTATCGACAGCAATGGGTTTAATTGCCGCTGTTCTGATCGGGCAGATTGCGATTGAGGTCGGCCTTTTTTCTCCTGAGGTAATTCTGTACGTCTCACTTGCGGCGATTGGAACCTTTACGACGCCTAGTTATGAATTAAGCTTGGCAAACAAAATGAGCCGTCTTGTCCTCATGATACTCGTTGCCTTATTTCATATAAAAGGGCTCGTCATCGGATTTACAGTGCTAATTATTGCCATGGCAAGCATCAAATCCCTTCAGACACCGTACTTATGGCCGCTGATTCCCTTTAACGGAAAGGCGCTGTGGCAGGTTCTTGTCCGCACAGCGAAACCTGGCGCAAAAGTAAGACCCAGTATCGTTCACCCCAAAAATCGTTTAAGACAGCCTACCAATTCATAATCGCATTGAAACTGACTGAAGAGTATGATAATGTATGTCTTAATTATGAAGGGACAGTCCATAAAACTGTCCTTTCATCCATAAGCGGAGAAAGAGGGAATGACATTGTTCTTACACGGCACAAGCAGACAAAATCAACATGGTCATTTAGAAATCGGAGGTGTGGATGCTCTCTATTTAGCGGAGAAATATGGTACACCTCTTTACGTATATGATGTGGCTTTAATACGTGAGCGTGCTAAAAGCTTTAAGCAGGCGTTTATTTCTGCAGGGCTGAAAGCACAGGTGGCATATGCGAGTAAAGCATTCTCATCAGTCGCAATGATTCAGCTCGCTGAGGAAGAGGGACTTTCTTTAGATGTCGTATCCGGAGGAGAGCTATATACGGCTGTTGCGGCAGGCTTTCCGGCAGAACGCATCCACTTTCATGGGAACAATAAGAGCAGGGAAGAACTGCGGATGGCGCTTGAGCACCGCATCGGCTGCATTGTGGTGGATAATTTCTATGAAATTGCGCTTCTTGAAGACCTATGTAAAGAAACGGGTCACTCCATCGATGTTCTTCTTCGGATCACGCCCGGAGTAGAAGCGCATACGCATGACTACATTACAACGGGCCAGGAAGATTCAAAGTTTGGTTTCGATCTTCATAACGGACAAACTGAACGGGCCATTGAACAAGTATTACAATCGGAACACATTCAGCTGCTGGGTGTCCATTGCCATATCGGCTCGCAAATCTTTGATACGGCCGGTTTTGTGTTAGCAGCGGAAAAAATCTTCAAAAAACTAGACGAGTGGAGAGATTCATATTCATTTGTATCCAAGGTGCTGAATCTTGGAGGAGGTTTCGGCATTCGTTATACGGAAGATGATGAACCGCTTCATGCCACTGAATACGTTGAAAAAATTATTGAAGCTGTGAAAGAAAATGCCTCCCGTTACGGTTTTGATATTCCGGAAATTTGGATCGAACCGGGCCGTTCTCTCGTGGGAGACGCAGGCACAACCCTTTATACGGTTGGCTCTCAAAAAGAAGTGCCGGGTGTCCGCCAATATGTGGCAGTAGACGGAGGCATGAACGACAATATTCGTCCTGCGCTTTACCAAGCTAAATATGAAGCTGCGGCAGCCAACAGGATCGGAGAAGCGCATGACAAAACGGTATCGATTGCCGGAAAGTGCTGTGAAAGCGGAGATATGCTGATTTGGGATATTGACCTGCCGGAAGTAAAAGAAGGCGATCTTCTTGCCGTTTTTTGTACAGGCGCTTATGGATACAGCATGGCCAACAATTATAACCGTATTCCGAGACCCGCCGTTGTATTTGTCGAAAACGGTGAGGCTCATTTAGTCGTGAAGCGAGAAACATACGAAGATATTGTAAAACTTGATCTGCCATTTAAAACGGGTGTAAAGCAATAAAAGAAAGCGCCGATTTTTCGGCGCTTTTCTTATTTGAATATAGATACAATCGCATTCCAGATAGATACGAAGAAATCAATGACTTTCTGGATGAAGTTTTTGCCTTCATCTGATTCTATGAATTTCGTAATCTTATCTTTCGCTTTATCAAGCTGGTCACTGACTTGTCCCCAGTCAATGTCAGCGTTTTTCATCTTATTGAATAGGGAGACAAGCTGATTCTTTTGGCTGTCTGTAAGCGTGACATTTAAATCAGAAGCTGCGTCGTCCACTTGTTTTTCGATGTCAGCTTTATTATCAGGCACCCCGTTTTTAGCAAACTCTTCTTTGATTTTTGCAATCAGGGCTGATGCATTTTCGTTACCGATTTTGTCTCCAAGCTCTGATGTCGTGACAAGCTCTTGGTTGGCGACTTGTTTAACATCCTCCGAGATCGCTTCGTCTGAAGAAACTTCATACGCCTTAATCAATCCAGTTAAAGCCGCAGTCCCGGATACTTCAAACGGTGCTGTAACATACACCTTCGCATCTTTCACACCGGCTGTCATCAGTGCATTCAGGTACATTTCATCTGTGATGCCGCTGATATTATGGGTCTCAACATTCAATCCGGAGCCTTTTTTGGCAATGGTGATTGACGAAGAAGAAATCGCTCTCGATCCGATTTGCGCGTTTGATATATATTTTCCTAAATATTCATGTTCTTCTTTATTGGTCACGGTTACCGTTGTGGCATTATCAGGGACATTCATTTCATCAAGCACTTTTTGTTTGTCGGATTCTGACAAATCAGCACCCAGTGTTACAATGACATCTCCAACTGCGGCATCCGCGAGACTGACCTTCGGAACCGTCAGCAGCAAAACGGCCGCTGCCAGCATTCCAATCCAAATTTTCTTCAAAGCAGTTTGACCTCCTTCAATTTCACAAGCAGCTGGATAGTGCTGCTTTGTGAGGACCTGAATCATGAAAAATACAGTTCCGTTAGGTTAGACGGAGATAAAGAGATTCAGGTTTCATTTTTATTTTTTAGTAAAGCTCGGGAGATTCGTTTTCCCCCGAAAGGTGTGGTATAATAGCCGCGACAAGGAGAGACAGGCTATAACCTATCATACATAATCTCCTTTGAAAATTAAAATAAAGAAAGTAGGCATACAATTGAAAACAGGTTACTTTTTATTAGAAGACGGGAACAAAATTGAATTTGAACTTTATCCTGAAGCTGCACCTGGAACTGTTGCAAACTTTGAAAAGCTTGCAAACGAAGGCTTTTATGACGGGCTTACATTCCACCGAGTGATCCCTGGCTTCGTGAGCCAAGGCGGATGCCCGCACGGAACTGGTACTGGCGGCCCAGGATACACAATCAAATGTGAAACAGAAGGAAACCCGCATACACATGAGGCGGGCGCACTTTCTATGGCACATGCCGGAAAAGACACTGGCGGCAGCCAATTTTTCATCGTTCATGAGCCACAGCCTCATTTGAACGGTGTTCACACTGTATTTGGTAAAGTAACAAGCGGATTAGAATTCGCGAAAAACATGTCTAATGGCGACGTCATGAAAGAAGTTCGTGTAGAAGGCTAATCGGCAGGCAAAAGGCTTCCTCTTAGAGAGGAAGCTTTTTTTATTGGCCAAAAATGTTCAATAAAAAACCGCCGAATGCTGATGGCGGTTGGCAAAACCAGGTGTTTAGTTAGTGACCCCCGTGTATTGAATACATTAAAAAGTTTTGGTGACGTTCTGATCAGTAAATTGATGATTAATCATTTTAGCCTTGCTTACAAAGTTATTTTCAAAGACAATTCCTGTGTTTAAACCTCCGGAGCCAAACACAGATTTGGACAAAGTTAAAGGCCTGATCATAAAAGCGCCGCCTACGTTAATTACGCTGTTCCCGGAAACGTTGTTTATATTAATAGGATAATCAATCATACTATCAAGTCTCCTTTCATATCATTCTATTTTTTATATGTATTAGTGCTAGAGTTGATTAGCGTAAACTTAATGGCAAAAATATTTAGGAGATGCCTGCTCATTGGTATTTTGTGGTAAAATAAATCAAATAAACGTGATGTAATGAAAAGGAGATCGCGATATGGACAACAAAGGCTGTAGAAAATGCGGCAGTACTGAAGCAGGACAAAAAGAAATAGCCACAACCGGCACGGGATTATCAAAGCTGTTTGACGTGCAGCATAACCGATTTCTAGGGTTTACTGTAAGAACTGCGGATATTCAGAGTTTTATAATAAAGAGTCTTCAACTGCCGGGAATATATTGGATTTATTTTTTAGAGGCTGATCCATGTTTTCGAGCTTGAATGATTTTAAACATATTATGAAAGCAAAAAATGGGGTGCGGTTATCACCTGCGAAATAGGTTGCCGCAAACATTCCAGTAACCTTTATGACGTGAATTGTTTTTTGTCAAGTGCCATGGGTATCATGGACTGAGAGATCAATGGAATGCAGTAAATGAACAAACTGTTCGTAACCTCATGCCTTATATACGATCTAAAGATTTAGCATATGAGAACTCTCTTTCTTCTGAGTCCATCGCTTCTGAATTATGCGATTCATTTCTTTCAATATTTGCAGGCTTAGTTATGATCGACAAGAAAAAATAGGCATGATGTGGGTAGAAGATGAAGATTAACAGTTTGTAAAATCACTTCAATGGTCCTAATGGGATTTTTTTTCGATTCGTGATAACATAAATTGAAGACCGTTGTTTATTGGAGGAAATCAGTTGAAATCAGAAAATGTTTCGAAGAAAAAAACAATATTAGAATGGGCAAAAGCAATTGTGATTGCTGTCGTTCTTGCTTTGCTCATCCGCAACTTTATTTTTGCGCCGTATGTCGTTGACGGTGAATCCATGGAACCTACACTTCACGATCGTGAAAGGGTCTTTGTCAATATGACAGTCAAATACATCGGCGAGTTTGATAGAGGGGACATTGTCGTGTTAAACGGAGATGATGTTCACTATGTCAAACGTATTATCGGCCTTCCCGGCGATACGGTTGAGATGAAAAATGACCAGCTCTATATCAACGGGAAAAAGGTGGACGAACCTTATTTGGCAGCTAATAAAAAGATAGCGAAACAGGACGGTAAACCTTTGACCGATGATTTCGGCCCGGTTAAAGTGCCTGATAACAAGTATTTTGTGATGGGTGACAACCGTCGGAATTCCATGGACAGCCGTAACGGACTTGGCCTCTTCACGAAAAAACAAATTGCGGGTACGTCAAAGTTTGTTTTCTACCCGTTTAATGAAATTCGCAAAACAAATTAGGATCAAGCAGTTTCCCATTGGGGCTGCTTTTTTTATATCTTTTTTACGGTCATCCCCTAAAAACAGAACATAAATTCGTATATCTATAGAAAAGAAATTTTTGCAGAAATGTGAAACATATTCCCGTTATGCATCGTTATATTAATAATTTACGAGAATTTACGGTTTTTTATTCATGAAAAAAAGGAATAACTCATATGAATGAATAGATTCATATTGGCTGGAGGTTTAGAAATGGGAAGAATAAAAACCAAGATTACCATTCTGTTAGTGCTTTTGCTTTTACTTGCAGGCGGTTATATGTACATAAATGATGTTGAGCTGAAGGATGTTCCGACAGCAATTGGACAAACCTTGTCCTCGGAAGAAGAGGAATACACCATCCAGGAATATAAAGTGACGAAAATTGACGGCTCAGAGTATCATGGAGTAGCAGAAAACGGAACAAAAATCATCTTCAACGGAAAAAAATTAAATCAGGATTTATCTGATATAAAAGAAGGTGACAAGATTAAGGCATACTTCAGCAAATCAAAGCGGATCGACGGATTAATCAAGGTTGCAAAAGTGAATGATTAACAAAACATCACCTTTCGGATCGAAGGGTGATGTTTTGTTTTTCTCAAATTGTAAGTTTATTTCATTGCGTACTTTAAAAAGGATCGCTATAATAGCCAATAAGGACAAATGAATAAAGATTGTATCCTTCGGGGCAGGGTGGAAATCCCGACCGGCGGTAGTAAAGCACATTTGCTTTAGAGCCCGTGACCCGTGTGCATAAGCACGCGGTGGATTCAGTTTAAGCTGAAGCCGACAGTGAAAGTCTGGATGGGAGAAGGATGATGAACCGCTATGCAAATGGTTCAAAAATGCATAGTGCTATTTCCTATTGCGTAAAATACCTAAAGCCCCGGATTTTTTATAAATTCGGGGCTTTTTTGACGGTAAATAACAAAAGAGGGGAGGGAAACAAATGGAAGAGTATTATATGAAGCTGGCATTAGATCTTGCGAAGCAGGGCGAAGGACAGACCGAATCCAATCCGCTCGTCGGCGCTGTTGTCGTAAAGGACGGACAAATTGTCGGAATGGGCGCCCATTTAAAATATGGTGAAGCTCATGCAGAAGTTCATGCCATCCATATGGCTGGAGCACATGCAGAGGGTGCCGACATTTACGTTACACTTGAACCGTGCAGCCATTATGGAAAAACACCGCCATGTGCAGAATTGATTATCAACTCTGGCATCAAAAAAGTGTTCGTGGCGATGAGAGATCCTAATCCGCTTGTGGCTGGAAGAGGGATCAGCATGATGAAAGAAGCCGGCATTGAGGTAAGGGAAGGCATCCTGGCAGACCAGGCGGAGAGGCTGAATGAAAAATTTCTGCACTTTATGAGGACAGGCCTTCCGTACGTCACGCTAAAAGCGGCTGCCAGCTTTGACGGCAAGATAGCTACCAGCACAGGTGACAGCAAATGGATCACGTCAGAGGCTGCAAGACAGGATGCTCAGCAATACAGGAAAACACACCAAAGCATTTTAGTCGGAGTTGGCACAGTGAAAGCCGACAATCCGAGCTTAACCTGCAGACTGCCGAATGTAACAAAACAGCCGGTTCGGGTCATACTTGATACCGTACTCTCAATTCCTGAGGACGCTAAAGTGATTTGCGATCAAATAGCGCCGACATGGATTTTTACGACGGCACGCGCAGACGAGGAAAAGAAAAAACGGCTTTCAGCTTTCGGAGTGAACATATTTACACTTGAAACCGAGCGCATTCAAATTCCCGATGTTTTGAAGATCCTAGCGGAAGAAGGCATCATGTCGGTGTATGTGGAAGGCGGTTCAGCTGTTCACGGAAGCTTTGTCAAAGAAGGCTGTTTTCAAGAAATCATCTTCTATTTTGCCCCTAAACTAATCGGAGGAACGCATGCTCCCAGCTTAATCTCCGGTGAAGGTTTTCAATCAATGAAAGATGTCCCCTTATTACAATTCACTGATATAACCCAAATCGGCCGTGATATCAAACTGACGGCAAAACCAACAAAGGAATAGGATGGTGACCATGTTTACAGGAATTATCGAAGAAACAGGCACAATCGAATCCATGAAAAAAGCAGGGCATTCAATGGCCTTAACAATTAAATGCTCAAAGATTTTAGAGGATGTTCATCTTGGCGACAGCATTGCAGTGAACGGCATTTGTCTGACTGTCACTGATTTTACAAAAAATCAATTCACAGTGGATGTTATGCCTGAAACAGTCAAAGCTACGTCACTGAATGATTTAACAAAAGGAAGCAAAGTAAATCTGGAAAGAGCAATGGCGGCAAACGGCCGTTTCGGAGGCCATTTCGTCTCAGGCCATGTCGACGGAACTGCGGAAATCACACGAATTGAAGAGAAAAGCAACGCAGTTTACTATGATTTAAAAATGGACCCGTCATTAACAAAAACATTGGTTTTAAAGGGATCAATTACTGTGGATGGCGTGAGCTTAACCATATTCGGCCTGACAGAAGACACAGTGACGATTTCCTTAATACCGCATACGATCAGCGAAACGATCTTTTCAGAAAAAACGATCGGCTCTAAAGTGAATATCGAATGCGATATGATCGGAAAATATATGTATCGATTTTTGCATAAAGCCAATGAAAATAAGACCCAACAAACCATTACAAAAGCCTTCTTAAGCGAAAACGGCTTTTAGAGAGGAAGATTTGCATGTTTCATCCGATAGAAGAAGCACTGGACGCTTTAAAAAAAGGCGAAGTTATCATCGTTGTAGATGATGAAGACAGAGAAAATGAAGGAGACTTTGTGGCTCTTGCCGAGCATGCAACGCCGGAAGTCATTAACTTTATGGCGACACATGGGAGAGGACTGATCTGCACGCCGCTCAGTGAGGAAATCGCAGACAGGCTTGATCTTCACCCTATGGTGGAGCATAATACAGATTCTCACCATACTGCATTTACCGTAAGCATAGACCATCGTGAAACGAAAACAGGTATCAGCGCTCAAGAAAGATCTTTTACCGTTCAAGCATTGCTGGACAGCACATCCGTGCCATCTGATTTTCAGCGTCCGGGGCACATTTTTCCGCTGATTGCGAAAAAAGGAGGTGTCCTGAAAAGAGCGGGCCATACAGAAGCTGCTGTTGATCTTGCTGAAGCCTGCGGATCTCCAGGAGCCGGCGTCATTTGTGAAATTATGAATGAAGACGGAACGATGGCGAGAGTGCCTGAGCTCATTGAAATTGCGAAAAAGCATCAATTAAAAATGATCACCATTAAGGATTTGATTCAATACCGTTACAATCTGACAACACTCGTCGAGCGTGAAGTTGACATTACGCTGCCTACTGATTTTGGGACATTTAAGGTTTATGGATACACAAATGAGGTAGATGGAAAAGAGCATGTCGCATTTGTGATGGGAGATGTGCCGTTCGGAGAAGAACCGGTATTGGTCCGGGTGCATTCAGAATGTCTCACAGGTGACGTGTTTGGCTCTCATCGCTGTGATTGTGGACCGCAGCTGCACGCCGCGCTGAACCAAATTGCCGCAGAAGGCCGTGGAGTGCTTCTGTACTTGCGCCAAGAAGGACGAGGCATCGGTTTAATCAATAAATTAAAAGCTTATAAGCTTCAGGAACAAGGTTATGACACCGTAGAAGCCAATGAGGCGCTTGGATTCTTGCCGGATCTTCGCAACTATGGCATCGGAGCACAAATTTTACGCGACCTCGGTGTCCGGAATATGAAGCTTTTGACGAATAATCCGCGAAAAATCGCAGGCCTTGAAGGCTACGAACTCAGTATTTCAGAAAGAGTGCCGCTTCAAATGGAGGCGAAAGAACACAATAAAAAATATTTGCAAACCAAAATGAACAAGCTAGGTCATTTACTTCATTTCTAATCACAAATATCACAAAAAAGGATGGGAATCATATGAATATCATACAAGGAAATTTAGTTGGTACAGGTCTTAAAATCGGAATCGTAGTAGGAAGATTTAATGATTTTATTACGAGCAAGCTGCTGAGCGGAGCAGAAGATGCGCTGCTCAGACATGGCGTAGACACAAATGATATTGATGTGGCTTGGGTTCCAGGCGCATTTGAAATACCGTTTGCTGCGAAAAAAATGGCGGAAACAAAAAAATATGATGCTATTATCACATTGGGCACTGTCATCAGAGGCGCGACGACACATTACGATTATGTCTGCAATGAAGCTGCAAAAGGCATCGCGCAAGCAGCAAACACTACTGGTGTACCTGTCATCTTTGGAATTGTAACAACTGAAAACATCGAACAGGCTATCGAGCGTGCCGGCACAAAAGCGGGCAACAAAGGTGTAGATTGTGCTGTTTCTGCCATTGAAATGGCAAATTTAAACCGCTCATTTGAATAATTTGCTGAAAACAGTTTAAAAATATGGTGAAAATGATATAATGTGAGAAAACGGATCACCTATTCGTATCCGTTAATAGCAGACTGGACATTTTGGATATAGAGGGGTTTTTATGTTAATTCGTTATAAAAAATCGTTTGAAAAGATTGCGATGGGGCTTCTTTCGTTTATGCCGAATGAAAAAGACCTTAAGCAGCTTCAGCAGACAATTAAGGACTACGAAACGGATACAGACCGCCAGCTCTTTCTTTGGAAAGAGGACGAGGATATCGTCGGAGCAATCGGAGTCGAAAAAAAGGATTCTGAGGTTGAGATCCGGCATATCAGTGTGAATCCTTCTCATCGCCATCAAGGAATCGGAAAACAGATGATGGATGCTTTAAAGCATTTATTCAAAACGCAAGTACTGGTTCCAAATGAATTAACGCAGAGCTTTTTCGAACGTTGTCAAGGTCAGCAGGATCAAGACATTTCATACAATAATTAAGCAGAGGCTGTCATCAGCCTCTGCTTTTTTTTCTGCGTTCTATTTCTTTTTCACGTTCACGGATGACGTCAGTCCGATCCCGCAAACGGTGTTTGTCGATAAGAAATATGTTCCTGAGTGCACTGGGCTGCCCCCATGTATACTTTTTTTTCCTGCATTCGATCCTGCATGCTTCCTCCAGTTTCTCATCTTTGATTGGCAGCATAATGCTTCTATAGGCAGAGCCCGTCTCGATTTGTTCGTAAACCGATTGCATAAGTTCGAGCAAACGGCCATGATCAAGCCCTAAGTCTTCGACTGCCCGGTGTTCTGCTTGAAGAATCCGGATGCTGTTCGCCATCAGTCTTTTTGCCCCGGCTGTATTCTGCCTTCTGTGATGATATAAAGCCACTGCAAGCTGAATAAAGCCCACCCAATAGCGTTTTCGTTTCTTTGGCGGATCTTCCTTCCAAAATTCTTCTAATATTTCATGGCATTCAAAATAATCCCGTGTCGCGTGAAACTCAACGAGATAATCTATATAAGCTTTCGGATACAAGGTGTTTCCTCCTTTAATGTGCTTTTAGTGTACCATAGAAGGGATAAAAGGAAAAAAGAACGCTCGGCCTCTATTGCTTCTTAGAAAGGAAAACCAGAAGCTAAGGCTTTTTCTCCCGCTTCTGCGCTCCCAGCAAACACCTCTCGTGTTTTGAATATTCTGTACAAAACTTGTTCAAAACAGGAAATGAAATAGTATTGGACGAGAGCTTTTTGGTGGCTTATACTATAGGGTAGCCAGTTTTTCCGGCAATGAGAGTGATACTTGAAAATGGTGAGATGATGGAAGAATATCAAGTGAAAATTGATACGTTTGAGGGCCCATTGGACCTGCTGCTTCATTTAATCAATCGTCTTGAAATTGACATATATGATATACCTGTGGCGAAGATCACTGAACAATATTTATTATATGTACATACGATGCGTGTGCTTGAGCTCGACATTGCCAGCGAGTATTTGGTTATGGCTGCCACGCTGCTCAGCATTAAAAGCAGAATGCTGCTCCCGAAGCAAGAGGAGGAGCTTTTTGAAGATGAATTACTTGAAGAAGAAGATCCGCGGGAGGAACTGATTGAAAAGCTGATTGAGTATCGAAAATATAAAGATGCGGCGAAGGATTTAAAAGAACGGGAAGAAGAAAGACAAAAATCGTTCACGAAACCGCCGAGTGATTTGAGTGAATATGCAAAAGAAGTAAAACAGTCTGAGCAAAAGCTCTCTGTCACGGTCTATGATATGATCGGAGCTTTTCAAAAAGTGCTGAAACGCAAAAAAATAAACAGGCCGATGGAAACAACAATTACAAGACAGGACATACCAATCGAAGCCAGAATGAACGAAATCGTGCACAGCTTGAAATCTAGAGGAACGAGAATCAACTTTATGGATCTGTTTCCATATGAGCAAAAAGAACATTTAGTAGTGACCTTTCTAGCTGTTCTCGAGCTGATGAAAAATCAGCTGGTCCTCATTGAACAGGAGCACAATTTTTCAGATATTTACATTACGGGGAGTGAATCCATTCATGGGGCTTGATATCGTGAATTGGAAAGCTATTGTGGAAGCCCTTCTTTATGCGGCAGGCGATGAAGGGCTTACAAAAAAGCAGCTGTTAACAGTGCTTGAAATCGAAGAGCCTGAACTGAACACGATCATGGCGGATGTGGCGGACGAATACCGCGGAGATACACGAGGGATTGAACTTATTGAGTATGCAGATACGTACATGCTCTCTACCAAAAAAGACTTTGCGCCTTACTTGAAAAAACTGATTGAAGTGCCGTCAAAGGGCCTTTCTCAAGCATCTTTAGAAGTACTGGCCATTGTTTCATACAAACAGCCAATTACGAGAGCAGAAATTGAAGAAATCAGAGGAGTAAAATCAGAGCGGATTTTACACAGTCTTGTCGCGAAGGCGCTATTGTGTGAAGTAGGGCGTGCCGATGGTCCGGGGCGGGCCATTTTATACGGTACTACGCCGACTTTTCTTGAACAATTCGGTCTGAAAACGCTGGACGAGCTTCCGCCGCTGCCTGAAAATGCGGAAGAAGACGTTCTTCAAGAAGAAGCAGATTTATTTTTTGAAAACTTTAACCAAACCTTCGAAGATATAAAATAGAAGTTTAATGAATCGCGCTTTTTCATCATCATAAGATATAAGGAAGAAGCTATCATGAAAGAAGCAAAATGTGAGAGACAAAGACATGAGGGGAAGATACCAAACGAAATGGGACATTCGATTGTGCGAGCGCAGACTCAAAAAACAGGCGAATTCTTATCAATGGTTGTCAATACCGTGAACGATTACCTAAATCAAACGACGCTTGAGTCCTTACAGGCTGAATTGCCTATTGAAAAAGGATACTGCTGTGATGTGCTGAGCACTCTGAGAAGAATGGCAGTATTTTGTGAAGGAGGCGCAGAAGCGTGCCGCCGTCTCCTGATGCAGGAGCCTTTTCAGGAAGCCAGAGCGGAAAAAACACTTTATAATGTGTATCACCAATGCATTGAAGAGTTCTTTATGCCGAAAAAAGACACGTGGTGTGAAAATAGCCGGGCGTCTTATACCGGGGTCAGCGCAATTGAGTTTTATCATGCTGTTCCTGCGTCGCTTGAGCAATTATTATTGCCGTTGAGCGCGGCCTTTCTGAAGATGAGGGAAGAGCTGGCTCATTACGAAGCGTCCGGATCAAGCATGGCGCCAATCAGATAACGTTTACTCTCCCTTTTTCAGGGAGAGTTTTTTTATGTTTGCTTCCAGAAATATAATTGTTATTCATAACTGATGGACATGCGCATAAACTTGTACAAACCACCACAAGGACGTGAGCAAACATGCGCATTTTCAAAAAAGCAGTATTCGTGATCATGATTACTTTTCTAATTGCAACCGTAAATGTGAATACAGCACATGCTGCTATAGATGTCAGTGCAAAAAGCGCGATCATTATTGACGGTGCGTCAGGCAGAGTGTTATATGCCAAGGATGAGCATCAAAAAAGGCGGATCGCGAGCATCACAAAAATTATGACCGCCGTCCTCGCCATCGAATCCGGCAAAATGGATCAAACGGTGACGGTTTCGGCAAATGCTGTCAGAACAGAAGGCTCCGCCATTTATTTAACAGAAGGTCAAAAAGTGAAGCTAAAAGATCTTGTGTATGGCCTGATGCTAAGATCAGGAAACGACGCCGCTGTCGCGATTGCTGAGCATGTCGGTGGGAGCCTCGATGGGTTTGTTTATATGATGAATCAAAAAGCCGAGCAGCTTGGTATGAAAAACACCCGTTTTCAAAACCCGCACGGATTGGACGACCATGAAAATCATTATTCAACAGCCTATGACATGGCCATTTTAACTAAGTATGCTATGAAGCTGAAAGACTATCAAAAGATTTCAGGCACAAAAATATACAAAGCGGAAACGATGGAAAGCGTATGGAAAAACAAAAATAAACTGCTGACCATGCTATATCCGTACAGCACAGGAGGAAAAACAGGCTATACAAAACTTGCAAAACGGACACTGGTCTCTACGGCTTCAAAGGACAGCATTGACCTGATAGCCGTCACCATTAATGACCCTAATGATTGGGATGACCATATGAAGATGTTTAACTATGTGTTTGAGCATTATCAAACCTATTTAATTGCAAAAAAAGGGGATATTCCAAAGCTGAAAGGCACATTTTATGAATCGAAGGCTTTTATCAAACGTGATATCACCTATTTGCTGACTGAAGAGGAAAAAGAAGATGTGAAAATTAATACCACACTGCTCAAGCCGAAAAAAGCATGGGAAAAAGATGCCTCGAAAATCCCTGACATCGTAGGGCACATGGAGATCATGTTCAACGATGCAACCATCGCAAAAGTGCCGATCTATTATGAAAATGAGCGGCATCAAAAACCGAAGAAACAATTTTTTGAAACGTTTAAATCAATCTTTCTGAATGCGGCAGGCGGAGCAAAATGGTCAATATAATTTGGGTCAGTTTAACCGTGATCGGACTCGTTTTTGCGATGTGCAACGGAACTCTGCAAGATGTAAATGAAGCCGTGTTTAAGGGTGCGAAAGAAGCGATTACGATTTCATTTGGATTGATGAGCGTGCTTGTTTTCTGGCTTGGCTTAATGAAAATCGCCGAGCAGTCAGGTCTTTTGGATATTTTCAGCCGGATGTGCAGGCCTTTTATATCTAAACTGTTCCCTGATATACCGCCGGATCACCCGGCGATGGGCTATATTTTATCTAATCTTATGGCGAATTTCTTCGGCCTCGGAAATGCAGCAACTCCGCTTGGCATTAAAGCAATGGAACAAATGAAAAAGCTGAATGGAAACCGATCGGAAGCAAGCCGGTCAATGATTACTTTTTTAGCTGTTAATACGTCCTGCATCACACTCATCCCGACAACGGTGATCGCTGTCCGAATGGCTTATTCCTCCAAAACGCCGACAGATATCGTCGGGCCAAGCATTTTGGCAACGCTTATTTCCGGAATCGGTGCCATTATCATTGATCGGTATTTTTATTACCGCCGCAAAAAGAAGGGAAGGTGAGCGGATGGAAATCATCAACTGGCTGTCTTTAGCCATGATTCCAATCATTATTGCCGGAATTCTTCTTTATGGAACGATCAAAAAGGTTCCGACATATGAATCGTTTGTCGAAGGCGGGAAAGAGGGGATAGAAATTGCCTTTTCCATTATCCCCTATTTAGTCGGAATGCTTGTCGCTATAACTGTTTTCAGATCATCAGGCGCGCTTGATTTTATAATGGATCTTTTAAAACCGGCTTTCTCCGCTATCGGCATCCCTGCTGAAGTAGTGCCGCTTGCTCTGATCCGCCCGATCTCCGGTACGGCCGCTCTCGGAATGACGACCGATTTAATTGCAGTATACGGGCCCGATTCCTTTATCGGCAGGCTGGCTTCCGTCATGCAGGGATCTACAGATACAACGCTTTACGTACTGACTGTGTATTTCGGAGCAGTCGGCATTAAAAAAATGGGTGATGCATTAAAGGTGGGACTTCTTGCAGATTTAATCGGCGTAGTTGCATCTATCATCATCGTTACGTTATTATTTGGGAGCGCCTGAAAACGGCGTTTTTTTTAGATTTGGCATAGGAATTTGAAAAAGCTTGTTTGTTAAGGTTGAAAAAAGTAAGATAATACTTGAGGTGAAAGACATGGAAAGACTGCAAAAAGTGATTGCTCATGCCGGAGTTGCGTCGCGCAGAAAGGCAGAAGAGCTGATTAAAGAAGGAAAAGTAAAGGTGAATGGCAAAGTAGTAACAGAGCTAGGTGTTAAGGTCACCGGTTCTGATCAGATTGAGGTAAACGGGTTAAAGGTTGAACGCGAAGAGCCGGTTTACTTTCTCTTATATAAACCAAGAGGCGTTATTTCCGCAGCGCAAGATGATAAAGGACGCAAAGTGGTGACGGACTTTTTTAAAAATATTCCGCAGCGCATTTATCCGATTGGGCGTCTGGACTATGATACGAGCGGTCTTTTGCTTTTAACCAATGACGGCGAATTCGCCAATAAGCTGATGCACCCTAAGTATGAAATAGACAAAACATACGTGGCGAAGGTGAAAGGAATCCCGCCTAAAGAGCTGCTCAGAAAGCTGGAGCGCGGAATTAGGCTGGAAGAAGGCAAAACAGCGCCTGCTAAAGCGAAGCTGCTGTCCTTGGATAAGAAAAAGCAGACAAGCATTATTCAGCTGACGATCCATGAGGGACGCAACAGACAGGTGCGCCGCATGTTTGAAGCGATCGGACATGAGGTAATCAAGCTGAAGCGTGAGGAATACGCGTTTTTAAACCTGCGAGGCCTGCACACGGGCGATGCCAGAGAGCTTACGCCTCACGAAGTAAAAAGGCTCAGAGCACTGGCGGATCACGGTAAAAACGCTTTCTAAATTTCACATAACCTTCAAAAAGTAAGAAATGTGAAATGAACGTGCAATGATATAATTGAATGGATCTGCAATAGGGGGAAGGGGGCAGTGGACAATGAAGAAAAAAAGGCGTTTATTCATTCGGACCGGCATCCTTCTCGTTTTAATCTGCGCACTCGGCTATACCATTTACAATGCTGTATTTGCCGGCAAAGAGAGTATATCCGAAGGGTCCGACGCACCGAATTTTGTCCTTGAGGATACGAATGGGAAACGTATCGAGCTCAGTGACTTAAAAGGGAAAGGTGTTTTTTTGAATTTCTGGGGTACATGGTGTGAACCGTGCAAAAAAGAGTTTCCTTATATGGCAAACCAATATAAGCATTTTAAAAGCCAAGGTGTTGAAATTGTCGCTGTAAATGTTGGGGAGTCAAAGATAGCAGTACATAATTTTATGAAATCCTACGGAGTCAATTTCCCGGTTGTTCTGGATACAGATCGCCAAGTGCTTGATGCCTATGACGTATCTCCGCTTCCGACAACCTTTTTGATCAATCCGGAAGGAAAAGTTGTCAAGGTGGTGACCGGCACTATGACAGAAAGCATGATACACGATTATATGAATCTCATAAAACCCGGAGAGACTTCGGGATGAAGCAAGTCAAATGTGAATGCGGACATATAAACCCGGTCGGAACCGTTTTATGCGAATCGTGCGGAAGAGCTCTTCAGGAAACTCAACCTCCGCTCGCTGATATGAGATATGACGGAAGCGCAAGACGTTCGCAAACCTATAACAAAACGATCATCGATAAAATTTGGAATTTCTTTTCCTCGGTTAAGGTGGGAATATGGCTTATCGTCATAACCCTTGCCGCATCAGCGTTCGGCACCATTTTTCCCCAGGAAGCCTATCTGCCTCCGGGCGCACAGGCTGATACTTATTACAAGGAGCAGTACGGCACGTTCGGCCAGCTTTATTATTTGCTCGGGTTTCATCATTTATATGGTTCTTGGTGGTATTTGCTGCTCATTGCCTCGATCGGCATTTCACTTGTGATTTGCAGCCTTGATCGGGTCATTCCGTTGTACAGAGCGTTAAAAAACCAAGGCGTCAGAAGGAGCCCGGCTTTTTTAAGAAGGCAGCGCTTGTTCAGTGAAACAGTTACAGTACTGAACGGGGAATCGAAAGAAAAGATAGTTGCTCTATTAAAGAAAAAACATTATAGAATCAGAGAAAAAGAGGGCAGCATTCTTGCTGAAAAAGGACGCTTTTCCCGCTGGGGCCCGTATGTCAACCATATTGGATTGATCATCTTTCTGATTGGTGCGATGCTGAGATTTGTGCCTGGCATGTACGTCGATGAGACGCTTTGGGTCAGAGAAGGCGAAACCGCAGCAATTCCGGGTACAGACGGAAAATATTATTTAAAAAACAATCAATTCAGCGTAGAGACCTATAACAGCAAAACGGAAAAAAAGGTATTTGCAGATGCCATTGACAGAGTCGGGGACGGTAGAGTGGCAAAGAACTTTCAAACCGATGCCGTACTCTACAAGAGAGAAGGAAAAATTGTTTATGGCGAGAAGCCGAAGCTGAAAAAAGTAACAGAAGAAGACATCCGTGTCAATCAGCCGCTGCGTTTTGATTCTTTTTCCGTTTACCAGGTGGATTACAAAGAGAATCAGCTTGACCAGATGGTGTTCCAGCTGATTGATAAAAAAACAAAAAAATCCTTTGGGAGCCTGAAGATCAACCTTCTGGATCCAGATTCGGTCTATGATCTTGGCAACGGTTACAAGGTGGAAATCGCCAGCTACCTGCCTGACTTCTATTTTAATCAGGACGGAGAGCCGAGCACAAAAACAAAGATCCCTAACAATCCGGCTTTTGTCTTTAATATTATAACGCCGGACAAACCGAAAGGCGAAAAGAGCTTTGTCGCCATCCAAGAAACCATCGAAGGATCAGGCAATAATAAATACAAGCTGAAATTTGACCATGTCGAAACGAAAAACATTACTGGACTTACAGTCAGAAAGGATCTGACACTCTGGGTGCTTGCTGTCGGCGGAGCCATTTTTATGATCGGTGTTATTCAAGGTATGTACTGGCAGCATCGAAGAATTTGGCTGCACTCACAGGACGGTGCAGTTATGGTAGCGGGGCATACCAATAAAAACTGGTTTGGCCTGAAGAAGGATTTAGCATTTATATTGGCTGATTCCGGACTGACTGAACCGGTGGACCAAAAAGAATTAATCAAAACACAGAAATAGGCGAAAAGGGAGTGATGTCATGGCAGAGCTGAGCGGAAATTTTCTTTATGCGGCCTTTCTTGTGTATTTAATCGCTGTCCCGATCTTCGGCGGGGCCATACGCGGGAATAAAGATAAAAAGGGCAGGCCAAACCGATGGGCCAACATTGGAATCACCCTTTCTATTGTCGGTTTTCTCTGCCACCTTGGATATTTCATCACAAGGTGGGCTGCCAGCGGCCATGCGCCGGTCAGCAATATGTTTGAATTCACCACCGCTTTTGGCATGATGCTTGTTTTGGCGTTTATCATTCTTTATTTTCTCTATAGATTGCCTTCATTAGGCCTGTTTACGCTGTCAATTGCTTTATTGCTGATTGCCTACGCCAGCATGTTTCCAACAGATATCTCGCCTTTAATTCCTTCGCTCCAAAGCAACTGGCTGTATATTCATGTAACAACGGCCGCGCTTGGGCAAGCTATACTTGCCATCAGCTTTGTCGCTGGTGTCATCTTTCTTTTGAAGCATGTAGACCAGACAAAGCCAAGCAAAAAGACCTTCTGGCTTGAAGCGATTATGTTTATCCTGGTCACAACCGTCGCCTTTATTGCAATCACATCAGCATTTCGTCTTGCGGGCTATGAAGCGGAGTTTAACTGGGTGGACAAAAATAAAGAAAAAAGCGTGATGGTGTACGAAATGCCCGCGCTTGTCGGTCCGCATCAGGGAGAGCTTTTGACCGAAGGAAGAATGGAACCGCTTGTTGAACTTCCCGCGCTTTTCTCAGGCAGAAAAGTGAACACTGTCATTTGGTCATTTGGAGCAGGTCTTGTGTTGTATGGGGCTCTCCGTCTGATCATCAGAAAAAGAATCAGCGCTCTATTACATCCGCTGGTGAAAAACGTCAATCTTGATCTGGTGGATGAGGTTGGGTACAGGGCCGTATCAATCGGATTTCCGATCTTTACACTCGGCGCGCTGATCTTTGCAATGATTTGGGCTCAGCTCGCGTGGACCAGATTTTGGGGCTGGGACCCTAAGGAAGTATGGGCGCTGATCACATTTTTGTTCTATGCCGCCTACTTGCATTTAAGACTGTCAAGAGGCTGGCACGGTGAGAAGTCAGCATGGCTGGCCGTAATCGGTTTTGCTATTATTATGTTTAATTTAATATTCGTAAATCTTGTGCTTGCCGGACTTCATTCTTATGCATAGTCCTTTGAAAGCGACACAGTTCTCAAACTTTCTCACGATTTGATAAAATGAAAGTAACAGAAGGAAAGCAGGGGGAAAACATGGACCAAACGAACGAAACAAAAATATTAGTAGTTGATGACGAAGCCAGAATTCGCCGCCTTTTAAGAATGTATCTTGAACGTGAAAATTATGCTATAGATGAAGCTGAAAATGGTGATGAAGCCATTGCCAAAGGGCTTGAAGCCAATTATGACTTAATTTTGCTTGATCTGATGATGCCGGGGACTGATGGAATTGAAGTGTGCCGGCAAATTCGTGAAAAAAAAGCGACACCCATTATCATGCTGACCGCAAAAGGAGAAGAAGCAAACCGGGTGCAGGGGTTTGAAGCGGGAACAGATGATTATATTGTTAAGCCGTTCAGCCCGAGAGAAGTCGTGCTGCGTGTAAAGGCCCTTTTGAGAAGAGCATCCCAAACCTCTTATTTCAATGCCAATACACCGACGAAAAATGTGCTCGTGTTTTCACATCTGTCAATAGACCATGATGCTCACCGCGTAACAGCTGATGGAACAGAAGTGAGCTTGACGCCAAAAGAGTATGAGCTTCTATATTTCTTAGCGAAAACGCCTGACAAGGTGTATGATCGGGAAAAGCTTCTGAAAGAAGTGTGGCAATATGAGTTTTTTGGTGATTTACGCACAGTGGACACTCACGTCAAACGCTTGAGAGAGAAGCTGAACAAGGTATCTCCGGAAGCTGCGAAAAAAATTGTCACAGTATGGGGTGTAGGTTATAAATTTGAGGTCGGCGCTGAATGAAATTTTGGAAAAGCGTAGTAGGCAAGCTGTGGTTTACGATCCTTTCACTCGTCTTGATCGTATTGTTCATTTTAACGGTTCTTTTGCTGGAGTTTATTGAAAACTACCATGTGGAAGAAGCCGAGAATGATTTAACACAGCTTGCGAATAAAGTTGCTGTCATCCTAGAAAATCACGAGGACCAGGCACTGGCAAGGTCAATCACTTGGGAGCTCGCTGATAACTTAACAAGCATTGCCATCATCCAGGATGAGAAGAACCACTGGTATTCTCCGAATGATAAAAATCGCCTGTCGTCTATTACGGTTGAGCAAATACAGCATGACAAAGACTTAAATAAAGCTCTCAAAGACCATAAAAAAGTAAGCAAACGGACGGGACTGAGCGATACAGACACGGATAATGAACGCCTGATTGTAGGTGTCCCGTATGAAAAAGACGGAAAGAAAGGCATGGTCTTTTTATCCCAGTCTTTGCTTGCCGTTAAAGATACAACAAAACATACGACCCGCTATATTTTTCTTGCCGCTGGAATTGCGATTGTGCTGACCACATTTTTCGCATTCTTTTTATCAAGCAGGGTCACGTACCCTCTCCGAAAAATGAGAGAAGGCGCGCAGGATTTGGCGAAGGGCAAGTTCGATACAAAAATCCCGATTTTAACTCAGGATGAAATCGGTGAACTGGCGACCGCTTTTAATCAAATGGGCCGGCAGCTTAACTTTCATATCAATGCGCTCAATCAAGAAAAAGAGCAGCTTTCTAACATTTTGAGCAGTATGGCTGACGGGGTTATTACCATTAATATTGACGGTACGATTCTTGTGACCAACCCGCCGGCTGAACGTTTTCTTCAGGCTTGGTATTATGAACAGAACATGAATATCAAAGAAGGCGACAACCTTCCGCCTGAAGCAAAAGAGCTGTTTCAAAACGCTGTCAGCACTGAAAAAGAACAAATGATTGAGATGACGCTGCAAGGCAGATCATGGGTGCTTTTGATGTCGCCGCTTTATGCGGAATCGCATGTCAGAGGAGCGGTTGCCGTACTGCGTGACATGACAGAAGAACGCCGCCTTGATAAGCTGCGGGAGGACTTTATCGCAAATGTCAGTCATGAGCTGAGAACACCAATCTCCATGCTTCAAGGATACAGTGAAGCAATTGTCGATGACATTGCAAGCTCTGAAGAAGACCGGAAAGAAATTGCCCAAATCATTTATGACGAATCGCTCCGAATGGGCCGTTTAGTTAATGATTTGCTTGATTTAGCCCGAATGGAATCAGGCCATACAGGCTTACATTATGAAAAAATCAATGTGAATGAGTTTTTAGAAAAGATCATTCGGAAGTTTTCCGGTGTTGCGAAAGAAAAAAATATTGCTTTACATCATGACATTTCTCTCACAGAAGAGGAATTTATGTTTGATGAAGACAAGATGGAGCAGGTATTTACCAATTTGATCGATAACGCGTTGCGGCATACTTCATCCGGTGGCAGTGTCTCCATTTCAGTCCATTCTGTGAAGGATGGATTGAAAATTGATATCAAAGACTCCGGGTCCGGCATACCGGAAGAAGATCTGCCATTTATCTTTGAGCGGTTTTATAAGGCAGATAAAGCGCGGACAAGAGGCAGAGCAGGAACCGGGTTAGGGCTGGCTATCGTTAAAAATATCGTGGAAGCCCACAACGGATCAATTACTGTGCACAGCCGAATAGATAAAGGAACAACATTTACTTTTTATATTCCGACAAAACGGTAAAATCGAGTCTGAATTTGCCGAAGAATCTTGTTCCATAAGAAACACCCGCTGACTGAGCGGGTGTTTTTTTAATAGCCAACATTAATAAAATTTAAGGATATGTTAATATAAATTCCCTTCCAAATTCCAGTTACTCGTAATATAGTTGTAATGTAACTTTTCAAGCTATTCATACGACAAAAAAGTGAACGGAGGGGTTTCAAATGGAAGAAACCTTTCAATTATTATATGATACATATCATCAAGATTTGTACCAATTTTTATTTTATATGGTAAAGGATAAAAACCAGACAGAAGACCTTCTTCAAGAGGTTTATATCCGGGTATTAAATTCTTATCATACGTTTGAAGGAAGAAGCAGTGAAAAAACATGGCTTTTGTCTATCGCACGCCATGTTGCGATAGACTGGTTTCGTAAACAGCAAACAATCAGACAGCGTATACTCGGTACATTTGACTGGGATACACAAGATGTCAGGGATCAGCAATTGCTGCCGGACGAACTTGCGGTTCAACATGAAAATGTCCGGGAAATTTATGCTGCGCTTGATCAATGTACAATCGATCAAAGAGCTGTGATTATCTTGCGGTTTATTCAGGGATATTCAATACAGGAAACAGCCAAGGCTCTGCGCTTCTCGGAAAGCAAAGTAAAAACGACCCAACACAGAGGGCTCAAAGTACTTCGGAAACATATGGAGCTTTTGAGGGAGGAGCTAATGGATGATGAAGTCAGAATGGAACGAAGAACAGATAAAGGAGTTGTTAAGTCAACTTCCGGCAGTTAAAGACCATCGTTCGCCTCAGGATATTTACAAGCGGCTGACGATGGCAAAGCGTAAAAATAAGCCCGCTGTCAGGTGGATTGGCCCCGCGTGTGCCGCTGCAATTGCGGTTTATATCGCCTTCATTATTTCTCCTCATTTCTTTGATCAGGCACAGCCTCAACAAAAAGAAGCGTCCCAAGAGAACGCAGTAACGAAAACTGAGACAGAAGACAGCCCAAAAGCTGCATCATCCCTGGATCATACATCGTTTGTTGTAACTGAAAAGGAACAAGACAATTACATCACTGTAGCAGTTGCTGATGCCGATACATCTGCAATCATACCTGTCAGCATTCAAAAAACAAATGCATACCAAACGATCCAGGACATGCTGACTGTAAGTAGTGAATTGGATATCTTGGATCATGCCATTACAATTCCATCCTTCATAGATGAAGTAGAAATAAAAGAAAAACCAAAGCAGAAGGAATTAAGTATACGAGTCCATCAGCCAGCTACGGCATTTTCTGTAAAAGATGATACACTGTTAAAAAAATTGCTTAAAGAATCCTTAAAATGGAGTCCTTATGAAAAAGTCAAATTTTTATCGGATCAAAATGAGACTGGCGTTCGGATTGGCTCATATGGCACTTTTACGGAAATTTCGATTCCAAAACAGTCAAAAAGAGCTTACTACTTGTACAAAAATAAACAAGGAAACTTTCTCATTCCGTCAGAAAAAACATTTGATACGGTAAAAGAAGCGATTAATGAAATGGAATCGAGCAGTCAAAAAGATACAACACCGCTTATTCAAGCGGGTACTGTCCAATCTGTAACGAAGAAACAGAAGCACTTATATATCCGTTTCTCAAAGGACTCAGAAGTTGAGGATTCTATTGCCAGTATTTTAATGATTGAGGGACTTCTTTTAACCGCAAAAGAGTTTGGCTTCACAGAAGTGACCTTTACCGAAACCAGAACAAACAAAATCGGCAAATATGACGTATCAGATGCAATTCCGGTACCGGCTGCTCCAAATCCGATTTTCTTAAACTAAAATGGGCCCTTTGAGGCTCTTTTTTAGTTGCTATTCATAATAGAAATTTTCAAAAAAAAGTTGTGCGTGTATAATAAAACAAGGTAACGATTGAAAGGATTTGAGATGAGTGAACGTGTTAACAATTAAAGGAGTTTCCATCGGGGAAGGAATGCCGAAAATCATCGTTCCGCTGATGGGAAAGACGGAAAAACAAATTCTGAATGAAGCAGAGGCAGTAAAATTACTGAATCCGGACATTGTTGAATGGAGAGTCGACGTATTTGAAAAAGCTAATGACAGAGAAGCGGTCACAAAGCTCATGTCTAAGCTTCGTAAATCTTTAGAAGACAAGCTATTTCTATTTACATTCAGAACCCACAAAGAGGGCGGGAGCATGGAGATGGACGAAAGCTCCTATCTTGCTTTGCTGGAATCGGCAATCCAAACAAAAGACATCGATCTGATAGACATCGAATTATTTTCAGGAGATGCACATGTAAAAGCGTTAGTATCGATGGCGGAAGAAAACAACGTCTATGTGGTGATGTCAAATCACGACTTTGAAAAAACGCCTTCGAAAGATGAGATTCTTTCAAGACTTCGGAAAATGCAGGATTTAGGGGCACATATTCCCAAAATGGCTGTTATGCCGAATGATACTGGAGATCTCCTAACGCTGCTTGATGCGACGTATACAATGAAAACAAAATATGCAGACCGCCCCATTATTACAATGTCAATGGCTGCAACAGGGCTCATCAGCAGGCTGAGCGGTGAGGTTTTTGGATCGGCTTGTACTTTTGGAGCTGGAGAAGAGGCGTCCGCACCAGGTCAAATACCTGTTTCTGAGCTAAGGAGTGTCTTAGATATTTTGCATAAAAACACACGAGGATAGAACAATAAAAAAACTCAAGCTTTATAGCTTGAGTTTTTTTGATTATGGCAGATCAATGAGCTTCACAGACACAATATCAGGGACATTTGTTAGTTCTTTCACAATTTTATCTTCCAGATGTCTGTCAAAGGAAAGCATCATGATGGCTTCTCCGCCTTTTTCCTTACGGCCAACCTGCATAGTTGCAATGTTAATATCGTTATCTCCGAGAATACGTCCTACTCGGCCGATGACACCTGTTGTATCTTGATGCTGGATATACACCAAGTGACCTGTCGGATAAAAATCAATATTAAATCCATTGATCTCGACAATTCGTTCTCCGAAATGAGGAATATACGTAGCTGTTACAGTAAAGGTGCTGCGGTCTCCTGTCACTTTTACGCTGATGCAGTTATCGTATCCAGATTCAGAAGAGGAAATTTTTTCACTGAAGCTGATGCCGCGTTCTTTTGCGACACCCCCGGCATTGACCTCGTTAACAGTAGAGTCAACGCGCGGTTTTAAAAAGCCTGACAGAAGGGCTTTTGTAATGAACGATGTTTCAAGTTTAGCAATTGTGCCTTCATATTGAATGGCAACATCCTGTACTGGTTCTTTCATGCACTGTGATACAAGGCTGCCAATTTTTCCTGCAATCTGATGGTAGGGCTTAATTTTAGCAAATTCATCTTTTGTCATGGCAGGCAGGTTGATAGCTGACATGACAGGCAGGCCTTTTGCGAACTGCAGAACTTCTTCTGACACTTGGGCGGCGACATTGAGCTGTGCTTCTTTCGTTGATGCTCCTAAGTGAGGAGTGGCAATGACTAATGGATGATCAACAAGTTTGTTGTCAACTGGCGGTTCAACTTCGAAAACGTCAAGAGCCGCTCCCGCAACATGCCCGTTTTCCAAAGCTTCGAGAAGTGCTGCTTCATCGATAATTCCGCCTCGCGCACAGTTAATTAAACGAACGCCTTTTTTCGTTTTTGCAATCGTTTCTTTATTCAATAAGCCTTTTGTTTCTTTTGTTAAAGGCGTGTGAACGGTAATGATATCCGCACTTTCAAGCACTTCTTCAAATGTACGGCTGTTTACGCCGATTTTTTTCGCTCTTTCTTCCGTTAAGAAAGGATCAAAAACGTGCACTGTCATACCGAACGCTCTCGCACGCTGTGCAATTTCACTTCCGATTCGGCCTAATCCTACAATACCAAGCGTTTTTCCATAGAGCTCTGAACCCACATAAGCTGTGCGGTTCCACTCTCTGGATTTCACTGAGATATTAGCCTGCGGAATGTGTCTCATTAAAGAAGAGATCATTGCAAATGTATGCTCAGCTGTCGAAATGGTGTTGCCGTTCGGAGCATTGATCACGATTA
The DNA here is from genome assembly GCF_000877815.1 of Bacillus sp. YP1. NCBI lineage: Bacteria > Bacillati > Bacillota > Bacilli > Caryophanales > Bacillaceae > Bacillus > Bacillus sp. YP1. The sequence goes on along the minus strand of NZ_CP010014.1, from coordinate 2,019,311 downwards.
CCCCGTGTTTCGTAGCCTCATCAATATCGATATTATCGACACCGACACCGGCTCTTCCGACAATTTTTAAAGAAGTCATTTTGTTGAAAAGGTCTTCTGTTACTTTTGTCGCACTTCGCACCAAAAGAGCATCAAAAGTATGTAATTCATCTTCTGCATCTGCTACGTTTTTTTGAACGATTTCAATAAAGTCTGATTCAATAAGTGGCTGTAAACCGTCGTTGCTCATTTTGTCTGAGACCAATACTCGAAACATCGTTAGATTTCCTCCTAAATTGACAAACTAAATATCTGATAATTTAACATATTCTCAAAAGAGTGTCAACGTGTATTGACGCAGTAAAGGATAAAAGTAAAGCCTAATAAATCAATGATTTGACAGCTTGCAGGTAATATATATAATTTGAAGCAATTCTCTATACAGCCAACCAGTTATCGTTTATAATGTAATTAAATTTCATATGATCAATCTTCGGGGCAGGGTGAAATTCCCTACCGGCGGTGATGAGCCAATGGCTCTAAGCCCGCGAGCTGTCTTTACAGCAGGATTCGGTGAGATTCCGGAGCCGACAGTACAGTCTGGATGGGAGAAGATGGAGGTTCATAAGCGTTTTGAAATTGAATTTTTCAAACGTTTCTTTGCCTAGCCTAATTTTCGAAACCCCGCTTTTATATATGAAGCGGTTTTTTTATTGGCTGGAAAAGAACCTTTCCGTTTTCGAGTAAGATGTGATCGAAAAGGAGAGAATGAAGTGAAAGTAAAAAAATTAGTTGTGGTCAGCATGCTGAGCAGCATTGCATTTGTTTTGATGCTGTTAAATTTCCCGTTTCCGGGTCTTCCGGATTATTTAAAAATCGATTTTAGCGACGTTCCCGCTATTATTGCCATTCTGATTTACGGACCTTTGGCGGGTATTGCCGTAGAAGCGATAAAAAATGTTCTTCAGTATATCATTCAGGGAAGCATGGCCGGAGTTCCTGTAGGGCAAGTTGCGAATTTTATTGCAGGAACACTCTTTATATTACCGACTGCTTTCTTATTTAAAAAACTCAACTCAGCAAAGGGCTTGGCTGTCAGCCTGCTTTTGGGAACTGCAGCGATGACCATTTTAATGAGTATTTTAAATTATGTTCTGATTCTTCCGGCATACACGTGGTTTTTACATTCACCGGCATTATCCGACAGCGCGCTAAAAACAGCAGTCGTCGCAGGTATCCTGCCGTTTAACATGATAAAAGGTATTGTAATTACGGTTGTATTCTCACTAATTTTTATCAAGCTTAAGCCATGGATTGAGCAGCAGCGAAGTGCACATATCCATTAAATAAAAAAGCCCCCGTTCGGGAGCTTTTTTTAGTTACTTCTATTCAAATTTAAGCGGGTCGCCTTCAAATGGCTCATCCGCCACTTTGATGGAATCAGTAGGGCATCCTTCAAATGCGTCAATCATATCTTCTTCCAGTACCTCAGGAACTTCGACAACACCTTTGTTTTCATCAAGCGTTACGAACGCGATGCCTTCATCATCGTAATCGTAAATGTCTGGTGCAGCAGCTCCGCAAGCGCCGCATGCAATACATGTATCTTTGTCTACGATTGTGTACTTTGCCATGAATAAAACCTCCCAGATTGTTCTTGGTGGAACAAATGGATCAATCTTTATATTTAATCAATTTAACACCTATTCCTCTTACTTATTGTAATGATGTTGCTGCCACATTTCAACAGAAAAATGATTGAGAATGCTTATCACATAAGGGGTTATCTACATAACATCCCCCTTAATGATGACTTTAAACGTCGATTTCTGTTTGAAATCTGTTAAAATAAAAAGAGCAAATCAACGATTTTTGTCAGGAAGAATGTAGGTGGATAGGTTGTCATTAAATTACTTCGATATTATGGTTCTCGATTGTCTTTGCAAAATAAACGGGGAACGGTCGGGAAGCGCTGTTTTTCACCTATTCAAAGGCAAGAGATCGTCACAAACCATTCAAGATGCCGGCTTATTTCAGACTGCAAAATACTTCGGAATGGCGGCAAAATGTTCGAGAGGCGATATTTCTGCGTCGCTTGACAAGCTTGAAAAGCATTCATATCTCGCGCCAATGTCTGAAACAGATACATACAAAGTGACAGCCAGCGGCGCAGCAGTTTTGAGACATTCCCTTAGCGAGCGGCCGTGGCCCGTTTATTGTCACGGTGCTCATTATCAGCAGGCTGCCGGCGTGCTTTGGAAAAGGCTTTCGCTGCTTGTGCAGGTCTTATCCCATAAACAGCAAGGGAGCAGGCAGTATATCCCTGTCACAAAGGATCATAAGACTCTTCACTGGGTAAAGAAATACCTGTCCCGGCATACGGATCATATAGAGATGGCAAAAAGCCTTTTTGCCATGCTTGAGGCGCATTTGAAAAAGATTGAAAACAAAGCAGCGCAAATTTTTGTCTACTCCTTAACCTCGCACCATCGGATCGGTTATACGAGCAGGCAGCTTGCTGATACGATGAAAGAAGACGAATGGTATGTCTATATCATGTTTTGGGCTTCGGTACATTATTTTATTCATTCTCTTCCGGAGTGTGAAGATGCTTTGTTAAAGGATCTCCTTTCTGATGTACACTTAGATAATGCCCTGACAGAGTCGACGAGGAAAACATGGCAGATGGTCAAACAAGGGTTTCCGATACATCGAATTGCTGAAATCAGAAAGCTGAAAACAGCGACGATTGAAGACCACATTGTCGAGATTTCTCTCCATGAGCCTACGTTTATGATAAATGATTATGTATCAGCAGAAGACCAGCTCCAAATCGCAGAGTTTGCCAAACGGATGCGGACGAATAAAATCAAACAAATTCGCGACGGGCTGGAACAGCGGTTCAGCTACTTTCAAATCAGACTGGCATTGACAAAGCAGGTGCAGCAATATGACTAAATTACAGCAAACGTTATATCAGTTTTTTGGTTTTACTTCCTTTAAAAAAGGGCAGCAGGACATTATTGAAAGCATACTCAGCGGGAAGGATACCATTGCAATGCTCCCGACTGGGGGAGGGAAATCGCTTTGCTACCAGCTGCCTGGTTATATGCTTGACGGCATGGTATTAATCGTTTCTCCACTGCTTTCTTTAATGGAGGATCAGGTGCAGCAGCTGAAAGCCCGGGGGGAAAAGCGTGCTGCAGCTTTGAACAGCATGCTTAACAGGCAGGAAAGACAATTTGTTTTAGAACATATTCATCGATATAAATTTTTGTACTTGTCTCCTGAAGCTTTACAGTCTCCATATGTATTGGAAAAATTGAAAAGCGTCCCGATCAGCCTATTTGTTATTGACGAAGCGCATTGTATTTCTGAATGGGGACACGACTTCAGGCCTGATTATTCAAAGCTCGGACAGCTGAGAAAAAAACTTGGTCACCCGCCCGTTCTGGCATTGACCGCCACGGCTACAAAGGAAACGCTGCAAGATGTCATGAACCTGCTAGAGCTGCAGCATGCTGTACGCCATCTCAACTCAGTCAACCGCCCAAACATCGCACTGAGGGTTGAAAATGCGGCGGATACTGCCGAAAAAATAGATAGGGTCATTCAGCTGGTTGAAAACCTGCAAGGCCCGGGAATTGTTTATTGTCCGACACGGAAATGGGCTGAGGAATTAGCGGGTGAGATTAAAAGCAAAACGAGCAGCAGAGCCGACTTTTACCATGGCGGTTTGGAGTCAGGGGACAGGATTTTAATTCAGCAGCAGTTTATTCATAACCAGCTTGATGTGATATGTTGTACGAATGCGTTTGGAATGGGTGTCGATAAACCTGATATCAGATATGTGATTCATTTTCACCTCCCGCAGACGGCAGAAGCTTTTATGCAGGAAATCGGCAGAGCGGGACGCGACGGAAAGCCGAGTGTCAGCATTTTGCTGCGGGCGCCAGGGGATTTTGAATTGCAGGAACAAATTATCCAGATGGAGAGTGTCACAGCTGAAGAAATCGCCGACGTAATCCGTGTGCTAGAGAAGACGGAGGAGCGGGATGAGAGAAGGCTGCGTGACGTATTACTTCAGTATGGCGTCGGAGAGACACAGGCCCGTATGATGATTCATCTCTTTATGCAGGGAAAAACATCAGTTGAACTGATGAAGAAAGAAATTTCATATCGCATGGAGCTGAAGCTGGAAAAAATGCACCGTGTATCATTTTTGCTTCAGCGTGACGGCTGTTTAAGGCAGGCACTGTTAACCTACTTTGATGAATCATACGAGCCCGATGACGGAAACCTCCCGTGCTGTTCACATTGCGGTTTTGATTTATCCTTGTATGAACAAAAAGGGGAACGGAGTAAAATGGCGCCATTAGACAGCTGGAGTTCGGAATTGCACCGGATATTCAGCTTGCAGACTGTAGGTGAGCTGAACTGAAACAGCAAAAAGATTATATTCAGCATATGACTGACCGTGACATGCTGAAGCAGTTATATTTGACGCAGCTACTCATCATATTTGCCGCTGCTGCAGCAGGACTGTTCTTTTTTGAGGATGTACGGGACGTATTAAAGCTCTGGGACATTCGCGATATGCGAATCATCTGGTATGGTGTTTCTATAGCTGTTATTGTTATTTTAGCCGATATGGCAGTAATGAAATGGTTTCCGTCTCATTTATATGATGACGGCGGAATCAATAAAAAAATATTCAGTAAGAGGTCAATCCCTCATATTATATTTTTAACGCTTCTGATTGCTTTCGCGGAAGAAATGTTATTCAGAGGAGTGCTGCAGACTCATATCGGTTTATGGGCGGCCAGCCTTATATTTGCCGCTCTGCACTTTCGGTATTTGTCAAAATGGCTGTTATTTATTATGGTGACAGCAATCAGCTTTTTGCTCGGTCTGATGTATGAATGGACCGGCAACTTATTTGTTCCGATGACGGCGCATTTTATCATTGATGCCGTGTTTGCCTGTCAGATTCGTTTTGAACATGTGAGGAGGGATAAACATGACGAACATGTCGAGAGTAGAGAGAAGAAAAGCCCAGAATCTTTATGAAGATCAAAACGCCGCATTGGCGGACGATTATGTCGATGATGGAGAAAGCCTTCCGACAAGACAATCTGTAAAAAATCAAAGAGAACAGAAAAAAAAGCAAGGCAAAACAAAAACGCCATTATTCACAGTACTCGCAGTAATATTTGTATTTGTGCCAGTTATCGTTTTAGTCACCTTATTTTATCTAAAGAGCCACCCGGATAATCATGACGATTATGAAGACGTATTTATTGACAGCAGCCAAAGCAAATATGAGGTTGTCCCGAAATCAGAGGATAAAAACGATACCGCAGACACTAAAGAAACCGCACTGCAGAAGGAGTCAAAAAAAGAGCCAGAAGATTCCAAGCCAAAAGAGCAAACAGCTGCTGATAAGAAACAGACTGCTGTAGCGGAAAAAGAAGACTCGGCAAATAAGGAGGAAGCAACCGCCGCGGCTGCTTCCTCTTCCCAATCAACAGTACAACAGCAAGAACAGCAACAGCAGCCGGCTGAGCCAGTTCAAAATGTGCCGAATCGCGTTGTCAAGCACACCGTCCAAAAGAAAGAAACGCTATACCGTATTTCCATGAAGTATTATAAAAGCCGGACAGGAGAAGAAAAAATTCGAGCGTATAATCATCTGAATGGAAATGATGTTTACACCGGACAAGTTTTGGACATCCCCTTAATGGATGAATAGGGTATTATTTTTATTTTACGTTCATATATTATAGCAATGAAAATGGACAAGGTGTGAAGCGTATGGAATCCTTATGGAATCAGCTGGATCAGTTTACAGACGCGCCGACCAAACAGATGCTCCAAGCGCTGGTAAAACGAAAACAAAAATTCGAAAATTATGCAGCACAATGCCGCAGATGGCGATGGGCTTCACTTATCTGCCTAGGCTTATTATGTGTTATGATCATGATCAAAAGCCCGGAGCCTCAGCTTATACTTCAAGAAATACTTAGTCATACCTTTTATTTATTTTGGATGCTGGCAACCGCTTTTGCCTACTGCACTTCATATTATTTCAAGAAAAAGGAAGAAAAATCCGAGACTGATTTCCATAAACTGAGATGTGAAATTATTCAGAAAAGCACTGATCTCTGGCCGCAGCCCGATAAATGGAAGGCGAGAGAGTCTGTTTTTCATATGATGAAGCACAAATATGACATTAATCTATATTTTGAAAGTAAATAAAATGGGGCGTTTTCTCAAACGATAGAAACGTCTTTTTTTATTGTCCGTCTTATTGATAAGTTCTAAAAAGAATGGAGAGTTTTTTTATGAAGCTATCAGTGAAAATTGCCGGTGTACTAACTGTTGCGGCAGCGGCAATGACGGCAAAAATGTATGCAACAGCAAAAGGCAATCATTTGAAGACACATACGTTTCCTTTATCAAAGATGAAGGGCAAGCCGCCTCTGACAATCTTTTTTATTTCAGACATTCACAAACGTCTCATCGATCAAGACCTTTTAGAAAAAGCGCGAAGCCATGCCCCTCACTTGGTTATAATCGGCGGTGATTTAGCTGAGGGCGGGGTGCCCAGTGCGAGAATCGAGGAAAACATCAAAAGGCTCGTGCATTTCGGGGTCCCTATCGTGTTTGTGTGGGGGAATAATGATTATGAAGTCAGGCAGCATAAGCTGTATTCCATATTTAAAGCGCACGGCGTCATCACTCTGAGAAATGAGTCAGTCCCGTTTTCATACAATGGGCATACGATTGCGATTGCGGGGGTTGATGATATCAGGATGGAGATGGATCATTATGAGGAAGCCATCAAAGAACTTGATGAAAGCCAGCTGAATATTCTGGTTTGCCATAATCCGGAGATTCATGAACAAATCAATGAAGATGACGGTATTGATGTGATACTCAGCGGACATACCCATGGAGGCCAGATCAGGTTTGGAAAATTCGGTCCTTATGAACTGGGGAAAACAGGTATTGTTAAAAACGCGGCATATCTGATCAGCAACGGCTACGGCACGACAAAAGTGCCTCTTCGTTTAGGTGCTGAGCCTGAAACACACATTGTGACTCTTTGCGGGCCAGAATAACTTCTAAAAAGCAAAAATCCATATGGCAATAAAAACTGCATTGTGCTTGTCTTACTAGTGAACTCAGTGTAAACTGATAACAATTAAGAACCTATGACTCATCATCTCATATAATGTGTTATATGATTTGTGTGCAAGTAGAGGCAGGAGGGAACGTTATGCGGCTTGAGCGTCTGAATTATAATAAGATCAAAATCTTTTTAACCCTCGATGATTTGACAGACCGGGGATTGACAAAAGAAGACCTCTGGAAGGACTCATTTAAAGTCCACCAGTTATTTAAAGATATGATGAATGAAGCAAATACAGAGCTCGGCTTTGAAGCGAATGGACCGATTGCAGTGGAAGTGTATTCTCTCCAAGCACAAGGGATGGTCGTGATTGTAACAAAGAACCAAGACGCCGATTCAGAAGACGATGAGTATGATGATGATTACATCGAAATGCAAGTCAAGCTTGATGAAAGCGCGGACATCATATATCAATTCCATTCCTTTGAAGATATCATTCAGCTTTCAGAAAGCTTACAGCGAATCGGTATCACAGGGGGAACTGTCTACCACTATGACGGGCAGTACTTTTTAAGCCTTGAAGATCTAGGGTCACATACGGCTGAAGGGGTTGTGGCGGTTCTGGCTGAATACGGCAATCCGACAACTTTAACGATTTATCGCCTGCAAGAGTATGGTAAGCTCATTATGGACGGTAATGCCGTAGAAACGATACAAACTCATTTTTCATAAAAATGCAACGGAAAACTGCTGATTTCAGCAGTTTTTTTTCGTTAAAAAACATGGAAAAACATAACGTTTATTCTATGCACAGATCATATGAAGGTGTATACTATTCTCTGAAAGGGAGCATGTGAGAAACAGAAGATTCTAGGAGGTTAACTCAAATGGCAGCCGATCGAAACACCGGTCATACAGAAGAGGACAAACTTGATGTATTAAAATCAACCCAAACCGTAATACATAAGGCTCTGGAAAAATTGGGATATCCCGAAGAGGTATACGAATTGTTAAAAGAGCCGATGAGATTATTAACGGTAAAAATACCTGTTCGTATGGACGACGGTTCAGTAAAGATTTTCACAGGATATCGTGCGCAGCACAATGACTCTGTCGGTCCAACGAAAGGCGGGATACGTTTTCACCCGAACGTAACAGAAAAAGAGGTGAAGGCGCTTTCAATTTGGATGAGTTTAAAATGCGGCATAATAGATCTTCCATATGGCGGTGGTAAAGGCGGAATTGTTTGTGATCCAAGGGATATGTCGTTTAGAGAGCTGGAGCGTCTGAGCAGAGGGTATGTCAGAGCGATCAGCCAAATTGTCGGCCCGACAAAAGACGTGCCGGCACCGGATGTATTTACAAACTCACAAATCATGGCTTGGATGATGGATGAGTATTCAAGAATTGATGAATTTAATTCGCCTGGATTTATTACAGGCAAACCGCTTGTGCTTGGCGGATCTCACGGGAGAGAATCTGCGACAGCAAAAGGTGTTACCATCTGTATTAAAGAAGCGGCTAAGAAGAGAGGCATCGATATTAAAGGTGCGCGTGTCGTTGTCCAAGGCTTCGGAAACGCGGGAAGCTATTTGGCAAAATTTATGCATGATGCGGGGGCAAAAGTTGTCGGCATCTCAGATGCGTATGGCGGACTTTATGATCCGGAAGGCCTTGATATCGATTATTTACTCGACCGACGCGACAGCTTCGGTACCGTAACAAAGCTTTTCAACGATACCATTACCAACCAAGAGCTGCTGGAGCTGGATTGTGATATTCTCGTTCCTGCTGCGATTGAAAATCAAATTACAGAAGAAAATGCCCATAATATCCGGGCTAAAATTGTCGTTGAAGCAGCGAACGGACCAACAACGCTTGAAGGAACAAAAATTCTTTCAGACCGGGACATTCTGCTTGTACCAGACGTGCTGGCAAGTGCCGGTGGCGTAACAGTTTCTTATTTTGAATGGGTTCAGAATAACCAAGGCTTCTACTGGAGTGAAGAAGAGGTAGAAGAAAAATTAGAAAAAATGATGGTCAAATCATTTAACAATATTTATGAAATGGCTAACAACCGTAGAATTGACATGAGGCTCGCTGCATATATGGTCGGCGTTCGCAAAATGGCTGAAGCTTCGCGTTTTAGAGGCTGGATATAAGTTGATGATTTGCATAAAAATAAAAAATCTCCTATGATAAAATAGGAGATTTTTTTATTCGGAAATAGAAAATATGAAGTGAAATGCCAATCGCAGGAGTTGACAGAAATGATTCAAGAAAAAGCAATTATTATAGGCGGAGGACCTTGCGGACTATCTGCTGCCATTCACCTAAAACAAATTGGCATTGATGCCCTCGTCATCGAAAAAGGCAATGTCGTTAACAGTATTTACAATTATCCGACGCATCAAACCTTTTTCAGCTCAAGTGAAAAGCTCGAAATCGGAGATGTCGCATTTATTACAGAGAACAGGAAGCCTGTCAGAATCCAGGCTTTATCGTATTACCGTGAAGTCGTTAAACGGAAAAACATCCGTGTTAATGCGTTTGAAATGGTGCATAAAGTGACGAAAACGCAAAAAAACACATTCGTTATTGAGACGTCAAAAGAGACCTACACGACGCCATATTGTATCATCGCCACAGGCTATTATGATCATCCAAACTATATGAATGTACCCGGTGAGGATTTGCCGAAAGTATTTCATTATTTTAAAGAAGGTCACCCGTATTTTGATAAAGATGTTGTTGTTATCGGGGGGAAAAATTCAAGCGTGGACGCTGCCCTTGAACTCGTGAAATCTGGAGCGCGTGTCACAGTTTTATATAGGGGCAATGAGTATTCTCCAAGCATTAAGCCGTGGATTCTGCCGGAATTTGAAGCCCTCGTCAGAAACGGTACAATCCGTATGGAATATGGCGCTTGTGTCGAAAAAATCACCGAGGATGAAGTTGTGTTTCGCTCCGGAGAGAAAGAACTCATTACCATTAAAAATGATTTTGTATTTGCCATGACAGGCTATCATCCTGATCATCAATTTCTTGAAAAAATTGGTGTTGAAATTGATAAAGAAACAGGGCGTCCATATTTCAACGAAGAAACGATGGAAACGAACGTTGAAGGTGTCTTTATTGCCGGTGTTATTGCTGCGGGAAATAATGCAAATGAAATATTTATTGAAAACGGCAGGTTTCACGGGGGGCATATCGCAGCGGAAATCGCCAAAAGAGAAAACCATTAAAGATGAGGAGCATATGATGCATTCGTATGCTCTTTTTGTTTTTTTAAGTGCAGACAGATGTAAAATTTTAAACAACATGGTAGGATAGACGTAGGAATATAAAGGAAAGAGGTTGCCTGATGTTTGCAATCATCTCTGCAGGAATTGCCCCCGGCATCGCGTTATTAAGTTATTTTTATTTAAAAGATCAGTATGATAATGAACCTGTACATATGGTGCTACGGTCGTTTTTTCTCGGGGTTGTTCTTGTATTTCCCATCATGTTTATCCAGTATGTACTTGAAAAAGAGAATGTAGGAGGCGGAAGCTTTTTCGTTTCTTTTTTATCTTCGGGGTTTTTGGAGGAATCATTAAAATGGTTTATACTGATGATCAGTGTTTACCCGCACGCCCACTTTGATGAGCATTATGACGGGATTGTGTACGGTACAAGTGTATCTCTCGGTTTTGCAACCCTCGAAAATATTCTTTATTTAATTGGCCACGGCGTAGAGCATGCGTTTGTCAGGGCGCTGCTGCCTGTTTCATGCCATGCCTTGATTGGCGTTATAATGGGATTTTATCTTGGAAAAGCCCGTTTTTCCGCTGATAAGGCGCGTGTAAAGTGGCTTACTCTTTCTTTAGTTGTCCCATCCCTTTTGCATGGATCATATGATTTTATCCTAACAGCGCTTAGCAATTGGATTTATTATATGCTTCCATTTATGGTATTTTTATGGTGGTTTGGTTTGCGTAAAGCGAAAAAAGCCCGTTCCGTTAATATGATGCAAGTATAGAAGCCGCACAGCAACCGTGCGGCTTTTTTGTGTGCAGTTTTTATGTTCTGAGGGATAACAAGGAAAGAGTGTATAAAAATAACCTCGTTACAGAAAATACGATTACACTTAAAAATTTGCAGTAGGAGGCTTGAAAAGATGAAGTCCAAAGGATCGATTATGGCATGTCTCATCCTTTTTTCCTTTACAATAACGACGTTTTTCAATACTGAAACCATCTCTGCCTTTTCGAATCAGGTCATTCAAAGAGGGGCAACCGGGGACGATGTGGTCGAACTTCAGGCGCGTCTTCAATACAACGGATATTATAACGGAAAAATTGATGGGGTTTATGGATGGGGGACGTACTGGGCAGTTCGGAATTTTCAGGATCAATTCGGGTTAAAAGAGGTTGACGGCCTTGTAGGAGCTAAAACAAAGCAAACCTTAATATGTAAATCAAAATACTATCGTGAATATGTCATGGAACAGCTCAATAAAGGGAATACATTCACGCATTACGGAAAAATTCCGCTAAAATATCAGACGAAACCATCAAAAGCAGCAACACAAAAGGCAAGACAGCAAGCAGAAGCACGGCAGAAACAGCCTGCGGAAAAAACAACGCAGCAGCCTAAAGCGAATGCGAATAAACAGCAAAACAATACACCAGCAAAAGCAAGAAAACAGGATGCGGTAGCAGCGAACATGCCTGGTGGATTTTCCAACAACGATATCAGGCTGCTTGCTCAAGCGGTTTATGGCGAAGCCCGGGGCGAGCCGTACGAGGGGCAGGTTGCTATTGCAGCAGTCATTTTAAACCGTTTGAACAGCCCGTTATTTCCAAATTCAGTAGCGGGGGTTATTTTTGAGCCGCTTGCCTTCACAGCAGTAGCCGACGGACAAATTTACATGCAGCCGAATGAAACGGCCCGAGAAGCAGTGCTGGATGCCATCAATGGCTGGGACCCATCAGAGGAAGCACTTTACTACTTTAATCCGGATACGGCTACAAGTCCGTGGATTTGGGGGCGTCCACAGATTAAAAGAATCGGTAAACACATTTTCTGTGAGTAGCAGATATGAGAAAGCATAAAAAGAGGTGTGATAAATGATCAGAGGAATTTTAATCGCCGTGCTTGGTATTGCAATAGTCGGTACAGGCTACTGGGGATACAAAGAACACCAGGAAAAAGACGCAGTTCTTCTTCATGCTGAAAATAACTATCAGCGGGCGTTTCATGAGCTTACCTATCAGATGGATCAGCTTCATGATAAAATCGGAACAACACTTGCCATGAACAGCCAAAAATCACTGTCGCCTGCATTGATCGATGTGTGGAGGATTACATCAGAAGCTCATAACAGTGTCAGTCAGCTGCCGCTTACATTAATGCCGTTTAATAAAACTGAAGAGCTATTATCAAAGATCGGCGATTTCAGCTATAAAACGTCAGTCAGAGATTTGGACCAAAAGCCGCTTGATAAAAACGAGTATACATCACTAAATAAGCTATATCAGCAGTCCGAAGATATACAAAACGAATTGCGTCATGTTCAGCACCTTGTCATGAGCAAAAACCTTCGCTGGATGGACGTAGAAATGGCCCTGGCTTCTGACGAAAAACAAAGTGATAATACGATTATCAACAGCTTTAAAACAGTCGAAAAAAATGTTGGTGCATTCTCCACTGGCACTGATCTTGGCCCGAGTTTCACCAGCACGAAAAAAGAAGAGAAAGGCTTCAGCCATCTGAAGGGAAAACAAATTTCCGAACAGGAAGCAAAACAAATTGCTGAGCGCTTTGCCCCAGATGACAATTATTCAATTAAAGTGGTAAAGAGCGGAAAAAAAACAAATCGCGATGTATATAGCATCAGCATGAAAGACCCAGACCATAAAGCAGTGATTTATATGGATATTACGAAGAAGGGCGGGCATCCGGTATATTTGATCCAAAACAGAGAAGTGAAAGATCAGAAAATCAGTTTGAATGACGGATCGAACCGAGCGCTTGCATTTTTAAAGAAAAACGGATTTGAAACAGATGATTTGGAAATTGATGAAAGTGCCCAATATGATAAAATCGGTGTATTTTCATATGTTCCTGTTGAAAATAAAGTCCGGATGTACCCAGAGGCAATTCGTATGAAAGTGGCCTTGGATGACGGTGAAGTTGTCGGCTTTTCAGCAAGAGACTTCCTCACATCTCACAGAAAAAGAACCATACCTAAGCCTGCAATTACTGAAGCAGAGGCAAAGTCTAAATTAAATAAAAATGTACAAGTGAGAGAAACAAGGCTCGCTTTGATTACAAATGAACTAGGTCAAGAAGTGTTATGCTACGAAATGCTTGGGACAATTGAAAATGACACATTCAGAATGTATATCAATGCCAAAGACGGATCGGAAGAAAAGGTTGAAAAACTAAAAAATGCAGAACCTATATATAAAGACCTATAAAAAACAGGAGGAAAGGACTAAATGTCTTTTCCTTTTTTTCATTACGTGCTTTAATAAAAACGTGAGTATATTGAATGCGAAAGAGTGAAGTCAATGATAGAGATTGGAGAAAATGTACTTTTAGAATATATAGAAGAAAATGAATTGAAAAAGGCAAAAAGCAAGGCGGTCAGCATTGAAAACAATGAACTTTTGATCGCGTATCCTGTTGATGTAGTTACAGGGCGAACTGTGATTTTACATAACGATATGGAAGTAACGGTAGAGTTTGTGGGAAAAGACGAAGTTCCTTATCGCTTTATAAGCCGTATAAAAGGTAAAGTGAAGGACAAACTTCAAATGATCTGTCTTGAAATGCCTCCCCGTGAAAAAATGAAAAGAATCCAGCGCCGCCAATATGTAAGAACTGATGCGGTATTAGATGTGCAAATTCAGCCGGGAAATGAAGAAGAGTTCCGCACACTATCCTATAACATCAGTGCAGGCGGCATCGCCGTGGTTTTAAATGATGGCCTTTCTTTTCAATCGGGGGAATCATTGCGCCTGATCATCCGTCTTCCTGAAGAGGAGCACACACGTCAAATAGAAACAGAAGCAGTTGTCAAACGAATCTTTAATGACCCCAAGTCAGGAAAACGCAAAATGACTTTAGAGTATTCAGAAATTGCAGCAGGTGACCAGCAGGCTTTGCTTCAATACTGCATCAGGCGCCAGTTAAATAAGAGAAGAAAGGCCCGAATGGAATAAACATCGGCAAACACTTCCATACTATTTGTAATGGAGGTGCTCCAATGAAAACATTTGAACGGCTGCTGATCAAATTATTGTTCATTCAGGCCATCATTTTATTTGGTGTCCAATTTCTTTTTCACTATCAGCATATTGAACCATACGTATCAAAAGTGATTCAATATGAAGGGGTGGATAACATGGAGGGGGACAATAAGATTGAAACCTTCAAACATTAATTATTCATCAATTTTTCACCCTTTTTCATAAAGTTCGTGATACAATCCATAGAGGAGAAAAGAGCAAGGAGAGGAATTATGGAAAAGAAATTATCGATTGCAATTGACGGCCCGGCAGCTGCAGGGAAAAGCACCGTTGCCAAAATTGTGGCTGAGAAAAAATCGTACATATATATTGATACAGGAGCAATGTATCGAGCGATTACGTACGCGGCTTTACAAGAAAACGTTGAGCTGACAAATGAAGAAAAACTGGCTGAGCTGCTAAAGCGGACAGACATTGAGCTGATTACAACAAAAGATGGACAAAAAGTGCTTGTAAACGGCACCGATGTAACTGATGCGATCAGAACAGATGAAGTCAGCAACCAAGTTTCAATTGCGGCCAAGCACAGAAGTGTCAGAGAAGAAATGGTGAAACGCCAGCAGCAGCTTGGGGAAAAAGGCGGCGTCGTCATGGATGGTCGTGACATCGGGACGCATGTGCTGCCAAATGCAGAAGTAAAAATCTTTCTTTTGGCATCTGTTGAAGAGAGAGCGAAACGCCGTTATGAAGAAAATGTGAAAAAAGGCTTTGATGTCAACTACGAAACATTAATTGAGGAAATTGCAAGAAGAGACAAGCTTGATTCAGAGCGCGAAGTATCTCCGCTGCGTAAAGCAGAAGACGCTATTGAAATCGACACGACATCGCTTTCCATTCAAGAGGTAGCTGATAAAATCCTCGAGGCTGTGGAGCAAAAGTCCCGCTGAGGATGGCAAATGCCACTTTTTTTGAATTTTTCAACGAAGATAGAATGTTATTGCTTGACAAACCTGTCCTTTTATTAGAAGTTAATACTAATAAAACTTTTTATTGATCATTCAAAAAACTTTTTTGGATGATTCTTTAATACATATTCGGCTAAAAGCGGGCATGTTATATGTTCAGCTTTCAAACCGTTTTAATTAAGCTGTGTAGGTTTGGACCAAGGAGGTTATTCAAATGACAGAGGAAATGAATCAAATTGATGTTCAAGTGCCAGAGGTTGGAGATGTAGTTAAAGGGATTGTGACAAAGGTAGAAGACAAACATGTAGATGTAGAAATTATCAATGTCAAACAATCCGGTATTATTCCAATCAGTGAATTATCAAGTCTTCATGTAGAGAAAGCATCGGATGTTGTTAAAGTAGACGACGAGCTTGACCTGAAAGTAACAAAAGTGGAAGACGATGCTTTGATTTTATCTAAACGTGCTGTTGATGCAGACCGCGCTTGGGAAGACCTTGAGAAAAAATTTGAAACAAAAGAAGTGTTTGAAGCTGAAGTGAAAGATGTCGTGAAAGGCGGCCTTGTCGTTGATATCGGCGTTCGCGGTTTTATTCCGGCATCACTTGTTGAAGCACATTTCGTTGAAGACTTCACTGACTATAAAGGAAAAACACTGTCACTGCTCGTTGTAGAGCTTGACCGTGATAAAAACCGCGTGATCCTTTCACACCGTGCTGTTGTTGAAAGTGAACAAGCGAATAAAAAACAAGAACTTCTTCAGTCTCTTGAAGTTGGAAGTGTACTTGATGGCAAAGTACAGCGCCTGACTGATTTTGGCGCGTTTGTTGATATCGGCGGCATCGATGGACTTGTACACATTTCACAGCTTTCCCACTCTCATGTAGAGAAGCCGTCTGACGTTGTTGAAGAGGGACAAGAAGTAAAAGTGAAAGTGCTATCGGTTGACCGTGATAATGAACGTATTTCTTTATCAATCAAAGATACACTGCCTGGACCTTGGAGCCAAATCGGCGAAAAAGTGAAGCCTGGCGATGTGCTTGAAGGAACCGTACAGCGTCTTGTAAGCTTCGGTGCCTTTGTTGAAATCCTTCCAGGTGTTGAAGGTCTCGTTCATATTTCTCAAATTTCCAATAAACACATCGGCACGCCGCATGAAGTTCTTGAAGAAGGACAGACTGTAAAAGTGAAGGTTCTTGATGTGAATGAAAATGAGGAGCGCATTTCATTAAGCATGCGTGAACTTGAAGAAACGCCTAAAGCTGATCAGGAAGATTACCGTCAATATCAAGCGAAGGAAGAAACAAGCACTGGCTTCCAGCTTGGAGATTTGATCGGAGATAAGCTGAATAAACTAAAATAATTGGTGATAAACGTGACTCGAGCAGAACGGAAAAGACAACACATCAATCATGCCCTGTCCACCGGCCAAAAGCGGGAAACAGGTCTTGATGATATTACGTTTGTTCACGTCAGTCTGCCCGATCTTGCATTAGAACAAGTAGATATTTCCACAAAAATCGGCGAACTTTCAAGCAGTTCGCCGATTTTTATCAATGCAATGACTGGCGGCGGCGGAAAACTTACATATGAGATTAATAAATCGCTTGCGCGAGCGGCTTCTCAGGCTGGAATTCCCCTTGCTGTGGGATCGCAAATGTCAGCATTAAAAGATCCATCAGAGCGTCTTTCCTATGAAATCGTTCGGAAGGAAAACCCAAACGGGCTGATTTTTGCCAACCTGGGAAGCGAGGCAACGGCTGCTCAGGCAAAGGAAGCCGTTGAGATGATTGGAGCAAATGCGCTGCAGATCCACCTCAATGTGATTCAGGAAATTGTGATGCCTGAAGGAGACAGAAGCTTTGGCGGCGCACTGGAACGTATTGAACAAATTTGCAGTCATGTCAGTGTACCAGTCATTGTGAAAGAAGTCGGATTCGGTATGAGCAAAGAATCAGCAGGAAAGCTGTATGAAGCTGGTGCTGCAGCTGTTGACATTGGCGGTTACGGGGGAACAAATTTCTCGAAAATCGAAAATCTCCGAAGACAGCGGCAAATCTCCTTTTTTAACTCGTGGGGCATTTCGACAGCTGCAAGTTTGGCGGAAATCCGCTCCGAGTTTCCTGCAAGCACCATGATCGCCTCTGGCGGTCTGCAAGATGCACTTGACGTGGCAAAGGCCATTGCGCTTGGGGCCTCTTGCACCGGAATGGCAGGGCATTTTTTAAAAACGCTGACTGACAGCGGTGAGGAAGGACTGCTTGAGGAGATTCAGCTGATCCTTGAGGAATTAAAGATGATTATGACCGTGCTGGGCGCCAGAACGATTGACGATTTACAAAAGGCGCCCCTTGTGATCAAAGGTGAAACCCATCATTGGCTCACAGAGAGAGGGGTCAATACATCAAGCTATAGTGTGCGATAAATGATAAAAGCCCAAAACCATATGTGGTTTGGGCTTTTTGTGTTATGATTTTCGCTTTTTGAATCTTCCGTTTTGTTCAAGGCTTGTCGCTCCGTCATAGTGAATGGACTGGTCGCGGTCTGATTCGACTCTGCCTGAAGCTTTGAGTTTTTTCTCTTGTCTGTCTTTTCCCATGATCATACTCCTTAATGTGAGATCGATTGTTTAAAAAATGTGCTTGAACTCCATACTGGGAATATGGAGGAAGTAAAATGGAACAATTTTATTACTATTGGTCAATGTGGTTTCTGTGGGTTCTGACAACATTTATTTTTGAAAAGACGAAAAGACGAATTGCCGTCTCTGTCTTTATTTTAACTAATATTATTCTAAGCATACATGACATCGCTTTATATTTTTCCCTGAATGCTGCATATTTGATGTTTTTCGTTTGCGGATGTGTCTATGCCGGGTATTTGGGAATGTATCGTTTTCGTTATATCATGGTCTATCTGACGCTTGTTGCCGCGTATGCGTTTGTTTATCTTTTTGCATTATATGACCCGGTTTGGTTCATCATAAAACCTGAGTGGGCTGCTGTTATATTAATAGTGCTTTTAACAGCTTCTGTTGAAAGGAATTTTGAGAAGCAGCTTGTCTTATTTGTCCTAGGGATGTGCCAAGGCGAACTGGTGTATTCATTTGTGATCCAGAAGTTGGCCGGGGCTATGGCTGTCGGCGGCTTTCAATGGCTGAATGCGTGTTCTGCGGGGATGATATTGCTGTTTGGCATATCTAAATACGAACACCTCGCAAGCCAGATTGGTCAGAAAAGCAAAAGATCAAACAAAGGAGCTACCAAAATGTCATGAGTGATTACATCTATCCGATTATTGCTGGGGTCATTGCCGGAATTGCGACAAGGCTTTATATGCTGAAAACGGATTACCGCCAGTATCCGACCTATGTTCATGGGAAAGTGATTCACATCGCGCTGGGGTTGATAGCGGCTGGTTTAGGTGCAATTATTATGCCGGCGCTTTTGCAGGAGGAATTTACGGCCATCACATTTTTAACATTGGCAGCGACGCAATTTAGAGATGTCCGAAACATGGAGCGGAACACATTGACGCAAATGGATTCGTATGAACTTGTCTCAAGGGGAAGCACATATATTGAGGGGATTGCCATTGCGTTTGAAAGCAGAAATTATATTGTGATCTTTACAGCGCTTTTGACAACCTCTGCGTATGTGTTTTTATCCATCTGGGCTGCTGTCATAGCGGCTGTCGTTTGTTTTTTACTGGCCATGAAATTTATGTCGGGCAGTGTGTTGAAGGATATTGTAGACATCGAGTACATAAAGCCGCGCTTTGACGGTCCGGGACTGTTTGTTGATAATATTTATATGATGAATATCGGGCTTCCAGAGAAACAGGAACTGATTTTAAAGCATGGCATGGGCTTTATTTTAACGCCAAAAAACTTTAATTCAGCAGCGACGATAGCAAATTTAGGGCAGCGTCAGGCCATTTTATTTGATGTTTCCAATGTGCTTGGGGTTTATCGGGATTCAGGAGAGCCATCTTTGACACCAATTGCAAAACGGGATTTAAATGATGGGAGAGTGGCGGTATTTGTTCTCCCGCAAATTCACCATCCCGAAACGGCTGTTCAAATTATTAGCAATGTTCCAACCCTGGAAAATGCGATTAGAATGCCGACTGAATTTATCAAGAATCAGGATAAGGTGATAGGATGAGTGAATCTCTTACGAAAGTGATTTTGTCTGTAATCACGACAAATCCAAACCGGGCTGCAGGGGGAGCACCTGTCTTTTTTTGCAATGACCAAAAGGAGATGGAGCTTTTCGCTAAAAATCTTGAGGCGATCCTTGATGGAATAGCACACAGAATCGGAGATGACGTGTATTTGATCGTGAAACATTTTTAAGAATAGTTGTGATCCCAGTAAAAACTGATATAATAAATGAGTTAAGCCCTTCCTCTGAAGGGTTTCTTTTCATAAAAGTGAATGAAATGATTTTAATAACCGGTTGAAAATTTATGTAAAAATGAAAGCGGCTGGATTGAAAGGAAGGGTACTATGGGTAAACCTGTCGTAGCCATTGTCGGGAGACCAAATGTAGGAAAATCCACAATCTTTAACCGGATTGCGGGAGAAAGAATTTCAATAGTAGAAGATACCCCTGGCGTGACAAGGGATCGGATATACAGCTCGGCTGAATGGCTGAATTATGATTTTAATTTGATTGATACGGGCGGTATAGATATCGGTGATGAGCCGTTCTTAGCGCAGATTCGCCAGCAGGCTGAAATCGCCATGGATGAAGCGGACGTGATTATTTTTATGGTGAACGGCCGTGAAGGCGTGACAGCTGCTGATGAAGAAGTGGCGAAAATTTTGTACCGCACAAAAAAGCCTGTTGTTTTAGCGGTTAATAAACTGGATAACACAGAAATGAGAGCGAATATGTATGATTTTTATTCGCTAGGCTTTGGTGAGCCGTATCCAATTTCGGGAACACACGGACTCGGACTGGGTGATTTACTGGATGCCGTTGCAGAGCATTTTAAAAACATTCCAGAAACGAAATACAATGAGGAAGTTGTTCAATTCTGTCTGATCGGACGTCCGAATGTCGGAAAGTCTTCACTTGTGAACGCAATGCTCGGCGAAGAACGCGTTATTGTCAGCAACGTGGCTGGAACGACAAGAGATGCTGTTGATACGTCATTTACTTACAACCAGCAGGAGTTTGTCATTGTCGATACTGCCGGTATGCGAAAAAAAGGGAAAGTCTATGAAACGACTGAGAAGTATAGTGTACTGCGGGCGCTGAAAGCGATTGACCGCTCAGAAGTCGTGGCAGTTGTGCTGGATGGCGAAGAAGGCATTATTGAACAGGACAAGCGTATCGCCGGTTATGCACACGAAGCGGGCAAGGCCGTCGTAATCGTCGTAAACAAATGGGATGCTGTTGACAAAGATGAGAGCACAATGAAAGAATTTGAAGAAAATATTCGCGATCATTTTCAATTTCTGGATTATGCGCCAATCCTATTTATGTCTGCCTTAACGAAAAAACGGATCCATACGCTGATGCCTGCGATTATTAAAGCAAGTGAAAATCATTCACTTCGAGTTCAAACAAACGTCTTAAATGATGTCATCATGGACGCTGTGGCAATGAATCCGACACCGACTCATAACGGTTCTCGTTTGAAGATTTACTATGCGACTCAAGTGTCGGTAAAGCCGCCAAGCTTCGTTGTGTTTGTAAACGATCCGGAATTGATGCATTTTTCATACGAACGGTTTTTAGAAAACCGAATCAGAGACGCGTTCGGTTTTGAGGGGACACCAATCAAAATATTTGCAAGAGCTAGAAAATAAAAAGGTGTGAAGCAAATATGAAAAAAGTCACAATGCTCGGAGCGGGGAGCTGGGGAACAGCACTGGCTTTAGTGTTAGCTGATAATCATCATGATGTAACCATGTGGGGGCACCGTGCAGATCTGATCCATCAAATCAATGATCAGCATGAAAATAAAGATTATTTGCCGAACGTCAAGCTTCCAGAATCAATAGAGGCAACAACGGATATGAAGACAGCTGTTTCAGACGCGGATTTCATTATCGTTGCTGTTCCAACAAAAGCAATTCGGGAAGTGCTGAGACAGGCTGTCCCTTTTATAACGAAAAAGGCGGTCTTTGTTCATGTCAGCAAAGGTATTGAGCCGGATTCACTTCTGCGCATTTCTGAAATTATGGAAATTGAGCTCCCGAGTGATGTCAGAAAAGATATTGTTGTCCTTTCCGGCCCGAGTCATGCGGAAGAAGTAGGGCTGCGGCACCCCACAACTGTTACTGCATCTTCAAAGAGCATGAGGGCAGCAGAAGAGGTGCAGGATCTATTTATTAATCACAATTTTCGGGTATACACAAATCCTGACATTATCGGAGTTGAAATCGGAGGGGCTTTAAAAAATATTATTGCCCTTGCTGCAGGAATTACAGATGGTTTAGGGTACGGCGACAATGCCAAAGCTGCTTTGATTACACGCGGACTTGCCGAAATCGCGAGACTCGGAACGAAAATGGGCGGAAATCCCTTGACGTTCTCTGGATTGACAGGAGTAGGCGATCTGATTGTGACGTGCACAAGTGTTCATTCCAGAAACTGGCGTGCGGGCAATTTGCTCGGAAAAGGGTACAAGCTTGAAGATGTTCTTGAAGAGATGGGAATGGTAGTCGAAGGCGTTCGCACGACGAAAGCGGCTTATCAGCTTTCGAAGAAATATGATGTTAAAATGCCGATTACAGAAGCTCTCCATCAGGTCCTATTCAACGGACAAAAAGTGGAAACCGCTGTTGAATCTTTAATGGCGAGAGGGAAAACCCACGAGATGGAGGATTTGGTAAATACGTTTGAAAATCAAGTGAAGTAAAAGTGTCAATCAAATGATGGATCGCATATCTTAATTGAACGAAAGCCCGAAAAACAGAAGAACACCCAAGTCTTGGGATCTCCTGAAACATTTTGCCGATTTAGGCAATAGAGGATGCATCTGTATGCCATGTCGCATACTATAGCATCGAAGTCCAAGAGAGTGTTTCTTAAACGTGCAGGTGAATATAGTCAAGTTGACTGAAGCGAAGGTCCCCCTCTTTGCTTCAGTTTTTTTGTTCTATCAAAGGATGGAAAATCTGGTTGATCTTTTCCGGCGCTGTATATTAAAATATAATATAACGCTTACATCATACATATCGGGGAGGCGCACGTCATTGAATCTGGCATTGATGAAAATGTGGTTTGCTCTAGGGTCCATGGGTCTGATGTTTCTGGCTGTAGCTTCCATCTATTTAAGCCGCTTTAAGTGCCAAAACCGTTTTTTGAAGATTGCGATTTCATCATTCGCATACATGTGTATGCTCATATCTGGAATTATTGTGTTTGTCGTGGTTTTTAGCGGCCCT
This sequence comes from Bacillus sp. YP1, assembly GCF_000877815.1. NCBI lineage: Bacteria > Bacillati > Bacillota > Bacilli > Caryophanales > Bacillaceae > Bacillus > Bacillus sp. YP1. The sequence goes on along the minus strand of NZ_CP010014.1, from coordinate 1,996,589 downwards.
GTCAATGAATAAAGCTGTAAAAGGAAGTGCTGTATGGGTAAACTGAAGTGCGCAATCATTTTTGCGGCAGTCGTGTTTTTATCCGGATGTTTATATCCAAATGAACGGAAAAGCAGTGTGCAAGCCATTCCTTATCAAGACCAGCTAAAGCAGGTTCAATCTGCTGTTGATGAATTTCAAAAGGCAAATGGAGGGCTGCTTCCCATTCAAACAAAAGATATGTCGACACCGCTATATCAAAAATATCCGATAGACTTTAACCGGTTAGCGCCAAGATACATAGCTGAACCTCCAAGTACGGCATTTGAAAGCGGGGGAGACTATCAATACGTGCTTGTTGACGTAGAGAACGATCCGACTGTTAAATTAATTGATCTAAAGATGGCAGAAAAAATTCGCGATGTGAAATTGCGCATCCAAATGTATCGTCAGGAGCATCAATATCCGCCTTACAAGGATGTGCTATCTCGCGATTTATTTACACTCGATGAGAAGAAGCTTGGGGATGGAAGCTCTCTTACAGTGACAAGCCCAATCTCAGGGAATTCCTTGCCGCTTATGATTGACGGAGACGGAGAAATATATGCTGATTACCGGACTGAGCTGGCTTCTTGCCTCAAAAAAAGCAAGAAAACGTTTAAACCCGGGACTGAAATTCAGGATATGATTTGGCAGGAAACCCCCTTTGTCCCCGCGTTTTCTGTAAAATATACGGTAAATGACAAACAGGAACCTGTTTTTTTAGAAAATGATTTGAAAAAGGAATGAACCTTTCTCCCTTGCATACAAATAGGGAGAAAGGTTTTTTTATATTAATAGATTGAGGATGAGAAATTTTCTAAAGATGTCATATTCAAATAGGACAACGTCATACACATATAGTGTCCTGTGTTTGATTGAAAGAGCTTAATAAAATTGAAAAGGATAGGAAGTCCGGGAGGGGATCACTTGGAAAAGGTCGATATTTTCAAGGATATCGCTGAACGAACAGGAGGCGATATATACTTAGGAGTCGTAGGTGCTGTCCGTACAGGAAAATCCACGTTCATTAAAAAATTTATGGAGCTTGTGGTGCTCCCGAATATCAGTAACGAAGCAGACCGGGCCCGAGCGCAGGATGAACTGCCGCAGAGCGCAGCCGGCAAAACCATTATGACTACAGAGCCTAAATTTGTTCCGAATCAGGCGATGTCTGTTCATGTGTCAGACGGACTCGATGTGAATATAAGATTAGTAGATTGTGTAGGTTACACAGTCCCCGGGGCTAAAGGATATGAAGATGAAAACGGGCCGCGGATGATCAATACGCCTTGGTACGAAGAACCGATCCCATTTCATGAGGCTGCTGAAATCGGCACTCGAAAAGTCATTCAAGAACACTCGACCATCGGAGTTGTCATTACGACAGACGGCACCATTGGAGATATCGCCAGAAGTGACTATATAGAGGCTGAAGAAAGAGTCATTGAAGAGCTGAAAGAGGTTGGCAAACCTTTTATTATGGTCATCAACTCAGTCAGGCCGTATCACCCGGAAACGGAAGCCATGCGCCAGGATTTAAGCGAAAAATATGATATCCCGGTATTGGCAATGAGTGTAGAGAGCATGCGGGAATCAGATGTGCTGAATGTGCTCAGAGAGGCCCTCTACGAGTTTCCGGTGCTAGAAGTGAATGTCAATCTCCCAAGCTGGGTAATGGTGCTGAAAGAAAACCATTGGCTGCGTGAAAGCTATCAGGAGTCCGTAAAGGAAACGGTTAAGGATATTAAACGGCTCCGGGACGTAGACAGGGTTGTCGGCCAATTCAGCGAGTTTGAATTCATTGAAAGTGCCGGATTAGCCGGAATTGAGCTGGGCCAAGGAGTGGCAGAAATTGATTTGTACGCGCCGGATCATCTATATGATCAAATCTTAAAAGAAGTTGTGGGCGTCGAAATCAGAGGAAGAGACCATCTGCTTGAGCTCATGCAAGACTTCGCCCATGCGAAAACAGAATATGATCAAGTGTCTGATGCCTTAAAAATGGTCAAACAGACGGGATACGGTATTGCAGCGCCTGCTTTAGCTGATATGAGTCTCGATGAGCCGGAAATTATAAGGCAGGGCTCGCGATTCGGTGTGAGGCTGAAAGCTGTCGCTCCGTCGATCCATATGATCAAAGTCGATGTCGAAAGCGAATTCGCCCCGATTATCGGAACGGAAAAACAAAGTGAAGAGCTTGTACGCTATTTAATGCAGGACTTTGAGGATGATCCGCTCTCCATCTGGAATTCCGATATCTTCGGAAGGTCGCTGAGCTCAATTGTGAGAGAAGGGATTCAGGCAAAGCTGTCATTAATGCCTGAAAACGCACGGTATAAATTAAAAGAAACATTAGAAAGAATCATAAACGAAGGCTCTGGCGGCTTAATCGCCATCATACTGTAATACCGGTAGACCTCTTTATAGAATGGGAGGTCTTTTTTCTTTGCTCTTAATAATGGAAAAGGATCAAGGAATAGGATGAAAAAAGGAAAAAAAGGAATATTTGTTCGGTAAATCACCTTAAATCCTTGACGAGCAAGGGATTGACGCTTTAAAATGCTTGATATGGCTTTTTATATGTGTTACTCTACATACAGAAATTCTTCACTTTGTTGGACAAACATTCCTCAGAGTGCAGTTTTTCTTAAAAAGCCGTTTAATTGTCTTTCTCTTGCCTGCTCTCATTTTTTTGTGAGACAGGTTTAGAATCAGACTGAACTGTGAAGAAATGATAATAAACGAACTGAATGTATCCTTTTGGGAGGAGGTGAAAGGCATGAACAAAACAGAACTTATCAATGCGGTTGCTGAAGCAAGCGAATTGTCTAAAAAAGACGCTACAAAAGCAGTTGACTCTGTTTTTGATACGATCTTAGATGCACTTAAAAACGGTGATAAAATCCAACTGATCGGTTTTGGTAACTTCGAGGTGCGTGAACGTTCTGCACGTAAAGGACGCAACCCTCAAACAGGTGAAGAAATCGAAATTCCAGCAAGCAAAGTACCTGCTTTCAAACCAGGTAAAGCGCTTAAAGACGCAGTTGCCGGAAAATAATTGTGAATATAGATCGTGTATGCATCTAGCTTACATACACTTTATTTCTTCACAGAAAAGCCCCTTTCTAAGGGGCTTTTCATATTTCAAGAGCATGGGCTTCCTGACAGGGCATTCACTTTGCTTTTAGCGGGGCATATGTGCTAGAATCGAAATTAAATGTATTCATTGGTGGAGGACATAGAACATGAAAGAAGTTAATAAAGAGCAAATCGAACAAGCTGTTCGTCAAATTTTAGAAGCGATCGGAGAAGACCCGAATAGAGAAGGGCTTCTTGATACTCCGAAAAGAGTCGCAAAGATGTATGCCGAAGTATTCTCCGGCTTGAATGAAGATCCAAAAGAACATTTCCAGACTATCTTCGGTGAAAACCATGAGGAGCTTGTTCTTGTAAAAGATATCGCGTTTCATTCTATGTGTGAGCATCACCTTGTTCCCTTTTATGGAAAAGCACATGTTGCATATATCCCGCGAGGCGGAAAGGTCACAGGACTCAGCAAACTGGCACGTGCCGTTGAAGCCGTTGCAAAGCGCCCGCAGCTTCAGGAACGCATCACTTCTACAATTGCAGAAAGCATCGTAGAAACGCTTGATCCGCATGGCGTAATGGTAGTGGTTGAAGCGGAACACATGTGCATGACGATGCGCGGTGTAAGAAAACCGGGTGCGAAAACTGTGACTTCAGCAGTCAGAGGCGTTTTTAAAGATGATGCCGCTGCCCGTGCAGAAGTATTGGAACATATTAAACGCCAGGACTAATAAAGATAGAAGGTGCTATAAATGAACCAAAAGCATTCAAGTGATTTTGTCGTCATTAAAGCCGTTGAGGACGGAGTGAATGTGATCGGCCTGACAAGGGGAACAGACACAAAGTTTCACCATTCCGAAAAACTCGACAAGGGAGAAGTGATCATCGCTCAGTTTACAGAGCATACTTCTGCCATTAAAGTCAGAGGAGAGGCACTGATTCAAACCGCGTACGGAGAAATGAAAAGCGAAAAAAAATAAGCTGGCTGTCCCCGCTGTTAAAAGCAAATGCTCGCAAACAGCGGGAGGATACAGCCAATTTCTTTTTTTTATGCTATAATGATACCTGCGTAAGCGAATGAAAAGATAAAACTCATACATAGATTAAGAAATAAATGTGAATTTGGGGACAAGGGTGATATTTTTGCAAGACATCTACGGAACTTTAGCCAATCTGAACACGAAATTAAAACAAAAGCTGTCTCATCCTTATTTAGCGAAGCATATTTCTGCGCCGAAAATTGATGAGGATAAGCTTCTTCTTTTTCATGCTTTATTTGAAGAAGCTGACATAAAAAACAACGACAGAGAAAATTATATTGTAACAGCGATGCTTGTACAAAGCGCCCTTGATACCCATGATGAAGTGACGACAGCTAGAGTCATAAAACGAGACGAAAACAAAAACCGCCAATTGACTGTTCTCGCGGGCGATTATTTCAGCGGGCTGTACTACTCTTTACTATCTGAAATGAAGGATATCTACATGATTCGGACGCTTGCTACAGCCATTAAAGAAATCAACGAACATAAAATTCGTCTGTATGACCGTTCTTTCAAGGACGAAAACGATTTTTTCGAAAGTGTCGGCATCGTTGAATCAGCTTTATTCCATCGTGTGGCGGAACACTTCAGCCTCCCGCGCTGGAAAAAGCTGTCGAGTGATTTTTTTGTATTTAAGCGGCTTATGAACGGAAATGATGCATTTCTGGATGTGATCGGCAGTTTTATACAGCTGGGAAAAACAAAAGAAGAGATATTAGAAGATTGTTTTAAAAAAGCGAAAAACAGCATTGAGTCACTTCTGCCTCTAAATTCACCTATTCAGAACATTTTAATAAACCGTCTGAAGACAATCAGCCAAGATCAAACCTATCATCAGAAAGTGGAAGAAGGGTAAACCATTATGCAGGACTCAAAAGAACAGCGCGTACACGGAGTATTTGAAAAAATATATAAAAACTATGACCAAATGAACTCTGTCATCAGTTTTCAGCAGCATAAAAAATGGCGCGATAAAACGATGCGCATCATGAATGTAAAAGAAGGCGCAAAAGCACTTGATGTCTGCTGCGGAACGGCTGACTGGACGATCGCTCTTGCAAAAGCGGCCGGCAAAAGCGGCGAGATCAAGGGCTTGGATTTCAGTGAAAATATGCTGAGTGTCGGCGAGCAGAAAGTAAAAGACGGCGGATTCAGCCAAATTGAACTGCTGCACGGAAATGCGATGGAGCTTCCTTTTGATGATGATACATTTGATTATGTCACCATTGGCTTCGGACTCCGCAATGTCCCTGATTACTTGACTGTACTGAAAGAGATGAGACGTGTAGTGAAGCCGGGTGGGCAGGTGGTATGTCTGGAAACGTCCCAGCCGGAAATGTTCGGATTCAGACAGGCTTACTTTATGTACTTTAAGTATATTATGCCGTTTTTCGGGAAACTGTTTGCGAAGAGCTATAAAGAATATTCTTGGCTTCAAGAATCAGCCAGAGATTTCCCTGGAATGAAGGAACTGGCAGGCCTGTTTGAAGAGGCGGGCCTGAAAAATGTTAAATATCATTCGTTTACTGGCGGAGTCGCTGCCACGCATATCGGATGGAAATGAAAACACAGATGTTTGGGTGAATGATATGAAATTTAAAATGGCCTACTCTTTTTTAAATGACGATATTGATGTAATCGAAAGAGAACTTGAACAAACCGTACGTTCCGATTACCCGCTTTTAAGCGAGGCAGGTCTTCACCTGCTGCAGGCCGGAGGGAAACGTATTCGGCCTGTTTTCGTGCTGCTTTCCGGCATGTTTGGCGATTACGATATTAATAAGATTAAATATGTCGCCGTCACTCTGGAAATGATTCACATGGCATCTTTGGTCCATGATGATGTCATTGATGATGCGGAGCTTCGCCGAGGAAAACCGACAATCAAAGCAAAGTGGGACAATCGTATTGCGATGTACACAGGCGATTATATGCTTGCGGGATCTCTTGAAATGATGACGAGAATTAACGAACCGAAAGCCCATAGGATTTTGTCACAGACGATCGTTGAAGTTTGTCTAGGGGAAATTGAGCAGATCAAAGACAAATACAACATGGAACAAAATCTCAGAACGTATCTCCGCCGTATCAAAAGAAAAACGGCTCTCTTGATCGCGGTCAGCTGCCAGCTTGGTGCCATTGCGTCTGGAGCTGATGAGAAGATTCATAAGGCATTGTACTGGTTTGGGTATTACGTCGGCATGTCTTATCAGATTATTGATGATATTCTTGATTTTACTTCAACTGAAGAAGAACTGGGTAAACCCGTTGGAGGAGATTTGCTTCAAGGAAACGTCACATTGCCAGTGCTGTATGCCCTGAAAAATCCTGCATTAAAAAACCAGCTTAAATTGATTAACAGTGAGACAACGCAGGAACAACTTGAACCAATCATTGAAGAAATCAAAAAAACAGATGCAATTGAAGCATCTATGGCAGTAAGCGAAATGTATCTGCAGAAAGCTTTTCAGAAATTAAACACGCTTCCTCGAGGGCGCGCACGCTCGTCTCTTGCAGCCATCGCAAAATATATCGGTAAAAGAAAATTTTAATTTTTGTAGATATTAAGAAATTTCTCCGCCCCGGATTGATTAATTATCAGAAAGATGTTACGATTTCGGTGTGCAGTGTGAAAGCCTATACATACATAATGATGGGGTGGAGAATATGATGGAAAAGACTTTTATCATGGTGAAACCAGACGGTGTCCAACGTCAGCTCATTGGGGACATTTTATCTAGATTCGAACGTAAGGGCTTACAATTAGCTGGCGCCAAGTTAATGAGAGTGACTGAACAAATGGCTGAGAAACACTACGCCGAACATCAAGGTAAGCCTTTCTTCGGAGAGCTCGTTGAGTTTATTACTTCAGGACCTGTATTCGCAATGGTGTGGGAAGGCGAAAATGTCATTGAAGTGACGAGACAGCTGATCGGGAAAACAAACCCTAAAGAAGCTTTACCTGGTACGATTCGTGGGGATTATGGCATGTTTGTCGGAAAAAACATCATCCACGGCTCTGATTCTCTCGAAAGTGCAGAACGCGAGATTAACATTTTCTTTAAGAATGAAGAATTAGTATCATATCAGCAGCTTATGGCAGGCTGGATCTATTAATCATTGTGAAAATAAGCAACAGAGCCGGCAACATATAACGCCGCCGGTTTTTGTTCTGTTTTGTAAAGGTTTACATTAAAGTGAATAAAGGGTTGAATGGCAGTGTGCATCAGACCTCTGCCTTTCCCAACGATCTAAAATCAGCTGAAAAGCTGATTTTTTTATTGAAACAATACAATTTCCTGATAAAACAAGCTATACTAGGACAAAAAGACAGCGAGACTGGGAGAGTAGAGATGGATACATACAGCGTATTTACAACGAAATGGAAACAATTAACCGGAGTCGATTTAACACTATATAAAGAAGCACAAATGAAGAGAAGGCTAACGTCACTTTATGAGAAAAAGGGGTTCCAAAGCTTTAAGGACTTTGCTGCGGCATTGGAAAAGGATCAAGCTCTCTTAAATGAAACATTGGACAGAATGACGATCAATGTTTCAGAATTTTATCGTAATTATAAAAGATGGGAAGTTCTTGAGACTGCAATTCTGCCGTTAATCAAGACCTCTAGGCCTTTAAAAATTTGGAGTGCCGCCTGCTCAACGGGGGAGGAGCCATACACGCTTGCCATGCTTTTGGACCAGCAAAAAGGTCTTCCGGGCTATCAGATTTTAGCGACGGATATTGATGAAAAAGCATTGGAAAAAGCGAAAAAAGGCGTTTATCAGGAGCGGTCTTTACAGGAAGTGCCGCTATCTGTGAAAGATCGTTATTTTACGCAAAACGCAAATAGAAGTTATGAAGTGAAAACGGAAATCAAAAAGAATATTACATTCAAAAAGCACAATTTGCTGGCGGATCGTTATGAACAAGGCTTTGACTTAATCGTGTGCCGCAATGTATTTATTTATTTTACAGAAAGCGCGAAGGAAGAGCTGTATTTAAAAATGGCACATAGCTTGAAGAAGAATGGAGTTCTTTTTGTCGGCAGCACCGAGCAAATCTTCAATCCCGAGAAATTTGGCCTAGTCCCAGCCGATACATTCTTTTATCAAAAAAGATAGACTGACTTTTTGCTGAAAAATATGTTATAGTAGTCTTACTTAAAAGCGTTAATGCGATGAAGGGAGAAGAAGTCATGAGATATTTAACAGCCGGAGAATCACACGGCCCCCAACTGACAACCATTATTGAGGGTGTACCTGCCGGGCTTTACATAACGGAGGAAGATATCAATTTTGAGCTTGCCAGACGCCAAAAAGGACACGGCCGCGGCCGCCGCATGCAGATCGAAAAAGACCAGGCCAAAATTATGAGCGGGGTGCGCCATGCACGTACACTCGGTTCACCAATTGCTCTCGTAGTTGAAAATAACGATTGGAAGCATTGGACAAAAATCATGGGCGCCGCTCCAATTACAGAAGATGAAGAAAAGGAAATGAAGCGCCAGATTTCCAGACCTAGACCTGGGCACGCTGACTTAAACGGTGCAATTAAATATAATCATCGTGATATGAGAAATGTGCTTGAGCGTTCTTCAGCAAGGGAAACAACTGTCAGAGTGGCGGCAGGGGCTGTAGCTAAAAAGATTCTTTCTGAGCTTGGCATTAAGGTGGCGGGCCACGTGTTGCAAATTGGCGCTGTTAAAGCTGAAAAAACAGAATATACGTCAATTGAAGACCTGCAGCGCGTAACGGAAGAGTCTCCTGTCAGATGCTACGATGAAGAGGCAGGCAAAAAAATGATGGCTGCCATTGATGAAGCAAAGGCAAACGGAGATTCCATCGGCGGAATAGTAGAAGTCATTGTCGAGGGAATGCCGGTAGGCGTGGGCAGCTATGTCCATTATGACCGCAAACTGGATAGCAAGCTTGCTGCCGCTGTACTGTCAATTAATGCATTTAAAGGTGTGGAATTCGGGATCGGATTTGAGGCGGCAGGCCGAAATGGAAGCGAAGTCCATGACGAGATCATTTGGGACGAGGAAAAAGGATACACCCGTGCTACTAACAGACTTGGCGGACTGGAAGGCGGCATGACGACAGGGATGCCAATCGTTGTCCGCGGAGTCATGAAGCCGATTCCGACTTTGTATAAACCGCTGAAAAGTGTCGATATTGAAACGAAAGAACCGTTTTCCGCCAGCATTGAACGTTCAGACAGCTGTGCTGTTCCTGCAGCAAGTGTAGTCGCTGAAGCGGCTGTCGCTTGGGAAATTGCGAACGCAGTCGTTGAACAATTCGGATTAGATCAAATTGACCGCATTAGAGAAAATGTGGAGAATATGAGAAAACTGTCGAGGGAATTTTAATGAAGACACTGCATGTTCAAACTGCTTCCTCGTCATATCCTGTTTTTATCGGACAAGGTATCAGAAAAAAGGCTTGCGAACTATTAACCTCTTTAAACAGGCCTTTAACAAGGATTATGCTTGTCACGGATGAAGAGGTGGACCGCCTGTATGGTGATGAAATGCTCCATTTGCTGCAAGATAAATGGCCTGTGAAAAAAGTGACGGTACCGAGTGGAGAGCAGGCAAAATCCATGGACATGTACACAAAATTGCAGAGTGAAGCGATTCGTTTTCATTTGGATCGCTCCTCATGCATCATCGCATTCGGTGGCGGTGTTGTAGGGGATCTTGCCGGTTTTGTGGCTGCCACTTTTATGCGCGGCATTGATTTCATCCAAATGCCTACGACGCTCTTGGCGCATGACAGCGCAGTCGGAGGAAAAGTAGCCGTGAACCATCCGCTTGGAAAAAATCTAATCGGTGCGTTTTATCAGCCGAAAGCCGTGCTCTATGATACAGATTTCCTGCGTTCTCTGCCTGAAAAAGAGCTTAGGTCCGGAATGGCAGAAGTGATTAAACACGCTTTTATCTATGACAGAGCGTTTCTGGAGGAGCTGCTGAATATCCACTCACTGCGTGATATCACTAATGATCAGCTGAATGACATGATTTTTAAAGGCATTTCAATTAAAGCGTCTGTCGTTCAGCAGGATGAAAAAGAAGAGGGGATAAGAGCTTACTTAAACTTCGGGCATACGCTCGGTCATGCCGTTGAGGCGGAATATGGATACGGGCAGATCACTCACGGTGATGCCGTAGCCCTCGGAATGCAGTTTGCTTTATATATAAGCGAAAAGACTGTAGGCTGTGAAATGGACAGAAAACGTTTGGTCAGCTGGCTAAAAAGCCTGGGTTATCCAAGTCAAATCAGAAAAGAGACGGAAACTTCGGTTCTCTTGGACCGTATGATGAATGATAAGAAAACCCGTGGCGGGAAGATTCAGTTTATTGTGCTCAACGAATTAGGGAAAGTTGCTGATCATACATTTTCCAGAAATGAACTTGAGAGCTGGCTGAACAAATGGCGATTGGAGGAGACATCATGATGATTCGCGGAATTCGCGGAGCAACTACAGTTGAACGGGATACTGAAGAAGAAATTTTACAAAAAACTAAACAGCTGTTAGAGAAAATCATAGAAGAAAATCATACAAAACCGGAAGATGTTGTTCAAATGCTTCTGTCGGCTACACCTGATTTGCACGCTGTTTTCCCGGCAAAAGCTGTTCGCGAGCTTTCAGGATGGCAGTATGTACCGGTAACATGTATGCAGGAAATGGACGTAACAGGCGGTCTGAAAAAGTGCATAAGAGTCATGATGACGGTCCAGACAGATGTCCCTCAGGATCAGATCAGACATGTATATTTAGAAAAAGCTGTCGTATTGAGGCCCGATTTATCATTGACAAAAAATACTGAATTGTAATACGATAAGAACAGCTTAGAAATACACAAGAGTGTGTATAAAGCAATTAGAATGAGTTGAGTTAGAGAATAGGGTAGCAGAGAATGAGTTTAGTTGAGCTGAGACATTATGTTTATTCTACCCAAAAGAAGTCTTTCTTTTGGGTTTATTTGTTATATAGTATTTTATCCTCTCATGCCATCTTCTCATTCTCCTTGCCATAAGGAGTGAGAGCAATGAATTTCCAATCAAACATTTCCGCATTTTTAGAGGACAGCTTGTCCCACCACACGATACCGATTGTGGAGACCTTCACAGTCGATACACTGACACCCATTCAAATGATAGAGAAGCTTGACAGGGGGATTACGTATCTTCTTGAAAGCAATGACGATACATCCACTTGGTCCAGATATTCGTTTATCGGCCTGAATCCATTTCTCACAATTAAAGAAGAGCAGGGCCGTTTTTCGGCCGCTGATCAGGACAGCAAATCTCTTTACACAGGAAAAGAACTAAAAGAAGTGCTGAACTGGATGAATACCACATACAAAATCAAAACACCTCAGCTTGGCATTCCTTTTGTCGGCGGAGCTGTCGGGTACTTAAGCTATGATATGATCCCGCTGATTGAGCCTTCTGTTCCTTCGCATACAAAAGAAACAGACATGGAAAAGTGTATGCTGTTTGTTTGCCGGACATTAATTGCGTATGATCATGAAACCAAAAACGTCCACTTTATCCAATATGCAAGGCTTAATGGAGAGGAAACAGAAAACGAAAAAATGGATGTATTCCATCAAAATCATCTGGAGCTTCAAAATCTCATTGAAAAAATGATGGGCCAAAAAAACATAAAAGAGCTGTTTCTCTCTGCTGATTCATACAAGACACCCAGCTTTGAGACGGTATCTTCTAATTATGAAAAATCGGCTTTTATGGCTGATGTAGAAAAAATCAAAAGCTATATAAAAGCAGGCGATATCTTCCAGGGTGTTTTATCACAAAAATTTGAGGTGCCGATAAAAGCAGATGCTTTTGAGTTATACCGAGTGCTTAGGATCGTCAATCCTTCGCCGTATATGTATTATATGAAACTGCTAGACAGAGAAATAGTCGGCAGCTCTCCGGAACGGTTAATACACGTTCAAGACGGGCACTTAGAAATCCATCCGATTGCCGGTACGAGAAAACGCGGTGCAGACAAAGCTGAAGATGAGAGACTGAAGGTTGAGCTCATGAAGGATGAAAAAGAAAAAGCGGAGCATTACATGCTCGTTGATCTTGCCCGAAACGATATCGGCAGAGTAGCAGAGTATGGTTCTGTTTCTGTGCCGGAGTTCACAAAAATTGTTTCCTTTTCACATGTCATGCACATTATCTCGGTGGTTACAGGCCGATTGAAAAAAGGGGTTCATCCTGTCGATGCACTGATGTCTGCTTTCCCGGCGGGGACTTTAACAGGCGCACCCAAAATCCGTGCCATGCAGCTTTTGCAAGAGCTCGAGCCAACACCGAGAGAGACATACGGAGGATGTATTGCCTACATTGGGTTTGACGGGAATATCGACTCTTGTATTACGATTCGCACGATGAGTGTAAAGAACGGCGTTGCATCGATACAGGCAGGTGCTGGCATTGTTGCTGATTCTGTTCCGGAAGCCGAATACGAAGAAAGCTGTAATAAAGCCGGTGCGCTGCTGAAAACGATTCATATTGCAGAAGACATGTTTCATAGCAAGGAGGATAAAGCTGATGAACAGATTTCTACAATTGTGCGTTGACGGAAAAACCCTTACTGCCGGTGAGGCTGAAACGCTGATGAATATGATGATGGCAGGGGAAATGACTCCTTCTGAAATGGGTGGTATATTGTCTATTCTTGCTCATCGGGGGGAGACGCCAGAAGAGCTTGCGGGTTTTGTGAAGGCAATGCGGGCACACGCTCTTACAGTCGATGGACTTCCTGATATTGTTGATACATGCGGAACAGGGGGAGACGGTATTTCCACTTTTAATATCTCAACGGCCTCGGCAATTGTTGCCTCGGCAGCTGGCGCGAAAATCGCTAAGCATGGCAATCGCTCTGTCTCTTCTAAAAGCGGAAGCGCTGATGTTTTAGAGGAGCTAGAGGTTTCTATTCAAACCACTCCCGAAAAGGTCAAAAGCAGCATTGAAACAAACAACATGGGATTTCTTTTTGCGCCGCTTTACTATTCGTCTATGAAACATGTAGCAGGTACTAGAAAAGAGCTAGGTTTCAGAACGGTATTTAATCTGCTTGGGCCGCTCAGCAATCCTTTACAGGCGAAGCGTCAGGTGATTGGGGTCTATTCTGTTGAAAAAGCTGGACTGATGGCAAGCGCACTGGAGACGTTTCAGCCGAAGCACGTTATGTTTGTATCAAGCCGTGACGGTTTAGATGAGCTTTCAATTACAGCACCGACCGACGTGATTGAATTAAAGGACGGAGAGCGCAGGGAGTATACCGTTTCACCCGAAGATTTCGGTTTCACAAATGGCAGACTTGAAGATTTACAGGTGCAGTCTCCGAAAGAGAGCGCTTATCTCATTCAGAATATTTTTGAAAATAAAAGCAGCAGTTCCGCTTTATCTATTACGGCTTTTAATGCGGGTGCTGCGATTTACACGGCGGGAATTACCGCCTCACTGAAGGAAGGAACGGAGCTGGCGTTAGAGACGATTACAAGCGGAGGCGCTGCCGCGCAGCTTGAACGACTAAAGCAGAAAGAGGAAGAGATCTATGCTTGAAAAAATCATCAAACAAAAGAAAGAAGAAGTGAAAACACTGGTTCTGCCGGTAGAGCAGCCTTTCGAGAAACGTTCATTTAAGGAGGCGCTGGCAAGCCCGAATCGGTTTATCGGGTTGATTGCCGAAGTGAAGAAAGCATCGCCGTCAAAAGGGCTTATTAAAGAGGATTTTGTGCCTGTGCAGATTGCAAAAGACTATGAGGCTGCGAAGGCAGATGCGATTTCCGTTTTAACAGACACCCCGTTTTTTCAAGGGGAAAACAGCTATTTATCAGACGTAAAGCGTGCTGTTTCGATTCCTGTACTTAGAAAAGATTTTATTATTGATTCTCTTCAAGTAGAGGAATCAAGAAGAATCGGAGCGGATGCCATATTGTTAATCGGCGAGGTGCTTGATCCCTTACACCTTCATGAATTATATCTTGAAGCAGGTGAAAAGGGGATGGACGTGTTAGTGGAGGTTCATGATGCATCAACGCTAGAACAAATATTGAAAGTGTTCACACCCGACATTCTCGGCGTAAATAATCGAAACCTAAAAACGTTTGAAACATCCGTAAAGCAGACAGAACAAATCGCATCTCTCGTTCCGAAAGAATCCTTGCTTGTCAGCGAAAGCGGAATCGGTTCTTTAGAACATTTAACCTTTGTCAATGAACATGGGGCGCGAGCTGTACTTATCGGTGAATCATTGATGAGACAAACTTCTCAGCGTAAAGCAATCCATGCTTTGTTTAGGGAGTGAGGTTTTGAAGAAACCGGCATTAAAATATTGCGGTATTCGGTCACTAAAGGATTTGCAGCTTGCGGCGGAATCACAGGCTGATTACCTAGGATTTATTTTTGCTGAAAGCAAACGAAAAGTATCTCCGCAAGATGTGAAAAAATGGCTGAACCAAGTTCGTGTCAAAAAACAGGTTGCAGGTGTTTTTGTTAATGAATCAATAGAGACGATGTCACGTATTGCCAAGAGCTTGAAGCTCGACGTCATTCAGCTTCACGGTGATGAAAAACCGGCGGATGCTGATGCTCTTCACAAGCTGACAGGCTGTGAAATATGGAAGGCGCTTCACCATCAAGATAACACAACTCAAGAAATAGCCCGCTTTAAAGATAATGTTGACGGCTTTGTGATTGATTCATCTGTAAAAGGGTCTAGAGGCGGAACTGGTGTTGCATTTTCTTGGGAATGTGTGCCGGAATATCAGCATGCGGCTATTGGTAAACGCTGCTTTATCGCTGGCGGCGTGAATCCGGATAGCATCACAGGCCTATTGAAATGGCAGCCAGAAGGAATTGACCTTGCCAGCGGAATTGAAAAAAACGGACAAAAAGATCAGAATCTGATGAGGCTTTTAGAAGAAAGGATGAACCGATATGTATCCATATCCGAATGAAATAGGCAGATACGGTGATTTTGGCGGAAAGTTTGTTCCGGAAACACTCATGCAGCCGTTAGATGAAATAGAAACAGCATTTAAGCAAATCAAGGATGATCCTGTTTTTCGTGAAGAATATTATAAGCTGTTAAAGGACTATTCCGGACGGCCGACTGCATTAACATACGCTGATCGAGTCACTGAATACTTAGGCGGCGCGAAAATCTATTTGAAACGAGAAGATTTAAACCATACAGGTTCTCATAAAATCAATAATGCGCTAGGTCAAGCGCTGCTTGCTAAAAAAATGGGCAAAACGAAAATCATTGCTGAAACTGGTGCCGGCCAGCATGGCGTTGCCGCTGCAACAGTTGCAGCCAAATTCGGCTTTTCCTGTACTGTGTTTATGGGTGAAGAGGATGTTGCCCGCCAGTCTCTGAACGTTTTCCGCATGAAGCTTCTTGGAGCGGAGGTAGTGCCTGTAACAAGCGGAAACGGAACATTGAAGGATGCCACAAATGAGGCGATCCGGTACTGGGTTCAGCATTGTGAGGATCACTTTTATATGATTGGATCAGTTGTCGGCCCGCATCCTTATCCGCAAGTGGTCCGTGAATTTCAAAAAATGATCGGAGAGGAAGCGAAGGACCAGTTGAAACGTATTGAAGGCACTCTGCCTGATAAAGTAGTGGCATGTGTAGGCGGAGGAAGCAATGCGATAGGTATGTTTCAGGCATTTTTAAATGAAGATGTTGAACTGATCGGCGCTGAAGCAGCAGGAAAAGGAATTGATACGCCTCTTCATGCCGCCACTATTTCGAAAGGAACCGTAGGGGTTATTCACGGTTCATTGACTTATCTCATTCAGGATGAATTCGGGCAAATTATTGAGCCCTACTCTATTTCAGCCGGTCTCGACTATCCTGGAATCGGTCCGGAGCACGCATACTTGCATAAGAGCGGCCGTGTCACTTATGACAGTATCACTGATGAAGAAGCGGTGGATGCATTAAAGCTTTTGTCAGAAAAAGAGGGGATTTTGCCGGCAATCGAATCTGCCCATGCGTTAGCGAAAGCATTCAAACTCGCCAAAGGAATGGATCGCGGTCAACTCATTCTCGTCTGTTTATCAGGACGGGGAGACAAGGATGTCAACACATTAATGAAGGTATTGGAAGAAGAGGTGAAAGCCCATGTTTAAATTGGATCTTCAACCATCAGAAAAATTGTTTATCCCGTTTATTACGGCGGGCGATCCAGTTCCTGAGGTTTCGATTGAACTGGCGAAGTCACTCCAAAAAGCAGGCGCCACTGCATTGGAGCTTGGTGTTGCATACTCTGACCCGCTTGCAGACGGTCCGGTGATCCAGCGGGCTTCAAAGCGGGCACTTGATCAAGGAATGAATATCGTAAAGGCAATCGAATTAGGCGGAGAAATGAAAAAAAACGGAGTGAATATTCCGATTATCCTCTTTACGTATTATAATCCTGTGTTACAATTGAACAAAGAATACTTTTTCGCTTTACTGCAGGAAAATCATATTGACGGTCTGCTTGTTCCGGATCTGCCACTAGAAGAAAGCAACAGCCTTCAAGAGGAATGTAAAAGCCATGAGGTGACGTATATTTCTTTGGTTGCGCCGACAAGCGAAAGCCGTTTGAAAACCATTATTGAACAAGCCGAGGGCTTCGTCTACTGTGTATCTTCTCTGGGTGTGACCGGTGTCCGCAATGAGTTCAATTCATCCGTGTACCCGTTCATTCGTACTGTGAAGAATCTCAGCGCTGTTCCGGTTGCTGTAGGGTTCGGTATATCAAACCGTGAACAGGTCATAAAGATGAATGAAATTAGTGACGGTGTCGTAGTGGGAAGTGCGCTCGTCAGAAAAATAGAAGAATTAAAGGACCGGCTCATCAGCGCTGAAACGAGAAATCAGGCGCTGCAGGAGTTTGAGGATTATGCAATGGCGTTTAGCGGCTTGTACAGTTTAAAATGAGGTGACTGTTTGCGTATCAAAAAAAATTTAAAAAAGCTGAAGCCTTATCAGCCTGGAAAGCCGATTGAAGCAGTGAAATCAGAATATGGCTTGGATAAAGTGGTGAAGCTTGCTTCAAACGAGAATCCTTACGGCTGTTCAGAGGCTGCAAAAGAGGCGCTTCATCATGAGATTCAACAGCTTGCCCTTTACCCGGACGGGTATAGCGCCGCTTTGCGGACAAGGCTCAGTAAGCACCTCAATGTCAGCGAAACATCACTTATTTTCGGCAACGGTTCTGATGAAATCATACAGATCATCTGCCGGGCATTTTTAAACGATAAAACAAACACGGTTACTGCTGCCCCCACTTTTCCGCAATATAAACATAATGCGGTCATTGAAGGTGCTGAAGTACGTGAAATTGCACTTCGTCCCGACGGCTCACATGATTTAGACGCCATGTTAGAAGCCATCGACGAACAGACACAAGTCGTTTGGATATGCAGCCCGAATAATCCGACTGGCACTTATACATCTGAAGGAGAATTACTCGCATTTCTGGAGCGCGTTCCTTCACGTGTCCTTGTTGTTCTTGACGAAGCATATTATGAATATGTCACAGCAGAGGATTACCCGGAAACCGTGCCGCTCTTAAGCAAGTATTCCAATTTGATGATTTTGCGCACATTTTCAAAGGCATACGGTCTGGCAGCGCTCAGAGTCGGATACGGAATTGCTGACGAGAGCCTGATTCGCCAGATTGAGCCGGCGAGAGAGCCGTTTAATACGAGCCGTCTGGGCCAGGCTGCGGCGATTGCAGCACTTGATGATCAAGCGTTTATTGCTTCCTGTGTCGAGCAAAATAATGCAGGCCTTCAGCAGTATTATGATTTTGCGAAAACTCATGGTTTAAAGTGCTACCCTTCACAGACAAATTTTGTGTTAATTGACTTTAAACGTCCTGCTGATGAACTGTTTCAGGCTCTGCTGGAAAAAGGCTATATCGTCCGGTCAGGAAACGCATTAGGTTTCCCGACATCACTCCGGATTACGATCGGAACAAAAGAGCAAAATGAAGAAATACTTGCCATTTTAGCTGAAATTTTATAAGAGGTGATCAAATATCACCTCTTTAGTCTATAAACCAGGTGATGACGTATGAATCAAATGAAAGATACAATATTGCTCGCCGGTCTCGGATTGATAGGCGGTTCGATTGCCCTAGCCATCAAAAAAAATCATCCCGGCAAACGGATTATCGGAATCGACATCTCTGATGAACAGGCGGTAGCGGCATTAAAATTAGGCGTGATAGACGATCGTGCTGATTCGTTTATTAGCGGTGTGAAAGAGGCAGCTACAGTAATCATTGCGACACCTGTTGAACAAACACTGGTTATGCTTGAAGAGCTGGCTCATTCAGGAATTGAACATGAGCTTTTGATTACGGATGTAGGAAGCACAAAGCAAAAAGTGGTTGATTACGCTGATCAAGTGCTGCCTAGCCGCTATCAATTTGTCGGAGGGCATCCGATGGCGGGTTCACATAAATCAGGAGTGGCCGCTGCGAAGGAGTTCCTGTTTGAAAATGCATTTTATATTTTAACGCCAGGCCAGAAAACGGACAAACAAGCTGTGGAACAGTTAAAAAACCTGCTGAAGGGGACGAATGCCCATTTTGTGGAAATGTCGCCAGAGGAGCATGATGGCGTTACAAGCGTAATCAGTCATTTTCCGCATATTGTAGCAGCTAGCCTTGTTCACCAAACCCATCATTCGGAAAACCTGTATCCGCTTGTTAAGCGTTTTGCTGCCGGCGGGTTCAGAGATATTACAAGGATTGCATCAAGCAGCCCGGCAATGTGGCGGGATATTTTATTACATAATAAAGATAAAATCTTAGACCGTTTTGATGAGTGGATTCGTGAAATTGACAAGATCCGTACATATGTAGAACAAGAAGATGCGGAAAATCTATTTCGTTATTTTAAAACAGCCAAGGATTATCGCGACGGGCTGCCGCTTCGGCAGAAGGGAGCGATACCTGCATTTTATGATTTATATGTGGATGTACCCGATCATCCGGGTGTAATATCCGAGATAACAGCGATCTTAGCTGCGGAGCGCATCAGTATCACGAATATCCGCATTATCGAAACACGAGAGGATATTAACGGGATTTTAAGGATCAGTTTTCAGTCTGATGACGACCGCAAAAGGGCAGAACAATGCATTGAAGCCCGGGCGGAATATGAAACTTTTTATGCTGATTGAGGTGGAAAAAATGAAACGAGATAAGGTGCAGACCTTACATGGAGAAATACATATTCCCGGTGATAAATCCATTTCTCACCGCTCTGTTATGTTTGGCGCGCTAGCGGCAGGCACAACAACAGTTAAAAACTTTCTGCCGGGAGCAGATTGTCTGAGCACGATCGATTGCTTTAGAAAAATGGGTGTTCACATTGAGCAAAGCAGCAGCGATGTCGTGATTCACGGAAAAGGAATCGATGCCCTGAAAGAGCCAGAAAGCCTTTTAGATGTCGGAAATTCAGGTACAACGATTCGCCTGATGCTCGGAATATTGGCGGGCCGTCCTTTTTACAGCGCGGTAGCCGGAGATGAGAGCATTGCGAAGCGCCCAATGAAGCGTGTGACTGAGCCTTTGAAAAAAATGGGGGCTAAAATCGACGGCAGAGCCGGCGGAGAGTTTACACCGCTGTCAGTGAGCGGCGCTTCATTAAAAGGAATTGATTATGTATCACCTGTTGCAAGCGCGCAAATTAAATCTGCTGTTTTGCTGGCCGGATTACAGGCTGAGGGCACAACAACTGTAACAGAGCCCCATAAATCTCGGGACCACACTGAGCGGATGCTTTCTGCTTTTGGCGTTAAGCTTTCTGAAGATCAAACGAGTGTTTCCATTGCTGGTGGCCAGAAACTGACAGCTGCTGATATTTTTGTTCCTGGAGACATTTCTTCAGCCGCGTTTTTCCTTGCTGCTGGCGCGATGGTTCCAAACAGCAGAATTGTATTGAAAAACGTAGGTTTAAATCCGACTCGGACAGGTATTATTGATGTCCTTCAAAACATGGGGGCAAAACTTGAAATCAAACCATCTGCTGATAGCGGTGCAGAGCCTTATGGAGATTTGATTATAGAAACGTCATCTCTAAAGGCAGTTGAAATCGGAGGAGATATCATTCCGCGTTTAATTGATGAGATCCCTATCATCGCGCTTCTTGCGACTCAGGCGGAAGGAACCACCGTTATTAAGGACGCGGCAGAGCTAAAAGTGAAAGAAACAAACCGTATTGATACTGTTGTTTCTGAGCTTCGCAAGCTGGGTGCTGAAATTGAACCGACAGCAGATGGAATGAAGGTTTATGGCAAACAAACGTTGAAAGGCGGCGCTGCAGTGTCCAGCCACGGAGATCATCGAATCGGAATGATGCTTGGTATTGCTTCCTGTATAACGGAGGAGCCGATTGAAATCGAGCACACGGATGCCATTCACGTTTCTTATCCAACCTTCTTCGAGCATTTAAATAAGCTTTCGAAAAAATCCTGAAGTTTTACTTCAGGATTTTTTATGCAGATCATAATTCGAGGCGAAAAAACATAGCTTGTCTTATAGAACGGATAGAAAAACGAAAAGGGGGGATGTGCTTTACTTACAAGCCGGCAGGTCAAAGAGCTGCTTTACTGTACAGAGGGCGATCTTCCTTTTTTCATTTTCTATCTCAAGATCTTTTGGTAAACTAATAAGACTCAATAATTCCCTTCCGTACAGAAGCATCTTATTTGCCGGGGGCATTCGTCTGAATTATGATAAGATTAACCCGAACAAATAAAGCTTTTTTTGTATGGTTGATGTTGTATAGGAAAAGAAAGGACCGGTCCGATTTGAATACATTGATTCAAGAAGCCATAAAATTAGTTGAAGCAGGTGAAACAGAAAAAGGCCTCAACACGCTCTCGAAGGCTGAAAAACAGCTGCATGATGAAGATAAAGCCATTGCAGCCCAGCTTTATTACGAGTGGGGCGATGTAGAAAAAGCCATTTCACTGATTAGTGATCTACATGATTTATATCCAAATGAAACAGAACTGACGAATTTCTACGCTGAACTTTTAATAGATATTGACGAAGAAGAAAAAGCCCTCGCTGTGCTGGAGACTATTCCGGAAACAGATCCATCATATCCGGAAAGTTTGCTGCTTATGGCGGATCTTTATCAGATGCAGGGGTTATTCGAAGTCAGTGAACAAAAGCTTTTCCAGGCAAAGTCCATTCTGGACAATGAACCTGTTATTGATTTTGCACTGGGAGAACTTTACTTTGCTCAGGGAGCCTATGCAAAAGCGGTTCAATATTTTAAAACAACGGCTGAGGAGCAGAGTGAGATCGGGGGCGTTAATGTCCATCAAAGACTGGCAGAATCGTTAAGTGCCTCAGGTGAATTTGAGGATGCCATTCCATGGTATGAGAAAGCTGTCGATGAGAATCCTGATCCTAATACGATTTTCGGCTATGGTTTTACAGCCTTACAGGCGGGGCTTGTGAAAACAGCTATTAAGCAGCTGTCTGATTTAAAGGAGCTTGATCCATCTTATACTTCACTTTATATGCCGCTCTCGAAAAGCTATGAAGCTGAAGGAATGTATGAAGAGGCATTAAAAACGGCAAAAGAGGGGATCAGATATGATGAATATAACAAAGAACTTTTCCTTTATGCCGCCAAAATGGCCTTAAAAATCGGGAAGTCAGAAGAGGGGAAAAAGCTGCTTCAGGAGGCGCTTGCGCTTGATCCGGGCTTTGTTGAGGCGCTTCATACACTTCTTGCCGTGTATCACAAAGAAGAGGATTATGATCAGATCATTGATCTTATTCAAGAGGTTCGAAGCTACGGTGAAGAAGATCCGAAATACAATTGGTATCTTGCAAGCGCATATACTGAATTAGAGCAATACGAGGAAGCAAAACAATCCTTTGAGGCTGCCTATCTTCATTACCGGGAGGATAGAGATTTCTTATATGAATACGCAAGCTTCCTATTAGAAGAAGGTCTTCAAAAAGAAGCGCTGCCGCTTTTGAAAAAGGTTCTTGAAATGGACGGAGCCAATGAAGAACTGGAAGAAACGATTTTGCGAATCGAGGATGAATTTTCTAGATAAGCAGGAATATTAACCATTCATGTGGAACATATAAGTATATAGATTATACGAACGATAGAGGAGGGAATTACATGCAGACCCCTGTTTCTGTCAATGAGAAAAAAGATTTTATCCGTTGGTTTTTAAACCATTATCAGTTAAAGCGCCGAGAGTGCGTTTGGATCTTGAACTACTTAATGAGCCATGATTCTCTCATGGAGAAGGTTCATTTTGTGGAGCAGGCTGAATTTTGCCCGAGAGGCATTATAATGTCAACACATTGTGTTGAAGAAGTTCCGTTCCGGTTCTATAAAGAGAATGTCATGACTACCGACGCGGAAAAATCTTTTCATGATATTAGATTAAATAAACAGCAAGATTTGTTTATCCAGCTTAATTTCCGTTCGGCTTACAGCTCACCTGAATATGCGGCGGTGCTGGAGTCCAACCCGCATATTCCGAAAAACCTTTTTGAGAATAAAAAAGATCAGGGATTGGCGGAACAGATTTTAGAGCACGCTATTTCCACATTCCAAAGAGAAAAATTATTAAAAGACATTGACGAGGCGTTAGATCGTCATGATAAAGAGGCATTTGAACAATTATCGCGCCAATTAAATCAGCTCACATAATATGACCAGCCTTGCAGTGAATTGCAAGGCTTGTTGCCGTAAAGGGGGAGAACGATGAGGTGGAGAATCACTGATGCCAAGGACTATTTACAAGCTAAGGATTACATTGATACCGCTGTCATACCATTAATTAACATAAGAGTTAATAACCATTTTAAAATGGCGGCGGAGAAAGGCGAGTTTACGCAGCTTCTCTCAGAAGAACTTGAAAGGCAGTTAAAGGGACGGGTATATTTACTTCCTCCTTATACATATGTTGATAGAAATGAAATAACCGTTCAAGGGCTTAAGGATTTGCGGGAAGAGCTGATAACGGAATTTCCGCATGTTGTCCTGCTCACATCTGACGAAAGTTGGAGAGCTGAGGATGCGTTAGGCAAAATGATTGTTACACCGTCTGTTCCATTAGAGCATTTAAATGACTCTTTAAAAAGAAAAATATTGGATGAACGCACTGCTGAAATTTTGAACGTTTTGTTACAGTTATGGAGCACTTCATAAAAACACTTACATTTCCTTATAAACAATATTTTGGCTATATTGACCTTGCTGAGAGATTCATATATTATGAGGGTGTCTAGAGTTATTGCAATATTTTCTATTTTAGTCAGTTTGCAGGGGTGACCTAGAGGGGGGAGAAGAGATGGGCGGAAAACATGATATATCCAGACGTCAATTTTTGAATTACACGCTCACAGGCGTAGGAGGTTTTATGGCGGCTAGTATGCTCATGCCTATGGTTCGCTTCGCACTCGACCCGGTATTAAAATCGACAGGGAAGCAGGATATGGTTCAGGTTGTCAGCGTTGATGAGTTGACAAAAGAGCCGCAGCGCTTTGATTTTAAAATTAATCAAGTCGATGCCTGGTATGAGTCAGAAGAGTCAAGATCAGCCTGGGTCTTCAAAAACGGGGATGAAATTGTAGCACTTTCGCCAATTTGTAAACATTTAGGGTGTACGGTGAACTGGAATAGTGATCCTAAAAACCCGAATAAATTCTTTTGTCCATGCCATTACGGACTCTATGAAAAGGACGGCACCAATGTCCCTGGCACGCCGCCGCTTGCGCCTCTTGATCATTATGAGCAAGAAGTAAAAGACGGCTTCCTGTATCTTGGAAAAGCAAAGCCTAAGGGGGAAGGGTGACATGCTGAACAAAATTTATGACTGGGTAGACGAGCGGCTTGATATTACACCGATGTGGAGGGATATTGCCGATCACGAAGTACCGGAACATGTGAATCCCGCCCATCATTTCTCTGCGTTTGTGTATTGCTTTGGGGGACTGACGTTTTTTGTAACCGTTATCCAAGTATTATCTGGAATGTTTTTAACGATGTATTATGTGCCTGATATCAAAAATGCCTGGGAATCGGTATATTATTTGCAAAATGAAGTGGCATTCGGCCAGATTGTCAGGGGGATGCACCACTGGGGTGCGAGCCTGGTCATTGTGATGATGTTTTTACATACGCTGAGGGTCTTTTTCCAAGGCGCGTATAAAAAACCGCGCGAGCTGAACTGGATTGTCGGTGTGCTGATCTTTTTTGTTATGCTCGGTCTTGGCTTTACAGGCTACTTGCTTCCTTGGGATATGAAGGCTCTGTTTGCAACAAAAGTCGGGCTGCAGATCGCCGAAGCCACGCCTTTGATCGGAACGCAAGTTAAAACGCTCCTTGCAGGGCATCCGGATATTGTAGGCGCCCAAACGCTGACTAGGTTTTTTGCGATCCATGTATTTTTTCTTCCTGCCGCATTGTTCGGGCTGATGGCTGCACATTTTATTATGATCCGGAAGCAGGGGATTTCAGGACCGCTTTAAACTCTTGATCTGCGAATAAAAGGGAGGGGATGACATGCACCGGGGCAAAGGGATGAAATTTGTAGGCGACTCAAGGATACCGGCTGAAAAAAAGCCGAATATACCGAAGGATTATTCGGAGTATCCCGGTAAAACAGAGGCTTTCTGGCCAAATTTCTTGTTAAAGGAATGGATGGTTGGAGCTGTCTTTCTCATCGGTTTTCTCGTTTTGACGATTGTGCATCAGCCGCCTTTGGAGCGGATGGCGGACCCGACTGATACTGGTTATATTCCGCTGCCGGATTGGTATTTTCTTTTCTTATACCAGCTGTTGAAGTATGAATACGCCGCCGGAAGCTTTACAGTGGTCGGCGCCATGATTATGCCAGGTCTCGCTTTTGGGGCCCTGCTTTTGGCTCCATTCCTAGACAGAGGGACAGAAAGAAGGCCGTGGAAGCGTCCGGTCGCTGTCGGTATGATGCTTCTGGCCATTTCCGCTGC
Organism: Bacillus sp. YP1; assembly: GCF_000877815.1. Classification (NCBI taxonomy): domain Bacteria; kingdom Bacillati; phylum Bacillota; class Bacilli; order Caryophanales; family Bacillaceae; genus Bacillus; species Bacillus sp. YP1. The sequence goes on along the minus strand of NZ_CP010014.1, from coordinate 1,971,398 downwards.
TGTATTTTTGACGTGGCAGTCAGTTGCTACTCATGACTGGGCCAAGGCAGAAGAACAGGGGAAAATCACAAAAGAAGCCGACATTGACACCAATGCAGAAGGATATAAGGTCTTTAAGGAACAGGGCTGTATTTCTTGCCATGGGGATAACCTTCAGGGAGGAGCGGCCGGGCCTTCATTGGTTGACAGCGGGCTGAAACCGGATGAAATCAAAAAAATCGCTGTAGAAGGGAAAGGCAAAATGCCGGCGGGTGTGTTCAAAGGAAATGATAAGCAACTCGAAGAACTTGCAAAATTTATTTCTGAAACAACCGCAAAATAACGTATTGTGAATTGTCAAATGGAAGGATATACTTTTATTATCAAAAGCTGACCCGGCGTCAGCTTTTTTATTTGGACATATTATTTTTACAGACTGAGAGTTGATTCGATGTGAAATGGTTTCAATATGTATTAGGGCAGCGGCCGATGCTTATTCTTGTCTTAGCCATTAATTTTCTGGGAACGGTTTACGGCTACTATTGGTACTTGCCGCAGCTTTTGGAGACACCGGCCCGTTTCCTGATTTTTGTTCCGGACAGTCCGACAGCAACGTTTTTCTTTCTGTTTGTGCTGCTTGCCTTTCTCATGAAACGGAATGCTCCGTTCTTTGAGGCGCTTGCCCTAGTTACCCTCGTAAAGTATGGCCTATGGGCGGTGGCTATGAATTTTCTTGTGCTTGCAGTAACTGGTGACTTGCCGTGGGAGGGCTACATGCTAATTGCTTCGCATTTTGCAATGGCTGTTCAAGGCGTATTATACAGTCCGTATTTTCGTTTTTCATTTTGGCATCTTGCAATTGCTGCAGTCTGGACACTGCATAACGATGTCATTGACTACTTGTTTGATATGATGCCGCGGTATTCAATGCTTTCTGATTATATGACTGAAATAGGATACGGAACATTTTGGCTAAGCATCTTCTCAATCGCGCTTGCTTACTTTCTTGTGGTCTCAAAAAAGCAAACGAAGCTTGAGCTGATGTAAAGACAATGTTGGTCTATCCTTGTCCCTTTCTTCATATTCTGTAAGGAGAGAGAGTGGGAGGGACCTGCATGAAACGAAAGCTGACGATCTGTTTGTTGATTGCACTTATTTTTTATAATGGAAATGCCAAGGCTGCAGAGCGGGGAAGCCTCGAGGAATTGAATGATTTATCCGATACAGTCTTTCAAATGACCCGACAGGCGAAATATGAAGAGGCGCTTCAAGTCTTGGAGTATTTTGAAAAAACATTAAAATCCGCTGAGAAAAAACAGCAAGACCCCATGCTAACGGGAGCCCAAATTCGTCAAATCACATTGGGCTATAATGATATGGTTCGGAGTTTAAAGCAAGCTGATACATCAGACACACAAAAACTCAGAGCAGCCGCGCAGTTCAGGATGCTGATGGATGCGGTTGACAATCGGTCTGACCCGCTTTGGGGCTCACTGGAAAAACCGATTATGGAAGCTTTTACTGAGCTGAAGCGAGATGTCCAAAAGAATGGAAGCACAAGCTTTCATGAAAAATGGAATGAATTTATCAGTTTATATGACTTGATTTACCCCAGTCTTACAATCGATGTATCAGAGGATCAGCTTGAAACAGTCGGAAAACATATAGACGTCATTGAGCAAGAGGAATTTCAGCAAATGACAGAGAGCACGAAGCTTGAACGGCTTTCCCTTCTTCAGCATGACCTGAAAAATGTGTTTGACAGGGTGGAGGAGGATGATGCCGATCCGTCTTTACTCTGGGTGATCATTACAACCGGCAGTATCATCATTACTGCTCTTACCTATGTCGGTTACAGAAAGTACAAGGCGGAAAAAAACAAGCTGAAAAAAAGGGACTACCCTAAATAAGGATGAGGGGCGGCAGTCAGCCGCCTTTTTTCTATTACATGTCAGCGCGGAAGCGGATTTTTATTTTCATCAAGCGTAAATCCTTCTCCGAGCACATCGTGAACATCGCTTACCGCTACAAAGGCATGGGGATCAATGGAGTTAATCACGCTTTTCAGCATCACCAATTCGTTTTTCGGCACCACACAATAAAGTACATCTATATCCTCTTTTGTGTAGGAACCTTGTCCTTTCAAAATGGTGACGCCTCGTTCCATTTCTTCAAGAATCTTTTTCTGAATCAGGTCGTTTTTCGAAGAGATGATCGTAGCGCCTTTAGCAGCGTATCCGCCTTCCTGAATAAAATCGATTAATCTTGCCGCTACAAATACAGCTACCAGCGTATACATCGCTTCTTTATAGGAGAGATAAGTAAGCAAAGACAAAATGATGACGCAGGCATCGAAAGCAAACATCGTTCTGCCCATCGGGATCCCAAAATACTTATTCACTAAACGTGCGATGATATCAACACCGCCTGTCGTTCCGCCGAACTTGAAAATAATTCCCAGTCCGGCTCCGATGAATACGCCGGCAAATAAAGCGGCGAGCGCTAAGTCGTGCTGAAGGGGCATATGTATTTCATATCGCTGAAAGATGCTGAGGAACAAAGACAAGGCTACAGTGCCGACAAGGGTATAAACAAACATTGTCCTGCCGAGCAAACGCCAGCCAATAAAAAAAATCGGAATGTTCAACACCAGGTTCGAGATAGAGGGGCTGATGTGGAAAAGGGCATAAAGCAAAAGTGTAATACCTGTAAAACCGCCCTCAGCCAGATTGTTCTGCATATTGAAATGAACCAAGCCAAATGAAAAAATTGCCGCTCCGATTAAAATAAAAAATATGTTTTTTAATCTAATTTCTCCAAGCATCACACAAAACCCCTTTTCCTTCCATTAGATAGCGTTTATATTATAGTGGATGAAAAAGAAAACAGCAAACGTGCTTAAACATTTGTCAAACGTATCTGAATTAGCTAACATGTAAGAGGATGATAGGAGGTTTCGTTCAGTGAGTGATAAAACAATGAAAGACATACAGGCTGAAGTAGACCGTTACATCGGCCAATTTAAAGAAGGATATTTCAGCCCGCTGGCCATGATGGCGAGGCTGACTGAAGAACTGGGCGAGCTTGCCAGAGAAGTGAATCACCGTTATGGAGAAAAACCAAAAAAAGCGACTGAAGATGATAAAAGCATGGAAGAGGAAATGGGCGATGTGCTATTTGTATTGGTTTGTTTAGCCAACTCCCTTGATATCTCTTTAGAGGAAGCCCACGACCGAGTCATGCATAAATTTAATACAAGAGATAAAGATCGCTGGACCAGAAAAGAAGAAGGAAAGTAGAGGAGATCGAGATGTCAAACGAAACAATTAAAGTAGTCATTGCGGGACCGCGTGGAAGAATGGGGCAGGAAGCTGTTAAATTGGCAGAACGAACACCTCATTTTGACCTTGTCGGGGCCATAGACCATACATACGATCAGCAAAAATTATCTGATGTGATGCCTGTTGAGTCAGATGCTTTCATTTATACAGATATCAATGCCTGTTTTACAGAAACACAACCGGATGTCTTGATTGATTTAACAACGCCCGAAATCGGAAAAGTACATACAAAAATTGCATTAGAGCACGGAGTCCGTCCAGTTGTCGGAACAACCGGTTTCTCAGAAGCTGATTTAAAAGAGCTCACGTATTTAACAGAAGAAAAAGGGATCGGAGCCATCATTGCGCCAAATTTTGCGCTCGGTGCGATACTGATGATGAAATTTTCAAAAATGGCTGCCAACTATTTTGAGGATGTTGAGATTATTGAGCTTCATCATGACCAGAAGCTTGACGCACCAAGCGGAACTGCGCTTAAAACAGCGGAAATGATTTCAGAAGTCCGTAAAGAAAAGCAGCAAGGACATCCGGATGAAAAAGAAATTCTCCCAGGAGCAAGAGGAGCGGAGCAAAACGGCATTCGCTTGCACAGCGTCCGTCTTCCGGGACTGATCGCGCATCAGGAGGTCATGTTCGGCATGGATGGCCAAACGCTTCAGATACGCCATGATTCTTATAACCGTGCTTCTTTCATGTCAGGCGTTAAACTGTCAGTCGAACAAGTCATGAAGATTGATCAGCTTGTGTACGGCTTAGAAAATATCATTGATTAGACGGGGGGATAAACAATGAAAATTGCTTTGATCGCGCATGACAAGAAAAAACAGGATATGGTTCAATTTACGACTGCCTATCAGGATATTTTAAAGAATCATGATCTATACGCAACCGGAACCACAGGGTTGAAAATTCAAGAGGCGACAGGTCTTCAAATTGAACGTTTTCAATCCGGCCCTTTAGGGGGAGACCAGCAAATCGGTGCACTGATCGCTGCCAATGCACTCGATCTTGTCATTTTTTTGCGCGACCCGTTGACCGCGCAGCCGCATGAACCGGATGTCTCGGCATTAATCCGGTTATGTGATGTGTATTCCATTCCGCTCGCCACAAATATGGGTACTGCGGAAATTCTCGTCCGCACACTTGATGAAGGTGTTTTCGAATTCCATGACCTTCTTCGGGGAGAAGAGCCGAATGTATAATGCTGACGTTCTTGCTTTTGGCGCCCACAGTGATGATGTCGAGATCGGAATGGGCGGCACAATAGCGAAGTTTGTCAAACAGGAAAAAAAAGTAATGATATGCGATTTGACAGAAGCGGAACTCTCTTCTAACGGTACGGTCAGTTTGCGTAAAGAAGAAGCAGCTGAAGCAGCCCGCATATTAGGCGCAGATAAAAGAATTCAGCTAACGCTTCCAGACCGCGGCCTAATAATGAGTGATCAGGCAATTCGGTCGATTGTCACTATCATCAGAACCTGCCGCCCAAAAGCGGTTTTTATGCCGTATAAAAAGGATCGCCATCCGGATCACGGCAATGCGGCTGCACTGGTGGAAGAAGCGATCTTTTCCGCCGGAATCCATAAATATAAAGACGAAAAAAGCCTTCCGGCGCATAAAGTCAGCAAGGTTTACTATTATATGATAAATGGTTTTCATCAGCCGGATTTTGTTATTGATATCTCGGATACAATAGAGGCAAAGAAACAAAGCCTCAACGCCTACAAAAGCCAGTTTATCCCGTCAAAGGATTCCGTTTCTACTCCTCTGACGAATGGGTATATTGAAATCGTTGAAGCGAGAGAAAAGCTTTACGGTAAAGAAGCGGGCGTGGAGTATGCCGAAGGTTTCTTTTCAAAACGGATGCTGATGCTTGATCATGATGTGCTTGGGGGCGAACAATGAGAAAACTAAAAATAGGAATCACATGCTATCCGAGCGTTGGAGGCTCAGGTATCATTGCGACAGAACTGGGGAAGCAGCTTGCTGAAAAGGGACATGAAATCCATTTCATCACATCAAGCATTCCGTTTAGACTGAATACATATCATCCCAATATTCATTTTCATGAAGTTGAGGTTAATCAATATGCTGTTTTTAAGTATCCTCCTTATGATTTGACATTGGCAAGCAAAATCGCTGAGGTGGCGGAACGGGAGAATTTAGACATTATCCATGCTCACTATGCTCTCCCGCATGCCGTTTGCGCCTATCTTGCAAAACAAATGCTGAAACGCAATATCGGCATTGTTACCACTTTGCATGGCACGGATATCACGGTGTTAGGTTATGATCCGTCTCTAAAAGATCTGATCCGTTTTGCTATTGAGTCATCAGACAGGGTGACTGCCGTCTCCTCAGCGCTTGCGGCTGAAACATACGATTTAATTAAACCGGAGAAAAAAATTGAAACGATTTATAACTTTATAGACGAGCGTGTGTATCTAAAGAAAAACACAGCGGCAATTAAAGAGAAACATGGAATTTTACCAGATGAAAAAGTCGTCATCCATGTGTCCAACTTCAGAAAAGTTAAACGCGTGCAGGATGTCATCCGTGTGTTCCGCAATATCGCTGGCAAAACGAAAGCGAAGCTGCTTTTAGTCGGAGACGGTCCGGAGAAATCGACAGCCTGCGAGCTTATCAGAAAATATGGCTTGGAAGACCAAGTCTTAATGCTTGGAAATCAAGACCGTGTTGAAGAGCTTTATTCTATTAGCGATTTGAAGCTGCTGCTATCTGAAAAAGAAAGCTTCGGTCTTGTCCTGCTTGAAGCGATGGCTTGCGGAGTACCTTGTATCGGAACAAACATTGGCGGTATCCCTGAGGTTATTAAAAACAATGTGAGCGGATTTTTGGTGGATGTCGGTGATGTTGCGGCAGCAACAGCCCGCGCGATGAGCATTTTAGAAGATGAACAGCTAAGCAATCGTTTTACAAAGGCGGCAATAGAGATGCTTGAAAATGAATTTTCTTCCAAAAAAATTGTCAGCCAGTATGAACAGATTTATGCCGATTTAGCAGAACCGGAGTGATCACATGGAAAAAGTTTTTATCAAAGCACTTCCCGTGCTCCGCATCTTAATCGAAGCGGGCCATCAGGCTTATTTTGTCGGGGGCGCAGTTCGTGACAGCTATATGAAACGAACGATCGGAGATGTCGATATCGCGACAGATGCGGCACCTGATCAAGTAGAACGGCTGTTTCAACGAACTGTTGATGTAGGCAAAGAGCACGGGACCATTATTGTGCTCTGGGAGGATGAAACCTATGAAGTCACGACATTCCGGACTGAATCTGATTATGTTGATTTCAGAAGACCGTCAGAAGTGCAATTTATCTCATCATTAGAAGAGGATCTAAAACGAAGAGATTTAACGATCAATGCGATGGCCATGACAGCGGACGGGAAGGTGCTTGATTATTTTGGCGGCAAGAAAGATATTGATCAGAAAGTGATTCGAACCGTTGGAAAGCCTGAGGATAGATTTCAAGAGGATGCGCTTCGTATGCTGAGAGCCGTACGCTTTATGAGTCAGCTTGGCTTTACGCTTTCACCGGAAACAGAAGAAGCCATTGCGAAAGAAAAATCACTCCTCTCCCATGTTTCAGTCGAACGAAAAACTATAGAGTTCGAGAAATTGCTGAAGGGAAGAGCTTCTCGCCAGGCGCTTCAAACGCTCATTCAAACGAGATTGTATGAAGAGCTTCCTGGTTTTTATCATAAACGAGAAAACCTGATTTCAACGAGTGAGTTTCCATTCTTCTCTTTAACATCCCGTGAGGAGCTTTGGGCTGCTCTTTTAATTAACCTTGGCATAGTTTTAAAAGACGCGCCCCTTTTCCTGAAAGCCTGGAAGCTCCCGGGAAAAGTGATCAAGGAAGCCATTCACATTGTCGATACGTTTGGCCAGAGCCTTGACGCAATGACAATGTACAGAGCTGGGGAAAAAGCACTGCTCTCAGCGGCCAAAATATCGCAGCTTCGTCAAAACGAAAAACTGGATGAAAAGAAACTGAAGGACATTCAGTACACTTATCAAAACCTGCCGATCAAAAGCCTTAAGGATCTTGATATCACGGGTAAGGACTTGCTTGCGCTTCGAAACCAGCCGGCCGGAAAATGGGTTTCGGAAGAATTACAGCGGATCGAGCAGGCTGTTGTGACAGGGAAGCTCTCCAATCAAAAGAAACACATAGAGGAGTGGCTGAAGACATGCGGTCAACATTAAGAAAAGACCTTATTGAATTATTTTCTCAGGCCGGCAATGAATTTATTTCCGGCCAAAAAATCAGTGATGCTCTCGGCTGTTCAAGAACTGCTGTGTGGAAGCATATTGAAGAGCTTCGGAAAGAGGGTTATGAAGTAGAAGCCGTTAGAAGAAAGGGATATCGGCTCATCAAAAAGCCCGGAAAACTCAGTGAAAGCGAAATTCGTTTTGGATTAAAAACGGAAGTGATGGGCCAGCATCTTATTTACCATGACGTTCTTTCAAGCACGCAAAAAACGGCTCATGAGCTCGCGAATAATAACGCACCGGAAGGCACCCTCGTGGTGGCTGACAAACAAACAGCCGGAAGGGGCCGAATGTCTAGGGTATGGCATTCTCAAGAAGGAAACGGTGTTTGGATGAGCCTGATTTTGCGGCCTGACATTCCGCTCCAAAAAACACCGCAGCTGACTCTTCTTGCTGCAGTAGCTGTTGTGCAGGGAATAGAAGAGGCAGCAGGCATCCAAACGGATATTAAATGGCCAAATGATATTTTGATTAACGGAAAAAAAACAGTCGGTATTCTAACGGAAATGCAGGCTGAAGAAGACCGCGTACGTTCAGTGATCATTGGGATCGGCATTAACGTTAACCAGCAGCCTAATGATTTTCCAGATGAATTGAAGGACATCGCGACAAGCCTCAGCCAAGCTGCTGGGGAAAAAATTGATCGGGCCGGCGTCATCCAGCATATTTTACTATGCTTTGAGAAACGGTACCGGGATTATATGACGCACGGATTTACGCCGATTAAGCTTTTATGGGAAAGCTATGCGCTCGGTATTGGCACTAATATGAGAGCCAGAACGTTAAACGGAACCTTTTACGGGAAGGCGTTAGGTATAGATGATGAAGGCGTTCTGCTTTTAGAAACGAACGAAGGCATTAAAAAAATCTATTCTGCCGATATCGAATTGGGCTAATGTGTTGGTACAAGCCCGTTGATTTTGGTATACTTCCATTGGGCAGTATCGCCTGCGAACTGCACCTATTATTAAAATAGATAGACATTGCAGCAGTCTGCCTTGATCCAAAAAAGGACTGGGACAGAGGGATGAAACTCGCCGAACTTTAGAAAGTGAAGAATCCTTCTCGTTGTAACGGAAGGTTTTTTGGCTTGCAGAAGAAAACGGCAGATCATCTCCTCTAAACATGAGGAGGAGAAAACATGAAAACAAAACTGGATTTTCTAAAAATGAAGGAGTCTGAAGAACCGATTGTCATGCTGACCGCTTATGATTATCCGGCAGCTAAACTTGCTGAACAAGCGGGAGTTGACATGATTTTAGTCGGTGATTCACTTGGAATGGTCGTCCTCGGCCTTGATTCAACTGTCGGTGTGACAGTTGCGGACATGATTCATCATACAAAAGCCGTTAAAAGGGGTGCGCCGAATACCTTTATTGTGACAGATATGCCGTTTATGTCTTATCACCTATCTAAGGAAGATACGCTGAAAAATGCAGCGGCTATCGTTCAGGAAAGCGGAGCTGACGCACTGAAGCTTGAGGGCGGAGAAGGCGTGTTTGAATCCATTCGCGCATTGACGCTTGGAGGCATTCCAGTAGTCAGTCACTTAGGTTTGACACCGCAGTCAGTCGGCGTACTGGGCGGCTATAAAGTACAGGGCAAAGACGAACAAAGCGCCAAAAAATTAATAGAAGACAGTATAAAATGCGAAGAAGCAGGAGCTATGATGCTTGTGCTGGAATGTGTGCCGGCAGAACTCACAGCCAAAATTGCCGAGACGCTAAGCATACCGGTCATTGGAATCGGTGCTGGTGTGAAAGCGGACGGACAAGTTCTCGTTTATCATGATATTATTGGCCACGGTGTTGAGAGAACACCTAAATTTGTAAAGCAATATACGCGCATTGATGAAACCATCGAAACAGCAATCAGCGGATATGTTCAGGATGTAAGACATCGTGCTTTCCCTGAACAAAAGCATTCCTTTCAAATGAACCAGACAGTGCTGGACGGCTTGTACGGGGGAAAATAAGATGAGACAGATTACTGATATTTCACAGTTGAAAGAAGCCATAAAACAATATCATTCAGAGGGCAAGTCAATCGGATTTGTCCCGACGATGGGGTTTCTGCATGAGGGCCATCTAACCTTAGCAGACAAAGCAAGACAAGAAAACGACGCCGTTATTATGAGTATTTTTGTGAATCCTGCACAATTCGGCCCTAATGAAGATTTTGAAGCATATCCGCGCGATATTGAGCGGGATGCAGCTCTTGCAGAAAACGCCGGAGTCGATATTTTATTTACGCCAGATGCTCATGATATGTATCCCGGTGAAAAGAATGTCACGATTCATGTAGAAAGACGCACAGACGTGTTATGCGGGCGCTCAAGAGAAGGACATTTTGACGGGGTCGCGATCGTACTGACGAAGCTTTTCAACCTAGTCAAGCCGACTCGTGCCTATTTCGGTTTAAAGGATGCGCAGCAGGTAGCTGTTGTTGATGGGTTAATCAGTGACTTCTTCATGGATATTGAATTGGTTCCTGTCGATACGGTCAGAGAGGAAGACGGCTTAGCTAAAAGCTCTCGCAATGTATACTTAACAGCTGAGGAAAGAAAAGAAGCGCCTAAGCTGTATCGGGCCCTTCAAACAAGTGCGGAGCTGATCCAAGCCGGTGAAAGAGATCCTGAAGCGGTGATAAAAGCTGCAAAAGAAATCATTGAAACGACTAGCGGAACCATAGACTATGTAGAGCTTTATTCCTATCCGGAACTCGAGCCTGTGAATGAAATTGCTGGAAAGATGATTCTCGCTGTTGCAGTTGCTTTTTCAAAAGCGCGTTTAATAGATAATATCATTATTGATATTCGAGAAATGGAGAGAATATAATATGTATCGAACAATGATGAGCGGCAAGCTTCACAGGGCAACTGTTACGGAAGCAAACCTGAACTATGTGGGAAGCATTACAATTGATGAAGATCTCATTGATGCTGTGGGAATGCTTCCTAATGAAAAAGTACAAATTGTGAATAATAATAATGGAGCACGTCTTGAAACGTATATTATTCCTGGTAAACGGGGAAGCGGCGTCATATGCTTAAACGGTGCAGCCGCACGCCTTGTGCAGGAAGGAGATAAGGTCATTATTATTTCCTACAAAATGATGTCTGATCAAGAAGCGGCAAGCCACGAGCCGAAAGTGGCTGTTCTGAATGATCAAAACAAAATTGAACAAATGCTGGGGAACGAACCAGCCCGTACAATTTTGTAGAAGAAAAGCCCCCTTTATCGGGGGTTTTCTTTTAAGATTTTGAGAGTAAAACGGTTTTGCCGCTCCATTTCCGTACAAAACGTGTTACACTTTTGTCGTATGCAAGAATTGAGGTGTCCATTTTAATGAATAAGCAACGGTTCGTTGTTATAGATGTAGAGACAACAGGGAATTCGCCGAAGAAAGGCGATAAAATCATACAAATCGCAGCGGTTGTAATCGAAAATGGACAAATTACTGAGCGGTTTTCAAAATACATTAATCCAAATAAATCAATCCCTGCTTTTATTGAGCAGCTTACTGGAATCTCTAATCAAATGGTCGAGAATGAACAGCCATTTGAAGCAGTTGCTGAAGAAGTATTCCAATTGCTTGACGGCGCTTATTTTGTCGCACACAATATCCATTTTGACCTTGGATTTGTCAAGTATGAGCTACATAAGGCGGGCTTTCAGCTCCCAGATTGTGAAGTGCTTGATACTGTCGAGCTCTCACGTATTGTTTTTCCGGGATTTGAAGGGTATAAGCTGACGGAATTAAGCGAGGAGCTTCAGCTGCGGCATGATCAGCCGCACCGGGCTGACAGCGATGCTGAAGTGACAGGGCTTATTTTTTTGGAAATCCTTGAAAAGCTGCGGCAGCTTCCTTATCCGACATTAAAGCAGTTAAGAAGGCTTTCGCAGCATTTCATCAGTGATCTGACGCATTTGTTGGATATGTTCATTAATGAAAACAGACATACCGAGATACCGGGCTATACGCGCTTTTCTTCGTTTTCTGTCAGAGAACCTGAAGCTATCGATGTTCGTATAAATGAGGACGAGAACTTCTCATTTGAGATCGAAAGCTGGGAAGCGGGAAATGAAAAAGCGCTGTCAGAGTTAATGCCTGGGTATGAAAAAAGAGACGGCCAAATGATGATGATGAGAGAGGTGGCTGATGCGTTTGCCAATCGTGAGCATGCGCTGATTGAAGCTCCTCCAGGCATCGGAAAAACGATTGGCTATCTTATTCCGGCTGCGCTTTTTGCCAAGAAATCAAAAAAGCCGGTCATAATCAGCACGTATTCGACGCTTTTACAGCAGCAGATTCTCACAAAGGATTTGCCGATTGTCCAAGATCTGTTTCCATTTCCGGTAACAGCGGCGATTTTAAAAGGGCAATCGCATTATTTATGCCTGTATAAATTTGAGCAGGTGCTTCATGAAGAAGATGATAATTATGATGCCGTACTGACAAAGGCACAGCTTCTCGTTTGGCTGACAGAGACAAATACAGGAGATGTAGCGGAACTGAATTTGCCTTCAGGCGGAAAATTGCTGTGGGACAGATTGGCTTATGACGATGACTCCTATAAAAGAAGTCGCAGTGAGCATGTGATCGGTTTTTACGAGCGGGCCAAACAGATTGCTTTGCGTTCCGATTTGGTGATCACCAATCATTCTCTTTTGCTGACCGATGAAGGCAGCCAGAAAAAAAGGCTTCCCGAAAGCGGCACATTTATTATTGATGAAGCACACCATTTTGAACGTGCGGCAAGCGAACATTTAGGGAAAAGAGCTACGTACATAGAATTGCATACGAAATTGAGCAGAATCGGCACTCTGAAGGAGCAGGGACTTCTAAAAAAGATGAGACAGCTATTCCAGCGAAACAGCCTGCCGGTTGATTCATTTTTCGAATTGGAAGAGTGGCTTCAGCATGTTCAAGCAGAAAGTGATGCTTTCTTCAGCTCTGTACATTCTTTTGTCAAACGAAGAAAACCTAAAGAAGACTTAAACCGTCTAGTGTTTAAGGTGAACAAAGAAAGCCAGGATAAAAGCTGGTCGATCTTAACAGATGGTGCGGAGAGGCTTTGTTCCATGCTGACACATTTGCAGCAGCTTTTTGAGGCGCAGTCATCCCTGATGGAAAAACATTTGAAGGGTATGAAGAGCAAAACCGTCTTTTTAGCCGATGAATACCAAAGAAGCATGAAAGGCTTGCAGCATTACTGTCAGACGTTGCAGAAGCTCTTCTTTGGGTCTGATGACGATGAAGCGGTTTGGATTGAAATAGATGCAAAGGGTGCGAAAAATGCAGTGGCCATTTACGCACAGCCTCTTGAACCTGGTGAACTTCTGGCTGATCAGTTTTTCGCGCGCAAAAATAGTGTGGTGCTGACATCTGCAACCCTTACAGTCGAAGGTTCTTTTCAATTTATGATTGAACGACTGGGACTGAGTGACTTTTTCCCGCGGACAATGAGAATTGAGTCACCTTTTTCTTACGATGAGCGTATGCAGGTGATGATTCCAAAGGAAATGAAATCAATTCAGGATACAGGACAACCTGAATTTATACAGGATACAGCCCGTTATATCGAACTGATGGCAAAGGAAAAACAGCCTAAAATTCTTGTGCTGTTTACATCCCATGATATGTTGAAAAAGGTTCACCAGGAGCTCAAGCATAACATGAGTGCTTCCGGCATTCAGCTCTTGGCACAAGGGATTACAGGCGGAAGTCCCGGCAAACTGATGAAGACTTTTAAAACATCCAATCAGGCGATCCTGCTCGGAACAAATCATTTTTGGGAAGGCGTTGATTTCCCTGGTGATGAACTGACAACAGTAATGATCGTGAGGCTCCCATTCCGGTCCCCTGATCACCCGCTTCATGCTGCAAAATGTGAGCTAGCCCGCAAAAAAGGAAAGAATCCGTTTCAAACAGTGTCATTACCGGAAGCTGTGCTGACCTTCAGGCAAGGAATCGGACGCTTGCTGCGTTCTGCGGGAGACAAGGGAACGATTATGATATTGGACAGACGGATTAAAACCGCTGGTTACGGCCGGCTGTTTCTTGATGCCTTGCCGACAACCTCAGTATCCGAAATGACTGACAGCGAGCTTGAAGCTTATGTTGCAGGGGAAAAAGAATAAAAGCCGCATAAAGCGGCTTTTGCGGTGTGGGAGTAGGATGGTGTTTTATTTAAAAGCGGATTTCCCGCTCTGTGATACTAGTATGGCGTGTCCTGAAATGGAGTATGACTAACAATATTTGTTCAAACTGGAGGATGAAAAAATGGAAAGTAAAATCGAAATTCTTTCAACAATTAATGTAGAGCATTCTGATGATCTGTATAAAATTGTGGACACATTGAATCGTACATTGAAAAGAGACAATCTGATGTTCGGCCTTGCGCTGGATGAAGAAAACAAAAACCAAGCCGTTTTTACCATTTATCGTACGTAGGTGAGAAGATGAGAAAAAAAGCATTAATATTTACCGTCATTTTTGGTATTATTTTTTTAGCAGTACTTCTTGTCTCGGCAAGCATTTATAAATCAGCCATGGCACAAAAGGAAGAGGGGCACGAAGCAGCAGCTGCTGAAGCTAAAAAAGAAACCGATCTCGCCAATGTTGATCAAGTCGAAACATTTGTCGGAAAAGAAAAATATTATGTTGTAAAGGGAACGGATAAAAAAGGCACTGCATTATATGTCTGGGTTCCTGCCGATAAAAAAGCAAAAATTCTCTCAAAAGAAGCGAAAGAGGGAATCTCTGAAGACAAAGCGGCGAAAATCATAAAGGATGAAGGGCTGGTTTCAAAGCAAAAAGAGGTTCATCTGGCAAGAGAAGGAAACGTCCTGCTTTGGGAAGTGACGTACTTAGACAAAGAAGGGCAATACAGTTTAAGTTATGTGGACTTTACAACTGGAAAGATTCTCAAAAATATCACGCCTTAAGACGAATTAGGGGGAGTTCAAGTTGAAACTGGCAAAAAGAGTATCCGCATTAACACCATCAACCACACTGGCAATCACAGCGAAAGCGAAAGAACTGAAAGCCGCAGGCCATGATGTCATCGGCTTAGGAGCAGGCGAACCTGACTTCAATACACCGCAGCATATTATTGATGCCGCTGTGCGTTCGATGAACGAGGGCCATACGAAATACACGCCTTCCGGTGGTTTGGCTGAACTGAAAAACAGCATTGCAGAGAAATTTAAACGCGACCAGAATATTGAATACAAACCGTCTCAAATTATTGTCTGCACTGGTGCCAAACATGCTCTGTATACCCTTTTCCAAGTGATTTTGGATGAAGAAGATGAAGTTATTATTCCAACGCCTTACTGGGTAAGCTACCCGGAGCAGGTGAAACTCGCTGGCGGAAAGCCTGTTTATGTAGAAGGGCTTGAGGAAAATCACTTCAAAATTTCGCCTGAGCAGCTGAAAAATGCAATTACGGAAAAAACAAAAGCAATCGTTATTAACTCTCCAAGCAACCCGACTGGTGTCATGTATACGGAAGAAGAACTATCTGCGCTCGGTGAAGTGTGCCTTGAACATGATATCTTGATTGTGTCAGATGAAATTTATGAAAAACTTACATACGGCGGAAAGAAACATGTTTCCATTGCACAGCTGTCAGACAGACTGAAAGAGCAAACGGTCATTATAAACGGCGTATCGAAGTCCCACAGCATGACAGGCTGGAGAATCGGTTATGCGGCAGGCTCTGAAGACATTATTAAAGCGATGACGAACCTTGCAAGCCACAGCACGTCAAACCCGACATCAATCGCACAATACGGAGCGATTGCTGCTTATAACGGGCCTTCTGAGCCATTGGAAGAAATGAGAGAAGCATTTGAACATAGATTAAATACGATCTATGCAAAGCTCATAGAAATCCCAGGGTTCAGCTGTGTGAAGCCGGAAGGTGCTTTTTACTTGTTCCCAAATGCAAAAGAGGCAGCTCACTCTTGCGGTTTCAAAGATGTAGATGAATTTGTTAAAGCGCTTCTCGAGGAGGAAAAAGTTGCGATTGTTCCAGGATCCGGATTTGGCTCTCCTGAGAATGTCCGTCTTTCTTATGCAACATCGTTAGATCTTCTTGAAAAAGCCATTGAAAGAATCAAGCGTTTTGTAGAAAAACATAGCTAACAGATCAAAAAGCGGCTGACAGAAAAGCCGCTTTTTATCTGCATTGACCCGGTTAGTTAAGAGCGGGTATAATAAAGTGATGATAAAAGAGTTCGCGGGGCAATGAGCTTCCGAATGTCTTTCTTGTTTTGGAGGGAAATATGTTGAAAACAACAATCAACCAAGTGTACAAGCACGTAGGTGAGGAAGTAACGATCGGAGCTTGGGTCGCTAATAAGCGTTCAAGCGGGAAAATTGCGTTTTTACAGCTTCGGGACGGTACCGGTTTTATTCAGGGTGTCGTAGTAAAAGCGGAAGTGGAAGAAAGCATTTTCCAAACAGCTAAATCAGTGACGCAGGAAACGTCGCTCTATATAAAAGGGATTGTCAAAGAGGACGAGCGTTCTCCGCTTGGATATGAACTTGCTGTGACAGATATTGAAGTCATTCACGAAGCGACCGATTATCCAATTACACCAAAAGAACACGGAACGGAATTTTTGATGGATCACAGACATTTATGGCTGCGTTCAAAGCGCCAGCATGCGATCATGAAAATCCGTAATGAAATCATTCGCGCGACTTACGAATTCTTTAATAACGAAGGCTTCGTAAAAGTGGATCCGCCGATTTTGACTGGAAGCGCACCTGAAGGTACAACAGAACTCTTTGCGACAAAGTACTTTGATGAAGATGCGTATCTGTCTCAAAGCGGCCAGCTCTACATGGAAGCTGCGGCAATGGCTTTAGGAAAAGTATTCTCTTTCGGACCGACATTCAGAGCGGAAAAGTCTAAAACAAAGCGTCACTTAATCGAATTCTGGATGATCGAACCGGAAATGGCGTTTGTAGAATTTGAAGAAAACCTTCAAGTACAGGAAAATTACGTTTCTTTCATCGTACAATCAGTTCTTAAGAATTGTAAAATTGAATTAAACA
This sequence comes from Bacillus sp. YP1, assembly GCF_000877815.1. Taxonomy (NCBI): domain Bacteria; kingdom Bacillati; phylum Bacillota; class Bacilli; order Caryophanales; family Bacillaceae; genus Bacillus; species Bacillus sp. YP1. The sequence goes on along the minus strand of NZ_CP010014.1, from coordinate 1,954,707 downwards.
CATTGGGAAGAGACACGTCAAAACTTGAGCAAATCAAAGCCCCGTTCCCAAGAATCACGTATGATGAAGCGATTGAATTTCTGAAAGAAAAAGGCTTTGACGATATCGAGTGGGGAGATGATTTCGGAGCGCCTCATGAAACAGCGATTGCTGAACATTATGACAAACCGGTATTCATCACTCGCTATCCGACGTCCTTAAAACCGTTCTATATGCAGCCGGCTTCTGACCGTGAGGACGTTGTGCTTTGCGCTGACTTGATTGCGCCGGAAGGCTATGGAGAAATCATCGGCGGGTCTGAACGGATTCACGATATGGAACTTTTGGAATCGCGTCTTAAAGAACATGGACTGGATTCTGACGCATATAAATGGTATGCTGAACTTAGAAAATATGGATCAGTTCCTCATTCCGGCTTCGGCCTTGGATTAGAGCGGACAGTAGCTTGGATCAGCGGAGCGCCTCACGTTCGTGAAACGATTCCGTTCCCAAGACTGTTAAACCGTCTGTATCCGTAATACATTCAAATGAAACAAAAAAGAGTCTCCTGCAAGGGAGACTTTTTACAGTAAAGGGGCAATCACAATCCTTTACAGTAAGAGGTGTGACGATGAAAAAACAGCAATTTATTGATATGCAGGAGCAGGGAACATCAACCATCCCCAATCTTCTGCTCACGCATTATAAACAGCTTGGGCTTAATGAAACAGAACTTATTCTGCTGTTAAAAATTAAAATGCATTTAGAAAAAGGATCATATTTTCCTACACCGAATCAGCTGCAGGAAGGTATGTCAATTTCTGTTGAAGAATGCACAAACAGATTGCGGATGTTTATTCAAAAAGGCTTTCTGTTTATTGAAGAATGCGAGGATCAAAACGGCATCAAATTTGAGAAATATTCTCTTCAGCCTTTATGGGGGAAACTGTACGAGTATATTCAGCTTGCACAGAATCAAACACAGGAAAGAAAAGCAGAAGGGGAACAAAAAAGCCTTTATACCATTTTTGAGGAAGAGTTCGCAAGGCCGTTATCGCCTTTGGAGTGTGAAACGCTGGCGATCTGGCAGGACCAGGATCAGCATGACGCACAACTGATCAAACACGCGTTAAAAGAGGCTGTACTATCAGGAAAACTCAGTTTCCGCTACATTGACCGGATTTTGTTTGAATGGAAGAAAAACGGGCTTAAAACTGTGGAGCAGGCAAAAATACACAGCCAAAAATTCCGGCGTGTACAAGCAAAGCAGAATGAACCGCAAAAAGAGTATAAAAGGCAGGTTCCTTTTTACAATTGGCTTGAACAATAAAGTGAAAAGGTGACAATCGTGTTAAATCTAAAACAAATTGAATTCTGTTTAGACAAGATAGGTGACATGTTTCCTCATGCGGAGTGTGAACTGGTTCATTCCAATCCTTTTGAATTAGTGGTGGCTGTTGCTTTATCTGCGCAATGTACAGATGCACTTGTAAACAGAGTGACCAAAACATTATTCCAAAAATACAAACGGCCGGAAGACTATTTGGCTGTTCCGCTGGAAGAGCTTCAGCAAGATATTAAATCAATCGGTTTATATCGTAATAAAGCGAAAAATATTCAAAAGCTGAGTAAAATGATTATTGAAGATTATGGCGGAGAAGTGCCGAGAGACCGCGATGAGCTTGTCAAACTGCCAGGGGTCGGGAGAAAGACCGCAAACGTAGTGGTATCCGTTGCGTTTGGCGTGCCGGCCATAGCCGTAGATACCCATGTGGAGAGAGTCAGCAAACGATTGGGCATTTGCAGGTGGAAGGACTCGGTTCTGGAAGTTGAAAAGACGCTGATGCGCAAGGTTCCCAAAGAAGACTGGTCCGTTACGCATCACCGGCTTATTTTCTTCGGCAGATATCACTGTAAAGCCCAATCTCCGCGCTGTGCGGAGTGTCCGCTGCTTTCTTTGTGCAGAGAAGGGCAGAAGAGGGATAAAAAAGGACTGGTGAAACGATGACGCAAGCAAAAGAAGTGTTGGCTTCCTATGAGCAATACTTGCGCAGTCTTGGCCAGAAGAGTTCCTCGGATATGAAGAAAACCTTGCAGACCAATCCCGTGTATTTTGATTTCTGCACGGAATTACAAGGCGATTTGCCATGGGAGGACAGCGGGAAATACGTTCCGCTTTTATTTGAAGTGTGGGATGACATCAAAGCATCACTTCTCCCAGTCTTTCAAACACGAAAATCGAGATGTGACCAAAACGAAATGTTAAAGGGCATTGTGTGTTTGCTGGCTTCGTTACATTGGACAGCAGGTGAGCCGGTGAAATCGCTCAATTGGCAAGAACTGCGGGAGAAATCGTATCCCGCAAAGCCGATTAATTGGGCTGAACGAGTGGAATTTATTCTTCTTAAGCCGACCCAATACCATTGCTTTATTCAGCTTGACGAGCTGATTACCGAAATGAAAAAGCATTTTTATAAATATCATGCGATGAATCGATAAAACCTCCTGTTAAAACGGGAGGTTTTTTATTTGTACCAAAAAAGCCATCACCCCAAAGGTGACGGCTTTTTTGGTTAATTTGTTTTTTCAATTGATGATGAGTTTGTTTGTGTTTTATTAGATGTGTCTGTTTTATTTTTATTCGTGTCAGTACCTGTTGAGTCATTCGTATCTGAGTTCGAATCACCATCCGACGTATCCTGGTTGTTGCTGTTATTACTGTTATTGTTATTACTATTGTTAGATTGGTCTTGGTTACTATTGTCAGACGGATTGGTGTTCGTGTTGTCTTGTTTTTTGTCTTGATCATTTGTTGAATCATCTGTCTGATCTTGATCCGTCTGACCGTCATCTTTTTGAGAATCATCAGTTTGTGTATCATCCTGAGTCTTCTCATCTTGTTTTTCATCATCCGTTTGTTGCTGGTCTTTTTTATCTTCATCGTCTTCAGCTTTTGGCACCTCATAAGATGTGGAAGCTGTACTTTTGCCATCATCACTGACGGCTGTTACTTCGAATTTGTACACAGATCCTGGCTGCACACCCGAAATGACTGCCTCTTTTGCAGAGCTGTTTTGAATTTCCGAGTAGCTGCCGCCGTCAACAGATTGCTTAACAGCAAAGGTCGCATCACCGTCGTAATTCCAGCTTAACGTTAAAGATTGATTGTCTTTATCGTATTTCACGTTTAAACCAGACAGTTTAGCTGTTTCCTCTTTTTCTTCTTTCTCATATGTTTTAGAAACAGTAGAAGGAGCTGTGCCTTTAACAAAGTACTCTGTGAGCTTCTTATCGCTTGGCGTATTTGGCCCTGCCAGTTTTGCAGGGTTTGAGCCTTTTTCTACAGAGGCTTCCACTACGCTGTCAGGTTTCTCAAATGATCCGCTTCCGTCATCGACATCGGCGATGAGTTGGGCGAAGATGCGCTTTGCAACTTTTTGCTCTTCAGCTGAAAGTGATTTCTTTCCAGCTTCGTTTTCTCCCATACCCGTCCAGACGGCAGCTGTATATTGCGGTGTGTAGCCAACGAACCAAGAATCTCGGGCGCCACCGCTAGCGATATTGTACCTTTTGACTTCATTATCATCAAAGTTAGTCGTTCCTGTTTTTCCTGCAACTTCTACACCAGGTACTTGTGCAAGCTGTCCAGTACCTGTCTTCACAGCTGTTTTCAGCATATCTGTAATCATAAACGCAGTATAATCACTCATGGCTGATTTTGATTTTGGTGTTAAGTCAAGCTTCGTGCCATCGTTAAATTCGATAGATTTTACAAAATGCGGTTCATTATACGTTCCGTTATTTCCAAACGCGCTGTATGCACCTGCCATTGTCAGAGGAGAAACACCATCGTTCCCACCGAAACCGCCAATAGAATAGGCCTCTGTTACATTATCTTTTGTTAAACCAAGGCCAAGTCCATTTGCAAAGTCTACAGCAGTATCTTTACCGACTGCCTGGAATGCTTTTAAAGCAGGTATATTTCTTGATTGGGCCAGAGCGTAACGCATTGAGATAGGCCCTAGATATTTGCGGTCCCAATCACGAATCGGTTTTCCGTTAGAATACGTATAAGCTGAGTCATCAATTTGTTCGTATGTGGACCATTTCTTATTTTCAATAACTGGTCCGTAGTCCAAAATCGGTTTTATGGTTGAACCAGGCTGTGCCTTAGTTTGAGTAGCATAGTTAAAGCCTCCGACAGGCTGATTGCGTCCCGCACCAATCGCCCGCACTTCTCCGGTTTTCGTATCGAGAAGGGTAACGCCGCCCTGCATGCCTTCAGTAAATCCGACGGTGTCTCCGTCCATTAATTCATCTAGTTTATCTTGTGCTTTTGTATCTAATGTCGTATAGATCTTTAATCCGTCAGCAGATGGATCGACATCAGATTTTTCATCAATTTCCTTCATAACCTCTTCAACAAATGCGCTGTATTTATTTGTACTTGCTTTTTCATATTCCTTCTGTGACACGACGCCTTCATCTTTCACTGCCACTTTTTTCGCTTTGTTATATTGAGAATCAGAAATAAATCCTTGTTTTTTCATCAGACTGAGTACGATGTTCCGTCGTTTTTCCGCTTTATCCGGGTTTTTAACGGGATTGTACGCTGTCGGGCTTTGCGGCATTCCTGCAAGCGTCGCAGCCTGTTCGACAGTCAATTTGCTTAAATCTGTAACGCCGAAAAATTCTTCCGCCGCTTTTCCGATTCCGTATGCTCTAGGAGAAAAATAAATCCGGTTTAAATACATTTCTAAAATTTCATCTTTAGAGTAATTGCGCTCCAGCTGAATCGAAAGCCATACTTCCTGCACCTTCCGTTTCAGCGTCTTCTGATGTGAAAGAAGGGAGTTTTTGACGACCTGCTGGGTGATCGTACTTCCGCCTTCAGCCCCGAAGCCGTCTTTAAAGTTGGCAACTAAAGCACCGCCGATACGGACAGGGTCAATCCCGTGGTGCTCATAAAAACGAGCGTCTTCTGTCGCGATAAAGGCTTCTTTTACAACATCGGGAATTTCATCTATCGAGACGTAGGTCCGTTTTTCGGCGCCGACTTCGGCGATCTCTTTTCCATTTTTATCATAAATCGTTGATGAATAAGGCGTCTTCAATTTGCTTTCATCAAGGGACGGCGCATCAGAAACCATGACGGCAAATGTAACAGCACCGCCGACTACGCCTAAAACAAACAGAATGAGTAAAGTGAAAAGGGTCTTTTTAAACAATCCGCCCTTTTTTCGTTTCTTGCCTTTTTTCGGTGAAGGACTCGACTTGCTGTTCGCTTTTCGCCGAGCTTCACGGCTGTTAAATTGATCTGACATAACATCTCAACCTTTCGTTAATCAACCTTTCGCACCAGATGATGGCGAAAAATAAAGCTGTTCAATAATACTAATATAATCAATTCTGGGTGCGTATCCAAGAGAAATCGGATAAGCTGTTTCTTCCAACTCATCTTTTCGAATTGATTTTCTGCCGTTTTTTTCTTTTCTGTCCCAGAAATAAAACAGCTTATCGGCTTCCAAAAAATAAACCTGGTCGAAAGCGGATATAATAACAAAACAAATACCGTCTTGAGCCTTTACCTGCTTCATATGCTCGATTTGATGGTCATGAAAATTCTGCAGGGGGAAAGAGGTCTTGTTTTTCGTTTCTTTCGCCTCAAAATCAATATACCGCCCTTTGTAAATCCCATTGTAGTCTGTTGTCGATGATTGTTTAAAGTAAGCTTCTTTAATCACTGCGGCACTTCTTTTTGGATAATGGACATTTACAATTTGAACAGGTGTCGGCTTTTTGTGTATAACGGCAATTTGGTTTGTCAGATAATACTTATTCGTTTCGTTTAAGTCATCTTCGAGGGTCATTCCGCGATTACTGTAAGACGGGGCCCTTTTCTGACTGTTTTGGGATGAAACCGAATGTTTCGGCTGAAATGTTTTTCCGTTAGGATACCGAATCACTTTCTCATCCTCCTTATTAAACTAATCATGACGGAAGTGAATGAACGTGCAAGAACAACAGACCATCAGAAAGCTTCTGAGCCGAATTGAGCGGCAGACAAAAATAAAAAACGCGGATAACATTTCAAGAACAAATGCTTATAAAGCATTTTACGACCGTCATCCGGAAATCAAATGGTCGCTTTTGGCTTCTTTCGTTTCTCGTAATGCCGGCTGGTCAATGACTGACTTAAAAGGCAGTCTGTTTCAGCTTGGACTCCGTGAGAGACAGCAAGAATGGTTCTTTTTAGCCTATGAAAGAGCGAACTGGCTTATATTTTCGGATGCCTATCCGCAGCTTCTATTATACCAATGGTCAAAAAGAGTCGGGAAACCGCTGTTTCATCTGCTGCATGTGTTTGGCGTCTCACAATTTATGACGGAAGAATGGACCCGTTTTTGGCATGAGCGAAATACGGAGCGGCTAATGTATGCCCTCATTATAAATGAACAAAACACTATCCAAACACCTATTATACAAAATCCTTCGTTTAAAAAGAATGTTTTTGACACGATTCCTTTTTATTTAAGTGATTGGTTGCATTTTAACACCGTTATTTTTCCTTCCTCAAATGGGTTTCTTTACGGCATTTCAGTGAAACGCTTTTCAAAGGCGGAGGAAAGGATAAGGCTGGGAAAGCAGCTGTCTCAATTGCTGTTCAAGCCAGAATTGTTCTCCTCTTTTTATCACTTTTTGCACACAGTGCCGCACACAGGTTCCCGTTTTGATATGGAAAAGATAATCGGGATTACAAAAAGAACATCTCCTATGCTAAGGACATGCTACCCTGAGTTAATCCACTCATTAGACGGAACGAAAACAGATTGGTTTCATGGAAAGATAAAGAAAACGTTCTTTAGGCGCGAGGAATTGCCGAAGCAGATTGAATTGACAGACTGGTATTTACATAAAAAGCGCCAGCTTCATGCGCTTTTTGCGGTGGAGCAGTGGCTGAAAAAATAAAGAAGCAAGGAAATTCCTTGCTTCTTACGTAGAAGGGCGGTTCGGGCCGCCTAATTTTTTATCTAAAGAATCGATTGCCTTTGATTCAGTCTTTTTTTGCTGGCCGGCTTTTTTCGGTCTTGTTTTCATACGGCACCTCCTCACAAGTATCGTTTGCATTAACGAGGAGGATCATACAATTTTTGCGGGTGTTTTTGTCGAAAACTTCAGCTTTTCGTGGAATACCTGTTTGTTTGGCGATTTGCTTCTAGTTTTGTCATGAGGAAGGAAAGAGCCTTGAGAGCAAAGAATTTTAACCGGGAGAGTCGAGGAAAGGGAGGTACACGAATGTCCGGTTATGTTAGCAAGACAGATATTCTCCGTATGCTTTCTGATATAGAAGATGAATTAACGCTAGCTGAGCAAAGCCTGAATCATTCTGTAAATGCATTAGAGGCTGAGATGCGGGAAACGGAAAACGATCGCCTGAGTGTGCTGGAAGAAGAAATCATAGATCTTCATATTTGTATAAATGAGCTGTATCAATCGCCTGAACACAGGTATGCGTTTGAGAAGGTATACCGCATCGGCTGAATTTGCGAGTGAAATTTGGTACGATAGGCATTGAGGTGAAAGATATTGCTATCACAAACTTTGCTGGAAATGACCGAGCAAATGATTGAAGTTGCTGAAAAAGGCGCTGATCGGTATCAGGAAGGGAAAAACAGTAATCATTCTTATGATTTTTTTGAGACGATAAAGCCTGCAGTTGAAGAGAATGATGAACTGGCCGCTCGCTGGGCAGAGGGTGCTCTTGAATTGATAAAAGTCCGCCGGCCTAAATATGTGCATAAAGAGCAAATTGAGACCGTAAAGGATAATTTCCTGGAATTGGTCCTTCAATCATATGTTCATCATATTCATAAAAAACGGTTCAAGGACATCACTGAGTCAGTCCTTTATACATTGCACGCAGTAAAGGATGAAATTGCAAGAGAAGACAGCCGGTAAAAGGCTGTCTTCTTTTCGTTTTTATAGGGGGCCGGGCGTTAATTCATCTCATATGCCGGGCTTTCTGCTCCATTTGCTTCGAGAACCTTCATACTGTTACGAAACTCAGTTATGCTGAGATGTCCTTGAATATAGAGGAACTTGGCAAAGTCCATCAGTTTATTCATACAGTCTGTTTCATATTTCTTCATTTCTGCAAAACGTTTGCTTAAGTATGATACGTTCATTATGGTGCATCCCCTCTCATCTGTATTGAAAATATGGTACCATAATGATTCGACTTTTTTCTGTTTTTAAAAAATTTAAACTTTCGACACAATTTGACAAATGCTAATCATCACTTGTGACACAAACAATAGAAGTCATTCATACATATATAGAAGAGAAATATGTTGTGTTTAGGGGGGAATCGCAATGAACGGGAGCTCTCGAAGCTATCCTCGGCAAATGGGCTATTATTATCCTCAGCATATGCAAGGATATTATCAGCAGGCTGCACCCGGTTATTTAGAGCAACAACTGCCTCAGCAGCATTATGGACAGCAGGATTACTATCAGCCTTATGCTCCGATCCAGCCTATGCCTATGCAGCCGCCTGTATTTTCTAACCCTTATCCTATCCCAAGGCCTAATCAACAGCAGCCTTCGCAATTTCAAAGCATTATGTCGCAGTTCAAAAAAGCCAATGGGCAATTTGATTTTAATAAAATGATGGATACGACAGGTCAAGTAATGAGTGCAATGAATCAGGTCGGATCTTTAATAAAGGGATTTACCAGCTTTTTTAAATGATAGAAGCATGAATGAATCGTTCATTCATGCTTATTTTTTGGAAAGAAAAGTGTCATTGTCTGCTCGTTCCAAGACGTTTCCATATCTTCTTGGCGAACTTCATAAGGCAGCTGAACCGTTCTTGTCATGCTTGTAAAGGTAGCCTCATTTTGGTGTTTCTGTTTTTCTTGGAGTGTTACATGGAGATACCTCGATTTAACTTCAACGACGATCTCGCCATCTCGAAACGTCGCCGGAATGGTAATATCGATATACAGCCCATTATCTCTTTCTCTGACATGTATGGTCGTCTGCACATCCTTTAAACTCGAGTTGATCAGGTTCTGAAATCCGTTTATAAGGTTGCCGAACGCTGAGGATTGAAAAAGAGTGTCGATTGCCTCCGTTATGATTTCTTCTTTCTTTTGCAGTTCGTTCTTTTTGTCATCATAGAATTCCAATTTCGCCACCGCCTTTTTTAACCAGATTATGCGTCTATGCCAGATGTTGTTATAAATTGAAGCAAAATTGAAAGTGTGGTTAAATAGTGGTGAATGAAGGGATAACGGTTGAAGTGAATGAGAAGGGAGAAAATACATTGCTGAAAAAATTATTCGGAATGGGCAAAACTCAGGAAAAGGTGACAGAAGAGGTTATTTATTCTCCGGCAGACGGTACAGTAATGGACCTGTCAGATGTGCCGGACCCTGTTTTTTCACAGAAAATGATGGGAGAAGGAATAGCGGTGGAACCTTCTAGCGGTGAAATCGTATCTCCCGCTGAAGGTGAAGTCATTCAGATTTTCCACACTAAACACGCCGTTGGCATTCGGACTCGCTCGGGAATTGAGCTGTTAATTCATGTCGGGCTGGAGACAGTCAATATGAACGGAGAAGGATTTACTGCCCACATTAAAGAAGGGGATAAAGTGAAGGTCGGTGACCCGCTGATTACATGTGATTTGGAATTAATAAAAGAAAAAGCGAGCAGCACAGTCATCCCAATCGTTATAATGAATGGTGAGGCTGTAGGATCAATTGTACCGGCAGGCGAAAAGGCTGCTCGTAAAGGCGAATCAAAGCTCCTTACAATAAAAGCGAAATAAGCAGGGCGTATGCCTTGCTTTTTTTATTCAACTGTATAAAATTTGCACCTAGCCATGCAAACAAATATTCGGTAAACTGTACTTGACAAAGAGGTGTAAAGAATGAAAAAGAAATCACTGACTGAACTCATTTCTGATTTAAAAGGAAATGAAAACGTTGTGAATTGGCATGAAATTGAGCCTCGGGAAGCAAAAACAAGGCCTATGCCCGAAAGTATAGACGAGAGAATCAAAGCGGCCCTTTCGAAAAGGGGCATTGATGAATTATATACTCACCAATATTCCGCTTTTCAATATGTGCAAAAAGGAGAGAGCATCGTTACCGTAACGCCAACAGCATCAGGAAAAACGTTATGCTACAACCTCCCAGTCCTGCAGTCCATCGCCCAATATGAAACAAACCGGGCGTTATATTTATTTCCGACTAAAGCGCTGGCACAAGACCAAAAGAGCGAGTTAAATGAAATTATTGATGAAATGGGCATTGATATTAAAAGCTTTACATATGACGGGGATACGTCTCCGGCAATCAGACAAAAGGTGAGAAAAGCAGGTCATATTGTCATTACAAACCCCGATATGCTGCATTCTGCCATTCTACCGCATCATACGAAATGGGTCAGTTTGTTTGAAAACCTTAAGTATATCGTCATCGATGAGCTTCATACGTATCGAGGTGTGTTCGGCAGCCATGTAGCAAATGTGATCCGGCGGCTAAAGCGGATCTGTCGGTTTTATGGAAGTGATCCAGTTTTTATTTGTACTTCCGCAACGATTGCCAACCCAAAGGAATTGGGAGAGCAGCTGACAGGCAAACCGATGCGGCTGGTCGATGACAACGGCGCACCGAGCGGACGCAAGCATTTTGTGTTTTACAATCCGCCAATTGTGAACAAACCGCTGAATATTAGAAGGAGCGCAACCGCAGAAGTGAATGAACTGGCGAAAGAGTTCCTTAAAAACAAAGTGCAGACCATTGTTTTTGCCAGAAGCAGAGTTCGGGTGGAAATTATTTTAAGCCATATTCAGGAGCTTGTGAAAAAAGAGATTGGAACAAAATCAATCAGAGGCTATCGGGGAGGCTATCTGCCGAAAGAGCGAAGAGAAATCGAAAGAGGACTGAGAGAAGGCGACATTTTAGGAGTGGTCAGTACGAATGCATTAGAGCTTGGTGTTGATATCGGCCAGCTGCAAGTGTGTGTAATGACGGGGTATCCCGGAAGTGTTGCAAGTGCTTGGCAGCAGGCGGGACGAGCCGGCAGAAGACACGGTGAATCTTTGATTATCATGGTAGCCAATTCAACACCGATTGACCAATATATTGTGCGGCATCCTGAATATTTCTTTAATCGTTCGCCGGAATCTGCAAGAATCAATCCGGAGAATTTGATTATTTTAATAGACCACTTAAAGTGTGCGGCTTATGAGCTTCCTTTTAGAGCTGATGAAGAATTTGGAGCCATGGAAGTCAGTGATATTCTTGAGTATCTTCAGGAAGAGGCTGTTCTTCACCGCAACGGCGAACGGTACCATTGGGCAAGTGAGTCGTTCCCTGCTTCAAACATCAGTTTGCGTTCCGCCTCCCAGGAAAATGTCGTTATAGTTGATCAGTCGGATATTGCAAATGTAAGGATTATCGGTGAAATGGACCGTTTTAGTGCGATGACGCTTTTACATGATGAAGCAATTTATTTGCATGAAGGCGTTCAGTATCAAGTTGAGAAGCTCGATTGGGACCATAAAAAGGCGTATGTCAGAAAAGTCGATGTCGAATATTATACGGATGCAAACCTGGCAGTTCAGCTGAAGGTATTAGAAATCGATAAAACGAAAGAAAAAAGCCGTACGTCATTGCACTACGGAGACGTCACTGTCAATGCCCTGCCGACCATTTTTAAAAAAATAAAAATGACCACTTTTGAAAATATTGGGTCTGGACCTATTCATTTGCCGGAAGAAGAACTGCATACAAGTGCAGCTTGGCTCGAAATCAAAACAGCGGATGAGGACATCGGGGAAAAGACACTGGAACAGCTGCTTCTTGGCATCTCGAATGTGCTGCAGCATATTGTCCCTGTGTATATCATGTGTGATCGAAATGATGTTCATGTTGTTTCTCAAATCAAAGCAGCCCATACCGGATTGCCAACCATATTTTTATATGATCATTATCCGGGCGGTATCGGTTTGGCGGAGGAAGTCTTTAAACGTTTTTCAGACATTAATGAAGCGGCGAAACAACTGATTACACATTGTCCTTGTCATGACGGCTGTCCGTCTTGTATAGGTACGGAAATAGAAGGGATAAAAGCAAAGGAAAGAATTTTGCAGCTGTTGGATCAAATGTCGTAAGGAGGGGGGCCGGATATGTCATTAAAAGGGAAACTCCAGCGGATGAAAAAGCACATGGTGCTCAATGAAGGAGAACAAAAAATAGAAGCAGGCAAACAAGAAAACCACTTTGATGACATCCCGTTTTTAGAAGAGTGGGAGGCTTTTGGCATGAAGCCTTTCATCTTCGAAGATGAATATTGCCTCATCAGAGAAGTAGAATATCCGCTTTCTCACCGCCATGGGTTATACAGCTTTTCTGAGCTTGAGGAAGTGATCACACTGTGGAATCAAAGCGGCCTGTCGCATACGTTGTCAGCAAAAGGGTATAACAAAAACAACCTCTTTTTCTTTGATACAGAAACAACCGGTCTTGGGGGTGGAGCTGGGAATACCATTTTTTTGCTTGGGTATGCGAGAGTATATGAAGACCGAGTGACAGTCAAACAGCATCTTTTGCCCAAACCGGGGAACGAAGTCGCCTTGTACCAAAGCTTTTTAAGCGAGGTTGACATTACATCACTTGTGACCTACAACGGCAAAGCCTTTGATTGGCCGCAGGTGAAAACAAGGCACACCTTGATCCGTGACAGACTTCCGAAGCTTCCGGAGTTTGGCCACTTTGATCTTTTGCATGGAGCTAGACGCCTGTGGAAACACAAAATGGACCGCGTATCTCTTGGCACGGTTGAAAAAGAGGAGCTCGGCATCCGCAGACTAGAAGACACACCGGGCTACTTGGCTCCAATGCTTTACTTTCATTTTATCAAGGCGCAAGAGCCGGATCTTTTAAAAGGTGTCCTGCATCATAATGAAATGGATGTGTTATCACTCATTTCATTGTACATCCATATGTCTAAAAAAATCCTTTCAGAATCACATGCGCCAAAAGAACACAGTGAAGCCTATGCTATGGCGAAATGGTTTATGGCTCATAAAGAAACGGACCAAGCGATCAAGCAGTTGGAAAGGCTTATAGAAAAATCGTTTGAGGACAAGGACAGTGCACGGCTGGATTTATCGCTCCTGTACAAAAAACAAAACCGCTTGGAAGAAGCAGTGCCGCTTTGGGAAAAGCTGTCCCGCTCGCAAAACCAGAAGTGCAGATACGCTGCTGTAATAGAGCTCGCGAAATATTTTGAGCATAAGAAAAAAGAATTCGGAAAAGCATTGCAAATAGCAGAGCAATTGCTTAGCGAGGCGGCATGCTTATCAGAGAAAGAAACTGAAAAACTGCATGTGAGAATTGCCCGGCTGAAGAGGAAATATTCCTCTTAAATATTCCCCGGGAAAGCGCAAAAGACGACTTGTTTCGCCATGAATTTTTTTTGCTGAATTCACATTGATTTTGTTGTAGAATAGCGGCGAATCCTGTAAAATGACTTTAGTTATTTTTAAAGGGAGAGTTGGTATGTATAAGGGTGTTTTTTACTTGTTCTTTGTTGTGGTATTTTTGATTGCTTTTGTATTTTCAAACTTTAAAGACAGCTTAATTGCACACTTTTAAAATAGGTCTTTGCATCAGAACATGTACCCCTTATTTTTCATAGCTTAGTATTGTAATAAAGTTTATGGAAAGGGGATTTTATCATGCATCACTGCAGACCGCATATGATGGCGCCAATTGTCCATCCTACTCATTGCTGTGAACATCATACGTTTTCGAAGACTATCGTGCCGCACATTCACCCACAGCATACAACAAACGTAAACCACCAGCATTTTCAGCACGTTCACTACTTTCCACACACTTTCTCAAATGTTGACCCGGCTACGCATCAGCATTTTCAAGCAGGAAAACCTTGCTGCGACTACTAGTATGGAAAACGTGCAGCTTGATGGTGTAAACAATGCAGCACAACAAATGGGGCCCACGGGAGCCCCATTTTTTAAAGCAGGTGAAATGATGAAAGTACTGGCAATTACGGGCTATAAACCGTTTGAACTCGGGATATTTAAGCAGGATGACAAGGCGCTGTATTACATAAAAAAAGCCATTAAGAACCGGCTGATTGCTTTTTTGGATGAAGGATTAGAATGGATTTTAATTTCGGGCCAGCTTGGAGCGGAGCTGTGGACGGCAGAAGCTGCATATGATTTGCAGGAGGAATACCCTGACTTAAAGGTAGCTGTCATCACACCATTTTACGAGCAGGAAAAGAACTGGAAAGAACCGAATAAGGAACAGTATGAAGCAGTTCTGGCTCAGGCAGACTATGAAGCAAGCCTGACTCACCGTCCTTATGAAAGCCCGCTTCAATTCAAACAAAAAAATCAGTTCTTCATTGATAAGTCCGACGGGCTTCTACTTTTATATGACCCGGAAAAGGAAGGCTCCCCTAAGTATATGCTTGGGACAGCGGAAAAAAGGCGCGAAAAGGATGGCTATCCCATCTACTTTATTACAATGGATGACTTGAGAGTGACAGTAGAGGAAGACAGCTACTCATAGCAATAAGAGAAATTTGACAACCGTACAGATTTCTGAAAAAATATATGTGATGATTCACGATACGAGGTGAAAAAGATGCTTGCTGATAAAGTAAAGCTTTCTGCGAAAGAAATTTTGGAAAAAGAATTTAAAACAGGCGTTAGAGGCTACAAGCAAGAAGACGTTGACAAATTTTTAGATATGATTATTAAGGATTATGAAACCTTCCATCAAGAAATTGAAGAACTGCAGCAGGAAAATCTGCAGCTGAAAAAACAGCTTGAAGAAGCAAGCAAAAAACAGCCTGTGCAATCTAACACAACAAACTTTGATATTTTAAAACGGCTGTCTAACTTAGAAAAACACGTTTTTGGCAGCAAGCTTTATGATTGATCACGCTTGAAAAAAATGGCGCTTGTAAATTGTAATCAGTTGTTATATAATAATTCATGTTCTTAACGTTCGGGTAATCGCTGCAGATCTTGAATCTGTAGAGGAAAGTCCATGCTCGCACGGTGCTGAGATGCCCGTAGTGTTCGTGCCTAGCGAAGTCATAAGCTAGGGCAGTCTTTAGAGGCTGACGGCAGGAAAAAAGCCTACGTCTTCGGATATGGCTAAGTATCCTTGAAAGTGCCACAGTGACGAAGTCTCACTAGAAATGGTGAGAGTGGAACGCGGTAAACCCCTCGAGCGAGAAACCCAAATTTTGGTAGGGGAACCTTCTTAACGGAATTCAACGGAGAGAAGGACAGAATGCTTTCTGTAGATAGATGATTGCCGCCTGAGTACGAGGTGATGAGCCGTTTGCAGTACGACGGAACAAAACATGGCTTACAGAACGTTAGACCACTTACATTTAAAATGATGAAAACAAGCTCTCCCGTATAAGGAGAGCTTTTATCTTGAAAAGAGAAAAGTTTTAAAAGACAGGGTGATACGATGAAGAAGTATACACTAATTGCAACGGCGCCGATGGGCATTGAAGCTGTTGTCGCAAAGGAAGTACGAGATTTAGGATACGAATGCAAGGTTGATAACGGGAAAGTTATTTTTGAAGGTGATGCACTTGCCATCTGCCGTGCGAACCTTTGGCTTAGAACAGCCGACCGCATAAAGGTTCAGGTTGCTTCTTTTAAAGCGAAAACATTTGATGAACTGTTTGAAAAAACGAAAGCGATTAACTGGCGCTCATTTATACCTGAAAACGGGAAATTCCCTGTCATCGGAAAATCGGTAAAATCAACACTTGCAAGCGTTCCCGACTGTCAGCGGATCGTCAAAAAAGCAATTGTCGAAAAGCTCAAGCTGCAGTCCGGCAAAGCCAATGATTGGATTGAAGAAACAGGTGCCGAGTATAAAGTCGAAATTTCTTTATTGAAAGATCAGGCTTTGATTACACTGGACTCATCAGGGACAGGCCTTCACAAACGAGGATACCGTGTCGATCAGGGCGGTGCGCCGATTAAAGAAACACTTGCTGCCGCTTTGGTGCAATTAACCAATTGGACGCCGGACCGCCCATTTGTTGATCCTTTCTGTGGCTCCGGAACAATCGCGATAGAAGCGGCGCTAATCGGCCAGAACATCGCCCCGGGATTCAATCGCGATTTTGTTTCAGAGGATTGGGAATGGATCGGTAAAGATCTGTGGAACAAAGCGCGGCTTGAAGTCGAAGAAAAGGCAAATTATGATCAGCCGCTTACAATTTTCGCTAGCGACATAGACCACCGCATGGTTCAAATCGCAAAAGAAAATGCTGAGGAAGCAGGATTGGGAGATCTAATCCAGTTCAAACAGATGCAGGTCAAAGACTTTACCACAAATCTGGAGTTTGGCGTAATTGTCGGCAACCCGCCATATGGAGAGCGTCTCGGCGAGAAAAAAGCCGTTGAGCAGATGTACAAAGAAATGGGGAAGGCGTTCGAGCCGCTTGATACTTGGTCTGTGTATATGCTGACATCAAATGAAAACTTTGAGGAAGCATATGGCAGAAAAGCAACGAAGAAACGAAAGCTCTTTAACGGGTTTATTAAAACAGATTATTATCAATATTGGTCAAAAGTAAGGCCGCAGCGAAAGAAAACAGAAAACGCATAAAAAGAAGACGCTCTGCATGCGTCTTCTTTCATCTTTCAGCCCTATTCTATCGTTACCAACGGTGAGCTTTCGCGTTGCTTCTCAATATAATGTTGGTTTGGGACATTTCAGTGTGACCGTTTACTTGAGACTTAGAACGTTTAGGCCGCGTCCAATTGTGATGAAACAGTTCAGAATGCTGATCTAATCGGTTTCTATAACTCATCTCAACATCACTCCCTGATAGAATATTGTTGATAAGACGGATAATCCGGAGACGGAATATCAAGTGTAGTTTGTGCATGTTTCGGTGATAACATGCGGTAAAGCATGTATATAAAATGAAAAGTTCGCATACAATGATGATTATTTCCATCAGAGGTGATCTCATGCTGAACAGCGAACATTTTAATCTTATTCAAAGGGCGCTTGACGCAACAGCAAACGAGCTGAAGGAGCTCGGGACTGATTCGTCTCCGTCTGTGATTTCGCATGCGCAAACTGATTTAGAAAAAGCGGTAGAACATATTTATTCAACAGACCATCCTTTTTTATCGTCGCATGTGATCAATCGTAAGTAAACTGCAAAAAACTTGGCATTGCCAAGTTTTTTTATTGTATTCATCAGCGGAAAATGATATTATTGGTGGTCTGAATGTCGAATAGTTGGGGGTTGGAACTAGGTGACAACATCACGTTTGCCTTTTTCTTTAACGAAAACAAAGAATTTTTATGAAGAATTGAACAATTGGATTGGTGACGTGTTTTACGATATCCTTCCCGAAAAAGGGTTTGATCTTCGGGACGAGCAAGTATTTATGGCTTTTCAGCTGGAGCGGGCGTTTAAAGAGAAAAAAGTCATGTTCGCCGAAGCTGGAGTGGGAACGGGGAAAACGCTGGTTTATCTTCTTTTTGCAATCAGCTATGCAAGGTATGTCGGCAAACCCGCCATCATCGCTTGTGCAGATGAAACATTAATTGAACAGCTGGTGAAAAAAGAGGGCGATATTTCTAAGCTGGCTGAGCATCTTGATCTGAAAATTGATACAAGGCTGTCAAAATCACATGAGCAATATTTATGCTTGAAGAAGCTTGAAAAAACAATGCAGCGTTCTGATGATGATAAATGGCTGGATCTTTATGAGTCGTTACCGTCATTTGTCCACGAGTCACAGGCGATGCAGCGCTTTTATCCGTATGGCGACCGTAAGCAGTACGCAAATCTATCGAATGAAGAGTGGTCTGACGTAAGCTACGACTCGTTTCAGGACTGTCTGACTTGTGATATGAGACACAGATGCGGTCTGACACTTTCCAGAGATTACTACCGCAAGTCAACGGACTTAATCATTTGTTCCCATGATTTTTATATGGAGCATGTGTGGACGGAAGAATCACGCAAACGAGAGGGCCAGCTGCCGCTCTTGCCTGATCATAGTGCAGTTGTATTTGATGAGGGGCATTTGTTAGAGTTTGCTGCGCAAAAAGCGCTAACCTATAGAGTGAAGCAGTCTACTCTTGAATTGTTTTTAGAACGATTGCTGCAAAATGACATCAGAGAAGAGTTTGCAGAATTGATTGAAGATGCGCTTGCTGCAAACGACGAATTTTTCTATGTTCTTTCTGAAGAATCAAAGGAAGTAGCCGGTTCACACCGTTTAGAAATAAAAAATGACCAGCGTGTCAAAAAGGCGGCGGACGAGCTTTGCCGTTTACTTGATAAAATCGGTGAGGCACTTGTATTTGAGTCAGAAATGTATACGATTGATCAATACGAGTTGTCAGTAGTGGAAGAATACGTTGAACAAATGGCGTATTCATTATCTCTATATCAAAAGGATGCAATCAGCTGGCTGGAGAAAAAGGAAGCAGAATCAACTTTTGTCGTGATGCCGAGAACGGTAGCAGAAGTACTTGGCGAAAAAGTGTTTTCTAAGAAAATTCCTTATATCTTCTCTTCTGCTACGCTGTCAGAAGGCGGTTCGTTTGATTATATTGCCGACAGTCTTGGGATTCATGATTATTTGTCATTAACTGTTGATTCCCCTTATGATTATGACGAGCAAATGAGTATTAATTTATACGCAAAAACAGATATGGCCGCTGAACAAAAAACGGCTGAAACGATTGAAACAATCAAACGATACAAAGGAAGAACGCTGGTGCTTTTCCCTTCTTTTGAAGAATTAAACGAGTTTAAAGAGCTGTCGGCGGCATGGGAGCTGCCGTATCCAATTTTCTTCGAAGGTGATGAGGAAATCAGCAGCTTAGTAGAGAAATTCCAAGAGGAAGAAGAAACAGTACTTTGTTCAGTTCACTTATGGGAAGGACTCGACATTCCCGGTGACGCATTGAAGAATGTTACCATTTGGTCATTGCCGTTCCCGCCACACGATCCTGTATTTACAGCGAAGCGCAACGGAGCGAAAAAAGATCCGTTCGAAGAAGTTGATCTGCCATATATGTTGTTACGTGTACGGCAGGGCATCGGGCGCCTGATTCGCTCGAATCAAGACAGCGGCTCGATTCACATTTACGCTGGCGGAGAAAATGAACGCATCATTGATGAGGTCAAAAAGGTCTTGCCTGTTGAACCGCACATGATGTAATGGAAAAAAGCTGACGATCGTTCGTCAGCTTTTTTTATTTGTCAGCGGGATAGCCAGCCGCCATCAACTGCTAAAATATGTCCATTTACATAATCTGAAGCACGTGATGCCAAAAAGACTGCAGTCCCCCCGATATCATCCGCTTGGCCCCAGCGGCCGGCAGGAATTCTCTTTAAAATGTCCTCATTTCGCTTTTCGTCATCCCGAATAGGCTTTGTATTCGCAGTAGAAATATAGCCTGGGGCGATTGCGTTGACCTGAATACCTGACGCTGCCCACTCATTTGCAAATGATTTTGTCAAACCGGCAACAGCGTGTTTGCTCGCGGTGTAAGCCGGAACAAGGATGCCGCCTTGAAAAGACAGGAGAGAGGCAATATTAATAATCTTTCCATGACCTCTTTTCAGCATGTGCCTGCCAGCAAGCTGTGTCAGAATAAACAGGCTGTTTAGATTGACATTCAGTACGTGCTGCCAGTTCTCTTCTGAAAAATCTTCCGCTTTTTCCCGATGAATAATGCCGGCATTATTGACAAGGATGTCGATCTGCCTGTTTTCAAACAGGTCAGCTGCAGAATCCTTTATCGCTTCCGGCTTGCTCATGTCCAATGTAAAAGATGTAAATATCCGGCCTTCCTGTTCCACAAGCTGCTGTGTTTCAGACAGACTGCTTGTATGTGATGTACCGATAATATCAGCGCCAGCCCCGGCTAGGGCTTTGGCAATACCTTGACCGATCCCTGTTCCCGGGCCTGTCACCAGCGCTGTTTTTCCTTCTAATGAAAAGGCGTCATGTAGATAACCCATCTTATTTCAGCCCATCCATCGGAACGAGATCCATGTCCGTAAATGTGTAATTTTCTCCAGCCATCGCCCACACAAAGCTATAGTTTGATGTTCCTGCGCCAGAATGAATAGACCAGGCGGGAGAAAGGACAGCCTGCTCATTTCCAACAACAAGATGGCGTGTTTCGTCCGGCTGGCCCATGAAATGAAATACCTTTGAGTCCTTTTCAAGATCCAGATAAAGATAAGCCTCCATCCGACGGTCATGAACGTGTGCTGGCATGGTATTCCAGTTGTTGTTTTGATCTAACATCGTTATTCCCATCATCAGCTGACAGCTTTTAATGCCATCCTGATGAATGACTTTGTACAGACTTCTGACATTAGACGCTGCATCATCACCAAGGCGGTCCGGTGTCAGTTCAGCTAGGGCGGCTTTTTGTGTCGGATAGCTTTTGTGGGCGCAAGCGGAGACGAAGTAAAACTTCGCTTTTTCACCGTTCAGGCTTGAAAATGATACATCCTGATTACCCATTCCGATATAGAGAAAATCCTTTGTTTGAAGCACATATTCATCATCGCCGACTCTAACGGCACCAGGCTGGCCGACATTAATAATCCCGATTTCACGCCGTTCCAAAAAGAAGTCTGTTTTTAGAAAATCACCTGCATCAAGCTTCAGTTCACTTTGCCCTGGAGCCGCTCCGCCGATGACAACCCGGTCTTCATGTGAGTAATACATCGTAAGTTTGTTTTCTGTAAATAAAGGATCCATTAAGAAATGACTGCGAAGCTCCTCTGTTGTAAAGCGTTTTACTTGTTCAGGATGTACAGAATAACGATTTTCCATTATATTTCCCCCTTGGTTAGGATTTCAGCATCACTTGAATGAAAATATTTTGGTAACGGTTTCAAAGAAAATTTTAGGATAAATAGTGAAAAGAGTCAACGGAAAAATAATGAATTGACACATTATTAAAAAAACTCTTTCCAAATTCTAAAATTATGGTATCCTTTTGTTGTAACGGTTTTGAAATCGGTTTCAAATATAAGAGATACAGGAGCACTTGAATGAAAAAGAAAACAACAGGCCATACAACCATCAAAGATGTAGCTGAATGTGCAGGAGTTTCGAAATCGACAGTTTCCCGCTATATTAACGGAAAAATTGACGCGATTTCTCCTGAAAAAGTGAAAAACATTAAAAAGGCAATCGCAGAATTGAATTATCGGCCGAGTAAAATGGCACAAGGTTTGAAAATAAAAAAAAGCAAGTTAATCGGATTTGTTGTGGCTGACATTACAAATCCTTTTTCAGTCGCTGCTTTCAGGGGAGTCGAAGAGGTTTGTGATCAATATGGATACAGCATTATGGTGTGCAACACAGATAACAGTCCTGAAAAAGAGCGGGAAATGCTCTTAAAGCTAGAAGCCCATTCGGTTGAGGGCTTGATTTTAAACGCAACAGGGGAAAACAAGGATGTACTCCGCGCTTTTGCTGAACAGCAAATTCCAACAATCTTAATTGACCGGAAACTGCCGGATCTGAAACTGGATACCGTAACGACTGACAACAGATGGATCACAAAAGAGATTCTTCAGAAGGTGTACAGCAAAGGGTATACTGATGTCGCGCTGTTTACCGAACCGATTTCCTCTATCAGCCCTCGTGCAGAAAGAGCAGCTGTGTATCAGGAAATGGCTTCGGTTCAAAATGTGAACGGGCTTGTCAGATTGCATGAAATTGACGTAAAGGACAAGGAGCAGCTTAAGGCGGCGCTTCGTTCTTTTCACAAGGAAATGCCGGAGCAAAAAAAAGCGATTCTGGCTTTGAATGGCTTGATTATGCTGAAAATCATCAGCTGTATGGAAGAGCTTGGCCTGCGCATCCCTCAAGATATAGGGATTGCAGGATTCGATGATACGGAATGGTATAAACTGATCGGTCCAGGTATTACAACGATCGCCCAGCCGTCACATGATATGGGCAGGACGGCGATGGAACGTGTATTAAAAAGGATTGAAGGTGACAAAGGAGCGCCTCAAACCATTGAATTAGAGGCAAAAGTCATTATGAGAAAGTCACTTTAATCCTAGGTGCCCTCAACTAAGAGGAGGTTGGGAAGAGATGAAGCTTGATGCGGTGACATTCGGGGAATCAATGGCCATGTTTTATGCAAATGAGTATGGAGGCCTTCATGAAGTATCCACTTTTTCTAAAGGGCTTGCCGGAGCAGAAAGCAATGTCGCCTGCGGCCTTGCCAGACTCGGATTCCGAATGGGATGGATGAGCAAGGTCGGCAATGATCAGCTCGGAACGTTTATTTTACAAGAGCTTAAAAAAGAGGGAGTGGATGTGTCCCGCGTGATCCGCTCGCAGGACGAAAATCCCACCGGGCTGCTGCTGAAGTCAAAAGTGAAAGAAGGCGACCCGCAAGTTACCTACTATAGGAAAAACTCAGCTGCAAGCACATTAACTTCAGCTGAATATCCAAGAGATTATTTTCAATGCGCAGGCCATTTGCATGTGACAGGCATTCCGCCTGCTTTATCAGCCGAGATGAAAGACTTCACGTATCATGTCATGAACGACATGAGAAACGCAGGGAAGACCATTTCATTCGACCCTAATGTAAGACCTTCGCTTTGGCCTGATCAAGCAACAATGGTACACACAATCAATGATCTGGCTGGGCTTGCAGACTGGTTTTTCCCGGGTATCGCAGAGGGAGAGCTATTGACCGGAGAAAAAACACCTGAAGGCATTGCCGACTATTATTTGAAAAAAGGTGCCAGCTTTGTTGCTATTAAACTTGGAAAAGAAGGCGCTTACTTTAAAACGGGGACAAGTGAAGGATTTCTAGAAGGCTGCCGGGTCGACCGGGTGGTTGATACGGTCGGCGCCGGAGACGGATTTGCAGTCGGTGTAATCAGCGGTATCCTAGACGGTTTGTCGTACAAGGATGCGGTGCAAAGGGGAAATGCGATTGGCGCTTTGCAAGTGCAGGCACCGGGGGATATGGACGGTTTGCCGACCAGGGAGAAATTAGCTTCTTTTTTATCTGCTCAAAGAACGGTTCACCAAAAGAAAGGGGATTATTAATATGGAGTCCAAAGTCGTTGAAAACCGTCTGAAAGAAGCAAAGCTGATTGCAGTCATTCGTTCAAAGGATAAGCAGGAGGCCTGTCAGCAGATTGAGAGTTTATTAGATAAAGGGATTCGTGCAGTTGAAGTGACGTATACGACCCCCGAGGCATCAGATATTATCGAATCCTTCGGTAATAGGGAAGATATTTTAATTGGCGCGGGCACGATCATCACCGCGCAGCAAGCTGGGGAAGCTGCTGAGGCTGGCGCGCAGTTTATTGTCAGTCCGGGTTTTTCAGCTGATCTTGCTGAACATCTATCTTTTGTAAAGACACATTATATCCCCGGCGTCTTGACTCCGAGCGAAATTATGGAAGCGTTGACATTCGGGTTCACGACATTAAAGCTGTTCCCAAGCGGTGTGTTTGGCATTCCGTTTATGAAAAATTTAGCGGGTCCTTTCCCGCAGGTGACCTTTATTCCGACAGGCGGGATACATCCGTCTGAAGTGCCTGATTGGCTTAGAGCCGGAGCTGGCGCCGTCGGAGTCGGCAGCCAGCTGGGCAGCTGTTCAAAAGAGGATTTGCAGGCTGTTTTCCAAGTGTAAGTGGAATTGTTTTTTCATAACCGGAGGATGGGAGAATCCACAATATGAAAATCAAGGCGACAATTGAACGGGTACCTGGCGGAATGATGATTATTCCGCTATTTCTTGGAGCGGCGCTCAACACGTTTGCGCCTGGAACAGCGGAGTTCTTTGGAGGGTTTACGGGTGCTTTGATTACCGGAACGCTGCCGATACTGGGTGTTTTTATCTTTTGCGTAGGAGCAACGATTGATTTTCGTTCTTCAGGCTATATCGCAAGAAAAGGAATCACGTTATTATTGGGGAAGATCGGATTTGCGGCGCTGCTCGGCGTGATCGCAGCGCAATTTATACCTGACGAAGGCATACAATCCGGCTTTTTTGCAGGCCTTTCTGTTTTAGCAATTGTCGCGGTAATGAATGAAACGAACGGCGGACTGTATTTAGCGCTCATGAACCATATGGGAAGAAAAGAGGATGCGGGCGCTTTCGCCTTTATCAGTACAGAATCTGGTCCTTTTATGACCATGGTGACGTTTGGTGTGACGGGACTTGCCGCATTCCCATGGGAAACGCTGGCAGCGACAGTCATCCCGTTTTTACTTGGATGTATACTTGGAAATCTGGATCATGATCTCAGAGACTTATTCAGCAAGGTTGTGCCGGCGATCATTCCATTTTTCGCCTTTTCGCTCGGCAATACCTTGAATTTTGGAATGCTGATCCAATCAGGGCTGCTCGGCATTTTTATCGGAGTTTCTGTCGTCATTTTATCGGGCAGTTCTTTGTTTTTGCTTGATCGTTTTATTGCGCGGGGAGATGGTGTCGCGGGAGTGGCCGCTTCTTCTACGGCGGGGGCGGCTGTAGCCGTGCCATATGCATTAGCGGAAGCGAATGCCTCATTTGCGCCAGTTGCTGAGTCGGCAACTGCAATTATCGCGACAAGCGTTATTGTCACCTCGCTCTTAACCCCGCTGGCAACAGTGTGGGTAGATAAAAAAATCAAGCAGAAAAAGCGGAGAACACCTCCGCCAAAAAATCAAATGACGATCAACTGAATAAAAAGGCTGCCATAAAAACATACCGGCAGCCTTTTATACAAACAATTTGACTTTCATACCCCCTTGCATTAGCCTGTAATGGAACGGCTAGAATAGGGAGGGAATGGATATGGAGATACATACATATGAAAAAGAATTTTTTGATCTTTTAAAAAGAATCTCACATTACAGCGAAGCAGTTGCGTTAATGCACTGGGACTCCAGAACAGGCGCGCCGAAAAACGGCTCAGAGGATCGTGCCGAAAGTATCGGCCAGCTTTCAACAGATATATTCAATATCCAAACATCAGATCGAATGAAGGAGCTTATCGATGTCCTGTATGAACGATTTGATGACTTGTCGGAAGATACGAAAAAAGCAGTGGAACTGGCGAAAAAAGAGTATGAAGAGAATAAGAAAATCCCTGAGGCTGAATACAAAGAATACGTGATTCTGTGTTCAAAGGCAGAAACAGCGTGGGAGGAAGCGAAAGGAAAATCTGATTTCAGCTTGTTTTCTCCTTATTTAGAACAGCTGATTGAATTCAATAAACGTTTTATTACGTATTGGGGATATCAAGAGCATCCTTATGATGCATTGCTTGATTTGTTTGAGCCCGGCGTCACGGTAAAGGTGCTTGATCAGCTGTTTGCTGAGCTGAAGGAAGCGATTATCCCTCTTGTTAAACAGGTGACAGCTTCCGAAAATAAACCAGATACAAGCTTTATTACAAAAGCGTTCCCGAAAGAAAAGCAAAAAGAGCTCAGTCTGTATTTTTTACAGGAGCTTGGCTACGATTTTGATGGCGGAAGACTTGATGAAACCGTTCATCCGTTTGCAACTACGCTGAACCGGGGAGACGTTCGGGTCACGACGAGATATGATGAAAAAGATTTCCGGACGGCGATCTTTGGCACCATTCATGAGTGCGGGCACGCGATATACGAGCAAAATATTGATGAAGCACTCAGTGGCACGAACTTGTCAGACGGCGCATCAATGGGAATTCATGAATCGCAATCATTATTTTACGAGAATTTTATCGGCCGCAACAAGCATTTTTGGACACCGTACTATCAGAAGATTCAAGAAGCATCACCTGAACAGTTCAAGGACATCTCCCTGGATGATTTTGTCCGGGCAATCAATGAATCAAAACCTTCATTTATCAGGGTCGAAGCGGATGAATTAACGTATCCTCTTCATATCATCATCCGTTATGAAATTGAAAAAGCGATTTTCAGCAATGAAGTGTCTGTGGAAGATCTGCCGTCGCTCTGGAATCAAAAATACCAGGATTATTTAGGGATTACACCGCAGACCGACGCAGAGGGGATTTTACAGGACGTCCATTGGGCAGGTGGTGATTTCGGCTACTTCCCATCCTATGCGCTCGGCTACATGTATGCGGCTCAGCTGAAACAAAAAATGCTTGAGGATCTCCCTGAATTTGACGCTCTCTTGGAAAGAGGAGAGTTCCATCCGATAAAGCAATGGCTGACGGAAAAGGTGCACATTCACGGAAAACGGAAAAAGCCGTTAGACATTATTAAAGATGCAACAGGAGAAGAGCTGAATGTTCGCTATTTAATTGATTATTTATCAAACAAATATTCAAATCTCTATCTGTCTTAATCAAAAGCCTGGCGGCGCAGTCGTCAGGCTCTTTTATATCGAATTCCTTTGAAATACGAATGATATCTAAAAAAACAAAAATAAAGTTCGGGAATTTTTATTTTCAGCCTATGCAAGAGATTAGAATCTTGATATAATTTATTACAATATAATAGGAACACTCATATAATCGCGTGGATATGGCACGCAAGTTTCTACCGGGCACCGTAAATGTCCGACTATGGGTGAGCAATGGAACCGCACGTGTACGGTTTTTTGTGATATCAGCATTGCTTGCTCTTTATTTGAGCGGGCAATGCTTTTTTTATTCTCATAACGGAGGTAAGACAGGATGGAAGCACTGAAACGGAAAATAGAGGAAGAAGGCGTCGTATTATCTGATCAGGTATTGAAAGTGGATTCTTTTTTGAATCACCAAATTGATCCGCTGCTTATGCAGAGAGTTGGTGACGAATTTGCGTCCAGGTTTGCAAAAGACGGTATTACCAAAATTGTGACAATCGAATCATCAGGTATCGCCCCCGCTGTAATGACGGGCTTGAAGCTGGGTGTGCCAGTTGTCTTCGCGAGAAAGCATAAATCGTTAACACTCACCGACAACTTGCTGACAGCGTCTGTTTATTCCTTTACGAAGCGAACAGAAAGCCAAATCGCAGTGTCTGGGACCCACCTGTCGGAACAGGATCATGTGCTGATTATCGATGATTTTTTGGCAAATGGACAGGCAGCGCACGGGCTTGTGTCGATTGTGAAGCAAGCGGGAGCTTCTATTGCGGGAATCGGCATTGTTATTGAAAAGTCATTTCAGCCGGGAAGAGATGAACTTGTAAAACTGGGCTACCGAGTGGAATCTTTGGCAAGAATTCAGTCTTTAGAAGAAGGAAAAGTGTCCTTCGTACAGGAGGTTCATTCATGAGAAATGGATTCGGCAAAACGCTGTCTTTAGGGATTCAGCATGTTCTCGCCATGTATGCCGGCGCCATTGTCGTTCCTCTGATTGTCGGAAAAGCAATGGGACTGACCGTCGAGCAGCTGACTTACTTAGTATCAATTGATATTTTTATGTGCGGTGTGGCTACACTTCTGCAAGTGTGGAGCAACCGATTTTTTGGGATCGGGCTTCCGGTAGTGCTTGGATGTACCTTTACAGCTGTATCGCCAATGATTGCGATTGGATCTGAATATGGGGTTTCAACAGTTTACGGCAGCATTATCGCTTCAGGCATTCTTGTCATTCTTATTTCATTTTTCTTTGGAAAGCTCGTATCGTTTTTTCCGCCGGTCGTGACAGGCTCTGTTGTTACGATTATCGGTATTACACTGATGCCGGTTGCCATGAATAACATGGCCGGCGGAGAAGGAAGTGCAGATTTCGGAGATCTCTCCAACCTTGTTCTTGCTTTTACCGTGTTGAGTATCATTGTGCTTCTGTACCGTTTTACAAAAGGCTTTATCAAGTCCGTCTCGATTTTGATCGGTATTATGATTGGCACCTTCATCGCTTATTTTATGGGGAAAGTTCAATTTGATAATGTTTCGGACGCGGCAGTTGTTCAAATGATTCAGCCATTTTACTTCGGCGCGCCGTCTTTTCATGCAGCGCCTATCATTACGATGTCCATCGTTGCAATTGTCAGCCTTGTGGAGTCAACTGGTGTTTACTTTGCTTTAGGTGACCTGACAAACCGCCATTTGACAGAGAAAGATTTGTCTAAAGGCTATCGAGCTGAAGGACTGGCTGTGCTTCTGGGAGGTATTTTTAACGCTTTTCCTTACACGGCATTCTCTCAAAACGTCGGGCTTGTTCAGCTCACAGGGATCAAAAAAAATGCCGTCATTGTGGTCACAGGTGTGATCCTAATGGCATTTGGGCTGTTTCCAAAGATCGCTGCTTTCACGACCATTATTCCATCCGCTGTTTTGGGCGGTGCAATGGTGGCGATGTTTGGAATGGTGATTGCTTACGGAATTAAAATGCTCAGCCGCATTGATTTTGCGAAACAGGAAAATCTGCTGATTGTTGCTTGCTCAGTGGGATTGGGGCTCGGTGTGACCGTTGTGCCGGATATTTTCAAACAGCTTCCGAGTGCCTTAACGCTGCTTACAACGAATGGCATTGTGGCGGGCAGCTTTACTGCAGTCGTCTTAAATATTGTATATAACGTTTTTTCTAAAGCTAAAAAAACAGAACAAGAAGCTGACCTCGCTGAACAAAAAACAGCAGTCTAACTCCGCCGCGGCGGAGTTTTTTTGCATATAAAAAAGATTGTTGCGGCACAATGTATGCAAAGAGGTGATCGCATGGCGTTTATTTTATCCATTGGAACAAGTCTTCCTGCGTATAATGTAAACCAAGAGAAAGCGGCCGAGTTCGCCCGCTATATGTTTCAGCATTCTTTTAAGGATATTGACCGGCTGTTATCCTCCTTTAAAAACGGGCAAATCCATTCGAGACAGTTTGTTAAGCCGATTGAATGGTATAAAGAGGGGCACAGCTTTGAAGAAAAAAATCAAATATACATAGAAGAAACACTTAAACACAGCAGAGCAGCTGTTCGTGAGTGCCTCTCTCATCCGGAATTTTTTCAAGAAGCCATTCCTTATGAGAAAGTGGAAGCTGTTTTTTTCGTCTCCAGTACAGGTCTTTCCACACCGAGTATCGAGGCGCGGCTTATGAATGAACTTCCGTTTTCTCCATATACGAAGCGGATCCCGATTTGGGGGCTTGGCTGTGCAGGAGGAGCCAGCGGACTTGCGCGTGCAGCCGAATACTGCAAAGCGTATCCTGAGGCTTTTGTGCTTGTCATTGCTGCAGAGCTGTGCAGCCTGACATTCCAGCCGGAAGATAAAACGAAAAGCAATCTGATCGGCACCTCGCTTTTTGGTGACGGCATTGCCGCAGCTTTATTATGCGGAGAGAAGGCGGACCGCAGGATGTCAAAGCTGAAGCTTGCGCCGAAGATAATGGACGCCCAATCTGTTTTGATGAAACAATCAGAAGATGTCATGGGCTGGGACTTTACCGATCAAGGATTCAAAGTCATTTTCTCACGAGACATTCCGACCTTGGTGGAAAAATGGCTCAAAACAAATGTACAGATTTTTTTGGACAAACATAAGCTGTCATTCCATGATATCAGTGTTTTTTTGGCGCATCCAGGCGGAAAAAAAGTGATCGATGCATACATCAAAAGTCTCGGGCTGTCGTCAGAAAAGCTTTCATCTGCGCAAAGCATTTTGCAAAAGCACGGAAATATGTCTTCAGCCACAATCTTGTATGTGATCAAAGACCATCTGCAGAACGGACATAAAAAGGAAGCTGAACGAGGACTGATTGGCGCATTAGGGCCGGGTTTCTCATCAGAATTGCTGTTATTCAGCTGGGAAAAGGGGGCCTGACTCATGTTTTGGTTGTTGATCGCCATTCTCATTGTTCAAAGAGCAGCAGAAATGGCAGTGGCCAGGCAAAACGAACAAAAGGTAAAGAAGCAAGGAGCAATTGAATTTGGCGAGAGCCACTATCCGTATATCATTACGATGCATATCCTTTTTTTCCTGTCCTTAATTGCCGAGGTGCTGCTGATGAATAAACAGCCGTCCAGCTGGTGGCTCGGTATCGCTGCAGTTATTTTAAGCGTACAGATCGTACGGTATTGGGCGCTTTGTTCCTTAGGGGCATATTGGAATACGAAAATCCTTGTTGTTCCAGGTGTAGAGCTTGTAAAAAAAGGTCCATATAAATGGATGAAACATCCAAACTATGCCGTTGTTATACTCGAAATTTTGCTGATTCCGCTGCTTTATCAAGCATACGTCACCATGTGTCTGTTTTCCATTTTCAATGCCGTGTTGTTAAGCGTCAGAATTCGCGCAGAAGACAAAGCATTACAGGAATACAGCGTAAAATAGCGATTGAAAATCATTCTCAACCATGTTAAAATGGATTTGAAAAAGATTCTCAATCAGGATGGTGAAGCAAATGACAATGCTGTTTTTGCTTGGAGCGGTTTGTACATATAGTGTATTAATTGGTTTTGTATTAAAAGGAATCTCTAATAAATCTGTTTGATGAATCTGGAACTTGTAAAAGTTGCAGATTTTCTTTTATAGAAGCTGCCGTAATGGCGGCTTTTTTCTATTCTCCTAAAGAAATTTGGTTTATTCTTGTGTAAAATGAAAAGGGAATGAATTCAGATCTTTCGAAAAAGGTTCACAATTGAAACGGCACAAAGGGGTTCAGACTTATGACAGATCAAAACAGAAAAGAGCTTTTGCATAAAACCGGGGAACTTTATAAGCAATTTATTGAGAATCAAGATGAACAAAGGGCTGCTAAACTGGCTGCGGTCATGAAAAAAGCGGCTGATGAAGAGGTTTATATCGCGTTTACCGGGCATTATTCAGCGGGGAAATCGTCACTGCTGAACTGCCTGTTAATGGAGAATATTTTGCCGACAAGCCCGATTCCGACAAGCGCTAACCTTGTTGTGATCAGAAACGGGGAAAAGCGAGTTCGGCTTCATACAACAGACGGAGCGTGTGCTGAGCTGGAAGGGGCTTACCAGAAAGACAAGGTGCAGCAATATTGTAAAGACGGGGAACAGATTGAAAGCGTCGAAATTTTTGACAGATATACTGAGATCGATTCCGGGGTTGCGTATATTGATACTCCAGGGATAGATTCAACAGATGATGCGCATTTTCTATCGGCTGCTTCTATTCTTCACCAAGCGGATGCGCTGTTTTACGTCGTTCACTATAATCACGTGCACTCTGAGGAAAATGTAAAGTTTCTCAGATCAATAAAAGAAAGCATTCCGAATGTGTATTTTATCGTCAATCAAATTGACCGCCATGATGAGACGGAGACGAAATTTGGAGACTATCAAGCGCAGGTAGAGGAGATGCTTTGCAATGAAGGGATTTCAAAGGAAGCGCTCTATTTTACGTCAGTAACAGAACCGGACCACCCGTTCAATCAGATGGGGGCCTTGAGAGAAGAGTTAAGAAGAATAGAACAGCAATCAAAAAGCAATATGCAGGCTTTAACCGAACAAAAAGTCCGTAATCTGCTAAAGGAACATACGGAAATGCTGAAGAAAGACGAAACAGGCGCTCCGAGTTTCGCTGAACAGCTTAATATCCAAACTGGACTGGTCCAATCGCTGCGTGATCAATTGGATGAGGCCGAAAAACAAACGACTGAGGCAGAGAAGAGGATGCAGGAAGAAATCAATCGTATTTTAAAAAACGCCAACCTGACGCCTTTTGAAATGCGTGAATTGGCGGCTGCATTTTTAGAATCACAAGAGCCTTCCTTTAAAACCGGCTTTTTCTTTTCTAAAGCGAAAACTGTAAAGGAAAGAGATAAAAGGCGGAATGCTTTTTTCTCTGATGTGGCTAAACGAACAGAGGCCGAAGCGGATTGGCATATGATAGACACGCTTCATAAACTCGCCAAGGCATTTGATGTCTATACCGCTGAAAGTGAAAAGCTGATTCAGGCCTATCGCACACCGCTTGATATAAGCATCATTGAACGCGCGGTCAAGCATGGTGCAGCCTTTTCTTCTGAATATGTATTGCAATATACAAAAGATTTGGCAGAGCTCATCCGGAAAGAGGCGAAAAGAGAAGCCGCAGACATCATAAAGGTGCTCTCCGCTATGGTGAAAGAGCGTGTTTCCAAAGACGTGCAAACGATTAACGACCGGCTCGTCCAAGAATCAGAAAAACTTGTCTTTCTTCAAGAACAGGCGCGTTTAGAGAATAATGCCCGAGAGAAAACCGATCGCCTGTGGGCCATTTGGGAAGAAGAGTCCGCATGCCCAATGCATATAGACACAGAATGGTTTAAATCGAAGAAAACAAGAGTGGCGGCTCCAGAGCAGAAACAAGGCCGAAGCCAGCTGACGGCGCAGCCGATGCCGAAATCAGAAATCAAAATGGAACAAGAAATGCCGCTTCAAGACCAAATCAAACGCTTTTACACTTTGTCTGACCTTTTAGGCGAATGCAGCATGTTGTTAAAGCAAACTTCAGCGTTTCGTGAAAGGGTGAAAAGGCTTGAGGAACGGAAATTTACACTCGCTCTTTTTGGAGGCTTCAGCTCGGGGAAGTCATCATTTGCCAATGCGCTTGTCGGCGAAAGAGTGCTGCCATCCTCGCCAACGCCAACCACAGCGACAATTAACAAGATCACAATGCCAATCAATGGCAACTTAAACAAAACAGCGGATGTAGTGTTTAAGACAGAGGATGACATAACGGCTGAAATTTTGCAGCTCACCGGAATACCAAAGGAACCGGCAGGCCGTTCCTTCACAGAGAAGTGGGAAAAGGCAGTCAAAAAAAACAGGCTGCAGGAAGAACACGTGAAATTGATCAGCAATTTCCTGCTTGCATATGAGAAGTATCAGCAGTATATACAGGAACAGAAGAAATTAACGATTCCGCTATCTGAATTAAAGCCGTATGTAGCAGAGGAAACAACGGCCTGTGCTGTGAAAGAGGTAACGGTCTACTATACATGCCCGCTCACTGAAAAAGGGATTACGATCGTTGATACACCCGGCGCGAGCAGCATGAATAAACGGCATACAGAACTGGCATTCCAATATATCAAAGATGCTGATGCATTTTTTTATATGACTTATTATCAGCACTCTTTTTCAAAAGGAGACCGTTCATTTTTGCGAAAGCTTGGACTTGTGAAAGAATCGCTCAGCATGGATAAAATGTTTTTTATTATTAATGCTGCAGACCTTGCAAAAGATAAAACAGAGCTCGAAACAGTGACCGATTATGTCAGCGCAGAGCTTGTAAAAGAAGGGGTTTATGAGCCGCAGCTCTTTACCGTATCAAGTAAGGAGGAACTGGTGGGAAAACCGGAGTCATTTTATAATCAGTTCTCGAAAGTAAGAAAACACTTAGACCGGTTTATCGAAGTGGATGTAAAAAAAGCGTCAGCAGCGCAGCTCAGTTCGGAGGCAGACAAACTATGCGAAACTGTTTTTCAGCTTCACCAATCCCAGCATCAGTCCCGAGAAGAGAAGGAAGCGCAGAAACAGCGCCTTATGCTGTCATTTGAGCGGACAGCGGCCGATATCGAGAAACGGCGGAACTCAGAAACCATCATTGAAAAAGTAAAAAAAGATACAAGAGAGCAGCTATATCACATTACACAGCGATTATCATATTTTGCAAATGATTTATTAAAATCGGCATTTCATCCCGGGCTGCAAAACGGGGATTGGAAAAAGAACGTCAGTAAGGCGATGACAACAGCCTTACATGAATATCAATTTGAATATATTCAGGAAATCAAAACGCTTGATGTTCGTATGAGCGGTTTCATCGAACGGCATATCAATGAAGAATGGCTGGATCAATTTCAAAAAACATTAAATGAGGACGGCTATTTTTCCGTTTATGCGGGTGATCAGCATTCAAACGGCATACAGTTGAAGGAAGTTGAACCAGAAATAGAAGAACGTGCTTTCGAGCAGGAACTAAAAGAGGTCAAATCACCGAAGCAGTTTTTTGAGCAGAAAGGAAAATCGGCCTTTATCGAAGCTGTACGGATGAAACTTACGAAAATCACAGAGGCATGGATAAAAAATGAAGAAGAAAGCCTGATTTCTCATTACACAGCTCACCTCAGACGCTTACAGGAAGATATGGGCGAAAAAGCAATCGCGCAAATAACGGATCAAAAAGAGACATATTTAAGAGGATATGCGGAAGGGGAACATGCGAAAGAGATTGAAATAGCGTACCAGGCGTGCATCTCCTGGAAAAATTCAGACAATACAATAAAAATGTAAAATTCAGTTGGCTTGTATTTCAAGTCATGATAGACTAAATAGAAAAAAGCGAGATGAACGATTAATGTCAGAGGTACATAAAGCAATTTCAGCACATTCATCAAAACAGCACGAGCATATCAAAGCATTTATGCGTCTTGAAAATATGCGTGAATTGGCGATTGAAGAAGCTGTTGCGAAATGCAGAAACGATGAACCTTATACTACAGATGCAATTAATGAAATTACCGAGCAAATGAATCAGCTCGCTAAAAAAGGCATCGTCCCGACAAGACGGCTTGTATCAAAAGAAATGGTCAGAGAATACGTAAGCCGCATGTAAGCTGGATGATCCTGTCGCGAGTGAACCTCCTGCCGGAAGCATATACTATATGCATCCGACGTAAGGGGGGATTCATGTTGGGCAGAACAAAGCTCGGAAACAGAAATGCACAGGCGAATAACAATGCCAAAAAGAAAAACGGATTTCAAACCCATTTTGACTCTTACGCAGGACGCGAAGCTGAAAAACTGATCGCCAGCAACAAAAGACACAACGATTGATAAATATCCAAACAGTATCTCTAATTAAAGAGATACTGTTTTTTATTTTTGGGCTGCTTTATGATAAAATAGAAGGAATGAAAGAAAAGGGAGTTATTTGATGAATAATAATAAACTATTGCTGGTTGACGGCATGGCTCTTTTATTCCGGGCTTTTTTTGCCACGGCCGTACATCGCAACTTTATGATAAATGACAGCGGGGTGCCGACGAACGGCGTCAACGGCTTTTTAAAGCATTTGATTACGGCTGTGGAAACATTCCAGCCGACACACGTCGTCTGCTGCTGGGACATGGGGAGCAAAACGTACCGAAATGACTTGTTCCAAGATTATAAGGCCAACCGCAGCGCGCCGCCTGTGGAGCTGATTCCGCAGTTTGATTTGGCAAAGGAAGCAGCCGCAGAGCTTGGAATCATGAATATTGGCTTTGCCGGCTATGAAGCGGATGACTGTATCGGTACTCTTGCCGATTTATTTGCGAATGAAGCGGACATTACGGTCGTAACAGGAGACAGAGATTTACTTCAGCTGTTAACGGATAAAGTAAGCGTTGCTTTGCTTCAAAAAGGAATCGGAAATTATAAAGTCTATACAAAAGAGACTTTTTATGAAGAAACAGGCGTAATGCCGAAGGCTTTGATTGATATTAAAGCGCTTATGGGAGATTCCAGTGATAACTATCCCGGAGTCAAAGGGATTGGAGAAAAAACAGCCTACAAACTGATTCGTGAATACGAAACGATTGACCGTTTATTGGAAAATCTTTCTCTTCTTCCAAAAGGACAGCAGGGAAAAATTCAGCAAGGTTTAAGCGATTTGGAGATGTCGAGGAAGCTTGCGGAAATTCATTGCTCAGTGCCGCTGGCCTGCACACTGAAAGACGCTTTATTTACTTTGCAAATGGAGCAGGCGGCTGACATGCTTCGCCGCCACCAAATCAAAGGAATTGAGCGTATGCTTGAAAAGCTGAACGCTAGAGAGATCGTTTAGATCTTCTCTAGCGTTTTGTATTGCTTTTTTTTGCTCTCTCCTCAAGCTCTGTTTTAGGGTCATTATGTGTATTGCCTTCCAGGTCGCCTTGCGGAGTAACACCGCCGGTCAGCCGGCCTTTATCTTTCTTTTTCATGTTAGTTCACCTCGCCATTAGGATGAACCAATCATCAAGATTTAATTCTTTTCATTCAGCCGAATCGCTTCTTTTGCCAGAAGATCGGCTTTTTGGTTTTGCTTGCCCGGTATCCATTTGATGAAAAAAAGAGGGAATGCCGCTTTTAATCGGATGATTTCTTCTACGAACGGTTGAAACGTTTTATTTTTAACCATTTCAAGCTCAGTGGCGCGTTCCACAATATCTGAATCGGTTCGAAAGGAAACCGATTGATACCCGCGCGTTGCACATAGCTTCATCCCTTCAATTAATGCAAGAAATTCCGCTTCCTGATTTGTATGCACTCCGATTGGAATAGAGAAGGATTCTGCTGTTCCCTCATGTTTGATAAAAATGCCGATACCCGAAGGCCCGGGATTACCGGCGCTTGCGCCGTCTACGTATATTTCTGTAGGCATTATGAACTCCTTTCATCTTTAGGTATCATTTTTTTGGCTGCATAAGCATAAGGCAATGAAATCAAAGATACCGCAAACTTAATCAAATATGTAGAAATAAAAATATGAAGCCACACGCCTGCCGGATAAATGCCGAGAAAGGCGACTGCAGTGAATATGAATGTATCAAACAGCTGGCTGACTGCTGTACTGCCGCCGTTTCTGAGCCATAAAAGCCGATCAGAAGGAAATATCCTTCTAATTGCCGAATATACATAAACATCCAGCGTTTGGCTGAAGATAAAGGCAAGCAGACTTCCTAACGCAACTCGCGGAAGGAATCCGAAGATCGTTTCCAGCGCTGTTTGTGATATGTCGCTGGAAGCCGGTTCGAAAAGCAGCACACCCTGCATGACAAATGTCAGCGTCAGGAGCGTTGAGAATCCGAGCCATACCGCTTTTCTGGCTTCAGCTGGTCCGTATTTTTCATTCAGCACATCTGTCGCAAAAAAGATTGTGCCATACATCACATTCCCGAGTGTCGCTGTTAAGCCAAACAGTTCAACTGTTTTGACGACTTGGAGGTTGGCGCAGACTGTCGCAAAACCGATCCAAACAAACAGTCCCATTTTGCCAAATCCTTTATAAAATAAAAGAACAATGATAAAATGAATGATCGCAAAAAAGATCCAAAACGAATTATTAAACAAGATGAAAAAGCTTCCTTTCCGGGGTAAGATTGGTTTGATTATAGCATAAGCCCGGCAACTAATGAATGGTAAGGTGATTGTAATGAAGCTCAGACCGCATTTGAAAATAGAAGCAAAAGGAACGGGATCCGTCTCATTTTTTAGCGAAGACTGGCTGACAGCACAGCAGGCACGTATGCTCGCCAGAGAACTTGGTCGTTTTCCATACATGAAAGAGCTAGAGTTCGAAGACGAGAAAGGCGGCAGCTGGACGCTGAAGGAATTGGAAAAGCTGACAGAGGAGCTTGCTCAAGAGCCTGATGACATTACTGTTTATTTTGACGGCAGTTTCGATAAGGAGAGCGAACTGGCCGGTCTCGGGATCGTCATCTATTATTCATTGGGAGGAATCCGGCATCGCTTGAGAAAAAATAAAAGCTTCCGGCTGAAAACCAATAATGAAGCTGAATACGCAGCGCTTTATGAAGCAATAAGAGAAGTAAGAGAGCTTGGGGCAAGCAGAAATTCAATTACAATCAAAGGGGACTCGCTTGTTGTGCTGAATCAGCTTGACGGCAGCTGGCCTTGTTATGATCCATCTCATAATGAATGGCTTGACAAAATAGAAGCACTCCTTGAATCGCTGAAGCTTACTCCAACCTACGAAACAATACAACGAAAAGACAATCAGGAAGCTGACGGCCTCGCTAAAAAAATTCTATCCCATCAATTCGTAGAAAGCCACACGAAATTAGACCGTAACGGAGATGACGATATTGGATAAGAAAATGATCTTTAAAGAACTGACAGAACTGCACGATGAATATTGCAAGGACTGTTTTATTAAGAAGCAGTTTCGCAAAGAATTTGGCAAAACTTATGCGCATTCATTTTGTATCAATAAATGTACGGTTGGTGAAAAGCTGAAACAATACGGAGATGTCTTAACCAATCACTAAAAATAAAAACCGCAGAAGCTGCGGTTTTTATTCTTTGAATTCATCCAGCTGATGCTCGCTGTCATCTAGCAGTTGCTGTTGCTGCTTTACAAATTCAGGATCATCGAGAGCTGCCAGCTCTTCAGATTGTGACAGTTCTCTAGCATCCTCAATGGCTTGGTATGCAGAGTCAACTAATGTTTTGCTTTGGCCTCTCGTCGCAGCTCCTGTTGTTTTCTGCGCTGTTTCCACCGCTAGTTCCAGCTGCCGCTTATCCGTAAAGCCAGTCTGATCCTCATTATGAAATTCTGAAGTCACCAAAAACACCTCCGCCATTATTTTGCAGAGTTTTTTTGAAATTTATGTACCAAAATAGAAAAGAAAATAAAAATAAGCCGATATAACTATTGAACCAGAATAAATAGGACTGTTTTACTATTTGGGTATCTTGATAGAGAAGGGGAACGCAGCTATGGATGATAAAGACTTGAAGTTGATCCTTCACAAAACATTTATAGAAATATACAGTGATTTAGAAGAACTGGCGGATATTGCGAAAAAAGGAAAACCGTCAATGGAAAAGTATGTTGAAGAGATTGAACAGAGGTGCAAACAA
The DNA here is from genome assembly GCF_000877815.1 of Bacillus sp. YP1. Classification (NCBI taxonomy): domain Bacteria; kingdom Bacillati; phylum Bacillota; class Bacilli; order Caryophanales; family Bacillaceae; genus Bacillus; species Bacillus sp. YP1. The sequence goes on along the minus strand of NZ_CP010014.1, from coordinate 1,916,153 downwards.
AACATTTTGGCGATTGAAATCCAGATGAAAATCAAATAGGAGAGGCGAATGCCTCTCCTCTATTTGTCATCTCATCATCATGTATTGAGTTTAGAGTTTTACAACATTAGAAGCTTGAGGTCCACGATTACCTTCGACAATTTCAAAAGAAACTTCTTGTCCTTCTTCTAATGATTTGTATCCTTCTCCTTCGATAGCTGTGAAGTGAACAAATACATCGTCTCCGCCTTCAACTTCAATGAAGCCGAATCCTTTTTCGTTGTTGAACCATTTTACTTTACCGTTTTGCATATTGCTTAATTCCTCCTAGTACTGTAGCACCCATGTGCTAAAAAAAATTTTGTCATCATTTAACTTTGATTCATTGTTAAATGATGGTTCAACTATACACCATCTGGGAGCACCCGTCAAGTTGCGAAACGGCTTATTTTTCAAAAGAAGGGCAAGTTCCATAAAAAAATGTAACCGCTTTTATTGATGGCTGAATATAAATAAAAAGAGCACACGATTTTCGTATGCTCTCAAGTACGCCATTACGATAGCACTTTGGCTTTTTGTTTGGCAGTCATCATTTCTGATTCCTTCAGGATATCCTCTAAAATCACTTCAGAGGAGTTTGCTAAATGAAGGTCCTTAATGTTTTTCTTCATGCGATGCAAGGTATCTTCATCTGCAAGAAGGGAAGTGACTGATTCGAGAATCTCTTCATGACGGTTCACAACGATGGCAGCTCCGCGGTCTTCAAAGAAGTTTGCATTTTCTTTTTCCTGGCCAGGCACGGGTTTGTACAGAATGACAGGCACTCCAATGGCTGTGGCTTCTGTCAAAGTAATGCCGCCGGGCTTGGTAATCATGCAATCTGTGATCCGAAATAGCTCATCAATGCGCTCCACATAGCCCAGAACTTTTAATTTGTCACCATTTTCCGCCTCAAGCGCACTCAAAGATTCTTTTAAAGCCGTATTTTTCCCGCACACGACAACCACTTGCACTTGGTCATCCTTGACAAGGTTTTCGCACAGCTCTTTTACGTTCTTTAATACACCGTGAGCACCTGCCATGATCAGAAGCACTTTTTTGTTTGGTGAAAGATTGTACTTTTTATATATCGGGCCAACCGGCATGGATTCTTCAAATTGCGGCCTGATTGGAATTCCTGTGATTTTTACATTGCTTGGATGAGTGCCGATCTCCAGCAGTTTTTCCTTCACGTAATCTGTTGCCACATAATATTTATCCACGTTTTCGTGAACCCAAATTTTATGAAGACAAAAATCAGTCATAACGTTGAAGGTAGGAATGACTCTTCCAGTTCGGCGTCTGTATTCCGGCACGACGATCATCGGAAATGTATTAATAATAATATCGGGCTGATGTTCATCGACAAGTTCGCCCAATCTTTTATTACCCATTTTAAAGTAAATATTGAATTTACGTTTATTATAGATTTTGTCAACTCCGTAATAAAACAAACGATAAAACTGTTTCCCGATTGAGAAGCTTTTTAAATAAAGGTATTGAGTTACCTCTGAAACAATCGGATTTGACTCTTGGTACAAATTAGAAACTGTTACATGCTGAAAGCCGAGCCGTACACATTGTTCATAAAGTGTTTTGGCTACCTGCACATGTCCATTTCCGTAATTTGCAGTCAAAATTAATACTCTTTTATTGGTATTCAAGTAAATTCACCTCAATGTAATCAACAACAAGCAAGCTTCATGCATCGTAAGGAGTTATTGTCTATACATAAACATAACACAAATACATAATCGAATTATTAATGCAGTGAAAAAGTTAAGCTAATTTTAAATGATTTGGATTCCAGTATTTTAAATTTTTGTTATACGCAGACTGAATCAGATGTATTTTATCATATTTTTTGCTCAGCGTATCACTAAAAAAAGAAAAATTAGTCCCATTCATAAGGAGTTTCTTGGTAAACGTAATAATTCAGCCAATTCATAAACAATAATGTGGCATGCGCTTTCCAGCGATTCACTGGCTCGTTGCTGCCTTTTGCAAAATAATGTTTAGGCTCCTCGACAGTAGAAAGGTTTCGTTCCAAATCTCTTTCATACTCTTGAAGAAGCGTATTTGTATCATATTCAGGGTGCCCTGTCAAAAAGACTTGTTTTTCGTCTTTTGACACAATTAAGCAAACCCCGGCTTCCTTTGATGCGGTAAGAATGTTTAAATCGGGCACTGCTTGAAGCTGTTCCATATTTATATCTGTATGCCGGGAATGCGGCACGTAGTATAGCTCGTCAAAACCTCTTACCAATTTTTCGTGTTTTGAAAGAACGGTATGTTCGAACACACCGAAGATTTTTTTCGGCATTTGAATTTTTTCCACACCGTAATGGTAATACAAACCTGCTTGAGCACCCCAGCAAATATGCAAGGTTGAAGTGACATTTGTTTTGCTCCACTCCATGATTTCCTTGAGCTCTTCCCAATATGAAACATCTTCAAACGCCAAATGCTCGATCGGCGCACCGGTGATAATCATGCCGTCAAACCTCTTGTGACGGATATTGGAAAAAGTCGTGTAAAATTCGTCAAGGTGTTCTCTCGCAGTATTTTTCGGCGTGTGTGTGCTTGGGATTAAAAATGTGAAATGAACCTGTAAAGGCGAATTTCCAAGCAATCTGAGAAGCTGAGTCTCTGTTTGGATTTTTTTCGGCATCAAATTTAATATAATAATTTTTTGCGGCCGGATATCCTGATGAAATGCTCTGCTTTCATCCATTACAAATATATGTTCACTTTCAAGCACCTGTTTTGCCGGCAGGTGTGTTGGTATATTAATAGGCAACGTGCCACCTCCATTATTTCCCCGTTTAATTTTCTTCATTATAGGAATTTTCACGCCAATTTTCAATCTATCTATGCGTGTTGAGGGGGAAACAACAGAAAACTCTTTAAATAAAACGCACTGACACGCCTTTTGGTTTCACAGTAAAATGATTTTCAAAGATGTCAGAGGGAATTGTAATGTTTTATAGAATGATTAAGATAAAAAATGAGCCATATGAATTGATAATGAACGGACGCTCATATCGTTAGGTTTCTTATGAGTTCTTAATTGATGTTTACATTTTGAATTGCGATTTAAAAAAGGTAAAATAATCAGCACTAGGGACATAGGAGGGACTTACATGTCTATTTATCATATGAAGGTACGTACAATCACAGGGAAAGACATGACACTTCAGCCTTTCGCGGGAAAGGTACTGATGATCGTGAATACAGCAAGTAAGTGCGGTTTTACTCCTCAATTAAAGCAGCTGCAGGAATTATATGATACATATCAGCAGGAGGGGCTGGAGATCTTAGGGTTCCCCTGCAATCAATTCATGAACCAAGAGCCTGGTGAAGAGGCTGACATACAGGAATTTTGTGAAACAAATTACGGTGTTACATTTCCTATGTTTTCAAAAGTGGATGTAAACGGGAAAAACGCCCACCCGCTGTTTGTGTATTTGACAGAACATGCGAAAGGGATGCTGGGAACTAAGGCGATCAAGTGGAATTTCACGAAATTTATAGTGGATAGAAATGGAGAAATCGTTGGCCGTTATTCACCAAATACAAATCCGAAAGAGCTGGAAAACGATATCGTGAAGCTATTATAGCAATAAAAAGAGGGTGTTTTTGTGAAGGAATTGAAGCAGGCAGAGCAAATCAGGACATGGGTTCAATCTATCCTGACTGACGAAAGCTCTGGACATGACTGGCATCATGTATCAAGAGTAGCAGATCTTGCAGCGTATATTGGAGAAAAGGAAAAAGCGGATTTGTTCATTGTTGAAACGGCGGCTTTGGTTCATGATTTAATTGATGTGAAGCTGCCTGACACGGTCAGGCTTTCTGTGAGCGATGTATATGATCAGCTCGTTTTTTTCGGAGTAGGAAAAGAGAATGCTGACAGGGTGATTCATATTATAACAAGGATGTCCTTTCGGGACAGGGGGAAATTGGCGAAGGAGCCGCTCTCAATTGAAGGAAAAGCTGTACAGGATGCTGACAGACTTGATGCGATTGGTGCTGTCGGCATTGCGAGAGCTTTCATGTTTGCGGGCGCAAACGGGCATGGCCTTTATGGAGATGAGCAAAGCGCCTACGCTCATTTTTTTCATAAGCTCCTGCGGCTGAAAGATATGATGAATACAGACACTGCACGGGAACTGGCAGAAGAAAGACACAATTTTATGCTTCAGTTTGTCCGCCAATTAGAAAAAGAAATACCCGGGATTGATGCCAAAACGTCGTAATAGAAGGCTTGGAGCGACTATGATAGAATAAGTCACAGATATGCTATAGGAGGACGATCATGAAGATAAAATCAATTGAACCTACACCAAGCCCGAATACAATGAAAGTCATCTTAACGGAAGAGCTTCCGGCGGGCAAAAGCAATAACTATAAACCTGAGCAAGCAGAAGGCGCACCGCCTGTTATAGCGGAAATTCTTAAAATAGATGGAGTTAAAGGGGTATATCACGTCGCAGATTTTCTTGCTGTTGAACGGAATGCAAGATACGACTGGAAAGACATATTACCGCAAGTCCGCACTGCATTTGGGATGGAAAGTGCTGAAAGCGGAGAAGAAAATCGTTCTGATCAAGAATCTTTTGGAGAGGTAAAAGTTTTTGTGCAGATGTTCAGCGGCATTCCTATGCAAGTTAAATTAACCGATGGAGAGCGGGAAGAACGCTTCGGCTTACCTGAACGCTTTCAGAAGGCGATCTTAAAACTTAGATCTGAAGCTTCCAATGTTGTGTTTGAGCGGGCTTGGAAAGAACAAGGTGTCAGATTCGGTGACTTTGATGAAATCGGCCATGACGTGACAGAAGAGCTTCAGGCGGCATACAGTGATGAACGGCTGAAACGACTGACTGAAGCAGCCGCTCAAGGAAAGGGCGAATCAAAACAAACTGTACAGCGCAAAGCGTATAAAGTAACGCTTGACATGCTGGATGATGAGGACTGGAAAAAGCGTTATGCACACTTGGAACAGATGGATCCGAAAGAAGAGGATATCCCGGTTTTACAGAAGGCATTGGATGATCCAAAGGTGTCCATCAGAAGACAGGCTGTTGTGTACTTAGGGATGATTGAAACACCTGATGTTCTTCCTCTATTGTATAAAGCACTTGAGGACAAAGCTGTATCAGTCAGAAGAACGGCCGGAGACTGCCTGTCTGATATCGGCGATCCTCAAGCCATTCCTGCTATGATCAAGTCGTTAAGCGACTCCAGCAAGCTTGTTCGCTGGCGTGCGGCCATGTTCCTATACGAAGTCGGGGATGAAAGTGCAATTGAAGCTTTGCGCGCTGCCGAAGATGACCCCGAATTTGAGGTCAGCCTTCAAGTCAAAATGGCGCTTGAACGTATTGAGCATGGAGAAGAAGCAAAAGGTTCTGTTTGGAAACAAATGACGGAAAGCAGAAAAAAAGGCGAATAGAAATAAAAAAGGTGCAGATCATGCACCTTTTTTATGTGAATTCACTTTTTATAAAAATTATTTCGAATATTGTTGAAAAATATCCGAAAACTATTTATAGTAAGTAACAATATTAATAGTTGGAGGGTTCAAATCGAAAGAAAGCTATATAAATATAAAAACACGAAAGAACAAAACAAGGTGAGGGCGGCCTGTATTTATCTTATTTGCAAAAACAGCCCATAAATAAACTGAAAATTGTCAAAATAAAATCCAATCAAACAATTGAAAGAATTTAGGAGGATCACCATGGCAGAATTACGCAGTAATATGATCACACAAGGAATCGATAGAGCTCCGCACCGCAGTTTGCTTCGTGCAGCAGGAGTAAAAGAAGAGGATTTCGGCAAGCCGTTTATTGCGGTGTGTAATTCATACATTGATATCGTTCCCGGTCATGTTCACTTGCAGGAGTTTGGGAAAATCGTAAAAGAAGCAATCAGAGAAGCAGGGGGCGTTCCGTTTGAATTTAATACCATTGGGGTAGATGATGGCATCGCAATGGGGCATATCGGTATGAGATATTCGCTGCCAAGCCGTGAAATTATCGCAGACTCTGTGGAAACGGTTGTATCCGCACACTGGTTTGACGGAATGGTCTGTATTCCGAACTGCGACAAAATCACACCGGGAATGCTTATGGCGGCAATGCGCATCAACATTCCGACGATTTTTGTCAGCGGCGGACCGATGGCGGCAGGAAGAACAAGTGACGGGCGAAAAATCTCTCTTTCCTCAGTATTCGAAGGGGTAGGCGCCTACCAAGCAGGGAAAATCAACGAAAACGAGCTTCAAGAACTAGAGCAGTTCGGATGCCCAACGTGCGGGTCTTGCTCAGGCATGTTTACGGCGAACTCAATGAACTGTCTGTCAGAAGCACTTGGTCTTGCCTTGCCGGGTAATGGAACCATTCTGGCGACATCTCCGGAACGCAAAGAGTTTGTGAGAAAATCGGCTGCGCAATTAATGGAAACGATTCGCAAAGATATCAAACCGCGTGATATCGTTACAGTAAAAGCGATTGATAACGCGTTTGCACTCGATATGGCGCTCGGAGGTTCTACAAATACCGTTCTTCATACGCTTGCCCTTGCAAACGAAGCCGGCGTTGAATACTCTTTAGAACGCATTAACGAAGTCGCTGAGCGCGTGCCGCACTTGGCCAAGCTGGCGCCTGCATCGGATGTGTTTATTGAAGATCTTCATGAAGCGGGCGGCGTGTCAGCGGCTCTGAATGAGCTTTCCAAGAAAGAAGGAGCGCTTCATTTAGATGCGCTGACTGTTACAGGAAAAACTCTTGGAGAAACCATTGCCGGACATGAAGTAAAGGATTATGACGTCATTCATCCGCTGGATCAACCATTCACTGAAAAGGGTGGCCTTGCTGTTTTATTCGGTAATCTAGCTCCGGACGGCGCTATCATTAAAACAGGCGGCGTACAGAATGGGATTACAAGACACGAAGGGCCGGCTGTCGTATTCGATTCTCAGGACGAGGCGCTTGACGGCATTATCAACCGAAAAGTAAAAGAAGGCGACGTTGTCATCATCAGATACGAAGGGCCAAAAGGCGGACCTGGCATGCCGGAAATGCTGGCGCCAACATCCCAAATCGTTGGAATGGGACTCGGACCAAAAGTGGCATTGATTACGGACGGACGTTTTTCCGGAGCCTCCCGTGGCCTCTCAATCGGCCACGTATCACCTGAGGCAGCTGAGGGCGGGCCGCTTGCCTTTGTTGAAAACGGAGACCATATTATCGTTGATATTGAAAAACGTATCTTGGATGTACAAGTGCCAGAAGAAGAGTGGGAAAAACGAAAAGCGAACTGGAAAGGTTTTGAACCGAAAGTGAAAACCGGCTACCTGGCACGTTATTCTAAACTTGTGACAAGTGCCAACACCGGCGGTATTATGAAAATCTAGATAGCTGGGGACACTTTCTTTTATTTTAAGGTGTGAACATTTGAAATCCGGCCCTCTCTATAGTATCCTTTACTTCAGATGAAGGATACTAGAGGGGGCTTTTTTTATGTCAATGGCTTATGAAGAATACATGCGCCAGCTTGTCGTACCGATGCGCCGCGAGCTGACTGGAGCAGGTTTTGAAGAGTTAACAACAGCGGAAGAAGTAGAAAACTTTATGGAAAAGGCAGAGGGCACAACTCTTGTAGTCGTTAACTCTGTATGCGGCTGCGCGGCAGGCCTTGCGCGTCCTGCGGCTACACAGGCAGTCCTCCAGAATGACAAAACACCTGACAATACGGTGACTGTATTTGCGGGCCAAGATAAAGAAGCTACTGCGAAAATGCGTGAGTATTTTACTGGCCAGGAGCCTTCTTCACCATCAATGGCTCTTTTGAAAGGCAAAGAAGTCGTACATTTTATTCCGCGTCATGAAATTGAAGGACACGATATGGAAGAAATTATGAAAAATCTGACTGCTGCCTTCGATGCGCACTGCTAAATGCCCGTTTTCCGGGCATTTTCTTTTTGGGAGTACAGAAGATGATAACAACAAGCTATAGACCGTCTGAACACACCATAAAAACTGCAAAGCAGCTTTCTAAAGAGCTAAATATGCCATACTGCGGCCGGAATAAACAAACGGTTGAACACCTGTTGAAGTCAGCTGAACGTGATTTGCTAGTGGTCGGCAAAGAGCGGTTTGAGCTGTATACGAAACAAGGTGCCAAATTCTTTTTTCATCCGAATACAGCGATGTTCAGAGCCAAACGCTTCTTGCAGGGGGAGAAAGAGCCTATGCTTCGGGCTGCCGGCTTATCTGAAGGGGATGCGTTTTTAGATTGCACACTCGGGCTGGGGTCAGATGCCATTATCGCAAGTATGGCAGTAGGCGAAACGGGTTCTGTTGTTGGGATTGAAAAAAACCATCTTGTGTCTGTTTTAGTGAGGACGGGACTGCATTCATGGGAAACGGGTATAGAAGAGCTTCAAGCTGCGATGAGAAGAATCCAGGTGAAGAATGGTGATTGCTTTGAACACATCAAGCAGCTTCCTGACAACTCTGTTGATGTGGTTTATTTCGATCCAATGTTTCATGAACCTGTAGAAACCTCTGACGGCATCGCGCCTTTACGTGATTTGGCAGAAGATTCCGTTTTGCACGAAGGATGTATCAATGAAGCGGTACGAGTCGCCAGAAAAAGCGTTGTGCTAAAAGACCACTGGAAAAGCCCGCGATTTGAACAGTTTGGTTTTAACGTCATGAAAAGAAAAACAGCACTGTTCCATTATGGCGTCATTCAAACAAGCCCGTGATTCATATCACGGGCTTTCTGTTAATCGGTGACCTCCATGACGACAAAGTATAACAATGTTAAGAGTGAAACTGTGGCAAACAGAGCGTCAATCATGCGGAAAGCCTCCTTTCATGGAATATTGTAAGCGTTTTTACACAAAGTGCATAGCAACGAATCTCCTAATTTGCATATCAGTTTCATATAGTACATGACTTGCATGTTTTGGATGTGCTAAAATAAGAGAAACATGACAATAAAATAGAGAGGAATAAGCAGTCATGAAATTGTGGATGAGAAAGACCCTTGTGGTTTTATTTACCATTGTAACGTTCGGGCTCGTATCTCCTCCGGCTGCCCTTATGGCGGACAAGCCTTCCGGACAGCCGAGCAGTCTTGAGCAGAATGATTACACCGCTTTTTATGATGAGCATGACCTGTACGATGATGAGTCGGATGACAGGCGAGATCCTGAACTGCTTTTTCAATCGTACAAGGAACAGCTCCTTGACAGCGCTGAGGATCAGTCCTTTTTAAAATTCGGCAGCAGAATCGCTCCTGTCATTGAGGATGACTATCGGAAAGAGATCCTGCCAAAAATCGAAAATGTGATTAGTGATTATTTAGCGACATTGCAAGATGATGAGGCGTACCAAGATGTTGTGATCTCAAGCATGCCTTCAGCGGGCAAAACGGAAAAAATTTTCAACGTTTACAATCGGACAACTGGAGAAGATCTTCTCAGATTCCATGTGCGAAGAGACCACCCGCCTCATGACGGCTACTGGTTTAATTTTCATTATCATACAGCAGAAGATGGGTTTCAATCACATCATGAGCTTGGGAGTATTTACTGGGACCGCAACACGCCTCCCAACTGGATGAGTGCCTAAAGGAGATGCCATTAGACATGAAAAAGTACACAATGAATGAAATGGTCGATATAACAAAGGATATGCTGAACAAACGGGGCGTTATGATAGAAGATATTGCACGGATTGTTCAAAAACTTCAGGAAAAATACAATCCAAATCTGCCGCTCAGTGTTTGCATGGAGAATGTAGAAAAAGTCCTGAACAAACGTGAAATTATTCATGCTGTTTTGACAGGCCTTGCACTCGATCAGCTTGCAGAACAGAAGGTTCTCCCCGAACCGCTGCAGCACCTTGTTGAAACGGATGAACCGCTTTACGGCATAGATGAAATTATCCCGCTTTCCATCGTTAATGTGTACGGGTCGATCGGTTTGACCAATTTCGGTTATTTGGATAAAGAGAAGATTGGAATTATTAAGGAACTTGATGAAAGTCCAGACGGTATTCACACCTTTTTGGATGATATTGTGGCAGCTCTTGCTGCAGCAGCGGCGAGCAGAATTGCACATACGCATCAGGATCTGCAAGATGAAGAAAAAGAACAGGATGAAAAGCCTGTCGTCAGCTGACTATAAAAAAATCATTTCTGGGTTCAGAAATGATTTTTTATTGTGTTACACTACTAGAAGACTACTTTTAAAGGATGAAAAAAATGAAACAGTTTAAGGATTTATGTAGACATGTTTTAGAGCAAAAAGGGGCGGTAAGCGTATGATTTCATTCATTTTTGCGATGGATGCCAACAGGCTTATCGGCAAAGACAATGATTTGCCGTGGCATTTGCCCAATGATCTTGCATACTTTAAGAAAGTAACATCGGGCCATTCAATCATTATGGGCCGAAAAACATTTGAATCGATCGGACGTCCGCTTCCAAATCGGAAAAATATTGTCGTTACCTCAGCGCCGGCTTCAGAATTTCCGGGATGCACGGTTGTCGGTTCATTAAAGGATGTACTGGACATTTGTTCAGGCCCTGAAGAATGCTTTGTGATCGGAGGGGCTCAGCTCTATACGGACCTTTTCCCTTATGCGGACAGACTGTATATGACGAAAATTCATCACGAGTTTGAGGGTGACCGTCACTTCCCTGAATTTGATGAATCCAATTGGAAACTGGTTTCTTCTGAGCAGGGGATCAAAGACGAAAAAAACCCGTATGATTACGAATTTCTAATGTATGAAAAAAAGAATTCTTCTAAAGCGGGAGGATTTTAATTGGTTCGCTACAGCCTTCTAGTGGTTTATATTGTGTATATGCTGTTAAAAAATATGAAACAATTATTTAATCAAGCAATGCTTGATCCCCGTCTGTCATACAAAAAACAGATGACTCTTGTGTACGAACAGCCAAAGGCGTTTTTGGAAGGCTGTATCGGCATCTCCGGTTCAGTTGTGACAATCCATCAGCCAGAGCCAATACCACAAGGTCCTATTTTGTATGTGCATCCCCGTTTGCGTTTGGCTGAACTGGCCTTAATTGCTGGATATATTGAGGAACCGGCTGGCTTTATCGCCAACCCAAAAGTGTTCCGCTTGCCTTTTATCGGGCAATGGCTGGATCGGATGGATGTGATTTCAGACGGTGATTCAGAAAAGGTATATGAAGATGTGACAAAACAGCTGGAAAAGGGACAAAGCCTGATTCTTTCACTAGATGGTTCTATTGATCCTATAGAACTTGCGGCCCGCTATCATCTTCCGTTGGTGATGGTGGAAACGAAAGGAACAGATAACATGCAAAAGGGCTCGTTTTTTAAACGCTTAAAACCGGCAGACATTGAATTGTCCTTTTCAAAAGCTTATATACCTGCCAATGAAAAACAATTACGTGCATAAAAAAAGCGCAGTCGTGAAGACTGCGCTTTTCTGTTACTGTTACGAAAGGAACGGCACCTTTACACAATAGAAGAGCACGCAGAAAAACATGGCAGCGCTCCCGCCCAATACAAAGCTGTGCCAAATGGCGTGATGGAAGGGGATCTTTTTCCAAATGTAAAAGATGGTTCCGACAGAGTATAAAATGCCGCCGAGAAAAAGGAGGCTGAATCCCGCTCCGCTTAGTGAAGCATATAAAGGTTTAACTGCAATAATCATCAGCCACCCCATGACTAAATACACGAAGGTTGACAATAGGATAAACCGTTTCACAAAGAAAATTTTAAAAACGATTCCGCCTAGGGCAAGTGACCATACGATAACCAACAGGGTAAAGCCGAGTGTGCCTTTCAGCGGCCCAAGCAAAAAAGGCGTGTAGGTTCCGGCGATGAGTACGTAAATTGCGCTATGATCAATAATCTCCAAAATGTCCTTCGTTTTTTTATGTGTGATGCTGTGAAGCAGGGTGGAGCTCAAATATAACAGCAGCATAGAGACACCGAATATTGTAAAGCTGACAATGTCCCATGCAGACCCGTAATTAGCCGCAAATATGATTAGAAACACTAATGCTGGGATGGATAAGAGGACACCGATGCCGTGTGTAATCGCATTGGCGATCTCTTCTTTGATTGTAAACAAGTACATTCTCCTTTCGATCGCTAGATCATTTGATTTTTTAACGTCTCTATAAAGCTCAAGCCCTCAAAGGTAATTTTTGTGCCTGCGCGTCCGCGGCTTTTGGTGACATAATCTTTTTTCTCCAAATAGTCGAGACGGCTTCTGACCTGCTGAGGAGTTAACGAGGTTTGGGTATTTTTGCTGTGTTCAGAAATGATCCGTCTGCTGGCAGGTTCTCCTTTTTCGTTCAATACTTTTATTGTTTCCAAAATAAACAAAAACTCAGCTTTTTCCATTAAAGTCAGCAGTTTCGCTTTTTTCTTCGACGTTTTTCCGTCTATCGTGCCTCTAATATACGGCGGCAGGTCATATGGCTGAATCGTTCCCCCGCTTGATACTGCCGCCATATAATCTGCAGCGTTTTTTAATTCCCTGACATTGCCTTCAAATGCATGCTTCTCAAGCACGGGAAAAACGGAGGGATCGATTAACAATTGCTGACCAGAATTTGAGAGAAAATGCTGTGTCAAAAGCGGAATATCGCTTTTTCGTTCCGATAATTCGGGCAGTGTGAGCGTTAAAATGTTCAGTCTGTAGAATAAGTCTTGCCTGAATGTATGTTCCACGGATCGGTCTGCAGAAGCACAGATCATTCGCGGTTTCTCCGTGTCTGAATCAAGCGCTTTTAACAGCTGAGCTTGTACAGAAGCAGGCATGCGCCATACATCATCAAGAAAAAGGGTTCCTCGTACCGCTTTTTGAAAAACACCAGTGTTTCCGTTAGGGCCAAAAAGCTCATGAATAAGGGTTTCTTCCGAATGGGTGCTGCAATTGACGCTTATAAACGGTTCATTGCTTCTCGAAGATTCCAAGTGTATGGCATGTGCGAAGTGATTTTTGCCTGTTCCGATTTTTCCTGTTATTAAGACAGGAAGCTCCGATAACGAGAACTGCTTGGCGATTCGCTTCGCTTCCAGGAAAGTTTGATGTTCTCCGATTAGATGTTGAAATGTATTGAGTTTTGGTGCACTATTCATCAATTGGCTCCTTTTGGTTCTAATTGGTTTCATTATATCATGCCTTTTGGTTGAAAACACCCTTTATTTTACGATCATCTTTTTTCTTGACTCTGCAGGATAATGGTTGAACAGAAGTTACCACAAGATGTGGTGGACATAGTCTGTATTTTTTTAATAATTAAATAAAAATAATTGTCTTATTTTTTGAATATTCATGTTATAATGGCATATTAAATAGGGATTTAAAACAAGAAAGGAATCTGTACATGAAACCGTTGCTTAAAGAAAACTCTCTCATCCAAGTGAAAGACATTTTGAAGGCTCACCAAAACGTAAAGGACGTTGTCATTCACACACCTTTGCAGAGGAATGACAGACTTTCTGAGAGATATGAATGCAATATCTATTTAAAACGCGAAGACTTGCAAGTTGTCAGATCTTTTAAGCTCAGAGGGGCTTATCATAAAATGAAACAGCTTTCCAGCGAGCAGACAGAGAACGGAGTTGTGTGTGCAAGTGCCGGAAACCACGCTCAAGGTGTGGCATTTTCGTGTAAACATCTTGGCATTCACGGGAAAATTTTTATGCCGTCTACTACACCGAGACAAAAAGTATCTCAAGTTGAACTATTCGGAAAAGGATTTATCGATATTATTTTGACAGGCGATACGTTTGACGACGCGTATAAAAGCGCTGCTGAATGCTGTGAGGCGGAATCTCGGACGTTTATCCATCCGTTCGATGATCCGGATGTGATGGCCGGACAGGGAACGCTCGCAGTCGAGATTTTAAACGACATTGATACAGAACCGCATTTTCTTTTTGCAAGTGTCGGAGGCGGCGGCCTTCTCTCTGGGGTAGGTACATATTTGAAAAACGTGTCTCCTGATACAAAGGTAATTGCTGTTGAGCCGGCGGGAGCGGCATCCTACTTTGAATCAAACAAAGCTGGGCATGTCGTCACACTTGATAAAATTGATAAGTTTGTAGATGGTGCGGCTGTTAAAAAAATTGGCGAGGAAACCTTCCGGACGCTGGAAACTGTCGTTGATGACATTCTCCTTGTGCCTGAAGGAAAAGTATGTACATCCATTCTTGAATTATATAACGAATGTGCGGTTGTTGCTGAACCGGCTGGAGCTCTTTCTGTCGCAGCGCTTGATTTGTACAAGGATCAAATTAAAGGGAAAAACGTGGTGTGTGTGGTAAGCGGGGGCAATAACGATATCGGAAGAATGCAGGAAATGAAGGAGCGTTCCTTGATTTTTGAAGGTCTTCAGCATTATTTTATCGTCAATTTTCCGCAAAGAGCGGGGGCGCTCCGCGAATTTCTTGACGAAGTCCTCGGGCCGAATGATGACATTACAAGGTTTGAATATACGAAGAAAAATAATAAAAGCAATGGACCTGCTCTTGTCGGCATCGAGCTGCAGAACAAAGCCGATTATGGGCCGCTGATTGAACGGATGAACAAAAAACCGTTTCATTATGTAGAGGTGAACAAGGATGAGGACTTGTTCCATTTGCTAATCTAATTTTTTTACACAACCGCGCAAAATGACAGACAGCCCGGCTGGCATCATATATAATAGAAGAAAAACAAAAAAGAGGATTGATAGCTTGTTACTCAAAAGCCTAGAGTTCAAACGCGATGACGGGATTCAGGTGAAAGTGACAGAAATACCTGTATTAAAGGAAGATGAGCACTATTTCTTTATGTTACATCACCATTTGCAATTCTACTTAAAAGAAGTGTTTTCATCAAACAGCAGGGCAAAAGTGTATTCTTTCCGACATTATATGAAGCGCCGGATGAAGTGGGCAGATTATCAGGCTGTATTTCATCAAGAGGTGTTAAAGCACAACGCGTAACATGCCGTTTTTTACCTGCATGCCCTCCTTTGTAATCGTTAATGGGGAGGCATGCAGGATTTTTTTTGCTCAGTATCGAATACAAACATGGGACAGTAAGGACGGTTTTAGAAAGCGTTTTTATGCTGGCTGGAAAGGATGGATGTCATGAAGGTTATCAAGGGGTTAACGGCTGGGCTGTTTTTTCTGTTTTTGTGTGCATGCGGAGGACAGCAGATTAAAGATCCGCTCAATTACGAGGTGGAGCCTTTTACATTTCAAAACCAAGACGGCAAGAACGTTTCTTTAGAGAGTTTAAAAGGAGAAGTATGGCTGGCGGATTTTATTTTTACCAATTGTGAAACTGTATGTCCGCCGATGACCGCTCATATGACCGAGCTGCAAAAAAAACTGAAGGCTGAGAACATAGATGTCCGTATCGTATCCTTTAGCGTTGATCCAGAAAACGATAAGCCGAAACAGCTGAAGAAATTTGCCGCAAACTATCCATTATCTTTTGATAACTGGGATTTCCTCACGGGATACAGCCAGAGTGACATTGAGGAGTTCGCACTTAAGAGCTTTAAAGCGATTGTGAAGAAACCGGAGGGAGAGGACCAAGTCATTCATTATTCTTCTTTTTATTTGGTAGGCCCGGACGGTAAGGTGCTGAAAGATTACAACGGAGTGGAAAATACACCGTACGATGATATTATCGCCGATGTGAAGACAGCCAGTACACTCAAGTAAGCTAGGAGACTGGGCATTTGCAAATCTTCTAAAACATGATACACTTTCCACTAGTAGAATGGGAAGGAGCAACAAGATTGAAGCTGCGCATTTTTTCAATCATGGCCAGTTTGATTTTGCTTCTTACTGCGTGTACGAGCATACGTACATCATCTGAGGGAAAACAAAAAGCCCATGAAACGAAAACAAAAGAACACATTGTCATAGCGGCTGTCGGAGATTCGCTGACAGAAGGAGTCGGAGATCCCGACGGAAAGGGATATGTCGGCAAGGTGGCGGATTCTATCCGGTCAGATAAACAAGTCAAAACGGTCGACGTGAAAAATTATGCCGTAAAAGGGAACCGTTCGGATGATTTATTAGAAAAACTAAAAGATAAAAAGGTTCAAAAAGGCATAAAGGACGCAGATTATGTCTTTTTTACAATTGGCGGTAATGATTTGATGAAAATCCTTCGCCAAAACTTTCTGCAATTAACCGTTGAACCGTTTCAGGAAGCGGAAAAACCGTACGAAAAGCGCTTTGAAAAAATCATTTCTGAAATTCGCGAGCTGAATGATCACGCTGAGCTGATTTATGTCAGCATGTACAATCCGTTTACGTTTACATTATCAGAACTAAATGAAATAAATGGTGTCGTCACGGATTGGAACCATATTGCTGAAAAAGAGCTGAAAAAAGATAAACATGCAAAAATCGTTCATATCGAAGATTTGTTCAATCAAAAAAGTGACAGCAGCCGAATTTCTGAGGAAGATGATTTTCATCCTAATGGTACGGGTTATTCTCTTATCGCAAAGCGCGTCTATCAAGCCATTAAAAAAGAAGGATTACCGAAAGAGTAGGGTGACAGCATGAATAAGTGGAAGCGACTGTTTATTATATTGCTTGCAATCAATTTTATCCTCGCCGCCGGGTTTGTGGCACTTGTTTTGCTCCCGGGGGAACAGGCTCAGGTGAAGGATTCATCTGAGAGCGAGTATGGATTTCAAGTGACAAGCACAAAAGAATCATTAGCTGCGTTTGTTAACTCATATTTAAACGACAAAGCATCAAACAAGCTTGATTATAAAGTAGAGATTGATGATGATGTTCATGTCGCAGGGAAAATCAAGGCATTTTCCACGTCTATTGATGCGTTTATCGCTTTTGAGCCGACTGTGAAAAAAAACGGTGATGTAGAGCTGAATGTCACGAAATTTTCGTTAGGGAAATTGAGTATACCAATTAGCTTTGTGTTAAATTATATGGACAGCTTTTATGAATTGCCGTCATTTGTCCATGTTCACCCCGGAGATAAAAGCATTGAAGTGCGTTTGTCAGAAATGCCTTTAACGAATGGAATGTATGTCAAAGCGGATAAGATAAATTTAGAAAAAGATGAAATTGAGTTTTCCTATTACCATCCTAAACAATAGAGGTGACTGAAAATGAAAAGGATTTACCAGTATTTCAGTTTATTATCCTTTACATTTTCCCTGTACTTCGGCTGGCTTGCTTATCATCATCTGGCTGCTGAAGACATGGATCAAATGTATTTGAATGTTTCCTATTGTGCCTTGTTCCTAAGTGTGATGGTGTTTACATTCGGTATGCGAGACCGAAAAAAAACCGATAAGTCATGAAAAAAGAGACATGAAACAACGTCTCTTTTTTCGTGCGGTCCGAAGAAAATTTGAGAACACAAGGAGAAAAGATGAAAGCATACGATTTTACACAGGGGAACGTGCTGAAACAGCTTGTACTGTTTTCAATGCCTATTATGCTCGGAAACGCATTGCAGGTTTCCTTTCAATTTATAGACAGCTTGTGGATCGGCAATTTACTGGGGGCAAAGGCCCTTGGGGCAGCCGCGGTATCAAGCACGATTGTTTTGACCGTGCTGTCTTTTATTTTGGGCCTTAACAATGCGACGTTAACCATTTTATCTCAGCAAAAAGGAAAAGATGATGTAAAAGGAATGGCGTCGTATATTAACGCTTTTGTTGTTTTATTAACAGGCCTAAGCATCGGATTCGGCGCGGCCGGTTTTTTTCTCTCAGAGCTTTTGCTGCGTCTTCTAAAAACGCCGGAGTCAATGATACCGCTTGCTGAGACGTATTTACAGATTCAATTTATCGGCATTTTATTTTTGTTTGGTTATAACTTTATCAGTACTGTGCTTCGTGCGCTGGGCGACAGCAAGACACCTCTCCGGTTTATTGCGTTTGCTGTTGTACTGAATACAGTGCTTGCGCCGCTCTTTATTTCTGTGTTCCGCATGGGAATAGCGGGAGCGGCTTATTCAACGATTTTGTCACAGGGCATTGCGTTTTTGTATGGGTTGTTTTATGTGGTCAAACACAAGCTTGTGCCATTCTCAATTCCGAGAATGCCCAAGTGGGAAGAGTCCGCGCTGATTTTGAAACTCGGGATTCCGGCAGGTCTGCAGATGATGGTGATTACAGGCGGTATGATGGCGATTATGAGTGTTGTTAACTCATACGGGGATCACGTGGTATCAGGCTTTGGCGCGGTGCAGCGGCTTGATAGTATCATCACGCTTCCAGCAATGGCTGCCGGTACGGCCGTCAATAGTATGGCAGGGCAAAATATTGGAATCGGAAACGAAAAAAGAGTGGGAACAATTGCAAGGCTAGGTGTGATAGCTGTTATTTCCTGCATGCTGGTGATTGCGGTTATGATTTGGGTATTTGGTAAATATCTCATAAGGTTATTTATCAGTGAGCCCGATGCGGTCGCATTTGGTGAACAATATTTGAAGTGGATCGCGTTTTTCTACCCTTTTATTGGGATTAATTTTGTGCTGAACGGAATCGTCAGGGCCGCGGGAGCGATGCTGCAGGTTCTGGTATTAAATTTGATCTCGTTTTGGGTGTTGAGATATCCTTTCACAGCTCTATTTTCAGCTTGGCTTGGACAAAAAGGAATCGGGCTTGGAATCGGAATGAGTTTTTTATTTAGCAGCTGCGCGGCATTTTTGTATTATAGATATGGCCGCTGGAAAGCAATGAAGCTGTTTACTGAAAAATAAGTGAAGCACTGCGAAAAGCACATACCTATATATCGGTATGTGCTTTTTTTCACCGTTTTTTATCAAGTTTGCTGAAGAGCTCGATTAACGTGGCAAGTTCAGCATCAGTGTAGCAGTCAAAGCGTTTAAAGAAATATTCCGTTTTTTTCTCGTTAAAGTGCTGAAGGACTTTTTCGCCCGCTTCAGTGATATGAATGCGGATGATGCGTCTGTCTTCCTTCGATCTGATTCTCGTAATCCATTCCTTTTCTACCAGCGCATCTGTCACAGCCGTAATGTGGCTTGCCGATACTTCTAAAATAGGCGCAAATTCAGTGACTTTTTTAGGCCCTTGTTCACTGAGGATCCGAAGAATGGTGAATTCATTCCGCGACAGCTCTTTATCTAAAATTTCATTGATTTCATTGCGTATTTGTTTAAAGACTTTACGGAGTAAAGTTTCCATATCGTACATCATCTGTGTTCTTACTTTCAAATTTGTGAACCTCCATTACATAAGCATATTGCTTAAAACCTATAGATTTTATTGAAAAGCAGAATCATTTTCATTCTATTTTTACATGCTATAATATAATAATACCACGTATTAACAAAGGAGGCACCAGTATGTCTGAAAAAAAAGAAATCGCCACATTTGCAGGAGGCTGTTTTTGGTGTATGGTTAAACCTTTTGACGAACAGCCGGGAATTGAAAAAGTGGTGTCCGGGTATACAGGCGGCCATACTGAAAACCCTACGTATGAAGAGGTGTGCAGTGAAACGACGGGACATCGTGAAGCCGTTCAAATTACGTTTAATCCTGATGTATTCCCTTATGAAAAACTGCTTGAATTATTTTGGCAGCAAATCGATCCGACAGATGCCGGGGGGCAGTTTGCTGATCGCGGCAGTTCCTATCGCGCAGCCATTTTTTATCATAATGATAAACAAAAGGTGCTTGCGGAAGCTTCCAAGCAACGTCTGGCTGAAAGCGGCATCTTTAAAGATCCGATTGTAACGGACATTTTAAAAGCTGAACCTTTCTATGAAGCGGAAGGCTACCATCAGCATTTTTATAAAAAGAATCCAGCACATTATCAGCGCTACCGGACAGGTTCCGGACGAGCGGGATTTATCAGCGAGCATTGGGGGGCTAAATAAATGGCGTACAATAAAGAAGAAAAAATGAAGTCATTAAATCGCATGCAATATGAAGTAACGCAAAATAACGGCACGGAGCCGCCATTTCAAAATGAATATTGGGATCATAAGGAAGAAGGGTTGTATGTAGACATTGTGTCAGGCAAGCCATTGTTTACATCCAAAGATAAATTTGATTCCCACTGCGGCTGGCCAAGCTTTACAAAGCCGATTGAAGAAGAAGAAGTGGAAGAAAAACTGGACACGAGCCACGGCATGATTCGCACAGAAGTAAGAAGCCGAACTGCTGATTCTCATCTTGGCCATGTATTTAATGACGGACCGGGTCCAAACGGACTTCGTTACTGCATAAATTCAGCAGCGCTGCGGTTTGTTCCGAAGCATAAGCTGAAAGAAGAAGGATACGAAAGCTATCTGCATCTCTTTAATAAATAAACTGTTAAAAACAGGCCTGCCTAATGGATAGACAGGCTTGTTTTTATGCCTTTTTCTCTTGATGCAATTCTTCAATAATCTGAGCAATTCTTTCTTTCGTAATGAGCGGGGCTTGATCTGATTGATACCCAGGCAGATTGACTTTGCGAAAGTCAGGATGTTTTTCCGGCTCTGGAAGGATTGCATAAAGGTTGCCCCATTCATACAGTGATTCAATTTCATGTGGAGATGTTAATTCTTCGTGAAGCTTTTCACCTGGACGCTTGCCCACTTCTACTGCAGCCGGCCGCGGGAGCCCGTGCTGCGATGCATATTCTTCAAACCCATGAATCAGTTCTTCAAGTTTCAGTGATTCCATTTTGAAAATAAAGGTTTCTCCGCCTTTTGTAATAGCAGCCGATTGTAATGTCAATGTAGCTGCATCGTCTATTGACATGAAAAATCTGGTCATGTTTTTGTCTGTGATGGTCAGAGGTTCACCCTCCATCATCTGTTCAAATAATATGGGGATGACCGAACCTCTGGAACCGAGAACATTTCCAAAGCGGACCGAACAAAACAAGGTTCCTTTGTTTTGGACGTGGCGGTTTGCTTGATGAAACAGCTTTTCAGATAACAGCTTGGTGGCACCCATTGTGTTCACAGGAGATACAGCTTTATCTGTACTGATATTAATGACATGCTGCACTCGGTGTGAAAGGGCAGCTTCCACCACATTTTGTCCGCCGATGAGATTGGTCTGGATCGCTTCAAATGGATGGTCCTCACATGTCGGAACCTGTTTCAGCGCAGCCGCGTGAAAGACGATATCGACGCCTTTCATCACCTGATTCACCCTTCTGTGATCGCGTACATCTCCGAGTACAAATAATAGCCGCTTATCCTCCGCATACTTTTGGCTCATGACATACTGTTTACTGTCGTCTTTGCTGAATACAATCACCTGTTTAGGTGTAAGCAGCAAAAGGCGTTTGACAATTTGACTCCCGATTGAACCCGTTCCGCCAGTGACTAAAACTGTTTTGTTATGGAAAAATGGTTTTAGTTCTGCTGTTTGCTGTTTAGGCATGGCTTATCCTCCAACTCTCGTTTCTCTACCATGCATCATATGTTCAACTTTGTAATCGAATTAATGAAAGCAACCAATAAAACAAAATTTAGGGGAATGATCATGTCACAAAGTGTTCTTTTTTAATGGAAAATGGAAAAACGGACGTAACTAGGGAATAACAAAACTAAAAAAACAATGTACTAAATATTCAACATATTTTTATTTCGCTCCGCAAAAGCAAAGCTGGCAAAGTCATCTCACGTACCTCTTTGGGGAATAAGTTGTTTATGAGTCAGAAACCCTATAAAAAAAGGTTCATTTTCCTCACGGTAATCACATGTATATATTTTACAATAATAGTGATAGTGATAAAAGAGGAGGATACCAAATGAAGGTTTCAAAAACAATGCTGCTAAGCACTGCCGCGGGTTTATTGCTTAGCCTGACAGCAACCTCGGTGTCGGCTCATTATGTGAATGAGGAACATCATTTCAAAGTGACTGCACACACGGAGACAGATCCGGTCGCATCTGGCGATGACGCAGCAGATGACCCGGCCATTTGGGTTCATGAAAAACACCCGGAAAAAAGCAAGTTGATTACAACAAATAAGAAGTCAGGGCTCGTTGTGTATGATTTAGACGGAAAACAGCTTCATTCTTATGAGTTTGGCAAGCTCAATAATGTCGATCTGCGCTATGATTTTCCATTGAACGGCGAAAAAATTGATATTGCTGCTGCATCCAACCGGTCCGAAGGAAAAAATACAATTGAAGTATATGCAATAGACGGGGATAAAGGAAAATTGAAAAGCATTACAGATCCGAAACATCCTATTTCCACCAATATTTCTGAGGTTTATGGATTCGGCCTGTATCACAGCCAGAAAACAGGAGCATTTTACGCATTAGTGACAGGCAAACAAGGGGAATTTGAGCAGTATGAAATTGTTGATGGTGGAAAGGGTTATGTAACAGGGAAAAAGGTGCGTGAATTTAAGTTGAATTCTCAGACCGAAGGCCTTGTTGCGGATGATGAGTATGGGAACCTATACATAGCAGAGGAAGATGAGGCCATCTGGAAATTTAACGCTGAGCCCGGCGGAGGGTCAAAGGGACAGGTTGTTGACCGTGCGACAGGAGATCATTTGACAGCTGATATTGAAGGACTGACAATCTATTATGCACCAAATGGCAAAGGATATCTCATGGCTTCAAGTCAAGGAAATAACAGCTATGCAATGTATGAACGGCAGGGGAAAAATCGCTATGTAGCCAACTTTGAGATTACAGATGGCGAGAAAATAGACGGTACTAGTGACACGGATGGTATTGATGTTCTCGGTTTCGGACTTGGCCCAAAATATCCGTACGGGATTTTTGTGGCGCAGGATGGCGAAAATATCGATAACGGACAAACCGTCAATCAAAATTTCAAAATTGTATCGTGGGAACAAATTGCACAGCATCTCGGCGGAATGCCTGATCTTCATAAACAGGTAAATCCGAGGAAGCTGAAAGACCGTTCTGACGGCTAGAATAGAAAGCAGCTTGTGCAGCTGCTTTTTTCTATGAATAAAAAAATCGTTCATAGCAATGAACGATTTTTCAAGAAAGCGCCAGATGAATCGCTTTTAGTTTTGCAGGAAGCTCATCAAACGTAAATGCGGGTACGGTCTCTTTATAATTGGCTGCTGCAGCTTTTTGCCGTTCTTCAGGATGGTTGATATAGAAAGCGGCTTTTTCCTTAAAGTCGTTCATGCCGTGATAAGAAATAAAGGATGAAAAAGGATGCGCCGCGGGTAAATCTGTTAATTGAAATGCTTCGCATGCAGCAATATCAAACGTTCG
The DNA here is from genome assembly GCF_000877815.1 of Bacillus sp. YP1. NCBI lineage: Bacteria > Bacillati > Bacillota > Bacilli > Caryophanales > Bacillaceae > Bacillus > Bacillus sp. YP1. The sequence continues at coordinate 1,892,880 of NZ_CP010014.1, read as the reverse complement.
GTTATTAAAACTGGCATTTTTGATGCGCATAGTATTTTGGTTGAAAGCAAAATGATAGGGACGATGCGCATTAATTACGATGTCTGCCCCATTATAATAATGAACGGCCTGTTCGGGTGGAACCCATGTGCTGACGACATCAATATGCGGCTGTTTGAGCACTTTTTTAGGCAGATATTTTCTCCATTCCTTGCCGATTACCCGAACCGTGAATGGCAGATGGACCGCTTCTTTCATAAGCTGAACCCGATTAGGGTAAGGGTAGCCGATGATTAACAGATTTGAATGATAGGAATGTTCGGTGCCCATTTTTTTAAACAGCCGATGATTAACTGGTATCGGAACATAATAGACGTGCTGGTAGCCGAGCCCTTGATAATAGAGAACGGCATTTTGTTCAATCGTTAATATGGCGTCAGCGAGCTTGATTACCTGTAGGCTGATATCCATATAAAATGGGTCTTCGGTCAGCCAAACATATACGGGGATACCCTTACCCTTTAACCAGGTCAGCCAGTCGTGAGGAACGCGGTCTCCAACCATCAAGAGTGCGAAGTCCGGCTGAAACGTTTCGATCTTCACCAAAGATTCTGCTTCAAGTGTATCTGCAGACATATACTCTGTATGAGTGTTCCGAAAACATTCTTCAGCCCAGCGATCAAAATAACAATATATTCCTCCGTATCCCGACTGGATATACAACACTTTCATCGGATGTTATGAAAAGAACGTAACGCTTTCTACTTTGTCTACATCAATTAATGTTGTAGCTTGGCCTGCTGGAGTGACGGAGCTTTCCTGTGTTACAAATACGATCCCGTGAACCTGATCGAAAGCAACGAAGACAACCGGCCCGATCATGTCTCCTGAATCGGTTACAATGCTGATTGTCGTGCCTGGCGTAACTCTGGCAAAAATCCATCTTGCCGGAAGGGAAGGGTCTAAAAGAGATTCTGCCGTAACCATCTCACTTTCATCTACTCTTTGATCGATGGCAGCTTCAAGCAAGTCTTTAAGGTTACTATCCATGTTTTCTCCTCCTTCTGTTGCAGTTGGAAATAAAGGGCTTAAAACGGCTTTAATTAAATCCTTTTTTAACTGTGCATTTTCAGAGCTCATTACACACACCTCCTATTCGATAGTGAACTCACGTTAATCATATTCTTCCGGCTGTTATTTGGTATGAGTCGAACGCCGTACCTGATCTAATTTTCATCTATTTAAGGAAAATGCTGATTTTTTAATGGAGTGGACATAGCCTATAGCATAAATCGGAGTCGCACATATTGTGAAACAGAGATAAGGATAAGGGAGAGGGATGATTTGGATTTAGAAAAACAAGTGGATCGAGAAGAAAACCCAAGATGAACTGCATTTTATTTTGCTTTTGCTGATTCTGCTGATACGTCAATCGTCTTCTGAAGGAAATCCATCTGACCTCAGACGCCAGCTTGTTTTTGCAAAAGAGCTGGGCGTACCGGTTTCAAAAGTCAATTTGATCAACGGAGATACACTTCAAAATGTCATCGTAAAAGAAGTTCTGACTGATTTGGTTATTTTCCAAAACCCGTTAAATAACATGAGATCTCATGTTTCACTCTCAAGTGTTGTAAGCTGGGGTGCTTTTTAAAAGATGACAGAGGCTCTGCTTGCTGCGGAGCCGTTTTTATGTTTGACGGCGGGAGGCGGTATAGATGGGAGAGAAAGTGTCTATTATTTTAACAAGTTACAACAAACCCCATTATTTGCAAAAAGCGATCGAAAGCGTGATACAGCAAACGCATGATCTTTGGGAGCTTTTTATCATGGATGATCATTCGAATGCAGAAACAACTGCGGTGATTCACAAGTATCTCCACGACCGGCGCATTCAATATCATAACAGTTTCGTGCATCCTGCAGATCGATTAAAAACAGCTCGTTATGCCACATTAATTAACAGTGCGCTCCCATTTGCAGACGGCGATTACATTTCCTATCTTACTGACGACACTGTTTATCATCCTGAGCGGCTGAGCCGTATGGTGCAAGAGTTTTCACATAAGCCTGAAGCGCAGGCGGTCTATTCAAAACAAAAAGTTGTACATGTAAACGAAAGGGGAGAGGAAATCTCACATTTCTACAGAAATGCCAATGCAGTGCTTGATCAGGCCGCTTTTCAAGTTGATCATTGCTCCGTTATGCATCGCAGTTCGTTACTTAATCTCATCCATCATAAATTTGGAGGCTACTGGGATGATGATATGAAGCATTGGAACCATGGCGACGCAATTTTTTGGGCGAGACTCAACAACTTTACCCGATTTCTGCCGATAAATGAAGTATTAGACACAACCTATAAAACCCCAGATTCATTTCAAAATGCATATCGGTTTCTGCCCGCCGATTTGATTGACGGCTCTTTTGTAAAAGGTTCAGATCAAAATGTGTATTTTTTTGATCAGGGTGTAAGGCATCCTGTTGGAGAAAAGTGGGGTTTTTTGTATCTAAATCGGACTGTCGCTGTTCCAGACCCATATTTATTCCAATATAGGATTGGAAAAATTTTAAACATTCCGAATTATATTTTAGTAAAGGAAGCTGACCATCCTGCAATATTTTATATCGAAGCCGGAAAAAAAAGGCGAATTGTGGACCAGTATGCGTTTCAATTTTATCAATTTCAAAGAAAAGACATAGTGACAATTGGAAAAGAAGAGATGGAGACGCTTCCGGAAGGACCGCCGATTACGTGGAAACGATCTGAATTGATCAAAAATCCGCCTGGCCGACGTCTGTTTTTCATCGAACGCGAGCCGTTTTTGTTTCTAAACGGCGTCTTTCACCCGATTAGTGAACAAGTAACAAGGAAGTTTTTTTTACATCAGAAGCCAATCTCCGCTTCTTTCCGAAATATTCAGCAATTTCCAATTGGAAAGCCGTTTTATCCGGTGTACGATGAGATTATAAAGAAATTGAATATTGCAACAGAGTAAAGGTATAGGTCATAAAAAGGAGACGTTCATGACAGGACATTATTCAAAAACGGAACATCAATATATATTGTTAACGTCTGAATCGGCATCGTTTGATCATTACAGCGTATACAGAGATCCGCAGCTTCCGCAAATTTTTTCTCATAACTTTGTTCAGCTCCATGATACGTTTCCATTGGAGCGGTTACTTAACTTTTTACCCTCCGTACCAAAGCTGCTTGATGCGAATTATCTCCATTTAAAAGCATCGCCGCAGCATGTTTTTCCGCTCGGTTTGAAGCAGTCGCTTGTAAAAAGCGGTTTTGTCGTCGAGGATGAGCTACTATATGACATGAAGCTTAGTGACTGGAAGGGGCAGATGGGACATCCTTTAACCGCATGGGGGACGGCAAAAAGTCTTTGCGATGGATCTTCTATTATGAAAATTTACGATTCCATTTATATTGGTGAAGCAATCGCTGAACAAAAATTAAAAAGAAAATATCCTTTCTATGAAGCAGGTATAATCATTCTTGTTGTTTGTTACAGCGACCAGGCACAGAAAGTTCCCATTGGGTGCGGCGAGCTGTTTATCGATCAGCAAGAGAAAACGGCTAAAATCGAAGAAGTGGCAATTTTAGATCAGTTTCAAAGGAAGGGCTACGGCAGTATCTTAGTGAAAGAAATGCTGTCCATCGCCAAATCACTAGGAATGGAAGCAGCCTACTTAGTGGCTGCAAGCACTGACGGTGCAACTCAGTTTTACGAAAAGCTGACGTTTAAAAAATATGAGCGGGTGCATACTGTATTTCATTATTTCCTTACATGAAATAGGCGTTTGCACAAACCATTTGGGACTTGGCCCGCATAAAATGCCGTATATCGTGATAAGAAAGGATGAAAACAGCATGTATGGATACTCTGGGTACGGTTACGGATTTGGCTGCGGGACAAATACATTTGTGTTAATTGTTGTCTTGTTCATTTTATTAATTATTGTTGGAGCCGCTTTTATTTGCTAGATGCTGAAATTCCAAAAGAGCCTTCCCTATTAGGAAGGCTCTTTTTATGTGAAAAAGTTTTTGCGGGGAACGTCATGCCGCCATTTGGACACTCATACAATATGGTAAAAGGGGTTTTGAGGTGGGAGCATGAGCAGTTATTTGATTAAGCCAGAGATTAGCTCGGCCTATCCGGTTGTCAGTTATGCGAAGGGTTCATATGTTTATGATCAGACCGGAAAAAAATATCTCGACGGCTCGTCAGGTGCGGTGACATGTAATATCGGCCACGGAGTTCGTGATGTGACTGAGAAGCTGAAAGAACAGCTTGATCAGGTGTCTTTTGCTTACCGCTCACAGTTTACGAGTGAGCCCGCCGAGCAATTAGCCGCTCTCTTGGCACAGGAGCTGCCCGGAGATGTGAATTGGTCTTTTTTTGTCAACAGCGGATCAGAAGCGATAGAAACAGCTATGAAAATTGCCATTCAGTTTTGGCAGGAAAAAAAGCAAACACAAAAATCCATCTTTTTGTCTCGATGGAGCAGTTACCACGGAATAACTTTGGGAGCGCTTTCATTGTCTGGTTTTTATGAAAGGAGATACCGGTTCACCCATCTCATTGAGCGGTATCCAGCTATCTCAGCTCCACATATTTATCGGCTGAATTATGAGACGGAAGAAGACTTTGTTCAGACTGCAGCTGATGAACTGGACACTATGATCAAAAGAATCGGAAGCCAATTCATCGCCGGCTTTGTGGCTGAGCCTATTATTGGTGCTGCAGGCGCAGCGATTACTCCGCCTCCGGGATATTATGAGAGATTAAGTGAGGTATGCTGCACACACGATGTGCTTTTTATTGCAGATGAAGTGATGACGGGGCTTGGGAGAACAGGAAGGATGCTCGCGACAGAGCATTGGGACACCGTACCTGATATTGCTGTACTGGGGAAGGGACTCGGTGCGGGGTATGCGCCTATTGCCGCTGCCGTCGTATCTGATTCTATTATTGAAACGATAAAACAAGGGTCAGGTGTGATTATGAGCGGTCACACATATAGTGCACATCCTTATTCAGCCAAAGCTGCTCTTGAAGTTTTGCGATATGTGTTAAAGCACGGCTTGATCAAACAATCAGAAAAAAAGGGCGCTGTGCTGAAGAAGAAGCTTGATGAGGCGGCATCTCAAAGCGGCATTATAGGTGATGTGCGCGGAAAAGGACTGCTATTAGGCATTGAATTTGTGGCAGACCAAAAAACGAAGAAAGTGTTTCCGCCAGAGCAGGCGGTAACCCAGCTTATTGTCAGCGAGGCGAAAAAACGCGGGCTGATTGTTTATCCTTCCAAAGCTGGAATAGACAGTGGTGAAGGAGATGCTGTCATTGTTGCTCCTCCTTTTACCATTTCAGACGGTGAAATGGAAGAGCTTATCTCTATTTTTTCAGAAACAGTTGCAGCGGTCGAAAAAAACTTAAAAAAGGATTGACATTAAATGGCGCCATTTCAAAAAGCAATCAGCATTGACACAGCAATTGCAGATGTTCGGGATGGATCGGTTCTGATGTTTGGCGGTTTTGGGGGAGTCGGGTCGCCTCCTTCATTGATTGAAGCGATATTGGACAGCGGTGTAACGGATTTAACTGTGATTTGCAATGACGCCGGTTTCCCGGATATCGGGATCGGCCCGCTTATTGTTAATCAACGGGTCAAAACCCTGATCGCCTCGCATATCGGTTCCAATCCTGTAGCCGGAAAACAGATGACAGAGGGGACGTTAGAGGTTCAATTTTCACCTCAGGGAACGCTTGCGGAACGGATTCGCGCTGGCGGAGCGGGACTTGGCGGTATTTTAACCGATGTGGGCATTGATAATCCAATGGTTTGCGAAAAAAAGGACATCGTAACAGTGGCGGGAAAACGATACTTGATTGAAGAGGCGCTGACGGCTGATTTTGCTTTTATCAATGCTTACATTGCAGATGAATTCGGCAATCTAACGTATGACAAAACCGCGCGCAATATGAATCCGCTTATGGCAATGGCCGCCAGGAGAACCTTTGCCGAAGCTGAGCGTATCGTTCCGATGGGGGAGATTTCTGAAGAAATGATTGTCACACCGGGGGTTTTTGTTGAGGGGGTTGTACGAAGCGAGGGAGTGAAGTGGAAATGGGCTTGGGAGTAGCAGAAAGAGAACAGATTGCAAAACGCGCTGCTACTGAAATTAAGCAGGGCATGATTGTGAATCTCGGTATCGGTATCCCATCCTTGGTACCGAACTTTTTGAAGCCTGACATGCAGGTCATGTTTCAAGCGGAAAACGGTGTCCTTGGCATTGGAGAAAGTCCCGAAAAGGGAGAAGAGGATGCGCATTTATGCAACGCCGCGGGATATCCTGTCCGCGCTGTAAAAGGGGCGTCTTATTTTGATACAACCATGTCTTTTGCGATGATCAGAAAAGGCAAAATTGACATTACGATTTTAGGCGCCCTGCAGGTGAGCCAATCAGGAGATTTGGCAAATTGGCTTGTTCCGGGAAAAAAGGTGCCTGGTATGGGCGGGGCGATGGAGCTTGCCCAAAAAGCGAAAAAAGTGGTTGTCGTCATGAGTCATACAGATCAAAAGGGAAGGCCTAAATTAACAGAAAGATGTACGCTGCCATTAACTGCTGCAGGCTGTGTAGATTTGATTATTACCGAAAAAGCGGTTCTTGAGGTCGATAGCCATCACTTCATTTTAAAAGAGCTGATGAATGGCTCGACAATCGATGAGGTGACGAGGCTGACAGAAGCTGAAATCAAAATAGATATGCCTTTTTCTTAAGAGGGGGAATGAGGATGCAAGACATTGAAAGAAAAGTAATCGAGTGGCTTGATCAGCATTCGGCCAAAGCCATTCGTCTTCTCAAAAGGCTGATTGGGGAAAAAAGCACATTGGGGTCAGAGTTTAACGCCCAAGCTGTTGTGCTTGAAAAGCTGCGGCAATTTCATATGGACATTGATGTATGGGAGCCAAGCATAAAGCAATTAAAACAGCATCCCTACTTTAAATCTAACCGATCCGATTTTCATGAGAGCCCGAATATCGTGGCTAAAAAAACGGGAGCCGGCGGAGGCAGGTCCCTGATTTTGAACGGCCATATCGATGTTGTGCCTGAAGGAAGCGTAAAGGATTGGAAGTATGAACCGTATCAAGCTGTCGAAGAAAACGGTAAAATATACGGCCGCGGCTCAACGGATATGAAGGGAGGCAATACAGCCCTTCTTTTTGCTTTAGAAGCCCTGCACGCCTGCGATGTCAAACTGAAGGGAGATGTATTGTTTCAGAGTGTTGTAGATGAAGAGTGCGGCGGCGCCGGTACACTGTCCGCCATCATGAGAGGCTATCGTGCTGACGGGGCGCTGATTCCTGAACCGACGAATATGAAACTATTTATTAAGCAGCAGGGTTCAATGTGGTTTCGGATCACTGTGAAGGGATTATCCGCACATGGGGGCACACGCTACGAAGGGGTAAGCGCGATTGAAAAAAGCATGCACGTTATCACAGCGATACAAGAGCTGGAGAAAGTCCGCAATGCGAGAATTTCAGATCCGCTGTATGACAATATCCCAATACCGGTACCGGTGAATATCGGCACCATCTCGGGCGGTGCCTGGCCATCTTCAGTTGCAGACCGTGTCGTCATAGAAGGGAGATGCGGAATTGCTCCCCATGAGAAACCAGAAGCTGTAAAACTTGAATTGGAAAACTGGCTGAAGGATTTAGAATACCATGACGAATGGTTTAAACGCCATCCCGTACAAGTCGAATGGTTTGGCGCTCAATGGCTGCCGAATGATTTACCTGATGATCACCCTTTAATTTCTGTGCTGCAATCAGCCTATAAAAAAATGAAACAGACAGAGCCGATTATTGAGGCTTCCCCGTGGGGAACGGATGGAGGGCTTTTGTACCATGCAGGAGATACACCAGTGATCGTTTTCGGGCCGGGGGAAACAAAAACGGCTCATCAGGCCAATGAATACATTGAGGTTGAAGCCATGATAGAATCTGCTAAAATTATTGCACTTTTTGTCATGGATTGGTGCGGGCTTCATACAGATGGGGAGGATGCGGATGCTCAAGTCAATAAAGAGTAGCGGTGTCACAGCAGTTTTGGACCATGACGGTTTTAATAAACGAATCAGAGTGGTCCGTTATGACGGAGCCATTGAGAAGGCCCTGCCAGATATCGTGGCAGCGGCAAAAGAAGAGAATGCAGAAAAAATCATCGTCTATGCGAAGCAGCATGATGAGCCAATGCTTGTCAAACAATTATTTGCGCCGGAGGGCTATCTAAAGGGCTATTATCTCGGCCATTCGGCTTGTGTCATGGTACGTTATCTGTCAGAAAGCCGAAGACAAACAGATTCTTATACAGAGGAACAGGAGATCATCGAAGCCATATATCGCACAGCGCCCCGTCTTCGCAACGACAGTACACCCGTTTTTACGATGAGAAAAGCAGAAACAAACGACATGTACCAGCTATCGATGCTGTATAAAAAAGTATTTCGCACGTACCCAACCCCAGTATTTGACCCCGCTTATATTGAAAAGACGATGAATGCAAATACGGTGTATTATATCATGCTTGATCATGACCGCCTGATCAGCGCAGCAAGCGCAGAAATCAATCCAGAGCTTGGGCATGCAGAAATAACCGATTGCGCTGTGCTGCCGGAATATCGCGGCCATTCGTTAACAAGCTTTTTAATCGAGGCGTTAGAAAAAGAAATGGCTGGAAAGGATATCTTTCATGTGTTTTCTCTCGTCCGTGCTTCGTCTTTTGGGATGAATGCTGTGTTGTACCATTCAGGTTATCAGTATGGCGGAAGGCTGATCAATAATTGCTTTATAGCCGAAGGCCTTGAAAACATGAATATTTGGTGCAAGCAACTGTAAGTCAAAATATGCGCGAGGAGGAGTTCGTTTGAAAAACAAATGGTATAAACCGAAACGGCATTGGAAGGAGATCGAGTTATGGAAGGACGTTCCGGAAGAGAAATGGAACGATTGGCTTTGGCAGCTGACACACACTGTAAGAACGTTAGATGATTTAAAGAAAGTCATCAATCTGACCGAGGATGAAGAGGAAGGCGTCAGAATTTCTACCAAAACGATCCCCTTAAATATTACACCTTACTATGCTTCTTTAATGGACCCCGACAATCCGAGATGCCCGGTACGCATGCAGTCTGTGCCGCTTTCTGAAGAAATGCATAAAACAAAATACGATCTGGAAGACCCGCTTCATGAGGATGAAGATTCACCGGTACCCGGTCTGACACACCGCTATCCCGACCGTGTGCTGTTTCTTGTCACGAATCAATGTTCCATGTACTGCCGCTACTGCACAAGAAGGCGCTTTTCCGGTCAAATCGGAATGGGAGTCCCAAAAAAACAGCTTGATGCTGCAATTGCTTATATCCGGGAAACACCTGAAATCCGCGATTGTTTAATTTCAGGCGGTGATGGGCTGCTCATCAACGACCAAATTTTAGAATATATTTTAAAAGAGCTGCGCAGCATTCCGCATCTGGAAGTCATCAGAATCGGAACAAGAGCGCCCGTCGTCTTTCCACAGCGCATTACCGATCATCTGTGCGAGATATTGAAAAAATATCATCCGGTCTGGCTGAACACCCATTTTAACACAAGCATCGAAATGACAGAAGAATCCGTTGAGGCATGTGAAAAGCTGGTGAACGCGGGAGTGCCGGTCGGAAATCAGGCTGTCGTATTAGCAGGTATTAATGATTCGGTTCCAATTATGAAAAAGCTCATGCATGACTTGGTAAAAATCAGAGTCCGTCCTTATTATATTTACCAATGTGATCTGTCAGAAGGAATTGGGCATTTCAGAGCTCCTGTTTCCAAAGGTTTGGAGATCATTGAAGGGCTGAGAGGTCATACCTCAGGCTATGCGGTTCCTACCTTTGTCGTTGACGCACCAGGCGGCGGCGGTAAAATCGCCCTGCAGCCAAACTATGTACTGTCACAAAGTCCTGACAAAGTGATCTTAAGAAATTTTGAAGGTGTGATTACGTCATATCCGGAACCAGAAAATTATATCCCCAATCAGGCAGACGCCTATTTTGAGTCCGTTTTCCCTGAAACCGCTGACAAAAAGGAGCCGATCGGGCTGAGTGCCATTTTTGCTGACAAAGAAGTTTCGTTTACACCTGAAAATGTAGACAGAATCAAAAGGAGAGAGGCATACATCGCAAATCCGGAGCATGAAACATTAAAAGATCGGCGTGAGAAAAGAGATCAGCTCAAAGAAAAGAAATTTTTGGCGCAGCAGAAAAAACAGAAAGAGACTGAATGCGGAGGGGATTCTTCATGAAAACATGCGAATGGTGCGGCGAGCTTGAAGCGGTGCCCGGCAGGAACACGGTGTACTGGGAGCTCCCTGATGGAACGAGGGCTATAGAACTGACAGACACCCCTGCCATGGTATGTTCTTCCTGCGGTATGACCTATCAAGAGGAAAACACGGTTAAGGAGATTGAGGATCAGCTGCTTTTAATTCAAACAAAAAAACTGCCTGAAAGCCTGACATATCAGCAGCTCATGGAGACAGAAAGAATTTTGAAACGCAACTATTTTGACTTCTCCTGAGTCATGTTTCAGTATTCTTTTGTTGTAATTTTACACTTGAACTGTATAATAGAACAACAAAAGACAGACACCAGGAGGGGAAACCCATGAAATCCTTTTATCACTATTTATTGAAATACAGACACCCTAAGCCGAAGGACAGCATCAGTGAATTTGCCAATCAGGCGTATGAGGATCACAGCTTTCCAAAAACATCTACCGATTATCATGAAATCAGTTCATATTTGGAGCTGAATGCTGATTACCTTCACACGATGGCGACGTTTGATGAAGCTTGGGATCAATACGAGTCTGAAGTGCACGGCAGATAATAATCCGCAGATCACTGCGGATTTTTTTATGTCCCCCATACCATAATTGGATATTTCCTTTGGTTTTCATGCCCATGCGAATTGGCTTCACCCGGCATACGATAGCGTATGAGAAATGTTGCGGCGAGGGGGAGACACCATGAAGCAAAATAAACCGAAATTCCAAGTAGGGGATATCGTAGTCGTCATTATGTATGGAACAGTCGGCACCATCACAAAAGTACACCAAATTGATAAACACTATCTTTATGAAGTCAATCATAACGAAGTTTTATACTTTGAATCATCTATTCAGCTTTATAAAGATTATGAGGGTGTTATTGTCGACATGGAAAAGCTTGATATTGAGTATGAATTCCTTATTGGGGACGTTGTTTATGTAAAAGACTATGGAAAAGAACTCTTTCGCATTATCGGCCATAGAACAGAAATTTGGAGATATTTGGAAGATGGCTGGGAAGATATCATTTATGAGCTGACCCGTTTAAAGGATGGAGAGTGGCTTGAAACGGAGGAAGAGGATCTCACGCTGGTGCTTAGAAAATATGAAATGGACCAGTTTGTGCATCAGCTGTTGTTTGTCCATTATGTCGGAGAAACTGGCCATGAGATCGGCGAAGATATCGCATCGTCTGCTCTTCTTCAGTTTGAAGGCGATGATGAAGATCAAGATACCCTTCACATCCTTGCTGTGTCAATTGTTGATGAGCTTCTGGATATTTATAATGACTACAAAATTCTGTACGAAATGTTTCATGATGAAGAATATAAAGACATGATGATGTTTGTTTTGGAAAGTTTAAAAGAGCATTTCAGTTAGTTTGTGAACATACGGATCAAGACATATAAAAAATATGGCAGACAGCCCCAAATCATCACACGCGTCATTCCTTTGAGCGTTTTTTCCATTATGATATCAAATCTTTCTCCGTCCAGTGCTTCCATCATTTTAGCAATCATAGCGTCAGCCTCCCATGGCTCGTTTTTTATTCAATATATGACTGAAAGAATTGTTTAGAACACCGGGTATAATTCAGCCTGTTTTTTCATAAAACATAAAAAAGGAGGCGGTACGGAGATGAAAGAAATAGATCTTGTGATTGATACGGAAGAAATCGCTGAATTTTTTTACAGAGAGCTTGCAAGACGGGGCTACATACCGAGTGAGGATGAGCTGTTTGAAATCGCTGATATCACCTTTGATTATTTGATAGAAAAATGTATGATAGATGAAGAGCTGGATGAAGATGAGTGAGGCTTAAAACCGGAGCGGTCAGCTCCGGTTTTATTATTCGTGTTCTATGACTTCTGAAAAAATTGAGGTGGTTAAATTGTACAAGCCCGTTAGTTTGTTTCTTTTCTTTCTCATTCTAGCTGCGGCCATTCATACAAATGCTGTTCAATCTGCAGATGAAGCAATAAGCAAGGCAGCTGTTTTGATCCGTCAGCCATGGCTTAATGAAGTCATGACGGGGATCACGCATCTTGGTGCTTCTTCTTTTCTGCTCCCTCTAATTGTCATCATTGGAGCAGGCATGTTTTTCTACAGAAAAACATGGGACGGCCTGTTGATGCTCTTAGTATTCGGCACAGATCGGCTGTTAAACAAAGTCTTAAAAGAATGGATCGAAAGAGTGAGGCCTGATTTTGCACCGCTGGTTCATGAATCATCCTTCAGTTTTCCGAGCGGCCATTCCATGAATGCTGCTTGTGTCTATCCTGTTATTGCTTACTTTTTAGTGAAACACCTCCCGTTTTTGTCCAAACATAAAAAAATGGTATATATCATAGCCGGTGTAATTGCTGTTTTAGTCGGCATAAGCAGAGTGTATCTGGGGGTTCATTTTGTGACAGATGTGTTAGGCGGCTTTAGCCTTGGCTTGCTTCTGTTTTTCCTAGTAAAAGGTTTTGACGAAAAGATTAAGCGGTTTCGACAAAAATAGAGAGAGGAAAACACAGCAAAAACGCCAATATGTTAAAGAAATAAAAGGGAGGGGATCTTGATGATGTTATCCGTGTTTAAAAAGAAGTCTTGTTCCTATGACGTGACAATATTTCAGACACCCCAGTTTGGCGAAAAAAAGGGCTACAGAGCCGTCTATCGAACTGAACTGAACGGGAGCGATCATCAAGACGTGCTGAAAAGAGCATTCTCTTTGTTTAATGTATTCGACACTGTTCCGAGTGATTATGATGCAAGATTCATGGCCACAGGGGACGTGATCCTGATTGATGAAGGCAGAAAAGGGAAAACATATTATCAACTGCTTCCCGCCGGCTGGAGGAAAATCAATCGTCTGATTGTACAAACGACATAATGAAAAGAAAACTGCGGAAACCCGCAGTTTTCTGCAGTTTTAAGGCTTGCGTTTGGCAGCGGAATATTCTTTCCCGTGTGCTTCTTCAGCTGCAATGATATCTTTTTCAGGTATATGATTGTTCTTTTTTTGGCCGGTGATCCGGTTGCGATGTTTTTTACCCATGTCCCACCCCTCCTTCCTGCGGTTAGGTTTTCAAATTAACACCCCGATTATCCGTTTTTCTGAGGAAGTGCCAAACAGATCCTCGAACATTTCTTTTTTCGACATATTCCTTTATAATCAATGCTGAAGTTTGTTTCATCATGACATTCGTTGTAAAATGGACGGGCTGGATGATAATTTAGATTTACAGGAGGATATGAGATGAGTGTACATATAGGTGCTGAAAAAGGACAAATTGCGGATACAGTGCTTTTGCCGGGAGATCCTCTCAGAGCAAAATTTATTGCAGAAACGTATCTTGAAAATGTAGAATGCTACAATGAAGTCAGAGGCATGTATGGATTTACGGGTACATATAAAGGTAAAAAAATCTCAGTACAAGGCACGGGAATGGGTGTTCCGTCTATTTCAATTTATGTGAATGAATTAATTCAAAGCTACGATGTGCAAAATCTAATAAGAGTCGGTTCCTGCGGCGCTATTCGTAAAGATGTCAAAGTGCGAGACGTCATTTTGGCGATGACCTCCTCAACTGATTCACAAATGAACAGAGTCGCTTTTGGAAGCATTGATTTTGCGCCTTGCGCAGATTTCGAGCTTTTAAAAAATGCCTATGATGCCGCAAAGGATAAAGGTGTGCCGGTGACTGTAGGAAGCGTATTTACAGCTGACCAGTTCTACAACGACGATTCGCAAATTGAAAAACTTGCAAAATACGGTGTGCTTGGCGTTGAAATGGAAACAACTGCATTGTATACATTAGCAGCGAAGCACGGAAGAAAAGCCCTGTCAATTCTCACCGTGAGTGATCACGTATTAACAGGAGAAGAAACGACAGCGGAAGAGCGTCAAACGACATTTCATGATATGATAGAAGTGGCTTTACATTCCGTATCACAATAAAATATATCAAGAGGCGTGCTGGGTGCCGGCAGCCTCTTCTTTATGAATGCGGAAACGATTGATAAAAGGAAGGTAATGTAATATGAAAAAGTCCGGTAAATGGTTCTCACTGGCTGCCGCTCTGAGTGTAACGGCAATAGTCGGAGCCGGCTGCAGCATGTCGAACGGTGATGCTCAAAAGGATACGAAAACCACAGCAGAAACAAAGCAAACAGAACAAAAAACAGCTGACAGCAAAAAATCAAACACTCAAAACAGTGAGTTTTCATTGGAAAGCCAGTATTTCAATGATATTAAAAAAGTCGATGGTCTGGAAACCATTCAAAATCCAGAAAATATACTCGCGCTTGTCAATAAACAATATGCACTGCCCGGAAACTATGAACCTAGCGATCTTGTCATACCTGATGTAGAGTTTTCTTTTGAAGAAAAGATTCAAAAACGTTACATCAGAAAAGAAGCGGCCGACGCATTAAAAACAATGTTCGATGCTGCCAAAAAGGAAGGCTATGAACTGGCAGCTGTCTCAGGGTACCGTTCGTATGACAGACAGAAAGTCATTTTTGACAATGAAGTAAGCCTAAAAGGGGAAAAGAAGGCAAAGGAAGCGGTCGCTTACCCGGGTGAAAGCGAGCATCAAACAGGCCTTGCGATGGACATTTCGAGCCGGAGCAATGGCTTTGAGCTAAATGAAGCGTTCGGAAGCACGGCAGACGGGAAATGGGTGCAGGACAATGCTTATAAATATGGCTTTATCATTCGCTATCCGAAAAATAAAGAAGATATCACGAAATATGAATATGAGCCATGGCATCTGCGCTATGTAGGCAAAAAAGCCGCAAAGGTCATCCAAGATAATGATTTAACGCTTGAAGAGTACTTTGAAAAAGTGAAGAAAATTTAAAATGAAAAGCCCGCTTACACTAGATAAGCGGGCTTCATTGTGTCTGGTGAATCTAGCATTTGTTCTATGCTTACCAGAAGAATAAACCAGCAAGAGCGACCCCTGTAATTAAACCGAGGGAAATACCGTAAGCCGCTCCGTATCCCCAATAACCGCCCCAATATCCGTAACCGAAACCTCTTGGCCCTCCGCCGGTCGGAGCTATAAAAACTCTGTCTCTTGTTACACGGGTAATTCTGCCGACGTGAACTCTCCCGCCTCTCTCTGTAATTCTGACGACTTTACCTTGATGGTTTTTGCAAAGATGATAATATCTCTCCAATATTGTTCCCCTCCTATCCTGACTTTCTATCAGCATATGATAGATAGGAAAAAAAGGTTGGACGAAAACAGGGGGCGATACGCCGTTTTACTTGTACGCGATAAAAATACAATGACCCATGTACTCACTATATAACTGCATGAGCTGATAATGTGTTTGAAGCGTATCGTAATAGATGGGATCAATCGTTTGCGATAAATCCATTTCTGTGGTTGGTTCAAATTCCATGTCTTCCGGAAGAAGTGTCATCGCTTCTGTTTTTTGAAAGCCATAGGATCTTAGGAGTTTATGCCATTCGCTTTCTTCATGTAAGCAAGTAAATCCGTAAAAATCCATCATTTGCTTCTTTTCTGCAGGGGGCATCGGTTTTTTTAAAGCAGCTTCGATACCAATCAGCATCCCGCCGGGTTTTAAAACTCTTGAAATTTCTTGAAGAGAGGATGTCAGGCGTGAAAAACTGAGGACCGATTCTGACAGGACACAGGAAAAGGACTCAGAAGAAAACGGGAGATGTTCCAGCTCCGCCTGATATGCAGGGATGGCAAGCCCTTCATTC
Organism: Bacillus sp. YP1; assembly: GCF_000877815.1. Taxonomy (NCBI): domain Bacteria; kingdom Bacillati; phylum Bacillota; class Bacilli; order Caryophanales; family Bacillaceae; genus Bacillus; species Bacillus sp. YP1. The sequence goes on along the minus strand of NZ_CP010014.1, from coordinate 1,876,784 downwards.
GCAAATCTTTTTTTCGCTTTCTCAAGCATAATAGGATCTTTATCAACGACTGTTACAGGATACAGCAAATGTCCTAAATAAGCCGCCGTTTGCCCTGTTCCGCATCCGGCATCAAGAATCGGCTGATCCGGGGAGGGCGCAGCCTTTTGCAAGACCGCTTTTGAAAAAGCCAGCCCGCCTGGGTGCGCCCCTGCGACACCGAATAAGGACAGCATTTCTAAATATCGGCTCAATATCGAATCCTCCTTTTTCCTTATCATATGTCGTATAAAGACATAGGTTTATGAAAAGCAAAAGAAGGGCGTTTCTCTTTCATTTCTGCTCCGAGTTGACGAATAAGAATTCGTCCATGATAATAATGTAAGAAGAAAAAGGTGGTGTTTAATTGAAACGGCAATTAAAATTGTTTTTTATTGTGCTGATCACTGCAGTTGTCGCTTCGGCGCTTACTTTATTTATTACGGGCAATTCCAGTATCCTGGGCCAAAAATCAGCAAGCACAGGAGACAGCAAGTTCGACAAATTAAATAAAGCGTATGAGCAAATCAAAAGTGATTATTACCAAAAAACAGATGATGACAAATTAGTAGACGGAGCAATTAAAGGAATGATTCAATCACTGGATGATCCGTATTCTACATATATGGATCAAGAGCAAGCGAAATCATTCGACGAGACGATTTCAGCATCTTTTGAAGGAATCGGAGCCCAAGTAGAGGAGAAAGACGGAGAAATCCTTATTGTATCCCCAATTAAAGGTTCACCTGCTGAAAAAGCCGGTATCAAACCGAGAGACCAAATCATTAAGGTGAATGGAAAAAGCGTAAAAGGCATGAATGTAAATGAAGCCGTCGCTTTAATCCGAGGCAAAAAGGGCACAAAGGTAAAGCTTGAACTGAACAGAGCGGGAGTGGGGAATATCGATCTTTCCATTAAGCGCGATACCATTCCTGTAGAGACTGTCTATTCAGAGATGAAAGACAACAACATTGGAGAAATTCAAATCACTTCTTTCTCTGAAACAACAGCTAAAGAACTGACAGATGCGATTGACAGTTTAGAGAAAAAAGGCGCCAAAGGCTATATTTTAGACTTGAGAGGCAACCCGGGCGGCTTAATGGAACAGGCGATTACGATGAGCAACCTGTTCATTGATAAAGGGAAAAACATCATGCAGGTTGAATACAAAAACGGTTCAAAAGAAGTCATGAAGGCCGAAAAAGAACGGAAAGTGACCAAGCCGACCGTCGTTTTAGTAAATGACGGTACAGCAAGCGCAGCCGAAATTATGGCCGCTGCCCTTCATGAATCGTCAAACGTACCGTTAATCGGCGAGACGACATTCGGCAAAGGTACAGTACAAACGGCAAAAGAATATGATGATGGCTCTACCGTCAAACTGACAGTTGCCAAATGGCTGACTGCTGACGGCGAATGGATTCACAAAAAAGGCATCAAGCCTCAAGTGAAAGCAGAGCTGCCTGATTACGCGAAGCTGCCGTATTTGGACGCAGATAAAACGTACAAATCAGGTGATACAGGCACAAACGTCAAAGTGGCTCAGAAAATGCTCAAAGCACTTGGTTACAAGGTAAAGGTTAACAGTACGTATGACCAGGATTTTGTATCTGTCGTCAAACAGTTCCAGAAAAAAGAGAAGCTGAATGAAACAGGCATACTGACTGGCGATACAACAACGAAATTAATGATAGAACTTCAAAAGAAGCTGTCTGATAATGATACGCAAATGGAAAAGGCAATTGAAACACTGAAAAAAGAAATGTAAAAAAAACCATACGCGGCTGCCGCGTATGGTTTTTTTATGCGCCCTTTTGATTTGGATTAGCGTCTTGTTTTTTGCCAAATAAACCTTCAATGACAGGATTGGATCCCGCGTTTTTAACGAACAGCGGATTCAGGATAACCACAGCGATCATGTTGGCAGCCAATCCCCAGAATCCTTCATAAATGCCATGTGCGGATTGAGTGATATACACAATAAACGTTACCGCTAGGCCGGCTAATAATCCGATAACCGTTGCTTCTTTCGTTTGGTTTTTCCAGAACAGGCTGACAGCAATCGCAGGGAAGATTTGCACCATACCGGATACACCTAATAGCTGAAGTGTCACTAAGGCAGTCGGAAACAGCATTCCAAACAGAAGCGCAAGACCGATGACAACAAAGACCATTGAACGTGTGACAAGGGTCAGCTTGCTTTGCGACACATTCGGATGAATCAAATCCCGGTATAGGTTGTTGGCGAATAAATTCGATGCTCCGATTGCCATAATGGAACAAGGTATTAATGAAGCAAGAGCGATAGTGGCATATGCAAAGCCTTGTGCCACGCCGCCATAAGATGTTTGAATCAAATGTAGCAGCGCCAGCCTTGGATTTGTATCTTCCGGCAAAACAAGAAAGGCGATAAAGCCAAGAAAAATAACCAAAATTAACACGATATTATAAAGCGGCAAAAACATGCTGTTTTTTCTTACTGCATCGGCGCTTTTCGCTGTAAAAACTCCTGTAGCGGCGTGTGCCCACATAAAAAGTGCCAGAGCGGAAACAATAGATGCTGTGATAAACCAAGGGATGCCTTTTGGCCCTTCTGCAGGTATCGTCAGCATTTGCGGCGCTTCCTTCACTAACGTGTCAATCATCGGTGTCCAGCCGTTAAAATGAATGAGAGGGAGGGACACCACCATAAACAGCATAATGACCCATACTAAAATGTCCTTAATGATGGCTGTATATGTAGGCCCTTTAATCCCGCTGAAGAATGTGTAAAGAGCAACAAGAATAAATGAAATGATCACAACGAATTTTACGTTAATATATCCGGTGCCGGCAACCTGAAGCGTGTCTTGAATGCCACTCAGCTGAAGGCATATGTACGGAATAAGCATGAGTACCCCGACGATGGCAACGAGGCTTGCCAAAAGCTTACTGTTAAAACGTTCCCGGGCATAATCCGCGAGTGTTGTTAATTTATGAATTTTCGCAACTTTCCAAAGTTTTGGCAAGAAGAAGTAGGCGATAAAGTAGGCCAACACAGAATAAGGAATGGCGAAAAATGCAACACTTCCGCCTGTAAAAGCAGTACTGGTCAACCCTAAGAAAGTATAGGCCGTATAAAGGTCAGCGCCTACTAAAAACCAGACGAGAAGACCGCCGAAGCGTCTGCCGCCGACAGACCATTCTTCCACAGAAGTGCGTGAGGATTTGTCTCTTCCGGCAAGAAAGCCGATACAGACAACGGTTAAAACAATAATAGCAGTAATGAGAAGTGCAGTCAGATTCCCTTGCATTATTCAAGTCCTCCATCTTTTTTTTGCATCTGATAAATGCCAAACGAGCATAACGGCGTAACAATAATCCACAGCAGCAGCCAAAAGTGGAAAAACGGCAGGCCGAACATAATCGGTTCTATTCGATTCACAAGCGGCAAAAGCGCGAGCTGAACGAATGGCAAAAGAATGAGAATAACAATAAGTGCTTTTTTAACCATTTACTTTCCTCCTGAAACATGATAATGCTCACTATAATAGCAGTTGTAAGAAAAGATCACAAGATAATTATTAGAAAAAAATGATTTTTTCAATTATTTAATCAAAACACATGGTTTGCATCCTTTTCAATAAAGGTTTAAAATAATAAATATCTTGAAATCGAGATAAATAGGAGTGAGAAAATGAAAACAGAAGGATTGCACCATGTCACAGCATTCGCCAGAGATCCGCAAGAAAACTTGCGATTTTATACAGAAGTGCTTGGGCTCAGGCTTGTTAAAAAAACAGTAAACTTTGATGATCCCGGAACGTATCATTTTTACTTTGGGAATCAAAACGGAGATCCCGGTACAATAATGACCTTTTTTCCGTTCCAAGGAAGCGGACAGGGAACGGTAGGAAAAGGCCAAGCGGGCCGGGTGTACTTTTCAGTTCCCTCAGGCTCCCTGTTTTTTTGGAAGGAGCGTCTTGAGAAAAGCGGGCTGAGCCTAGAGGAAAAAACGTTGTTTGGTGAAAAAGGTCTTATTTTTGATGATACAGAAGACCTTCCGCTGGCGATCATGGAGGATGCGAAAAGCGGCAAAAGCGAGTGGACGCCTGACGGGATCACAACAAATGAAGCAATTACGGGAATGAAAGGTGTGCTGCTATATTCCTACGACCCGCAGGCGACCATACAATTGTTAACGGAAAGCTTTGGATACACCAAAGTGGCCGAAGAAGACCAGATTGTCAGACTGGCATCCTCAGCGGCCGTCGGCGGTGTCATTGATGTCCATTTACATCCTGAAAAAAGAGGAGTCGGAGGATATGGTACGGTACACCATATAGCGTTTCGGACAAAGAAAAACGAACAGGCGAAATGGCTGCCGATTATTGCTGAAAACCATCTGCCTTCGTCAGAAATTCTCGACAGGGAATACTTTACATCAGTTTATTTCAGGGAGAAAGGCGGTATCTTATTTGAAATTGCCACAGATGAACCGGGCTTTATGACAGATGAAACGTTTTCTGAGCTAGGGACTTCCTTAAAACTGCCTGAATGGCTGGAGAAACATAGACACCAAATTACAGACATTTTACCTGAACTTTAAAAGGGGGAATTTATAATGAAGCATATTTATGAAAAAGGAACATCTGACAACGTACTTTTGCTGTTGCATGGCACGGGCGGTAATGAACACGATCTGCTTTCATTGGGGCGGTTTATAGACCCTGATGCCCATTTGCTTGGTGTCAGAGGATCGGTGCTTGAAAATGGAATGCCGCGATTTTTCAAACGTCTGAGTGAAGGAGTTTTTGATGAAAAAGATCTTGTGGTGCGGACAAGAGAATTGAAAGATTTTATCGACGAGGCTGCAGAAACGCATCAGTTTGATCGCGGCAAAGTGATTGCAGTCGGATATTCAAATGGCGCAAACATTGCGGCAAGCCTGCTTTTTCATTATAAAGATGTGTTAAAAGGGGCTATTCTGCATCATCCAATGGTTCCGATTCGGGGTATCGAGCTGCCTGATATGGCGGAGCTTCCTGTTTTTATCGGTGCCGGGAAATACGACCCTCTCTGCACGAAGGAAGAATCAGAAGAGCTTTACCGCTATTTGCGTGACAGCGGGGCATCAGCCTCCGTTTTCTGGCAGGACGGGGGCCATCAGCTGACTCAGCATGAAGCTGAACAGGCTCGTGAATGGTACAAAGAGGCGATTGTATAAAAAAACCTTAGTCCGGATTTCGGACTAAGGTTTTTCATATCCTTACAGCCAAGTTGATACTTTTGAAAGCGGCAGACGGTTGCTTTGATGCGCAGGCTTCACTGCTTTGCCGATTGAAATTAGCATAACCGGAACATAGCGCTCACTGATATCGAATTGCTTTTGGAACTGCTCTTTGTTAAATCCGCCAATTGCGCAAGTGTCATAACCTTTTGCTTTTGCGGCAATCATAAGCTGCATAGCAGCTAAAGAAGCATTTAAGAAAGCGGAATCACGTGCGAATTGCTCGCTTTGGTAAGCACCGTTGATTTGGCCGAGCAATGTTTGTTTGATTTCATCCGTAATATAGCCTTGGCTTGCTAATTCAGCATAAACTTCTTCACCGTTTTCATTTGCCTTTAAATCGCCTAAAATGGCAACAACAGCAGAAGACTCAACGATTTGTTTTTGATTATACGCTACAGGAAGAAGCTCCGCTTTTGATTCATCGCTGTGGAATACTGTAAAATGCCAATGCTGAAGGTTCCAAGCGGAAGGCGCTTTAGCGGCAAGGTCTAATAGCTCAGTCAGCTCCTCCTTAGAGATCGGGGCATTTGTATCATATTCCTTTACAGATGCACGTGCTTTTAAAACATCCAGAGTATTCGTCATAGTGTTTCCTCCTTCGGATAAACGTGGTATGATAATAGAAAAGTTAGAAGCTTACTAAATGTAACTTGAAAGATTATTGTAATGGATCATTGAATACATGTCAATCAATAGATGAAGGGATGAAGGCTTGTGGGAAATACGATGTGCCCTAAAATGGAATCCGCATTCTCATTGCTGGGAAAACGATGGAACGGTCTGATCATCCATGTGCTAATGGATGGGCCGAAACGGTTTAAAGAGATAACGGAAACAATACCGATGATCAGCCAAAAAATGTTGGCAGAGCGCTTGAAGGAGCTTGAACAAAACGAGATTGTCGAACGGCAGGTTCTCCCTGAAACGCCGGTCAAAGTCATCTACACGCTGACTGAAAAAGGAACAGCGCTTCAAGCTGTATTTCAAGAGATGCAGGCATGGGCCGATCAATTTTGCGAGCCTGGTGACACAGTGTGTGAAGAAGAGAAATAAGGAAAGCGGCGTCTGAAAAAGCGCTCTTGTTTCCATGGTGAGTCATGTAAGTACGGTTCACACCCGTTTACATGACTTTTTATATTTGTCAGACTGATATTTCCGGATGGCAAAAGTGTCATGTGCATATGAAGGGGATATATAAAATAGGAAATGATCAATAAGCTATAACATCCAACCTATTGTAAATGGGGATTATGATGTATCTTATTATGCAAATCAGCAAAATTTTATATTTTCGGCCAAAACCCAGTCAGCTTCCAATTGGCATTTAAACCGGATCTAAAAGGAGATCCAGGTTTTTCGTATTGCTGGATGCTTCTATACTGATGACTTCCGCATTTATGAAAAAAGAGAGAGCTTCTTTGGAGCTCTCTCTTCTTTTTTTGTGGGGAGACGAAATCTTATAGTTTTCCATTCAAAAATTGCGCCTCACCGAGACCAAAACTCCAGTCTGCGTCACCATTCTCAGTAATAGATACCATTAGGTCTTCAGGGGAAATTCCGCATTTTTCTTCTAGCCTTTCAGCAAGCAGAGCATACAATTTTTCCTTTTGGCTTTCGGTTCTTGCTTTGCTTGTCATGCTAATGATGACCATATCCTTGGTTCTCTGAAACCCTAATCCCGTATCTTGGATTATAAGCTCGTTTGCGGGATGCTGATGGACAATTTGATAACGGTCTCTTTCCGGAACACCAAACGCTTCAACCATCGCTTGGTGAGCAGTATCTAATAACAATTGCAGCGATTTTTCGTCACGGCCTTCAATTACATCAAAACGCAATAATGGCATGTGTACTCCTCCTCTTGTGAAGTTGTTATCCGTCTGTTCTCATATTGTCTCGTTTGCTTTCAGACAATGGAGAGATATAATGATTGGCTGTCAACTTTAAAAAACATAACATATAACCAAAAGTTAATCAACATATAACTAATGAATCATTAGGTTAGGCGGTAGATAATCGAGACAAGCTCATAAAAACGATTGACAGTCATTGATTAGGAGATTAGTACGAACATATTAGTTGATCAAAAGATAACAACCATATAACCAAGACGTTGTTATTTAAAATAAAAGCGTTTTCTATTAATTTAGGCATGAAAAGCGCCGAAACAATGTCGCGAGAATCATATAAAACACTTTTGGAGGGGGTTCCATGCCGATTTTAATTGTAGCTGTCGGAGTGCTGATTCTGTTATTTCTCATTATTAAAGTAAAATTAAATACCTTTGTCTCACTGATTGTCGTTTCATTTTTAGTAGCCATCGGACTTGGAATGGATATCAATAAAATTGTTCTTTCAATTGAGGATGGAATTGGCGGGCAGCTGGGGCATTTAGCTTTAGTGTTTGGACTTGGCGCGATGCTTGGGAGGCTTGTCTCTGATGCTGGGGGCGGCTACCGGATTGCCATTACGCTGATTGACAAATTCGGGAGGAAACGAATACAGGCGGCGGTTGTAGTTGCCTCTTTTATCATCGGTATTGCGCTGTTTTTTGAAGTGGGTCTTGTTCTGTTGATACCGATTGTTTACGCGATTGCTAAAGAATTAAAAATGCCTTTTCTGTATCTGGGAATCCCGATGGCCGCCGCCTTAAATGTTACTCACGGATTTTTGCCCCCGCATCCTGCTCCAACTGCTATCTCAGTTGCATACGGTGCCCATATTGGCCAGGTGCTGCTTTTTGGAATCATCATCGCTGTTCCGACAACTGTGATTGCCGGGCCTTTATTTAATAAATTTGCGATGAAACGGTTTCCTGGTGCGTATCAAAAGCATGGAAACTTATCGGGGTTAGGACCGAGGAAAGAATTTCAGCTGGATGAAACACCGGGCTTTGCGATCAGTGCTGTCACGTCTTTATTCCCGGTTATCTTTATGGCAATGGCAACAGTTTTTTCTTTATTATTGAATGAACATTCAAAAGGAAAAGACATTATAGAATTTATCGGCACTCCGGGAACGGCAATGCTCATTTCGCTGTTGCTTGCACTCTATACGATGGGATATGCCCGTAAAATACCTATGCAGGAAATCAGCAGATCTATTTCAGAATCAATTTCGCAAATTGCGATGATGCTGCTCATCATAGGAGGGGGAGGAGCGTTTAAACAGGTGCTGATTGACGGCGGGGTCGGCGATTATGTCGCTGATTTTTTCCGCCAAACAAACATGTCGCCGCTATTCGTTGCATGGACCATCGCCGCGGTTCTGCGTCTGTGTCTAGGCTCTGCTACCGTGGCTGCGCTTACCACAGCGGGAATGGCAGCTCCGCTTATGGAGGCTGGCAGTGTAACCCCCGCGTTAATGGTGCTTGCAACAGGAGCCGGCAGTGTCATTGCGTGTCATGTAAATGATGCAGGATTTTGGATGGTAAAGGAATTTTTGGGCTTGAGCATGAAAGAAACATTTCAAACCTGGACGCTGCTTACAACAGTTCTTTCGGTTACAGGACTCGGCTGTGTGTTATTGGCAGAGCTTGTGATGTAACAATCATAGACAGTCCGTAGCCCAATCGTTTTTCTTCCTTGCTGAATACTTTACGTATAGGCAGACATAAAGGAGGAAAAAATCATGTACCCTCATCATTCGTATTATCGCGGAATCCCAGGTCCAGCCGGATATCCGGCGCGTAGTCCTTTTTTGTTTGGCGCTCCTCTAGTCGGCGGTTTATTAGGCGGTTTTCTCGGGAGTGCGCTGTTTAACTATTCTCGTCCCTATGCCTATCCTCCTGGCCCTTATGGATACGGAGGCGGTCCGTACGGTTTTGGTGCCGGCGTGCCATACGGGGGATATCCCGGCTTCTATTAATAAAAACGGCCTGCATCGATTGCAGGCCGTTTTTTATCGGATGATTTCTACCTCGGACATATTGTAGTCTTGCTGCTTTTGAAACATGACTTCCAGAAGGCCATCCTTATAGACGGCTTTTGTTCCTTTGCGTTTGACTAAACAAGGAAGATTTACTTTTTTCGGATGATCTGCTCTTGGGAAGTTTTCCAACCATAATTCGTGAGATGTGTGTTTGATTCTCACTTGTTCCAGCCATTCTTCGCTGATTGGCACCTTTACAAACACATGGTCTGCAGTTTCGAATATATCAATATCAGGTTTGACATCAGGTTTGGCGGGCTGTTCTTTTTGGGGGAGAGGATCGCGGAAAGGAAATTGAGCCGCATAATCACTGCCGAACACACTTTCCATCACACGATTGACATACGTTTCAACTTCTTTCGGATCAGCTTTTTTTAATGCTTCTTTAGAAAATTGATTGTGGAAAGGAAAGTACTTGTTCCACTCAAACATTGTCTTCACATCCTTTCTTCACGGACAAAATAGTATATGCCCGCCAGATCTTTCACGTGATATAATATAAGATGCTCTAAAGAAAGGCAGGGATATAAATGCAATATTCAGAAACAAAAAAAGGCGTTATTTACACAGCCGTTTCCTTTATCATGTGGGGCCTGTTTCCGCTCTATTGGAAGCTTCTCGAACAGCTGCCGGCTCTTGATATTTTGGCTCATCGTATTATATGGTCTTTTGTTTTTATGTGTATCGTACTTTTTTTCTTGCGGCAATGGAAAATAGGATGGCAGGAGCTGCGCTCTCTGAAAAAGAACGGAGGGATCCTCTCTTTATTTCTTGCTTCTATCCTGATTTCGATCAACTGGTTTGTATACATATGGGCTGTAAACCATGGCTTTTTGCTTGAGGCTAGTCTTGGCTATTACATTAATCCGCTTGTATCAGTGCTCCTTGGGATTTTATTTTTAAAGGAAAAACTGAATCGCCTGCAATTAGTGGCCGTTTCGATTGCGGCAGCCGGTGTCATCATCTCGGCGTTCCAATACGGCTCCATTCCTTATGTTGCGCTTCTCCTCGCATTCAGCTTTGGGCTGTACGGGTTAAGCAAAAAAAGAACAAGCCTGCCGAGCGCCATCGGTTTAACGCTGGAAACATTCATGATTATGCCCATTGCATTGGGGTATTTGCTGTTCAGTGGACATGATCAGCCAGCGGGTGCAGAAAGCGGAGGGACGTGGCTGCTTCTCTTTTTGGCCGGTGTGTTTACGGCTTTGCCGCTCTTATTGTTTGCGGAAGGAGCGAAACGGCTACCACTGTATCAAGTCGGTATCTTACAATATATTGCGCCGACCATTACCCTGCTGATCGGGCTGTTTGTTTACCATGAGCCATTTTCAAGCTCGAAGGCTTTTACATTCAGCTGTATATGGGCTGCGCTGCTCTTGTTTACGTTTTCACAAGTGAAGTGGAAACGGGCGTCAAAAAGCCATTGAGGCCTTTGGCTTTTCAGCTGATGCATATATTATGTATAATCATTTCATGTATGTAAGACATAAAGGAGCAAGACGATGGACAATGATAAAGAGATAGTGAAAGCCTATGCTTCACTTTGGAATAACCGATCTCTCGCACATGATGACGCAGAAGCGGTAGCAGAGGCGATTGATCTTGAGCTCTTGGATAAACGAACACATCCAAGACTCCGAAAACCGATGCTGGAAAAATATTTTGCCGCGATTCAGCGCATTGTGAATTCACAGCTCGAACCGGCTGTGAAATATCAGCTGGTCAAATTACATACAGAACGTGCAGAGTATTTAAAAGAAGAAAGAGGGGAGCAATCATGAAAGCGATCATAAAAGAAGATGTGCAAGCATCTTTAGAACGATATGCGGACCGCCCTGTATATATCCATTTAGAAACCACCACAGGTTCTTATTCAGCGCACTTAAATGAAAAGAACATGACGGTTGTTGCGTATATCCGCAATGCAAAAGTCACTTATCATCAGGCAAAAATCAAAGGCAACGGGCCTTACCGCGTTGGATTGAAAACAGAAGAAGGCTGGATTTATGCTGAAGGCTTGACTGAATACACGGTAGATGAAGAAAACCGTTTATTAATGGCGGGGCACCTGCCGGGCGGTAAACTGGCTATTTCTCTGCAAATCAGTGAAAAACCGTTCACAGTTTAAAGAAAAGGGTGAAAAATAATGAAAGAACACGTATTAGTAATCCTGCCTCACCCTGATGATGAATCATATGGAGTGGCAGGCCTCATTGCCTTAAACAGAAAAAAAGACATTCCCGTTACGTATGCCTGCGCCACTTTAGGTGAAATGGGCAGAAATATGGGCGATCCATTTTTCGCGAATCGTGAAACGTTGCCGCTGCTAAGAAAACAAGAGCTCATCAACGCTTGCAAAGAAATGGATATCAATGACCTTCGTATGCTTGGACTCCGTGACAAAACGCTCGAATTTGAAGATGATGAGTATTTAGCTGATATCATGGAAGAGATCATAGATGATGTAAAACCAAGTTTAATTGTCACATTTTATCCCGGACACGGTGTGCACCCTGACCATGATGCATGCGGGGAAGCGGTTATCCGTGCATTATATCGCAAAAAGAAAGAAGACCGTCCGCGCACGCTCTGCATGGCCATTACCCGCAATAGAGAAGAGGTTCTCGGCGAAGCTGATGTCGTACTTGATATCAAAGAAGTAGCTGATATTAAAATGAATGCGTTAAGAGCTCACCGCACACAAACAGAAGGCATGCTCAGAGAGCTTGAAGAGAAATTGAAAAATAATGAACCTGTTATGGCAACATGGTTTGAAGAAGAAATATATTGGACGTATCAATGGAATGATTAATCAAAAAGGTATAAGGCCTTAAGCCTTATACCTTTTTTAATTTTAAGTCCGATGCAATTGCTGAAGCGAGAGTGGATCTCAAGGAAATACCTTCGAAAGACAAACCTAGCTGAACCGCTGTTTGCGCGATTTCCGGACGGATTCCAGACAAAGTTGAAGAAACACCGATTAAACGAAGCGCCTCAATCAGACTGAACAGCTGATGGGCAACCATCGTATCAATCACAGCTACTCCTGATAAATCAATATACAGTTGTGTCACCTTTTTTTTCGCACATTGATGCAGTGTGTTTTCCATAATCAGCTTGGCGCGGACTGTATCAATATCTCCGATTAAAGGCAGCAGTCCGACGCTGTGAAACAGCACGATGACCGGAGCGCTCAATTCAGTAATCATATCTTTTTGGGCCTGAAGCTGAAGGCTTGTGTTTTTGTACATTTCTTCTATAAAAATATGAATCACAAGATCAAACGCTTTTATAAGGGCGTGATACAGGTCTTCGGCTTCTTCGCTTTTCACAGTATCCTGATTGAGATGGACAAATTCTTTCACATAGGAAACATATAAATCTCTCACTCTGACAAACTCCCGAATAATATAGTGGATAGGAGTTTTTAAATGCTCTTGATCCTGTGTGACTTCAAAAGCCCATTCTTTCAGTATAGGCAAGTATACGTCCTCATCATCTATAAAAATACGGTTTATTTTATAGTTAAAGGCAAGATTCTGGCTCTTTAAATTGTGAATGACAACAGGGTCTGTTGAGGCATAAATGGAATTGGGGTCAGTCTCCTCGATTGTTTCATACCACGTTGAACTGATGGTTTCCGCATGCTGGGAAAGATACTCGAATAATTTTTTGTTTTTTGCCATGATTGATCACCTCTTTTAAATGTGTTGTTTTTGCGAATAACGTTTTTGCAGTTTTGCCAGCCTGAAAAATAGCCCAACTGCTCCGGCGGCGAGTCCTGCTATTAATCCAATCCAATAGCCGAATGCACCGAGGCTTGTAAACGTACCGACCATATAACCGACCGGAAGGCCAATGACCCAGTAAGAGACAAAAGCGGCCGCAAGCGTATAGTTCACATCTTTGTACCCTCTGAGTGCTCCCTGGATCGGTGCGGCAACAGCATCGGAAAGCTGAAAAAATAGCGCATAAATTAAAAAGTGCTGTGTCAGCCGGAGCACATCGGGGTCAGAAGTGTACATGCCCGCAATTTGCTCTCTGAATAAAAGGATACAGGCGGCAGTGAACAAAGAAAAGCCGATTGCCATCATGATGCCGATTAAGCTATATGAGCGTGCATCCTTAAAACGGGCTGCACCCGCTTCAAACCCGACAACAATTGTTAGAGCCATGGACACGCTGAGCGGCAGCATATATAAAAGAGACGCAAAATTCATGGCTGCCTGGTGGGACGCGATGGTCACTGTATGAAAATGGCTCATTAGAAGCGTGACAGCTGCGAAAATGCTCGTTTCAAAAAACACGGCGAACCCAATAGGCAGCCCGATTTTGAGCAAATTTTTGCATGCTTTCCAAGAGAACTTATACATGGTAAGGAAAATCCCGTATTCAGAAAACGGTGCGTTTTTATGAATAATGAAAAAACTGATGATGCAGATACACCAATAAGTTAAAGCGGATGCCAGCCCCGCGCCGACACCCCCAAGTGCCGGCATTCCGAACTTCCCGAAGATAAATACATAATTCAATACAAAATTGATCGGAAGAGAACTGAGTGTAATCATCATGGTGACTCTCGTTTTTCCTAATGAGTCGATGAATGATCTCAACACGGTGTAAACAAATAAAGGGAAAATTCCCAGTGATAAAAAGCCTAAAAAGTGTTTAGCAATCTGATGCACGTGAATATCAAGGTTCAATCGGCCAAGAATAAGGTCAACTGCAGCATATCCAATCAATAAAACGGCGATGCTAAGTAGCGCGGCCACGTATACAGCCTGTAAAACAGTAAAGGGGATCTTCTGTTTTTTCTCTGCGCCTAATAGCTGAGCGACAATCGGGGTGACCGCCATTAATATACCTGCAAGTCCTGTGTAAACAGGGGTCCAAAGGCTTGAGCCAATCGCGACACCCGCTAAATCAGCGGGGCTGACTTTCCCTGACATCACCGTATCTAGAAAAGTCATAAGAGAAAGCCCCGCCTGGGTAATGAATATCGGTATTAAAATGTGCAAGAGCTGTTTGATTTTTTCCCGGGCATTTTGAGTTTCTTTCATACATTGATCTCCGTTTCTTTTTCATAACGAGAGAAATTATAACATTTTATGTATAAAAAGCAATGAACGCCGGGCCTATTCTTTTTTTGTCGGTTTCGTTTTTCTAAACATTTGGGCATAAATAAAAGAAAGCGAAATCACGCCTAAAAAGGTGCAAATATACTGAATGATTCTTTCGATTTCCATTCTTTACATCCCTCCTTTACCAATAGAATGTGCATCAATAAGATAAGCATTCGTGAAAAGTTGGAAATTTGAACAGGAGATGAAGATTATGCGCTATGAGCAGATATCAGAAAATGCGTTCAAGGGGAAAATACAGGTGTACCTAGAGCAAATATTAGGTGATGCATCTCTAATCTTGAAAACGCTTCACGAAAAAGACCAGTGTCTCCTTTGTGAATTAGATGAATTAGGGCACATTTTTCAGGACATGCAGGGGATTGCATCCTCCTTTTATTTGCAATCATACATTGAGGAATTTACGCCGGCATTTATTGAGCTGGCCAAGGCGATTAAAGCCTTATCGGAACATAAGCATGGAGCTTTAATTGTGATTGAAAGAGCGGACCCGGTTGAACATTTTATTCAAAAAGGCACCTCCCTACACGCCGAGATCAGCTCTTCATTAATTGAAAGCATCTTTTTCCCCGGAAACCCTCTTCATGACGGCGCTTTGTTAGTGAGGGAAAACAAACTCGTGTCAGCAGCCAATGTGCTCCCGCTGACGACGAAGGAAGTGGATATCCATTTGGGAACCCGGCACCGGGCGGCTCTCGGTATGTCGGGCTATACGGATGCACTGGTGCTCGTGGTTTCAGAGGAAACAGGGGAGATGTCGTTTGCCAAAGACGGTGTATTATATCCGTTAATTTCACCAAGAACGTAAAAATAATAAAAAGGGCCTGATTAAGAATCCTATCATGAGACAAAATGACTGAATTCGCATCTTTATTAAAGCATTCGCTTCAAGCTGAATGCTTTTTGTCTTGAAGACAGGGAATATAAACTGGTAGAAAAGTTATATATGATGAATATTAATTAAGTGAAATACTTTACCTGTTTATGCATTTATAGTACCGTATAAAATATTACATAAATTCTCAAAGGAAGGGTGCTGCCGCATGGCTAATGTATTAATGATCGGTTTCCCCGGTGAAGGGCATATTAATCCCTCTATCGGTGTGATGAAGGAGCTGAAATCCCGGGGAGAAAACATTACGTACTACGCAGTGAAGGAATATAAAGAAAAAATCACAGCTCTTGATATAGAGTTTCGTGAGTATCATGATTTCAGAGGAGATTACTTCGGGAAAAACGCAACCGGCGATGAAGAAAGAGATTTCACAGAAATGCTCTGCGCTTTTTTGAAAGCCTGTAAGGATATCGCGACTCATATTTATGAGGAAGTCAAACATGAATCGTATGATTATGTCATATATGATCACCATCTTCTCGCGGGTAAAGTCATTGCCAACATGCTGAAGCTGCCAAGATTTTCATTGTGTACAACCTTTGCGATGAATGAGGAATTTGCGAAGGAAATGATGGGAGCGTACATGAAAGGATCACTTGAAGATTCGCCTCATTATGAATCATACCAGCAGCTTGCAGAAACTTTAAATGCTGATTTTCAAGCAGAGATCAAGAAGCCATTTGATGTTTTTTTAGCTGATGGTGACTTGACAATTGTCTTTACATCAAGGGAATTTCAGCCACTGGCTGAGCAATTTGGCGAGCGATATGTATTTGTCGGTCCTTCCATTACAGAAAGAGCCGGAAACAATGATTTCCCATTTGATCAGATTGACAATGAAAACGTGCTGTTTATTTCAATGGGAACCATTTTTAATAATCAAAAGCAGTTTTTTAATCAATGCCTTGAAGTGTGTAAGGACTTTGACGGTAAAGTTGTGCTTTCCATCGGCAAGCATATTAAAACAAGTGAGTTAAACGACATTCCGGAGAATTTCATTGTACGCCCGTATGTCCCTCAGCTTGAGATCTTGAAAAGAGCCAGCTTATTTGTGACCCACGGCGGAATGAACAGCACAAGTGAAGGTTTGTATTTTGAAACCCCGCTCGTTGTCATTCCGATGGGAGGCGACCAATTTGTTGTCGCAGATCAGGTAGAAAAAGTCGGCGCAGGAAAAGTAATTAAAAAGGAAGAATTGTCTGAAAGCCTACTGAAAGAGACGATACAAGATGTAATGAATAATCGTTCGTATGCTGAAAAGGCAAAAGAAATTGGACAATCACTGAAAGCGGCAGGCGGCTCTAAAAAAGCAGCCGATAGCATTCTTGAAGCTGTAAAACAAAAAACTCAATCAGCAAACGCATAGTGTAAAAGCCTGTTCTTATCGAAAGAACAGGCTTTTTGCCATTTCATAAGAATGCAGAGGAAGGGATTTGATACGCCGATAGAGAATTGATTAGAAAAATAGACAAGAAAGGAGGAGAAACTGCTTCGTTCATCAATAGAAAACCATCATTTTACCCTCACTTAAATAGTTCCTTAGACTTTCGAAAAACATATCGTGCTTATGTAAAATGTTAGATGTTTATTTGAAGGTTTAAAGGTCGAACGATGCTGAAAATGCTGCGCCAAATGTTTGAAAAGGGTTTAACTTGCTGAAAAATTGACGATAAAACAGTTGTGTGCCATTTTTGGAAACAAAATACTAGCTGTTTTTACAAAAAAAACAGTTTAGGAGGTTGAATGAATGAAAAAGAAGATTGTAGCCGGCTTGGCTGTTTCTGCAGTTGTTGGGTCGTCGATGGCCGCAGCACCCGCGGAAGCAAAAACGATAAAAGTAAAAAGCGGTGACTCTCTTTGGAAACTTTCCCGCCAGTATGATACGACAATATCAGCTCTGAAATCCGAAAACAAATTGAAATCAACGGTGCTTTATGTCGGACAAAGTCTTAAGGTTCCTGAAAGCAGCAAAAAAAGCACGACATCCCCATCTAATTCAAGCAAAACGTCAACATACACAGTTGCATATGGTGATTCCCTATGGATGATTGCTAAAAATCATAAAATGAGTGTTTCTGAGCTTAAAAGCTTAAACAGCCTGAGCAGTGACCTGATTCGTCCGGGGCAAAAGCTTAAGATCAAAGGGACAAGCAGTTCAAGCGGATCAAATGGATCAAAGAAAAACAGCGGTTCCAATTCTTCAGGTTCTTCAAAAAGTACATATACGGTCAAGCTTGGTGACTCACTGTGGAAAATCGCAAACAGCTTAAATATGACTGTAGCCGAATTAAAAACCTTAAATGGCTTAACATCAGATACACTTTATCCTAAACAGGTGCTCAAAATAAAAGGAAGCAGTTCGCCTAAGAACGGAAACAGCGGTTCCAAAAAGCCGTCAAACTCCAATCCCTCAAAAACAACGACGTACAAGGTAAAAGCAGGCGATTCGCTGTGGAAAATTGCAAATCGGCTCGGAGTCACTGTCCAAAGCATCCGTGATAAAAACAATTTATCATCGGATGTGCTGCAAATCGGGCAGGTTCTGACTATTTCTGGAACATCAAAATCTAATCCTTCACATCCGACAAAGCCAACAAAGCCAAAAGATAACTCAGGGTCAAACATTCAAATAGGCTCGAAGATTGACAGAATGATCACGGAAGCGAAAAAATATGTCGGAGTGCCTTACCGATGGGGCGGAAACACGCCTGCCGGTTTTGATTGCAGCGGCTTCATTTATTACCTCATTAATAATGTATCATCTATATCAAGATTGAGTACGGCAGGATATTGGAATGTCATGCAGAAAGTCAGCCAGCCGTCAGTAGGAGACTTTGTCTTCTTTACCACATATAAATCCGGCCCGTCTCATATGGGGATTTATCTAGGCGGCGGTGATTTTATTCATGCAAGCTCATCGGGCGTCGACATTTCCAATCTCAGCAATTCGTATTGGAAACAGCGGTACTTGGGCGCAAGAAGTTATTTTTAAAAATGAGTATGACAAAAAGCCTTTTATAGGCTTTTTTGTTTATACCAGACAATGATTGACCACACTGTTAGAAAAAACAAGGGGGAGACAGTATGCACCGTCTCTTGCTGTTGATGATGCTGACGGCACTGGGAGTTGCCGGATGCGGACAAAAAAAACCTCCAGACCCTCCTAACCGGGTGCCGGAAAAAAAAGTGGTTGAAACGTCAGCGTTTGGTCATCATGTCCAGCTGGTCAATCGTGAAGGGAAAGCAGTCGGTTTTATAGAGATCAAAGAATCAGATGATGAAGGCCTCGATATTCATATTTCCGCAAACAGCCTGCGTCCAGGTGCTTCTCTCGGTTTTCATATTTATGAGAAAGGTTCTTGTGTCAGGCCGGATTTTGAATCAGCGGGCGGTCCCTTTAATCCACTGAACAAAGAACACGGCTTCAATAATCCGATGGGGCATCATGCCGGAGATCTGCCGAACCTTGAAGTCGGTGCTGATGGAAAGGTAGATGTCATAATGAATGCGCCTGACACTTCACTGAAAAAAGGAAGTAAACTAAATATTCTCGACGAGGACGGAAGTGCATTTATTATTCATGAACAAGCGGACGATTATCTGACAAACCCGAGCGGCAATTCCGGTGCGCGTATTGTCTGCGGAGCCCTTTTGGGAAATAACGAGAAGCAGTAATATCATCCAAGCCCTTTTGTATTGAGCATACAGGGGCTTTTTTAGTATACTCGTTAATGGAATATGAATAGGAAAGGGAATCTGTCTATGACAACTCAACTACAGCACTTAACATTGCCGGAAGATATACAACAAAAGCTTTTATCATATAAAGAGCAGCCTATTTCCCCGGAGTTTCAATCGCTTATAGGAACATCAGGCTATGAGGCGGAGGATGAAGCCATTTTATTTGACGCCATTATTGCATTAGCCATGGGGAAAAATGTCCTGCTGAAAGGGCCTACAGGTTCAGGTAAAACAAAGCTGGCAGAAACATTGTCCAGCTATTTTCATAAACCGATGCACAGTGTCAACTGTTCAGTCGACTTGGACGCTGAGGCATTGGTCGGTTATAAAACGATTGAAAATCAATCTGGCCAGGCGACAATCGAGTTTGTTTCAGGACCTGTTACAAAGGCAATGAAGGAAGGCCATTTTCTTTATATAGATGAAATCAATATGGCGAAGCCGGAAACACTGCCTATTTTAAACGGTGTATTAGATTACAGAAAAATGATGACAAATCCGTTTACAGGCGAGGTCATACGGGCTAAAAGCGGTTTCGGAGTCATTGCAGCCATCAATGAAGGCTATGTCGGAACTGTTCCTCTGAATGAAGCGTTGAAAAACCGTTTTGTCATCATTGATGTGCCTTATATTAAAGGCGAGCTGCTGAAACAAGTGCTCATGTCTCAGTCAGCCCTGAAAGACGAGAAATTGATTGACAGATTTATCACGCTTTCCTCTGACTTGATCGTTCAGGCCAATAACGGACAGGTGTCTGAAGAAGCGGCGTCCATCAGAGCTTTAATCGATACATGTGATTTAGCCGCTTATATTCCGCCGCGTCGTGCCATTGAGCGGGGAATTGTAGAAAAGCTTGATGATGATCGGGAAAAAGCGGCCGTCCGAAATATTGCAGAAACTCTGTTTGAATGAGGGGGCTGCGATGAAATTTATCAAATTTAACGACAGCACGATTGATTCATTTTTATTTATGATGCTGACTGATTTGGCCAAAACACTCACCAAGAGTGAAGCGGTAGAAGTGGAGTATGGCGTTCAGTCCTATTACAATCCATTTGAAAAGAAAATCTATATGAGCCACTTTTGGAAAGACAGGGCAGCTGAGGACATGGAAGCGGGTCTGAAAAGCGACGTCTACCTGCGTTCAGTCGGAACAAGATATAGCTCGCTGCATGAGTTTGCGAACTTTTTGAATGATACCCATCGTCATCTCACCTTTAAAAGTTTTGCCAAGCAGCTCTTTATGCTGCTTGAAGACATTAGGATCGAAGAATGCATCAAACGTGAGCGTCCGGGTACGAAACATGTATTTGCGAAGCGAAAAGACATGTACAGAAAACATTTCTCAACCCAGCTGACCTTAAATTTGGAACGAAGCATTTTTACCGATGCGCTCTTTTGCGCGATCTATGTCAAGCTCACAGCGGAATCGCCGCTCGAGACCCTTCCATCCATGCGTGAAGATATCGATCTGATGCGCCCGTTTATTGAGCAGCAGCTCTTGCGTGTGTATGAAGCAGATTCGACACGGCAGGTTCTGAAAATTGTTGAGGACCTCATGGACGGACTTGAAGAGGTACTCGATAAAGACATGTTGAACACCTACTTCTTTTTGCCTGAGCTTGATTACGCAAAAGCTGCAGAACAGCCGTTATTTGAAGAAGAGAAAAAAGCGCCGAAGCTGAGTGATGACATCACGCTTCCAAAACAATCAGAGGGTGATGAGGATATCCATGAAGAAGAAATGCCGACATGGCACCGGGAAACTGAAGCACCGTCTAAAAGCTTCCTTCAATTTGATATTGAACACGGCGCAAAATCAGATTTAGGAAAAGATGCTTCAAGGGAAGGCGACGACGGAGATCAGGCCCTTGGTTCTGTTCAAGGATCAGCCAGACAAACGAAACGGAAAGACTATTCCAAGCTGGAAGCGCTGGAGTCCCAAAAAGACCAGCCGAACGGAGCGGGTATGGCTGACGGCAAAGAAAATAAATATGCATTTCCAATTTATAAAGAACCGCGGCCGGCAACCAGTGAAGAAGAGCTTTCTTATAAACAGCAGGCAAAAACGATTGAATCGTATCAAAAGCGTTTAAAACAAATGATTCAAAAAACGCTGGAGCATAAAAAAACATTGCCGAGAACAGACCTTCATGCCGGGAGACTGAACAATAAGCTTCTTCGTTACTTCACTGAGCGAAATCCGCGCCTGTTCTACAAAAAGCAAGAACCGTCTTCAGAAATTGACGCAGTTTTTACATTGCTGGTCGATTGTTCCGCCAGCATGTTCGACAAAATGGACGAAACAAAACGAGGAATCGTGCTGTTTCACGAAGCGTTGAAATCGGTAGCGGTTCCGCATCAGATTGTCGGTTTTTGGGAGGACACAAATGATGCAACCGAAACAAGCCAGCCAAACTATTTCAATACGGTTATTCCCTTCCAATCATCATTAAGACAAGATTCTGGACCGGCCATTATGCAGCTTGAGCCAGAAGAAGATAACCGTGACGGGTACGCAATTAGGCAGATGACGAAAAAAATGCTGCATCGCAGCGAGGCGCAAAAGTTCTTAATTGTTTTCTCAGATGGAGAGCCGGCCGCATTTGGCTACGAACAAAATGGGATCGTTGATACAAGTGAGGCGGTTATCGAAGCCCGAAAAAGAGGAATAGAAGTGATAAATGTTTTTCTCTCCAACTCAGAAATAGAAGAATCGCAAATGAAGACGATCCAGGATATGTACGGAAAATTCAGTATATTTGTCCCGGATGTTGATCAGCTACCGGATGTTTTGTATCCGCTGCTGAAAAAACTGCTTCATAAAAGCATAGGATAGCCCTTAATCCTATGCTTTTTGGCGTTTGTTTTTTCGAATGATTAAATTTTTTGTTTTTTATAAAGGTTTTTTACTATTTTGTGAACAATCAAGGTAGAATCAAATTGCAAACAGTGGTAAAATATCGTTGGAAGCGTTTTTATTACATAATTTTGGACACAGCGTTCGAAAGTTATTTCAAGATAGTGAATCAATCACTTGATTATTTAAGTTGGGGGTAATATTCAAATGTTTCAAAATAGTATGAAACAACGAATGAATTGGGAAGATTTTTACGGTCCGAACCTCGGCTATGCGCTGGAGCTTTACGATCAGTATACCCAGGATCCGAACAGCATTGACCCGGATTTGAAGGAAATGTTCGACGAGCTCGGTGCTCCGCCAAGCGATATAAAAGAGGCCTCGGGAACAAAAGAAAAGGGACGTGTTACAGCCGATCTGATTCAAAAGATCGCATCCGCAGTCAGACTTGCAGAAGATATCCGAACCTATGGCCATTTGAACGCTTCCGTCAATCCGCTCAGAAAGGATGAGAAAAAGAGCGAACTTTTTCCATTATCCGATTACGGGCTAACAGAAGAGGAAATAAAAGCAATACCTGCGTCTGTCATCTGCAAAGACGCTCCTAAAAACATTACGAACGGTTTAGAAGCCATTCAGTATTTACGAAATACGTATAAAAGAACCATCTCTTTTGAATTTGACCATGTGCATGACTTCAAAGAGCGCGAGTGGCTGACAAGAAAGATTGAATCTGGCGAGCTGTTCCAGAAGAACTCAGCTGAAAAGCTGTCAGCTGTGCTGGAAAGATTGACAGAAGTAGAGGGCTTTGAGCAGTTTTTGCACCGCACATTCGTCGGGCAGAAGCGCTTTTCCATTGAGGGTCTGGACGCTCTTGTTCCAGTGCTTGATGACATTATTGCACAATCTGTCAAATCAGGCACGACAAGTGTCAACATCGGGATGGCGCACAGGGGACGCCTGAATGTCTTGGCACATGTGCTCGGCAAACCGTATGAAATCATCTTCTCTGAATTCCAGCATGCGCCGAACAAAGATCTTGTACCGTCTGAGGGATCCATTGGAATCAGCTACGGATGGACAGGGGATGTCAAATACCATTTGGGGGCGAATCGGGAGCTTCAAGACGCTGAAACAAAATCAGCGCGCATTACGTTAGCGAACAACCCGAGCCACTTGGAATTTATCAATCCGATTGTTGAAGGCAGCACAAGAGCGGCACAGGAAACGCGAACACAAAGCGGATACCCGGTACAAGATGAAACAAAATCGCTGGCCATTTTAATCCATGGAGATGCTGCATTCCCTGGGGAAGGAATTGTAGCTGAAACATTGAATTTAAGCTCTTTAAAAGGGTATCAAGTAGGCGGTGCGATTCATATTATCGCCAATAACATGATCGGATTCACAACAGAAAGCGCTGAATCCAGATCGACAAAATATGCCAGCGACCTGGCCAAGGGTTATGAAATTCCGATTGTTCACGTGAATGCGGACGATCCTGAAGCTTGTCTCTCAGCTGTTAAGTTTGCGGTCGAATACCGAAAAACATTCAACAAGGATTTTCTGATTGATTTGATCGGGTACAGACGCTATGGACACAACGAAATGGATGAACCGTCAACCACTCAGCCAATGCTGTATGATGCTGTCAGAAAGCATCCGACCGTCAAACAAATTTTCGCTGAAAAGCTGGTAAAAGAAGGCGTGCTTACCGAGGAAGTCGTTCAAAACATCGAAAAATCGGTAACGAAGCGCATTGAGGATGCATATCAGAAAGTTCCGTCTAAAAAGGAACACACTGCCTGTGAAATTGAACTTCCAGAGCCTGTATCAAACGGTTTCCCAGATGTGGACACTTCGATTGATTTTGATGTGCTCCGCAAGCTGAATGGCGAATTGATCAACTGGCCGGAGTCATTTAATGTTTTCGGCAAGCTAAAACGCATTTTAGAAAGACGCGCCAAGGCGTTCGATGATGACAGAAAAGTGGAATGGTCTTTGGCAGAATCACTCGCGTTTGCTTCAATTTTGAAAGACGGAACACCGATTCGTTTAACAGGACAGGATTCCGAGCGCGGAACGTTCGCCCAAAGAAACCTTGTGCTTCATGACAGTGAGACGGGCAAAGAATTTGTGCCGCTTCATCACTTATCTGACTGCAGCACATCATTTGCTGTTCATAACAGCCCGCTGTCTGAAGGATCGGTTCTCGGTTTTGAATACGGCTATAACGTGCATTCACCGGAAACGCTTGTTTTGTGGGAAGCACAGTACGGAGATTTTGCCAACGCTGCTCAAGTGTATTTTGACCAATTTATTTCTGCCGGACGCGCGAAATGGGGCCAAAAATCCGGATTAGTCATGCTGCTCCCGCACGGTTACGAGGGACAGGGGCCTGAGCACTCAAGCGGAAGAATCGAGCGATTCCTGCAGCTTGCAGCGGAAAACAACTGGACGGTTGCCAACCTGACAAGCGCGGCACAGTATTTCCATATTTTAAGAAGACAGGCTAAAATGCTGCTTCGTGAAGAAATCAGACCGCTCGTCATTATGACGCCGAAGAGCCTTCTTCGCAACCCAAATACGGTGTCGGAAGTGCAGGAGCTCAGCGAAAGCCGCTTCCAGCCTGTTTATGAACAGTCGGGACTTTCTCATGACTATGAAAAAGTAACCAGACTTGTATTATCCAGCGGTAAAGTGTCTATAGACATCAGTGATCATTTTAATAAGTTAGAAGACGGTAAAGAGTGGCTTCACATTGCGAGAATTGAACAGCTGTATCCATTCCCGGCAAAAGGAGTCAAAGAGTTATTTGCAAAACTTCCGAACCTGAAAGAAATCGTTTGGGTGCAGGAAGAGCCGCAGAACATGGGGGCTTGGGGTTATATCAGCCCGTATTTGACAGAGATTGCACCAGAGGGAGTAAGCGTTCAATATATTGGACGAAGAAGACGATCCAGCCCTGCAGAGGGAGATCCGACAGTTCATAAAAAAGAACAGGAACGTATTGTATCTGATAGCTTGACTCGCAAAAACTAAGGGGGAAATGAAAAAATGGCGGAAATTAAGGTACCTGAATTAGCAGAATCAATCTCAGAAGGAACAATAGCCCAATGGTTAAAGCAGCCTGGTGACTATGTAGAACAGGGTGAATATCTGCTTGAACTAGAAACGGATAAAGTGAATGTTGAATTGACAGCAGAAGAATCGGGTGTACTTCAAGAGGTATTGAAAGATTCGGGTGATACCGTCCAGGTCGGAGAAATTATCGGTACGATTTCAGAAGGCGCGGGTGAAAGTTCTGCCCCTGCTCCTACAGAGAAAGCAGAAAGCAAGGAAAGCGTGAAAGAAGAGAAACAGGCTGAACCAGCTGCACAAGAGGTGAGCCAGGAAACACAATCTGAAGCAAAATCAAGAACGATCGCTTCTCCGTCGGCCCGTAAGCTGGCGAGAGAAAAAGGAATTGACCTGTCTCAAGTTCCAACTGGAGATCCGCTTGGAAGAGTGCGCAAGCAGGATGTCGAAGCGTACGAAAAACCGGCATCAAAACCGGCTCCTCAGCAAAAGCAGCAGCCTCAGGCTCCAAAAGCACAGCAAAGCTTTGATAAACCTGTTGAAGTGCAAAAAATGTCACGCCGCAGACAAACGATTGCAAAACGCCTTGTAGAGGTACAGCAAACATCAGCGATGCTGACTACATTTAATGAAGTGGACATGACGGCTGTTATGAATCTCAGAAAACGCCGCAAAGATCAATTCTTTGAGCAAAATGAAGTGAAGCTCGGCTTTATGTCTTTCTTCACGAAAGCGGTCGTGGCTGCATTGAAAAAATATCCGCTGTTGAATGCAGAAATTCAAGGCGATGAGTTGATCGTTAAAAAATTCTACGATATCGGAATCGCTGTTGCTGCTGATGAAGGCCTTGTCGTTCCGGTTGTGCGGGATGCGGATCGCCTGACATTTGCAGGAATCGAAAAAGAGATCGGCGAGCTTGCGAAAAAAGCAAGAAACAATAAATTAACCCTTAGCGAGCTTCAGGGGGGCTCCTTCACGATTACAAACGGAGGGACTTTCGGTTCATTGATGTCAACTCCAATTTTAAACAGCCCGCAAGTCGGTATACTGGGCATGCATAAGATTCAGCTACGCCCTGTAGCCATTGATGAAGAGCGTTTCGAAAACCGTCCGATGATGTATATCGCTTTATCTTATGATCACCGAATTGTAGACGGTAAAGAAGCGGTTGGTTTCCTCGTGACAATCAAAAATTTACTGGAAGATCCTGAACAGCTTTTATTAGAAGGATAATAAAAAAGGGTACATCACGATAAAGTGATGTACCCTTTTTGATGCATATTTAAAGTGATAGATTGCTGCTTTTGGATCCAGCTTGCTTCTTTTTCACTTTTTTTGACCAATATGTTGCAAGCATAGAACCTGAAAGGTTATGCCACACACTGAATATTGCGCTGGGTACGGCAGATAACGGTGAGAAATGAGCCGTGGCAAGTGCGGCCCCGAGCCCGGAGTTTTGCATGCCGACTTCGATTGCGATCGCTTTTTGAGACGGGTAATCCATTTTTAAAAGCTTTGCACAAAGAAACCCAAGTAAATAACCGATACCGTTATGCAGGATAACAACTGAAAAAATGAGCAACCCCGATTGAAGCAGATTTTCCCGATTGCCGCTGACGACAGCTGAGACAATCGCAACGATGCCAATGACAGAAACAAGCGGAAGGGCATGTACGGCTTTTGCCACTTGTTTTCTGAAAAACATTTTGACAATCAGACCTGCAATGATCGGAAATAAAACCGCCTGTAAGATTGAGATAAACAAAGACCCCGGCGAGACAGGAAGCCATTCTTTGGCAAACAGCATAATCAACAACGGTGTTACAACAGGTGCCAATAAGGTAGAAATGGTCGTAACCGCAACAGAAAGGGCAGTATTTCCTTTTGCTAAGAATGTCATAACATTAGATGCAGTTCCCCCGGGACAGCAGCCGACAAGAATAACACCAACTGCGATTTCAGCTGGAAGATGAAGCCCAAATGCGAGGCCGAAAGCAACGAGCGGCATGATCGTATACTGAGCTATTACTCCAATAATAACTTGCCAAGGCTTTCTGACCAGCTCTTTGAAATCATCGGCTTGCAGTGTAAGGCCCATCCCAAACATGATAATGCCGAGAAAAATCGTAATATAAGAACTGATCCACGTAAATAAAGATGGGAAAGAAAATCCCAGCACTGCAAAAACAATGACCCATATGCCAAAGGTTTGTCCTGCAAAATGACTTATTTTTCTAATGATGTCCATAAAAACACTCCTAACACACTTATCAAGAACTTCAGCAGAAATTCTTACAAATTTCATAACATTCTATTATTATAAATAATTTTCTGAATAATTCAATATTAGTTTTTGGCAGATGTCTATAGATATATGATGTAAACTAATTAAAATGTTCTTGACTATATAGGAAGATATTCTTACAATGAACCTTTATAATGGTTAGATCAAATAGGAGTGATACGGTGAAGGAAGCAAATCAATGGTCTTCGAAGCTCGGCTTTATTTTAGCCGCGGCAGGATCAGCTATCGGGCTTGGTGCGATATGGAAATTCCCATATGTTGCCGGAACCAGCGGAGGAGGCGCATTTTTACTTATTTTTATTTTATTTACGGTTTTAATCGGACTGCCTTTATTGTTAGGTGAATTCATCATAGGCAGAAGAACACAGAAAGATGCCGTTCAGTCCTATAAAACACTTGCTCCAGGAACGAAGTGGCATTGGATCGGTTATTTAGGCATGGTGACGTGCTTTATTCTTCTATCTTTCTACAGTGTCGTAGGCGGATGGATTTTAATTTATATTATAAAAGGCTTCACTGGCGGTTTATCGCAAACATCTGGTTTTGATACGATATTTGCAAGTACCATTTCAAATCCTTATTTGGCTGTAGGAGGCCAGCTGCTCTTTATGGTGGTAACAATTTTAGTTGTTGCAAAAGGGGTAAGCAGCGGAATTGAAAAAGCAAGCCAAGTATTAATGCCGGCGCTTTTTCTATTATTCATCATTTTAATGGTGCGTTCGGTTACACTTGATGGCGCGATGGAAGGAATCAAATTTTTCCTCATGCCTGATTTAACTGCAATTGATGCCAATACCATTTTATATGCAATGGGACAATCCTTTTTCTTATTAAGTGTCGGTGTATCTGTCATGGTAACGTATAGCGCTTATTTAGAGAAACAGGAAAATCTGGTACAGTCCGCTGTATCTGTAACTGTTATGAACATGCTTGTTGCTGTAATGGCCGGAATTGCGATTTTTCCAGCTGTATTTTCATTCGGCCTCAAGCCAGACCAAGGCCCGGTTCTGTTATTTAACGTTCTGCCGACTGTGTTTAATCAAATGCCGTTCGGAATTATCTTTTTATTAGCATTTTTACTTCTATTTTTATTTGCTGCATTGACATCTGCTTTTTCAATGCTGGAAATTTTGGTCGCAGTACTGTCGAAAGGCGATATCAATAAGAGAAAACGATTCGCTTGGTTAGGCGGTATTGCTATTTTTATTGTCGGTGTGCCGTCTGCATTATCATACGGTGTCTTAAGTGACGTCACTATATTTCATCTGTCTATTTTTGATGCGGCTGACTATCTTGTGAGCAATATTTTAATGCCGTTAGGTGCGTTACTGATTTCGATTTTTGTTCCGCTAAAAATACCGAAACAGGATTTGTTTGACGAGCTGAAAAGCGGTTCCAATCTCAAGCGAAAGTGGTTTGCGGTTTGGCTGCTGCTCATTCGATATTTATCTCCTGTTGCCATCATCATCGTGTTTTTGCATGTGATAGGCATTTTTTAATACACGAAGCCCCCGAGGAAAGGGGGCTTTTTTTAATAGAGCTTCCAAACGACTTCTTTTGCCTGCTCAAAACGTTTTTCAGCCTCGCGCCAATCCACGACATTCCACCAGTGATCGACATAGCTGGCCCGGTCATTTTTGTATTGCAAATAGTAGGCATGCTCCCATACGTCAAGCGGTAAAAGGGGGATCACATCCCATTGGCTAAAGAGCTGGTGTTTTTCTGCACTTAAAATCTCCAGCCGTCCTGATCGAGGTGCCCAGACCAGAATGGCCCAGCCGACGCCTTCCACTTTTTTAGCGGCCTGGGTAAAATGTTCTTTAAAAGCGGAATAGCTTCCAAATGAAAGGTCTATCATTTGGAACAATGCCCCTGTAGGACGTCGTTTTCCGTTTGGATGCATAGAAAACCAAAAAATACTGTGCAAATAATGGCCTGCTCCATGGAACGCAAGCTCTCTTTCCCAATGAGTGATTAAGTCATAATTCTTTGTTGCTCTCGCTTTTTTAAGCTCTGATTCTGCTTTGTTCAGGCCATCGACATAGCTTTGATGATGTTTTGTATGATGAAGGACCATAATATCGCGTGAAATATAAGGTTCTAAGGCGGAGTATTTGTAAGGAAGCTTTGGCAGCACGTGTTTCCCTATAGGGACATATGCGCGTCTTTCACTTGTATCATCTGATTCTGTAATATCCCGGTAAAGGGCAGCGGCCTGTTTATACCAATCTTCTTCTGTTGTTTGGTCATCTTCCAGAGCCTCAATCATCTTGTCGATTTGATCTTCAAACTGGTCAAGCTGTCCTCGCTTTTGAATCTGATCTTTCAGGGCTTCACACCAATTGAACATCTCCGTTTGATAAGATTCACGTTTCATTTGCTGTCTCCTTTTCAATAGAATCTAAATATTTCCCGACAGCCAGCAAAGAGAATACATATGGATAACTGTGATAGCGAATATAAAATTGCTTCGGCAATCCGATCCCTGCTGGATACGCGAGGCTATCGGCGCTATGCGAACTGCTGTCGGTAAGGTATTGCATGCCTTTCACAACTGACGGATGTTCGGAATTTTCATATGTGAGCAAAGCGTCTAAAGCCCAGGCCGTTTGTACAATGGTTCCTCTATGAAGCGGTACATATGTTTTGATTTCGGCGCTTTTGCAGGATTCTCCCCAGCTTCCGTCATCATTTTGTATGGATTTGAGCCAACGCAGAGCCTTTTGTATACCGGGATGCTTTCGGTCAACCCCGCATGCATGCATACCAGTAAGAGCAGCCCAAGTGCCGTAAATGTAGCAAACACCCCATCTGCCGTACCAAGACCCATTTTGTTCCTGATGTTCGAAAAGCCACTTCACTGCGCGTTGAATATGTTGATGTTTTTCTGTGAAGCCAACTTTCTCGCCTAAAAAGTGCAGTACACGTCCGGTGAGGTCGGCGGTTGAAGGGTCAACTGCAGCGTCCTCGGCGGATTCAAGCGGCAGAAGGCGGATCAGTGGGTGGTTCACGTTTTTTTCGAAAGCAGAAAATCCGCCGTCATTGTTTTGCATCGATAAAAGCCAAGATACCCCTCGCTCCCATGCTGCAGGAGAATGATTGCGGGGAATCGCTTTTAAAACGGCTGCAGTGTCGTCACAGTCAGGGTTATTTGTATTAATGTTTGAAAACCCCCAGCCGCCAGGAACTGAATTTGGATTTTTGACAGACCAATCTGCTATTTTGGTATGCTGGCGTTCTAGCAAAAAGTCGGCTGCTTTTGTAACAGAGCCATCCGTTTCGGTCACACCATTTTTTTGAAGGGCATAGCTGATTAGAGCTGTATCCCAAACAGTTGATGTAGAGTTTTCCAGATAAGGAATCCCGTTGCATTTAGTCACCAGTGATTTAATGCCGGTAATCGCCCTCCTGATAACAGGGGAATAGCGTGACACACCAAGTGACAGAAGGCTGTAAACCATAAATATGGTTGCGCTCGCATAGCTGTATAATGTTCCATCTTTTTCAATCCGGTCCAGCATATACGTTTTAGCTGTCTGTAGGCCCAGCTGCTGAAAAGCAAATGGTGCATGAAAAACGCGTTTCCAATGTGACAAAATAGACGTGAGATCTCTTTCTTCGAAAGCATCAGACCGAAGCCAAGTGAAAGGATTTTTTGTCATGTGCGGATCGAGATGGTGAAGAGATGAAATATTGCGGTTAATAAGGACGAATCGCTGATTGAGTGTTACAGCCATAGGAGCAAAATGAATACGGGCATATGAGCTGAACTGATAGAAATGAATCGGCAATGTTGGGGGGAGCGCCATGAGTGATAATGGTAAATACAAAGCAGGCCAAGGATAAAGCCCGTTCGCGGCAAGCATCCATTTTGTCATAAAATGAACATGTCTCAAACCGCCATGTGAGATGATAAATTGTTCAGCTTTCTTCATGTGCGGCTCAGATCTGTGAAAACATCCTGAAGCCAGCATCCCGACATATCCTTGGACGGTAGCCGTTAGATTTCCGCGCGTTTCATCGGGATAGTTGATAAATGTGCCGTCTGGCTGCTGTTTTGCATGAATGCCGGCTGCAAGGGATGATATCAGTTCTTTTTCATTTTCGCCTTCATCTAGTGAGGTAAGGAGCAAAATAAAAAAGGAATTTGTCAAGATTGGTCCTTCAAAGCAAAATGTCCATGAACCATCAGCATTTTGCCTGTCTCTTAACTCGGTAATGGTTTTCTTTTGAAAACGCCTCACTTTCTCCTGAAGTGTGCCCATCACGCTCAACTCCTTCAGAAGCATATATATTCAGCGTCTTTTACTGCCATTACAGAAAGAAAAAAACTGCTGGCATGCAGCAGTTTTTTAAACATACATGTTAGTCTTCAAGGTTTATCCATACACTTTTGACTTCTGTGTAATTATCCAAGGCATATGATCCCATTTCTCGTCCGAGTCCTGACTGTTTATAACCGCCAAATGGAGACGCCGCGTCAAACACATTATAGCAGTTCACCCAAACGGTTCCGGCTTGAAGTCGGTCCGCGATATAGTGAGCCTGCTTGACGTTCTCTGTCCATAGTCCGGCCGCAAGCCCATATTCTGAATGGTTTGCCCGTTCAATAACTTCATCGACAGTTTCGTACGGAATTGCAGTCAGCACAGGTCCGAAAATTTCTTCTTTTGCGATGGTCATTTCGTCTTCAACATTCGCAAACACAGTCGGTGCGACAAAATATCCTGCTTCAAAAGGACAGCTTCCGCCGGTCACTGCTTTTGCTCCTTCATCTTTTCCTTTTTGAATATAGGAAAGAACGCGCTCATGCTGTTCCTTGCTTACGAGAGGCCCGATTTGAGTATCTTTATGAAGTCCCGCTCCTTGGCGGAGTGACTCAGCATAGGACGCCATTTCATCAACAACTTCATCATATTGGTCTTTATGAATGAAGACACGTGAGCCCGCACAGCAGACTTGGCCCTGGTTAAACATCACACCGTTTAAAGCGCCCGGGATGGCTTTTTTCAAATTCGCATCCGGCAGAAGAATATTAGGTGATTTTCCGCCCAGCTCCAATGTAACACGCTTAATGCTTTTCGCTGCGGTGGACATGATTTTCTTTCCGATTTCAGTGGAACCGGTAAAGGCAATTTTATCAACCGCTTCGTGGTTCGTCAGCGCTTCTCCCGCATCTTCACCGAATCCCGGGATGATGTTGATTACACCGGCAGGGAAACCGGCTTGGTCAATTAATTCTGCCAAATAAAGAGCTGAAAGCGGTGTTTGTTCAGCCGGTTTGAGGACGATTGTACAGCCTGTTGCAAGTGCCGCGCCCATTTTCCACATCGCCATCAGGAGCGGGAAATTCCATGGAATGATCTGGCCGACGACACCGACAGGCTCATGACGCGTATAATTAAAATAAGCGCCGGAAACCGGAATCGTCTGTCCTGTTATTTTTGTACACCAGCCGGCGTAATAGCGCATATGCTCAATAGCCAGCGGAATATCTCCATTAGTCGTTTCATTGATCGGTTTCCCATTATCAAGTGTTTCAAGCTGAGCAAGCTCAGTTTTATGCTCTTCCATTAAGTCCGCCAGCTTATACATCAGTCTGCTTCTCGAAGCTGGAGACATTGTTCTCCATTCACCTTGGTCAAAGGCTTTCCGGGCAGCTTTAACCGCTTTGTCCACATCCGCAGCCTGGGCTTCATACAGCGTCATCAAGGTTTCGCCGGTCGCCGGGTTTGGAGTGTCAAAGGTTGCCCCTGAGGCACTCGGAACAAACTTTCCGTCAATATAAAGCTTCTTTGTTCCCTGTAAAAATGTCTCCAGCCTTTTCGTCACTTGCATCGTTAAAGAACTCATCCGTAACAAACCTCCAGTCATTTTTTATGGTCTGTTCTGAGATTCTTGGTGATAGCACATTGATTCCTGGATTGAATAGCAGAAATAAGCTGTGATAGTTGCTTCAAACGTAAGCGTATACAAACATTCTATAATAGAAATCAAGGCAAAATCAATGAATAACCGATATTGCAATTTACAAAAGAAAAAAGCTACAATAAGCTTATAGATAAGAAAAGGAGATTTCATCATGATTCATAAAAATTGGCTTGAAAAAGAAACAATTAAAAAAGTAAAGTGTGTGCAGACAAACGCAAAAAAATATATCGTAAACCGCGTTTTAACGCCGGGAAAAGAATATGAAGTAAAAAATGAAACAGAGGAGTTTCTCTTTGTGGTCGACAATACGAATAAAGTCGGCGGCTATTATAAAGAATACTTCGAAGAGATGTAATGCTTCCTTGAATAATCAGGAATATTTTGTTAAAAGTGGTCAATCCACAAAACCGCAGCTCAGCTGCGGTTTTTTTGTGGTTAAAACAGGAAATATAAAACAAGAATAAAAAATCATTAAAAACCACTTTTTTATAAAAACATTGCTGAATATTGAAACTTTTTTCTCTATATGTGCGTATTACTTGATGACAACAGCTTAAAAGCCAAAAAACAAATCAAAAATTTGAAAAATGTAATCTGTTCGTAATGGTTTAAATGTCTTCTATGTCGTATTCTTATATAGGGATAAAGGACTTATTTTTATGTAGTGAATGATAAAACAAATAGATAAATGCAGAAAGAGGGGTTCTTCATTGGGTATTTTTTCTGTTAGCAGATCAACGGACGCAAAGAAGCTTGAGGCTTTGCTCGTTGAAGGGGAAAGAATAGAATCGATTTATAAGCTCCGAGTGGACCAAATTTGCTTTACAAATAAGCGGATCATTTTCTTTGACAATAAAATGTTTTCTAAAAAGAAGGTTCGTGTATTTCTTCCATATAAAACAATTGAAAGCTTTGCCATTCAAGAAGCGGGAATGTTTGATCCGGACACTGGGCTTTTATTGATGACAAGAAGCAAAACGTTCGAATTAGAATTTGCGAAAGACACCGATTTAAGCGAGGTTCAGGCGGTGCTGACAAAGCATTTGTGCAGCTGAATATTTGATGAGCCAGCCGTTCAAAAAATGGTTAGGCTTTTTTTTATATATAAAAACAAGAACAGGGCATGTGCGCCCTGTTCTTATTACTTATTACACCACACTGTTTTTCGCTGAGTTCGAATCAACAAGATCTGCATCTAATACATTTGAAATCGGTACGACAAGAGGAGTAAAGTCGCCATTTTCTTCTCCAAACCCTTGATTTATTTTAGCTGATAAAAAGTAATCGACCTGCTGATACGGACCGAGTGTTAAAGAGGAACCACGGTCCATTGTATTGATTTTAAATCCGCCGACATTCACGACGGAGGGAGAAAAGAACATCTCATCACTTCCTTTTGATTGAGGAGTTAACCGCTTCACTTTCAAAAGAGGCCGGAGAATCAATTTGGTCTCTGTCATCCACATGGCTTCTCGTGCCCATAAATCCGCTCGCATCTCCAAAATTCTGTCCGTAGCCTTGATTTTTTTTATCAGAATTTTGCCATTCTGCCAATAAATTTTGTCCTACGTTAACCGCTGAAGCATTTTCAAAGGAATTAATTTTCAGCATGAAAATATTAATATTGATATACGGAGTTGGTTGAACCACAGGCAAACCTCCTTTCTATAGTTGTATGCTGGCGGTTATAAAGTATGTTAAGACAGGGGGCTTCAAATGGATTTCGAAAAGATGAAGCAGTGGATGGAATTCGCACAGCAGATGTACGGCGGTGACTTTTGGAAACAGGTATTTGATGAAGACCAAAAAACCCCTTTTATGACAAATGGCCAATCTCCGTTTCCGTTTGCGCAGCAAGATCAGCGAGGGAAAGGAGATGCTTCATTTCCGAGCATGGATATTGTAGATACCGTTACGGAAGTACAATTTTTAATTTATCTTCCAGGCTACCGTAAACAAGACGTTCACATATTATCGTACGGAGATTATTTAGTGGTGAAGGGGCAGCGCTTTTCCTATTTTAATGAACAGGACTTTCGCCAAAAAGAAGGGAGATACGGAAGTTTTGAAAAGAAAATTCCGCTTTCCGATCATCTTCATGGAAAGATGAATGCCATTTTTAAAGACGGAATCCTATACATCACTATTCAAAAAGACGAAGGTCAAGCGAAAACCATTGTTATTGATGATTGATTTTCATACTGAGTGCATCTGCCCCATCACGGTCATCAATTGATTCAATCGGAATGACCATGACAATAACATCTGCATTTTGTTCCCCAAAACCGTTATTTCTTTTGATAGCAGAGCGCCTGTTCCTTAACTCCGCAGAACCAAAGGTAAGGGATGAGCCGGTGCCTATCGAGTTAGTCTTGAGATGAGAAATATTGATGTTAGTCGGAAGCATGAAAACCTCTCCTTTCTATGGGATATACCTCATTATATATGTAGACGAAAGAGGAGTATGCAAAGGGTCGTGATGTCATGAAAAAAATGTTCCGGTCGCTGATCAGGCATTGCTTGAAACCAGAACTTGACAAACTGCGTGAATGTGAAGAAAGACTCTCAGTGATTGAGAAACAAAAACAAAGCAGCAAACAGGAGTCTGAAGAAACCTATATACATATTGAAACGCTGAATGTCGAAAAAATTGACTATCATCTTGAATTCGGCGAGCTGACCATTGATGAACTGAGCGGCAGATTAAATATAGGCGCAACCTATTATATACCGCCAGAAGAGAAGGACAAAAAGTGCCAACGAAAACCCGAAGCACCATCGACGCCAGCGGTCACGATCCGTTCAAAAAGGCAGTAGCTCATCTTTCCATTGATGTTCCCATGTTTGACAGAAGGCAAAACGGGAAACAGGATAGAAAGGAGAGGATATACATGGCACTGACAAAAGAACAAACACAGCATCTCTATCATAAATTGCTCGATATGCAAAAAGAATTGTCTGGCGAGAAAAAGGAAACAGAATCAATGACGGAAGAAGTGGGGGAGCTTTCCAATGGGGTTGACAACCATATGGCAGACCACGGGACGCTCGTCACAGATCGGATGACAGACCAAACAGTGAGAGAGATTGACCGGGAGCTGTTAGAGGAGGTCAACCGTGCATTACAAAAGATGAAAGACGGAACTTACGGCGTGTGTGAAAAAACCGGCCAAGAGATTCCTTACGAAAGACTTGAAGCTGTTCCTTATGCAAGAATGACAGTTGAGGCCCAAGCTGATGTGGAGGATGATCTGGAGACAGATGCTCCTTCTTATGAAAGAGAGTTTCATGAACAGGTAAAAGACTTATCCAACAAAGAAACAATTGATCAAAAAAGCTCGCAGACGTATGAAATCTTGGATCGTGAACAAGATTCGAAGTAAAAATGCCATGCAAGTACACCGATATTAGATGTACTTGC
Source organism: Bacillus sp. YP1 (assembly GCF_000877815.1). NCBI lineage: Bacteria > Bacillati > Bacillota > Bacilli > Caryophanales > Bacillaceae > Bacillus > Bacillus sp. YP1. The sequence continues at coordinate 1,840,192 of NZ_CP010014.1, read as the reverse complement.
TTTTTTTTTGAAAAAAAATCTCATATTCAAAATAAAGTGATTGACTTTGCGTAAAAAAGAAAGTAACATACTATTTGTAAGTAAATATAAAAAGTTTACCGGGAGGAATACAGATGTCTACAGTTTTATTTGTAAAATCAAGCGACCGTACAGCTGAAGAAGGCGTTTCAACTAAACTTTACGAAGCTTTCTTAGCTGCTTATAAAGAAAACAACCCTAATGATGAAGTGGTTGAATTAGATCTTCATAAGGAAAACCTTCCTTACCTTGGCAGAGATATGATTAACGGAACATTTAAAGCAGGTCAAGGAATGGAAATGACAGAAGATGAGAAAAAACAAGCAGCAATTGCTGACAAATATCTGAACCAGTTTGTAAAAGCTGACAAAGTTGTTTTCGCATTCCCGCTTTGGAACTTCACAGTGCCAGCAGTGCTTCATACTTATGTTGATTATCTGTCTCGCGCAGGCGTTACATTCAAATACACACAAGAAGGACCAGTCGGTTTAATGGGCGGCAAAAAAGTTGCGCTTCTTAACGCTCGCGGCGGTGTCTACTCAGAAGGACCAATGGCTGCACTTGAAATGTCATTAAACTTCATGAAAACAGTTCTTGGTTTCTGGGGTGTTCAAGACTTGCACACAGTTGTCATCGAAGGACATAACGCAGCACCTGATCAAGCGCAAGAAATCGTTGAAAAAGGTTTACAAGAAGCAAAAGATCTTGCTGCAAAATTCTAATAAAGCCAAGACTCCTATCGTTACAAATAGGAGTCTTTTTGTATATACACATTAATATAGAAGAAAATAATCATTCGCTTTTAGCGAAAAAGGCTGTTTTTTTTATTGTAATATATTTTTTGTTTGTCGAATTGTCAGGTATTTTGGAGAAAAAACAGTTTTATTCACTGGAAAAAGTTTTTCTAAACAATTGTTCTGACCTCTTGATTAAAACCGCCTGATGGTGTACTATATTAAAGAAGCTACTTTGTGCGTATTGTTAATTAAGTTTTAACCTTTAAGCTGTAATAGGGAGTTTTATATCGAAGCCGGAATGTCATGCCTCCATTGCAGAGGACGACAGGAACGTTTCTGCAAACACCCACTTTGAGGAGTGGTGGTTTAAAACTTTCTTACTTGCATACGGCAAGACGTAGCGAAAGCCATTTCCTTTTCGGAAATGGCTTTTTATTTTATCTAAAAAGGTTTGGTATAGTGAATATTCCATTTTTGTGTGAAAGAAATGAAGGCCGCTTTTTTATGATATGATGGGAGAAATTCAAGGAAAAGCGAGGTTTACACGTTATGTTACATAGAGCCCAATCCCTTCTGGCTCATTATTTTGGTTATGAGAAGTTTCGGAGCGGCCAAGATGAAGCGATCCGCTTGGTGACGGAAGCGAGGCAAAATACGGCCTGCATTATGCCGACGGGAGGCGGCAAATCGATTTGCTATCAAATTCCGGCATTAATGTTTGAAGGGACGACGATCGTCATATCACCGTTGATTTCCTTGATGAAGGATCAAGTTGATGCGTTAGAAGAAGCGGGGATTAACGCCGCCTACATTAACAGCACACAATCCAATCAGGAAATATATGAGAGGCTGAACGGACTCAAAGAAGGGGCTTATAAACTTTTTTACATTACACCAGAGCGACTAACGTCCACAGAGTTTATCCGGATTTTGCAGGGCATAGATGTTCCTTTGGTCGCAATAGACGAGGCGCACTGTATTTCTCAATGGGGCCATGATTTCAGGCCAAGCTACAGGAATATTGAAATCTTGTTCCGTGAATTACATGACAAGCCTGTCATCATGGCGTTAACAGCAACAGCCACACCCGAGGTTCATGATGATATTTGCAAACAGCTGCATATTCAAAAAGAAAACACGGTATATACCGGATTTTCCCGAGAGAATTTAACCTTTAAAGTAGTAAAAGGAGAAAATAAAGATCGGTTTATAGACGAATATGTGCAAAACAACAGGCATGAAGCAGGAATTGTCTATACAGCGACCAGAAAAGAAGCTGATCGGATATATGAGAGATTGAAACGAAATCAGGTCAGGGCAGGCCGGTATCATGGAGGTTTGGCTGATGATGAGAGAAAAGAGCAGCAGGAAAGGTTTCTTAATGATGAGCTTCAAGTGATGGTGGCAACCTCTGCTTTTGGAATGGGTATTGATAAATCAAATATTAGATTTGTTCTGCATGCACAAATTCCGAAAGATATGGAAAGCTATTATCAAGAGGCAGGACGAGCTGGACGGGACGGCCTTGCCAGTGAATGTGTTCTCCTGTTTTCACCGCAGGATATTATGGTGCAGCGCTTCTTAATTGAGCAATCAGAACATGAAGAGAAACAAAAGCAGGATTTAAAAAAGCTGAGACAAATGGTCGACTACTGTCATACCGAAGATTGTCTGCAGCGTTTTATCCTTATGTATTTCGGAGAAAAGGAGCCTGATGCGTGCGGACAGTGCGGAAACTGTACCGATACAAGAGCGGCCCATGACGTGACGCGGGAGGCGCAAATGGTCTTATCTTGTATCATTCGCATGAAAGAACGGTTTGGCAAGACGATGGTTGCCCAGGTACTTGCCGGCTCCAAAAATAAAAAAGTTCTTGAAAACGGCTTTTCAGACCTTTCAACATACGGGATATTAAAACACCAATCCGTTGGCGAAATCAGCGATTTTATCGAATTTCTTATTTCTGACGACTTCATCAGGATGTCAGACGGAACGTTTCCGACTCTTTTTGTCAGCAGTAAAGGAAGGAATGTGCTGAAAGGAGAATTATCAGTAGCGAGAAAAGAATCGTTAAAAGCGGCAGCGATTACTGAAAATGACGAGCTATTTGAACGATTGCGCATGGTTCGGAAAGAAATTGCGGCTGAGCAGGGTGTTCCGCCATTTGTTGTTTTCTCTGACCAAACGTTAAAAGAAATGTCAGGAAAACAGCCCGTAAATGATGATGAACTTTTGTCTATAAAAGGAGTCGGAGAACAAAAAAGAGCAAAATACGGCCGGCTTTTTTTACAAGAAATACAAGCTTATGCAAGGATGACAGACTAAAAAAACAGAAAAACAATCTTTTTTTCTATAAAAAACACATTTTATTTTCTCTGTTTCGCCTCAAAATAAAAAGACCTGCGAAGCCTATTATATCAAGGGTTCAGCAAGTCTTTCCATCAGAGAGAAATCCTTCATGTAAAGGAACTGTAATCTAAATCATATCTTTTTGTTATTGATTTGACATTTACGTGTGTTACGATATCACCTGTTAGCCGCCAATAAAAAGCTAACAAGGGAGGATTTACTTATGAAGAAGACGATTATGTCCTTTGTGGCAGTTGCTGCACTTTCAACAACTGCATTCGGAGCTCACGCTTCTGCAAAAGAAATTACGGTGCAAAAGGGTGATACGCTCTGGGGAATCTCTCAGAAAAATGGAGTGAACCTAAAGGACTTAAAAGAATGGAACAAGTTAACTTCTGATAAAATCATTGCAGGAGAAAAACTGACCATTTCTTCAGAAGAAACAACCACGACTGGGCAATATACAATTAAAGCGGGAGATACGCTTTCTAAGATTGCTCAAAAATTCGGCACGACAGTCAACAACCTGAAAGTTTGGAATAACTTAAGCTCTGACATGATCTATGCTGGATCAACTCTTTCAGTAAAAGGTCAGGCAACAGCAGCAAACACAGCTACTGAGAATGCGCAAACAAACGCACCTCAAGCTGCGCCAAAACAAGAGGCTGTGCAAAAAGAGCAACCTAAACAAGAAGCTGTACAACAGCAACCTAAACAAGAAACAAAAGCTGAGGCAGAAACTTCTGTTAACACAGAAGAGAAGGCTGTTCAATCAAATACAAATAATCAAGAAGCTTCAAAAGAACTAACAGTTACTGCTACTGCTTACACTGCTAACGACGGCGGCATTTCCGGCGTTACAGCTACAGGCATTGACTTAAATAAGAACCCGAACGCGAAAGTTATTGCGGTTGATCCTAATGTGATTCCGCTAGGTTCTAAAGTTTATGTTGAAGGCTACGGGGAAGCAACAGCAGGAGACACTGGCGGCGCTATTAAAGGAAATAAAATCGACGTATTTGTACCAAGTAAAAGTGATGCATCTAATTGGGGCGTCAAAACTGTAAATGTTAAAATCTTAAACTAATAATATAGATTGTGGTAAAAGACATGAGCTTTTGGCTTGTGTCTTTTTTTCGTTCTGCTTAGAGCTGTTTATATCATATGCTGATAAAAGAAAGTGGTCCCGTTTTTCTCTTTATGTGCGATTCAGGGGCTCTCGGGTTAAAAGATTGATTCCACATTACAGAGACATTCGGCATCATGACATTTATAGCTGGTTGTTACTATCTTTGATCAGCGAAACGAGCTGGTGTTGTATCTTTTTTGGCAGATAATAAGCAGTTGGATGTAGCAGATGCCATTGACGGATTCGGATTGATTTCAGACGGTTCTTTATTGTGTTATTAGGCTCTTGCAGTTGGGCATGGCAGCTTCGGGAGCGAAGTGGCACAACTTTGTCATACTGAAAATACAATATAATCAATATCAGAAATTCTGCTGATGTGCAATGGCCGACCATTTTAACAGGGATATCATTCAATCCAGTCTTTTATTGGGCTGTTAACCAAGCAATCGTTCAGCGGGCATAGGAGCGAGGATATGGATCAGTTTAATTCTTCTGGTTGCGGCGAGGTTCTCAAACGGGAATTTCAGGTTAAAAAAAGGATCCTGGCAGATGCCAAGATCCTTTTTTATTTAAACCAGCCTTTTTCCTTTGACCGGGTAATGGCTTCAATTCGATTTTTCACTTCAAGCTTTTCTAGAATCATTGAGATATAATTCCGCACCGTCCCGCTTTTGATGCTGAGTTCCTGAGCGATTTCTTTTGTGTTTTTACCGTCAGCCACAAGTTCAAGCACTTCTTTTTCTCTATCTGTAAGAGGGTTAGCTTCGCTGTATAAGTCCTCCATCAGCTCAGGTGCATAGATTCGTTTTCCGTTCATGACGCTACGGATGGCGTTGGCCAGCTCTTCACTCGGACTGTCTTTTAACAAATAGCCTTTAACACCAGCTTTAATAGCTCTCTGAAAGTAACCGGGTCTGGCGAAGGTGGTTAAGATGATAATTTTGCAGCCTGTATCTTTTAGCTCCTCAGCAGCTTCAAGCCCTGTTTTTCCGGGCATTTCAATGTCCATAATACATACATCAGGCTGGCGTTTTTTGACAAAATCAACAGCATCTTGGCCGGTTGTACCTTTGCCTACGACTTCCATATCGTCTTCGAGGTTTAGAAGTGATCCTAAAGCGCCCAGCAGCATTTGCTGATCTTCTGCAATAAATATACTAATCATATAAGCCATCCTTTATGTTTATTTTGAATTATTAGGAATTGCCATGGTAAGCTTGGTTCCGTTTTCGGTATTGATGTGAAGGCTTCCATTTGCAAACTCAAGCCGTTCTCTCATCCCGAGTAAGCCATGTCCTTTTGAAAAGGAATTTTCTTCTCCTTTGAATGTTCCATCGTCAGACACTGTTATCACAACTTCCTTCCAGAGCTGCTGAATGTCAACTCGGCAAGTTTTAGCCTGGCTGTGTTTGACGACATTTGTGACAGCTTCCTTTAAGCACATACTCAAAATGTTTTCATTCAGCAATGAGATATTTTCGGGCCATTTCTCTTCTTCATAGATAAACATAATGTCAGCTGCTTCGAGAATTTGTTTGATGTTGATCAATTCATCCTTGAGCCGTATGCCCTTCATAGAGGAAACGATTTTTCTTACTTCATTTAAAGAAGTTCGCGCTGTTTGCTGAACACTTTTCAGTTCACGAGCTGCTTGTTCGGGATCTTTGTATATCAATTTTCTTGCTAAGTCGCTTTTTAAACCGATAAGAGAAAGCTTTTGCCCAAGCGTATCATGGAGATCGCGGGCAATTCGCTGACGTTCTTCTAATTTTACCAGTTCTGCAATCCGTTCATTTGCATCCTCGAGCTTTTCTTCAAGCCGTTCGCGCTCCTTGCGGCTTCTTATACTAAAGGGCAATAAAATTGCGCTGATGAGGGTAATGACGACAAAAGGAATTTGTGTCAGAAAGAATTCCTTTTTTAATACGAGACTGAAATTGGCTGCGACGGCTGCGCTTATTAAATGGACATAATATAAAATATGAAAAGGGACGCGTTCCTTAATGTTTCCAATAAAATACGCGATAAAAAAAGCAAAATAAATATAACTGAACAGGGTAATGGAGGCGGTTGAAATGCCAATTAATAAAAATCCCCACAAATAAATGGTCCAGCCTTTTGAGACAAAAGCAAATCGATATACCGAAAAAAATAAAAGCGTCAAAATGATGCCGACAATAATAACAAATGTAGATGATGATTTCCATATAAAGTAGAAGGGGAGGATGAAAAATATCGTCCATATATAGGGCGTAATCCCGTTTAGTTTTTGAAATGTAAAATGATTTTTAATCATGATCTTACCTCATTTTCAGCTTTTCATCTTACTTGTAACTTTATCATTGTGAAAGCCAGAATGCACCCTCCAACAATAAAAAGGAAGCCTTCTAGTATATTAGAAGACCTCCTTTATCATCAGGCATTCTTCCGCAGCTTCTGTTTTTCTGGTGAATCAGGCGGAAGGCTTACAGGTATATGTTTTATAGCCCGAAATGACACAAACTGTTTGTTATCTTCATCCCAAAGACGGAACGCGAGTGATTGCAGGCTTGTTTTTAAGGTGATTGTCGGTACGTTTTTTAATGGTTCGTGATGTTCATGAGCAACTTCAAGCTTATAGTTAGGCACCTTTGGACTCAAATGATGAACGTGGTGGTAACCAATATTGCCTGTTAGCCATTGAAGCAGTTTCGGGAGTTTATAAAATGAACTGCCTTCAACAGCAGCCTGAACGTAGCTCCAGTTTTCATCCGCTTCAAAATAAGAATCTTCAAAGGTATGCTGCACATAAAACAGCCAAACACCGATTGAACCTGAAATCAGAAATATCGGGCCTTGCACCAGTAAAAACGATTGCCAGCCAAAGATCAGACAGCAAGCGGCAGCCAACGCGACAATTGCCAGATTCGTAAGGTATGTGTTTACACGTTCCTTGCGTCTTGCGCCTTTTTTGTTAAAACGGTTCGTGATCAGAAAAACATAAATCGGTCCGAGAATAAACATGATAAACGGGTTTCTATAAAGTCTGTATGCAAGCTTTGTTCGTCTTGATGCAGCTTTATATTCGTTTACTGTTAACATCCAGATGTCTCCTGTTCCGCGTTTATCCAGATTGCTGCTAGTCGCATGATGAATCGAATGGCTGTGCTGCCATTGAAGATACGGGAATAAAGTCAGGACACCTGTCAGAAAACCGAGAATGTGGTTATAGCGTTTTTGTTTGAAAAAAGATTGATGGCAGCAGTCATGGAAGATGATAAAAATTCTTGTCAGAAAACCTGCGGCAATCACCGTTAATGCTAACGTAAGAAGATAGGAGACATCGAGGCTGAGATAAGCAAGAAACCATAGGCCGAAGAATGGGATAAACGTGTTTAAAAGCTGAATCAGGCTGTTTTTTGTTTCAGGCTGAGCAAATGCAGCGACTTGCTTTGTCAGCTGTTTTTGTTTATGTGCAATGGTTTGTTCAGTCATAGTAAGTATCCTCTCATTGTGTGTCTCGGTTCAGTATACGCTAATGAGAGAAGTCTTTTGTAGTAGCACACATCATGCCTCCTATATGACATTTGTCATGTCTCGTGCGGCATGCATAACCGATTGCGCTAAAAAAGCTTGTAAAAAAAATTTACAAGCTGATTAATGTTTATCAATCCATATGCGTGATGTACCCGAAATAGCTTCAATCCTGCATGTTCCTCCTATAGGGAACGTGGCAATTGGCGAGGTATGTCCGGCATTTATATTTGCGATGATCGGGATGCCGGATAATTCTTTTTTTGTTTCGATCATGGCTTTTACAAGATCCATTGATACGTTTGATGCTTTCTGAAATCTGCCGATCAAAATCGCCTTTACATGTGAAAAAGCGGGGAGGTGGATGAGTGATTGCAGATCGCGGTCAAACATATGGATGTCTGACATATAATCATCTTCAATCAATAAAATAGTATGTTCTGTTTCAGGAAAATACTCCGTACCCTGCAGCAAATTAAGCGTGCATAAGTTTCCGCCAATTAAAGTGCCTTCCGCATAACCTTCTTGGATTACAACAGGGCCGTTATTAGGATAAAAACGCCTGTTTTCTTGATCCAAAAACCAGCGATCATCGCTCCACTCACTTGAAGGAAGAATTTCAAACGGGTCGTCCGAAGCGCAGCAAGAAAGAAAATACTCTTGTGTATAATCAAGCCCTTTTTTCATTGCAAATGTTGAGAAGTGGGGACCTGAATACGTAACAAGACCCGTTTTTTGATAAATAGCGTTGCAAAGAGCGGTTATATCGGAATAGCCGCACAGAATTTTTGGATGTCGTTTGATTTGCTCGTAATCAAGATAACGCAGCAACTGATTTGAATTAAACCCTCCGAGTGTCGTTAAAATCGCTTTGACGCCTGGATCAAAAAAGGCAGCGTGCAGATCATGGACTCTTGACTCGATAGAGGATGAATCAAATTCGTTACATTCATTTGCGTGTTCAGCGATGGTTACCCGATAACCTAAGCGTTCTAACGCCGTTTTTGCTTGGATTTTTGCTTCATTTGTTAATATAGACATGCTGGTCGCGGGAGACACGATCCGGATTTCGTCTCCCTTTTTCAGTTTTGAGGCGTGCATAGAACCCTCCATCAATGGTTTTATACCATTACAGCATATCTTGGCTCTTTCTTCCAGACTTTTTTACAAATCAACCCACTTAATGCTGCCAGATTGGGTATCATGATCGATACATACTTTGAAGTGATGTTTTTCATAAAAGTGAATCAGCCGGTCTACATGATTCCAATCCCGTTTGGCGATGTCTCCGGTGACTTTCGGTATATTGTGGTCTCTTGCAATATCTTTTAAATATTTCATGCAAATGGAGCCAAACCCGTGATTCGGAGGGCCTTTGATGTCCCCTATATGAATGGCATCGTCCTTGTAAGACGCTACAAGTGAAAAACAGCCTTTTCCTCGGTATGCCGTTTTACAATCAGTTAGCATAATTTTGCATGTTTGGCCATCATCAATCGAGGAAACAATCATCCACTCATCATGTTTCGATTGATCAATACCAAGCACTTTGGCATCTTTAGACAAATCCTTCATATTCTCCTGCATGCGATAAATTTGAAATTCTAAATCATTTAGTTCTTCTTCAAGCTCTTGACGATTTTTTTCTTTAATAGTAAACAAGATCAAACTCCTTTCAAAAATCAGCTTAGAAACACAGTTACCAATTGTATTAGAAGAGCGGCGTATTGTAAACAACAATTCCATTATTACTAGAAATTAGCGGAAAGTCAGGTTTGATCGTTTTTAAGAGAGGAAAAAGAAAACTAACCTGTGAAAAAGGAGGAATCGGAATGGCGATTGATTCATTGATTAACAAATTACAGTATGTCCAATTGGAACCGCCGGATAAAATTCTCTCTCTGTATCTCAATACAGACATGAGAGATCCAGAGCAGCAGGGGGGAGAATGGAAGATTGCCCTAAAGTCAGGATTCAGCCGATTAAAAGAGTATTTGGCAGCTAGTGATCCAGAGGAGGAAAAGTGTCTGGATGGAATCAGGGCTAAAATGAATCAATACTTGAATGCAATGGGAAAAGACATGCCCCGCAGTCTCGTGTTTTTTGTTTCCGACAGCGGCATATGGGAACCTATTAAGCTTCAAGTCCCTGTAGATACAAGATTTTACTGGGAAGAAACAGCTGTCCTGGATCAGCTGAAGGGTTTGCGCCAGGCATACCCAAGTACAGCGTTTATTTTAACTCAGCAGCATGAAGTGAAAATTATTGAAACCGTATTAGGAAAAATTGAGGCGGTGGAGCGTTATGAGTATGATATGATCAATGAGTCTTGGAAGAATAGCCATTCCGCTGTAGACAAAGCGCCACCATTTGAAGAGAACCGGATGAGGGAACATGTAACAGAGAACCAATCGAGACTGTATAAGCGGCTGGCTGCCAGCCTTGATCAAAAAGCTGCCGCGAAAAGATGGGAACGAATGGTTATTGCCGGGGATAAAGAAACGGCCGATATCTTGGATCAGCATATGAATAAACCCATTCATTCGAAAATTCAAAAGAACCTGCTGAATGAAAATGAACATAAGGTCATTGAACATTTGATAAAAGAGGCGTAAACCTAACAGGCCGGGGCTAATAGCCTCCGGCCTTTGAAGTGTGTCTAATTTCTGACGAAGCAATCGAAACCGTTGACATCTTCTTTGAATTTGCATACGATTTGGATAGCCAGTACAAATTAGGAGAGGTCACCAAATGAACCAAACAGAAAATAAACCGAAAAATTACACGGGGATTGTCCTTACGCTGACAGTTCTGATTAACGGTTTAATCGCAGTGCTGTTTTTTATGCCTAAATTAGATCAGTTCAGCCATGCGAATATTCACATTTTGCCAATGCTGAATGCGATATTCAACAGCTTTACGTTTATCTTCTTATTGGCCGCGCTGATTATGATTAAACAGAAAAATATCAAAGCTCACAAACGCTTTATTTTGGCCGCATTCACAACAACATTACTATTTTTGATTTGCTATGTGACGTACCACTCGATTGCGGAAAACACGCTCTATGGCGGAGAAGGTATTATGCGCCCGATTTATTTCTTTATTTTAATTACACATATCTGCCTTTCTGCAATTATTGTGCCGCTTGCGCTGTTTACGCTGATCAGAGGCTTCAGCATGCAGGTAGAGCGCCACAAAAAAATTGCGAGATGGACAATGCCTCTATGGCTGTATGTAAGCCTTACAGGCGTTATTGTATATTTGATGATTTCACCGTATTATTAAAAGCCATACTCAGTATGGCTTTTTTTACGTGTAAACATGGCAAAAGCCCAAATTCATTTTTGGGCTTTTGTCAGTAAATTGATAGACTCTTATTCATGAGCCTTGGATTCCATGGTTTCAAGTGTTGCAACCTGCAAAGATTCTTCAACAGTTTTTGTTTTTTCTTTTACTTTTTCTGCATACGTATAATCACCGTAGCAATACGGATAGCGGAAATTTTTCGCATTTCCCCCGCAAGTATACAGATCAGGATTTTTTTTGACTTGCTGCTCGGAGTATTGTTTTGCCAATTCCTCAGTATGCGTTCCTCCATGTTCAGCTACAAAATCAATGTAACCTGCCCCCATGTTGTAGCTTTGAATAATGGTATCCAAATCCACGCCTTTTTCCTTACCGGTCTTGTACATGAGGGTAAATTGCTTGATGCCTTGTTTAACACTGAGTTGAGGGTCTGTTATCTCATTGCGTTTTAACCCCAGAGATTCAGAGGACTGCATGGGATCATTGCCTTTTCCTTTTGACTCCTGATACATCATGCCTAATATGAGTGATGTATAATTAGAGAGTCCTTGGCTTTCAAGCTCTTCTTCCACCAAGGGTTTGTAATCGGTTAAACGTTCCAAAACAATCGTTTTCGTATCGATCGGAAGTTTTTTGACTAAATCCCGGTTGAAAAAAAGCAGGACCAATAAAAAAGAGGCGATGACAAAGACAAAAATCATCATAAAACCCGCAGCAGCGAAACAGCCTTTTCTCTTTTTCTTCACTGTGTTTCACCCTCAATGTTTGGAGCAGTATGACCTTTTTTATTATGACATAAGACGGTATATCAGACCAAGTAAAAACCTGATTTGAAACATAAATTTAAACTATGAGATTGAAATGGAATACAAGCAGGCTGGTTTGCACTCAAGCGCATTTGTTATAAGATAAAACTATGAATAAAGAAAGGTGATACCATATGACTGAATTTAGAGAAACGGAACAATCGGCTGCTGATCTGGACGAGGAGACGCTGTTTCTAGTCGCGCAAACATTCAAAGCGCTTTCTGATCCTACCCGAATCAGAATTCTCCATTTATTGTCCCAGGGTGAGCATGCAGTAAACGGAATTGCAGAAAAGCTGAATTTACTGCAATCCACCGTGTCCCACCAACTTAGATTTTTAAAAAATCTCCGGCTTGTCAAATCGCGCAGAGAAGGAACATCGATTTATTACTCTCCCGAGGATGAACATGTTTTAGATGTTCTTCAGCAAATGATCCATCATACACAGCATGATTGAAAAAGACATCCTTGCTTAACTCGCTGCTAGCGGGCAAGGATGTCTTTTTCTTTATTGTGTCCGTGCTGTTCGAGTTCGTTTCTGCTGAGCTTGATGACAAAAGAAGAAAAACCGATATAATAAACGGCTATCAGAAAACAGACGCCAATTGTCAGAGGGTCCGTTCCGATTGACTGACTGTATGATCCAAGGCGGTTTAGATCAGGTGAGGTAAGATAAAGCTCCGTCACTCGATACAGAAATCTTGATAGAAATAAAGTTAAGAGAATCACCTCTACCCAAATATGAGTCCGAAAATAGATCTTTCCTCTGCGTTTTTCAAAGGAGATGTTTTTCTTAGCGAAAAAGACAAGGAGCCATCCGCCAAGAATGCCCAAAATGAGATATCCATATAAAAAAGGGTGAATGGCGCTGAAGATTGAAAGGCCAAAAGCAAACAGCGAGAAAAGAATGATACGGGTGAACAGCCAGCGGGGCTTCAGCGGCTGGTATCCGATGGACCTTTTAATTTTTTTATACAGAAAAAAGATGATGATCATGGCAGGATAAACGCTCTGAAGTGTAAGATGCATGATGTGAAATCCCCTCCGTTGAGAAGTGTATGCTTATCCGGTCAGAAATAGTAGCTGAAATAAATACTGAACACAAAAAGAAGGGGAAACCCCTGTTTTCATAGCATATGCAAGGTGTATTCCGCCGCATAATAGATATGCCCAAGCTTTATCAAAATGTTATGATTGTTTTGTTGGAAAATACAAGAAGAAAAGGTGCGCAGAATGAAACTGGAACGTTTGTTAGCGATGGTTGTGTTATTGATCAGCAAAAAACAAGTGCAGGCTGCAGAGCTTGCTGAGCTGTTTGAAGTATCTGTCAGAACAATTTACCGTGATATTGAGACAATCAATAGGGCTGGTATTCCGATTGTGACCTCACAGGGTTCCGGGGGCGGAATTGGCATCATGGAAACGTATCGGCTTGAAAGAGAGTGGCTGAAGGAGGAGGAATTGTTTGCAATTGCTTCCGCTTTGCAGAGCGTTTCATCTATGTATGAACCCGTTTCTCACAGCAAAGCCTATCAAAAAATCAAACACCTTATACCTGAGCAATCTGCTCAAGCATTTAAGCACCAAACAGAAAAATGGTTTATTGACATGACGGCTTGGGGCCATACTGAGGATCAAAAGACGCTTCGTGAGAAAATCAGCGCCGCCATCGATCGGTTGTCAACGATATCTTTTACATATACAAGCGCAAGCGGGGAAACTCTTCTTCGTGAAACTGAACCTTATACATTGGTTTGCAAGGCGGGGCACTGGTATTTATACGCTTATTGCTTGGTGAGAAATGATTTTCGCTTTTTTAAACTAAACCGGATGAAAGATCTGGCCATCTTACATCAGACCTTTATCAGAAAAGACATTCAGCTGGACACTTTGCCATGGGATAAGAATTGGTACCAGAAGGGCCGTTTAACTGAATTGGTTATTCTTGTTCAACCGGCAGCACGTCAGCGTATAGGTGAATGGTTCGGATATGATGTCCTTCACTGTGAGGAAGATGAAATCTGCCGGGCAGTGATTTCACTTCCAGAAGATCAATGGCTGATCGGTTTTTTGCTCCAGTTCGGAAAGGATATTGAGGTTCTGCAGCCTCTTCATATACGGGATAAAGTAAAAGAAACCATTCATCACATGCAAAAAATATATGAAACCTGACACACTGCTGTCAGGTTTCTTTGTCTATAATCTTAAAAAAAGGAGGAGATCGTATGGGCTTTTCACATATAACACACTTAGACCGGAAACGATTTGCCGGACTGTCACAACGGACAAGCAACGCACTGGAAATGACGGAAGAAAGGAGGATTCCGGCACTGTGGGATCAATTCTGGAAGCAGGATATGAGCGCTCTTTTATCACAGGCTGAAAAAGACAAGAGCATTATTGCCTTATATTCGAATTATGAACAAGAGACGAATGGGTTTTATACGTTTTCAGTCGGAACGTTTCAGGAATACGACGACATTCTTCCGGGACCATATGAAAACATTGATTTGCCGGCTTCCGCTTACGCCGTTTTCACTTCCAGAATCGGTCCTATTGAAGAGATTGTGCTTGAAACGTGGAAGGAAATTTGGACTTGGGATAAGCGGCATCTGCGCACGTTTACAGGTGATTTTGAGATGTATGATCAAAGTGCCGCAGTGCCACAGCGAGCACAAGTTAACATTTATGTAGCGATAAAAAAATAATAAACTCTTGAAAAACTAATGGTGTTAGTTAATAATAAAACTAACGCCATTAGTTTTTGTTAGGAGGGTAAAAAGATGAGAATTACTCAGTACCAAACGGTTTGGCAGCTGACTTTTTTTCCAGCATTGTTTCCGGTTAATTGCTATTTAGTAGAGGAAGAAAACGAAGTCACCCTTATTGATGCCGCACTGCCAGGCAGCTATAAAGGGATTATTCAAGCTGTGAATCAGCTTGGAAAACCGCTTCAGCATATTTTACTGACTCATGCACATGGGGACCATGTCGGATCACTGGATACATTGGCACAAACATTTCCGCATGCAAAGGTCATGATCTCGGAACGGGATTCATTCTTGCTCCAAGGTGACACATCCTTGCGGCAAGATGAGCCGCAGACGCCTATAAAAGGAGGTATTCCGAAACACATACAAACAAAGCCTCACCAACTGCTGACGGGCGGTGAAACAATTGGTTCCCTGCTTGCCATTCCAACACCGGGCCATACACCGGGCAGCATGTCATTTCTTGATACAAGAAACGGCACTTTAATAGCAGGAGATGCGCTCCAGTTACGCGGAGGAATCGCTGTATCAGGTCAGATAAAATGGGCGTTTCCTTTTCCCGCCTTCGCTACATGGAATAAGGAGGAGGCCATCAAAAGCGCACAATTGCTCGCCGATAAGGCGCCTACCTGTCTCGCTGTCGGACATGGAAAATTCCTGCGATCACCTTCAGAGCGGATGAGACAGGCGATCCAAAAAGCAAAGAAAGGATGATGAGCATGTCACCGAGAATAGGTTTGACCCAAAAAATGATTGTAGACGCTGCAGCGGAGATTGCCGATCAGGAAGGGGTAAATGGTGTCTCACTTGCCGCACTTTCTAAAAAAATGAATGTGCGCCCCCCGTCATTGTATAATCATATCAACGGGCTGCAAGCGATCAGAGCAGAACTTGCTGTCAGAGGACTGACAAAGCTTTTTGATCAAATGGCGGACTCCGTAACCGAACGAAAGGGAGATTCCGCTATGCTTTCTTTAGCTCATGCATATGTTGATTTTGCAATTGAAAATCCCGGATATTATGAAGCGGCTCTGCTTAAGGTTCAGGACAAACGGACGGAAATCGTCTCTGACCAAATTGTCTGTCTTGTGACGAAGCTGCTCATTGAAAACGGCTATGCAAGTGAAAAGACTGCCATTCATGCGACAAGGGGGCTCAGAAGCCTGCTGCATGGCTTTACTGTTTTAATCGCAAAAGAAGCATTTGAACGTGAGGAGGACATTTTAGAAAGCCTGTCATTTTCAATTCGGACATTTTTGTCAGGATTATTAATAAACAATAAAAATATTATGTAAACAAATAAATGGATGTCTTATATTTCTGAATATTGTATAATATCAAGGGAGTATACATAGGGGAGAGGCATTATGCAATGGATGACATTCACAAGATTGAACGGTTAGCGGCAGCTTCATGGCCGGCTTATTTTCAAAAAAGCATAGGGCAATGGCTTCTCAGAGCGAATTTTGGCGTAACCAAAAGGGCAAATAGCGTATGGACTTCTGCGGATATGCCTGAAGGGAATTTTCAGCTAGAGGCCGAACTTTTTTATCAAAGTTTAGGCTTACCTGTTTGTTTTCATATTAGCAACGCATCACCGAAAGGGCTTGATGACGCTTTGGCAGACAGCCGTTATGAAAAGGTAGACGAGTGCTTCCAGATGACAGCGTTGTGCCGGTCAATTATGAGCCGAACAAATGACAACAGCCGATTTACATACAAGTGGGAACAAGAGCCATCATCTGTTTGGATAGATGAATTTATTCAATTAGAAGGGTTTTCACCCGAGCGTCACAAAGGTTACAAACACATTTTCGAACGCATGCCGCCGTGTAAAACTTTTTTCAAGATGTATGACAAAGAAAGCCTGACAGCGCTTGGCACGGTTTCTGTCATTGATGGTTATGGCGGACTTAGTAATATCGTTGTAGCTGAGGAGCACAGAGGAAAAGGGGCAGGAACCCAAGTGATCAGGGTGTTGACTGAAGCAAAAAACAACGGAGCGGAACGCATGTTTTTACAAGTGATGAAAGAAAATCTGGCGGCAGTTTCTTTATATGAAAAGATCGGATTTTCGCCTATATCGGAACACCATTACCGGATTAAAAGCTGACCAAAGGAAGGGGGTTGCTGATGGATTCGCTTCAAGAGATGATTTGCGAAAAACGGACATACACACGCCTTTATCATTCACATAAGCACGCATACAGCCAATTTCTTTTTCCGCTTGAAGGGAGTATTGATCTTGAGACTGAAGAGCGCCAGGTGAAATTAAAGCCAGATCATTTTTTATATATTCCGCCGCAGTGCGAGCATCGCTTCCGTTCTATCGGAAGAAATGAATGTCTTGTACTGGATGTTCCGCTTCATGCAATGAAAATTGATGAGTATCGTGCAGGATCGGGAATTGAAGCTGCACTCGATCCTTTCTGGTCTTCGATCAGGTACTTGCTGACAGAGGAAGCAAAGGCCGGAACAGCCAACTCGCTTCATATGCTAGTACAATACATAAAAGAAAAGCTTCAATCCCATAACTATGCCTCAATTGCATACATTCACAGCCATTTATTTGAGCGGCTGACGATTAAGAAGCTGGCAGAAATCGAGCATTATCACCCAGCTTACTATTCAAGCTGGTTCAAAAAACAGACAGGGAAGTCCCCGCATAACTATATTGCCGACCTTCGCCTTGAGGAAGCAAAACGAATGCTGATGGAGAGAAATGAAACCCTTACCGTCGTGAGCGAGGCGCTGGGCTTTCAAAACCTTTCTTCTTTTACAAGATGGTTCACGAAAAGCACAGGAATGCCGCCCCGCCTGTATCGAAACACCTTATATTCAGATAAAAAATAATGGCTATTTGGTTAAACAAATCTTGAATATCTCCTTTACAATAGGAGAAAAAGGAGTTATTGATATGGCAGTCATTGAAGACTTTGAGAAATTGGATATCAGAACGGGAACAATTGTAAAAGCGGAAGAATTTCCTGAAGCAAGAGTACCGGCAATCAAGCTTGTGATAGATTTTGGGACTGAAATCGGCATAAAACAATCGAGCGCACAAATCACGAAGCGTTACAAGCCAGAAGATCTCATCAACAAGCAAGTCATAGCAGTCGTGAACTTTCCGCCCCGCCGGATCGCCGGATTTAAATCGGAAGTCTTGGTCCTCGGCGGCATACCCGGCCAGGCCGACGTCGTCCTTTTGCAGCCGGATCAGCCTGTCCCAAACGGCACAAAAATCGGATAACGCAAAAAAAGACGTTTGCCTAAGGCAAACGTCTTTTGCGTATTGAGGCGATGCACCACACGCCACATTCGTGTGTGCCGTAAAGGCATGTACATCGGCTTACACAATTCAGCTCATCGCTATATGAATATAGCATGGAGGGCGAAGGAATGCAAGGATTACTTTGTTTTAGTGATTGAATTTGTCCGTCTAATCAAGATCTTATTATATGAAATGTAATAATCTTTTAGTACAGAAGGTGAGCATGATCTAAGGTAAGCGATTGACCTCATAAGCAACACGTATTCCAGATTCAATCGCGCCTTGCATCCACGCATGAGTGAGTGAGGCGTGTTCTCCGGCGAAATGAATTCTGCCCTCAGGGACAGGAATATAGGGATACAGCTCTAATTCTTGTCCTGGTTCGAAAGCTGTAAAACCTCCCGCAGAATACGGGTACTGGCTCCAGCTAAAAGAAGTGCCAGACACAAATTCAGACCACACAATATCACCATAGATTTCAGATAAATTCAGTAAAGTATACTGGATTCGCTCTCCTTCTGAAAGACTGTCCCATATCAGTGCCTCATCAGCCCAAGTATAACTTGCCAGAATGACGGCATGTCCATTTGCTCCAATATTTCTGCTTGGATAATACGAAAAACGAATCGGTAGATCAGTAATAGATTTGCCGCCGCGCTGCCCGGCTTTTTCCCAAAATCGGCTTTTAAACTCTATGCCGATTTTTGTTGCACTGATATAGTTTAGCTCACGGATGGCCCTCCGTTTATAGTAAGAGAATGAATGGTATGGTTCGACTTTTACAAATCGCAATGTTGAAAAAGGAATGGTTACAATAGCGAGATCTGCTGTGAACGATGCAAATTCTGCCGTTTGTTGATGCTGACAATGGATCGTAACACTATTTTCCCCCTGAGAAATTTTCATCATTTTTTGATGGTATAGAATGTTTGTTTTTAATTGAGGAAGAAACGCGTGAGGCAGCAGATCCATGCCGCCAGTTATCTCATAGAAGTGAGCGGGCGATGAAAAAAAGATAGATTCCCGCAATACTTCAACAAGGGACATCCCCATATACGCTTCCATATCCAAAAGTACACCAATCATATCGATCGCGCCATATGAAAAATACGTGTTTAAAAAAGAGCTTAACGAATGATTTTTGTATTGTTCTTCGACAATCCGCCAATTTCTCGCTGGATTTTGATTGATAAAATTTAGAATAGGCTGCAGTAAAGAAAGCATCAGCTCTTCAGACGTTTTCCCTTGTTCATTTGGTGCAACTGGGTATCTCAATATTCCAGGAGCTCGTTCAAAAACTTGGAGACGTGTTTTGATTCCATTTGCATAAATGATGTCCATCGGGGTTCTGTTGAGAAATACATTTGTTGGCAATTTGAATTTTTTTATATATTCTAAGGTTAACGAATGGTTATTCGGTATGCGCATCGGGCCAGCGTTAAAATACAAATCATCACTAAAGGGAGCTCTCAAAGTGCAGACACGGCCGCCCGCTCTGCCGCTCGCTTCGAGAATCGTTACTCTGTGACCGGCATTTTTCAGCAATGATGCTGATACAAGCCCGGACAATCCAGCTCCTACAACAAGAATATGCTTTGGATGCTGGGATGCGCTAAGGCCATTTCTAATGATCTTTACCATGTCATCATTCATTAGAGAATTCAATTTTTAGAGGCACCTCTTTTTAGAATTTATTGCATTATATTCACTGAAAAGAGCACCTATCACGATCTGTTCACATCTTTTGGAATTTGAAAGGTTATTGTTAAAAGGAAATAAAGGGGTGATGTATGTGACTAACTTTGTTCATAAGACGGTAAATGGCTTGAAAAGTCTTTTGGATGAAAAAGGAGCCATTCAATTGTTTTGTTCTAAAGGGGATATCATGGAGTTCCTTGTTACATTTTCACAGGACAAAGCAACCCTGAATGACATTCAAAGCCTTGAAGCTAAACATCAGATTACCCTTCCAGAAGATTATCAGAAGTTCATGACACTGCATAACGGCGCGAAAATTTTTGAGATTCTTTCTGATGGGGAGAATATAGGTGGTGGACTTCAGCTATTTAGCCTTGAAGTGATTGAAGAGGAGTTAAAATATGAGGATTTGTTTGAAGATATCAATGGTATTCCAATTGGCTACTTATTGGAAGAATGCCATTTAATGATTGATAAAGATAAAGTGAACCAAGGTGATCCCAACTATCTCTATATATTTGAAAGTGGTTTAGAATATAATCCATTAAATGTAAACTTTGAAATATTTTTAGACCGGTATATATTGGCCAATGGAGAACCTTTTTGGGATTGGCGCTACTATACCGCGGAAAATTATTATAGAACAAGATAGTGTGTGATGTATAAGACAGTCATTTGGGCTGTCTTTTTCTGTTATTCAAATAGATTACTGTGGTAAAATTTACATAGAGTAGTCTAGGAAGGAGAATGATATGAAGGTATTTGAGGCTGATTCATTACTCTTTGAGGCCGATAAAAGAACCAAAGAGTATAAGGAACTAAGGTCGCAAATGGTGAAGCTTAAAAAAGCGTTTAAGTCTGTAGCTGACCTAGATGACACCGAGTTTTCCGGTAAGGGTGCAGACAACAAAGCTGGTCGAACAATCAGCCTGGGTATTGGATACAGTAAAGATGATCTTGGTGGTGGATTTCACCGAGCCAAAACAATAGATCTTCCCACAATTATAGATCTTCCCACAATTATCACGATGGGACATATATAGATGTTGCTTGATAAGTTTTACTCGGGTAAAACAGTGAGAAGTATCTCAGTTACGTTATCAAATATTGAGGATGATGTTAATCAACAGTTGAGTTTATTTAAAGTGGATAATGAAAAGAGAAGGAAACTTGGGTTTAGAAGTAAATACAGATCGAAAGCGATTCTTAGAGCAGTTTCTTATACATCTGCTGGTACTGCGCTTTACAGAGCAGGGCTAACTGGTGGACATAAATCATAAAGTTAAAATGATAAAACTACAATGTTAATTTGCTTATTTTAATAGAGAAACATAACGTATTCTGCCACCATACACTATGGTTTTACTAGACACAGAGGACATCTTTTCTTATACCATTAGACACAGTATGGCTTACTTATTTTTACTTAAACAGTTGGAAATGGTTTTTTCATCTGAGTAATAAAACCTACTTTTCTCATAAATAAACGAGGTGAAAATCAATGAATGGGATAGAATTTTTAGAATCTGTGTCACAACTGGGACAAATAATTTTATTGTTCTCCGGCTACGCCTTTTATTGGAGATTGAGTAAAATAAAAAGAGAACGAAGACTTACAAAATATGAAACTTTTCTTAGGTTCTTCGTAATGTTCGGCATATTAGCATGGGGGCTTTCGTTTCTTGCTTTGCATATGTGGTAACAAACTTTCCATTAAAATTTTATTTTGAAGACAAAAGACCACACTGACTGTATTTCGTAGTGCGGTCTTTTTAGTTTAATTAGCTAATGATTAATAAAGAGTTGACAAATTAGTAGCACCCATTGCTCGATAATGTTTCTAATGGTTTAAATATTAAACAAAAAACTTGGTCGGTTGAATAGAAGTAATATTCCTTTTAGCTTCATGGAACTCTTTGTCATTCGAGGATGAAAAGCCACTAAAAATTGCTAATCCAACGACAACTGACAAGGTGGCTAATGCAAGTTTAAATTTCATATAAACACTCTCCTCTTTGTATTTGGATTCGGGCATCCACCATGACGTCAAAAAAGGTGGTTGAGTTCTCAAATTGCCCTATCTCCTTACAATAATTAGCCGTGTCGAGTGCTAATTCCTCTAAATCTGGATACATTACATTATCTTTAAGTACAGAAAAAGTTCGGAAAACTGTGCGTTTATCTATAGAGTCGATATATAAAGCCTTTAAGTAATTAAACTCAGCAACTAAGACATCATCGTTAATGGCTTGTGCTTTCTCGATTCCTTTTTTATAAAGTATAAAGGCTTTTTCAATATTCTTCATTTTAAAGTAAATTTGTGTCAGTGTAAATAACGTGTGAGGGAGAAGATCACTTTTATCGTTTTCGTACAGTGAAACTGCTTGTTCAATATATTCAGCAGCTTTGTCATACTCTTTCATCTTATAATAACAATTTCCCAAATTATATAATGATGCCCCAATTAGTTTGTGCTTGTTTATAGCTTTAGAATCTTTTAGGGCTCTTTGAAGATGCGGAACTGCTTTTTCATGACTTTCCAGATCATCAAAGTTGCCTGCTACAACAAATGCACATTGTATTCGGCGAACAGTATAAGTTTTTTGGTCTTTATAAATGTTAAGTGCTGCTTCAGCATAGTGCATTGATACATGGGTTTGTTTCATGTGATAATACACTTCAGCCATTTTGAAATAAAACTCAGCTCGTTCAATTTCGTCTGTTACTAAAGCGAGCTTTTTCTCAGCAATTTTATATGACCTTATTGCTTTTATATAATCCTTCTTATCAAATTCGTACATTCCTCTAAAGAAATTGCAGTAATATTCCAGGACACCTTTAAGCTTTGTTTGACTGCTTTCGATCTTTTCTAATAAGTCTGAAATTTTAGGGCGTTCTTCATTCAATGACTTAGGTTCAAGGTAATCCAGCATTAGCTGATGACGAAAACACATTAGAGAATAATACAACAATAAGTCTTGATCTTCCTTCATATGTTTTATTTCTTCTTCAACCTCTGCTTTTAATATCTCAGCATCTGGAACGGCGAACATCCGTATGTATTTATACCACTCATTGATTTTAACTCCAACCGTGGATGACGGAATTAATTGCTCCATTGAAATCCCTCCCTCTATGTATCCAATAGACTAAATATGTAATATTTTATCATATTTAAGTGTTTAAGGAAGATTAACATTTTCTTAAAAAGCGAAAAAATACCCTCTTCAATTAAGAGAAGGGCAGGGGTTTTATCTCGGTGAATCATAATCCATTGCTTGTTTACTATCAGAAATACCTTGAGTTGTTGAGTCAACAATGATACCCATTGCAGTTTAAAAAGTTAGAAGTGCATTAAATTTCTCTGTTAAATCGTCACCAAATACAGTCAAGTCGTATAACGTACACGAATAACATGCTTATCGTAAAAATTTATAATGAGTTAAAAAAGACAGTAAACATAAGGATTTTTGATACTTTAATTAGTGAATAGGGGGTAAACGATAAAATGTAAGTGGGAGTAGGGAAAAGTGGTTGTTTTAAGGAGATATTAATAAAAAGGGAAAATTTTCAGAAGGAAAAACGTTGATAATATAGGCTTTTACGATAGCGATTACGAAGTGAAAAGGACGATTTTATGCGATATTAGGAAAATGTAAATTTGGGGAGGGTGTGGAAATAGAGGTGCTATGGGCACTTTTGTTCTTGTTTTTGAGTATTTGGATGTTAATATACCCCCTATATATTGGTAGTTAAATCCCTATATAATAGCTCTTCTACCTGCATTTCAGTTACATATAATGGTTATGCTCGAAGTTTTTGACCGTTATCGTAACAGGAAAAATTAATACGAACACTTATTATAGCCTTAATAAGCAAAATGCTCTGAGTGAAGTACTACATATATTCAATCTTGTCTTTTTAATGGAAATGGAGCATCCATCGTTTTTTTATTTGGCCATATTTTGATCCCTTAATGATCTCGACTGATTAATCCTTATATGCAATATAAGATTTGGCCAAGTAATTGTTATTACTCAGCGGTAACAGAAGAGAAGGAATTAGGGAAAGCATTTGATTTCATACATAAGAGACCACAAGGCAAAGAGTTAAGACTCTTTACCATGAGGTGTTTTCCTTAACCAATTCGCAATAAGTTTCATTAAATTTACTGCAATAGATACCAAAACAATGATCAAAGCGATCTCAAGTAAGATGATAAGTCCAATATTTAAGTCAAGCCTATCAAAGTAATCACCGCTAAAGGAAATGAGTTGATAAATACCTAGCATTAGAGCTATAAAGATTGCTCCTAAAACAATTAGAGATTTTTTAGAGAAATCCTTAGCATGTTCAAAATTATAAATTATTAGAAATACAAATAGACAAGCCATAGCAATCTCATGAGTCAACGAACCGCTTGCTGAAAATCCTTGCACAATTAAGGAAGCAATTAATCCAATTATTCCGATTATTTTTTTCAAGGTATCACCTTCTTTGTATGATCCTAGGTGCCAGATTACCAATTAAAGGGGAATTTCTCAAGACATTTACTTTAAAGTTAACTTAAAATCGAGATTTTAAACAGATAGGAGGAAATGAATGAATCAAGATATTCAGTTTTTAAAAGAACTTCAGCAAGAGTTGAAATATCAAGACAGCGACGGTCAAGCTTCACCGCGTTTCTGGACGGTGGGTGACTATGAGTGGGTGGAAGCTCGGGAAGATAATGCAGAACGGTATTCTGTATACCTGCCAGCGGGTATGATACAACGTTTGCTGACAAGTGGCTTTCGAAAGCTTGGTTTCTCGGCCAGTGTTTCGGCACGAGCATTAATCATCTTGTATCCGATCTTTTCATCTTTAGCCCAAGGAGGGATAAGGCCCCATCTAAGCTTGCCCAGACGGTTATTGGATCCATCGTTAATGATTGTCAGGATGTTTTGTGAAGGAGCGACATTATAGTTTGGGTGATATTCACCTTCAGGTAAGAATTGATCTATGTTGAATTGCTTTATGATGTCATTGTACAAGCTTGATACACGAAAAACAAAAAGGAGGGATGTGATGCAGCAAACAGTTGAGGTTAAAGAAGTTGAAGTGTTGGTCAGGGGAATATGGAGAAAGAATAATCAATGATATTAATACTAAAATAGTCTTCTGATAGTCTTTACAATAATAAGAAAGCCCCCATACAGGGGGCTTGAAGCTGCCTAATAACCATTAAATTCCTTGATTTCAAAGTTTTCTGTATCAAGATTTAGGCTATTCAATTGCTTTAACAACACCTTAAATTTTAAGCAGTCACCGTTTCTTAATTCTTCTGGAATATCTTCAGGATTTGCAATTTTCATTCCATTCTCAATCCACTGTTTTCGGTATAACTGAATTGCAGCGTCAATTAAATAATCTGGAGTTACAATAAAACCTAAGCTTACGTCATGATCTTCACTGTAGCCGTATTCAAAATCGCAACAAGGGCAGATTTCAAATGTTTTTTGATACTCACCATCATTGTTTAATGGGTTTTCACTTAATCCTTTATATCCGCAAATTAAACATGTATATAATTTAGTCATAGTAATCCCTCTTTAATATATTTATAGTTCCTATTGATTTTTATAATAATTATAACTAAAAATGTTGGGGGGTGTGCAAGCGGGCAAAAAATGACCTTTTCTCATGAAGCTTTTATTATATTAAAACTATATTAAAGAAACTATGAAGTGGCTAGCATCCGCAATGGTCGGAAGAGGGAAAGGAACAAAGGACATTAAGTTTTGAATAAAACAGCAGTTTTAATTAGTTAAGCTCTCACTGTATAATAAAGGAAACGGTAAGGTGGGGATCGTTATGAAAATCCTAAACTTTAAATTTGATAATTCTTTCTTTGAATTACATGCAGCGTTTACTACTAATTTGGATCTTCAAACTGATTATGATATCCAGATGGATATGCTCAAGATGAGTAAAGCGATACTTAAAACAGCTGGCTTTACAAATTTCTTAATCCAGGATACATACTTTATAGTTGAAGATAACAACTCAGTTTATTGTTCATATTACTTTCAGTGAAGTAAATTAAATAATGCAACTATAGCATTTTGAAAAACATTCAGGTGTAGAAAAAGGAAAATGGAAATCAAGTTATTCTTAGTGATATAGCAAGGTACAAAACCTAAATAAAACATGGACTTTATTCTTAACGAAGAGAGATGTGAGCAATGGTAAATATCTTAACTAATATCTTGAAAAGTGACAGATTGGATGAATATCCATTACTTCAAAAGTTCTG
Organism: Bacillus sp. YP1; assembly: GCF_000877815.1. Lineage (NCBI taxonomy): Bacteria > Bacillati > Bacillota > Bacilli > Caryophanales > Bacillaceae > Bacillus > Bacillus sp. YP1. The sequence goes on along the minus strand of NZ_CP010014.1, from coordinate 1,814,295 downwards.
CTCCCTCAAAGAAAAAGGGTTACGTAAGGAATCCTTTAAAGCATTATCTTCCTTTATTGATGAAGCAAAAACGTGGGATAATAATGCCCAACAGAAGTTTGCTTGTTGGCTATTTGCTTTATTTGAAACATCAGATGATATTCACCATGTACTCGTTCATCCTTTGGAAGAGGAACTTTTAAAGCCTTTACTTGAGGGATGGATGAAGAATAATCCGGAAGATCCAAGGCCATATAGGTGGTATGGCGTGTTTTTAAATACCGAAAAACGTGTCGATTACTTACACAATGCGCTTAGACTTGGTGGCAGCAATGAACAATTATCCTTATTAACGCTAATCGATATTAATTTGAACGCCCTTTGGTATTCATTTCATCATATATCCGAAGATTTGTATCTTGGCGATATTAAAGAAGATACAGCACTTATTATTAAGTCGCTGCAGCTAAACAACAAGGTAGAATGTCAACAAACAAGAAATAACAATAATGAAGCACTTAACTATTATCAAGATCTGTTGAATGATTGGGTGTTGTTTACAGAAAAACAATCAAAGGGATTTATTGAATGGTGTGAAAATAAGGGTAGAAATTATCATTGGTTCAAATCCTATTATTACGAAAAACATTGAGCGCAGCTAGTGAAGCTCGTTATGAGTCGAAAAGAATCCCGGTTGTGGGGACGTAAAAATTAAAGGCAAATATGGGATTGACCATGACGAGCCCGATGATATCTATTTTAAGCTTCTTTAGGGTTAAGGCTGATTGAAAGCCTTGGCCATTAATACAAATTTAATGATCATTTTAAGTGATCAAAATTGAGGCGAGAACACTGATTAAATCAAATTTAAAGCACATATTAGACGAAAGGAAGATCAGTATTAGGCAGCTATCCAGAGATATTGATCATGAGTATCCGACTGTCAGAAAGCTATACAGAGATGAAATGGAGCGGTATCCAAGAGAGCTGTTAGATAAAGTCTGTACATATCTAAACATCGAGCTGCATAAGTTATTGATTTTCCAAAAAATCATAACCATATCGATCACTCAGGATGAAAATGGTATACTAAAGTTGTAAGGTTAGGAAATAATTACAAGTTTTCTAGATCTACATAAAATCGTACTTTATACAGTTAGGGGAAAGGAAATGTTTTTGGGCCTAACTAAAAAAGAGAAAGAAATCCTAAAATACGAGATCATTTCACCTGAAACAAGGTTAAGGTTCACACGGTATATAAGAAGTCAATGGAAGCGGCTTTGAAAAGGGGTGAAACGCCGTTAAAAATTTAGTCTTATTGTCCAGCTTTTTGGGGATTACATTATCAATTATAGGGCAATTATTTGGAGTCCTAACAGATTTTTTTATTCCAGGTATTGCACGGCTTATGGGAGTTTTAGCTGGCCTTCTAGTATTACTTAGCTTGAAGTCAAGAAACACAGAAATGCAGACATTTATAGTGAGTTCAAGTACTGCATTAGGAATAATAGGTGCAGGAGTTTTATATCTTCCATCAGCTATTGTCAATGTCTTAATTGGTTTCAAACTAAACAAAAAGTTAAAAGATGAAAACACTAAGGAGCAGATCTGAATAGACTGCTTTTTGTTTAGTGTGACCATGGAAAATTGTAGTATAATAGTAATAAAATAATCATTTTATTATGAGTGGGGTTTAGAATGTGCTTAAAGAAAGAGGTCAAATAGGTCAAGAATTTGGCGCTGAAGAAATTGCCCAATATTTAAAGTCAAAGGGCTATAAACCAAAACTTAATGTTGATCACTATCGGAATCACTTTGGTGGCTCTATAACCTTTTGGCCTAGACTTAGGAGATACTACATAGCTCTTATACAATCTGATAAGCAAGGGGATGGAGAACCGCTAAGCAGCAAAGGTGGCTTTACCCAATTAGGCATGGATTCTAAAGGAAAAGCAGAGAAAATAAATGATTCATTTGGTTGACCACTTTAAAGGATGGTATAGTACCAACAAAGAACCAAGTACTTGAGAAGAGTATTTGGTTAATTTGTAATTGGCTATGATGATCAAATCTAAACACTATAAGGGGGATTAATAATGAGTGAAGACTTTTATTGCGATGAAGTATTAAGTGGAAAAACAAAAGTAAATAAAGTTTTAGAAAACGAGAATGTATTGGCTATCATCACACAAGACCTTTTTGGCCCGTCCATATAGTTGCAGTTGCAATTCCTAAAAAACATATTTCTTCTTTAATACTTTGGAAGAAGAGGATACGAGCTACTATATGAGTTGCTTGGTGTAATAAAAAAGGTTGCAGCTATGGTAACAAAAGAAAGCGGTTCTTGTAGAGTACTTACAAACTTGGGAAAGTATCAGGATTCGAAGCATCTACATTGGCATATAGCTTCGGGAGAGCCATTAAGATAAAAGAATCCTTTTAATCAAAAGGTGTGAAACTAAATGGATTTGTACACATTTATAATAGTTATTAATTGTTTAGCAACTATAACTACCATTCTACTTACCTTTTTTTAAATCAAAACTTACAATTGTACCTATATTAAACTTTTTTGTTTTTTTTTTGATAACAGCAATAACAACAGAGTATAACGCCTGGACAATCACTTTAATAATTATAAGTTTAATTCTTTTGGGAGTTTTTTCAGCTGTTAAAAAATATGCTCAAGTTGAATACCATTGCTCACAAGCATCTGTCCTATTTGGAGGAGTTCCAACCACAAAAGAATTAATTAGAAAAGGAACTGCAGAAAGGAATCCTAAAGCAATAAGGCCTCTAATGTTCTCTAAAGGGATTGAAACAGTTGCAATGAATGGTGAACCGTTCACAGATTTGAACGATTTGCTGTTTGCAACAGGCAATTTACATATTGGTCTGGGGTACGATTATTTAAAGTGCATTGCCTTACTAATCAATGTCAAAAGATTTTTTAGTTTAACAGAGTCATATGGAAATATTTCAATAAATTAGCTGTTGCTGCTATGAAGGGTGTGCAATTTGATTAGTTTGAGGAAGCTTACAAAGCTTATAAAGAAACAGTTGAAATAAATCAAAATAGCTTAGTGGACTTTTTAAGTGCTTTAATTACTCTGATAAAAACAGGTGAGAAGCCACAAAAAGCTGGTGAAAGTTTAGCTATCATCATGAATAAACTTCTTAAAATGAGCCAGAAAATTCAATAAAATAATTGTTTTATGCAAAAGCCCTTATGCGGACTTTACTAATTGTTGTTTGCAGTAATCAACTTCAAAATTTTCCGGATAGGATCTAACATCTCAGGGGTAAGTTTATATCCATCCCAGTGAATATCTGGTTTTTCTAAAAACTCTTTTAGATTTTTTCTTTCCACTTTAGGATCAGGATCATCTGTTAACCCAAGTATGTAATCAACTGAAACATCATATAATCTAGCTAAAGTAACCAATTTGTCAATGGTGGTTTTTTGCTTTCAGCTTCATACCCACCGTAACTTGATTTTGCAATTCCAATATTCTTACCTAACTGTTCCATTGTTAAATTGTGTGCTTTCGTAATTGACGTAATCTTTGACCATAGATTTTGAATAAACGCCTCCCAAAACCATCTAGTTCAATTATATGAGTTTTCATTTCTCAATAAAATAAAAATATCTCAAAAGAATTTCAAAATTTTCACGATTTCTGGTGGAAATGCATCATTATAATATGAAAGCATTACTTTAAAATCGGCAGCAATGAACTAGGAGGAAGTCATGGTAAGCAAGAAGAACAAAATTGTAGCGGCATTATTAGCATTTTTCTTCGGGGGTCTGGGAATACATAAGTTTTATTTGGGAAGAGTAGGACAAGGTATTCTATATATTTTGTTTTGCTGGACTGGTATCCCCTCTATTATCGCATTTATTGAATTCATTATTTTTCTTTGTGGAAGCGAAGAAGCGTTTGATCAAAAGTACAATTTTTATTACTTCCAGCAGCAATCTAAAGCTTAATTTTAAAGAGGGATATACAGTCCCTCTTTAAATAATAAAATAAGAATGTTAAAGAAATTTATTTTGAATTGGAGGCTCGGTTACATTCCACAGTTACCCTGATTGTCAATTCTTATTTTTCTTTTTCAGAGCTCTTTCAAATAACAATCTTGCAACTTCTTTGTAAAACTGACCTAAGCTATCATCCTCAAATTTTTGGTCAATAATTCTAATTGAGCGATTCTTAGTATAACCTTAATTGTTTTCTTCTTCAGTTCTTCATATTCTTCATAAATTTGCTTCCCTTCATTAGACAAGCGGCAGCAACAATGACTTCACAATCTCTAATATATATCTCCTTTATACGAAAAGTTCAATGGGAATTCATTACAGATATTACTCCATCTGAATTAGAAACAAGAATTGTGATCCTGCGAAAAAAGGATCAGGATATGGTGGAACAAGGCCACTTATAATGCATTTCTAGGTATTTGTAATTAAATTACAAATACTTTTAATATTTGCTCATGAATTCGTGGTATTATACTGAAGGGGACGATCAAAAGCTTTGGCGTTAGTAATTAAAAATGTTTTAAATGTATACGAGTGCTGCCTCAAAGTTGGAAAAAATATTATAGGAGGTAACATATGTTTAAGTTTAAAAAGAATTTCTTAGTTGGATTATCGGCAGCTTTAATGAGTATTAGCTTGTTTTCGGCAACCGCCTCTGCAGCTAGCACAGACTACTGGCAAAATTGGACTGATGGGGGCGGTATAGTAAACGCTGTCAATGGGTCTGGCGGGAACTACAGTGTTAATTGGTCTAATACCGGAAATTTTGTTGTTGGTAAAGGTTGGACTACAGGTTCGCCATTTAGGACGATAAACTATAATGCCGGAGTTTGGGCACCGAATGGCAATGGATATTTAACTTTATATGGTTGGACGAGATCACCTCTCATAGAATATTATGTAGTGGATTCATGGGGTACTTATAGACCTACTGGAACGTATAAAGGTACTGTAAAAAGTGATGGGGGTACATATGACATATATACAACTACACGTTATAACGCACCTTCCATTGATGGCGATCGCACTACTTTTACGCAGTACTGGAGTGTTCGTCAGACGAAGAGACCAACTGGAAGCAACGCTACAATCACTTTCAGTAATCATGTGAACGCATGGAAGAGCCATGGAATGAATCTGGGCAGTAATTGGGCTTACCAAGTCATGGCGACAGAAGGATATCAAAGTAGTGGAAGTTCTAACGTAACAGTGTGGTAACAGATCATCTTTAATTAGGGGTAGCTAACGGGCTGCTGATCGTTCCTTGAGAAGTTTTATAATCAATGATTATTAAAATCGTTAGTAATGGTTAAAGGTTGTTTTCTACTAGGTGAACGGCCTTGCAATTGCTGGAGGTAGGGTATTCTCCATCTGGTTTTATAACTTTTCCTATAGGTTAATAGAATGGTATTTAAATGAGAATGCTACAATTTTTTGTAGTCAGCGCTTGCTCACAACAGACACCTTTACATAACTCTTCTTTATCAAACATAAGCCTTATTCAAAATAAAAATATCTAGTAGTTAACCAAATCTTCATAACTTTACACTAGTTAAAGGTGGGACTGTTAAGAACAAAAAGTCTAATTTATGAATGGGGACTCTACGAACAAAGCAAGTAAGTTCAAAAAGAACCCAACTTTAGGATTTCCTTAGAGGATTGAATCAGCTCAAACCAAGTTTTTTAATGCGACTAGCTATGGAAATTAAGAAAAGAACCTGGGCAATTTCACCAGGTTCTTTTTATATTGCACAAAAACAGACACGGTGATATAATCACACTACGTGCGCTTTCTAGTTAAAAGGTTATAGATATCCATCTTATAATCTTATTATATCCTGCTAGGAAGCTCTTGTCAATATTTTTTTTGAAGGGGAGATGTAGAATGAGTTCTTTGGTTCTCGGTTTACATGAAATTGAAAAAACACAGCTTTCGCTCGTTGGAGGAAAAGGGTTACATTTAGGGGAATTATCAAAAATTCAAGGTATACAAGTACCAGAAGGATTTTGTGTCACAACAGTAGGATATCAAAAAGCCATCGAACAAAACGAAACGTTACAAGTGTTGTTGGATCAATTGGCGATGCTAAAAGTTGAGGACCGAGATCAAGTTGGTAACATCAGCAGAAAGATTCGGCAAATCATTATGGAAGTAGACATCCCTTCTGATGTTGTGAAAGCTGTGGCTCAATATCTCTCCCAGTTTGGCGAGGAACATGCCTATGCCGTGCGTTCTAGTGCGACTGCTGAAGATTTACCTCATGCTTCTTTTGCCGGTCAACAAGACACCTATTTAAATATTATCGGCGTCGATGCAATCTTGCAGCATATCAGTAAATGCTGGGCGTCCCTATTTACGGATCGCGCGGTTATTTACCGTATGCAAAATGGATTTGACCACAGCCAAGTCTATTTATCCGTTATCGTTCAAAGGATGGTTTTCCCTCAGGCTTCGGGGATTTTATTTACCGCTGATCCGATTACCTCAAGCCGAAAGGTGTTATCCATCGATGCCGGTTTTGGACTTGGTGAAGCACTGGTTTCCGGCTTGGTATCTGCCGATTGTTATAAAGTACAGGATGGGCAAATCATCGATAAGAGAATAGCAACTAAAAAATTGGCTATCTACGGACGAAAAGAAGGCGGAACAGAAACACAGCAGATCGATTCTGATCAGCAAAAGGCTCAAACACTGACTGATGAACAAATTTTACAGCTGGCACGCATTGGAAGAGAGATCGAAGCTCATTTCGGCCAGCCGCAAGATATCGAATGGTGTTTGGCCCGCGATACTTTTTATATTGTACAGAGTCGTCCAATCACTACTTTATTCCCCATCCCTGAAGCGAGTGACCAAGAAAATCACGTCTATATTTCTGTTGGTCATCAACAAATGATGACGGATCCCATAAAACCACTGGGATTGTCTTTTTTTCTGTTGACGACTGCTGCACCCATGCGTAAAGCCGGTGGAAGGCTATTTGTTGATGTCACACATCATCTGGCATCCCCTGACAGCAGAGAAGTTTTCTTAAAAGGCATGGGGCAGCACGATCAGCTCTTAAAAGACGCACTTATGACCATAATAAAGCGACGAGATTTCATAAAGTCGATACCAAATGATAAAACAGCACCAAATCCCAGCAGAGGCAAAGCAGATATGCCGGCTCAAGTTGAAAACGATCCGACAATCGTGTCTGATTTGATTGAGAGCAGTCAAACATCGATAGAAGAGTTAAAACAAAACATCCAAACGAAATCAGGATCAGATTTATTTCGTTTTATTCTGGAAGATATCCAGGAATTAAAGAAGATTTTATTTAACCCAGAAAGTTCGGTTGTGATTCGAACTGCTATGAATGCTTCATTATGGATTAACGAAAAAATGAACGAGTGGTTAGGTGAAAAAAACGCAGCAGATACGCTTTCTCAATCTGTACCCCATAATATTACTTCCGAAATGGGTCTTGCGCTATTAGACGTCGCAGATGTGATTCGTCCTTATCCAGAGGTAATTGATTACTTACAACATGTAAAAGATGATAACTTTTTGGATGAACTGGCTAAGTTTGATGGCGGAAGCAAAACCCGAGACGCGATCTATGATTATCTCAGCAAATACGGAATGCGATGTACCGGAGAAATTGATATTACAAGAACTCGATGGAGTGAAAAACCAACTACACTTATCCCAATGATTCTTAATAATATCAATAACAGTGAGCCAAATGCCAGCCATCGGAAATTTGAGCAAGGGCGACAGGAAGCTTTGAAGAAAGAGCAAGAGTTATTAGATCGATTAAAGCAATTACCGGATGGTGAACAAAAAGCCAAAGAAACAAAACGAATGATAGATATCATCCGAAATTTCAGCGGGTTTAGGGAATATCCAAAATACGGCATGATTAATCGATACTTCGTTTATAAGCAGGCTTTACTGGAAGAAGCCGAACGACTCGTAGAAGCGGGCGTTATTCAAGAAAAAGAAGATATATACTATCTCACTTTTGAAGAACTTCACGAAGTCGTACACACACATAAACTGGATTATCAAATCATCAGTACACGAAAAGACGAGTACAAATTATATGAAAAACTATCTCCACCACGTGTTATCACGTCTGATGGTGAAATCGTTACAGGTGAGTATAAACGAGAAAATCTCCCAGCCGGAGCGATTGTAGGTCTACCTGTTTCCTCCGGAGTGATAGAGGGGCGAGCGCGTGTCATTTTAAGCATGGAAGATGCTGATTTAGAAGATGGAGATATATTAGTTACCTCCTTTACCGATCCAAGCTGGACACCATTGTTTGTATCCATAAAAGGCCTAGTCACCGAAGTTGGGGGGCTGATGACCCATGGAGCTGTTATAGCCCGTGAATATGGCTTACCTGCAGTTGTTGGCGTTGAAAATGCTGCCAAGCTGATAAAAGATGGGCAACGAATTCGCGTTCATGGTACAGAAGGCTACATTGAAATCTTATAATGTCTGATGTGTGTAGAGAGCCATCAGATATTCCCCACCAGCCCTAACTAGAAGTTGGGAGGCTGCAATTGTACCGAATGATAAAGTTCCCGTTGAACTAACGAAGATCGATAGCACATTAAGAAAAGCTGGAACCTCTTGGAGGAGGTCTGGCTTTTCTATATAAAATTGGCGTAGTGTGCAAAAGCCGCATTTTGCGGGCGGCGCTTCTTTAAAGTGAATTGTTTATTACCAGCATTTAAACTTGTATTTGTGCTTAAAACAAGAGAAAAAGGAGCTAAAATGCTCCTTTATAAACTTAAACAACTTTTGTATAAATAGCCTTGTAAAACCCGATTGAGTAATCAAAATAATGACGTGTAAGCGTATAAGTATAACCGTTGTATTCTATTGTTGGCTGGAAGTCCATTGGCAGAGGACTAATGCGGTATATAGTGTCATAATCATATTCATCACTTTTTACTGCAACCTCAGACGAAGTGCCAGCAGCCAATGCGGGAACCGCGGATATGAGCATGCCAAAGGATAAAGCAGAACTCAATAAGATTTTCTTAATCTTCAATTACATCAACTCCATTTACAATTTATACATATATTATGCTGTGATTGGAAGTTGTTTCGAAAGTGAATAATGGATCGTAAAAAGTAAAAATCTCGATTTTAAAGGGAGTAAATATATGTATAGTAGACGACAGTAATGATAAGTATATTTATGCTGGAACCCAAAAAGAAGCAGCATGCAATAATGAGTTTGAAAGCGGAATAAGAGTAAGGGTATGGTTCGAAGGCAACCACATACGAACATTTGAGAAAGAACAAAAAGAAGTAGATCCGTTTGGTGAATGTCCCTTACATATTAACTAAAGTGTAAGTCAATGAAACAATGAATAAAAAATACGAAATATAAGATATTGCTTTTGAAGAACTTGTTTTATGTTTTTGGAATGTATAGATAAGTGCAAAACCCAAGAAGAAAACTGTTACAAACCAAGAAGTGTATTGTGGAAAGAGGGCGACCGCCAATACCATGATTGTTGAAAAAATAAATGAAGAGTAATGAGTTACTTTATGATCATCATTCAATGAAATCACCTCTACGAATTTTTACCCGATTTAGTCTGTGTATTAACAGCTTGTAAAAGATTCAATATGAGAAAATGAAGAAGTTTCTGGATAGGTTTACACTACAGTTTATTGATATGTAGTTATGGAGTGAGATTGTTAAACATGACGGGAGGGAGAAAGGTTGCCGAAAATTGGAGTAAGCTTGATAGTGCTCATTATTTTTCTTGCAGGCTGCAATAAAAATGAACAAAACGGTGACGAAACAAAGATGCAGAGCCTAGTAGGCTATGTCGTGCTTAAAGACAATGAAAGGGCAATTCTCATTACCGATACAAAAGCTCCAGTAAAAGAAGATTACGATCTTTCTGAAGGACAACTTATGAACAAGTTTAAAAATAACATAGTAATTGTAGGATTAAGTGAGATTGATAACACAGATGATCTCAAAAGAGGTGAAAAAATAAAAGTGTGGTTCCATACACTTAAAGAGTCAAATCCACCAAGTGCAACGATACAAAAATATGAATTATTATAAAAAAAATTGTTGAATTCTCATATAGATAACCTCTGAGACAACAAATGTTGTTCTATTGCATTGAAACTGCCAGTGACCAATATCAAGTTCAGTTATGTTAATTCAAGTGGTTGATATGTTAGTGTCTTCGAGACGAAATATTGGAAGTGAGTCCGGATATTCATGAGTATTACAAATTGGTCACAGAATAAGAGACTTAAGGGAGTTGTCTGCATTGTATGTTCACTTCTTTATAATGGCTTGCACTAAGGAGTATATTCTTGGAAGGAAAGAAAACGGATTTTAGGGTGCTTAATCTTAATTCTTGTCAGGTCAAACTTTACTTGTTCCATAAAATGAAAACTTGCCGTTAATTATAATAACGTTTAATTTTGTGGTGTTTAAATATATGATTCTAGAGGTCTTATGAAAGAACCGTTCATCAAAAAATGAACGGTAGGAGTTAAAAAAGTAATGTCTTTTCCTTTGTGGCAAAAGGCTAAACATTTATTTGAGATCGTTAAGGACGACTTTTGCAGCCTCAGCGATAAGAGCATTATCATAATTAGCATCTTTCGTAAAGCGGTTTGACAGAATTGCCACAACAATAGGAGCTCTGTTTGGCGGCCAAACGATAGCAATGTCGTTTCGTGTCCCGTAACTTCCGGCTCCGGATTTATCGCCGACTTCCCATCCTATTGGAGCGCCTGCCCGAATCAGTTCGTCACCAGTAGCATTGCCTCGCATCCAATCGGTTAAGATCGTGCGTTTGTCAGTCGTGAGAGTGTTATCTAAAGTGAAGGCTTTAAGATCGGTTGCCAGTGCTTTTGCGGTGCTGGTGTCACGAATATCACCAGGAATCGCAGAGTTTAGATCCGTCTCGAATCGTTTAGCTTTCGTTACATGATCCCCAATCTGTTTCAGTGACTTTTCAAAACCTTTAGGGCCGCCAAGCTGTTGCAACAAGATGTTCCCAGCGGTATTATCGCTGTAACGGATAGCCGCTTCCGAGATTTCTTTTAGGCTCATGCCTGTATCTAGGTGTTTCTCTGTGATTGGAGAATATGTAACAAGATCGTCCTTGCTGTAGTGGATGACTTCATTAAGTTTTTCAATTGAGTTTTTCTTCAGGACAGCAGCTGCGGCTAGAACTTTATAGGTTGATGCGTAAGCAAATCGTTCATTCGGCCGATAGGCGATTGTCTTGTTTGAACCTGTATCAATTGCATAAACACCAAGCCTGGCATCAAATTTTTTCTCAAGTTGAACAAATTTTTTATTCGTTATACAGCTTGCCATGTTTGTGTCTTCTATGGATTTTGCTTCGGCATGTGTTGAGTTGAAAAAAGGTGTGAAACCAGTAATGCTTAAACATAAAAGCCCAACACATATTCCGAATTTTATTGACGCTTTATTTTTCAACTTCATCAGGCCTCCTCATTCAAATGATTTTGTATTACCTTTGAAATGTTTCCCATGACAGTTAGTGTAACAAACCCCTTTGCGCTAGTAAACATAGAATCAATTTATCTTATATTTTTATAAGTTGGGAGAACAAGGACATAAGAATAGAATCAACAAAAAAGCTGACAATGGCTGTCAGCAAAGTCATCTATTAGAAAGCTTTATCAATTGTGATTGGAGTGTTATTGGATGCAAACGAGAAAAGTTTATCTCTACGTATTTCACACAATGTCAGACTGGGAATATGGATATTTAATTGCGGAACTAAACTCAGGGAGATACTTTAAACAAGATGCAGCATCTTTAAAAGTAGTTACAGTAGGGGTTAATAAAGAAATGATAACTACGTTGGGAGGATTAAGCATAAAACCAGATATTTCTCTTGACGAATGTACTCTTGGGAGTCAAGATCTTATCATTTTACCCGGAGGAAACACTTGGGGAGAAGATATTCATCAGCCGATCTTGAAAAAAGTTGGCGACGCTTTAAAGCTCGGCACGACTATTGCTGCAATTTGTGGGGCAACCTTGGGCCTCGCGAATGAAGGATACTTAGATTCGAGAAAGCACACAAGCAATGACCTAGAGTATATGAAAATGGTCTGCCCTAATTACAAAGGAGAAACACTATATGAAAAGGAACCAGCAGTATCTGATAAAAATTTGGTTACTGCATCAGGAATTGCTCCTCTGGAATTTGCAGTAGAAGTATTGAAAAAATTAGATGTATTTGCACCAGATACATTGCGTTCATGGTATAAGCTAAATAAGACTCAAAAGCCTGAATATTTCTTTGAGCTAATGAATACAATAAATCGATAGAAAACACTTTAGCAGTTTTTTGTAGTGCTCCTGAACTTATAGGAGCATTTTTTATATGTGTCTAGGAGCTAAATAAAGAAATGCAGAAACTTTTAAAAAGAATATAGATTGGTAAGCCTTATTTCGAATAGAGTTTGATTTGGGTTAAAACTGTTCTTATTAAGGCTCATTTCATGGTGCTAAAGATTCATTTGGAGAATACTGTCTTGATCAGAAAAGACCCTTCCAATATATTGAAGTAAAAGATATCGGGAGGAACTCTTTTGAAAAAGATGTTGATGTTAGCTTTTACATTTCTTTTGGCTTTGACTATCCATGTAGGGGAAGCTTCGGCCGTTATCGTGAAAGATGAGGAGAAAGTGAGTTTTACAATGACAGAGAATGAAAAATGGTTTATGAAGTCTGATAACCTAAATTCAAACCATTGGACATCTCACTTTGGGTACAGATTCACCATTTTCGATACTGAAGGATGTACAATTAACGCAAGAATCATGCGAATGACTTTGTCAGGATATGAAATAACCGTTAGTGAAAAAAACTTCTCGGGGGATCATTTTGATTTTAGTGCAACTGATCGAGTTGAGACGATGCCTTATAAGACTCATTATTTGATTTTGACAAAAGATCCAGATTGCGGAGATGTTAAAGTAAAAGGTCTATACGGTTTTCAGTTTGATCAGCCAGAATGGTAATAAAAAAGAATCTGGATTCTCACCAGCCTAAACGCCAGCCAAGCTAATGTCTCACATGCAGACATTAGCTTTTTCCATTGTTTTATAGGCTGTCGTCAGGATTCTAGAAGACTTTCTCGTAATAGTCGTCACATGTCACATGAAGCCCAAATGACAGGGGAAATGTATATCATTCACACTTTCCGTCGTGAAAATGTAAATGTATTCATAAAAATCCCGCAGCATATCAGCAGTGCGCCGAGGATAATGTTGATAGTGATCTGTTCGTGCAATTGCAGCCATCCAAAGAATAGGGCCAATACGGGAACAAACATTAATGCCATGGATGCTTTTGACGCTTGGATTTGATTGAGCACCCAAAACCATACGACAAAGGTAAAGCCGGTGGAAAGCAAGCCATTAAACAGCAATGACCACACCGCCTGATATGTCCACTCGGCTGAAGGGACCGCCTCAAATATAAAGGAAAACACCAATAACATGACGGCTCCCATCATAAGGTGCCAGGCATTCATGTGAATAATATCGATATGCTTGAATTGTAGCTTGCTGAACACATTCGCGATTCCCCAGCTAAGCGCTGCCGCAAGTACGCACAGCTCCCCAAATAAAGCGCTTTGATCGATATTGAGCATTTCCTTTCCAAATATAAATAACAGTCCGAAGAGGCCGCAGACCAGTCCCATCGTTTTATACACATTCATTTTCTCGTTTAATGAAAAATGGCTGATCACCGTAACAAATATAGGCATTGTATATACCAAAACAGAGGTTTTCCCTGAATCGACAAACTGCATTCCATACGTCAAAATCCCCATATAGCCCAGCCCCATCAACAGGCTCATGATGATATAGCTTTTGAGATGTTCTTTTTGAATTGAAAGCTTTTTTCTTTGGATGAAGAGAATGAGAAATAAAGGAACTGCTCCGATGAACAGGCGCAAACCCGAAAATAAAAGCGGGGGGATGTCATGAATTCCTACTTTCATCGCAACCCAAGTATAACCCCAAATAAGTGTGACAGATATGATTCCCAGCATAACTTTTACCATAATGAAGCCGCCTTTCTTGTTAAAATATCGTGCTGGTTTCTATCATATGTTACATTTATGTATAACTGAAATACATTTTTATTATTGGGGGTATAACCAAATGGTTATGAACATGAACCATCTTCACATATTTGTAAAAGTCGGGGAGAAATTAAATATTACAGAAGCGGCAAAAGAATTGTTCATCTCTCAGCCGGCGGTAAGTAAAGCGATAAAAAACCTGGAGAGCTCACTGCAGCTCAAATTATTGATCAGGGATAAACATCATGGTTTAATGCTGACTGACATCGGAAAAGAAATATTGCTGCTGGCGAGGCAAATGAAGGGAATTGAAAGCAAAATATATCAAGTAGCCAACCGGGAAAACAAGCTGTTAAACGGGAAGGTGAAAATTGGTTCATTTCCTGCAGTTTCAACAAATATCATGCCACAGGCGATTGCGGCATTCAGATCAAACTACCCGCTGATCCGCATAGAATTGATCGAAGGAACCTCTGACCAAATAAAAGGATGGGTTGAAGATCGGACGGTTGATATCGGGATCGCAGCATCTCCATTTGAACCGTTTGAAAATCAGCTATTGTGTAACGACTATATGGTGGCCGTCATCCCGCCGCAGCGTGACGAATTAAAACTTGAAAAGCATGTCGACCTTGAAACATATCAAGATGACCTCATTTTTTGTAAAGGCGGTCATGAAATCGCGATGTCAAACGCATTTTCACAATACAACATCGAATTAAAGGAAAACTTAACTGTGCAAAATGCCGAAACCTTGATTAATATGGTCAAAAATAACTTGGGTATCGGCATCATTTCAAACTTTACACTTTCATCCGTCCCGCATCAATTGATTAAAAAGGACATCTTTCCTAGGGTTACACGCGATATTGGCGTCATCGCACATTCATTTGAAGAGATAACGCCGGCGGCGCATGAGTTTGTCAAAGTGTTGAAAGCAGTTGTAATCTGAATCAGTTATCGTGTTGCGATGAAATTTGAAGAAGATGAATACTCACCGGCAGAGTTACATAAAAGAAAAAAGCAACCATTTGAACGTTGCTTTTCACTCTATTTGGGACCTTGTATGCGTATGCTAAGAAAAAGATTCATCCATCTCTGCCTTTGTGGGACTCTGCTCCTTAACTTGTTTTAATGATGCTACTATAAGAAAGCTAACAATCACTAGCAAGAGCCATGAACTTACCTTTCCAAGGTGTACGAGACTCCATGTATCGATTTGGTTTGGATATTTCCAAGCTCCAAAAAACGTAGCGATATTTTCCGCTATCCATATAAAAAATCCGATGAGTACAAAAGAAAGTGCGAGCGGCATACGGTAACGAGCTCCATTCACCTCGTATGTAACCCATGTTTGCCAAAAGACAATGATCACAAGCCCTGATAACCACCATCGAATGTCTATAGAAAAATGGTGGGTGAAAAAATTCAAATAAATCGCTGCGGCAAGCGGAACAACTGCAAAAAAAGACGGCCACTTAACCAGTTCAACCTTAAGCCTTCTCCATGCCTGGCACAAATAACTGGCTACACTTGCGTACATAAAGCCGCTATACAAAGGTACTCCAAATATTTTGGAGTATCCTTCTTCTGGATAAGACCAGGAGCCCATATGGACTTTAAAAAGTTCCAGAGCAAGCCCAATAAGGTGGAATAATGTGATCACTTTTAATTCATCCCGTGTTTCAAGACCGGAACGCACCATCCACAATTGCATGAGAACGCAGATAATGAGCAGCCAGTCATATCGCGGCAAGAAGGGCAGTGGGATGATTTGCGTAATAGCCAAAGAGGCAAAAATAACGGCAGGAAACAAACATGAAAGGGCTTGTTCCCAGCCAAAAAGAACGATTTGTTTTATTGCTCTCATGATGTATGCCTCCTCCATAGTTGTGTTCTTCGTGTATGGAAGGGACGCTTAGTATAGCAGCTAGATGGATATAAGTTTATGTCCATAAGCTCACCGCCAATCACTTTATTTTTCTGTTGATCTTACATATTTTTTACGAATCCTGTGTGTCTTCATCACTTCGGTATTCCAATATATCCCCGGGCTGACATTCTAAAGCCTTGCAAATCGCTTCTAAAGTTGATAATCGAATAGCCTTTGCTTTTCCGTTTTTCAATATCGAAAGATTAGCCATGGTGATGCCAACTCTCTCTGAAAGCTCTGTTACGCTCATTTTCCTCTTAGCAAGCATCACATCAATGTTGATAATAATCGCCATGTCATCACCTCAGACCGTTAAGTCATTTTCTGATTTTATATCTATCGCTTCTTTTAACAGTTTTTGAAGAACAGCAGCAAAGACCGCAATCACCATTGAAGCAAAAATAATAACCAATCCGATCACAATGATACCCGGGGCGTCGTCTATCTCGGCCATCAGATAAAAGACAGGCATGCCTGCTGCGTAAAAGATACTGATAGTGACTGCGCAGTATTTTATATTCTTCAAAGCTCTTACAGACAAACCCGAGAAAGCTTTGTTTTTGTCAATATAGCTTAAAAGTTTGAACGCTTGATAAAGAGCAAAGTAAAAAGGTATCGCCGTTACATACAAATAGATGAAAACGAGATATTTTATATAAGCGATATTTGGAAATAATTCTGCTGAATAGTTGGCTATCTTAGGCACTAAAAAAATGCATAAAGCAAGAATTGGAATTCCAATAAGAACCAAAGCTATCTTTAAAAAAATTGTCGACATTCGATTCATAACAAGCACCTCATTTATTTGTTGTCTAATTGAATGTAACAAAAAAATTATCGTTTCTCAATAAAAAAATATTGATATGGATTGATTTGTTGTTGTTATAGGAGACCCTTTTCATTTTTGACAAGACAAAAAAGCATCCCTCATCACTGGGAGATGCTGAACTACTTCAAACTTGCCGACTGAATGAACCGTTTGCCTCAGTGAGCTCAGGGATCGGTGTGAACATAAAGCTAAGCTCTTTTATGAAGGTTTTTATCAACGTCTAAAGATTCAAACAAACGATGGGAAGAAATACATCAAAGGATAAGCGGCTGTTCATACTAATGATCGGGAGGTAAACCGACTTATGATACAAATTTTGATCACTGGTCTTTTTTTATTGGCTCAGCCGAGTGAGCCGCAGGACAGTTTAACGGTCACACAGCAAGGACGGACGATTGCCACTGTTAACCGTGAAGACTTTACAATGCCTCTTCCCGGCACTCCAATGGTTGACTATGAAAAATACAGTAAATTCATCAAACAGCTTGATCAGAAAGTGTACCGTGAGCCGATAAATGCTGTCCTTAACGATCATGGAAGCATCGTCCCGGGCAGGGTTGGCTACAAACTGTATCAACAGGCGTTTATGGAAAAGTTTTATGCGTATTTTTATGGGCAAGGTCCCTCCAAGATAGAAGTGCCGGAAATGAACATTTATCCGAAAGTTGACAGCGAGCTGCTAGCTCACATCAGTACGCAGCAGCTTGGTCAGTACGTGACGTATTTTAACTCAAGCAATAAAAGCCGTTCACACAATATTTCTCTTTCTGCAAAAGCAATCGACAATCACGTTGTTTTCCCTAATGAGACGTTTTCGTTTAACCAAGTTGTGGGAATGAGAACTCGGAACAAAGGATATAAAAGTGCACCCATTATTGTAAAAGGGGAGTTGTCTGAAGGTGTAGGAGGAGGAATTTGTCAGGTGTCCTCAACTCTATTTAATGCCGTTGATCGTGCAGGACTGCAGATCGTTCAGCGCTATTCTCATACTAGAAGTGTACCATATGTACCGCCCGGACGGGATGCGACGGTAAGCTGGGGAGGTCCTGACTTTCGCTTTCAAAACCAATATAACCAACCAATCTTAATTCGGGCAAAAAGGTATGGGGGAAGTATGATTATTACGCTATACTCTTCTGATGTGATAAACAGCAAATTGAGAAAAATCCCCAAGGCTCCATCTCGGATACCGAAAGAAATAAATGCAGAGCAGTAAAAGACAAAACCTCAGGTAAGGTTTTGGTTAAGAGAGCTTGTAGATTGCTCAAAATCAATTCTTTAAGGAGCAGCCAGTGAAAGGAAGGAGGGATAAATGAAGTGAAAAGGGTATTATTTTCTGTAATTGTTTTTACAGCAGTTGGATTTACGTTTTGCCAATCAAAAGCGCATGCCCTGACTTTTACGGTGTTGCCTATTACACAAAAAACAGACCAGTGGTCAGTAAAAGTAAGTGAAGCAAAAAATGTAAAGGAATTTGCGAGACCTCAAAAAGGAGAATATCAAGTATATTCCTTGGAAGTCAAAAATATAGGGGAAAAAGCAGCTACAGTGGATGTGCAATTGTATAGAAATGACCCTGATTCAATCACAAGGTTTTCACTTTTTGGATGTCCCGATGAAAATTGTGTCAAACCAAAAGAAGATTCTAAAATGTTAGCTGAAAGTTTAAATGATGGCTCACCGCTGAAGTTCAATCATTTTATGCTGGCAGATAAAGCCTCTGAATTAGAAGTTGTTATAATTTGGACACAGAAGGGGCAAGAAGGACGCAATTTAAAACAGACCTTTAAATTCACTGAAGATGGCGTTAATTAGACAGTAAAGATAGAATGGCTTTGATGATTCGATCTCTTACTTTGCCTGAGGAAAAAACGAAAATAATTGTTGGATAACCATCGTAGCTGAGTCAAATGTCAAAGTGACTGTGATTTATGACTATAGAGAAGAACCAGAGGAGGCTTTTTGGATACACTTATCCGATGGGAGTGAAATGTTTGTCGATGATCACAAAGTCTTTATGGAATACGAATAGAGACTTTGTGACTGACTGCGCATTTCAGCGTAACATTTTACTGATAATGACAGTGACACCTAAACAAGTGCAGCCCGTTTCGTTATTAAAAATCTTTAATTTCGAAATTTTCAGAGTTCAATTTCAGTCAATTCAGTTATCATCGAAAGAAGAGGAACAAAAGTCACCAGCTATTTGGACAACTTTTAGCGTTTTTTTGATGGGAGATTTGTGACTCACGAGATCATGAGTATAAATAAATTTGAAAAATCACTTAATAAACTCTTGTTAGCTTGATTTTTCAAAATAAAAAGCCCATTTTAAAACAAAATTGTATGTAAGGCGTGATATACGGTTAAATTTTGTCTCTGAAAGAGCTTTAATTTAAATTCGAAGTTTTTAATTTTCTTTTTAGTAACATTTTGATCATATTTTCCTACTAACGAGTTAGGGAAGTGGGGAAAAGCATGAGAAAAAAGAACAATATTAAGAAATGGCTATTGATCATTGCTGGATTCTTGATCATCTGCATCATCACATTATTTGTAATGGTATCAGGAAACAAAGTGAAATATGAGGGCAGCGGGAAAAGCGGACTGTGGATGTCTAACCTTGAAAAATCAGACAAAACTTCAATTGGACCTAATTATTTTCTAAATCTATATTGGCAGGGGAGTAAGAAGGACGAAAAGAGGACTGTCATAGAAAAAATCACCTTATACATAGATGGTAAAATGTATGATGACAGGGAAAATTATGATTTGTCAGAATACACAGGTGATGAAATGCCAGGTGGGGGACGCATGGAGGACCATATTGCCACCTTTGATTATATGCCTGAAGATGAAGTGATAGGACATGATGTATTAGTGAAAGTGGAGTGGAAGACAGGCCAGAAAAAACAGACAGAAGAAATCAAATTACATAAGAAGCCATGGTATAAAAAATAGCTTATTTGATGTATTTGTGATCACATTGGTGGTCACTTTTTTATTTGCGGATTCCTAGGCACAGCAATCTAAGATTCTGCATAGGCTGAAATAAAATCTTGTTCATTTCTAAAACGAGGTGCATGCTGTTGGAACAACAACCAATCAATCATGAAGACAGAAACGTGCCGCAGCCTATTCGAAGTGATGGAGCTGGAGCTATTGATGCAGGCCCGCGAAATATAATACGGGATATTCAAAATCCGAATATACTTGTTCCGCCTGTTACAGATGAGGGTATGATTCCTAACTTGAGATTTTCATTCTCAGACGCTCCCATGAAATTAGATCACGGCGGCTGGTCAAGAGAAATCACCGTAAGACAGCTTCCGATTTCGACTGCGATTGCAGGTGTAAACATGAGCTTAACTGCGGGAGGCGTCCGTGAGCTTCATTGGCATAAGCAAGCGGAGTGGGCTTATATGCTTTTGGGACGGGCACGTATCACCGCTGTTGACCAAGACGGACGAAATTTCATTGCTGATGTTGGTCCCGGCGACCTTTGGTACTTCCCAGCAGGAATTCCGCATTCCATACAGGGATTGGAACACTGCGAGTTTCTGCTCGTATTCGATGATGGAAACTTTTCTGAGTTTTCAACGTTAACCATTTCAGATTGGCTTGCACACACACCAAAAGACGTTCTGTCTGCAAATTTCGGTGTCCCAGAGAATGCTTTCAACTCTCTTCCGTCTGAGCAAGTCTATATTTACCAAGGGAATGTGCCGGGATCAGTCGCAAGTGAAGACATTCAGTCACCATATGGAAAAGTCCCCATGACCTTTAAACACGAGCTGTTAAATCAACCCCCAATTCAAATGCCAGGGGGGAGTGTACGAATTGTGGATTCTTCTAACTTCCCAATTTCAAAAACGATAGCCGCTGCACTTGTTCAGATTGAGCCTGGCGCGATGAGAGAGCTTCATTGGCATCCCAATAGCGATGAGTGGCAATATTATCTAACAGGACAGGGACGAATGACGGTATTTATCGGAAATGGGACTGCCCGCACATTTGATTATAGAGCAGGCGACGTGGGATACGTGCCTTCTAATGCTGGCCACTATATACAGAATACTGGTACAGAAACATTATGGTTTTTAGAAATGTTCAAAAGTGACCGTTATGCAGATGTGTCACTCAATCAGTGGATGGCATTGACGCCTAAAGAATTAGTGCAAAGCAACTTGAATGCTGGATCAGTCATGCTTGATTCTCTGCGTAAGAAGAAAGTGCCTGTTGTGAAATATCCCGGTACGTAAAGACTGAACCGATCACACAGTGGTCTTAAAGTAACTAGAGTTGAATTTTGGCCTGTGTTTTATCAAATCCCTATATATACGTTATGTAGGGTTTTTCTGCTTGAATCGTATTGTAATGAGCTTTAAAATGTTAATGTGGAAATGATAACCATTCGATAATGGGAATTCAATGGCCGATTTCTACCAGTTTGATTGGCTTTAAAGGAGGACAAGAAATGAAAGCACTCATATTTTTATCCAGTTTGACTGCCATTGGGAGCTCTATATTGGGGCGATGGTTAGGGATGCTGGATGATTCTTATGCTGTTGGCGATGCTTGGTTTATAGGTGTTTTAGCTGGATTGATTTCACTTCTAATATTGATTGATAGTCAAACGATGACAAAGAATTACATAGTAAGTTTAAGTACGATACTAGGCATTCTTGGAGTGGGATTTATATATTTTCCAGCTGCATTCATCAACATATTATTAAGTATTACACTAGATAAACAAAAGAAAGAAGACCTTCATGTAAGATGAAAGAAATTTCATTTAATTCTTAGGAGGGAAAGTGTATGGATTTACCTCTATGGGCTTATATCATATTTGCAATCACAGGTGCGGCAGGATTCATAAGTTTAATGTGGTTCAGTTTTTTTGCTGACAAAATAGAAAAGTGAAGCGATTTTATAAAAATGTAAACTATTTTATATGAAAGGGATAACATTGCTTATTTAAGTTTACATAATAAAATTATTTCAAACTGATGCTAAAAAAACTAATTGATCTATGTACTAAATATTCATAATTACTAGAGGGATTGGCACCTAAGGAACAAAGCTATTTGACAAGTTCTTGCTAGAGAATTTCAATCACTACATATGATTTTCTGCATCAAGAAGCTCAGCTGAATTATTTTTGGGTGAATTTACTAATGATGAAACCTGGTATGCTTCCATGTCATCAGCATCATAAGGCAGCAGCAAACTTTGCAGATAATCAGGGCTTGTATTTTTGGGGTTAAGCCACTCCTTTTCATGATCATGGGCCAATATAACCGGCATTCGGTCGTGTATATCTTTCATGAACTCATTAGGCTCAGTTGTTATGATGGTGCAGGTATAAAGAGGATCTCCTTGATGTGTGCTCCACTTTTCATATAAGCCAGCAAACGCAAAAAGAGCAGATGATTTCAATTTGATCCGCATTGGGATTTTGGTTTTGGAATCAAGCCGTTTCCATTCATAAAAACTGTCTGCTGGTATGATGCAGCGTTTGCTGACAAGCGGTCTTCGAAAGGCCGGTTTCTCGGTAATTGTTTCGGCTCGAGCATTGATCATTTTATAACCGATCTTTTCATTTTTTGCCCAAGGTGGAATAAGTCCCCATCTAAGCTTGCCTAAGCGATTATTTGATCCATCATTGATGATTGCAAGGATGTTTTGTGATGGTGCGACATTATAGCTTGGCTGGTATTCACCTTTAGGAAAAAATTGATCGATGTCAAACTGGTCAATAATATCATCAAATGCAGAGTACAAAGTAAACCTGCCGCACATATCCATCATCCTTTTTAGGGGTTTTTGAATAGTTTGTGGGACGAACGTTCATTTAATACAGGTCCAGAACAATGATTTCTTTTCACTTGCGATAAACTGGTATAATAAGAAAGCCAGTTAAGAAGTTATTGTGGAAAAGAACATATGCTTTTTAGTTTGACCGACGCTGGATCTTGATGGAATTACAAGGATCGCTTAAAAATAGCCTATAGTATAAAAAGAGGCACAGCGTTTTTAACGCATGGCCTCTTTTATATCAGTAGCCAAATACCAGAGTTGTACTTTGTGATCCGGCATATTTCGTGACAAATTCTTTTGTATATTCCGGCGTTTGGACACGATAGCTATAGTTTGACCCGGGATTCCAAGAAGTCAGCGGAGAGGTTTGCTTGTTGAGTGATGGATAGCTGCCTATGTCTTTGAAATAACCAGTGCCCTTGTCGTCAAGGATGCCGCCTTTTTCACTGCCTTTCCCAAAGTAATTATATTCGGAATATATTTTTGCTTTTGTAGCAATTGTAATCGCCTGGTTAAAATTATTGCTGTAATTGTTTTTAACATGAAAGTAACCGTATCTCATCAGACCTGGGCCTCTAACATACAAGTTCTCAAAATAATTATTGGCGATTGTCATGTGGGGGTAGCCGTCATATTGATGCTGAGAATCATCCGGGTATCCTAAAATCAAACCGTATTTATGATTCGCAAATTTTGAGTTGCTGATCGTGATATAATCTGCGGATTTTCCGATATACACGAGTTTGTCCAAATCGCTTCCGCTTGCGTTATAGCTATGACCTGAGAATGTGACGTGATCAATCCAATAGTTCATACCGGAATCTAAATAAAGCTGGATATCATTATTTCCGTTAATCTGCGGACTGTGTTCAAACGTTAAATTTTGAAAAATAACATTTCCAGAAGCTGATGAAGTTGTTAAATAAATATTTTTCAGCGTTTTTTTCGCGTAAGAGCCCACGAGTGTTTTATTTGAGCCAATGGTAACTGTTGTTTTCGCAGATGCGGAAAGATCATTTTGAAGCACTAAAATTTTCGGAGTGGATCCTCCTAGATGGGTTTTTAAATCATTTACGCTTTGGATGTAAACAATCTGCCCGTTTTTTCCACCCGTTGTGCCCGTTTTAGCGATGCCTTTTTCATTTTTGGCATTACCGGCAAAACCTAAAAGGCCATTTGTTGAGGTATTCGGAAAATCGACTGCACCTAATGCTTTTCCAGGCAAGAGAACCAAAAACAAGCTAAAGACGGTGAACCATAAAAAAAGTCGTTTCATCACAATATGCTTCCTTTCAATTTTAATTTCCTTGCGGGGATTATTATTACAGTTAATGGAAAGGAATGATAGGTTCTATCTTCCTAATTAATGTTGGGTTACTTAAAAAATAGAGATTGCGCCAAAAGAAGACATACTAACAATTGAAATAGAAGAAAGGATTGATACACCGTTGACTGCAGCAGCTTATCGAAACACCTTGCTATCACTTTTATGTTTAACAGCTGGAATCGTGGATGTAATCGGGTATTTAAGCCTGGGACATGTGTTCACAGCTAATATGACTGGAAACATTGTATTATTGGGGTTAGCTATCGGCAAATCCATTCAGGTCACTGTTTTTAATTCCTTGACTGCGCTAATCGGATTTATATGCGGCGTGATCATTGCTACATTGATGGTCGTAAAGGCGGAAAATACCCTTTGGCCTTCTGCTGTGACAAAAGCCCTCGCACTTGAAGCATTCATTTTGTTTGTCTTTGCTTGTCTTTCTTTTTACCGGGCATTTGTTCCTGTGCACATTCTAATTATACTCATGAGCATTTCTATGGGGATTCAAACTACAGCAGCAAAAAAACTGGGGATTGCAGGTATTTCTTCAACTGTGTTGACCGGCACTTTGGCTTCTCTTTTAGAGGATATATCCGGCCGTTTGTTTTTTAAGAAGCAAAAGAAGACTTTCTTAAGAGATACTGTGTTAAGAGCACTGGCTATTATTTTGTATTGTGTAGGGGCTATTATTGTTGCTCTGGCTGAGCCTGATTTTTATCACTTCATTATTTGGGTTCCGATTGTGCTGATCTTTGGCATCATGATGACAGCTAAGTTGAAACTGAGCGGGGAAAAATAGCTTTTCCTGTATAGCTGTTATCAGGCCAACAGCCTGTTTCATTTCGTTATTGAAGTGCGAATTTTGAGAGGGGAAAATAAGACATTTGGCTGAAGTGCACATTCGTTCATTTGTATTGGCTTTTTCATAAGTACCTACATTTGATATATGAATGATAGTGAATTTGCCTTAAAATCATCTATGAATCTATTTCCTCTTTCAAACCAGATGGATTGAGTCTTATAATGATAATGATTCTCATTTGAAGTCTGGTTTGAGGAGGACCAAATATGAAAAAGATTATGAGTGCATTTGTTGGTATGGTTTTGTTGACGATCTTCTGTTTTTCCCCGCAAGCTTCGGCAGCATATGACGACCTGCATGAAGGTTATGCAACGTATACAGGGTCAGGTTATTCAGGAGGAGCTTTCCTGCTGGATCCCATTCCTTCCGATATGGAGATTACTGCAATAAATCCGGCGGATCTCAATTACGGAGGAGTAAAAGCAGCACTTGCCGGCTCTTATTTGGAAGTTGAAGGGCCAAAAGGGAAAACAACCGTATATGTTACTGATCTTTATCCCGAAGGCGCTCGGGGAGCTCTTGATCTGTCACCTAATGCCTTCCGTAAAATCGGCAATATGAAAGACGGAAAAATCAATATTAAATGGCGTGTTGTCAAAGCCCCAATCACCGGCAATTTCACCTACCGGATCAAAGAAGGCAGCAGCAGGTGGTGGGCAGCAATCCAAGTCAGAAATCACAAGTATCCTGTTATGAAAATGCAATATGAAAAGGATGGTAAGTGGATCAACATGGAGAAAATGGACTATAACCATTTTGTAAGTACGAATTTAGGGACAGGTTCTCTCAAAGTCAGAATGACTGACATCCGCGGAAACGTTGTGAAAGACACCATTCCAAAGCTGCCTGAAAGCGGAACGTCCAAAGCCTATACAGTACCGGGCCATGTTCAGTTTCCTGAATAAAAATACGAAACAGCGGATCTTTTCCCGCTGTTTTTTCATTGTTCTGCATCTGCATGTAAAAATGTTTTAATCATGTTCAACTGCTCCTGCTTTGGATAACTGGTATACAGCCTGCTTGAAATCCGAATAGGATCTCCGAAAAAATATCTTTCGTAGTGAGTTTGTCTAGTTCCGAATGAACTCATTGTTAAATCCCATGCCAAACGGAAAATTTTCACACGTTCTTCAGCATTTGTATTGGTTGCTTGAAGATATTGGTCAAGATCTTCCCGTATCTCTGAGTCAAATGCATTTTCGGTAGGCAGTGTCACCATTCCGCTAGCTCCAATTAATTGTATGATTTCAGTAAATCGAGGATATAGCTTAGGAATGATCGTACTGATGACTTGAAGAGGAATTAAACAGGGGCGCATATAGCCGAATTCATCTAACTGAGCATCATTTTCCGATTTGTCAATGAGGGCTTTGATTGTTTCCAATCCCACAATGATTTCTGAGAGCTTTTCTTGGATGTGCTGATATTCGGAAACATTAATGGTGTCGACAAGAAGCTGTGCAACACCTAATAGAAATTCAATTTTTATCATTTGCCTAATGACAACCTGGTGAAAGGTAAAGGCATGAAAAGAGCTTTTTGTCATAAAATCTTTAGCTGCTTCCACATTATCGTAAAAAAACACACGATTCCACGGCACTAACACATGATCAAAAACCACAATTGAATCCATTTCTTCATACCTTGAGCTTAAGGGATGATTAAAGGAAGAGTCGCTTAATACAAATGATTCTCTTGTGATGAATTTTACGCCTTTTGTATTAGAAGGGATTGAAAAAGCATAAGCTTCATCTGTTTCAAAGAAAAATTTAGGCGCTGAAAAAACCAAGATTTCATCGGTCAATCCGCCTTGTGTTGCAAGCAGTCGTGCGCCATGAATCATTAAACCTTTTTCGGTTCTATCAATGACTTTAGCAGATATCGGTTTTTCACTTAGCCCAAAATAGGACTGTGACCGGTTCACTTGCGGAGTAATGAATGTATGGGTAAAAGAAAGGTCATGCTTAGCAGCTTGTTCATACATATCTAGTATATGTTCAGGAAAGCAATTCTCTTTATCTTTTAGAAGCTCCGCTGACGAAGCAAAGCTCATCATAACCGTATTCATGTAATCCGGACTTCTCCCCATCATTCCGTGAGTATGTCTAGCCCAATGTTCAATCATGGTCCTTCTTTTTTTCAAATCATTTTTGGTTTTAGGCTGGAGATAGGAAAGGCCGATTCGATTATGATCTCCAGGAAGGCAATAAGTCATTTCATGTATTAACTCATCCTTTGTTTGCAATTCATAAAGTGAGCTTTTTGTTTTGATTATTCCTTTAAATGCAGGATGCTCAGAAATGTTACCCTTTATTTTTTCGCCATCATACCATATTTCGTTTTCTAGTTTATTCAATCGGTCAATGAATTCTTTACCATTGATGATCCCCATTTAAGTTTCGCTCCTTCATATTATGCTGCGTATTGTATTATATTTTCGAGAAAACAGCCGGTTCAGCCAATTTGAGGTGGGAAAAGCCTTTTTTGTATGCCTAATAGAAAATGAGAATAAGAGTGACTTATACGACAAAAGACAGTCAATTTTTCGTGAAGCCTTTCTGAAGATTTAGAGCCGTAAAGAATTTGCTTATTCATATGAAAATAGCACTATAAAACTTGATAACACGTGTCGATATTATGGACATGAGCGTAAGCGAATTGGATTCAAACGCGCTTGAACATATTTTATTTCAGCCATTACATTGTGCGGAAAGGGAAAACGACACATGAAAGTGAAAACAAAATTGCTGGGGATTATATCAATATTAGTTGTTTCAATTATTGGAATTGGAGGCTCCTCAGTATTTATGATTTCTTCTACTGTGAAAAAGAATGAAGAACTTAAAGACAAAATGGAATTCCAAAAAGAGATAAAACACATCCAATATGAATTGACCGGGTTATCAAATGATGAAAGAGGCTTCTTGATTACCGGAGACAAAGAATACGACGAGGGTATGAAGGAAAAAGCAGACGATGTCTTAAAGAGCCTTGACCGGGTTAATGACTTGATTGATGAAGAGAAGTATCAATCCAATATTGAAGACATTAAGACAAGTTTTACTCAGTATAGAGCTTTGAATCAGCAGGTAGTAACAGCCTACTCTTCAAATCCTAAAAAAGCAGAAACCATCCATTTTGGAGAAGAAAGAACATTAAGAAAAGAAGTCGTAGATCCGGCTGTCAATAAGCTGTCTGATCGCCTGGATCAAGAGGTAGAGGATCTAAAGGATGAAATACAGGGCAATGGTAAAATGAGTCAATCGCTCATTATCATTGTCACAGGGATATCAGTAATATTAGGCATTGTTCTAAGCATAATGCTGTTAAAGTCCATTATGGTGCCACTAAGAAGCATAAATAAGCAGCTAGAGGAAATTGCTCATGGCGAGGCTGATTTAACCAAAAAAGTCATAGTGAAAAATAAAGATGAATTTGGCCAGCTTGCCAAATCTTTTAATTCTTTTACTCATTCATTATCTCAAATTGTGAAGCAAATCAGCAGTTCATCTGAACAAGTCGCCGCTTCCTCCGAAGAATTATCGGCAAGCGCGGAAGAATCGAAATCAACATCTGAACATATTTCCCGAGCCATGCAGATGGCTGCCGAAAGCAATGTGAAACAAAGCTCAATGACAGAAAAGAGTGCGGAATCCATTACTGAATTATTAGACAGTATATCATCTGTTGCTTCAAATACAGGGAACATAGCGGATCTTTCTTCTTCGATGAGAGACAAGGCTGAAATAGGCTCTAAGTCCGTCAACAAGATGTTAGATCAGATGAAATTCATTGATAAATCTGTAGATTCAGCCGGCAATGGATTACAGGCATTGGTAGCGAGCACAGCAGAAATCAGTGATATTTCCTCGCTTATCACGACGATTTCAGAGCAGACCAATTTGCTGGCCCTAAACGCAGCGATCGAGGCGGCCAGAGCCGGAGAGCAAGGAAAAGGATTTGCCGTGGTGGCTGAAGAAGTTCGGAAATTAGCGGATGAAACAAATAAATCAGCAAACCACATCCAATCGGTGGTAGCGACCATCCAAAACGAATCGATAGAAACGGTAAATAATATTAAAGTTGTTCAAGAAAATGTGAGCTCAGGTATTGTTCTTTCTCAAGAGACAACAGGAAATTTCAATGAAATACTGAACCTGGTGGAACAGGTCACTTCTCAAATACAAGAAGTTGCAGCAGCAACTCAACAGCTTACTTCAGGCGTTGAAGTGATTCAGCACACAGTTCATACATTGGCTGCTGGTACAAAAGAAACGTCAGCAAATACAGAAGCGGTTGCAAAATCATCAGAGGAACAGCTACATTCAATGGAGGAAATCTCCTATGCCGCAGAATCTCTATCTCAGTTGGCAGAAGAGCTTCAAACCGTCATTAATCGATTTAAATATTAAACAGGCTACTTACGTGCAACCCCCATCTTATTCGGTGGGGGTTTGCTACTTTTACTGTGGTTGTTTCTACAAACGGAGTTAACTGACTTCTTTTAAGTTAGCTCCGTTTGTATGGCTAGTCCAAATTTTGATCGATCGTTCCTTCAAAATAGTCATCGCTCACCTGTTCATGAGTTTCAGCCAATCCTTTTTCCAATTGCGTGCTTCCTTTATAATCTGAGGGCTCAAAGTATTTCCCGGCTACATCTGTTGTGTCATTTTTGTTTTCTTTGTTATGAGTTTGTGTTTCAGTGTTTACACTTTCTGTCTCAGTATTGCTGCTTATAGATTGCTGAAAATCATATTCCTTGTCTAATGAAGAAAATCTTTTATAATCATCAGGTCTGTCTGCACCGTTTTTTTGAGTCACTTTACTTCCTCCAGATTATTGATATTTTAGTGGGGGTAAGAACTTATTTCGTTCTTTTAGGATCAGAACCATGTTTTTTAGGATCATCTGCTTTAAAAGCTGTTTCAGTCTCATGGTCATTTCTTATTTGTTCAATACTTGAATTTTGAATGCCTTTCTTACTCATTGGTTTCACCCCTTTACGAAAAGTGTTGAAATATCAACTCTTCTTATTCTGTCTGTTAGGCAGGTATTCATTCGCTTTTTTTCGTTGACTCTTCCCCATTAGGAAAAGAGCCAGTTATGCCAGGCGTGCATTTGATTTTTGAAACCTTTTGTTAGTACATTGCGTATATGAAGAGGCTGTATAGAACTGGGAACAAATTTGTTAAGGTGAGTAACATTCTTTCTTATCATAAAGGGGAGATATGGGAGATGAGTCTGGTGAAAAATGGAGATTCGATAAAGGTTGTATTTGTGTTTCAAAAAAACGAACAGATTGAAGAAGTTGAGCTTAACTCAGCGCAGCTGTCTGCTTTATTACACTCAAAACAGGTATGAATCGAAACATTCAGCCAGAACCTCAAAATTGAAAACACCGTTTGGTCTTACGTCAATCGTCATGTATCTTTGCAAGTTTACTTAAAATAGAAAATGGTGTTTTGATTGAGAGGATTAGCAGCGATATTATTTGCTTAATGTGTCTTTATCCGTTAATGGGTTAGATAGGGGCTGGACAAGATATTGCAATGCTTCATAAAGTTAAAAAAGATTATTGAAATCTTCACAGTTATCTTTACAATAGCCTATATAGAGCGCTTTCCAAATCGTGCATTTTTTAGCTGGTTACTTGTATGGAGAAAGAGGTTTTTAGCAAAATGAAAACTACAATCTACGATGTTGCAGAAAAAGCCGGCGTGTCCATTTCAACAGTTTCAAAAGTGATCAATCATCAGCCGGTCGGGATGAAATCGAAACAAAAAGTGCTAGATGCCATGCAAGAGCTGAATTATAAACCAAGTGTGCTCGCTTCAGCATTAACAGGGAAACGGACTTCGACAATAGGATTTCTTTTACCGGACATAGCTAATCCTCTGATTGCAGAAATGGCACGGAGAGTAGAGGATCGGGCACACGAATATGGATTCAATGTCGTCATTTGCAGTACGGATTTCAAGTCAGAGAAGGAAGAGAGATACGTCTCATTATTAAGGCAGAAGCGTGTTGACGGGTTTATTTTAGCTGGGGGGTTTAGGAATAAACAGGTTATTCATGAGTTAATCAGCGATAACATTCCTGTTATCCTTCTTTCGGAATCACAGCCATACTCATCTCTTACAACGGTTACAGTTGATAATTTCTTGGGAGGGTATGAATTAACAGCATATTTAATTTCGCTTGGCCACTCAAGGATTGCGGTGATTGCAGAAGACAATGCAAGCAGCAGAGAACGAATTCGCGGATATTCACAGGCATTACAAGAGTCTGATCTTGATATTCACGAAGATCTGATTGTTGTAACAGATTCAACGGCCGAGTCTGCACAGTCTTTGGCCTCTTCATTATTACAATCTTCAAATCCGCCCACAGCTATGATTTGTTGTAATGATATCTTAGCAATTGGTGCGCTCCTTGCAGCAAGGGAGGAACATGTGTTGGTTCCTGAAGAACTTTCTATCACAGGCTTTGATAATACACTGATATCAAAAAGTAGTGATCCCCCTTTGACAACAGTTGAAGTGCCTGTGCAAAGCATGTGTTCACAGGCAGTGGATTTACTAATTGATGAAATAGAAGGAAAAGCCTCTGAAAAACAAAAAATTTTAGTATTGCCGAAATTAATTGTCCGAAAATCAACAAGCCGTTTTCATTAAAGACGTGTGTTCCAAATCAATAATATTTGTTTAGCAGCTGGAAAGTCCCCGCTGCTTTTTTGTATTTCACCATAGAATGACAAAAGGGAAGTAAAAAAAACTCAAAAAAACAACATTTATAGGTCGGAATATCCTTTTTTAAAGTGGAAGGTGTATATATATTGGTATACTGTTGATTATTTTCTGAAAGGAATTTCAAAAAAACGTTTACAAAATATATTGAATATTATACAATCAACTCACAAAATATAAAGCGCTTTCTATATGCAGGGATATAATTAGTAAAAAAGAAATCTATTTGCTTTTAAAAACGGAGTGTAAAGCGCTTTATATGATTTGTTTCCGGTTTTAGATAAAGTGCACGATTAAGAAGAGAAGATCAACTCGGAAAACCGAAATGAACGTACTTTTAAATCCAGTTAAAAGAAAGCGCTTTATTTTTTGGTTGCGATTCATAATTCATTTGATTAGAGGTGTCTTGGATGAGTATTCACATTGCTGGCGCGCCGTGCTGCTGGGGCGTTGACGATCCGAAAAATCCTTATCTTCCTCCATGGGA
The DNA here is from genome assembly GCF_000877815.1 of Bacillus sp. YP1. Taxonomy (NCBI): domain Bacteria; kingdom Bacillati; phylum Bacillota; class Bacilli; order Caryophanales; family Bacillaceae; genus Bacillus; species Bacillus sp. YP1. Next base: position 1,782,151 of record NZ_CP010014.1, on the reverse strand, counting down.
GAGAGTGCTGCAAGAAGCATCACAAGCTGGTTATAAAGGGATTGAGTTAGGTCCATACGGCTATATTCCGATGGATATCGAACGTGTCCAAGCAGAGCTTTTGAAAAACAATTTATCCATTATTGCCGGTACGATTTTTGATGATTTAGTATCAGAGTCGCACTTAGGAAATTTGCTGGAGCAAGTTGATGAGATTTGTTCTCTGATTACAAAACTACCTTTCTCTTTTCAGGATAAAGAGGAGCGCTTTCGCTTTTCACCTCCTTATTTGGTCCTGATTGACTGGGGGCATGACGAAAGAGATTATAAGGCGGGGCGTCCTGATCAAGCGAAACGGTTATCTAAAAAGGAATGGAACCGTATGATGTCTCATATTCGGACAATTGCGGAACGGGCGTGGAAGCAATATGGCGTACGAGCCGTCATCCATCCTCATGCAGGGGGATATATTGAATTCGAGGATGAGATTCAGCAATTACTAAAAGATATACCATACGATATTGCGGGGCTTTGTCTTGATACAGGACATTTATATTATTCAAAGATGGATCCGGAACAATGGCTGCGGGACTATGCGGACCGTGTAGACTATATCCATTTTAAAGACATTGATGAACATGTTTATCAACAAGTAATGGGTGAGCATATCCGCTTTTTTGATGCTTGCGCAAAGGGAGTCATGTGTCCGATAGGCCAAGGAATTATTGATTATGAAGCGATTTACAAGTTGCTAAAAGACATTCACTATCACGGCTATATTACGATTGAGCAAGAACGTGATCCGAGAAACTCTGATACTAGTTTAAGAGATGTCAGTCAAAGCCTTGCCTATTTAAAAAATGTTGGTTACTAGTGAGGGAGGAATCAAAAATGATTAATGGTGAAAAAAAGGTAGATAGACCGATACGCTGGGCAATGGTAGGAGGCGGCCGGGGAAGTCAAATTGGATACATTCATCGCTCGGCTGCCTTGCGTGATCATCACTTTCAGTTGGTTGCAGGGGCATTTGACATCAATCCGGAACGGGGAAAAGATTTTGGGATGAATCTTCATGTTACTCCGGAACGCTGCTACTTGGATTTCCAGCAAATGTTTGAAGAAGAAGCAAAACGAGAAGACGGTATTGAAGCTGTTTCTATCGCAACTCCAAACGGCACTCATTATGAAATTTGTAAGGCGGCCCTGAATGTCGGTTTGCATGTTGTATGTGAAAAGCCTCTTTGTTTCACGTTTGAAGAAGCAAAAGAGCTTGAGAATTTGGCAAAGAAAAAGAACAGAGTTGTCGGCATTACATATGGTTATTCTGGGCATCAAATGATTGAACAGGCGCGCCAGATGATCGCAAATGGAGAGTTGGGTGACATCAGAATTATTAATATGCAATTTGCACATGGTTTTCACTCAGATCCTGTAGAAATGAATAATACAAGCACGAAATGGCGTGTAGACCCGAAATTTGCCGGTCCGAGCTACGTGTTAGGAGATTTAGGAACTCATCCGTTATTTTTATCGGAAATCATGATTCCGGAACTGAAAATAAACAAACTGTTATGTACTCGCCAGAGCTTTGTAAAAAGCAGAGCGCCTCTTGAAGATAATGCTTATACGATTATGGAATACGATAATGGGGCGGTCGGCACGGTGTGGTCTTCATGTGTAAATGCCGGATCAATGCATGGCCAGAAAATTCGTGTGATCGGTTCCAAAGCAAGTATTGAATGGTGGGATGAACAGCCTAACCAGCTGCGTTTTGAAATACAGGGAAAACCTGTACAGATTTTAGAGCGCGGAATGGGATATTTATACCCGGAAGCATTACAAGATGACCGTATTGGAGGCGGCCATCCAGAAGGTCTATTTGAAGCGTGGTCGAATCTTTATTCCCGATTCGCTGTTGCTATGGAAGCTGCTGATCGAGGGAAAGAATTGGAGCACATGTGGTATCCAGGAATTGAAGCGGGTGTGGGAGGTGTACGCTGGGTGGAAAACTGCGTTCGATCCGCGGATAAAGGCGCAGTATGGGTGGACTATCAATAACATGTAGCGATTGTAAGTCCTTTTAAAAGGAGGAGAAAAATGGACCAGCGTGAAAAAATGGATACTGCAGGCGGAAATACCTCGTGTAAACATAAAAAATTTTTCCGCAAGATTACCATCATTTCTACATTCGGAGGCCTTCTCTTTGGTTATGACACTGGAGTAATCAATGGAGCGTTGCCTTTTATGGCACAAAGAGATCAGCTTGATCTAACTCCCTTCACCGAAGGTCTCATCACAAGTTCCCTCCTTTTCGGAGCCGCATTTGGCTCCCTGGCTGGAGGACGGTTAGCAGATCGTATTGGCAGGCGGAAAACCATCTTAAATCTAGCTTTCTTGTTTTTAATTGCTACGATTGGTTGTTCGTTCGCACCAAACACATCTGTTATGATAATCTGCCGAAGTTTACTTGGTCTTGCAGTAGGGGCAGCATCTGTCACGGTACCGGCCTTTTTAGCTGAAATGTCGCCAGCGGAACAGCGGGGCAAAACAATTACTCAGAACGATCTGATGATTATTTTAGGTCAGCTTCTTGCATTTACATGTAATGCAGTCATTGGTACATCAATGGGTGAATATGCGCACGTTTGGCGATTTATGCTTATCTTGGCAACACTGCCGGCCATTTTTCTGTGGTTCGGGATGCTTATTGTACCAGAGAGCCCGCGCTGGCTGGCATCGAAAGGGAAGGTGGGGGAGGCGTTCAGAGTTCTTAAGCATGTAAGGGAAGAAAATTGTGCCAAAGCTGAGCTGACTGAAATCAAAGCTTCAATCAATCGAGAGACTGAAATAAATCGGGCGACACTGAAAGACTTGTCAGTCCCATGGATTCGCCGACTTGTAGGTCTTGGAATAGGAATCGCTGTAGTGCAGCAAATAACCGGTGTTAACTCCATTATGTTCTATGGCACGCAAATTTTACAGAAAGCTGGTTTTGCCAGAGACGCAGCACTTGTCGCAAACATTGGAAATGGCGTTATTTCAGTGATAGCCTGTACATTCGGCATCTGGATTGTAGGTAAAGTCGGGAGGCGGCCTCTTCTCCTTACAGGACTTGCAGGCACAACAGCTTCTATTTTGCTTATAGCGATTTGTTCCATCACACTTCAAGGAACTCCCGTGCTGCCGTTTATCGTGATTGGCCTGACAATTACGTTCCTGGCTTTTCAGCAGTCAGCGGTATCCGTGGTTACGTGGCTCATGATTTCAGAAATATTCCCGCTCAGATTGCGAGGGCTCGGAATGGGGATTTCAGTGTTTTTCCTTTGGATGATGAATTTTCTTATCGGCTTAACGTTTCCTGTGTTACTAGATCAATTGGGGATGTCGTCAACGTTCTTCGTCTTCGTTGTTCTGGGGGCTTCTGCGATTCTTTACGTGAAAAAGTATCTGCCGGAAACAAAAGGTCGTACTCTAGAAGAGCTTGAAAACGACTTTAGAAGCAATCAAGGTGTTCGAAAAGCATCATCGGGCAAAGGAGAAATAAATATGTAAACGCTCTCTTTTATTATGATTAAAAAGGCGTTGCTTTTGAAGCAAGCCTTTACTTTCAAATGTTTTCCATTAAACAACTAGCAAATCCCGTTTTTCTTAATACTAACTTCATCCTGTTGCTTTTTGACTAATGCAAATATCCATTCTATTAAACTTTGTTTTTGCACATACTTTTTCCCGTTGATTTTAATGTAAGGCAGGTCTGTCATGTCTACGGCTAACTGTTTTGCCTCAGTTGTCGTTATTCCTAAAAAATGTCCGATGTAAAAGTAAATATCTCGTTCTTTTATAAGCAAGGTATCACTTTTTTCATATGCTTTTGGATGGTTCATCTGCTTTAAGCCTTCACCGATAAAATAACCAGCCAAAGCAACACCGATTCCTAAAAAAACGTCCATATGCATGCCTCCATTATGTCGATGTTATGTTATACGGGCTTGGTATACTCCGGGTTTCATTATCAACCAAAAAAAACCGCCAGAACATGATCTGGGCGGTTTTTTCGTTTATGCTTTTTCAATCTGCACGCGTCCTGAAAAAAAGGTGGCGCCGCCGCCCATATCGGACAATCGGTCTGGGGTTAGCGCGTTTACAAGCTGTTTTTTTCCTTGTTCATCCGCCCATAATCCTTGGCTGACAACGACACCTGGCAGCACTTGTTCTCCGACTGCAGCGGTCAGCTGGCATTCTCCCCGGCTGTTCCAAATTCGTACAGGTGCCCCATCAACGATTCCGTGTTCTTCAGCATCTTTTGTGTTGATAAAGAGCTTTGGCGTCTTTTCAAGCTTGATGTGTTTTTCATTATTGGAAAATGTTGAGTTTAAGAAATTATGGTTTGGCCCCGGAACATACATAAACGGATGTTCATTATCGGTTACAAGAGGTGTATATGTCGGTAAAGCAGGGAAGCCGTCTTGTTTCATTTGTTCTGAATATAATTCTATTTTTCCGCTTGGCGTTGGAAGTTCGCCCGGAAACAGTCGCTTTTCGCGTTTCGCTTTCATAAATGAATGCTTAGCAAGTGCATCGTAATCAATCTCTGCCAAATGTGGATTATCTGGATGGTCAAGCGCCTGGCGGATTAATTCTTCATCTGAATCTTTAAGCTCCTGGTCTGTGAATCCCATGGCTTCAGCCAGTAATCGGAAAACCTCAGTGTTAGACTTGCTTTCCCCATATCTCTCAATCACCGGCTGCTGAAGCTGAATGTAATGGTGCCAGTAGGAGGTGTAAAAATCAGTATTTTCAAAAGCGGATGTTGCAGGCAGTACAATGTCCGCATATGCAGCCGTTTCCGTTAAAAACAAATCATGAACCACAGTAAACAAGTCTTCCCGCAGCAAGCCCTGTCTGACTTTGTTTGCTTCGGGCGCGACGACGGCAGGGTTCGTTCCGTAAATAAATAGAGAGCGAATCGGCGGGTCTGTTTCCAAAAGCACCCTGCCAAGCTGATTCATATTAAACGACCTCGGGGTGCGCCCTTTCAATAAGTCGGGCCGCTGCAAGGCATTTGTGTTATATTCTAAAATTCCGCTGTTATGCTTAATTGCGCCGCCCCCTGTGTGCAGCCATTGGCCGGTGATCGCCGGAAGACAGGCAATCGTCCTTACAATCATCCCGCCGTTATCGTGATGCTGGGGTCCGTTTCCGATTCTGATAAAAGAAGGGGAGGTTTCCCCGTACATTTTTGCCAGTCGGTAAATATCTTCGGTACTGACACCGGTGATCGTCGATACCTTTTCAGGATCATATTGTTTCACGTGTTCACAGAGCTCTTCATAGCCAACCGTGTACTCGGACAGAAATGCTTCATCATGAAGGTTTTCTTTAAATAAAATGTGCATGATGCCAAGAGCAAGTGCACTGTCGGTTCCCGGTTTTATTGGGATAAACCAATCTGCAAGACGTCCTGTTTGATTTTTATGCACATCGATCACGACAATTTTGGCACCTTGTTTTCGCGCTTTTTGGGCGATCGTAATTTGGTGCATGTTTGTGCTGACCGCATTTATTCCCCAAAAAATAAATAGTTTTGTATGAATGGTTTCCTCAGGGTCGATTCCCGCGCTTATGCCCATTGTATATTTATAGCCTTCAGATCCCGCTTTGCTGCAAATCGTCCGTTCAAGCTGGCTTGACCCCATGCGGTAAAAAAAGCGGCGGTCCATTCCTTCAGCTGTCAATTTCCCCATATTTCCGTAAAAGCTGTAAGGAAGTATGCTTTCAGCTCCCTCTGCATCAATCAGCTGTTTCCAGCGGGAGGTGATCGTATCGATTGCCTCTTCCCAAGAAATCGGTTCAAATATCGCTTGGCCTTTCGCACCTGTTCGTTTGAGCGGTGTAGTCAGCCGCTTTTCATCATAGATGCGCTCCGTCATATTCCGGACTTTGTTGCATATGTTTCCGGCTGTGACAGGATGATCAGGGTCTCCTTGCATTTTTACGATTTTCCCGTCTTTTTTATGTATTAACAATCCGCACTGATCCGGGCAGTCCAGCGAGCAAACGGATTTGAAAATGCCGTTTTGTTGTGTGGCAAAAGATTTCATGGCCCAGTTCCTCTCTCTAGTTAGATATTTTGTAAGAATTATAACATTTCGGATGATAACGTCAATTCTGAAAAAAGAGATTGACATCAATCTGAGACTTCTTTATGATAAACGTATTCTTCATTCTGAAAATTACATACTCAACATTTTCTATCCAGAGAGGTGGAGGGACTGGCCCTATGAAACCTCGGCAACATTATTGTGCCAATTCCAGCAAGCGTCAGCTTGAAAGATAGGAAAGCAAGGTTTATACCGGCGTCTGCCTGTAACAGAGCGCGCCTATATATGAATCTCTTTCCATCTGCGGAAAGAGATTTTTTTTATGAAAAAATACGATGAAAAGGATGTTTTGCACCATGACGGTTTTGGTTACAGCACCGTACAACGAAGAAGGACGAAAAGAGCTAGAAAACTTGTTTGACTCAGTTGCTTATCAATCTTGGAAGGAACAAGGCCGGGCATATCGGGAGGATGAACTCATTCAGCTGCTAAAAGCAACAAATGCGACAGGCTTGATTACTGAACTTGATCAGGTAACAGACAGCGTATTTGCTTCTGTTCCCGAACTTTCATTTGTCGGTGTTTGCAGGGGAATGCCCTCCAATGTGGATGTGGCAGCTGCCTCAAAAAGAGGCATACCTGTTTTTTATACACCAGGGCGGAATTCCAAAAGCCGTTGCTGAAATGTTTATTGGAAATGTGATTTCCTTTCTGCGCCATACCAGCGCCTCGAATCAATGGCTGAAGGATGGAAAGTGGAACAGTGATTACCTGCAGGCTTATGTCAAATTTAAAGGAAATGAATTAACAGGAAAAACGGTTGGCATGATTGGGTTCGGGGCGGTTGGCCAAAGGATTGCAAAACTGCTGACTGCGTTTGACTGTAAAATAAATTATTACGATCCATTCATTCAAGACGATCATCCGCTGTATGAAAAAGTATCTCTTAAAACGGTGTTTTCAGACAGTGATATCGTTTCTGTCCATCTGCCTCGTACTGAGGAAACACTTGGATTTATTGATCGGAAGTATTTTGATCTGATGAAACAGAGTGCGATTTTCGTCAATACTTCAAGAGCAGTTGTTGTAAACCGTGAAGATCTTTTATCTGTATTAAAAGAACACAAAATCAGAGGTGCGATATTAGACGTTTTTTATCATGAACCTCCAGAGGAATCAGATTATGAATTGATTTCATTGCCTAATGTTCTGGCAACACCGCATCTCGCTGGAGCAACATTTGAAGTGGAGGATCATCACGTGACGATACTGAATAAAGCCCTCAAAAAGTGGAAGGGTGAAAAAACTCTTAATATTCCGACAATGTATAACAAGGACGAACTGAAAACAGGGGTATAAGAAAGGAGGCTAACAGAATGAAAAAACAAAAAGGCTATCTCGTTTTTGATATTGGCACAGGCAATGCGAGGGTAGCGGTCGTGAGTGTAACTGGCAGTGTTCTAACAGTTGAACGGGAGGACATCGTGTATTCCACAGAGACGCTTTACCCGGACAGCCGTTATTTTTCTCCTCAGGTGCTGTGGAAGCAGGTGATGAATTTGGCAAAACGTGTGCTATCCCGTTCGTGTGATATTGACATCATTGGTTTGACATCGACGAGTCAAAGACAGGGGATTGTTCTGATCGATCAAAACGGCGATTCTTTTCTTGGGCTGCCGAACATCGATAACCGCGGTCGAGAGTGGGAGGCGAGCATTCCCGATCGGGAAGAGATATACAGCCGCACAGGCCGCCTGCCAACCGCACTTTTTTCCGCGCTCAAGCTTTATGGATTAAAACAGCGCCAGCCCTCTTTATGGGAAAAGACTGCAAGCTTTACTAGCATCAGTGATTGGGTGACGTACCAACTGAGCGGAATATTAACATATGAACCATCACAGGCAACAGAAACCCTGCTGTTTGATGTGAAGCAAAACACTTGGTCAGAAGAGATGTGCGACATATTCGGCTTTTCTCCATCTATCCTTCCGCCTCTTGTAAGAGCGGGAACAGCAATTGGAACGATAGCAAATGAATATGCATCCGAATTAGGCCTTTCAATAAATGCTAAGGTTATAGCAGGGGGCGGGGATACACAGCTAGCTGTCAAAAGCACCGGAGCTGGACTTGAGGACATTGTCATTGTATCAGGGACAACAACGCCAATAACCAAAATTACTGCGGATCATGGCGACACAAAACATAAAGCCTGGCTGAACTGTCATACGGATCAAGGGCATTGGCTTGTGGAAACGAATCCGGGAATTACCGGCTTGAATTATCAAAAATTAAAACAGATTTTTTATCCGAATGAAACGTACGAAGTAATGGAGGAGGAGATTTCTGCACTTGCAAAAGAAGACCATGCATGTGTAGCGGCTCTCGGCTCTTATTTATCGGCTGAAAAGAATGCGTTAACGAGAGGCGGTTTTCTTTTTGATGCCCCGCTGTCAGCACATTTAAAGAGGGCACATTTTGTACGTGCAGCGCTAGAAGAGATCGCATTTTCAATTAAATGGAACTTTGACATTTTAACAGAGGTTACTCCGTTTGAACGTGACTATGTTTGGGTGTGCGGAGGGGGATTCCAAAGCAAAGCGCTCACTCAATATATCGCGGATCTTCTTCAAAAAAAGGTCTATGTCCAAGAGGGATATCATCAGGCATCTGTTGTTGGAGCTGCAGTCATTTGCAATGAAACCTTTCAATTAACGGAGGAGATGTCAGCAAATGTCCGGGTGATCGAACCGAAGGACTGTCAGACAGAATTGGCTTTATATGAGAAATGGAAGCAAACACAGCGCTTTTTTTCAGGTTCAGAAAGCAAAGTATTGATTTAAGGCGGCATTTTTGCTGTTTTGAGGAATCATTTAATTTTCAACTTTAATAAGGTAATACGGTAATGAATATAAGCATCTAAGGAGGAGACAGATATGTTGGATAAAATAGGAATACCGAAGCGGCTTGCCTGGGGATTTTTAGGGGTTGTTTTGTTTATGATGGGAGATGGCCTTGAACAAGGCTGGCTCAGTCCTTTTTTGATCGAAAACGGGCTCACCGTTCAGCAGTCCGCTTCCATTTTTAGTATATACGGAATTGCGCTTGCCATAGCTTCCTGGTTTTCGGGTGTATGTCTCGAAGCATTTGGCGCAAAACGAACGATGTTTATGGGGCTGTTGTTTTATGTGATCGGTACAGCTGCTTTTATCGTATTTGGATTTGAACAGCTGAACCTGCCAGTGATGTATGTGACTTACTTCGTAAAAGGGTTAGGTTACCCGCTTTTTGCTTACTCTTTCTTGACATGGGTCATTTACAGAACACCGCAAAGCAAACTGAGCACTGCTGTCGGCTGGTTTTGGATTGCATATTGCCTCGGCATGTTTGTGTTCGGCGCTTGGTACTCAAGCTACGCGATCAAAGCGTTCGGTTATTTGAATACGCTTTGGAGCTCTATTTTCTGGGTATGTCTCGGTGCATTTTTTGCATTGTTTATCAATAAAGACCGTTTTGAAAAGAAGAAAAGAAAAAGATCAGAAACAGCCGAGGAGCTTTTAAAAGGGGTTACGATTCTATTTACAAATCCGCGCGTGCTTACAGGCGGAATCATCAGAATCATCAACAGCATTGGTACATATGGTTTTCCAGTCTTTTTGCCGATGCACATGGCCCAGCATGGAATTTCAACCAATGTGTGGCTGCAAATTTGGGGAACGATTTTCCTGGGGAACATTGTGTTTAACCTTATCTTTGGTATTGTCGGCGATAAATTCGGCTGGAAAAATACTGTTATTTGGTTCGGCGGAGTCGGCTGCGGCATTTTCACCCTCTTATTATACTACGCACCTGTTTTCTCCGGCGGAAGCTTAGCGGTTGTCAGCGTGATCGGCTTTATTTGGGGCGGTTTGCTGGCAGGCTATGTGCCTATTGGTGCAATTGTGCCGACGGTGGCAGGAAATGATAAAGGGGCAGCCATGTCTGTATTGAATTTGGCTGCAGGTTTATCAGCGTTTGTCGGCCCCGCACTCGCTTGGCTGTTCATCGGTCTCGTCGGCGCGCAAGGTGTCGTCTGGATCTTTGCGGCCCTTTACCTTGCAAGTGCGGTCTTGACAAAATGTATTCATATACCTGAGGAAAAAGCAGTTAAGGAGGAATCATCTCCTCAATATGCATCTTAATTAGAAAGCGCCCAATTTCCGGGGCGCTTTTTATCATTTGTTCAGCAATGTAAGGATTTCCGATACGGAATGACGCAAAAATGATTGATCTGGACGGGATTTCACCATCACAGTCAGCCGATAAGAAACAGAATATAAGTCTGAACCGTTTGTTCCACGTTAATTTCACGTCTTAACTCGCCCGAATGTTCTCTCAAAACAGATTCATAACGCTTTATTCTTCATTGAATTCTCGTTGACGAGCCATCAACATTATCTCTTTCTGAATCGATCAGTATATTACTATTCTATGAATTATCGAGGGATTCTAAAGAAAAATAGACAACATATTGACAATACAGTGAGAAATGTTATGATGAATAGACAATAAGTTGTCTATTCAAGGAGGGAACATTGTGGATTATTCTAAGGAACTGAAAGATTTATTTTTAATGCAACAGTCTTACGCTACACTTTTTTCCACATTAAACAAAATCCAATCACGCGGAGACGATTATTATGAAAGCTTAACGTCGAGGCAATTTATGACGATGGTTGCCATACTGCATTTACCGGAAGAGGAAACGACATTCAACAACATTGCAAAAAAATTAGGCACTTCAAAACAAAACATCAACAGACTTGTCAGCGGTATTGAAAAAAGAGGTTATGTCATCACTGTACCAAGTAAACACGACAAGCGTGCAGTTAATGTGAAGATTACTGATTCAGGAAAGCGTGTCATGGAGGAATGCGGTGAAAAAGCGGTGTATTTTATGGCCGATCTATTTAAAGGCTTTTCGACGGAAGAGCTGGAAACATTGTGGATTTTATTGAAGAAACTGTACAGTTTTGATGGAGAAGAACAGGATGGTTTTGAAGAAGACGCTGCTGATTTTGACATTGAACAAAATCGAGACAATTTGAAAACAAATTTATTGCAGGAATTCGCAAAACGGAGAAAGTAAAAAGGAGAACCAACTATGAACAACGTAGCAATAGTAGAAAACTTGAAAATGCAGTATGAAAACAAAACGGCAGTAGATGGGATTTCGTTCGAATTGAGAGAGGGGGAAGTGCTTGGCTTACTAGGTCCAAATGGTGCAGGAAAAAGCACAACCATTCATATTTTATCAGGAGTATTGTCGGCCAGTTCCGGAAACGTTTCGATATTGGGCCATAGTGTGAAAAAAGGGTCAAAGGAAATGAAGAAAGGCATCGGGATTGTGCCTCAAGATATCGCGATTTATGAGGAGATTTCAGCTGAGAAAAATGTTCGTTTTTTTGCCAGTCTTTATTCTCTTAAAGGAGAAGAACTGAAAGCCCGAGTCAAAGAGGCTTTGGAGCTCGTACAGCTATATGAACGGAAAGATGACAAGCCAAAGACGTTTTCAGGCGGGATGAAAAGAAGATTAAACATTGCGTGCGCCATTGCCCATCAGCCGAAACTGATTATCATGGATGAGCCCACGGTAGGAATCGATCCGCAATCCCGGCATCACATTTTGGAATCGATAAAAGAGCTGAAAACAAAAGGCGCAAGCATCATTTACTCTACACATTATATGGAAGAAGTCGAGGCGATTTCAGATCGTATTATGATCATGAATGAAGGAAGAATTATTGCCAATGGAACAAAAGAAGAGCTGTACAGAGAAGTCAATAAAGAAATAACATACGCTTTTCAACTGGCGCATGTTCAGCGATTAAATAAAAACTCGATTAGAGAAATCATAGGAGTGACAGGAGTTGATTTCTCTGACCATCAACTAAATGTTACCGTTCAAAAGAACCAAGATCACCTGAGTGAAATCATATTAGAATTGAGTGCCCAAGGCTGCAGCATCCTAAACATGAACAAAAAAGAGGCATCGTTAGAAACGGTATTTTTAGAGCTGACGGGAAGAAATTTAAGAGATTAGGAGAGCAAAATGAGTTTGTTAAAATTGATAACATTTGATTTTATGAATATTTTAAGGAATCCGGTTCTTGTAATAGCCAATACGGCCTTTCCTTTCGTTCTCATTCTGGTCATGGGCTTTGTTACGAAAAGCAGCTTTGGAGCAGGCGGGGTAAGTTCTTATGATTATTACGGAGTGAATATGATGATTTTCACTGCAGCTCTGATTGCTATGACGACCTCTAATACGTTTATGGAGGAAAAGGTGAAGAAAGCGAACCTTCGTATTGTGTATGCGCCGGTTTCGACAACTAGTATTTATCTTTCTAAATTACTATCAACCTTTATATTCAGTGTCATTATGTACAGCATGAATGTGTTGATAGCCCAAACGATTTTTCATTTGAACTTTGGAGGACAATATCTTACGTATTTCATGCTTTTATTGTATGTATTTTTATTTTTCGGTTGCTGTTTAGGCACAATGTTCTGCAGTTTGTTCAAGAATGAAGAACAGGCGAATGGGATTATGCAAATTCCGATAGCTTTTTTTGTTTTCTTTGGTGGCGTATTTTTCGGAATTCATAGATTTGGAGATACCGTCAATCAGATATCGATTCTTTCTCCGATTAAATGGGTAACAGAATGTTCATTTCGTCTCATTTATGATCATGATTTCAGTATGCTGCAGCCTGTTATGTCAGGACTAATATTGGCTTCAATCATTTGTATTGCCGTTTCTCATGTTGTATTTAAGCCGGAGGGATATATATGCTGAGTTTATTCCAAAACAGGTGGGAGCGAATCCTGACCAAAAAAGACATTATTATCATTGCATTAATCATTATCCCTCTGATGATTGGCGTTGCGATTATGTTTTCCGGGAAGCCGGTTTTCAAAGAAACAATCGCTTTTGTTACAGAACTGGACGAAGTTCATCATTTGCCGAGTGATTCTGCATTTAGAGTGGTAACGGTAGATCAGAAGCCGAAGTTTTCTGATCTGATGTTAGGGAAATATGCAGCCATTGTAGAAAAAAATCAACTTGATTACAAAGTAACCACGTTGAAAAGTAAAGCGGATCAAAAAATGATTCAGCAATTTTTTGAGACTGGAGAAATGCCAGGCAGCTACCGAGGAGAGGATGAATTAAGGACTGAACGGGGAACGGGAACGAATATATTAGGCTTTATCATGATGCTTGTATTGATGCAAGGTGTGGCATTAGCTGCGTTATATCCAGAAGACCGGATGCTCAAAACCTTCAAAAGGATTTTAGTGTCTCCCGTGCATGTGGGGAAATATTTGTTGGTTCAGTTTATCTTTACTTTTTTATGTTTATACATACCCACTTACTTGGCCATCCTAATTACAAATGTACTCTTTCATGCTGAAATTGGTTTCCGTTTAAATATTCTTGCTGGGTTACTGGGTGTTCTTACAGTGCTTGCAACAGCATTCGCTATCTTTATGGCTTCTGTGATGGATCGAAACATCAGTTTGATGACGAGTGGTATCAGTGTGATCACGTGTGTATTGTCAGGCTGTTTTATTTCTTTTGCTCCACATCATCCAATATTAAATGCCCTTTGTGCGATACTGCCACAAAAAGCGTATATGACTTTCATTCACGGGGTAGAAATGGGGGATTCAATGTGGGAATACAAAACTCAGGTTATTTATATTTTGATGTGGTCGGCTGCGTTTTGTTTCCTTGGGGATTTTATCACAAGAAGAAGAACCAATAAAGGGATTTATGAATAGGGGAAAAAAGTTATTAGCATTGTTTTAAGAGATGAAAATCTTGTAGGGATTGATCAAGAATCAAAACGTCATAGCTGATGCAGGTCATGAATCGGACATTTTAAAGGAAAAGGGATGTTGCACAGACCAAGAGAATGCCGTCATTCTCTTGGTTTTACAATAGAATACACATTTGTATCATATGGAGTACCATTTTGATACATGTACTGTCTTAAAACACCTTCTTTTTGAAACCCCATTTTTAGAAGCAGACGATTTGATGCATCATTATCAGTAAATACAACTGCGCCAATACGCGACAGTCCAAGGGCAGAAAATCCGTAAGATACGACCTTTGAAATGACTTCTGATGCAAAACCGTTTCGCCAATGCTCCGGGATGATTTCATAACCGATTTCCGCGCGCCTATGCTTTTGGGCCAGAGCGTGAAAGCCTATTGTTCCGATCAGTTCTTTAGTGTCCCGTCTTTCAATTCCCCACCGTATACCGCGTTTTTCTTGATAGAGGGCAGCAAACGTTTGAATCATTGAAATGGCCTGTTCTATAGATTCCATGTTTTCAAGCCCATAATAGCGTGTCACCTCATCGTTTGAGAAACAAGCAAAAATGCCTTCCGCGTCCTGATCTGTGATTTGCCTAAGTATAAGCCGATCCGTTTCTAATATAGGAAACATTCAACCACTCCCCACGTTTGTGTTTTTGTTTATCATATCCCTTTTATTTCCTCTTTTCTATAGCGAAATCAACCAATGCAGCAAAGGAACGAATTTGTGTTTCTAGTTGCTCTTTGTTTTTGCTGAATTGTTTCAAACGATGGCCGTTCGCGCCTGATGGATGGGGAAAGCCGTTAAGGCAAATCAAATTCTGGAGGCTGTGCTGTCTGATCAATGTTTCACACACTGTTTCGGCCGCTTTTCCTAACGGAATGAGAAGTGCTGGTCCCGTCACATGATTAAGCTCCGCAGGGAAGTGCCCAAAAGCATAGGTGCTTAGGGTAGGAGAATGAGTGATAGCCGGTTTGTATCCGGTATAGTTTTTTTGCTGGATAAAGACAGGATATTTAATAACGGAGGTTGTATGGAGCATATGCCGTAATTCTCCAAAAAGCTTTGCGGCGCTTTGAATGCCAAAAGCTTGCGACAGCCCGCATAAATCCAGCATGGTGATAAGGTTATGTCTCATCGACCCGGAGAAACCCGCTGCTATTTTTGTATCTACCGCCATTTGCTCAAGAGTGCGGCCTCGCCGCAGACTTTCGACTGCTGTTTCGTACGCTGTTTTCATCTGGGAAAAACCCGGCGTGATCCCGGCAATCACAATCGTAGCAGTCCGATTGATATATTCATTATGAGGTGAATAGTAGATGTCAAGTTCATTTTCTTGATGGAGATGAAATGGAGAAATAAATAAATCCGACTTTGTAAGTGAAGAGGGAAGAGAATGTAGTTTTTCTGCGAACTCCTTTAAGCAACTGTGGTTTACAATCATGCGAAAGCCTCCTCAAAAAATGATATCCCATTGTCCATTCTGATCGAAACAACGGGATATCATTCATCATGACCTGCTATTTAAATGACCAGCCTGCCACACCTCTTTAACAGCTTTAGGAACTTTTTTCACTTCAGCTGCGGTCTGCTGAAACATGTATTTTTTTATTTGGACATCCTGCTGAATCTTCTTTTGTTTTTGCGTCAGCAGCTCTGTTTCTGTTTTTAATCCTTCGATTTGTTTTTGCATAGCCTGCGTAACAGAGGAAAGCTCCTTTAGTGCAGGGTCCATTTTTTTCTTGTTTTGAATCACGTTAACTCCTAAGAAGATAATAGAAACTGCTAATACTGCAAGACTGATATAAACTATAATCATATGTTCACTCCTTTTCTTATGTCATTACCCTGTATCCGTTTTTTTAATCAGAAGAAATGATATTTACACAGTTCGTTTGATTTGCGTATTGGATGTATTGTACTTATAATGTGATATCGTACATATGTAAACAAAGAAAGGGTGCTTCAATTGCAAAATTTACAACATAAAACTGCACTAATCACAGGCGGAGGCAGAGGAATTGGCCGCGCTACTGCTTTGGCGCTTGCCAAAGAAGGCGTGAATATCGGGTTAATTGGCCGGACTTCCGCTAATGTAGAAAAAGTGGCTGAAGAAGTCAAAGCGCTTGGTGTAAAAGCTGCATTTGCTGCTGCAGATGTAAAAGATGCCGATCAGGTTAACCAAGCTGTAGCTCAAGTGAAGGAACAGCTCGGTGATATCGATATTCTCATTAATAATGCCGGCATCAGCAAATTTGGCGGTTTCTTAGATCTGTCAGCCGATGAGTGGGAAAATATTATTCAAGTCAACCTAATGGGTGTGTACCATGTCACGCGCGCGGTGCTTCCGGAAATGATCGAACGCAAAGCCGGAGACATCATTAATATTTCGTCTACAGCGGGTCAAAGAGGAGCTGCTGTAACAAGTGCTTACAGCGCTTCTAAATTTGCCGTTCTCGGGTTAACAGAGTCTCTTATGCAAGAAGTGAGAAAACATAATATCAGAGTCAGCGCGTTAACGCCGAGCACTGTCGCTAGTGATATGTCTATCGAATTGAACTTAACAGACGGTAATCCTGAAAAAGTTATGCAGCCTGAGGATCTTGCTGAGTACATGGTGGCACAATTGAAATTAGATCCTCGTATTTTCATCAAAACAGCGGGATTATGGTCAACAAATCCTTAAAAATGAAAACCTGTCTTTCGACAGGTTTTTTTATTTGAATGAAATCCGTACCGGTAAAATGAAATATGTAAACCCTGGCAATCGTTTAAATTGAAGATAGCAGTAAATGCAGGCTATAATAGAACTAAGAAAACTATGTACCAAATGTTCAGTTGAAATTTATTTTTTCCGCTACACCTATAATCAGTAAACATGAAATGACTGGACTATCAGTCTTTAATATAAAGAAGGAAAACAATAAAAGAAAATTGAATATTTAGTACATAGTGTTGTCAGTGACAGAAGAAGGAGTGCATATGATGAAAGAAGAAAAAAGGAGTTCAACAGGCTTTTTAGTGAAACAGCGCGCATTTTTGAAGCTTTATATGATAACGATGACAGAGCAAGAGAGACTCTATGGGTTAAAGCTGCTTGAAGTACTTCGGTCTGAATTTAAAGAGATTGGTTTTAAACCAAATCATACAGAAGTATACCGGTCTTTGCATGAGCTTCTTGATGACGGGATATTAAAACAAATTAAAGTAAAAAAAGAAGGGGCTAAGCTCCAGGAAGTCGTCCTCTATCAATTTAAAGATTACGAAGCTGCCAAGCTATATAAAAAACAGCTGAAGATAGAGCTGGATCGCTGTAAAAAACTGATTGAAAAAGCTCTCTCAGATAATTTTTAATAGAAACAAACACCCGGCGCAGCAGTGTGAACCGGGTGTTTTCTGCTTTTCATTATACATATTTGTCGAAAAGAAACAATACAAATCAATGATGACCTTCAAACTTGACATCATTTCCTCACGTGGTAACATTTTAAACGTGTGAAAATGCGAACAAAAAAGCGAACAAAGGAGATGTTACCGATCTTTGATCAAAAGAAAGTTGCCTTTATAGGAGCAGGATCTATGGCGGAAGGAATGATATCAGGTATCGTTCGTGCCAACAAAATCCCGAAACAAAACATCTGCGTTACAAACCGCAGCAATACAGAGCGATTAACTGAACTTGAACTTCAATATGGCATTAAAGGCGCCTTGCCGAACCAACTATGTATTGAAGACATGGATGTGCTCATTTTGGCAATGAAGCCAAAAGACGCCGAAAACGCTCTGTCATCACTAAAATCACGTATTCAACCCCATCAATTAATATTGTCGGTCCTTGCCGGCATAACCACCTCTTTTATTGAACAATCATTGCTTAATGAACAGCCGGTTGTCAGAGTGATGCCCAACACTTCCAGTATGATTGGCGCTTCTGCAACAGCTATTGCCCTTGGCAAATATGTGTCGGAAGACCTGAAGAAGCTGGCCGAAGCATTGCTCGGATGCATGGGCGAAGTCTATACAATCCAAGAAAATCAAATGGATATATTCACCGGAATTGCAGGCAGCGGACCCGCGTATTTTTATTATTTAATGGAATTCATTGAAAAGACAGGCGAGGAAGCGGGCCTCGATAAACAGTTATCTCGAAGCATCGGCGCACAGACACTTTTAGGTGCCGCAAAAATGCTCATGGAAACAGGAGAACATCCTGAGATCTTAAGAGATAATATCACGTCACCGAACGGAACGACAGCAGCGGGGCTGCAAGCCTTGAAAAAGAGCGGCGGCGGAGAAGCGATTTCTCAAGCAATAAAGCATGCGGCTAAGCGTTCAAAGGAAATCAGCGAAGATATCGAAAAAACTGCAGCGCCGCTATCAGGAGTGATAAAGTGACGCCTGATACAAGCATGAAAAGAGTCGTTGTGAAGATTGGCAGCAGTTCATTAACAAGCCTTCATGGAGAAATCAGCATTCGAAAATTAGAAGCGCTGGTCGACCAGATCGTCAAACTCAAAGACGCCGGTTATGAAGTAATTTTGGTTTCCTCAGGCGCAGTGGCGGCGGGATATCGGAAGCTCGGATTTATCCAAAGGCCCGAGAAGCTTCCAGAAAAACAAGCATCAGCTTCAATCGGCCAGGGATTGCTGATGGAGGCTTATTCAAAGCTGTTCTTGGCACACGGCTATGTCGCATCCCAAATTTTAATTACGAGAAGCGATTTTTCTGATGAATATCGATACAACAATGTCAGGAATACAATGAATGTACTGCTCGAGCGCGGCATCATCCCGATCATAAACGAAAATGATACAGTTACCGTCAATCGGCTCAAGTTTGGCGACAATGATACACTCGCGGCAAAAGTCGCAGGATTGATTGATGCAGATATGCTTGTGATTTTATCAGATATAGACGGATTATATGACGGCAATCCGCGCACAAATCCAGAAGCGAAAAGGATACAGCGGGTGAGTGAAATAACACCTGACATCGAAGCATTCGCAGGTGACACTGGAAGCATCGTTGGCACCGGCGGCATGCGCTCTAAGCTTGATGCGTTTAAAATCGTAATGGCGTCTGGCATTAAAGGTTTCCTTGGTCAGGCAGATGCTGGCGATATTTTATATCACGCCGTTCATGAACAGGCGGAAGGCACCTATTTTGAAGCAGAAGGAACGCTTCCGTTGAATCAAAAGGAGAAATGGATCGCTTTTAATTCCGGTCCGGAAGGTGAAATGTTTTTATCAGATGACTGTTCACGAAAAATAACAAACGGCCAATCGAGTTTATACCTGGACGGTGTACAGAAGATTAAAGGGAAATTCAAAAGCGGTTCAGTTGTTCGGCTGATGGATTCAAAAGGGACGGAAATCGGCCTTGGAATCGTCAATTACTCTTCTGTACAGCTTCAAGAACCGGAAAAGAAAAAGGAACTGACAAACAGAGCTCTAATTGATCAAGAAGCCTTTGTTTGCCATGTGGATTTTTCTTTACCTGTAAATTAATTTGCAGAAAAAAACCCGAAGCTTCTATATAGAAGCTCGGGTTCATTTTTTTATTGATACTGCTCCAGCTTAGAGAAAAATTGAATGACAAACTCATAAAAATCATTCGCGGAAGGCGCAAGCTCTCTATTTTTCGGTTTAATGATTCCGACAGTCCGTTTTACTTGAGGGAACTCAATTGGAATTTTCACAGTAAAACGAGGTGTTGTTTCAGCAAAAGTACTTTCAGGCAGAAGGGTAACGCCCATTCCTGCGGACACTAACCCTTTGATAGCATCCAAATCCTCACCCTCCGTGGAAACGAGAGGAGCAAAGCCTGCTTGTTTGCAAGTATCGATTGCCATCTCTCTAAGTACAAATCCTTCCGGGAACAATACAAATTGGTCGTTGCGCAAATCGATTAAATGAACCGTTTTTTGTTTAGCAAGCGGATGATTTAATGGAACAAGCGCGTAAATTTTTTCAGTAAATAATATTTTTCCCGTTATGTCAGAGAAATTCGTCGGCACCGGTCCTAATAAGGCCAGATCAATATCGCGGTTTCTGACAGCTTCAATCAGAAACTTATAGGAGCCTTGGCGCAGCAAAAATTCGACGTGCGGATATTCTTCTTTAAACGCTGAAATGACAGTCGGCAAAAGCTGGCTGGCGAGGCTTGTAGGAAAGCCGATCTTTACCGTTCCGCGATGCGGGTCAAGATACTCATCAATTTGCTCTTTCGCATAATCAATGGCTTTCATCGCCGTTTTCACATGAATCAAAAATTCTTTTCCGATTGGCGTGAGTTTGATATTTCTCCCTTCACGCTCAAATAAGGTCACATTTAATTCTTCTTCAAGATTGGCAATTTGTCTGCTGATTGCTGATTGGGCCACATGCAAATGATCAGCGGCTTCTGAAACGTGTTCTCTTTCAGCCACCTCCATGAAATAACGCAGTTGGCGCAGCTCCATGTTTGTCTCACATCCATCTATCTCATTTTGAGATTCTTTTGATCTAAATTATATATTGTTTATATCGTTTTGAAAACCTACAATGATTATAGAGTTGTTAGATTTTATGACCGGTATTATCGGAAATTGATCGGGGGAGAGGAATTATGACGTACAATCAAATGCCAAAAGCTCAAGGTCTCTACCGTCCTGAATTTGAACATGATGCATGCGGAATCGGCCTATATGCACACTTAAAGGGCAAGCAGACTCACGACATTGTCAAACAAGGACTTAAGATGCTTTGCCAGCTAGACCATAGAGGAGGGCAAGGCAGTGATCCGGATACAGGAGACGGAGCCGGCTTACTGGTTCAAATCCCTGATGCTTTCTTTAGAAAAGAGTGCAAAGACATCAATCTGCCAGAAAAAGAACGTTACGGGGTAGGAATGGTCTTTTTCTCACAGAAAGAAGATGAAAGAAAAAAAATTGAAAAGCAAATCAATGCACTGATTGAACAAGAAGGCCAAGTCGTTCTTGGATGGAGAACTGTACCTGTAAATGTCGGAAAAATCGGAACAGTGGCGCAAAAAAGCTGTCCGTTTGTCCGTCAGGTATTTATCGGCGCAAATTCTGATCTAAAGGACAATTTATCTTTTGAACGAAAATTGTATGTCATTCGTAAACAGGCTGAAAATTGGGGAGTAACGGAAGGTCTTGATTTTTATTTTGCCAGTCTTTCAAGCCAGACCATTGTTTACAAAGGCCTTTTAACACCTGAACAGGTTGATGCATTTTATTCTGATCTGCAAGACGAAGCATTCGTTTCTGCTTTTGCGCTTGTTCATTCACGCTTCAGTACCAATACATTCCCTACATGGGAAAGAGCGCATCCTAACCGCTATTTGGTTCACAACGGTGAAATTAACACCCTTCGCGGAAATATCAACTGGATGAGAGCACGTGAGCAGCAATTTGTTTCTGAAAGCTTCGGTGAGGACTTAAACAAGATTTTGCCGATTCTCAATGCTGATGGCAGTGACTCTTCCATTTTGGATAACGCATTTGAGTTTTTTGTGATGGCTGGACGCAAACCGGCACATACGGCAATGATGCTCATTCCAGAGCCTTGGACGGAAAATACGCATATGTCCAAGGAAAAAAGGGCGTTTTACGAGTACCATAGCTCCCTGATGGAGCCTTGGGACGGACCGACAGCCATTTCATTTACTGACGGTAAACAAATCGGGGCAATCCTTGACCGGAATGGTCTCCGTCCAGCCCGTTATTATGTCACAAAAGATGATTATATTATTTTCTCATCTGAAGTAGGCGTTATTGAAGTTGAACAGGAGAACGTTTTATATAAAAACCGCCTTGAGCCTGGGAAAATGCTTTTAATCGACCTGGAAGAAGGCCGTATTATCTCCGATGAGGAAGTCAAAACACAAATTGCAACTGAGTATCCGTACCAAAAATGGCTTGAAGAAGAGCTTGTACAAGTAAATCCTGATCCGGAGTCAAGAGAAGAAGAACAATTTAGTGATCTTCTTACTCGCCAGAAGGCATTCGGATACACATATGAGGATATCCAAAAATATCTAATTCCCGTTATTAAAGAAGGCAAAGATCCCCTTGGTTCAATGGGGAATGACGCGCCGCTTGCTGTACTTTCTGACCGAGCGCAATCACTGTTTAACTACTTTAAACAGCTGTTTGCACAAGTAACGAACCCGCCAATCGACGCGATTCGTGAGCAGCTTGTCACTTCAACGATGACTTGGCTCGGTGCGGAAGGCGATCTTCTTCATCCAAGTGAACGAAATGTTCGCCGGATTAAACTGTATACACCTGTTTTATCCAATGAACAGTTTTACGCATTGAAAACGATTGTTCATCCTGATTTAAAAAGCCAAAAAATTGATGTGCTGTTTTCAGAGGATCTTGAACGCGGATTAAAGGACATGTTCACACAAGCAGAGAAAGCCATCAGCCAAGGCGTAAGTTTGTTAATTTTATCAGACAAAAAGATGAACGAACGACTGACACCAATTCCGCCGCTTCTGGCAGTAAGCGCGCTGCACCAGCACTTAATCCGCAAAGGGCTGCGTACGAAGGTCAGCATTATTGTGGAATCGGGAGAAGCACGTGAAGTGCATCACTTTGCAGCGTTAATCGGTTATGGCGCAGATGCGATTAACCCTTATCTCGCTTATGCGACCTACAAGCAGGAAATTGATGAAGGCCGTTTGGATATCAGCTATGAAGAAGCGGTCAGCAAATATGGAAAAAGCATTACTGAGGGCGTCGTAAAAGTGATGTCCAAGATGGGAATTTCAACTGTGCAAAGCTACAGAGGCGCCCAAATCTTTGAAGCGGTAGGAATCAGCCGCGATGTGATCGACCGCTATTTCACAGGTACTGCATCACAGCTAGGCGGCATCGATTTACAAACAATTGCAGAAGAGGCACAGCGCCGCCACCGGGAAGCGTATCAGGATGATTACAGCAAAACGCTTGAACCGGGAAGTGACTTCCAATGGAGAAATGGCGGAGAGCATCATGCCTTTAATCCGAAAACGATTCATACTTTGCAATGGGCGTGCCGCAGAAATGATTACAGTCTGTTTAAACAGTATACAAAAGCGGCTGATGAAGAACGCATCGGATTTTTGCGGAACTTGTTCGCATTTGACGGAAACCGCAAGCCTTTGAAGTTGGAGGAGGTTGAATCCGCTGAATCGATTGTCAAACGTTTTAAAACGGGTGCGATGTCATTCGGGTCCTTGAGTAAGGAAGCGCACGAAGCTTTAGCAATCGCAATGAACCGTCTTGGAGGAAAAAGCAACAGCGGTGAAGGCGGAGAAGATCCCAAACGCTTTGTTCCAGATGAGAACGGCGATGATAGAAGAAGTGCGATCAAACAAATTGCATCCGGACGGTTTGGTGTCAAAAGCCATTACCTCGTCAATGCTTATGAGCTGCAGATTAAAATGGCTCAAGGTGCTAAGCCGGGTGAAGGCGGTCAGCTTCCTGGCAACAAGGTATATCCATGGGTTGCCGATGTCCGCGGGTCAACGCCAGGTGTCGGATTAATCTCACCTCCGCCACACCATGACATTTATTCGATTGAGGATTTAGCCCAGCTGATCCACGATTTGAAAAATGCCAACCGTGACGCAAGAATCAGCGTAAAGCTGGTGTCAAAAGCAGGTGTAGGAACAATCGCTGCAGGTGTTGCCAAAGCGACTGCAGATGTCATTGTGATCAGCGGCTATGACGGAGGTACAGGCGCTTCTCCGAAAACCAGTATTAAACATACAGGGCTTCCGTGGGAGCTTGGCCTTGCAGAAGCACATCAAACACTAATGCTGAACGGACTTCGTGACCGTGTTGTATTAGAAACAGACGGAAAGCTCATGACGGGCCGCGACGTTGTGATGGCTGCCTTGCTCGGCGCCGAAGAATTTGGTTTCGCAACGGCTCCGTTAGTTGTACTCGGCTGTGTCATGATGCGTGCCTGCCATTTGGATACATGCCCTGTCGGTGTAGCGACACAAAACCCAGAGCTTCGCAAAAAGTTCATGGGGGATCCTGACCATATTGTGAACTATATGCTGTTCATTGCTGAAGAGGTTCGTGAGTACATGGCTGCGTTAGGCTTCAAGACATTTGATGAAATGATCGGCCGCACTGATGTACTTCATGTAAGTGAACGGGCGAAGGGGCACTGGAAAGCAAGCCAGCTTGATTTGTCTACACTTCTTTATCAGCCTGAAGGGGTGCGGACGTTCCGATCGCCGCAAAATCATAAA
This sequence comes from Bacillus sp. YP1, assembly GCF_000877815.1. NCBI lineage: Bacteria > Bacillati > Bacillota > Bacilli > Caryophanales > Bacillaceae > Bacillus > Bacillus sp. YP1. The sequence continues at coordinate 1,757,952 of NZ_CP010014.1, read as the reverse complement.
ATTGATCAATCGCTTGATATCACAACAATTCTCCCGGCTGTACAAGAAGCCATCGAATCTGGAAAAGAAGCTGATATTTCGATTGAAATCAATAATACAAATCGTGTAGCCGGAACGATAACCGGCAGTGAAATCTCAAAGCGTTACGGAGAAGAAGGTCTTCCTGAAGATACAATCAAGCTGCACTTTACCGGATCAGCCGGCCAAAGCTTTGGAGCTTTCGTTCCTAAAGGGATGACGCTTTATTTGGACGGAGACTCAAATGATTACGTCGGAAAAGGGCTTTCTGGCGGAAAAATCATCGTCAAGTCACCAGAAGGATTCAACTCTGCTTCGGATGACAATGTCATTATCGGCAACGTGGCTTTTTACGGTGCGACAAGCGGAGAAGCATATATTAACGGACGTGCTGGTGAACGCTTTGCCGTTCGAAACAGCGGTGTGAACGTAGTTGTAGAAGGTATTGGCGACCACGGCTGTGAATACATGACTGGCGGCAGCGTTGTCGTTCTCGGTGATGTAGGCAAAAACTTTGCGGCAGGTATGTCCGGCGGAATCGCTTATGTACTGGCCGAAGATGTCAAAGCGTTTAAACGCAAATGCAACCTTGAGATGATTTTATTTGAATCATTAGAGGACGAGAAAGAAATCCAGCAAATCAAAGCAATGCTTGAAAGACATACTGCATATACAAACAGCCAAAAAGCAGAAGATTTGCTTGATCAATGGGAAGACAGTGTGAAAAAATTCGTCAAAGTCATTCCGAAAAACTATAAACAAATGCTTGCAAGCATCCAAGAGCAAAAAGCTGCAGGTTTATCAGATGAAGAAGCCATCATGTTCGCTTTTGAGGCCAACACGAAGCCAAAGCAGAATACAGCAGCATCGGGACAAAAACAAGCGGTAGTACAGTAAGGAAGGGGAGAGGAACATGGGGAAACCAACTGGATTTATGGAGATCAAACGAGAAAAACCTTCGGAGCGGGACCCTCTCACTCGCTTAAAGGATTGGAAAGAATATTCTGCTCCTTTTTCAGAAGAAGCATCGAAACGGCAGGGGGCGCGGTGTATGGATTGCGGTACACCGTTTTGCCAGATCGGTGCGGACATTAACGGATTTACATCCGGCTGTCCGATTTACAACTTAATTCCTGAATGGAATGATCTTGTCTACCGGGGCAGATGGAAGGAAGCATTGGAACGTCTGTTGAAAACAAACAACTTTCCTGAATTCACAGGGCGGGTATGTCCCGCTCCTTGTGAAGGATCATGCACTTTAGCGATTTCAGACCCGGCCGTATCAATTAAAAACATCGAGCGGACCATTATCGATAAAGGATTTGAGAACGGCTGGATTCAACCTAGAATTCCAAAAAAACGAACAGGCAAAAAAGTTGCTATCGTCGGGTCGGGCCCAGCCGGACTGGCGAGTGCTGACCAGCTGAATCAAGCGGGGCATTCTGTCACTGTTTTTGAGCGCTCAGACAGAGCGGGCGGCCTTTTAACATACGGCATTCCAAACATGAAGCTTGAGAAGGGCATTGTAGAACGCCGAATTAAATTGCTGACGCAAGAGGGAATTGATTTTGTCACGAACACAGAAATCGGTGTTGACATTACAGCTGATGAGCTAAAGGAGCAATTTGATGCTGTGATCCTATGCACAGGCGCTCAAAAACAGCGGGACCTCTTAATTGAAGGACGCGATTCAAAAGGAGTCCATTACGCGATGGACTACCTGACACTTGCAACAAAAAGCTATTTAGATTCTAATTTTAAAGACAAGCAATTCATTGATGCCAAAGGGAAAGATGTCATCGTAATCGGAGGCGGAGATACAGGAGCTGACTGTGTGGCTACTGCTCTGCGTCAAAAAGCCAAAAGCGTGCACCAATTCGGCAAACACCCGAAACTTCCGCCAGCCCGCACGAATGACAATATGTGGCCTGAACAGCCACACGTCTTTACGCTTGAATATGCATACGAGGAAGCAGAAGCAAAATTCGGAAGAGATCCGAGAGAATACTCCATTCAAACGACAAAAATGGTTGCGGATAAAAACGGAAAGCTGAAAGAGCTTCATACCATCCAAATGGAAAAAGTGAAAAATGAGCATGGAAAATACGAGTTCCGCGAGCTGCCTGGAACGGAAAAAGTATGGCCTGCTCAGCTTGTCTTTATCGCTATCGGCTTTGAAGGCACAGAACAGCCGCTGTTGAAACAGTTTGGTGTTGATTCTGTAAATAACAAAATCAGTGCAGCATATGGGGATTATCAAACAAATATCGATGGTGTATTCGCCGCAGGGGATGCAAGAAGAGGCCAAAGCTTAATCGTATGGGCGATTAATGAAGGCCGTGAAGTGGCGCGTGAAGTGGATCGATATTTGATGGGGAGTTCAGTTCTTCCGTAAATAAAGGGGATTATCATATAAGAGAAACCGGTCTGGCTGCCAGCCGGTTTCTTTTTTTATTCCATTACGATCCCGATGTTTCCAAACTGTCTGCCTTCCTGCATTCTTTTATATGCTTCACATGCTTTTTCTAAAGGATATATCCGGTCAATTACAGGCCGCAGCTTATGTTTGTTAATGAAAGCGAGCATAGCTTGAAATTCCTCACCGCTTCCCATCGAGGTTCCCAAAACATTGACCTGAGGAAAGAATAGAGAACGCACCGGAAAACTGAGATTATCCCCTGAGCTTGCCCCAAAGCTGACAATACGGCCATTTGGTTTTACATGGCGGAAGTATTCCGAAAAGAGGGCAGGTCCTATGCTGTCAAGAACAACATCCGCCTTTTTTCCCTGCAACTGCTCATCCCAATTGCTGTAGCTGTCAAATGCGTAATCAGCACCTAATTGCAGCGCCTTTTTTCTTTTCTCCTCACTGCGGGAGGTCACGCTTACTGTTGCCCCAATCGCCTTAGCCATAAATAAAGCATAGGTTGCCACACCGCTGCCGATGCCGGGTATCAATAGATGCTCGCCTTTTTTTAATTGCCCCTTTGTAAACAGAGCCCGATATGCAGTTAAAGCGGATAAAGGTAAAACGCCCGCTTCTTCCCAAGATAAATAAGCAGGTTTTTTGATTGCATTTTGTGAAGGAATGATCACATATTCAGCAAGTGTTCCGTCCGAAGGACCTCCCAGAATCTCAGGTACAGGTGGTACATTCTCTGTTAAATCCCAGTTCAATGTCGGGAAAATGACTACTTCTGTCTGAACAGTAACATTTTTCACGCCTTCACCAATCTCTTCGATGATACCCGCGCCGTCAGAACCCAGTATCATGTGAGGATCTTGTTCCGATTTGTTTTTCATAAGAAACAAGTCACGATGATTCAGGCCCGCGGATTTTAATTTAACCTTTACCTCTCCGTATCCAGGCTTTGTTGATGGAACGTCCTCGACTGATAACCCCTGAAGGCCGGCTTTTCCGTTGTGAATTACAGCTTTCATGCTGTCTGCCTCCTCATTGAATTGTATTTTCATATCTTTACATATTTTACATAGCGGTTTTCTTCGAGTAAAATGAACAAATATGATAGCCAATATCACTTTTCATCATAGCAAGCAGGTGAGAGCGCGTGGAAAGCGGAGATTTAAAGATTTTTCAGGCTGTTGCTCGCGAAGGAAGCATAACGAAAGCAGCCCAAATGCTGAATTATGTTCAGTCGAATGTGACAGCCAGAGTGCATAACCTTGAGGAAGATTTGAATATCAGGCTTTTTCATCGAACGAATCGGGGGATGAAGCTGACTGCTGCAGGAGAAAATCTTTTACAATATGCAGATCAAGTATTATCGCTGTTAGACAAAGCTGAAAAATCGACCCGTATGAGCAGGCAACCAAAAGGGCCTTTGCGGATCGGATCACTGGAAACGACGGCGGTAACGCATCTGCCTGAGCATGCAGCATCCTTCCTCAGGCGTTTTCCTGAAGTGGATTTATCAGTGAACACAGCGGATACGCATCATTTGATTCAACAGGTTCTTGATCATAAAGTTGATGGCGCTTTTGTATATGGGCCGGTTGAACACGCTGCAGTTAGACAACTCCATGTTTCCCATGATGAATTAGTTTTGATTTCATCACGAGAAGGGACGGCAGAAGACATGCTTCAGCAGCCGATGCTCTTTTTTGGGGCTGGCTGTTCTCATCGTGACAGGGTCAAAAGATTACTAGAGGAAGCAGGCATAGACAATCAAAAAATCATAAAGTTTGGCACATTGGAGGCTATTATAAAAGGTGTTTCCGCCGGGATGGGTACGGCGCTGCTCCCAAAGTCCTCTGTTGACTGCTCCGAGCATCGTACAAATGTATGGATTCATCAATTGCCACCAGCATATCAAGACTTAGAGATCGTCTTTATATACAGGAAAGACTTTTTTATTACGAGTGCGTTTCAGACATTTCTTGATGAGATAAACGAAATGAAAAGATGAAGATAGACGTGCATTAGCAGAATAAAGATTTTGTCAAAGAAGCAGTCATCATTCTGTCATTTTGGATTGCAATCAGGGATACAGAGCATCAGCAATGCCCGTTGTTATTAAAGATCTGCATGAAAAAACTGTACTCATTTGAAGCGAGTACAGTTTTTTTATTTATTTACGTTTTAAATTAATGCCGATCGCCGCTCCGTTTCTGCTTGAATCAGCTACACCTTTAAAGGTGCCGTTTTCATGGTCGATCGATATGCTTTGCACGTTTCCGATATCCACTGGACTTGTGCCGAATTTGTGGCCCATGCCGTTTAGCTTGCTGAGGACATCTTTAGGAACTCCGTCTTCGTAACGGTAAGAGCTCATGCTGTTTGTGTAAATTCTCGGCTCTTCAACAGCTGCTTTTAATTCCATACCATATTCAATGTGGTAGAGAATGGTTTGCAAAACGGATGAAATAATTGTGGCCCCGCCAGGAGATCCAACAGTGAGGACAGGCTTGTCATCCTTAAATAAAATCGTCGGGGTCATGCTGCTTAAAGGCCGTTTGTTTGGCTGTACTTCGTTAGCTCCGCCTGGTATCGCATCAAAATCCGTTAATTCATTGTTTAAAATAACACCGTAATCAGGGACCATAATACCGGTTCCGAATAGCTGTTCGATTGTTGTTGTATAGGAAACGACATTTCCCCAACGGTCAGCAACTGTAAAGTGGGTTGTTTGGCCTTCTACTTTGTCTTTCGGCTGTTCAACTTGTTTATAGTTTGCTGATCCTTCTTGGTATTTCCAAGGGTCACCGGCTTTCGGTTTTTTATTCACTTGATCTAGGTTGATTAATTGCTGGCGTTCTTTAATATAATCGGGGTGAAGCAAGCCTTTGAGAGGAACATTTACAAATTCGGGATCACCTGCGTAAGACGCACGGTCGGCATAAGACAAATGCATCGTTTCAGCAAGCAGCTGATATTTTTCCCATGAGCGGACATCGTATTGTGAAAGGTTAAAATCATCAAGGATTTTCAGCATTTGCAATAAGAAAATACCGCCGGAGCTTGGAGGAGGAGTAGTAGCGATTTGATAGCCTTGATAGTCTCCCCAAATCGGTTCATCAATCGTAATGTCGTAATTTTCTAAATCTTTTTCTGTCATTGATCCGCCGAAATCCTGGACAGTGTCAGAAAGCGTCTTGGCGAATTTTCCTTTATAAAAAGCGTCAGTGCCTTTGGAGCGAATAAGCTTAAATGTTTTAGCCAAATCCTTTTGAATAAGGGTATCTCCTTCTTTAAGCGGTTCGCCATTTGGTAAAAATACATCTTTTGCGGCAGTCCGTGAAAGCTTTTCCTGATAATCAGAAATGGCCTCTGCCAACACCGAATCAATCGGAAAGCCTTTTTCAGCGAGTTTAATAGAAGGGGTAATTAATTGCTTCATCGAACGGGTTCCCCATTTATCCAAGGCTTCTTCCAGCCCTTTCAGAGTGCCTGGAACACCAACGGCAGTACCTTTTGTTACACGTTCAGAGAAAGGAATTGCTTTGCCGTTTTCGTCCAGAAACATATCAGGAGTTGCGCCTGCTGGAGCACGCTCACGGCTGTCGATTATCGTTGTATCCTTCGTTTTTCCGTCATACACCATCATAAAACCGCCGCCGCCAATACCTGACATCATCGGCTCTGTTACATTGAGTGCAAATTGAATGGCAACCGCTGCGTCAATAGCATTTCCTCCTTTTTTCAGCACATCAGCACCGATTTCAGAAGCAAGAGGATGTGCGGTCGCAACCATGCCGTCTTTTCCAACATCTACTTGTTTGTACTCATCGTAGCTTTTGGGCGGTTTTTTAGCTTCCGCGTGAAAAGGGACACTTCCAGCGACTAACAGAACACTAAGCAGAGCTGTTAAACAGACGTTCCACGTTCTTTTCATGTTCTCCCTCCTATATGAAGCTGTATTGTTACAATCTTAGCGTAAAAAAATTACAGCGTTTTCACAAGTGACAAATGGTATATTATATAGTACATAAAGCCGTTTTTCTGTGCAAAATTGATTATATTGATATGAGCCATGTGCTATATTAGAATCAGCATACGGATTAAGAAGGGACTGCTATATGTATTTAACGATTGAAGAAACAGCAGAATATACAAATCTTTCAGAGGATTATATTAAAAGCTTGGTGCTCGAAGGGAAAATCAGAGCCGTTCATGACGGGGAGCAATTTTTGATTTATAAGGAACAGTTCAAAACGCATCTCGAACAGCTGGAGAATTACAAAGCACTGGTGCATGAAATATTAAATGAACCGATCCCGGAAGATATTGATGTAAAGGATGAGGATTAGGACACAATTTGAAATTGTGTCTTTTTTTGTATATTTTTGCGGAAGCTCCAGAAAATCGGGAGTGTCAGATTTCGTTTTAAGAGGTTTTTTGATGATTAGTAGGGGGATAAGTATCCAAGAGGTTAAAAGCTTTATAAGAGGCTTTAAAGCTTATTTTATAGGGTGAAGGTTGGAAGAAGCTTTTTTAAAAGCTTATGTAACACTATGTATATTATGTTACATAAATGCCGCCGCACTTTGACATTCAACGTTTTTCAGCTATAATAGTAACATAGACCTCAAAACGTTACATAACGGTTTTTAAGGAGTTTTTTGATGCATATTGTACAGCCGATTCGCAGTCTAGAGAAAATCCAAGAAGTCAAACAGTATTTGCTTAACAAAAACAAGCGGGATTATTTTCTGTTTATTTTCGGCATCAACAGCGCGCTCCGCATTTCTGATATTCTGCCGCTGCAAGTGAAGGACGTTCAAAATAAAGATCATTTATGGGCGACTGAAAGCAAAACGAAAAAGAAAAGAAAGATTCTTATTTTAGAATCGCTGAAACAGGAAATATACGAGTATACGAAAGACATGAAGGAAAACGAATATCTTTTTAAATCAGTGCGGACCAGGAAGCCGATTTCCCGCATTCAGGCCTACAGAATTTTAAGAGAGGCCGCTGCGGCGTGCGGACTTGAGGAGATAGGGACGCATACACTCCGGAAAACGTTTGGCTATCATTTTTATCAGCGAACGAAAGACATCGCCGAGCTGCAGAGAATACTGAATCATTCATCACCATCAATTACAATGCGGTATATTGGTATTGATGAAGATACAACAAGAGCCGCGTATAAGGTTTTTGGAGGGCTTTAATACAAATCGCTTGAAAATATTGATCATCAGAGCTACTATATAAATACCAAAAGCTCTAGTAGCACAGCGGATAGTGCAGCAGTTTCCTAAACTGCAGGTCGGGAGTTCGAATCTCTCCTAGAGCGTTATATTCACAAAAAGACAACAGGCACTTTTCGCCTGTTGTCTTTCTTTATGCAGACCAAATAAAAAACGCCCGCTTATCCCGGGCGTTTTTCTTATATAACTGCGTCAAATTGATTGACTTTCCATTTTTTATTTTTTTTCACAAATGTCACTTTCCGTTTTGCAGAAGGGGATCCGTCTAATGTAGGGACGGTAAATTCGTATGTGATTGTGCTGCCTTTTTTAGAGATCAGTTTAGCAGTTGATTTTTTCCAATTCAAAAGATTGTCTCCGTCACCGATTGGAACAGCAAGTTTTCCTTTTGAAACAGTGAAATGATAATCTTTAAAGCCTTTTTCGATTGCTGTTTTTGTAAAAATAGGAGTTAAATAATTCACCGCTTTTGCTTTAGTGCCTAGATCACTGCACATGTATACATATTGAAGATTTTGATACTCGAATGTGCCTGATGGGCAAACTGCTTTTTTCACCTTCGGATTGTGTCCGCTCATGGTGTTCCAAAAATGTTCTCTAGCGGATAATGCCAACTGTAATGCTTGTTTTTGTGATAAATCGCCTGATGTATTTTTCGCAAATGCATTTGTGCTTAATGACAGAATAAGTGCAATGGTTGTTAGAAATAGAAGACATTTTTTCATTATCGCTCTCTCCTTCAAAATCTCTTTCTCTTATGTTACAAATGTTACAATAATTACGGATAGATTACAATACTTTTGCATAAATTATTTTTTATTCTTTTACTCACAAAAAATATGCCATTACTTGCTAGTTTATTCTTTATAAGCTAAAAAGATGTGTAAAATTAGAAGAATCGGGAAGGGTTTCATATGTGCAGTGATGAATAATAACATGTTACATATCCTGTTTTTGTCAAAAAATGAGGGCATGTTTAAAAACGATTTCAAATAAAGGAGTCCTTTAATATGGAAACATCACAAGAACCTCTTGTAACTCAAAAGAAAAGCAAACCATCAGTTTGGCGGTCGATGTCACTCTTTTTAGTGCCGCTTCTGCTGAGCAATGTGCTGCAATCAGTCGGCCAGCTAGTCGGGATGATGGCTGTAGGCAGATGGCTTGGTGTTGATGCAGTGGCAGCTGTATCATCCTTTTTCCCGTTATTTTTTCTTTTAATCTCATTTACGATTGGGATCGGTTCAGGTAGTTCGATTCTGATCGGACAAGCTTACGGAGCGAAAAATGAGGAACGGCTAAAGGCTGTTGTCGGGACGACGCTCACGTTTACATTTTTATTAGGCGTTGTGTTAGCCGTCATCGGCAGTATTTTCACCCTGGATATCCTTCGTTTAATGGGCACGCCTGAAAATGTCATTCATGTCAGCGCTAACTATGCACGTATTTTATTTTATGCTATGCCGTTTATGTTTTTATATTTTGCATATACTACCTTTTTGCGCGGAACAGGGGATTCTAAGACACCGTTTTATACGCTGATTGTGAGCACGGTCATCAACATCGCGCTTTTGCCTGTTTTAATCCTTGGCATGTTTGGTTTTCCGAAACTGGGCATATACGGCTCGGCATATGCAACTGTCATTTCCACGATTGCGACTTTTCTCGTGTTAATGGTGTATTTACGAAAGCGAAAACACCCGCTGCAATTTGATAAAACAGTGCGTCGTTATTTGAAAATGGATAAGGAACTGCTAGTTCTCCTGCTGCGTCTTGGGGTCCCAGCAAGCATCAATATGATTCTTGTCTCATTATCAGAGATAGCGGTTATTTCATTCGTCAATCATTACGGCTCTAATGCAACAGCTGCATACGGAGTGGTCAACCAGGTGGCCAGCTATGTACAGATGCCGGCCGTCAGCCTTGGTATTGCGGTTTCTATTTTCGCTGCGCAATCGATTGGGGCAAACGAGTTTGACCGCTTAAAGCAGGTCATTCGCGTGGGGATTTGGCTGAATTATATCATTGGCGGCGTACTGATCATTCTGATCTATGTTTTTTCACATCAGATTTTATCGTTATTTTTAACCGAGCAAGAGACGCTTTACATTGCACACCGTCTTTTGATGATTACATTGTGGAGCTATTTGCTGTTTGGAAATGCCCAAATTATTTCTGCAACGATGCGGGCAAGCGGAACAGTTTTATGGCCGACCGTCATCAGTATTTTTGCAATCTGGGGAGTAGAGGTGCCTGTCGCTTTCGTCCTTTCTCACTATACAAAGCTTGAAATACTCGGCGTCTGGGTTGGTTATCCAGCTGCGTTTGCCGTCAGCTTGCTGTTGATTTATGGGTATTATCAATTCGTCTGGAAAAAGAAACAAATCACACGTCTCATCCAATAGCCTCCGAATCACACCGTTCATAAGTTTGAACGGTGTTTTTTTATTTGATAGGGGAAAATATAAAATGGAGGAAATATGGTACAGTACATTGAATTCTTATACTAGCAATGAATCAAGGAGAGGTTGAGTAAACATGGCAAACTTTATTGAGAAAATCACGTATTTGGGAACGCCGGCCATCAAAGCGGGCAACGAACATCTAGAAATGATTGTTGTCCCTGAGTGGGGGAGCAACGTCATTTCTCTCGTGGACAAAAAAACAAAAGTCCAGCTTTTGCGTGAACCGGAAACAGCAGAAAGTTTTCACGACACACCAACATTGTATGGCATTCCAATCCTGTTCCCGCCTAACCGCATAGGTGACGGTACATTCAGTTTCCGGGGCAGAACGTATCATTTTGATATCAACGAGAAGGATAAACACAACCATCTTCATGGGTTTCTTTACCATGAAAAGTGGAATGTCGTGACCACGAAGCAAACTGATGAAGAAGTGACTGTTGAAACAGAAATTGATCTTTCTGAGCTTCCCCATGTGCAGAAGCAATTTCCTCATCATGCCGTCGTTCGGATGACATACACGATCAAGGGGAATACCCTATTTAAACATGCGACGGTCATGAACAAAGGAAAGGAAGCGTTTCCTTGGGGAATTGGGTATCATACTACATTTGTGTTTCCGGCAGAAAGCTCGTTATTCTCCCTGACAGCAGATCAGCAATGGGAGTTGGATGAACGCCTGCTGCCGACCGGGAAACTGATGGATGTACCGAATAAAGAAGCTTTGCATGAAGGAATGGATTTGCGCCACAAGCAGCTGGATGATGTCTTTTTATCTTCCTATCAGAAGAGGGGCGGAGAAAACCAGGCAGTCATTTATCATCAGCATGCACATATCAGCATTATTTATAAGGCAGATGAACATTTTAACCATTGGGTTGTATACAATGCGGACGGAAAACAAGGGTATTTATGCCCTGAACCTTACACATGGGTGACAAACGCTGTGAATCTTGATTTACCTTCGTCACTCACTGGTTTACAAGTGCTGGAGCCGGGAGAAGAAACGACAGCTAAAAGCAGTATCACCATTGAACTGAATCATCAATAGCCAATGATGAAGCGCAGAGAGGCGGGGAAATTAATGAAAAAAAGCATAAAGCTTTATGTTGCTGTTTTACTGCTTTTCGTCGTTGCTTCGGTGCCTTATATGCATCAGGCTGCGCTTGCCGCTGAAAAACAAGATGCACTTTCCGGGCAGATCGATAAGATTTTAGCTGATCATCCTGCCCTCGAAGGCGCAATGGCCGGCATCACCGTTCGCTCTGCGGAAACAGGTGCTGTTCTATATGAACATTCAGGAGAAACCCGAATGAGGCCTGCCTCTTCTCTAAAGCTTTTGACAGCGGCCGCGGCACTTTCTGTCCTTGGCGAGAACTATTCTTTTACAACCGAGGTCCGGACGGATGGAACACTGAAAGGGAAAAAGCTGAATGGTAACCTTTATTTGAAAGGGAAAGGCGATCCGACACTTTTACCATCTGATTTTGACAAAATGGCTGAGAAATTGAAACATTCCGGCGTAAAAGTAATTAAAGGCAATCTGATCGGTGATGATACGTGGCATGATGACATGCGATTATCACCTGATATGCCTTGGAGCGATGAATACACATATTATGGCGCGCCAATCTCCGCTCTAACAGCGTCTCCGAATGAAGACTATGATGCAGGCACTGTGATTGTTGAGGTCACCCCAAATCAAAAAGAAGGGGAAGAGCCTGCCGTGTCTGTCTCTCCGAAAACCGATTATATAACGATAAAGAACGATGCTAAAACGACTGCTGCCGGTTCAGAGAAAGACCTCACAATCGAAAGAGAGCATGGAACAAACACGATTACAATTGAAGGGAGCGTACCGGTTGACGCAAACAAGACAAAGGAATGGATTTCTGTCTGGGAGCCTGCCGGATATGCCTTAGATTTATTTAAGCAGTCACTAAAAAAACAAGGTATTACTGTGAAAGGGGACATCAAGATGGGTGAAGCACCTAGTTCTTCAGATGTGCTGCTCTCTCATCGCTCAATGCCTTTATCGAAACTTTTTGTGCCGTTCATGAAATTAAGTAATAACGGACATGCCGAAGTGCTCGTAAAAGAGATGGGGAAAGTGAAAAAAGGAGAAGGGAGCTGGGAAAAGGGGCTCGAAGTGTTAAACAGTACGCTTCCGGAATTTGGTGTTGATTCTAAATCACTCGTCTTAAGAGACGGATCAGGAATCTCACATATTGATGCTGTATCCTCAGATCAACTTTCACAGCTGTTATATGACATTCAGGATCAGAGTTGGTTCTCGGCTTATCTAAATTCTTTACCTGTTGCGGGCAATCCTGACAGAATGGTGGGCGGAACGCTGAGAAACCGCATGAAAGACACTCCTGCACAAGGAAAAGTAAGAGCAAAAACCGGATCGCTCAGTACGGTAAGCTCTCTATCGGGGTACGCAGAAACAAAGAGCGGAAAAAAACTTGTTTTCTCTATTCTTCTAAATGGATTGATTGATGAAGAGGATGGAAAAGATATTGGGGATCAAATCGCTGTCATTTTGGCAAATCAATAATAGCGGCAGACCTGTTTTCCAAGAGAAAACAGGTTTTTTTATGTCTGTAATAACGCTTTGTCGAACCTTCCAACAATTAGAAGAATGATGCACAAAAGAAAATTAGTTCGATTAAAAAGTAGTGTATAAGACCTTATGTAAAACAATACTTTTATCACTTTATATCCGGAAATTTGATAAAAATAGAAACGAAAAATAAAGAAATAATACTATATTCAAAAAAATGTTATAAAAATTTAATGTTTTTTATTGTACTTTAAAAAATATCCGTTAATATAGTGCATATATGGATTATATAGTCATATAATTTCTTTTATTGACATTTTTCTGCTTTTTTCTACTTTTTCTTATCCTCTTATTATGAGAACTGGAGGGAATCCGTTGAGCGAAAATACTTATTCTTTAACCCATGCCCAAAGGAGAGTGTGGTTTACCGAACTGCTGGAGCCAGATACCAGCATTTGCAATCTCACAGCCTGTGTGAAATTCAAAGGCAATATTGAGCTTGATACTCTAGAGGGAGCGCTGAATCATTCCATCTCCCGCAACGACGCCATTAGATTTCAGCTGTTAGAAGGAGAAGAGCTTGAGCCGCGATTGCACCTTACTGAATATAAATATTATCCACTTAGAATAATTGATTTTTCAAATGTTGAAATGATAGAAATAGAGCAATGGATTCAGGATCAAGCGAGCATTCCATTTAAACTGTTCAACTCGCCTCTTTATCAATTTTACCTCCTTAGAATTGACTCTCATGAAGTTTGGCTATTTGCGAAATTCCATCATATCATAATGGATGGAATCTCTTTAAATGTGATGGGAAATCAAATTATAGATCTTTATCAAAAAATGAAAAAGAAAGATCCTTTACCTGATCAGCCGGAACCTTCTTACTTGAGTTACATCGAAAAAGAGAGTCAATATCTACAATCTCCGCGGTTTGCAAAGGACCGTTTATTTTGGACGCAAACCTTTGAGCACCCGTTGGAATACCACTCGTTAGCCGACCAGACGTCCTTACAAAAACAGAGCACTTCTGCATCCAGAGACACCATCATTCTTTCACCTGATCTAGAGCAAACGATTCGAATCTTCTGCGAAGAACACAAGATCAATATCATTTCCTTATTTATGGCTTCATTTTACATATGCATCAGCCGAATCACTTCTAAAAAAGATCTTGCCATTGGCACCTACTATGGCAACAGAGGGTCAAAGGCTGAAAAAGAAATGCTCGGCATGTTCGTTAGTTCTCTTCCAATCAGAATAACGGTTGATCCTGACACAGATTTTCTTTCCTTTGTCCGCACAATAGGCAGGGAACAGCTTTCTGTTATGCGTCATCAACGGTTTCCTTATAATTTGCTTGTAAATGAATTAAGAAATGAACAGAAGGATTTACACAACCTTATCGGTATATCTATGCAGTATCAGCCACTTCAGTGGCATAATGCAGATGATTTTGACTATGAAACAGCGCTTTATTTCAGCGGATACACCGCGAACGAGCTTTCAGTTCAAATACAAGAACGGATAGACAATGGAACCATTCAATTAAATTTCGACTATCAAAATACCTTGTTTTCTCTTGAGGATATTAAACGAATACAATTTCATCTGCTTACCATACTGGAAAACGCCCTTCAACATCCGCACAGCTTTATAAGAGAATTAGATATGACGAATACAAGAGAAAAGCAAAAATTGTTGTATGAGTTTAACAAGACGGAAGCTGTTTCGCCTAAAGCTTTCACCCTGCATGGGCTGTTTGAGCGACAGGCAGCTTTCACACCGGAGCGGCTGGCCATTCGCTTTTCAGGCGGTTCGCTGACATACGCTGAGCTTGATATGTACGCCAGCCGGCTGGCTGCGCACCTTGCGGCACGCGGCGTCACAAACGAAAGTATCGTCGGGATCCTGTCTGAACGCTCACCTGACATGCTGATCGCTGTCCTTGCTGTATTGAAGGCCGGAGGGGCGTATTTGCCGCTTGATCCTGCGTATCCAAAGGAGCGGCTGAGCTACATGCTGAAAGACAGCGGGGCATCGCTCTTGCTGACACAGCCGGGATGCTCCGCACCGAACTTTTCCGGAGAGACGCTTGAAGTGGACATGACATCTCTTGCGAGCGAAAAAGCAGAAAACCATCTGTTTACTCCTGCTGACGGCGGTTCTCTCGCCTATGTCATCTATACATCGGGCTCTACCGGGCAGCCGAAAGGAGTGGCCGTTGAGCACCGTCAGGCTGTTTCCTTTCTGACCGGCATGCAGCACCAGTTTCCGCTTTCAGAAGATGACATTGTCATGGTGAAAACCTCTTTTTCCTTTGATGCGTCTGTGTGGCAGCTGTTTTGGTGGGCTCTTTCCGGTGCTTCGGCGTATCTGCTTCCGCCCGGCTGGGAAAAAGACTCCGCATTGATCGTAAAAGCCATTACTCAGGAAAAAGTGACAACGGCTCATTTTATTCCGGCTATGCTGAATAGCTTTCTGGATCAAGCAGAAATGTTAGCGCTTGGTGACGGGACAAACCTAAAGCGTGTATTCGCCGGAGGTGAACCGCTTGCGCCGCGTACGGCAGCCCGTTTTGCTTCTGTATTGCCGCAGGTATCATTAATCCATGGCTACGGGCCGACAGAAGCAACGGTAGACGCGGCATTTTACGTATTGGATCCAGAACGGGACAGAGACCGTTTGCGGATTCCGATTGGGAAGCCCGTACCTGGTGCGCGTTTGTATGTTTTAGATCCGCATTTAGCCGTACAGCCTTCCGGTGTCGCCGGCGAACTATACATTGCCGGAGCGGGTGTTGCCAGAGGTTATTTGAATCGGCCGGCATTAACGGAGGAGCGTTTTCTAGAAGACCCGTTTTACCCGGGTGAACGTATGTACAAAACAGGAGATGTGGCGCGCTGGCTCCCTGACGGGAATATTGAATTCCTGGGACGGTTGGATGATCAGGTGAAAATCCGCGGCTACCGGATTGAGCCGGGAGAAATTGAAGCGGCACTAAGAAGTATAGAAGGTGTAAGAGAGGCGGCCGTTACCGTACGGACAGACAGCGGCGAGCCGGAATTATGCGCTTATGTAGAAGGGCTCCAAAGAAACGAAGTCCGAGCGCAGCTTGAGAGCCTGTTGCCGGGCTACATGGTCCCAGCCTATATGATAGAAATGGAACAGTGGCCGGTTACACCAAGCGGAAAGCTCGACCGAAACGCCCTGCCAGCTCCTGGCGGAGCGGCAGATGCGGAGACCTACACAGCGCCGAGAAACGTGACTGAGATGAAGCTTTCTCAGCTGTGGGAGGACGTGCTGAAAAATGGCCCTGTCGGGATTCACGACAACTTTTTTGACCGCGGGGGCCATTCCTTAAAAGCAACGGCGCTTGTCTCACGGATCGCCAAAGAATTCGATGTACAGGTGCCGCTAAAAGATGTGTTTGCCCATCCGACGGTAGAAGGACTGGCTACCGTTATCCGTGAAGGAACGGACAGTCCATATGAAGCGATTAAGCCCGCTGAAAAACAGGAAACCTATCCGGTTTCCTCTGCCCAAAAGCGGATTTATGTCCTTCAGCAGCTGGAGGACGGAGGGACAGGCTACAATATGCCGGCTGTGTTAGAGCTCGAAGGGAAGCTCAACCCTGAAAGGATGGACAGAGCTTTCAAAGAGCTGATCAAGCGCCACGAGTCGCTTCGAACCTCCTTCGAACAGGACGCAGGAGGCGATCCGGTGCAGCGCATCCATGACGAGGTGCCGTTTACGTTACAGACTACAGTTCTCGGCGAACGAACCGAACAGGAGGCCGCAGCCGCCTTTATCAAACCGTTTGATCTCAGCCAAGCGCCGCTGTTCCGTGCCCAAATCGTAAAGGTATCAGATGAGCGGCACCTGTTGCTGGTGGATATGCATCACATCATTTCAGACGGTGTTTCCGTCAACATTCTGATTCGGGAATTCGGCGAGCTGTACAATAATCGGAAGCTTCCGGCACTGCGCATTCAATATAAAGATTATGCCGTATGGCAAGAAGGATTTAAAACAGGAGATGCGTACAAAACGCAGGAGGCGTACTGGCTGAAGCAGCTCGAGGGCGAGCTGCCTGTGCTGGATCTTCCGGCTGATCATGCCCGCCCGCCGGTGCGAAGCTTCGCGGGTGACAAGGTCTCATTTACGCTGGAACCAGAGGTTGCATCAGGCCTTCACAAGCTGGCACGAGAAAACGGAAGCACACTGTACATGGTGCTCCTTGCGGCTTACACCGCGTTCTTGTCACGCTTAAGCGGACAGGAAGATATCATCGTCGGCTCGCCAATTGCCGGCCGGCCGCACAAGGATCTTGAGCCGATACTCGGCATGTTTGTGAACACGCTGGCGCTTCGGACGCGCCCGGAGGGCGGGAAGCCATTCGTACAGTATTTGCAGGAAGTGCGTGAGACAGCATTGGAAGCCTTTGAGCACCAGGATTACCCGTTCGAAGAACTTGTCGATAAGCTTGAATTGACACGGGATATGAGCCGGAATCCAGTGTTTGATGCGATGTTTATCCTTCAAAATGTGGAAAAACAAGACATAGATCTGAGAGAAATAAAAGTCCGGCCTGCCAATTTCGCACATCACATTTCCTTATTTGATATCACATTAATAGCTACGGAAATAAATGGATCTATTTGCTGTGAAATGGAATTCAGTACAGAAGTATTCCTGAAAGCTACAATTGAACGCTGGGCCGATCATTTTATCGAATTTCTGCATGCGGCACTTTCAACTCCTGAAACAAGCCTTGCACAAATAAACATACTTAGTGATAAAGAAAAACAAAAAATAGTCTTTGGATTTAACAAAACTCAGGTTGAATTTGCTCAAAAAGATGTTCCTTTTCATCACATATTTGAAGCGAAAGCTGAAGAAATTCCAGAACATATAGCTGTTATTGATAACGAAACAGAGATTAGCTATCGCCTTCTAAATGAAAGAGCCAATCGTCTGGCACGAACATTGCAAAACAGAAAAGGACCGAAGCCAACTGTGGCTGTTTTAGCCAAGCGGTCCATCGATGCAATTGTTGGAGTTCTGGCAGTGATGAAAGCTGGCGGAGTGTATATCCCAATCGATTCACATTATCCAAAAGCTCGTATTGAATACATTCTTCGTGATAGCGGGGCAGATATTCTTCTTTTACAGAGAGAGTTGAAGCATTTGATTTCGAACTCGCCTGAATCTGAGATGTCTCACATCTTCCTTGACGATGAGGGCTCTTATGAAGAAAGTAACTGCAACCTTAACTTATCTCCTGCTCTTGAAGAGCCGGTATATATCATTTATACGTCAGGAACGACGGGTGCGCCTAAAGGCGTTATTGTCACCTATCGGAACTTTACTCATGCTGCTCTTGCTTGGCGTCAAATTTATGAGCTGGATCGGAAGCCTGTCAGACTGCTTCAAATCGCGAGCTTTTCATTCGATGTCTTCTCAGGAGATTTGGCGAGAACATTGACCAACGGCGGGACTCTAATCGTTTGCCCAGATGAAACACGGCTGGAACCTGCTGAAATATATAAAATCATGAACTCTCAGAGAATCACGGTGATGGAGTCGACACCGGCTCTCATTATCCCGGTGATGGAATATGTATACCGTAACCAGTTCAAGCTTCCTGACTTAGACATACTGATTCTTGGTTCCGACATGGTGAAAGCTCAAGATTTCAAAACATTGACAGATCGCTTTGGCCAAAGCATGCGCATCATTAATAGCTATGGTGTCACAGAGGCAACCATTGATTCGAGTTTCTATGAAACTAGTATGGGTGGAGAGTGTACGGGAGATAACGTACCAATCGGCAGCCCGCTGCCGAATGTACACATGTATGTACTCAGCCAGACTGATCAAATTCAGCCGATCGGTGTTGCCGGCGAGCTGTGCATCGGCGGGGCAGGTGTTGCGAAAGGCTATCATCATAAACCTGACTTAACGCAAATGAAATTTACAGAAAATCCATTTGTCTCTGGAGAAAGGCTGTACAGAACCGGTGATCGAGCATGCTGGCTTCCAAACGGGTCGATCCGGCTTCTTGGCCGAATGGATTATCAAGTAAAGATAAATGGATACAGAATTGAAACAGAAGAAATTGAAAGTGTTCTGCTTCAAACAGGGCTTGTCAGAGAAGCTGCTGTTGCCGTTCAGCATGATAAAAATGGACAGGCTGGTTTGGCAGCATATATTGTGCCTTCAGACGTCAATACGAATGCTCTCCGTGCTGCTTTAACAAAGGAGCTGCCAGCGTATATGATTCCTGCACATCTGATTCCTTTAGAAAACATGCCGCTGACCCTAAACGGAAAGCTGGACAGAAATGCCTTGCCGGCTCCAAATAATGTGTTATCGCGTCCATATACCGCACCAGTTAACGACATACAAAAAACGATGGCGTATATATGGGAAGATGTACTGAGCATGCCACGAGTCGGCATTCACGATTCCTTTTTTGAGCTTGGCGGAGACTCAATTAAAGCATTACAAGTGGCAGCACGTCTGGCCGCTGAAGGCTGGAGCATGACAATACGCGACTTATTCCGTTATTCAACGATTCAGGAACTATGCGGACATATCACACCATTGGCATCTCAAGCGGACCAGGGACCTGCGGAAGGTGAAGCTGAACTCACCCCGATTCAGCGAAGATTTTTCGGACAGGTACATGCTTTTCACTATCATTACAACCAGTCCGTCATGCTTTTCAGTGAAAAAGGATTCAATGCTAACGCGCTTCATCTAGCGCTGCGTAAAATAACCGAGCATCATGATGCCATTCGCATGATTTTCCAACATGACCAAAACGGCCATGTCATTCAGTTTAATCGCGGAATCAATCACAAGGATCATGAACTGTTTGGCCTTTATATTTCAGATTGGACAAAAGCATCGCTGGAAAGGGCTCATCTTGATGAAAAACTTGCCGCTGAGGAAACCGTCATTCAAAGCAAAATGAATGTAGAAAAAGGGCCTTTGCTGCAAGCAGGCTTGTTTAAAACGGCAGAAGGGGATCATTTGCTGATTGCACTTCATCATCTTGTGATAGATGGCGTTTCTTGGAGAATTCTGCTTGAAGATTTAGCTGCAGCATATCAACAGGCTTTAGAAAAGAAAGAAATCCAATTACCGCCAAAAACGGATTCTTATTTATCCTACGCCGATGGTCTTACCCAAATAGCTGAAAGTAAACAATTGCTTTCAGAGAAACCGTATTGGCAAACGATTTTAGACGCTCACACTGCTTTTCTTCCTAAGGACATAGAAAATGTGCCGGACAGACTCCAAATGAACAGCGACGCAGCTGCGTTTGTACTATCCGGGGACTGGACTGAAAAATTGCTGTTTGAAACCCAGCAAGCCTATGGTACTGATGCCAACGAACTTTTGCTTACGGCTTTAGGAATGGCGCTTTCTGAATGGACAGGGCATGACCAAATCGTGATCAGCACTGAGGGACACGGCAGAGAAGGGCATGTGCCAAACATTGATATTTCAAGGACCGTTGGATGGTTTACCTCCATTTATCCTATTTTGCTAGACATGGGTATTCCCGAGCCTTTCGAGGATCAGCTCGCATACCGAATTAAGACGACAAAAGATATGCTGAGAAGAGTACCGAACAAAGGAACTGGATACGGATTGTTAACACACATAGGAGAACTGCGGCATAAAGAGCCTGAGGTCAGCTTTAATTATCTCGGTCAATTTAGCGAAGAGAAAGAAGCTGAAACGTTTCAATTATCATATTACAAGCCCCGTCACGAAATAGCGGGTAAGAGAGAACGAGAGTATGAGCTGGACATCAATGCTCTCATTACGGACGGACGGCTTC
This sequence comes from Bacillus sp. YP1, assembly GCF_000877815.1. Taxonomy (NCBI): domain Bacteria; kingdom Bacillati; phylum Bacillota; class Bacilli; order Caryophanales; family Bacillaceae; genus Bacillus; species Bacillus sp. YP1. Next base: position 1,737,377 of record NZ_CP010014.1, on the reverse strand, counting down.
AAGTAAAAGCGGTATACACCCAGGTGTTCAGCAAACACTCAATTGAGTACTTTATGGATCGTTTTCACAGGCATCTTATCGAGACGATTGAGCATTGTTCGCAGAAAAAAGCACGCGAAAAAACATTGAGCGATTTCAGCAATAAGGAATTAACGTTGTCTGCATTATCTAGCATCGAAGATCTCGTGAAAGATCTTTAACTTTTGAAAAGGTGTGTGGAATTGATGGCACAATCGGCACAAATTCAAGATATTTATCCGTTATCGCACATGCAGGAAGGAATGCTGTTTCATTCACTAATGGATTTCAGCTCGAAAGCATATATCGAACAGACCTCGTTTACGATCACAGGGAATCTATGCGTCGACTCGTTTCAAAAGAGCTTAAACCTTCTTGTTTCTAGATATGATATTTTCAGAACGATTTTCATTAAAGAAGTACCAGATCTTACAGGTCCGCAGCAGGTAGTCTTATCAAACCGGGAATTGACAGTATATAGAGAAGATATTTCTCGCCTGGCTGATCAAGAACAGCAGACGCTGATTGATGCTTTTATGACTAAGGATCGGGAAAAAGGATTTGATTTGCAAAAAGATCCTTTAATGCGTCTTGCCCTTTTTGATAGAGGAGACAGCCAATATACATGTGTCTGGACACATCACCATATCATCATGGATGGGTGGTGTCTCGGCATTATTCTTAAAGAGTTTTTCAGCATGTATGATTCGCTCAAAAATAACTCACCTGTACAGCTTGGCAGCACGGTGCCGTACAGCCGTTATATTGAATGGCTCGGAGAACAAGATCAAGAAGAGACTGCTGCCTACTGGAGCGAATATTTGAAGGAGTACGGCAATACTGCTTCTATTCCCCGAATAAAGCGCCGCACGGCAGACGGGAATTATAAAGCCGACCAGGTCAGCTTTTCATTAGCGTCGGATATGGTTGAGAAACTGACAGAGGCTGCCCAAAACTGGGGAGTGACATTAAACACGCTGTTTATGAGTATTTGGGGCGTGCTGCTCCATCGATATAATGCTGCAGATGATGCCGTTTTTGGCTCCGTCATTTCGGGACGCCCGTCAGCGATTGACGGGATTGAATCAATGGTCGGCTTGTTTATCAATACTGTTCCAGTGCGAATCCGATCTGCGGAAGGCATAACGTTTTCTTCGCTGGTCAAAGCCGTACAGGAGGATATTTTATCATCTGAACAGCATGGCTATTATCCGCTTTATGAGATTCAAAACCATAGTCCATTGAAGCAAGGGTTGATCGATCATATTTTTGTTTTTGAAAATTACCCTGTACAGCTTCATCAGGCATTAAGCGTGGAGAGTGAAAATGACGAAGGCGCTCTGAAGCTGAGTGACATTTCAATGTCGGAACAAACCAATTACGACTTTAATATCGTTATCGTTCCGGGAGAATCATTTTATATCAAATTCAGCTACAACGCAGACGTTTACGAGCGGGAGGAGATGCTGAGAATTCAGGGGCATCTAAAGCAAGCACTGGATTGCATTTTGACAAATCCCGATGTTGCCGTCAGTGACATCAATATCGTGCCGCCGGAGGAGCAACAGGTTATCCAATCGTTTAACGAAACTGAGCGTCCTTATGTGAACAAAACAATACCTCAATTGTTCGAGGAACAAGCTCACAAAACACCTGAAGCTGCTGCATTGAAAATGGGAAACGAATGCTGGACCTATCGCCAGTTACAAGTAAGAGCCAATCAGATTGCGCACGCTCTGATAGAAAAAGGCGTTGGATCTGGAGATATCGTTGCTGTAATGATGGGCCGGTCAATGGAAATGCCTGCAGCTCTGCTTGGGATTTGGAAAGCAGGCGGCGCTTATATGCCGCTTGATCCACATTTTCCAGCAGAACGTCTTTCTTTCCTGCTGAAGGACAGTCAAGCGGCTCAATTGCTGATAGAAGAAGACCTTATTTCCTTGATCCCTCCGTCCTATGAAGGAAATACGATAACGATAGAACATACAGAAAGTTACCAAACAGAAGCTCCAAATATGCCGCCAGGTGATCTAGCCTACTTGATCTATACGTCGGGAACGACGGGGCGCCCTAAAGGGGTTTTAGTTGATCATCACGGTATTGCCAATACATTGCAATGGAGACGGGAAGAGTATGGCATGGCCGAACAGGATATATCCCTCCATTTGTTTTCGTACGTGTTTGACGGCTGTGTGACGAGCTTATTTACCCCACTTTTATCCGGTGCGTGCGTACTGCTGACAACAGATGACGAAGCGAAGGATGTGCTGGCCCTTAAGCGAAAAATAGCCCGTTATAAGGTCAGCCACATGATCATTGTTCCTTCCCTGTACAGGGTGTTATTGGAAGTGATGACTGCTGACGATGCAAAAAGTCTTCGTATTGTGACATTTGCGGGTGAAGCGGTCACGCCTGATCTGCTTGAGTTGAGTCAAATAATTTGTCCTTCTGCTGAACTGGCAAATGAATACGGGCCCACAGAAAACAGTGTGGCAACAACAATATTGCGGCATCTGAATGAAAAAGAGAGGATCACGATCGGACACCCGATCAGAAACACAAAAGTATTTGTTTTGCACGGAAATCAAATGCAGCCGATCGGCGCGGCGGGTGAACTGTGTATTTCCGGCGCGGGTCTTGCGAGAGGATACTACAAACAGCCAGAGCTGACACAGAAAGCATTCTCCGATCATCCATTCCTTGAAGGGGAGCGTTTATACCGAACAGGTGATGCAGGCCGCTTTTTGCCTGATGGAACGATTGAATATATTGGACGTTTTGATGATCAAGTAAAAATTAGGGGTTACCGTATTGAACTGAGAGAGATTGAAACAGTTCTTCGACAAGCACCCGGGGTAAAAGAAGCCGCGGTACTGGCCCGTGATGTTTCTGCTGAGGAAAAGGAGCTTGTTGCTTATATCGTTCCAGAAAAGGGAAACAGCCTCCCAGATTTGTATCAGCATCTTGCCGGGACATTGCCGTCCTATATGATCCCAGCAAGTATTATCAACATCGGCCGGATGCCATTAACATCCAGCGGCAAGCTTGACAGGTTTGCGCTTCCTGAACCAGAAAACAATACGAGTGTCACATATATGGCGCCCCGAACCTTAATCGAAGCTGATCTCGCACATATTTGGGAAGATGTGCTGAATAAACAGCAAATCGGCATTCGTGATGATTTCTTTCAGTTAGGCGGACAGTCCTTAAAAGCGGCCGCACTGGTATCAAGAATACATAAAAAGCTTAATGTCGAGCTGCCGCTCAGTGAGGTGTTTTCATATCCGACGGTTGAAAGCATGGCGGTCAAATTGATGAGCTTAAAAGAACACGCTTTTACACAGATTGAACCTGCGGATCAAAGAGATGTCTATCCGCTGTCTTTCTCGCAAAAACGATTATATGCTCTTCATCAGCTGGCAGATGACAGCACAGGCTACAACATGCCAGCTGTACTTGAATTACGCGGAAATCTGAATCGCCAGCGGTTGAGAAGCGTTCTCACAGAACTTGTGAATCGGCATGAAGCATTACGGACTGTTTTTGTGCTTGACAGAGACGAGCCTGTGCAGATCATTTATCCAGAGATAGCTTTTGATCTAAAAGAGCTTGAAATGGAATCAGAACAAATGCTTGAGTCTGCAATCGAGACCTTTATCAAACCGTTTGATCTATCATCCGGTCCGCTTTTTAGAGCATGTGTCATTACAATGGGCAATAATCGCGGCTTTTTGCTGCTCGATATGCACCATATTATTGCCGACGGTGTCTCGATGAGCACTCTTGTCCAAGAATTTACTGACTTATATTGCGGAAAAGAGTTGCCAGCTTTAAACCTGCATTATAAGGATTTTGCTGTTTGGCAGCAAGAGAAGCACCCGAAAGAGCTATACAAAAAACAGGAGGCCTACTGGCTCGGTCAGCTTGGCGGGAGTCTTCCTACACTAGAATTACCGCTTGATAAAACAAGGCCGCGTCTCCCTGATTTCAGCGGTGGAACAATTGAACTCAACATTGATAAAGACACGGCTGATGAGCTGCACCGTTTAATGGCTGAAACGGGAACAACATTGTATATGATTCTTCTGGCTGTCTATTCTATTTTGTTATCTAAGCTAAGCGGGCAAGAGGATATTGTTGTCGGTTCGCCTGCTGCCGGAAGACCGCACGCTGATCTGGAGCGCGTCATCGGGATGTTCGTCAATACATTGGCGATGCGCAGCAAGCCCGAGGGCCACAAAACGTTCAGCTCCTATTTGCAGGACATTCGCCACCTGGCTCTGACAGCTTACGAGCATCAGGATTATCCTTTTGAGGAGCTGGCAGATAAGCTCTTTACAAATCGAGAGGTAAATCGCAACCCGCTGTTCGATGCGATGCTTGTGCTTCAAAGCAGTGAAGATTTCCGGTTCGAAGTGCCTGGTCTGTCGATTTCGTCTGTCACTCCTAAACATGATATATCTAAATTCGATTTAACATTACACGCTGAGGAGCATCCGAGTGGAATACGCTGCCGTTTTGAATACAGCACTGCTCTTTTTGAAGAAGAAAGCATTACGCAGTGGGCATCCTATTTTATTGAATTGGTGAAAGGGGTAACGGCGGATACCGAGATGAGAATTTCGGACATGCAATTGCTTCCTGCTGCAGAGCGTAGGTTGCTCCTTGAAAAAATGGGACAGTATGCGGCTTATCCGAGAAATGAAAACATAGTAAGCTTATTTGAAAAGCAAGCCGCTAAATATCCGGAGCATATCGCAGTGGTGTGCGGCCATTCTCAGCTTACGTATCGAGACCTGAATGAAAAAGCCGAGCGGGCAGCTGCTATGCTGATCAAACAAGGGGTGAGAACTGGCGATATCGTCGGTCTGATGCTCGATCGGTCACCTGATATGATCATTGGCGTTTTATCGATTTTAAAAGCTGGCGGGGCCTATTTGCCGATTGATCCTGAATATCCCAAGGAGCGTATTAGCTTTATGCTTAATGACAGCGGAGCAAAACTGCTGCTGACAGAGCGCGGTCAAAACAAACCTGCAGACTACACCGGGCATATTTTGTATATCGATGAATGTGAAAACGACTCATTTCCGGCTGATGTAAACATTCAAGAAATAGTAACAGATCAGCCCGCATACGTGATATACACATCTGGAACGACTGGCCAGCCAAAGGGAGTCATTGTCGAGCACCGCAATGTGATCAGTCTCTTGAAGCATCAAAACCTGCCTTTTGAATTTAACCATGAAGACATCTGGACGTTATTTCATTCTTATTGCTTTGATTTCTCTGTATGGGAGATGTTCGGTGCGTTATTGAACGGAGGTACATTAGTCGTGGTCTCTAAAGAAACAGCCCGTGACCCCCATGCATTCCGTTTATTATTAAAAAAAGAGCGCGTCACTGTACTCAATCAGACCCCGACTGCTTTTTACGGCTTGATGCTTGAAGATCAAAATCATACAGATCATTTAAACATCCGCTACGTGATTTTTGGCGGCGAAGCCTTACAGCCCGGCATGCTTCAAAGCTGGAATAAAAAATATCCTCATACTGATTTGATTAATATGTACGGTATTACAGAAACAACGGTCCATGTAACATTCAAAAAATTGTCCGCAGCAGACATTGTAAAAAATAAAAGCAATATCGGACGGCCGCTTTCAACTCTGCAGGCTTATGTGATGGATGCTCATATGAATCTGCAGCCGATCGGAGTTCCAGGGGAGCTGTATATAGGCGGCGAAGGTGTGGCACGGGGATATCTCAACAGAGATGAGCTGACCGCTGACCGTTTTGTATCCAATCCTTATCTTCCGGGAGACAGATTATACCGAACAGGAGATCTTGCTAAGCGCCTGTCAAATGGCGAGCTGGAATACTTAGGCCGCATTGATGAGCAGGTGAAAGTCAGAGGGCACCGTATTGAGTTAGGCGAAATCCAAGCGGCACTTCTTCAGTATCCAATGATTAAAGAGGCGGCTGTCATTACCAGAGCAGACGAGCAAGGGCAAACAGCTATATATGCATATATGGTGATAAAAGATCAACAGGCTGCGAATATATCAGACATCCGAACTTACCTAAAAAACGCCTTGCCTGACTTTATGCTGCCTGCCCGTATGATACAAATTGACAGCATCCCGGTGACTGTTAATGGAAAGCTCGATCAGAAAGCCCTGCCAGAGCCTGAAAAACACGCTTATACAGCTGATGATATCAGTCCTAGAAATGAGATTGAAACGGTGATGGCTGAAATTTGGGAGGAGCTTCTTAATATAGATGAGCTGGGTGTAAGCGCCAATTTCTTTGAGCTTGGCGGAGACTCTATTAAAGCGCTGCAGGTTTGTGCCAGACTGAAGCAGCGCGGATTTGAAACGACAGTACGCGAGATGTTTGAACATCAGACTCTTGGTGAACTGTCCGCCCGGGTTCGAAAAGACGTACGCGCCATTGACCAAGGCCCGGTCGAAGGCGAGATTACTTGGACACCTATCCAGCAGTGGTTTTTCTCGCAATCTCTGGAAAGCCATCATTTTAACCAGTCCGTTATGATCTACCGGGCTGAACGATTTGATGAGGCTGCGCTTAGAAAAGTACTAAAAAGCCTTGTGACTCATCATGATGCACTGAGAATCGTATGCCGGCATGAAGATGGCAGGCAGGTGCAGATAAACAGAGGAATAGATCTTTCAGATGAGGAGCTATATGCACTTGAACTGTTTGATGTAAAGGATAGCCTAACAGAAGCACGGTACACGATTGAGGAAGCAGCCAGCCGGATGCAAGAACATATTCGTTTGGAAACCGGCCCCTTACTTCACGCTGGATTGTTTAGAACCGAGAATGGTGACCATTTATTTCTGACGATTCATCACTTAGTTGTTGATGCGGTTTCCTGGCGCATTTTGTTCGAGGATTTTTCAGCTGCTTACAAACAGGCAGTCTCAGGAGAATCTATTAAACTGCCGCAAAAAACAGATTCATATTTAACGTATTCACAAAGAATAGTTGACTACTCTAAAAGCCGCCAGGTGCAGCGCGAAGCAGCGTACTGGGATGAGTGCGAGAGCCGTCACATCCAGCCTATTCCAAAAGACAATGACGCAGCATCTAACACATTCAAAGATACAGAAGTGATTGATTTTGAGCTATCTCGCCATCACACAGAATTACTACTAACGGCTGCACATAAAGCTTACAGCACGGAGATGAATGATATCCTTCTGACAGCTTTAGGTCTTGCTTTGCAGAAATGGACGGGAAATAACCAATTTAAAATCAGCATGGAGGGCCACGGAAGGGAATCATATCTTGAGGACATCGATATTAGCAGAACTGTTGGCTGGTTCACCTCTATTTATCCTGTGTGGCTTGATATGAGAGATTCCGATCATAAGGACAAAGAAGAGCGGCTGGGCCACCTTATTAAACAGACAAAAGATATGCTGCACCGTATACCGCATAAAGGCGCGGGCTACGGCGTGCTGAAATATATCAGCAAAAGATGGGGCTCTCAGAAAAACAGCCCAGAAATCAGCTTTAATTATTTAGGCCAGTTTGATCAGGATATTCAATCAAATGCCTTTGAGGTGTCTGACATCAAGCCAGGAAATGAGATCAGCCCGAACTGGGAGCGTCCTTATGCACTGGATATCAGCGGCGCCGTTTCTTCGGGGTGCCTGAACATGCACATCATCTATAACAGGGTTCAATTTGAGGAAAAAACAATCCAAACATTTTCCAGGCATTTTAAACAGACTCTGGAAAACATCATTGAGCATTGTACCGGCAAAGAAAACCGAGAGTGGAGCGCATCTGATTTCACTGATGAAGACTTAACGCTTGATGAATTGAGTGAGATCATGGGAGCCGTCAACAAACTATAGGAGAGGAGATTCACTGATGCCGCAGCAACCTGAAATACAGGATATATACCCTTTGTCATTTATGCAGGAAGGGATGCTTTTTCACTCATTGTATGATGAGCAGTCGAGAGCTTATTTTGAACAGGCTTCTTTTACGATCAATGGACAGCTTGACTTGGAGCGTTTCCAGAAAAGTATGGATGCTGTTTTTGACAGGTACGATATCTTTCGAACAGCATTCATCTATAAAAATGTAGCCAAACCTCGTCAAGTCGTGCTCAAGCAACGTCATTGCCATGTTCATGTTGAAGATATTTCTCATCTCAATGAAAAAGATAAAGAACATTGTACAGAGGCATTCAAAGAACAGGACAAATCAAAAGGCTTTGATCTCCAAACGGATGTACTGATGAGAATATCTATTTTAAAATGGGCGCCTGATCATTATGTCTGTATCTGGAGCCACCATCATATTTTAATGGATGGCTGGTGTTTAGGCATCGTCATTAAAGACTTTCTCCATATTTATCAAGCGCTTGGAAAAGGGCAATTTCCTGATTTGCCTCCCGTACAGCCGTACGGGACGTATATTAAATGGCTGATGCAGCAAGAGCGTGAAGAAGCAGCTGAGTATTGGAAAAAAAGGCTTCAGCATTTCGAAAAAGCTTCGCCTCTGCCTAAAAGAACAGATCAAATGTCGGATGGGACATTACAGCAGATCACGTTTACCATTCCTGAAAAAGAAACCTCCGAATTACAGAAAATCGCTGCAGCATGTGGTGCGACACTTAACACTGTTTTCCAAGCTTTATGGGGAATCATGCTCCAAAAGTTCAATCGTCGCGACGATGCTGTATTCGGATCAGTTATATCAGGCAGACCTTCTGAGCTAAAAGATGTGGAAAACATGGTCGGACTTTTTATCAATACCATTCCTATTCGAGTCCAAAGTGATTTTCTGTCTTTTTCTGACCTAGTCAGCGGAATGCAAAAGGACATGACTGAAGCAGAAGCGTATAGTTACTTCCCTTTATATGACATTCAGGCGCAGAGCGCTCTTAAACAAGAGCTGATTGATCATATTATCGTCTTTGAAAATACACCTACTCAACAAGAGATTGAGGAGCTGAATCAAGCTGGATCATTTGATTTCTCCGTGAAAGATTTTGAGATGGAAGAGGTAACTAATTATAGATGCAGTGTCAAAGTGATCCCAGGGCGTACTTTGTACGTTCGGATTCATTTTCATACAGGCACTTATCAACCAAATATGATGTCCGAAATAAAAGATTATTTACAGCACATGATCTCTGACGTCATCTCTGATCCATCTCTTCCTGTGTCAAAGATGACATTGCTAGATGAGGACAAAACACGGAAAATCGTTTCTCAAAATAACAGGACAGTATCTGTTTCACCTGAAGCCCCAACCTTGCATGGGCTGTTTGAACGACAGGCGGCAGTCACACCGGAGCGGCCAGCTATCCGATTTTCCGGCGGTTCGCTGACATACACTGAGCTTGACATGTACGCCAACCGGCTGGCTGCGCACCTTGCGGCACGCGGCGTCACAAACGAAAGTATCGTCGGGATCCTGTCTGAACGCTCACCTGACATGCTGATCGCTGTCCTTGCTGTATTGAAGGCCGGAGGGGCGTATTTGCCGCTTGATCCTGCGTATCCAAAGGAGCGGCTGAGCTACATGCTGAAAGACAGCGGGGCATCGCTCTTGCTGACACAGCCGGGATGCTCCGCACCGAACTTTTCTGGCGAAACGCTTGAAGTGGACATGACATCTCTTGCGAGCGAAAAAGCAGAAAACCATCTGTTTACTCCTGCTGACGGCGGTTCTCTCGCCTATGTCATCTATACATCGGGCTCTACCGGGCAGCCGAAAGGAGTGGCCGTTGAGCACCGTCAGGCTGTTTCCTTTCTGACCGGCATGCAGCACCAGTTTCCGCTTTCAGAAGATGACATTGTCATGGTGAAAACCTCTTTTTCCTTTGATGCGTCTGTGTGGCAGCTGTTTTGGTGGGCTCTTTCCGGTGCTTCGGCGTATCTGCTTCCGCCCGGCTGGGAAAAAGACTCCGCATTGATCGTAAAAGCCATTCATCAGGAAAAAGTGACAACGGCTCATTTTATTCCGGCTATGCTGAATAGCTTTCTGGATCAAGCAGAAATGTTAGCGCTTGGTGACGGGACAAACCTAAAGCGTGTATTCGCCGGAGGTGAACCGCTTGCGCCGCGTACGGCAGCCCGTTTTGCTTCTGTATTGCCGCAGGTATCATTAATCCATGGCTACGGGCCGACAGAAGCAACGATAGACGCGGCATTTTACGTGTTAGATCCAGAACGGGACAGAGACCGTTTGCGGATTCCGATTGGGAAGCCCGTACCCGGTGCGCGTTTGTATGTTTTAGATCCGCATTTAGCCGTACAGCCTTCCGGTGTCGCCGGCGAACTGTACATTGCCGGAGCGGGTGTTGCCAGAGGTTATTTGAATCGGCCGGCATTAACGGAGGAGCGTTTTCTTGAGGACCCATTTTACCCGGGTGAACGCATGTACAAAACAGGGGATGTGGCGCGCTGGCTCCCTGACGGGAATGTTGAATTCCTCGGGCGCACGGATGATCAGGTAAAAATCCGCGGCTACCGGATTGAGCCGGGAGAAATTGAAGCGGCACTAAGAAGTATAGAAGGTGTAAGAGAGGCGGCCGTTACCGTACGGACAGACAGCGGCGAGCCGGAATTATGCGCTTATGTAGAAGGGCTCCAAAGAAACGAAGTGCGGGCACAGCTTGAGAGCCTGTTGCCGGGCTACATGGTCCCAGCCTATATGATAGAAATGGAACAGTGGCCGGTTACACCAAGCGGAAAGCTCGACCGAAACGCCCTGCCAGCTCCTGGCGGAGCGGCAGATGCGGAGACCTACACAGCGCCGAGAAACGTGACTGAGATGAAGCTTTCTCAGCTGTGGGAGGACGTGCTGAAAAATGGCCCTGTCGGGATTCACGACAACTTTTTTGACCGCGGGGGCCATTCCTTAAAAGCAACGGCGCTTGTCTCACGGATCGCCAAAGAATTCGATGTACAGGTGCCGCTAAAAGATGTGTTTGCCCATCCGACGGTAGAAGGACTGGCTACCGTTATCCGTGAAGGAACGGACAGTCCATATGAAGCGATTAAGCCCGCTGAAAAACAGGAAACCTATCCGGTTTCCTCTGCCCAAAAGCGGATTTATGTCCTTCAGCAGCTGGAGGACGGAGGGACAGGCTACAATATGCCGGCTGTGTTAGAGCTCGAAGGGAAGCTCAACCCTGAAAGGATGGACAGAGCTTTCAAAGAGCTGATCAAGCGCCACGAGTCGCTTCGAACCTCCTTCGAACAGGACGCAGGAGGCGATCCGGTGCAGCGCATCCATGACGAGGTGCCGTTTACGTTACAGACTACAGTTCTCGGCGAACGAACCGAACAGGAGGCCGCAGCCGCCTTTATCAAACCGTTTGATCTCAGCCAAGCGCCGCTGTTCCGTGCCCAAATCGTAAAGGTATCAGATGAGCGGCACCTGTTGCTGGTGGATATGCATCACATCATTTCAGACGGTGTTTCCGTCAACATTCTGATTCGGGAATTCGGCGAGCTGTACAATAATCGGAAGCTTCCGGCACTGCGCATTCAATATAAAGATTATGCCGTATGGCAAGAAGGATTTAAAACAGGAGATGCGTACAAAACGCAGGAGGCGTACTGGCTGAAGCAGCTCGAGGGCGAGCTGCCTGTGCTGGATCTTCCGGCTGATCATGCCCGCCCGCCGGTGCGAAGCTTCGCGGGTGACAAGGTCTCATTTACGCTGGAACCAGAGGTTGCATCAGGCCTTCACAAGCTGGCACGAGAAAACGGAAGCACACTGTACATGGTGCTCCTTGCGGCTTACACCGCGTTCTTGTCACGCTTAAGCGGACAGGAGGATATCATCGTCGGCTCGCCAATTGCCGGCCGTCCGCACAAGGATCTTGAGCCGATACTCGGCATGTTTGTGAACACGCTGGCGCTTCGGACACGCCCGGAGGGCGGGAAGCCATTCGTACAGTATTTGCAGGAAGTGCGTGAGACAGCATTGGAAGCCTTTGAGCACCAGGATTACCCGTTCGAAGAGCTTGTTGATAAGCTTGAATTGACACGGGATATGAGCCGGAATCCGCTGTTTGACGTAATGTTTGTTCTTCAAAACATGGATCAGGAATCGTTGGAACTGGATGAACTTTGTCTCAAACCTGCAGCAAACAATGGGCATCAAACGTCCAAATTTGATTTAACCCTATATGCCCAGGAACAGCCCCACGGTTTGCTGACGTTCCAAATGGAGTTTAGTACTGACTTATATAAGAAAAAAACGATAGAAAAGTGGCTTCAATACTTCATCAATATGTTACTCTCCATCATCAAAGACAACAAAGCCGCTCTCGGAACAATAAATATCCTGAATGAGGATGAGACCCATTACCTTATCCACGAGCTCAATCGTACAAAAATAGATTATCCAAGAAATGAAACCATCAGCAGACTCTTTGAAATGCAGGCTGAACAAACGCCTAATGCTGTAGCAATTGTCAGCGACACCCAAGTATTCACTTACGAGGACCTGAACAGCTGGGCAAATCAAATTGCATCAGTTCTACAGATTAAGGGTGTAGGGCCTGATAGTGTTGTAGCCTTGTTGACAGGCAGAACACCAGAACTCATTGCAGGAATGCTGGGCATTCTGAAAGCCGGGGGAGCCTATCTGCCTATTGCTTCTGATCTGCCTGTTGAACGAATAGCTTATATGCTGTCAGACAGCGGGGCGGCATTACTCCTTCAATCTGAAAAAACAGAAAAACAGCTATTAGACATTGAATGTGAACAAATCATAATCGAAGATATTCAAAAGCAAGGAGAAACGAAGAACATTGATTCTTCAGCAGGGCCACATTCACTTGCATATATCATTTATACCTCTGGTTCAACCGGTAAACCAAAGGGTGTCATGATTGAGCAGCGAAGTGTAATTCGTCTTGTAAAAAACAGCAATTATATTACATTTACACCTGAAGACCGCCTTCTTATGACATCATCAATCGGTTTCGACGTTGGGTCATTTGAAATTTTCGGACCGCTGCTAAATGGTGCCGCTTTGCATCTGTCTGATCAACAAACATTTCTCGATTCCCATCAGCTTAAGAGGTACATAGAACATCAAGGAATCACAACGATTTGGCTGACATCTTCTCTATTCAATCATTTGACAGAGCAAAATGAACAAACATTTTCACAGCTGAAACATTTGATTATTGGCGGAGAAGCTTTGTCGCCGAGCCACGTCAATCGAATCAGAAATGTCTGCCCTGAAGTATCTATATGGAATGGATATGGCCCTACCGAAAATACAACTTTTTCGACATGCCTTCACATTCAAAAAACATATGAACTTTCCATTCCGATCGGGCGGCCGGTTGGTAATTCCACCGCTTATATCTTAAATCAATGGGGAGTGCTGCAGCCGGTCGGAGCTGTCGGTGAACTTTGTGTCGGCGGAGATGGCGTCGCCAGAGGATATTTGGGCCGTCCTGATCTAACGAAAGAGAAATTTGTCCCACATCCATTTGCACCTGGCGATCGACTGTATCGCACAGGTGATCTGGCGCGCTGGCTTCCTGATGGCACAATTGAATACGTTGGGCGTATTGATGATCAAGTAAAAGTCAGAGGCTATCGGGTGGAGCTGGGTGAAATCGAATCAGCACTTCGTCAAATAGACGGGGTCAAAGAAGCCGCAGTGTTAGCACGTACAGCCCAGACCGGGAGCAAAGAGCTGTTTGGCTATATCAGCGTAAAAGCAGGCACGAATGCTGAACAAGTACGTTCACTTCTCGCGCGTTCGCTGCCAAACTATATGATCCCGGCGTACATTATTGAAATGGAGACTCTCCCGCTCACATCAAACGGCAAATTGAACCGAAAAGCACTTCCTGAACCAAATTTCACATCTAAACAAACGTACGCTCCACCTCGAAATGACCTTGAAGACCAACTTGTGTTGATCTGGCAGGAAGTTCTCGGCATCCAGAGGATCGGAATAGAGGATTCGTTTTTTGAATTGGGCGGAGATTCAATCAAAGCCCTTCAAGTTTCTGCACGCCTTGGGCGCTATGGACTAAGCTTGCAGGTAAGTGATTTATTCCGTCATCCAAAGATAAAGGACTTATCACCATTTATCCGTAAGTCAGAGAGAATCATAGAGCAAGGACCCGTTCAGGGAGACGTTCCTTGGACGCCTGTTCAGCAATGGTTTTTTTCACAAGATATTGAAGAAAGACACCATTTCAATCAGTCTGTCATGCTATTCCATTCTGGACGTTTGTCTGAAAACGCCATTAGACCAGCCTTGAAAAAACTGGCGGAGCATCATGATGCGCTTCGGATGGTTTATCGCAACGATGATAGGCGATGGATTCAAATCAACCAAGGCATTCATGAGTCACAGCTATACAGCTTAAGAATCTCTGATCTTTCACAGTCAGAAAGCGGCTGGGAGACGAAAATCAAACAAGAAGTTGCAGATCTTCAGCAAAGCATCAATTTGCAGGAAGGACCATTGTTGCACGCCGCTTTGTTTAAAACACTGACCGGAGATTACTTGTTCCTTGCGATCCATCACCTTGTCGTTGATGGTGTCTCATGGCGGATTTTGCTGGAGGATTTGTCAGCCGGATATCAACAAGCTGCTGCAGGCCAGACGATCCAGCTTCCACCTAAAACGGATTCCTACCAGGAATACGCAAGACGCATACAGGAATATGCCCAAAGCAGTAAGCTGATTCGCGAAGAGGCGTATTGGCGAAGTGTAGAAGAACAGCAAGCCGCAGAACTGCCATATGAAATACCGCATCATGTGAACATCGACTCCAGCAAAAGGGACTCATTAAGCTTTTCACTGACTGAAGCAGACACCGCCGTCTTGCTGCAAAACGTCAATTACGCCTATGGCACAGATACACAAGATATTCTGTTAACCGCAGCATCCTTGGCGATTTGTGAATGGACAGGCGGAAGCAAGCTCCGTATCGCTATGGAAGGACACGGGAGAGAACACATTCTGCCAGAGTTAGATATCAGCAGGACGGTCGGCTGGTTTACATCCATGTACCCGGCCCTCATAAGCTTTGAAAATCATAGGGATGAGCTCGGAACCGCAGTAAAAACCGTTAAAGATACACTGGGCCGGATACCAAACAAAGGGGTAGGTTACGGTATGCTGAAATACCTTACACATCCTGAAAATAAAAGCATTACGTTTTCAAAAACACCTGAAATCAGCTTTAACTATTTGGGCCAGTTCAACGACATCGAAAGACAGGACACCTTCCGTCCATCAAGCCTTGGAAGCGGAAAGGATATCACTCATACATGGAAGCGTGAGCAAATCATTGAGATGAGTGCAATGGCAGCAGACAAAAAGCTCCATTTCAATCTTAGTTATCCGCCAGCCCGCTTTCATAGAAACACAATGGAGCAGCTTATTAACAGGATTGAACACTTTTTGCTGGACATTATGAAACACTGCGCCGGTCAACAGAAAGCTGAAAAGACACTGAGCGATTTCAGCAGTCAATCATTAACGGCAGAGGACTTGGACAGCATATCCAGCTTGGTGGAAGAATTGTAGAAAATCGTGACAGGAGACATGAACATGACAAAAGCGAATTCAATTCAGGATATTTATCCGCTGTCTTACATGCAGGAAGGGATGCTTTTCCATTCCCTCCTGCAAAAAGATTCACAGGCATATGTTGAGCAAGCTTCTTTTACAATAGAAGGAAAAGTCAACCCGCAGTTTTTTCAAAACAGCATCAACGCTCTTGTAGAAAGACATGATATTTTCAGAACGATTTTTATCAGCCAAAATGTTTCCTCCCCCCAGCAGGTTGTTCTGAGAGAACGAAATGTCATCGTACTGGAAGAAAACATTACTCATTTAAACGAGGCGGAGCAATCACAGTTTATCGAGCAATGGAAAGAAAAGGACCGGGACCGGGGGTTTCATTTGCAAAAGGATGTGCTCATGCGCATCGCTCTTATTCAAACAGGAGAGAGCCAGTACTCCTGCATTTGGACCTTTCATCATATCATGATGGACGGTTGGTGCCTCAGCATTGTGCTAAAGGAGTTTCTGCATATTTACGCATCTTATGTAAATGCATCCCCTATAACATTGGAGCCGGTCCAGCCATACGGAAAGTATATCAAATGGCTGATGGAGCAAGACAAAGAGCAGGCGGTTTCTTATTGGGACCATTATCTTTCCGGCCACGAACAGCAAACCGTGCTCCCGAAGCAGAAGAAAAAAACAAAGGGAAGAAGCAGGCAGGAACACGTTACATTTTCATTCTCTAAGGAAGAAAGCAGCAGACTTTCAGAGCTTGCTGCAAGAGAAGAAGTGACACTCAGTACGATTTTCCATACTATTTGGGGCATTCTGCTGCAAAAATATAATAATAACGATGACGCCGTATTCGGTTCTGTTATTTCAGGAAGACCCGCAGAAATCGAAGGCATTGAACATATGGTAGGTCTTTTCATTAATACGATGCCGGTTCGGGTGCAGGGGGCAAAAACGCCATTTCTTCAACTTATAAAAGATATGCAAAAAGACCGTCTTGCCGCTGAAGCGTACAGCTACCACCCTTTATATGAGATTCAATCCCGCTCAGCTGTTAAGCAAGGGCGGATTGATCATATTCTCGTATTTGAAAACTATCCGGTGCAGCAAGAGATTCAAATGCTGAACAAACAGGAACATGCTACTGATCTTTTTCAGATTCATAATTTCACTGTCGCAGATGAAACCAACTACAGCTTTTATCTTATGGTGGCGCCAGGGGAAGAAATTCATATCAAAATGAACTATGATGCGGAGCAGCACGATCGGTCTTTTGTGCTCTCTGTCAAAGAGCATCTTCTGAATGCTGTATCACAAATCTTAAATAATCCGAATCTTCCACCTGAAGAAATCGATATCACGACAGATACTGAAAAGCGGCAGCTGATTGGAGAAATCACAGATCGAACACCAGTTTACGAAACCATCCATGCCATGTTTGAAAAGCAAGCGGAAAAGACACCAGATGCTCATGCTGTAATTGATCAAGCCTACTCATTAACATACAGAGAACTGAATAAAGCGGCTAACAGATTGGCACGGCATTTACGAATGAAAGGCGTTGTGAGACAGGAACCCGTTGCGATTATGATGGATCGCTCTGCGGCGTTTATCAGCGGCGTTCTTGGAATCTTAAAGGCAGGCGGCGCCATTGTTCCCGTTGATCCGCATTACCCGGCTGACAGAATCCGTTATATTCTGCATGATTGCGGCTGTTCGCATGTTGTTTCACAAGCGCATCTTTCCTCATCGTTAGAAGACAATTACATTATCACTCATCCAGAAGAAATCGAAAGCAAAGTAGACGGCAGTAACATAAAGTCAGTCAACGATGCTGACGATCTGCTGTATATGATTTATACATCAGGCACAACAGGTAAACCAAAGGGTGTTCAATTTGAGCATCGAAACATGGCTAACTTGCTGAAATTCGAATATACTCACTCCGGCATTGACTTTGAAGCAGATGTTCTGCAATTTGCGACACCTTCCTTCGACGTCTGCTATCAAGAAATATTTTCTGCGCTTCTGAAAGGCGGCACACTCCACATCGTTCCAGAAGACATAAAAAGAGATGTGCCTCAGCTGTTTACATTTATAAACAAGCATCAGACGAATATTGTGTTTCTCCCAACTGCTTTTATCAAAATGATTTTCAGCGAGCGAGAACTTGCGAACTCGTTTCCTGATGGCGTCAAACACCTGATCGCAGCCGGGGAACAATTAATGATTTCAGACCTTTTCCAAAATGTGTTGCGTGAACGCGGCATACACCTGCACAATCATTACGGACCTTCAGAAACTCATGTGGTATCTACGTATACCATTCATCCTGGAGACCCTATTCCTGAGCTTCCGCCAATCGGTAAACCGATAGGCTGTACTGATCTATATATTTTGAATCATCAAAAACAGCTTCAGCCATGCGGCGTACCAGGCGAACTCTATATTTCCGGCGCAAGTGTTGCCAGAGGATATGTCAATCACGATAAACTGACAAGCGACAAATTTTCATCCGACCCATTCAGGCCTGGTGTGATTATGTACCGGACAGGTGATTTGGCCAGACGGCTTGAAGACGGCAACATCGAATATATCGGACGGGCAGACAATCAAGTGAAAATCAGAGGTTATCGAATTGAGCCGCAAGAAATCGAAGTCACGCTAATGAATCATCCGGACATTAGTGAGGCTGCCATTCTCATCTGGCAAGATCAAAACGGTGAACATGAATTATGCGCTTACTATTGCAGTGTACAAAAGCTGAATGCAATAGATTTACGCAGTTATATGGCTAGTGAGCTCCCAGAATACATGATTCCGGCGAAATGGGTATGGGTTGACAGCATACCTCTTACCCCAAACGGAAAAGTAGATCGCGCAGCACTTCCGGAGCCAGATGCTTCAATCAGCGGAAACCCATATACTGCCCCTCGAAATCTGATAGAGGCAAAGCTTTCGCAACTATTTGAAGATGTGCTAAAGAATGGGCATGTAGGCATCCAAGACAACTTTTTTGACAATGGCGGCCACTCGTTAAAAGCAACAGTGCTTATGTCACGGATCGCAAAGGAATTCCATGTGCAAGTTTCACTTAAGGACATCTTTGCTCATCCGACTGTTGAAGGATTAGCTTTAATCATTCGAGAGGCAGAACAAAATCCGTATGCAGCAATTGAACCAGCAGAAAAAAGGGATACATATCCTGTATCTTCGGCCCAAAAACGAATCTATGTGCTTCAACAGCTTGATGAGGGTGTCGCCTATAACATGCCTGCGGTCTTAGAACTGGAAGGTGCACTGGATGTCGCCAAACTGTCTGCTGTATGTAAAGAACTGATCAGCCGGCATGAGCCGCTTCGAACTTCCTTTGTATCCGGAGCTGATGACGAGCCGGTTCAGCGTATCCACACCGAAGTGCCGTTTACGTTAAGTAAAGAGACCACTATCGAGGGATTTGTCCGTCCCTTTGATCTCAGCCAGGCGCCATTATTTAGAGCAGGCCTTATAGAAGTGTCAAACGAGAAGCATGTATTGCTGGTGGATATGCACCATATCATTTCAGATGGCGTATCCGTTCAGCTCCTAATCCGAGAATTTACCGATCTTTATGCAAACCGGCAGCTTAAGCCATTGCGGATCCAATATAAAGATTACGCCGTATGGCAGCAGAAATTTAAAAAGGGAGACTCGTACCAAAAGCAGGAGACTTACTGGCAGCAGCAGTTTAGCGGGGATCTTCCTATACTGGAGCTTCCAACAGATAAACGACGTCCGGCAGAACGGCAATTCATAGGCGGAAAAGTAACCTTTCAATTGGACAAAGAGATCACGGCCCGCATAAAGCGGCTCGCCCATAAAAACAGAAGCACGCTTTATATGACGCTTCTCGCTTTGTATTCAGCCTTTTTGTCTCGGTTAAGCGGTCAGGATGATATCGTGATTGGTTCACCTATCGCCGGACGGCCCCATGCCGACCTTGAAGCTGTTCTTGGGATGTTCGTCAATACACTGGCTCTCCGCACACGCCCGGCGGGTAATAAGACGTTTGAGGAATTTCTGAAAGAAGTCAGACAGACGGCACTAGAAGCGTATGAGCATCAGGATTACCCGTTTGAAGAGCTTGTGGACAAACTCGGTGTGCAGCGGGAAATGAGCCGGAATCCTTTGTTTGACACAACGCTAGTCCTTCAGAATATGGAACAGCAAAAGCTAAAAATGAATGATGTACAGCTTCAGTGGAACGACTTGGTGCACCCAATATCAAAATTTGATATTTCCCTATACGTTACAGAACATGATTCCGAGCTTTTCTGTCAGTTTGAATACAGTACAGCTTTGTTTGAGAAAGAAACCATCCAAAGGTGGGCCAGCCTTTTCACCACGCTTGTGGAACATACAGCTGCCAGTCCTGAAACAGAATTGGACAATATTCCAATCTTAACAAAAGAAGAAGAGCGAGATTTCATTGAATCATGCCATCTGTTTGAGGAGACGGGCTATTCAATGAATCAAACGCTCCACTATGCACTCGAACAGCAGGCAGCAAAAACGCCTGATCAGGCGGCCGTTATCTTCGAAGATGGAGTGATGACCTATAAAGAATTGAACGAACAGGCTAACCGTATCGCCTGGGAGCTGATCGGACGGGGGGTAAAACCCGAAACGACTGTTGCCATTATAGGAAAGCGTTCACCTGAAATGCTGCTTGGCATTTATGGCATTCTTAAAGCTGGCGGCGCTTATCTGCCCATCGACCCGGATTATCCGGAAGAACGAATCAGCTTTCTGCTGGAGGACAGCGGTACAAACATTCTCCTGCTTCAGTCTGCCGGCCTTCATGTTCCGGAATTTACAGGAGAGATTGTCTATCTCAATCAGACAAATAGCGGACTGGCACATCGTTTGTCCAATCCGAATGTGGATGTTCTCCCGCAATCTTTAGCCTATGTCATCTATACATCCGGCTCTACCGGGATGCCTAAGGGTGTTGAAATTGAACATCGATCAGCGGTGAATTTTTTGAATTCCCTTCAGTCCCGCTATCAACTGAACCAATCAGATGTGATTATGCATAAAACATCTTATTCATTTGACGCTTCAATATGGGAACTGTTTTGGTGGTCTTATGCCGGTGCTTCTGTTTATCTGCTTCCTCAGGGAGGCGAAAAAGAACCTGAAGTGATCGCGCAAGCTATAGAGGAACAAAAGATCACAGCTATGCATTTTGTGCCTTCAATGCTTCATGTATTTTTAGAACATATAAAATATCGCTCTGTACCGATTAAGACAAACAGACTCAAGCGAGTGTTTTCTGGAGGAGAACAGCTGGGGACCCATCTTGTCTCCCGATTTTACGAGTTGCTTCCAAATGTTTCAATAACCAATTCCTATGGGCCAACGGAAGCAACCGTAGAAGCTGCATTCTTTGATTGTCCGCCGCAAGAAAAACTTGAACGGATTCCAATTGGAAAACCTGTTCATCATGTCAGATTGTATATCCTCAATCAAAAGCAGCGGATGCTGCCTGCCGGATGTATCGGCGAACTATACATTGCCGGAGCCGGTGTTGCCAGAGGCTATTTGAATCGGCCGTCATTAACGGAGGAGCGTTTTCTTGAGGATCCGTTTTACTCGGGTGAACGCATGTACAAAACAGGGGATGTGGCGCGCTGGCTCCCTGACGGGAATGTTGAATTCCTGGGACGGTTGGATGATCAGGTGAAAATCCGCGGCTACCGGATTGAGCCGGGAGAAATTGAAGCGGCACTAAGAAGTATAGAAGGTGTAAGAGAGGCGGCCGTTACCTTACGGACAGACAGCGGCGAGCCGGAATTATGCGCTTATGTAGAAGGGCTCCAAAGAAACGAAGTCCGAGCGCAACTTGAGAGCCTGTTGCCGGGCTACATGGTCCCAGCCTATATGATAGAAATGGAACAGTGGCCGGTTACACCAAGCGGAAAGCTCGACCGAAACGCCCTGCCAGCTCCTGGCGGAGCGGCAGATGCGGAGACCTACACAGCGCCGAGAAACGTGACTGAGATGAAGCTTTCTCAGCTGTGGGAGGACGTGCTGAAAAATGGCCCTGTCGGGATTCACGACAACTTTTTTGACCGCGGGGGACATTCCTTAAAAGCAACGGCGCTTGTCTCACGGATTGCCAAAGAATTCGATGTACAGGTGCCGCTAAAAGATGTATTTGCCCATCCGACAGTCGAAGGGCTGGCTACCGTTATCCGTGAAGGAACGGACAGTCCATATGAAGCGATTAAGCCCGCTGAAAAACAGGAAACCTATCCGGTTTCCTCTGCCCAAAAGCGGATTTATGTCCTTCAGCAGCTGGAGGACGGAGGGACAGGCTACAATATGCCGGCTGTGTTAGAGCTCGAAGGGAAGCTCAACCCTGAAAGGATGGACAGAGCTTTCAAAGAGCTGATCAAGCGCCACGAGTCGCTTCGTACCTCCTTCGAACAGGACGCAGGAGGCGATCCGGTGCAGCGCATCCATGACGAGGTGCCGTTTACGTTACAGACTACAGTTCTCGGCGAACGAACCGAACAGGAGGCCGCAGCCGCCTTTATCAAACCGTTTGATCTCAGCCAAGCGCCGCTGTTCCGTGCCCAAATCGTAAAGGTATCAGATGAGCGGCACCTGTTGCTGGTGGATATGCATCACATCATTTCAGACGGTGTTTCCGTCAACATTCTGATTCGGGAATTCGGCGAGCTGTACAATAATCGGAAGCTTCCGGCGCTGCGCATTCAATATAAAGATTATGCCGTATGGCAAGAAGGATTCAAAACAGGAGATGCGTACAAAACGCAGGAGGCGTACTGGCTGAAGCAGCTCGAGGGCGAGCTGCCTGTGCTGGATCTTCCGGCTGATCATGCCCGCCCGCCTGTACGAAGCTTCGCGGGTGACAAGGTCTCATTTACGCTGGATCAAGAGGTTGCATCAGGCCTTCACAAGCTGGCACGAGAAAACGGAAGCACACTGTACATGGTGCTCCTTGCGGCTTACACCGCGTTCTTGTCACGCTTAAGCGGACAGGAAGATATCATCGTCGGCTCGCCAATTGCCGGCCGGCCGCACAAGGATCTTGAGCCAATACTCGGCATGTTTGTGAACACGCTGGCGCTTCGGACGCGCCCGGAGGGCGGGAAGCCATTCGTACAGTATTTGCAGGAAGTGCGTGAGACAGCATTGGAAGCCTTTGAGCACCAGGATTACCCGTTCGAAGAGCTTGTCGATAAGCTTGAATTGACACGGGATATGAGCCGGAATCCAGTGTTTGATGCGATGTTAGTTGTTCAAAATAATGATTACGAGCCATTGCATCTTCATGATTTGCAAATGAAGCCGGCACAAGTTTCTCATCTCGTTTCTAAATTTGATTTGACACTACAGGCATCTGAAGGCGACGGAAACATTCATTTCCTTTTTGAATATTCAACCGCATTGTTCGAGAAAACCACCATTGAACGCTGGGCATCGCATTTAACAAATGTACTTAGCATCATCGGCAAAAACCCGGAGGTGACACTCAACCATATCGACATCCTGACCCAAGAAGAGCGGCACCAACTGCTTAATGAGTTTAACACCGGCAAGCGAATCAATACGGAGTTCAAACAATCAGTCAATTGTTTGAGCAGCAAGCTGCACGAACACCAAAAGCTTCTGCACTTGTCAGCGGAGACAAAACACTGACGTATCAAGAGTTGGACGAGTGGTCCAATGGAATCGCACGTGCATTGCGCAGCCGAGGTGTTAAGCCGGACACACCAGTAGGCATCATGATGCATCGTTCGTTCAGTATGATAGCAGCCATACTTGGCGTGTGGAAAGCCGGAGGCTGTTACGTTCCCATTGATCCTGAATACCCGACAGAACGGAAACGCTATATCCTTAGCGACAGCGGAACGAAACTGCTGATGACAATAAATGAAGCGGATTGGGGAGTAATTGCTGACTTTGAAGGAGAGATCTTGACGATAGAAAGCGTAGAGGCAGACGACAAATCACCGCTGCCGCAAATGTCGTCTGCCCATCATTTGGCTTATATCATTTATACTTCTGGAACGACGGGCCGTCCAAAAGGGGTAATGGTCGAGCATAAAGGTATTGCCAACACTCTTCAGTGGCGGAGAAACGCTTATGCATTCAACGAGACAGATACCATTCTGCAGCTCTTTTCTTTCTCATTTGACGGCTTTATAACTAGTATGTTTACACCGCTTTTGTCAGGTGCAAAAGCCGTTTTGCTTCATGAAGAGGAAGCGAAGGATATTCTGGCCATTAAGCATCAGCTGTCTCGTCAGCGGATTACACATATGATTATTGTGCCTGTTTTATATCGAGCGCTTTTGGACGTAGTGCAGCCGGAAGATGTAAAGACGCTTAGAGTCGTCACACTGGCGGGAGAAGCGGCTGACCGCGAATTGATCGACCTCAGCTTAGCTATATGTCCGCATACCGAACTCGCCAACGAATATGGACCGACAGAAAACAGCGTGGCGACTACCGTCATGAGGCATATGGAAAAGCAGGCATACGTAAGCATCGGCCAGCCGATTGACGGGACTCAAGTGCTGATTTTAAATAGCAATCATCAGCTTCAGCCAATCGGTGTTGCTGGAGAGCTTTGTATAGCAGGAACAGGGCTTGCAAGAGGGTACGTCAATCTTCCAGAACTGACAGATAGAGCATTCACGCAGAATCCATTCAAACCCGAAACACGAATGTACCGAACAGGAGACGCCGCCAGATGGATGGCCGACGGAACACTCGAATATCTGGGAAGAATCGATGATCAAGTTAAAATCAGAGGATACCGTGTAGAAACGAAAGAAATTGAATCGGTCATCCGGTGTATAAATGGTGTAAAAGACGCCGCAGTAGTTGCTCATGAAACAGCGTCAGGACAAACCGAATTAAGTGCTTATGTGGTGGCAAAACCAGAGTTGAGCACAAATGCTGTACGCTCAGAATTACAAAACAAGCTGCCGGTGTTTATGCACCCTGCGTTTATTGAAAGACTGGATTCACTTCCATTGTCATCAAACGGCAAGCTGGATCGCAGAGCACTACCGAAACCCGTATCGAAGAGCGGAGCTGAACGTCCATTCCTCCCGCCAGCCAGCAAAATGGAACAAATACTGGCAGATATATGGAAAGAAGTACTGGGGGCAGAAAAGATCGGAACAGCTGATTCGTTCTTTGAACTTGGTGGAGATTCAATCAAAGCGTTACAGGTATCTGCGCGGCTTCACCGGTTAGGCAAGCAAATGGCAGTGAAAGATTTGTTTAGCCATCCGACCATTCAAGAATTGGCAGCTTATATCCGTGATTCAGATACAAGTTCCAGCCAAGCTGCGGTTGAGGGAGACGTACAATGGTCGCCTGTTCAAAAATGGTTTCTTTCTCAAGATATAAAAGAAAAACACCATTTTAATCAGTCCGTAATGCTGCATCGAAGCACCTCTGTACAAGAAGACGCACTGCGCAAAACGTTAAAAGCAATAACGTGTCATCATGATGCGCTGCGAATGGTGTTTACACAGAATGAACAAGGAAAGTGGGATCAATATAATCGGCCGCTCAGTCATTCGGACGACGCGTTGTACGGCCTTCAGATGATTGATTTATCAGCTCCGGACGGCACTGATGGAAATAGCACGTATGAGCCTATTATCAAACGTCATGTACTTGATATTCAGCAGAAAATGGATTTGAAGAATGGTCCGCTGCTGCAAGCCGGTCTTTTCCACACAATTGACGGTGATTTCTTATTTTTATCGGCTCATCACCTCGTCGTTGACGGCATCTCATGGCGGGTTCTGCTTGAAGATTTGGCTTTAGGGTATCGCCAAGCTGCAGGCGGGGAAGAGATTCAGCTGCCTCCTAAAACAAGCTCATTTAAAGCGTATACGAAAAAGCTCTCTGACTACGCTGAAAGCCAGCAGCTAATGAAACAGCTCAAGTATTGGCGCGAAGCCGAAGAGTATCAAACAGAGGCATTGCCTTTTGATCACATCGATGGCACTAGAGCAGACGAGGGACAACGGTCCACGATTTCGTTTACCTTAAACGAGAAAGAGACAGCAGCACTCTTAAAAGACGCCAACAGCGCATATAACACTGATACGCAGGACATGCTGCTCGCTTCTGTCATTCTTGCGCTGCGCCATTGGACCAATCAATCCGCCTTCAAACTATCATTAGAGGGCCACGGGCGAGAGGATGTATTAGAAGGAATAGATGTGAGCCGGACGGTTGGATGGTTTACCGCCATTTATCCGTTATTGGTTAAATTGAACGCAGACTTGCCAGATTCGGAAGAATACATGGTTCATGTGCTAAAAACAACAAAAGATACACTGAGACGTGTACCTGACAAAGGATTCGGCTACGGTGTCATCAAATATTTGACGCCGCCTGGCAAAAAAGACATCAATTTCACAGGTGCACCAGAAATCAGCTTTAATTATCTTGGTCAATTTGAAAGCGGCCGCTCAGCTGAAGTACCTGAGGAGGACGCCTTCTCATTCTCTCCGCTTGGTGCCGGAGGTGATATCAGCACAACATGGAACCGTGAACAGTCGCTGGATATCAGCGCAATCGCTGCAGAAGGAAAATTGACTGTCAATATGACTTATGACAATGCCCGCTTTCAGCGCAAAACCATCGAACAGCTTAGCGAAACATGCCGTCAATTTTTATTACAGCTGATCGAACACTGCCAGAACAAAAGAGAAACAGAAAAGACGATCAGCGATTATGATGATCAAGAACTAACCGAGGACGCCCTGCAAGAGATTGCTGATATGCTCAGTTTTCACTAATGAAACCGTGAAGAAAGGTGCAGACACTATGGATAACATCAAAAAAATCAAGAACATTTATCCTCTGAGTCATATGCAGGAGGGAATGCTGTTTCATTCCTTCCTCCGTAAAGAGGAGGGGGCATACGTTGAGCAGTCGCTCTTCACCATTAAAGGAAGCCTCAGCTATGAATGGTTTCAGCGCAGCATTCAAGCCATTATCGACCGCCATGATATTTTCAGAACCGTGTTTTTGCCGCACGTCCCGCATTTGTCGGGACCTCGGCAAGTCGTGATGACAGAACGTGAATTCCATTTGTACAGCGAAGACATTTCCCATCTGCCAACAAACGATCAGAATGAGTATATTGAACGCTTTAAAGAGAAGGACAAGCAAAAAGGCTTTGATCTGCAAAAAGACATGCTGATGCGGATTTCTCTATTCAAAACAGCTAAAGATGAACATGTCTGTATCTGGAGTCACCATCATATTTTAATGGACGGATGGTGCCTAGGTATTGTTATGCAGGAATTTATGCAAATTTATCAATCGATTCATGCAGGAAGGCCGCTTTCATTAGACCCTGTCCGTCCGTACAGCACCTATATTTCCTGGCTGACAAACCGAGACAAAGAAAAAGCAGCTGCCTACTGGGATACCTATTTAAAAAACTACAGCACTCCATCACCTCTGCCTCGTGTGTCTGATAAAGAAACAAAAGAAGGTTATCACCGTGAAGATTTGATATTTTCATTAAATAAACCACTGACAGACAAGCTGAAAGAGACTGCCAAACAACACGGCGTCACGCTCGCTACCCTAATTCAGGCGGTCTGGGGTGTGATGCTGCAGCAATATAACCGCACAGACGACGTTGTGTTTGGCGCAGTTGTATCAGGAAGACCGTCAGAAATCCCGGGCGTGGAGCAAATGATAGGGTTGTTTATCAATACCATACCGATTCGAATTAAAACAC
Organism: Bacillus sp. YP1; assembly: GCF_000877815.1. Lineage (NCBI taxonomy): Bacteria > Bacillati > Bacillota > Bacilli > Caryophanales > Bacillaceae > Bacillus > Bacillus sp. YP1. Next base: position 1,709,992 of record NZ_CP010014.1, on the reverse strand, counting down.
ATCAAGACGAAACGTTTCAAGAACTGCTCATACGATGCCAGAAAGAAATGCTGGAAGCTGAGCCGTTTACCTGCCAGCCTTTATTTGATATTCAGGCAAACACCGCATTAAAACAGGAACTGATTGATCACATTATCGTCTTTGAAAACTATCCGTTACAGCAGAAAATCGCCGATTCCGCTGATCAAACCGATTCACCGCTGCAAATCGATCAAGTTCAAGTATCCGAGCAATCAGGATATAACTTTAATCTTGTCGTTGCTCCCGGCGAAGAGCTTGTCGTCAAGTTCAGCTATAATGCATTCGTTTACGATGCTGCCTGGATCAGCTGTATCAAGAGGCAATTTACGCAAGCGCTTAGCACAGCTGCACAGCACCCTCATATGCCAATTGCTGATTTTTCTTTTCTTGATGCAACAGAAAAAGAGCAGATTGTCACACAGTTCAACAATACTAAAACGGAGTATCCAAAGAATCATACAATTATCGATTTATTTCGCGAACAAGCAGAAAAGACGCCAGACCATACCGCACTTGTGTATGGCAATATGTCTATTTCGTATAAAGAGCTTGATAAACGCTCTAATGCGCTCGCCAGAGAGTTAATTCAAAAGGGATTTCGGAAAAACGAGACAGCCGGAATATTGGCTGCACATTCTCCCGAATTCATGATCAGTGTGCTTGCCGTATTAAAAGCAGGGGGAGCATACCTCCCGCTTGATGAGGAGCTTCCGCCTGAACGAGTCAGCTTTATGCTTGAGGAAACGCAAGCAAAAATGCTGATTGTTCAAAAGGGGCTGGAGCAAAATGCTGCGTTCTCAGGAACATGTATGATTGCAGATGCGCAGGCATTGATGGGAGAGAACCATTTTCCTATCAACACCATCTCCAGTCCAGACGATCTTGCATATATCATGTATACCTCAGGATCAACAGGCCGGCCGAAAGGGGTCATGATCACGAATCGCAATGTCGTGTCCCTTGTCAGAAACAGCAATTACACGTCTGCGTCCGGTGATGACCGGTTTATTATGACTGGATCTATCAGCTTTGACGCCGTCACCTTTGAAATGTTCGGGTCACTTTTACATGGCGCAAGCCTTCATATCATTGATAAATCGACAATGCTGACACCTGATCGGTTTGGAGCGTATTTGCTTGAAAATGACATCACAGTGCTATTTTTAACGACAGCTCTTTTTAATCAGCTGGCACAGGTACGAGCTGACATGTTTCGCGGACTCCATACGTTATATGTCGGAGGAGAAGCACTTTCGCCTGCTCTGATGAATGCTGTCAGGCACGCCTGCCCAGATCTCGCGCTTCATAATATTTACGGGCCTACGGAAAACACGACTTTTTCAACCTTTTTTGAAATAAAGAGAGACTATGCGGGGCCGATTCCGATTGGAAAACCAATCAGCAATAGCACCGCTTACATCTTAGATACAAAAGGACGTCTTTTGCCAATAGGCGTTCCCGGCGAGCTTTGTGTTGGCGGTGATGGGGTCGCTAAAGGCTATTTGAACAGAGATGACATGACAAATACTGTTTTTTCTCCTCATCCTTTCTTGCCTGGAGAAAGAATTTACCGTACCGGTGATTTGGCACGCTGGCTGCCTGATGGAAACTTAGAATACATCAGCAGAATTGACAGGCAGATGAAAATTCGCGGAAAACGAATTGAGCCCGCCGAAATAGAAGCGCGCCTGTTAGAAATGGAAGGCGTTCAAGAAGCAGCAGTGACATTGAGAGAAAAAGATGGAGAGGCGCAGCTGTACACTCATTACGTCGGTGATCATAAAAAAACAGATACGGATTTTCGCGCCGATTTGGCGCGTGTGCTTCCAGACTATATGATCCCGCAGCACTGGGTGCGTGTGGAGCGGATGCCGCTTACCGGAAACGGAAAAATAGACCGCAGCGCGCTGCCTATTCCAGAAAATAAGCCTGCCAAACGACAGAACATCATATTGCCAAGAAACTTGGTTGAAGAAGAATTGGCGAACATTTGGAAGCAAGTCCTCGGTGTTAACACAATCAGTATTGATGATGACTTCTTTGCTATTGGCGGACATTCACTAAAAGCACTGCAAGTCATACATACACTCAAACATCAGCAGAACATTGACATACCGATTGATTTCTTGTTCGAACATCCGACAATCGCTCAGCTTGCCGAAAAACTTTATTCTAAACAGCTGACAGCGGCAGATGAACAGCATGTGATCAAACTGAACCAGCACGGCGCGCAAAATCTTTTCTGCTTCCCGCCGATATCGGGATTTGGCATTTATTTCAAAGACCTTGCTTTATTACTGAATGAGAAGGCAGCCGTATACGGGTTTCACTTTATTGAACAAGACACCCGCATTGAACAATATGTTAATTGCATGACGGACATACAGCCTGAGGGCCCATACGTTTTATTAGGCTACTCTGCAGGCGGAAACCTGGCTTTTGAAGTGGCACAGGCTATGGAGCGCAAAGGATTAGAAGTCAGCGACTTCATTATCGTGGACGCTTATCTAAAAGAACAGCCTTTGCCTATTGATACCGGGAATAACGAATCTGCAGCATATCTGCCTGAAGCAGTCAGAGAAAAGGTGATGAAGAAAAAAAGAAACTATCAAGAATATTGGGCACAATTGCTGAATGAAGGGCACATCAGAGCAAGCATTCATTTCATCGAAGCTGGAATTCAAATCGAAACCAGCGAGAATACAGGCTTAACGAAATGGGAAGGCGCCTGTGGAAACTACAGCGAGTACACGGGTTTTGGCGCTCATAAAGACATGCTGGAAGGAACATATGCTGAAAAGAATGCTGACATCATCCTTGACATTTTAGAAAAGATCACTTCAAATAAAGCAATCCCGCACAAACAATAGAACAGATTCGCGGACAGAGGCATTCTCTGTCCGCTTCTTTTTGTATCAAAGAATGGATCGATGACACTAGGGAATGATAACATCATCCTTTTTCTTGGAGGCTTGTCATGGATCATCTATCTTTTCTTACGTTTATCATGCTGATTCTAGCCAGTTACAGGCTGACACATTTGATTGTATTCGACAAAATCACAGAATTTATCCGAAAACCTTTTATGAAAAAGAAAAGGATTGTTGATCAAAACGGGCATGTAGATGAAAAAAGCGTGCCGGCTTCTAACTTTGGATACATGCTCAATTGCTACTGGTGTGCCGGTGTTTGGTGTGCCATCTTGATCGGACTTGGCTATCTTTTTTTGCCTCGTATTGCAATACCGCTGATCTTTATTTTAGCCATTGCCGGAGCACAAGCGATCCTTGAAACGGCTGTCGGTGTCGGCGTAAAACTTATTGACGTGTTAAAAAGTCTGCAAACCATGATAAATGATAAAAAGTCCTAAAAGCGGCTCACAACATGCTTTAGGACTTTTTTCGTTTATTTAGTGAGATAGACATTCTGTTAATCACCCTTTTATAGCCCGGGAATACCGTAATAGCGAATAGTGAAAGTGATGTAATGGGGGAGAAGAAACAGAATGAAGGTTTGCCAAAAGTCGATTGTCCGTTTCCTTGTCAGCTTGATCATCGGAACGTTTGTCATTTCCGTTCCGTTTATGGCCAATGCGCAGTCTGACAGGGAGCTGAGAGCCGTATGGATTGCTTCCGTATTAAATATTGATTGGCCGTCCAAAAAAGGGTTATCTGTGAAAGAGCAAAAACAGGAGTATATCAAACTGCTGGACGATGTGCAAAAAATGGGAATGAATGCCGTTATCGTTCAGATTAAACCGACGGCTGATGCCTTTTATCCGTCAGCTTACGGGCCTTGGTCGGAATACTTAACCGGTGTCCAAGGGAAGGACCCGGGCTATGATCCTCTTGCATTTATGATTGAAGAAACCCATAAACGAAATTTGGAATTTCATGCGTGGTTTAACCCTTACCGTATTACAATGAATCATACAGATCTTAATAAATTGTCTGAGAGTCACCCGGCAAGAAAACATCCAGATTGGGTTGCCGCCTATGGAAACCAGCTGTATTATCATCCAGGCATTCCAGAAACGAGAGATTTTATCGTCAAAGGCATTGAAGAAGTCGTAAAACATTATGATATCGATGCTATTCATATGGATGATTATTTTTACCCTTATAAAATAGCGGGACAGGAATTTCCTGATCAAGCACAGTACGAACAATACGGAAAAGACGCTTTTTCTAATATCGATGACTGGCGGCGGGACAATGTGAACCAGCTTGTCAAACAAATCAACCAAACAATTAAAGCTGAAAAACCGTATGTCAAATTCGGCATCAGTCCCTTTGGAGTATGGAGAAACGCCGCAGATGACCCGACCGGATCGAATACAAAAGCAGGCGTCAGAAATTATGATGATCTATATGCAGACACAAGACATTGGATCCAAGAAGGCGACATCGATTATATTGCTCCGCAAATTTATTGGAGTATCGGCTTTAACGCAGCGGCTTACGACGTGCTGGCTGATTGGTGGAGCAATGAAGTCAAAAATAGGCCTGTTCACTTATATATTGGCCAGGCAGCATATAAAATCAATAACAATTTTGATCCGCCTTGGTCCGACCCTGAGGAATATGTGCGGCAAATCACTTTGAACCGCCAGCTTGAACTGGTGAAAGGAAGCATGCATTTCAGCCTCAAGGACCTCAACAAAAATCCGCTTGGCATCAAAGACAGGCTTATCGCCGATCTTTACAGCAAGCCGGCACTGGTTCCGCAAATGCCTTGGCTTGACAATACCGCCCCAAAAAAACCGAAGCTTACGAAAGTCACCGAAGACAAAAACGGCAATCTTCTGCAGATTAAAGATCACCCATCAAATCAAAAAACGAAAGAAACAGCCTATTATGCGATATACAGAGCCGAAGGGAAAAAGCAGAACACATTGCTGGCAACTCAAAGAAAAACACATGAGCAGCAAACCTTCTTAGATAACACGGCAGATCCTAACAAGAAATATACGTATTATGTCACTTCAGCAGACCGGCTTCATAACGAAAGCAAGGCTTCCAAACGAACAACAAAATAAGAAATGAGAAGGACGGCTTTCTAAGTCGTCTTTTTTTAAAAAGTGATTTTGGGGACAGGAAACGATGGTAAACCGCTGAATTTTCAATCACAGTTCGCGGTGATCAAGCTAGGTATATGGGGATCAGCGGTCGGTTTATTGATGGATACGATTTCCCTTTGGAATCATCCCCTCATCTTCCCGGCTTTATCAAAGGGCCAAGTTATTGCGTTTGCGATATGGATGGTATGCGCCTACTGCATGTATTTGCTCATTCCGCTGAAATTATCACATAAAAAATGATTCAGTTTTAATTTTCAGACTTTTCTTGTCAGGGAATGATTATAGAACTCGCCTAATAGGATGTTACAAAGATGTGAAGGAGGAAACGATGTGAATTTTGAGCTGACAAAAGAACAACAAATGGTGCGTGAAATGGTAAAAGATTTTGCGAAAAAAGAAATTGCTCCTCACGCTGAACATGTAGATCAAACAGGCGAGTTCCCGATGCAAACATTTAAAAAAATGGGTGAACTCGGTCTGATGGGTATTCCATTTCCAGAAGAATACGGCGGATCTGGCGGTGATACGATTTCATATGCCTTAGCGGTTGAAGAAGTCGGCAAAGCCTGCGGCAGTACTGGATTAAGCTATGCTGCAGCGGTCTCATTAGGCGCCAGCCCTCTCTATTACTTTGGAACAGAAGAACAAAAACGGACGCATTTGACGCCGCTGGCTTCGGGCACAGCACTCGGATCATTCGGCCTGACGGAACCAAATGCCGGCTCAGATGCGGGGGGCACTCAAACAAAAGCGATTTCAAATGGTGACGAGTATGTAATCAACGGCGAAAAGTGCTGGATTACAAATGCAAGCTACGCACGGACAGTTATTGTGACCGCGGTAACAGGCAAAAACAAAGACGGAAAAAACATCATCTCCGCATTGATTGTGCCAACTGACACACCAGGACTCACGATTACGAGCCCGTACGATAAAATGGGCGTCCGTGGTTCGAATACAGCAGAAATTTTGCTTGAGGATGTAAGAGTGCCTGCGGGCAACTTACTCGGCGATCCAACAAAAGGATTTAAACAGTTTCTATATACGCTGGACGGTGGTCGAATCTCCATTGCTGCTCTTGCAGTCGGCATTGCTCAAGCGGCCCTTGACGCATCATTGGCATATGCGAAAGAACGGAAGCAATTTGGACAGCCGATTTCTTCCTTCCAAGCGATTCAATTTAAGCTTGCTGACATGGCGATGGAAATTGATCTAGCACGGCAAATGGTGTTAAAAGCCGCCTGGCTGAAAGACCATAACCGCCCGTTCACAAAAGAAGCGGCGTACGCCAAGCTGTTCGCATCTGAAATGGCGACTAGAGCTTGCAATCAAGCCATTCAAATCCATGGAGGTTCAGGATATATGAAAGAGTACGGGGTGGAACGGATGCTGCGGGATGCAAAATTAATGGAAATTGGTGAAGGCACATCTGAAATTCAGCGCCTCGTGATCGCCAGACAGCTTTTAAAATGAAAATGTAAACGCTTTCTAATTATTAAGAAAGGAGGAACAATCAATGGCTGAACTCATCCATTCCACAATCGGCAGGCTGCTGGAACAAACAGCTGATGCGTATCCCGATCGAGAAGCGGTTGTTTATCCAGACCGAAATATCCGCTATACGTACGCCCAATTTGACAATCTTTGCCGTCAAACCGCTAAAGGTCTCATGCGGATGGGGATTGGAAAAGGAGACCACGTCGCCATATGGGCTTCTAATATCCCTGAATGGCTTGTCGTCCAGTTCGCAACTGCAAAGATCGGAGCCGTGCTCGTAACTGTCAATACCAATTATCAAGCACACGAGCTTGATTACTTGTTAAAGCAATCGGATGCCGCGGCACTTATCATCATGGATTCATACAGGGGCACTTCCTATCCAGACATCGTGAGCAATTTAATTCCAGAACTGCACGAAGCAAAGCCCGGCCAACTGAAATCTGAACGCTATCCCTTTTTAAAAACGCTGATCTATATTGGCAATAAACGGTTGCCTGGCATGTATAATTGGGACGATACAGAGATATTGGCGAAAACAGTGACAGATGCTGAGCTTGAAGAGAGAATGAACAGCCTGGATAAAGACAATGTGATTAATATGCAATACACATCAGGAACGACAGGGTTTCCAAAAGGCGTGATGCTGACCCATTTCAATGTCATCAATAACGCTGCCAATATCGCTGAATGTATGGCTTTAACCTCTCAAGACCGCATGTGCATCCCGGTTCCGTTTTTTCACTGCTTTGGATGCGTCCTTGGGGTTTTGGCATGTGTATCCGTCGGGGCAGCCATGATACCCGTGCAAGAATTTGATCCCGTTACCGTCCTTAAAACGGTAGAAAAAGAGAAATGCACAGCGCTCCATGGTGTGCCTACCATGTTTATCGCCGAGCTGCATCATCCGGATTTTGATGCATATGATCTATCGACGCTCCGAACAGGAATCATGGCCGGCTCTCCCTGCCCAAGTGAAGTGATGAAAGCTGTGATTGAAAGGATGGGCATGAAAGACATTACGATCGCCTATGGACAAACCGAAGCCTCGCCAGTCATTACGCAAACGAGAGCAAATGATTCCTTCATAAGAAGAGTCGAAACAACCGGCCGCGCCCTGCCACATACTGAGGTGAAAATTGTAGAACCTGGGACATGTCAAGAAGTTCAAAGAGGCATGCAGGGAGAACTGTGCACCCGTGGCTATCACGTCATGAAAGGCTATTATAAAGACAAAGATGCGACCAGAAAAGCAATCAATCATGACGGATGGCTGTTTACCGGAGATCTTGCTGTCATGGATGAAGACGGATACTGCCGCATCACCGGAAGATTAAAAGATATGCTCATCAGAGGCGGCGAGAACATTTATCCGCGGGAAATTGAAGAATTTTTATACCGGCATCCCGCTGTTTTAGATGTACAGGTCGTTGGTGTGCCTGACGCCAAATTCGGGGAGGAAGCTGCAGCCTGGATTAAACTGAAAGACGGTAAAAGCGTTTCACCTGATGAGCTTAAAGCCTATTGCAAAGGGAAAATCGCCCGCCACAAAATTCCGCGTTATGTTATTTTTACGGATGACTATCCGATGACGGCCTCAGGCAAAATTCAAAAATATAAACTGCGAGAAAAAACGATTGAAATGTTCAACCTATCATCAAGTCAATGAGGTGAAATCATGTTTACAAAAGTACTGATCGCCAACCGCGGAGAAATTGCAATGAGAATTATCCGAACATGCAGCCGTCTCGGCATTAAAACGGTTGCGGTTTATTCAGAAGCAGACAAGGACGCGCTCCATACAAAAGCCGCTACAGAGGCTTATTTGATCGGAGAATCGAGAGTCAGTGAAAGTTATTTAAATATAGAGAGAATCATAAAGACGGCGAAAAAAGCAAATGCCGACGCGATCCACCCGGGATATGGATTGTTATCAGAAAACAGCCGGTTCGCTGAACGCTGCAAGCAAGAAAACATCGTGTTTATCGGACCTTCCCCTGATATCATCGCAAAGATGGGCAGCAAAATTGAAGCGCGAAAAGCAATGGAGGCTGCAGGTGTCCCTGTGGTGCCGGGCGTTTCTGAATCCCTCGGAGATATAGAGGCAGCCTGCCGCACCGCATGTCAAATCGGCTATCCTGTCATGCTGAAAGCTTCAGCGGGCGGAGGGGGCATCGGAATGCAGCGTGTTGAAAATGAAGAAGCATTAAAAAAAGCGTACGAGGGAAACAAAAAGCGCGCAGCAGATTTTTTCGGTGACGGGTCGATGTATATAGAAAAAGTTATTGAACATGCGCGTCACATCGAGGTTCAGCTTTTGGCCGATCAACACGGCCATACAGTACATCTGTTTGAACGTGATTGCTCTGTTCAGAGGCGCCACCAAAAAGTCATTGAAGAAGCACCGTCTCCATTTGTAGACGATGAACTAAGAATGAAGATTGGGCAAACAGCGGTAAAAGCAGCAAAGGCAATCGGCTATACGAACGCAGGCACCATCGAATTCATAGTTGACCAGAAGCAAAATTTTTATTTCCTCGAAATGAATACGAGACTGCAAGTTGAACACCCCGTGACTGAAGAAATAACAGGCCTGGACTTAGTTGAGCAGCAGCTGCGGATTGCTGCGGGCCATACACTCACATTCTCCCAAAAAGACATCCAACGGAACGGGCATGCGATAGAGGTTCGAATATACGCGGAAGATCCCAAGACCTTCTTCCCGTCACCAGGTACGATCACTGCGTTTTCACTTCCTGACCAAAAAGGAGTCAGACACGAATGTGCGGTAGCAAAAGACAGCACCGTTACCCCTTTTTATGACCCGATGATCGCTAAGATGATTGTCAAAGGCCAAACCAGAACAGAAGCAATTGAAAAACTAGAGACAGCGCTTCGCGACTATCGTGTAGAGGGAATCAAAACAAATCTTCCGCTTCTCATACAGGCTGCGGCAACAAAGGCATTTAAAGAAGGGGATGTCACGACTGACTTTTTGAAACAACACCTGTAAAGGAGGCAGTTGTCATGACGGTTAACATACAAATGGCAGGAAACCTGTGGAAAGTCCACGTCAAAGCCGGCGACCAAATCGAAAAGGGCCAGGAGGTAGCCATTTTGGAATCGATGAAAATGGAAATCCCGATCGTTGCAGATAGAAGCGGAATCGTAAAAGAAGTCAAAAAAAATGAAGGCGACTTTGTAAATGAAGGAGACGTACTGCTCGAACTGAGCGATTCCACTCAATAATTTGGAGGAAGAACATGTCATATCCTAAAAAAGTGACAATCAAAGAAGTCGGCCCGCGTGACGGCTTACAAAACGAGCCCGTATGGATCGCAACAGAGGATAAAATAACCTGGATCAACCAGCTTTCCCGGACAGGGCTTTCGTATATTGAAATCACATCCTTCGTTCACCCGAAATGGATTCCGGCGCTTCGAGATGCTATCGACGTAGCAAAAGGCATCGACCGTTTAAAAGGGGTAACGTACGCGGCACTTGTCCCGAATCAAAGAGGACTGGAGAATGCACTTGAAGGAGGCATTAACGAGGCTTGCGTTTTTATGTCCGCCAGCGAGACGCACAACAGAAAAAACATCAATAAATCCACTTCTGAATCCCTTCATATACTCAAACAAGTAAACAACGACGCACAAAAAGCAAACCTCACAACAAGAGCCTACCTCTCGACTGTTTTCGGCTGTCCGTACGAAAAAGATGTCCCCATTGAACAAGTCATTCGCCTTTCAGAAGCTCTATTTGAATTTGGGATTTCTGAACTTTCGCTTGGAGATACGATTGGAGCGGCTAATCCCGCCCAAGTGGAAACTGTACTTGAAGCTCTTTTGGCACGATTCCCGGCTAATCAAATTGCCTTGCATTTTCATGATACGAGAGGAACCGCTCTGGCCAACATGGTCACAGCACTCCAAATGGGCATCACGGTGTTCGACGGCTCGGCAGGCGGGCTTGGGGGATGCCCATATGCGCCAGGTTCATCAGGAAACGCCGCAACTGAGGATATCGTGTACATGCTTGAACAGATGGATATCAAAACAAATGTAAAGCTAGAAAAACTGCTATCTGCGGCCAAATGGATTGAAGAAAAAATGGGCAAACCGCTGCCGAGCAGAAATTTACAGGTGTTTAAATCATCTTGATAAAAGGGAGGACGCATACAATGGGAGATTCTATTCTTTTTACTGTTAAAAATGAACATATTGCGTTGGTCACCTTAAACAGGCCTCAGGCAGCAAATGCTCTTTCAGCTGAAATGCTTAGAAACCTGCAAATGATTATCCAGGAAATTGAATTCAACTCAAACATCCGTTGCGTCATCCTCACAGGCACCGGTGAAAAAGCGTTTTGTGCAGGGGCAGACCTGAAGGAACGGATAAAACTGAAAGAAGATCAGGTTCTGGAAAGTGTATCTCTCATTCAAAGAACGGCGGCTTTACTTGATGCCTTGCCTCAGCCGGTCATAGCTGCGATAAATGGAAGCGCATTAGGCGGCGGACTAGAATTGGCATTGGCATGCGACCTTCGAATCGCAACTGAATCAGCTGTGCTGGGACTTCCGGAAACAGGGTTAGCTATTATCCCGGGCGCTGGAGGGACCCAAAGGCTGCCCCGGCTGATTGGCAGAGGAAAAGCAAAAGAATTCATTTATACAGGCAGACGCGTGACCGCACACGAAGCAAAAGAAATCGGCCTTGTAGAGCATGTCACGGCTCCTTGTGACCTTATGCCAAAAGCAAAGGAACTGGCCGCAGCCATTTCTGCCAACGGGCCGATCGCTGTCCGTCAGGCTAAATTTGCAATCAATAGAGGATTGGAGACAGATCTCGCTACAGGCCTTGCGATTGAACAAAAAGCGTATGAACAAACCATCCCGACAAAAGACAGGAGAGAAGGGCTTCAGGCCTTTCAAGAAAAAAGACGGGCCGTATACAAGGGAATATAAAAGGGAGGCAATGCTCATGGATTATGAAAAGGAACGAACAGAACGGGCTGAACGGATTCGAAAAGGCGGAGCGGAAAAGTATCATCAAAGCAATCGGGAAAAAGGCAAGCTCTTTGTCAGAGAGCGGCTTTCCCTTCTCTTTGACGATGACATTGAGCTAGAAGACGCTTTTTTTGCGGAATGTATGTCAGACGGGCTTCCCGCTGACGGAGTTGTCACCGCTATCGGCAAAATCGGCGGCCAAACCGTTTGCGTCATGGCGAATGATTCAACAGTGAAAGCGGGGTCATGGGGAGCAAAAACAGTTGAAAAAATCATCAGAATTCAAGAAACCGCCGAAAAATTAAACTGTCCGCTCATTTATTTAGTCGATTCGGCAGGCGCCCGAATTACCGACCAAATCAATGTCTTTCCAGGGAGACGCGGTGCAGGAAGAATTTTTTACAATCAAGTCAAATTATCGGGACGCATTCCGCAAATCTGTCTGCTTTTCGGACCATCTGCGGCAGGTGGCGCTTATATTCCGGCCTTCTGTGATATCGTCGTTATGGTAGACGGTAACGCCTCCATGTATTTAGGCTCGCCAAGGATGGCGGAAATGGTTATTGGCGAAAAAGTGTCTCTTGAAGAAATGGGTGGCGCCCGTATGCATTGCTCAATCTCCGGCTGCGGAGATATTCTTGCAGAAACTGAAGAAGAAGCCATACAGCTGGCGCGGGCTTATTTGTCTTACTTTCCGGCAAATTTTCAAGAAAAAGCGCCCATTCATAAGAAACGCCCGCCAAAACACTTCGACACTCCGCTTGCCGACGTCATTCCGCAAAATCAAAACGCACCTTTTGATATGCATGAGCTGATTGAGCGGGTCATAGATGAAGACTCATTTTTTGAGATTAAAGCCTTATTTGCACCGGAATTATTGACGGGCCTCGCACGAATCCACGGACAGCCTGTCGGCATTGTTGCAAACCAGCCGAAGGTAAAAGGAGGCGTCTTATTCCACGATTCAGCAGACAAAGCGGCTAAGTTTATTACCTTATGTGACGCTTTTCATATCCCATTGCTGTTCTTAGCCGATATCCCCGGTTTTATGATTGGCACAAAAGTAGAACAGGCTGGGATTATCAGACACGGAGCGAAAATGATTTCTGCGATGTCGGAGGCAACTGTTCCAAAACTCTCTGTCATTGTCCGAAAAGCTTACGGGGCTGGGTTGTATGCAATGGCAGGGCCGGCATTTGAACCGGATTGCTGTCTAGCGCTCCCAACCGCCCAAATCGCCGTCATGGGCCCTGAGGCAGCTGTAAACGCTGTCTACGCTAAAAAAATCGCCGAGCTGCCAGAAGAAGAGAGAGCCGCATTTATCAGCAGCAAACGGGAAGAATATAAAGAGGACATCAATATCTACCGTCTGGCTTCAGAAATGATCATTGATGCTGTTATCCCAGCCAATTCGCTGCGTGATGAGCTGGCCAAACGGCTCAAGGCATACATGACAAAGGAAATGACATTTACCAATCGAAAGCATCCGGTTTATCCGGTGTAAAAGCAAGAACTTAGGAGCGCAAAAAAGCGCTCCTTTATATATTTACAATAACAACATTATGTCAACTAATTACATTTGTATAAAACGCTTTGTTTTTTAGAATAGTAAATAAAGGCTGCCGCACCTCTAGCGGCAATTGTCAGTTTATCATAAAAAGGGGCCCACATTATGTATCATTTATATTCACATAACGACTTGGACGGAGTAGGGTGTGGAATCGTAGCAAAATTAGCGTTCGGAAAAGACGTAGAGGTCCGGTATAACTCTGTCAACGGCTTAAACGCACAGGTGCAGTACTTTTTAGAAAAAGCGAAGGAGAGCAACAGACAGGACGCGTTATTCATCACCGATCTCGCCGTCAATGAAGAAAACGAAGAGAGATTGAATGAGTATGTTCATGCAGGGGGGAAAGTGAAGCTCATTGACCATCATAAAACAGCCCTTCATTTGAATGAGCATGAATGGGGATTTGTCCAGGTGGAATACGATGATGGAAGGCTCACATCCGCGACATCGCTTTTATATGGCTATCTCGTTGAAAATGGCTTCATGAAACCGACAAACGCCTTAGATCAATTCACAGAGCTCGTCCGCCAATACGATACATGGGAGTGGGAGCGGTACGATCAAAAACAGGCGAAGCGGCTTAATGATCTTTTCTTTTTGCTGTCAATCGATGAATTTGAAGCAAAAATGATCCAGCGCCTTTCCGCGCATGACGAATTTTTCTTCGATGATTTTGAAGAAAAACTGCTTGATTTAGAAGACGAAAAAATCGAGCGCTACCTCCGCAGAAAGAAAAGGGAAATGGTACAAACCTTTGTTCACGAACACTGTGTAGGCATCGTTCACGCTGAATCGTACCATTCAGAGCTGGGGAACAGGCTAGGGAAAGATAATCCGCACCTCGATTACATTGCGATTTTGAGCATGGGGTCAAAACGAGTCAGTCTCCGCACCATTCATGATTACATCGATGTGTCAGAAATCACCGGCCGATATGGCGGCGGAGGGCATGCAAAAGCGTCCGGCTGTTCAATAACCGATGAAGTATACGAGTTGTTTGTAGCTGAAGCTTTCCGTATTGATCCTGTACGGCCGGATGCCTTCCGTAACATCTATAATCTAAAGGGATCTGCGAATGGATCATTATATGAAAATCGCGCACAAATGAGATTTTTTCTTTTCCCTTTAGACAACGAATGGAATATTCAAATTAACGGAGAAACCCAAGACGAAACATTCGCAGCGTTTGAAGAGGCAGAATGGTTTATTAAGAGAAATTATGCCGCATCGCTCGTGCGGGATGAAGTGTTTGTCGCATTTTTAGCGGAGAATCTGAAGCTGGCAAATCAACATCGGAAGTAAAAAAATATGCATAGGGGAGCGTCAGTCACCCCTATGCATATCTGCTAGCTATCGTTTAAATATGGCTGTACGTTTCTTAATCACAAAATAAAGGGCTATCACGACAACAGCCAATATCATAATCGGTGTTGTATAAGTGCCTGCTATATTCTCAACATCATCCCACTGGCTTCCTAGCTGTATGCCTAAATAAACAAACAGAATAGACCATGGAATGATAGCAAGCACAGTCAGTACCACAAATTTGAGAAAAGGCATTCTGGCAATACCTGCCGGAATGGATATGGCATGTCTGACAACCGGTATAAAACGAGCCGAGAAGACAACTCCGGCGCCGTATTTCTGAAACCAGTTTTCCGACATGTCGATATGATGCTTTTTAATCAATAAATACTTCCCGTATTTGTCCAGAAATGGCCTGCCGCCATAGCGGCCGATCCAGTAAATAAAGATCTGGGCAATGGTGCCCCCGATAACACCCGCAATAATTGCGCCAATAAATCCAATCGTGCCCTCCGATACCATATAGCCGCCATAAGCTAATACAATCTCACTCGGAATGATTTCAATCATTAACCCAATCGCAATACCCGCATATCCCATGTTCGTCAGCCATGTTAAAATTTCGCTTATCAAACTGCCCACATTCTTCACAACCTGTCCTAATCTTTTTCACTATTATATGACTGATTGACGAGCAAGATGGTTACAATTTTTTTACCGCAGCATTTCTTTCGTTTCCTGTTTGATCACATCTTCTAAATAGGCCAAAAGCTGAGATCTCATTTCGGGACGCATTAAGCCGATTTCGGTGCTCGCTTTAAAACAGCCTAGCTTATCGCCAATGTCATATCGATTTCCTTCCAGCAGCCGGGCATGGATCGGCTCCTTACGGCAAACCTCACGAAGCGCATCTGTCAGCTGAATTTCGTTGCCCGCGCCTCTGCCAATTGTCTTCAAAACGGAGAAGATCGAAGAATTCAGCACATAACGTCCCATTACTGCGATTTCCGAAGGTGCTTCTTCAGGAGAAGGCTTTTCCACTAAATCGTTCACTTCATATACATGCCCTTGAGACCCTGATGTATTTATAATACCATATTTGCTGACATCCTCAGGGAGAACTGACTGTACACCGACAACCTCTGTGCCATAAACGTCATATACATCCATTAATTGCCGAAGAGCCGGTGTTTCAGACACCATAATATCATCACCTAAGAGAACAGCAAAAGGCTCATCTCCGATAAAATGCTCCGCACACAGCACCGCATGGCCTAATCCGAGCGGTTCTTTCTGGCGGATGTAATGAATGTTGGCCAAATCGGCAATCTGCTGCATTTCCTTAAGTGTCTCCGTCTTGCCTTTTTCCCGGAGATTGAATTCCAATTCGACCGACCGATCAAAATGATCTTCAATCGAGCGTTTGTTTCTCCCTGTAATAATCAGTATATCTTCAATTCCTGACTCTGCGGCCTCTTCTACAATATATTGGATTGCTGGTTTGTCGACGATTGGGAGCATTTCTTTAGGCTGCGCCTTTGTCGCCGGCAGAAATCTCGTTCCTAAACCCGCTGCGGGAATAACCGCTTTTCTCACTTTTTTTCTCATTCATCCTCACTCCTGATCCTGTATGTTTTTCAGCGAATCTCCAAATACCCAGATTCGGTTTCCGATAAAATTCATCATCATTCCGCCGATAGTGGCGGCGAGCTTACTCACCAAAAGCGAGCAGCCGCAATTTTGAAACAAATAAAGCAGCAAAAAGGTGATCCCCGACGCGGCAATATTAATCATGAGAAAACGCACGATCTCTTTCCCGTCAGCCTTACGTTTCACACAAAACGTCCAATTCCGGTTCCACACATAGCTGTTGACGATACCTGCAGTATAGGAGCAGATCTGCGCCGGCAGATAAGAGACATGACAAGCGGTAAGAAGAAAGAAGACACCAAAATCTATCAGCGTATTGCCGACGCCTACGGTGCAAAAACGGCCTAAGGTCTTTATTTTTTCTTTCAGCGTAACGGACCTCCCTTCATAAAAGATGCGAGTGGCAGTCATATTTGTTGATATGGATTACTATAGCGGACAGTGTTGAATAAACAATTAATAAAATATGAACAAAACATGAAAAAAGCGGGTATACCGCTCAATAGTTTTTATACTCTTTAAAAAGCAGCGGCATGAACGGCTGATTTTTCGAAAACGCTCATTACAAAAAGATGAAAAAATATGACATATTTCGCAGGGGAAGAGGGCGAAATGATAACGAAAGGTCTTGCAAAGAAGAGAACAATACTTCAATAGATTGAGTGGTTTTAAGCCTTGATTCCCTATCAGCAGAGATGATGTCTATTATGTCAATAATCGAGGGAACAGTCTAAGCGAAGAAGAGTCGGTAACAGCCGTATATGTAGCCCCATCTAAACAATGAATAAATGTATCCAGTTCCTTTGTAGAATCGAACACGAATTCCTCCAAAAGTATTCTATACACTATTTTTTTAATAAGGTAGGATGTTAGATAAAGGGATTTTTTTGAATAAATATACATACCTGCTCAAGCGTTATAGGGGACTTGAACAATTCGCCATTTTATTTTCTGGACAATGACCGCTAGGAATGGGGGAACTTTTCTAGATTGATCTTGAAGAAACAAGTGGTGCAGTCTTCATGACCTGTTGTTAACAAATTTCAAAAGAACCCTTCATTTTAAGGAAAAAGGAGGCTGTTAAGTGATGAGAAAAAAGTGTAGCGTATGTTTATTTGTTTTTGCTTTACTATTGAGCTGTTTATCTGGAAAGTCTGCGTATGCTGCCACCAGTAGTACAATTGCAAAACATGTAGGGAATTCAAACCCGCTTATCGACCATCATTTGGGCGCAGATCCGATTGCGCTGACCTATAACGGGAGAGTCTATATTTATATGTCAAGTGATGACTATGAATATAATAGCAACGGAACGATTAAAGATAATTCATTTGCCAATTTGAATAAAGTATTCGTCATTTCTTCAGCGGATATGGTGAACTGGACAGACCACGGAGCCATTCCAGTAGCAGGTGCCAATGGAGCTAATGGTGACCGTGGGATAGCAAAATGGGCAGGGGCGTCATGGGCACCGTCAATCGCAGTAAAAAAAATCAATGGCAAGGATAAATTCTTCCTTTATTTCGCAAACAGCGGCGGAGGTATCGGGGTTCTCACCGCAGACAGCCCGATTGGTCCATGGACCGATCCAATCGGAAAACCGCTCGTAACGCCAAGTACGCCAGGAATGTCTGGTGTTGTATGGCTTTTTGATCCGGCAGTATTTGTAGATGATGACGGCACCGGTTACCTGTATGCCGGGGGAGGCGTTCCTGGCGGTTCAAATCCAACGCAGGGACAATGGGCCAATCCTAAAACGGCTAGAGTCATAAAATTGGGGCCTGATATGACGAGTGTTGTTGGAAGTGCATCTACAATTGATGCGCCTTTCATGTTTGAAGATTCGGGATTGCACAAGTATAACGGAACATATTATTACTCCTATTGCATTAATTTCGGCGGCACGCACCCGGCCGATAAACCCCCGGGTGAGATCGGCTACATGACCAGTTCAAATCCCATGGGTCCCTTTACATATAGAGGGCATTTCCTGAAAAATCCGGGTGCATTTTTCGGAGGTGGCGGAAACAATCATCATGCTGTTTTCAATTTTAAAAACGAGTGGTATGTGGTGTACCACGCGCAAACTGTCAGTTCCGCTCTGTTCGGGGCCGGCAAAGGATACCGTTCTCCCCATATTAATAAGCTGGTGCATAACCCAGATGGATCCATCCAAGAGGTAGCAGCAAATTATGCAGGTGTAACACAGCTTTCCAATTTGAATCCTTATAACCGGGTAGAAGCTGAAACGTTTGCTTGGAATGGACGCATTTTGACAGAGAAGTCCACAGCACCCGGCGGGCCAGTAAATAATCAGCATGTAACAAGCATTCAAAATGGAGACTGGATTGCTGTAGGAAATGCAGACTTCGGAGCGGGCGGTGCCAGGTCATTTAAAGCAAATGTAGCATCCACTTCAGGTTCAGGCGGGAAAATAGAAGTGCGCCTCGACAATGCTGATGGTAAGCTTGTTGGAACTCTGAATGTGCCTTCAACAGGCGGAGCGCAAACCTGGAGAGAAATAGAAACTGCAGTAAGCGGGGCAACCGGTGTGCACAAAGTATTCTTTGTATTTACCGGAACAGGTACAGGAAACTTGTTTCATTTTGATTACTGGCAGTTTACGCAAAGATAGGACTCGTAATGGGACCACTTAAAAACGAGGCGGGTGAAGTACGAGCCATCACCGGAACAGCCCGCCATTATGGATATGCCATACAGATTTTTTAATACCGTAAAAGACACATGACGAAGGAGAGGAATAAATGATTCCACGCATAAAAAAAACAATTTGTGTACTATTAGTATGTTTCACTATGCTGTCAGTCATGTTAGGGCCAGGCGCTACTGAAGTTTTGGCAGCCAGTGATGTAACAGTTAATGTATCTGCAGAGAAACAAGTGATTCGCGGTTTTGGAGGGATGAACCATCCGGCTTGGGCTGGGGATCTTACAGCAGCTCAAAGAGAAACTGCTTTTGGCAATGGACAGAACCAGTTAGGATTTTCAATCTTAAGAATTCATGTAGATGAAAATCGAAATAATTGGTATAAAGAGGTGGAGACTGCCAAGAGTGCGGTCAAACATGGGGCAATCGTTTTTGCATCTCCCTGGAATCCTCCAAGTGATATGGTTGAGACCTTCAATCGGAATGGTGACACATCAGCTAAGCGGCTGAAATACGATAAGTACGCCGCATACGCGCAGCATCTTAACGATTTTGTTACCTTCATGAAAAATAATGGTGTGAATCTTTATGCGATTTCGGTCCAAAACGAGCCTGATTACGCTCACGAGTGGACGTGGTGGACGCCGCAAGAAATACTTCGCTTTATGAGAGAAAACGCCGGCTCGATCAATGCCCGCGTCATTGCACCTGAGTCTTTTCAATACTTAAAGAATTTGTCGGACCCGATCTTGAACGATCCGCAGGCTCTTGCCAATATGGATATTCTCGGAACTCACCTGTACGGCACCCAGGTCAGCCAATTCCCTTATCCTCTTTTCAAACAAAAAGGAGCGGGGAAGGACCTTTGGATGACGGAAGTATACTATCCAAACAGTGATAACAACTCGGCGGATCGATGGCCTGAGGCATTGGATGTTTCACAGCATATTCACAATGCGATGGTAGAGGGGGACTTTCAAGCTTATGTATGGTGGTACATCCGAAGATCATATGGACCTATGAAAGAAGATGGTACGATCAGCAAACGCGGCTACAATATGGCTCATTTCTCAAAGTTTGTGCGTCCCGGCTATGTAAGGATTGATGCAACGAAAAACCCTAATGCGAACGTTTACGTGTCAGCCTATAAAGGTGACAACAAGGTCGTTATTGTTGCCATCAATAAAAGCAACACAGGAGTCAACCAAAACTTTGTTTTGCAGAATGGATCTGCTTCAAACGTATCTAGATGGATCACGAGCAGCAGCAGCAATCTACAACCTGGAACGAATCTCACTGTATCAGGCAATCATTTTTGGGCCCATCTTCCAGCTCAAAGCGTAACAACATTTGTTGTAAATCGTTAAGAGCACAAAGACACACATAAATAATAGAGTGTCTGAATTGGCGATTTTCCGATTGGGAAATCGCTTTTTTATTTTGTTGCTGAATTACAGGAAGAAGAAAGGATGTACATAAAAACAGCAAAGCTTTAATCTTCATCTTTTATAGTTTACATAATATATATTCTAGGAAGTAAAGAAAATAAATAAATTTCTGTCTCAATATCAAAGTATACTTAAGTTAGTGAGACAGAAATTGAAATTTTGAAATTTTACTGCTGACTGACAAATCAAAAAAATGGTGTTGTCAATCCATAATAAACGGCTTCTAAATCCTCCAGCGTCATATCGCCATATGCGCATTTGATAACAGAATCAGCAAACACATCATAGTCATAATCTGTAGAAAATCCTTGCTGCAGCTGTTTTTCGTAAACTTCGATCTGATCTTTTTGATGCTGGATGTCTTTTTCCTTACCTGGATAGTCCGGACCATTTATCATATTACTCATTTTTTTGTACAGCACCATATACTGTTTCAGTATTTCATCCACAACGCAAACCTCCTTGTTTTACTGGATAAGATAATGAAAACGGACATCATTGCTGATGCCCGCCAAAAGTTAAACTATTTGGGTTCTGTTCCCCAAATCAGTTTTCCATGATTATATAATGTGATTTTTTTCGTTGTTTTAAACGTATTTGATTTGAAAAAGGAATAATCGCCGCTTTGTGCATAATTGCTCCAGTCATCATTGTGAAGACGGAGCTGAATATTCCCTGTGCTTGCTCCCGGTGCCAGCGTTCCGTTTTTAAACCCAAGTTCCAGATAGGTATCTGCACCTTGCTTTGGTTTATGCAACGTCACAAACTTGTGTGTCACATTGCCGCATCCAATCTGCGCGTAGTCACAGTCAAAGTTTTGGCCTTTGTTTTTCGCTTTATACCAGTAACGGGCAGTGACATCTTTTAAATCAACCGTGGTATTGCCGTTATTTTTTATTTGAAGCTGCGGACGGATTTGGTTGCTGTTCATACTCCCATCCCCTGCTCTGTATTGTACAGAAATACCGTTTTCCTGTGTGGGTTTATCTTTTGCTGGCGTTTCAGGAATGTCCTTCGTCGAATCTTTGGTGCCGAGAATGCTTTCTCTAACGAATGTTCCTGAAGCAGATAAATCTGACAACTGCCAGCCGCCTGTTTTAGATGCCCCCGGCTTTAAAGCTGAGGATGATTCCTGCTTATCAGAAAGATTCCAGTTCACCCAGCTAATGGTCTTGCTATCGAGATATTTCAGCCATTCCCGCGATTGATCAAGGAATACACCGCCATTTCCGGAAGCATCACTTGTCCCCCATTCTGTCACAAAAATAGGCGCTCCTTTGCTGAGTGCATAGTTTGCTTTATCCCGTAAAAACTGGCCGTGTGTGCCGGCATAAAAATGAAGTGCGTACATAACGTTTGCATCTTTTAGCTGGTCATCGGCAGCATCATTTACATCCTGGCTCCATGTACCGGTTCCGACAATGATGATGTTGTCTGGATCATTTTTGCGGATAACGGAAATCACTTCTTCCGCATAGGGTTTAATATCACGCTTCCAGTTCACATCACCGTTTGGTTCGTTTGCAATTTCATAAATGACGTTTGGCGTGTTTCCGTAAAGACTTGACATTTCCTTGAAGAATTCTTTTGCCTTCTCTTTATTTTGGTTTGGATTACCGTCATTTAAGATATGCCAGTCAATGATGACATATATCCCAAGCTCTTTTGCCGCTTCAACCGCTTCTTTTACTTTATTTTTCACGGACGGGTTGTCAATATAACCGCCATCTGCCGTATACATCGCTGCACGGAAAACGGTGATACCCCAATCGTCCCTCAGCCATTTTAAGCTGTCTTTATTGACATATTCTCCATACCATTGCAATCCGTGTGAACTGATCCCCTTCAGCTGTACCGCTTTACCGTCTCGGTTAACGAGCTGTGTACCTTTTATGCTAAGCTGGCCATTCTTGGCTACTGGCGTTTTTGTCCCTGCTGCTGATGCCGGCGAAGCCAGCATGCCGCCCATTGTCAATAACGTAATCAATAAACACGTAATAAAAATCGAGATTGACCGTTTCATATCTGATCTTTTCCTCCTTCGCATCATTTTGGCTCTCAACTTCTTATGAGCACGAACTCATTGTAAAAATCTTTCTCATGATTGTCTATCAACCTAATTTCTTGTTTTTGTGAGGTTTAAAAGCCTGTCAATTTACTCTATCTCCATTGAATAAGACACACATGACACATATAGAACAAAGAAAACTGGACTGAATTGGGACTTTACACGTCATTTTTCATTCGAGTCGAAAAATTAAATTTATTTCCAATAATGAAAAAGCTGCATTCAACTATTGAATGCAGCTTTGTTTTATATTTATATTATGCTTCTTGTTTCTCATCTTCCCATGTTTCAGCGTTTTTCAGCCCTGGGATGTTTTTCGCTTTAAACACAGGATCAAGTCCTTGCTTACGCTGTTTCGCG
This sequence comes from Bacillus sp. YP1, assembly GCF_000877815.1. Classification (NCBI taxonomy): domain Bacteria; kingdom Bacillati; phylum Bacillota; class Bacilli; order Caryophanales; family Bacillaceae; genus Bacillus; species Bacillus sp. YP1. The sequence goes on along the minus strand of NZ_CP010014.1, from coordinate 1,687,318 downwards.
TAATCTTTATACACTTTGTAAGCAACGTTTGACAGCAGCGTAATCACAATTAAGTTGATCAGCGCCATGATACCCATAAAGAGGTCCGCCATATCCCAAACGATTTGGAAGCCTGATAAAGATCCATACACAACCATAGCAATTACAGCGATACGGTAAATGTTCAGCCATGTTTTGCTTGTTTTAATAAATTCAATGTTTGTCTCGCCATAATAATAGTTGCCGACAACTGAACTGAATGCAAACAAGAACATTGCAACTGCGATGAAAGTCGGCGCCCAGCCTCCAATATGATGGTTAAGAGCAGCCTGTGTTACTTGGATACCGTCGCCTTTTGGTGTTACACTGTACAGCAAAATAATAAATGCTGTGGACGTACATATGATAAATGTATCGAAAAATACACCTAATGTTTGAATAAAGCCTTGCTTTGCCGGATGGGATACATGAGCCGTCGCAGCCGCGTTTGGTGCGCTCCCCATTCCTGCTTCGTTTGAAAACAGTCCGCGCTGCGCACCGATAACGATGATGCCGCCTATTCCGCCGCCGACGACTTGTTCAAAACCTAAAGCATTTTTAACAATTGTAGCGATAACGCCAGGGAAAGCCGTAATATTCGTGATGACAACAAATAAAGCGATAAGAATATAAATGCCTGCCATAACCGGCACAATTAGCTGTGAAACAGCGACAACACGTTTTAAACCGCCGAAAATGATAAACGCAGTTAAAACCGCCAGAACTATGGCTACAACTATTTTATTCACATGGAATGCGCCATCCAATGCTCCAGCAATTGTATTTGTTTGAACAGCGTTAAAAATCAAGCCGAATGAGACGGTAATTAAGATTGCAAAAACGATGCCAAGCCATCTGGCACCAAGACCCTTTTGAATATAGTAGGCCGGCCCTCCGCGGAAATCCTCCCCGTCTCTCACCTTATAAAGCTGCGCTAACGTACTCTCAACAAAGCTTGAAGCCATACCTACTGCAGCCACTACCCACATCCAAAATACAGCTCCTGGTCCGCCTGTCGCAATTGCTAAGGCTACACCAGTCAAATTCCCTGTGCCGACTCGGGATGCGGCCGAAATAAAGAATGCCTGCATAGATGAAACACCTTTATTTCCTTCCGGCTTCTCCCCTACTATTCTGAACATTTCAATAAAATAACGGAATTGGATAAAACCAAAACGTATGGTAAAAAATAATCCAAGCCCTATTAAAATATAAAATAGGTATTTCCAGATGAAATCACTTGGAATATTAATCAAACTATTGAAAAAAGACTCCATATTTACCTCCCGTTTTCATCAATTCAATACGAATTCGATTTTGATGTTAGATTTTTTAACATAACGAGTTTTATTATATCACAATATGACGAATTAGGAAGTTTTTTCGAGAAGAATATTGTCATAGCCAGATGTTACTCTGTCGACCCCTTCTCTATTATTTTCCTACGAATAAAAACATTCCTTGCAAGCTGGCTTTAAAAAAAGAGTACCCTATTAACAATGTAATCATTTCTTCCCATTCTCTTGCCTTTCTCTTTGATTTACACATAAATAAAGTAATAAATCCTAAACAACAAACATATCATTTAAAATATGTTTTTATTCACACCATAAACCGGGTATACATACGCTAATAAAAGAAGTTTTCTCTTTCAAAAATAAGCAAAAAGATATATACTTAACAAAGTTAAATTTATTTTTAAATTTAATAAATCAGGTTTACTTTTAGGATGGATTGGGGTATTATTATAAAAATATTCAGTAATATTAAAGGAGGGGGAGATCATTTGAAAAAAGTAACGATATTGAAAGCATCCATCTTATTCTTGGCGATTGCCAGTTTTCATTTGCTCTCAATTCCCCACGCCTTTGATATCGGCCATCATTATAAAGCCGTAGCCGACCAGCAGGAAATGCATGAAATGAAAGCCGGCCAAAATGCTGATGATGAGAAGAAATCCATCACAGGGGCATTTACACTGACCGCTTTATGGGCAATGGCTGTTCTGCTGCTGACCGCTGAAAGCAAAAGTACGGGATACTCCCGCAGACGTCAGCGGAAAAAAAGCTTTATACTGGCCAAATTTTATCAATCGTCTTATTTCGGCAAACTTCATGTTCAACATCACCCGATTATGTAACGAAAATATGAGGAGGCTGTTAAACATGTTGTTTATCTTAAGAATGGTGATTTTAGGCTTATTTTCTTTCACAGCGCTGAATTTATTTGTATGGCAGGGGATTGAAGTCATTCATGCTGTAACAGATCTATTCACCAACCATGAAAGCTGATAAAAAACAAACGAAACCCGCTCATATAGTATGAGCGGGTTTTTTATTATTGTTCTGTATGAAGGCGCCAAACAGCTGTAACCTTACCTGATTCCTCTTCATCAAAAAAGAAAGAGCCATTGCTGTATCTGTCGTTTGTCCGCAACTCTTTTGCCTGCAGTTCTTTTCTGTCGCCTTTTTCTGTTTCTGCCATTAGTCGCTGTTCAAGACCGCAAGCGAACAGTGCTACAACTCGGTGTGGATTCTTTTTCAGTTCCCTTAGCATTACGACACCGCGTTTTGCGCGGGATGTCTTCTCGAACTCAGAAAGACTCATGCGTTTTACCGCTCCCCGCTGTGTGAACAAGACAATTGAATCAGATTGTTGAAGGATCTCACCGGAGACAACAAAGTCATCCTCTTTTAAGTTAATCCCTTTGACACCTGCCGCACGCGCGCCAACAACATTCACTTCGTCTTCTCCAAACCATAGGCCGTACCCTAAGTGAGTGGCCATAAAGATCTGGCTTTCCCCATTTGTTACATGTACATCAATCAGTTCATCTTCACCCTTCAGATTTAAGGCCACAAGCGCCTTAGAATAACGCTGTGCTTTATAATGGGTGAGCTCTGTCTTTTTCACCATCCCGTTTTTCGTAAAGAATAGAAGATATGCCGACGGATCAAATTCTTTTATCGGTATGGCCTTTACAATCGTTTCATCACGGTCAATAGTGATCAGATTTGAAAAATGCTGGCCCATGTCCTTCCATCTGATATCAGGCAGCTGGTGAACAGGACAATAGATGTAGCTTCCTTTGTTCGTAAAGAGCAGCAGCACGTCTGTCGTATTCATTTCAAACTGATGCAGCATCCTGTCCGTATCTTTCATTCCGAAGTCCTGTCCGTTGGAAGCGGCAAATGAGCGCTGGCTCGTCCGTTTTAGGTAACCATCCTTCGTAACGGTTACATATACATCCTCAGATGCAACCATGACTTCGAGATTGATTTTAATTTCTTCAATTTTTTCTTCAATCACGGAGCGTCTCGTATCTGCATATTTCTTTTTCAATGCTTTTAAGCTGTTTGTAATCACTTTTAGCAGTTTTTTATCATTGCTCAGAATAGATTCGAGCTCTTCAATTTTTTTACCGAGCTCTTCTGCCTCTTCCTTAAGCGCTGTAATATCTGTATTGGTTAAACGATATAGCTGCAATGACACGATGGCTTCAGCCTGAGGCTCCGTAAATTCATATTTCGCGATCAAATTGTTTTTAGCGTCACGTTTATCGCTAGAAGAACGGATTGTTGCAATCACTTCATCCAAAATAGACAAAGCTTTCATGAGCCCTTCTACGATATGATGTCTGTCTTTTGCTTTTTGAAGCTCGTAAACAGACCGGTTTGTGACAACTTCCTTTTGGTGTCCGATATATGCATCCAAAATAGACGGCAGGCTCATCAGCATCGGACGGCGGTTATGGATAGCCACCATATTGAAGTTATATGTGATCTGCAAATCAGTATTTTTGTATAAGAAATTCAAAATACCTTTGGCATCAGCTTCTTTTTTCAGTTCAATGACCACTCTCAGCCCTGTTCGATCCGTTTCATCACGAACCTCTGAGATGCCTTCAACCTTTTTATCAATACGGAACTCGTCCATTTTTTTTACAAGGTTTGCTTTATTTACTTCAAATGGAATTTCAGTAATGACAATTTGTTCTCGTCCGCCTCTGATTGTTTCAATTTCAGCCTTTCCGCGGATAATGATTTTTCCTTTTCCGGTTTCGTAAGCTTTTCTTATCCCGTCAACGCCCTGAATAATACCGCCTGTCGGAAAATCAGGCCCTTTAATGACTTCCATGAGTTCATCAACAGAACAAGATGGCATTTGAATACGCTTAATGACAGCATCAATGACTTCTCCCAGATGATGAGGGGGAATGTCGGTCGCGTATCCTGCTGAAATCCCGGTAGATCCGTTGACCAATAGGTTAGGAAACATCGCCGGGAGTACGACAGGCTCCTTGCTTGTATCATCGAAGTTCGGCACAAATTCAACCGTGTTTTTGTCAATATCCCGAAGAAGCTCAGATGCAATCGGAGATAATCGTGCCTCTGTATAACGCATGGCTGCCGGGGGATCTCCGTCGATGCTTCCATTGTTTCCATGCATTTCGATTAACACATTACGAACTTTCCAATCCTGGCTCATCCGCACCATTGCTTCATAAACCGAGCTGTCACCGTGCGGATGATAGTTACCGATGACGTTACCGACCGTTTTGGCCGCTTTTCTGAAGTTTTTATCAAACGTGTTTCCATCTGTATGCATTGCATACAGAATTCTGCGCTGTACCGGCTTTAATCCGTCTCTCGCATCGGGCAGCGCCCTGTCTTGAATAATATATTTACTGTAGCGTCCAAAACGGTCGCCGATCACCTCTTCTAATGGTAAATCATGAAATAATTCTGGCTGTGACAATCATTAAACCTCCTCAGCGACCGATAAGTTTTCATTTTCTAAAATATTGCTTTCTTCATCTAAGCCGAAAGCGACGTTTTTCTCAATCCACTTTCTGCGCGGCTCTACTTTGTCTCCCATTAACGTCGTTACACGTCTCTCTACACGTGCCGCATCGTCAATTTTGACCCTAACAAGTGTGCGGGACTCCGGATTCATCGTCGTTTCCCACAGCTGGTCTGCGTTCATCTCTCCAAGACCCTTATATCGTTGAATGGTATAGCCTTTGCCGACTTTTTTCAGGACATCACCCATCTCTTCATCAGACCATGCATATTCAATGATTTCCTTTTTCCCGCTTCCTTTACTGACCTTATATAAAGGTGGCAGCGCAATGAACACCTTGCCATGCTCAATGAGCGGCTTCATATAGCGATAGAAAAAGGTAAGAAGCAGCACTTGAATATGGGCGCCGTCAGTATCGGCATCGGTCATAATGATGATTTTGTCGTAGTTGATGTCATCGATTGAGAAATCTGCTCCGACTCCCCCGCCGATCGCATGAATGATCGTATTGATCTCTTCATTTTTAAAGATATCAGCAAGCTTAGCTTTTTCTGTATTAATAACTTTACCGCGTAAAGGCAGAACCGCTTGGAATCTGCGGTCTCTTCCCTGTTTGGCTGACCCGCCTGCTGAATCTCCCTCAACGAGATACAATTCATTTTTTGCCGGGTTTCTTGAACCCGCAGGCGTCAGCTTTCCGCTTAAAGTCGCTTCTGATTTTTTTCGTTTTTTGCCGCTTCTTGCTTCTTCACGGGCTTTGCGTGCCGCTTCGCGCGCCTGACTCGCCTTGATTGCTTTTTTGACAAGAAGCGTTGCGGTGTCCCGATTTTCCTCTAAAAAGTAAGCAAGCTGCTCTGAAACAATCGCATCAACCGCTGATCTTGCTTCACTGGTACCGAGCTTTCCTTTTGTTTGTCCCTCAAATTGAAGAAGCTCCTCAGGAATGCGGACAGAAATAATGGCTGAAAGCCCTTCCCTTATATCGGTGCCTTCAAGGTTCTTATCCTTTTCTTTCAGCAAAGCCACTTTTCGTGCATATTCATTAAAAGCACGCGTCATCGCAGTTTTTGCACCTGACTCATGCGTCCCGCCGTCTTTTGTTCTGACATTGTTGACAAACGACAAAATATTTTCAGAATAACCATCGTTAAACTGGAACGCAAAGTCCACTTCTATAGAATGATGCTCACCCTCAAACGAGACCACTTCAGACAAGACGTCTTTTTCTTCATTTAAATAAGCAACAAACGCTTCTATGCCGTTTTCATAATAAAAGACCTCATGCTGGTCATTGCGTTCATCAATCAGCTCAATTTTCAATCCTTTTAACAAAAACGCAGACTCTCTTAAGCGCTCAGAGAGCGTTTCAAAATTATAAGTGGTTGTGCTGAACATCGTTGGATCTGGCTTAAAGTGTGTAAGAGTTCCCGTCTTTTTTGTTTTGCCGATCTTTTCGAGAGATGTAACCGGTTTTCCTCCATTTTCAAATCGCTGCTGATAGACAAAACCGTCCCGCTCAATGGTAACCGTCAGCCATTCAGATAAAGCATTCACGACTGATGCACCAACTCCGTGGAGCCCGCCGCTTGTCTTATAGCCGCCTTGGCCGAATTTTCCTCCGGCATGAAGCACCGTTAAAATCACTTCAGGGGTTGGTTTGCCGAGCTTATGCATTCCGGTCGGCATGCCGCGGCCTCTATCCTGTACAGAAATACTATTGTCTTTATGTATTTTGACGATTATGTGATCTCCATGGCCGGCAAGCACCTCGTCGACAGAGTTATCTACAATTTCATAAACCAAGTGGTGCAAACCTCGCGCGTCAGTAGAGCCAATATACATACCCGGCCTTTTCCTGACAGCCTCAAGGCCTTCGAGCACCTGTATGGCATCTTCGTTGTAATCAAATTGCTGTTTTCTAGCCAAACGTACAAACCCCTTTCAAAAACTAACATTGTCTTTCTCTTTTTCAGTGTTACACATCATTTGTATATAAGATATTTTTTATAAACCTCGCCTCGAGCCAGTACTGCCTTGGACTCCTCATTATAACCAATATGTTTGCAATCGCAACATAGAGCTAACGAATCAGTTCTTCTCAAAACATCGGCTAGTGCTGTATTTACACTATGAGAACGTATGTTTGTTTATTATATATAAAGCAGCAGACCTTCGCAAATCGAACGGCCAAACCCAGCTGGACAAGGTATTCAAAAAAAGCTGTTCAAGCTTTATTGTATCTGTTTCACCGTAATACGCAAACAATATCTTAAAATTAAAAAGCAAAAATCCTTGAATTTACAAGGATTTTTGCAGTTCTGCACCTATTTTGTTACAGCGTGTGCCACTTTTATGCACAGATCCATGATAACCGTTCTGCCTTTTTCTTTTAGCATCTGGTATGCTTCCTCATTAACTAGCCCTTGCTGTGCCCAAAATACTGGCGCATCTGTCTCTAAAAACTCTTCCGCCACTCCAGGAAGCTGTTCTGAGCGCCGGAATACATTTACGATGTCAATCGGACCGTCAATCTCTTTTAAAGATGAAACGGCTTTGACACCTAGCGCCTCATCAATTGTCGGGTTCACAGGGATAATTTCATAACCCGCGTCCTGCATTGCTTTTGAAACCATATGTGACGTTCTATCCGGACGGTCTGAAAGCCCTACTACGGCTATACGTTTGCTTCTTTGAAGAATCTCTTTAATTTCCGCTTTAGAAGGGTTTTGCATCGTATGTCACTCCTTTTCCACTTATTTTACACGATCAAAACAGGAGAAATCAAAATATGATGCATGTTTGATTGGATTTGTAAGCAAACTTTACAAAAAAACTTATCATCAGATCATGACATCTCATGTTAAAATAAAAAGAAGGGAATTTGAAAAAGGAGAAATGTAGATGTTAATTGCTTTATTGATTATTTTGGCCTACTTGATAGGCAGCATTCCATCTGGCTTAATTGTGGGCAAGCTTGCCAAGGGAATTGATATTCGGGAGCACGGAAGCGGCAACTTAGGCGCTACCAATGCATTCCGTACATTGGGTGTAAAAGCTGGTTCGGTTGTCATAGCCGGAGATATTTTGAAAGGGACACTGGCAACTGCATTGCCTTTTCTCATGCATGTTGATATTCACCCGCTTCTTGCAGGAGTCTTTGCTGTTTTAGGCCACGTGTTTCCCATCTTCGCCAAATTTAAAGGCGGTAAAGCCGTGGCGACATCAGGAGGCGTTTTGCTGTTTTACGCACCCCTGTTATTTATCACGATGGTTGCGGTATTCTTCATCTTTTTATACTTGACTAAATTTGTTTCTCTCTCATCGATGTTAACAGGGATCTATACTGTTATATATAGTTTCTTTGTCCATGATACGTATTTATTGATTGTCGTTACCCTGCTCACTATTTTTGTCATATACAGACACCGAGCGAACATTAAACGAATTATCAATAAAACAGAACCTAAAGTAAAATGGTTATAAGCTTAAAAAACTTCTCTTTTGACACAGAATAGCCTAATACGTTTATAATAGAGAAAATTCAAATGAAGAACAAAGGGGTGTTCTGTTATGAATATGACAATTAACGAAGACGCATTGAACTGGTATAAAGAAGAACTCGATTTGGAAAGCGGAGACCAGGTTCGCTTTTTCGTGCGCTATGGAGGCTGCAGCAACGTTCAAAAGGGTTTTTCTCTCGGTGTAGCGAAAGATGCCCCACAAGAGGCTGGAGTCACTGCAGAAGCTGACGGCATTACCTTCTTTATTGAAGAAAGTGATTTATGGTACTTTGATAACCACGACCTTCTCGTCAGCTATTCAGAAGACGCTGATGAACCGGTTTTTGAATACCAATAAAAAAGAACGCACATCATGTGCGTTCTTTTTTTACAAATGAAATCGTATAAGATGATCGGTTAGGTTTTCTTGTTCCAAAATATATTTTTGTGTTTCACCCAGCAGATCAAAGTGAGGAAATTCACTTTTCTTATGGATCCATTCTTTTTTTAACCCGTACGCCGCTCCCCACTGAACCAGCTTATCAATGTCTGCACAGCCGGCTTTTGTCACAGTCCTTGCTTCTGGAAATCGGTCATCCAGCCAGTAATGTGTTAAAAATGCGATTTCTCCTCTTTTCACTGCTTGTTTCCACCGGTTAAGTTCCTCCCGTTTCACACCAAACGCCATATCCCGTTCACTTCCCTATTTTTTGGCCTTTTCATATGCTGTGTGCCAATCAGGAAAAGCTTTGCGGAATTGAATTGGCTTAAAGCTTTCTTTATCCACACAAATATGAGATGAGGTGGCTTTGATGGAAAGCTCACCGGCCGGATTATAAATGTGATAACCATAGACGGTTTTAAAGCCGTTATATTCCTCTATCCATGTATGTACAACCGCGGTTTCTCCGTAATGAAGCGGCTTTTTATAGGAAATGTTGATATCAACGACTGGGGACAGAACGCCTCTTTTTTCCATATCACTATATAAAAAGCCTAAGTCCTTAATTAAGGCCGTTCTGCCGACCTCCATCCACACAAGATAATTTGCGTGATAGACAATTCCCATTTGATCTGTTTCTGCATAACGCACTTCTATTTCTTTTTTTGATACATGCAAGATTACTCTGCTCCCTTAACGTCAATTTAGCCCCATTTTACCATAATCAAATCAGAAAGAAAAAAACCAGGTTTCCCTGGTTTTTTAAGAACGGTATCCGTTCTGTCTCGCTGCAGATTCGTCCTGTATTTCATTACGAAACGCTTCAATGCTCTGTTCGCGTCTTGCATTTTTTTCTTTGATACGCTGTTTATCTTCTCCTGAAGCAAACTCCATTGATGCTTCTGCTTCTTCTATATTTTCAATTGTATTTTGAACCATATCCTGCAATTTTTCCACATTGTCAGAGCGATCATCAGGATTAGGCTGCTGATATTGATTTTGGTTCTTTGTCATTCGGATGTACCTCCTAGAAATAAACTCGATTTTTCGCTACTCGCCTTTTGTCTGCATGATGATCGGCCGCTGACCTGAAGTATCATGCATTTTTTCCCCTTTATTGGCTTTATATTTTACAGGCTTTGTACCCAAGTGGCTTGGAGCATATTGAGGCTGACCGTTTTTCTTGTTGTTTCCCATGTTTATCCCTCCTCAACAGATAGGTTTCTCAAAAGGAGGGGTAAACATGAATACAAATTAAAGGTTATTTTTGCTTAAATCGCTGTTCAAGCTTTTCCTCAAGCTGATTTAAAAACTCTGTATTGGTCATCAGCTCTTTTTTGTTTTCCATGACGAGCTCATGAAAAGAACGTTTTCTCATCTTCTTCACGCTTTTCACCTCCGCATATTCTTTTATTTTTTCCAATTCTGAAAACTTGTAAGCATATCTGAGCATAAAAAAAACTGAATCTAATCAAGATCCAGTTTTTGTTCCATTTCTTTTTTTGTCATGGTGCCAACGTGTATGTCTTGGATAACACCTTTTTCATCTAAGATATATGTCGTTGGATATGACATCACGTTATAGTCAGCATTGATCCCTTTTTTATCAATCAGAATTGGGAACGTTAAATCATACGTATCAGCAAACGCTCGGACCTGTTTCTCACTTTTCTCAGCTGAAGTGAAATTTACCGCAACAACCGCAAGTTTGTCGGCGTATTCTTTTTGCAACTTTTCCATCGCAGGCATTTCCTGACGGCACGGCTTACACCAAGTTGCCCAAAAATTGAGCAGCACTTTTTTGCCTTTTGCATCCTGTAAAGAGCTTTTCTCTCCTGACAGCGTTTTCAAAGAAAAATCAGGTGCTTGTTTCCCCACTTGAATTCCGACTTCTTTTTTGCTGTATGTTTGATATAAATTCCATCCCGTATAACCGGCAAGCATGATAAGCAGGATCCCTGCGAGCCATTTTTTCAGCATATGCCACCTCCGCAGCACATTGTGTCATAAAAAGAAGAGAAAGCGAAATGCCTTCTCTTCCTATTGATTCATCAGGACTGCTTCATTTTTTCACGAAGCACCATTTGAAGGATGCCGCCATGGCGGTAGTAATCAATTTCAACTTCACTATCAAAGCGGACGACTGCTTCAAAAGTTGTTACATTGCCGTCTTCATTGATTGCTCTTACAGTCACAAGGTCACGAGGACGAACCGTTTCATCAACATCTACCTCAATGACTTCTTTACCCGTTAAGCCGAGTGTATCCGCATTTTCACCTTGTTTAAACTGAAGCGGCAGCACACCCATGAATACAAGGTTGCTTCTGTGAATTCTTTCGAAGCTCTCTGCAATGACCGTTCTGATGCCGAGAAGGTTTGTTCCTTTTGCAGCCCAGTCACGTGAAGATCCCATACCATAGTCTTTTCCTGCTAATACAACAAGACCAGTTTTATCTTCTTTGTATTTCATGCACGCATCATAGATGGATGTTACTTCACCAGTCGGCCAGTACGTTGTAAATCCGCCTTCTGTACCCGGTGCAATTTGGTTTTTGATGCGAATGTTTGCAAATGTTCCTCTCATCATGACTTCATGGTTTCCGCGGCGGGACCCGTAGGAGTTAAAGTCACGAGGAGAAACACCTTTTTCTTGCAAGTACTTTCCGGCAGGCGTATCTTTTCCGATTGCCCCCGCAGGAGAAATATGGTCAGTTGTGACTGAATCGCCGAATTTACCGACAACACGCAAACCTTTTAATGGTTCAACCTTGCCTGGCTCAACAGACATTTCTTCGAAGAATGGCGGATTTTGAATGTAAGTTGACTCGCTATCCCATTTATATAAAGCTTCATCTGTTGTTTCAATTTCGTTCCAGCGCTTGTTGTCATCAAATACTGTTTCATACTCTTTGCGGAATAGCTCTGGCGTAACAGTTTGCTTAACAAGTGCATTGATTTCGTCCATTGACGGCCAAATATCATTAAAGTATACGTTTTGACCATCCTTGCCCACACCAATTGGATCAGTTTTCAAGTTAATGTTTACCGTTCCAGCCAGCGCATATGCCACAACAAGCGGCGGTGAAGCAAGATAGTTGCCTTTAACAAGCGGGTGAATACGTCCTTCAAAGTTACGGTTTCCGGAAAGGACAGACGTAATCAGAAGATCATTTTTCGCAACCGCTTCTTCAATTTCCGGTGAAAGCGGGCCTGAGTTCCCGATACATGTTGTACAGCCGTACCCAACGAGGTTAAAGCCAAGCTCTTTCATGTATGGAAGAAGGCCTGAATTCACAAGATATCCTGTAACAACTTTAGAACCCGGTGCAAGTGACGTTTTCACGTAATTAGGCACCTTAAGCCCTAACTCAACCGCTTTTTTCGCTACCAGTCCGGCGCCGATCAGAACGTATGGGTTTGATGTATTTGTACAGCTTGTAATCGCAGCAATGGCGATCGCACCCGTTTTCATAACTGTTTCTTCACCGTTAAGGAGTTTAAACTTAATTTCTTTATTTTCTTCCTCAGCATTTAAACCGAATCCTTGGTTACCTGCAGGGCTGACTAAGTGCTTTTTAAACGTTTCCTGCATAGCAGATAGCGGGATCAAATCCTGAGGACGCTTTGGACCCGATAAGTTTGCTTCAATTTGAGACAGGTCAATTTCAACCACATCAGTAAATTGAGGGTCTTCCGCATCTGGAGTGTAGAACAAGCCATTGCTTCTGCAGTATGCTTCAACAACATCAATATGTTCAGGATCACGGCCAGTCAGGCGCAGGTAGTTAAGCGCTTCTTCATCTACTGGGAAGAATCCGCATGTAGCACCGTATTCCGGAGCCATATTCGCAATTGTTGCGCGATCTGCAAGCGGCAGTTCAGCAATTCCCGGTCCGAAGAATTCAACAAATTTACCGACAACGCCTTTTTCACGCAGCACTTGTGTTACTTTTAACGCCAAGTCAGTAGCTGTTGTTCCGTTTGGAAGCTTGCCGACAAGTTTCGCGCCGATTACCTCTGGAACTGGGAAGTAAGAAGGCTGTCCAAGCATTCCCGCTTCAGCTTCAATTCCACCGACACCCCAGCCGAGAACACCGATACCGTTAATCATTGTTGTGTGTGAGTCTGTTCCGACAAGCGTATCAGGATACGTTACAAGCTCGCCGTCTTCTTCAATGGCATGGACAACACTTGCCAAGAACTCAAGGTTGACCTGGTGCACAATACCTGTTGCAGGCGGCACTGCCTGATAATTGTTAAACGCTTTCTTTGCCCAGCTTAAAAATTTGTAGCGCTCTGCATTTCTTTCGAATTCCAAGTCCATATTTACTGCTAATGCATCTTCTGTACCAGCTTTATCTACCTGTACAGAGTGGTCGATAACGAGATCAACAGGAATTTCAGGGTTGATTTTATCAGGATCTCCGCCGACAGCTGCCATTGCTTTACGCAGTGAAGCCAGATCTACTACTGCCGGAACCCCTGTGAAGTCTTGTAAAATAACACGAGACGGTTTGAACGGAACGTCGATATCCTTTAATTCGGCAGTTCCCCATTTTGCCAAATTTTCCACGTGTTCTTTTTTGATAACGAAGCCATCAACTTGACGCAATACTGATTCTAAAAGAACTTTGATGGAATAAGGAAGCTTCGAAACCTTTCCTATACCTGAATCTTCTAACGCTTTTAAAGAGTAGTAATGATATGTTTTCCCATTTGTAGTAAACGTTTTTCTCGCTTGGAAAACGTCTTTTGCTGCAGTTTTTTGCTCGTTTGCCATTCTCCAAAATCCCCCTTCAGATCAGATCATTCTCAGATGAACATTACATTCCATCACAATTTTCTCACAATTTCATATTAAAACAAAATCATACATAAGTAAATATCAATGTTTTTATTAAATACAATAAGTTCGACTTATGAGAAAAATGTACCGGTAATTTTTACTGTTTACGCTCTCTCATATAACACAATAAAAGGAGCCATATTATGATTGAGGTGATAATGATGGTCAAAAGAAAAGCGAATCACGTCATTAACGGAATGAATGACGCAAAAAGCCAAGGCAAAGGCGCCGGCTATATTGAAAACGACCAGCTTGTACTGACTGAAGCAGAACGCCAAAATAACAAAAAAAGAAAAACCAATCAATAACACCGAACTCTTTTAAGGAGGTTCTCATTTTATGACCAATAAGAATACAAGTAAAGATATGCATAAAAACGCCCCCAAAGGACACAATCCCGGCCAACCTGAGCCTCTAAGCGGAAGCAAAAAAGTAAAGAACCGAAACCATACAAGACAAAAGCACAACTCAAGCCATGATATGTAAGAAAAGCAGACCTTAGTGTCTGTTTTTTTATGCGTTCACCCATTTATAATCCACCGCATATGATGTTAAGCAAGGTTGATATGTGGAGGAATGCTTCCATGGACCATTCAAAACGCAACGATGCAAATGATTTCGATAGTATGGATGAATGGCTTCGGCAATTTTTTGAAGACCCCTTCGCCTGGTACGACGAAACATTGCCTATTGATTTATATGAAACTAGTCAGCAGTATATTATAGAAGCGGATCTGACTTTTTTACAGCCTACACAAGTAACAGTTACCCTTTCTGGATGCGAGTTCATCTTAACTGTCAAATCGTCAGGACAGACTTTTGAAAAACAAATGATGCTTCCTTTTTATTTTAATGACAAAACAATTCAAGCCGAATGCGAAAATCAAATACTCACAGTCGCCGTCAATAAAGAAACAGAAGATGGCTCTTCTTTTTCTCTTCAATTTCCTCTCAGCTAAACATAAAAAGTCACTTTCATCCCCTATTATGAAAGTGACTTTTTTTTTCCGTCCATTTATCGTCAAATACCCTCTAGTGACTCTCCCATGGCCAAATAGCAGATTCACTATACAATAGAATATGATCTACTATCTCTTTTGACTAGACGTCTATCACTTTTTTCTATTCTTTTTTTACTGTGTTCTTCTAATCTCTCTTCGTATACAATATGGTTAGAATAAGGGGGAATGCTTGATGCTGGAAGGATGGTTTTTATGGTTTATTCTGTTTTGGGTGATCATGATGGTAGTCTTATTATCAATCGGCGGTTTTTTCATGTTTCGAAAGTTTTTAAAGCGCTTACCAAAAGAGGACGGCAGATCAGAGCTTGATTGGCAGGATTACTATATTGAAAACAGCAGACATTTATGGAACGATGAAAACAAACAGTTTCTAGATGAATTGACTGCGCCGGTGCCAGAACTGTTCAGAGATGCAGCAAAAGCCAAAATCGCAGGCAAAATCGGTGAGCTTGCATTAAAAGAAAAGGTAGCAAAGATTGATCAGCAACTTATGATCAAAGGCTATATTCTCGCAACTCCTAAAAGAGACCATACCTTCTTAAAAAGGCATCTGCGGGACAAAAAAATCGATTTGGAACCTTATCAGACCCTTCTCAAATAAAAAACCTTTCCTGACAAGAGGAAAGGTTTTTTAATTCATTTGAATATTAGATGACTGCAGCTCGTTATGAAGTTTTCGATATGATAAATACATGGCGATTCTCCAAGGCACAATCATACCGAAAGCCAGAATCCAAAACATTCCGCTCAGTGCACCATAATCGATTGATGTGCTCAAGATGGATTTCATCACGATTCTGATCACCAAAAGACCGACTAATATAAAAACAAATGCTTTAGAGCGTTTCATGTAAATTTCATTATTTTTAATTTCGAACTTAGAAGTTTTGATTAGAAAAATAGAGAAAATCACACCTAAAGTGAATGCTTCCAAAAACTCTGCACCAGTTACCCAAAATACCGGAAATAAAAACATTAACGCTCCCGTACTCATAAAAATCGGCGGAAGAATGATTTTTTTTGGTGAAACAGGCTTGTCAGAGGACTTTATTCTGACCACCATCACAGCTACAGCCATTAACACAGCAATAATCGATGAAACTATAATCATCATACTTATCATTCCTTTGTTTCTCGGAGTGTTGATACTATATACTATACTCCAAAACAATAAAAAAAACCATTTTGAAAAGAAATGACTTTAATGTCCCATAACGCGGCTTACAGCTTCCAGCACTTTTGTTTCCTCAAACGGCTTAACAATAAAATCCTTTGCCCCCAGCTCAATTGCTTCCGTTACAATTCTTTGCTGGCGCATGGCGGTGCACATGATGACCTTCGCTTTAGGATCAAAGGTTAAGATATCACGAAGCGCTTTTATGCCGTTTTTCACCGGCATTGTAATATCCATTGTCACAAGGTCCGGTCGCAGTTTTTTATACAGGTCCGCTGCTTGTTCACCGTCCGCCGCTTCGCCTGCGATTATGTAATTTGCATCTTCCAAGATCTCTCTGATTTTCACTCTCATGAACTTGGCGTCGTCTACAACTAAAACTCTTGTCATATTCCCCTCCAACAATCGATTTCCACAGATAATAGTCTTATTGTACCAAAAACAAAAGGATTAGTAGTAGTACGAAAGTAATTTACCGTCAAAAACCAGTAAAGCCTCCAAAAAGATCTGACAGCAAAATAATGATCAAACTCATCCAATTAAAGAATAACAGCACACCAATCACAATCATCAAAACGCCGCCAGCTTTCATAATGAAAAGCTGGTTCTTCCTTATCCACTTCAGCTTTGTGATAAAAAAAGACAATAAAAGAAACGGTACCGCAAAACCGAGTACATATAATATCATGTATGGCACCGCTGAACCCGGATTGGTGCCTGCAAGTGTGATAACAGCACCTAATATCGGACCGGTACATGGTGTCCATCCAGCTGCAAATGCCATTCCGATTAAGACCGACCCTAAAAACCCGCTTGGTTTATGCTTAAAATGGATTCTCCGCTCTTTCATCATAGCCTCAGGCCGAAACACACCGAGTGTAATGAAACCGAACAAAATAATAAGCAACGCGCCAATTTGCCGAATCGCATCGTGATAATCCCTAAACAGGCTGCCAATAAAAGATGTTCCATAGCCTAAAGCAATAAAAATGACTGAAAAGCCAAGCAAAAAACACAAAGTATGAAACAGGCTTCTTTTCTGCAGCAGCAGCTTTTCTGTTTTTACATCGTCCATGCTGACCCCTGTAATATATGACAAAAAAGCTGGGTAAAGCGGCAGGCAGCAAGGCGAAATAAAGGATAAAAACCCCGCACCGAATGTCAAAACATAATTCACGTCTCCCATGTCATCATCCCTTCATGATTTGACATTCCTTCAAGTTATGACAAAATCATTTCATTTTTTTAACACTTTCACTTGAAGGATTTCTATTTTCAGAAAAAACTTATATAATTTAATTTGACATTGAGACATTATACTCCTTCTCATTTGAAAATTAGTATAAATATGGATATAATATAAACATTCACTTTGAAGATCTAATGTATGAAAGGATACATCCCTGTGATTAGAGAGCATCTATTAAAAGAAATTGAAAAAAAAAGAGCAGAGCTGCTGCAAATTGTCATGGCGAACGGAATGACATCTCATATTACGATAGAGCTCAGTCAGGAGCTTGACCATCTTCTCATACAATATCAAAAGCAGCGCCTTCGAGCAGTAGCGGGTGATGAATGATTGCAAAATAAAAAACCCGTATAAGGGTTTTTTATTTTATAACCATGTTTCTCTATATCATAATCTTTACGTATTATTTCGTTTGATTATTCATGGCTTTCATCATTTGATTGATTTTCTTCTGAGAAGGTTTCATTCCCATTTGCATCATCATCATGCGTAACATTTGTTCATTAATAGGCGGATTCTTTTTCAGGTAGCTCATCATATATTTACGAGCAATAAAAAACCCGAGTGCAACACCTATGAGCAATGCAACAACGCCCACTAGGATGCCAACCCATAAAGTCATTTTATTTCCTCCTTCATGTTGTCTAGTTTAAAGTGTACTAAACCAAAAGCTATTATACAACATTTACATCTCTTTTTCTTCGGTTTTAGACAAAATTTCTTTCTTTCACCGGATTTAGCCATCCGTAACGCTTCGAATTGAAATCCATTGCTAAAAAGCAAGGGCTTACTTTTCTTAACACTTCAAAGAATATTGTTTCTGCCTCGTAATCTCCCGAAGCCACAATTTCTATCATGTGCTCCTTCATCATAAACGTCGCGTGGCCTTTTGCTTTCGGCAAAGCTATTCTATAAATATAATCCAGCTGCCTGTAATCCGTCTTGTTTAAATTCATTTTTAACCGCTGATGCATATGTAAAATCGGGATTGGTTGTGTAATATATTGAATCTGTTTCTCTGTCATTTCATACTGCTGCTTTTCAAGGCTTGTCCAATGATAGTCTTGAAACAGCTCAAACATAACCGATTCCCGGCCGAAATAGTGATTGGCAAATTCCTCTTTGATCAGGTACGTATAGTAGTGACGTTCCATCTTTTCATCCCCTTTTCCAGCAGCATTTCATTTGCTCTCTATTATACAAAAGAAGAAAAGAAAGAATTGTCTATTACTGTTAAACAGCCAATACTATTTTTGTCGGATAAACAAGAAAAAGAGGATGATTTGACTCATCCTCTTTCAAAAGCTTACTTATTGATTAATGCCTTAACTCGATTCACTACGTTCGGAACTGAGAAGCCGTATTCGTTAATGATGGTTTCACCAGGAGCAGATGCACCGAATCGGTCTATGCCGAGAACGTCACCTTCAAGCCCCGTGTATTTGCCCCATCCAAATGATGAGCCCATTTCAATTGCAAGACGTTTTTTCACATCTGCAGGAAGGACTTCGTTTTTGTATTCATCAGATTGTTTCTCAAAACGGTCCATTGAAGGCATGCTGACAACAGAAACATCGATATTTTCTTTTGCCAATTCAGCCTGCGCTTCAATTGCAAGACCTACCTCTGATCCGGAAGCGATGAGAAGAGCGTCAGGTGTTTCGTTTTTAGATTTAGAAACGACATATGCACCTTTTTCTACTCCTGCCAATGCTTCTTCAGATGTTTGATCGATGGTAGGAAGGTTTTGACGTGTAAGCACTAGCGCTGTTGGGTGGTCAGTGCTTTGCACTGCAAGCTTCCATGCTGCTGCTGTCTCATTGCCGTCTGCTGGACGGATCAAAGAAAGGTTAGGCATTGCACGGAGTGAAGCAAGCTGTTCAACAGGCTCGTGCGTCGGACCGTCTTCACCAACCGCAATACTGTCATGTGTGAAGACATATGTCACAGGAAGGCCCATTAACGCTGCAAGACGAATCGCAGGACGCAGGTAATCAGAGAAGACAAAGAAAGTTCCGCCGAATACACGAAGACCGCCATGAAGCGCCATACCGTTTAAGGCTGCACCCATCGCAAATTCACGTACACCAAACCAGAAGTTTTTGCCTGAGTAATCAACCGCTGTAAAATCACCGGCATTTTTAATAGTCGTTTTGTTCGATCCCGCTAGGTCAGCAGAACCTCCGACAAAGAAAGGAATTTTTTTCGCAAGTCCGTTGAGAACTTCACCGGAAGATGCACGGGATGCCAGGCTGCTTCCTTTTTCATACACAGGAACCTCTTGATCCCAGTCCTTCGGAAGCTCTCCTTTGATTGCCAGTTCAAGCTGTTCAGCAAGTTCAGGATAAACTTCTTTATATTTAGCGAATTGAGCATTCCATTCTTGTTCTTTTTTCTCACCTGATTCTTTAACAGCTGCAGCGAAATGCTCATAAACTTCTGACGGAACGTAGAAGTCTTCTTCATATGTCCACGCATAAGCTTCTTTTGTTAATTTGCTTTCCTCTTTACCAAGCGGCGCACCGTGAACACCGGATGTACCGGCACGGTTAGGTGAACCGAATCCGATTGTCGTTTTCACTTCAATTAATGTAGGTTTCTTTTCATTTTGGCGTGCTTTTTCGATAGCCGCTGTTAATTCTTCAATATTGTTTCCATCCTCAACATAAAGAACTTCCCAATTCATTGCTTCAAAACGCTGTTTCACGTTTTCAGAGAATGAACGGTCGAGGTCTCCATCAAGAGAGATGTCATTAGAATCGTATAGTACGATCAGACGGCCAAGCTGAAGATGGCCTGCGAGTGAAGCGGCTTCAGAAGAAATACCTTCCATTAAATCACCATCACCGCAAATACTGTATGTATAATGATCGACTACGTTAAATGAATCGCGGTTGTATGTTTCCGCTAAATGGCGTTCAGCAATTGCCATACCGACTGCCATGGCAATTCCTTGGCCAAGCGGACCTGTTGTAGCATCAACACCGGCAGTATGTCCGAATTCCGGATGTCCTGGTGTTTTGCTGCCCCACTGGCGGAATCCCTTAAGATCTTCAATACTAAGATCAAACCCGCTTAAATGAAGCATGCTGTATAATAGTGCTGACCCGTGTCCAGCAGATAAAACAAAACGGTCACGGTTAAACCAGCCAGGGTTTGCCGGACTTACGTTCATAAATTTTGTCCACAGCGTGTATGCCATTGGAGCGGCTCCCATCGGCATCCCTGGGTGACCAGAATTTGCTTTTTCAATAGCGTCTATTGACAGTGTGCGAATGGTAGCAACTGATTTCTTTTCAATTGTATCCATAAAAATCCCCTTCCTTATGTGTTGTACCCTTACATCATAAATGTCTGACGACTTTTTCTCAACTGTTTCAGCTTAAATTTGAGAGAAACTTGTTGAATTTTGTCACATAAGAGTTTTGATTATAGTATATGCAAAAGAGGAATACGATATTGCCGTATTCCTCTTATATTAGTGAAGTTTGTTATTTCTTTGTTCTCTTTTTAGCTTTTCTGGTGTAACATCATTGCCTTCTGGGTCAATGATTTTCACACTTTTTAACGTGTTCTTCATAGAAGAACGAAAACCTTTCAAGTACTCTTGACGGAGCTTTTGCTGTTCGGCTTTTTCTTCTTCTGTAATAACGCCAGCTTTAGCTTTGGCAGCAAGTTCATTAATTCTGGCAATTTTCGCGTTTGAAATCATGTTAAACTCCTTTATTGCATTTTGTCTATATAGTACTAGATCAAAAAAAGTTTTACAACTGATTCACTCTGCTGTCTCTTCATTCTCTATGTATTCCTGAAAACGCCGGTGAACGGTTGCTTTAGAGACATCATAGCCAAACCCTCTTAGGGTAGCCGCGATTTCAGCAAACGTCAGTTTATTCGCTCTCAGGCGGACGATCTCTGAGATTGGCACCTCTATTTTTTCTTTTCCACTGTTCCCATGTTGGTTTTTTAAGTTTTTTTGCGGTTTAAAACCGTTTTTTACTGCACGTTTCATTCCCCGTCTGATTTTCATGTTGTGAATCTTTCGCTGATACTCTTCCACAATGCTGACGATTTCCAAGACCATTGAGTCAGCCTCCGATAACTCCAGTTCACCTCTATGAGCCGTTGTATAGACTTTCACACCTTCTCTATAAATACAATGAAGCAGTGCGATTTTTGCGTTTCCCCGTCCGAGCCTAGTCTCATCCTGAACCAAAATGACATCAATTCCAGCGTTCTTAATCACATCAAGCAGCTCAAATACACCATCCCGATCCATTTCATATCCGCTGGCTTTTTCTGAAATCACTTTGACCACTTCCATGCCGTTCTCCGCTGCAATGGCCGTAAGCTCCTCCTCCTGCCGCTTTAATGACGTTTCCTGCTGTTCTTTATTTGTGCTTACACGGGCATAAATGAGTGCTTTCATTTTATCTCTCTTTCCTCTCTATCTTACAGTTGCTAATTCATATGCATCCTGATGCTTCTTTTTCAATGGGATCACTAACTCATCACCCGGCTGGATATCAGAGGTTTGAAGTTGATTTTTATCAGCTACCCATTCAATAAAATCATTTTTGTTTATCTTTTTTGTATCGGCTACCTGATCAGCAATTGACCAGAGTGTGTCGCCTTGCTGGACTTCTATTTTAACATACTGATTAAGCTCTTGGCCGCTGCTTGTATATGACAGCATAAGGATAACCGCGCTCAAAATCACTGTGAACAGACCGACAAAAATAATAGATTCTTTACTCATGATCATAACCTCCAACAGGAATGTTTGTTCGCATTTTTATAATTTCAGTATATACGAACAAACGTTTCTGTCAATTGTTTTTTCGAACCTATGTTTGTACTGTAAGGAAAATCATGCTATAATCTTCTTAAAATCGACGTTTTGAGGTGCGAAAAATGACGAAGCTATCAAAAAGGCAACTTGATATCCTCCGTTTTATTAAAGCAGAGGTTAAATCAAAAGGATATCCGCCTTCCGTGAGAGAGATCGGAGAGGCTGTCGGGCTTGCGTCCAGCTCTACTGTCCACGGCCATTTGGCCCGCTTGGAAACAAAAGGGCTGATCAGACGGGATCCGACAAAACCAAGAGCAATAGAAATTCTTGATGAAGAAGTAGACATTCCGCAAAGCCAGGTCGTTAATGTACCGGTCATCGGGAAAGTCACGGCGGGATCTCCTATTACAGCAGTAGAAAATATTGAAGAATATTTTCCGCTCCCTGACCGCATGGTTCCTCCAGACGAGCATGTATTTATGCTGGAGATTATGGGAGACAGTATGATAGATGCTGGTATTCTCGATAAGGACTATGTCATCGTTAAACAGCAAAACACAGCGAACAATGGGGAAATTGTAGTTGCGATGACAGAAGATGATGAAGCAACTGTAAAACGATTCTATAAAGAGGATACACACATTCGCTTGCAGCCTGAGAACCCAACGATGGAACCTATCATTTTGCAGAATGTCAGCATTCTAGGGAAAGTGATTGGCGTGTTCAGAACCGTCCATTAATCTATTGATCTATCAGATGCATGAAATAACCCCCTTTTCCTTTACGGAGAGGGGGTTTGTTGTTCAAAAAAAGCAGGCTCGCCCTGACTTTTGGGTGCGAGCCTGAATAGGAGGAAAAAGAACATCATGTTTACACCATAATTATCCACCAAACAATTGTTGAAGTCAAGAAATTTTCTTTCCTTCAGGAAACTTTTATTCAAAATATGAACGTTTAGAATATTAGACGCTATCTTCTTAAAAACGTTTCATTTTTAGGTCGTGGAAGGATGCGGTTTTATATTTATTAAAGGGCGAGGCAATTGATATAACTGAAAATTTAGTACATAGTTTAGGTAGTTCAACACTCTGTTAAAACAGCTCGCTTTCTTCATATAAAATGTAATATGTATTTCAAATTCTCCTTCACCGAATCACTTGTGCAGTTCAAAAGATATGGCATCGTTGAACTAATCGGGTAGAAACCTTCCCCAAACATAAAGTCTCCACCAACACCCTTCTTTAAATTTAACCTTATATGAAATATGGTGTGTGATATCAAAAGGCCGTTTCATCATAAAAGTGCATATGGGTTTTTTCTTGTTTGTAATATCGAAGCCTGTCTTGAAGTGTTCCGGTATGAAATTCAAATTTGTGGCCGTCAGGGTCGGTAAAATAAATTGATTTTCGATCGCGTTCATCTCGTTCTCTGCCAGGCAGAATATTGACATGAAGTCTTTTTAATTTAGCTGATACCTCCTCAAATTCATGATCTTCAATTGTAAAAGCAATATGGGTATAAGAAAGCTTAATGTCATTTCTCGGGATGTCTGGTTCTTCATTAAGCGCTAGCCAGATGCCGTTCATGTCAAAATATGCAGTTGTTCTTCCCTTTACCAAAAGCTTTGCATCAAACACTTTTTGATAAAAATCAATCGATGTATCCAAATGCGAAACTGAAAATAACAAGTGATTGATTCCTTTTATCTCCACAAATCATTCCCCCCTTGAAAGCTGATCATCCACATATACGTCTTTTTTCATAAGAAAGTTTCATACTGCTGAAAAAAAATACCAGTGTAAACAAAAACGGACTGTTTAAAATAGTAACATGACCATTATGAATGGTTTTGAATTGCATTATTTATCATTTGTTTACGCCCAAGAATTTTCTTCAAAAAATAACAATTTAGGTGGTCAAATGAAACATATCATTGCGCTTGCTTCAAAGATTGCTTTCACTCTCGCCCTTTTATATGTGATTTTGGACAGAGTCTATCACGCATCCTTTTTAAGTGTGATGTTTATTGCACTTTTCTTAGGTTTTGTTTCCTATCTTTCTGGTGACATGCTCGTCTTACCCAGAACAAACAATATTACAGCTTCATTGGCTGACTTTGGCCTTTCATTCGTTATTCTTTGGGTATTTGTTTTAACCCAAACAAGAAACGATTTCTCACCATTTGGAGCAGCTCTCCTTTCCGCTGCCTGTCTTACTGTTTTTGAATACTTTTTTCATCGGTATTTACTGAAAAATGTGCTTGATGAAAATTTCCGAAATGAACTGTCAGCGAGAGATAACACCTTACAGTATCAAACGGAAGCCGCGGACGAGCTGTTTCCCGAAACGAATGAGAAGCATAAGGAATAGGAGGCTGTCTTATCGCCTCCTATTTTTCAGTAGCTATTTTTGAGAAAACGGAACATCACTTCTGTAAACTCATAAAACCTCTCATTTTGAGTAACAGCTCTGCTTTTTAAAGAAAAGATGCCGAACAAAGACTTTCGAAACCCTGTGCTCATTTCTATCTGAATACTTAAACCTGTTTTTGATTTATTTGCAATGTTATTCGGACTAACGCCCGCATGCGGATGGTCCGTATTGAGCAATACAGCAGGAAAACCGGCATGCTGCAATTTCTCAACTAAATCTGCCGCTCTTACGCGATCTGTACCGCCGACTTCGATCTGCTGATCTTCTTCTGCGTACCCGTGTAATGAAATGACATATTCATGATTTCCCGTCATTTTAAGGGCCCGAGGTTCATCAAAGTGCGTGCTCGTAATGTGCAGGACTGAGTTTCCTGCCGATTTTAAGCCTTCAAATAAATACATCGAGTACTCTTTGCTGAGCTCTCTCGCTACTTCACTTGTCCCGCCTTCAATACCTCCTCCGTGAATAGCTAAAACAAGAACAGGGCTTCCGGTTTCTTTCGTAACAATGTCGTAATCAGAAGGATCTTCATTGTTTTTTAATTCCTCAAAATTCTGATATACATCTTCAGCATAAATTGAAGAAATCGGAGCAAATACCATAAAAATAAACAATAATTTTACAATTTTAATAGTTGATGGAAAACGTTTGGCTATGTTACAATCAACATGCTTCAAGGAATGGAGCAAACGGCGGAGCAGGGATACTTTGGCCGGTTTCATCTACTCCGCCTCTAAGTCCAAATCAACAGGATGTAGGTCTCTTTGAGGCTTTAGCACGAATTCTCTTGTCCTCCTTGTTAAATTTTTGTTAAATTCACAATATTATATACCATTAGCCCGGGCGCTGTTCTTCTCATTTTTGAATTTATGAAAAGTAAGCTGGCACCACCTCCCCCATTTCCATACAAAACAAAAATGCACCTGCCCTTTGGCCTGTGCATTTTTATTTTCTCTTCATTCTTCGTTTTTTTGCTTGATTTAATTTCATGATGTTTTTTTCAATTTTTCTTATGTTTCGCCTTTGCGGGATTGTTTTCATTTCATAATAAACAGAAATAAACCCGCTTAATGTCACTGCTGCAATATAAAGGGCGCGCTGTTTGATCATCCGGTCAGCGTGTCCATGATCATTCGCTTCTTTTTCCAGCCTTTCGATCACAGTTTTATCAAACAGCTGATCGACATACACTTGTTTCATTCCCACTGCAAACCCCGCAGCCAGCCAAAGAATCAGAAATAAACTGATATAAAACACCATAAACCCTTCCTTTCCTGTCTTCATGCGGCGCAGAATTTTTTTAAAACAGTTCATCTATTACAACTGGCAGACGAAACTTCTTCTTTGTGTTAGGTTCTTTCAATAGGCTGGTTAATATGTGTAATGCTGTAATGAACAGTTAGAAATTTTATTCCGAACAGCCACATATGATGAACAGCGGTTAATTTGTTGTCATATGCAGCTTCTATCAGAAAGGTTTCAGATAAAGGAAGCGGACAAGTTCCCGCTCTTGTTTGCAGATAAATTCCCTCATCCCCCGCTCTGCCTTTTCTCCGCCTGCTTGTTAAAACCAGCTTCTCCTGATGATGATATGGTTTTAAAATACCTGTCATGCTGCTGAATGGAAGCGGTAAAGAAATATTCATATACCCCTCTCCATTTGAACGATACACTGAATAAAGAGCGGTAAAAATGGTTTCGTTTTTTTCATTTGTTCTAATCCAGGCACGTACTCTTTCCCTTCCGTCTTTTTTAGAATGAACACCTTTTATCTTGCTGTACATCCTATACCAATCAGGGTTCGTCGAAAGATGTATTTGGCCGATTCTTCTGCTGAACCATTCGTAAACAATTGCAAGCGGCCGAAACCACGTGCTCCATGTTACTTTTGCTTTAATATTGTATTCGATGGTGTGTTCATAAAACGAAAGAATGAGCGGCGCCAGTTTTTCTGGTGAAAAATCTTTTGAACGCAGGCTGCCCATATCATCCACAAGTCCGCTGTACCGAGCGTTATTTTCAGCTTGAATGCTAGCTAAAAATTCTTCTCCAATCTTTCTTTTTCCGTAGATACGGCTGAATGTCTTTACACTGTCTGCATCAAAAGACTTCGGATCCTCTATTCTCCACCCTATGAGAGCGGGCAAGATAACACCAAACGCGTTGACAAAACCGTGAATCCAAATCATCTGATTGATGGTCAATGTAACTTCTTGCCGAAATACACCAAATGAATAAATCATCGAGAAAGCAATCGTTATCATTAAAACAGCGGAAGAAACCCAAATAAGAAATGTCCCCGTCTTGGTGCGAAAAGCTGCCGTGAACACCAAAAATGCATGAAGATAAATCGCCGCCATATAAATGCTAACCGCAATGACATCAAGTGTTTTTGAATATGTGATGCCCAGTGCGATAAGAAGGGGCGAAAGCAAAATCACCCATGTTATCCAACTATACAACATCCGATGTTTTCTAATGGTTCTGCCGAGTAAGCCGTTGAAGATCGGGATCAGAAAAGCAGAATAGTGAAAGTGGACAGCAGTCAGCAAAATGATGAGAGGGCCAAATTGCATGATCTGCAAATGGGCAGCATAAGCAAAAAACCAAAATCCTCCTCCCGCCAAATAAATAAGACCGAACAAAACTGATGTCTCTTCGATTCTATGTATCTTTGTTTCCCAAAGGCGGAGGATCGCATACAATGCAATAAAAACTGTGTACATCCACCAGATTAGCGCGAAACCTCCAACCTCCGTCACTAGAGCCAGCACCGCAAAGAATGCGGCTACCGGATAGCACTGGATTAGCCCATATTCCATAAACTGAGCAGCACGAACCGGCGATTGACGAAAAACAAAAGGGAAAATTCCAGGCACGAAAAATAGAATGGATAACAAAACGAGTGCCTCTGCCACTGAAATATCCGGTGCTTCCGCTGCAAGAAATCCTATAAAACAAAGCGCACTGACTATGCCATTTCGTTTCATGATTCTCTCTCTTCCTCCTGAAACGTTCCTTTATAAAAGAAAAGAGTGCCAAGAATTGTATTTTGCACATGCACTTCAATGGTGAAACAATTCTTTTTTTCATCAAACGTTTCGCAAACTACGGATGTACCGGTCAGCCATTTCGGCAACGGGATTCTTTTTCCAAATATCAATAGCCATTGCTTTCCCGATGTGATTGTAAGAGAGCCGTCAAGAGATGCCTCGAACGTCAAAACAGACAACAGCAGATGAGGTTTGCCGAAGAAATCAAGTATTCTATTTTCTTTCTCGTCATATATCATTATCGCGTCAAAGAAACGTTTTTTGCCTTTAAAGAAAAATGTACGATTCCATTCTATCCCTGTATGTTGTGATTTCAAAAGACAAGTTCTATTTTGTATTGTAAATGGAATGTCTTTGCCTCTTTCTGAAAAGAAGCATCTGAAAAAAACACCCAGCTTTAACAGCATTCTAACCAGAAAAGAGCCTCCGCTTATTTCTGACATCGTTCCCGTCCCGCTGAATGTATGAGACCCGTCTAATTGGTACCGTTTCTGCAGCTTGGGATGCAGCAAATGATAGTTAATAATTGATTTTTCATAAATCGAACTCACAATGTCACTTCTTTCTCTTTCGTTTTGTGCGCCTGGCACTGGGGAGCTGCAGGCTAAGAGCGCCGCTTGCAGCGGAAAACACACTCAATAGAACCCACATGAATATTTCGGAACCTAGACAAGCAAACCCAGCAAAAATACAAGCCTGGACACCATGAATGATCCATTTTCTTTTTAAAGGAATCAGCCACAAAATAGCTAAGCCTATCTCCGCTGTTCCTGCCAATATGCTTGTCTCAACACCTGCAAAGCCTTGATAGAACCAAAACAGGCTGAAAAACAGACACATGAACACATAGATGATAGCGGATCGAATAAAGCGCTTCGGATGTTTATTTTGCTCTACCCAAAGCCTTAATGCATCAAAGCTCCAGGCAGTCGCCCAGCCAAGCAGCGGTCGAAATAATAAACGATCGATCCATCTTCCCGGCAGTCCGTAGGCTGTTTTGTATTGGTACTGTGTTAAAAACGTCATTTTCCCATTTTCTCTCTGTATATACTTCCAGTAGCCGCTTCCATGCCGAATCAGAGATAACGGATGATTAGAGCCAAAAGCCAGTGAAGAAGACCTTTCAGATGAACATTTGTTGAAAACACCGACGGTTTCTCCTGTACCTGACACCTTTAATCCAAAGCCTACCCTTGTTTCGTAAAGAAACTTCTGTTTTTCGCATGGTTGTCTATTCAAATACGTAATATTTGAAAACCGGAGATCCCATTCCTTATGCAGTGATGGGTTTTGTGTATATTCCCAGAGTGTATCCAGATCAGATTTCATTTCGATTTCTACATAAATCGGTTTCTGCCTCACAGCCCCTTCTCCCTCCTATTTCAAGCAATTCCTATATTAGCATATTGGTCGATTTGAAAAGTGTATATCTCTCCAAAAAAAGTATAAAAAAGAGAAGAGAGGTTTCCTTCTCTTCCTTGGGATTCATTACTGAGTTTTAACCGTGCCGTAATGAGTAATTGTGACGTTCACACTGTATGTGATGTCGGCTTTACTGAAGGTGTCATCCCAGTTATTTTTCACCCTTTTCCATAAGTGGGGATATGTAAGTCTTAAAGATTCATCAAAACCCGCAACATCTGCTTTATAATCACGCTGAATTTTTTTTAATACCTGACCAACTATTTTCTTTACTTCGTTTTCAATAGTCGTTTCGAGACGATCTATAAACTGGGTGTCCAACGCCTCTTTTGTGTTCCAGTTTTCAACCAAATCGCCTTCTGATTCAATATCGACATGGAATGAAATATTTTTCCCTTTTACGATTGGCTGAATTTTGCTTTTGATTTTATTGATATCGTACGCTATCGTTTGTTGGCTCTTTTTATCATGGCTTTTGACAACTCCGCCTTTCCCTTCTCCTCTAATCCATGTAATTCCCTCAGTTTCATATTCATTTAAAGTGCCTATCATTTTTTTCGATTTTCCGTTGATTACAGCTGCTCCGGAATACTTGACCGCTCCATTCGCCGCAACCACATTTTGCAGTAAAAAGCTGCTGCCAGAATGCAGTTTTCCAATTAGTTTCGCGAGTGTCATAGGGGGAAGAATTCTGGAAACTTTATGTTCATTTTCACCTAATCCAATCAGCCGAAATGCCGGAATTTCTCCGTTCTCTTTCAGCTGGAGAGCGTCTCTTGCTTCCCCTTTAGCAGATAAAACAAGACAGCTCAGCCTGATTTCATTATCACGAAAAAATTGATCCAGCATTTCGTCGATAGGAAATGTGTGCAGCACATCTTCACTCATGACAACAACTTTTAAATGCGGGCTAAACACTTCTCGGTCCCGTCTTAATGCAACCTCACTTCCGATCTGCTGTAATGAATCCCCTGTTTCACTTATATTAATATACGCTTTTTGCGCTCCTTGTCCGCTACCGCCTCCCCCGCTTGTGCCCGCGCCTGCCGCTTTTTCATTAACAAATTGATAGGTCAGCGTAATGTTGTCTTTTTTCGGATAGCTCCCGCCCTCTTCTTTTAACTCTTTTTCAGTGTTCGTTTCTTTTCCTTTATCAATTGCGATAGCGAATGTGAGACCCAGATCTTCTATTTCCCGACTGCTCCAGCATCCTGTTACGCAAATCATCAGCAGACATACCATGACCATAGCAGGCAATTGACGTTTTAGTTTACTTTTCACCTCTTTTCCTCCATTTCGAAATGACTAACAGCAAAATCGGCAAAGCGCCAAATATATACAAAGCGATATGACTGACCGTATCGCCCAATATAAAGACGTCATTTTCATTTTTCGGCATGCAAGAGAGGATATAAATAACAGGAAGCAGCACAAACATACATGAAAGGGGTTTCTTTTTAAAAACTTGTGAGACTCCCAGGGAAGCTGCATAAAAAGTGATAATAAACGTAGCAAAAAGCTGCATAATCCAAATCACAAGCAGGAATGATTCAAACCGTTCAAATATTAAACCAGGTACTTCAAAACTTCTCATCAGGTCAAGCCCCGGCCATGTTCTCGTCACAACTCCCTCAACTGATAGTGCACCGATTACCATAATTAGCGTAATCATATAAAAACTGGTCACAACGCCTGTCCCGATCACAACCGCTTTCACCGCATTTTTCGGCTTTTTCATAAATGCTACTAAAATGAGCATAATTTCTGAACATGTAAATGAAAGGTTCGTTGTCTTTACTCCTCTGAGAACTGGCATGATTCCATCACCTAATACAGGACGCAAATTGTTGATCTCAAATATGCCTAAACTCATGAGGGCTATCGTTAAAAAGATGATGACCGTAATCGGAAAAATCATTTCAAAAAGCCGTGCAATCGGATCTAGGCCTTGTGTAATTGAATAAAGCCCAATCCAAAGAACTGTCATAATGATTGCCCAAGACGGTGTCCCTTCGAGGAGAAAAAAATCCACGATTTCGGACATGACTCTGACTTCAAATGCACCGAGTGCAAGAAAATAAGTAATAAAAACAATACTGATTAAATGCCCGAGCCATTTTCCTACAATATGTCGGGAGTATTCATAAAAGGTCTCCTGAGGATACTGCTGGCTTAATTTAACTATAATCATCCCGGCTATTACCGCTAGGACCCCGCCTAATAAAACTGAAATCCATCCATCAGGAGATTGTGTTTGTTCTGTTACTGTCCGAGGGAGCGTAAGAACTCCGGCAGCAAGCATATAATTAATGATGATAATCGTTGCCTGAGCGGTTGTGATTTTACTGGTTGGGCTGAACATGAGACTTTATCACCATCCTGTTAAGTTCATCACTTCACCCGTTTTGTATTATCTGTATTCATCATTTTAGGCCGGCGCTTCATGACTAAAAGAGGCATTCTGATAACAAAGTCTTTCCAATCTTTTAATTGATAGGGCACTGCCGGACTTGCGTATGGCACACCAAAGCTCTTTAGTTTTACGACATGGCTGCTTAGCAGCAGATAATACATAATGACTCCAAACAATCCAAACACCGCCGCACAAAACATCGCGCCAAACCGAAGCATCCGAAGTGCTATACCTGTGCTATAATGCGGGATGGCAAATGAAGAAATTGCTGTGAGCGCAACAACAATGACCATGATTGGACTGACAATCCCCGCCTGCACAGCTGCTTCCCCGATGATTAATCCGCCAACTATGCCAATTGCGGGTCCAATCGGTTTTGGCAGACGAAGCCCCGCCTCTCTTAAAATTTCGATTGCGACTTCCATAAATAAGGCTTCAATAAGGGATGGGAACGGAACACCTTGGCGCGTCCCGGAAATTGAAATCGCCAGCTTGGTCGGAATTAACCCCGGATGAAAAGAAATAAATGATATATATAAAGCGGGTGCGAATAACGTTATCATTGCTGCGATGAACCTCAGCAATCTGATGAGCGAGCTCGGGAACCATCGTTCATAATAATCTTCAGGCGATTGAAGCATCATGCTGAAAGTGACTGGAACAATCAAAGCAAACGGAGTGCCGTCAAGCAGAATGGCTACTCTTCCTTCCATTAATCCGCTTATGACGCGATCAGGACGTTCTGTACTCTGTACTTGCGGGAACGGGCTCAAATAATTATCCTCAATTAACTGTTCAACGTAGCCTGACTCCGGCAAATGATCGATCTCAATCCCTCTCACTCTTTTTCTTACTTCCTCGACTACTTTTGGATCTGCAATGTCATTCATATAAGCGATGATTAAATCCTTTTTTAATCGTGTTCCTACTTCAAATCTCTGCAATGTTAATTGATCATTTTTTCCTTGCTGTCTCAAAAGAGCTGTATTCGTACTCAACTCTTCTGTAAAGCCTGTGCGCGGCCCTCTGACAAGCGCTTCTGAAAGCGGCTCCTCGATACTTCGATTTTGTTTTTTTACAGTTCCCAGAAGAAAGGCCTGCGGTATTCCATCAATGAGAAGCGCTGTCGAACCCATGAAAACATTCAACACGATATCACTGATTTTCTCTGATTCTATGACATCACCGATTGATACGATTTGATTTTTTATCTGTTTCGAAGTTAAAATACCTTTGCCGGATTGAGAAATTTCATCGCTTACCTGATTAGGTTGATTCATGACTAACACTGATAGTCCTTTATTAATCAAGTCCTGATCAGACAGTCCTTCAACAAAGATCAATGCCGCTTTCACATGTAATTGAGTGATTTCAAGCTCACGGAAATGAACGTCCCCGTTATGTCCTATTTTTCTTTTTACATGTTCTAAGTCGTATCCGATGTTACCGGTTAACACATCCTGATCCTGCTTTTCAGCTGTCGAATAATCTGATTTATGCTGCTTCTGTGTTTTGTACTGATTGTTCCGCCACCTCATCATTGCACCTTCTTATACATGAATCCAAGTAAACACTTTATAGATTACATATGGAACGAGAAATACTACTAACGCTTGAAACCACACATTCCAATCAGTAAGTGTTGATATCATGTTATCCATCTGTCATTTCCCCTCTCTCTAATAGGATTATTTTTCCCGTATACCTATTTTTTATGTTCGTCTTTTTTCTCAATAAAAAAAGCATGATGAACATTTCATCATGCTTTTAAAGAAATCAACCTGACCATTTTGCATAATTAACACAAAATGAGCCTTTTAGCAGTCTGGGAAAACTAAAATTCCAGCTTGAAGCTTTCTGCCTGATCTGAAACTTCCACAGGAATCCCCATTATCGTTTTCGGTTTGGAAACGTAAACAAAGCGCATTTCTTCCTCTAATTGCTGAAACGCTTTTTCACTAACTAAAATTCTGGCCGGCTTCCCTGGACTGTTATCAATGGCTGCTTTGATTTTTCCAAGCATAAAAAACCTCCTGTTTTAGAAAATGGCTCATTTACTATTAAAACAAAAATCGCAAAATAAATTGGCTGAACAGGAATTCCAGTTCAAACATAACAGTTGCGGCTGAGCAAACAAGCATGAACGAAATGACAACATACACGTCTCTCTCTTTCTCGAACATGCAGAATTCTCCCATTCACAGATCAGACTGGCGACTGACACGCTGTTGAACAGCAGCTCTAGCATAAATAATGCACGCTATGGACATGATCTTATTAGTTATTATATGATTGAATTGAAAAAACATCATATGTCAAGAGGTAAACGAAATGGCTCAAAACAACGAAAACACATTACCAGATATTACAAAAAGCATTACCCTAGAGGCTCCCATTCAGAAAGTCTGGGAGACAGTCTCTACTTCAGAAGGCATTGCCAAGTGGTTTATGCCCAATGACTTTCAGCTCAAAGAAGGACAAGAATTTCACTTACAATCACCGTTTGGGCCGTCCCCTTGTAAAGTTTTGGCTGTTCAAGCTCCAACTGAACTTTCTTTTGAATGGGATACAGAAGGATGGGTCGTTACCTTTCAATTAGAAGACTTGGGGGAAAAGACAGGGTTTACCCTTATTCACAGCGGCTGGAAAGAGCCGAATGAAGTGATCGGCAAAGCAAACGAGAAAAGCTCCGTCGTTCGCGGCAAGATGGATGGCGGCTGGACTGGCATTGTAAATGAAAGGCTTCGCAAGGCTGTCGAAGCATAAAAAAAGAGAGGTATCTCTCTTTTTTGTTCTTTCCCAAGGGTTATACTTCACAATTTGAGTCCATCAATCATAAAACGTAACAGTTTTAGATTTACCAGAGTAATCGGTAACAAAGAACTCGGCCTTGTTATTGCTCCCATCTACAAATTTTCCAATACTGCCAAAGGTGTGGCATTCTCCGGGTGAAAAATAGTTTGCCCCTACATAATCATCAGGATTGTCACCGGGATCATCCTCATATAAGTGCAGTGAAACAGAAAAAGGAGTGCTTCCTGAAAGGCACACTCTAAAATCTCCTCCGGTCGAGTATACCGTCGGACTTGAGTAAGTATATGTGTAAGTCCCCAACTTATCCCACTCTCCAGCCCCCGCAGTTCCGGCTTTTTCTGCTTGTGCCGTTAATGGAAAAACCGCAGCCAACCCTAAAACAGACAAAAATCCAACTACCTTAGTGAATCTCATCAGCTACACCACTCCTCTATTTCAATGATAGCCGCAGATACGTTTGTATCATTTTCGGCAGAGCTACATAATTGATCCAGCCTGCCTCCCTGCTTCTTAGGCAGGTGGCATTGGACATTATATTCAGCAGCAGCCGTTTTATGAATCTGCCTTTGTGCTGGTTTTAAAATGTTCAAAATAAATGCATTCCCATTTGTACTGCTATCTCTTATAATTTGTTTAAAAGGTTGTACTTCAATCAGGGGGAAAAGGATATGGAATTAAGCTTCACAAAAATACTCGTTATTTTGTTTGTGGGTTTTTTAGTATTTGGGCCTGATAAACTGCCGGCGCTTGGCCGTGCAGCAGGAAAAGCCTTATCAGAATTTAAACAAGCAACAAGCGGACTGACTCAGGATATCAGAAAAAATGACTCAGAAAACAAAGAAGACAAACAAATGTAGGATAAATCGTTTGGGCCGATGAAAAATCGGCTCTTTATTTTGATTTGTTTTTGTGTCATCTGTCTTTTTTTAATCATTTGGACAGCCCTTTTTTCCTTCTATGATTTTAACTGTCCAAGCCGCAAAATCTACTCGCCGTATAATAAAGCGTAGTAAAAATAAAGGAGGAGTATATATGGGTTATTACAAAAAATACAAAGAAGAGTATTATACGGTCAAAAAAACGTATTATAAGAAGTATTACGAATATGATAAAAAATACTATGACCACCATGATAAAAAATATGATGACTATGATAAAAAATATTATGATCACGATAAAAAAGACTATGATTATGTTGTAGAGTATAAAAAGCATAAAAAACACTACTAAACGCCATTAACATCTCCTCGTTTTTACTTTCCCCCGGCTATTGCCGGGTCTTTTTTTGTTTGTGCACTATATGTATATTTCTGAAGCTCCCCTTTCTATGAAAACCTTGGTGACTGAATCTGAAAAAGAATAGTGAATATTTAGTACATAGTTTAGTTAGTTCATAAGTGAGCGCATTCAGTTTATTGCAGTTACAAAGAAACTTTTATAAACTCTTTGAGGATCATACATAAAAGGAGAGGTTTTTTGTATAGAAACATCGTATTTTATCTCATTTTACTTTGTCTATTTATATCAGTTGTCATGAAAAGCTTTGAGGTGATAAGCACAATAGCCAATGTTATCTGCTTTGTTTTCGTATTGCTGTATTTTAAAGATGAAATGAAAACATACTCACGTAAAGCGTTAGCAATCCTAAGTATTTGTTTTCTTTTCTTAGTCGGTATCTGTGCTTTTATCATTTTACAAGGACAGACATTGATGAAACGTCACCTCTTTTTTACAGGCTGGGAAACGATAGCGGGCATCCTTTTAATAATCGTTTCTTTAAGCATTTGTACTTTTATTTTGAGGAAAATTTCAAATCGGTTAAAACGATTGTGATCTCATTCTTTCCTCTGATAAAGGTATATAGCTTTCAGATTGGCGAAGCGTTTCGTCCCTTACTTTACTCAAAATGAAATATTTTTCGATTTATATACATCAATCCAGTTCCAAAATAAGGTATAATAAATGGCGAAACCACTATCTAAAGGGGAAATTTTGATGAAAAAAGTATTGATTGCAGGTGCAGTAGGAACAGCAGTTCTTTTCGGAACCCTTTCATCAGGTATACCAGGCTTACTCGCGGCAGACGCTCAAGTCGCAAAAGCAGCATCCCAGCTGCCTAACGGAATCGGCGGCCGTGTCTACCTGAACAGTACGGGCGCCGTTTTTACAGCTAAAATTACGCTTCCTGAAACTGTAAAAAACAACGACTCGGTCTCCACTCCCTATATTTATTCTGGCTTTAGGGCAACAAGCGGAACTGAAGCAGATATCGGGCTTCAGTACAGCAAACAATACAATGTCTGGAAGCCCCTCATGAAGGTTGGGTCCAAAAATGAAGAAACGTACATCGAAGGAAAAGACAAATTCACATACAATAAAGGCTTCCGCCCTGGAAGCACAGTCCAAATGACAATCTATAAAAATTTAAGCGGCAATACGCGCATGACCCTTTGGGGAACGAACAATGACGGCTACACCGGACGGATTATCACAGAAATTCAAGGAACCAACATCGGCACGATTTCAAAATGGAAAACCCTTGCTACCGCGGCTGTTTCGTATGAAAGCCAGCGTGATGCGATCAAAGCAACCTTTTCGACATCTTTTAACAACATCACAATCGACAATAAAGCCGTCACTCCTGAGGTAGATACACAGGATTTCGCAAAGGTTTCAGTTGCAGGAAATAACGTTACGATCTCTGTTAATAAATAAACGAAGCAGCAAAAAGCCGCCAGCATTGTCTGGCGGTTTTCATTGGAGCATACTGGTCATAGTTCGTTTCTTCAGCTCTTTTGTTTAAACCTAACTTTAATAAGGGTGGAAATTGGTATGAAATATGAAAAATCAAGTCTTTTTGGAATGATTTTAGTTATTGTAGCACTTCTAATATCTATATATTTTATGTGTAATACAAATGCGTTGGTACCTGCTGGATATGATTTAGCTATTCATGGAATTGTAATATCTAGAACTGTAATGATTGCTTTTACTTTGTATTTAGTTTCAAAGTTAGGATATTTTCTTCTGAATAAAAAAGATTAACTGTAGAGTTAATCTTTTTTATGTATTATACGTGTTTGTCCTTCAATTTTTATTCATCTTCCAGATTGCTTAATGAAATTAGGATACCTGCTATCCATTCACTGCACAATAAAAAGGCAGCATTAAACCGCTACCTCAAATAAAAGCTTGTCCCCATGTTTATAGTTGATTAATTTGAAATCATCAATGGTAAAGTTATAAAAATCTTTCACTTCAGGATTGATCCATAGTTCAGGTGCTTCAAACTGTTCTCTTTCCATTTGAATTTTCAAATTGTCTATATGACGTGTGTACACATGGCAATCCCCAATGTTAAAGATATATTCACCAAGCTCATAACCTGTGACTTGAGCAATCATGCGCTGCAACACATTATACTGAAAGACATTGAATGGATTTCCCAACGCCATATCATTGCTCCGTGCTCTTACCTCCAGATGGAGTTTCCCTTGTTTAACGTACCATTGTGTCTCGTATACACATGGTGTTAAGGCCATTGCGTCTAATTCATCAGGATTCCAAAGCATTGTAATGTGTCTCCGTGAAGATGGGTTGTTCTGCAATTGATGAAGAAGATAATCAATCTGATCCACTTTTTCTCCATTTAGACTTCTGTTTTTCTTCCCCAGCTGAAATCCATATGCATGTCCGATGGTGCCGTCTTCTTGTTTCCACTGATCCCAAATATGTACGCCCATCTTGTTTAAATCATTAACATCATTAGATTTCAGCTGCCAAATCCAGAGCAACTCTTTAATGGCTGTTTTCCAGGCAACCTTTTTTGTCGTTAAAATAGGAACCTCTGAGTTGTCGAATCTCATTTGCTTACTCATTACACTTAGAGTATGTGCCGGTGTTCCATCTGAGTCCCACTTGGTTCTTACATCAAATTCTTCGTCTGAGATTCCATTATTGATAATATCCTTTATAATTGAATTGTATTGTTTATCGAATTGCGTCATGACTATTCATATCCTTCTTTCATTTTCAGTTGCTAAGCATAATTTATTACGAATACAATATTATCGCAAATACTAAGCACTCGCAGATAAAGTGAGGATCTTATTCCACTCACTGTGTGTTTAAAGAGGAGTTAATAACCCCCTCTTTTACACCTGTATTTCTCCATAACATAGTCTGTCACATAGCTCATAGTTACCGCCAGTTTGGTACATACACCGTTGATAACATTGTTGAGGATTATAAGAAATGGTTTGATATTGCGGCACATAAAAATTCAAATAGTCAGGTGTTTGTGTATACCAAATTGGAAATTGTCTAAACACATTAAATCCTCCAATAGCTTTTTCTGATTTAATGCATTGTATTTTACCTCAATATCAATTGTCATTTGTCCATGTGCAATTGGGCTTTCTTTAAAATAAATTCTCTCTAATTTCATTCATTTGATCATTAACAACTTTTTTATGATATTTGGCAGCGGTTCATTCCTTATATGATCTGTTTCTAACCGGTTTTGATGTTTGTTTTGATGTCTAACTCTAAACCCTTCAAAAGCAGTGTTAAAAATCACATCATAGAGCTCTTGAATCTTAACCATAACGTTCAAATATTCTTCAATGAGAAAGTCCCTTTTTACGTATACTAATCTTCTCTATACACTTTACTATTATTTTACAGTGATTGAGTGCTCTCTCTCGCTCTTAAACAGCTATCCGTTTTGTTTTTCAGAAAGTGTTTTAAACAGCCTCTTTTTACTATTCTTATTTTATTTGACCATACCATATCATTTAAACTTCATAAATTAAATTCGAATAACATAAAGGAGGAATTTAATTGGGTTATTATAAAAAATATAAAGAAGAGTATTACACTTGGAAAAAAACATATTACAAAAAGTATTACGACAATGATAAGAAGCATTATGATTGCGACAAGTATTATGATCATGATAAAAAACATTATGATTATGATAAAAAGTATGATGACCATGATAAAAAGTATTACGATGATCACGATTATCATTACGAAAAAAAGTATTATGATGACGATGATCATTATTATGATTTTGTCGAATCATATAAAAAACATCACTAAATCTCTTAAACGTCTATTTATTCCCCGGCGACATACCGGGGGCTTTTTTATGATATTTATCGACGGTACTCAGATTTTTTTGTGAAGTCTTATGTCTCATTTCATCTTATATTTTGAACTTGTTCTCATGGCTGCTGTAAATTCAATTATTAATGAACACATGTCATTTAACTTGGCTTATTATTAGTGGCATTACTAGTTTGTAGTTGCCTTCCCCTACTTATAAAAATTTAGATAAAAGTATTTCTTTGTACCTTGGCTGAAACCTCCATTGATCAATCACACAGCATGAAGACAGCCAAGGATTTATTTTGTTTACTTAGTACCTGTTGAACCGAGTCCTCCTCTATCCTCGTTTCCCAAATGCTCGACTTCAACCAATTCAACCGCCGGCATTTTCTTCATGATTCTAAACTGGCAGATACGATCACCCTTCTTAATTTCAGTATCACGCAATGCATAAGCGGGAAAGAACCAGAAATCGTTGTCTCCCTTATATGACTCATCGATAACACCCATTGAATTTGTTTGAATAACGCCAAAGTTCTTATATGTACTTGAACGAGGGACGACATGTGCTTCGTAACCTTCAGGCAGCTCCATTGCAACACCTAATGGGACAAGCTTAAATTCATCTTTTTTGATTGTTACATCTTCAGCTGCCCGAAGATCAATCCAGTCTCCCTGCTCAATTTTGCTGATTCTTGTTTGTGTTTCATCTAGATACTTGATTTTAATTTGCATTGTCATGTACTAGCTCCTTTAATTTTTATTGACTATCATACAGTAAGGCTTGTTCTTGTGTCATTTTCATCAGTTATAAATTGAACGTCTTCAAAATCATTCTGTAAAGCATTGAAGTAAAGTTTTTCAATGATATTTTTGTTTTTACAGTAAATCGAAACGTAGCTATTATCTGCTATCAAAAGGACAAGTTCGCAATCACTGTCAGCAAACTCTTCATATGTATTGACTTGATTAACCATTTTTCCATATGGAAATGCTTTCAGTTCAACGAAAATGGTATAGTACTGATTCGTTTTTAATTGTTGCTCAAAAACTGCCCCTTCAACAATTGCGTAGTCATGAAAAAGCTCCTCATCATCGAGCTCTCCTTCTACAACAAAATAAGATTCCCCACTCGTTTGCCACCTATAATTAGCTATTTCTACCGGCTGCAGTATTCTCCATAGAAAATTTCCATATTCATTCGGTATTTGAAAACTAACTCCCCTATTCATGTATACCCCTTACTTAAACGATTTTTGTGAATACGAGTTTAATTATATACTCTAATGTTAGGTTTATGGAACAAGGAATCGACTGCCTTTTCAACCGATTATCTTTTACAGAATTTCCTCAGCCCTCCTCATTTAAAAGGTTCTTCAATGTTCATAACAATAGACGCCCTCTTGTTCTCTTGTCTTTGTTGAGAAAAGTTAGCCAGTCAGTGCCTTCATATGTAGTGTCCTGCTTGTCTCAGACCGTACTTGATTACGCTTTAATCATCCTGATGTTATGACATGTTTACTCCGTCATAAATATTCACCAGAAATAAACATACCCTTTTTGTATTTCTTGTGAATTATAGGATTTCCCAAAGGTCTTTCCAACTCTTTACCGAATGTATAA
Source organism: Bacillus sp. YP1 (assembly GCF_000877815.1). NCBI lineage: Bacteria > Bacillati > Bacillota > Bacilli > Caryophanales > Bacillaceae > Bacillus > Bacillus sp. YP1. The sequence goes on along the minus strand of NZ_CP010014.1, from coordinate 1,646,601 downwards.
TTTTGTAATTTATTTCTTATATAGGAGATGAAGAAAAGTGTTTAAGAAAATTGTGGTAGGTTCGATTTTAGTTAGTTCAATTACAGGATTAAGCTCTACTTATGCTTCAGCTGCATCAATTGACCACACACCTAAAAAAGTCACTGCGTTTGCCGCACAATCCGATATTATACTAGAAGAGGAAGAAACGTTTAGAGGTGACGGAAAATTTTATTTTGATTATTATGGAAGTGAAGATGGCGAAATCAGAGTTTTTGTTGAGAATACAGGAAGCAATCCATTTGAATTCAAAATTGTAAAACCAGGTGGTGGAACAATCGCTTCCGGCTATACAGTTAAACCTGGCAAAAGTGTAACTCTAACTCTTGACGTATCACACTATAAAACCGGAACATATTATATTCGCTGTCAAAATGATGATGGAGCTAAGATAAAAGCTTTTGCAAAAGTGCGTGCTCTCTAATAGGAATCCAATGGAGCAAGGAAGATTGCTGTTACTTCCTTGCTTTTTCTGTGCTTCTATACTGCAAACATCAAACATCAAACATCAAACATCACTAATTCTAACCTGTATCCTTTGTATTGATGAACGGTAAGTATTTCCTGATTAGATTTCTCGTTATCATCTACCCTTAGAAAAAAATGTCCCAAAACAAATAATCATTTTTGTAATCCTCGGTCGCCGTACCCATTAACACCCCACTTACAAGCCTCATGTATCCCGTACTTGCTATTATTCGAACATTGATAGGCACCTTCTCGTATCACATGGATTTGCTGTTGAATGATTTCAAATAAAGTTGAATAAAATAAGATCGAATCATCCAACAATTAACATTTATTCTTGCGGCAATAGGTGGTATTTACAATCCATAAGAAGGAAGGAAGCGTTGATGATAAAGCTTTGCCGAGAAGTTTGGATCGAAGTCAATCTTGATGCCGTTAAAAAGAATTTGCGAGCGATTCGCCGTCATATTCCACATAAGAGCAAAATTATGGCTGTCGTAAAAGCGAACGGTTATGGTCACGGGTCTATAGAAGTGGCACGCCATGCACTGGAACACGGGGCGAGTGAGCTCGCTGTTGCCAGTGTGGAGGAAGGAATCGTTTTACGAAAAGCTGGGATTACAGCACCTATCCTTGTGCTTGGTTTTACATCCCTTAGTTGTGTAAAGAAGTCAGCAGCTTGGAATATAACATTATCAGCATTTCAGGTTGATTGGATGAAAGAAGCAAACGAGATATTGGAAAAAGAAGCGAGTGCTAACCGGCTGGCCATTCATATTAACGTGGATACCGGCATGGGACGATTAGGTGTACGCACAAAGGAAGAACTTTTAGAAGTAGTGAAAGCCTTAAAGGCAAGTAAATTCCTCAGATGGACAGGGATTTTCACACATTTTTCGACAGCTGATGAACCGGACACAACACTCACAAAGCTGCAGCACGAAAAATTCATCAGTTTTCTCAGCTTTTTAAAAAAACAGGGGATTGAGCTGCCCACCGTGCATATGTGCAACACGGCTGCAGCTATCGCATTTCCGGAATTTAGCGCTGATATGATCCGTTTAGGTATCGGCTTATATGGTTTATATCCTTCAGCCTATATTAAACAACTAAACCTCGTTAAGCTTGAACCTGCGTTAAGTTTAAAGGCGCGCATCGCTTATGTGAAAACCATGCGTACAGAACCCCGAACCGTTAGCTATGGTGCTACATACGTCGCAGAACCTAATGAAGTAATTGCTACACTCCCGATTGGCTATGCTGACGGCTATTCTCGTGCCCTTTCCAATCGCGGGTTTGTTCTTCATCGCGGAAAACGAGTGCCAGTGGCGGGAAGAGTAACAATGGATATGATCATGGTCAGTTTAGGAGAAAACGGTGAAGGTAAACAAGGAGAAGAAGTCGTGATTTACGGTAAGCAAAAAGGAGCCGAGATTTCCGTTGATGAAGTGGCTGAAATGCTCAATACGATTAACTATGAAGTCGTGTCTACATTAAGCCGCCGCATCCCTCGTTTTTATATAAGAGATGGCGAGATTTTTAAAGTATCAACTCCAGTATTATACGTGTAGAACATCTTAAAATGCTGAATCAAAATCCCTCTACCAGAGGGATTTTGATTTTTCTGAAACTAAAAAAATCCCTCCTATAAGAAGAGAGATTTTCAACATATTTATACCTCAATAATTGATTGTTCAGGAGTATTATGATCTTGTCGAGAACGAAAATGCTCTTCTAATTCTTCAAGTGTACGCCCCTTTGTTTCCGGCATGAATTTGTATACAAAACCGATTGCCAATACACCTAAAGCCACAAATATAAAGAATGTAAAAGACAAACCTACAGAGCTAAGCAAGATCGGGAAAGCAAAACCGATCACAAAGTTTAATATCCAAAGGAAAAAAACACTTATCCCAGAACCAAGTCCTCTTAACCTTTGAGGGAATATTTCCGCTATGACAAGCCAAGTCACAGGTCCTACACACCCTTGCATAAAGGCAAGAAATAAAACGGTCAAAGAAAGCACTACATAAGGAAGTGCCATAGATCCATCAAGCACAATTGAGAAAATTGCAATCAATAGGAGAGCTGTAGTCGTCCCCGCCAAACCAATCAATAATATTGGACGCCGTCTCACTTTTCCGACCAGCCAAATCCCAAATATAACTGCAATAACTGATATCAGCCCATTTCCAATATTAGCGATTAAAGCCGCTTTTGTACCAAAACCAGATTCTTTAAGGATTTGTGTGCCATAATACATAATCGAGTTCACACCTGTAATTTGATTCACTATGGCAACACCGATTCCAATCCATAAAAGACGGCGCAGCCATGGTGTAGAAAAGTCCTTGAGTGATGCCTTTTCTAGTGCTGTATCTTTTTCTACCGCTTCTTGAATTTCTCTACATTCAGCTTCTGCACGTTTATCTTCTCGAATTTGTTTAAGAACTCGCAGCGCCTCACTGTTTTTGCCTTTGGAGATTAGCCATCGGGGGCTTTCTGGTACCTTAAGCATACTGGCAAATAACATGATAGCCGGTACAGCACAAATGACAAGCATGTATCTCCAAACATGTCCCGTATTTGCCATTGTTACACCGAGAATCGCATTAAAAACATATGCTAAAAATTGCCCGCCAACAATCATTAGTTCATTTTGGGTTACCATACGCCCTCTCTTTTCATGCGGTGCCATTTCTGCTAAAAAGGCCGGCACCATCGCCGAGGCTCCTCCAACAGCCAGCCCCAGTAAAAAACGAAAGACCGCCATGATGAAAACATTAGGTGCTAACGCTGTTCCCAGTGATGCCAGGAAAAATAAAAAGGAAAGATTAAGGATCATTTTACGGCGGCCATATCGATCAGCCAATCTTCCGCATAACAACGCTCCAAACGCGGCACCTAATAATAGAATACTCGTAACAAGCCCTTCTGTAACCGGTGTTAAATCAAGCTGATCTGGCCTTGCCATAAAAGGTAAAGCTCCATTTATAACTCCGGTGTCATATCCAAAGAGAAGCCCTCCAAAAGTTGCTGAAATCATTATTAATTTCAACCTTCGATTTCGATGTTCATTCATATCCATTTCCCCTGCCTTTATTAAGAATACTTAATAAGCTCTTTCAGTGTGGATATTGAGTCAAAACTAAAGTCATCTCTATCTTAGATTTTCGCCTCTGGATTTGTAACCGTTTACATTTTTAGCCAATAGAATAAACCTAAGCTATTAGTTGTTATGTTGTAGTAATGTTTTTGTCACATTATTGTCATTTCTCATATTATCATAATTCCAAAAGCATTTTCAGTCAATATTATTTTCAGGATTATTTATTTCCGCTATGTAATGGTGATGTTTTGATCATCTCGTTGTGAAGTTAACTATTGGCAATTTGAGTGTTATAAGTTCCCTTGAAGTTTTCCATTCACAAAAAATGTCCATATCGTTATAATGATGATGTTTAATCGCGAAAAGAGAAAATGATAAAGAGGGAATCAATATGAAGAAGATTTTGATCAGTATGATCGCAATCGTTTTAAGTATTACTTTGGCAGCTTGCGGATCACATCACGCAGCCAAAAACCATTCAGATTCTAATGGGACGGAGCAAGTCTCTCAAGATACTCAATCTAATGAATATAATCAGACAGAACAAAAGGCCGGCACGCCTCATTCAAAAAAGCAGAAGAAATTGGTCAATGTTACATTAGATAGAGCAATAGATGGAGATACGATTAAGGTTATTTACAACGGAAAGAAAGACACAGTTCGATGAGCAAGAAGCAAAATCAGATAAACTGTCAATTTGGAGTAAGAGCGGTTATGTGACAAACAGAGGATTTAATGGCTGTGTGAAATAGAAAAACACTGTTCGTTAAAAAAAGCAGCAAACCTAGCAGAATGCAGTTTCCAAAGAATGAGAAAGAGATGATGGCGTGTCTAGTTTCCATTCTGCTTATCAAGCTAAAATCATGCAACTAGCCTGTAAAATTTCCGCTGTATAGTAACAATAAAAAACACCCCTTCACGTCAATGTGAGGGGGTTATTTGTGTGTAAACATCCTTCCTATTTCATCATAAATCAAGAGATCCCTCTACCGTCGTTAGCGCGGTTTCATACATCTTACCCATTGGCATTCCTAAGCTTCTCCACTTCTTGAAGTGTTCGCTGACAGAATACGGTTCCGCTCGTTCGTTTTGTCTGCTGGACACTCCAATACTGTTTAAAGGTTGCGATACCTTATTCTCACCATCTTTTCAAAAGAAGGCAGCCATGTCATCAAAGGCCTTTGATGATGATTGATCATTAATTGTTTTTCGGTTGATCTCCGGACAATAACATCATTAGTTTTTTCGAAAGCTCTTCAAAGCTGTATTGAGATCCTTTGTGTGAGTATAAATGTTCTTATACAAATCAAATAGTGTTTTATATTTTTGAACATTTTGTGCCTTTGGATAAAATGCAGCAGCCTCACGAATGAACTGCTCTGCACATTCTTCAAGTGATTCAAACCAACCGCTTCCAAAGGCAGCCAGCATTGCAGCCCCCATAGCTGGCCCTTGTTCATTTTCTAACTTAATTACCCTCGTATTGAAAATATCAGCTTGCATTTGCAGCCACGTATCATTTTTAGCTCCCCCACCAATAGAAACAACAGTATGAACTGATTTTCCCGCTTCGCGGAATAGCTCAATTGATTCATGTAAAGAGAATGTGATACCTTCCATTATTGCCCTCAAAAAATGCTTTCTATTATGGGCTCCATCCATTCCGATCAAGCTTCCCCGAATAGAAGAATCAGCATGCGGCGTTCTTTCACCAACCAAATAAGGAGTGTATAGCAGTCCATTGGCTCCTATCGGAATAGCTTCCACCCCCTGCAATAATTGCTCAAACGATTCGTTTGGTGCAAACGTTCTTTTAAACCAGTCCAAGCTGTATCCTGCAGCGAGCGTGACGCCCATCGTATAAAAAGAATCCTTTTTTCCATGATTAAAAAAGTGGACTTTCCCTTTAAAGTCTCTTTCTTTTTCTTCTTCGTAGGAAAGTATGACCCCTGACGTCCCAATACTGCATAATGTTTTTCCGGAAGAAAGGATACCTGCTCCAATAGCGCCGCAAGCATTATCTGCTCCCCCAGCGTACACTTTTGTTTTTTCTAATAGCCCGGTCTTCGCGGCAACGTGCGGAAGCAGCGATCCTACACAATCATGAGATTCAACAAGCGGAGGACAAATATCTGCAGAAATACCAATTTGATTGCAAATATCATTGCTCCACTCCTTGCGAGTAATATGTAAAAGTAAAGTTCCTGCTGCATCGGAGTATTCGGTGTGAATGACACCGGTCATACGGAATCGCACGTAGTCTTTCGGAAGCAAAAACACAGCAGCTTTTTTAAAAAGTTCAGGTTCATGTTCCTTTACCCATAACATTTTAGGTAATGTAAACCCTTCTAAAACACGGTTTTTTGTGATGTCAAGAAGATGATCGCCAAATTTCTCGGTCATCCTTATACATTGAGGCGTTGTTCTGGTATCATTCCAAAGAATTGCATTACGTAACACCTGACGATCTTGGTCAAGCAGTACTAATCCATGCATTTGTCCCGAATAGCTTATCCCGTCAATATCCTTGGCTTGAACATTGGATATAGAAACCAATTCAGTCAATGCTTCAATTGTTTGCTGCACCCAGTCTTCAGGATTTTGCTCACTATATCCCGCCTTCTCTTGGATGAGCGGATACCTTTTGGACGTTTCTGCACAAACCTTGCCGTTTTGGTTAACTAAAATGGTTTTAACAGCACTCGTTCCAAGATCTATTCCAATGACATACTTCATTTTTTCACTCCTTGCCCTTTTAAAAAACCATTCACTCTAAATAAATCCTAATTATAGAAGTTACCCGTCATAACAACAAGCAATAGGAAAGGAATCATGACGGGTAATTCAGTGATTTGGTATTGATAGCAGGATCTGGAGCTTATCCTGTTATACTTCTAAAATGTATTGGTTCAATATCGCTTTTAATTTCTCCTGTCTTCCCGATTCGTTTTTAATTGATTTATGATTTAGCGCATATTGCTCAAGTGTGTGGAAATTAGCTCTTCCTTCTATAATTTCAAGACCAATCCCTTCAGTAAAGCTGCGGTAACGATGTTGAATCACATCTTCAAACACACGATCTTCGATTAATTTGTGGGCAACTTTCAATCCTCTTGCAAATGCATCCATCCCTGCAATATGGGCATATATTAGATCATCAGGCTCGAAAGAAGATCTTCTGACCTTCGCGTCAAAGTTTAATCCGCCGCTTCCTAGGCCGCCATTTTGCAGGATTTCGTACATTGCTAATGTCGTAGAATATAAATCCGTCGGAAATTCATCCGTGTCCCAGCCTAAAAGAGGATGACCCTGGTTTGCGTCAACAGAGCCAAGCAGACCATGTACTCTTGCCATGCGTAATTCATGTTCGAATGTATGCCCGGCTAATGTGGCATGATTGGCTTCAAGATTTAATTTAAAATGATTGTCTAAGCCATATTGCTTCAAAAAGGCAATGGTTGTTGCTGCATCTGTATCGTATTGATGGGTGGTCGGCTCTTTTGGTTTTGGCTCAATCAAAAACTGCCCTGTGTACCCGATTTCCTTCGCATAATCCACTGCCATATGCATAAATCTAGCCAAATTATCAAGCTCAAATTTTAAATCGGTATTTAACAATGTTTCATATCCTTCACGGCCGCCCCAAAATACATAGTTCTCAGCGCCAAGCTCTTTTGCTGTTTCTAACCCTTTTTTCACTTGTGCTGCAGCATACGCAAACACATCTGCATTGCAAGAAGTCGCGGCACCATGGACGAAACGGGGATTCGTAAACATGTTTGCGGTATTCCATAATAGCTTAACGCCGCTATTTCTCATGTAATCTTTAATCATGCCCACGATCATATCTAAATTTTGGTTTGTCTCTTTTAGCGTACTGCCTTCTGGTGCAATATCCCGGTCATGAAAAGCAAAGAATGGTGCATCTAGTTTTTCAAACATCTCAAATGCTGCTTCTACTCTCATCTTCGCTAGATCCATGCCTTTATAGTGATCCCATGGTCTTTGCATCGTACCTGCTCCAAAAACGTCTGTTCCATCAGCGGTAAATGTATGCCAATAGGCAATAGAAAATCGCAAATGCTCTTTCATCGTTTTTCCGCCGATTACTTCTTGAGGATTATAATATTTAAATGCTAAAGGATTAGTCGAATCTTTCCCTTCGTAAACCACTTTGTTTGCGCTTCCAAAATAGTTGATTGAACTGGAATGAGATTGAGCCATGTGATTTCCCCCTTAAAAATAAATTCATTCAAATACAGATGCATTTTATTTCATATAGTAAGTACATTACCTATTAGTTTGTTGTTTAAACAAACTAACTTATTTTCATCTTATATAACCTCGTCAGTATTTTCAATATTTTTTTTAGTTTTTTATGAACACATTAGATATAATAAAGATAAGATTCGCTATGTACTATGTTCATACTTAATTTAAAGGTTATACAAATGGAGTGGATGAAGTGGATATCGCAGATCAAGCCTTTGTTAAAAAAGTAAATCAAAAGTTATTATTAAAAGAAATACTTAAAAATTCACCTATTTCAAGAGCAAAATTATCTGAAATGACTGGATTAAATAAATCAACTGTTTCATCACAGGTAAGCACGTTAATGAAAGAAAATCTGGTATTTGAAATAGGTCAAGGACAATCAAGTGGCGGAAGAAGACCTGTCATGCTTGTTTTTAATAAAAAGGCAGGATACTCCGTAGGAATAGATGTTGGTGTGGATTATATCAATGGCATTTTAACAGACCTTGAAGGAACAATCGTTCTTGATCAATACCGCCATTTGGAATCCAATTCTCCAGAAATAACGAAAGACATTTTGATTGATATGATTCATCACTTTATTACGCAAATGCCCCAATCTCCGTACGGGCTTATTGGTATAGGTATTTGCGTGCCTGGACTCATTGATAAAGATCAAAAAATTGTTTTCACTCCGAACTCCAACTGGAGAGATATTGACTTAAAATCTTCGATACAAGAGAAGTACAATGTGCCTGTTTTTATTGAAAATGAGGCAAATGCTGGCGCATATGGAGAAAAAGTATTTGGAGCTGCAAAAAATCACGATAACATTATTTACGTAAGTATCAGCACAGGGATAGGGATCGGTGTTATTATCAACAACCATTTATATAGAGGAGTAAGCGGCTTCTCTGGAGAAATGGGACATATGACAATAGACTTTAATGGTCCTAAATGCAGTTGCGGAAACCGAGGATGCTGGGAATTGTATGCTTCAGAGAAGGCTTTATTAAAATCTCTTCAGACCAAAGGGAAAAAACTGTCCTATCAAGATATCATAAACCTCGCCCATCTAAATGATATCGGAACCTTAAACGCATTACAGAATTTTGGATTCTATTTAGGAATAGGCCTTACCAATATTCTAAATACTTTCAACCCACAAGCCGTAATTTTAAGAAATAGCATAATTGAATCGCATCCTATGGTTTTAAATTCAATGAGAAGTGAAGTATCATCAAGGGTTTATTCCCAATTAGGCAATAGCTATGAATTATTGCCATCTTCCTTAGGACAGAATGCACCGGCATTAGGAATGTCCTCCATTGTGATTGATCATTTTCTGGACATGATTACAATGTAATTTTTTAAGGAATGGACAGCTCATCTTTAAAGATGAGTTTTTTTATTCTAGGAGTATTTCTGAAGCAATAGTGACATAGGCACCTTCTCATATGAAAAAGGAGTTCTAAAATAGAAATCTCCTTTTTCATGTGCAAATTATTTTTCTTTATAACGAAAATATCTAAAGTCGGCCGGAATATGATTACCACTGGTATCTTGGCATTGCATCCCTACAAAGGCCCCTGTGAAGAATCCTCCCCCACGGATGTAATCATCTGATAATTTTTTCGATTCCAGTGCAATGTCAATTTTGTGCCAATCTTCTTTGTTAAAAGAATAGAAATAATAATATTTGTCCTTTTCAATATTTACTCTTAAATATACATACTTTACTTCACGAGGAATAACAATTTTATTGTGTAATGGCTGTGAAAAAGAAAAGTTGTCACATATTGTTAATTCAAGAATGCGGCCAAGTTCTTCATCATGCGTGACTTGAAGAGCCGTCCAGTTCTCTGTATTGTAGTAATTCACCAATCCAGCGGCTTGTTGAAAATTTTCCGGATAAAACTCAACAGCAGTTTCGGCTTCAAAATGGAGACTTTGCCAGCGTCTGGCTACAAATGCCTGAGTAAATGTCGAGGTCAATGATTCATGACCGAATAATCGTAAATGATTTGGCGCTTGAGTCAATGAACCTAATTCATTCGTGAATGGAATCCTTAAAGTTTGAAAATTTATATTTAATGTTGAATCCTCAAATTCATCAACTTCCGGGTACGTTGCTTCAAATATTGTTTCGGGTATAGAAGGTGCATCTACCTCCAAGCTTCCTTCTTTTCCACCTACTACATAGGGCCATTCATCTTTCCAGTAAAGTTTTTGAATAGCTGTTTCTCTGCCCAAAGGACAGTATCCTCTCTGCTGAAAAATTGAATCATCGTCAGGATGAATAGGACGTCCCGTTAAATGAGCTAAATACCACTCATCTGTATGTGTTTGAACAATGGATGCATGACCACATTTTTGCAATGGATTTCCTGGGTCATGCCATGACGTTAAAATTGGATTATCGGGATGAACTTCATATGGCCCCTCAATATTTGCAGAACGGGCAATTGTAGCAGCATGTTCGTACCGTGTTCCTCCTTCTGCAGTTAATAAATAATAATAGTTCCCGATATGATAAAGGTGCGGAGCTTCTGTCAGTTTTCTATCCGTTCCTTCAAATATAACTTTTGGTTTACCGATTAATTTTTGCTCTTTATCAGAATATTCCTGTATAACAATTCCTCCAAATGAGTGCCGATCAATACGGTGATCCCATAACATATTTAATAAATACTTTTTTCCATCCGTATCATGGAACAAAGAAGCATCAAACCCCGAGCTATTTAATTTAATCGGCTCACTCCAATCACCATTAATCGTTTCACAGGTAACTAAATAATTGTGACAATCTTTCCATGCGCCATCTACTACCTTAACATCCGTATAGATCAGCCAAAACTTCCCATCACTATAGCTTAAACATGGTGCCCAAACTCCACCTGAATTTGGGTTTCCTTTCATGTCTAATTGTGAAACTCTCTGTAATGGATGTGCAACTAAGTGCCAATTTACTAAATCTTTTGAGTGGTGTATCTGGACTCCCGGAAACCACTCAAATGTAGATACAGCGATATAATAATCCTCTCCTGCTCTACAAATACTTGGATCGGGATTGAATCCTTTAAGTACGGGATTGGTAATCTTCATTTGGGACTCCTCCTCAGTTTATTTTCTTTTTTAAGCCTTGAAATCATCAATATGATCCAAATAAACTTTGTCTCTATTCTCTAATTCTCGAACCATGTTTTTATATTTTTTCTCATCTAAGTTATAGAAATTAATATCAATTAAAGCTAGAACAAGCAAGAACACGGGAATAATGGTTGTTGTAATTAAAATCCCCATTAATGCCGTCGGGGTTTGTGCCTGATTTGCTACATATCCAAACTTATCAAGAACCAGACCCGGAACAACTCCTCCTAAGGCCATACCAAACTTAAAGAAAAATCCGATTATAGCGTAAATGAGCCCACCCATTCTTTTCCCAGTCCTGTACTCTCCATATTCAATTGTTTCAGGAATAAGCGCCCACATATATCCCCCGGCAGTGAGACTTCCAGCAGCAGCGATTAATCGACAGAAAAGTATGAGGTAAACATTACTTGGCGGAACAAACAGTAAAGCTAAGAGGCCGATAATATTCAGTAATAATGCATAGTTTAGTAATTTCTTTTTCCCCAAAAATTGATGAAGCCTTGGAATAAACGGTAAAATGACCAAAGCGGGCAAACTTCCTATCAAACCGTACCACTTCACCAAATCCTCTCTTTCTAAGTTATACGTTACGTAGTAAATGCCAACCGAATTACTGATGGAATTCACTCCAAAAATAATAATAAAGAAAATACTTAATACAACAAGTGGACGATTAACACGAAACTGCTCAAATATATCCGTAAATTTAATTTTCTCTTCGGATTTTTGAAGAGTGACCCGCTCTTTTGTGCTTTTAAAACAAAAGATTAAAAGGCACCCGCCTATCATTCCCAAAATACCCATGGTTAGTTGCCAGCCAAGAGACTCGTTGCCGGAAGTATCGCTTAAATAAGCAGCCAGTAAGGGAACAAAAAATGCAACGACAAGTCCCCCAAGATTCGCAAATAACATGCGAACAGAAGTTATACTAACAACTTCTTGATTATTTCTAGTCATTGCAGAAGTTAACGCGCCATATGGAACGTTTATCGTTGTGTATGTAAGCGACAAGCCAACATAGGTTATATAGGCATATATTAATTTCCCCATACCCGAAAAGTCTGGTGTTGTAAAACAGAGTATTGCCAGTATGACAAATGGAAAAGCTCCGAATAAAAGATACGGTCTAAAGCGTCCAAATCTGCTGTTCGTTCTGTCAACTATTGTTCCGATAAAAGGATCAGCGAGAGCGTCGATTATTCTAACCACTAAAAACATAGTACCGGCTGCTGCTGCCGATAAACCAAAAACATCTGTATAGAAGAACAAAAGATACGTAGACACTGTTGCATAAATTAAATTACAAGCAAAATCTCCAGACGCATATCCAACTTTTTCAACCATGCTAATCTTCTTTACATTTTCACTGAGCATGATTTCTCCCCTTTTCGATCCTTTAATATGGAACAGTGTGAAACGGTATAACAATTTCTCGAATTTACGGTCAGTAAACTTTTATAAAAGCGCTTTCAAAACAATGCAAAAAATATGGTGATCAGCAAGCAAAAAATTCATCTTTTTTCGTCATACCTTATATACTTGGAAAAGGATAAAAGCCTCATTCTTTCGTTTCTTATATTGTTTAGCTCCATTAAATCGACCCTCTTATCCCCCTTCCATCCATATTAGTAAGATCTTATCTTGTGGATAATGAAAGTTCATTTTATTAGTTTGTTGATCGAACAAACTAACTTGATTTAATATTATAAAATCCTTTCAACTTTTTCAACATCTTTTTCAGAAAGTTTAAGCAGAATGAATTAAATATTGATTTTTGACTGTTTCGTTATATTCAGTGTCTCAAATATTTGCGAATGTCATGTATCAGTTAACGACGATTAGTCCAAAACAGATTCTTGTGTAAACACATGACAAAGATGATCTATGCGAAATAAAGAATTGGTTAGTGGTAAGTTGCATTTAAGAGTTTGATAAAGGTGATCACAGGATGTATGGAGACTGTTAGCCTAGATTTATGCTGATGGCAAGCCCGGTCATGAATTGAAAGAACAGGAATGGCCAGAATAGTTTATGTTATAAGTCCAACCCTACATACATATATCAATACAGGAAAGATAAATAAGAAGCAAAAATTGAAAAGCTTTCAACCGGAGTAGAAATGGCTTTTTGACTGTCTGAGGATTAATGGCTGTGTTAAACACTATGATTTATCCTTTCAAACTTATTTTAATCTTAAAAATTTTAATTGAGACTGGAAACAAAAGAGAATACAGAAATTAATTCCGTATTAATTTATTCAATATGTTAATTTTACTTTGGTCTTTATGATTCTTCTTCCTTCTTCTATAACCATCTAATAAAGACTTTTTATAAACCTTGAGGTAATCATCAATCGTTAGCAAATGATATTTCGCTCCGCCATCTTCAAAAACCTCTAGATTATTATAGTCTACATCTGCAAATGCTTTTAAATCCTCAATGTAAGCAATGCCTATTTTTGTATTAGTTTTCTTAAATTCATGCTCATGTAAATCAACCATTTTGTATCCATGCAGTTCCATCACTTTTTTTAGTTTTTCCCACTTTTCCTCTAAAAAAATTAAAGGAATAAGGAGATCAATATCTTCTGGGGAAAAGTCTAACCCAGTTACCTTTTCAAGACCTAAAGATCCATATAATAATGGAATTATGCCTAACTCTTTATTAAACGTTTTAGCTATATTGATAAATTCATTATACAATTTCATTTTTACCTCCCTAATATTTGTTGTATGATTACTAAGATTCAATTGTTTCTTGATTTTTCTTAAGCCCTCAATTTGTTTCATGTAGTAAATACCACAAACTCATTTAAACCCTTTTCTCACAAGAAAAATAAATTGAGTATCAGTACTCAGAATTGGATTGAAGGTCATTTTAAAAGGATTCTTTTATCTAAAAGGCCTTGATACTGAATTAAAGAACAACATTAAAATAATGATGGCTATTACAACAACAATCTCAAAAGCATGTGAACTGCCATCTTCTCTTTCTCGATCTTTCTTCTCCCTCAATTATTCCCTATATTTTCTTTGTATTTCATCCTTTTTCCTATCCATCTTACTCGACCCCTTTCAAAATAAAGTAAAGCCAAGCAATTCTGAAATTTTTTATTCCTTCTTTTGACAAGCTCGAAAATACCAATGTATAAGCGTAATGCCTAATGGATTTTAAACTCCAAAAAACAAAGTCCCTGCTATAAACCAGAAAAAAGGAAATGGAAACATAATGGCATTTAAGACAATCCCACATACAGCACACCGTTTATTTGTCTTTATTGAAACGAACGCTAAAATGATTCCTATAGGAGAAAGTAATAATGGAAAAAACACCGGCATTCCTTGCCACGGAATTGACATAACTCCCGTAAAAAAATTAATAATTAAGATAGCTGAGATAATTGGAATCGTGATTGAAAAAATAGCTGCAGCTTTTCTAATATTCATATTGAAAGCAAGTCTCCGTTCTCCTTAAAATTGTAGTTTTATTTAGTCTTGAGAAAGTTTGTCAAAATCTCTTTCTTTCATTTCAGGCAGAGTGATATCAATCCCTAACATTTTTATTAATTCTTGTACGTAGCTTTTTATTGCAAGCATATTAAATGGGAAATCGAAATCAAATTCCTCTTTAACGCTTAGAGTATCCATTGCATACGAACAGTTATGCTTCATACCCAAAAGATCATCATTAAAGCTTAATACATCTTTATACGACTGATCAGATAACTCAAAGTGAGTAACTAAATAAACACTAATATGGTTTCCGCCTTGAGAATCAAAATCCACTAATCTTTTATCAACTACTAATAAAAATGCAGATCTCTCATCATCACATAATACCAACTGAAAAAATTCTAAGTTTCTCAGTTTCAATAACCGTTTAAATCTTGTATGTAAGGCCCTCATAATCTAATTCTGCCTTTCCTGATATAAATTGTTTTATAAAAGAGTATTACATGCACTTATACTCTTCTACCCAGTCGTGATATTTTTCATAAAGTGGACGTATTCGTTTGAAATCATGAGCTATGACTTCGCATCCGCGGTCATCATAGATAAAGAAAATAATGTCTTTTGTAATGTTCACAAAGAAAACATCAGGGTAATCAATAGAGTAACCTCCGAATTTCGGTTTTTGTGGAAAATCCTCATTACTGGCTGCTTTAAGTAATTCAGTTACACGTAAGTCTCGAGGTTTGCATAACAGGGAAAATTGTTGCATCTCGTATTCTTCAGCTTTATTGATTTCGAAAGGGTAGGGATATGTCTTCACCATAATTTGATTCAAATGATTTTTACATTTTAGAAACGGTTGATACACCTTTAATTTTCTTATACATTTCTCTTTCTTTTTGTGCTTATACATATTCGTCACAAGGAATATGTCATCATTTTGTTCAAATAATTCATTAAAAATGATTGAGGTTTGTTCATATACAACCCGAAACATCTTTAAATTCAATTCTTCATTTGCTTTGAGTTGATAGATATTTTCCTCAAGACAAAAATGGATTCCTGTGCCCCATTGATTATAGATGCTAGGAATTAATTCGAGGTTTTGAAACCTTTCCTCCATATACCCTATTAAATTCATTCATCACATTCTCACTTTCGATTAATCAGATGATTTTATGTAGACCTAGAAAAATTGTAATTCCTTCCTGTGATTGTAACTTTAGTATACCATTTTCACTCTGAGCGATCGATAGGAATACGGTCTTTTTGGAACCCCCTAAAAGATAATGAACATCTGTGGCAGGTTCACTTTATTCTCTGAGTTCAATGACATGTTAAGCAATTCAACATAGATCAATTTTTACCAGAAGGGAATAATCAACCACTATATAAAGATATTCCTTCACAAAAAATCCTGACAATCATCAACAACGGATCAAACAATCGTCTGGCAAACTTAAATAGGATCTTATTCCCCCGTGGGCAAAAGTGAAAAGATCAGTTATAAAATGATTAACGCTCGAATGGTATGGCTGCGTATCAGGTATCATCCTTAGTGAACTCACCCAAAAACAATTCACCGGAGCTCATTGAATCCCATTTAATCACTGTCATATCACTTTATATATCACCTTCATTTAACTAATATGTTCTAAGTAGAGGGTGATATTTTGTTTGTATTGCCGCACTCAATAAAGTTCAATTCCACTCTTCCTCTAAAATAGCGTAATAATATTCATCCCACCATTCATTGCCTTTTGGAATACATTTTTTAAAAAATCCTTCTCTTCTCATTCCAATCTTCTCCATAACTCGGTATGAGGGAATATTCTCAGGTTGACACGTAGCTATAATCCTATGTAAGTTCATTTCTTTAAATCCATATTCCAAAATAGCTTGTGCTGCCTCAGAAGCATACCCTTTATTTTGATAATTCGGATTAAACACCCACCCAATTTCATATGTATGTTCACCAAAATACTTATAAAAAACAATATGACCTATAAGAAAGTCTTCATCTCTTAGTATGACAGGGAATTTTTCAGCGTTATCACCTTTGTTTTTATTTACAAATGCCTTTGCATCTTCTTCACTAAAAACTCCTTCAGGTATATACTTCATTACATTACTATCAGATGTATACTCATATACAGCCTGCCAATCTTTGCATTCAAATTCACGTATCAATAACCTTTTTGTTGTTATGTGCATTAAAGTAACTAACTCCCCTCAAATATACTTAATCTTTATTTCAATATGAAGACAACAATAACTTCTTTAAATGACTATCCTTATTAACAATATTGCCTCTTGCTAGAAACCGGTTATAACAATAATCTGATAAAATAATGCTATCCGGATTAGTTCCGTATTTTTCTTGAAGGGTTTTCTTTAATTCTTGAGGGTGAAACCAACTCATTGATCTTATTTTTCAAAGCATCTTTAATTTGCTCGTAAATTGTCATTATACTTCCCTCAAATTGCAGATTCTTTGGTTGTTGAAATTAGTCATAATTTTTTCTTTTGCCGAAGTGTTATTCTGAAACCAGTTTATAGTACTCTTGGAGATTCGGATTTACTTCCCAATATTTCGTTCCATTTGAAGACACTAGCATATCAAACCATATCTCGAAATTAGAATCTAAGTTAATCGCATCTTCAATATCATCAATTGAGTCTAGATATAGCATATAGCCTAATCCATTTTTTGATTTGTTTGTGTCTATGACATATCTTCCATCAAAATGATATCCAATTAAAACGTATCCCTCTGGGAAATCTTGAACCTCATTATATTCAATGATTCCCTCTAAGCTAAGTATTTCAATCCCATCAAACATTTCCATCCCATTGTGCTGTAACAAAAACTCTTTATAGTCATTAGGGAAAGTAACACCTAGCTTCTGTTCTATATCGCTAATTTCTTGAGGACTAGCAGGATCTTTGAAATGAAAAGTAGCATCTTCCATGACATATCCTCCATGATGAAACATAGGGAATGTACCATATTTAGAAACTGCTTTCTTAATACCATCTAGAGTCATGTGAACTAACTTTCCTTCTTCCATAAATGCTCCTCCTTAAATCACCTCATTAAATTTTTCCCACACAGAACATTAATAAATAAATTTAAAAGGGGCATAAACTGTTTATAAAGAAACAATTTTATTCATAATTAAAGCAGCATTAGTGGTGAACAAAATGTAAGTGTGATTTGCTGTTTTAATCACTACCCTATCCGTAGAGCCATAAGGAAACCCGATCCTAACTGCACTTTTTTCCTCTCCCCCATAGTTTGGATCAAGAAATACATCATTGATTTCTTTGATTGGAATTTCAATTTTGGATAGCTGCCAATTGATAATTAAGTTTTCATTTGATTTTTCAACGTTGATTCCAAGCATAAAAACATTCCCCTTTTGACTATGAATTCAGTGAAACAAACACGCTTTAAAATTTAATAAATCCAAAAAGTAATACTTACGGGAAATATGACTATAAGCAAAAGAGCCCTTTCAGGCCCTTATTTTTCTTTTACCCTTGGTATGAATTTGTTACAAACTCTTTTGCTTTATTAGCAACAGTTTTCCAAGTGGCGGCAGCATGATCAAGATCCGCAGAAAGCTTATTGATATCCTCATTCTCATACCCTTGAGCGAGTGAATAAAATTGATTTGTTATAGAATGCCAGATGCCTTCGATTTGTCCTATAAACTCCTTAGACTTTTCTGCTTGGGCTATTACATTAACCAGGTCTATATTGATACTGTGAAGCATCCCCAAAACTTTTACTTCTAAAGAAAGTTGTGCATCCATATTGTTTAACATATTCAGAAAATGATCAATTTGTTGTTTAACTGATTGTATATCAGAACACTCTAATATTTCAGATACAATAAAACCAAATAGAGGCCCTAGTTCAAAGCTGAATTTTACTTTCTCATTAATATCATGACCTTCAACAAATATACCCAATAATTTTTTTAATTCTAAAAACATATTTATTGAATCATGTATCTCACTCTCATCATTATACTGTGAATCTAAATATGCGACTTCTTTTTCTAAAGAATTATTCAATTGTCTAACACCTATACAGTCGTTACTACCTTGAAGGAGGGAATTTAATTGGTTTTGAACCTCTTTCATAGACTGTTGTTGTTGATTGAGTATTGCAGCAAGCTTTGAACAGGAAGACTGAAATTGCTTCGCAGCCTCTTGTCTTCCTTGTTCATTGCTATCGTTAGACATTATTTGTAATAATTTTATATCACTATTTATCGTTCTAGTTGCCAAAGATCCAATATTATTAATATCGTTAACCATATTAAGAACACTGCTGAATAAATTCTTCATCCACCAGTTACACAACTGTTTATATTCGTTATAAACATCATATATTTTTTGAAAATCTTGAGGAATTTCAACGTCATCCGGTATAGCCAGATAAGTTTTCATCTCTTCATCGCTCACAGGTAAACCCGTTCCAGTAAGAATATCCGCTTGAGTATTTGCCCAGAATCTAGTAGATATTAAAAGCCCCTCTTTTTCTAAAAGGCCTTGAGGCCCATATGGAGATGTTGAATCTAAAACTTTTTCATATTTCATTTTTAATCCACCTTTCATATTTCCAACGCTATATTTAATATAACAAAAAAATTCAATTATTCATTATTTTTTTATTTTTTCAAATCCTAGATATAAGTGAAGAAACGTTTAAAAATTGACTGAGTTAAGAAAGAAATATCTGAATGGAGTGCCTAGTTCCCCACCCTGCTTTACCAACATAAAATGGACAAGGATCAAGACAACTAAGCAAATGAACGTTGATTGAAAGCTCTTTGCGGCTTTCTTTTTTATTTCTTGAATTGTTTGTCATTGAGTAAAAATATTAGCGTTTCTTCAATTTCTTTTTCTAAGTCATTATTATTTAAATCGAATAATGTTCCATAACCTGTACCCTTATATCCACCGTAGTAATACCACAAATCCATTGTGAAACAGTCTAATTCTTCATCACAGACTATTGCAGGTTGATAGTAATTAATTGCTATTTGTGAACGGTACTCTTTTTCAAAACATCTCTCAGCTGTAAAATCATTTAGCACATCTCCATCTATGTCTCTACAAATTTTGATGCTAAGGTTTGGTTTACCCTGTGCTTCAAAAACATCTATATACTTATTCTGCAGCTTTTTCGATACTACTTCCCCCTGGCTCTCCAACTCAAATATCATTTGTTTTAATTCTAGATTAAAATCCTTTTCTGGAATCTGTATATAATCTTCATCGCTTGGGCTTTGATTTTTCTGTTTCTTGAGTAATTGACTTAAAGCTTTCCACACATTGTTGTCCTCCTATGATAGCTTCTTTAGACGTGCCTCTATGAAAATGGTCATTTGGTGATCAGCTTCACGAAATGCCTCAGCAAATGTTTCAATTCCGGTATCCTAGAAATATGGCGTTCGATAATCATGCCCACGGATGCCCCAGCTGTGTGGTCCAGTTGCAAGCATAAGCATTCTGCGATTCATCACCGACCTTGTCAAAGGGATGTTAAATAAAAAAAGAACCTTAATTTTTCCATTGGCTTATTGGCTTACTTTTGAAAATTTATAAATTATTATTATATTGAACAGTGTTGGTATGATGTATACAAGACCAGTTCCAAGTAGACCTATTACTGAACTAGCAATTAATAATATGTTGAAGACTGGTTTATTATTTGTCTGGATTGAAGCAAGCATGGTTATAATTCCCGCCAAAGCACCTAAAAACCATAAATTCCCCAAAGTGTAAGAGTCATCTATAACCGCAAACAGTTGAGCCAGTACAGAAAAAACCGCTCCTAATCCCCCGGAAAAGATAGTCAATTTTTTCATAGAAATCTCCTTTTTGAAAAAATTGATTTAGATTTTAACACAATTATGTATTTATTTGGTTATAGTGTCAATGTTAAGCATCTACTTCACTCATCTATTGCTGGTAGAAGTATTGAACAAAGAAACTACCACAGAATTTGTCGAATTATTTATGCGTATTGCTTTCCTTAAGCATAAAATTATTTTCCTACTTAAAAATTTAGTACATTGTCTTATTAGTGACATAAATAAAAGCGACCTGCTTTTAGCAGTGCCGCTCTATAATTTATTACCTATTAACATAAAAATCCCTTGACACCAATAGTGTCAAGGGATTGAGAGATTAATACTGAGACATATACTGTTCGCGTTCCCAAGGGTGAACTTGCGTGCGGAACATATCCCATTCGATTTCTTTTGCTTCGATGAAGTGTTCGAATAGGTGTTCGCCCAGCGCTTTGACCATGACTTCGTTTGATTTGAATTCTTCTAGTGCTTCCGCAAGTGTTGCTGGAAGGTCAACGATTCCGTTTTCCATGCGCTCTTCTTTGCTCATCACATAGATGTTGCGGTCGATTGGAGCCGGCGCTTCCAGTTTGTTTTTGATTCCGTCTAATCCTGCAGCAAGCAATACGCTAAGTGCAAGGTATGGGTTTGCAGCTGGGTCTACGCTGCGTACTTCAACACGTGTGCTGATGCCGCGGGAAGCCGGGATACGGATAAGCGGGCTTCTGTTTTGCGCGCTCCATGCTACATAGCAAGGTGCTTCATAGCCAGGAACAAGACGTTTGTAAGAGTTTACTGTCGGGTTTGTTACTGCTGTAAAGCTTGTTGCGTGCTTCACGATACCTGCAATGAAGTGTTTCGCTGTTTCACTTAACTGAAGATCTGCGTTTTCGTCAAAGAATGCGTTAACACCATTTTTGAAGAGTGATAGATTGCAGTGCATACCTGAACCGTTCACACCGAACAATGGTTTTGGCATAAATGTCGCATGCAGGCCGTGTTTGCGGGCAATTGTTTTGACAACTAGTTTAAATGTTTGGATGTCATCACAAGAGCGGACTGCTCCAGCATATTTAAAGTCGATTTCGTGCTGACCAGGTGCTACTTCGTGGTGAGACGCTTCGATTTCAAAGCCCATCTCTTCAAGCTCAAGTACGATATCGCGGCGGCAGTTTTCTCCTAAATCAGTTGGAGCTAAGTCGAAATATCCGCCTTTGTCGTTTAGTTCAAGCGTCGGCTCGCCTTTTTCGTCCAATTTGAATAAGAAGAATTCAGGCTCAGGTCCAAGGTTAAAATCACTGAAGCCGAGGTCTTCCATTTCTTTCAGAATCCGTTTTAAGTTGTTTCGCGGGTCACCTTCGAAAGGTGTGCCATCCGGATTGTAAATATCACAGATGAAACGTGCTACTTTACCTTTTTCAGCTGTCCATGGGAAGATAACAAATGTATTTAGATCTGGATACAGGTACATGTCTGACTCTTCGATACGAACGAATCCCTCAATAGAAGAACCGTCAAACATGACTTTATTATCAAGCGCTTTTCCAAGCTGGCTTACAGGAATCTCAACATTCTTGATTGTTCCAAGAATGTCAGTAAATTGAAGGCGGATATACTTCACGTTTTCTTCTTTTACTAATTTTTCGATATCTTCTCTAGTGTACTTTGCCATTTGGTAAAATTCCTCCTCTTAAAAGGTAAATGTATATAGCAAAACAGTTGCTAACGGATTAATGAAAGAAGCGGGACATGTCGCCTTGACGGAATGTATTCCCTCTTTGAAAACGGCCGGCTTGCATGAGCTCGTTTTTCAGGAGCTGTCTCAGTTCGTCATCGGACAGATCATGTTTCATTGGTTTTTTCGTCTTCTCGTTTTGTTTTTGTTCTGGCTCGGCTTCGGCTTTCGCCAGAATCTGTTTAATTCCTGCCATGTTTACACCTTGTTCTATCAGGTGCTTGATTTCTAACAGTTTATCTACATCATGAAATGAAAATAATCGTCTATTTCCTTCACTTCTGGCTGGAAATATCAGTCCATTTTCCTCATAATATCGAATTTGTCTTGCTGATAACTCAGTTAACTGCATGACAATTCCTATTGGAAATAAAGGCATTGAGCGGCGAATATTATCACTCATCTCAATTTCCTCCTTTTCTTAACTTAGTTTCATTATAGGTGATGTTATATTATGTGTCAATACGATGTAAGGATTCTTAACATCAAATCCAGAGAAATTTTTAAAAAATTTAAATTAATTGCTTTTCCATCAATGAATCCACTGCACTGCATATGGCATTCTTCACATGCGAATAGGTTAATCCTCCCTGAACATACGCTACATACGGCGGGCGGATAGGGCCATCAGCTGATAATTCGATGCTTGCTCCTTGAATAAACGTTCCTGCTGCCATAATGACATCATCTTCGTATCCAGGCATGTAGGCTGGATAAGGCGTCACATGAGCATTGATTGGCGATGCAAATTGAATAGCCTGGCAAAAAGCAATCATCTTTTCTCTGTCAGAAAACTCAACGGATTGTATTAAATCCGTTCTTTTCGCATCCCATTTCGGGTTTGAAGTGAAGCCGAGTTTTTCAAGGAATCTCGCTGTAAACACCGCTCCCTTTAGACTTTGAGACACAACGTGAGGCGCCAAAAAGAAGCCTTGGTACATTTCTTGGAGCGAGTAAAGAGATGCCCCCGCTTCTCTGCCGATACCGGGTGACGTCATACGGTATGAGCAAGCTTCAATCCATTTCGCTTTTCCGACGAGGTAGCCGCCTGTTTTCGCAAGGCCACCGCCGGGATTTTTAATGAGAGATCCCGCCATCAGATCGGCTCCGACATGGCAAGGCTCAAGCTCTTCCACAAATTCTCCATAACAGTTGTCCACAAAGACGATCAGGTTTTCATTGATTTCTTTTACAAAACGGATCATTTCTTTTATTTCACTAATTAAGAAAGAAGGGCGATTCGCATATCCTTTTGAGCGCTGAATGCCGATTACTTTTGTCTTCGGATTGATCGCAGCGGCGACTGCATCATAGTCTATCTTTCCGTCTTTCGTCAGTTCAACCGCATTATAGCCGATTTGAAAATCCTTTAACGATCCAGCGTTTTCTCCACCCCTGACGCCCACAATTTCCTCTAGCGTATCATACGGCTTGCCCGTGATATAAAGGAGCTCGTCCCCCGGTCTGAGGACACCGAACAAAGCAATTGAAATGGCATGTGTGCCTGAAATGATTTGCGGCCTTACAAGCCCCGCTTCTCCGCCAAACACATCCGCATATATGCTTTCAAGCGTGTCTCTTCCGATATCATCATAGCCGTATCCAGTAGACGGCGTGAAATGAGTGTCGCTTACTTTGTGTTTTCTATAGCTTTGAAGCACTCTCCACTCATTTCGCTCGCTGATTTCTTCTATTTGTTTATGAATGCCGGCAATGTCCGCTTCCACTTCCATTGCCGTTTTCTTCAATAATTCTCCGTGTGTTAATGTGTCAAACATGTCTTTATATTTCCTTCCTACATATACTTCTTTAATTCACCGATGATACTTTGCTCTTCTTGGACATAGCCGGATATGTCATACTGTTCATTTTCTTCATTAAAATAGAAGCGGTCTACCATCGTTTCCGATTTGATTCTGGAAAGGAGCTTCCCTTCACTTGCCGGCACATGTGCTTCAAAAGACGTTAACAGTTCTTGGCGCAAATAGCGCTGAATCGCTTCTTTAAAGATTTCAGCGTCGTCCTCAAATTTCGCACTGACCATAATGTGATCCCTTCCGGCGGACGGTATAAAATCAGGCAGTTTTTGATCACGTTTATTGTAAGCCGTCAGCATCGGGATATCATCTGCTTCAAGCTCCTCAAGCAGCCGAAGCACTGTTTTTTCATGTCCCACATAATCCTCATTTGAAGAATCAATTAAATGCAGAATTAAATCCGCTTCTTTTAATTCCTCAAGCGTTGAGCGGAATGCAGCAATCAATGTCGTCGGAAGATCCTGAATAAATCCTACTGTATCTGATAGAAGAACACTGTAGCCGCTTGGCAGGACCATTTTTCTGGTCATCGGATCGAGCGTGGCAAACAGGAGGTCTTCTTCATAGCTGTCAGCACTCGTCAGACGGTTGAACCATGTTGATTTCCCTGCGTTTGTATAGCCGACAAGCGCAATTTGAAGCACACCGTTTTTCTTTCTTCTTTCACGGTATCGGCTTCTATGGCGAATGACAGTGGAAAGCTGTGTGTTGATTTCATGAATGCGATTTCTGATATGGCGGCGGTCGGTTTCCAGTTTCGTTTCCCCGGGACCTCTTGCCCCAATTCCACCGCCTTGCCGGGAAAGGTTGATCCCTTGTCCCGTCAGACGCGGCAGTGCATATTGCAGCTGAGCCAGCTCAATTTGAAGTTTGCCTTCTCTCGTTCTCGCCCGCTTTGCAAAAATATCTAATATCAATTGCGTGCGGTCAATCATCTTCACTTCAATTGCTGTTGCCAATGACTTCAGCTGACTTGGCGACAGTTCATCATTAAAGATGAGGAGATCAGCTTCAAGCTCTTCCACCAGTGCCTTCAGCTCTTCTACCTTCCCTTTTCCTATATATGTAGCGGCGTCAGCCCTGTTCCGTTTTTGTGTGACGCTGGTCAGTACTTTTCCGTCTGCTGTTTTCGTCAGAGATGCTAGCTCTTCCATAGAATTTTCAAAATGCTCATCCGTGATATGCGGCAGCTGACATCCGACTAAAATGGCTTTCTCCTGAATCGTTTCTTGTTCGTTCAAATGGATGTTCCTTTCTTTTGCATATTGGGCAGTAGTATTATCATACCAAACCCTGCATGTGTATACCACAAATCGATTGCTTTGAAAAGCGGAAATACGAGCAAAAAACAGACCTCTCAAAAACTGAGAGGTCTATGCAGATCCAGATGCTTCTTCTTTAATGGAAAGATCTTGGCTTTTGATGGTCATCAAGTCGCTTTTTAAGTATTGGTCTCCCATTAAAAGCCTCATGGCTTGTGCTCTGATCGATTTTTCGATCACATTTCTGACAAAACGTCCATTGCTGAATTTAATGGGACTTGTCGTGCTTTTCACTGTCATTAAGTAATCTTTCAATTTCCATTCAGCTTCTTGACTGAGCTGGTATTCCCTTTCATCGATCATTCGTTTCGCAATCTCCATGAGCTGTGTCACAGAGTAATCCGGAAAATCAATGGAAATGGGAAATCTTGATTGGAGACCGGGATTTAACGAGAGAAAATGATCCATTTCCCGTGAATATCCGGCGAGTATCAAAATAAACTCATGCTGTTTGTCTTCCATATGCTTGACAAGTGTGTCGATCGCTTCTTTCCCAAAGTCCTTTTCGCCGCCTCTTGCCAGCGAGTAGGCTTCGTCTATAAACAAAATGCCACCTAATGACTTTTTGATTAAGTCTCTCGTCTTTTGGGCGGTGTGTCCGATATACTCCCCGACCAGGTCAGCCCGCTCCGCTTCTATTAAGTGGCCTTTTGACAGGACATTCATTTCAAAGAACAGCTTGCCGATGAGCCGTGCAACCGTCGTTTTTCCCGTTCCCGGATTTCCTTTAAACATCATGTGCAGCGCTTGCTTTCCAACCTTCAAGCCTTGCTCCGCGCGTTTTTGGTTCACAAAAATCCAGGCGTATATTTCCTTGATGTTGCGTTTCATTTCCTCCATCCCAACTAATGCGCTCATCTCTTTTTCGATTTCCTTCAAAATGCCGTGCTTTGCTTCGTTTTTTTGCAATGCAGCCTGATATTCCGCCTCTGCCTCAGCATTCGTCAGCACCTGCTTTTGCCCGTTCAGAATAATGTTGATCTGTCCGTTGTTTTTATAAGTCACAGCGCGCTCCAACATCTTCACCTCTCTGTTCTCTCTATATGATATTCAAGCGGATGCCGATTGTGACAAACGCCTATCATGTGTCGAAACAATTGCTTTTTTCGGGAACAATAAGGAATCCTGCGCTTTCCCGAGAAATACTTTATTTCTTATTGTATTCACGGACATGGGGTGGACAAACCATGAGATTTTGTTTTTAATCATTTTGTCAGAGTATTATAGTGAGCTTCTTTTTCTCATTATTATCCCCATTCGCCAATCCTTTTTTCATGTAACGGGCTGTTTTTTGTACGAAGCGTATTACCCGCCGTAAGATACCTGAAGTGTTTTTCTTTTTTTCGATTTATAAAGTGGTGTCTTTAATGAAAGGAGCTTTCTCATCAATTTACGTTTCAAATGCTTATGAACGTAAAGCTTAAATCAGCAGGAATCAGTGCAGGTTAACCGAACCCATAGTACATACAAACATATGGCGTATGCACATATTTCATGTCGGGCCGTATCTGTTGTCGCTTCATGTTGAATTGTGCGCTTTCCCGAGAAATAATTTCCGGATGTGAAAGGGTTATTTCCTCATTTTTCAGTTGAATGATAATCGTACAAGCAGAAGCCGTGTTTTTTCATATCCTGTAATGAGGTGATGAAAAATGGTTAAAATTTTTATTGATCCTGGCCATGGCGGGGCTGATCCAGGCGCAACAGGTAATGGCCTTCAGGAAAAAACGTTAACCCTGCAAATCGCTTTAGCCTTACGTACGATATTAACTAATGAATATGAAGGCGTTTCTTTGCTGCTGAGCCGGACAAGCGACCAATATGTCAGCTTAAACGACCGGACAAATGCCGCAAATAACTGGGGAGCAGATTTCTTTTTGTCCATTCACGTTAATTCCGGGGGAGGCACAGGTTTTGAAAGCTATATTTATCCAGGTGTAGGAGCCCCGACGACGACTTATCAATCGGCAATTCACTCTGAAGTGATACAAGCTGTCGACTTTGCCGATCGCGGCAAAAAAACGGCGAACTTCCACGTCCTAAGGGAGTCGGCAATGCCTGCCCTCTTGACCGAGAACGGCTTCATTGATACCGTTGCCGATGCAAATAAGCTGAAAACGAGCAGTTTTATTCAAAGCTTAGCGAGAGGACATGCAAACGGGCTGGAGCAAGCCTTTAACCTTAAAAAGACTTCCAGCTTAGGGTTATATAAGGTTCAAATCGGCGCATTTAAAGTCAAAGCGAATGCCGACTCGCTCGCAAGTAAAGCCGAAGCCAAAGGTTTTGACTCGATTGTCCTTTTAAAGGACGGATTATACAAAGTGCAGATTGGCGCATTTTCATCCAAAGACAATGCAGACACCCTGGCTGCCAGAGCGAAAAATGCCGGCTTTGACGCTATTGTGATCCTAGAATCATAGCCGAGACCGGGACGAGCGTCTCATAAAAAAACCCGGCTCCTCATCACGAGAAACCGGGTTTTTTTATTCAAGGATATCGACAACAAACTGTGACCATGTTTCCAGACGGTTGTAGATGTCATCCTGTTTTAATTCAGAAACTTTCATCCATTTACCAGCAATTTGTTCTTTCTCCTTCACTTCCACTTGTGCGCCAGGCTTTAATTGAAGCGCAGAAAGAATACCGATATGCACTTTGCCAACACTGTTTTCATCATCATTGATCAATCCCAGTGTGACAATCGCCTGTTTATCTTCTTCATTTATTTGCAGTTCTTCCTCAAGCTCACGGTCTGTGTTCAGCTTTAAGACTTCAGCAAATGAAGCTGCCCCTTCGATGGCGTTCATATGGCCGCCAAAGCCGAGAGAAAGCTTGTTGTGCAGTCGTGATTCACCGCCGCCAGCCAGCCGCTCGTAAAGAAAAACTTCATCTTCACGCTTAATGACGACATAAGGTATCGGCTGCTTGAAACGCGGATCTTCTTCTGCGTCCCCTCTTCTCATTTCACGATAGGCTGCTTCAATCTGAGCCATGATTTCGGCTACTCTGCTATCTTCACTGTACACGCCCTGGAAGGTTAAGCTTTCTTTCTTAAACACATCATCGCGCGGGGCAACTAAAATCATTTCGTCCATTTTTCCCATGGGTACTGCGTCCTCCTCATTTGAACCTTCAAGCCGAAAAGAGCAGATATTATATCTGCTCTTTTTCATCTTCAAAATAAAAGTCATCATCTTTGAGCGGCTCAACTGTCGCTTTTTTATAGCCATTCCCCTTCATAGAGAAGAAGTCATGCGATTTTGTTTTTGTGTTTAATCCGTTTAATACGATCGGATTAATATCTTCCTCTTCGAAGTATGGATCAAATCCAAGATTCATCAGCGCTTTATTCGCATTATAGCGGATGAATTTCTTTACATCGTGTGAGAGTCCGACTTGATCGTACAAGTCCTCTGTATACTCAAGCTCATTTTCATATAACTGATTCAGAAGGTCGATCGCAAATTCACGAAGCTCTGCTTTTTTCTCTTCTGTCTGTTTATTATAAATTTCCTGAGCAAGGAGACCGACATACACGCCGTGAATCGCTTCGTCACGAAGGATCAGGTTAATGATCTCACCGCTTTGCATCAGTTTTCCTTGTCCGTAGAAATATAACGGATAATAGAAACCGCTGTAGAAAAGGAAGCTTTCCAGATAGACGGAAGCAACCATCGCTTTGAACAGTGAAATTTCATCATCTTTTTGAATGGCTTTGTAAAGCCCGACAATCATTTGCGCTTTTTTCTGCAAATATTTATTTTGTTTAACCCATTCAAATACTTCATTAATCGTTTCAGTCGGTGCAAGGGTCATGAAAATATTAGAGTACGACTTCGCATGGACAGCGTTCTCCATCATCGCCATAAAGTTCAGCACCGCTTTCCGCTGGTGGCCATCTACGTGTTCAGCCACAATCGGCATCCCCGTATTCCCCTGCTCTGTATCAAGAAGCGTAAGTCCGGCCAGTACCTTCATATAAGTGTCCTGCTCATTTTTTCCGAGGTACTTCCATGTGAGGAGATCGCCGTTTAAAGCAATCTCTTCCGGAAGCCAGAACTGTTTCACGTTTTGGTTATAGAACATTTGGGTAAAATCGTCTTCATGCTTTGACCAGTTTGCTGCGTCATAAATTTTTGTCACTATAAACTCTCCTTTAATCAAACAACACAAGAAAGGCAGCTGTCTTGCCCAGTATCTTTCGTTCTTGCATAGTAAATGGTTTTAATTCCTCTATGATGTGCATACAGATCGATTCGGTTTAAATCACGGGTCGTCATTGTGTCTTTTAAGAACAATGTAAAGCTGATTCCCTGATCAATGTGCTGCTGGATAGTGGCGATCATATCCACAACCTTGAACATGTCCATATCGTAGGCTTCTTTATAGAAGAACCAGTTATTAGATGCAAGCCCAGGCATTGGGTAGTACGTTTTTGAGTTGCCGTATGTTCGTTCTTCAATGCGTTCCATAATCGGCATAACAGACGCCGTACTTGATTGAACGTATGAGATAGAGCCTGTCGGCGCAATGCATAATCTGTAGCTGTGATACATACCGTGTTCAGCCACAAATGCTTTTAGCTTTTCCCAGTCCTCTGTCGTCGGGATATGCATACCTTCAAACAGATTAGCTATTTTTTCATATTTCGGTGAGAAATCAGTAGAAACGTATTTGTCAAAGTATTCACCTGTCGCATAGGTTGAGCCTTCATATTGATCAAACGTTTCACCCTTCTCTTTTGCGATTTCCGCAGAACGCTGGATGGAGTAGAAGTTCACCATCATAAAGAACGTGTTTGCAAAGTCACGCGCTTCCGGACTTTCATACGCAATGCCGTTTTGCGCAAGGTAGCCGTGAAGGTTCATAGCACCGAGGCCGATTGATTTCATCGCTTTGTTTGCCCGTCTTACAGCAGGCGCATTACGGATGTCAGTTGTTTCAGACACGTGTGTTAAAGAGTCTGTCGCAAGCTTGACTGTCTTTTCGATTGATTTATGCTCCATGACATTGAGAATGTTAAGCGAACCCAGGTTGCAGGAAATATCCAGACCGATTTCATCTTCTTCATCATAGTCTGTGTATGAAGAAACTTGAGATGCCTGCAGCACTTCAGAGCAAAGGTTAGAAAATTTGACCTTGGAAATATGGTTATTCGCATGCACTTTATTGACGTTATCTTGGAACATGATGTATGGATAGCCTGATTCAGAACGAAGCATCGCCAATTTTTCAAGCAGTTTCCGCGGGTTGATTTTTTCCTTTTTCACCCGAGGGTTGTCGACAAACTTGTCGTACATTTCGTTCATGTCCATCTCATCCATGTGCTGGCCGTACTCTTTATAAATCGTGTGCGGGTAGAATACATAAGCCGCTTTGTCCTCGCGTGCAAGCTCAACGAACTTATCCGGAATGACAACACCGATAGAAAGCGTTTTGACACGCACATCTTCATCCGCAGAAATCTTTTTCGTATCGAGAAAATCATTGATATCGCGGTGGAAAATGTTTAAATACGCCGCGCCGGATCCTTGTCTTTGTCCCATTTGGTCAGCATAACGGAACGCGTTATCAAGAAGCTTCATGACGCCTACAACGCCTTTTGTCGCATTCTCAACATCTTTAATGGCTTCACCTTTCGCACGAAGCTTGGACAGGTTAAGAGAAACCCCTCCGCCCAGTTTAGAAAGCTGCATGGAGATATCAATCGCTCTTGAAATGTCGTTTAAGGAATCATTGACTTCCAGCAAGAAGCAGCTCACAAGTTCACCGCGGCGTTTTCTGCCGGCGTTCAGAAATGTCGGTGTGCTCGGCTGATATTCTTGATTGATCATCAGGTTTACATATTCTTTTGCTTTCTCAGTGTCGCCGTTAGCGAAGAACAGCGCAACAATTGAGATCCGGTCCTCATAACGCTCGAGGATTTTTTTCTTGTCATTCGTTTTCAAAGCATAGTCATTATAGAATTTAAACGCACTCATGAAGGAAGGAAAACGAAACTTCTTAGCGTAAGCTGTCTTAAACACTTCTTTAATGTCTTCAAAAGAATAAAGGCTTAAGAATTCCTCTTCGTAGTATTGATTTTCAACCAAATAATCCAGCTTCTCTTTTAAATCGTGAAAGAAGACTGTGTTTTGATTGATATAATCTACAAAATAGCTATGTACAGCCTCTTTATCCTTATCAAACTGGAATTTCCCATCTTTTTGGATCATGATTTCGTTATTTAACTGGATCCATTTTGGCACTTGATTTTGTGACAACTCTTTCTACCTCCTGAGTAAACAATTCAACGTCTTTAGATGTGCCGCTGAGTTCAAATTTGTGCAAGATCGGCACCTGATATTGTCTTGAAATGGTATCGGCGCTTTTTGCAAAGTTATCGCCCCATACTTTGTTGCCGCTCGCAGCGACTCCTAATAAGAGATGGGCGTATTTTTCGAGAAATGATTGTGTTGATGCCGGTACCTGGCCGAAGTTTGTCGTGTAGGTGACCAAAACAAACGGAGTGTCCACGTGGTCCATTTCGTCCACCTTGCGTATCTGCTGAAAGCCTGTTTTATTCACAAACCGCTGAACATTCCCTGTTTTCGAATCAAATATGATTTGTACCACGTTTTATCACGACCTATCAAAAAATATGAATCTCTCATCACTAACACTATATATAGTATACTACCCTCTAGCAAAAACACAATATATAGATTCGTTTTTATGAAAAATTCATATTTTGATCAAATCAGGCAAATGGGCAGACTCATTAGGGCCCAAAAAAGAGAGCAGAACGAGAATCATCTCTCGTCCTACTCGGGGTGTCGTTTTTAGCCGATGTATATCATAACATGAAAAAAAACTGCTTAGTAGTCTAGATTTTTTTTTCTTAAGCTATCACAGCATTTTTCGCTCTCTACTGTTTCTTCTATTTCAACATCCGCGCCGATCTCTTCTAAAACCGCCTTCAAAGCAGTGATAATTGACGCTTCTCTGATTAATTCTTTTCCGTTCACAATGATACTTGTTCCGTATTCATAGCAAGAATCATCTTCGCAAATTTCTTCCCAATGATTCACGATCACTTTATGCTTCATGTTTTCACCCTCTGTTTGATCTGTGTCTGTATTTAGTTTAGCGGCTGGCATCCGCTTTGTAAATTCGAATGCTTGTGAATTTTATTCAAGCTCATCATCCGCGTATTCTTTCTTCAGCTTTACCTCATTGCGGGACTCATTATACTCATAAATTTTGATATAGCCGTCCTCCATAACGCCAAAATGGTTATGTTCAAGTGGAAACGAGGTGGGCTGAGGCGTTTCATAGTCTGAATTGCCGCTGTCTGTTTCAATAATGGTATCTTGATTCCCGCACGCCCCGAACAGTAAAAAGACAGCTATCCATACAAGTGCAATCCTGATTCGTCTCAGTTCTGCTTCACTTTCAAACAAGGTCGATCACTCCCAAATTCATTTTATACATAATATACCATTTTACTTCCGTATGTTGTTCTCATAAAAAAAGACCGTGCCTTGGCATGGTCAGCTTACACAAAAAGCTTGGAGCAAAAGTGGATGCATGTTAAAAATGGCCGCCGGGAACCCCCGGCAGCCTTTCCTCATGTCTTGACATGGCATTTTTTGATCTATTCGAGTTCAAGCTGGACGTTTTTTTGCGGCGCAAACGTTGAGATCGCATGTTTATATATAAGCTGCTGCTTACCTTCCGATTCCAACAATACGGTAAAGTTATCAAAGCCTTTCACCTGGCCCCGCAACTGAAAGCCGTTCAGCAAAAAAACAGTGACATACGTATTTTCTTTCCGGATTTGATTCAAAAACTGATCCTGAATATTAATCGGTTTCATGTTTCGTCCTCCTTGATTCTCTATATCATACAGTTTCGATTAAAGTTCGAGTTTTCCTGCTATATGTGTGAAAATTTCCTTTTTTTTCAGCTCCATATCAACAGGCGGTGTCATATCGAACCATGTGACCTGCATTTTGTTGCGAAACCACGTCAGCTGGCGTTTCGCATACCGCCTCGAGTTCTGCTTTAGCTGTTCGACAGCATCGGAAAGTGTCACAAAACCGTCAAAATATGCATACAGCTCTTTATAGCCTATCGCCTGTATTGATTGACAGTCTCTCACGTTCTTGTCGTATAAGCGTTTCACTTCCGGAAGAAGGCCTGACTGCATCATCATATCGACCCGCTGATTAATTCTTTCGTAAAGCGTGTCTCTATCCATTGTCAGGCCAATTAACACTGCATTGTACAGAAGTTCTCGTTTTTGTTCCTTCAAATGCTGGGACATCGTTTTTCCGGACGTATGTAAAATTTCCAGTGCGCGAATGACTCTTCTTGTATTATTCGGATGAATCGCAGCTGCTGCCTCGGGATCTGCTGCAGCAAGTTTGGCATGAAGAAAGTCAGCGCCTTCCCGCTCAGCAGCCATTTGCATGCTCTCTCGAAACACGGGATCATTTGCCTCTTCCGTAAATGTATAATCGTAAAGCACAGATTGTATATAAAGCCCTGTACCGCCGACAATCATCGGAAGCTTTCCTCTATTTGCAATCTCGCTGATTTTATTTCTTACTAAGCTTTGATAATCGGCAGTAGAGAAAGAGTCTTGGGGATCTAAAATGTCAATCAGATGATGGGGCACTCCCTCCATCTCCTGTTCGGTAATTTTAGCTGTTC
This sequence comes from Bacillus sp. YP1, assembly GCF_000877815.1. Taxonomy (NCBI): domain Bacteria; kingdom Bacillati; phylum Bacillota; class Bacilli; order Caryophanales; family Bacillaceae; genus Bacillus; species Bacillus sp. YP1. The sequence continues at coordinate 1,612,685 of NZ_CP010014.1, read as the reverse complement.
CAATATCCATCCCTTTATAAATCTGCATCGAATCTCCGCTGATAATTTCCGCGTTTAAGGATTTGGCTAGCTGAATACTTAAATTGGTTTTCCCCACTGCCGTCGGTCCGACTAAAATGACAACGGGCTGCTTCGTATTATTCAATATGTATCACTCTCTTTTATAAATCTCCCCCCATTATAGCATTCAACATGGACAACCACCTATCCATTTTGCCCTTTTTTTGCATCGGTAAACATCCTTCTACCAGCCGAGCGGCTCATTGCCGACAATTTCCCTTGTCTTTCCTTTCAGGGTATGACGATGCGTTTTTCTTCTGTCATCTCCGGGATCGTACACAACCCCTCCGTACTGGATCTCAATCGGCTCGTTATAGGCCAGATACGTCGTTTCTTCGATTTCATGATAATGTGTGCCATCTGCTAAGGGAATCGCCGGTCCTGAGATTCCGTAATACCGATGAAAATGGCCGTTTTCAAATGAAGTGATCCCTGTATAGTAATGTGTATGCTGATCGGTATTTGATCCGTTTGCCGGCTGAGTAAACCCTTCGATTAGATGATAATGGCCCTGTTCTCTCGTTGTTTTGACATGATAAGCATGTGCGTGGGGCGGTGCTTTTGACCAGTCAGACTGATACAGGCCCAATGTGTTCACATCCTCCTTTTCCTCGATTCGCCCAATCAAATCCGGGCAGGGTGAATACACTGCATCATCTACACTTTATTACAGGAGGAAAGAAAACATGAACGAGTTAGAGCATTTCAGCCCTGAAGATACAAGAATATTTGGAAGGCCGTTCGGATTCGGGAGACCATTTGGGTTTGGAAGACCGTTCGGGTTCGGTTACGGGTTTGGAAGACCCGGATTTGGTTATGGGTTTGGCCGGCCATTCGGATTTTTTGGAGGACCGTTTATCGGCGGCCTTGCAGGCGGGCTTATAGGAAGCGCTTTATTTAATCCTTATTTGTATGGCGGATACCCCTATTATCCGTATGCTCCGTTCCCTTTTTATTATTAAACGCAAAAGACCCCTTAAAAAGGGGTCTTTTTTAGTGTGTGAAAATGAATCTCTTGACTCATACATAGGCATACACTAATATTTTTCTAGCTGAAGTTTTTTCTAATCTAAAAATATAGTGAGGAGAATTCATGATGTTGATAGGATATATATTCCTCACGATTGCCATATGTTCGGAATCGATAGGAGCAGCCATGCTGAAAGTATCTGATGGCTTCAAAAAGTGGAAGCCAAGTGCTTTGGTCGTTATTGGCTATTCCCTCGCCTTTTATATGCTGTCCCTGACTTTAAACCATATTCCCCTGAGCCTCTCCTATGCGACTTGGAGCGGGGCGGGCACGGTGCTGACGACAGTGATCGGAGTAAAATGGTTCAAGGAAGATCTGAATGCCAAAGGGCTTATCGGGATTCTTTTATTACTATCAGGGGTCGTGTTACTTAATTGGCAGTAAAGGAGTGATGAAGATGAGAGGATTGCTTTATTTGGCTCTCGCCATTGTATCTGAAGTGTTTGGGAGCACGATGCTGAAGCTTTCAGAAGGATTTACACAAGCCTGGCCCATTGCCGGAGTCATAGTCGGATTTCTTTCTGCTTTTACGTTTCTAAGCTTTTCTTTAAAAACAATTGACTTATCAAGCGCGTATGCAACATGGTCGGGCGTTGGTACCGCACTTACAGCAATTGTCGGGTTTTTGCTTTTTGGCGAAACCATCAGTTTAAAAGGTGTATTCGGTCTCACGCTTGTCATTGCAGGCGTGGTCGTGCTAAATCAATCGAAAGCCCACGCTGAAGATAAAAAACAGACGGCCTGTGAGTGACCGTCTGTTTTCTTTATTCTCCACCCAGTTTCACAGAGGCTTCAAGCTGCAGCTCGACATTTCCTTGAATTGCACGCGAAATCATGCATGACGACTCCGCTTTTTTACAAAGCTTGTGCGCCAATGCGACGTCGTCTTGTGAAGCATCATGTTTAAGCACGACAGAGGGACGGTGAATGATCTTTTTGTATGTAAAGACTCCTTTTGTGACGTCGACAATGCCTTCTGACTCCATCTGTAAGTCTTCTTTTTCCAGCCCGCTTCTCTCCATCATCGCTGCAAGTGTAATAATGTAACAGGTCGCTGCCGCCCCGAGAAGCATTTCATCTGGGTTGGTCCCTTCTCCCGGGCCATCCATTTCTTTAGGAATGGAAATCGATGTGATCAGGTTTCCGCTTTCGATCGTACCGACATCATTGCGGTTACCCGGCCAATTCGCTTTTAAATAAAAATGATGATCTGCCATTGTTTTGCCTCCTTTTTTATCCTATTTCAGTCTACTGATCTTCTCTTATTTTGTCTTCTGATCTGCTTGTTACGAATACTCTTTTTCCAGGACACCTTTGATCGCACTGACATAAGCATAAAATTCACTGTTCTTTGTGTATTTTCTATTCTTATAATAAAAATCATCAAAAAATGCTTCTCTCTGCTCACGGCTGATTTCCAGCTGGATACTTAGCCCCGTTCCCCCTTGGTTATTAATGTTTTCGGCATTCAATCCAGCAAGACCGCTTTTAGACGACGCTAACTCAGCGGAAAACCCTCTCCGCTCAAGGGCTCTCACAATCATTTTCGCCCGCTTTCGGTCTGTTCCCCCTACAAGCGTATTCTTGTTCTCTCCTTTATATCCGTGAAAAGCCACCACATATTGATGCTCCTTGATTTTCTTTTTTGCCAATGGCTCATCAAAGTTGGTGCTTGTAATGTGCAGCGTTTGGTTATCGTGGGACTTCAACCCTTCAAACAGGTATGTAGAGTATTCATTATTGAAATAACGAACAAGCTCACTTACTCCGCCTTCAATTCTTCCGCCATGCGGAGACATAATTAAGACTTTGCTTCCTTTTTTCTCATTATATGAAATATCGTAATCGGCTGGGCTCTCATTCTCTGCCAAGCTGCTGAAATTTGAATATGTATCTGGCTGATTTGATGGTTCAGGTTCCAATGAGTAATGAACATATCTCAAGAACAAGACAATGGCTAAGACTAATATGACATTTAGTAAAAATCTTCTCATGTTTAACTCCTTTCATAAGAATGGCGCGGTTCATTATATGAGGTTTAGCCAATAGGTTTTATCTTACCATTGTATACACAATATCATCAGTGAAAAAGTTCCCGGTTTCAAAAAATCAATTGATTGTCACGGTTATTAGCGGTTCATTTCAAATAAGAGTGAAAAAAGGTTGAGAGGAAAGACAAAAAAGGTAGGAACAACCTCACTTGGCAAATAAATGTATATAGGTTTAAGGAGGGTTTTAGTAACAGCTGCCCGGTTGCTGAGACGGACAGCTGTTACCGGCCTGCAGAATAGAGATTTTGCTTATTTGTTCTCACAAAATCACAGGAGAGGATAGAGTCCAATAAAAATGTTCTGATCTGTTGTTTCGAAAAACAAAATGCTTTGATTTTCGTTTTGCTTTTCTGTCTCACAATAATCGTTCTTTTACTAATCGTTCCGTCTTTCTTCATATATATAATGCTGATTGGCATTTGGCTTTCCAAAGATCGGTGCAAGTAGAAATTCATACGGTTGCTCTCCCCTTCCCAGTTTGATATGATCACATTATAATACGAACAAACGTTCTTTTTCAATCCCCAATGATTTCCTCAACTTCTGAATCTATCGTATCTAATGCGAAAGATTCAGAAAAACAAACTCTTGTCTGTCTCTTATAGAGGACAAACAAACTTACCAAACCTATCATCTGTTCATAGAGTATACAGAGAACCTTATAATAGGAGGAAAATACATGTTTGGGTACTCTATGGTACAAATGGTGAGAGCAAATGCTCACAAGCTAGATTGGCCGTTACGGGAAACCGTATTGCAGCTTTACAAGCCCTTCAAATGGACTCCTTGCTTCTTGCATAAATTTTTCGAAACCAAATTGCAAAACAGAAAAAAAATGTCAGTCATTATCGAATTTGAGGAAGGCTGTCACGAGACCGGCTTTCAAATGGCTGGAGAGGTGCTGCAAAAAGAAAAACGCAGCAAGCTAAAAAGCCGCTTCAACAAAATCAATTGCTGCAGCGCGGAGGTTACTCCTTCAGCATTACATTCCCTTCTCTCTGAATGCAGCAATATCCGTAAAGTGTATTTAAACCGCGAAGTCAAAGCGCTTTTAGACACGGCAACCGAAGCAAGCCATGCGAAGGAAGTCGTCAGAAACGGGCAAACCCTGACAGGAAAAGGTGTTACTGTCGCTGTTGTCGATACAGGAATCTACCCGCATCCTGATCTAGAAGGCAGAATTATCGGATTCGCGGACATGGTCAATCAAAAAACAGAGCCGTACGATGATAATGGTCATGGCACACACTGTGCAGGTGATGTCGCAAGCAGCGGTGCATCCTCTTCCGGTCAATACCGCGGACCTGCACCGGAAGCCAATCTCATCGGCGTAAAGGTATTAAACAAACAGGGTTCAGGAACGTTAGCAGATATTATAGAGGGTGTTGAGTGGTGTATTCAATACAATGAGGACAACCCCGATGAACCGATTGATATTATTAGCATGTCGCTCGGGGGCGATGCCCTTAGATATGATCATGAACAGGAAGATCCGTTAGTCAGAGCGGTTGAAGAAGCGTGGAACGCAGGGATTGTCGTCTGTGTCGCTGCCGGAAACTCAGGCCCTGATTCGCAGACCATTGCAAGCCCAGGCGTGAGCGAAAAGGTGATTACAGTAGGTGCGCTTGACGATAACAATACTGCAAGCAGCGATGATGATACTGTCGCTTCCTTCTCAAGCCGCGGCCCGACAGTATATGGGAAAGAAAAGCCTGATATTTTAGCGCCGGGTGTTAATATTATTTCCCTTCGCTCTCCGAATTCTTATATTGATAAGCTCCAAAAGTCAAGCCGTGTAGGGTCTCAGTACTTTACAATGTCAGGAACCTCGATGGCAACACCGATTTGCGCAGGAATCGCAGCTTTAATTCTTCAGCAAAACCCGGATCTTACCCCCGATGAAGTAAAAGAGCTTTTGAAAAACGGCACGGACAAATGGAAAGATGAAGATCCGAATATCTACGGAACGGGCGCTGTCAACGCAGAAAATTCCGTCCCCGGCCAATAAAAAGCACCAAAAAGCCGGCAATTCTCTCTCAGCAGAACTGCCGGTTTTTTCGTTTGAATATTCATAATCATAAGGTAAAATAATGGAAAATAGATGAAGGAAGTGAAGAAAGTGCCATATTATATCTGCAATACATGCGGTGTGCAACATGCACAGACTGTAGATCCGCCCAACTCGTGTCTGATTTGCGAGGATGAAAGGCAGTATATTCATCCCGATGGACAAACTTGGACAACTCTTGAAGACATGCGTGAGAAAGGAAACCTTCAAAACATCCTCCAAAAGGAAGAAGAGCATCTTTACAGCATCAAAACTGAACCAGAGTTTGCGATTGGACAAACAGCCCATCTTATCCAGCATAAGGGCTTCAATGTGCTGTGGGATTGCATGACATATCTTGACCAAAAGACAATTGACCAAATCAACGAATTAGGCGGTATTCAAGCCATCGCCTTGTCTCATCCACATTATTACTCTACTCAAGTTGAGTGGGCTGAAGCGTTTCAGGCGCCGATCTATATCCATGAGGATGATAAAGAATGGGTGACAAGGCCAAGCAATCACATTCACTTCTGGTCAGGGGAAACGCTCAACGTAAAGCCGGGACTGGACCTTTACCGACTGGGCGGACATTTTAAAGGCGGTGCTGTTTTGCATTGGAGCAAGGGCAATGAAGGGAAAGGCTGTCTATTGACCGGAGGGTTCATTACGGTTGCGGCGGACCGAAACTGGGTCAGCTTTATGTACAGCTACCCAAATCTCATTCCCCTTCCCGCCTCCAAAGTTGAAGAAATAGCAGCCAAAGTAAAACCGCTTCAATTCAACCGGCTTTACAATGCTTTTTCTAAAGTTGTCAAAGAAAATGCCGGCGAAGCGGTCCAGCGTTCTGCCGTACGCTATATCAAGGCTCTCAACAGCGAATTGTTTCATACATAAAGAGTGAGGCGGCTCTTTTCCGTGTAAAAGATGCAGCAATTGGGAATAGTATCGTGTAGATCAAAAGGAGGAATATTGATGGCACACACGAATACACAGCTTTCTCAATGGCTGGAATCAAAAGTCGGCCAGACGCTTGATATTAGAAAAGGTGAATTGACCCATGATGAAGAGATATCAGACTTGGATCAGATTGTTCTCCACCTTCAAAAAGTGGCTATACGCAGTACGAATCATCCTGATGATTATGTTGCAAAAGAAGAGCTCGTTTTAGAAGGCGAAGGAACAACATTCACTGAGGACGGAAACGTACCGCTTCCGCAAAATGCCTATGAGATTCCTTTATTAGGTGACATTCATATTCACCAAGAAAACGAAGGATTGAAGGTCGTAACAGATCGTGCAGTATATACAATTGATATCCAGCCCAGCTGAAAGCCACTTTCATCAAAATAATACAGCGTAGCGCCTTTGAGCTTTCGTTCAAAGGCGCTGCTTTATATCGAGCCGTTTTTTCACTTTTTTCGTTCTTCACCCTATTGAATGACTCCTAAAATAGATATATAGTTTTAGAGACAGGATTACATTTCAAATCATTCTGTTTTTTGTAAACTAGTTCAGCAATTTGATTCATCTATTTACCCTATTAGGCGAGGAGAATGCAAATGGAAAAATTGATGTTTCATCCGCATGGTAAAGAGTTTCATCACAATCCTTTTTCAGTTTTAGGACGATTTAGAGAGGAAGAGCCCATTCACCGATTTGAATTAAAACGGTTCGGAGCCACATATCCGGCCTGGTTAATTACCCGATACGATGATTGTATGGCCTTTTTAAAAGACAATCGAATTACAAGAGACGTAAAAAATGTGATGAACCAAGAACAAATCAAAATGCTCAACGTTAGTGAAGATATCGATTTTGTATCCGATCATATGCTGGCAAAAGACACACCTGACCATACCCGCCTGAGATCACTTGTTCATCAAGCATTTACTCCCCGAACCATTGAAAATCTGCGCTGCAGCATTGAACAAATTGCTGAACAGCTTTTAGATGAAATGGAAAAAGAAAATAAAGCGGATATCATGAAATCCTTCGCTTCCCCTTTGCCTTTTATTGTTATATCTGAATTGATGGGAATCCCAAAAGAAGATCGGTCACAGTTTCAAATCTGGACCAATGCGATGGTTGATACCTCTGAAGGTAATAGAGAGCTGACAAATCAGGCTCTTCGTGAATTTAAAGATTATATCGCCAAGCTGATCCATGACAGAAGAATAAAGCCAAAAGACGATTTAATCAGCAAACTTGTGCATGCTGAGGAAAACGGCAGCAAGTTAAGCGAAAAAGAGCTCTATTCGATGCTGTTCTTGCTCGTTGTAGCCGGCCTTGAAACAACTGTTAACTTACTCGGCTCAGGCACCCTCGCATTGCTGCAGCACATGAAGGAATGTGAGAAGCTCAAGCAGCAGCCTGAAATGATCGCTACAGCGGTTGAAGAATTGCTGCGATACACCTCACCTGTCGTTATGATGGCAAATCGGTGGGCCATTGAAGACTTTAGATATAAGGGGCATTCGATCAAAAGAGGAGACATGATTTTTATAGGCATTGGATCGGCCAATCGCGACCCGAATTTTTTTGAGAACCCCGAAATATTAAATATAAATCGGTCGCCTAACAGACATATTTCTTTCGGTTTTGGCATTCATTTCTGCTTAGGAGCGCCTCTTGCCAGGCTGGAAGGCCACATTGCATTTAACGCCCTTCTGAAGAGATTTCCTGATATTGAACTTGCGGTTGCACCTGATGACATTCAATGGAGAAAAAATGTCTTTTTAAGAGGATTAGAAAGTCTCCCTGTTTCACTTTCAAAATAACATTCAAAACGCCCCCTTTTAAAAGAGGGGGCGTTTATGTTTTCTCAACGCTTCACCAATTCATCTGTTTCTTTTTCTTCCCTCGCTTCATGTTTCTTTCGGAAAGCCTTAAGGAAATTCGCATTCACTACTCCCCTGTTTGAATAGAGCTTTTCGCAAAATTCTAACATGGCTGTTGACGCTTTCGGTTCGGTTAATATCATGAAGTGGTTGCTTGAATCGACATCCACCAGGTGGAAATGGGGAATTTGCCGCTCCCATTCCTCCCAATAGGCAGCTTGATCAAACGGTTCTTTTTCATTTGATAAAGTGAAATAAGTGTCTAAATCACCAAAGAAAGACCTGCTTTTGTTGCGGAAATAATAACATTTTACCGTCTCAGGATCAGGGAGAGACTTAACAGTGTACGACTCCAAATCATAGGCGCGCTGTGTTTTCATCATTTGCTGAGCCTGCGCACGTATTTGCTTATCTGGTTTGTTTAGCCCTCGTTCTTTTGCCAAGTCAATCAACTCAGACAGGAATTCTTCATCCTCTAAGCTTATGTCCACCTCTTCACGGCTGATGAGAACATCCGTAAGCTTTTCCCGTTTCGCAATCGATGCCAGCATCGTATTAATTGTTTGCAGCATTGACGTTTTCATAGATGCCTCATTCTCTTTTGTCTCAGAACGATATGGGGAGTCAATCATCACCATGCTTTTGACAGCAAGGCCTTGGCTTTGCAGCTGGCGAGTGACTTCATATGCAATCATCCCGCCTAAGGAATATCCGCCTACATCATAAGGACCTTCAGGCTGTATGGATCGAATGATCTCTATATAATAGGAAGCCATTTGTTCAATTCCGTGCAAAGGAGCAGAATCAGTCATGAATCCTCTGGCTTGAATGCCGTAAAAAGGGCGCTGGCTCTTTTGTGCAAATTGCTGATAGATTTCAACTCCTCCTACTCCGCCATGGAACCAAAAGACAGGGCGCCCCCGCTTGCCGTCATTTAACGGTATTAATTCCGGAAACGTGCGAGCTTGATCATTTTGTAAGGATGTATCCTCCTGTTTCTTTGCGATCAAGTCCATCATGTCCTGAACAGTATGGCATGCTTGAAGCTCCGTCAAGACAATGAGAGGGTCCACCTTTGATTGCAATTGCTGTAATAACTGTATGCAAGAAATTGAATCAAATCCATACTGCTGCAATGGCTTATGAAACTGCAGTTCATCCGGAGCCATCCCTAGTACATTTGCTAATATGTGATGATCGCTGCTGTTGTTGATACGCTCATCCTGTGAAACAGAAGGCGTATTCTCTACTGCTTGAAAGCCGTTCCAGCAGCTTCTCTTTTCAAATGGATAGGTTGGCAACGGTATTCTGCGGGCACCTTTTCCTTGATAAAGCTTTTCCCATGGGATTTGCACCCCTTTTGTCCAGCAAAACGCGATCTTTTCAAGGTTGTTTTCAGACAACAAAGTCTCGATCACCATTTCTCTTAATGGACCATCCAGCAAGGCTTCGAGATCTGACGAGCCATTTTCTGCATTTCCGCTAAAGACAGGTACAGAACTCTTCAGCTTATCGCCTTTTTCTGCTAAGCAGGCTTGCAAGCCGATTACCAGTTCTTCTTTACTGCGGACGACGAGCGCCAGGCGGTCTTCCATTTCCTCTCGGCCGGTTTGAAGTGTATAAGCATAATCTTGTAATGACAGTTCTTGTTGTTTATTCACATAGTCAAGCTGCTGTTGAGCAATTGCTTTTAGCCTGTCTTGATTCTTTGCAGAAAGAACTACAATGTGGGCACCATTCTCACTCATACTAACCGGTGGTTTTGGTAAAGGAATATATTCTTCTAAAATGACGTGCGCATTTACGCCTCCAAAGCTATAGCTGTTGATACTCGCTCTGCGCGGAATTTTTTTGCCTGCATCGTCACTTAAATCCCTCCATTGCTGATTCTCGGCAGTCACTCGGAAACGGGTGCCCTTTAATGACACCTGGTCATTCAAAGACGAAAATCCGGATATGCCTGGTATTGTTTGATGCTTCATCGCCATGCTGACCTTCATAAGAGCAGCCATGCCTGAGACGAGTTCACCGTGTCCGATGCTCGGCTTTAAGCTGCTGATATAACATGGCGCTTCCTCCCGTACTTCCTGTGGAAGTTCCAATTCGAGCTGACTGCAGCCTGACTTTAACGCCTCTATTTCTATCGCGTCTGCCAATGGAGAGGCGATCCCATGCGCTTCTATATAGGTCACCGTTTTGGGATCAATTTGCGCTCCTTGATAAGCCTTCAGCATTGCATCCTTCATGCCGGCCGGATTTGGCGCGTGAAGTGACATTCCCCTGCCGCCATGCGATACACCTGAACCTTTAATAACCGAATAAATATGATCAGAATCTTCAATGGCTTTTTGCAATGGTTTAATGATGAGAACTCCTGCTCCTTCACTTCTGACAAAGCCATTTGCATCTGCTTGAAAGGATTTGGCCTGCCCTTTCTCACTCAAATAGCCCATTGAGTCGAAGCCAATAAAGCCTTTTGGTGAAAGCAGCAAATTCACAGCCCCGACAATGGCTTGCTCACATTCGCCGTTTCGAATGGATTGTATAGCTCTGTGCAAAGCCACTAGAGCTGAGGAACAGGCAGCTTCATAATATTCACTTGGCCCTTTTACATCAAGTGCATAGGATATACGGTTTGGAATTAGGGAAGGAACCACAGCTGTATCCGTATTGCCGGCTGCGACAAATACTCCTGTCGGGCGGCTGGATAAAACCTGCCCTGTTAAGCCTGCATCTTCCATCGCCTTCCATGCATGTATCAAGAGCAGAAACTCCTGTGGGTCCATATTCGCCGCTTCTTTAGGCGATATGCCAAAAAACAGGGGATCAAACTCACCTATTCCTTCTATAAAACCGCCCCATTGAAGGCTTGATTGCCCTTCCTTATCGGCTGCGGCATATTTGCGCCAGTCCCAGCGTTCTTTCGGCACTTCAGAGACACAGTTCTTTCCTTGAATAAGGTTATCCCAAAATTCCGTTACGCTGTTTGCTTTCGGAAACTGTCCCGACATGCCGATAATGGCTATGCCGTCTGCCGCGTGTTCGATTGTTTTATCCGTGTTCGTCTCGTATGCCGGAATCTGTTTCATTTGGTTTTCGATTTGAGCTGGGCGTTCTTCCTGCTGATGAGCTTCACCAAACAGCTGAGCAAAAGATGCTTCATGTTTGTCCGCAAAAAAGTCGATTAACTCTTGAATAGTCGGATATTCAAAAAACAGAGTCGGATTTAATTCGATCTTTGTCTCTGCTTCCATCTCCCTTGTCAGTGCAACCAATTGAGAAGAATCAATTCCAAAATCCATGATATGCGCTTTTGCAATTGACAATTTTGACGGATCGGCCATGTTTACTGCCAGTTTATCTGTTACATAGCTTCTGATACGAGCTTTCAGATTGCTGGCTTTGATGGCCTTATTTTGATTTCCTCTTTGATTCGAAATACGAAGCTGTTTAAGCGAGTAGCCCGAGTAGTGCAGCACTGTTTCTGACGACTCATTGATCACATCTACATCAAACAGCAACATGTCACCTGTATTCTTAACCAATGTAATCAAAAGCCAGCAATCCCCTTTTATCGTTTGCTTTGTAAACTGGATATCATTGATTCCAAACGGCAGGAAGCCGCCTGTCATGTCAAACTGCTCTAAGAAACTGAGGATAGCCAAGTACGCGCTGTTTGTCATCAATGGGCTTACAGTGTAATGGTGCCCGTTTGCCAGCCCGCTTTGGGGCAGGCGAATTTTTGCCAGTATAGACTTGTGATCTCTGTAGAGATGAGTAATTGTCTTAAATAACTCTCCCCATTCAGGACCGTTTCCGGTTTTATACATCTGATCGATGTGATGAAGCTTAGTTAATGAATGCTTAACGTTCTCGATATTGACTTTTTTGGGCTCAAAAGAACCGATTCCGCATTGTCCGATTGCGGCAGGCTTCCACAAACCAGAGGACGGCTCGCGATACATGATTTGCAGTTCTATGACTTGATCTTTTTGCAGCGGCTTTGCCTGAAGTTCAATGGTCTCGCCTTGTTTGATGACAATTGGACTGATATAACTTAATTTGCTGATACGGCCGCTGTTTTCCTCAGGGAACAGGTTAAAAAATGCTTCAATGGCCAGACTGCCATATGTGGCACCGACAAGCACCCGTTCATTGTTGAAGACGTGTCCTTGAACGTAAGGCTCATCATAAGTGAATTGATCTTGAATGACCGGCTGATTGATATTGTCTTCAACATCTGACGATTTCTCATTGATAGACGATACATCGAAATGAAATGATGTATTATGGTCAAATGCATAGTGAGGCAGATGAACCCAGCCTGTTCGGTTCCCTATATCAGCTTCTTTAAAAGCAATCAATGCCCCTTGTGCCCATTGCTCTGCTGCGTTTATTTCTCTATCCCTAGATGCTGATTCCGCACATGGCTGTAAATCGAATGATGTATAGATGCCTTGCTGGAGTGAGCTTTCTCTTGATGTTCGGAACACCTTTAGTTTTTCGATCAGCTCTTGAGTCGATGCCACTGTAAATGCAGTCCTATGCTCTAAATTATGGTTTCTCCTGTGTAAAGCCTGTACAACGGGTTCAATATCCAGAGAAGCTTCCTTCTCTAAAAACAATTGCATATTTTCTAGATAGCTAAGCAGGCTCCATTTTGTTTTGGCTGAAAAAACGGCAGTGAATTCCTGCTGGCGGGGAGCGATATGTTCTTTCTCAGGGGCCGTCTCCATATATTCTTCTATAATAAGATTGGCATAGGCTCCCCCCGCTCCGAAGGAATTGATCATGCTTCTGCGCGGCAATTGTTTTCCAGTTTCAGGATCATTCAAGCGATGCCATGGCTCTGTTTGTTCCTGAAGATAGAAAGCCGTGTGTTCCAGCTTAATATTTGGATTGACAGGCATCGCGTTAATTGTCGGCACCAGCGTCCCTTTCTTCATCTGCAGCAGCACTTTTGTCAGCTGAGAAATACCGGAAGCCGCCTCTAAATGCCCCAGATTGGATTTGACAGAGCCTATCGCACAAAACTGTTTCTTGTTTGTATATTGTTGAAACGCGTTTGTTAAGGCAATTACTTCAATAGGATCGCCCAGCGCCGAACCATTTGCCGCCGATTCAATATAGCCGATAGTCTCTGGATCAATGCCCGACTGCTGAATCGACTTGACAATTAACTTTGCTTGCTGCTTCGGGTCCGGAGCTGTATACATCTGTCTTCCGCCGCTATGGTTAGCAAAACTGCTTTTGATCACAGCGTAAATATGATCCTGATCTTCCATCGCCTTCGAAAGTGGTTTTAACAGGACAGCTCCGACGCCTTCCCCGGGAATAAGCCCGTTTCCGGTGCCAAAACTTTTGCTTTGATTGCCGCTTCCCAGCAGATTGGCACGCTCCAAAGAATCATATTTAGAGAGATCGAGTGTTAAATTGACACCTCCAGCAATCGCCATTGAGCAGTTTTTCAATTTCAGGCTTTCACACGCAAGATGTATGGCGTTTAATGAACTAGAGCATGCTGAGCTGACAGCGATACTCGGTCCGGTCAGGTTAAAAAAGTGGGAAACGCGATTTGCAATGTGCCAGTCTCCCCCATTTGAGCTGAGGACTGCCTGCTCTAAAGATGGGATATTCCAAAAATACTGGTTATACATATTCCCTATAAAAACACCTACTCCGTCATCATCCCGCAATTTATCCAGCCGGGTTCGCGTATAGCCGCCGTCCTCAAACGTTTCCCAGACGGTTTCTAAACATAAACGGAGTTCCGGTGTCATTTCCATCACCCGGTTTTGCTCCACCTCAAAAAGCTGATGGTCAAATGCCTCTATATCTTGTAAAAATCCGCCATAGCGTTTCTTATTTGCCGGCTTTTTTGGATCTTTTGATAATGTTTTCAATAAAGATGTGCGCCATCTGGATTCCGGTGCCTCTGTAATACAATTGTCTCCGGCGATTAAATGCCCCCAAAGCTCTTCTAAACTGTTAGACATCGGATAGCGCCCGCTTACCCCGATTATTGCGATATCTTCTGTACTAGAATCATTAAAATGTGTTCCTTGCAAATTACTTGTCTTTTCTATTTTTAGTGGTTCGGTATTTGCTAGCTGAGTTTCCGTGACTTCCTGCTCTGTAACAAAGCGGCGTGTATGAAAAGTAAATGGCTTATTAGGATCTGTACGCTCTGTTTGAAGTGGAGCTTCATTTTTTGCAGGCTTCGTTTTTTCCTTTAACAATGCTGTCCGAAGCTTATTTTCATGCCCCTTTACTAAATATTCGACGAGTTCTTTTGTGTTGTTATGTTCAAATAAAATGGTTTTTGGAAGCTCTCCCGTCACTTTTTCTAATTCACGAATGAAATTCACCTGCAAAATCGAATCAATTCCATACTTCTCAAATGTCGTATCTTCGTGAATACGTTCTGGTGATAGTTTGATTGATTTTGCCAGCGTATGCTTCACAAATTGTGCCGTTTGTTCGATGAGAGAATCGCTTTCCTGTGAATGATCGATTTCAGCATTCATTTGTATATGGCTTGGATCTTCTTCTGCCTCCGTTCTCTTCTTTTGACGGACGACTCCGTTACTTTCAGCGGCAATGATCTGCTGGCCGAGTTGATGCGATTGTTCAGCCATAAAGGAAACATAGCGAAATCCTTCACTCTCAAGCACCATTTTCCAAGTGTCTGGATACAGGCCCGGGCAGCCCGGTATGCGGAGATCAGGATCCTCATACAGCCACCAGCCCTCTAAAAGGCCGAACGTCAAATGCGAATATATATTATGATTACTTATTTCATTTAAAAGGAGCAGCCCGTTTTTTTTCAAAACTGCTTTTGCATTTCGCAATGTCTGCCGGATATTTTTTGTGGCATGAAGCACATTTGCCGCGATGACCGCGTCGTAGCCTCCCGCATCAATATGCTGTTCAGACGCCGGCTCCTCGACATTAAATCGTTTATATGTCAAATATGGATTGTCAGGACCATACTTATTTTCTGCATGCATTAAAAAAGCTTTAGACAGATCTGTATAACAATATTCTTTTATATGTGTCTGCCATGCTTTCAATTTTTGAAAAACAGCCGCGCTTGTCCCGCCGGTCCCGGCTCCGATTTCTAATATTCGAATCTTCGCCTCAGGCTCTTGCTTCAGACGTTCTTGCAGATAGGCTGTTAACGTATCTGCAAGAACATCATTAAAATAGTCTGCGACTTGATTGTTTTTATAGACCCCTTCTACTAAATCCATAGATGAATTCGGAAACAGGATATCGGTGGCTGACGCCTTGCCGGTCAGAATCTCCGGCAAGGCTTTAAGTGCTGTCTCCACCAATGTCACCATGGCTTTCATATTATTGTCTTGAAGCAGGTCAAATTTTTGTTCATTCCATTCTTTCCACAGCTCGCTCATGGTGCCTATTGAGCGTGTTGGAACATGTCCGTTCTCCGTTCGCTTGAGAAATTGATGCCGTTCTAAAATCGATTGGCTTTCTTCAAACCATCTGCCATAGAAATTCTCCAATACCGGCTGGGATTTACTTTCTGTGAAAAACCCTATGGACTGTAATTGTGCGAAAAGCATTTTACAGAGAATGTCTTCTGTGTTCAGCATTGGCGTTTCCCCTCCTATAACAGTTGTTGAATCTTTGTGTTGTCACCCGGGTGATAGCTTCGCAGCTTTTGAATGGCGGAGCCGTGAGTTTCCGGGTACACTTCAATCGTTTCTTCTGTCTGTTCCGCTTCATCATTCGTTTCGTTTGCCATTTTCATCATTACTAGCTGCTTCAGCGGTCCCCCGAGCAGCAATTCCAAAGCTTCCATTGCTTCAGGGGCTTCAATTGAGCCTATGCCTGCCTGAGCCATTCTCTTTTGGTAATCCGGTGATGAAACAACACCAATGCTTCCCCAATAACTCCAATTCATCACGGCTACTGTACAAGGCCATACTTGAGAAAGCCGCTGTGCAAAAGCATCCTTAAAACTGCAACCCGCAGCGTAATTGCTTTGTCCGGAAGCTCTTGCAAACGATTGTACGGAAGAGAAAAACAAAACAAAATCCAGTGGTTCATGCCGGAAAACTTGAGCCATTCGCACGCTTACATCAACCTTTGCAGCAAGAACGTTTCTGAAACATTCCTCACTCATATTCATCAGGCTTCGGTCTTGTAAGACAATTGCAGAATGGATGATGCCGTTGATTTCACGATGTGTTTGTTTCATTGTTTCATACGCGCGTTCTAATTCCTCTCGGTTAGCCGCATCTGCTTGAATGTAATACGGGGCTCGCCCTAGACGTGCAAATCTGTCCAGCTTGCTTTGAATGGCTGCATCCTTTTTCCTTCTGCCAATCCAAACGATCTGCGCCTGATATGTTCTGATCATATATTCACTCCACGCCTCACCAATACCGCCAGCTCCGCCTATGACAACATAAACACCTCCGTGCTTATACTTCGTGTGCACCGGTTGATTGTTGTGTACTGGAATTAGACGAAGCTTATGCCAAATCTTGTTTCGATAGGCCCACGTATTCCCTTCTTGATCGGCAGGCAAGGAAAGGAGTTGAGATAACGGCAGGGCTTCGTATTTTTTAACATCGATCAGCTTTGTCTGCCAATTTGGATATTCTTTTGACATTGAACCGATCAGGCCGTGCACCCCGGCATCGACCGGGTCGACAATATCATGCTGATCAACATATTGTGTGTTCACCGTCACGATCGTCCAGCTTATCTCCTTCTGTCCATAGCCTAAAGAAAGCATTGCCTTAATGAGCCTATACATTTGAATGACGCCTTGATCTTGGGCTTCAATCATTTCATCGCCGACTTCGCACTCTGTCACACGAGAAGGAGACATCCACACGATGTGGTCAAACGATCCGAGTGCTTCAAGCTGGCCTGTAATTCTATGAATTGATGCGTTCGGCTCAATGTACAGCTCCTTGGCAAACGGAAACTCCCTTTGAACAGCTTTTCTGCTGTTGTCATCCCCTCCGAGGATGACAACACGCTCATCAGCAGGCGAAATGCTCCTCTTCTCCAGCTGCACTCGATCCCATATCGGCGCCATAAGAAGCGCTCCGTTAAGAGTTGCTTTGGAGTTTCCTAGTGATGTCGGCCCGTCTGGCGGTTGTATGCCTTCTTCCAGCAGCCTTGAGGTAATCCCCTTGATTCTTACACACACTCGGCCTTGTTCATCACACAAATCAATATCCAGTCTCTGTATTTTGTCCTCATTAGGACGAGATGTCACAGACACCCACATTTTATTTGTACACGGGCTGAATATTTCTAGCTCTTGCAGCGCAAAAGGCAGAGAAAGCTGCTCGTCACCGGAATTCAGCTTTAGCCCGATCGACGCTTGTAAAGCAGAGTCGGCCATACTTGGATGAAGAACGAATTCATTCAGTGTGTGAGTTACACCAGCAGGCAGAGAAAGCTCTGCCAAGGCTTGATTGCGGCCGATGTAAAGCCGATCTATCCCTTGAAAACCAGGTCCGTAGTCAATGCCGATCGCCTTAAACAATTCATAACACTGGTCGTGTGAGAGTGTGCTTAAACTGCATTGGTCTTGAAGCGCGCTGATATCCTGGACTGGAATGTCTCCTGCCCCACGGATTGAAGCACTGCCTTGACAATGTATCTTTCGATCATTGTGTGCAGCCTCTGTATAGACGTTAAAAGCAATCTCGCCGTCCTGCTGGGGATTTAGACTGATATCCACTTGAACAGGCTGGCCATCCGCCACAATCGGCTGCACCCACACAACATTTTTGATGTGAATAACAGATTGTTGATCTTCGGTTCTTCTCACTGCTCTTGTAACGGCAGCATGAACCATCTCAAGATATGCCACGCCCGGCATAACCGGTTTTCCCTTCACCTTATGATCGGCGAAAAAGAACTCAGCACCTGTAAAGGCCGAGCTGAAACGCTGCTCTGACAAATCAGATGTGTTGACATGTATCAATGGATGCAAAGCTGCTGATTCGACTGTTTTTAAAGCTGTTTGATGGGCGGCTGCCTCCTCTTTCGTATCCGTTATCCAGTAGCGTTCTTTCGCAAATGGATAGGTAGGGAGGCTGATGCGTTTCGGCTGTTTGCCGTCATACAGTTTACTCCAGCCTATTTCCATGCCTTTTACCCATAAATCAAGCAGTCTTTCATATATGTGAGGCTCCCAGCTATTGTTGAGCGTTTTCTGTACTTCGTCATCTGATCTCAATGTTTGTGCGATACCTTTTTCTGCTCTGCCTCTGTACATGTACTTCGCATTGGTGCCCCCTTCTATAAAGAGGTTCAGTTTTTCCAGCAAGTCCCCAGTCGAGACAGCGATGATCCCTAATCTCTCCTCCATTGCATCACGCCCCTCTTGGAGTGTATAAGCAATATCAGTGAGGTCACGAGCAGTGATAGATCGCTTGCTGATAAAGTCTGCTAATTGCCGGGCTTGGTCTTTCAGACGATCTTCATCCTTTGCCGACAAAATAAAGATGCCCGGGTGCTGTGCTGTCACGGCTGGTGCTGTTGCAGGATGGGTTGTTTCTTTCGGAATATATTCCTCAATGACCACGTGGGCATTGACGCCGCCTATCCCGAACGAACTGATACCTGCGCGGCGCGGCAGCTCTCGGCCGGCTTCATCCCGAAGCGCCTGCCACTCTCTCGATTCCTGCACAATATAAAACGGGCTGTCATCCAGTCTGATATACGGATTAACAGTTTCACTGTACAGACTTTTGACAAGCGTTTTATGCTTGAGCTGCAATAACACTTTAATGACACCAGCCACACCGGCCGCCAGTGATAAGTGACCGATGTTTGTTTTCGCTGACCCAAGTCCGCAATGGCTGCCATGAACAGCCGGGTCCCCCGTTTTTTCATACAGCTCTTTAAATGCCGCTTTTAAGCCGTTGATTTCTACTGGATCGCCCAGCTCTGTTCCAGTCCCATGCGCTTCAATATAAGTTACGGTTCTTGGATCAATTCCCGCTTTTTCATATGCTGTTTTTACGACATCCGCCTGAGCTTTCGGATTAGGAGTCGTTAGAGAATTTGCGCGGCCACCGTGGTTTACCGCACTTCCTTTAATGACACCGTAAATATGATCACCGTCTCGTTCAGCCGCTGTCAGCTTTTTCAGAAAGAGAATGCCGGCACCTTCACTGACTGCGAATCCATCGGCTTTGTCAGAAAATGTTTTGCATCTTCCTTCTTTGCTCAGCGCCCCGGCTTTATCATAGGCGATATGGCCTTGCGGAGTTACGACCGTGTTGACCCCTCCCGCAATCGCCATTTCACAGTTTCCATTTTCAATGGCGCAAACCGCATGATGAATGGCGACCAAAGAGCTTGAGCACGCAGTGTCGATCGGTTCACTCGGCCCATGAATGTTCAGGAAATAACTGACTCTATTCGGTCCTGCAGAAGGACTCATATTCGCAGCCGCTGAGCCTTCGATGTCTACATTTGACAGAAGTGAACTGTACCCTGTGTTTCCTGTCCCGATGAAGATGCCCGTTTTGGTTCCTGCCAGGCTTCTCGCTGAGTGTCCCGCTTCTTCTACCGCCTTCCACGCATAGGTCATTAACAGGCGCTGCTGAGGCTCCATCTGCTCAGCCTCCAGCGGAGATATGCCGAAGAACAATGGATCAAAGTCAGCAACTTCATCAATAAAACCGCCCCATTTGACGTTTGTTTTATTCGCTTCTTTCAGAGGGTCTCCGTAATACTCCTGCCAATCCCAGCGGTCTTTTGGAACCTCTGTAATACAATCTGCGCCCGATGACAGGTTCTTCCAATATTCCTCAACGTCTTTTGCCTTTGGGAAAACGCCGCTCATCCCCACAATCGCAATAGGCTCAGGCTTGTGATCAGCTTCCTTTTGCATTGGTGTTACCGAAGGTTTTACAAAGCGGTTTTCAGTCGAAAACGTCATATTTTTTATATTCTGTTCGACAGGCTGCATCAGCACCTCAGCTTTGGCAGGCGTTTGAGCTGTAAAAGCATTTGGATATTCTTCTGACAGATACCCTGCAAATGCATAAACAGTTGCGTGCTCAAAGAAGACCGTAGGCGTAAGATCCAGCTTGCACTTCTCATTCAGTGTATTTGCGAATTCAGTTAACGTAATCGAATCAAATCCATATTGATTAAACTCCATGTCCGGGTCAATCTCTTCAGGTTTGATTTTGAGCAATTGAGAGATTGTTTGCTTTAAAACTTCTTGAATGTGGTCAAACATATTCCCTTGATCCATTCTTGCTTCAGATGTCACCCGTACTTGCACTGTTTTCATTGGTACATCATCAGAAGACGGCTTTTGAGTCAGCTTTTCCCTCATCATGTCTTTGAATCCTTCCATGACGATGACTTGATCTTTGCCAAATGCCAAACCTTTATACAGCGCTTGAATGCCGGTCTCGGTCCGCATTGGAGTCACACCTGTGTTTTTCAACGTCATGTTTTCAATTTCTTTATTCGCGCGCATGCCGCCTTCTTTCCAGAGCGGCCAATTGATTGACAACGTTTGTCCGTGCCTGTACATGGCGGTTACAAGCGCATTCCGATAAGCAGCATAACTGTCCATAAATGCATTAGCCATTGCATAATCGGCCTGTCCCGCGCTGCCGGCAACACTTGATATTGAAGAAAAGAGGATAAAGAAATCTAACGCAAGATGCTCGGTTGCCTCATCCACATTCACAAGCCCTTTCACCTTAGGAGCGAGAACTTGTGTCAGCTCTTCATTGGTTTTGCTCATAAGATAGTTATCTTTAATCAGCCCAGCGCTGTGAATGACACCATTCAAGTCTTCGTAATCAGACGTAATGCTTGTGATAAGCTCGGAGGCTGCTTCCGTTTGTGTCACGTCAACCTGCCTGTATTCTGCGCGAGCCCCTAATTGCTGAAGTTCGTTAAGCTCCGCCTGCTGATCCGCATTCAACGCGGATCTGCCTGTCAGAATGAGCACAGGCTGTTCGGCTTGGCGAGCAATCTCTTTTGCAAAAATAAACCCAAGTCCTCCTGCGCCGCCCGTGATGAGGTATACACCTTTATCTCTCCACGGCATGCTTATTTCCCGATCATCTATTTGCATTTCATCCAGATCATTGATGTACCGTTTGCCTTTTTCATATTTGATGTGCTGATCTTCTGTGTGCCTTTTATTCTCTTTCAGTTTTTCTATTACACTTTCAACATTTTCATGTGAATCGATTTCAATCGTCTGGCCGATTAGTTTTTTATTCTCCAGGCCGGCGGTTTTAAGGAGCGCCGATAGCCCTGAGAATGAGTACTGCTTTCTTTGTGCAGAGGTAAGCAGCTGGATCAGAACATTGCCCTGAGGTCTGCTTTTGAGAAGACCCTGGACCGTCTCAAGCGCTTGTTCGGCATAATCTTGGAACCTCTCTGCAAGTCCTTCGCGGAATGACTCCAAAACGATGCATTCCGCTCCTGTCATTCTTGATTCAATGCGATCTTTTGAGAGGCCATTCATGTCGCAAAGCATGACAATGTGCCGTTCGTAATGAGGCTCAGGACTTTCTTTTTTAAAATCCTTGGGCACCCATTTTTCTTCAAACATCAGGGTTGCCAGCGTTTGATCAGATTCCGCCGATCCAGAGCCGCCTTCTGCTGCTCTGAAAGATAATCCTTTCATCCGTACGCAAACATTGCCGCTCTCATCTAAAATATCCATATCGCGCTTTTGCACCTTATCAGTTGCCTTGCTGCCTTGGCTGTATCTTGCGTATACCCACATTTCTGACGAACATGCTCCGAAGACTTCAAGCTCCTGGACCGCAAAAGGCAGTGTCAGCTGGTTATCCCCGGCGCCTGTCAAAATGCTTGACGCCTGCAAAGCAGAATCCATCAGCCCAGGGTGCATTTTGTATTGGCTGAGCGTATCTGCAGCTGACGGATGCAATGACAATTTTGCCAAAACAAATTGTTCAGCTGTATAGATTTTTTTCACTCCGCGATAAGCAGGACCATATTCAAATCCAATCATTCGATAGGTGTCGTATACTTCGTTTACGCTGAAATGACTTTCCTGACACTGCTCCCGCAGAGATTGCAAATCAACCGCCGGCAAATTTTCAGCAGGATTCAATACCGCGCTGCCTTGACTGTAGACGATTGACTGTTCGCCAGTAACGTCTGAATGACCATAGATTTCATAAGAGATCTCACCATTTTCTCCCGGTAAAAGCCTAATGTGTACTTGCTGCGGCTGATCCTCTACAACAATAGGCCGCACCCACACCGCATTCTTTAGCTTCATGATGCGCGGTACACCTTGTACCTCTGCGGCCTGCTCAACAGCTGCCCG
Source organism: Bacillus sp. YP1 (assembly GCF_000877815.1). Taxonomy (NCBI): domain Bacteria; kingdom Bacillati; phylum Bacillota; class Bacilli; order Caryophanales; family Bacillaceae; genus Bacillus; species Bacillus sp. YP1. The sequence continues at coordinate 1,590,319 of NZ_CP010014.1, read as the reverse complement.
CGCCAATTCAAGATGAGCCACTCCCGGCAAAATCCGTTGGCCTTTCACAACATGATCAGCAAGGAAAAACTCTTCTCCCGTATAAATAGAGCTAAACCTTTGTTCCGAGAGATTGGATGTGTTTTGATGCATTAATGGATGCAGCACGGCTCCGCCAAGGCGGGAGGCTGCTTGATTTGCATCAATGCTGCCGCTTTTTTCAATATGATCAGAGATCCAATAACGGTCTTTTGCGAAAGGATACGTCGGCAAGCTGATGCGCTTTGGCAGATTCTCGCCATACAATTTCGTCCAGTCTACATCAAGCCCTTTTACCCATAATTCAAGCAATTTTGCATACTTTCCCCGTTCCATCCATTTCTCGACGGCTTCTTGAATCTCTTCGTCCTCTGTCAGCATTTGGAGTGTGCCTTTATCAATCCTGCCTTTAAATACATCCTCCACACCGCTTTTCTCCGCTGCAAAGTCTTTTAACTTTTTCTGTAAATCCTCAATGGAACCGGAAATAATCCCGAGACGTTCTTCCATCGCATCCCGTCCGGCTTGCAGTGTATAAGCGATTCGGGCGAGATTTACGTCACTATATGTTTGCTTATCAAGCGCATCTGCCAGCTGCTGTGCATGTTCTTTTAGCCGCGCTTCATTTTTAGCCGATAAAACGAAGATACCCGGATGTTCCGGCGCGATGGATGGTATATTCTCATCGGATGCTTCCGGAATATATTCCTCGATAATCACGTGGGCGTTTACTCCGCCGATTCCAAATGAACTGACACCTGCCCGTCGAGGAAGCTCTTCTCCCTGTTCATTTTTCAGCGCTTTCCATTCTTCCGTTTCCCGTACGATATAGAACGGACTGTTTTTCAGCTGAATGTATGGATTCACGTTTTCGCAATGCAGACTTTTCACTAAGGTTTTATGCTTAAGCTGCAATAATATTTTAATAACTCCTGCTGCACCGGCTGCCAGCGATAAGTGGCCGATGTTTGTCTTTACAGACCCTAATCCGCAGTAAGGATTGGCTGATGTGTCTCCTTCATTTACACCCAATGCTTTAAAAGCTGATTTCAAACCGTTAATTTCAACCGGGTCTCCAAGCTCCGTTCCGGTTCCGTGGGCTTCAATGTAGGTCACGGTTTTCGGGTCGATTCCCGCTTTTTGATATGCCGACTGAATAACATCTGCCTGCGCCTTCGGATTGGGAGTCGTTAAAGAGGCTGCACGGCCGCCGTGATTGATTGCACTGCCTTTTATGACTCCGTAAATATGGTCTCCCGCTTCTTCAGCCGCTTTTAATTTTTTCAGGAACAGTATGCCGGCACCTTCCCCATGTGCAAAACCATCGGCTTGATTTGAAAACGTCTTGCATTTTCCTTCTTTGCTCAGTGCTCCCGCCTTATCAAAGCTGATATACACCTCAGGAAGGATAATCGTATTTACACCGCCGGCTAATGCCATGTCACAAGTGCCTTCCTCAATTGAAGAGATGGCATGGTGGATCGCCACTAGTGAACTTGAGCACGCTGTATCAACCGGTTCGCTCGGCCCATGCAGATTAAGGAAATAACTGACCCGGTTCGGACCGACCGATGGGCTCGTATTGGCTGCCGCTGATCCTTCTATTGCCGAGTTCGCTTTAGATAGAAGAGAGCTGTATCCTGTATTTCCCGTTCCGATGAAGACGCCGGTTTTTGTGCCTGACAACCTTTTCGCCGAATATCCTGCATCTTCGATCGCTTTCCAGGCGTAAGTCAGCAGTAAGCGCTGCTGAGGTTCCATTTGTTCAGCTTCACGCGGGGAAATGCCAAAGAATAATGGATCAAAATCTGCAATACCGTCAATAAAACCGCCCCATTTCACGTTCGTTTTATTGACTTCCTTCGCCGGATCACCTTCATATTCACGCCAATCCCAGCGATCTTTCGGGATTTCCGTCATGCAGTCTTTGCCCTCTTTTAAGATGTTCCAGTACGCCTCAACGTCTTTCGCCATAGGGAAAATCCCGCTTATGCCCACAATGGCAATTGGCTCAGGCCCAGCATCACTCTGTATGGCGTTTGGCAGCATGACTTGCTGCTTTCTGCGTCTTTTAGCTTTGGCACGCACGGCTTGTTCCTGTTTCGCAGCAGGCTGAAGCTGAGCCGATACAGCGCGCACAGCAAATGTCTTCGCAAATACCGATTGATATTCTTCTGACAAATGCTTGCCAAACGCATGAATCGTCGGGTGGTCAAAAAATACGGTTGGCGTCAGCTCTAACTGATAGGCGCGATTGATATGGTTGGTGAATTCAGTCATGGAGATAGAATCAAAACCATACACCGTCATCTCTGCATGATCGTCAATCGTTTCAAGCTTGACCTTTAACAGCTTGGCGATCTCTCGCTTTAACATCGCCTTTACTTTATCCAGCAAACTGTCTGCATCAATGCTATTTATTTGTTCAGTCATGTGTTCTGCTTCCTTCTTTTCCATAGGTGCTGAGGCGTTTTTGGCCAGCATGTTTTGTTTTATTTTCTGCACATCGCCTTCGATCACCATTACTTGGTTTGCCTCTGAATGAAGTGCTTGATATAATGCCTGAATTCCTTTTTCCGCCCTCATAGGAACAATACCGGCAAGTTGCACAAGCCTTTTCTCAGTTTCTTGATCGACCTGCATGCCTCCATCTCTCCATAAAGGCCAGTTTACAGAAAGCGTCTGCCCATGCCGCTGGCTGAGGTCGGCAAGCCTATTTCGATAGCCTGCATACATATCCATAAATACATTGGCTGCCGCATAGTCAGACTGACCAATGCTCCCTAAACTTCCTGAAAGAGATGAAAAGAGAATAAAGAAGTCTAAAGGCAAATCCTTACTCGCTTCGTCTAGATAAACAAGCCCTTTTACTTTAGGCGCCAGTACATCGTGCAGATCTTTTGCCTGTTTATTAACCAGGTAGCTGTCCTTGATGATTCCGGCACTATGAAGAATACCGTTCAGACGGCCATATCTTTTTTGAATGTCGTCAATGAGCTGATAGACTTCAATTTTATTGGTAACATCTGTTTGCCGGTAGGTGATGTCAGCCCCCTTGCTATGAAGCTCTTTCAGCTTTTTGCTTTTGCTTTCGCTAAGAGGTGAGCGGCCCGCCAGAATGACTGTCGCATTTTTCGTTTGTTCCGCAATTTCCTTTGCAAAAATATGACCTAGTCCGCCGGCACCTCCTGAAATGAGATAAACGCCATTGTCTTTCCACGGTTTGCTGCCGTCTCCTTTTGCCTGTTTGATTTCACGCCAATCAGCAATATACCGTGTCCCGTTTTGATATTTGACATATGAATCGCTGCTCATTTGATTTTCTAACAGTTTGCCAGCAATGCTTTCTCCACTTTCTTCACTGCTGACTTCAATCATTTGGCCGGTTAGTTTGGCATTTTCCTGACAAGCTGTTTTCAGCAGTCCTGTCAACCCTGAAAACAATTGCTGTTCTCCCTCGGCAGAGGTCACGATCTGAACGAGAATGCCGTCTTTCGGTTTCGTACGAATGATCTCTTGTACCTTTTTAAACACTTGTTCTGTATAAGAATGGAAACGCCCATCTACTGAAGAAGGCCTTGCTTCCAGGCTGTATACATGGACATCCTCGATGGCTGCTTCAATTTGTTTTCTCGTCTCATGATCATATTCACATAGGAATACGAGATGCTCTGCATATTTTTTTGCAGCTAAGCTGTTAGCAGCCTTTTGTTCTTGCCAAACGGGCTGAAGCAATAAAGTTTCAGCGTTGATTTTTGATGGTTCGGTTTGTATATCTGCCTCCATCACTCTCGTCGAAAATCCTTTCAGCCGCACACAGATCATGCCATGCTCATCACATAGGTGAATATCGACTTTCTGTATCAAATCTCCTGGTTTGTTTTTCGAGTTGAATTGAACATAAACCCACATGTCAGAAACGCACTGACGAAAAACCTCAAGTTCCTCCAGTGCAAATGGCAGTGCTGCCTTAAAGTCTTCAGTGTCTGAAAGTTCCGCTCTGACGACATTTTGCAAATATTCAGCCGCCTGTAACGCCCCGTCCATTACACTTGGATGAAGAACATAATCGCCCAACGTATGTGCAACAGATTCTGGCAGTGATAATTTGGCAAGCAGCTGGCCGTCGCCTTTATATACGGCCTCTACACTCTTGTAACCTGGACCGTAATCGGCGCCGATCATCCCTTCATAAAACGAGGCAGCATCCATTTTGCTTTGATCACATTGTTTCTTGATCTTAGAAAGATCCAGTGCTTTTTCTCGCTTTAACTGAATCAATTCCGCTTTACCTTGGTTATATACAACTGGTTCTGCATCAGCGGATTCCGGATCACCATACATCCGATAAGCAATATGTCCGCCATCTTCATCGTAAAGTCCGATATTTACCTGAACCGGCTCACTTCCTGCTACAACCGGGCGAACCCACACGACATTTTTCAGCCTGATTCCAGTTTCATGATCCTCCAATCCGCCAATTCCTTGTTCTATAGCGGCTCTTGCCATTTCAAGCGTGACCGCCGCCGGCAAAATCGCCATGCCTTTAATGATATGCTCGGCAATAAAATACTCTTGTCCTGTGAAAATGGAGCTGAAACGCTGCTCTGACAGAACCGATGTATTATGGTGCACCAAAGGATGCAAACGAGATGGTTCAATTGTTGTGATAGCGCCGGTGCTGCTTTCAGGCCAGTATCGTTCTTCGGCAAAAGGGTATGTCGGCAAGCTGATGCGGCGTGGCTTTATATTTGGATAGAGCCTGCGCCATTCAACGTGAAAGCCATTTGCCCACATCTCGGCAAGCTTTCTCAATTCTTCTTTTGATATCCGCGATGAAGCCATATCATCTGCTTCAGCATTTCCAAGCAGCTGTTCAGCGGATGTCATTCTCGTTTTTTCTCCTTGAATACAGCCTTCTGCGAGCGGCTTTCCAGTCACAAAAGCTTCCAGCTGATGTTTCCACTCTTCCAGATCGTTCACTATAAAAACGATCCTGTTATCCATTGCTTCACGGCCGACTTGGAAGGTATATGCAATATCTCTTAAAGAGAAATGCCTTTGCTCGTCTTGACTGATATAGGACAGCATTTCCTTCGCGTATACTTGGAGCCGTTCACTATTTTTTGCTGATATAGGAATGATGTAAGGCTGATTGCCTTCGTTTTCGGCACCTGCATCAGAAATGTTTTCATATTGCTCAAATATTGCATGGGCGTTAGTTCCGCCAAGGCCGAATGAGCTCAGAGCCGCCCGATGGACACCTGCGTGTTTCTCTAACGATTTTCGTTCACGGACAACATAAAAAGGAGAGCTTTCAAACTTTATATCCGGATTCGGCTCCGTACAGTTGATGGTCGGTGCAAGTTCATTATGGTATAAACTCATCGCAACTTTAATACATCCGGCTAACCCCGCAGCTGTATCCAAATGGCCGATATTCGTTTTCACTGAACCAATTCCGCAAAATTGTGTTTTGTCGGTGTATTGCTTGTACACTTTATTTAGAGCAGACATTTCAATAGGATCGCCTAATTTCGTTCCCGTCCCGTGCGCTTCAATATAACTGACCGTTTCAGGATGGATCTTGGTTGTATCCAATACATGCTGTATCACTTCTGTTTGGCCTTTTACACTTGGCGCATAGAAGCCTGCCTTCTCTGCCCCATCATTATTGATGCCTATTCCGCGCATAATGGCATAAATATGGTCTCCGTCTTTTACGGCATCCACAGCTTTTTTCAGCAGGATGACTGCTACGCCTTCACCTCCGGCCATTCCGTCCGCCGAAGCATCGAACGCCTTCACATGCCCGTCGCTTGAAAAATTCAACCCGTTTTGGTGCACGTAGCCGATCGCTGATTGTGCGTGCAATGTTGCGCCTCCGACAAGCGCATATTGTGATTCGCCCGATGTCAGGCTTTTGTATGCTTGATATAAACCGACTAGTGATGAAGAACAGTTAGAATGAACAAAATAGCTTGGCCCTTTTAATCCGAGCTTATGTGAGATCATTGTGGGAATGGTTCCGCTTTGGGCTAAAACCCAAGAGACATAGCCATCCGGTGATTCATGTCCTTCTGTTGTCTCCTTCGGCAATAACGTTCTATATGAATTGCTGCTTGCAGACATATATACACTTGTTGCCGGAATCTCCTTAGCCACATATCCTGCATCTTCAATCGCTTTCCAGGAGTGCAGCAATAAGAGGCGAAGCTGAGGGTCCATATACTCAGCATCTTTTGGCGAGATTTGAAAGAAACCGGGATCGAATAAGTCTTTCCCTTCGATCACAGATTGCACAGGCACATAGTCAGGATGCTGTATCAATTCTTCGGGAACTCCATTTGCGCGAAGCTCTTCTTCAGAAAAGAATCGTATGCTTTCTTTGCCTTCTTTGATGTGGTTCCAGAAGTCATGATGATTTTTCGCACCCGGGAACTGGCAAGATATCCCCACAATCGCAACACTGTCGTCAAAATAAGGGGGAATCTTCTGTTTCGGGTATTTTCCATCTTTTTTGTCATCATGATCATCTTCATTTTGTGTCCCGGCTAGATCTGAGTTTTTCATCTCCAAAATGTATTCACTGATTGCACGGATCGTGGAATACTCAAACAGCTCAGTAACATGAAACTCACAATCGAATTCTTTTTTGATTCGTTCAGCCACAGCTACAGCCAGAAGCGAATCGCCGCCCGCATCGAAAAATCCGTCTTCCGGCCCAAATCCGCTGACCTTGAGCGTTTCCTCCCAAATGCGCAGCACCTGATCCTCTATTTCCGTTAATTGCAAGTGATTTGGTTTCCTTCTGTTGAACACGATCTCGCGTTTTTCTAATTCTTTACGGTTCACTTTTCCGCTGGGCGATAATGGAAGCTCATCTAAGCGGATAAAGTGTGAAGGTATCATATATTCGGGCAGACTCGATTTTAGATGAAGGCGCAAATCTTTTGGATTGGCAGAGGCATGTCCGCTTTCCTCTGTATAATAAGCAGCGAGCTGTTGATGGCCCTCAAGCTGCTTCACCACTACCGCCTGATCTAAAATGCCCGGAAATTCACCCAGCTTTGTTTCTATTGCGCCCAGCTCGACGCGAAAACCGCGTATTTTGACTTGGCTGTCAATCCGTCCCAAGTATTCTATGTTGCCGTCAGGAAGCCACCTTGCTGAATCACCCGATTTATATAGCTTCGTCCCTGATTCAAAGGGATTATCAATAAATTTTTCAGCCGTAAGCCCCGGCTTTTTAAAGTAGCCTCTTGCTAAGCCGGCTCCAGCGATGCAAAGCTCACCTGGCTTTCCGATCGGGACAGGCTTCAAATGCTGGTCCACAATATAAATTTTCGTGTTGGAAACAGGCTTTCCAATCGGTGTATGGTGACTTGCGATATCTCCTTTTCCGCATCCGAAATACGCAGCGTAAATGGAGGCTTCCGTCGGTCCGTATATATTTTCAACACGGCAGTTTGTAAAGAGCGATACCGCCTTTTTCACTAATACTTTAGGGAAGGCTTCACCTGCAACCATCATATACTTCAGCGGACCGTCCTCTGTGAATCGCTTGTTGTCTTTCGCCATTTCTAAAAAAACATGCAGCATGGCCGGCACAAAATTAATGTGAGTCACTTTATATGTTTCAATATAATCCATGCAAAGCTGCGGTGATTTCTCCCCATTAGGCGGAAGAATCACTAGACGGCCATCTCCAATAAACCATCCGAATAATTCTGAGATCGATACATCAAACACATAGTTCGTCTTCAATAAATATGCATCCTCAGCCGTTACAGGATAGTGAGATTCAAGAAAATTCAGGGTATTCATAATGCTCCGATGCTCTACCATAACCCCTTTAGGCTCTCCGGTGCTTCCCGATGTATAAATAATATAAGCGAGGTGTTCCGGTTTTACTTCCCGCTTTAAACCGCTGCTTTGCTGGTCTGTATAACCGTTTCGGCAAGCTAACTCGATATTGATCGCTTTTACATGGCTGCCAGTTAATCCGCTGATCCTATCATGAACGTTAGGTTGGGTGAGGACAATGGATGCCTGACTGTCTTTGAGCATGTACTTTAATCGTTCTTGCGGAAAACTTGGATCTAACGGCACATACGCTCCGCCAGCTTTCAGTATTCCTAAAATTCCGATGATCATATCAAACGAACGCTCTGCACAAATGCCAACGGGCTGTTCAGGTCTAACACCCTGATGTTGAAGGTAGACTGCCACAGATGTGCTTTTTTCATCTACTTCTTTATATGTAAGTGATCTGTCTTCAAACATCACAGCAACCGCATCGGGGGTTTGTTTCGCTTTTTCCTCAAACACCTCATGTATACACTTGTCATTTGCGATGTTTGTCCCTGTCGCATTCCATTGTTCCAGCAAACTAGTTTGTTCTTGATTTAATTGCAAAGAGTAGGCTTCAAGCGGCAAAGACGGGTCCTCCATCATGTGCTGCGCGAGCTTCATATAGTTCTCCATCATGCTTTCAATGGAGGACAGTTCGTACAAATCAGGGTTGTACAGAAGATGAAGCACTGTTTCATTTTCTTGCTCATATATTTCGAGCGCCAGCTCAAATTCACCCTCTTGCCGAATGTCTTCAATATATTCGATGCCAAGCGTTTGATACGGTTCAAGCACTTTTTGCAAGCCTGTTGCCTGAAAAAAGTTTTGGTACAGAAAAGCTGTTTGAAAAACCGGAGAATCCGCGGCCGAGCGGTCTACATTCAGCTCTCTTACCAATGCAGGGAACGGAAACGCCGCATGATCCAGGCCGACAGCCACTGTCAGCTGCAGTTCCCGAATAAATGCTGTTAATGGCTGAGATCCGATATTCTTGCTCCGAACAGCCATCATATTGATAAAATAACCGATTAGGGTTTCAAATCTGTCTTCTTGCCGACCCATTGTCGGAACGCCAACAATGATATCCTTTTGTTTTGTATAATGATGCAGCAGCACTTTGTAAATGGAGAGAAACACAACCGATTCATTCACATGATTGGTGCGGGCAAACGATTTAATTTGATTTCTCAGGTGATGAGGGAGCAAGCTTTTATAAGCTTGCCCCTTAAATTTTCGTGCTGAAGACCGCGGACGGTCAGCAGGCAAATCAAGAACTGGCAGACTCCCAGACAACTGTTCTTTCCAGTAAGCGAGATGCTCTTCCCCTTCTCTGCCAGTCAGCATTCGATTTTCCCAATCGACAAAATCGTAATAATCAGCTGTTGATGGCTGCTGCAAGGGTTCAATCCCATTCAGCAATTGTTGATACGCTTCGAATAGCGCCGATATCAATGTCAGCATCGACACACCATCAAATATGATATGGTGAATTGTTATAAGAACAATGCATTCTTCTAACCGATGAAAAAGGTGTGTGCGCCATAACGGACCAGCTTCCAACTGGAAAGGTTCTTTTGCTTTTTCTTTTAGAAAAGGCATAATATCTGCTGATTTCATTGCTGATATATCCTCTTCCACAAAATAAAGATCCTTTGATAACTGAACCGATTGAAATGGAATGCCATTTTCTTCTTGAATCACACTGGCTAAGACCGGATATTGTCTCTGTACAAACAGAAGGGCTTTCTTGAACGTCTCTGCATGTATTGGTTTGCTGAAGCGAAAGCATAAAGGAATGTTATATGCACTCATCCCAGGAGACATTTTTTGAAGCATCCACAGCCCTTTTTGCCCTTCTGAAAGCGGGCTTTTCAACTGCCGCTTCATGCCTTTAAGATGTTCTTCCACCTCAGAAATGGTTAATTCTCCTGATCTGAAGGCATCGAGAATTTCTTTATGATTCATACGATTTACTCCCTTCTATGATGTTTTGCACACTCTTAAAATCCAATTTCCCTAGCGCCACCTCTTGCATCAATCCAATGATTTGCTCGTCTGTATACGTGCCCTTTATGTGATGTGCTGCTGCGCTATGATTTTGTTTTTCCGCTTTTAAGGCCAAATGGTCAGATAGAGCTTGGACTGTCTGACATTCAAGGATTTCCCGGCCGGCCATCTTCAGCTGCGTGGTTTTTTCGATATGCCGCATCAATTTTCGGCCAAGAATTGAATCCATCCCATAATCCAGGAAGTTTCTTTTGAAATTGATTCGATCCTCAGATATGCCCAATTCTCGTGCTAAAAATTGAACAATGATCTTTTGAATATGGGTTTTGCCATTCGGCTCGTCAATCTCTGTTTTCATATCTTGTGAATGCTGTTTAACGGCCTCTGATTGCTGAGTGCCTGACGAAATCCAATACCGTTCCCTTGCAAATGGATAACCAGGTAAAGAAACCATCCGAACGTCATCGCCATCATGAAGGAGTTCCCAAGGAATCTGATATCCTTTCACCCAGCATTCCGCGATGTTTTCCAAATTTCTTTCTTTTGCGAGAGCTTGCAGAACTGCTTCATCTTGTTCTTCTAAAATCCCTTCTGTATATCCTGTATAAAGGGATCTCTGTTGGCCTGATACCCCACCATTCTTCATTGCTTCCACATATTCCTTCAATTTTCGCACCAATTGCTCCTGATTGTTTGCAACGATCGCGAGCCTTGCTTCCATGGCTTTTCTCCCAACCTGAAGCGTATATGCCACATCAGGTAAAGAAAGGTTATGATTCTGCTCCAGATACGCAATCATGCGGCAGGCAGCATCCTGAAGCCGATCGTCATTTTGGGCTGAAATCACAAAGATCTGCGGTGACCCTTGATGCCGCTGTGTGGACGGCTGATCATCCGGAATGTATTCTTCAATGACTGCATGTGCATTGGTGCCGCTGATTCCAGTCGTGCTGATCGTTCCCATCCTCGGCTTCTGATTTTTCTTGATCCACGAACGGTTTTCTTTGCAAAGCACAAATGGGCTTTCTTTAAACGGAATATACGGGTTTTCCGATTCACAGTGATGAGTGGCCGGAATGATCTGGTTTTTCATAGCCATCAGCATACTGATTAAAGCAACCGTTCCTGACGCTGCAAATGTATGTCCGATTAAAGGTTTAATTGAGCTGATCATACAGAATTGCTTCTGCTTCGTATATTTGCTGAACACGCTCGTTAACGCTTGGACCTCAAGCGGATCACCAAGATTCGAGCCGGTACTGTGCGCCATCACATATTGAATATCGAGCGGATTGATTTCATTTTTTTCATAAATGTTTTCGATCAATTCTGCCTGGCTAAAAGGATTTGGCGCAGTAATGCCGTTGGTTTTGCCATCGTAATTCACGCCGCTGGCCTTGATGCAGCCATAAATATGATCTTTATCTTCAATTGCCTTTGATAATGGTTTCAAGAGAACAGCAGCCACCGCTTCACCTGGCACAAGACCATTGGCATCCTGGTCAAACACTTTGCATTGTCCGTTCGGAGACAGCATTTCGGCCCTTGTCAGCGCCTCAAAAGACATGTGAGAAATATTCAAGCTGACGCCGCCCGCTAAAGCCATTTCACAATCCCCCTGACGCAGAGCTGAACATGCCTGGTGAATCGCCACCAGTCCAGATGAACATGCTGCTGTCAAAGCCATATTAGGCCCTTTTAAATCCAATGCGTATGCGATTCTCGCAGACAATGTGGCGTTTTGTGTTCCGTTAATGTAATCCGTATCTCCGGTTAGATGCGCATATTCCCCTTCTTCCACACCTACATAAACACCGCAGGATTTTCCTTTTATCCGATCTCCCATATAGCCGGCGTCTTCAAACGTGTGCCATGCTTCCTCTAGAAAAATGCGCTGACGCGGGTCCATGCTTTCGGCTTCTTTAGGCGATATTTGAAAAAACAGCGGATCAAACCGGTCTATGTCCTTCAAAAATGCACCCCACCTTGGCACTGCTTTTTCTGGATCTCTGTTAGCTCTCCCCCAGTCCCGGCGTTCGCCCGGAATGTCAGAGATACACGATTTACCGTTTTTCAGATTATCCCACAGCTCATGGACCGAATCAGCTTGAGGGAACCTGCCGCTCATGCCGATAATGGCAATAGGCTCATCGTGAACCTGCCGAATGCTTTTTTTACTGGCTTCTGGTTCTAAAGCTACAGGAATTACTGCATAAGCTTCAGGGGGCTTTTGCGCCTCTGATGCATCATCCCGGTAAAATGCTTCAATCAGCTCTTTATGATCGGTTAAGAAAAAGCTGATCAATTCTTGTAAAGTTGAATAGCCGAAAAATAAAGCCGGTGTCACTTCGATGTTGAAATGCTTTGATAACACGTTCGAGAATTTAGCCAAATAGATCGAATCAAATCCGAAGTCGGCCCAATTTTTGTTCAAATTCAGCTTGTCCTTTGAAATCTTAAGCAATGTGTGAATATGCTCTTTCAAGTCGTGTTCTAAACGCTTTTCAATGCTTAGTGTTTTTACCTCATCCTTGTTTTCTTGTGCTAGAGGGGCTTGAGTGGCCGGTTCTGGAATAGCTGGTTCAGTCATTCCTAAAAATCTGCTGACACGGCTGGGCTGACCGGCTATCACGAGATGCTGAGCATCCTGCTGAGCTAGGATGTGCTCAAACATACGGATACCTTCCTCGGCTTCTAGGAAGCGTTGGCCGCTTGATTTCAGGTACATATCCGTTGTTTCCTCATCACCGATCTTCATTCCGCCATCCTTCCACACAGGCCAGTTGATGACAAACGTTTTACCGTTATGCAGCTCATTTCTGTATTGTGCGTAAGCCATCTGAAACCTATTGCCAATCGCATAATCACAACATCCAAAATCCCCTAAAACCGCAGAAGAAGAAGAAAAATAACACATAAAATCAAGGTCTTCATTTTTAAGCCATTCATCAAGCGCTATCGTGCCGTTGATTTTCGGTTCAATGATGCGCTGGAAGCTTTCGATCTTTTTGTCAAAAATAGCAGAGTCGCTCTCGATTCCGGCTGCATGAATAACACCGTTGATGGCACCGAATCGGTCTTTCCCTCTTTTTACGCAGTCTCCCATTGCGATAGGATCAGACACATCTGCTTCTGCATACATCGCTTCGCCGCCTAGATCCTTTAATTCTTTTATTTGCTTTTGCTTCTCATCATTAAAAGGCGACCTCCCTGTCAAAATCAGGTTTGCGGCATAGTTTTTGGCCAAATGCTTGGCAAATAAATAACCAAGCCCTCCTACACCGCCTGTAATCAGGTAAGTACCGCCAGACTTCAATTTGCTGTTGTCCGGTTGTATCGTTGTCTGTTCAATGTGATTTACATATCGTTTCAGATTCTGATACAAAACCGTTTGTTCAGTTGAAGCCTGTAATTCTGCCCAGACTTTACGTGTCCAATCATCCATCGATCCTTGTTCCGCGGGCTGAAAGATTCCAGTCACTTTTGTGTGCGGAAGGACAAGCCCGAGTGAACGTTCGAAGCCAATCCATGATTCCAGATAACTTCGGTCAAGACTATCTTCAAAACATCCTGCCAGCAGCAGCCGTGAAGGATGAAGCTTTGCTGCGGACATACCTTGTAATAGGTAAACAATACAGGAATGGTCCTTTATACAGCGCTTGTCTTCCATAGGCCACATATAGAGGATTGCATCTGGCTCTCCAAGTTCTTCTTTAATGCTCTGGAAGGCCTTTTCAAAAGTAACGGGTTCTTGCCGCACAATCTGGTAGCTATATTCAGACTGTTTGCTGTACACTTCGCCCTGTGATATAAAAATGACCTTGGTGTCTTGATCAACGTTTTTCAGGGCTGAAGCAAATGCGTTTTGCTTTTCTCTTTCAGTCAGAAAACAGATGAGCGTTTTGATACGTTTCGATGTGAGAGTCGCCGGCTCTTCTTTCCACACTTCTTGAAACGTCATAACCTTGAAAGGTTCTTCTGTTTGCTGATCATGATCCTGTTCTATAGACACCGGGGCCTTTGCCGCGCCTGGTGCCCAGTAACGTTCTTTTGCAAATGGATATGCCGGAAGACTGATCCGGACAGGCGTTTGGGTGCCGTACAGCATGCCCCAGTCGAAAGACAAGCCTTTCACCCAAAGATCCAGCAGTTTCGTGTATTTCCCTTTGCTCATCCATGCTTCTATGATTTTTTCCGTATCCTCATCCGCTGATAAGACTGCTAACGCTTTTTTGTTATCATCGATGCGATCCAGATACAGGCTGTCTGCTTTGTTTTCGATAAAATCGTTCAGCTTTCTCTCAAGATCCTCTAGTGATTCCGCTATAAAGGCCAGCCGTTCCTCCATTGCTTCACGGCCTGTTTGCAAGGTATAGGCGATCCTGATCAGGTCTGTTTCGCAGTACCTTTTTTGTTTGATGGCTGTAAGCAGCTGTTCCGCTTTTTCTTGCAAACGTTCCATGTTTTTGGCCGACAGCACAATCAGCGCTGGAGGATGGTCTTTCGGCGTTTGCGCCCCCGTTCTTGGAATATATTCTTCCAGGATGATATGGGCATTGGACCCTCCGGCGCCAAAACTGCTCAAGCCAGCGCGCCTAGGCACCTCTTGCCCGCCAATCACCGGGCGTTTCCATTCACCAAGTTGCTGCTGAACGACAAATGGCGTATGGCTGAACTCGATGTTCGGATTCAACCGCTGAGCATGCAATGATGGCGCAATTTGGCCATATTTAAACTGAAAAAGTATTTTTGTCAGCCCTGCAATTCCGGCTGCACTTTCACAATGGCCGATATTTGATTTGCTGGAGCCGATCGCACAAAACTGTTTCTCCTGCGTATCTTTCTCGAATGCTTTTGTTAACCCCGCTATCTCAATCGGATCTCCTAATGCAGTGCCTGTTCCATGCGCCTCTAAATAACTGATGGTTCGGGCAGGAATGTCGGCGCGCTCAATTGCTTCTTTAATCACCTGTGCCTGTGCATGAGGATTTGGAACCGTGTATCCATTTGTTTTTCCTCCGCTATTAATGGCACTTGCCTTTATCACACCGTAAATATGGTCACCGTCCGCTATTGCTTGCTGCAGCGGCTTTAACACAATGGCGCCTACGCCTTCACCGTCGACAAATCCATCTGCATCATCGCCGAATGATTTACATGTATCACTAGCAGAGAGCATATTCATGACAGATAAATTCTGATAGTGAACCGGGTCGACAACTAAATTGACACCGCCGGCAATGGCACAATCACTCGATCCGCTATAGATGCTTTCCAGCGCTAAATGAATCGCTGTCAGGGAGGATGAGCAGGCTGTATCGACTGCAAGACTCGGGCCTTGGAAATTCAGTAAATAGGATATTCTGTTGGCGATAGACCAATAGCCGTAGCCAGTCGGATAATTTTTGTTCATGACTCCGGCAAAGACGCCGATTTTTCTGCTTGAACAGAGCGAGTCAGGCGTGTATCCCGCGTCTTCAATACTTGCATAAGCGGTTTGCAGAAATAATCGCTCCTGAGGGTCCATTCTTTCTGCCTCAAGCGGAGAAATCTGAAAGAATAATGGGTCAAACTTGTCCATATCCTTGATAAATCCGCCCCATTTCGTATAAATTGATCCTTCTTTTCCTTTTTCTTTATCGTAATAAGCTTTCCAATCCCAGCGATCTTTCGGAATTTCCTCAATACAATTTCTTCCTTCTTTTAGGTTGTTCCAAAAGTCTTCTGCTGTTTCCGCCTGAGGATAGCGTCCAGAAATGCCGATAACGGCAACGTCACGGCTTGCAAGAGTGTTTGTCGGTGTTTCTTTCTCCCCGCTGAAGCCAAGCTTGCGAAAGCGCCGTGTTCTTTTAGCGGCCTGATCAGGTTTCTGTGAAGATTGGGTTCTGCTTTCGGCCGGTGTATGTTGTTGAACTTGACGGTCAAGACCTGTTAATTTCATCAGAGCTTCTGTTTTTGTTTTGATGAAATGCTCCACTAATGCGTCAATGGTCTGGTACTCGAAAAATAAAGTGCTGCTTACATGGTCAAATTCTTTACGCAATGTATTCGTCAGCTGGACAACAACGATAGAATCAATACCGTACTTTTCAAGAGGTTCAGATGACTCAATCTTTCCTGCAGGAATTTTCAACGTTTCCCCGATTAGTTTTTTCATATATTCTGTGCTTTTTTCTCTTAGGAGAGCATGTTTCGATTGTCCAGCTTCCTCTGAATCTATGGTATGAATGTAGGCTGGCTCCTGATTAGACGCTTGTGAAACAACCTTCTCCGGCAAGATCACATTTTTCATCATACGTCGAACCAGCCCGTTGCTTGAGGCTGCGACGATTTGGTGACTCAGATCATGTGCCGCCTCGGCCGGGAAAAAGACAGATTCAAAGCCTTCGCTTTCAAGTGCCGCTTTCCAGCTGTCAGGATGTAAGCCTGGACAGCCGGGAATCCGCACTGCAGGATCTTCATACAGCCACCAGCCTTCCAAAAGACCAAAGGTGATGTGAGGGAACAGGCTGTTTCCCGCCATTTCATTCAGCAGCAGCATTCCGTTGTTTTTCATTACCGCTTTTGTATGCCGCAGTGTTTGACGGATATTTTTTGTTGCGTGAAGGACATTAGCGGCAATGACGACATCATAGCCTCCCGCTTCAAATTCCTGCTGATCAATCGGTTTTTCCACATCAAAAAGCTGATATGTCAGGTACGGATTTTCCGCCCCATATTCCTTTTCTGCATGCAGCAAAAATGCTTTAGACAGATCTGTATAGCAATATTCATTGATGTGCTTTTGATATGGTTTCAGTTTTTCAAAGATTCCGGCACTCGTGCCGCCTGTGCCTGCGCCTATTTCCATAATGCGAATCGATGCCTCAGGGTCGTGCTTCAGACGTTCATCCAGATAAGCTAATAATGTATCGGCAAGCACTTTATTAAAATAGTCTGCCACTTGGTTATGCTTATAAATGCCTTCCACCAGTTCCATCGAGGAATGCGGGAACATGATATCTGTTGCAGGGACTTTCCCTGTCAAAATATCCGGTAATGCTTGCAGCATGGCCTCTGCTAATACAACCATCGCCTTTGTCTCGCTGTCTTTAAGCCACTTTTCTTTTTTCGCGTTCCATTCTAGCCAAAGCAGCTCGATATCCTCTGCTTGGTCCTTCCTCACCAATGAATCTCCAACTTTCTTAAGATAGCCATGCTGCAAGAGAAATTCGCTGCTTTGCCGAATCCATTTTCCATAAAATTCACGAGTCTTATATTGTTGAAGACGTTCAACCGATAATGTATAACCATCAAACAGCTCGGCTGTTTGCAGCTGTCCTAACAACAGCCTGTAAAGAAGATCATCAAGCTCTTCATGTGTCACTCTTTGAAATCGTCCCGTAGTCGGCAGACGCTCCATCAGGCTCTCTGCATCTGCTGAAGGTTGCTCTGGATAAAGAGTGATGAATTCATTCTGATTCACGCCTTCGACTGCTACAGGCTTTGTCGTATGAATGAAAGCTGTTTGGCTGACTGGCCCAGAAAGCAGTGCTTCCAGCGCCTTCATAGCCTCCGCGGGCTCAATTAAACCTAAGCCGATTTGATTCATGAGCTGTACATAATGTTCATCCTCAGCCGCTTCACTATTCCCCCAATATCCCCAGTTCATGACTTTTACAGGGCATGCCCAGCTCTGAGAAAGCTGGTGAGCAAAAGCATCTGCAAATGTACAGCCAGAGGCATAATGGCTTTGCTTCACATTTTTGATATGGGCTACAAGCGAAGAGAAGAATAAAACAAAATCTACATTCTCCTGGCGGAACACTTGGGCCATCCGAATACTGACATCGATCTTCGCCGCCAGTCCAGCGGTGAATTCTTCCGGCTTCATTTTTTCCAGGCTTTGCTCAAATAAAACCATCGCAGAGTGAACAATCCCGTGAATATGAGGATGACGTTTTTTCACTTGTTCATAAGCCTGCTGCAGTGAATGCTTATCGGCTGCATCGGCTGCAATGTAGAAAGGCTCAGGGCCAAGCGCCGAAAGTCGGTCTATTTTTGACTGGATGGCAGCATTAAGTTGACTTCGCCCAATCCAAACGATTTGCGCCTGGTAGCGGCGGATCATGTACTCACTCCACGCCTCTCCGATATACCCGGCTCCTCCGATGACCACATAGACTCCGCCTTTCCGATATAGCGTGTCGCCTGACAGTGAGGACCGATATGGGATCAATTGCTGCTGATGCCATTGCTGATTACGATAGGCCCAAGCATGGCCAAGGCGGTCAGCTGGGAGCGCAAACATGTGATTTACCGGCCATGTGCAGCCTTTTTCAAGATCGAGAAGACGGATTTTCCAGTGTGGATATTCCTTTGCCATTGTGCCGGCAAGCCCATGAATGCTTGCATGAGCGGGTTGTACTGCCTCATGTTGCGTAACCGGCTGCGCTTGGACGGTCACAAGAGACCATTCAAGTTGTTTCTCGCCATAGCCTAATTGCAGGCATGCTTTCACAAGCTTAAATAAGTGAAGAACAGCTTCTTCTTGTCCATCACTACCTATACTTCCCCGGTGTGACGGGGCAATCCACAATACATGGTCAATGCTTCCGTACGCTTGCAGTTTGTCCGCTATTGCCTCAATGTCATCTGCAGGGCGGATATCGACAAAGGAAATTTGCGGATAATGATGCTTTATGAAAGTCCGATCAGCTTCAGCAGCTCCGCATAAAACAGCTCTTTTACCAGCAAACGAAGCATTATCCTCCGCTTCTAGAGAGACTGGTTCCCAGACGGGGATCATCACCGTATGCCCGGTCAGCTGAGAATCAGTTAATAGTTGCGGCTTTGAATGCTGCTCTCCATCAAGTGCCCGCATCGAGGCACCCTTCATTCGCACACAAACACGTCCGTTCTCATCACATAAATCAATGTCATACTTTCTGACTTTGTTCTCCGCTTTACTGTCTGAACTGTATCGAATATAAGACCATATCTTCTCTGGACATGGGCTGAAAATATCAACCTCCTGTAACGCAAATGGAAGAGACAGCGTCTGAGCTTGTCCAGCGGCATTGACTGAGCTAACGATAAAACCGACTGTGGCATGGAACGCGGAATCCATCAAACTCGGGTGGAGCGCAAAATGCTGCTTGTCGTTTTTTAGAAAAGCGGGTAACGAGATTTTTGCAAGCAATTGATCTTTGCCGACATAGACTTTTTCAATCCCTTGATAGCCCTCGCCATAGTCAAGCCCAATCTTTCGAAACGCTGCATAGCATTGTTCTGACGTCACTGTGTCCAGGCTGCATTCTGTCTGTATTGATGAAAGGTTTAAAATGGAAGTCTCCGCTTCATCTGAAATGACAGCGCGACCTTGGCAGTGTATCGTCAGGGCTTCTTCTTTATGTTCAGAGCTGCTATAAATATCAAAGGAAATGTCCCCGTTATCCTCAGGAAAAAGGCCAATATGTATTTCTTTTGGTTCACTTTCTATCGTGATAGGACGCACCCACACAATGTCTTTAAGCGACACCACTCTTTGTTCGCCGTCCAGATCGCCTGCAGCTTTTTCCGCTGCTTCCCTTGCCATTTCTAAATAGGCAACGCCCGGCAAAATTTTCTGTCCCTGTACAACATGATCTGACAGGAAAAATTCCGTGCCTGTAAATACAGAGCTAAAGCGCTGCTCAGTAAAGTCTGATGTATTGCGGTGCACCAGCGGATGTAAGATATGATTCACAGTGCTGGTTTTCATTTCAGGAACCGAGATCCAGTAGCGCTCCCTTGCAAACGGATAGGTCGGAACACTGATCTTAAGCGGCTTGCGATCGCCGTATAGGTCGTCCCAGGTGACCCGCTTTCCTTGAACCCATGCTTTCGCCATTTCCATCATTTCACTGTCTCTTATCAAATTGTTATTCAGCGCATTTACCGATGCTAGCCCAGCCGCCTCCTGATTCTCCTTGGCTCGTCCGGTCCAGCAGCCCTCGATCTCTTCTTCGCCATTGGCAAACGCCCGAAGTTTAGCCGTTAAATCTTTTATGTCTTTTACAATGAAGGCCGCACGCTCCTCCATTTCAACCCGTCCTGCCTGCATGGTATAAGCTAACGCTAAAAGATTGACGTCCTCGCTAAGAAAATCAAGAAGTTTAAGAGCGTAAGCCTGCAGACGATCTTTGTTTCTCGCAGACAAAGGTATCACTATTTCTTCATTTTTCGTTAAAATCGTCTCTGAATGGCTCTCTGCCGGAATATATTCTTCCAAAATAAGATGCGCATTTGATCCTGAAGCGCCAAACGAACTTAAACCGGCACGGCGGGGATATGTGACGTCCACCCCGTTTTCTGTAAAAGATGGCTGCTCCCATTCCTTTGTTTCATGCTGGACAAAAAATGGGGTTTGATCAAGCTTCAAATAAGGATTCAGCTCTTCTGAATGTAATGACGGCACCAAGGTTTTATGATGCAGCTGCAGGACAGTCTTCGTTAAGCCGCTAATGCCGGCTGCAGCTTCAGCATGGCCAATATTTGATTTCACAGAACCGATTGAACAGAATTGCTTGTCCTGCGTATTGCGGCTGAAAGCTTTTACTAACCCCTGTACTTCAATCGGATCTCCCAATGAGGTGCCAGTGCCATGGGCTTCAACATAGCTGATGGTGCGCGGATCAATTCCTGTTTTTTCTAGACATGCTTCGATTACATCAGCTTGAGCTACCGGGCTCGGTACTGTAATTCCGCTTACTTTTCCTACATGATTTATCGCACTGCCTTTGATGACAGCATAGATTCGGTCACCGTCCTGTTCAGCTTTTCGCAGCGGTTTTAGCAATACTGTGCCGACACCTTCTCCAGATACGTAGCCATCCCCGCCTTTGCCGAAAGTATGGCAATAGCCGTCACTTGAGTGCATCCCTACACTGCCATAGCTGATATATTTAGCCGGATGCAGTGACAAATTGACGCCTCCGGCAAGCGCGGCCTCGCATTCTCCATTCCGGATGCTCTCTATTGCCAGATGAACCGCAGTTAATGAGGAAGAGCAGACCGTGTCCACCGCCATGCTTGGGCCGTGGAAATTACAATAGTAAGAGACCCTGTTGGCGATTTGCGCATAATTCAGCGATAAAGGAAATGGATTGTGTTCTGATAGAGCTTCAGCTCCTATAAGAGAATAGTCCTTATGCATAACGCCGGCAAACACACCGACATGCTGTCTTTTATTTTCTCCCTGCGGTGAAGCAATTGTCTCTGGTGTATAACCCGCATCTTCAATAGCTTCCCAGCACGTCTCTAAAAATAAGCGTTCCTGAGGGTCCATCATTTCCGCTTCACGCGGAGAGATTCTGAAAAATTGAGGATCAAAGCAATCAGCCTCCTCGATAAAGCCGCCCCATTTCGAGAGCGGCTTGCCTGCAGGTGAATCCAGTCCATCGCTTTCTTTCCATTCCCAGCGTGAGTTTGGAATCTCTGTGATGCAGTCGGTACCCGCTTTAAGCTGTTCCCAAAATTCCTGTATATTTTTCGCCTTAGGATAGCGTCCCGCCATTCCGATAATGGCTATGTCCTCCCCGATCTCTGGTGAAGAGGTAACACCATCAATTGGTGAAGGAGATTGGCGGACAGCATCGTCCGCCTCTCCAATTGAATAGTGATCAGCAAGATGAGCAGCTAGTTCTGCAATTGTTGTAAATTCAAACAGCAGTGTCGGAGCAAGATCCGCCCCAACCTTATCTCCAATTTCCTGAACCACGGTAAGCAATGACGAAGAATCCAGACCAAGCTCATAGTACCCAGCGTGGATATCCATTTGTTCTGCCGGCCTTTCAAGCTGCTTAGCAAGCAGCTGACGCAAATACATTTCAAATGCGGGATAGTCCCGACTGATGTTCTGAGAGACAGCAGCTCTTTCTTCTTGAATTTCTTTTGCAGAATGAAAGGCTGACATATTCCGTACAGACTTGCCTGCAAATTGTTTCAGCTCGGCCACTTTTTGTCCTGCTGAATTAAAATATTCAATCGTCATATAAGTGAGTTCTTTCTTTTGGCGCACAGATGAGGAGAGGATCCGTGCTGTACATCCTTTTTGCAATCGTTCTGAAGCAGAAAACGATTCATAATACAATGGCAGGTACATCGTTTGATCTGAGATCAGGCAGCTTGAACCTATGCCGCTGCCGTCAATAAGCGTCGGATGAAACAGAAAAGCATCAGAATGACGCAATGCTTCCTGTCCGACTGCTAAATCAATTACAGCCCCCTCTTTGGCTTCATAAATCTGTCCTTCCGCCTTCATCATGCCGGTATGCACTAACTCTTGAGATCGGCATTGTTCATAGATTTCATCTAAATTCAGAATCCTGTCAGCTGTACTTTTCCACTGATTAAGGTCTATTGATTCGGCAAAAGCGGTTTGCTCTTTACGATGCATGTCAGCAGTCACATATTGTCTCTTGTCAGATAGTGATTCTCCATGCTGTTTTTGTCCGTCGATGATGATGGACCATGTCCCTTCCTTTCTTTCAGACACGTGAATGGTCAGGGCAATGTCATATGACTCATCTGCGATCAAAGGGTAAAAAATGGTTAGGTTTTTTAATTCAAGCTCTTGGTATGCATAACCATGTTCCTGGAATACTTGGTAGATTAAATCTATATAAGCAAGGCCGGGTAATAACGCTTGTCCATATACCTTGTGGTTGGACATGATTGGATTATTTAATGAAATGTGCAGTTGTTCAGTTATCATTTTCCCACTCCTCTCTTATTTGAAAGTTTTCCAAAACATATCTTTAGAAGCCCCTGTGTCTGAATGCACTTTTTTCTGCACGTTTTGAGCTGATGGTTTGATTAAAACGGGCTGCCTATTTAATTCCGGCAAAGGCAGAGGTTTTCTTCTAATTGGACGCTCAGCCGAGTCTCTCCAACCTTCTATAATGAGATGGGCGTTCGTTCCGCCATCTGCAAAACAATTAATTGCCGCAGCCGGCGTTGTCTCCTTCCACTCGGCTTGCGATCTGCTGAAATACAAATCTGTTTTTTCTATATCAAAATACGGCATATTTTCATTACCTGACAGGAACGGAACCAATTGTCTATGCTTCAGCATTAAAGCTACTTTAATCAGGCTCGCAATTCCCTCTGCACATAATGGATGGCCGATGTTAGGTTTCACCGATCCCAGCCCTAACGGAGCCTTTGATTCAGAACGGTAAATGGACTGGATTGCCTTTAATTCAAGTAAATCTGTTACTGCCGACCCCGATCCGTTCGCTTCGAGATAGCTGATCTCTTCAGTCTTTTTGCCGCTTTTTTCAAGCGCTGACAGCATGACGTCCTTTTGTGCCTCGAGATTCGGAGATGATGGGCCTGCCGTTCTTCCGTCATTATTAATCGCAGCGGCTTTAATGACTGCATATATGGAATCTCCGTCTTCAACCGCTTGGTTGACGGTTTTGACGAGAACCATGCCCACGCCTTCTCCTAAAATGACACCGTCTGCCCGCTTATCAAAAATATGGAATGACGGTTTGTCACATAAAAGTCCGCGCTCATGAAACATTCGATGCGCATCAGCATCAAGCAAACTGACGCCGCCTACAACCGCTGCCTCAATATCTCCGCTTCGCAGAGCCTGAATGGCCATATTCAGCCCCACCAGTGCAGAGGAACAAGCGGTATCCAGGACAATACTCGGTCCCTTCAAGTCAAAAAATTGTGAGATGTTAGCCGCTAAATAGTTTTGTCCACCAGCGACTATCGGATTTTTTGCTTTTGAAAGACTGGCCGGATCAGGCTTGTGCTGGCTGCGGCCTCCTATATAAACACCAGCCCTCATGCCTTTCACTTCTTTCTCTGTATAACCCGCGTGATACCATAGCTTCAAGCTTTCCTCCAATACAGCCAAAGCTTGAGGGTCCATCGCTCTGACATCGCTTTCGGACATCATGAAGAAATCATGATCAAATCGGTTCATTTCATCAATGAGGCCCGCGTAATTCGAGCTGGAGTTCCCGAATCGTTCAGGCGGAACAGGCGCAATCGCAGACCGTCCATCACGTATTAAATCCCAGTATTCCTCTAGGGTTTCTGCTCCCGGGAACCTGCAACTAAGACCGATGATAGCGATGTCCTCAGCAAGAAGTGCCGTTTTTTCATGGCTTATCTGTTGCGGCCGCTGTTCTGGCACCAGCTTCTGTTTCATTGCTGATTGCGGCTTGAGAGGTGTCTGTTTCTCAGGAACAGATGGCTGTAAAACAGCTGATATGTCATATTTCGAAATGAGCCAGTGTGCAAAGGATTCTATTGTCGGGTATTCAAACAAGATTGACGGATCAATATCTCCATTTAATTGTTGGTTCATCTGCTGTACCAGCTGGGCCAATATAATCGAGTCGATTCCGTATTCTTGGAAAGGTTCATCCGTTTCAAAGTCTTCTGCAGCTATTTTCAGTTCATCTGAAAAAAGAGTTACGAGCCAGTCGACTGTTTCAGGGAACAGGTTGCGAGTGCTGGTTTGCTCTTTCGTCTCAGGATGCGAGAGAGCTTCGACAGGCAATGACGGCTGCATCAGCTTATCCGGCTTCCAAACGTTTGTATCTGGTACTGCCGGCAGCACGACAGCATACTGTCTGTCTGATAGAATCTGGTCAAGCAGCTGTAATCCCTCGTCGTTTGTCAAACTGATCAATCCAGTTTGTTCTAAAGCTTTGCTTCGAACCTCGCCTAAACCGGTCTCCTTCCAGTTAGGCCACTGAATGCTTACAATGGGACATTTATCTTGATGAGCCTCCGCAAAATAATCCATAAAAGCATTTGCCATCGCGTAATCAGCTTGTCCTGCTGCTAGTGCAGGGATGGCCGCTGATACTGATGAAAACAAGGTGAAAAACGCCAATGGTTCATCTTGAAGCAGGTCAAACAACGTTTGCAGACCTTCGACTTTCGGTTCAAGCACCTGTCCGATCTCTTCTAGTGATTTTCTGATAAAAGCCGGGTTTTGTTTGTTCACCATCCCGGCACAATGGATGACTCCGCCAATCGCCCCCATTGTTTCGTGTATTGTCTTCAGGCTCTGTTCGACAGCAACCCTGTCTGTGAGATCCAGAGACAGCACCTGAACTTGCGCACCCATGTCTTCTAGCTCTTGAACGGCTTTTATTTTCTCGGCAAGCGAGGAAATTTTTACCGAATTCCACTGGTCACGCGGCGGAAGCTCTTCACGGCCGATAAGGACCAGCCGCTTAACGCCGTATGTTTTCACAAAATGCCGCGCACACAGCAAGCCGAGACCTCTTGTCCCGCCTGTAATAAGCAGGACTTTGTCTGTTGAAAACGATACTTGCTTATGACTTAGAGCGGCTTCTGCTGGCTGCTCTGTCAAATATGCGCGATATCGCTGTCCGTTTCGATAACAGACTTCTGATTCTGTGCTCTTGGCATAATATTCAACTGCAATCAGTCTGGCCAGCTCCTCATGAGAGGCTTCGCATTCCATATCTGCATGTCTTGAAGTAAGATGGCTGTACTCACTTTGAAGCATGCGGTATAAACCGGCCCGTGAAGCACCAGACAAAAGAACACCCTCATTTGCGTAGGCCTCCAGCCCCTTTGTTACACCCAAGACCGTCAAATGATGCTTGCTTGCACGTCCTTGCTCGATCAGCTTTTGGAGCCAGTTTATCCAGCCCATAGAATGCTCATGGCTCGTTCCGCACCCGATCAGATCGATTGCTCCAGCAACGTGTTCATAGTCAGCAGCAGATACCCGATCCAGCTCTTGGCTGTCAAATATACGGTATGTCGAGAAATACGCCGAAAGCTCTTCCGCTAATGCCATTGTCTCCTCATTTGCCAAAATGGCGACGGTTTGATTCGTCATTTCTGCCGGTTCAATCGGACAAGGCTGCCACTGTTTACGCAGAAAGCAGCGCTTTGGCATCAGTTCGAATTGAGGCATTGCTGTAGCAATGGTTTCGGGTTCGCCTTCTTGAGTTGGCAGCCAGTAATACTCTTCCGCGAACGGATAAGCAGGCAGGCTGATTCGGCGAGGCGTGTATTCCCCATAAAGCTTGTTCCAATCTATCTGCAGCCCTTTCACCCATAGCTCTGCTACTTTCTCCAGCCTTTTTTTCTCTATCCATGTTTGCAGCAATGCTTTGGCATCATGATCCGTTTCAAACAGCTTGATTTCGCTCTTCTTCGTTTTCACGTGAGCAGCAAATATGCTGCCGTTCGGCATTTCAGCCAAATAATCATCTAAAGCTTTGATCAGCATTTCTCTCGAATCCGCCAAAAACGCCATGCGATAATCCATTGCTTCCCGGCCCGTCTGAAGTGTGTATGCCATATCCTCCAGATCGATATCTTCATTGGAAGTTACGAAATCTTTCATTGCTTCCGCATAGGCCTTCAATTGCTTCTCTTTTTTCGCTGAGAGTACAAATAATGCTGAGCGGTGCTGCTTTGTTAATCGATCGTTCCTCTTTTCAGGCTGATATTCCTCTATCACAATATGGGCATTCGTTCCGCTATATCCGAAGGAGCTCACACATGCTCTCCGCGGTTTTCCATCAGCCGTTTCCCAAGGCTTAAGCTCCGTATTTACGTATAAAGGAGAATGCTCAAATTCAAAATGCTCATTCGGTGTCGTGAAGTTCAATGTCGGCACAAGTGTTTTATGATTCATGCACAATAACACTTTTTGAACCCCGGCTACTCCTGCCGCCGCGGATGTATGGCCAATATTGCTTTTGACGGAACCGATTGCGCAAAACTGCTTTTTGTCTGTTTTTTCTTGAAATACGGTGGACAGAGCTTCTAATTCAATTGGATCGCCTTGTTTTGTTCCTGTGCCGTGCATCTCGACATAACTGATACTCTCAGGATGTATGCCGTATGTTTCATATATGTCTCTTTCCAGATCCATTTGGCTTTTCGCACTCGGTGCCGTGATTCCGTTTGTTTTCCCGTCCTGATTAATACCCGAGCCAATGATGATGCCATAAATATGGTCACGGTCCGCTTCCGCATCTTTCAGCCTTTTCAATACCAGCGCACCCGCACCCTCGCCGGGCACAAAACCATTCGCGCCATTGTCAAATGCTTTACATTGTCCATCAGGTGAAAGCATGCCGGCCTCACACATACTCATGTAAGATTCCGGCGTCAGGTATAAGCTGACCCCGCCGACCAGCGCCATATCAATTTCTTTGTTTATAAGTGCCTGGCGCGCTAAATGAGTGCCGACCAATGAAGATGAACATGCGGTATCAATAGGAATCGCTGGCCCTTTTAAATTTAGAAAATACGGAATACGCGCCGCTGCGATCGCAAAGCTGTTTCCGGTGGCATTTGCTCTTGACTGCCGATTCAGCATGACCCCGTATTCATTGCTCATAATGCCGAGATATACACCGCATTTTTTCTCATTTAAAGTTCGGGCGTTGTACCCAGCGTCCTCAAAGGCTTTATAGCCTTCCTGCAAAAAGATTCGATGCTGCGGGTCCATCAGTTCAGCTTCTGACGGCGGAATATTAAAAAACAACGGATCAAAATGTTCAATATCATCAAGCATCCCCATTGATTTGCAATAGACTTTCCCTTTTTTGTTGAGGACAGGATCATAGTATTTGTCAACATCCCACCGTGATGTTGGAATGTCCCGAATGGCATTTCTCGCATGAACCAGGTTATCCCAGTACTCTCTTACATTACGAGCGCCCGGGTATCTTCCCGACATCCCGACAATCGCTATCGCATCCTCCGGGCGGTCTTGAAGAACAGGAACCGTTTTCTTCTCATGTTCTTTCTTTATTGGATGTTGAACAGGCTGTAGTGGCCGTTCTGCCGGCTTTGGATGAGATGATGCTGCTGGCTTTTGCTGGGCTGCTTCGAAAGAGTCAGTATGCTCTATCTTTCTATCAAGATGAGTTCCAAGCTCGGACTTTAGCATTTCGGCAAAATCACGTATCGTTGGATAATCATATACTCTGGTTACCGTAAAAGACGTTCCGTATTGCTTGTTCACCGCTTTTATCCATTCGAGTCCGGTAATCGAGTCCATTCCGATATCTATGAACGCTTCGTCAATATCCACCTCGTATGGCTCCATGTATAACACGTCTGCTATGCTTTCCCTCAAGTTTTCATGCAGCGTTTCAATTGCTACAGTATATTGTCTTGATGCAGATATTTCTGCCGCTGCATATTGAATCGTTTCTTCAGCTTCCTCTTGCACTGGCTGATGATGTTCTAACGGCTGCAGAGATATATTAGCCGGTTTAGCAGCAGGTACCACTGTTTTTTGTCTGATCGGCGTGTACGTCTCCGTTTGTTTTTTCTCCCCAGCTTGTGTGCTTAACTCGTGTGCTAAGTAAACAGCGAAATCACGTGTTGTCGGATAATCATATACCTTTGTGACATTTAGTGATGTGCCATACTGTTTATTTATTGCTTTTATCCATTCGAGCCCGGTAATCGAGTCCATACCGATATCTATGAATGCTTCGTCTGGATCAATCTCGTTTTGGTCCATGTACAGCACTTCCGCTAAGCCCGCTGTCAGTTCATCGCACAAGGCTTCCGCCGTGATCGTCTCTGTTTCTGTATCTGATGGAACACGCTCTAAACGATCCTGATTGGTCATTAAAGGCTGTAACGTAATATTGGCAGGCTTGCCACTGGCTTCTCTGTCTACAGACGGCTTCGGAATAACGGGCTGTACTGGAGCGAATGGCTCCTCCGTTCTTTTTTCCTCAGCCTTTGCATTTACGTCTATCCAATAGCGATCTCTTGCGAAAGGATAGGCAGGTAAACTGATGCGCCGCGGTTTTTGATCCTGATATAGCGTGCTCCAGTCGATTCGCAAACCTCTTACCCACAGGTCTAAAACCTTCGCATATTTTCCTTTTTGCAGCCATGCCTCAATTGTTTTTGACATATCCTCATCAGCAGCAAAAGCAGCAATGGCTTCTTTGTTGCTCTTTACTTGTCCGCGATAGACATATTCACGATTTTCTGTTCCGGAGATACATTCATACAGCTTTTCTTCAAGCTCTTGCATCGTTTCCGCAACGAACGCCAGCCGTTCTTTCATCGCTTCCCGGCCGACTTGCAGCGTATAGGCAATTCGGTGTAAATCTGCTTCAACATATGTTTGTTCACGAATGGCATGCAGCAATCGCTCCGCGCGTTTCTGAAGTCTTTCCTCATTTTTTGCTGAGAGCACAATGACAGCCGGCTGTTTCCTCGCTGGTAAACGTTCCTCCACAGGTTCCGGAGCATACTCTTCTATTAAAATATGGGCGTTCACACCCCCGGCACCAAATGAAGAGACTCCTGCGATTCTCGGTAATTCGATGTCTTTGCCATTGACACTGATGATCGGCCTCTTCCACTCTTCTAGCTCTTGCTGTACTTTAAACGGCGAGTTAAGGAAATCAATATTCGGGTTCAGCACGTTTGAATGCAGGGAAGGCGCAAGCTGCCTGTATTTCATTTGGAGCAATACCTTCGTTACTCCTGCAATACCTGCCGCACTCTCACAGTGCCCGATATTTGATTTGGCTGACCCTATTGCACAAAATTGTTTGTCATCGGTTTCTTGCGTAAACACTTTGGACAGCCCTGTGATTTCAATAGGATCACCGAGAGAGGTTCCCGTGCCGTGGGCTTCGATGTAACTGACTGTCCGCGGATCAACCTTCGCTTCCACAAACGCCTTTTTGATGACATCTGCTTGGGCATTCGGATTGGGCACTGAGTACCCGTTTGTTTTTCCCCCGTGGTTGATGGCTGTCCCCTTAATGATTCCATAAATGTGATCACCATCTTCAACTGCTTTAGACAATGGCTTCAAAAGCACTGCTCCAACGCCTTCCCCCGGCACATAGCCGTCTCCGCCCTGTCCGAAGCTTTCACATCGGCCTTTGCTGGACATAAATTTGTTCTGCCCGAGCATCAAATATTTATTTGGATGGATTGACACATTCACGCCGCCCGCGAATGCCGCCTCACATTCTCCGCGCTGCAGGCTTTGGCAGGCCAAGTGGATAGCCGTTAAAGAAGAAGAACACATGGTGTCTAAAGCAATACTCGGTCCGTGAAAATCAAAATAATAAGATACCCGGTTCGCGATGGATGATGGATTTCCCGTTAAAGCCAGAGACCTTCCCCGCACCTGCTCTTGTGCCCCGTACAGCTGATATTCTTCGTACATGACACCGACGTAAACACCGACGCTTCCGCCAAGCTCAGCATCACGCTTACGGCCGAGGTGCTCTCTTGTATAGCCTGCGTCTTCCATCGTTTCATACACGCACTGCAAAAATAAACGCTCTTGCGGGTCCATTAATTTTGCCTCACGCGGCGAAATATGGAAAAACTGCGGGTCAAACTTGTCTACATCCTTCATGAAGCCGCCCCACTTGCTGTAGGTTTTTCCAGGCTTGTCTTTATCTTCGTCATAATAAAGACTGTGATCCCAGCGGTCTGCAGGAATTTCCGTAATACAGTCTCGCCCGTCCCTCAGTTTTTCCCATAATTCATCAATGTTGTCTGCCTGCGGATAGCGACCTGAGATACCGATGATCGCAATTTCTTCCGTTTCCTTCTCTCTTACCTGCTTCTGCTCTTTATCTTGCAAAGGAAGAAATCCAGACTTTCTTGGGATAACTGGGATTTCTTGTTTTTCAGGTTCTGATTTTCTTTCAACAGAAGGTTTTCCCGTTTCAAATCCCAAGATGTCCAGCAGTTTTTCTCTGCGGGAATCAATAAAATACCGGGTTAATGACCGAATATCCTGGTATTCAAAGAACAGCGTCTTGGACAAAGATCCGAATACTTTTTCTAATTGACCCGTTACATGCATGATCATGATAGAATCGATCCCGTAATCCTCGAGAGGAGCTTCAGCATCAATCTGGCCAGCTGGCAGCTTAATCACCGAAGAAAGCACCTGTTTAAAATAGTTCTCCGCTTTTTCTCTTAGTATCTCTTCATCAATTTCCCCGATCATGTCTGCTTTTTCTGCCTCCTGATTGAGACTGCTTTTTTTGATATTGTGAGATTGGCCTTTGCCATGTCCCGTTTCATGTAAAAATGCACGAATCCGATCAGTAACACCGGAAGCAACTAACACTTGCGGGTTCCCTGACGTCCAGCCATGATATAGCGCCTGAATCCCACGATCTGTTTCCATGGCCACCATGCCTGTTTCTCTTTTCAGCATCCTTGCAGTTTCCGCATCAATTTGCATGCCCCCGTCTTTCCACAGCGGCCAGCACACTGAAAGAGTTTTTCCGTAACGCTTGTGCAGCTCTGCTTGGCCATTGCGATATTCGCTGAATGCATTCATAAATGCATTGGCCATTGCGTAATCAGCCTGTCCCGCGCTTCCTACTGCTCCGGCACCTGAGGAAAAAAGGATAAAGAAATCGAGCGGAATATCTTTCGTTGCTTCGTCAAGGTGAATCAGTCCTGCTACCTTTGGAGCAAGAACGGTTTGAACCTCTTCTTTCTTTTTCTTTATAATGAAATTATCTTTTATTAAACCGGCGCTGTGAATGATGCCATCTAAGTCTCCATAAACGTTTTGGGTTTCTTTTAATAAGGCATCAACCGTTTGTTTGTCAGCCAGATCAGCTTGTCTGTAAATCGCTTGGATGCCAAGTTTCTGTAAGGCTTTAAGCTTCTTCTTCTTCCTTTCATCAAGCGGAGAGCGTCCTGTCAGGATCACAACCGCATCATTCGTTTGGTTTGCAATTTCAGTTGCAAAGATGAATCCAAGACCGCCCGCACCGCCTGTGATCAGATACACGCCTTTATCCTTCCATGGCATGTCAGCACTTAGGTGCTCACCAGACACTTCTTTCCACTTGCTTACAAATCGCTTCCCTTGCCAGTGGCGGATATGCGTGTCACGCGGATAGCGTCTGTTTTCCTCCAATATTTCGAATAGGTCACCAGCTGACATCCCGGTTTCTATTTCGATCAACTGTCCTGTCAGTTTTGGATTTTCCAGTTCAGCCGTTTTGAGCAATCCAGTTAAGCCGCTTAATAGCTGAGGCTCGTCCAACGCAGGCACCGCCACTTGAATGAATGTATGTCCTCCTGTTTTTGAGTGCATTAGCTGTTTGATTTCTTCAAATAACTGTATGGCATAACCTTCAAACCGTTCATCAATTGTCTCTGTATCATGCTGCAGAACTGTACAGTCAAGATGATTTTGGAGGCTTTCCATTTGTTCTCCAACATCACAGACAACGACTTTATGTGTGTCGTACTCTATGAGCTCTTGCCTCTCTGCAGCACGTTCTTCCCAAATATGTTCGAACAGTAGCGTGTCAGTCGCTTCAGAAGGACCTTCTTGATCTGTTTCTAACACTCTTGCAGAATAGCCCGTCAATCGCACGCAAACCTGCCCCTCTTCATTGCATAAATCGATATCAAGCTTCTGCATACGATCCCCAGCTGTACTGCCCTCGCTATATGTGATCCGCGCCCACATAGATGCCTCGCAGCCTTTGAAGATTTGGACATCCTGTATGGCAAAAGGCAGCATTGCCTTTCTGTCTTCTAAACTCGCAGCTCCTCCCAGCCTCAAACCGATAGATGCTTGAAATGCCGAATCTATCATGCTCGGATGCAGAATATAATGGTCTTCTGTATTAGAGATTACAGGAGGCATCGTCAATTTCACTAGAACTCCGTTTTCGCCGGCATATAGGCTGTCGATCGCTCTGTGGCTGTCACCATAATGAATACCCATTTCTGTATAAGCCTCGTAGCAATCAAAAGGTGACAGCGTCCGGCCATTATAGCTTGCCTTCAGTTCTTCAATGTTGATAACCGGATTTTCACCAGCCTCACAAAGCACTGCACTCCCTTGCCCATATACAATCGGCGACTCCTCTGCGCTTTCAGGGTCCCGGCAGATTTCAAATGTAATCTCACCATTCTCCTCAGGATATAGACGTACATCTATATCTTTCTGCTGTTCTGTGACGGCGAACGGCCGGACCCAGACGATATTCCGGAGCCGGAATCCTGTCGGGAACTGATCCGCAGCTGCCCTTTCCACAGCTGCCCGAACCATCTCCAATAAAGCTGCGCCAGGTAAAACGTGTTCGCCCTTTATGACATGATCCTTCAAGAAAAATTCACGTCCTGTAAACGCTGAACGGAAGCGGACACCCGATATGTCGGACACATTTTGATGCAGAAGAGGATGCAGGATGTGTCGCTCCTCCTTTAAACGATCAGTCTTTTTCTCCGCTTTCGGCACCCAATAACGCACCCTCTCAAATGGGTAAGTCGGCAGGCTGATCCGCTTTGGTTTGTTTCCGTCGTAAAGCAGCTTCCAGTCAACCCCAGATCCGTTCGCCCACTGCTCCGCAATTTGATCGAGTTTTCTTTGCTCCAGCAATTTATGTACCGATTCGGCGGGACGCGATGGTTCGCTTCCTCTTGACACGCGGCCCTTCCAGCAATGCTGAATGGTTTTTCGTCCTTCTATAAAAGCCTTCAATTGGTCGCTTAATTCTTGAATTCCGGATGCTAAGAAAGTAACCCGTTCTTCCATCGGTTCACGGCCTACCTGCAATGTATACGCCAAATCTCTAATCTGAATCCCATCATGAAGAAAATCCAAGAGACGTTTTGCATATACACGGAGACGTTCTTGATTACGGGCAGAAAGCGGAATAACTGCGGATATGTCAGAATCTGAGGACAAAGAAACGTCCTGCTCCGCTGCTTGAGGAATATGTTCCTCAAGGATAATATGTGCGTTTGAACCTGTTGCGCCAAAAGAACTGATCCCCGCCCGTCGCGGATAAGGGACGTCTTCCCCATTCTCCTTGATAACAGGCTGCTTCCACGTTTCTGTTTCATGCTGTACATAAAATGGAGACTTTTCAAAATCAACGTACGGATTCAGTTCTTCCGAATGCAAAGAAGGCACAAGTTTTTGATGGTGAAGCTGAAGAGCAACCTTGCTTAAACCGCTGATCCCCGCGGCGGATTCGGCGTGCCCAATGTTTGACTTTACAGAACCGATTGAACAGAACTGCCGATCCTGCGTATATTGGCGGAACGCTTTCACTAATCCCTGTATTTCGATCGGATCTCCTAAGGACGTGCCGGTTCCATGGGCTTCCACATAACTGATCGTCCGCGGATCGATTCCCGTTTTCTCCAAGCATGTCTCAATCAGATCAGCTTGGGAAACAGGGCTCGGCACTGAAATGCCGCTTACAGTGCCCACATGATTCACAGCACTTCCTTTAATAACTGCATAAATGCGATCTCCGTCTTCCTCTGCCTGGCGCAAAGGCTTTAATAAAACCGCGCCTATACCCTCTGCAGGCACATAACCGTCTCCATCCTTTCCAAACGTACGGCAGTGTCCGTCAGTGGAAAACATATCCCAGACCCCGTATGTCATATATTTATTCGGGTGCAAAGACAGGTTCACTCCGCCTGCTAACGCAACATCGCACTCACCGTGACGTATGCTTTCCAACGCCAAGTGCACTGCGGTCAAAGAGGATGAACATACCGTATCGACAGCCATACTCGGACCGTGGAAATTACAAAAGTAAGAAACACGGTTGGCGATTTGCGCATAGTTGAGCGAAAGAGGAAACACATTTTCTGCTGATGCTTCTTCAGCTCCGACTAATGTATAATCCTTGTGCATGACGCCTGCAAAAACTCCTACATGCTGCCTTTTATTTCGTCCTTTAGGCTTGGCCAACGTCTTTGGCGTATAGCCCGCATCTTCAATCGTTTCCCAGCATGTTTCTAAAAACAGCCGCTCTTGAGGGTCCATTGTCTCCGCTTCTCTTGGCGTGATTCTGAAAAATTGGGGATCGAAGCAGTCGGGATCATCAATAAATCCTCCCCATTTGGAAATGTCCTTACCCGAAGGAGATGTGATTCCTTCAAGTCGCTGCCAATCCCAGCGCGACTCAGGAATCTCACTAACGCAGTCCTTACCCTCTTTCAGATTGTTCCAAAATTCATGAATATTGGCTGCCTTCGGATACCTGCCCGCCAAGCCGATAATCGCAATATCGCCTGCTGCCTCAATAGGTGCAGGACGAGAGCCTTCAACAGTCTTATGGTCGTTTATGCTGTCGGAAACGCGTGCTCTTTCATTCTGGCCAAGAGAACCAGCGGCACTAAAATGCTCAGCATATTCCTCGGCAAGAAACGCTGACAGTTCCGCTATGGTGGTATGCTCAAACAGAAGAGTCGGCGAAAGGCTCTCACCGATCTTATCACTGATCGTTTCTACCACCTCAAGCAAGCCCGATGAATTCAGTCCCATTTGGTAATAACCGACCTGTTTTTCAACTTGTTCTACCGGCTTATTGATTTTCTCTGCGATTAATTGGCTTACGAACTGTTCAGCCTCACTATAGGAATTAACGGGAGAAGATACCATGTCAGCAGGTTTATCACGCTCAGCAGTGTCCGCTCTTGTCATCTGTGTCTCCTGTGCATCTTGATGTTTTCCGCTAATCAGCTCCGCTTCTCGCACCAATTTGCTTGTAAAGTTTTTCAACTCAGCCACTTTTTCTCCCGACGCATTAAAAAATTCAAGTGTTACATAAATCAGCTCTTTTTCCCGCCGGACGGAGGAGCGCTTAATTCTTGTCATGCAATCCGTTTGCAAAAGTGCAGAAGCGGAAAAGGATTCATAGAACAGAGGCAAATACAGCCTCTGTTCTCCTTTAAGCAAAGATGTGAGCAAATGATTGGCACCCACCCCGCTCCCGTCTATGAGAGTCGGGTGAAACATAAAGCCTTCTGCGTGAAGCATGGCCTCCGAACCGAGA
The DNA here is from genome assembly GCF_000877815.1 of Bacillus sp. YP1. Taxonomy (NCBI): domain Bacteria; kingdom Bacillati; phylum Bacillota; class Bacilli; order Caryophanales; family Bacillaceae; genus Bacillus; species Bacillus sp. YP1. The sequence goes on along the minus strand of NZ_CP010014.1, from coordinate 1,554,608 downwards.
GAAAGCTCAAGAAGGACGCCGTCTTCCTCTTCATAGATGCAGCCTTTTGCTTTCATATATTCGCTGTGCACCAATTCCTGACGTCTGCATTGTTCATATACATCATCAAGCTGAACAACGTTCTGTGCAGATGCTTTGATTTGACTGAGATCCAGTGTTTCTTCAAATATGGCTGGGGAGTCTGCGTGCATGTCAGCCTTCATATAGAGCTTTTCTTCTGAAGCTTCTTTCCCATCACGTTTTTCAATTCCCTTGGCTGTGATTTGCCACTGTCCTTCTTTTTTCTCCGCGCATTGGATATTCAAAACAATTACTGCATCCTGTTCCGCCGTCAATGGCTGATAGATGGATAAATTCCGCAGCTGAAGCTCTGAGCAGGAGAAACCGTGTTCTCTGAATATCTGGTAGATTATATCGATATAAGCCAATCCCGGCAGGACATTTTGTCCGTAAACCACATGGTGATAAATAAACGGATTTTTTAACGATAATGTGAGTTGTTTCGTTATCTTTTTCACGTTAGACCTCCACCTCATAAGTATCCCATATGTTTGCCGCAGTCATTTTTGAAGTCTCCGCTTCCAGCTTTGGCTCGCCTGGCGAAAGCATTCGTTTCTTTAATTGAGGAGGCGATATTGGACTGCGCTTGATGGCGTGTTTTTCATCTTTTTCCCACGCCTCTACGATGACATGGGCATTCGTCCCCCCATCGGCAAAGCAGTTAATAGCCGCAGTAGGCTGCGAATCTGTCCATTTTTCCAGGGCTCGGCTGAACGTGATGTTCGCTTTCTGTTGATCGAAATGCGCCATCTCTTTTTCACCTGATAAAAATGGGACAAAGCGGCGCTCTTTCAGCATCAGCACAACCTTAATGAAGCTGGCGATCCCTTCAGCACATAGCGGATGCCCGATGTTCGGCTTGATTGAGCCAAGAGAAAGAGGCGATGAGTGCCCAGAACGGTACACTGATTGGATCGCTTTTAGCTCAAGGAGATCGGTTACGATTGAACCTGACCCGTTTGCCTCAAGGTAGCTGATGTCCTCTGGTTTTTTTCCGCTTTTGAAAAGCGCATCTTTCATGACTTCCTTTTGTGCCTCAAGATTAGGTGTTGCAGGTCCCGCCGTTCTTCCGTCGTTATTGACCGAGGCCGCTTTGACGACAGCATATATGATATCTCCGTCTTCCAGTGCCTGTTTTACGGTTTTTAGCATGACCATTCCGACGCCTTCACCTAACACAACTCCGTCAGCACGCTCATCAAACACATGGAAGGATGAATGCTTGCTTAAAATGCCGCGCCGGTCAAACAGCCTGTGAGAGGCATCTGAGCTCAGCAAGCTGACACCGCCGACTATGGCGGATTGAATATCTCCGCCACGCAGCGCCTGAATGGCCATATTCATGCCGACCAAAGCTGACGAGCATGCAGTGTCAACTACAACACTTGGACCGCGGACATCAAAAAATTGTGAAAGATTAGCGGCTAAATAATTTTGGCCGACTGTCACGATCGGATTCTTGGCATGATCAAGGCTGTCTTCATCAGGTTTGTGCTGGCTTCTGCCTCCGATATAAACACCGACGGGCTTGCCCTTTATTTCCTCAGGTGTATAACCGGCGTGATACAAGAGCTTCAGACACTCTTCCAACACGAGCAGTGCTTGCGGATCCATCGCCCTTACGTCTTCTTCGTGAAGCAAAAAGAAATCAGGATCAAAATAGCTGACGCCATCAATCACGCCGGCATAATATGGCGTCTTACAGCCCCAACGCTCTGCCGGAATCGGGCCGATTGACGAACGCCCCTCGGATAGTAACGACCAATATGACTCCAATGTCTCTGCCCCAGGGAATCGGCAAGAGAGTCCGACAACGGCAATACCTTCTGCATGAGAGTCCGGTGACAAAATCGCTGGCGCCTGAATCTGAGGTGTAAGAGCTCGATCCTTCCCAGGAACAGATGCCTCCGCCTCTATTTTGTTCTCCAAAGGTGCTGATGCATCCGATATCCTGCCTCCGAATAAAGCGGACAGCCTTTCGGAATAAGAACCGATCAGCCAATCTGCGAACCTTTGAATTGTCGGGTATTCATATAGAATCGATGGATCGAGCGCTGCCTCTAATTTGCGGTTTATACGCTGGAGCACCTGTGCCAAAATGATCGAATCCACGCCATAATCCTGAAACAACCCGTCAATCTCGAAGTCTTCACGATCTATTCTCAGCTCTTCGGTAAACAGATCAATAAGCCAGGACTGTGTTTCAGATAATAATCCATCACATTTGGAAACTTCATCGGCCTCTTCAATGTCTCTGGCTGGCGGGCTCTGTAAAGCAGCTTCCTGCAAACCGCCCTCATGCGGTTTCCTCCTCTTCATCAGCAGTTCCGGCTCCCAGTTTGTTTGATTCGCCATTGCAGGGAGAACAACCGGTCCGAACTTTTTCGATACAATTTGATCTAGAAAACGTAAGCCTTCTGAATTCGTAATGCTCAACAAGCCGCTGTCCCGATACGCTTGATTTGTCACTTCACCCATACCGGTTTCTTTCCAGTTCGGCCACTGAACACTGATGATCGGCGCATGTTTCTGATGTGCTTCTGCAAAATAATCCATATAGCTATTGGCCATCGCATAGTCAGCTTGTCCCGCCGAAAGCTCCGGAATAATGGCTGAAACAGAAGAAAATAAGACAAAAAACTGTAAAGGCTCGTTACACACATGGCGATATAACGTTGTAAGACCTGACACCTTAGGTTCCAGCACCCGCTGGATATCATCCGAAGTTTTTCGGATAAATGCCAGCGTATCCATATCCGTCAGACCTGCACAATGAATGACACCGCCAATCGGTCCTAATGTTCGCTTGATATGTTGCAGCGTTTGCTCAACCTGAGCATCATCAGATAACGTCAGCGACAGCATCTCCACCTGTACACCCTTCGCTTCCAGCTCCCGCACTGCCTGGATTTTCTCTGCCAATGATGTGTTTGATGTCTTAAAACGAGCCCACTCCTCTCGCGGAGGAAGCTGTTCTCGTCCGGTCAGCACCAGTTTTTTCACTCCATAGCACTCTGCAAAATGACGGGCGCATAATAGTCCGATGCCTCGTGTGCCGCCTGTAATGAGAAGTACATGATCTTTCGGGAAGACCGCGCTCTGTTCCGTGGCCTTACCTGTTTCCGGATGAGCTTTTAGAAAAGCTTGATACCGTAAACCATCCCTGTAGCAAACCTCCGCATCATAAGAATCGGAATAAAACTCATCAGCGATCAACTTCGCGAGACGGCGATGATCAGTAACCTCCTCAGCATCCATATGCCTTGATATAAGATGGCTGTACTCGCATTGGAGCATTCGATACAACCCAGCCCGTGAGGCGCCAGCCATCCGGACAGATGTGTTTTGAAACGATTCGAGCCCCTTCGTCACACAAAGCAGCCTGAGCCCCTCTTTATGCCCGAATTCAACCAGTCTTTGCACCCATTCAATCCAATCCAGCCGGCCCTCATCATCCCAACCGCATCCGATGACATCCACTAGGCCGTCAAACTCTTTCCAATCAATGTCTGACTGATCATTTTCTATCCGGCTCACATCTATTAAGAGATGATTCGGAAAATACGAAGACACTTCTGCTGCTAAATCTGCTGTCTCTTGACAGCACAGGATGGCAACAGTTCTTGTCCCCGGCACTGCTGATCCAATTGGACTCAAACTCCATTGTTTCGTCAAAAAGCATGCGGCGCGATCTTCAATCGCATTAACCAGTTCTTTTTTGTCTCTTTCTGAATGTTCCTTTGCCGGCACCCAATAGTGATCCTTCGCAAACGGATATGAAGGGAGGCTGATCAGGCGCGGTTTGGTCTCTCCGTATAATGTGTTCCACTGGATTGAGACCCCTTTGACCCATAAATCAGCAAGTTTGGCGTATTTTCTTTTTCTGATCCAAGCATCAAGTGCCAACGCCATATCTTCATCTGCTGTAAAAATAGTCTGGGTCTCTTTATTTCGATGAGACTGTCCCCGGAAAAATTCGTCTGTTTCTTCCTTACCGTCAACAAACGCCTGCAGTTTCTCTTCAAGCTCCTGCATTGTCCCCGCAACACACGCCAGACGCTCATCCATTTCTTCGCGCCCGACCTGCAGGGTGTAAGCGATGCGGTGCAAATCCTGATCAGTATATTTTTTATTGCGAATCACCTCAAGCAATTGCGAAGCACGATCTATCAGCCTGCTTTTATTTTTAGCCGACAGCACAATTACGTTTGGCTGTTCTGTAGCCGTGTGTTCTGAATTGGCTTTTGGCATATATTCTTCAATCACAATATGCGCGTTTACTCCGCCAATCCCAAACGAACTGATTCCGGCACGGCGCGGAAGCTCGTTTCCGTCACGATCTGTGACAGACTTCCATTCCTGTTTTTCCTGAACGATGTAAAACGGACTGTCAGTCAGCTGAAGATAAGGATTAAGCGTCTCGCAATGCAGGCTTTTCACTAACGTTTTATGCTTCATTTGCAAAAGCACCTTGATCAAACCGGAAATACCGGCTGCTAGCTCTAAATGACCGATATTGCTTTTAACTGAGCCGATGCCGCAACGGTGATCCGGAACATCCGGCTGGCTCTCGCCTCTCATATTGGATAGTTCCTTAAACGCGGCTTTCAGCCCATTTATTTCAATCGGATCGCCCAATTCCGTCCCTGTTCCATGTGCTTCGATATATGTGACAGTGCTTGGATCTATGTCTGCTTGGCGATATGCACGCACCAACAAATCAGCTTGTGCTTTCGGATTAGGCGATGTCAGGGTATTGGCTCTTCCGCCGTGATTTTCCGCCGTGCCCCGAATAACGCCGTAAATATGATTTCCGTCGCGCTCGGCATCTTCCAGCTTTTTCAACATGACCATTCCGACCCCTTCGCCTCTGACATAGCCATTCGCATCGGCGGAGAAGGTTTTACACCTGCCGTCTGTGCTGAGCATCCCCGCCTTGCTGTAGCTAATATGCGCCTCCTCGGTTAAGATCGTATTCACGCCTCCAGCGATCGCCATCTCACAATCACCGTTTTGCATCGCAGTCACAGCACGGTGAATGGCTACAAGAGAACTGGAACAAGCCGTCTCTACTGGCTCGCTCGGACCATGAATATTTAAAAAATAACTCATTCTATTCGGGCCTACCGAAGGAATCATATGACCTGTAGCAGCATGGCCTTCAATTGGAAGATTCGCTCTATGGAATAGATCTTTATAACCGGTGTTTCCCGTACCGATAAAGATACCGGTCCCTGTACCCGAAAGGCTTTGCGGCGAGCAACCCGCATCTTCCAATGCCTTCCACACGTATGTCATTAACAAGCGCTGCTGAGGGTCTACATAATCAGCTTCTCGCGGCGAAATACCAAAAAACAACGGATCAAACTCTGCGACACCATCAATAAACCCACCCCATTTGATGTCGTTTTTATTGCCGTCAGTGTCTGGGTTTCCATAATGCTCCCGCCAATCCCATCGATCTTTTGGAACTTCTGTGATGCTGTCTTTTCCTTCTTCTAGGTTTTTCCAAAATTCGTCTATATCCATAGCGCCAGGGAACCGGCCGCTGATGCCGACAATTGCAACCGGCTCAAAATCGGCAGCCTGCTTTTTGTTTCTTTCTGCTTTTGCAATAATAGGCTGTGTAAAGCGGCGCTTTCTACGTGATGTGATTTTCGGCGCTTCAGAAGATTTTGTCTGTAACTCTTCCTGCCCCTCTGGTTTTTCTCGCTCCTGAACCAGGGTGTCACCATGTTCAACGGTCAAATACTCAGCCAGGCTGTGGAGGCTTCCATATTCAAAGAAAATGGTCGGCGTTAGCTCCAACTGAAATTCTTCGTTGATCTTGTTTGTAAAGACCGTAAATGTAACTGAATCAAATCCGTATTCACTCAGCTCTGTATTGACATCAATATCTTCACTATTTACTTTTAAAATTGCACTGACCATGTTGCTTAATGATGCCTCCAGGCTGCTTAAACTGTGCACTAAGTTTGTTCTTTCATCTTTGCCTTTAGCAGTAGCATCTTGATTCCATTCGCCCTGATACGCAGCAACTACATATTCAGCCAGGCTTTGGACGCTGCCATATTCAAAGAATATGGTCGGTGTTAGCTCCAATTGAAATTTTTCGTTGATCTTGTTTGTAAAGACAGTGAATGTAACTGAGTCGAATCCGTACTCACTCAGCTCTGTGTTGACATCGATATCGTCAGTGTTTACTTTCAAAATTGCGCCAACCATTTGGATTAAGGCTGCTTCCAATTTTCTAGTTTGTCCTTGATCCTGATCCGCCTTTCTCTGATCGTTCCGCTTGGCTTTCGATCCTGCGGAAAGCAGTTTTTGCTTCATTTTCTGAAGCTGTCCTTCCATCACAAAAACTTGCGGCTTATCAGATACTATCCCTTGATAAAATGCTTTCAAGCCACTATCTGTCGGCATCGGGACCATTCCCGTCGTTTTCAGCATTCTCTTTTCATCTTCAGCGCCGACTTGCATACCGCCTTCTTCCCATAACGGCCAATTGAAGGAAATGGTGGAGCCGAATCTCTTTTTTGATGCCGCAAGAGAACGGCGGTATTCAGCAAATGCATCCATAAACGAATTGGCTGCCGCATAATCGGCTTGTCCAGCGTTTCCTAAACATCCCGAAACAGAAGAGAAGAAAATGAAAAAGTCCAATGGGAAATCCTTGCTGCATTCGTCTACATGTAACAACCCGCTCACTTTTGGCTGCAACACTTCTTGAAACTCTTCATTCGTTTTATGAATGATGAAGCGATCTTTACTGCTGCCTGCACCGTGAATAATTCCATTGAGAGTGCCATATCTTTCTTTGATTTCCTCCAAAAGATGACGAACCGCATGCTGATCACTTACATCAGCCTCTCGATAGACAACCTCCGCTCCGATGCTTCGAAGAGCCTCCAGCTCGTTTTCCTTATCCTCACTTAAAACAGATCGTCCCGTCAGCACAATAGTAGACCGGCCAGTTCGATTGGCAATTTCCTTTGCAAACAGAAGGCCTAAGCTTCCTGCTCCGCCTGTGATTAGATAAACACCCTCGTCTCTCCACGGCATGTGAAGCGTATCAGCTGAAGGAAGCACCATTTCCCTCCAGCCTTTCACAAAACGGTATCCAGCCTCATATCGAATCTGTTTGTCAAATGGTCTCCGGCTGTCGTCTTTCAGCTTGAGGTGAAGGTCTATCATCTCTTCAGGTTTCTCAATTTCGATGACCTGAGCAGTCAGTTTGCTGAACTCTATTTCTGCTGTTTTAAACAGACCGGAAACGCCGGCAAACAATTGCTTCTCTTTTTCCAGCGGAACAATCGCTTGAATGATGATACGGCCTGCAGAAAGCTTACGGACCTTGCTTTGCAGGAGTTCAAAAATGTTCTGCATGTAACATTGATAACGTTCAGCAATATGTCCTACAGCTTCGTTTAGAGTAATCACACGGGCATCTTTCATGTGGGAGGCAATGCTGTCTGTGACACTTCGTTCAGTTTCGAAGAGAACAATGATATGCTCCGTGTACGAAAGATCTTCGTCCTCTCGTTCTTCATTCTGTTTTTCCCACACCGGTTCAAGCATTAAGCGTTCGTGCCGTGTTGAAGGCTTTGAAGTATGAACCTCCCCTTCTAATACTCTCGTTGAAAATCCTTTGATCCTGACACATACGGTTCCACTCTCGTCAATGACATCGATATCCGCTTTCTGAACAACCCCTCCGGAGTGATCGCTGTCACTTAAGCGGGCATAAGCCCACATAGAAGAAGAACACCCTTTGATCACTTCAAGCTCCTCAAGCGCAAATGGCAAAATCAGCTTTTGATCCGTCAATTCCTGCATGATGCATATTGTTGCTGTCTGCAAGGCGGAATCCATGATACTTGGGTGCAGCACAAACTGTTCATTCGTTCCAGAAACGATTTCTGGAAGCTGCAGCTGCGCCAAAACCTCTCTGTTTCCTATATTCACATTCTTAATTCCTTGAAAGGCCGGACCATGGAACATTCCTCTGCTTCTGCCTTCTTCGTAAAATTGATCAGGCGACATCTTTCCTTTGCCGCAACGGCGTGACATTTCAGTGAGATCTGCGACTGGCGTTTCGGCGGCAGATGCCAGCTCCGCACTGCCTTGACTATGAATAACAGGGTCGTCCCCGTCTTCCTGTGTACTGTAAATGTCAAAGGTGATTTTTCCATCTTCTTCAGGAAAGAGACTGATATCCACTTGAGCTGAATGTCTGTCAACCACAACAGGCTGAACCCAGACTGTATGATTCAATCTGATTCTGACATCTTGGCCAATTTCACTTCCTGCCGCCTGGTTTATAGCCGCGTACGCCATTTCAAGGTACGCAACACCAGGAAGCACAGGCTTTCCTCTTACCACATGGTCTCTCAGGAAAAATTCGTCACCAGTGAAAACCGAACTGAATTTCTGTTCAGAAAAATCAGATGTATTCTGATGAAGCAATGGATGAATAGAGCCGATCCCTGTCTGATTTCCGGATATCTGCGCCACCGGTTTGCGGTCATCCTGCGACGGCCAGTATCGTTCCTTTGCAAATGGATAAGTCGGCAGACTCATTCTGTTTGGGCGCTCTCCCTTGTAAAGCTGCATCCAATCTATATGCGCTCCCTTGCTCCACATTTCTGCAAGCTTGTTTACTTTTCCTTTGGCCATCCACTTACGTATGAGTTCAGCGCTGTCCTCATCCTCCGTCAGCCATGAAACCTCTCTGGCATTGTGCTTACTTCCTTGAAAACAGCCTTCAATCGCTGTATTTCCATTGATAAAATCTGTGAGCCTCTGTTTTAACTCATTTACATGATCGGCAATAAAGACAACGCGATGCTCCATCGCTTCGCGCCCCACCTGAAGGGTATACGCAAAATCAGGCAGCTGGCTGTTCTCAAACCCTCTTCTTTCTAAATAGGCCAGAATGTCTTCTGCATACTCTTGCAGCCTCTCTTTATTTTTCGCCGAGATCGGGACGATGCAGGTTCCGTCTATCTTTCCCTTATCTGAATCCCTTTTGAATTGTTCAAAAATGGCATGGGTATTTGTCCCGCCAAGCCCGAACGAGCTAAGTGCAGCCCTGTGCGTTTTGATCTCACGGCTTAACGTTTTCTTTTGATCGACGACGTAAAAAGGAGAGCTGGCTAAGTCTGTATTTGGATTCGGCTCCTTATAATTGACACTCGGTGCAAGCTCTTGATGATAAAGACTCATCACAACCTTAATGCAGCCCGCAAGACCGGCGGCTGTATCTAAATGTCCGATATTGGTTTTCACCGACCCAATGCCGCAAAATTGCGTTTTATTTGTATATTGCCTGTAAACGTTTGTTAAAGCCGCCAGCTCGATCGGGTCCCCCAGCTTCGTTCCGGTCCCGTGTGCTTCTACATAGCAGATGGATTCAGGCTGTACCTTCGTTTGATTCATGACCTGTTGGACCACGTCAGCCTGGCCTTTAACGCTTGGAGCATAAAAGCCGACTTTGTCAGCGCCGTCGTTATTTACACCAATGCCTCTCAGCAAGGCATAGATATGATCCCCGTCCTTTACTGCATCAGCTGCTTTTTTCAGCAATACAACAGCAACGCCCTCACCGCCTATCATTCCGTCAGCTGAAGCGTCAAAAGCTTTAATATGTCCATCACTCGAAAAGTTCAGCCCAGGCTGATGCACATATCCGATATTTGACTCGGTATGCAGCGTTGCACCGCCAACTAAAGCATAATCAGATTCACCCGACAGGAGGCTCTTATAGGCAGAATGCAATCCAATCAGAGAGGATGAGCAGTTGGCATGGACAAAATAGCTTGGCCCTCTCAGCCCGAGCTTATGAGAAATCATTGTCGGAATCGTCCCGCTCTGTGCAAGCACCCACGAAACATAGCCGTCCGGCGTCTCCAGGCTCTCTGTTGTATCTGACGGCAGCAGCGCGCGATAAGAATTATTGCTTGCCGACATAAAAACACTGGTTTGCGGAATCTGCCTCGCAGCATAACCGGCATCTTCTATTGCTTTCCATGAATGAGTCAGCAGCATCCGAAGCTGAGGGTCCATAAATTCAGCGTCTTTAGGAGAGATTTGAAAGAAGCTTGGATCAAATCTGTCTTTCCCATCAATTGAAGCTTTAGCAGGGACATAGTCGGCATTCTCCGCTATCTCCTTTGAAATGCCAAAGCGCTGAAGCTCTTCTTTATTGAAAAACGCAATGCTTTCCTTGCCGTCTCTGAGGTTCTCCCAAAATTCATCATGATTTTTTGCCCCTGGAAATTCACACGATATGCCAATAATCGCCACACTATCGTCATAATAGTCCGGGAGATCACTCATCTCGGTAGACTGATCTTCTATATGAGCTGCCGGGTCTGTCGGCATATGGTCACTTGCATCGCCCATTCGCTGTTCAGTGATGTACTGGCTGATATTTTTAATCGTTGAATACTCAAACAGGTCTGTGACAGAAAACTCACAGGATAGTTCATGTTTGATACGATCAGCCACAGTGACCGCGAGAAGCGAATCCCCGCCCACATCGAAAAATCCGTCATCCCATTCAATGTCACTCGTTTTCAGCACTTCCTGCCAAATGGTAAAAACAGTATCCTGAATGTTCTTAGGAGAGGTCTGCCTTTGCTTTAGCTGCTCCCCTGATAAATCGATATTCTTAAGGCTGTTTCTATCTATCTTTCCGTTCGGAGTTAACGGCATATGATCAAGCTGAATAAAATAAGAAGGCACCATATAGGCAGGCAAAGCGTTTTTCACAAAATGACGCAGCTCTCTCGCTGTGAGAGAAGCATTTGCATGTTTAGCTGTATAATAGGCAGCTAGGTTATCCATATCTGCGACCACAACGCATTCCAGAATGCCGGGATGCTCACTAAGCCTGCTTTCAATATCACCAAGTTCAATACGGAATCCGCGGATTTTTACTTGATTATCGATGCGGCCTATATATTCAATTCGCCCTCCCGTAAGCCAACGGGCCATGTCTCCCGTTCTATAAAGCTTAGACCCAGGCTCAAAAGGGTTGTCAATGAATCTCGAATCCGTTAATTCTTCCTTTTTGTAGTAGCCCTTCGCCACACCGTCTCCTGCAATGCACAGCTCACCCGGAACACCTGCCGGCACTGGCGCGAGCTGAGAATCCGTAATATAGATTTGTGTATTGGCGATTGGCCTTCCTATCGTGGCATGAGAGCATTCAACGTTAATGCGCTGAACCGCTGACCAGATAGTTGTTTCGGTTGGCCCGAACATATTCCAGGCTTCGCTGCCCGTATCTAAGAAATATCGTTTTAATGTCTCAGGCAATGCTTCGCCACCGCATAAAATTTTCACGCTCTCTTCATTTTCCCAGCCTGAATAAAAGAGCATCTTCCACGTAGCGGGGGTTGCCTGCATCACTGTCGGTTTGATCGCGCGGATGTCCCGTTTCAGTTTTTCAACGTCTTTTGTATGCTCCGTTTGACAAATATAGCAGTGTGCGCCCTTTATTAAAGGCAAAAATAATTCCAGAGCTGCAATATCAAAACAGTAGGTTGTGACAGCAAGCATTTTATCCTCTGCCGTAAGACCTGGTGTTTCCCCCATCGAAACGAGAAAGTTTGTCAAAGCTTTATGTGGTATCATGACACCTTTTGGCTTTCCTGTGCTGCCGGATGTATAAATGACATATGCCAAGTTCTCTGGCGTGACAGTGCGTGTAAGCACTTTTCGATCAGAGGCTGTTTGAGCAATTTCATCCCAATCTTGATCTAAAAGGGCTGTTGTGACACCGTTCCAACTCAACGTATTTACTAATTCCGATGTCGTCAGTGTAATGAAAACTTCACTGTCCTCAAGCATGTATTCTAATCGTTCAGCCGGATAGGACGGGTCTAGCGGCACATACGCTCCCCCAGCCTTGAGGATCGCTAATAAACCCACTAGCATGTCCAGCGATCGATCCACATAGATCCCCGCCAGACGGTCAGGACCCACTCCATGCGCCTGCAAATAAATGGCCAGCTGTGTGCTTTTCTCATCAAGCTCCCGATACGTCAATGTTTGACCTTCATAGCTGACAGCCGCTCTATCAGGCGTCTTTTTCGCCTGCTGCTCAAACAACTCATGAAAAGTTATATATGGATACGTTTTTCCTGTGGCGTTCCATGTTTTGAGAATCATCTGCTTCTCTGCCTCAGGTAATAAAGAATACTCTTTTAAAGGCTGAGAAGGATTCAACATCGCCTGCTCTGTTACATAAACAAAATGGTCGAACATGGCGGATATAGAAGCCGCATCAAACAGCCCAGTATTGTACTTGATGTTCAGCTCCATTTTTTCTTCTGTTTCCCACAGTTCAAATACTAATTCGTATTCGCCCTCTTGGTGAATATACTCAACGAAATCGACAGAAAAGAAGTCAGCATAGCGGCTCAGCAAGCTTTGATAGCTTCCGGATTGAAGAAAATTCTGATAGAAAAAAGCGGTTTGAAATACCGGTGAACCTGCTTGACTGCGAGGAATATTCAGATCCCTCACCATTTTTGGAAAAGGATATGCTGCATGATCAAGCCCATCCAATATCGTTAATTGCAATTTTGATATAAAGCTAGAAAAAGTGTCTGCCGGGTTCAGCTCACTCCGAATCGGGAGCATATTGAGAAAATGTCCAATGGCATCATCAAATCTTTCTTCCGGCCTCACCATGGCCGGCATGCCGACGATCTGTTCTTTTTGGCCTGTGTAACGGCCAAGCAGCATCATATAGCAGCTTAAGAATACCGTCGTGACATTTACAGAATGCTCTTTCGCAAACGTTCTGACCTGATTCATGAAGCCGCTGGACAACCGCCTGGTGTATGTATCCTCTCTAAACTGAGAATCGACTGAACTTGCGCTGACATTAGGCAGCTGAAGATTCGGCAAAGTTCCCGATAGCTGTTTCTGCCAATATGTACGGTGCTTCACACCGTCTTTGCCGGCAAGCATGTTTTTCTCCCATGCCGCAAAATCATGATAAATGGCAGGAGAAACAGCTTTTTCCGGCTGCTGTCCTTTTAAAAGAAGCTGATAGGTATCAAACAGACTGCGTATAAATGTGACAGACGAAACTCCGTCAAAAATCAAATGGTGAATGACAACTAATAAAAAATGCTCTTGTTCAGATCTGGAAAAGCTCATGACACGCACTAACGGGCTGTTTTCCTTTACATACGGTTCCTTTACTTTCTTTCTAAGAAAAGCAGGAATATCAGACTCTTTCAAACTTGAGATATTTTCTGTCTTGATTTCAATTGAAAGTGCTGGCTCATTTTTAAGAAATGGCACTCCGTCTTTCTCTTGGATGACGTGCTTTAAGATTGGGTGCTGATTCAATACAAGGCCGAAAGCCTGCTGGAATGTTTCATGGTGAAGCCCTGACGAAAATTTAAAACAGAGAGGTACGTGATATGCACTTTTTTCGGGTGACATTTTTTGCAATGTCCATAATCCTTTTTGAACCTCAGAGAGAGGCTGAAAAGTTGCCTGACTCCTTTCCGGTTCGGTTTTATATGTGTCCGTGCCCTTTTTGTCAGCAGACAAGCTGCTGAGGTCTTCATGTTCTGATAGATAGCTGGCTAAGCGTTCAATTGTAGGATATTGATGTATCTCTCTAGCTGTTAGTTTGATATGATAGTTTTTCTCGATCGATCGAATGAGCTTCATCATCTTGATAGAATTCACACCAAGACTTTGGATATTTGCATTTGGCTCCACCCAATCGTGGGAAACGTGCAGCTCCTCAGTCAAACAGGTGAGCAGATGCTTCTGTATTTCTTCCCTTACTCTTTTCACCTGGTCTGCTTGCTGTATCCCCTCATCCTGGACTGCATCGTTCATCCGATTGGGTTTATGTAGCAAGTGGTCGAACTCTCCATTTTCAAATGAAGTTTTTAGCTGGGTGCGCTGGATCTTTCCGATAGCCGTTTTTGGAATCTCTTCTTTTTGTACAGGCAGCAAATATTCCGGGGTGACTCCGATCACCTGTGAGACATGGGATTGTATGTTTCTAAGAAGCTGAGACATCTGCTCATCATTTAATTTTGCGGAAGTAACAAAGAAGATAGCCAGCTGATCTGTTGAATTCTGGCCCAGACGGACAGCGCAAGCAGCAGTATAAGAAGTTTCAATTTCAGGTAATTCTTCAACTGCAGACTCAATTGCATGACTGTAATAATTAATGCCGTTAATGATAATTGCATCTTTCGTACGGCCTGTTATGGTTAAGCGCCCGTTTCGCAAAAAGCCAAGATCTCCGGTTTCAAACCAGCCGTCTTCTGTAAACACACTCTCATTCAAATCAGGCCGCTGGTAATAACCGCTAGTAACAGAAAGACCCGAGACTTGAAAACGGCCGATCTCACCCTCTTCAACCAATTCATTATGGTCATTCACAATTCTCATAGAGAAGCCGGGGATTGGAGAGCCTATTTCAACAAAATGATCATCATCACTTGTTCCAGCCCGGGTAAATTCATGAGAAAAAATAACGCCCGATGAAGTTTCGGACATTCCCCAGGCAGGTCGGATGGCGTCAGCAGGCAGTCCATGTGGTTCTAAAAGCTCAAGTATTCTACGCCCTACCTTGGCTACCATTGCTTCACCGCCATTGAGCATGTATCGCATTGAAGACAGATCCCATTTCTTATCTTTTATTTCTTCTGCAAAATCAGTAACCAGACCAAACGCAAAATTCGGCGCCCACGTAACAGAAGCTCGGTAATGATCAATCCAATCCAGCCATTTCAACGGCTCCATTAAGATCGTTTCGCTTGAGACGTTAATTTCCTGACAGCCAAGATAAACATCCCGCAAATGCAGCATTCCGATCCCTCCGACATGGTCAAACGGCATCCAGTTAAACGTAATATCCTCTCTGGTGAAGCCTTGCATTTGAATAATCCCTTTCACCATGCTCATAATGTTACGATGATTAAGCATAACTGCTTTGGGCGTTCCCGTACTGCCTGAAGTCAGCAATAAAAGCGCTAAGTCTTCAGGACTGGATTGATGCCAATCTGTGTCCGCTTCAGCGCTGAGCAGATCCTCTACAATAATTGCCCTGAACCCTTCAAGCCCTTGTTCTTTTGCCCAATCGAGCATTTCCTGGTGCATCCCCCGGTCCGTAATCACCGCTGGCTTGTCAAGAAGCGTCCATGCGTCTTTCAGCTTTTGAGTGCCGCTGCTCGATTCAGCATACGTTGGCGGAACGGCTAATGGAGCCGGAACACCCCCTGTTAACACACACCCCCAGAACGCAGGGAGAAGCTGTGAATTGTCACCAAGCTGCAAAATCACGCTTTGTTTTGCTTTCAGGCCTGATTGGCGAAGCCCCTTTGCAATACGCAGTCCATCATCCCATAATCGTCTGTATGATTGGTAAACCTCAGTTCCATCCGGCTGCAAATAAATGATTCCCTTTGTATCCCCAAACTCCGCCGCCGTTCTGTATAAAACTTCAGGTATTGTTGCCGGCTGCTTTTCAGATATATGTAAAGGCTCACCATGACTGACAGAAGGATTAGCTAATATGCGGATATTATCATTATTTCTCATCACGCTGCCTCCATTTCACCTGCAAAATTTTTATATGTTTTCAGTTAATTACCATATAAACCTTTGATTCTACTTTTGACTTCTTCATGATGAAATGTTTTCTCATGCATCACCAATTCCTGTTCAATGACGCGCGGCAGCTGATCGCGAAGCGAAGCAACCAAATGATCTTTCAGTGTAACCAGTGAGTTTCTCGGCTTTTCCGCCAATTCTTGCGCCAGCTCCACTGCATAATCTAACACTTCTGCACGGGGCAGCACCTTAAAGGGAACCCCTCTTTTTTCAAGATCAGCTCCGCGGTAGCTGCCCGCATTCAATAATATTTCCTGGGCCAGGCTGAAACCCAGTTTTTTAGGAACGATAAAGGTAGCGCCCATTCCAGGAGTAAATCCGTATTTCATAAAATTAGCCGTATACACGCTTTCCCTGCTCAGAATGACTATGTCAGCAAAGAGCCCCATGACAAAGCCGCCTCCAATTCCATGGCCCTGCATTGCCGCAATAACTGGAATCTCACAATCCAGCGCCAGAGAATAAAGATTGTCATCAGTGAACTTGGTCAATCCCTGTTGAATTCGAAGCAGTCCTTCTTGCGTTCCTCCTGAAGCAAAATAATTATCATATCCTGTCAAAATAACCGCTTTGTATTTGGGATTCTGCCGTATGTATTCAAACGCTTGAATTAAACCATCTGTAAGTTCTTGTGAAAACGCGTTTTTATGAGTGCGATCTTGCATCTTTACCTGAATAATAGCGGATTCAATTTCGATAAGCTCTACAACAGAATGCGTCATGATGTCCTCCTAATGGTTCTGATTGAAACGGTTACTGATCCTCCCATGGGAATTGTCCTGTTTCAACATACCTGATGATTCCCATTTGGTTTTGAGGATCAGAAAACATGTTTTGATTTGCAGTTAAAGCGGTGGCTTTCGCACGACTGACTTGATGATCAAGTGAGCTCATAAACTGTTTATAATGTGCGATTCCTTTTTTATTCAGCCTCCGCAAACGCAATAAATGCTTTCTCAGCAGCACGTCACTTTCAGCATCAAAAGCATCTATTAACCCCCATTCACTGGCTTCCTGAACGGAAATCGGCTTTGTCATAAGCGTCATATAATGCGCTTTCTGCCGGCCGATACGGCGGATCAGAAACGGTAAAACACAAGCAGGGTACAGGCCGAATAGCAGCTCAGAGAGACTGAATGACGCCGTCTGATCAGCAATGGCAATATCTGTGGCAGATACAAATCCAAGACCGCCGGCATTCACTTTTCCCCTGACATGCGAAATCGTGACATAAGGGCCGGTCTGCAATTTCATCCACAAATCATAGAGAGGCTCTTGGGAGCTTGCCTGTTTTCTGCCCCTTTTCATTTCCTGATAGATTTCTTGAAAATCAGCTCCAAAACAAAACACCTCGGGAAGCCCCTCTAAAACGACAACCGTCACCGTTGATGTTTCACATTGATTTAACACTTGCAAGCACTCTTCTATCAGCGTGTCATTAATCGTATTATTCGCTTCAGGACGGTGAAAGGTAATATAGCAAACCGACGCTTGAAAGCGGACCTTTATCGTTTGATAGGTCACGAGATCCACCTGTACTTCCGATGAAACTCAGAAATTTCTTCTAAAAACAAGCGCGGCTTCTCTTGAGTGGACTGCATGATACCCGGTATCATCTCAAAGTCCAGCTTTACATTGCGCGTCCCAAACCGCACCATCCCGCTCCCCTTAAACAATAGCTCATACTCTTCCATGGAGAGCTGATACCGGCGATCCAAATGCTTCTCAATACCAAATGTTCGCTGACGCTCCTGGCCTTGCGGAGTTGTAATTCCGCTGTAGAATTCAGAACAGCAGCCGGATCCGTAGGAAAAACAGCCAATTCGTTTAGGCGAATCAAACCTCCCTTGGTCTATCGTGCTGGCCAATGCCAGAAACAAGGCTGCCCCCATAATATTTCCAACTCGTTGACAGTAGTTTAACCCTGGTTTTACCCGAGTTAAAAAATCCGTCTCAATCCCGGATGTTTTCACCTTCGCTACCCTACGCATCATTGTCCGGTGCGCGCCTTTCACCATCCCGCCAAAGGGCGTATGGTAAGCAAGATATTGAAACGTGTCCTGATAATTGGCACCCGGTACACGCTTTTGATATTCCAGAAAGGTCTGTTCGCAGCAATCCAAATATGACATTAAAGACAGATCAGAATCTCCCGCTTCACTGTCGGGAATGGGGCGGCACGTGTCCATCACTTCATAGCCGTAATAACCATTTGCTCCGGGATCTATCTGAAACACCTCGGGATTTTCGCCAACTAAAACGGCCACCGCTCCCGCTCCGGCGCTCGGTTCCGCATAAGACCAATCTTCGCTTAAAGCGTCTCCGCCCTCAGCGATTAAAAAACGTGAAATATCACTGGCGATAACCAGTGCTTTGGCACCCGGAGAAGTTTGGGATAATATAAAATTCACCGCCATCTGAAATCCCGCTGTCCCTGAATAACACGCCTGTTTAACCTCAAACAAACGGCAGTTGCGGTTGAGACCTAAATATTCATGGATATATGTACTTAACGATTTCCCAAAGTCGATCCCGGATTCAGAGCAAGTGATCAGCAATTCAATCCGGTCCTTCTCTGCTTCAGATAAAGCATCAATAATCGGCTTAGCTGCATTGACTCCGAAGGTCACGGGATCTTCATAAGGCAGTGCTACCGCTTTTTCTTTCATTAATAAATTTTCAAATCTCGCAGTATCTAAGTGTCTGTATTTGGCCAGCTCCATGACATCAAGGTATGCCGTTCCGCCAAAGACATTCATCGCTTCTATTCCGGCTGAAACCATTTATGATTCGCCTCCACATTTCTCAATGTTTTGTATACAAACCGCGGTGTTCATTCCGCTAAACCCCATGCTTAAGCTCAGCGCATTTTTGATGCGGTATGAAATCGATTTCTCATTTACCCAATGAAAGGAATCATCGATTGGATGATCCAAATTCCTGCTCGGATGCAGGGCAGATTTTTTCATTTGCAGCAAAACAGAAATAATCTCTACGATGCCCGCCGCACTAAGCCCGTGTCCGGTTATCGATTTTGTTGCATTGATATAAGCATGGGAAAGCCGGCATGCACGGAGCGCCTTTAATTCTATTTCATCTCCAATAAAAGAGCCTGTTCCATGAGGATTAATATAATCAATATCTTCTGGTAAAAGCCTGGCACGCTCCAGTGCCTTCTGGATGACATGAATCTCTCCTTCTAATGAAGGATCAGGATTCCGGTTTCCGTCCAGTTTGATTGACCAGCCAGACAATGCTGCATAAGGTTTTAGACCTCTTCGTAAAGCCGTCTCCTTTCGTTCTATTACCAATGCACCGCACGATTCTCCATAGATAAACCCGTCTCTGTTTTGATCGAAAGGACGGCACGCATTTTCAGGTTCATCAGCATATTTGTCCGTCCCCATAGCGCCTAAAGCCCTTAGCGCCTCGCATTCCATATAAGAAAGATCCATTAAAGCACCAAGTGCTATGCAAGTATCAACTTCGCCTGACAGGACTTGCTGAATCGCATGAATGACTGCTAACTGGCCGCTGGCCGAAGCTCCTCCCACCGTATATGCTAATCCCGTGATGCCAAACTGATCTGTACATATCCCGCAAAGATCGCTGTCCATGAAAGACAGACCATACGCCGGAGAAATAAAACCGGAGCGGTCTTGATACCTTTCATAAACTTCAAAGTTTTCTCTCTGTTGAAAATTTGATCCGCCAACAACCAGTCCGATACGTGAGGAATCTGCATCGTCCAATTCAGCCTCCTCCCAAGCCTCTGTGAGAGTTACCAATGCAGCGCGGCTGGAGAATGATGCTTTTCGCAACATTTTTTTAGAGAGTCGGTCAGGATAAGACAATGACGCAATTTCGGCTCCGATAAACCGGCTGTCTTTTTGTCTGCCTGAACGCTTCATGACATCAAAGGCATGTCTGCCGGACAGCAGCGAGGAAGCAAAGTCCTCTTTCCCTTGACCGATAGAGGCCGTAACGCCTACACCGGTCACCACCACCTCAGGCAGATTGCACTTTGTCATAAAGCACCTCAGCTAATTCACCGATGTTTTTCACCCCGGATAGCTCAACGCGAGGGATTTTTAACGATAAATCCTCTAGGACCATCGTGATAATTTCAGCTCTGTCTACAGAGTCAGCTCCTAGCTCAACTAACTGATCTTCAGGCTCAAATCTGTGTCCGTCTAATTCAGGAAGCACCTCGCAAATATTGGTGATTAGTACTTCAAAGATTCTCTGTTTATCCATAATGCGCTCTCTCCTTCAAGGGATTATTTTAATGATTTTTATAGGTATATTTTCATAATATTCAAACTTTTATTTTTATGTTGTCTGTTTCATGTGACGGCTGATACATCGATTGCATCCGTTCATGAAGCAATACTGCCGTTTCTGTCATTAATTTTTTCCCGATTTCATCCACATGGCGGTTTCGCCAATTTTCTAATTGCGATCCTTTGACCCATTGATTAAAGGCTCCCAGCGCGGGACCGCAGTGAATTTGATAATCGACCTTCGAATGTTCGCTTCCGCTGATTGCCAATTTTGAGCTGTATCTGAAATACCATCGAAAAATCAAAGCCATTTTATGCTTCGGATTTTGTTCAGCCTTCTCAATGTCTGCAGCGGGATAATGCAATGCAATATCTTTATATATGTCTTCTATACTGCGTTTAAAGTATTTCTCCTCAAGCTGGGCCAGCATCTTTGCATCCAGCTCACGTATAGACCCATACCGCTGATACAGTTCATATAACTTGTTTGCCCGTGCGGGAAAGAACACGCCTTTCTTTAGCACCTGCACTTTACTGCCCGATTCAAACATATCACCTGCAGGCGCATAGGCTGTATCTTGTACATTCATCTGCTGAAGCAAATCCTTTACTTTATCACTTGTTGCCGCCTCAACCGTACATTGATTGATTGAGCCTGTTAGAATAAAATCAGCTCCTAGCATAAAAGCCGCCATCGCTGCCTCAGGTGTTCCAATTCCTCCAGCTGCACCAACTCTTATTTTTTTCCGGTATTGATATTTTTTCATCATTTCATCTCTTAAAGATGTCATCGCCGGCATCAGGCTGTATGCTACACCGCCATCTGTATGACCGCCTGAATCAGCTTCTACACAAATATCGTCAGCCATCGGAATGCACCGCAACAACTCAGCTTCGTTCATAGTGATTTTATTTTCTCCTAAAAGCTTTTGCAGCATATTCTCAGGCGCAGGACTCAGAAATGATTCTGCAACTTCCGGCCGTGATATTTTTGCTATGAGACGATTTGAGCATATAACGTCACCATTTTGATTTCGTTTCACTCCTTTTGCGCGGTACCTTACTAATGCAGGAGTGACACTTAAAAATGCTGAAGCCTCCACAATGCTCACTTGATTCCTCAATAAAAGATCGATCATTTTTTCTTCTGATTCAGTATGTTTCATATTGTGGACCAGATTGATGCCATAGGCTTGTCCTTTCCCTAATTCACCTTGTATAGCATGGATCGCATCTTCAACCTCTTTCAGGCTCAGACCTCCTGTGCCAAAGAACCCCATCATTCCCGCTCTTGACAGCTTTACTACCATTTCTTTCGAAGCAATGCCGCGGTACATTCCCCCTGCAAGATAAGCATATGTAAGATGATAATCTTGTTTAAATTCAGCACTTCCTAAAGATTCTGCCGTAATCCCAGCTTGAACATTGCGTTGCTCCTTTAGATGCGCACTGATCGCGGGGTTTTTTTTCGGTATATATGTCAATGGTTCAGCTTCATTTTTAATCCGATGAATGAGACCAGTTAAAACAGTTCCAGGCCCAATCTCTTCAAACTCCATTTCTCCTCTTCCCATCAGAAAACGAATGCTGTCCGTCCATTTCACTGTGTTGTCCATTTGTTCAGATAATGTATCTTTTAATCTGTCTTGATGGTATGGCTCTGCGTAGACATTGGAGATAACCGGGATCGCCAAAGGTGCAAACTGGAATGAGTCAATATATTGCTTAAATACCTGTTTGGCTTCATTCATATATCTGGAATGAAAAGCTCCGCTCACATTTAATGGATGAAACAGCTTTACATCCTTGGTGTTTTCAAAAACAGCCCGAGCTTTCTCAATCTCGTTTTTCGGGCCAGAAATCACAATTTGCCGGGGCGTATTTTCATTTGCCACATCAATGTCATAAAGACGGTGCTCTTCTAAAACGGCTGTAACTTGTTCCTTACTCAGGCCGATCACAGCAGCCATTCCGCCCCCTGTAATTCGTCCCATCAATTCTCCTCTTTTTTTGACGAGCCTTAATCCGGTTTCAAAATCAAATGCACCGGCTGCCATCAGCGCATTGTATTCTCCTAAGCTGTGTCCTGCCGCAAAATCAGGTTTTCTGCCGGTCTCCTCCACTCTCTTCAAGTAACTGAGTGCATTAACAACATACAAAGCCGGCTGCGTGTATTCAGTATGATTTACATCCAGATATGATTTTTCGGTACATAGCTTCTCTATTGAATAGCCCAATATTTGATCTGCTTGATCTGTCAAATGCTGATACTGTTCAAATAGCCCTTGTCCCATCCCCTTTTGCTGGGAGCCTTGCCCTGGAAAGACATATGTAATCATCTTGTAAACTTCCTTTCTGGTGTACGGAAATACTCAACCGTATTCAGATTTTTCAGCTCCTGATGAAATGGTGTTATGATTGAGCAGCAACGGTCAGCTGAATCACCCGGAATCAGCTGTTTCACAAAAGCAGCTAAGGTGCCGGATGGCCCTAAATCGATAAACTTGCATGTATGCTGGCTTTCCAAATATCGAATCGCTTCACGAAACATCATTGGCTTTCTGACCGCATTCCAAAAGAAATTCTCGTCCATTACGTGAAGGCAGCTTCCCGTTAAGCTCGATACAATCGGTATTGACGGTTTTTTAAAAGATTTTGATCTTAAAAATTCTGCATAGGCACTCTCTGCCGGATCAATAAGCGAAGAATGAAAGGCATAGGACACAGGAAGCAGCTGGCAAAGAATCTGCTTCTCCTTTAAATCCTCCATAATCTTCCTTATATGATCTTCTTCACCAGAAATGACGAAGTGCGAATCATAATTGATAGAAATGAGTTCACTATTTCCAAACAGTTGCGGATGATCATTCAGCAATTGCGGTTTGTCAAGAATGGCCACCATTTTTCCTTTATCGCAGGAATTCTGGATGATAATAGCCTGTTCAAGTATGCAATCCAGTATATCCTCTGCGTCTGACACACCAGAAACTGCCGCTGCTGCGAATTCTCCCAGACTTGATCCCAATACGTAATCAGGAGAGATTCCCCTGTCTTCCAAAACCTTATATAAGGAATACTCAATCATAAAAATGGCGGGGTGGGAAAAAAAAATACTGTCAAACGGATCTGACATACGTTTACCTGGATGGTAGATTTCTTCAACAATGGATGTGCCAATTCGCCGTGCTGCAATGTCATCCATTTCAAGCATAGATTGGCGAAACACGGTATTTTCCTTAAATAGTTCTTTCCCCATGTGATAGTATTGGGAACCTTGCCCGGAAAACATAAAAACAAGCGGTTCATTCATGTGTATAACCTTCTTTTTTTATATTTATGACGGCTATTGGATTTCTTATTTCCATGTATGTTGTAAAGCACATAGCAGCGATTGAAATGAAATTAATAAATGGAAAAGACATATGTGAAAAAGTAAAGGAGATTCAACTTGGAAGGATTGCTATTGGTGCTCTGGATGCGGTTCATTTATGATGTGATCGTAGATGTATGTTGATATCTCAAAATTGATGTAACATGATAACAGGATCAGCAAAGAACATCGACTCTATGATTGGTGGGTGAGGTTAAAAAATGGACCATCTAGATGTGGGAGCGATGGTTTGACAGACCGGCTGACATAGTTCAAATGTCTAACTTAATTTATCAGCCTCTTTATGTAACAGTATATAAAGTTATTCAATTAGAAACAGTGTCAATCGAACGATTGAATCTTTAAAACTTTATACCTTAAATGAAAGGAAATCTGTGTTTAGACCTGATTGATGAGGTACACGGCCATAGGGGCAAATGCTTTAGCGGGGCATTGCTTCCGCATCTTTCTTTATGCGATGAATTAACCCAGTTAAAACATTTCCAGGCCCTACCTCCTCAAACTCCATATGGCCTTTTTTCATTAAGTATCTTATGCTGTCAGTCCATTTCACTGAGTGATTAATTTGATCAGCCAGCGTCTGTTTCATGAATTCGTATGTATACGGTTTGGCATACACATTAGAAATAACCGGGATAGACGGAGGCGAAAAATAAAAGGCATGAAGGAATTCCTCGAATTCTTCTTTTGCTTTATTCATGTATCTGGAATGAAACGCGCCGCTTACGTTTAAGGGGAGTACCATTGTAACTTCAGTCATCGTTTTAAAAAGAGATGCGGCTTTTTCAATCTCATCTTTTTTTCCTGAAATTACAATTTGATATGGGGCATTCACATTAGCGATATCAACATCATGTAAATGATATTCTTTCAGAGCCTTTGCAACCTGCTCTTCATTTAGTCCCATAACAGCTGCCATACCGCCGTTGCTTATCTGACTCATCAGTTCGCCTCTTTTTCTGACAAGCTGTAAACCTGTCTTAAAATCAAAGGCTTCAGCTGCAAATAACGCATTGTATTCACCCAAGCTGTGCCCGGCGACAAAGTCAGGTTTAACTTCTTCATCCTTGATTTTTTTCAGATAGCTTAGTGCGTTTACCACATATAACGCCGGCTGAGTAAATTGCGTTTTGTTTAAATTGGAATAAGGATTTTCCAGGCAAAGACGTTTGATTGAATATCCTAAGATCTCATCTGCCTGATCCGTCAGTTCTTTAAATTCATCGAATAGGCCGCTGCCCATTCCCTGTTTCTGTGAACCCTGACCTGGAAAAACATATGTGATCATTCTCTCAAAGCCACCCTTCCGATTAGTAGATGTGTTTCACTTCTGTATGACTTTATAATAGTGATGACCGGATAAATAGTAGCATGTTCATGTTGATGGTAACCTCTGTAAATATTATCCGTCAAGTTAATTTTTCCTACAGTTTGCTCGATTGTTTTTCTGCTTTTTTCCATTGAGGAATAAAGGATCAGGAGATATAACAGAACATAAGAAAAAAGACCCGGATTACGTATAGGGCGCCATATCATGATAATGCGCTTCATTTTCTTTCAAATGAGTTTTCAAAATAAATAACACCCATCTATGTAATCATTTTCGAAAATAAAAATCATTTAGATATTCGAAGAAAAATAGGATAATAGATTCAGAAGGATTATTTAAAATCAAAAATACCTTTTTGGTTTTTACGAGTGCGAAATTTCACAAAATATTCTTTCTTATCAATTTGAAAGTAAATATTATGCTGATAAAGATCCTTTATCGAATGGCCGGGCAATTTGCCAAATGAGTGACCAGGATACACCCGTACATGGGGTGAAACCTCCGACTTTATTCTTTGAATACTATCAAACATCTCTTCCGCAGAGCTGCCATCATCCTCACATATGCCGCACCCTTCTGTAAACACCGTATCTCCGGTAAAAATACTCTCAGAAAACAAATAACACATTCCGCCGGCTGTATGCCCCGGTGTGAGAAGGCATTGTGCTCTTGTGTTTCCTATGCTGATTGTCTGATGATCATCTAGGCTAATTAAATTCCTGCATCGGAATTGATAATAATCAATTTCTTTTTTTGACATATAAACTTGAGCGTTAAACATCTTCGTCAGCGGGTCTACCAGATTTACATGATCATAATGAGAGTGTGTCAATGCGACTGCCTTTAATTCCGCTTCGAGTTCAGAAAGTGTAGTGGTTATCTTACTCAATTCCCATGAGGGATCAACAACAATTGCAGATCTGCTTACAATATCTTCAATGATATAGCAATAATTCGTCCAGCCCTGATACCTTGTTTTAATTGGATGCACCTTGTAAGTAAGATTCATTTATACCATCCCTATCATGTAAAGTTCTTAAACGATGGACCAGTGTTCACCCCTCAGTCCGTCTTTCATTCCACTTTACCAAACAGCATGATTGTTTTCCATTTTTTTCAGAGATCCTTGTTCTTTGAAAATAAAAAAGCGACTCTTTTGGACGATGCCCAACAAGAATCGCTTTTCGCACTAGTGCCTTAAGGATGTCGTTTTTGTGTCTCACGTGTATCTTCCACGCAAATTGACTCTACATGCTGCATAATGACCCGCTTGATTCGGTCTTTATTCACGCGCACAGGGTCAAGCATGGCATGTAAAGCCAAGCCGTCAACAAGCGCGTAAAGTCTCTCAGCTTCAATGTCTTTATCAGCATTCTGCTTCAGTAAATCGGATTCATCTAAATAGGCAATCAGATTCCGCATGCCGCTGAAAATCCCGTCATGATTCGCATCAAACATATCCTTTTTATGTCTGGCGTAAGCAGTAAAAGCAAACCAAACCTCCATCTCTCTAATCGTTTCTTCATTCGTTGGGACCATTTCAAGCAAAATTTGCAACACTTTTTTCTTAGGGAGCAAATCCCTCACTGCAATGTCCTTAATTCGGTCCGTCACCTTTTCTTGGACAAGTTTCATTGCAAAAGCAAGCAATTCATCCTGTGTAGAGAAATAATGGCGCAGCGCACCTAATGACAATCCTGCTTCCTTTGCAATGTTCCTGGCTGATGCTCCCTCCATCCCTCGTTCTAAAATGACACGCCACGTTGCTTCTGCAATTTGTTTTCTTCTTTTCTCATGGTCAATTTGTTTTGGCATAGCTTTATTGTAACAAGAAAAAAATGAGAGAGCAATTTTTATAATACAGTTGTGTTACAAAAACAAAGATGGTAACATATTATTTAAATAATACAACTGTATTGAAAAGAGGGGAATGGATTGAACGGTATCGCATGGATGATTGTTTTCTGTGAAATTGCGTTTTGGGTTGTCATTGTTTTGGGGCTTGCTGTACGCTACGTATTCAAACGACATACATTAGGACTGCTATTCCTTGCCTTAACTCCAGTTATCGATTTGATCTTGTTAGCGGCAACTGGTGTGGACCTTTACCGCGGAGCCTCAGCGACCGCAGCCCATGGGATTGCAGCTGTTTACATCGGTATATCGATCGCTTATGGAAAACAAATGATTCAATGGGCAGATGAAAAATTTCAATATTATGTGACAAAAAAAGGCGCAAAACCGCTGAAACGTTTTGGAATGGACCATGCCAAGCACGGTGCGAAAGGCTGGCTAAGACATGTGCTGGCCTACTTAATTGGTGCGGGACTATTGGCAGGGATGATCTATTTTATCAATGACTCTGCCCGAACCGAGGCGTTGAGCGGCATTCTTAAACTGTGGACTGTCATTATAGGCATTGACTTTCTCATTACAGCCAGCTATTTTATTTGGCCAAAAAAAGAGAAAGCTTCGGCGAATCTCAGGAGTTAACATGATGAAAAAGGCCTTTCCCTAGTGGAAAGGGCCTTTTTTGGTTTTGTTAAAATATGCTATACTATTTTCGTTAGAAAATAGACTTATAGATATTTTGGGCTGATTCAAGGGTGCTGTTTGTATGAGTAAGCAGGTGAAGGGAGTGTCATACTTGAAACAAAAAGAACAGAACGAGCACTCTAAAGATTTTAACCTGAGATCAAAATTAATCGGAATTGTATCTATCACTTTTATCGCGGCCATTGCGCTTGCAGTCATCTTCGGCGGCTTTTTCTTCGGGATGAAAGGCTTATTCTCCATACTTGGCATCACATACGCTTCCAATCAAACATTAGCTTTATTTATTTTAGCCTGCTTTGCTGTAGGATTAATCATAGACCCACTCACAAAGATTATCTCTATCATTTTGGCAAAATCACTTTCATTGAAAAAGACTGCACTTTTTGCTTTTATACTGTATTTTATCAGCAATCTTATAACGATCTGTTTTGCAGATTACTTTATGCAGTCTATTTATATTCCAGATGTCTTGCTTGTTGTGATATCAGCTTTCATGGCTATCATTGAACTTGCTTTTGATAACCAGCCTAATAGAGAAGCAGCTTAAAGCCGATGGCAGATATGGAAAATTCATAACACCCTATATTTGGACATCACCAGTTATATAAACGAAAAAATCTCCCTGTTCACACGAACAGGGAGCAAAACACAATGTTGTAATTTAAATTCTGCATTCTAAAATGATTCTCACATTTGGATCATCAAGTTCATCCAAAAAGATAATGATCTTCGGACCACATGCCATATGTTTCCACCTCCTCACCCAAAATATACATTAATCCCAATTGCCTGTAAATGGATATTTTGTTATACGGAGGAACCATGAAGTATAATGCGTTAACACTGCTCACACGTTTACAACCGTTTCTTATAATCTGACACTCGAAGGAGTACAAAAAAAAGCATTGATCCATTCAGAGAATGGATCAATGCCTACCACCCCCGCTACATCACGCGTTTGAACATCTTTTCCATCTCATAAGTGGAATGGTGTATGATGATCGGGCGGCCGTGCGGGCATGTAAATGGGTCTGATGTGCTTCGGAGGTCGTCGAGAAGCGCTTTGATTTCATCGTTTCTGAGGTGGCGATTTGCTTTGATGGAGCCTTTGCAGCTCATCATAATCGCCGCTTCCTCGCGGAGTTTTTTAATATCTATATTTTTGGAGTCGAGCACCTGCTGAATGATTTCTTCTATAAGCTCTGCTTCTTCTCCCTTTGGAAACCAGGCCGGGTGGCAGCGGACGATGTAACTGTTGGAGCCGAATGACTCTAAAAAGACACCGACGCTTTCGAGCTCTTGTTTGTGCTGTTCAATAATCAAAGCCTCATTTGTGGAGTAGTGGAACGTCAGCGGTACAATCATATCCTGCACCTCAGGCTCAACCTCCCCCACCTTTTCACGAAAGTACTCATATTTAATACGTTCTTGGGCGGCGTGCTGGTCGATAATATACAGGCCGTTTTCGTTTTGTGCCAATATATAAGTCCCGTGCATCTGGCCGATCGGGTACATAATCGGAACCCGCTCAGACGCTGGCTGCTGCTGTCCCTCATGGCATTCCTGCTCAAATGTATCTGGCTCTTTCGCTGAAACATCGGACACCTCAAGGATTTGTTTCTGATCAACGATAGGAGGAGCATCAAATTGGAGAGGTGGCAATTCTTCCTCCGCATCAACCGGCTCTTTCACGACTGAGCTGAGCTTCATTGGTGAATAAGATGGCGCAGTCGATTTTTCCGGAACTTTTTTTTCCGGAGGCTTTTCATCAAAGGTTATGAACTGCTGCTCATTTTTGATAACAGGTGCCGATTTTTTCGGGAGCTGGGCACTCGGAATCAGCTGCTGCTGTTTAAATACATCTTTAATTCCGTCACGAATTAAGTCATGAAGCTCTGTTTCCTTGCTGAGCCGGACCTCAAGCTTCGATGGATGCACGTTGACATCGACTAAAATCGGGTCCATCGTAATTTCTATAAAAGTAATCGGATGGCGTCCGATCGGCAGAAGCGTATGATAGCCTTCATGAACCGCTTTGACGAGCGGGAAATTTTTAATGTAACGGCCATTGACCACAGACGACATATAGTTTCTCGACGCCCGTGTAATCTCTGGGAGGGCGATATATCCCTTTACTTCAAAATCCAAGGAGCTCGCATGCAGCGGAAGCATTTTTTTGGCGACAGCCGTGCCGTAAATCGCTGCCAGTACATGGCGCACATCTCCGTTTCCGTTCGTTTGAAGCAGGTTTTTCCCATGATGGCGCAGGCGGATCGATACCTCTGGATGCGCCAGAGCAATACGGTTAACCACATCCGTAATGTTTCCAAGCTCTGTATGAACGGTTTTCATATATTTCAAACGGGCCGGTGTGTTAAAAAACAGGTTGGAAACGACAATTTCAGTTCCCTTCCTGCTTGAGGAACGCGATTCGGAAATGATGTTTCCTCCTTGGAGGACGAGCTTCGTCCCAGCTCCTTCACCAGTGCTTGTTGTAATCTCCAGATGAGAGACTGACGCGATACTCGGCAGGGCTTCTCCCCTGAAACCGAGCGTTCTCACCCTGAATAAATCATTTTCATCTTTTATTTTACTCGTTGCGTGGCGGCGGAAAGCTCGCTTGCAATCTTCATTCTCCATTCCTTCGCCGTTATCCAAGACCCGAATGGATGCAAGGCCTGCTTCCTCAATATCGATTTCAATGACTGTGCTGTCAGCGTCGATCGCATTTTCCACCAATTCTTTGACGACTGAGGCGGGCCGTTCCACAACCTCGCCCGCCGCTATTTTATTTGAAAGCTCATCTGACAGTTGGATGACTTTTGCCACATTCATCACCCCGTTTTAATGTAATTTCTTTTGCAGCTTGTACATTTCATTCATCGCTTCAAGCGGTGTCATATCCAGTATATTAAGTGATTTGAAAGCATCGATCACTTGCTTTTCTTTTTTTGAAAGCTTTGGTGTTTCAGCCGGCTTTTCCGCTTCGTCAAAAAAGGACAGCTGTGCCGGCTCTTCTTTCACCTGAGGTTTCTGCACCGGCACTTCCGGTTTGTTTCCTGAATGCTCAAGCTCTTTTAAAATATCTTGAGCGCGCGCAATCAGATCTCCCGGCAGTTCGGCAAGCTGAGCTACATGGATACCATAGCTTTTATCAGCGGCACCTTCTTTAATTTGATGAAGAAAGACAACCGTTCCGTTATATTCTTCAGCGCGAACATGAACGTTTTTCAGCTGGGGCAGCTTGTCCTCAAGAACGGTCAGCTCGTGATAGTGTGTGCTGAACAGCGTCTTGGCGCCGATATGATCGTGAACATATTCAATAATCGCCTGTGCCAGCGCCATGCCGTCATAAGTGGACGTTCCCCGCCCGATTTCATCAAACAGAATGAGGCTGTTTTTCGTCGCATTGACAATCGCATTTTTCGCTTCAAGCATTTCTACCATAAATGTACTTTGTCCGGAAATCAAATCATCTGCAGCGCCGATTCGCGTAAAAATTTGATCAAAAATCGGAAGCACCGCTTTTTTCGCGGGTACAAAGCAGCCGATTTGCGCCATAATGGAAATGAGCGCGATTTGTCTCATATACGTGCTTTTCCCTGACATGTTTGGACCTGTAATGAGAAGCATTTGTCTGTTATCGCCCATCATACAGTTGTTCGGGACATATTCCTGGCTGTCCATGACTTTTTCAACAACCGGGTGTCTGCCTTCAATCACTTCGACTTCATCTTTAGAGAACTCTGGTTTCGTGTAGTGGCGATTTTCACTGATTGTCGCAAAGCATTGCAGTGCGTCCAGCTCGCTCATCTGTTTTGCAAGCTGCTGCAGCCGCGGAATATACTGCTTCACTTTCTCGCGCAGCTCGGTAAACAGCTCGTACTCCAGCTCACAGATGTTATTTTCCGCCTCTAAAATGAGCGCTTCTTTTTCTTTTAATTCAGGTGTAATGTAGCGCTCTGCATTGGTTAACGTCTGCTTCCGCTCATAACGCCCTTCCTCAAGCAAATGCAAGTTTGCTTTTGTCACTTCAATGTAATAACCGAAAACTTTATTAAAGCCGACCTTTAAAGAGCGAATGCCTGTGTATTCCCGCTCCTGCTGTTCCAGGCGGGCAATCCAGTCTTTTCCGTTTCTGCTTGCATCACGATATTCATCAAGCTTTTGATTATAACCATCTTTAATCAGGTTCCCTTCTTTTACCGATAAAGGAGGGTTTTCGTACAGCGCTTCTTCCAGCAGTTCAAGTACATCCCCGCAAGGGTCAATGCGCTTTGCACGTTCCTTGGCCTTGTCATGAGCCAGTGAAGCAACCAGCTGTTTGATGCCAGGCACTTGCTTTAACGATTCCTTCAGCTGAATCAAATCCCGGGCATTGACATTTCCGAATGCAACGCGGCCGGCAAGGCGTTCTAAGTCATATACTTCTTTTAAACGTTCACGCAGATCTTCCCGTTCAAAGAAATGGGACATTAATGTTTCCACCATTTCTTGGCGCTCTTCGATTTGATTGACTCTGATAAGCGGCCGGTCAATCCACTGTTTAAGTAGCCGGCCTCCCATTGCCGTTTTTGTTTCATCCAGCAGCCACAAAAGGGAGCCTTTTTTATTTTTCGAACGAATCGTTTCGGTCAGCTCCAGATTACGCTTTGAGTACAAGTCAATTTTCATCGCTTCCTCAAGCTCATACACCTGCACGGGCTGAAGATGATCAAGGCTGCGCTTTTGGGTTCTTTTCAAATACGTATATAAGCGCAGAAATGTTTTTGTTATATCTTCATTATTTAAGTGCTCAATGATCGTTACGTGTTCGTCTGTTTCTCCGTCTTCAATTGAAATCGTTGCACCGCACCGCTCTCTCAGCTGTGCCACTGTATCGGCATCCAAGCTTCCTGAAACCACGATTTCCCGTGCGCCGACTGAATAAATTTCTGATATGACGTCTTCAAGCCGTTCAATCAAAACAGCCAAATTTTCTCCCGTTGTTAAATCAGACAGCGCAAGTCCGTATCCGTTCGAGCAGGCTGAAACAGATGCGATAAAATTATTTTCCGACTCATGGATGCCTTTGCCGTCCATTACAGTTCCGGGCGTAATCAGCTGAACTACTTCTCTTTTCACAACGCCCTTTGCGGCTTTCGGATCTTCCGTCTGTTCACAGATCGCCACTTTGTATCCTTTTTTAATAAGCTGTTCGATATACGCGGAAGCAGAATGATACGGCACACCGCACATCGGTATTTTTTCAGCCGCACCGCCGTCTCTGCTCGTTAACGTAATTTCCAGCTCTTGTGACGCTTTTTTGGCGTCCTCAAAAAACATTTCATAAAAATCACCCAGGCGAAAAAATAAAAAGGCATCCTGGTGCTCTGCCTTTATTTTTAAATATTGCTGTATCATAGGCGTATAACCGGCCATTGTTTAATCCCTCACTATGTATCAACGTTTCTATTTTCCAACCTTCATTATAACATAAACAAAAAGTGATAAAAGAATGATATATCAATATAAAAAAGAGACTTGGGGGTACTGTCTCCCCTAGTCCCTTTTTTATTCTTCAGGATCTCCCACTAAAAACTCCGGGTTGATGTCTTCAAGCTCTTCATCAAGCTCATCTTCCCAATCTTCCTCGTCATCCTCTTCCCAGTCAGGATTGACCTCAACAACTACCTTTGTTTCCCCTACCACTTCCGCCAAAAATTCTCTTTCTGCCTGCACAACGATTTTATTTCCATTCGGCGAAATGGTCACTTCAAGGCAGTTTGGCTGCTGAAGCACTTTGGCAATCACTTCATGCTCATCATCTAAGTAATTATTGTCTCTGTATCTGAGTTTAATGACATCTACATATTTTACCCGTTCTGTGACAACCTCTGTCTTTGTGTTGTCCGCATAAGAGTACCATACGTTTATATCATAATACCCTTCAATTTCTACCGTTTTTCCAATTTTTTCAGCGTCATACTTGTGGTTAATAATCCAACCACCCAAAATGCTGCTCGGTTTTTTCTCAGGCGAGATGGTGTTGGTGCATTGGGTGAATTTTCGGCCTTTCGCTACTACTGCCTTCGTAATAATTTCCCTGTATTCAGACATTCCGGCATGCCTCCTTGTTCTTCTTCGTGTTATCTTATGCTGGGCATTTGTCTAGTGTGCATTTTTATAAATAAAATATAAAAATACAAAGTTTCTGTTCCATTGTATGCAGGGGTGCCTAGAAACTTTACTTATAAGTGCGATAAAGTTTATACGCGGCTGAGCACAGAAAAACCAATTGAACATTTGGTACATAGATTATTTAGTTCATTTTTAACCGCACAAATGATAAAAAAACACGGGCCTGTAAAGGCACCGTGTTTAGAGAGAACAACTGTTATTTGAATGCTTCACCTTTGAACCGGTTTCCCCTTTCAGCAGGTCGCCTCCGGTTGATGTGATGATTTCATTTGTGACTTGGTTGGAAATGGTGTGTGCAACGAGCTGCAGTAGGTCATTTACTTCCATCTGCGAGTCTCTGAATTCCTGGATAACAGGAATCTCTTCAAGCTCTTCTTGCAGCGCGTCAATTTTTGCTTCTACTTGTTTGAGCGCTTCATGCTTTTCATAATGCTTCAGATTGACAGCCTGCTTTTGCAGGGCTTTAATCTGATTAACGATTGTGGACACTTTGTCATTCTCATTGATTTGCGCTTCAGCCCGTTTGAAAAAATCAACCTCTTCTGTTTCAGAAATCATTTTTGCAAGGTTTCGTGCCTGCTGCACAATGTCTTTTTTTGAGTAGAGCGTCATCTTATTTCACCTCGATTGCTTCTCCTACCATTTCTCCGTCAAGCGACCATGTTTTCGCTTGCTGGATTTTCACGCGGACGATTTTGCCGATGGCTTCCTTCGGCCCTTTAAAATTGACAAGCTTGCTTTTTTCAGTATAGCCGGCAAGAATATCAGGGTTATTTTTGCTTTCACCTTCAACTAATACTTCGACAACCTTGCCTTCGTATTCCTTCATTTTTTTAGCAGAAATTTCATTCACCAGCGCGTTCAGACGCTGCAGGCGTTCTTTTTTCACACGCATCGGTACATTATCTTTCATCTTAGCAGCCGGAGTGCCCTCACGCGGAGAGTAAATGAACGTATAGGCGCTGTCAAACTCCACTTCACGGTATAGAGAAAGCGTTTCTTCAAACTGTTCGTCCGTTTCATTTGGAAATCCGACGATAATGTCCGTTGTCAATGAAGCGTTTGGCATTGCTTCTTTAATTTTTCGCACCAGCTCCATGTAACGCTCTCTGTCATATTTGCGGGCCATCAGCTTCAGAACTTCTGAGCTTCCTGATTGAACCGGAAGATGAATGTGATCAAGCAGATTTCCGCCTTTTGCCAGCACTTCAATGAGGCGGTCGTCAAAGTCGCGCGGATGACTCGTTGTAAAACGGATTCTCGGGATATCGATTTTTCTCAGTTCATCCATCAAATCACCAAGTCCGTACGTCATATCTTCAAAGTCTTTTCCATACGCGTTTACGTTTTGGCCTAACAGAGTAATTTCCTTATAGCCTTCACTTGCAAGCCTTCTCACTTCCTGAATGATATCCTCAGGGCGGCGGCTTCTTTCTTTTCCACGTGTGTAAGGCACAATGCAATACGTACAGAATTTGTCACAGCCGTACATGATATTGACCCAGCCCTTAATTTTTCCATTTCGGACTTTCGGAAGGTTTTCAATAACGTCCCCTTCCTTAGACCAAACTTCTACAACCATTTCTTTTGAAAGGTATGCTTCTGACAAAAGCTCCGGCAGGCGATGAATGTTATGCGTTCCGAAAATCATATCGACAAACGGATGTTTTTTCAAAATACGGTTCACGACTGATTCCTCTTGGGACATACAGCCGCACACGCCTAAAATTAGATCGGGATTGTTTTTTTTCAGTGCTTTTAAGTGCCCGAGCTCACCAAACACCTTATTTTCAGCATTTTCACGGATTGCACATGTATTTAACAAAATGACATTGGCATCGTCAACAGAGTTTGTCGCTTCGTAACCGAGCGCCATAAAGATCCCTGCCATAACCTCTGTATCGTGTTCATTCATTTGGCAGCCGTACGTACGGATATAGAACTTTCTTCCGTCTCCCAATCCTTTAAATTGTTCAGAAATTTTAAAGTCATTATGATAAGTAACGGCTTCCTTGCCTCGTTTTTTCGCGTCTTTTAAAGAAGGCGGAATGTAAACAGCTTCAAAGTACTTGCTGTAATCCTTCTCGGATTTTTTGTCCGATGGATTAACTTGTCCGCTCTCTAATTTTTGTTTTTCATTCATGTCATATTTTCTCCTTTCAAACCAAACTTCCACCCTTCAGTATAAAGGTTATTGAAGCTCTGCACAACTGGCAACCTATCATTGTACACTCATTGAGAATAATAATCAATAAGGAATCAAAAGAGGAAGAGTAAACTCTTCCTCTTGTTACAATAGCTGGAGCTCCTTTGCCGTCTTTTCGATGACATCAAGCGCCTGATCCAGTTCATCTTTGGTGTGCTCTGCTGTTATAATCGTGCGAATTCTGGCTTTTCCCTTTGCTACAGTCGGGAAAACGATACTTTGGGCAAAAACACCGTGAGAAAGGAGCTGATCTGAAAATTGCTTTGCCACACCTTCATCACCTATTAAAATAGGAAGAATCGGCGTTTCACTCTTCGTGAGAGTCAGCCCCATTTTCACAAGCATTGCTTTAAAATAGGCAGTATTCTCCCACAAGCGCTCCATATGCTCCGGCTCTTCAAGCAAGACATCAATTGCTTCCATACAAGCTGCAGTGACAGCCGGCGGATGAGATGTGCTGAATAAAAATGGACGACCTTTATGGCGCAAATAATCGATCAGCACCTTTGAACCTGCAGCGTAGCCGCCGAGCACTCCGATTGCCTTGCTTAATGTTCCGACCTGAATATGAACTCTGCCGTCAAGGCCGAAGTGATTCACCGTTCCCCTGCCGTTTTCGCCAAGTACTCCGGATGCATGGGCGTCATCCACCATCACAAATGCGTCATATTTCTCAGCGAGCTCTACAATATCAGGCAGAGGAGCTATGTTGCCATCCATGGAAAATACGCCGTCTGTCACAATCAGACGCATCCGATAATTCATTGACTTTCTCAGCACCCGCTCTAAATCACTCATATTGACGTGCTGATACACCTTTTTATCCGCCTTTGTCAGTCGTATTCCGTCAATAATAGAGGCATGGTTCAATTCATCTGAGATGACAATGTCCTCTTTTGATAGAATACTTGAAAGTACGCCTTGGTTTGTTGTGAAGCCTGATTGGAATACAAGTGCCGCCTCCGTTTTTTTAAAGGCTGCCAGCTTTTTCTCAAGCTCTTGATGCATTGTAAATGTACCGGCAATCGTTCTCACTGATCCGGTGCCGGCTCCATACTGCTGAACGGCCTCCTGTGCGGCATTGATGAGTCTAGGATGTGAAGTGAATCCGAGGTAATTATTAGAAGATAGCTGAATGACTTTTTGGTGATTCACTGTGACAGATGGACCCTGCATAGATTCAAGCTGTTTTATGTCTTGCCATGTATGGTTTTCTTTCATACTATCAAGCTCTGCTTTTAAAAAATCAAATTCCTTCGTCATGTTTATCCCCCTTTATGGAATTAAAATTACTTTTCCGCACTGGCCGCTTCTCATCAGTTCGAAACCTTTTTCAAACTCCTCTAACGGAAACTGATGGGTAATAACAGGTTCAAGATCGATCACGTTTGAACTGATCAACTGAGACACCTGGCGCCATGTTGAAAACATTTTTCTTCCTGTGATTCCTTGGATGGTAAGCCCTTTAAATACCACTTTATTCGTCAAATCAATTGTCACCGGATGTTCCGGCAAGCTGAGAATATGAAATCTTCCGCCATTCGCAGCCATCGCAAGACCTTGGGCAATCGCTGAGGGATGACCCGACATCTCACAAACAAGATCTGCTCCTTCCCCACTCGTTAAAGCGCTTACAATTTTGAGCGGGTCTTCTTTTTCAATAGAAACAGTACAAGTCGCTCCCATTTGTTTTGCAAGCCTCAGCCTGTATTCATTCTTATCAATCGCTATCACCTGAGAAGCTCCTGCTGCTTTTGCAACCGCAACAGCCATAAGACCAATCGGTCCGCATCCAATGACTGCAGTCGTTCCTCCTGCAGGCTGGCTCTCGAGTACGGTATGAACTGCATTTCCTAAAGGCTCTTGAATGGAAGCAATCGTCGGGTCCATATCAGCGGGATTTCTCCAAATGTTATCAGCTGGAACTTTTACATACTCCGCAAAACAGCCTGCCGTGTCCACTCCGATTATAGCAGTATTGGTACACACATGAGATTTTCCTGTTAGGCAAGGGACACATTCACCACAGACAATGTGTGTTTCCGCAGACACATACTCTCCCACTTTTACACTGCTGACATTCTCTCCCACGTCCTCTACGATGCCGCTGAACTCATGGCCGAAAACATAGGGTGTTTTGATTCTCTGACGTGCCCATTGATCCCAATTATAAATGTGGACATCCGTGCCGCATATGGAAGCGGCTTTCACTTTTATGAGGACTTCATGTTTATCAATCTCAGGAATGGGAACTTCAGTCAGCACAGCACCGAACGCCCCGTCCTTTTTCATTAGAGCTTTCATCTTTCCACTCTGCATGTACAATCCTCCTTGAAAAATTCTTGTTATATTCGGATTGTACCATGATATGGAATAAGCGTAAACAGCACTGTCTTCTCCATAAGGACAAAAGTATCTGTCTTGAAAAATAAGCGGAATTTTTTTTGAAACGTTTTAGCTCATTTCTGATTTTGTATATTCGCTCATTTATGTGCTAAAAATACTATTGGGAGAAAATATCACAATAAATGAAAAACAACCTGTTTGCATTACGCAAACAGGTTGAGAATGCTTTATTTGTTTTTAGCGAGGCTCCACGATTAATTTAATCGCTGTTCTTTCTTCCCCATCGATTTGAATATCTGTAAAAGCCGGAATACAAATCAAATCAACGCCGCTAGGCGCCACAAATCCCCTGGCAATCGCCACAGCTTTTACAGCCTGGTTTAATGCACCCGCTCCGATCGCTTGAATCTCGGCGGCTCCTCGCTCTCTCAACACGCCTGCAAGCGCACCTGCCACTGAATTTGGACTCGATTTTGCTGAAACTTTTAAGATTTCCATTTCTGCTCCCCCTTAGTTTTACAATGGATAAGTGAGTGTTCATTAGAACAATCATTATTAGATGTTGCTATCCAAAAAGCCATCCCCACAATGCTTTTCAAAAATAGCGGGCTACCTTCCATTTTTACTATATTCACTAAGGAGTTGCTATATTCCTGCTTTTCTTTTTAATATTTTTATAAAATAACCATATGTTCAACTATTCAAAGAACATGTGATCATCGTTGATTAAAATACGCTCAATTTTCACGGCTTTTTTCGTTTGATCGTCAATGTCAATGACAACTCCGCTGAGCGTTGTTTTTCCTTCAGCGACAGTAAACCGGACTGGAAGGTTCGTTTTGAATCGCTTAATAATCGTCTCTCTGTCCATCCCCAGTATACCGTCATACGGGCCAGTCATTCCCACATCAGTAATATATGCCGTTCCCTTCGGCAAAATGCGGTTATCCGCTGTTTGCACGTGTGTATGAGTTCCTACTACAGCCGACGCCCTCCCATCCGTGTACCAGCCAAGTGCGAGCTTTTCACTTGTCGCTTCGGCATGAAAGTCGATAAAAATGTACGGTGTTCTTTTCGCAGCTTCTGCGATCAATTCGTCCGCTTTTAAAAACGGGTCATCAAGCGGCGGCAAAAACGTACGTCCCTGCAAATTAATGACTGCTAGTTCTTTGCCGTTTGCTTTCACATATGTGATCCCTTTCCCCGGTGTTCCTTCAGGAAAGTTTGCCGGGCGAACCAAGTTCGGAACGTCATCTATAAAATCAAATATTTCTTTTTTGTCCCATGTGTGGTTCCCCATTGTGATTGCATCTGCGCCGGACTGGATTAAGCTGTGATAAATTTTTTCCGTCAGGCCTTTTCCATGTGCGGCGTTTTCACCATTAATAATGGTAAAGTGAGGCTTATATTTTGTTTTTAGCTTTGGTACATATTCTTTGACCATGTCACGGCCCGGTGAACCGACAACATCTCCGATAAATAAAATTCTCATTTTGTAAATCCTTTCTTCTTGAAAATTCCTTGCCGTCAAAAAAATAAAGTGATGCTTAGCGCATCACTTTATTTTGCATACTCTACGGCTCGAGTCTCTCTGATTACTGTCACCTTAATATGACCTGGATAATCGAGCTCGTCCTCAATTCGCTTGCGGATATCTCGCGCCAGTCGATGAGCCTCAAGATCATTAATTGAATCCGGCTTCACCATAATACGCACTTCGCGTCCAGCCTGAATGGCAAATGATTTTTCAACACCTTCGTAGGACTCAGAAATTTCTTCAAGTTTTTCAAGTCTTCGAATATAATTCTCGAGCGTCTCACTTCTTGCGCCAGGTCTTGCAGCGGAAAGCGCATCTGCTGCAGCTACCAGCACAGCGATAATGGAAGTCGGCTCCTCATCCCCGTGGTGTGATGCAATACTGTTAATCACGACTGGGTGCTCTTTATATTTGGTCGCAAGCTCTACCCCGATTTCAACGTGGCTTCCTTCTACTTCATGGTCAATTGCTTTCCCGATGTCGTGAAGAAGACCCGCACGTTTAGCAAGCTTTGCGTCTTCACCAAGCTCCGATGCCATTAGACCGGCCAAGAATGCGACTTCCATGGAATGCTTAAGCACATTTTGACCGTAGCTTGTACGGAACTTTAAGCGGCCGAGGATCTTGATGAGATCTGGGTGGAGGCCGTGAACGCCAACCTCAAATGTCGTTTGCTCACCCATCTCACGAATATAGTCATCGACCTCGCGGCGAGATTTTTCAACCATTTCTTCAATCCGTGCCGGATGAATACGGCCATCCTGAACGAGTTTATCAAGAGCAATTCTGGCTGTCTCACGTCTGATCGGATCAAATCCGGAAAGAATGACAGCTTCAGGCGTATCATCAATAATCAGGTCAATTCCTGTCAGCGTTTCAAGCGTACGAATGTTACGCCCTTCCCGTCCGATGATACGTCCTTTCATCTCATCATTTGGAAGATTGACAACTGATACCGTTGTTTCGGCAACGTGGTCCGCTGCGCAGCGCTGTAAGGCGAGTGAAAGAATGTTTTTCGCTTTCTTATCCGCCTCTTCTTTCGCACGGTTTTCAGTTTCTTTTGTCATGATGGCGATGTCATGTGAAAGCTCGTTTTCAACCCGCTCAAGAATGATTTGTTTTGCTTCATCACGAGTCAGACTCGAAATTCGTTCCAACTCTGACTGCTGCATACGAATCATCTCATCCACTTTGCTTTCCATCTCTTCAATATGTTGTTGTCGTTCATTCAGAGAATGATCTTTCTTCTCCAACATCGCTTCCCGTTTATCAATTCCCTCATGTTTGCGATCAAGGTTTTCCTCCTTTTGGAGTAAACGGTTTTCTTGTTTTTGAAGCTCATTTCGTCTTTCACGAACTTCCTGTTCAGCATCTATTCGAAGTTTGTGGATTTCATCCTTTGCTTCAAGCAGAGCTTCTTTTTTCAGTGCTTCAGCATCACGCTTCGCATCTTCAAGAATTTGCTCGGCTGCACCGCGTGCGCCCGCAATTTTCGCTTCGGCAATGGTTTTACGAACAAAGTAGCCAACAACTAAACCGAGTAGAATCAGCAAAATGGAGATGAGAACCATCATAATTGGGGTCATACTTTCACCTCCTCTTGCTATGAACTTGGTTGTTGCTTAAAAAGTGTCGGCATGTACATTGTCTAGTTTTCTCAACATACAGAACCTTCACAGGGAATGAGTGTGTTCATCGCCCTTGTCAAGTTTAAATGGTTTAACAATCATGTTAAAAAAACAAATGTTACAACTTCATTGTAAATGTGTCGGAAATACTTGTCAAGCTTGCCATCTTAACGTTTGCAGGCCAGTCGTCTTTTCACGTTCCGAATGCAATTCATCCAAAAGAAGAACGCCAATCATTCTTGATTCAGAAGCTGGTATATTTTATTGTTCACTTGGCCCAATTTAGCATTATTTTGAATGTTTGAGAACAAAATAACAATGGTTTGCCCAGATTTGCTAAAGCTGTTCAAGATATTGAAGCCCGGCATAACACCATGGTTTGAATAGCTTCCGGGAGCAACATAAAATCCCATGCCGTATGTGGAGCTGCTCCCTGGCGT
Organism: Bacillus sp. YP1; assembly: GCF_000877815.1. NCBI lineage: Bacteria > Bacillati > Bacillota > Bacilli > Caryophanales > Bacillaceae > Bacillus > Bacillus sp. YP1. The sequence continues at coordinate 1,512,988 of NZ_CP010014.1, read as the reverse complement.
AAACATCTTTTCATAGCTATTTTGCGAATACAGTTTTCCGTCTATCAGCGCTTGGTCAAATTTGTACATATCTATAGCGCTCATATAAATATCACCGGCTCCATACAGCTGAGATAGATCAGGTATATACGGTGTAACTGTTTTGCCGCCCTTCATCTTATACCCGACAGCAGGATAAGGTTCTTTTTCATATGTTTTGTAAAAGCCTGCATGCGTCATTCCCGCAGGTTTAAAAATATGATTCTTTATGTACTGTTCATAGGACTCACCGCTTACTTCAGCAATAATATAAGCGAGAACAGAATAGTTGGAATCCTTGTAGTCCCATACGCCCGGCTGACGTTTGATTCCCTGCAGTTCTATGTCTTTTATTAAATCGTCCGGCGTAATGGCGCCGTTTCCTTCAATATGTCCGTTTATCCCCGATGTATGTGTAAGCAGATTCTTCAAAGTAATCGTTTGTCCGTTAGGAAAGTGAGGTAAATACGTACTTACCGGATCACTTGTCTGAAGTTTCCCCTTTTCCTCTAGCTGCAAAATAGCAGTTGCAATCAGCGCTTTTTGTGATGAACCGACATAAAAAGATGTCAATGGATTATTTTGAATGTAGTGTTTACGGTCAGCATAGCCAAAACCTTTATTTGTTACGATTTCTCCATTTCTGACAATCATGGCTGTTCCACTGAAACCGATTTCTTCTAAATAATTGCTGATTTTTTGATTTCGATCCACTGTTTTGATTTGTTCCTCTGATTTTTTGGCAGTTTTCTTTTTGACCTCTTTTTTCTGATCGGTATTTGAAACCGCTGCAGTTTCTTGAGATGGTTCGTTTTCTTCACTATTCCGATGAAGAGCATTCCAAATCGTAATGCAAACCATCACTGCTAAAAGACCAAGCAACAGTTTTCCTCTTTTATTTAGTTTTCTCCGTCTGCGTTTCGCAGTTCTTCTGCGGGTTGGGCTTGTCATTCATTTTTTCCTCCCAAAATAAATTCCATTTTGCACACGTTTTGTTAGACGAATAAAGCCATAAAAAAGTTGTCAAAAAAAGCAATATTTTTATCATTTTTTTGCAAAATACAAAAAAGCTGAGTTTTTCACTCAGCCTTTTGTATCATTTGAAACTTATTTTATTTTTATTCTTCAAATTCGAGTTCTTCTTGTGTCTCTTCAGCTTGCTGCTGCACTACTCCGTTATTATCCAAGCCGTAATGTTCGCGAATTTGCTCCTGGATCATCAGCATGATATCTTTATTTTCTTTCAGGAATTGTTTTGCATTTTCACGGCCTTGGCCAAGACGCTCTTCTTCATAAGAGTACCATGAACCGCTTTTTTGCACGATATCAAGTTCAGTTCCTAGATCAATGATTTCGCCTTCTTTTGAAATGCCTTCTCCGTACATAATGTCAACCTCGGCTGTACGGAACGGCGGAGCCACCTTGTTTTTCACGACTTTGATTTTCGTTTTGTTCCCCATTACGTCGTTGCCTTGTTTCAGCTGTTCAGCACGGCGCACTTCAAGACGCACGGAAGAGTAGAATTTCAACGCACGGCCGCCAGGAGTTGTTTCTGGGTTCCCGAACATAACGCCGACTTTTTCACGAATTTGGTTAATGAAAATCGCGATTGTCTTCGATTTGTTAATGGCCCCTGAAAGCTTACGAAGCGCTTGAGACATTAAGCGTGCTTGTAAACCGACATGAGAATCTCCCATGTCGCCTTCAATTTCCGCTTTCGGAACGAGAGCGGCTACAGAGTCGACAACGACAATGTCAACTGCCCCGCTTCGAACCAATGCTTCCGCAATTTCAAGCGCCTGCTCGCCTGTGTCAGGCTGAGACAGTAAAAGCTCCTCGATGTTAACACCGAGCTTTTGCGCGTATACCGGATCTAACGCATGCTCCGCATCGATAAACGCGGCTTGTCCGCCCTGCTGCTGAACTTCAGCAATCGCATGAAGCGCCACAGTTGTTTTACCTGAGCTTTCAGGACCGTATACTTCAATAATCCGTCCGCGAGGATATCCGCCAATTCCCAGTGCTGTATCAAGAGCGAGGGAGCCGCTTGGTACAGTAGAAATTCTTGTATCTGTCTTTTCTCCCAGTTTCATAATGGAACCTTTGCCGAACTGTTTTTCTATTTGTTTAAGAGCCATATCTAAGGCTGCCTGACGATCACTCATTCTATTTTTTCCTCCTTTATGTTACCACTACATATACTATACCCTGTTTGAAGGGATTTGCCAAGAAAAAAGCGAACGCATATTCGGATTTTTTCTTGGCGTGATTCCTATCAAAATATCATAATGTATCAGAGAAATCATGTTTTCTTAGGAGGATAATGTGCTGAAAATATTATTTTTGCTCTAAAAGCTTTAAGATTAAATGGCAGCCGTATTTAGCGCCGCGTTTTCTGATCCCCGTTCTGGAGCCCGCAAAGTGAAACTCGTGAACCTCTTCTTTACCATTTGCGGAAATGCCGATAAACACATGCCCAGGCTCATGCCCTTCTTGAGCATCAGGTCCTGCTACACCAGTAAAGCTAATGCCGATATCGCAGCCAGTGAGTTTTTGAACACCCTTAGCCAGTTCGGATGCGCACTCCTTGCTGACCGCCCCAAAACGATCTAATGTTTCCTTCTTGACACCAAGCACATTCTGCTTCACGGCGTTTGTATAGCAAACAACGCCCCCGGCAAATAATTTTGAGGCACCGCTATGATCCGTCAGCCATTCAGAAAACAGCCCTCCGGTAAAACTTTCTGCCGCAGAAATTGTAATGCCTTTTTCCTTGCACGCTATAGATAGCTCTTTTACAAGAGAAGTATCATCGTAACCATAGAAAAATTCACCGACACGCTCTAAGATAACGGCCTCTGTTTCTTTTAACAGACGCTCTGTTTCCTTTTCATCGGCGTGTTTGGCTGTCAGACGCAGCGTCACCTCTCCATCAGCCGCCAAAGGCGCAATTGTCGGATTGGTTTGCGCATCAATAATATCTTCCAAATCGGCTTCAAGCTGAGATTCACCGATACCGAAAAAGCGAAGAACGGTTGACACAATTTTTTCATTTGAACCCATCTTTTTCAGCAGAAGAGGCTTTGCCTCGTTTTCAAACATTGGACGCAATTCGCTCGGCGGTCCAGGAAGAAGCATATAATAGCGCGATTCATGCTCTGTGAGCATTCCCGGGGCCATTCCAAAGTGATTCGCCAGCACGTCAGAACCTTCGATCACAAGCGCCTGTTTTCGGTTATTAGGTGACATCGTGCGTTTTGTTCGTTTGAAATAGTCCTCAATGGATTGGAATGCCTCATCATTTAACACAAGCGGACGTCCCAGCGTATTTGCAATCGTTTCTTTCGTCAGATCATCTTTTGTGGGTCCAAGCCCTCCTGAAAAAATAATGAAGTCAGAGCGTTCTTCAGCAATGCGGATGACCTGCTTCAGCCGCTCCGGGTTATCTCCGACCGCTGTATGATAAAATACGTTGACCCCGATTTCAGCGAGCTGTTTGCTGATAAATTGAGCATTTGTATTGGCGATTTGGCCAAGCAGCAGCTCTGAACCGACTGCAATTATTTCTGCTTTTTTTGGAAATTCCATGACGAAGTCCTTCTTTCTTAGTTAGATGTTTTTAACGCTTCCCAGTTTTTAGAGAAATATTCCCATCCTGAGACGACAGTAAAGAAGACGGCTACCCACAGTGCCAAGTCTGCAAACGGGAATGACACAAGTTCAAATGGAAGATTATGAAGAAGCAATGCGGATACCGCAATAATCTGTGCCCAGGTTTTGATTTTACCAAGCATGTTAGCAGCTACGACTTCTCCTGTTCCGGCTAAGACAAGCCTTAAACCTGTCACGGCAAACTCCCTGCTGATAATCACAATGACCATCCAAGCTGGAGCGAGATCAAATTGAACAAGGATAATTAACGCTGCGGATACCAGCAGTTTGTCCGCAAGCGGATCAAGAAATTTCCCGAAGTTTGTTACGAGATTCAATTTTCGGGCATAATACCCGTCCACCCAGTCTGTTGTAGATGCAATAATAAATAGAATGGCCCCCGCCAAATGTGCGACCGGGATCGATTCGTCTCCAACTTCGAGCCTGCCCCAGTCAAACGGCGCCAGCATGATAATCATGAAGATTGGGATTAATGCGATTCTAGCTAGTGTGATTTTATTTGGTAAGTTAAACATAAAGCCCCTCCAATTTCATACTCGGACGTGAAGAAAAGTCATCTGGTAATTAAGATGACTTTTCTTCCTTTTTATTTACAATCTTTATAGTTTGTGCCATCACTTTTTTCGGATCAAGTTCATATGAAAGAACCTTACCGTTGATTTTTATTTTCAGATTAGGTGCATATCCGGTGCGGATATCAACTTGTTTCTGATCAGTTATGTCTTTTTTATAGGTCTCGTCTTTTTTCAGCGTTCCTTCTTTTAAAGAGCTGCTGTTTTCATCGCGCACTCGAATCCAGGAGCTGTCTGATGCCTTCAGTTCCAGCTCGATTTTATCAGCGCCGGACACTTCATAAGTCGTTAACGATCCTTCAGTGCCAGCAGCTTTAATCTCCAGCTTATCACTGTCATTTTCTTTTTTCTTATCTTCGTTTTCTTTCGTTTCTTTTTTAGTGTCTGTCTCTTTTTCAGAGCTGTTATTTTGATTCTCTTTCAGCGTTGAATCTTTAGGGATTTCGTACTTGCTCTCACTTTGCGTAATTGCTTTTTCTGATGCCGCATTGTGATCATCACTGTTTTTGTGATTGGCAAACTGAATGATCGCGTACACAATGGCAATCACGACAATCACGCCGAGAATAACAAGTATCGTTGGCAGCAGCTCGAGCGCCTTAGATGCTGGCTTTGGCATTTCCTTTTGAAGATTCATGCCGGAGATCTTTTCAGACACATCATCATGATACGTATTAGGGATATCTTTTTTATGCTCCTCAAACAGCTGATCCGCATCAAGCCCAACGGCTTCTGCATATTGCTTGATGAATGCCCGAACATAAAACTTCCCCGGAATAATGTCATAGTTTCCTTCCTCCAAGGCGGTTAAATACCTTTTTTGAATCTTTGTTGCCGCTTGGAGATCATCCAATGACATTGCTTTTTCCTCTCTGGCTTCTTTGAGCCGGATTCCTAGTTCAGTCACAACAAACACCTTCCAATTTTAAAAATCAAAGCTTGAAAACCCGGATTGATCAAACATTTGGGGTTCCTCGGCATGTTCATATGTAATAACCTCATCAGGGTCATTTCTCAGTTCAATAATATAATCAAAGTCATCTAGTGTATACTCTGTATTTTGAACGAATATGTCCGGATGCTCCACCACTTTTGTTGCAGGCAGCCGCATGATTTCTCGGACCAGCTGGAGATGGCGTTCTGATCCTCTTCGTGTTGACACAATTCCGTCAACGATAAAGACATTTTCAGTGCTGTATTCATCGGCAATCAGCTGGCTTCTTATCGTCTGCTTCAGCAAGGTTGATGACACAAACAGCCACCTTTTGCTTGCACACACACTAGAGGCTACAATCGATTCCGTTTTCCCGACTCGCGGCATACCTCTGATTCCGATTAATTTATGGCCTTCTTTTTTGAACAATTCGGCCATAAAATCGACTAATAAGCCAAGCTCGTCCCGTTCAAAGCGGAACGTTTTCTTGTCATCGGCATCCCGTTGAATATAACGGCCGTGGCGTACGGCAAGACGGTCGCGAAGCCTCGGTTCTCTAAGCTTCGTTACTTTAATTGTTTCCATCGTTTTTAAGATTGATTCTAATCGTTTAATTTGATCTATATGGCGGCACCTGAGGAGCATTCCCCTTCTGGAAAGATCGACGCCGTTTATCGTTACGATGTTGATAGAAAGCATCCCAAGAAGAGATGAAATATCCCCGAGCAGTCCGGGGCGGTTCACTTGAATTTCATATTCAAAATACCATTCGAGCTTTGCCAAATGATATACCCCCTTCATTGTGGCAAAATTTTACCTTCCTTTATCATAAAGCATTTTTCTCTAATTAGAAAGAAGAATGTTGCTGTGATGAGGAAAACATAAAAAAGAGAGGAAAAATCCCCTCTCTTCCTAGTGAGTGCTGTTATTTTCAACAAGCTTAACCATCATATTGGCAATGGCGTGCTGTTCATCTTTTGATGCTACACTCCAAAGATCTGCCAGCACTTTTTCCTGCTCGTTCTTAGATTCCACTTCATTAGCCAAGTAGCTGCCGATTTCTGTCGCAAGATCTGTAATCGTATCCTGGCTCATACCTTTATCTTGCGCATAGTTTAGACGGTCGCCAAGGAAGTTTTTCCAGCTATCCCAGTTTTCTAATACTGACATGCTTGTTTCCTCCATTTCATGTGAAGTTACAAGATTATTGTGTCCTTCACAAAAGAAACTATACACCGAATATTTTCGGATCAGCAGTGCCAGCCGCCATTCACCGACAGAATTTGGCCGGTGATATATGACGCTTTTTTAGACAGGAGAAAAGCTGTTGCATCCGCAATTTCTTGCGGCCGGGCCAGCCGGCCGATCGGAATCTCATCAGCGATCTCTTCTTTTTCAGCCGGGGTAAATTGATTCATCATATTTGTATCAACTGCGCCCGGCGCTACGGCGTTTACTCTGATCCCGCTTGGCGCCAGCTCCTTAGCCAATCCTTTTACAAACGAATGCTGAGCTCCTTTTGCCATGCTGTACAGCACTTCACAGGATGCTCCAGTCTCTCCCCAAATCGAGCTGACAGCCACAATCGCTCCCGATTTATTCCGAATCATGCCTGGCAGAAGGTTTCTCGTCAGCATATACGGACTCGCCACATGAAGCTGAACCATTTCCTGGACTGTTGCGTTATCTACATCCGTAATCAGCCCAAAATGGCTTCTTCCACTGTTTAAAACAATCGCATCAATCGGCTGAACAATTGAACTTGTCAGCTTATCTGCTCCATCTTGCGCGGACAGATCAGCTTGTAATATCTCCGCATTTACGCCAAACATCTGACTTAGTTTTTCAGCAAGCTCCGCTGCCGCATTTTGATTTGTATTGTAATGCAGCAGCAGATCGTATCCTCTAGCTGCAAGGGTTTCGCTGATGCTTTTGCCAATGCCGCCGCTTGCTCCGGTGATTAGTGCTGTTTTGTTCATCCTCTTTCCTTCTTTCTGCAGAAAAACACCCCTCACACTGGAGGGATGTTTTGTTTATGATTTAGGAACAACCTTGCAGACAGTCAGTCTGTCTGCAGCAATTTCCTCTTGTATTACGTTCTGGACATCCTCGAGGGTAATCTGCTCGAGTACCGTTACAACGTCAAACAGACTCATATCCAAGAACGCATAACGGGTAAATTGATTGGCGATGTATTCAGGGGAATTCAGCGCTTTTAAGAATGTACCGATCTTTTTCTTTCTGGCAAGTTCAATCTTTTCAGCAGTAATCAGTTCACCGGCGCGCAAAAGCATGCTTGAAATGTCTTCAGCCAATTGATCAGGCTCAGGCGTATCTCCGCCGATCGCCGCAAAACCAAACCCATATTCAGCAGTAAAGTCAAAGCTGAACGTTTCGTCAATATATCCTTTTTCATAAAGTGATTCATACTGGGCAGAGCTTTTGCCAAAAAGAGCTTCAAGCAATAAGTTCATTGAAAGTTCATGCTTTAAGAGCTCTTTGCCTAATTTAAACGGCTTTTTGGATTTCAGCCCGACAAGACATTTCGGTCCCTGCACGTTCATTTTGATCTCTTTTTCTTTTCGGAAAACCGCTTCTTGCTCTTTCACTTCTTCTCGTTTGATCTCCGGCTGATCGGTATACGGCTTTTTCTCCTGGTTTTCTCTTACCTGAGTAATAATCGCTTCAGGATCTACAGGTCCGACAATGAAAAGGAGCATGTTACTCGGGTGATAAAACGTTTCATAGCATTCATAAAGAAGGTCTTTTGTAATATGTGAAATGCTTTCCACTGTTCCCGCTATGTCAATTCTGACAGGATGCTCTTTGTACATGTTTTCAATGACCCCGAAGTAAAGCCTCCAATCAGGGTTATCGTCGTACATATTAATCTCCTGCCCGATAATCCCTTTTTCTTTTTCAACCGTTTTTTCAGTAAAATATGGGTCCTGTACAAAATCGATCAGCGTCTCTAAATTGCGTTCAACATTTGATGTGCTTGAGAAAAGGTAAGCCGTTCTTGTAAATGACGTAAACGCATTGGCAGAAGCCCCCTGTTTGCTGAAATCTTGAAAAACGTCTCCGTCCGCTTTCTCAAACAGCTTGTGCTCAAGAAAGTGAGCAATCCCGTCCGGCACGTGAACCATCTCGTTTTTACCTAAAGGGACAAACCGGTTATCTATCGAGCCGTACTTTGTTGTAAAGACCGCATATGTCTTGTTGAAGCCTTTTTTCGGCAAAACGTAAACATCAAGGCCGTTGGACATTTTTTCATGATACAGCGTCTCCTGAAGCTGTTCATATTCGATTGGTTTGATCAAGATGCACCCTCCGTCCCTTTTAAGAAATAAGTCGTATCAAGCTGAATCTTTTCGCCGGCTTTAATGATATCCTCTTTTGTGACATTCTCAATATTGGCAAGAAAGTCTTCGATAGGAATCTCGACTTGAGCAGCAGCCTGCTGATATAAAAATTCAGATAAACCGTATGCTGTATCAATCGTTTCCAGCACTTGATTTCGAATGACGGCCTTTGTCTGTGCTATATCCTGCTCACTGAAATCGCCATTTTTCATTGCCTGGAATTGCTCAGCAATAATCGAAACCGCCTGTTCAAAATTTTTCACTTCAATGCCTGACATCACCATTAACAAGCCTTTAAAACTTTCTATACGGGAAGCCGCGTAGTAAGCAAGACTGGCTTTTTCCCGAACATTAATGAAAAGTTTAGAATGAGAGAATCCGCCGAACAATCCGTTAAACACTTGTAAAGCAGGATAATCCTGATCTGTATAAGTGATGCTGGTGCGGTAGCCGATATTCAGTTTTCCTTGCTTGACATCCTCTTCATCAATTACTTCTTTTGGCTGAACTTTTTCATCAGCGTGATTGTTTTCAATCGTGCCAAGAGTGCGCTCTTCTGTTTTGAAATACTTATCAATTGCCGATTGTACCTGGTTACTGTCCACGTCGCCAACAACATATAGATCAAGCTGGTCTTTTTGGATAGCGCTTTGGTATGTTTCGTATAATTGCTCTGCCGTAATGTCATCAACATCGTCGATTTCACCATTGACATGAAGCGCGTAAGGCTCATTTTTGCACATTTCCTGTATCAGCCTTAAATTCGAATAGCGCATTTTATCATCATAGACGGCTTGGATTCTTTGCTTAAGCGTCCGTTTTTCTTGAGCCACATATTGTGACTGAAAAGCGTCTCCCTCTAAAGCAGGTGAAAAGACGATTTCTGCAAGAAGCTGGAGCCCTTTCTCAAGTAGCGGCGTTTGGTCTTTTAAATATTTTTCATTCGGGATTTCAAGCCTGAACGTAATGACGTGCCGCTCTCCTTTTTTCGTAAGGTCAGCCGATACTGACGTGCCGTACAGCTCATCCAGGTATGAACGCAATTCTGCGGTTTTCGGATGGCTTTTCGTTCCGCGAAGAAGCACATGCGGAAGCAGCGCTCTTTTGGTGACTTGATCCTTTGTCAGCGGCGCAAGCATCTTAAAAATAAGCGAGACGGTTTTGAATTTTTCTGTTTTTACAATGTGTGCGGTTAAACCGCCGTGCTTTGATTTGAGTTCATTAACATATGACATATGGAACCTCCTTCGTTCATTTCTTAATTAGTATGTATTATGACCAATTTTCAGCATCCGCAGAAACACTCTTTCATGTAATTATAGCAACTGTAGGATTTATAAGGAAACAATAACCTCCGCATGCTGTATAGGTACAGTTGTAAACTGTGCAAGGAAGCGCAAAAAAAGACGGCTGGCTAGACCGTCCCTAAGTTTTTTTCTTCTTCTTCACTTTTTTTAGCATCTACAGTAAAGAGCACTAAAAATAAAGAAACGATGCTGCAAAACGCCGAGAGTATGAAAATAATCCAGTTTGCATTAGACATTAATGCAGCAAAAACAGGTGGACCGAGAGCTACTCCTATAAAGCGCATGCTATTGTAGAAGGAGGAAATGGTTCCGCATTGTTCACTTTCAATCCCTTCGGTTATCAATGCATCTAAAGCAGGAAGAGCCATTCCAATCCCAATCCCGCCAAAGCTTAAAAAGACAAATAAAAAATAAAAACTGTGGTTCCACCACAAGGCAATAAACGAAAGGGTTAACAGAATCATTCCTGTAACAACGCAAAATTTCATTCGGCCTTTATCTTTACCGATCTTTTTGCCAGCTATAAAAGAACTGGTTGACAAAAACAAAAGTGGGATTGCCAGTAATCCGCCTTTAGCTACTCCGTCAATAGCATACTTGTTCTCCAGCGTATCTGATAAATAAAATAATACGCCAAATAACAAAAACATAATGACACACCCGATAATGAAGACCGTATAAAGCCAGCGACCATCCTGTTTAAAGATTTTCTTCACACTCTTAATAAACTCAGAAACAGCAGGCGCATCTTCATCTTCTTCAGGCTTGGCCACCAAAAACAATACGAGCAAAAAGCTGATCAAACAGAAAAACGGAATAAACCAAAATGGTACAAACCAATACCAAGAAGCCAGTAAGGCTCCAAGTATGGGACTCAGTACCTTCCCTGACGTGTTGGCGGTTTCAATATCGCCAAGACCCGCGCTGACCTTTTCATCGTCTCCTTTAAACAGGTCGCCGATAAACGGCATGACAATTGGAGCGGCACCTGCAGAACCAATGCCCTGAAGAACCCGCCCCGCCAAGATCATAGCATAAGGGTTTTTCATATAGGTCGAGGCAAAAGCAGCTACGGCTCCCCCCAATCCTGCAATGAGGAGGCATGGAAGCAATATTTTTTTTCTCCCGAAACGATCCGACAAATATCCGGCAATCGGAATGCAAATAATTGCTACTACTGAATATACAGTAATGATTAAAGATACTTGAAATGAAGTCACAGACAGCTTTTTCTCCATCATCGGAAGAACAGGAATCAGCATGGAGTTCCCGAGTGTCATCACAAGCGGGACAGAAGACAATGCAATAATATTTTTCATTCCATTTTTCTCTCTCAACATTTTCACCCATTCACTTTCTTGTCATCCCTTATATATTGCGTTAACCGGAATGAAAGTATGTACAAAGAAACATGAATCAGGGCAAATAAAAAAACAGACACATACAGGCGTCCGTTTTTAGAATCGTTTACGCAAAACATGAAATCTGAATTTATCTGCTCTAAAATAATTTAAAGAATAAAGCACCGGTTTATCGTGCTGATCGTAATGGGTTTGTTTTAACAGCAAAAGGGCTGTTTCCGGATCGCATTCAAGTACTGGAGAAATGGTATCGTGATAGCCGATCGGTTCTATATCAGTTACTGCATAGCTGATTACGGAGCCTGAATTTTTCTCAAGCAGGTCAAACATAGATTCTTGCTGATGAGAAAAAGAATTCGGCAAAATATTCATCGGAATTTTGTCTATACAATATACAATCGGCTGTCCGTCAGCTGTCCTGACTCGTTCAAGGTAAAAAAGTTCTTGCCCTTCTGCCAAATGAAATCTCTTCGTATCATCTTCAGACGGCATAAGTACTTGTGATGATAGAAAAATCGTGCCAGGGGTCATATTCGCCTGTTCTATCATCTTGGTTACACTGTTCAGCTGTTCAATGCCCGAAAGAAATAACGGCTTAGAATGGACAAAAGTGCCTACACCATGCCTTCTGATAATCACATGCTCTTCTTCCAGTATCCGCAAGGCTTCTCTTAGCGTTGCTCTGCTGACACCAAGCTTTTTGGAAAGCTCAAATTCAGAAGGCAGCTTTTCCTTCTCAGTGTAGATCCCATTTTTTATATCCTCTTTAATTCGTTCAATTACTTTCAAATACAAGTGCCGATTATCAGCTTTTGTAGACATGTTTCCCCTCCGTAAACCACTTTCGATAAAAATTATTGAACAATTGGGACAACTATATCATGTTTTGTCGAAAAAATAAATAGAAAGGTGATTAGTTTACATAATGTTATTATTGACAACTATAGAAAGCGGAACTCCCTTCATTAAGAAGAGAGCTCATCATATTTCTCTTTTGATAATAATACTTCCCTAGGTTTGCTGCCTTCATACGGTCCGACAACACCGCGTTCCTCCATTGCGTCAATCAGGCGCGCCGCTCTCGTATAGCCGATTCTGAATCTTCTTTGCAGCATTGAAACAGATGCCGTCTGCATGCCGACGATTAATTCAACAGCTTCATCATAAAGTTCATCAGTAACCTCGGAATGAGTTTCCGTTGTCTCCTCAGGAATCATTTCTTCTTGATATTGCGCTTTCTGCTGCGTAATCACATGGTCGACGACCTTCTCCACTTCGTCATCCGACAAAAATGCTCCCTGCACACGGACAGGTTTATTAGCCCCTACAGGTAAAAACAGCATATCGCCGCGGCCAAGAAGCTTCTCAGCGCCACCCATGTCAAGAATGGTCCTTGAATCCGTCTGTGAAGATACGCTGAACGCGATTCGTGACGGAATGTTCGCTTTGATCACCCCTGTGATAACATCCACCGATGGCCGCTGTGTCGCAATAATAAGATGGATGCCAGCAGCCCGCGCCATTTGGGACAATCTCGTAATCGAATCTTCCACATCAGATGAAGCGACCATCATGAGATCGGCAAGCTCGTCCACAATGACAACAATATAGGGCAGCTCTGGCTGTTTCGCTCCTTCTTCATTGTTGGCGCGTTTTATATAATCATTGTATCCTTCAATATTTCGTGTACCCGTATGAGAAAATAATTCGTACCGTCGCTCCATTTCATTGACAACCTTTTTCAAAGCCTGCGACGCTTTTTTCGGATCGGTTACAACCGGAGCAAGCAAATGCGGAATCCCGTTGTAGACATTTAGCTCTACCATTTTAGGATCGATCATCATCATTTTCACTTCATGCGGTTTCGCGCGCATTAAAATACTTGTAATAATGCCGTTGACACAGACACTTTTCCCGCTACCGGTTGCGCCTGCGACCAAAAGGTGGGGCATCTTGTTTAACTCAGCCAATACAGCTTCACCTGAAATATTGCGGCCGAGTCCAATTAACAGCTTCGCATCCGGTCTGTCATTCAATTTAGACTCCAGCACTTCCTTCAGCGAAACCATTGCCACTTCTGCGTTTGGAACTTCAATTCCGATTGCTGATTTGCCTGGTATAGGCGCTTCGATCCTGATATCCTTCGCAGCAAGCGCAAGCGCTAAATCATCGCTTAAATTGACAATTTTGCTAACCTTCACTCCGACATCAGGATATACTTCATATTTTGTTACGGCCGGTCCGAGATGAACCTGTGTGACTTTCGCCTTTACGCCAAAGCTTTGGAATGTGCGTTCAAGCTTTCTGGCATTTTCATAAATATTCTTTTTATCAGCCTGCTGGCCGGTATGCTTCGGATCTGCCAGCAAATCCAGTGACGGCATCTCGTAATCCTTATTTTCGAGCTCTGTAAAGGTCATAGGAGGAGCAGAAACAGTTTCCTGATCACCTGTCTCCGGTTGGATGTCCTGAAGCGGCTTCGACACAGGTTCGGCGCGCTTTTCTATAACTGGAGACTCTTCCTCTTCATTACGATCAGAAAAGCTTGAGATAATCGGCTCTGAATGAATAAGAGGCGATACTGTTTCATAATCCCCCTCTTCATTAGGAGGCTCCGGTTCCATTTGCTGTTTTTTGCGGGCCGGTTTTTGTTTTTTGCTCGGCGCTTTCGTTTTTTTCGATGACTGCATATTTGATTTGAAGGATTTCATATCATCAATAAATGCTAACCATTGTTCTTTTATAAAACGTCCAATCGGGCTCATCCACTTTTTTAGCGTTTCTTGTAGCGAGCGTCCTGTTACTAAAATCATTCCGATCAAAATCATGACAATCGCCATGATCTGAGAACCAGTCGACGCAAACAAAAAGTGTGAAGCCGCAAACAGCAGCGCACCGATCATCCCTCCGCCTAAATCAGGTGAAGCAGAGCTGCCATTCATGTCCATTAAAAACAATTCCCACGTATTGCGCACCACGCTTGCAGACTCAATAGACCCTTTGTGCGTCAAATTTTTAAATAGCTGCACGTGAGAAAGCAGCAATATGCTTGCGATGATACAGTACAACCCGGCCTTTCGTCTCGTTAAAAGGCTTGGGGTTTTTTTCTTCCAAAACAGTGAGACTCCTAACACCAATAAACCTAACAAGCATAAAATAAACCACTCTCCAGCAAAAAAGCGGAACAAATAGATAAACGTTTGCCCGACTACCCCCAGCTGCAAGATTGCGATAATTGAAATGGCTATACACAGCAATCCGTTGAGCTCGTATTTTATATTTAGCTGTTTCGCCTGTTTTTTTCTTGATTTTCGTTTTTTCTTTGCCACACTCATCACCTTACTGCGTTAAAAAATGTAAGTTCATACATAATGAAGAAAGCAGCCGTTTACAGGCTGCGTTTTTTCTGTAGGATTCCCCTATTATAGCATATTTTGCCCTTAAAAAAGGGTTGGATTCTTATACGTTTAATTTCAGCTTTTGTCCGGGTGAAATGTCCGGATGCAGAAAATGCATTGGATTGGTGCTCATGATTTGAATGACTTCCGCTTCATTCCCTTTCATTTCGACTAGAAGCGGTACACCTTTATATTCAATTTGCTCATGTGCGCTTGTCTCTTGGTTCTGTTCTGCAAACACAATTTCCTGCGGCATCACGGTATAAAGAATCATTGAATCATCCGTCCTTCTTCTTTCCTTGCTTCGTCGATGAGCTCATTCAGTTTATTGATTGCCTGTCCGACACCGCCTGCGTGATCGATCAATCCGTATTTAACTGCATCCTTACCGACTACATTTGTTCCGATATCGCGTGTTAAGTTTCCTTTTGAAAACATTAGCTCTTTAAATTTCTCTTCGGTTATATTGGAATGGCTTGTCACAAATTTAACAACTCTTTCTTGCATCTTATCCAGGTATTCAAACGTTTGCGGCACCCCGATGACCAGCCCGGTGAGCCTAACTGGATGAATCGTCATCGTTGCTGTTTCGGCGATATAGCTGTAATCACAGGATACAGCAATCGGAACGCCGATGGAATGCCCCCCGCCAAGCACGATAGAAACGGTCGGTTTCGATAAAGATGCAAGCATTTCCGCTATTGCAAGACCAGCTTCAACATCTCCTCCGACAGTATTTAATATGATCAGCAAGCCTTCAATTTTGGGATTTTGTTCAATTGCCACAATCTGCGGGATGACATGTTCATATTTTGTTGTTTTGTTTTGCGGAGGAAGCTGAACATGGCCTTCAATTTGTCCGATAATGGTCAGACAATGAATATTTGTATCTTGGGGCAGCTGCGGAAGCGTCGTTTCACCAAGCTGCTGTATTTTATTCATAATGCTGTCCTTCGCATCATTTTTTTCAGGACGCTCTTCTTCTGTGTTTTCCATACGATGATCCATCTCGCTTTCATCCTTTCCGAGTTTCTCTTTGTATTATGAACAAAGATACTTCATTCAATCCCGGCTTGAAGGACAAAAAATAAAGACCGGAGCAGCTCCGGTCTTTAGTCAGTCATTATACTTCCATAATAATTGGGATGATCATCGGTTTACGTTTCGTTTTTTCATAAAGGAATTGGTTCAAAGCATCCCGCATTGCCTGCTTCAGCGTTGACCATTCGACATTTGATGTTTCAGTCGCTTCTGTCACGATGGACCGGACGAGCTCAGTAGCCTGTACGATTAGACCTTCAGACTCTCTTACATAAACAAAGCCGCGAGTGATAATTTCTGGTCCTGATACAAGATGTTTCTTTTGTTTATCAAGTGTAATGACAACGATTAAAATTCCGTCCTGTGAAAGCAAGCGGCGGTCTCTCAATACGATATTGCCGATATCACCGACACCTAAACCATCAATTAAAATATTGCCGTAAGGAACTTTATCCCCAATTTTTACGTTTTGGCCGCGGAATTCAACGACGTCTCCTTTTTCAATTAAGAAGATGTCACTGCGCTTCATGCCGGTTTCTTCAGCGATTTTTGAATGAGCTTTTTGCATTCTGTATTCGCCGTTTACAGGAATCAAATATTTTGGTTTAAGCAGGTTGATCATCAGCTTTAACTCTTCTTGTGAGCCGTGGCCTGATACATGAACACGCTTTTGGGCAAAGATGACTTGTGCACCGGCTCTCGCAAGAAGATCTACTGTTTTAGAGTAAATGAGTTCCTGCCCGGGAATCGGAGTTGACGCAATGACCACCGTATCCCCTTCTTCAATGTTCAGCTGTTTGTGAGCTTTGTTTGCCATTCTTGTCAAAGCAGCTAATGGTTCACCTTGGCTTCCGGCTGTAATAATGGCCACTTCGCGCTTCGGATATTTTTTGACATCCTGTACAGAAATAAACAATTCATCATCTGCTTCAATGTATCCTAACTTTCTCGCCAGCTGCAGGACAGATTGAAGATTTTTTCCGGCTACGGCAATCTTTCTGCCATTTTGAGCCGCTGCATGAATGACTTGCTGAATCCGGTTAATATTGGATGCGAATACTGCAATAATCACCCGGTTCTGTGAATTATACAGCGCATCCGAAATTTCTCCGCTGACAGCCGCTTCCGAAGGGGTGTAACCCGGCCGTTCTGCATTTGCACTGTCAGAAAGCAGAGCGAGCACGCCGCTATTACCGATCTTGGCGATCTCGCCAATGTCGCACGTCTGATTAAGTGCAGGTGTTTGGTCAAATTTGAAGTCTCCCGTGCATACAATAGATCCAAGTGATGTTTTAAAGCTCACACCTACAGAATCAGGAATGCTGTGAATCGTTCTAAAGAACGATACTTTTGTTGATTCAAATGTAATGACAGATTTTGAGTGAATTTCTCTTAAATCAGTTTTTCGGTTATGTCCGTATTGTTTTAATTTCTCTCTTAACAGTGCAAGCGTCAGTTTTGTTCCGTACACTGGAACGGACAGCTTGTTTAATAAGTAAAAAACGCCGCCGATATTTTCATCGTGCCCGTGCGTTAAAAAGATTGCCTTGACGCGGTCAGCCCGTTCAATCAAATATGATATGTCAGGAATCACTACATCAATACCGAGCATTTCGTTTTCTGGATGCATAAGGCCGGCATCAACGACAAATATGTCTGAGTCAATTTCAATGACATAAAGGTTCTTCCCAATCTCTCCGACACCGCCAAGGGCGATAATTCTAACGTTTTCTGTATTTTTCTTTTTCAAAATCTATATCCTCCTAGTCTCATACCCGTCCATCATCACTTGTTCCTATTATAACTGAAAGTAAATTTAGAAAACAAGATAAAGCAGAAGGTTTAGGGAAAACCAATATGTAAAAGAAACGGTCAAACTCAGCTGGATGTGAGAATGACCGCGTTTGTTTCACTGTATGAAATTTTCTTACAGTTCGCTGATCGTGCTGCTTAAGCTCAGACGTTCATCCTCAGTTAACGGGACTAGAGGCAGACGCACAGAACCGACATCAAGACCTCTCAGCTGAAGCGCTGTTTTGACTGGAGCAGGATTAGGCGCTTTAAACAGTTCCTTCATAATCGGCAGCAGTTTCTGATGGATCAGTGCCGCATTAGCTGTTTGCCCATTCGTATAATTTTTGATCATTTGCTGCATATCAGAGCCTGCAATATGGCTCGCCACTGATACAACTCCTCTTCCTCCAACTGAAAGAATAGGAAGCGTCAGAGCGTCATCCCCTGAATAGACATAGAAGTCTTCCGGTGTTTCAGCAATAATTTTTGTAATCGCTTCTAGGTCTCCACTCGCTTCTTTAATCGCAACCACATTCGGAATGTCCGCCGCCAAACGGATCGTCGTTTCAGGAGCAAGAGAAGCAACCGTACGGCCAGGAACATTATAGAGCATAACCGGAAGAGATGTCTCTGCCGCAATTGCTTTAAAATGCTGGTACATTCCTTCTTGAGAAGGTTTATTGTAATACGGGGTAACAAGCATAACAGCGTCCACGCCCGCTTCCTCAGCTTTTTTTGTCAGCTTAATGGAATCTTTCGTGTTGTTGCTTCCAGTACCAGCGATAACGGGCACCCGTCCGTTTACTTCTTTTACCGTATATTCAAAAAGCGCAATTTTTTCTTCAGTTGAAAGGGTCGGAGATTCTCCAGTTGTTCCCGCTACTACTAAAGAATCCGTTCCGTTTTTCAACAAGTAATCAATCAGTGTAGACAGTTTTTGAAAGTCTACGTTCCCTTTATTGTCAAAGGGTGTAATCATCGCTGTAGACACATTTCCGAAATTCATTTTATTCACCTCATCATGATTCAATCACATTTACTTCGAAAGTTCAAACACTTCATGCAAAGCGTTTACAGCAGGAACCATATCCGCTTCATGGACGAGCACCCATATCGTCGTATGGCTGTCAGCCGACTGAAGGATCGGAATTTCTTTTTCTGAAAGAGCCGATACAATTTTGGACGTAACACCGGGAACACCCATAATGCCCGCGCCGACCGCCGATACCTTCGCGCAGTTTCTCGTCACCATTGGATCATAGCCCATATCCATTAAAATACGCTGAGCTGTTTCTGTTTTATTTCCGGCTACCGTATAGACGATTTCACTAGGTGTAATGTTAAAGAAATCGACACTGATTCCAGCGTTTGCCATAGCCTTGAACACTTCAGTCTGAACGTTATACTGGCCGATTTTCGCAGGCACTTTGAACTGCGTGACATCTTTGACATGGGCGATTCCCGTAATCAGCCTTTCAAAAACATCACTGCCGACCTTGGAAGAGTGATGTGATGTCACCAATGTACCTTTATCATTCGAATAAGTCGAACGGACGCGGATCGGAACCTTGGCCTGCATTGCGATTTCCACAGCACGCGGATGAATGACCTTGGCCCCCTGATACGCCAGGTTGCAGATTTCTGTATACGTCACAACAGGAAGCGGTTTTGCATTTTCCACCACTCTTGGGTCAGCAGTCATCACGCCTTCTACATCGGTGAAAATATCGATGTATTCCGCATCAACAGCTGCTCCGAGTGCGGCTGCAGACGTATCGCTGCCCCCTCTGCCGATTGTTGTTGTATCACCCTTTTCAGTTGCGCCCTGGAAGCCTGCGACGACTACCGCATCATGATTGGCGAGCACACTGAATAAACGCTCCGGTTTCATTTCAATGATTTTTGCATTGGTATGCTGATCATTCGTTAAAAAGCCAGCCTGAGCCCCTGTCAGCGCAGCTGCTTTCACACCGTTATCAAGCAGCATGCTTGTAAAGACGACAGAGGAAATAGTCTCTCCGCAAGATAAAAGCAAATCCTGTTCCCTAGGAGAAATCGCTGATTGATCGCCGTAAAGCAGCCCGAGCAAAGAATCTGTTGCATACGGGTCTCCTTTTCGGCCCATCGCTGAAACGACAACGACAACCTTATATCCTTCACTGATTGCTTCTTTAATATGCCCTAAAGCCAGTTTGCGGCCTTTATCATCTTTTACTGATGTTCCGCCGAACTTTTGAACAATTATCTTCACTGTTTTCACTCCAAATTATTCGGACGTAACAGAAGAGAGCAGGCTGATAGCGCCTTACTCTCTTCTATTCGTCTTTAGAAAATTCTCTCTTTTATACGAGGTTTAGTTTTTTCAGGCTTTCTGCAATTTGAACAGAGTTCCATGCCGCGCCTTTTAATAGGTTATCAGAAACAACCCATAAATGAAAACCGTTTGCTCTGTCCAAGTCTTTGCGGATGCGGCCCACAAACACATCGTTTTTGCCGACAGCATCAGCAGGCATCGGATAAAGCTGCTGGCTTGGATCATCCTGAAGTGTCACGCCCGGAGCTTCTTTCAATAGATTTTTAATATCTTCAACTGTAGCGTCATCACGGTCTACCTCAATGTAGACGGACTCTGAGTGCCCAGTTTGGATTGGCAGTCTCACACATGTAGCCGCAACTTGAAGGTCAGGCATGTGCATGATTTTTTTCGTTTCATTTATCATTTTCATTTCCTCAAACGTATAGCCGTTATCTTGGAATTTATCGATTTGCGGAATCGCGTTGAAGGCGATTTGATAGTGTTTTTTGTCACCTTTTACAGGCATGATCTCAGGCTCTATTTCTTCTTTATTTAAAATCGCCTGTGTTTGGCTGTAAAGCTCTTTTACAGCTTCATTACCCGCTCCTGATACTGCCTGGTAAGTTGATACGATGACCTTGTTTAAGCCATATGCTTTGCGGATCGGTTCAAGTGCCGCAACCATTTGGATTGTAGAGCAGTTTGGATTGGCAATAATGCCGTTGTGTTCATGCAAATCTGCCTCATTCACTTCTGGCACAACAAGCGGTGTATTTTCATCCATGCGGAACGCGCTCGTATTATCTATAACAATAGCGCCGCGTTTTACAGCTTCTGGTGCCAATGCTTGTGATACGCTTCCGCCGGCGCTGAACAAAGCAATATTTACCCCTTCAAAGCTCTCAGGAGAAGCTTCCTGAACAGTCAGCTCTTGGCCTTTAAACGTGACTTTTGTCCCCGCAGAGCGTTTTGAAGATAGCAATGTAAGTGTGTCCATTTCAAAGTTTCTGTCTTCAAGTGTTTTAAGCATTTGTTGTCCCACAGCCCCTGTCGCTCCGACAACAGCTACGTGTAAACCTCTTCCCATCTGTAAAACTCCTTCCGCCAATCAGCTTCATTGAATTGATTTGACTATGATTTTACGTTTTATTTTACCATAGAATATGCGGGTGATGACCGAATTTTTTAGTTTGGGAAAGATTTTCTGTAAATTTAGTCATTTCCCTGATAATTCTCAACTAGAATCGGCTGAAGCTGCTGGTGCATGAGTGCCTTTTCAATCGTTTGCGGTAGCAGATCCATTTTGGCTACCATTGAATTCGGTTTTTTAAAGGGATCGTCTTGCCCGAATGGAATAAAAAAGATATTTTTTGTTGACATGAGCCTCATTAAATTTGTTCCGTTTAAACCAAGAGCATCATTTGTCGAGATACCCAGAACGACAGGCCGATTGTTTCGGATTGTCGCTTTTGCCGCCATCAGCACCGGGCTGTCCGTCATGGCATTTGCCAGCTTGCTCATTGAATTGCCTGTTAAAGGCGCAATGACCATGCAGTCAAGGGGCAGCTTCGGTCCAAGAGGTTCTGCCTTTACAATCGAATCAATGGCCTCATATCCAGTCAGGTCTTCAATTTTTTTAACCCATTCTGCGCCCTCTCCAAATCGGGTATTTGTGGATTTTACATTAAATGTGACAACCGGACGGACTTCAGCTCCTTCATTGACCAACGCCTCAATTTGCGGGAAAACCGCTTCATATGTGCAATGCGACCCGGTCAGCCCAAACCCGATTCTTTTTCCTTTTAATGACGACATCCTTATTTCCCCTCCTCAGCTTGTATTTCATCCAAAAGCTTGCTCAAGACGTTTGCAAGGATTTGCCCAGCTGTTTTAGGAGCGACAATCCCTGGAAGCCCGGGAGCAAGAAGTGCTTTAATCCCTTGTTTCTCGGCATATTTAAAATCCGTTCCCCCGGGACGTGAGGCCAGATCCAATATTAAGGTTTTTGGTGTCATGCTAGAAAGTACCGTTTGATTTAAAATCATACTCGGTATGGTATTAATGCAAATATCTATATCTTTTACATGCTCTTTCAGCTCATCGGTATGAAAAGGAACGAGCCCCATTTCAGTGATACGTGCCAGATGCGCTGAACTTCTTGCCCCCACTTTTACATTCGCCCCGAGCGCGGCAAATGTACGGGCAATCGTCATCCCGGTGCGCCCCAGACCGAGAACGGCCACCTGTGATCCGTGTATCGTATAATCCGTGTGCTGAATAGCCAGCATGATCGTTCCTTCTACTGTCGGAATAGAGTTGTATATCGCAATGTCATCCCGCTCAAACAGTTTAACAAGTTTTCTTTTTGCCTGAGCTGCAATGTTTTCTAAATAGGCGTTAGAAATTCCTGAGAAAATGACACAATGTGCAGGCGTTCTGTCGAGATGGTCCTGTTTTAACACAACTTCTTCATTAGAAAATACAGTCGATACGACACCTTCTCCTGTTGTCGCGGATACTGGAAGAATGATGCTGTCTATTTGCTGAAAAGGAATTTCATCAATATTGCATTTTACTGCCCCGGTAAAACCGTGATCCAATTGGTCAAAACCGACAAGATAGATGTCAGCCTGCTGTTCAGTGAGCTTTCTTATAATTTCGAGCTGTCTTGCGTCACCGCCGATAACTGCAATTTTCAATCCGGTTAACATTCTAAACGTTCACCTTCTTTGTATATACTGGATCTCTAGTTGTTAAGCTCCCCTTCATCTTATGATCAAAAGAAAATACTGGTGAATATAAAAGATGCGCTTTTTCCATATAAAAAAACATCGGCTCCGGCAGCCGATGTTTCAGATGTTTTCTTTAGAGCCCGCTTCACAGTCAATTGGGCTATTTACTCTTGTCGAGGAGGCATTTCCTCAGGTACATCTAATATAATCATATCTGAACCGATCTTTTGAATATGGTGCCATGGGACACGAATGTCATGACCTTGCTTTCTCAAACCAAACCACTTAACTGTGGGAATGAGGAGTGCTGTAATCTGTCCATCCTGTTCATTGATTTCCAAATCGGTCTGGCCGAGCACTCCGAGCCGTTCAGCTCTTTTGATGTCTACAATTTCCTTTCCTGATAATTCACTGAGCCGCATGTCTGTCACCCCCTTGTACTATGTATGATGAAAGGGATTAAAAAATGCCTGCTCCATTATGGAGCAGGCTTTCCTTTTTAAGACGGCATATTGCCGGAAGGGCTGATAAGTGCTAATGCATAGTCTTCGGTAAACAATTGTCTGGCAAGGCCGTTAACACGCTCTAAGTTCACGGCGTTTAATTCATTGATGATTTCATCTAATGTTTTATGTTTGCCGAGCAGCAGTTCATTTTTTCCGTTTCGGCTCATTTTGCTGTTTGTGCTTTCTAAGCTCAGCATTAAGCTTCCCTTCATTTGCTCTTTGCTGTTTTCCAGTTCTTTCGAGGTAATGCCGTCACGTTTTAATGTGGCAAGGGTTTCTTGAATTGTTTCCGACAGCTGCTGAAGCTGATTTGCACCCGTTCCGCCGTAAATAGTGAGCATTCCGCTGTCCTCATATGAGCTGTGATAGCTGTAAACAGAATAAGCAAGTCCTTTATCTTCACGCACATCTTGGAACAGCCGGCTGCTCATGCTGCCTCCGAGCACATTGTTGAGGACGATTAAATCATAAATACGTTCATGGCCAACCTCTAAGCCTTTAAATCCAAGGCACAAATGAGCCTGCTCTGTTTCTTTTTTTCTCGTCAGTTTTTCCGTGTAGAACTCAGGCTTCTCAAGGCCTGTCGCTTTGCCTTTCGCCTCGTATGACCCGAACCATTTTTCTACATCTTTGATAAAACTGTCAGATATATTGCCCGCTACCGAAATCACCACTCGGTCCGGCGTATAATAATCATGCATGTATTGTCTGAGAGAGTCACCGTTAAAGGAAGCAAGCGTTTCTTCCGTGCCTAGAATTGGGTAGCCTAAAGAATGATTGCCGTAAGTGGCTTTGCTCAATAAATCATGTACAATGTCGTCCGGCGCATCTTCATACATTTTAATTTCTTCATATACTACATTTTTCTCTTTTTTCAGCTCGTTTTCATCAAACGTTGAATGAAAGAACATATCTGCTAATACGTCCAGCGCGTAATTCGCATGCTCGTCAAGCACCTTTGCATAGTAGCAGGTATATTCCTTTGAAGTAAACGCATTGACCTGGCCGCCAATACGATCAAAAGATTCTGCTATCTCGCGTGCAGATTTTGTGCTCGTCCCTTTAAAGAACATGTGCTCTAAAAAGTGAGAAATTCCGTTTATCTCCGGCGTTTCATGTCTCGACCCTGTGCCGATCCATACGCCGATCGCAACAGAACGGACTGTCGGATTATTTTCCAGCACAATTCTTACACCATTTTGACACGTATATCGTTTAATCAAATTTGTTCCTCCTATTCAAAGACAAGCTGCCTTCATCTGTTACTTCAATAGTCTTGTTTCATCCATTAGTTCAGTGACTGTTCCAAGCGCATATCCTTTGTCTTTTATCTTTGTAATCAGCGCTTCAAGACTTTCCGCCGTAGGGTCAGTCGGATGCATTAAAATCATGGCACCATTATGTATCTTGCTTAACACTCTCGTCTGAAGTACAGACGGAGCCGGCTTTTGCCAATCGATTGTATCAACTGTCCACATGACTGTTCCCATCTGTTTCTCTGCTGCAATGTCGATAACCGCTTTTCTGAAACTTCCGCTTGGCGGAGCGAACCACTTTGGCTTAACGCCGATCGTTTGTTCTATTTGTTCATTAGTCTTGTCGAGCTGCTCGGAAATTCTTCCTGTAGTCAGTTTGCTCATATCCGGATGATTGTATGAATGATTTCCGATTTCATGTCCGTCTTTTGCAATCTTCTTAGCGAGCTTTTCATTGTTTCTCACCCAATTGCCTTCTAAAAAGAACGTAGCTTTAACCTGGTGCTTTTGCAGAATAGGGAGCATTTTTTCCAAATACTCATTTCCCCATGCCACATTGATTAAAAAAGCCACCATCGGTTTGTCAGGATTTCCTTTATAAATAGGCTCAGGCTGAAGTGACTCAAGATGAACACTTGGTTTTACTTGACTGTACACCAAATCTTTTTCCCGAAACTCACCATGCTTTTTCATTTTTTTATATGATTGTTCAATATTGACCTTTAATCCATTGTAGCCTGGAATGCTTTTCCACACTTTATCAATTCTTGCATTCTGGGGCTTAACTTCGTACTCCGGCGCTTTTTGAAGCAATTCTTCATATAACGGGTCTTTTGACGCCGTGACAGTCACCGTATCTTTTTTCATTGCCCCTATATAATCAAGTGCATGCGGATTTTCCATCATCTCAAATGAGACAAAAAAAAGAAATAAAAAAACGGCAAACGGTACAAATTTTTTGTACATGTTCTGTCCCCCCTCACCTCACATTATGAAGGAGAAGGACAAGGTAGAACCCGCCTGCTTTTGAAAAGCTTCAAAATAAAGAAGCCGGGTCTCCCAGGCTCCTTTTATGTTTTCATTTAAGATTGTTGTTCTTCTTTTTCTTTCTCTTCACGGAGCACCGCTTTGCGGGATAAATTCACTCGTCCTTGTTTATCAATTTCAGTGACTTTGACAAGAATCTCGTCTCCGATTTTTACAACATCTTCAACTTTCCCTACTCGTTCAAGCGCAAGCTCTGAAATGTGCACCAAACCGTCTTTTCCGCTGAAAATTTCAACGAAAGCCCCGAATTTTTCAATCCGTTTCACTTTACCTAGGTAAAGTTGGCCGACTTCAACCTCTCTAACAAGGTCTTCGATGATTTTTTTCGCTTTTTGGTTGCCGCTTTCATCTGTAGAGGAAATAAAGATTGTGCCGTCCTGCTCAATATCAATTTTAACACCGGTTTCTTCGATGATCTTATTGATTTGTTTTCCGCTTGGTCCGATGACATCGCGGATTTTATCAGGATTAATGGTCATTGTTAAGATCTTAGGCGCATATCGAGAAAGCTCTTTTCTTGATTCGCTTAATGTTGCAAGCATGCTGTTGAGGATTTCCATTCTGCCCTTTTTCGCCTGCTGAAGCGCTTCTTCAAGAATCTCTCTGGAAAGGCCTTCAATTTTAATGTCCATTTGCAGGGCCGTTACGCCTTTTTCAGTTCCCGCTACTTTAAAGTCCATATCTCCGAGCGCATCTTCCATGCCTTGGATGTCAGTCAAGACAGTGTAATGTTCGCCTGATTTGACAAGACCCATCGCAATACCAGCAACTGGCGCTTTAATCGGTACACCAGCATCCATCATTGCAAGTGTGCTTGCGCAAATGCTTGCTTGAGATGTAGAACCGTTTGATTCAAGCACTTCTGAAACAAGACGGACAGTATAAGGGAAGTCTTTTTCAGACGGAATAACTGGCTCAAGCGCACGCTCACCCAGTGCTCCGTGTCCGATTTCACGACGTCCCGGTCCGCGCATCGGTCCTGTTTCCCCAACGCTGAATTGCGGGAAGTTGTAATGATGCATAAACCGTTTCGACTCTTCGACACCTAAGCCGTCAAGGATTTGCACATCTCCCAGAGCACCTAGCGTACATACGCTGAGGGCCTGAGTTTGTCCCCTTGTAAATAGACCTGAACCGTGCGTTCTTGGCAAGAGGCCAACCTCTGAAGATAGCGGGCGGATTTGATCGACACCGCGGCCATCCGGTCTTACTTTCTCTTCAGTAATCAGGCGGCGAACTTCATTTTTCACCAGCTTGGATAAAATCTGCTTCACTTGCTTGATTGTGTCTTCATCATGTTCTTCATCCTCGAATTTTGCCACAACTGCGTTCTTCACTTCGTTAATGGCATCTTCACGGGCATGCTTTTCATGAACTTGGATGGCTTTCAGCAGATCCTCTTCTGCCAAAGCTTTTACTTTTTCATTAAGCTCTTCATCAATTTCAAAGAGCTTAATTTCAGATTTCTCTTTGCCGACTGCTGCAACAATTTCTTCTTGGAATGCAATCAGGCGTTTAATCTCTTCATGGCCGAACATAATGGCCTCAAGCATGATTTCCTCAGGAACTTCGTCCGCTCCCGCTTCTACCATGTTAATCGCATCTTTCGTGCCGGCAACGACAAGATTGATATCGCTTTTTTCAAGCTGATCGACTGTCGGGTTAATGATAAATTGATCATCAATGCGTCCGACAGTAACCCCTGCAATCGGTCCTTCAAACGGAATATCCGATACAGAAAGTGCAAGAGATGAACCGAACATGGCAGCCATTTCTGAAGAGCAGTTTTGGTCAACACTCATGACAATGCTGATGACTTGAACTTCATTACGGAATCCATCGGCAAACAAAGGACGGATCGGACGGTCAATTAAACGGCTGGCAAGAACCGCTTTTTCACTTGGACGTCCTTCTCTTTTAATAAATCCGCCCGGAATTTTCCCTACCGCATATAATCTTTCTTCATAGTTTACAGTAAGAGGGAAGAAATCAAGCGGTTTAGGTTCTTTTGAAGCGGTTGCTGTACTAAGTACTGCTGTATCACCGTAGCGGATCATCACAGCACCATTTGCCTGTTTGGCAAGCTGGCCGGTTTCAACAGTAAGCGTTCTTCCGGCCCAATCTATGGTAAAGACATGTTTTTCTTGTCCCATACAATTACGAACTCCTCTCTTCGTTGTGTGAAATAATCAATTACTCCTATTATGAACGAAATGAATTGAACATATCAATGTCAAAGTAGTATGTAAAAGGATTTCAATGATTTGTTATAAGAAATTTCGCTTTAATACGATAAAAAAGCGGGAATCCTCCCGCTTTTTACGATTATCGACGTAAGCCTAGTTTGTTAATTAACTCACGGTAACGAGTTACGTCTTTATTACGCAGATACGTAAGAAGATTACGACGCTTACCTACCATTTTAAGAAGACCGCGACGTGAGTGGTGGTCTTTCTTGTGAGTACGTAAATGCTCGTTCAAGTTGTTAATTGAGTCAGTTAGGATAGCGATCTGAACTTCTGGAGATCCAGTATCAGATTCGTGTGTTTTGAACTCATTGATGAGTTGGTTTTTACGCTCTTGAGTAATTGCCATCCTGTTTCACCTCCAAATCATATTTAGCCCCAGTTACCTAGCAACCGTCGGTGACTTCGGATTGCCAAGCAATGGTTTTAAGACTACGAAAACTATCATACTAAAAATCGTGCCTATATGCAAATATTTTAGAATAAAATTTGCGTGCGTTGCAAGTTATTTCCGCAAATTGCTGAAATAACGGATGGCTTCCTGCTTATCTTTCTCAATTTGCTCTGTTAATTCTTTGATGCCATTGAATTTCCGCTCGCTCCGAATCCGTTTGTACCATTCGATTTTTATAGCGGCTCCATATACCTCCTGATCGAAATCAAACAGATTGACCTCGATGGAAGGCTGCTCAGGGCGCTTTTCATAAAACGTCGGCTTATAGCCAATATTGCAAACGCCATTGTAAACTTCGCCGTTCACTTCCGCTTTTACGGCATATACACCTGTGGGCGGAACGATATAGCTGTTATTTAAACCGACATTCGCTGTCGGAAAACCGATGGTCCGCCCTCTTTTATCACCATGAATGACAATTCCTTTAATAAAATATGGCTGTCCAAGCAAGACATTCGCCAATTCAACATCTCCGTTTTGAAGCGCGGTACGGATATACGAAGAACTGATTTTTTTATCCTGCTCCGTCAATTTTTCTACCATTGTGCACCCAGCTTTTCCGTCTAAATCATCCGGCATGGTCTCCATTGTTCCCTTGCCGTATTTGCCGTACGTAAAGTCAAAGCCTGCCACTGCGTGCTGTACATTAAGGCCGATAATATACTGGTCTATAAACTGCTTAGGAGAAAGAGAAGCAAACACTTCATTAAATTTAACGACATACAGAACTTCTGTACCTAATTGTTCAATTTGATTTATTTTGTCTTCAAGAGGCGTAATCAGATCCTTAGGTTCCTTATCTCTGCCCAACACGTGAGAAGGATGGGGATGAAAGGTCATCACAGCCAATGTCAGACCTTTTTCTTCGGCTATTTGCTTCGCTGTGCCGATTACCTTTTGATGCCCGAGATGAACGCCGTCAAAATATCCTAACGCCATCACTGATTTTGCCTGCTCCTCTTTTATTAAATGATGAGGATGTGTAATATGTATCGTCTTCACAGAACGGTCACCTTTTTTCTATTGTTCGCTTTTTTGCATCAATACTTTTGCCGGCTTTAACAGCCCTTTTTTTGCAGGATGAGGGAAATAGATCGCCAAACAGGTTCCGGATTCAGTAAAGACAGCGATACGGTCTTCACTTGTCATTTCAGAAAACTGCTCGGGCGTCTCAAGCAAAGCCCCATTTTCTACTTTCTTAGCTAATGTATCACTTATGATCCATTTCGGCAAATGATTGAGCGCACGTTCAATAGGAACTGTATGCTCTTCCACGGTTCCGGATTGGGCCTGTGCTTCGAGCTCATCAAAAGTAAAGCATTCGTCGAGAGAAAAATCTCCGGATGCCGTACGGATTAAATGAGACATATGAGCCGGATATCCGAGCTTTTCTCCGATCATGACCGCCAGCGTCCTTACATAGGTCCCTTTGGAGCAAGTCACTGTAAACCGGAAGCTTGCGGTTTCTCCATGATGTTTAATCTCTGTCGTCAGGGCAATGTCTTCAATGGTTATCATACGTTTCGGACGTTCTACTTCAATCCCTGCTCTTGCGTATTCGTATAATTTTTTGCCGTTTACTTTTACAGCGGAATACATGGGCGGAATTTGTTCTTGTTTTCCCTTTAAACTGTTTAAAACCTTTTCTACATCCGCTTTATCAATGTCGTGATTGACAGGCTTTGCTTCCACCGTTTCTCCGGTTTGATCCTCTGTAGTGGTTGAAAAGCCAAGCGTTATTTCTGCATCATACGTTTTAGATTTTTCAGTTAAGTATTCGACT
This sequence comes from Bacillus sp. YP1, assembly GCF_000877815.1. Classification (NCBI taxonomy): domain Bacteria; kingdom Bacillati; phylum Bacillota; class Bacilli; order Caryophanales; family Bacillaceae; genus Bacillus; species Bacillus sp. YP1. The sequence goes on along the minus strand of NZ_CP010014.1, from coordinate 1,483,209 downwards.
ATTTTTGTCGCTCTTCCTACACAAATCGGAAGCACGCCTGACACTTCCGGATCGAGCGTTCCTGTATGTCCTACTTTTTTTGTTTTTAACAGCTTTCGGATCTTCATGACACAGTCGTGCGATGTCATGCCAACAGGTTTATGTAAAAGGAGAACTCCGTTAACCATTTGCCTTTCACTCCTTCTTTTGAGCTTTTTTCTTTTAAACGAAGAAAGAGGACAGACGATATACGCCTATCCTCTCATTTTTTATTCAGATGGTTTCTCTGAATGTAATTCGTGAATCAGTGTTTCGATCCGATTCCCGTAATCGATTGATTCATCGAACTCAAATTCAATTTCAGGCGTTTTTCGAAGTCTGATGCGGCTGCCGATTTCGGATCGGATAAATCCTTTCGCTTTTGCCAGCCCTTTCAGCGCTTCTTCCCGTTTTTTCTCGTCACCGAGAACCGAGATATACACCTTTGCAATTTGCAAATCACCTGATACACGTACATCCGTTACTGTCAGAAAACCAATTCTCGGGTCTTTCAGCTTGCGGCTGATAATATCACCGAGTTCTTTTTTCATTTGCTCGCCGACACGGTTTGCTCTCATACTCAATTCAATCACCTCTAAGTTAAAACCACTCTGTCCTAGTGATCGTCCGTTCAATTTCAGGAAAAGAATCGATAAACGCTAGGACGCGTTGCAGTTCTTTTTCTGTTTGAACGCGAGAGGAAGAAACAGCGGCGATTCCGAAGCTGGTTCTTTGCCAGGTGTCCTGATAGCCAATCTCCGAAATCGAAACATTGAACTTGTTTTGAACCCTGGTTAAAACCCGCTTCAGAACGGCACGCTTTTCTTTTAGCGATCCTGCATCATAAATGATGCATTCACACTCCGCAAATCCGATCACGTTCTTTCAATTTCTTGCATGACAAACGCTTCAAGGATGTCACCTTCACGAATGTCATTGTATTTCTTAATTGTAATACCACATTCATAGCCTTGTGAAACTTCTTTCACATCGTCTTTAAAGCGTTTCAGAACATCTACTTCGCCTTCAAAGATGACGACGCCGTCACGAATTAAACGGAGGCCGCTGTCGCGCGTAATGGTTCCTTCAGTAACATATCCGCCGGCAATTGTACCGATTTTAGATACTTTGAATGTTTGGCGTACTTCTACTTGACCAATTACTTTTTCTTCATATTCAGGATCAAGCATACCTTTCATGGCAGCTTCGATCTCGTCGATTACTTTGTAAATGATACGGTGAAGTCGAATATCTACATTTTCAGCTTCAGCCGTACTCTTAGCATTTCCGTCCGGTCTCACATTAAACCCGATAACAATTGCATTGGAAGCAGATGCCAAGATAATGTCTGATTCAGTAATCGCACCAACGCCTGTATGGATGATTTTCACTTTAACGCCTTCTACTTCAATTTTTTGAAGTGCAGCCGTTAAAGCTTCAGCAGATCCTTGAACGTCAGCTTTTACGATGAGGTTGATGTCTTTTACATCACCTTGCTTAATTTGCTCGAATAAATCATCAAGACTGAGCTTCGCTTTATCGCTGCGCTGCTCTTCAAGCTGTTTCGAAGCACGGGCTTCACCGACAGAACGAGCTGTTTTTTCATCCTTAAAGACAAGGAATTGGTCTCCCGCTTGAGGGACATCATTCAAACCGGTAATTTCAACCGGAGTTGACGGGCCGGCAGTTTTCACACGGCGGCCAATGTCGTTAACCATTGCACGGACACGGCCAAATGTATTGCCGACTACGATCGGATCACCGACATGCAGTGTTCCAGTCTGTACGAGCAATGTCGCGACTGACCCTCTGCCTTTATCGAGTTCAGCTTCAATAACCGTTCCTTTTGCCTGACGGTTCGGATTCGCTTTCAGTTCCTCTACCTCACTGACAAGCAAAATCATTTCAACGAGCTCATCAATGCCTTTTCCAGTTAAAGCGGAAAGCGGCACAAAAATGGTTTCTCCGCCCCAAGCTTCAGGGACAAGTCCGTATTCCGTCAGTTCTTGCATCACACGGTCAGGGTTTGCGGATTCTTTATCTATTTTATTCACAGCAACGATGATTGGAACCTCTGCTGCTTTTGCATGGTTAATCGCTTCAACTGTTTGCGGCATGACACCGTCATCGGCAGCTACGACAAGAATCGTAATATCAGTTACTTCTGCACCGCGTGCACGCATTGTTGTAAATGCGGCGTGGCCCGGTGTATCCAAAAACGTGATTTTCTTGCCGTTCTCTTCAATTTGATAAGCGCCGATATGCTGAGTGATTCCGCCTGCTTCTCCTTCAACAACCTTTGTTTTACGGATGCTGTCAAGAAGCGTTGTTTTCCCATGGTCAACGTGGCCCATGATTGTCACGACAGGAGGACGAATTTCAAGATCCTCTTCATTATCAGGCTCTTCGTATTTTTCCAGCTCTGTTTCTTCAAGCACAATGACCTCTTCTGTTTCAACACCATATTCTGATGCAATGAGTTCGATTGTGTCTTTATCAAGCTCTTGGTTAATAGTTGCCATTACGCCAAGAAGCATCAGCTTTTTAATGATTTCTGAAGGCTCTTTGCCAAGCTCTTCAGCAAGTGCGCCAACTGTTAAAGTGCCAGAGAATGTAATTTTCTCAGGAAGCTCTTTTTTCGGCTTTACAGGCTTTTGCTGATGTTGGTTTTTATTATTGTTGTTGTTGCGTTTATTTTTTTTGTTGTTGTTATTCTTCTTGTTTTTGTTAAATTGATTATTCTGCACGTCATTCTTCTTTCCGTCTCGAATTTTATTTGGTTGATTTCCAGCTGATTGCTGATTAACCCCTTGTGGCTGTTTGTTTTTGTTCGTTTCTGCTGGCTTTTGAGATTTAGCAGCTGCGCCGCCTTTTTTATATTTGGCATCTAGCTTTTTAATGGCCTTTTCTTCAAGCATGGCCATGTGATTATTCACTTCTAAATCCATGTTCTTCAGTGCGGTCAAAATTTCCTTACTTGAAACATTTAACGCTTTTGCATATTCGTATACTCTCATTTTAGCCATTCGTTCACCCCCAAAAATATTAATCGAGCAAGCTGATCAGCTTATTCGCAAAACCTTGGTCAGTGACGGCGACAACGACACGGGCTTCTTTACCGATAGAGCGTCCAAGAACCGCGCGACTCTCGACTTTTTTATAAGGGACTTTATAATAATTGCACTTGTCAGTTACTTTTTTTGCTGTGTTAGATGATGCATCCTCTGTAAGCAGGACAAGCTTTGCACGCGCATTCCTGATTTCTTTTATTACCAAGTCTTCGCCTGACACGACCTTACGAGCTCGATTGGCCAGACCCAGCAAGGGAAACCATTCCATTCCAGACATTTTATTTTTTCACCTTTTCCGCCAGTTCCAGCAATTCATCGAAAATCTGGTCATCGATTTGTGATTGAAATTGATTTTGCAAAGTGTTTTTCTTTTTTGCTGCTAAGATGCACTCTTTATCCAGCGTTAAATAAGCACCCCGCCCATTCTTTTTTCCGGTCGGGTCTACTGAGATTTCGCCTTCTTTTGACCGTACAACTCGGATCAGTTCCTTTTTAGGCTTCATTTCACCAGTCACTACACATTTGCGTAATGGGATCTTTTTGTGTTTATTCACCTAAAGTCACCTCTTATTCATCCGATTCAGCAGTTTCAGGCTCCGTAAAGAGCGGCTCATCATCTTCTTCAAGTTCTCTCGGATAGATTCCAAGTTCTCTTGCGTCCGTTTCGCTCTTAATATCAATCTTCCAGCCTGTCAGTTTAGCAGCTAAGCGTGCGTTTTGTCCTCTTTTGCCAATTGCCAGAGACAGCTGGTAATCAGGAACAATAACAGTTGTCGCTTTTTCTTCTTCATTAACGATGACATCAAGCACTTTGGAAGGGCTGAGCGCATTCGCGACAAATTCTACAGGATCACTGGACCAGTTGACAATGTCAATTTTTTCACCTTTTAATTCATTGACGATTGCTTGCACACGCTGGCCTTTAGGCCCTACGCATGAACCGACAGGATCCACGTCAGGATCATCTGTGCGAACAGAAATTTTCGAACGGTCGCCGGCTTCTCTGGCAACAGATTTTAGCTCGACAGTTCCATCATAAATTTCAGGCACTTCAATTTCAAACAAACGCTTTAACAGGCCTGGATGTGTTCTTGACACATAAATCTGCGGGCCCTTCGTTGTTTTTTCTACTTTTGTGATATATACCTTAATGCGGTCATGGGGCTTGTAGCTTTCATTCGGCATTTGCTCATTAACCGGCAGCAAGGCTTCTATTTTGCCTAAAGACACGTAGATAAATTTATTGTCCAGACGCTGGACGATCCCTGTCATGATGTCTTCTTCACGGTCGATAAATTCAGAATAGATCACGCCGCGCTCAGCTTCGCGCACACGCTGTGTGACGACCTGCTTCGCTGTTTGAGCAGCTATGCGCCCGAAATCCTTAGGTGTAACTTCGATTTCGACGACATCGCCGACCATATATTCCGGATGGATGCCCTGTGCCTCTTCAATTGAGATCTCTAATCTCTGGTCGTATACTTCGTCAACGACATCTTTTCTTGCAAATACACGGATGGAGCCAGTTTCACGGTTTAGATCCACCCGTACATTTTGCGCTTGATTAAAATTCCGCTTATAAGCAGAAATTAACGCAGCTTCGATTGCTTCGATGATAATTTCTTTACTGATGCCTTTTTCTTTTTCAAGAATCGTGAGAGCATCTAATAATTCACTGCTCATTTAACGGTCTCCCCCCTTAAAACATTTGTATTCATTAGAATGTAACAGCTAATCTTGCATTAGCTATCTTTTCATACGGAATATTGATCCGTTTCTTTCTTGTTTTGATCGTGATCTCAACTGTCACTGTTTGTCCATCAAATTCAGCCAGTTCACCTTCAAACACTTTTACGCCGTCAATAGGCTCATACGTCTTAATGTATACGTTTTTTCCTAGTGATTTTTCGAAATCGGCTTTTTTCTTTAGCGGACGCTCAGCTCCTGGAGATGAGACTTCAAGAAAGTAATTTTGGCTGATTGGGTCTGCCTCATCAAGCTTTTCGCTTAAAGCTTCGCTTACTTTGGCACATTCCTCAATATCCACACCGTCATCGGAATCAATAAACACGCGAAGGAACCAGCTTTGGCCCTCTTTGACAAATTCAATGTCAACGAGTTCCAGCTGAAGGCTGTCTACGATTGGCTGAGCCATTTCTTGAACGGTGTCAGTCACTTTTTTGCTCATGTTCTTCCTCCTTGTGCTGTCGATCTCATATTCGTCTCGTCACTCTGCATAAAAACCCTGCTTCAAAAGAGCAGGGGCTAAAAAGTAAACGATGAACATGTCGAGACAAAATTCTCCTGTTCAATACAAAAGAGCGGGTTTCCCCACTCTTTGCCTCGGTAATCGTTAGCATTTCCAATAAAACTATACCATAACCATATTTTTATTGCAAAATCTTTTCGTTAAAAATAACCTTTAATTAAGCAGTAAAATTGATTCCCAACGTGTATACGTCATTTGGTTTCTAAATGCAAGTAAAGTCAGTAATACTCCTGTTACTCCATTCAAAATACCTAACTCGTCACTAACAATCTCCTTATTCAAATTATCCCTTTCGATATTTTGAAATCCAAGAACATTATTATCATTATAATAACCAAGAAGTTTTTTCACTAAATATATTTGATAAGATTTAAATTTAGGATCCCTGATTGATTCATTAAATAAGAATGTAATCGTCAATAATCCACTTAATCCATGACAAAATGTAGGAGAATAGTTTTTTTGCTGTTCAAAATTCCTTTTTATAACATCTTTAAATACTGTAACCGCACAGTTACTATATTTCGCGTCACCTGTTGCTTCCTTTGCTAATAGCAATGCCCTGCATGTTCCTGGAGAACCATAACACCATGCGTCTCGTGTAGTTATATCAACTGTTTGATCTTTATTTTTTTCATTAAGAATGATACCGTTGGGAAATAAATAACCATTAGCGCTCTTAGTTTTTGTTTTTATAAGGAAATTAGAAATTTTCTTTATCGCATCTAATTGGCCCTCAACAATTATATTATTAATGTAACTAAGAGAAAGTAAGCTAAGCGGTCCACTTACCCCATGTGCCAACCCACAGTCTAATACATATTTTTCATCTGCTAATGAATTTACATTTTTATTAGCCATACGAGTAATTAATACTAATATTTTTTCTAATAAATCTCTTGACTCTCTCTGATCCCTGAAGAACAATAAGTATCTTCCTATTCCAGCAAAACCATAAATTGTTTCATACAAGAATAAATCATTTTTTTGTAGGCTCGACAAGTCTTTAAATTCTTCAATATGTTTTTTAATTATATCGAAGTAGTATAAATTAAAATCAGTTAGAAAATTACGGTATCTATTTCCATTTTTCGACAAAGCTAATATACAAAAACCTATCCCTCCCATGCCTCCTAGACATGACGGTGAATAATCTTCCATTCCTTCTAATTTTTTTTTTATATGAATTAGATATTCATGTCCTATCCTATCCCAACCTCTATTTGGAAAAGTATAATCTAATTCAGCAAACAAAATACATACTGATGAAATTCCACTTGCAACTGATATATCATCTAATCTTTGCAAATTTAAGACTAGTTGTAAATCAGAAATTTGTTTACTGGTCTTAATTATTATTTTATCGATATAATTGTTAAGCATGATAATACAGCTCCTAGATAACTATAATATGTCTCAATTATCAGATCCATCGACTTATTACTTTTAAATATTCTACTCAGATCATAGGCCTGAATAAAATACTTTTTTTTGTTGATTATACAGATCATAATACATACCTTTATTCTGCAACAATTCTTTATGAGTGCCACACTCTATTATTTCTCCATTATTCATTACTAAAATACGAGATGCCAGTTGCACTGTGTTAAATCTATGAGTAATAAATAATCCAATTTTATTTTTTAAAAACTCATTATATTTTATAAATAATTCTTGTTCAGAGTAAATGTCTAAGGCAGAGCTTGGTTCATCCATCATATACAAACTTGCCTTCTTAAAGATCGCACGCGATATAGCCATTTTTTGCCACTCTCCACCGGAAAGTTGATGTCCTTTATTAAACATCTTCCCCAACTGACTGTCAAATCTGTCTGGATACTTATTTATAATCTTATTTGCACCAGAAATGTAAGCTGCATATTCCAAAAAATCTTGATTCTTCATTTCATTATAATTACCAAACCCTATATTTTCCCTTATTGAAAATTCATATTTAATAAAATCCTGAAAAATAATGCTTGTCTGAGCCCTAATACTCTCAATTGAGTATTTTTCAATAGGTATAGAGTTAATTAATATTTCTCCTTCAAAACCATCATACAAGCGACATATAAGTTTGATTAAGGTAGACTTACCTGAGCCATTACCACCAACAATTGCAATTGTTTCTCCTTTTTTTAATTCAAAACTAATTTTTTTAAGGGCATAATTATTTTTATTTGGATATTTAAATGAAACATTATTAAAAGTAATTTTATTTATTTCGGTAAGTTGGATTTTTTCCTCCAATTTAGTATCATTATTCAATTTTCTATTTTTCACAAATTCAAAGAAATCATTTACATACAAATTGTTTTCATAAACAGAGAATACTCCCTGCATTAACGTTTTCAAAGCTGTCTGAGAAGATATAACCCCCTGTATTAAGGCCATCATTGTTCCAATCATAATTTCTTTGGAGAATACTTTTAATATGATATATAACATTATTCCACCAACAATTAATTGGTTTACAGTTTCAAAAATTGTCGAAACCTTCATTTTTCTTTGTGCCATTTCTTTATCTGTTTTTAAAAAAACCTTGTTAATTTTTTCGTATCTACTAATTAATAAATCGCTTAAATTAAAAAGCTTTATTTCCTTAATATTAAAATCACGTGTCATCAAAAAAATATAATAGTATATTTTTCTTCTTAATGGAGTTCTTTCCCATTCTATTTCGTATTCCTTTTTCCCTAATTTCACAAAGAAAATTGAAGATATGATTGGCGTTAAAAACAAGAGTATTACAACCCACCATTTCCAAATAATTATAATTATTGAAGTTGAAATTATAGTTATAATATTAGTTAATATATTAAGAATCTCAGTGAAAATTTGGAATGGTCTGTAACTAGATTCTGAAGTTACTCTTTGTATCTGATCATAAATATGAGGGTTTTCGAAATCAGGTAATTCTAAAATCTTAGTTTTCTTTAAAATTTCCAAGTTAATAAAATAGGCTAACTTATTTGCAAAGATCTCCTCTTTATATTGTTTATATTGATTAACGATAACCTGCACTAAATAAACCACTATTAATAATATGAAAATAAGTAATACTTTATTTATTTGTGTTTCTCTTTGTAAATTATTTAAAAGCGATTGATTTAGAAGTAATAAAGAAGGTGGAATAAATCCACTTATAACAGCAATTATAATGATTTGAAAGAAACTTATTTTATCTACCTTAAGAAAAATCTTATATAATTTTGGCCAATTATTAAAAGAACTAATTACTTCTTTATAAGTAACATTATAAAATTTACTCATAGTATTCCCTTTTGGTATTTAAGATTTTTAAGTGTATATTTTACAAGCAGCATAATATTTTTCTCTTTTTCCCTATCCACTCCTAATAATCTATTTAAATGCATATGAATTATACTCAACCAAATATCTTTAGTAGGACTATATAAATAATTGCTTTTAACAGAAAATTCTTCGCTGGCATGATTAATTATTTTTTTTCTTTTTTCGAAAATACTAATCAATTTATTTCCATCTTCGCTTTTTCTTAGGTTACTCCAATTTAGATTTGAGTTACATAGGAAAACTAAATAGTCTTTCTTTAATCTAAATTCCTTAGGAAATTTATTATTCTCTAAAATTCTTTCAAAAAGATTAAGTTGTTGATTATAATCAAAACCTATTTCTTCTAAGTAGAAAATGACACTAAGAACTGCAATTGTCTCTTTATCAAATAACTCATTAGTAGTATACGATAAAAAATTGAATAGCTCAGAGACACAGATGCTATCATAATAAAATAAAGTCTCACAAATATCTATAAAATCAGGTCCTCCATATCGTTCAATTTCTCTTTCATAGCAAGATAATTCGATTTTATTAATTAAACCTCCTTCAATTAGATTTGATGTCCAGTCTTTCATTTTTATTAATACAGTCGACAAAAGAATGTTGGGGTCTCCCTGTATTCGTAATCTTATATGCGGTTTATCATCTAAATAACGCACATAAAAATATTTATTAATTAATTGATTATTATTAATTAATTGATTTAAAAAAGACGGAATATGGTCAGCAATTATTTCTTCATCTCTAAATGAATTAAAGTACAATTTGAAATACAACCAATCACTGCCTATTTGTTTTTTTGTAAGAATACTATTAGTATAAATAATGGGTTTATTCTTTTTAGTTTTGCCTATACTATTATTATTTTTATTTTGTATGAGAGGAAAAATAAACTCTATGTTATATTTATTTTTATTCCTATCTTGTGCCCATGACTTTGACAAATTAATTTCACTTTCGATTAATCTAATAATCTTCATTTTTTGGATTTTTTTATACAGTATTTTCAAGTGAAGATGAACGTCTAGATTTAAAAATAATTTTTCATCACCTTCAACTAAATATACACTTTTAGGAATACTCCATTTTTTTGCCCATCTTTTAAAAATTTTTAACCATTCATCATAATTAGGTTTTTCCGTAATATGATCACTTAAATTAAAATTCCACATTGCAGGGGATAATATTGTTTTTTTGAATTTAACTCTTGGTAAAAATTCACTTTCTATTAGTCTTCCCCAATTAAATCCTGTAAGATATTGATCATTAAATAATGAAGCTTCTTGTATAAATCTAAATACATTTGGAGTTATATCCATATTAACTAGACTATTTACGCTAATATTAATTCTCTTATTTAAGTTTTTGGATTTAAAATAAAATAAATCCTCTTCTACGCCGACAACTATATCCTCAATTGGAATAGTTTCATTTTCCTCAGAACAAAAGTTGTTAAGGTTAATTTCATAGTCGGAAAAATTATCTACCATCATAATATTGGCTATTTTACCATTATTAGGGGTGTAACTCATTTCGGCATTAATATAATGCTCACAAATTGTTTGTTGGTCATAGAATTGTTTTACATTAGTTTTATCTTTTAAAAGATCAGTAAATCTACCCGCGGCTTTTCCTGCAAAGTTAGAAACTGGGTTTTCAGAGTTAAGGAATATTGTATACTTTCCTTTATTAAAGGAATCAATATTATCAGCTACAATATTTCCGAATATTTCAAACGATTTAACGAAATTATTTTGGCCACTTATATTTTTTTCTTTATTTAAATGTTTTAGTTCTTCCAATGTAATTTCAATTTCTTGCTCATTTTCTTTTATAGAATTAAGTAACTTTCTTAACAAATAGTTTTCCAACTTTTGATTACTCTTATAGATAAACTCTCTAGTACTCGTAGGATTTTTATAACTTGCTGGAGATCCTAATCCGATATCATTATTTAATAATTCTAATAATTCAACCTCGCGATGCTCTCCATACTTATCTATAAATTCATTTAGATAGTTTTTTAGATGTCGAGGTTTATTATTTGTTATAGAAAAGTACTCTAAACACTCTGTCAGTTCTATTAAATCTTTTTTTACATTATTACTTAATTTAATCTCACTTTTATTATTTAAACTCAAATTAACTTGTAAGTAAATATCGCTAACAACAAGATTGCTCATTAGTTTTTCGATCTCGTTGACTTCATTTAAGCCTTCTCCAATTGGCAAGGTTTCATAATAATTTATTTTAGCTTGTATTGATAATAACTCCTGAAGGATATATTGTAAATCTTGTTTTTCAATACTTTTAATTTTATTGATCACATAATTAAACGGCGATTTCTCCAACAGAGATGGTCTTAAGTCTGTAATTAAGTAATCTTGATCTACTAAATTGTGTATTAAAGATAATATTTTCTCGCTAGTTACTGAGGAATACTCTTTTTTTAAATACCTTAATATATTTTTTATTTTAAGAGGTTCTTGTGTTAACTTCTCTATAATTTCAATAGGAGGACTAACAATGATTGAGCTTATGTCATTTGTTATGTTATTTTGACGTGCAGAATCAATTTTTGAATTATAGGAAAGAAAATAACGGTTCCCTACTTTCTCAACTAAGTTGTTGAATTTTACATTAAGCTCTAAAAAAATCGAATTTTCTTTTTCTAATTTTTTTATCAACTTATATAACCAATTCATATCTGGGTTGCACTTCTTAATATTATGTACAAGAGGATCTATATTAATTGAGGTTTCATTCTCGAATCTTCCAACAGTAACACTGGAGAAAAGCCCAAAAGGAGTTGTTCTAGAGGTCATCCGCAATAAATAATTATTTAATGATATTGCTATTTGCTCTTTCCTTTTTTTGTCCGTTATATTTTTCCAATATTTTAAATTCTCATATAATGAAGGACTGGCAATATAAATAGCTTCCATAAAAATTGGATTATTAATTAAATCTTTCACCCAGTTAGAGTAACTTTCTTTTCCATTTATCATTTTATGTAAATAATTTTCAAGAAAGGTTAGAGATAAAGTAGGAGTTCTAATAAAGAAACTATCTAAAGAGAACCATTTCTGCTCTATATTCTTTAAACTATCTTTCTTTAGTGATTTCATATAAACAACACTCTCTTTATAACAAATTTAATTAAACAACTTACCAAAGAGGTGAAGATAATACTATCTTCACCCAAAATATTAAGCATCACAATACCCATAGTTTTTAGTAATAACGATACCATCACACATTGCCCGAGAACAGAGAGCTTTTGAAGCGACACCACCACTGCAACCAAAGGTAAGTCGAATACTATTAGGTTCTACATTCGATTTGCTCGTTTGAATTTTCAAATCTAAATCAAAAATATCCTTTTCCAAACCAATCACCTCCCTTTTAATAGAAATGTAACATATATTTTGTTTATATGTCAATATTATACTTTAACATTCGACTTAATTGTTTATATTTTAATTATTTTCAAAACAGAAAAAGACACAATTAAGAAAACTGTGTCTTTTTTATTTTAAAACAGTGACAATTGATTTTGATCAGGCAGTGACTCCAGACAGCCATGGCGATCTAAGTACTCTAAAATCGTTTTTGATACTTTCCCTCTCTTTTGCAAATCTTCTTTTGAGAGGAATTCGCCTTCTTCGCGAGCTTTTACAATGTTCAAAGCAGCGTTCGTCCCTAACCCTGGAATAGAGTTAAACGGCGGAATAAGACTGTTGCCGTCAATAATAAACTCTGTAGCGCTGGAGCGATATAAATCGACTTTTTGGAATGAATAGCCTCTCTCACACATCTCAAGCGCTAATTCTAAAACAGTCAGAAGGTTCTTTTCCTTCGGTGAAGCATCGAGTCCTTTAGCGTTTATATCCTCCATTACCGCTCTGATTGCTGTAGAGCCCTTGATCATTGTATCAATATCAAAGTCATCTGCACGAACGGTAAAATAAGCCGCATAATACAAAAGAGCATGATGCACTTTAAAGTAAGCAATGCGGACTGCCATTAAGACATATGCCGCGGCGTGGGCTTTCGGGAACATGTATTTAATCTTTTTACAAGAATCAATATACCAGTCTGGGACATTGTTATTTTTCATTTCTTCTTCCCATTCAGGCGTTAATCCTTTTCCTTTACGCACGAATTCCATGATTTTAAAGGCAAGGGACGGTTCAAGGCCTTGATAGATTAAATAAACCATAATGTCATCACGGCAGCCGATAACCTCACTCAGCTCACAAATATTATTGTGGATGAGCTCCTGTGCATTGCCAAGCCATACATCAGTTCCGTGAGACAAGCCTGAAATCTGAACGAGCTCAGAAAAAGTGGTCGGCTTTGTATCTTCAAGCATCTGCCGGACAAATCGGGTTCCGAATTCAGGAATTCCAAGAGTGCCCGTTTTACAGCCAATCTGTTCTTCAGTCACACCGAGTGATTCGGTTCCCTGGAAGATCTTCATCACTTCAGGATCATCCGTCGGAATTGTTTTCGGATCTATTCCGCTTAAGTCTTGAAGCATCCGAATAACAGTCGGGTCATCGTGTCCGAGAATATCAAGTTTTAACAGGTTGTCATGGATGGAGTGGAAATCAAAATGAGTCGTTTTCCACTCTGAACCTGTGGCATCTGCCGGGAACTGGATCGGTGAAAAATCATAAATATCCATATAATCCGGAACTACGATAATACCGCCAGGGTGTTGTCCAGTTGTACGTTTTACACCTGTGCATCCCTGTACGAGCCGATCTATTTCGGCACCGCGCATATGAAGATTGTTGTCTCCGGCATAGCCTTTTACATAACCGTAGGCTGTTTTTTCTGCCACCGTGCCTATTGTTCCCGCACGATATACATTGTCTTCCCCGAACAATACTTTTGTGTAATTGTGTGCTTGCGGCTGATATTCCCCTGAGAAGTTCAAATCGATATCAGGTACTTTGTCCCCTTTAAATCCTAAGAACGTTTCAAATGGAATATCATGGCCGTCTTTTTTCAAAGGCGTTCCGCAATGAGGGCATGTCTTGTCAGGCAGGTCAAAACCGGAACCGACAGAACCGTCATTAAAGAACTCAGAATGCTGGCACTCAGGACAAACATAGTGCGGCGGCAGCGGGTTTACCTCAGTAATCTCAGTAAGTGTCGCAACTAATGAAGATCCTACGGAACCACGGGAACCAACGAGATACCCGTCATCTAGTGAACGTTTTACAAGTTTGTGAGAGATCAAGTAAATAACAGCAAATCCGTGGCCAATAATACTCTTTAACTCTTTTTCAATCCGCGCTTCGACAATTTCAGGCAGCTCTTCCCCGTAAATGCTTCTTGCACGCTGATAGCTCATTTCTCTGATCTCTTCATCAGCGCCTTCGATTTTCGGCGTATATAAATCATCTTTAATCGGCTTGATGTCATCAACTAAAGAAGCAACCTTTTGGGTATTGGTGACTACGATCTCCTTCGCTTTTTTTTCACCTAAGAAAGAAAAAGCTTCAAGCATTTCGTCTGTCGTTCTGAAATGCACTTTCGGCAGTTCATGCCTATTCAGCGGATTTGCCCCGCCTTGTGAGGATATTAAAATCTTTCTGTAGATTTTATCCTCATCATTCAAGTAATGAACATTTCCCGTAGCAACAACCGGTTTATTAAGCTTTTCCCCCAGCTTCGTGATATTCGCAATAATTTCTTTCAGCGCTTTTTCATCACGGACCAGTTCAAGCTCCAGCAAGTGACGATACACTTCAGGCGGCTGAACCTCAAGGTAATCATAGAATGACGCGATATCTTCCACCTCTTCAGGCGATTTTTGCATCATTCCCTCAAAAACCTCTCCCCTGTCACAGGCAGAACCGATCAGCAGCCCTTCCCTGTATTTCTCAAGCTGAGATCTCGGAATACGCGGCACTCTGTAAAAATAATGAATATGAGAAAGTGACACAAGCTTAAATAAATTTTTAAGTCCCGTGCTGTTCACGGCAAGTAATGTTGCATGATACGGTCTTGATCTTTGATAAGCATTGGACTGACCCATATTTTCATTCAACTCATCATGGTACTGAATACCTTTTTCAGCCGCGTCTTTCAGCATTTTCAGAAGCAAATAAGCGGTTGCCTCAGTATCATAGATCGCACGGTGATGCTGTGTGAGTTCGATATCAAACTTTTTACAAAGTGTGTTCAGCCGGTGGTTCTTAAATTCCGGATAGAGAAAACGTCCTAGTTCTAGCGTGTCAATGACTGGGTTTTTAGCTTTATCGACTTCAAGAAGCTTTTTATAGGCTACATTTAAGAATCCCATATCAAAGCTTGCATTATGAGCGACAAGGATATCATCGCCAATCCATTCTCTGAAATCTCTTATTACATCTACGACATCCGGAGCGTCTTGTAGCATATCATCAGTGATCCCTGTCAGCTCTATGATTGTGGCGGAAAGCGGACGATGCGGGTTCGCAAACGCCTCAAATTTATCAATAATTTCTCCGCCTTTTACTTTTACTGCAGCCAGCTCAATAATGGTATCGTATACAGCAGACAATCCTGTCGTCTCAACGTCAAAAACAACATATGTTTCTTCTTCGAGCAGACGATGTGCGGCATTATAAGCAATTGGCACGCCATCATCCACGAGATTCGCTTCCATCCCGTAAATCATTTTAATTCCATGCTTTTTGGCCGCAGAATACGCATCAGGGAAGGATTGAACGACAGCATGGTCAGTCAAAGCGATGGCCTCATGCCCCCATTTTTTCGCCTGTTCGACAAGCTTTCCAATACCCGTAACAGCATCCATTTGGCTCATTGGGGAATGAAGATGCAATTCCACTCTTTTTTCTCCTTCAGGTGCTGAATCTTCACGGGTTTTTGCTTTTATTTCGTTTACGTCATTTGCGATCATGACAAGGTCTCTGACAAATGTATCATTTTGAATGCTTCCGCGTGCTTTTACCCACATTCCTTTTTTCAGAGACTTCATCAGTGCCGCATCTTCTTTTTCACGTGCAAACATTTTGATCAAAATACTATTTGTATAGTCTGTAATTTTGAAGATACACAGCGTGCGCCCGCTCTTCAGCTCGCGCGTCTCCACATCAAACACATAACCTTGGACCGTAATTCTCCGTTCTTCGTCCATGATGCTGTCAAGTGTCCGAATTTCCTCGTTATCTTTAATTTGATAACCGATAACAAGAGGACCAGATGGTGCTTGGTCTTCATCACTTTCTTTATCTTTCTTCTCCATTTCAATCAAGGCCTGCATAGCCCGCTCTTGGTCTTCTGCAAGCTTTTGCTCCCGAAACTTTTGAACTTCCTGCTCGGATACAAATATTTCAGCATCAAGCTGAAGATCTGGAAAGCCAAATTGACGGTAGCCTGCTTGTATCATGGAACTGTATTTGTTCTTTAGCGCAGCCGCTTCTGTATCCGTTTTGGTTTTGACAATCAGTTTATTGCCCTTCAGCTTCGGTTTTTGCTGGTTTAAAAGACTGATGATCGGCGGCGAAATGCCCTGCAGTTCTTCAATGCAGCGTGACCAGTAGTCTTGAACGATACTTTCACTGACCTCGGCATCCTGAACTTCAATTGAAGATGTCACTTTTGCTATGTGGGCAAACGATTGCGTCAGCCTCGTTGTTAATGTGTCATATATTTGAAAAGGCAGCAAAGATTTAAATTGAAAATGAAAATGCCAAGATTTAGAAGCTTTGTGAATTGTCAGCTTTTTAATCTCGCCATGTTCAAAGTATGTCATGAAGGTATCATCTGTCATATTAATCTGCTGCAGAAGAATTTGAAACTGCCTTCTGTTTACTGATAACTGTTCCATTAAGACAGTATCCCTCCCTAAAAACATCATAAGTGAAGGTACCTCAGGCAATGAGGTACCTTCTATTATTTCTATTTTAACATGTTTTTTGATAAATCGTTATGGTGATTACTGCTTGCTGATAAACGCAGATAATTCGTCTACTGAAATCTCAGTTGACTCACCAGTTTGACGAATTTTCACTTCGACGATTCCTTCGTCAGCCCGTTTTCCGACAGTGATGCGGATTGGAAGGCCGATTAGATCTGAATCAGCGAATTTTACACCGGCACGCTCAGCACGGTCGTCATAGAGCACTTCATAGCCTTCCGCTTTTAAATCGGCATACAGCTTTTCAGCAAGCTCTCTTTGCCCATCGTTTTTCATGTTCAATGCAAGAATATGAAGATCGTACGGGGCAACGCTTTTTGGCCATATTAATCCTTTTTCGTCGTGATGCTGTTCAGCAATAGCAGAAAGCGTTCTTGACACACCGATTCCGTAACAGCCCATCAGCATTGGCTGCGCGCGTCCGTTTTCATCTAAATATGTCGCATTCATCGCTTCTGAATAGCGTGTTCCGAGCTTAAAGACTTGTCCGACTTCGATTCCCTCAGCAAAACGGATCGTTCCCTTGCCGTCTGGTGAAGGATCACCTTCTTTAATAAAACGAAGATCAGCAAATTCTTTAATTTGCGCGTCACGATTCACATTGACATTTTTATAATGATGATCTCCTTCATTTGCCCCGGCAACAGCATTAACCATTGCTTTCACAGCTTGATCGGCATATACTTCCACATCCTGATGAATACCAACAGGGCCTACAAAACCTGGCTCTGTTCCGAGCTGCTGAATGACCTCTTCATGTGTAGCAAGCTCTACAACTTCTGCATGAAGCAAGTTTTTCACTTTAATATCGTTAACTTCATGATCCCCTCTTACAAGCACTAAGACAAAACGGTCATCAGCTTTAAACAATACTGACTTAATGCACGCTTCAGCCGAAACCTGTAAGAACGCAGTCAGTTCTTCGATTGTTTTCACGTTAGGCGTATGAACCTTCTCTAGAGCTTTAGGCTCTTCATCTGAAGGAACTTCCTGGTGAAGAACTTCAGCCATCTCGATATTAGCCGCGTACTGTGATTCATCAGAATACGCAATCGTATCCTCTCCGATCGCAGAAAGTGCCATAAATTCGTGCGTATCCTTTCCTCCCATTGCGCCTGAATCAGCGATAACAGGTCTTACATTAATGCCGCAGCGGGCAAAAATATTAGAATAGGCCTCGTACATTTTTTGATACGTTTCATCCAGGCTCTCTGCAGATGCATGGAAAGAGTACGCATCCTTCATAATAAATTCGCGGCCTCTTAACAAACCGAAGCGAGGACGTTTTTCATCTCTGAACTTAGACTGAATTTGATAAAGAGTCAGAGGGAGACGCTTATAAGATTTAACCTCATCGCGAACAAGCGAAGTGATAACCTCTTCATGCGTTGCCCCTAAAGCAAATTCACGGCCATGACGGTCTTTTAGTCTCATCAGTTCGGGACCATACGTATACCATCTGCCTGATTCCTGCCATGTCTCTGCCTGCTGCAACGCAGGCATGAGCATTTCTACGGCATCAATTTTCTCCATTTCTTCTCGAACAATCTGCTGAATGTTTTGAATCACCTTATACGCAAGAGGCATATAGCTGTATACCCCGCTCGTATTCTGTCTGATAAATCCTGCTCTCAGAAGAAGCTGATGACTTTTTGCTTCGGCATCAGCTGGAACTTCACGGAGCGTAGGAATAAGCGTCAAGCTTTGTCTCATTTCTTCGCACCTCTGATTGATTTACTTTTCGTTTACAAAAACAGCCGCTGGATATCGTTCCATGTGACAACCAGCATAAGAAGCATTAAGAAAGCTACTCCGATAAACACAACAAATGCTTCTTTTTCCCTGTTAATCGGTTTGCCCCGAATCGCTTCAATAAATAGAAACAACAGTCTTCCTCCGTCAAGTGCCGGAATCGGAAGCAGGTTGACAATCCCAAGATTAATGCTTAAAAACGCAGCGAAACGAACCAAATTAACTAACCCGGTTTTCGCCACTTGGTCTGTCATATCATAAATACCAACTGGTCCCGCCAACATATTTATTTTAAATTGTCCTGTTACTAAATTACCAAACGTTTCTAAGATTTGATTGCCAATGTCAACTGTTGATGTCGCGCCGTAAGCAACTGCTGAGAGAACGCCTTTCTCAGTTGGCGCGTAAGAACCAAAGCGGCCGATTGTTTTTTTGTTCTCATCTTTAACAGCTTCCGGAGTCACCGAAATATGAAGCGTTTTGTTAGCTCTTTTTACTGCAACGTCCATTTCTTTCTCCGGGTTTTCTTTTACAGCGGAGACAATGTCAGTCCAAGACCTCATTTTCTCTCCGTTAATGCTTTGGATATAATCCCCTTCTTTTAGCCCTGCTTCAGCTGCCCGTCCATTGTCTGTCAGCTGCCCGAGCATAGGTTCATTTGACGGTACGCCTTGAATCAGCCCAAGCATCACTAAAATGACGTAAGCTAAAATAAAGTTCATAATCGGCCCTGCAGCAATTGCTTTAATCCGCTGCCACACAGGTTTGGAACCAAATTGGCGATTATACGGCGCAATCTGCACTTCTTCTCCGTCTACAATAAAAAAGGATGTTTCGCTGACAGTAAAGCTGGAAAGTTCGTCCTCTTTCCCCTGTTCATAACCGGTGATCTTCATGTCATGCTCTAGATCCGCTGTTTCCACTTCAATGACTAAAGCATCCGGATATTTTTCCTTTTGATTGATGATGACTTTCTCAACTTGATCTTCCTTATTAAACAGAAGCCCGACCGTGTATCCGGGTTTCACCTCAATCATTTCCGGATCTTCGCCGGCCATACGAACAAATCCGCCGACCGGAAGCAGCCTGATCGTATAAACTGTTTCATTTTTTTTGAAAGAAAAAATCTTTGGACCGAAGCCGATCGCAAATTCACGGCAGAGAATTCCCGCTCTTTGGGCTAGCAATAAATGGCCCAGTTCATGGAAGAAAACGAGCGTTCCGAAAATAATGATAAACGCTATAACTGTATTCACGAACATACCACCTTATGTGAGTATTGAATTGACGTATCCCCGGGTATCTTTGTCCACTTCTTGAATGTCCGCCAGGCTCGGTTTTTTCAGTAATTGATGGCGGGTTAGTGCCTTTTCGATACAGTCTTCAATAGCCAAAAACGGTATCTTGCCAGCTAAAAAGGCAGCGACAGCTACTTCGTTTGCCGCATTTAGCACTGTCGGCATTGTTCCTCCTATTTTACCTGATTCAAAAGCAAATTGTAAGCATCGGAACCTGTCAAAATCAGCTTTCTCAAAATGAAGGCTGCCGATTTCCCATAATTCAAGCCTTTTCGCATCTGGTAATGGCAATCGGTCAGGATAAGTGAGCGCATATTGAATGGGGACTCTCATATCCGGAGTTCCGAGCTGTGCGATCACACTTTTATCATGGAACTCGACCATTGAATGGATGATGCTCTCCTTATGTAAAACCACATCAATTTGTTCATAAGGTATATCGAAAAGCCAGTGTGCCTCGATTACCTCTAATCCCTTATTCATCATTGTAGCCGAATCAATTGTAATTTTTGCACCCATTGACCAGTTTGGATGTTTTAATGCATCTTCAACCGTTACTGATTCGAGCTCCTCCCGCGTCTTGTCCCGAAAACTTCCGCCGGATGCCGTAATGATGAGGCGTTCAATGTTTTTAGCCTGTTCGCCTTGAAGAGCTTGAAAAATGGCTGAATGCTCACTGTCAACAGGCAGCAGCGGAACATCATATTTCTTAGCATGTTCTTTTACTATATGCCCTGCAGTGACAAGAGTTTCCTTATTTGCAAGCGCAATTGTTTTTTTCTGTTCAATTGCCTTTAACGTCGGGATAAGACCGACGCTTCCAAGCAAAGCGTTGACAACAATGTCAACCTCCTCCATCACTGCTGCTTCTATCAGTCCTTCTTCTCCCAGCCCGATTTGGCATTCAAAAGAAAAAGACATTTGTTTTAATTTATGATATGTATCCAGATCACCGACAGAGACAAACTTCGGCTGAAAGACCTCAATCATTGGAACGGCCTTATCAATATTTCTGCCAAACGACATAGATACCAGCTGAAATTGATCTTGATGTGCACGCAGTACATCAAGAGTCTGTTCGCCGATTGATCCTGTTGCTCCTAAAAGACAAATATTTTTCAAAGTTGCCACTACTCCTATTCTTATTGCTGCATGATCAGTCTCATATTCATATTAGACTTTTTTATGAAAAAAGGGCAAGCAGAAAGTACAAGAAAGGCATGACAAACAAGAAACTGTCAAAACGGTCTAATATACCGCCATGCCCAGGAAGAATATTCCCAGAATCCTTTACATCGTAATGTCTTTTCAAGGCGGATTCCACTAAATCTCCAAGTTGTCCGAAAACAGACAAAAACAGCGTGATCAACAGCAGATAGATATACGGGATCGGAAGTTGTGCAACAAGCTGAAAAATCGTCGCCAATACAAGTGCGATGACAATTCCGCCTGCAAACCCTTCCACTGTTTTATTCGGACTGATTTCAGGCCACAGTTTCCGCTTCCCAAGCGATTTACCGACAAAATAGGCACCGGAATCCGTGGACCAAATGACAACACACGCATAAAAAATGTATGTTAATCCGTATTGGTCAAGATTTCTGATTTCGATAAAATAATGAAAACACATTCCGATGTAAATTGCTGCAAGCGTAATAAACCCGACTTCATCAAAAGTAAAGGTGTTCTTGACCAACACTGTGTAAGTCAGCAATAGCAGTACCGCAAATAAAGCGATTTCCATTTTGGAAATTCCGTCCGCTTCAAAAAACGAATACTGGCTTGGCAATAAGAACATCCACAACAATAAAAGACCGATCAAACCCGGCAGTGAAACCAGCTTCAGCTTTTTCATCCGTAAAAGTTCAAAAAGCGCCACACTGCCCATAGCATAAATTAATATGGTGAACGGCAATTCCCCGACAATAACCAAAAATAAAAATACAATTGCTGCCAGAACACCTGTCAAAATTCTTTGTTTCATGTCCACCATCCTCTAAATTCCGCCAAACCTCCGGCCTCTCTGCTGAAACTCTCCTAACGCCTGCAAGAAGTGATCTTCTTTAAAGTCAGGCCACAAGACGTCAGTAAAGACAAATTCACTGTAGGCAACCTGCCATAGCATAAAATTACTCAGCCTTATCTCGCCGCTCGTTCGAATTAAAAGTTCAGGATCCTGCAAAGATTCAGTCATCAAATAAGTAGAAAAAAGCGATTCATCAATGTCTTCAATATTCAAAGAGCCTTCCTTCACTTTTTCCGCGAGTGATTTTGCAGCACTGACAATTTCAGTACGGCCTCCATAGTTAAGAGCAAAATTAAGGATCATTCCGTCGTTTTGCGCCGTGTCCTGTACAGCTTTTTCAATCGCACGTAATGTGTGCGCCGGCAAAGCCGTTTCATCCCCAATGATCCGAACCTGTACATTTTCCTCAACAAGCTCTGGAAGATACGTATTCAAAAATTCTTCCGGAAGCTTCATTAAAAAATCGACTTCCATTTTCGGTCTTTTCCAGTTTTCTGTTGAAAATGCATACAATGTCAGTACTTTGACACCTAATTCGTTTGCGAGCTTCGTGGTCCTTTTTACCACCTTCATCCCTTCATGGTGGCCTGCAATTCTGGGAAGAGAGCGTTTTTTAGCCCAACGGCCATTTCCATCCATGATAATGGCGATGTGTTCGGGAATTTCTCCCTTAAGTATGTCTTCTTTTGTATAACGTTCTAAGTTGGAAGCCGCTGTTTGCTGATTCTTCCAATTTTTGAGTATGTTGAGCATGAGATTCCTCCGTCACCCAAAAAGGTTACATTCCCTGCTGATAATCAATGTAATCAACAGTATTAACAAAAAAACCCCCTGTAAACATGAGAGGGTCTTTTCACTATTATCTATTGTACATAGTTTTTCATTAAACTTCCATGATTTCTTTTTCTTTGTCTTTTGTGACACTGTCAATTTTTGACACATATTCATCTGTCAGTTTTTGAACGTCTTCAGTGGAAGCACGCAGTTCATCCTCAGTAATGTCTCCGTTTTTCTCAAGTTTTTTGAGATCATCGTTAGCATCACGGCGAACGTTACGAACAGCGACTTTTGCTTCTTCAGCGTATTTTTTTACAACTTTCACTAATTCTTTCCGTCTCTCTTCTGTTAGTGCCGGAATTGCAATTCGAATCATATTGCCGTCACTTGTTGGTGTAAGACCTAAATCAGCTTTTAAAATCGCTTTTTCGATATCGCCAATTGCTGTTTTGTCGTATGGTGTGATAACGAGCATACGAGCTTCAGGCACGTTAATAGAAGACAACTGATTTAAAGGTGTCTGCGCTCCGTAATATTCAACCGTTACTTTATCTAATAATGATGGATTTGCACGGCCTGCGCGTACAGTAGCCAATTCGCGCTGATAAGCAGCAATTGCTTTTTCCATTTTTTCTTTTGTTTGAGTTAATACTTCTTTTGACACGTTATTTCCCCCTCACGATCGTTCCGATTGATTCACCGATAACGGCACGTTTGATATTTCCTTCTTCCATAATAGAAAAGACGATAAGCGGAATGTCATTGTCCATGCATAAAGAGGAAGCTGTTGAATCCATGACTTCCAGGCCGTCTTTAAGAACGTCAAGATAAGAAAGTGATTCATACTTAACAGCTGATTCATCTTTTCTAGGATCAGCATTATACACACCGTCAACGTTATTTTTAGCCATTAAAATAACGTCTGCCTCAATTTCAGCAGCCCGCAGTGCAGCTGTCGTATCAGTTGAGAAATATGGGTTTCCTGTACCCGCAGCGAAAATAACGACACGTTTTTTCTCTAAGTGGCGTATCGCTTTTCTTCTTATGTACGGTTCAGCAACTTGTCTCATTTCAATGGATGTTTGCACTCTGGACTGGATTCCGAGTGTTTCCAAGCTGTCTTGAAGAGCAAGCGAATTCATTACTGTCGCCAGCATTCCCATATAGTCAGCAGTCGCGCGGTCCATGCCCAGGTCACTTCCTGTTTTTCCGCGCCATAAGTTGCCGCCGCCTACTACAACAGCCACTTCGACTTCAAGCTCAGCGATTTCCTTCACTTGCTTTGCAATGGATTGAATGACAGTCGGGTTAATTCCATTTCCCTGTTCTCCTGCCAATGCTTCCCCGCTAAGCTTTAATACGATACGTTTGTATTTTGGTTTTTCCATGATAACCTCCAAGTGTAAACATTGCCGTTTTCTATTATGCAAGAGAAAAAAAGGTTTGTAAATATAGTTTTAAAAATAGGGAACACAAAATGTGTCCCCTATACTGCCTGAAAAGACGCGACTTAGCCGCGAAATCTTTTCACCATTATTTTTTCACTTGGTTCATTACTTCTTCAGCAAAGTTTTCTTGACGTTTTTCGATGCCTTCTCCAACTTCATAGCGGACAAAAGTTTGAACAGTAGCGTTTTTCGCTGCAATAACTTGTTTCACTTTTTCATCTGGGTTTTTAACGAACGCTTGGTCTAATAGACAAATTTCTTCGAAGAATTTGTTCAGACGGCCTTCAACCATTTTCGCTACGATGTTTTCAGGTTTGCCTTCTTGGAGGGCTTGCTGAGTTAAGATTTGACGCTCATGATTTGTTTCTTCTTCAGATACTTGATCACGAGAAATGTAACGAGGGTTAACCGCAGCAACGTGCATTGCGATATCTTTCGCAGTTTCTTCATCAGTTGTACCGTTGAGAACAGTTAATACACCGATGCGGCCGCCCATGTGAAGGTAAGCACCGAATGCAGAGCTGTCGTCTTTTGTAAGAACTGTAAAGCGGCGAAGAGTGATTTTCTCACCGATTTTAGCAACTGCGCTTGTGATGTACTCTTCAACAGTTGAGCCATTTTCCATTTTTTGGCCCATGGCTTCTTCAACATCAGCTGGCGTGTTTGCAAGAAGGTGGTCAGCTAAAGTGTTAAGAAGCTCTTTAAAACCTTCGTTTTTCGCAACGAAATCAGTTTCAGAGTTTACTTCTAGGATAACGCCTTTGTTGCCGTCAGTTTTAATAAGAGTAGAACCTTCTGCTGCGATACGGTCAGCTTTTTTCGCTGCTTTTGCAATCCCTTTTTCTCTTAAAAGGTCAATTGCTTTGTCCATATCTCCGTCAGTTTCAGTTAACGCTTTTTTACAATCCATCATGCCCGCGCCAGTTTTTTCACGCAGTTCTTTTACTTGCTGTGCAGTAATTGCCATTTGTATTCCTCCTTATATGTTTAAACAAGAGTATGTATATTACACATTTTTCTTGAAAAAAGGTGATAAAAGGCAGTCCCTCTTATCACCTTTTGAATAGGTTACGCAGTTGTTGTTTCTGTTTCTGGTGCAGTTTCTTCAGCAACTTCCGCTTCTTCTTCGCCTTGCTTCGCTTCTAAGATTGCATCTGCCATTTTAGAAGTTAGAAGTTTAACAGCGCGGATAGCGTCATCGTTCGCTGGGATAACAACATCGATTTCATCTGGATCACAGTTAGTATCTACGATACCGATGATAGGGATGTTTAATTTACGAGCTTCCGCAACAGCGATGCGCTCTTTGCGAGGATCGATGATGAATAATGCATCAGGAAGATCCTTCATATCTTTAATTCCGCCTAGGAATTTTTCAAGACGCTCTAATTCTTTTTTCAATTGAACGACTTCTTTTTTAGGAAGTACATCAAACGTACCGTTTTCTTGCATTTTTTCAATGTCTTTAAGACGTTTAATACGTTTTTGGATTGTTTCAAAGTTTGTTAATGTACCGCCCAACCAGCGTTGGTTGACATAGTACATGCCAGAGCGTTGAGCTTCTTCTTTAACAGAATCTTGAGCTTGTTTTTTTGTTCCGACGAAAAGGATTTTTCCGCCTTCAGCAGCAAGATTTTTAGTGAAGTTGTAAGCTTCCTCTACTTTTTTGACTGTTTTTTGAAGGTCAATGATGTAGATTCCGTTACGCTCCGTGAAAATGTAACGCTTCATTTTTGGGTTCCAACGGCGTGTTTGGTGACCGAAGTGAACACCAGCTTCAAGCAATTGCTTCATAGAAATGACTGACATGTTATTTCCTCCTAATATAATGGTTTTTTTCCTCCGCTTAGGTCATTTTTGTGCAGAACTGCCGCCTGCAGCACCCTCTGCATAAATCGTTAAGCGTGTGTATTTAACACCAAGACATAATATAACACAGCTTTATCCGACAATCAAGAATCCTTTACACCTTTGGAGCGAAATTTTAAAAATAGCTCGATTTCTGTCTTTCCGCTCTTCATTTTCTGGGCAATTTGACTTGCCGAATATCCCTGTTCATATAATTCTATGACCTGGTCTTCAAATGATTGTACCTCACTGTTTACGATCTCTTCCCGACGGTCAACCTCTGTAATCAGACCTTCAATATGTTCAGGAAGATTCTCTGCCTCTTGGACTGGATCCCGCTCTTGATATGTTTCAGAGGTCTGAAGGCCTGGCTTTTGGGATTCTTCATCTGATTGACTTGCAGATGAAGCTTTATTTTCTATCAGTTTCTCATTTTCTTCTTTTAATTCAAGCAGAAATGCCGCCAAGGTGTTTTCCGTCTCTTCAAGTATCTGTTTTTGCTGTTTTTCTGTTTCTTTCACTGCAGCGAGCCTCGTATACAGGATAATGACAGCGTACAGAAGAACGCCGTGGAGCGTAAAGCTTAAAAGCCATAATAGTGTTGACATGTTTTTCACTCGCTAACCATGAAATTCATTATTGTATCACTTTTTCCAGCAGATTCTTTAATTTAAATAATGCCTTTGAATGGATCTGAGATATGCGGGACGTAGAAAGATTTAATACTTGTCCGATTTCTGTCAGTGTCAACTCCTCTTTGTAGAACAAACTGACAACCAGCTGTTCTTTTTCAGAGAGTTCGTGAATTTTTTCCGCAAGCTGTGCAATCAGTTCATCCTTCATAATCTTTTCTTCAGGCGGAACATTTTTGTCATCTCTGATCATGACTTGAATGTTTTCCCCATCATCTTGATCATGGAGCTTTTCATCAATTGACAGCAGATTTGCAAAAAAACCTTCATTCATTGTTGACACGACATCCTGTACCGTCATTCCGAGTTCCTCTGCAATTTCCGCGGGCGATACATTCCGAAGATACCGCTGTTCAAGCTTTTCAATTGCTGCTTCAACCTTTTTTGTTTTTTCGCGCGAGGTTCTGGGCAGCCAATCTTCTTTACGAAGCCCGTCTATGATTGCGCCGCGAATTCTAAACGAGGCGTAGGTATCAAATTTTAAGTCCCGGCTGGGGTCAAATTTTTCAAGGGCATCATATAAACCAAGCATACCAAGGCTCATAAGATCGTCTTTATGCACTGATTTCGGCAGCCCGACAGAAATTCTGCCTACATGATATGTGACAAGCGGCATGTAACGGCGCATTAAGTCGTCACCGGCTTTAGGATCTTTCCACTCTTTCCAGCGCGTCCAAAGCACCTGATCTTCATAATTCAAGGATTGCATTGTTATCCCCCTAATACCTTAATTAAATCGTTTTTTCACCTTGTTTAACAGTTCGAATATGCAGCATGCAGGACTTCGGTTCAAATTCTATCGTCCGGCCGCTTGAGCCGCCCGTATCTTCACTAATAATAGGAATATTAAATAAAGACAGCTGTTCTTTTATCGCTAATACATTTCTCGGTCCGATCTTCATCAAATCATTTGTCGATTTAAATTTAAACATCTCTGATCCGCCGGCCAGCTTTGCTTTTAATGCAAATTTCCGGCATCCCGCTTCTATCAGCATATCAATCGTGGTCTGTACGGCGGTGTCAGCGTACTTAGCCCGGTTGAGCTCGGCAGTTTTCGATAACGTCGAATCCGGAAGCATGACATGAACAAGACCCGCCGTTTGCTTTTCTTTATCATAAAGCACCAGCCCCACACATGAGCCCAAACCAGAGGTCCGGATGGTATCCGGGAAGCGGGCGATCTTCACGTCAGCAATCCCAACCTTTATAACAACAGCCTCAGTTGTACTCATAATGATGCACCTAAGGCGACAAAGAGCTTTTCAAATGAATCATAGTCCGGCAGCATAAACATATGCGCTTTCAGCTCCTGCTGATGGCTTTGGTCAAAAATTGACGTGTCGACAACAATGGCGTGTTCTCCAACCTGACTGAGCTCCATCAGCCCTTCGCTGATCACTGCTCCGAACATGTCCAAAGAGACTTCAGGAACACTTGGATAGAGCTGGAGTTTCGTCAAATCCGCCAAAGCTGTTAAATATGACCCCGCTAAAATATTGCCCAGTTCATGCAAAGCGGATGAGCTCATGTGGTCTTCACCTAAGTCCTCTATGTCAAAATCGGGGTTTCCAATCAGCTCTCTGATAAACTGCTCCGCCTGAAAAAAAGGCATTATAAAGAACATTGAACCCGTTAAATCGCCTTCCATTCTTAAAAAGATGCTGGCAACCGGGACATCGGCGCCGCCGAAAAAATCAACAAGCTCATCAAAAGACAGCAGCTTTGCAAATGGGACTTCCATATCTATCTTTCTATTTAACAGCTGGGCCATTGCAGAGGCGGAGTGGCCGGCGCCTATATTGCCGACTTCCCGCAAAATGTCCATCTGCTCTTCTTTGATTCCATTAAAAATACTCATGTCATAACCCCTTTAAGATTAAGCTTGATCGGGCACAGCGGACTGAGATGATTCTTTATCCAAAACCGCGTTCGCATCAATAATATTTAAGAGTCTGTTCTCTTGTTTCACAATCTGTTCGATCGACACATCCGTATCTTTCTGAACGCCTTCTGGAGCAGATTCTATTTCACTTTCGTGTACGGTAATCACATCGTTCGCTTCATCCACAATCCAGCCGACTTCAATATCACGATAAGCAATAATGATAATTCGTGTTTCATCGGTAATTTCATACTCTGGCAAATTCAGGCGTTTTCTTAAATCAATAACCGGAGTCACCACCCCGCGTAAATTGATTACCCCGCAAATATATGGTTCGACGCCAGGTACCCTCGTTGGCTTTTGCCATTTTTCAATTGATTTCACCTGAGTGACGGAAATGGCATATTCTTTGCCATTTACCATAAAGACTATCATTTTTTCGCCTGTTTTAATTTCTGCAGTCATGTGAGACACCTCCTCGAATGGTTAAATAATCAGTGCATTACAATCAATAATGAGCGCTACTTCTCCGTCTCCTAAAATAGTAGCTCCGGAAATTGCAAAGACGTTTGTTAAATAATCTCCGAGTGATTTCAGCACAACTTCCTGCTGGCCAATAAAGGAGTCCACCACAAATGCAGTAGGTTTGTCGCCTTTTTTCACGACAATGATATGGAGCTGTTCCGCATCTTTTCTTGTATCTTCTATTTTAAACTCTTCTTTTAAATAAACGACAGGGACAATATGCCCTCTAAAGTCAATCACTTCACGGTCATGCGTTTGCAAAATGTCTTTTCTGTCAATAACTGCTGTCTCAATGATTGAAGAAATCGGAATGGCAAATGTCTCTTCTTCCAACTTAATCAGCAGAACTGAAATAATAGACAAGGTAAGCGGCAGCTGGATGCTGAATAGAGAGCCTTGACCCTCGGCTGATTTCACACTGACTGAACCGCCAAGAGACTCCAGTTTGTTTTTTACAACGTCAAGTCCTACACCGCGGCCGGAAATATCAGAAATTTGGTCAGCAGTTGAGAACCCCGGAGCAAAAATCAATTCGTAAATTTGGTTGTCTTCTAAGGTTTCAGCTTCTTTTTCCGTTATGACCCCGCGCTCAAGCGCTTTTTCCAGAATTTTTTTGCGATTAAGGCCTGCGCCGTCATCCTCTACTTCGATAAAGACATGGTTGCCGCTGTGATAAGCTTTAAGCACAACTTTTCCTGATTCCGGTTTTCCCTTTTGCAAACGTGTTTCCGGCGCCTCGATACCATGGTCAATACTGTTTCTGATCAAGTGAACGAGTGGATCTCCGATTTCATCAATTACTGTACGATCAAGTTCAGTTTCCGCACCGATGATCGAGAGTTCAATTTTTTTATTCAGCTCTTTCTGAAGCTGGCGAATCATTCTCGGGAATCTGTTAAAAACAGTTTCAACCGGGACCATTCTCATATTCAGAATAATCGATTGCAAATCTCCGGAAATTCTCGTCATTCGTTCAACCGTTTCAGTCAGTTCATTGTGCTCAAGCTCTTTCGCAATCTGCTCGAGACGCCCGCGGTCAATGACAAGCTCTTCAAATAAGTTCATTAAAGAATCAAGCCTGTCAATGTTGACACGAATTGTTTTAGATCCGCCGGCTGAATGCTTCGCCTGTTCATCGTTTTTAGCAGGCTGTTTTTGTTTCTCCTGCTTCGCAGGTACAGCTGCTGCTGGTGAATCTTCTTGCTTAGATTCTTCAGGCTTTTCAGCTGATGTTAAAGGAGCCCCTTGAATGACTTCAACATGCTCAATTTCCGACACGCCATTGATTAATTGTTCAATGTCTTCCGCTGATTGATGTGTTAAGAAACAAACTTGAAAGTCAGTTCCAAAATCTTCTGTTTCAAGCACTTCAGCACTTGGAATTGTTTTGGCTACTTCTCCGACTTCATTTAGTTTTTCAAACACCATATAGACACGAACTGCTTTTAACATACAGTTTTCGTTCAGAGAAATCTTGATTTCATATCGTTTGAAGCCTTGCTCCTCCGCTTCTTGTATAACTGTGCGTTCAAATTCATCATATTCCCAATCAGATGCTGAACTCTGTGCTTCTGCAGGTTCAGCGGAGGCAGCGGATTCAGCGTGTGCACCATTCACATCAAGCTTGGCACTCACTTCTGAGATATCTCTTTTACCATCCCCGCCATCAATAATAGACTGAACCATTGCTTCCAGGTGATCCAGAGCTTCAAACAAAATATCCAGCCAGTCTGAGGTGACTTCCATGTCTCCGTTTCGGATTGCATCCAGCACGTTTTCAAGCAGATGGGTAAGATGTGCTAAATCCGTGTAGCCCATCGTTGCGCTCATTCCTTTTAATGTATGGGCAGCCCTGAATATATCATGTACGAGCTGAAGATCAGTCGGGTCTTTCTCTAAAAGAAGAAGCTTTTCATTACATGTTTGTAAATGTTCTTTACTCTCATCAATAAAGACATCTAAATACTGATTCATATCCATTTGAATCACACCCTCTCTTTTTTCACACAGCTTGTGATGGATGCTGCGATATCTTCCACATGTTTAATCTCATGAATGAGACCCGCTTTAACAGCAGCTTTTGGCATCCCGTATACGACACAAGATTCTTCAGACTCCGCAATGGCTTTCACATTGCCGGCTGTTAGCATGTCCTTTAGCCCAGCAGTGCCGTCACTGCCCATTCCGGTCATGATAACCGCTACTTTTTCATAATCTGTCAGTTTCCCGACAGAACGGAATAAATAATCAGCAGATGGTTTATGACGGCTTGGTGTGTCATGGTTATCAAGCACAACCTGGAGTCCTTCGCTGTTTTTAATAACGGATATGTTTTTTCCGCCCGGTGCTATGTAAACACAGCCGTTAAGAGCTGCTTCACCATCTTTTGCTTCTTTTACCTGAATGTCAGATAAATGATTCAGCCGATCAGCCAAAGAAGCAGTAAACCCCTCAGGCATGTGCTGAACGACAACCACTGGTGCGTTCAAATCTTTAGGGAGCTTCGGTATCACCTTTTGTAACGCTCGTGGACCGCCTGTTGATGTGCCGATACACACAATTTGTCTGCCCGTGCCAGGTTTCGGTTTGCTTAATTCAGGCTTAACGACAGCACGCACAATAGGTTCGGGCCGAACTGTCTGGGAAACAGGACGTTTCCGCTTGCCGGAAAGTCCTGCCGCGACGACACGCTCAACTAATTGTTCTTTAATTTTGTATAGATCCAGAGATATTGAGCCTGATGGCTTTGTGATAAAGTCAAAGGCACCGATCTCCAAACAATTAATTGTGCATTCTTTACCTTTCTCGGTCTGGCTAGACACCATAATGACCGGCAAGTTATAAATCTCAATAATTTTGCGGAGCGTATCTGTCCCATTCATGACCGGCATTTCAACATCAAGAGTAATAACATCCGGTTTTAATAATTCAATCTTCTTAAGCGCTTCTTCTCCGTTTCTCGCAGTTCCGATTACTTCTATCTGCTTTTCCTCGGTCAGAAAATCACTTATCATTTTTCTCATAAAAGCTGAATCATCAACTACAAGCACACGAATCAAATTAAGCCCTCCTCATTAAAAAAGAAGATAATTTCTCAATAAATGTCTGTTTGTCTTCTTTGTGTCTCGTTTCTTCTCTTCCAAACAAGGCGTCCGCTAAAATACGGACTGACCGGCTGGCTTTTGCCTGAGGGCTTTTTATGAAAAAAGGAACCTGTTCGACAACCGCTTTGCTCACGATCACATCGTCAGAAACGGAACCGGCAAACTGAACCTGAACATCCAAAAACATATGAATTGTACGGGAGAGGCGGGCAAAAGCGTCAAGCCCTTCCTTTTGGTCACGGCACCGATTGACAGCCACCTTCATTGAAAGCTTATTTTCTGTCAAAACCAAGTGCTTGACAGCGCTGTATGCGTCCATAATGGCCGTCGGCTCGGGAGTTGTTATAATCAAAATATCTTCTGCTGATAAAATAAAAGGCAGTTGATCTTTTGATAAGCCCGCTCCCATATCAAACAGCACATAATCGAACTGGCTTAATGCATGAGAAAGTTCATTGGCAAAAAACGTCCATTTTCTCTGATCGAGCTGAAACATCACATCAAGACCGGTTCCCCCTGATATATACCGCAAACCCTTTGGGCCAATGGATAATGACTGGAGCAAAGGCTTACGATCGGTTAAAACATCAATTATCGTGGCAGACGATGAATTTCCTATTAATATATCAATGTTCCCCATCCCGATATCAAGGTCGATGAGCAGCACCTTCTTACCTTTATCCTGCAGCGCAAGTGCCATATTTAAGGTAATATTGGATTTTCCGACACCGCCCTTGCCGCTGATGACAGCAAGTGTCTTCGCTTTTTGTGAATAAACCATTGGCAGAACGCGCTCACGTTTTTCCATTTTCGCCCGTAAAGTTGCTGCTTGGTCATATCTGTTCATCTGCACAGCATCCTCACAAAACCAAGTGGAGATACAGTCTGTATATCCTCAGGCACATTCTGTCCGTTTGTCATAAACCCGACACCTATTTTTGATTCTGCCAGTATATTAAATACAGAACCTAAGGAAGTCGTTTCATCTATTTTCGTAAAAATATACTGATTGACAGGGACGGATGAAAACCGTTTGACAATATGCTTCATATCTTCATATTTTGCAGTCGCGGATAAAACAAGAAATGACTGAATGCTGCTCTCAAAAGGAATCGTTTCTTTCAGTTCATCAATGTATTGCGGGTCCTTGAAGTTTCTTCCGGCTGTATCAACAAACACATGATCATACTCAGAAAATAACTCCTTCGCCTGCTGAAATTCTTCTTTTGTATAGCAAACTTCCAGAGGAGCCTGCAGCAGTTCAGCGTATGTTTTCAACTGTTCAACAGCTGCAATACGATACGTATCTGTTGTAATAAAAGCGATTTTTTTATGTTTTTCAAGCATAGATATGGCTGCGAGTTTAGCCAGTGTAGTTGTTTTACCAGCCCCTGTTGAACCAAAGAGAACGATATATTTTGAATGAATTGGCTCCTGCCACTTGTCTGCTGAGGGCAGCATATCGCATAGTATTTCCTGAAGTTTGCCGACAACATTTTCTTCAGTCAAGCCGCCTGCTTCAACAGAGAAGCGAAGCAATTTTTTCAGAGTGTTCGTTTTCGTAGACTCTTTGATCCCTGTTTCTTGCAAAAGCTTTTCTGCTTTTCGCAGCGGCTCAGGAAGTACAGATTGATATGCTGAAAAATCACCTAGCTCCTGTTGCGCCGGAATTTGAGGGGGATATGTTCTCTCCTCTATTTTCGGACTGCTGACCGGAGTTTTTAATGTTTGTTTCGGTTCAGCTGCCTTCTGAGGCGTTTTTTTCTCAAGAAAGTCCTGATCCAATACAGCGATTACTTCAACAGCAGGCTTGTTGACGAGGCCAAACCATTTTCGCTTTTTAATTTTTTTTGAATTTAATATGACCGCTTCATTACCTAACTCTTTTCTGATGAGAAGTGCCGCTTCTTGCATTGAAGCAGCAGTAAATTTTTTTATTTTCATTAAATATCCACCACTCCAATGCTTTGTACCTCAACATTCGCCTCAAGTTCGTTATAAGAGAGTACCGGAAGATCAGGGAAGTACCGTTCCAGAAGCTGCTTCACATACATTCTGACAGGCGGCGAGCAAAGAAGAATCGCGGTTTCCTGACGTAATGAGAGCTGTTCAGCTTCTTTAGCGACAGAGCGCACTATACTTTCTGAAATATCTGGTTCAAGTGATAAATAGTTCCCGTGTTCCGTCTGCTGCACACCGTCTGCTATTGCTTTTTCTACACGGCCGGAACAAGTAACAACCTTCAACACTTCATTTTCTTTGGCAAACTGGGCTGTAATTTGTTTAGCAAGCGCTTGTCTTGTATACTCTGTCAAGAGATCAGAATCTGTTGTTAATTTCCCATAGTCAGCAAGTGTTTCAAAAATCGTTACTAAGTTTCGAATTGAAACTTTTTCTTTTAAAAGCTTAGCAAGCACTTTCTGAATATCACCGACAGACAATGGATTCGGCGTAACCTCTTCAACCAGGACTGGATACGTGTCTTTCAAGTGATCGATCAGCTGTTTTGTCTCCTGCCTTCCGATCAATTCGTGGGCATGCTGCTTAATTTTCTCCGTAATATGCGTTGAAACGACTGATGCAGGATCAACTACTGTATAACCAAGCATATCGGCTTCATCCTTTACCGCTTCGCTAATCCATTTAGCCGGCAGCCCGAATGAAGGCTCCACTGTTTCAATCCCTTCAATGAGATCGTCCTCAGGAGTAGGCGACATCGCTAAATAATGATCAAGCAACAGCTCGCCTTTTGCTACTTCGTTTCCTTTAATTTTCAATCGGTATTCATTAGGCTGCAACGCTATATTATCTCTGATTCGCACGACAGGAATGACAAGCCCGAGTTCCAAAGCCAACTGACGGCGTATCATAACAATTCGGTCTAATAAATCACCGCCTTGATTGGCATCAGCAAGCGGTATCAGGCCATATCCAAACTCAAATTCTATCGGATCTATATGCAGAAGCTGAACAACACTTTCAGGGCTTTTAAGCTCGTCCACCTCAGCCTCTTCCTCAAGAATCTCATCCACTTCTTCTTTTTCCTTACCTGATTTAGATAGTGTATATGCGCCAAAAGCAAGCAATCCCGCAAGCGGCCCCGTCAGAAGGATGCCGATCGGAGTGAAAATACCTAAAAGCATGATCGTAGCTGCTGCGACGTATAAAAGCTTTGGATACGCAAACAGCTGGCCTGTAATGTCATGCCCTAAGTTTCCTTCAGAGGCAGCTCTTGTGACCACAATACCCGTAGCCGTAGAAATTAACAGTGCCGGGATTTGCGAAACAATTCCATCCCCTACAGTCAGCATCGTAAAGTGTGAAGCAGCCTCTTGAATGGACATGCCCTGCTGAAGCATTCCGATCACGATTCCGAAAATAATATTGATCATCACAATGATGATTCCGGCAATGGCGTCACCTTTTACAAATTTACTGGCACCGTCCATTGCTCCATAAAAGTCTGCTTCTCTTGCCACTTTTTCGCGGCGATGCTTCGCTTCCTGTTCGGTAATCATCCCTGCGTTTAAATCAGCATCAATACTCATCTGCTTCCCCGGCATTGCGTCCAGCGTAAACCTTGCTGCAACCTCGGAAACACGTTCAGCACCTTTTGTAATGACGATAAACTGAATAATAATAAGGATGATGAATACAACGAGTCCAACTAATACATTTCCGCCGACAACGAAATTTCCGAAAGTCTCGACGACTTTCCCTCCTTCACCGTGTGAAAGAATTGAACGGGTAGTTGAGACGTTCAAGCCCAAACGAAATAGGGTCAAAAGCAGCAACAGTGACGGAAAAATCGAAAACTGAAGCGCTTCCTGCATATTCATTGTGGTGAGAAGCACGATCAACGCAAGAGAAATATTAATAATGATCAAAATACTTAACAGCCATGGAGGAAATGGAATCACCAGCATCGCCACAATGAGGACAACACTTATTAAAACGGATAAATCTCTTGTTGACATGCTGTTTTTTCTCTCCTTTTAAATCGAAAAATTCAATATACTTTTTGTTTTGTTTTATATACGTAAGCCAGAATTTCTGCTAAAACTTTAAAAAATTCTTCCGGCACTGCCTGGTCAATTTCCACCTGATCATATAACGCACGGGCAAGCGGTCTATTTTCTACCATCATCACATCATGCTCTTTAGCAATTTTCCTGATTTTTAACGCAAGGTGGTCTACGCCTTTTGCAACAATATAAGGTGCGTCCATTTTTTCTTCATCATATTTCAAAGCAATCGCATAGTGAGTCGGGTTTGTGATAATGACATCTGCTTTTGGAACTTCCTGCATCATCCGCCTCATCGCCATTTCCCGCTGTCTTTGTTTAATTTTAGACTTGATAATCGGGTCTCCTTCAGATTTTTTGTACTCGTCTTTTATATCTTGTTTTGACATTTTGATATTTTTCTCATAGTCAAATCTCTGATATAAATAGTCGAGACCAGCAAGTATCAACAATGCACCTGCACCGCTTAGTCCCATCCACAAAGTGAGTTTTGAAACGAAAGAAAGTGCCTCTTCGGGTGTCAGGAGAGGAAGCCGGAGAATTTCTCCATAATGCAGCCAAAGCACAGCAAAAGCCGCAAAACCGACGACTACGATTTTCAAAATTGATTTAATCAGCTCTACAATCGCCCTCATACTGTATATTCGTTTAAAGCCTTTGATCGGATCCAGTTTTTCAAGCTTAGGCTGTATCACTTCAGCAGAAAATAAGAACCCAACCTGCATATAGTTGCTTACGACTCCTGCAACAAGAGCAACAAGCAAAATCGGTGCGAGTATCATGCCCATATCCTTTAATAAGCTGACAAACAATGTATGCACATTTGATTCTGAGAGCTTCATTGTGAGCGATTCGGTATAAAATGTTTCTATGAATGACAGCAGCCTGTCTCTCATATACGGACCAATTGCAATAAGCGAAAGGAATATTACCAGTAAAGAAACGGCGGTATTGACATCCGAGCTTTTGGCTACCTGCCCTTTTTTTCGCGTATCCTTCCGTTTTTTCGGAGTTGCTTTTTCTGTCTTCTCTCCCGCAAAAAACTGCAGGTCAACTCTAAGCTTCATTAAGAAACACCGACCAATGCTAAAAGATTCCGCATCGTTTCAATCGTTAAACTGAAAACATTCCGGACAACGACGAAGATAACGGACATACATACAATGAGCATGATGAAACTGACAGCGATCTTTAAAGGCAGACCGACCACAAATACATTTAACTGCGGAACAGTTCGAGCCACGATGCCTAATGCTAAATCAACTAGAAACAAGCTGGCCACAACCGGCGCTGACATTTGAAAAGCGATAATAAACATTGCATTAAAGCTTTTCGCAATAAAATAGGCAAACTTTTCATCGCCGAAATTCGGAAATGCCTGATCAACTGAAATATACTGAAAGCTGTAGTAAATACCATCCAGCAACAAATGGTGGGCATTGACACTCAGCATAAACAAAAGTGCCATCGTATAGATAAACTGGCCAATCAACGGACTTTGTGCACCGGTTTGCGGATCAATAACGTTTGCTATTGAAAATCCCATTTGAAAATCAATAAACGAGCCGGCAATCTGCACTGCGGCAATCATCATATAAGCAATTAAACCCAGACATAGGCCGACCAAAGCTTCTTTAAACGCCAAAAGCATATAGTGCTCATCTATCTCCAAAGAGGGCGGTTTATCAATGGTGCTGAAACAAATGACCGCAAGAAAAAAAGCAAAACCTATGCGATGAACAGCTGGCACATTTCGATGTCCAAATAGCGGAATCGTTACAAAAAAAGCAGAGATTCTAATAAAAACCAATAAAAAAGCAGGAAATAAGTCAATAATTGAATTCATCTCTACATTACCCTGCAAAACGATTTAAATTAGAAAACAGCTCTGTTGTAAATGAAAGAATCGTCGACAGCATCCACGGACCAAAAAAAATGAGAGCCAGGAGAACCGCCACGATTTTCGGAATAAACGCCAAAGTCTGTTCCTGGATTTGAGTTGTCGCCTGAAATATGCTGACAATTAAACCGACCAGTAAAGCAATAGCCAATAATGGCCCGCTGATCATCAGCGTTACGTATACGGCTTTTTCCGCCATAGAAATTACAAATTCTGAACTCACGTTTAGCACCTACCCTAAAAGCTCTGAAGCAAAGATTTCACAATTAAATACCAGCCGTCTACCAAAACAAAAAGTAATATTTTAAAGGGCAGAGAAATCATAACTGGAGGCAGCATCATCATTCCCATTGACATCAAGACGCTCGCCACTACCATATCTATAATTAAAAAAGGGATAAAAATCATAAAACCTATTTGAAATGCTGTTTTAAGCTCCGATATGGCAAAAGCCGGAACCATTGTTGTTAACGGAATATCCTTTAATGATTCAGGTTTATCCATTTTCGCGTAATTCATAAACAGCGCCAGATCCTTCTGCCTTGTGTGTTTACTCATAAATTCTTTAATCGGTTCCTCAGCTTTCGTATACGCTTCATCCAAGCTGATTTTATTGTCCATTAATGGGGTCAGCGCTTCTTTATTAATTTCTGAAAAAGTAGGAGCCATAATAAAAAATGTTAAAAACAGCGCAAGCCCGATAAGAACCTGGTTTGGGGGCATAGATTGCGTCGCAAGTGAAGTTCTGACAAATGACAGAACAATGACGATGCGAGTAAAACAAGTCATAAGAATCAATATTCCAGGCGCCACTGAAAATACAGTTAACAATAATAGTAATTTAACAGTTGAACTTACGTTTTCCGGATCGCTTGAACTGAAAATATTTATAAACTCATTCATGATGACGTGGGCCTTTCTTCTTTCCTTCAGAACGGTTTTGTTTTAACTCTTCAAGTTGCTCTTTTAATGCTTTTGAAAATGAAGGCAGTTTTTGCTGCGGCTGATGTTCAGAACTCTTAAGCGGCTTCACAAACTTTTGCCACTCTATTTTGCTTGACATTGCCTCTTCATGCTGACTGAGAATGACTTCAATCTCTTTTTCATCCTCAATTTCTTTCAGCAGCTGGATCGTCTCTCCTACACCGACGACGAGCACACTTTTCCCAACCTTGATCAATTGTATGGATCTGTTCTGGCCGACCGATGTGCCGCCAATATTTTCAACATATTGAAAAGGCTTTAGGAGCCGATTTCTTTTGTTCATGAGCTTAACCAGCCCGTAAATCAGCACGATAACAAACAATAAAGCGAAAATCATCTTTACAAAATCAAAAGCTGAGACAGAAGGAGCAGCCGCTCCCTCCGTCTCACCAGCAGTTTTTGTTGTTTTTTCTTTCTTTTGCTCTGATTGATCTGCAGTTTTTTCATCTTTCTTTTGAAACCATTCGTTTACAGTTGAATTATCAGAGTCTGCCGCGGCAGCAGCAATCGGATGTACACTCAATAAAACGAAAAAACAAATAAAAACGATAAAATATTGACTCTTTTTCAACAGTCGTACACCCTTTAACTTAATGTTTTGTTGATTGCTTCAAGCACACGGTCAGCTTGGAAAGGTTTCACAATGAAATCCTTAGCGCCGGCCTGAATGGCATCAATAACCATTGATTGCTGTCCCATAGCAGAACACATGATGATTCTTGCCTGCGCATCAATTTGTTTAATTTCTTTTAATGCTGTAATACCATCCATTTCTGGCATCGTGATATCCATAGTAACAAGGTCAGGTGAATGCTCTTTATATTTCTCTACCGCTTGTGCTCCATTTTCAGCTTCCGCCACAACTTCAAAACCATTTTTAACTAAAATATCTTTAATCATCATTCTCATAAATGCTGCGTCATCTACAATTAAAATTCTATGTGCCATAATCTATCTCTCTCCTTGTGTTTCGTTATTTTAAATTATTAATGCGCTCTGCCTGGCTTAAAATGTCAGTGACTCTCACTCCGAAGTTTTCTTCAATGACAACGACCTCGCCTTTGGCAACGATACGCTGATTAACTAAAATATCTACAGGCTCACCGGCTAATTTATCAAGCTCGATAATACTTCCGGCAGAAAGCTCTAAAATCTCTTTTACGCTTCTCTTCGTTCTGCCAAGCTCAACAGTAATCGAAAGCGGGATATCCAAAAGCATATCCAGATTATGAATAGGGGCTTGTACAGCTTCGTTTGGATCAAACGCGGAAAATTCCACCGGTGAAACCTGAACTGGCGCTGCTTTTTTTGCTGTTCCCTGCCTTTTTGGCGGCTGCTGCTGTTGCTTCGGTTCAATACGCGGCTCTGGCGTCACAGGCTCTTTCGGCTGTTCGTATGTAACTTCAGGCTGCACCGTTTCTTCTTCCTCTGCACTTTCTGAGTTCATAAGGCTTGAAATTAAATCTTTCGCAAATGTCAATGGGTAAAGCTGCATAATGCTGGAGTCTATTAATTCTCCCACCTTTAAGTTGAAAGAAACTTTCACCAGCATTTCATCATCAGGAATACGGTCTGTCCCCTTTTCTTCAGTAACATCCAGCAATTCAACCCGAGGAGGTGAAATATCAATTTTTTTACTGAATACAGTAGACATTGATGTGGCAGCCGATCCCATCATTTGGTTCATTGCTTCTTGAACCGCACTTAAATGGATTTCACCCAGTGAAGGGTCCGCACCTTTTCCGTCTCCCCCGATCATTAAGTCAGCAATGATCGCCGCGTCACTTTGTTCCACGACTAACAGGTTGCTTCCGCTGAAGCCCTCCGTATAATTCACTTCAATCGCTACATACGGTTCAGGAAACGCATCGCTGATTTTACTTCTTGGAATGACCGTTACGCTTGGAGTCGTAATATCGACCTTTTGATTTAAAAGCGTTGACAGTGCTGTCGCAGAACTGCCGAATGAAATATTACCGATTTCACCGATCGCATCACGCTCCATTTCCGATAAGTCATCTACTTCCGGAACCTCTGGCTCATCAAGCGTGCTGCCAGTACCGTTAAGAAGCGCGTCAATCTCATCTTGAGATAATCTATTATTCTCCATCTTGTTCACCTCTTATGTCGTGATCTAAAATTTGCACTGCCTGTTTTCGATTCACCCGGCCGGCTTGTCCTAAAAATTTCGGCTTATCTCCGACCAATACAGTAAGAGGATCCGT
This sequence comes from Bacillus sp. YP1, assembly GCF_000877815.1. Lineage (NCBI taxonomy): Bacteria > Bacillati > Bacillota > Bacilli > Caryophanales > Bacillaceae > Bacillus > Bacillus sp. YP1. Next base: position 1,442,105 of record NZ_CP010014.1, on the reverse strand, counting down.
GACTGATTTGTCCAAAGTTATGCAGTCTCCGACTTCTAAACTTAAAAACTCTTCTATCGTCAGTTCAGATGTGCCGAGCTCGGCCACGACAGGTATTTGTGCTGTCATGATACGTTTTTCAAGCGACTTTGTTTCCTCAGGCTTTGGCTCATTTCGGTCTGATTGCATCCAATAGTGGACTGAAAGCTTCGGTATGAGCGGCTCGAGTACGATATGCGGGATACAGAGATTAATGACACCGCTGATTTCACCAATTTGAGTATTGAGCGAGATCACCACGACTGTTTCATTAGGAGATACCATCTGAACAAATTGCGGATTCACTTCAAACTCAGTCATTTCCGGTTCAATATCAGCAATTGACTGCCAAGCTTCTTTATAATTACCCAGTGCATTTTCAAATAAATTAGAAATGATTTTTGTTTCAATTTCTGTCAAACTGTCAACCTTGTTATGACTGATTCCAATCCCGCCCATGACCCGATCCATCATCGTATAAGCTATCGTGGGGTTGACCTCCATCATAATTCTGCCTTCCATCGGATGGACATCAAATAGATTCAGAATCGTCATGTTTGGAATCGATCTGATAAATTCCTCATACGGGACCTGGTCAACAGAACTGACAGATATGTGAATATAGGTTCTGAGCTGAGCAGAAAAATGAGTGGTAAGAAGTCTTGCAAAATTGTCATGAATTCTCGTTAAACTGCGGATCTGATCCTTAGAAAACCGCAGCGCACGTTTGAAATCATAAACCTTGACTTTCTTCTCTTTTTCTTCTTTTTTCAGCTCTTCAGCGTCCATTTCACCTGTTGATATTGCAGAAAGCAGTGCATCTATTTCATTTTGGGAGAGAACTTCTCCTGACATTTTCCTCACCTCCGTATTCTGTCAAATTATGCTTTATTGCAGATTAAAGGAGGTAATATACACTTTTTCTACTTTTCCTTCTTGGAGGTAGCTATTTATTTTATCTTTTAGTTCCTTCTTAAAGGTTTCTTTTCCCTTGTCTCCCTCAATCTGATCAGCATTCGTATCAGCCAGCAGTGATATAACAGCGTCTTTCACTTGGAAATCACGTTTCTCAAGTTCTTCTTTTGATTTATCAGAATCAGTTTCAAGCTTAATAGCAAGACGGATAATGTTATCAGACTTTAAATTTGTTGTGATCTCTTCTACATCAACAGAAGACGCAACGATTTCATCAATACTTTTTTTCGCTTCACTTTTTTCGGACTTTCCGCCTAAAACAAAATAAGCCGCCGCCCCGAGAGCACCAATTACGATAAGAATAATTAGTAATATGATCATTAACTTTTTCTTCATTCCGGTTCCTCTATTCCTTGATCCATTGCAAATATTTGTATTTTTCGGTAGAAAGCTGCGATCTTTTCCAGAACAGCTTCTTCATCTTCTTTTACTACAAACTTCTTACCATTTGACAGAGTAATTGTAGTATCCGGAAAACATTCAATCTGTTCAATAAATAGCGCATTCAGTGTAAAGGGCTGCCCGTTCAAACGGGTTACTTTAATCATAAAACAGCGGAGAAGCGATTACTCGCCTCCCCTCCCTCCTTAACGTTTAAGGTTAACCAGTTCTTGAAGGATTTCATCAGATGTTGTAATAATTTTTGAGTTTGATTGGAATCCGCGCTGGGCTACGATCATTTCAGTAAATTCGTCAGTTAAATCGACGTTAGACATTTCGAGAAATCCTGATTTAAGAGCACCAGTTCCGCCGTCACCAGGCTGGTTCGCTGCACTGGCCGTTCCAGAGTTTAAAGATTCACGGTATAGGTTGCTTCCGATTTTATCCAATCCATCACTGTTGGCAAAAGTAACAATCCCGATTTGTCCCCCGTCTTGTGTTTTCCCCTCAGCATCAACAATTGACACCTTTCCATCAGAACCAATGCTAAAGCTTTGAGCATCAGTAGGAATTTTAATTGTTCCCCCATTCATATTTAACACATGGTAGCCATCACCTGTAACTAGTGTTCCGGTATTATCTAAATAGAAGTTCCCTGCTCTTGTATAAGCTGTCCCGTCACCTGTATCAATTCGGAAGTAACCGTCGCCGTCAATTGCTAAATCAAGTGTTCTTCCTGTACTTTGTGTCGCGCTTGTTGAATGAATTGTATCAATTGTGCCAGATGATGAACCTAAACCGATTTGCTTAGAGTTTGTTCCGCCGATTGTTGCACCAGCAGCAGAACCGCCGGCAATCGTTTGGCTTACCATATCTTTAAAGGTCACACGGCTCTTTTTGAATCCTACTGTATTTACGTTGGCAATGTTGTTACCGATTACGTCAAGCTTTGTTTGAAAGTTTTTCATACCGCTGATTCCAGAATAAAGTGAACGTAACATAATATATTCCCCCAGATGTTTTTATTTAGATGATTGTCCCACAGACATGACATTCGCAGGACTGATCTCGGTCCCATCATCAAGAACAAGATAATAATTTCCTTTAAAATGTTTAACAGAGCTTACTGTGCCTGTTTTATCTGTTGCACTTTTACCATCAGTCCAAGATACTTCTTTTCCCATCCAATCAACATACGTTGTAAACGGATCTTGGTTTTCAACGAATTGAGTCATTGTCGTATTCAGATTCATCATTTGCTCCAAGCTTGAAAAAGTCGCCATCTGGCTGATAAATTCTTTATCGTCAATCGGGTTAAGCGGATCTTGGTTTTGAACTTGAGTCATTAATATTTTTAAAAACTCGTCTTTCCCCAAGCTGCTGTTGTTCGTCGACACAGTGTTCGTTTTTTCAGGCAGTTTATATTCTGAACTTATAGAAGTCATTCTTCTTCCTCCATTTCAACCATCGACACTTCATCGAGCAGATCGCCAAAATCATTTGATTGCTTTTTCTGTCTTTGCTGTCTCTGCCCCTCTTGCTGCTGTTTCTGTTCATCAGCAAGCTGGCCGTATATCGGCTGATCCCCGCTTTGGACCGGAAGAGTAAAACGGTCAATTTGGACGGCCATATTCGGCAATGATTGTTTCAGCTGTGGAAGATGCTGTTCAAGCAATTCTTTTGCTGATTGGCTAGATGCTATGATTTTACTCTGAAACATTCCATTTTCATTTGTCAGCTTGATTGTGACAAATCCTAAATGTTCAGGGTTCAGCCGAATAGTGAAACTTCCCGTCGATCTGCCGAAAGGCGTATATTTCATCTGCTTCCACGCATTAATCACTTGATCAGCCACCGTTTTTGTTTCGACATTTGGTATATCAGATGACATCTGCTGCAGATCAAGTGTTTGAACTCCTCCTATGCCCCGATACCCCGAAAACAGCATTTGGACTCCTGATTTACTATCTACAGGCTGAATATTTCCAGAAACATCCGATGCATTTTTGCTGGATGAACTCTGCGAGAGCGGTGTGAGAACACGCTTCCCAAAGTCTTGTGATGATTCGGATGATTTCGATAACAAGAAGGCTTTCAGCTGGCTTTCAGCTAAACTCCATTCTTTGGTCCCTTTTTGAGGAAGCATAGACATTTGATCCATTAAGCTTTGAAAACTTTTCAGCTCTGACGCTGTCATCGAGAAAAGTTTTGAACTTGACTCAGCTTTAGTGAATATTTGCTGTTTAAGATCCTGAATGAGTTGTTGAGATACACCCTTTTTTTCTAATGCAGATAGGAATTGATCTCCATTTTGGTAAATGGCATGAGCTTCATTGCCATTCCCGCGATCAGTCAGCTTATTCCCTTCTACGAGCTGGCTAATGAACATCTGGATATAGATAAGCTCTTTAGCAGCATCGGATACTTCATTTTCCTGATTTGATTGCTCTGTATCCGACTTCAGTGCTCCATTAATGTCAGAAACAGAATCATTGGCATTCCGAGCCGTTTTAGCTTCTGAAAAGATTTTCTCCGTTTCTGTGAGCAATTGATCCGTCCCGTCTGACATTTTTGATTCAACTGCTTGCAAAAGATTTTGCAATATTTGCAGAGCATTCGCATCCAATTGCTTCCCTGTCAGTTTGCCTAATGTTTGCAAAAGATCCGCATTTTGTTTGTCTTGGTCTTCAGGACTTGCATTTAGCCATTCACCGATCTTTTTAAGCGCATCTGCTAAAAGCTGATCTTCGGAATTAGGAGTTCCCTTTCCTTGTTCTGAGAGTTCCTTCAATCCTGCCTCAGAAATAAGCCAGTTTTGAAAAACTCCCCGGCTACTTTTCATGTTTTTAGCGGCAGAACCCGTTGTGGTTTGCAGCAAAGGTCCCGCTAATTCAAGCAGCTTCACCTTTCATTCCCCCTATTCTTGGCTGGCAGCAATTTTTTCTGTATAGGTTGCTGCTTGCTCAGGAGTCATTTTCGCCAATATGTCAGCAAGCTGCTTTTTGCTTAGGCCATTCAATATTTTCAGTGCTTCTTTCTCCTTTAATTGGGCAATAATTTTAGCAGCCTTTCCGCTGTCCATGCTTTTGTACACACTGATCACTTTGTCATTTTCAGATGAAGCTTTCGAGTCTGCTGATCCTTCAGTATGATCTTCTGATGACTTTTTTTGATCCTCAGCTGTCTTTTCAAGTGAACGGATCTTTTGATTGAGCCTATCGATTTCCGATTTACTTGTTTCTAAATCTTTATTCAATATACCGATTTCACTTTTTTGATCCTTAATGGTCTTTTCCAGAGCTGCCGTATTACTGCTATCCTTATTTGATGCTGTGTCTTTTTTATTTTCGGTTTCAGGGACCAATTCTTTAAGAACCGGCGTTTTTGCCGCAGCATCCTGTATCGGCTTTAAGACATTGATACCAGCAGCCCAAAGAACAATCCCCCCTGCGATTAGTAGAAACATCAGCGGGAGGATAATGATAAGCAAAACCGAACGGAACTTACCTGATTCTTTCTTTTTGCCGGACATTACATTCGCTCCTAATGGCCTTGAATCATAAACTGCTTAATCGAAATATCGTCCATTTCTTTCATTTCTGCAGCTTTATCTTCAAGAGCAAACATTTTAAACTGTTTTTCACGCATTTTTTCAAACTTTTTCACTTCAATGTTTTTCTCTGTCAAAATTTCTTGTTTTTGATTCATTTGATTTCTTTTCATAATGACAAGCTTTTGATAGTGATAGATCGTATTATCAAGATTTGAGACAAATTGTTGGTAGTGCCTCATTTCTTGTACACTCATGCCGCTTTTTAATTTCTTTTCCTTATTTTGTTCTAGCAATTCTTTTTTGCTCATATTTTCATATAATTTTTCAGCAACGTTTTCAAATTCAGAAACTGATTGCTGATACTCGGATAAGGATTGGTCTTTTTCATTTTCTTTTAGTTCCAGTAGCTTTTGGAATCTAAATTGATAAGCCACGTTTATTCCTCATTTCCTGTCAAACTAGTTAATACAGCAATGCTTTCTTCCAATAAAGCCGGTTCGTCTGTTCCCTGCTTTAAAAATTGAATAAGCTGCGGATAAAACTGTATCGCTTCATCAATTTCTCTGGATGATCCTCTTTTGTAAGCTCCGATATTAATGAGATCTTCCGAATTTTGATATGTCGATAAAAGTTCACGGAATTTATTTGCCGCATCCAGATGCTGTCTTGTCGATATGTTTGACATCACCCTGCTGATGCTTTTTAGTACGTTAACTGCTGGAAACTGACCTTTATTGGCAAGCGCCCTATCCAACACAATATGTCCGTCTAAAATTCCGCGTACAGTATCGGCAATCGGCTCATTCATGTCATCCCCGTCTACCAACACTGTATAAAATGCCGTAATGGTTCCATGCTCGTTTGCACCTGTTCGTTCTAGTAAACGAGGTAAAATAGCGAACACTGAAGGTGTATAGCCTTTTGTTGTCGGAGGCTCTCCGGCAGCCAATCCAATCTCTCGCTGCGCCATTGCCACCCTTGTAACAGAATCCATCATAAACATGACATTTTGGCCTTTATCTCGGAAATACTCGGCAATTGCAGTCGCTGTATATGCCGCTTTCAATCTCATTAATGCTGGCTGGTCTGAGGTGGCAACAACTACAATCGATCGTTTCAGCCCCTCTTTCCCAAGATCTTTTTCAATAAACTCCCGAACCTCTCGTCCGCGTTCTCCGACAAGTGCAATGACGTTTAAGTCAGCCTCTGTCTGCTTGGCGATCATCCCCATTAATGTGCTTTTTCCGACACCGCTTCCTGCAAAAATTCCAATCCGCTGGCCTTTCCCGACTGTCAGCAAGCTGTCAATTGATCTGACTCCAACACCCATCTTTTCACGGATAGGCGGCCGTTTCATCGGGTTGGGCGGTGATTGCTCCGTCGATACAGGCGAAAGCCCTTTCGGCAGAAGTTTTCCGTCAAGCGGTTCTCCAAAAGCATCGATGACTTGTCCGATCAGTCCGGTTCCAACTTTAACCCGAAGTGATTCCCCAGTAGCTTCTACAATGCTGCCAGGTGCAATGCTCGCAGCCTCTAAATAAGGCATAAGCAAAATATTTTCTTCCTGGAAGCCGACTACCTCAGCTTTAATGACTTTCCCAGATTGTCCTTTTGCATAAATCAGGCACACGTCGCCAATTGAGCTTGCTGGCCCTTTTGATTCAATCATCAGGCCGATTACCCGCTTGACTTTTCCGTACCGTTTATACGAGTCAGTCATTTCTATACAATCTATCAGACTCTGTGTCTTCATTCAGCTGCACCTGCTTCGAGCGCTGTCAGAAGTTTATCTTTCAATTGCATCAATTGTGTGTCAACACTCGCATCTACCCTGCCAAAAGGAGTTTCAATATAACAGGTTCCTTTTTGAGCTTTTTCATCAGCATATATGCCAAGCCGGCATTCTTTATAAAGAAGCTGCTGGATTTCATCTTTTTGCTGAAAGATTGTCTCATAGTAATATGGATCAACATAAATTGATATATCGTCATATTCCTTCACTTCGTTTATAACCTGTTGTACAAGCAGGAGGAAAGCCTCTTTATCATCAGACTTTTGCTGCCAAACTTTTTTTGCTAGGGCAACGGCAAGCTCAACGATTTCTTCATTAGCGTCTTCAAGCTTGTCCTCAACAGCTTTTCTGGACATTTCAGTTATACTGTTTGCTTGGCCGATCAGTTCGGCATACTGTTTCATTGTCTCAGCTTTGCCCAGCGCTACTCCTTGTTCAAAGCCCTCGGCTTTTGCTTCTTCAATAAGCTTCTGTTTTTCAGCCGCCCAATTGTTTTTCTCCTGTTCAATTTGACGGCGAATATTTTCTATATGACTGTTTGCCTGCTCAGAAATCCGGTCAGCTTCCTCTTTCACTCGGGCCATAAGCGCCTCCGGGTTCTCTTCAGCCTGCAAAAGGTGAGAATGATCAATACGCACCTCTTGTATAGAAAGTTTTCTTTTTTCCTTTTGTGGAGAAATAGATGATTCTTGTTTAATGATATTAGACAATAATATCATCCCCTCCGCCTCTTGCTATCACAATTTCACCGGCTTCTTCAAGCTTTCTGACGATGCTTACAATTCTCGATTGAGCTTCTTCAACATCTTTCAAGCGTACAGGGCCCATAAATTCCATTTCTTCTTTGAAGGTTTCAACCATACGCTGTGACATATTGTTGAATACAATTTCTTTGACTTCCTCGCTTGCAACCTTTAATGAAAGGAGCAAATCGTCGTTCTCAACATCGCGAATGACTCTCTGAATGGCACGGTTATCAAGTGTGACAATATCTTCGAAGACAAACATCCGCTTTTTAATCTCTTCAGCAAGATCGGGATCCTGAATTTCCAATGAATCCAAGATTGTCTTCTCTGTCCCTCTGTCTACCCCGTTTAACACTTCCACAACAGCTTCAATTCCGCCTGTTTGTGTATAATCCTGAGTAAATGCAGAAGATAATTTTTGTTCCAGAATCCGTTCTACCTCATTAATTATTTCTGGAGACGTTCTATCCATGACCGCGATTCTTCTCGCAACCTCAGCCTGTACTTCAGGATTCAGCTCGGATAAAATTTGCCCAGCCTGCACTGGATCTAAATAAGACAAGATTAACGCCATCGTCTGCGGATGCTCTTGCTGGATAAAATTCAAAATTTGTTCAGGCTCCGCTTTTCTGGCAAAATCAAATGGTTTAACCTGCAAAGAAGAAGTCAGCCTGTTTAGAATGTTCTCCGCCTTATCCTCTCCAAGCGCCTTTTCCAGAACTTGTCTTGCATAGCTTAAACCGCCTTGAGAAATATAATCTTGCGCAATGGCTATATTATGAAATTCTTCTATGATTTCATCCTTTTTTTGATGATCGACGCTTCGAACACCTGATATTTCCAGAGTAAGCCTTTCAATTTCTTCATCGGTTAAGTGCTTATAGACAGAAGCTGACACATCTAACCCCAAGGAAATCATGAGAATGGCTGCTTTTTGTTTTCCTGTAAGCTTATCTTGATCACGTCTCGCCATTTCTAATTCCTCCTAATCCTCGGCCAGCCAGCTTCTCAGCAGTTTTGCAAAATCTTCCGGCTTGTCTTTCGCCATCTTTTCAAGCTGTTTTCGTCTGACTGATTCCGCTGTTTCATTTTCCTCTTCGTTGATATCAGGCAAATTGATTGGTTCTTGAGGAACCTCATACTCATATTCCTCAAATTCATCCTCTTGCGCCCGTTTCTTTCTGATAAGCATAATGATCAGAACAATGATCGCTGCGATTAAAACACCGCCTACAATATATGCCCACAGCGGGATACCTGAGGATTCTTCCGTATTTGTATCCAAATTGACTTTTCCGTCGAATGGCTGAACGGAAACAACAATCTTATTATTGATATCAGCATCAGATAAATTCTGATTTTGCGTTTCATCTTTATCCAAAGATGTTCTGACTACAGTTGAAAGGATTTTTTGTATATCATCCTGTCTTTCAGTTGATAGCGACGCAGTGTTTTTGGCATCAGGCGGCTCTACCATTACTTGAATCCCTAAATCTCTGACCTTATAAGGACTTTCAGCGATTTCTTTATGAATTCGGTTAACCTCGTAATTGATTTTGTTGCTGTTTTTTTCGTAGTTCCCGCTTTCGGTATTTTCACCGTCAGCCTTATAATTTGTAACATCTTCCTCGCCGGTTCCGGCAGTTCCGCCGTTGGCTGCACCGTCGCCCTGATATGTTTCAGATACCTTTTCAGCGCTGACTGCAATACCTTCCATGTTTTCTTTATCCACAGGTTCGACAATGTCTTCTGTCCGATTTTCTTTTGTGAAATCAATGTCTGCTGTAACGGAGACAACGACTTTATCTTGGCCCATCATCGTACCCAGCAGTGACTGTACATGTTTTTGAATGTCTTTTTCAACTTGAGACTTAATTCCTTGCTGAGAAGAATAACTATCCGCGTAGGACCCTGCATCGCTGTCTGATTTGTCGTAGTATGTAGAATTTTGGTCCATGATGACGATGTTATCTTCTTTTAGGTTTGGCACGCTTTTAGATACCAGATGATATAATCCGTTGATTTGGCTTTGATCAAGTGTATAACCCGGTTGAATCTGCAGAACGATTGATGCAGATGCTGCAGATTGCTCCTCACCGACAAACACAGCGTCTTTCGGGAGATTAATCATTACTTTTGAATTTTTAATACCGTCCATTTCATTGATCAAGTTTGACAGTTCTGTCTGTGTAGCTTTCACTTTCACCATATCAAACTCATTGTCTGTCAAACCAAAGCCGGCATTCTGTCCAAAAAACGAATAATCAATTGATCCCGTTTTAGGAAGTCCTTCTGCAGCCATCTGCACTTTCAAAGAATCAACCTGATCCTCCGGAACACTAATCACTGTACCGCCATTCGAAAGTTCGTTTGGAACTTTTTTTGCATCCAATTCTTTTTTGATTTGTCCTGCTTCTTCAGCAGACAAATCTTTGTACAGCGGCGCCATTTTAGAATTTGAAGCAAAAACACTAATAATAATTCCAATAATAATAATTGCCGCTAAAGCACTAACCATTAAAATCTTTTGTAGTTTAGATCTATTTTTCCAAAACTCACTCGTTTTGTTTTTCATTTGCATTAGAGTACGATTCATGTTAACCCCCGGTCATTCCACTCTTTCTCTAAATCGTCAGACCCCCTACATTTGCATTCTCATAATCTCCTGATAAGCTTCCACAGCTTTATTGCGGAACTCTGTTGCTGCAGTTAGAGAGATGCTAGCTTTTTGAGCAGCGATCATGACCTCATCAAGATTTACATCTTTTCCTGCAGCCAAGGCATTAGTCATGTTGTCAGAAGCTACTTGGGACTCATTTAACGAACTAATAGAGTTTTTTAAAAGCTCCGAAAAGCTTGTTTGATTTGAAGAATCTGTTTTTTGGCTATTGTTTACTTGATTTGTTGCATTTTGAGTGTTTTGAGTATTTTGAACCTGAAAAGGAGAAATTGCATTAATCACATTCATTCACCTACTTTCCGATTTCTAACGCCTTCATCAGCATTCCCTTTGTAGCATTCATCGCCGTGACATTCGCCTCATATGATCTGGTGCTGCTGACAAGATCAACCATTTCCTTTAATGGATCAACATTAGGCTTTTGTACATATCCTTCAGCGTTTGCATCAGGGTCTGTCGGATCATAGACAAGATTAAAATCCGAATCATCCTCCGTAATTTTTGAAACCTTCACACCGTTTCCAGCACTACCGCTTCCGCTCATTTGAGAATTGAGAATGGAAGAGAACGATTCACCTTTTGACTGAAGGGAGACCATTTTCCTTCTGTAAGGCACCCACTCTCCATTCACCTGCTTAGCTCTTGTCGTATCCATATTTGCTAAGTTAGATGATACAACGTCCATTCTGACTCGCTGAGCTGTTAAAGCCGATGCTGAAACATTTAAGCTATGAAAAGCTGTCATCATTTTCCTCCTGTTAATACGGTCTTCAGCGAATTAAATTTACCGTTCATTCTTTCAACCAAAGCTTGATAGTTGATTTGATTTTGCGCCAATTCTGTCATCTCTTTGTCAACATCAACATTGTTTCCGTTTTGCTGATACGATGTATCTCCGCTCGCAACAATTGAATAATTCGAATCAGTATCAGAAAAATCAACATGACGATAGTCTGTTTTTATCGCTTCAAGACGCGAGGATTCTTGATCTAATAAATTTTGGAAAGAGACTTTTTTTGCCTTATAGTTCGGTGTATCTATATTGGCGATATTATTAGTTATGACTTTTTGCTTAATATCCGCTCTACTCAAGGCATTTTCAAGATTTTGTATCGTTCCAGAAAATAAGCTCAAATCCACTTACCTCCATTTCAGTTTTTTTCACCCTCAATATCCTTGTCGAGAATTGTAAAACTATATGCTTATTGTAAGAAATAACAGGCATAAAGTCTATGAAGTTCGTGTAAAAAAATGTCCTCACAATTATCTATTTTACAACTAGGTATAAAGTCCTAGATTGTTAGAACTACATTTCTCGCCTTGATATAAGCCTGAAAATAGCAGAATTTCTGTTTTTTCTCCTTTCTTTTCGGCATTTTTGAAACTTTTTGAAGAAAAATGCAAAATTTATTAAAATTAATACATAGAAAGACTTTCAACCCAGGAAATAAAGCTTATTGATTTCCTTTATTTGAAATAAAAAAAGAACCCTCAAAAAGGGTTCTTTTTGTGATTAATGAGATTTTAGATTTTCTAATTCAATTAAGAATTTGTTGTTTAGCACCTTGATATAAGTACCTTTCATTCCTAATGATCTAGACTCGATAACACCGGCGCTCTCCAGCTTTCTGAGTGCGTTCACAATAACAGAACGGGTAATGCCGACACGGTCAGCAATTTTACTTGCAACAAGAAGACCTTCGTTTCCGTCAAGCTCCTCAAAAATGTGCTCAATTGCTTCAAGCTCACTGTAAGAAAGCGAGCTGATAGCCATTTGTACGACAGCTTTGCTTCTTGCTTCCTCTTCAATTTCTTCTGCTTTTTCTCTTAGGATTTCCATTCCGACAACTGTTGCGCCGTATTCTGCTAGAATTAAGTCATCGTCATTGAATTGATCTTGTAAACGTGAAAGAATAAGTGTTCCTAATCTTTCCCCGCCTCCGATGATCGGCACAATTGTTGTTAAACCAGCTTGGAACAGATCTCTGTTCTCAACAGGGAAAGCAGTATATTCACTATTAATATCCAAGTTAGAAGATGTTTCAGGGACATTAAACAGATTTTTCGTATACTCTTCAGGGAATTGACGATCCTCAAGCATTTTTTTCATACGATCATTTTCAATTTGCTGGTTAATAGAATACCCAAGGAGTTTCCCTCTGCGGCTTACAACGAAAATATTGGAATCAATTACATCCCGCAGCGTCTCCGCCATTTCCTTGAAGTTTACCGGTTTCCCTGCCGCAGCTTGCAGCATGGAGTTAATAATTCTTGTTTTTTGTAATAAAGCCATGATAAATAATCCTCCTAAACATTCCTCATATTAAATTTTTCACAATATAAATTGACTTAAATCTTTGTTTTTGGCTATCGTTCCGAGCTTTTCTTCGACATACTGTGGTGTAATCGTTATTTTCTCCATCGTTACATCTGGAGCTTCAAACGACAAATCTTCTAATAGGCGTTCAAGTATTGTATGAAGGCGTCTCGCACCGATATTATCTGTTTCCTGGTTCACATGATAAGCAACTTCAGCAATCTTATGAATAGCTTCGTCAGAAAATTCAAGAGATATACCTTCTGTCTGCAATAATGCCTGATATTGTTTCAGCAGCGCATTATCCGGTTCAACCAAAATTCTCACGAAGTCGTCTACCGTGAGTTTGTTCAGTTCTACACGAATCGGGAAACGCCCCTGCAGCTCAGGAATCAAATCAGACGGTTTGGCCATATGAAACGCTCCTGCTGCAATAAATAATACATGGTCTGTTTTTACAGAACCATATTTTGTGACAACGGTTGAGCCCTCAACAATCGGCAGGATATCCCGCTGAACGCCTTCTCTTGAAACATCGGCAGAAGAAGATGCACCGCCGTTCTTTGCGATTTTATCAATCTCATCGATAAAAATAATCCCGCTCTCTTCTGCTCTCTGAACAGCTTCCTGGCTGACTTCATCCATATCGATGAGTTTGCTTGCTTCTTCATTCGTCAGGACTTTTCTGGCTTCTCTGACTGTCATTTTGCGCCGTTTCTTTTTCTTTGGCATTAATCCGCTCAGCGCATCCTGCATGTTCATACCCATCTGCTCCATCCCCGAGCCCTGCAGCATGTCAAACATAGAAGGCTGCTGCTCTTCGACTTCTACTGTTACATAGTAGTCTTCGAGCTCTCCTAAAGCCAGCTGATGTGCCATTCGTTTTCTTTTTTCTTCGATGTTTGCTTCTTCCTGGCTCTCCGCCTCATCTTCACCATTCGGCTGGCTGCCTCCAAAAAACATTTCAAACGGATTTTTAACGCCAGATTGTTTTTTCTTCCCGGGAACTAACAGACGAACAATGCGTTTGTTTGCATTTTCTTCTGCCTGTTCCTTTACTTCATTCATTTTCTCTTCTTTGATAAGCCGAACAGAAGTCTCCACAAGATCTCTGACCATTGATTCAACATCTCTGCCTACATAGCCGACTTCGGTAAATTTAGTAGCTTCAATTTTGATAAATGGCGCACCTGAAAGCTTAGCGATTCGTCTGGCAATTTCAGTTTTCCCGACGCCGGTAGGACCCATCATTAAAATGTTTTTCGGAACGACCTCGTCCTTCAGCTTTTCATCCAGAAGACTTCTTCTATAGCGGTTTCTTAATGCCACGGCGACAGCTTTTTTCGCATTTTGCTGACCGACAATATATTGGTCTAACCGATCTACAATCTGTCTAGGAGTTAACGGTTTTTTTTCCATGCGCCTCAAGTCCTTTCTATTCAAGCTCTTCCAGTATGATTTGATCGTTCGTGTAAACACAAATTTCGCCTGCTGTTTCTAACGCGGCTCTGGCAATCTCACTTGCAGACATGCTTTCCCCGGCATGCTTTTTCAGAGCTCTTCCCGCTGCCAAAGCGTAATTGCCTCCTGATCCAATCGCGAGAATGCCGTCATCTGGTTCGATCACCTCGCCTGTTCCCGATACGAGAAGCAAAGTATCCTGATTCATAACAATCAGCATGGCTTCGAGCTTTCTTAGCACTTTATCACTGCGCCATTCCTTCGCAAGCTCAACAGCCGCCCGTTTTAAGTTGCCGTTATATTCTTCAAGCTTAGCTTCAAACTTTTCGAATAAAGTGAAAGCGTCTGCAACAGATCCCGCAAAGCCAGCAAGAACTTTGCCGTTAAACAGTTTTCTCACTTTCCGTGCCGTGTGTTTCATGACAACAGCCTGACCAAATGTTACTTGGCCGTCTCCGGACATAGCGCTTCGTCCTTTATGCTGTACGGCAAATATTGTGGTCGCATGAAAAGATGACATAAAGGGCCTCCTTTAATTTTTCTTAAATGCTCTTGGATGGTGAGACATATATGTGTTTCTCAACATTTCCTTCGAAACGTGCGTGTATATCTGTGTAGAAGACAGATTGGAATGCCCGAGCAGTTCTTGAACGCTTCTCAAATCCGCTCCTTCATTTAACAGATGCGTGGCGAACGTATGTCGAAGCATATGCGGATGGATATGTAAAGTGCTTGACGCTTTTTGAACAAGCCCGCTTAAAATATGTCTGATGCCACGGGCTGTAAGCGGTCCGCCTCTTTGATTTACGAATAATAGATCATGAGGTTCTTTTGCCTTCATCAGCAAGCACTGTCTTCCGCTATTCATGTATACCTTCAACGCTTCGCGGGCATAAGACCCAAAGGGGATATAGCGCTGCTTCTTGCCTTTGCCGTGAACAAGCACAGTGTCCATAAATAAATCAACGTCGTTAATAGTTATGGAACAGCATTCACTGACCCTCATTCCGGTGGCATAGAGCAGCTCTAACAGCGCTTGATCCCTCATTCCGGCCGGCTGGCTTATATCTGAAACTTCAAACAGCTCCTCAAGCTCTTTTTGATATAGAAACTTTGGTATCCGTTTCTCCTGTTTTGGCAGATGAACAAGCTGAAACGGATTTTCTTCAATAAGCTTTTCCCGCATCAGAAACTTATAAAAGCTTCTTAATGCAGATATCTTTTTGCTTATTGTTCTTCTCGATAAACCTTTTTCATAGGCTTCTGTCAAAAAAATCCTAGTATCTTGATATGCAGCTTCTTCAAATCCATTTATACCTTGAACGCGCAGGAAAGTCTCGAATTCTTCAATTGAATCCACATAATTCACAATAGTATATTGTGAATAATTTTTTTCAATTTGTAAATATTCAACGAATAACTTTACGAAATTCTTAACATTCTCCATGCCTAATACCTCCCCAGGAAGGGCTTTTAAATGGTATCACAAATCGCGCTCAGGTTGCAATCAATACCTATATTGTTTTCGAAATTGTTTGAATTGTTTCAATCGCACGGTTCGCGTATTGTTCATTTCGTTCTTTTTTATTTTTAATTTTAACTGGCAATTCTTTCAAAAGCCCAAAGTTTGCATTCATCGGCTGGAAGTTCTTCTGGTTTGTTGTTGTAATATAATGTGCCATACTGCCAATTGCTGTTTCCTGAGGGAAGATCACAAGCTCTTCTCCCAATACAAGCTTCGCCGCATTAATGCCTGCTACAAGTCCTGAGGCAGCTGATTCCACATATCCTTCTACTCCCGTCATTTGGCCTGCAAAGAACAGATCACTGCGGTTTTTAAATTGATAAGTCGGCTTTAACAGGCTTGGAGAGTTAATAAATGTGTTTCTATGCATCACGCCATATCTGACGATTTCTACATTTTCAAGTCCTGGAATCAACTTGAGAACTTCCTTTTGGTCTCCCCATTTTAAATGAGTCTGGAATCCTACAATATTATAAAGTGTTCCCGCAGCATCATCCTGTCTGAGCTGAACGACGGCATAAGGGCGTTTTCCTGTAACAGGATGCTCTAGACCAACCGGTTTCATCGGACCGAAAAGCATTGTTTTCTTACCCCGTTTTGCCATGACTTCAATCGGCATGCAGCCTTCAAAGAAAATCTCTTTTTCAAATTCTTTTAACGGCACTGTCTCTGCTGATGTTAATGCTTCATGAAAACGGTCAAACTCTTCTTCTGTCATCGGGCAGTTCAAATATGCTGCTTCACCTTTATCATAACGGGATTTCAGATACACTTTATCCATATCAAGGCTGTCTTTTTCTACAATCGGCGCCGCTGCGTCATAAAAATATAAATAGTCCTCTCCAGTCAGCTCCTTCAGCTGGGCAGACAGCGATTCAGATGTTAACGGACCCGTTGCGATGATAGTAGGGCCTTCAGGAATTTCAGTCACTTCTTCATTAATAACTGTTACGTTTGGATGATTTTTCACCCGATTTGTCACACTTGCGGCAAATTCATGACGGTCTACTGCAAGAGCGCCCCCGGCAGGCACCGAACATTCGTCAGCCGCAGCGATAATGGCTGAATCAAGTGCACGCATTTCTTCCTTTAATACACCGACAGCGTTAGCAAGCGTATTAGAGCGAAGAGAGTTGCTGCAGACAAGCTCTGCAAATTTATCTGTATGGTGCGCAGGCGTTTGTTTAACTGGCCGCATTTCATACAATTTGACTTGAATCCCCCGCTTGGCAAGCTGCCATGCTGCTTCACTTCCTGCAAGTCCGGCTCCGATTACATTCACTGTTCGTTGGTTCATCTTTCACATCTCCTAGTTTATTATTCAAGGCCTTCTTTTAACACACAAAGAAGGTGAGCAAGACCCTGCTCACCGCTACTTCTGTGGTTCTTCCTTATAATCGCATTCCACGCATTGGACTTGTATGCCTTTTTTGAGTTTTTTCTCG
The DNA here is from genome assembly GCF_000877815.1 of Bacillus sp. YP1. Lineage (NCBI taxonomy): Bacteria > Bacillati > Bacillota > Bacilli > Caryophanales > Bacillaceae > Bacillus > Bacillus sp. YP1. The sequence continues at coordinate 1,425,212 of NZ_CP010014.1, read as the reverse complement.
ACGAGCATTTTTCCGCATTTCGGGCATTTTCGTTCAATTGGTTTGTCCCATGATACGAATTCACAGTCCGGATAACGGTCACAGCCGTAAAACACCCGTTTCTTTTTCGATTTTCGCTCAACAATGTTTCCTTCTCCGCAGCTCGGGCACTTCACACCAATTTGTTTCACAATCGGTTTCGTGTTCCGGCAGTCAGGGAAGTTGGAGCAAGCTAAGAATTTACCGTACCGTCCCATTTTATATACCATTGGAGAACTGCACAATTCACAATCCTCTCCAGCATACTCTGGTTCAATCTCAACTTCCTTCATTTCCGATTCGGCTTTTTTGACGCGTTTTTCAAAATCGGTGTAGAAATTATCGATAATCTTGACCCATTCGGTATTTCCTTCTTCAACATGATCAAGATCTCTCTCCATTTTAGCTGTAAACTCAACGTTAATGATCTCAGGGAAAAACTCCATGATCAAGTCAAGAACGATCTGACCTAATTCAGTCGGAACGAAACGTTTATTATCCAATGCCACGTAGCCGCGCCGCTGAATAGTATCAAGTGTCGGAGCATATGTGGATGGACGGCCGATACCGCGTTCTTCAAGGGTTTTAACAAGCCGGGCCTCAGTATATCGCGGAGGCGGCTGGGTAAAATGCTGCTCAGGTTCTATATCTTTTGATAATACCGTGTCGCCTTCTTGTAAGTCAGGCAGCATCCGGTCTTTTTCTTCCATTTGATCGTCTTTTCCTTCAACATACACCTTCATAAACCCGGAAAACTTGACTTTACTTCCATTTGCACGAAATGTCAAACCGTTGTTTGTCAGGTCGACACTCATTGTATCGAGAACAGCCGGTGCCATTTGGCTGGCAACAAAACGCTCCCAAATTAATTTATACAGTCTCATTTGGTCTCTGCCGAGGACTGCTTTTAATTCACTTGGTTTTCTAAGAACTGATGTCGGCCGAATTGCTTCGTGGGCATCCTGGGCATTTTCATTCTTTTTCGCAGGCTTCCGTTTGCCGCCTAGGAACTCTTTTCCATAAGTCTGATCAATAAATGCAGCTGCTTCATCAACAGCCGTATTTGAAATACGGGTTGAATCCGTTCTCATATACGTGATCAGACCAACCGTTCCTTCTCTTCCTAAATCAATTCCTTCATATAATTGCTGTGCAATCATCATCGTTTTCTTCGCTCTGAAATTGAGCTTGCGAGCCGCTTCCTGCTGCAGGGTAGAAGTGGTAAAAGGCAAAGCGGGATTACGTTTGCGTTCCTTTTTGGTTACTTTTTCAACTGTATATTGATTCCCTTTGAGCTGAGAAAGAATCTCTTTTACATCAGCTTCACTATTTAAAGGAAGTTTTTTGCCGTTTTTCCCGAAAAAGCTCGCTTCAAAGGTTTCTTGACCTTTTAAGAACGTACCGTCAATTGTCCAATATTCCTCAGGCTTAAAGTCGTTAATCTCTTTTTCACGGTCAATAATCAAACGGAGGGCAACGGATTGCACGCGTCCTGCGCTAAGCCCTTTTTTGACTTTTTTCCATAAGATCGGACTGATTTTATATCCGACAAGCCTGTCTAAAATACGTCTCGCTTGCTGTGCATCCACTAAATCCATATTGATCATGCGGGGATGCTTAAACGATTCCTTAATAGCGTCTTTTGTAATTTCGTTAAACACCACACGGCAGTCTGAGTTGAGATCTAAATCAAGACTGTGTGCCAAATGCCATGCAATCGCTTCCCCTTCTCTGTCGGGGTCGGCTGCGAGATACACTTTTTTGGCTTTTTTCGCAGCAGTTTTCAGCTCTTTTAATACCGGGCCTTTACCTCGAATGGTAATATATTTCGGTTCAAAATTCTGTTCTATGTCAACTCCCATTTGACTTTTTGGAAGATCCCGGACATGTCCCATTGATGCTTTTACTTTATATTTTTTACCTAAGTAACGTTCAATCGTTTTCGCCTTAGCGGGCGATTCCACGATGACTAGATAATCAGACATTTTCATCCCCCTCAAGAGGTGTTCTCTCTCTTTTCAAGATATTTCAATTTTATTTTTGCAGCTGTCTTTATTTGGCTTTCAACATTTCATTCTTTATCATGAACGTCATTAATTAAATAGAAAACAATATGCAACTTTAAATCCTCACTATTATTAAATATTACAATACCGTTTGTCAAACGATAATTCAAAAGGGTTCCGTATATTGAACGTTTCTCTCAGGAAGTTCCTCGAAAATATCCTCTGCTGACCATATGGCTTTAGCCCCCTGCTGGATCAGTTTTATAGGACCTCCGGCGTAAGGGTCAAACAATGAACCGGGTACGGCAAATACCTCTCTCCCTTGTTCCAATGCTTGATAGGCAGTAATCAGCGAACCGCTTTTTTCTTTGCCCTGAACGACAATAACGCCTTCACTTAGTCCGCTGATAATACGGTTTCTCATAGGGAAATGCCATTTTTGGGGTTTAGTTTCAGGTGGGTGCTCTGACAGCAGGATATGGTGTTTAGCCATGTGATCTGCTAACTGAAGGTTTTCTCGGGGATAAATGTGCTGAAATCCGCCTGCAATGACGCCAATTGTCCGCCCCTTCGCCTTAATACTTGCAGCATGGGACATTCCGTCTATCCCAGACGCCAGTCCGCTGACAATCACCCAACCTTTACGACAGATCTCTTTTGTAAGATGATTGACAACTTGTTTCCCATAAGCTGTTGGATTTCTTGTCCCTACAATTCCAATTTTTCTCCCTTTCGAAAGAAGAGTCATATCACCTTTTGCAAACAGTACGGCGGGGGGATCATAAATGCTTTTAAGCCAGAAAGGATATTGCTTTGAAGAAATAGGGATGGTGTTAATGCCTTGCTCACGATAAGCAGCAAGTACACGCTGGAGCTTTGGATAAAGTTGTTCTATTTCGTTTTTTAATGCAGCTGCTTTTATTTGATCACGAGTAACCGTTTGTAACACAGGTGATGTCAGCGACATAGACGGATCGGCTTTCCACCATTTTAATAGAAGGGATGGGGATAATAATTGATTGATTCTGCAAATCGTTAGGCAGGCAGCGGCCTGATCCAATAGATTGACCTCCTTTTGTTAGAAAAAGCAGGAACAGCCTTGACGGCTGTCCCTTTTTTATTAATGCGTTTTACAAGTTTCGAACAAGTTCTTCTCTTTCAGCACCTTGATTAAGGTTTCACCCATGACAGAAGGTGTCTCTGCAACTTCGATTCCGCATGCATTAAGGGTTTTGATTTTTTCATCAGCTGTCCCTTTTCCGCCGGAAATAATGGCGCCTGCATGCCCCATGCGCTTCCCAGGAGGTGCTGTTTTACCGCCGATAAAACCGACTACCGGTTTTGTCATGTTGGCTTTTACCCACTCTGCCGCTTCCTCTTCGGCCGTACCGCCGATTTCGCCAATCATGATGACTGCGTGTGTGTCAGGATCTTCGTTAAACGCTTTTAAAACGTCAATAAAGTTTGTTCCATTTACAGGGTCGCCGCCGATTCCAACAGCTGTAGATTGCCCTACACCCGCTTCTGAGAGCTGGTGCACCGCTTCGTATGTTAATGTTCCTGAACGTGATACAACGCCTACATGACCCTTTTTATGGATGTATCCGGGCATAATGCCGATTTTACACTCTTCAGGCGTAATGACACCAGGACAGTTCGGCCCTATCAGTCTCGTTTTCTTGCCTTCCATGAAGCGTTTGACCTTCACCATATCCAAAACCGGGATATGTTCTGTGATACAAATCACGAGATCAAGCTCCGCATCTACCGCTTCCATAATCGCATCAGCTGCAAACGGTGCGGGCACATATATAACAGACGCGTTAGCGCCGGTCGTTTGAACTGCTTCAGCCACTGTATTAAATACAGGAACACCTTCCACTTCTGTTCCGCCTTTTCCAGGTGTTACACCGCCAACGATATTTGTGCCGTATTCAAGCATCTGCTTCGTATGAAATAAAGCGGTAGAACCTGTAATCCCTTGCACAATAACTCTTGTATCTTTATTAATGAAAACACTCATTATTTGGTCCCCTGCCTTTCATTCTTTCTTAAACTAAGGATACGATTTTCTGCGCGCCGTCAGCCATTGATTCCGCAGATGTAATGTTTAATCCTGATTCACTAAGGATTTTCTTCCCTAGATCCACGTTTGTGCCTTCAAGACGGACGACAAGCGGCAATGTCAAACCAACTTGTCTAGTCGCTTCAACAACCCCTTCTGCGATGACATCACATTTCATAATGCCGCCGAAAATGTTGACAAAAATCCCTTTAACGTTTTGATCAGAAAGAATGATTTTAAATGCTTCCGTGACTTTTTCCGCGGTTGCACCGCCGCCCACATCAAGGAAGTTGGCCGGTTCTCCTCCATAATGCTTGATAATATCCATCGTGGACATTGCAAGTCCCGCGCCGTTCACCATACAGCCGATATTTCCATCAAGGGAAATGTAGCTTAGATCATATTTGGACGCTTCAATTTCTTTCGGATCTTCTTCATCCAAATCTCTGTATTCCATAATGTCCTTTTGTCGGTACAACGCATTGCTGTCAAAATTCAATTTTGCATCAAGCGCCATCACATTTCCGTCGCCGGTAACAACAAGCGGATTGATTTCGGCGATTGAGCAGTCTTTCTCAACAAACGCTTTATATAGTCCAAGCATAAATTTAGCAGCTTTTCCCACGAGCTCTTTTGGAATATTAATAGCGAATGCAATTTCTCTGGCTTGATAGCCTTGAAGGCCAACAGCCGGATCAATGACAGCTTTTTTGATTTTTTCCGGTGTTTTCTCCGCAACCTCTTCAATTTCCGTTCCGCCTTCTTCAGAAGCCATCAAAACGATTCTTGAAGTGGCGCGGTCAAGCACTAGACCGATGTAATATTCTTTTTTAATATCGCAGCCTTCTTCAATAAGTAAGCGTTTTATTACTTGGCCGTCCGGACCCGTCTGATGTGTAACTAGGGTCTTCCCTAATAGTTCTTCGGCATACGCTTTTACTTCGTCTAATGATTTTGCTATTTTTACCCCACCAGCTTTGCCTCGACCGCCAGCATGAATTTGAGCCTTTACGACATAAACCGAGCTGGATAAGCTCTTTGCACTCTCAACTGCTTCTTCTGCTGTAAAAGCCACTTTACCTTCAGGAACAGATACCCCATATTTTCTGAGGACTTCTTTTCCCTGGTACTCATGGATATTCATTTCCCATCCTCCTAACTTATGTAACAAAACTAAAATAGACTGCGCTTTCATTCTATAATAATACTGGAAGAATTGTCTACAGTTCGATGCAAAATCTTTTAATCCTTCTAAACATTCAAACTTTTACTTTATTAAAAACATAAATTTCAAAGAAGGATGGGGAATATTTTAGCTATTTTTTGTTTTTTACGCTTTCGTCCAATTTGTAAATGAATGAAAAAATCTCGGCTACCGTTTCATAAAGAGCTTCAGGAATTTGATCATCTACCGTCAAATGGCGCATTAATTCGACAAGGGTCCGATCTTCTTGAATCGGGACCCCTGCTTTTTTCGCTTCTTTGATAATGTTGTCAGCTACATGGCCCTTCCCTGTGGCAATCACTCTCGGCGCCTTGTCTTTTTGTTCGTCATAATGGAGAGCAACAGCTTTTCTGATCGGTGTCTGCTCTTTCATATTTTCACATCCACTTCCTGATCACTGATACTTGTTATATATTGATCGATTGAAGCCTTTTCTTCGGTGTGAACCCTTTTTTTAGCGTTTACCCCTGAAAGGCTGTACCCCATTTCCTTTAGCCCCTGTTTAAGCGCGGGCACCATCGGATCGATCGCAGCCTGCAGCTCGAAATCAGTCTCTATTGTAATGGTCATGACTTTTTGCTGTACCAAGCAATCAACGACGGTTTCTTTTAGTGTATCAAGCTGCAGCAAAAACAAAAGGCGGCAATGGGAAGGATCAAGCTTTCCATCCGCTTCTTTCTTTCCTTTAAACAGAACAGTCATGTCCTGAACCCCTGACTTCGAAAACATCGGAAATGACATTACAATTTGGCTGTATGATGGATGGTCCTGCTGCATGAAAAGCTGGCCATTTAATTTATGAAAAAGCTGATCGGCTTCTTGTTTGACTGGTTCGGCTACCTCATGCGATGCTCTTAAGGCAGAAAGAGCCAGCTTGATGGATTGCATTTCGCCAGATGTGACTGCGCTTCCTTGTTCAAACGCTTTAATGAACGCAACCTCGTCCCTTGCGCCGATTGCCATTTTCACTTTGGATAAGAAAGAAAGAACATCTGCCTTATCCGCCAAATGGGGTGCTGTCTGCTGAACAGCCTTTAAAAAGACTTCGGCTTCCTGGTCTGTGACTTGTGCCGCCTGTAAAACTGCTGAAGCTGCAAGTGACTTACTATCACCCGATGAAGCAGCCGCTTTAATCCAATTTGCTGCTTCTTTCACAATTTGGAGACTGTTTTTTTCAGCAGATTCCGTCAGCTTCACCAGCAGCTGGCGGGCTTCTTTAATTGGAATGTCTGCTGCTGTTTTAACAGGCTCTTCTTGTATGCTTCCCTGTTCTGCTGTGTGATTTGCAATCGGCAGGCTGGCTTTTCCGGGGGAGCCAGCTGGTGTGCTAAGCTCCCTGCTTCCAGCTGTATTCGCCGGAAAAGGTGCTTTCGTATTGTCGGTTAAAGAAATAAGCTTATCAATCAGCCGTTCTGCATGGACATCGATTTCACTATTTAAAAGCACCGTAACTGCTTCCTTTAGCTTTGACATCATTTGGCTCTGCTGAGGGTTTTGGTCGATTGCCTGTAGCAGCTGGGATACGTGCTGATGCAACGGAACAGGTGATTTCACAGCGTGAACACCATTCAAAATCTCGGAGTGAATGGGAAGATCACGCTTTAAAGCGAAGAGAACCGTTTCAACTGCTTTTTTTGTGTCTTGCGAAGGCAGCGTGTCCATCCAGCGGACAGCTGTTTTGATATCATTTTCTGTTACGGGTGTTTTGCTCTTCAGCATCGCTCCTGTCATTATGAGAGCTGCGTTTGACGTCTTCACTGACATGGCATTTAAAAGCTTGCCAGCTGCATCCTGAATGGTTTTAGGATTTTGATCAAAGCTTTGAACGACTTGAAGACGGCCTGTTTGCTCTGCCGTTTTTTTTTCGTAGGAAAACCAATAGTATGCCTGAGGACGAAGCTGGGTTTCAAGTTTTCCCTGAACAGTTTGATTGCCGACTTGGATCAGGGCATGCTGATCTCCTAGTAAACGAAGCACTTTTCCTAAGAGGAGACGCTTCTCCCCGTTTAGCGCTTCGTTTACTTTTGATGTTTCCTGCGGGACGGCTGTACGCCCGAAAAGGTGCTGCAACGCCTTTTGCACATCATTTCGTATGTTCATTTTAAAAAGGTGCCTCCTTGTCCATGTGATTTATCTGAAAGATTGAACAGGAGCGAAAGTTTTGCGGTGCAATTCAGTTGGGCCGTATGCAGCGAGAGCTTCCAAATGTTCTTTTGTCCCATAGCCTTTATTTTTTTCAAAGCCGTACATGGGATACGTTTCGGCATAAGCGCTCATCATTCGGTCCCTCGTCACTTTTGCGATACACGCACCTGCCGCAATAGACACGCTTTTGGCATCGCCTTTTATAATTGACGCCTGAGCCGTGTCGAGCGGAAGTGTCATTGCGTCAACAAGCAAATAATCAGGTGTAGCCGACAAATCCTGTATCGCTTTCACCATTGCCATTTTTGAAGCTTCATATATATTGATCTCATCAATCACAGTAGCTTCTACAATTCCTATCCCGACCGCCAGTGCTTCCTTCATAATAAGCTCGTAATATTCCTCGCGTTTTTTCTCTGAAAGCTTTTTGGAGTCTGTCAGCCCAAGTATTTCACATTCCTCTGGAAGGATGACTGCGCTGGCGACAACTGGTCCTGCCAATGGCCCCCGGCCGACCTCGTCAACACCTGCAATCAAGCGAAATCCTTTGTTTCTTGCCAGCCTTTCATAGGAAGTCATATTCACCCATTGTTCTTTCAGCGCTTTTTCTTTCGCTTGCTTTTTAAGCCATTGCTCTACAAGCGTTTGAACGCTTTTTCTCGGGTCGTTTTCGCATTGGGCAATAAATGGGTCTCGTGCATCCTTCACTTCCTGCAAACGGTCTTTAATGTCCTTTACGGTTAATGTATTCACTTTCTCTTCTCCCTTACTGTATGTATCGGTTCAGCCAAGAAAAAATAAAGACCCGCATTTCTGCGCGCCTTTACATCGTCGGCTGTTCAAATGACAGCCTGCCGAACTTTTCAGTGCGAATATCGCGAATGATGACTTCAGTCGTCTTATCATAGTTAATGAGCCCACCGCTCATGAGACAGCCCCGCTTTTCACCTATTGCATCAAACAGCTCGGCAATGTCCTCTGGGATCTCCTCAAGGCCATAACGCTCCTTGAGCCGTTCTGGGTAATGTTCTTCGAGAAAACGAAGACCAAACACGGCCACGTCCTGCAAATTGATAATCGAGTCTTTAATAGCCCCGGTGACTGCCAGTCTCAAACCGACAAGCTCATCCTCAAATTTAGGCCACAAAATTCCCGGTGTATCTAATAGCTCTAATTCTTTCCCAACTTTGACCCACTGTTGAGAGGTCGTAATACCAGGTCTGTCTCCCGTTTTTGCTATGTTTTTCTTTGCAAGCCGGTTGATGAGTGTTGATTTTCCGACGTTTGGAATACCGATAATCAAAGCACGAATCGCTCTCGGCTTCACACCTTTCGCACGCATCCGGTCAAATTTTTCTTGGAGGATCTCTTTTGATGCAGGCACAATTTGATTTAACCCTTGTCCATTTACAGAATTAATAGACAGAGAGCGGATCCCCTGCTTCTCAAAGTGCTCTTTCCACTGCTGTGTAACTGCCGCATCTGCTTTGTCAGCCTTGTTTAACAGCATAATTCGCGGCTTGTTTTTTAGAATATCTTCAATCATTGGGTTTCTTGATGACATTGGAATTCTGGCATCTACCAATTCATATACGATATCGATTAATTTTAATTTTTCGGTTACTTCCCTTCTTGCTTTTGCCATATGGCCCGGGAACCATTGAATTGTCATGTGACACGAACACCGCCTTTATCTTCAGTATGCATGATTCATTGTTGTCCTTTATGTATTTTACGATGCCTGTCCGGCATTTTCAAATTCTGTATAAAAAAAGAGCTTGTTACAGGTAACAAGCTCTTTTCGTTCGTTATCATTATCGTCTGATCTCTTTAATACGAGCCGCTTTTCCGCGAAGTTCACGCAGGTAGTAAAGTTTAGCACGGCGTACTTTACCGTAACGTACAACTTCGATTTTCGCGATTTTTGGTGTGTGTACTGGGAAAGTACGTTCAACGCCAACACCGTAAGAAATCTTACGAACTGTGAACGTTTCGCTGATTCCACCACCACGACGCTTAATCACAACACCTTCAAAGATCTGGATACGCTCACGGTTACCCTCAACAACTTTAACGTGTACACGTAAAGTGTCACCAGGACGGAACGCAGGAAGATCAGTACGAAGCTGTTCTTTTGTGATATCTTCAATTAGTTTTTGCATCGTTTTCAACTCCTTCCAACAGATGCTCTTGGCCACAAAAACCGGCACAGCGGAACATCGTTTTCAAGCTTGCAGCGGATAAGCCCGCTTAAGCCACAAGTAGTATCTTATCACAATTTCATAGCCTATGCAATAAAATCTATTCTTTTTCCCATTCAGAAATCCACTTTCTTTGCTGCTCTGTAAGCGGGTAGTCTTTCAACAGGTCCGGACGTCTTAGGTAGGTCCTTCTGATCGATTCTTTATTCCGCCATTCTTCAATTTTTGCATGGTTTCCTGACAAGAGTGTTTCAGGCACTTTTAAACCTTTGTAATCTGCCGGTCTTGTATAATGCGGGTGCTCTAAAAGTCCGGTGCTGAAGGAATCCTCAATATGGGAAGCCTCTTTACCCAGTACACCCGGAAGCAGTCTGACCACACTGTCTGCGATCATCATTGCAGGGAGCTCACCGCCCGTCAGAACAAAATCGCCAATTGATATTTCATCCGTTACCAAGTGCTCGCGAATGCGTTCATCATAGCCTTCATAGTGGCCGCAAATGAACAGCAAATGCTCTTCCTTTGCTAATTGCTCGGCTTTTTTTTGGGTAAAACGCTCACCTTGCGGGCATACGAGGATAATACGCGGAGCAGCGGCTGCCTTTGATGTCAGGTCCTCGACCGCGTCAAAAACAGGCTGAGGCTTGAGAACCATGCCTGCCCCGCCGCCATAAGGATAATCATCAACAGTATTGTGCTTGTTATCAGAGTACTCCCGGAAATTTACGACTTGAAACTGCACCGCATCTTTTTCCTGGGCTTTTTGAAGAATCGATGAGCCGAGCACGCCTTCAAACATTTCGGGAAACAGCGTCAAAAAGTCGATTTTCATTCGTCTATTAACCCTTCCATGAGTTCAATCTCAATTTTCTTTTCCCTGACATCGATATGTTTGACCACTGATTCAATGTAAGGAATGAGTGCGTCTTTTTTTCCTTTTCTTCCGATGACCCAAACGTCATTGGCTCCAGGCGTCAAAATTTCTTTGACCTTTCCGATGAGTTCGCCTTCTTCAGTAAATACTTCACACCCAATAATTTCGTGGAAATAAAATTCACCCTCATTCAGCTCTCCTAATTCTTCTTCAGGAACTTTAATGATTGCGTTTTTCAGCTCTTCTACTTCATTTAGGTTTTGTCTTTCTTTAAACTGCAGCAGATGAAATTGCTTATGCAGTCTATATGTGTTTACCGTTACCTTCACTGGTTCGTTACGGCCGTCCATAAACAAATACAGCGTGTTTCCCGGCTTGTATCGTTCTTCGGCAAAATCTGTTTTTGAAATCACCCGCACTTCGCCTTTGATTCCGTGGGTATTTACGATTTTGCCTACATTAAACCATCGCTTTGTCATATGATCACCTCTGGCGAATTTCAATTACTTTTCCGTCTTTTATGACGATGGTGTTCGCTGCTGTTTTCTCATGCCAGTCATCCCCGGCTTCAATCGTCAGCAGCGCATCGACTTCCTTTTCTTTCAACTCACTGCCAAGCGGCAATGTATGTACTTGAGCAATTTGAAAATCGATGATTTTTATATCATCTTTTCGCTTTTCTATTGCCTTTTTAAATTGTTCAATCATATCAGGGTTTTGCTGTTCTTTCTCATGTTTTCTAAGCTGAAAATAGAGCTGGCTGCATTCTCGTTCAAGCATTTGTTTCTTTTCGGCAAAAGAAGCTAAAAGCTTTTCTTTACTGCGCTCGGTTAAGACTTGCATAACGGCTACACGGTGAATAATTTGCATCGCACCAAGCTCCCCGCTTTTAAAACTTTTACTCGCCCAGGCTTTTCTATTTTGCCTAAGCTTCTATCAGTTTACCCTTTTTTTGCGTGTAAAAAAAGGGGAGGTGCCGGCCCTCTCCCTTTTAGTCAAATATTTCAAATTGAACTTTCTTAGAAGACTGTGCGCCAGCTGCAAATACAGCTGTTCGAATCGCTTTTGCAGACCGGCCTTGCTTTCCGATAACTTTACCGGTATCTGACTTATGGACAGATAAGCGCAGCGCAATCTTTTGATCGGATTCTTCTCTTATGACGCGAATGTCATCTGGATGATCAACAAGCGGCGTCACAATGTGGACAATCAAATCTTCCAAGTGTTGATCAGTCATTACTTGCCTTGTTTAGCGTTGTGGAATTTTTCCATGATTCCTTGGCTAGAGAACAAGTTGCGAACTGTATCAGATGGTTTCGCTCCAGTTTGAAGCCATTTAAGAGCAAGCTCTTCGTCAATTTTTACTTCCGCTGGTTTTGCAACCGGGTTGTAAGTTCCGACTGTTTCGATGAAACGGCCGTCACGTGGTGAACGAGAATCTGCTACAACAATACGATAGAAAGGAGATTTTTTTGCTCCCATACGTTTTAAACGAATTTTTACTGCCATTTTACTAGCACCTCCGAAAATATTTCAACAAGATAGTATATTAACAATGATAAAAGTGTTTGTAAAGTGTTTTTTCTTAACAACGGTTTTATCATGTATAACCGATTACATAAAAGGTAGCTTAAACCCTTTTTTCTTGCCTTTTGACATGTTTGTCATCTGCTTCATCATTTTTTTCATTTCATCAAACTGCTTAAGCAGACGGTTGACTTCCTGTACAGATGTCCCGCTTCCTTTTGCAATCCGCTTCCGCCGGCTGGCATTGATGATATCCGGCTGTTCTTTTTCAAGAACAGTCATTGATTTAATGATTGCTTCCACATGATTCAGCTGTTTTTCATCAACTTGGATGTTTTTCAGGCCTTTCATTTTACCTGCACCCGGCATCATTTGCAGAAGCTCATCAAGCGGCCCCATGTTTCTGACTTGCCCGAGCTGCTCCAGAAAATCGTCCAATGTGAAGCTCATCGTTCTCATTTTTTGTTCCAGCTCTTTGGCTTTGTCTTCATCAACGCTGGCCTGTGCTTTTTCAATCAATGTCAGCACGTCGCCCATGCCGAGAATCCTTGATGCCATGCGTTCAGGGTGGAACGGCTCTAACGCATCAAGCTTTTCGCCCAAACCTGCGAACTTAATTGGCGTGTTTGTCACAGCGCGAATAGAAAGCGCAGCCCCGCCGCGTGTGTCTCCATCCAGCTTAGTTAACACAACACCGGTTAAACCGAGCTGTTCATTAAAGCTTTTGGCAACATTCACAGCGTCCTGACCGGTCATTGAATCGACAACCAGGAAAATTTCTTCCGGATTCGCGATTTCTTTGACGTTGGTCAGTTCATCCATCAGTTCATGGTCGATATGCAAGCGGCCTGCCGTATCCAAAATGACATAGTCATAATGTTCTTCCTTGGCTTTCTCAATAGCCTGTTTAGCTATTTCTACAGGACTGACCTGATCGCCAAGAGAGAAAACAGGCATATCAAGCTGTTTGCCGAGTGTTTCCAGCTGCTTAATTGCGGCTGGGCGGTAAATATCGGCAGCAACCAGCATCGGTTTGCGATTATGCTTTTTGCGCAGCAGATTCGCAAGCTTACCGCTTGTTGTCGTTTTACCGGCACCTTGGAGACCGACCATCATAATAACAGTCGGCGGCCTTTTTGCGACGGCGATTTTGCTCTCTTCGCCGCCCATCAGCTCAGTCAGTTCCTCTTTAACAACTTTAATGACCTGCTGGCCGGGCGTCAGACTTTTCATGACGTCTTGGCCTACAGCGCGTTCACTTACTTTTTTGACAAAATCTTTGACTACTTTAAAGTTAACGTCAGCCTCAAGCAGCGCAAGACGAACCTCACGCATCATATCTTTTACATCTTGTTCGCTGACTTTCCCTTTTCCGCGGATTTTAGAAATCGTCTGCTGCAGTCGGTCGGCTAATCCTTCAAATGCCATAGTTTGCCGCCTCCTAATCTAATTTCTCAAGCGCTTCAATCAGAGCTGTAATTTCTTCCTCTTCTTTTGAACCGGAAGCAAGCTCCTTCAGCTTATTAAACATCTCTTTACGCTCCTGAAACTTTTTCAAAAGGAGCAGCTTTTCTTCATATTGTTCAAGCATCGCTTCTGTTCGTTTGATGTTATCATAAACAGCTTGTCTTGAAACCTCATATTCTTCGGCTATTTCGCCTAGGGAGAAATCGTCCAAATAATAAAGCGACATATAGCTCTTCTGTTTTGACGTCAACAACGACTGATAAAAATCAAACAGATAATTCATTCTCGTTGTCTTTTCGAGTGACATTTGAGCTCTCCCCTTTGTTAAGTCAAATCCCTTTACGATAACTTAGTTTACACGGTTTTAATGACACTGTCAAGTTTTTATCTTGTCAAAGCGGCGATTAACTTTTCCAAAATACGCTAAATATCATCCAATTTATTCCGATATTGTATATGAACCCTATTTTAAGGAGGATTTTTATGAAAAAAATCGGTTTATTGTTTATGTTATGTCTGGCAGCCCTGTTTACAATAGGTTTCCCGGCACAGCAAGCAGACGCTGCTGAGGCACCTTATAAGGCCTCAATCACAAATATCAGCACAGATGGAGGGGTATACGGTAAAATCAATTACGGACAAGGTCAATATTGGCGAGTCAAGTACAATATTACAGTAAGCGGCAAATTACTCGACCAAAACGGACAGCCAGTGCCAAACGCGCCCGTAAGATTTGAAGCGGACACGAAGGTCGGAAACACAACACAAACTGCTTCAGGAACGACTGATGCAAACGGAACATTTGAGGTTCCAATGTATTTGGGGCCAGCTGCTGGTTACTATACGTATTACACATCTGTTTCCGTTCATTACTATGACATCATCCCATTCAGAGTTTTTTCTGGTGAGTCAAGACTGGTATCCACTGATAACAGCCTTTATCATTTCGCCTATCAAGTAAGAAGATAAAAAAGAAAAAGGCCCCAAGATGTTGGGGCCTTTTTCTTAATCGTCGGCTTTTTCCACTAAATCTGAAAAGAGTCCGTACACATAGGATTCTGGATCAAATTCCTGAAGGTCATCAACTTTTTCTCCTAAACCGACTAGTTTAACCGGGATGTGAAGCTCGTTGCGAATCGCAAGGACGATACCGCCTTTTGCCGTACCGTCAAGCTTCGTTAAAGCAATGCCGGTAACATTTGTTGCTTTAGAGAATTCTTTTGCCTGAGCCATTGCATTTTGGCCGGTCGTGGCATCAAGGGCAAGCAGCACCTCATGCGGAGCTTCAGGAACTTCTCTTTCGATAACACGTTTTACTTTTTCAAGCTCTTTCATGAGATTTACTTTGTTTTGGAGACGCCCTGCCGTATCACAAATTAATACATCGGCATTTCTTGCTTTCGCAGCATGAACAGCATCGTAGATGACAGCCGCCGGATCGCTTCCTGCCGTCTGCTTAATGACAGGCACTCCTGTACGCTCTCCCCATACTTCCAGCTGTTCAATGGCTCCCGCTCTGAAAGTGTCTCCGGCGGCAAGTACGACAGATTTTCCTTCTTGTTTCATTTTATGGGCAAGCTTTCCGATCGTTGTTGTTTTCCCGACGCCGTTTACACCTACCAGAAGGATTACGTTTAAACGCCCATCCTGGATGTTCAGTTCTGAAATTTGCTCATCTCCGCTGTTATAAATCTCGACCAGTTTCTCAGAAATCACTGACTGGACTTCCTTTGGATCTTGAATATTTCTGCGTTTGACTTCTTTTTTCAGTTCATCTATTAATTCCATAACGGTTGTAAAACCGACATCCGCGCTGATAAGAACCTCTTCAAGCTCTTCGAAGAAATCCTCATCCACTTTACGGTAACGGGATACAAGATCATTCACTTTGTTTTGAAAGGAGTTTCTTGTTTTTTCAAGGCCATCCTTAAACTTTTCAGATACGGAATCTGTCTGTTTTGTGATTTTCTCTTTTAATTTTTTAAAAAAGCTCATCTTTTAACCTCTTTCCTCGTTACTGAACGAATTCTTTTGTTTCTTCCAGCTTAACGGAGATTACCTTGGAAACACCGGATTCCTGCATGGTTACGCCATAAAGTACATCCGCTTCCTCCATCGTTCCTTTTCTGTGGGTAATCACAATAAACTGGGTATCACTGCTGTATTTTTTTAAATACTGCGCAAATCGGAACACATTCGCTTCGTCGAGCGCAGCCTCTACTTCGTCAAGGACGCAAAACGGCACTGGACGAACCTTTAGGATTGAGAATAAGAGCGCTATAGCAGTAAGCGCACGCTCTCCGCCTGACAGGAGGTTTAAGTTTTGCAGCTTTTTCCCCGGCGGCTGAGCGATAATCTCGACTCCTGAATGAAGCAGATCGTTAGGATCGGTGAGCCTCAGTTCAGCTCGCCCTCCTCCGAATAAGGAGCGAAAAACTTGATCAAAGTGTGAGCGGATTTGGACGAATGTGTCGTTAAATCGCTTCGTCATTTCTTCATCCATTTCTTCAATCACTTGGAACAAGGTATTTTTCGCTTCTGTTAAATCTTCTTTTTGTTCCGACAGAAACTTGTACCGTTCGTTGACCCTCTCAAACTCATCTATGCTTCCGAGGTTCACGGTACCCAGCTCTTCAATTGCGAGTTTAATCAGCTTCACACGCTTTCTGGCTTCCTCTGGATCAGTTTCAAGCTGATATTTCTCTTTTGCCCCCTCAAAGGACAAGCTGTATTCCTCCCGTAAGTATTGGAGTAAATTATCAAGCTCGACTTCCATTCGTCCGAGTTTGACTTCTTCGTCTTTTAAGAGCGTTGTTTTTTGTTTATACAGGCGTTTCATTTCTTTCAGCTCACGCTCATACGTTTCAAGCCCATGCTGAAGCTTGATGCGCTGATCGCGCCTTAATGCAATCAGTTCGATCGTTTTCGTTTTGTCATTCAATTTATGTTTTGCTGCTTCTTCCAGCTTTTCTTCGCCGCTGGTGCTAGATGACATCTCTGACGTTAAGAAGCTTAAGTCTTCTTTTGCTTCTTTTAACGCAAGCTCTGTTTCAGTGAGCTCTTTCTTTAATCTGGCAAGGTTGTCCTCTTCCCCCTTGCAAGCCTGCTCTTTTTTGGCCGCTGCGATCTTCAGCTCAGTCAGCTCGTTGGAGAGAGACTCTTTCGTTGAGGATTGCGTTTGTTTTTGTTTTGTCAGTCTGTCTATGTCCTCTTCAAGCTGTTTCATCTTTTCAGATACGGCAGAGAGCTCTTCTTCAAGCTTGCGTTTGCGCACTTTTCTCTCTTCATCGCTTTCTGACAGAGCAGATTTTTCTTGGTCATAGAGCTCTAAATGGGTATTGATATTTTTCTCGGCAACTTGAAGTTCGTACAGCTGGCCTTTCACATCCTGCTGCTTTAACCTTAAGCCTTCCCCGGTTTCTCTTAAGTCAGCCAGTTTTTTCTCCATATCCTGAATGGAGTGCTTAAGGGTTTTGACCTCTTGTTCAAGCAGTGCCGTTTTCTCTTCCATTTCAGCGAGCCGTTTCGTCACATCTTCTAGCTCCCGGCTTCTTCCGAGGAGGGAGTTATTTTTCTTTTTAACCGCGCCGCCCGTCATTGAACCACCGGGGTTCACAACATCTCCCTCAAGGGTTACGATGCGGTACCGGTGCCCGAGAAGCTTCGCAAGCTCGTTTGCACCCTTTAAGTCCTCTGTGATCAGAACGGTTCCAAGAAGATTCTGGATGACGCTTCGATACGCAGGATCAAATGTGACAAGTTCACTGGCAACCCCGAGAAATGATGAATGCCGGGCGGCTGTTTCCGCGTCACGGCTTTGAAGCTGGCGGTCTCTAATAACAGAAAGAGGCAGAAACGTCGCCCGGCCGAAGGAATTCTGCTTTAAATATTGAATCGCTTTGCGGGCAGATTGTTCATCGTCGGTCACGACGTGTTGAGCAGAAGCGCCGAGCGCTATTTCAATGGCCGTTTCATACTTCTGTTCTGTAGAAATCAGCTCAAGAACCGCTCCGCGAATTCCGCCAAGGCGCTCTTTCGCTTTCAGCACTTCTTTAACACCTTGATAAAAGCCGGAGAAATCTCCCTGCATCGTCTCAAGCATGTCCTTTTTTGATCTCGCTTGCTGAACGTATTGGTATGCCTGATACAGAGCGGATTCATTTTTTTCGTATTGGCGCTTTTTCTGCTCATATTTTGTCTGCATATCACGATATGCACCGACTTGACTGTGAATCTCCTGCTCAATTCGGGCAAATTCCGTTTCACATGCGGCTTTACGCGCAGAAATATCACGCCGTTCCTGCAGGTGCTTTTCATTGTTGTCCGCGAGTCTCTGCAATGTGACAGCGGATTGGGACATCTGGTCATCAAGAAGCTGGAGTTCGTTGCGTATCGACGCCTGGCTGTTTAACAGCTCAAAATAATCACTTTTCAGCTGCTCGATTTTCTCTTCGACATTTTCATTGTGAAGACTGAGAGCCTGCTGTTTTTCTTTTACTTGCACCCTTAACTGCTTCACCTCAGCCTGAAGCGTTTCGAAGACAGCTTCCTGCTTCGAAAGCTCTTCTTTCAGAACCGTTTCTTTTTGCTGGAACTGAACGATGGCTTCTTCAAGCTGTTCTTGGTTTTGCACAGCGTTTTTCTTTCGTTCTTTCAGGACTTCTTTACGGCCTTCAAGCTTTTCCAGCTCTTCACTAGTTACCAGTAAAACTTGCTGGAGCTCATCTACTGACTCATCAAGCGCTTGTATTTTGTCCCTTGTATCCTCAATCTTTGCTTCTTTCGCAGAAATAGCAGACGATTCAGCAAGCTCTTCTTCTTTTGCCATCTGCACTTTCTCTTTAAGAGTCGACCATTTACCATGCAGCTCTTCGATATCATAGGCAGTCAGCGCAATTTCAACATGCTCCAGCTCTTTCTTTTTCTCAAGGTAGTCTTTCGCTATTGAAGCTTGAATTTTAAGAGGTTCAACCTGTCCTTCAAGCTCATGTAATATATCTTCTACCCGATTTAGATTGTCCTGTGTCTCAAACAGTTTATTTTCTGCTTTTTTCTTTCTCGTTTTATATTTAAGCACCCCGGCCGCTTCTTCAAAGATACTGCGGCGATCCTCCGCTTTGCTGCTCAGGATCTCTTCCACTTTCCCTTGGCTGATAATAGAAAATGCTTCTTTACCAAGCCCAGAGTCCATAAATAAATCAATAATATCTTTCAAGCGGCATGGCTGATTGTTAATCAGAAACTCACTCTCACCTGATCTGTACACACGTCTTGTGACACTCACCTCGTGGAAGTCAATTGGCAAGAAATGATCATCATTATCAAGAGTAAGCGTAACTTCAGCTAGATTTAATCGCTTTCTTGAATCACTCCCAGCAAAAATGATGTCTTCCATTTTTCCGCCGCGAAGAGAGCGTGCCGATTGTTCGCCGAGAACCCAGCGAATGGCATCCGTGATGTTGCTTTTTCCGCTTCCGTTCGGCCCGACAACTGCTGTCACGCCTTTAACGAAGTCTACGGAAATCCGTTCTGCAAATGATTTAAATCCTATAACGTCTAAACGTTTGAGGAACATAGCGATCCTCCTTATGTAATAAGTATTTCAATTCTATCATAAACATTGGTCAAATAAGACGGCATACATACTGAAATCCCCCTGAGTCATAAGGGGGATTTTATTGTTTCGTATGGTGTTTTTGCAATTTAGCTAAAGCTTCCTGAGCAGCGTGCTGTTCGGCTTCTTTCTTTGAACGGCCGTTTCCGACTCCGAGTGGTTCACCTTTTAGAGATACGATGGCTTCAAATTCACGGTTGTGCGCAGGTCCTTTTTCGTTGGAGATTTTATACTCCAGAGAGCCTTTGCCGTCCCGCTGCACGTATTCCTGCAGCTGGCTTTTGAAATCCATCACATGAGAAAAAGCACCATCGTTAATTTTAGGGAACACATAAACTTTTAAGAAACTTTCGACCGGCTCTAATCCTTGGTCAAGGTACAAGGCTCCGATAAATGCCTCAAAAACATCCGCCAATAGAGCAGGACGCTTTCTTCCGCCTGTCATTTCCTCGCCTTTACCCAACAGGACAAGATCGCCGAATGACAGCTCGTGAGCCAATGAAACGAGAGACGGTTCGCAAACAATTGCGGCTCTCAATTTCGTCAAATCTCCTTCACTCATAGCCGGGTATTTGGCAAATAAGAATCTGGAGATCGTCAGTTCCAAAACAGCGTCACCTAAAAATTCAAGCCTTTCATTATCTTCATACGGCTTTTTCCGATGCTCATTCACATAAGATGAATGTGTAAATGCTTGATACAAAAGCTTTTCATTTTGAAAGTGAACCGAAATCCGTTCTTGAAACTCTTTAAATTGTTCTACTTTTTTATAGAACTTTTTTTTATCTTTATAATGTGAGTGTTTTGACATAGTAACCTCCATAGGCACATCAGGTTCACCGCGCTTCTCTGACTAAACCGGATACAGCGCGCGTAAAAGCGGCATGCTGTAATAACTGCACGAATAAAGGGCTAAAGCCCCGCGTTTCGGCGGGACTTTTAGCATCAGCTTATTGCTGGTTTTGTATGTAGTTCACAGCGTCGCCGACTGTTGCAATCTTTTCAGCATCTTCGTCAGAAATCTCCATATCAAACTCGTCTTCAAGTTCCATAACAAGCTCAACTACATCTAGGGAATCAGCACCTAAGTCTTCCTTGAAAGAAGCTTCAAGTTTGACGTCTGCTTCATCAACGCCAAGGCGATCTACGATGATTTTCGTTACACGCTCTAATGTGTCTGCCATAGCAATTCACCTCCCCTCAAGTATTATAGTGGATTCGTTTTTAAAAAACTAGAGAAACTATGATGAAATTTTCGAGAAAAAACTTACATCACCATTCCGCCGTCAATATGAAGCGTTTGGCCTGTCATATAACGAGCTCCCTCTGAAGCTAGGAACGTGACAACACTGCTGACATCGCTAGGTTCACCAAAGCGCGCAAGCGGAATTTGTTTCAGCATTTCGTCTTGAACGTCTTTTGCAAGTTTATCTGTCATATCAGTTGAGATAAATCCTGGCGCTATTGCGTTTACCGTAATATTTCGGCTGGCGAGCTCTTTAGCAGAAGATTTGGTTAAACCGATGACGCCGGCTTTTGCAGCCACGTAGTTGGCTTGTCCAGGGTTTCCGCTGACGCCGACGATAGACGATACGTTAATAATGCGGCCTGAACGCTGTTTCATCATTTGTCTTGTAACAGCTTTTGTGCAGTTGAAAACACCCTTCAGGTTAATGTTAATGACGTCATCCCATTCGTCTTCTTTCATTCTCATGATGAGATTGTCTCTTGTAATTCCCGCATTATTAACCAGAATGTCAATCGTAGAAAAAACAGACAATGTTTCTTTTATCATGTTTTGTACATCTTCGGGATTTGATACATCCGCTTTGACAGCAATTGCTTTTCTGCCCATTGATTTAATTTCATCTACCACTTCATTTGCTTTCGCTTCATTGCCGGAGTAGTTCACGACAACATTTGCGCCGCTTTTTGCCAGATCAAGGGCGATTGAGCGGCCGATTCCGCGGGATGCGCCAGTGACAATAGCCGTTTTATCATTAAGCATTATCATTCTCCTCCTTAAGCGTTTGAATTGCCAGCTCGATCGTTTCCGGATCTGATACAGCAATTGTTTTTAACCGTCTATTTACTTTTTTCACAAGGCCTGAAAGCACTTTTCCGGGACCGATTTCAATAAAAGTCGTAACACCCTCTGCGATCAGCTTGTTAATGCTTTCCTCAAAACGAACCGGAGAGTAAAGCTGCTCAATAAGTTTTTCTTTGACATCTGCTTTTTCAGTCATCACGTCAGCAGAAACATTTGAGATGACCGGAACATCAGCGTCTTTTATGTCACAGGCGTCCAATACCTCTTTCAGCTTTTCAGCAGCCGGTTTCATCAGTTCAGAATGGAACGGACCGCTTACTTCAAGCGGAATTGCGCGTTTTGCGCCGTTCTCTTTTGCCAGTTCAGATGCAAGCTCAACCCCTTTAGCTGTTCCGGAAATGACGATTTGGCCAGGACAGTTGAGATTCGCAAGCTGTACAAGGTTGCCTTCCTCTGTGACTTTATCGGTTACTCGCTTTAATGCTTCAGCATCCATGCCGAGAATCGCAGCCATTGCTCCTTCGCCAGCCGGCACCGCTTCATTCATAAACTCTCCGCGCTTTCTGACGGTATAAACAGCATCTTTGAAAGACAGAGCGCCAGCCGCAACCAGTGCAGAATATTCACCAAGGCTGTGTCCTGCTGTGAAATCAGGTGTAATGCCAGATTCTTTAAATTTCTCAAGAACAGCGATGCTTGTCGTAAGCAAAGCAGGCTGCGCATTGTATGTAAGTGTTAATTCTTCAGCAGCCCCCTCAAAAATAAGCGAGCTGAGTTTTGTTTCTAACGTTTCATCGGCTTCATCAAACAGACGCTTTGCAGCAGGCACCTGCTCATAAAGCTCTTTTCCCATGCCGATAAATTGTGATCCCTGACCCGGGAATAAAAATGCAATCTTACTCATGATGTAAAAACCTCCAGACTACTCATCTGTTTTTTCTTCTTTTACTTCTTCCTGAATGAGCGCAGCCACATTTTGGCTGACCATCTCTCTTGCTTGCCGAATCGCATGGAATACAGCATTTGAATCTGAAGAGCCGTGCGCCTTGATCACAGGCGCTTTTAAGCCAAAAAGACTTGCTCCGCCATAATTCGAATACTCCATTTTCATTTTCATTTCTTTCAATTTTGGTTTCAGCACAGCTGCTGCAAGCTTGGATGTCAAAGTAGACGTCATTACGTCTCTCATCATTTTAAAAATTGACAACGCAGAGCCTTCCAGCGTTTTGAGTGTAACATTCCCGGTAAAGCCGTCTGTTACTACAACATCCGCCACATCATCTAAAAGGTCTCGCGCTTCCACGTTTCCGATAAAATTGATGTTTGCTGTTTCTTTTAAAATTTGAAACGTCTGCTTCGTCAGTTCGTTTCCTTTTTTATCTTCTGTTCCGACATTTAAAAGTCCGACTCTCGGTGAAGTGACACCGCGCACTTGCTGAGAATAAACAGAACCCATGATGGCATATTGAACGAGGTGCTCCGGTTTGGCATCGACATTGGCGCCGACATCAAGGAGAAGAAATCCGTCTCCCGAAACAGTCGGAAGTGTCGGGGCAAGCGCCGGACGGTCAATTCCTTTAATTCTTCCGACAATAAAGAGACCGGCTGTCATTAATGCACCTGTATTTCCTGCTGAAATGCAGGCGTCAGCTCTGTTTTCCGCAACCTCCTGCGCCATAAGAACCATAGATGAGTTCTTTTTTCTTCGCACGGCACGGACCGGTTCATCCGTAGGCTCAATCACTTCATCTGCGTGCAGCACCGTGATGCGATCTGATGTAGTTGTTAAATGTGATTCTATCGTTGTTTTGTCACCGACAAGTGTGATATGGAGATCATCAAATGCCTCTATACCTTTTATAACTCCGTCAATAACAGCTTTGGGAGCGTGGTCTCCTCCCATTGCATCTACAGCTATTCTCATGCATGCTCCACCTTTATGAATGTTTTGAACGATACATGTCAAAGCGTCCAGAAAAAACAATTTCTTCGCCAACGTAGCTGTTCACTTCGACAACCGTTCTTCCTTTTTCTTTTTCGACAGCCGTCACTTTCGCTTTTGCTACGACACGTTCACCCTGCTTTACCTGTCTTGTAAAGCGGATGTCTGCACTTGCAGTCAGCGCCAGCTCGTCATCAATGACTGCAACGGCCAAAGAATTCGCCTGTGCAAATAAATGGTGTCCTCTCGCAATCTGATTCCGGCTGAACACGTGCTCCTGTTTTATTTCTAAAATGGATATCGCCTGATCATCCAGCTCAAGGTCAATAATTTCTCCGATAACTTCATCAAGTGACAGGGACTTCACTTCGTCCTCAAGTGTTTTCTCTGCCACGTTCTTAATTCTTTCTCTCAGTTCAGGTATGGAAAGCTCTAAGCGGTCCAAACGTATCGTCTGGATGCTCACCCCGAATTTACCCGCTAATTCTTCATCTGTAATAAAGGGGGTTGCTTGAATCGTCTGCTGAAGTAATTCCTGGCGTTCTCTCTTATTTCTTCTCATATCTAAACACCATCCGGACAATTAAGACTAGGTACTAATAGTAGTATATAATTTCATAGATTGGAATGCAACGATTGTTTCTGGCTGAACACCAAAAACTTCTGATACTCAGCTTAATTTTTCCCCGTCCATTACTCCGCTCTTCAGCAATTCATCTCTTAACACAGCGTATTCCGGCTCCTTCCAGAACGCGTCAGAAGCCACAAGATTCGCAGCATCCTGCCTTGCCGTTTCAAGCGCTCTGTAATCATGAACCATGTCCGCCACTTTAAATTCCGGCATTCCGCTTTGTTTTTTTCCGAAGAAATCACCGGGACCTCTCAGTTCCAGATCCTTTTCAGACAGCTCGAAACCGTCATTGGTCTCCGACATGATCCTCATCCGTTCTTTCCCTGTTTCTGATTTTGGATCAGCCATCAGAATACAGAAAGATTGATGCTCACCCCGTCCAACACGGCCGCGCAGCTGGTGAAGCTGTGATAGCCCGAAACGGTCGGCGTCATAAATCACCATAATCGTTGCATTCGGAACATTCACGCCAACCTCCACAACAGTGGTTGATACGAGAATTTGACAGTGATTTGCGCTGAATTCTCTCATGACCTGGTCTTTTTCATCGGAATGCAGCTTTCCATGCATAAGGCCGACATTCCATTTTCCCCGAAAAATATCAGAAAGCATATTGTACACGTCAATGGCGTTTTGCACATCAAGCTTGTCTGATTCTTCAATCAGCGGACAGATGATATAAGCCTGCCTGCCTTGCTTTAATTCTTTTTCGACAAATGCCAATATACGATCCAGCATGTCATGTTTTACCCAATAGGTTTCGATTCTCTTTCGTCCTGCCGGCATCTCATCGATGACAGATACATCCATTTCACCGAACACTGTGATCGCTAACGTTCTTGGGATTGGAGTGGCTGTCATAAAGAGAACATCGGGATCCTGCCCTTTGTTCCGAAGCTTTTTGCGCTGCTCAACTCCAAATCTGTGCTGTTCATCAGTAATAACGAGACTCAGCGCCTTAAACTCCACCTCGTCTTGGATTAAAGCGTGGGTTCCTACAAGAATATCAATCTCACCCGCCGCAAGACGCTCAAGCAGTTCTTTTCGCCGCTTCCCTTTAACAGAGCTTGTCAAAAGAGCAACGCTGACGTCCCATTTTTCAAATAGCGAAACGAGCGAATCAGCATGCTGCTCGGCCAGAATTTCTGTCGGCACCATGAGCGCTCCTTGGTATCCGGATAGGATCGCGGCATACAGTGCAATGGCGGCGACTGCCGTTTTTCCTGATCCAACGTCCCCTTGAAGTAGACGATTCATTCTGTATGGAGAAGACATGTCTGCTGTTATTTCGCGAAGAACGCGTGACTGGGCGTTTGTGAGGGGAAACGGGAGGCTTTTGATAAATCTCATAAGTTCTTCGTTTGAAAAACGTTGCCGTATCCCTTGTGTCTGCTCTCTTTCCGCCTTTCGGAACGCCTGCATTTTCAACTGAAACAACAAAAATTCTTCATAAACAAACCGCCGTCTGGCAAGCTTTAATGCTTCCCTTGTTTCAGGCTGGTGCATTGCTTTTAACGCCTGATAATAGTCAGGCAGTTTATAGCTTTTTCTTAGCTTTTCCGGAAGAGGATCAGGAAGTGAGTCTGCATATTGGGTCAGCGCCTGCTGAATAAAGCGCCTCATCATTTTGACGGTAACATTTTCTTTCACAGAATACACTGGCTCAATGCTTTTGTCTTCTTGATGCGGCCCGTTTTTCAACTCCTGAACAGAGATGGTTTGGCGGTGCTTGTCCCATTTACCTGAAACTGTCACCACAGAGCCGAGCGAAAGCTTCTTCTTCAAATAAGGCCGGTTAAAACATACGGCTGTAATTAAATAGTGGCCGACCAGAAGCCTGAATGTCAGCCTGTTTCGTTTTTTTCCGTAATAGGTAAGAGAAGGCTCTGAATGAACCTTCCCTTCGACTGTGACTCTTTCATCATGCTTTACTTCTTCTAAATCCCTCAGCTCGTAGTCATCATAGCGATAAGGGAAATAATTCAGAAGATCAGAAATGTCATAAATACCGAGTTCGTGTAATGTTTTTTCTGTTTCCGGCCCAATACCCTTAATGTTAGCTATACTAGTTTGCTGATGTTGTTTCACGTGAACCTAGCGCTCCTCCGAAAATTTTTTTCTCTAATTCTCTTCCTGTCGGTGTTGCCGCTAAACCGCCTTGGCCTGTTTCTCTAAGTGCAGTTGGCATCGTTTGGCCTATTTTATACATGGCATCGATAACCTCATCACATGGAATACGGCTTGTAATGCCCGCCAATGCCATATCAGCGGCAATCATCGCATTTGACGCGCCCATCGCATTCCGTTTCACGCAAGGCACCTCAACAAGCCCTGCAACAGGGTCGCACACGAGGCCTAGCATATTTTTTAATGTAATGGCCATGGCTTCCGCGCTTTGTTCGGGTGTTCCTCCTGCCATTTCAACAATGGCCGCAGCCGCCATGCCTGAAGCTGATCCAACCTCTGCCTGACATCCTCCGGCGGCGCCGGAAATGCTTGCGTTATTAGCCACGACAAATCCGAAAGCCCCGGCCGTAAACAAAAAGCGGATCATTTGTTCTCTTGTTGGATTCAGCTTTTCTTTTACAGCAAATAACGTACCGGGCACCACACCGGCAGAACCTGCAGTCGGTGTCGCACAGATGGTTCCCATTGCTGCATTTACTTCATTTGTTGCAACGGCTTTCGATACAGCATCTAAAATCAGCGGGCCAGACAGGCTTTTTCCTGATCGAATATAGGCCTGCAATTTAACGGCATCTCCGCCTGTTAAGCCCGTTTGGCTCGTAACTCCCTCGAGTCCTTTCTGAACCGCCGCTTCCATAACAGACAGGTTATGATCCATCTGCTGAAAAATGTCCTCTTTTGTTTTTTCTGTTACTTCCATCTCTTGAGCTATCATCACATCAGAGATCAATATTTGTTTTTCTTTAGTAATCTCAATTAATTCTTTTACATTACGAAACATAACTGGCTCCTCCTGACCCTTTTCGCTAGTCAGCAATCTTTGTCACTTGAATAATATTCGGCAGTTTCGACAGCTCGTCGAGAATGTGGTCGTCAATATTTTGATCGACCTCTATTGTCATCAGCGCAAGCTGTCCGATATCTTTCCGGGCTACTTCCATATGTCCTACGTTGATTGAAAATTTCGCCAGAACATTGGCAACACCGGCAATTGTGCCAAATTTGTCATTATGAACAACTAATATGGCCGGATGATTTCCTGACAGCCGGAGCTCAAAACCATTCAATTCTGTGATTTCAATCTTTCCTCCGCCAATCGAAATACCCGTCAGTTCCAGCTCACCCTTTTCATCAGAAATGATGATTTTTGCTGTGTTCGGGTGGACCGGGACTGCATCTTCTACCCGAAACTCTATATCAATTCCTTTAGCTTCTGCAATTTGTATAGCGGTTTTAATCCGTTCATCGAATGTATCAAAATCAAGCAATCCGCCGATAATCGCGACATCTGTGCCGTGGCCCTTATACGTTTCCGCAAACGAGCCGTAAAAAGATACAATGATGCGCTCAGGCTCTCTGCCAAATAAACTTCTGGCCACTCTCCCGATTCTAGCAGCTCCCGCTGTATGAGAGCTGGACGGACCGATCATAACCGGGCCGATAATATCAAAAACGCTTCTGTATTTCATGCTATTCCTCCTTATGAACCAGAGCTTATTAGCGCTTTGCTTCTAGACTAATTGATCAGATATAAAATGGCAAGCGGGCGCGTTACAGCGCTGCCGCACTTAAAAGCAGACATAAGAATAGAAGGGCAAATTGCCCTTCTATTCTGCAGAAACTATATACGAATACAGAGGCTGTTTCCCATTGTGGATCTCAACCTCAATCTCCTCGTACTTTTCACTGAGAAACGCTTCAAGCTGCTCAGCTTCTTCCTGAGACGCATCCTCACCATATAGAATGGTCACGATTTCATCATCTTCTCCGATCATTTCTGACAGCAGCATTTTCGCGGCTGACAGCTGATTTTCAGAAGTGCCGATAATCGTTCCATTCAGAATGCCCATAAAGTCGCCTTTTTTAATGTCTTTACCGTCAATATGAGTATCTCTGACTGAGAACGTCACCTGTCCGCTTTTTACTTGCTGAATGGCGCTTAGCATATTGGCCTCGTTCGCTTCAGCTTCTTGATCCGGGTTAAAAGCCAGCAGAGCTGACATCCCTTGCGGAACCGTTTTAGCAGGAATGACAAAAACCTGTTCATCCACTACGCTGGCCGCTTGGTTAGCAGCCATGATAATGTTGGAGTTGTTAGGCAGGATAAATACCGTATCTGCATTTACAGACTTCACGGCATCAACAATATCCTCAGTGCTTGGGTTCATGGTCTGGCCGCCTTCAATCACAACAGAAGCGCCAATGCTTTTAAATAGGTCTGCAATTCCTTCTCCCATCGCTACAGTCACAATGCCATACGGCTGTTTTGCCGGCGGTGTTTCGTTGTCTGCAGGTTTGCTTTCTTGACTGATGATAGAGGTATGCTGTTCTCTCATATTTTCTATTTTTATTTTGATCAATTCACCGTAATGCTGGGCGTAGTTTAACACGTTTCCCGGCTCTTCAGCATGAATATGAACCTTCGCCAGCGATTCATCCGCAATCACAAGCAGAGAATCTCCGAACTGGCTGAGGTCTTGCCTGAACGTGCCTTCGTCGAACTCTCTTTTTGTCTGATCAAGCCTAACCATCACTTCGGTACAGAATCCAAATTCAATATCTTCGGTATTCATCATGCTTTGCGCGCTCTTGTGATGCTCTGCGCTGACCATGTCGTCAAGTGACGGAAGAACTGCTTTCTGAGGTACAGTTTCACCTCTTAATGAAGCAAGAAAACCTTCATACACACAGAGCAGGCCTTTGCCCCCGCTATCGACAACTCCTACTTCCTTTAGGACAGGTAGCAATTCAGGGGTGCGGTTTAAAGACGCCTCTGCTTCTTCTGTCACTGCAGTCATCAGCGCAGTGATATCGGTTTCTTTTTCTGCTAAGATCATTGCTTTTTTTGCAGCGTCTTTTGCAACTGTTAAAATGGTGCCCTCTACAGGTTTCATGACAGCTTTATACGCCATGTCTACACCTGCTTGCAGCGCAGCGGCAAACTCAAGTGCATTAATTTCTTTTTTCGTTTCAATGTTTTTGCTAAATCCGCGGAACAATTGGGATAGGATAACTCCTGAATTTCCGCGTGCTCCCATGAGCAGCCCTTTAGATAACGCGGAGCCCACCTTCCCGATATCATCCGTATCCATTTGTTCAACTTCTCTTGCTCCGGAAGTCATCGACAGGTTCATATTTGTTCCCGTATCACCGTCCGGCACCGGAAACACGTTCAGTGCATCAACTGCACTGGCATTTTGAGACAGATTCTGCGCTCCCGCAAGAATCATCTCGGCAAAGGTTCTGCCGTTTAATGTTCTGATAGACAATCCTACTCCTCCTAACTACGGGTTCGTCACTCGTACGCCTTGGACATAAATATTGACAGAGTCCACTGCCAGTCCGATGGTTTGATTTACTGTGTATTTTACTTTTGTTTGGACATTATGTGCCACTTCAGAAATTTTCGTGCCGTAGCTGACAATGATATACATGTCGATATGTATCTGTTCTCCTTCTTGGCGAACTTGGACACCCCTGCTGAAATTCTCTTTCCGAAGGATTTCAGTCAGTCCGTCTTTAATCTGGTTTTTAGAGGCCATGCCGACAATGCCGTAACAGTCAACCGCCGCGCCTCCTGCAACCATCGCGATGACTTCATTAGATATATCAATCTGTCCGTACTTCGTTCTTAATTCAATGGACACACTAGTTCCTCCTTCGAATGCATAGAGTTACAGCTATTCTACTATATGGTTTCCATTATGAAAAGACCAGGCAATAATCGCTGGCCGTACCTCTACATATACTATAGCGCTGCTGTTTCCGCAAGATGTCAAGTGAATTTTCTTGAAAGATGATGAAACAATAGTTGCAAACGTTTTTTAGCTGTGGTAAATTATTTAAAGTATCCATATCGAAAGCATCTAAGATTATATGAATGTTAAAAAGTAGATGTTTTGTGCAAGTGAGGAGGGAAACAAATGGCACGTAAATGCGTTATCACAGGTAAAAAAACAACAGCTGGGAATAACCGTTCTCACGCAATGAACGCTTCTAAGCGCACTTGGGGCGCGAATCTTCAAAAGGTTCGTATCCTTGTGAACGGAAAACCTAAAAAAGTATATGTATCTGCTCGAGCTTTGAAATCCGGTAAAGTTGAGCGTGTATAACAAAATGAACGCCTGCCCCGATATGTGGCAGGCGTTTTTATGTGGTGAAAGAGGGCTTTGAACCCCTGGGCATTAATCTTTTCTAAATGAGCCCAGCATCGCCCGGACAATTCCTCCTAAAAACTTCGGCAATTTAATGGTGTAAAATTTCATTTTTGTCCCCTCCTATAACGTCCCGTAACCGCCTTGTTCATTGTTTTCAGCAATTGAATGAAAGCACATGCTTAATCCGTGCTTCTTATCATTATTAATATGCCTTTTGCAAACGAAAAAGTACCTCGTGAATGAATGAGTTCGTTACTAATACATAGTGTTGAACCGAGCGTAATATGACAATTATTTAGAGGATATTTAAAACCGGTCAGGGTCAGCTCATGTATGTCTTCGGAAAACGGTATGAAGGAGATATATCGCTTATTTTCATCCTTCTCAATATCATATTCACCAGGAGGGAACATTTGAATATGATTTTGTTTGTCTATCAGCCTAATTTTTATGTTCGTTTTTACACCTCTATACAGTAGCTGAATGTTTCCTAAAAAATGATCAGCTCTGCCGCCTGTAATGCCGAAAATCTGAATAATATCCGGCTGCTTTTCCAGCGCCCAATCAAGGGCGAGGTCTAAATCTGTTTGATCTTTTTCTGCTTGATACACATGAAGGGCGGGAGCGGCTTTTTCTATTCGCCGGCGTTCTTGCTCTGTTATGCTGTCAAAATCTCCGAAGGCTTCAACAGGAATGATCCCGGCATCTAAGAGAGTGATGGTGCCTTTGTCAACACCGATCCAAAGCGTGTGTTCATCCGTATAGCCGGTTAGATCGGGAATGAGATTTTTCGGGCCTCCCGCAACGATATTAATTGTTTTCATCTCTGATTCCTTTCTCTGCATACAGGAAAAAAAGCTTAGGCTATTGTATGCCCAGCTCTTTTCTAAAGCTGCTTATTTACTTCCTCTGATTTCAGAAATTGCTTTTTTGCGGTCAGACTGGCCATAAACAGCTGAACCGGCAACGAGTAAATTTGCGCCCGCTTCAATGACGAGCGGAGCGGTTTCTTTGTTGACGCCGCCGTCTACTTCAATTAACAGATCTTTTTTTCCTTTTTCATCCGCCATTCGCTTAACCTCTTTTATCTTAGGAAGGACTGAATGAATAAATTTCTGCCCGCCGAAGCCCGGGTTCACCGTCATTAAAAGAACAAGATCGAGATCGTCGAAAACATGCTCGATGACTTGTACAGGGGTATGCGGGTTTAGAACTACTCCGGCCTTCACTCCTTGCTCTTTAATGAGCTGGATGGTACGGTGCAGGTGCGGACATGCCTCAGCATGCACAGACAGGATATCTGCGCCTGCTTTCGCAAAAGCCGGGATATAACGATCCGGCTCTTCTATCATTAAATGGACATCAAGCGGCAGATCCGTTACCGGTCGGACCGCTTCTACAATCAGCGGACCGATTGTGATATTCGGGACAAAATGGCCGTCCATAACATCAATATGAATACAATCGGCTCCGCCTTTTTCTACATCTTTAATCTCATTGCCTAAAGCGGCAAAATCAGCGGAAAGAATAGATGGTGCAACCTTTATCATTATGCTAATACCTCGGCTTTCTGTCTTTAATCTCCGTCATAAATTCAACATAATGGTCATAGCGATACTGCTTTAATTCCCCGTCTTCAACAGCTTGTTTCACCGCGCATTTCGGCTCTTTCAGATGTAAACAGCCTCTAAATTTGCATGAAGCGCTTTTTTCTCTGATATCAGGGAAGGTATAGCCCAGCTCTTCTTCCTCAATGTCTGTAAATTCAAGCGAGCTGAATCCCGGCGTATCTGCAACCAAACCTCCGGACGTGTGAATCAGCTCCACGTGGCGGGTTGTGTGTTTCCCGCGGCCCAAATGCTCGGAAATCTCGTTGGTTCTCAATCCGAGCTCCGGACTGATCGCGTTGAGAAGCGAGGATTTCCCAACACCGGACTGACCGGCAAATACCGTTGTTTTATCCTGAAAATGCGGGATGATGTCCGTTAAACTGTCTTGGTCCTTAGAGGAGGTAAGGTATACGTCATAACCAATATTCCGATAGTCTTCTGCATAGGCTTGTATCGTATCTTCTGTATCTTGATCTTCAATCAGATCCATTTTAGTAATGCATATAATCGGCTGAATATCATTGGCCTCAACGAGAACCAGGAAGCGGTCGAGCAATGCCGTGCTGAAAGAAGGCTGAACCGCTGAGAAAACAAGGACCGCTTGATCAACGTTGCAAATTGGCGGCCTGATAAGCTCGTTGGTTCTTTCTTTAATTTCCATTAAATATCCTTCTTTGTCATTTTCAGCTTGATACACAACATAATCACCGACAAGAGGGGTAATTTTGTTTTTTCTGAAAATGCCTCTTCCTCTGCATTGTATTACTTTATCTGAATCCTCTGATTCATCCAGTACATAGTAAAAGCCGCTTAGCGCCTTAATAATTTTGCCCTCAGGCATATTTTCCCTCCTTGTTATTCATCTTTCGGATACTCAATGGTTTTGTAGCTGACAACTTTATTGTTTACCATTACTTGATAGTACCCTTTTTGGCCGGGTTCAATCTTTAGTTCGATCGTTCGTTCAGTCGGCTCTTTTATCTTAAATTCTTCGTAAGTGTCAGAGATGCTGTGATCCGCATCGTCAACCGCGATTTGCACTTGAAGCTCGTCCCCTTCATTTTCTGGTTCGTAGGGGATCTTGACCTTTTCTTTCACTGTTTTCGCAGGTTTTTTCTCTGGTCCGAGAGAGAATGTCACTTCAACTTCGTTTCCCGGCTTTACTGCCGTACCTGCTGCTGGTTTTTGTTTGACAACCTGTCCTTCTGGAACATCATCTGAGTATGCTTCTTTTTCTACAAGCTTCAATCCGTTGTCTTCCAGATATCCAGACGCTGCTTCTTTACTGTAGGTTTTCAAGTCTCTAAGCGTAATGTCTTCGGGTCCGATACTGACTGTAAGTTTGACTTGATCTTCACTCGGGACAAGCTCAGTCCCTGCTGAAGGATTTTGGTCAATGACAGTGCCCGCATTTTTCTCGTCATTCACTTCATTTACTGTTACATGTTTAAACCCTTGGTCCTTCAACGCTTTTTTTGCCTGGTCGACCGTTTGGCCTGTCACATCACCGATCTCCGTTTTTGCTTTTCCGGTGCTCTTATAAAGGGTGACCGTGGCGCCTTCTTTGACTGTGGTATCCGCTTTAGGATCCGTTTTTACCATCAGGCCCTCTTCAATTTTTTCATCTGAGATTTCCAACACCTCGGAATCAACCTGTAAACCTTCTTTTTCCAAGAGCCCTGCGGCTTTTTCGTATTCCATTCCGGAGACATCAGGTATTTTGACATCCTTAGGCATGAAAAGCGACGGAAAAACAGTGACAGCAAGAATTCCAGCTGTGATAAAAACGAGGCATATCGTGAGCAAAACCCACGGCCACTTTTTTCTTTTGCCGTTTTTCTTTGTTTTGTTTTCTTGTGCGGTTGTCACTTCAGCTTCTTTTTCGCCAGCAGCTTTAGCAAGTTCTTCATCTTTAATGATAGGTATCGCTTTTGTCATTTCTTCATCTTCTTGAATCGTAAATTTCTTTTCATTGAGTCTGTCGGCATCAAAAGCTGTTTTTATGTCTGCTTCCATGTCTTCAGCCGTTTCGTAGCGATGAAAAGGATCTTTGGCAGTTGCCTTGAGTATGATGTTTTCAACGCTTTGGGGGACCGATGGATTCCACCTTTTTGCCGAAGGAGTTTCCGCTTGAAGATGCTTCAAGGCGATGCTGACTGCTGACTCTCCATCAAACGGAATACGGCCGGTTAAAAGCTCAAATAGAACGATTCCAAGCGCATAAATATCCGATTTTTTTGTGGCTAAGCCGCCCCGGGCCTGTTCAGGTGATAAGTAATGGACCGAGCCCAGAACTGAATTGGTATGGGTGATTGTGGTCGAACTTAGTGCCGTCGCAATTCCAAAATCCGTTACTTTGATATTTCCCATATGATCAATCAAAATGTTATGCGGCTTGATGTCTCTGTGAACAATCTGGTTTTGATGGGCATGAGCGATGGCTGAGACTATTTGCTCCATGATGTTCAGCGCTTCTTTAGGGTGAAGCGGCCCATTTGCTGTTATGTATTCTTTAAGCGTCATGCCTTCAACGTATTCCATGACAATATAATAAATATCATCTTCCTCGCCCAAATCGTAAATGCTGACAATATTCGGGTGATCGAGGCTTGATGCGGATTGGGCTTCTCTGCGGAAACGTCTGATAAATTCATTGTCATTTGCATAGTCAAACCGCAGGATTTTAATTGCGACTTCACGGTCTAGAATGATATCCTCAGCTAAATAGACGTTGGCCATTCCCCCGCCGCCTATAACGCGGAGAATTTGGTAACGCCCGCTGATCCGCTTGCCGATTAGCACTGATCTTCACCCTCTTCAACTTGTAAAGCAAGCTCAAGCAAAACTGCTGTTATGTTGTCTTCTCCGCCATTCTGATTGGCTTTGTCCACAAGCAGGTTTACTTTTTCCTGAGGAGCTGAATCGCTTTGCAGGATGTCTTTTAATTCAGTGCCTTCCACTTTATTCGTCAGTCCGTCAGAACATAGAAGCAGTTTGTCTCCGGGTTCTATATCAAAGGAACGGGTGTCAATACTGACTGACTGGTCTGTTCCAAGCGCCTTCGTCAACACATTTTTTCGCGGATGATGTTCAGCGTCTTCTCTGGAAATCTCTCCAGTGCGAACCAGTTCATTTACAAGCGAATGGTCTTCTGTCACTTGAACGAAATCACCGTCCTGAAGCAAATAGCATCTGCTGTCTCCGATATGGGCAACAGAAACCGTTTTCCCCGTAAAAAGCGCACATACAATCGTCGTCCCCATGCCTTGGCATTCTTCGTGGGCTTGAGCGTGATCGTATATTTTGCTGTTTACCGAAAGAATCTGTTCAATGAGCCATTTTTCACATTCCGAGGGCGCAGTTGGAATCGTCTCTGCTTCATTCCATTTCTCCCCCATGGCTTTCACAGCCATCTTGCTCGCAACATCTCCAGCAAGATGGCCGCCCATGCCATCAGCGACAACCGCTAATATAAATTCATCTTTCCCCTTGAATATCCCCGCATCATCTTCATTATGCTGGCGGATTTTTCCTGTATCTGTTTTTAAGGCTGTTAACAACCCTCATCACCTCGTCTCGTCTTGACGCTCCTTCGCGCGAAGCTGACCGCAGGCTGCGTCAATGTCATGTCCTTGCTCTCTTCGGATTGTGACATTTACTCCGCGGGATTTCAGCGTTTTTTCAAAAGCAAAAATCTGATCACGCGGTGTGCGCACATAGTCCCGTTCAGGCACGTAGTTTACCGGAATCAAGTTCACGTGGCATTTGACTCCTTCCAGCAAGTCGGCAAGCTCTTCGGCGTGTTCCACCTGGTCGTTTACGCCTCCGAACAGCCCGTATTCAAAGCTGATGCGGCGTCCTGTTTTATTAATATAATATTTAACGGCTTCCATTAGATCAGGCAGTTTATATGCTCTGTTAATCGGCATCAAACGGCTTCTGATTTCTGTGTTCGGCGCGTGCAGAGAAATTGCAAAGTTAATCTGCATTTGCTGATCAGCAAATTCGTAAATTTTCGGGATGATTCCACTCGTAGAGACCGTAATATGGCGAGCACCGATATTCAGGCCCTTGTCATGGTTAATGATTTTCAAGAAAGCGAGCATTTCGTTAAAGTTATCAAAAGGTTCGCCGATTCCCATGATCACGACAGAGCTGACGCGTTCATCCGTTTCATCAAGAGCTTTTTGCACTTTAACTACTTGAGCGACAATTTCCCCCGCTTCAAGGTTTCGTTTTAAGCCTCCAAGCGTTGACGCGCAAAATGTGCAGCCAATACGGCAGCCGACTTGTGTCGTTACACATACAGAATTGCCATACTCGTGTCTCATTAAAACGGTTTCGATGGTATAACCGTCATGAAGCTCAAACAAAAACTTCATCGTACCGTCTTGAGAGGTTTGTTTAACAGCCGTTTTCAGCGTTGTTAACACAAAGTGAGTGTTTAATTTCTCACGCAGATCCTTTGAGAGGTTTGTCATTTCTTCAAAAGAAGATACGCGTTTTTCATATAGCCATTCAAAAATCTGAGCCGCACGGAACGGTTTCTCTCCGTTGTCTGTCAGCCATTGTTTAATTTCGTCTAATTCAAAAGAATAAATCGACGGACGATCTGTCCGCAATTCTTTTCTTACTTTTGTTTTATTAAGTTCTGCCATTGCTTATCCCTTCTTTCTCATGCTGCAAATAAAGAAACCATCTGTTCCGAAATAATGAGGAAGGATTTGAAGCCTTCCATCCCGAACAAAGGGTCTCACCTTTTCAGGCAGCCGCTTTTCAAGAGACAAATCGGGTTCAAAATCAGGATGTTCTTGTATAAACGCATGTATTACTTCATCATTTTCTGTCCGGTCCATTGTACACGTACTGTAGACAAGAGTGCCACCTTTTTTTACTAATGGTGCGATTTCCCTCAGGATCGACAGCTGGATTTCAGCTAGACGCGCGCTGTCGTCAGGCTTTTTCGTGTATTTCATGTCCGGCTTTCTTCTGATAACACCGAAACCTGAGCACGGAGCATCAACCAATATCCGGTCAAACTGTTCGTTTTCAAACGTTTCCCCCGCTTTTCTCGCATCCATTGTCTCCGCATGAATGATTGTCAGGCCAAGACGGTTTGCCGCTTCTTTGATCAGCTTCACTTTATGTTTGTGAAGATCAAGCGACGTAACGCTCCCCTTGTTCTTCATTAATTCTGCGATATGAGCTGACTTGCCGCCAGGCGCCGCACACGCGTCAAGCACTGTTTCATCAGGCTTAGGATCAAGGGCGCGGGCGACGAGCATGGAGCTCTCATCCTGGATGGATACTTCGCCGTTTTGGAAGAAATGAGTTCCGGCAATTGATCCCTTTAAGAGCTTCACAGCATCTTCAGCGAGATCGCCTTTTTCAACTTCGATTCCCTCAGCAGCCATTTGGTCAAGCAGCTCAGCTCTGTCTGCTTTCATTTGATTGACACGCAGCGTCTGCTTCGGCGGAATGAGGTGGATACGGCAAATCTTTTCGGCCGCGTCAAACCCATACGCATCCGCCCACTCTTTCACAAGCCATTCCGGATGGCTTGTTTCTGTCGCCAGCCTGCGTACAGGATCTTCGATGGCGTCAAAGGATGGAACACCTTCGCGCTGGATAGAACGAAGCACGCCATTGACAAAAGAAGCAATGCCTTTGTGTCCGCGGATTTTAGCAATCTCAACCGCTTCATGGATGGCTGCCCTGTCTGGAATCTTCTCTAAATACTCCATTTGATATAAGGATAGGCGAAGAAGCTGAATCACCCACGGCTTTACCTTTTGAGGCTTATTGATAAACGGTTTAAGCATATAATCAAGCGCGATCTTATTTTGTAATGTACCATAGACAAGTTCAGTCAAAAGCCCTCTGTCCTGATCACTCAGTTCATTTGATTTAATGACCGATTTCAGCAGCAGGTTGCTGTATGCCTGGTTTTGTTCTAATTTGATCAGCGCCTCAAGGGCGATGTCACGAACACTAGTTTTTTTCATTGTTTACTCCTAACACATCACCGGCTTCAACATGAGCTCCTCGCACAAAGTCTTCGCCTTTCATTCGTTTCTTGCCTGCCGGCTGGAGTTCGGTTAATAACAGAGCCGTATCGTTACCTGTGGCAACGATAATCCCTTCCTTTTCAACCGCAACGACTGTGCCGGGCTCAGCTGTTGTTGGTGCCGGTATTTTTTTCGACGCCCATACTTTCAAGTTTTGTCCGTTTAGAGTCGTATAGGCAACAGGCCATGGATTTAAGCCGCGGATCTGGTTGTAAAGCTCTTCGCCCGTTCTGGACCAGTCGAGCAGCTCTTGCTCTCTTTTGATATTAGGCGCGTACGTCGCTTTCTCTTCATCCTGCTTTTCAGGTGAAATGCTGCCGGCAATAACGTTTGGAACCGTTTCAGACAACAGCTTCGCGCCAGCAACGCTTAATTTATCGTGCAGTGTTCCGACATTGTCGGTTTCTTCAATGTCCACTTCCACTTTTGAGATCATGTCCCCGGCATCCAATTTTTCTACCATATACATAATGGTAACCCCGGTTTTTTTCTTTCCCTGCAGAATGGAATAATGGATCGGTGCCCCGCCGCGCAGTTCCGGCAAAAGAGAGGCGTGAACGTTAATGCAGCCGTATTTTGGACTGTCGAGAAGCTCTTTAGGCAAAATTTGTCCGAATGCCGCCGTTACAATCAGGTCAGGCTTTAATGCCAGCACTTTCTCAATTTCTTCTGTCAATCTGACTTTTTCCGGCTGAAGAACCGGGATGCCGTGGCGCAATGCCTCTTCCTTTACCGGAGGAGGTGTCATGACTTTTTTTCTGCCCTTCGGACGGTCCGGCTGTGTGACGACCCCCACTACTTCATATCCGTCCTCAATCAGGGTTCTTAAAACAGGAACTGAAAAATCTGGCGTTCCCATAAATACGATTCTCGTCATCAAATCATCCTTCCATATCCGCTAGTTCATCTTCTGTATAGTATTTACTTATTTTAGATGTAAACAGCACACCGTCTAAGTGGTCCATTTCATGCTGCACGGCTCTTGCTAAAAAGCCTCGCGCTTCCAGAATGAACGGTTTTCCCTGACGGTTAAACGCACGCACTTTGACATAATCGGCACGTGTGACATCACCATAGACGCCAGGAAAGCTCAAGCATCCTTCAATTCCGGTTTGCTCGCCGCTTTTTTCTAAAATTTCAGGATTAACGAGATCAATTCTCCCTCTGTCATCCCCGATGTCTACAACTGCTGCTCTTTTTAAAATGCCGATTTGCGGCGCTGCCAGTCCGACACCATCCATTTCAAGCATGGTGTCGTACATATCATCAAGCAGTTTTTTTAGCTTTTTATCAAAAACAGTCACGGTTTCCGCAGGTGTTTCCAAAACCTCCGCAGGATGTGTGACGACCTTTTTTACTGCCAATTTGTTACCCTCCAAGACGTGAGATCTTACATCATCATATAAGGATTCATATCAATTGAAATCATTACATGTTTTTGTTCAATTTCGCGTTTATAATGTTCCAGTATCTTCTTCAATAAAGCGGATAACTGGGTTTCCTGTTTGTATTTTATCACGCATTGATAGCGATATCTATCTTTGATCCTGGCTATCGGCGACGCGCTTGGTCCGAGAATTTTCGTGTCAGCTCCGCAGTTTGCTTTCAAAAAATGAGCGATCTTTTCAGCTGTAACCGCTGCTTTCGCCACTTCCTCATGAGAAACAGTCACAAGAGCCAAATAGTAGTATGGCGGATAGGATTGCTCTCTCCTGTGCGCCATTTCATGCTGATAGAACGTTTCATAATCGTGTGTTTTCGTCAGCTGGATACTGTAATGAGACGGTGTATACGTTTGAATGATGACATGGCCGGGCTTTTCATGCCTGCCTGCCCGGCCGCTGACTTGCGTTAACAGCTGAAATGTTTTTTCAGCCGATCTGAAATCAGGAATATGAAGTGTTGTATCAGCACTTAACACTCCGACAAGCGTGACATTCGGAAAATCAAGCCCTTTCGCGATCATTTGCGTTCCGAGAAGAATATCCGCTTTTCCTTCTCCGAAAGCTGACAGTAATTTTTCATGGGCGCCTTTCCGTGATGTCGTGTCAACATCCATCCGAATCACTCTCGCACTTGGCAGCACTTTTGTAAGCTCTTCCTCCACTCGCTGTGTTCCCGTTCCAAAAAAGCGGATATGCTCGCTTGCGCATTCAGGACAAGTGTGCGGAACAGGCTCTTCATGTCCGCAATAATGGCATTTCAGCCTTTGGCCGTAACGATGATACGTCATGGAAATGTCGCAGTGCGGGCATTGCGGGACATAGCCGCAATCCCTGCACATCACAAAGGAAGAATAGCCCCTCTTATTTAAAAACAGCACCGCCTGCTCACCCTTGGCAATCGTTTCTTCAAGCTTTTCCATCAATTCAACTGAAAACATCGAACGATTGCCGTTTCTAAGCTCCTCTCTCATATCGACAAGCGAAACCTCAGGCATCACCCGGTGGTTAACACGGTGCTTCAGTGAAAGAAGCTCGTATACGCCCTTTTGCGCTCTTGCATATGACTCTAATGTCGGCGTAGCACTCCCTAATACAACCGGGCAGCTGTGATGCTCAGCCCGCTTGATTGCCACCTCTTTCGCATGATAGCGCGGCATTTCTTCCTGTTTATAGGAAGACTCGTGCTCTTCATCGATGATTATCATTCCGAGATTTTCAAACGGAGCAAAAATCGCAGATCTGGCACCGACGACAAGCCGTACTTCCTTCCGGTGGATTTTACGCCACTCGTCATATTTTTCTCCTGTGGATAAACCGCTGTGCATGACTGCCACCTGGGAGCCGAAGCGGCCCTTGAAGCGGTTGACCATTTGCGGCGTCAGCGATATTTCCGGTACGAGGACGATGGCTTCTTTTCCTTTCGCTAGTACTTTTTCAATTGATTGCAGATAAATTTCCGTTTTTCCGCTTCCTGTCACGCCGTGAAGGAGGAACACTTTATGCTCATCGCTGTCCAATGTCTCGCGTATGGGCTCAAAGGCAGCCCTCTGTTCGTCTGTCAGCGGCAGGGGCTCTGTTTTTTTGAACATTTTGTCCTGATAGGGATCTCTGTAAACCTCTTCATAGCTTTCCTTCAAAAGCCCTTTTTGGATAAGGGTTTTGATGGTTGCAGAGCTCGTGTCCGTTCTTTTGCACAATTCCGCTGCAGGAATTTTCACACCTTCCGGCTCAGAGATGAGAAAGTGAAGAATCGCCTGCTGTTTTGCTGCTTGTCGGGACAATCCCTCAGCCTGCTTAGCAAGCTCTTCTTTACTCGCATTTGCCTGAATATGCCTGACCATTTTTTTATTGGTTTTTTGCGCGACTTTATACGTCACGTCAATGACCCCTTTTTGAACATGCCTTTGAATCAGTTTCAGCGTATCATGATCGGGTATATCTGAATACAGCAGCGTCTTTGTTTCAGAAAACAGCCGTTCCACTTGCGGCGGAAGATCGGCGCCGTGTACAATTTTTAATTCTTTTTCATATTTCGCCTTTAAGGCGGCAGGCAGCATTGCTTGAAGCGCCGTTATTTTAAAAGACAGCGTTTTGTCTGACAGCCATGATGACAGATCCATAAGCTCCTCTGTCAGAACAGGTGTAAGATCTAATAAATCCTCTACTTCCTTGACAGATTTTCCCGATAGGTCAGATGCTTCTTTGACTGCTGTCACAAACCCTTGAATCTTACGGGGGCCAAACGGAACAATGACCCGCATCCCCGTTTTGATCATGCCCTTCAGATGGTCTGGGATTTTATAATCAAAAGGCCTGTCTATATTTT
Source organism: Bacillus sp. YP1 (assembly GCF_000877815.1). NCBI lineage: Bacteria > Bacillati > Bacillota > Bacilli > Caryophanales > Bacillaceae > Bacillus > Bacillus sp. YP1. The sequence continues at coordinate 1,383,654 of NZ_CP010014.1, read as the reverse complement.
TGGTGCTGACATCAACGATGACTTCTGCAAAATTCATGAGCGCTCTCCGGCTTGTTTTGAGAGGGCTGCGATCTCCTGAAGGATTTCAAAAGAAACATCGAGCTTAGACATAATCGGGAGTTCGCGTTTATGCCCGTCTTTGAAAAAGATTGTCACGATATTCGTATCAGCACCAAAACCGGCCCCATTTGCTTTCACATCATTTGCCACAATCAAATCAAGGTTTTTAGCGGCGAGCTTTTTACGTGCATAGTGTTCAATGTCTTGTGTTTCGGCGGCAAATCCGACCAAGATTTGCTCTTTCTTTTTCTCGCCCAATTCTTTCAAAATATCGACTGTTCTTTTCAGTTCTAAGGTCATGCCGCCGTCTTGTTTTTTCATTTTATGGTCAAATACTGTTTTCGGCGTAAAATCGGCTACCGCAGCTGTTTTAATGACTATATCGCTTGCGTCATACACAGAGAGCACAGCTTCGCGCATATCCGCAGCCGATTGAACCGGGATAAACTCAGCAAGGCCTTTAGGCTGATCAAGTGAAACAGGCCCAGAAATTAAGGTTACCCGTGCGCCGAGCTGAACAGCAGCCTCCGCTAGCGCGTAGCCCATTTTGCCCGTCGATTTATTGGTAAAAAACCGGACAGGATCAACCGCTTCCCGCGTTGGACCGGCTGTAATGACCACATGCTTGCCTTCTAAAGGAGCGGATGTTTCTTCAGCAAAATGTTTTTCGGCCAGCTTTACGATGTTTTCCGGCTCTTCCAATCTGCCTTTTCCTACGTAACCGCATGCTAAATAGCCCTCACTTGGCTCAATAAAACGATAACCGTCCTGATAAAGAACAGAAATGTTTCGTTTGACTGCCGGGTGGTCATACATATGAACGTTCATTGCCGGCGCGATCCAAACGGGAGCCGTTGCTGCCAACAATGTTGTCGTCAGCATATCATCAGCGATGCCGTTTGCCAGTTTTCCAATCACATTTGCAGTAGCCGGCGCTACGATAATCAAGTCGGCCCAGTCTGCAGCATCAATATGAGAAATAACGCTTGGATTTTGTTCTTTAAATGTATCTGTATAGACTTCGTGGCGGCTCAATGCCTGAAATGTCAGCGGTGAAACGAATCGGCAAGCGGATTCAGTCATAATCACTTTGACATTTGCTCCTGCCTGAACCAGCTTGCTCGTTAACGCACAGGCTTTATAAACAGCGATGCCTCCGCTCACGCAAAGTAACACATTTCGATTGTTAAGCAATGAATTCTCCCCCTCTGCACTTTACAAAACCGCACGGAAAAAAATAACAACCTACATGATATAGGTTGCTACTTGTGCTACTATTCGCGGTCTTCCTTTTCAAACGAAAGCAGGCCTGCATCAATTTCTTCTAAAGCTTTGCCTACATATTTGTGTGAAATCGTATGTTCAATCATTTGGTCTTTTTTGATTTGCATTTCACGTGCGCGTCTCGCAGAAACAGTCACCAGCGTATATTTTGAATCTAATTTATTCATTAAAGAATCAATTGACGGATCTAACATTGATTATTCAACCTCCAGCATTTTCTTATATCTTGGTGCAACGCGTTCACGCTTCAAATGTTCAGCAAGAACGATTGCTTTGATTTTATCGCAAGCCGTTTCGACATTATCGTTTTCAACGACATAGTCATAAGCATCCATCATTTCGATCTCAGCTTTTGCGGCTTTCATTCGATTTTCAATCAGAGCGTCTGTTTCTGTGCCTCGTGTCACGATTCTGTTTTTCAGTTCAGAAAGGCTTGGAGGCGCAAGGAAAATAAACAGGCCTTCCGGGAAAGCATTTCTCACTTGAAGAGCCCCTTGAACTTCAATTTCTAAAAAGACGTCTTTTCCATCTTGAAGCGTCTGTTCAACATAATCGACTGGCGTGCCGTAATAATTGCCGACATACTCTGCCCATTCAAGCAGCTTGTTGTCCGCAATCATTTGTTCGAATTCGTCTCTTGTTTTGAAAAAATAATCGACTCCGTTCACTTCGCCCTCTCTTGGACTTCTTGTGGTTACTGAAATCGAATATTCAAATTTTGTGTCTTCCTGCGAAAAGATCGCTTGTCGAACCGTTCCTTTACCAACTCCTGAGGGACCTGAGAGAACGATTAATAACCCTCTTTCTTTCATGCGGCAATTACCCCTGCCCTTCATCCATAATTTCTTCTTTAACAGAAAGTCTGTGTGCAACTGTCTCAGGCTGGACGGCAGATAAGATAATGTGATCACTATCCATGACGACAACTGCACGGGTTCTTCGTCCGTATGTAGCGTCAATTAGCATTCCGCGGTCTCTTGCATCCTGAATCATCCGTTTGATTGGCGCAGACTCCGGACTGACAATCGAAATCATCCGATTGGCGGAGATGATATTGCCAAATCCGATATTAATCAGTTTAATCGTCATCTTCTACGTTCCCCCTGTAAAATAGACGTCTCTAGTTTAGCCTAGTAAGACCGTCTGTAAACAATACGCACAGTCACTATTCTATATTTTGCACTTGTTCTTTTATTTTTTCAATAGAACTTTTCATTTCAACGACAAGCTTTGTGATCTGATGATCATTTGCTTTTGAGCCGATCGTATTTGCTTCCCGATTGAGCTCCTGAACAAGAAAGTCGAGTTTGCGCCCGACAGCTCCGCCACTAGCTAATATATCACGAAACTGGGCGAAGTGGCTCTTCAGCCTTGTAATCTCTTCAGTGATATCAGAGCGGTCTGCAAAAATAGCGCATTCTGTTACAAGCCGGCTCTCGTCTAATACATCTTCAGTCCATTCTTTGATTCTGGCGTACAGCCGTTCCCGGTAACGAGATACGACATCTGCAGCCAGCAATTCAGTTTCTCTCACCAGCTCTTCAAGCTGGTCAATATGCATCAGGCAGTCTTTCGCTAAGAGCAGCCCCTCTTTTTCACGCATTTCACAGAGACCTTTTACCGCTTCTTCTGCAGCATCGATGATCAACGCCTCCAGCTTGTCATTTTGCGTCTGTTCTTCATGAACCTGGACGACATGATCAAGCTTAAAGAAATCCATTACATCGGGCTCTGCAGACAATTGATACCGCTTCTTCATATCTCTCGCGGCTGCGACAAACTCATCGAGCAGCGGCCAATCAATTTCAAGCCTTTTCTCAACAAGCATATCACTGTCAACGGATACGAAAAGCTCAATTCTTCCGCGCTGAATATGCTGCAGAATGGTCTGTTTCAGCTTATCTTCAAAATATAGCAAAGGCCTTGGCAAACGAGCGTTCACTTCTTTAAATCTGTAGTTCACAGATTTAAGTTCAACGCTTACAGAGAGATCGTCTTGTGTTTTGCTTGCACTGCCGAAGCCTGTCATACTTCGTATCATTTTAAAACACCCAATTCTTCCCTGTTCTCATAATAAAAGGGCAATAGACACGCTATTACCCCTAAGATTATATCATATGAATTTATTTTTTTCTTGTTAAAAGTGACCCCGCCAGCAAAAAAGTAGGGATGGCGGACATACCGATGACGAGCATCCAGTCCCCCGGCGTGATGGCTACAGTATGGAAAATCGGCTGAAGCGGCGGATAGTAGATTACTACAAGCATCAGCAAAATGGATGACAATACCGCGCCGATTAAATACAGGTTTTGAAACGGATTTCTAGAGAAAACAGAAGTTTCGCTGCGGCAGTCAAACACGTGAATAAGCTGAGCGAGCACCAATGTGGCAAACGCGATCGTCTGGGCATAAGCTAAGTTTTCCGGATTGCGGTGGTACACAATGATAAACGCTAAAATAGTGGCAACTCCGATTAAAAATCCTCTGGAAACGACCTTCCATCCTAGCTTGCGGGCAAATACCCCTTCTTTCGGATGACGGGGCTTGCGCTTCATGACGTCTCCTTCCGGCTGATCCATGCCGAGCGCCATTGCCGGCAATCCGTCCGTCACCAAGTTGACCCACAAAATCTGAATCGGAACGAGCGGTAAAGGAAGGGCGAGCAGCATCGCAAACAGCATGACAAGGATTTCTCCGACGTTAGACGCCAGCAGGTATCTGATAAACTTCCTGATATTTTCGTAGATGTTCCTGCCTTCTTTTATCGCTGATTTAATCGTCGCAAAATTATCATCTACGAGAACAAGAGATGATGCTTCTTTGGCCACATCTGTCCCGGTAATGCCCATAGAGACTCCGATATCAGCTTGTTTAATGGCAGGAGCATCATTGACGCCGTCTCCCGTCATCGCCACAATATGCCCGTTCTCCTGATAGGCTTTTACGATTTTTAGTTTATGTTCAGGGGAAACGCGGGCAAATACATATACATCCTCCACCACATGAGAAAGCTCTTCTTGAGAAAGTTCATTCAGCATCTTGCCGTCCATGATTTTGCCGCTTTTCGGAAGGAGGCGCAAGTCTTTCGCTATCGCTTTAGCAGTTTCTACATGATCACCTGTAATCATAACGGTCTTAATTCCTGCTTCACGGCATTCTTTTATCGCCTGTCTGACTTCCGGCCGCGGGGGATCAATGATACCTGAAAGGCCAAGCATGGTCAGATCTTTTTCCGCCTGCTCCATTGACGGTGTTTCGCCTGCTTTTATCGGCCTGTAGGCGACGGCTATCGTTCTGAGCGCCTGTGATGCCAAATGTCTTAATACCGCCTCTGTTTCTGCTTTTCTTTCATTTGAAAAAAGAGCCGCTGAGCCGTCATAATAAATACGGGAAGATCGCTGCATCAGTACATCCGGTGCACCTTTTGTAATGATATAGCGCTTTCTGTCTTGATCCTCTACGATGACAGTCATCATTTTCCGTGCAGAATCAAACGGAAATTCTTCGACCACCCGGTAGTTTGATTCAACAAACTCCTTTGAAAAACCGCCTTTTCTTGCCGCGGTGAGCAGCGCTCCCTCTGTCGGATCTCCGTCAAGCACATATTCGCCGTCTCTTTTCTCAATATTGGAGTTGTTACAAAGCGCTCCGAACAGAAGCATCTGCTGAAGCGGCTTATGTTCATTGACACTGATCTCTTTTTCGTTTAGTGTGAAGCTTCCTTTCGGTTCATAGCCGGCCCCTGCCACTCTCCATGTTTTCCCCCCGGACCAAACATGTGTCACCGTCATTTTGTTTTGGGTCATTGTCCCTGTTTTATCTGAACAAATGATAGACGCACACCCAAGCGTTTCAACAGCAGGAAGCTTTCTAACAATGGATTTTTGTTTAATCATCCTCTGTACACCAAGCGAAAGCGCCACTGTCACAATCGCCGGCAGCCCCTCCGGAATAGCGGCTACCGCTAACGAGACACCTGCTAAAAACATACTGTACAGATCATGACCCTGAATAACACCGACAGCAACGACAAGTACGGTCAGAAGCAATGCAACAACAATCAAAATCTTCCCGAGCTGCTCCAGTCTTCTTTGCAGCGGGGTTGACAATGTCCCTGCTGATTCAAGCATGTCGGCAATTTTCCCCATAGCCGTATTCATTCCTGTCCCGACGACAACCCCCACACCGCTGCCGCGGGTCACAATCGTTCCCATAAATGCCATATTGGTAATATCGCCAAGTGAAACATCCGGTTTTTTCAATTTATCAGCATGCTTCACAACCGGGATAGATTCCCCGGTCAGCGCTGATTCTTCTATTTCAAGGCTTCTCGCTTCAACAATTCGAACGTCTGCGCCAATTCTGTCCCCGCTCGTAAATTTCACAATATCACCCGGCACAAGTTCCTTAGAAGGAATCTTTGTCCAGCTTCCTTCCCTGAGTGCCATGACATGCGGTGTTGAAAGCTCTTTTAAAGCCTGAAGAGATTGCTCAGCACGCCTTTCTTGAAAGAAGCCGAGTATGCCATTCACAAACACAATCGCAATAATCGCAACCGCATCTACATATTCACCAAGAAAACCTGAGATTAACGTTGCCGCCAGAAGCACAAGCACCATAAAATCTTTGAACTGCGCGAAAAACAAGAGAAGCGCTGAAGTTTTTTTCCCTTCTTGCAGCTCGTTTGGTCCATGCTTGTCAAGGCGTTTTTTTACCTCTTTTTCTGTTAATCCTTGTTTCATGGACGTATTGGTTGCCTCTAGTAAATCTGTTTGTCCCATTTCATGAAACTTCATTCCGCTCGTCCACTCCCCTGCTCTCTTATAGAGATATCACTCTATAAGCATGCTTATTCTGACTCGTCCCATTTCATGCTATAATTATCGAATGCAGGAAGAATGAGAGGGTGTATTGCATATGTCGTTTGATGGCATGTTTACATACGGAATGACACACGAACTTAACGAGAAAATAATGGGCGGACGAATTACAAAAGTCCATCAGCCATATAAGCACGATGTGATTTTCCACATCCGTGCCAAGGGAAAAAACCAAAAACTATTATTATCGGCACATCCGAGCTATTCACGGGTGCATATCACGGCACAAGCTTATGAAAATCCAAGCGAACCGCCAATGTTTTGCATGTTGCTGAGAAAGCATATCGAAGGCGGATTCATTGAGAAAATTGAACAAGCGGGCTTAGACCGCATTATGATTTTTCATATCAAAAGCCGAAACGAAATTGGCGATGAAACCGTACGAAAGCTTTATGTAGAAATTATGGGCCGTCACAGCAATATCATTTTGACTGACGCAGCAGAAAATGTGATTATCGACGGACTTAAGCATTTATCACCGTCAATGAACAGCTACCGTACAGTACTGCCCGGCCAAGATTATAAGCTTCCGCCTGCTCAGGACAAAATATCGCCTCTTGAGGCGTCAGAAGATGATATTTTGCGTCACCTCAGCTTTCAAGAAGGAAGGCTTGATAAACAAATTGTCGACCACTTTTCAGGGGTGTCTCCGCTTTTCGCCAAAGAAGCGGTTCACAGAGCAGGCCTTGCCAACAAAGTCACACTGCCAAAAGCGCTGCTGGCACTGTTTGCCGAAGTGAAAGAGCACCGTTTCATTCCCAACATTACGACTGTAAACGGAAAGGAATATTTTTATTTACTGGAGCTGACTCATCTAAAGGGCGAAGCGCGCCGTTTTGATTCATTAAGCGAACTGCTCGACCGTTTTTATTTCGGAAAAGCTGAACGAGACCGAGTCAAACAGCAGGCTCAGGATCTTGAGCGTTTTGTTGTGAACGAACGGAAGAAGAATGCCAACAAAATCAAAAAATTAGAGAAAACCCTGGAGTATTCGGAAAACGCGAAGGAATTTCAGCTTTACGGGGAGCTTTTAACCGCTAATTTATATATGCTGAAAAAAGGTGATAAACAGGCTGAGGTCATCAATTATTATGATGAAGAAAGCCCGACAATCACGATTCCTTTAAACCCGAACAAAACGCCTTCTGAAAACGCACAGGCCTATTTCACGAAATATCAGAAAGCGAAAAATTCGGTCGCAGTTGTCGAGGAGCAAATCCGGCTGGCACAGGAAGAGATCGAATATTTTGATCAGCTGATTCAGCAGCTTTCGTCCGCTTCTCCCCGGGATATCAGTGAAATCAGGGAAGAGCTTGTTGAGGGCAAATATTTGCGCCCTAAGCAGCAAAAGGGCCAGAAAAAGCAAAAACCGCACAATCCGGTGTTAGAAACATATGAATCCACCTCAGGCCTGACAATTTTAGTGGGTAAGAACAATCGTCAAAATGAATATTTAACGACCAGAGCGGCGGCTAGAGACGATATCTGGCTTCACACGAAGGACATTCCCGGCTCCCACGTTGTGATCAGAAGCAGCGAACCGGATGAGCAAACAATCATGGAAGCCGCGACAATTGCAGCTTATTTTTCAAAAGCTAAAGATTCAAGTTCAGTGCCTGTAGATTATACAAAAATCAGGCATGTCAAAAAACCAAACGGCGCGAAGCCCGGCTTCGTCACCTATGACAGCCAGCATACCGTCTTTGTCACGCCTGATGCTGATACTGTCATCAAGCTCAAAAAAAGCTGAGCCGCATAAATAAAAGCCAGAGCATTTGTATGCTCTGGCTTATTTCTTTCTTCTCATCTGATAAAGCCTGTTCACTTCAGCAACAAAATCGCCGTCAATCAGCTTATCCACGTTTTCAGCAAGCTCTTTCGTGTGCTTTGGACTGGCTCCGCTTGTAGAAACAGACACAGTGACATGCCCTCTTTTTACGATTTTCGGCATATATACATTGCCAAGCTCAGCGTCACTGACACAATTGACAAGCTGAAAAGGCGAAGCGGATTGGGCAATTTCTTTGTTCACTGCCGCATTATCCGTCGCAGCAATAATGAAGAAAGCATTGAGATAATCTTCTTTTGCAATTGTCCGTTTTTCCCATTTGATACGTCGCTCTTCTGCCATTTGCTTGATTTCCGGTTCAACATCTGGACTGACGAGCGTTATATCAGCTCCCTCAGAAATCACCGTTTTCAGCCTTCTGAGAGCGATGCTGCCGCCCCCCGCAATGACAACCTTCTTCTTTTCCAGGCTAATGTGCAGCGGAAGCATATGAACCTCCATCAAAATCAAATTGTTCCTCAGAATTTGCCGCAGTTTCTCTCACACGGTTCAAAAATGCGTTTTTCACATGAGGATGAAAACCGATATAGGAAGAGAGGTAGACGTTCGGATTATGAGCTTTTAATTTCTGAACCTCTCGTTCGATTTCATTCATCAGCATACCCGTAAAGAGCAAATATGGAACGATAAAGGTTGTTATGCCGTCATCTTTTTTAAGTTCTGAAAAAACCTCTTTGTAATTCGGGCCGCATGCTGTCAAAAAGCACGGAATGACTTCCTTCACTGGAACCATTTCCTGAAGAAGATTAGCAATTCCGGTTACGTCTCTTTTGACATCTGGATCTGAACTTCCCCTTCCGATGAGCACCACTCTGGCATTTTCATACGGAACACCTATGTCTTTCATTCGGTGATATACAGCCTTGACTACTTCTTTGTCAATCCCGATCGGCTTTCCGTATGAAATACGGACTGATGGATATCGAGATGCAACACGGACAATTTCTTCCGGAATATCATGTTTTGCATGCGCAGCTGTTAAAAGAAGCAGAGGCACCACTGCGATATGAGTGGCGCCTTGCTTCACACATGCTTCAAATCCTGTCTCAATTGTCGGCTCCTGAAGCTCTAAAAAGCTGATTTCTTGTACTGGCACAGAGATGTGGGCCTTACATCCTTCCAAAAAGGCTGCGGCTTCTTGCTGCGCTTTTTTGACCCGGCTGCCGTGGCCGACATATAAAATTGCTTGTTTCATTTTTACAACGCCTCGCTTAAATCTTGTTTTTTCAGTTCAGATTCAAACCATTCCAGCTTATAGTGATAATTTACAACATTTCCAATGACAATTAAACTCGGATTTGTAATGTTTTCTTTTATCACCGTTTCTGAAAGGGTGTCAACTGTACAAAAAACAGATTTTTGCTTGTCCGTTGTTCCCCAATGAATAAAGGCTGCCGGCGTAGAACCGTCCCGGCCATTTTCAAGGAGTTTTCTCTCAATCTGCTGCACGTTTTTGATACCCATATAGATGACAAGTGTATCAATTCCTGTAGCCAGCGCTTTCCACTTTTCCTCAAAATCTTCTTCTTTTTTATAGTGACCCGTTACAAAAGCGACATTAGAGCCCGCCTCCCGATGAGTAACAGGAATTCCGGCATAAGCGGCTGCCGCGATTCCAGACGTAATGCCGGGGATGATTTCAAACGGAATTCCATTTTCAGAGAGGCATTCCGCTTCTTCCCCTCCTCTCCCGAACACAAAAGGGTCTCCGCCTTTCAGCCTGACAACGGTTTTCCCTTTTTGCGCATACTTTACAAGAAACCGATTAATGGTTTCCTGCTTCATCGTATGAAAATCCGGAAGCTTCCCGCAGTAGATCAGGTCTGCTTGCTCTTTGGCATATTGTAAAATCTCTTTATTTACTAATCTGTCATATAAGATGACATCAGCTTTTTCAATGGCTTTCAGCGCTTTAATTGTCAGCAGATCAGGGTCACCGGGACCCGCTCCTACAATATATACTTTCCCCATCGTATTTCCCCCGATCTATTCGAGTTCTTCCAGAAGATTCGCTGTGATGATGTTCTCGCTTGCATTCCGGCATCTGAGAAGAACGCAGCAGATCATATTCAGCTCAATTTTTGTTTAACAAACTCGATCAGCTGATTTTTACACGCTTCACGGTCATGCTGTCCTGAATCAAGAACGAGCTCTGGAGCTTCCGGTTCTTCATAAGGAGAATCAATTCCTGTAAAGAACGGAATCTCGCCGTTTCTTGCTTTTTTGTAAAGCCCTTTCGGATCTCTTTGTTCACAAATATCAAGGTCGCATTTAATGTAGACTTCATTAAATTCGCCCGCTTCCACAAGCTCGCGAACCTGTTGTCTATCCTCGCGGAAAGGAGAGATAAAAGCAGTAATCACAATGGTTCCCTGCTGAACAAAAAGCTTCGCCACCTCTCCGATCCGGCGGATGTTTTCTTTTCGGTCTTCATCAGAAAAACCAAGATCCTTATTTAGGCCGTGACGGATATTATCCCCGTCCAGCACAATGACTTGGTAGCCTTGCTCAAACAATTCTCTCGCAGCGGCGTTGGCAATCGTTGATTTGCCTGAGCCGCTTAACCCTGTCAGCCAGAGAATGGAGCTTTTATGCTTGTTTTTTTGCTGGTACTCTTCTTTTGTGATAGAGGCTTCATGCCATACAATATCGCGATTTGTCACTGCCATTCCTCCTTAAGATACGCCTACTTCTTCTTTTTTCTTCATCCCTTTGATTAACACTTCTACGACTTCTTTTCGACTGAATTCAGCAGGCGGCAGCACACCGTCTCTCAGCATACCTCTTACCTTAGTGCCTGATAAAATGACGTGATGCTCTCTGCCATGAGGGCAAGTTTTCGCTGTTCCCATATTTCCGCATTTTTTACAGAAGAAGCTGTGCTCGAATTTCAGCGGTGTAATCCCGAGTTCTTCAGGTTTAAATGTGTCAAACAGCTCCTGTGCTTCGTATGTTCCGTAATAGTCACCTACACCTGCATGATCACGGCCGACGATGAAATGTGTGCAGCCGTAGTTCTTTCTGACAAGCGCGTGGAAAATTGCTTCTCTCGGGCCTGCATAACGCATCGCCGCTAAAAAGACACCAAGGAAAACGCGATCTTTCGGGTAATAATGATCAAGAAGCACTTGGTAGCTTTCCATCCGTACATCAGCTGGAATGTCATCAGATTTTGTTTCACCTACTAACGGATTCAAGAACAAGCCGTCTACTGTTTCAAGAGCCGTTTTTTGAATGTATTCATGCGCTCTGTGAACAGGGTTTCTTGTTTGGAAACCGACAATGGTTTCCCAGCCTTTTTCCGCAAACTGGCGTCTCGTTTCTGACGGTTCAAATGTAAATTCAGGGAACTGTTTTGAAGCTTTTTTAATCAACGTAATCGGTCCGCCGACATATGTATTGCCGCGGCTGAACAGCTTTTTAACACCAGGATGCTCCTGTTCATCTGTTTTGTACACATTAACAGCTTCTTTTTGTTTGTCAGGCACGTACAGGTCTTCGATTTGGATAACGCCGTATGTTTCTCCTTCATACGTTAACTTTACCGTTTCACCAAGTGACAGTTCCGCTGCTTTTTGCGCATCGACCGGAAGCGTGATCGGAAGAGACCAGACAACGCCGGAAGAAAGACGCATGTTTTCGACTACAGATACGTAATCTTTTTCATTAAAGAAACCTTCAATCGGGCTGTATGCACCGATACCGATCAATTCCAAATCCGCGAAAGAAATTAAATCAAGTTCAATTTCTTTTTGGATGCCGCTCACATCATATGATTCATCTACTCTGTTTACTAATGTTCCTCCGTGTGGTGCTAAGCTCATAATATCCATCTCCTCCTAGTTAACTTATAAAATTACTCAGATTAATGATCAGATTCCCCCGCCTTGTTCGTGGACTGAGCGTCTCTCTTTACGAATGGCCTTTGTCAGGCTGACGGCACCCCCCGCCGCTAAAAGCACACTTACCATGATAAAGATCGAATAATAATCTGCTTTTAAAAACAAGGATACAAGCAGATAAGAAATCGATAAAGATAAAAACGGCGATACGATCCATACCTTCAGCATCGTTTGAACAACTTGTTTATGGAACACGTTCGGACCGTTTTTTGCCATGCCTATTCCGATAATAGACGATGACGTGACTTGCGCCAAGGGCACCGGCATCCCAAATACAGAACTGATGATCACCAGTCCGGCTCCTGTACCGGATAAGAGAATGCCTTCCCCTTTGGAGAATCTCGTAATTTTCTTCCCGTTTGTTTCTAGCACACGCCGGCCTAATAACAGTGCGCCAAGAGCAACAAAAGCTCCTCCATACAAGGTTCCTTTTCCAACATCAAGCACACCGGCAGCTACTAACGGGCCAACAGCATTCGCCACGTTATTCATGCCGGCAGAGAATGCTTCGAAAAATCCGGCAACTAACAAAACAACGCCGAGGATTTTTTGCTTTTTAGAAGATTTTACTTCAATCTTAAAATAACGAAACAGCTTAGATACGAAATAGGTGAAGCCGAAAGCGAACAGCGGGACAAAAACCCAAAATGACACAATGATCAGAAGATTGTTCACAAACAATACTTTATAAGCCACTCCCACGCCGACAACCGCGCCGACTGTTACTTCACTTGTCGACAAAGGAATGCCGAGCAGATTAGCAGTAAAGAGCGACAGGGCAGCAGCTCCAATAATGATGCAAACAATCGTCAGTGTAATCGTCTGCTCAGGAATAATGCCGGAGCTGATTGTTTTTACAACCTCGCCTCCGCCAATGACCGCCCCGGCAAAGACACCGACTGCGCATAGGATCAAAGCGTAGGTTTTCTTTTTGATGGCTCCGGAGCCGTAAGCAACCCCCATCGAAGCTGCAGCGCCGCTTGCACCAATATTCATCGCGAAAAACAAGCTAAATAAAATAGCGGCTAATTCCATTTTGCAGCTCCTTATTCATGCAGTCCGCATTCTGTTTTCGCCATACCATTCCATCTGCCTGAGCGCAAATCCTCTGCTGTAAAAGCGGGAGCAGTGCAAGGCGCACAGCCAATACTTGGATATCCTTGGTCATGAAGCGGATTGTAGTCCAGTTCATTCCGGGATGTGTATCTCCAAATGTCTTTCCAAGTCCAATGGATAAGCGGGCAAACTTTTACTGACTTGAATTTTTCATCTTTGTTTAAGAAATTCGTATTGGCACGGCTTGGCCCTTGATCACGACGCAGGCCGGAAAGCCAGGCTGGATGTCCTGAAAGCGCCTCTCTTAAAGGAACGACCTTTCTAAGATAGCAGCACTGATTCGGCTCTCTTTCCCACAGTTTGTCACCATGTTCTTCGGCTTGTTCCTCAAGGGTGAGGTCTGGTTTTTTCAGGATGATATTAAGACCCGGATAACGCTCTTTCACTCGTTCAATTGTTTCATAGGTTTCTTTAAAATGAAGTCCTGTATCAAGAAACACAATCTCTGCGTCTTTTTTCACTTTATAAATTAAGTCAATCAGAACGATTCCCTCAATTCCGAAACTGCAGGCATAAACAAGCTGATTGCCGTAATGGCCGTATGCCCATTTTAAAACTGACAGCGCTCCTTTGTAAGGATCGTCTTCCGGAAATGTAATCGTTGGTTCTTCCCAATTATCGTACGTTAACATTTCTTCTTTCCTCCTTTCGGAGACAAACAAACAGTAGCTTTCTGCCGGTTGTCTTTTCCCAATTGTAATGTGATTCGCGGCTGCTGATATCACAGACAGCCTTTTTTCCTCTTAAAATAAAAAACTTTCAATCCGGCGGAAAGAAAGACAGGAACAGCATGTAGCCCTTATCTTTCAAAATGGAATTCATTTTGCTGGAAGTAGCACCTTACAAACTATGCAGGTTGCCGGGCTTCATAGGTCCAGTCCCTCAGCCGCTCTTGATAAGTTTTTAGATTTGTAGTAAATTTTAGCACAATTCTAACATAAGTCAACCCGACTTTTTTTATAGGATTAATAAAAAAACAGGCCTCACAGCCTGTTTTCAAGTACAGCAAGGCTTTGAAGCCTCTTTACATCATTTGAATTTATTTTTTATTTTTTAAACCAATCTTTTGACTCGGGATTTCGTTTCCATGTTTGCAGCTTTTTTAGATCATCTGAATGAATATTTCCGTTTTCAAGCGCGACCTCTGTGAGCGTATCATAATCAGTTAATGAGTAGTATGGCAGTTCTGCCTTTGCGAAGGCTTCCTCCGCTTTAGGAAGTCCGTACGTAAAGATTGAGACGACACCAAGCACTTCACAGCCGGCCGCTTGTAAAGCTGCACAAGCTTCAAGCACGCTGCCTCCTGTGGAGATTAAGTCTTCAATGACGACTGTTTTTTGCCCTTCTTGCACAGCTCCCTCAATCTGATTGCCTTTTCCGTGCGCCTTCGGCTTGCTCCTCACATAACACATCGGAAAATTCAAACGGTCAGCCGCTAAAGCAGCATGAGGAATACCCGCGGTTGCTGTTCCCGCAATCATTTCAGCTTCGGGAAAATGCTCTTTGACAAGCTTGCTGATGCCTGAGGCGACATCATTTCTGACCTCTGGGAAAGATAGCGTAAGGCGGTTGTCACAGTAGATTGGAGATAAAATGCCGCTTGCCCATGTGAACGGCTCGTTCGGGCGTAAAAATACAGCTTGGATGTCTAATAGATGTTTTGCGATGATTTGTTTCAAGATTTGATTCCCTCCCATTCAAGTCTGACAGCCTTATAGGCTTTTACCGGGTCTTCCGCTTTTGTAATCGAGCGTCCTACCACTATCGCAGATGAACCTTTCTCTCTTGCAATGGCAGGTGTCGCCACGCGGACTTGGTCATTCGCAGCGTCCTCTGACATTCTGATCCCCGGAGTGACAGTCAGAAATGAAGGCGACACCGCTTGGTAAATGGCTTTTGCTTCATGAACAGAGCAGACCACTCCATCCAGTCCGCTTTCTTCCGCCTGTTTGCTGTAGTGCACAACCGTATCAATCAGAGATTTTTCGATCAGCAGTTCATCTTTCATGATTTGTTCAGATGTGCTTGTCAACTGGGTTACCGCGATAAGTGACGGACGTTTTTTTCCGGCCGGCGTACCTTCTTCTAAGCCTTCGAGAGCTGCCTGCATCATTTTTTTGCCCCCGGCCGCATGAACATTGACGAGGTCTACTCCGAGACTGGCAAGGCGCTTCATCGCTTTGTTTACAGTAGTCGGGATGTCATGAAGCTTTAGATCTAAAAACAGCTCGCAGTTTCTTTCTTTTAATTGTTTCACGATCGATGGCCCTTCTTGATAAAAAAGCTCCATTCCAACCTTTACAAATAACGGTTCTTGCTGAAAAGGAGCTAAGAACGCGAGTGTTTCTTCAGCTGATGCAAAATCAAGCGCGATGATGGGCAGGTTGTTTTTCATGATTCCAGCTCCTTCCGATGCATTCTTCAATTGATTGATAGCCGTATTGGCGCAAAACAGATGGGAGCTGTTCAATAATCTCTGGACATGCAAAAGGATTCACAAAGTTTGCTGTTCCGACAGCGACTGCGCTTGCTCCCGCGAGAAGAAATTCCAGGGCATCTTCAGCCGTTTGCACGCCTCCCATTCCGATAATCGGGATATTGACCATCTGGCTGACTTCATACACCATGCGAATGGCAACCGGCTTCACAGCAGGACCCGAAAGTCCCCCTGTTTTATTCGCTAATATCGGTTTGCCGGTTTTTAAATCGAGTCTCATGCCGATTAGTGTGTTGATCATCGTAAGACCGTCCGCTCCCGCTTCCTCGATCGCTAAGGCAATTTCTGTGATATTAGCCACGTTCGGGGAAAGCTTCACATAAACGGGTACATCCGAAACCTCTTTCACCGCTTTTGTCAAATCGGCAGCCATTTCAGGATTCGTGCCAAAAGCGATTCCGCCTGTTTTCACATTCGGGCAGGAAATATTCAATTCAAGAGCATGAACATTTGGCGCTTTGCTGATATGCTCTGAGACTTCAACATAATCCTCGACTTGAGAACCTGCGACATTGGCAATGATCGGCGTATCAAACTGCTCAAGCCACGGCAGCTCATTATGCAACACGCTATCCAGCCCCGGATTTTGGAGACCGATCGCATTGAGCATTCCAGCACCAGTCTCAGCTACCCGCGGCGTCGGATTCCCGAAGCGCGGCTCCTTTGTCGTAGCCTTAATCATGATAGCTCCAAGACAAGACAAATCATAAAAACGTGAAAACTCTTTTCCAAACCCGAAGCAGCCTGATGCAGGAATGATTGGATTTTTCAAATCAAGTCCCGGCAATTTCACCTCTAGCATTACAGCGCCACCTCCTGAGCTTTAAATACAGGCCCGTCGAGACATACTTTTACATAGGATGTCTCACTTTCGTTTGTATGGCACACACACGCGAAGCATGCGCCGATTCCGCAGCCCATTCGTTCCTCCATGGACAGATACACTTCTTTATGGGCATATTCCTGTTTTAACGCCTTGAGCATCGGTGTCGGCCCGCAGCTGAGGAGGATATCAAACTCTAGATTTTTCCGTTTAATCACATCTGTGACAAATCCGGTTTCCCCGTAGCTTCCGTCAGCTGTTGCCACATACGTGTCTCCGTACTGCCTGTATTCTTCCTCGTAAAAAACATCCTTTGCCGATTGGAATCCTAAAACGTGGATGACATTAACCCCTTTTTCATTCAAGCGTTTCGACAGCTCTTGGAGAGGCGGCACACCTACTCCGCCTCCTACCAGCAAAGCCGTCTTTCCGGGTTGAACTTCATTAACAGGAAAGCCATTTCCCAAAGGCCCGAGGACATCCACAAGTTCTCCCTGCTGCTTCAGTGACAAGAGTCTTGTCCCTTCCCCATCTACCCGATAAATGATGGTGACTTCATTTTTTTCAAAGTTGACATCTGCGATGCTGATCGGCCTTCTCAAAAGAGGCGTAACCGCTTCGCTCACTTTAAGATGAAGGAACTGTCCCGGGGTTGTAAACCCTTGGACAAGCTCCCCTTTCAGAACCATTTGATACACCCGGTCTGCAATTTGCTGGTTAGAACATACTGTCAAATACGCTTTTTTCATATAGTGACTGCCGCCTCCTGATTTGTGTTGACTGCCGGCATTTGATCAGCACGGAATGTCATGCTTTCCAGCACTCGTAATATCGCCTCTGCCGTATCTAAAGATGTTAGGCAGGCAACACCATTTTCTACTGATTCACGTCTGATTCTAAAACCGTCTCTTGCCGGCTGCTTTCCTTTTGTCAGCGTATTGATGACAAACTGCGCTTCTCCGTTTCTGATGACGTCAAGCAAGTTCGGGCCATCCTGACCGATTTTTCCGACGACCTTCGCTGGAATGGAAGCTTCTTTCAGGTAGCCTGCCGTTCCTTCCGTCGCTAAAATGTTGTAGCCGATCGCGTGGAACCGCTTAGCAATGGCAAGCCCTTCTTCTTTGTCCTTATCAGCTACTGTTAAAAGCACGGAACCGTAGTTCGGGATTTGAATACCTGAAGCAATCAAGGCTTTGTAGAGCGCCTTTTCAAGTGTCGAATCTTTCCCCATGACTTCACCTGTTGATTTCATTTCAGGCCCTAACGTAATGTCCACTCTTCTCAGCTTGGCAAAGGAGAAGACCGGCGCTTTTACAAATACACCTTGCTGTTCAGGCTGAAGGCCCTCTGTATAGCCAAACGCAGCCAGCTTTTGACCAAGAATGATTTTTGTTGCGAGATTCGCCATTGGGATACCCGTAATTTTGCTTAAAAACGGTACGGTTCTGCTTGATCTCGGATTCACTTCTAGCACGTACACCTCACCTTGCGACAAGACGAATTGAATATTGAGCAAACCGACAATATTCAGCCCTTTAGCCAATGCGATCGTGTATTGTTCAATTTTTTTCTTAATGTCCTCTGTGAGAGACTGAGGCGGATAAACAGCGATTGAGTCTCCGGAGTGAACGCCCGCACGTTCAATGTGCTCCATAATTCCCGGAATGACGACTGTTTCACCGTCGGATACTGCATCGACTTCAATTTCTTTTCCAGTCAAGTATCTATCAATTAATACAGGGTGCTGCGGATTGATTTTGACTGCATTTTTCATGTAATGAAGCAGCTCTTCTTCATGGTACACAATCTCCATCGCCCGGCCGCCAAGTACATAGGAAGGACGCACCAGCACCGGATAACCGATATCACTTGCGATGCTTACCGCCTGACCAACTGATGTCGCTGTTTTGCCAAGCGGCTGAGGAACACCAAGTTCTCCAAGCGCTTGTTCAAATTTATCCCGGTCTTCCGCACGGTCTAAATCTTCTAATGAAGTTCCAAGGATTTTCACTCCGCGTGCAGAAAGCTCGTCAGCAAGGTTAATCGCAGTTTGTCCGCCAAATTGTACGACAACGCCCATTGGCTGTTCGAGGTCAATGATGTGCATAACATCTTCAATCGTAAGCGGTTCAAAATACAGCTTGTCTGAGATGCTGAAGTCTGTTGAAACGGTTTCCGGGTTGTTGTTGACAATAATGGCTTCATAGCCTGCTTGTTTAATTGCCCATACAGAGTGAACCGTCGCATAGTCGAACTCGACACCCTGACCGATTCGAATCGGACCCGAACCAAGCACCATCACACTTTTCTTATCTGTAACGACAGATTCATTTTCTTCTTCATATGTGCTATAGAAGTATGGCGTTTCTGACTCAAATTCCGCCGCACATGTATCTACCATTTTGAATACCGGCGCAATCCCCGCTTGTTTTCTCAAGCTGTAAAGCTCAGATTCTTTCATTTTCCACTCGCGGCTAATGTACTGATCAGAGAAGCCGAGTTCTTTTGCCCGTCTCAGCACATCCGTATTGCCCGCATTGGCCTTCAATTCTTTTTCAAACTGTACGATTCCGAACAGCTTATGCAAGAAGAAGACATCGATAGCGGAAAATTCATGGAGGTCTTCTACCGTGTAGCCTCTTCTGTACGCTTCAGCTAAGTAGAATAAGCGTTCATCACCGGCCTTTTTAATTCGCTTTTCAAGAAGCTCATCTGAAATGTCAGCGGCGTCCTTCAATTCAAGATGATACACATCCGCTTCCAGCGAACGCACTGCCTTCAGCAATGACTCTTCAAGCGTGCGGCCGATTGCCATGACCTCACCTGTCGCTTTCATTTGCGTGCCAAGCTTTCTGTTTGCTGATTCAAATTTATCAAACGGCCAGCGCGGAATTTTGGATACGACATAGTCAAGAGCAGGTTCAAATGCTGCATATGTTTTTCCTGTCACCGGGTTCATCATTTCATCTAATGAAAGTCCGACTGCAATTTTAGCAGCGAGCTTTGCTATCGGGTATCCCGTTGCTTTTGATGCAAGAGCAGATGAACGGCTGACACGCGGATTTACTTCAATAATGTAATATTGGAAGCTGTCTGGATCTAAGGCGAGCTGGACGTTACATCCGCCTTCGATCCCAAGCGCGCGAATCAGTTTTAACGATACATTCCGCAAGAGCTGATACTCGCGATCGCTGAGCGTTTGGCTCGGCGCGACAACAATACTGTCTCCAGTATGGATTCCAACTGGATCAATGTTTTCCATGTTACAAACGACAATGGCGTGATCCTGGCTGTCTCTCATGACTTCATACTCGATTTCTTTATAGCCGGCGATGCTTTTTTCAAGAAGACATTGGTGTACCGGGCTTAATTTCAAGCCGTTCTCAACGATTTCTTTTAACTCTGTCTCATTCGAGCAGATGCCTCCGCCTGTTCCGCCTAATGTATATGCCGGGCGGACAATGACAGGGAATCCAATTTGACTGACGAATTTTTCTGCTTCTTCGAGGGAGTGAATAATCTCACTTTCAGGCACCGGTTCATTCAGTTCATTCATTAATGTTCTGAACAAGTCACGGTCTTCAGCTTGCTGAATCGCAGACAGTTTTGTGCCAAGCACTTCGACGCCGCATTCTGCCAGAACACCTCTTTCAGAAAGCTCAACCGCAAGATTCAAACCGGTTTGGCCTCCGAGTGTAGGAAGAATGGCATCTGGGCGCTCTTTTCTGATGATTCGTGTCAGGAATTCAGGTGTGAGCGGTTCGATATAAACCCGGTCAGCCATTTCTGTATCTGTCATGATCGTGGCAGGGTTTGAGTTGACAAGGATGACTTCATAACCTTCTTCTTTCAAAGCAAGACAGGCTTGTGTTCCCGCATAGTCAAATTCTGCTGCTTGGCCGATGATGATCGGTCCAGATCCGATTACTAAAATTTTGTTAATGTCTACGCGTTTTGGCATACCGCTTCCCCTTCTTTCTCTGTTGTTTCGATCATTTCGATGAATCTGTCAAATAGATGGTTGGCATCCTCAGGACCAGGTGAGGCTTCGGGATGATATTGAACCGTAAATGCCGGCAATGTTTTATGCTTCAGCCCTTCAATCGTATCGTCGTTAATTGCGATATGCGTCACTTCCAGTTCTGTTTTACTGATAGACGAAACTGTATATCCATGGTTTTGAGATGTTAAGGCAACTTTTCCTGTAGCCAGCTCTTTTACCGGGTGGTTTGAGCCCCTGTGGCCGAATTTCATTTTTTCAGTATTCGCCCCGCACGCCAGCGCGAATAATTGGTGGCCGAGACATATTCCGAATAATGGCACTTTTCCAAGAACACCTTTAATCATTTCAATCGCTTCAGGCACATCCTTCGGGTCTCCAGGTCCGTTAGAAAGCATGATACCGTCCGGTTTCAGCTGAAGCACCTCTTCCGCTGTAATGTTGTAAGGCACAACGATGACGTCACATTTCCGTTTGTTCAGCTCTCTTAGAATCCCGTGTTTCATGCCGAAGTCAACCAAGACGATGCGTTTGCCTCTTCCCGGGCTCGGATATGCTGTTTTTGCTGATACTTGGGATACTTGATTTCTTGGCAATTCCGTTTCGTTCAGTCTTTTCAGCACTGCTTCGATATCTTCATCAGATGAAGCGAATGTTCCTTTTAGCGCGCCTGCCGTGCGGATCATTCTTGTCAGCTTCCTTGTATCAATCCCCTGGAGTCCGGGAATGTTTTTCATTTTTAAATACTCGTCTAAGGTGTATGCTGAACGCCAGTTGGAAGGCAGCTCACATAATTCTTTGATGATCAGCCCTTTCACAAAAGGAGTAATGGATTCAAAATCATCACGGTTAATGCCGTAATTTCCGATAAGCGGGTATGTTAATGTTACGATCTGTCCGCAGTAAGAAGGATCAGATAAAATTTCCTGATAGCCTGTCATCCCAGTATTAAAAACGACTTCTCCCATGTTGTGTTCTAAGCTTCCGAAGGCTTCTCCCTCGAATACCGCTCCGTTTTCCAGTACTAATCGTCTCTTCATTTGACAAGTCTCCCCTCTTCATAAGCAAGCTTCCCTGCCGCAATTGTAGCGACCGGCCAGCCGGTGCAACTGATGCCGTTGAATGGTGTATTTTTTCCTTTTGATAAAAATGTCTCTTTGTCTATAACTGCTTCTTTTTCTAAATCGATTAACGTAATGTCCGCAGCTTGCCCCGTTTGTAATGTTCCATATGGGAGACCGAACGCTTCGCATGGCTTGATTGTCATGTAGTCAATCAGCTGCTTCAGTGACCAGCTGCCATTTTTGACAAAGTGTGTGTAAAGAAGCGGGAATGCTGTTTCTAAGCCGACAATTCCGAATGGCGCCAGCTTCATTTCTGTGTTCTTCTCTTCTTCCGTATGCGGTGCATGGTCTGTTGCGATAAAATCAATTGTTCCGTCTAAAAGACCTTCAATTAAAGCAGCTCTGTCTTCTGGGCTGCGGAGCGGAGGATTCATTTTATAGTTTGTGTTCAGCCCCGGGATGTCCTCATCACAAAGCAGCAAATGATGCGGCGATACTTCTGCTGTCACTCTGATTCCCGCTTTTTTCGCATCGCGTACAACTCTGACAGATTCTTTTGTGCTGATATGGCATACATGATAATGGCAGTTTGCCGCTTCAGCCAGCAGCACATCGCGGGCAATATGAACCGATTCACACACAGAAGGTATGCCGTTGAGCCCGTTCGCTTTGGAGAATGTCCCCTCATGTACGCTTCCTCCGTAAATTAAGGAGTTGTCCTCGCAATGTGCAACAATCGCTTTGTCAATTGCGGCTGCCCGTTTCATCGCTTCATACATCATTCCTGCTGTCTGTATACCAACGCCGTCATCTGTAAAAGCAAATGCCCCGGCTTCTTTTAACGCTTCAAAGTTTGTCATTTCATCGCCGA
The DNA here is from genome assembly GCF_000877815.1 of Bacillus sp. YP1. Taxonomy (NCBI): domain Bacteria; kingdom Bacillati; phylum Bacillota; class Bacilli; order Caryophanales; family Bacillaceae; genus Bacillus; species Bacillus sp. YP1. The sequence goes on along the minus strand of NZ_CP010014.1, from coordinate 1,361,308 downwards.
TTTGTCTGATCGTAATGGATGCATATGGAAGAACTCTGACGCATGATGTTTCTTTAATTCTGTTTTGCACCCATTCCATTTGCTCCTTTGTATCAGGAACCGGCCGCGTATTCGGCATTGCTGCTACTGTAGTGTAGCCGCCGCGTGCCGCCGCTTTGGCCCCGGTTTCAATAGTTTCTTTTTTCTCTCCGCCCGGCTCTCTGAAATGCACGTGGAGATCAACAAACCCAGGTGAAACGAGCAAACCTTTTGCATCAATTACCGTTTCATTATCCGTTGCATCAAGCTTGCCGATTGCGGTGATGGTTTCTCCAGTCACTCGGATATCCGCTTCTGTTTTTTCACCATTTTCGTTTAGTATCCAGCCGTTTTTAATGAGATATGACATACGCTGCTTCTCCTCTTTTCACATTGGTTTGTAAGGCACGCTGTATCACTGCCATTCTGATAAATACGCCATTTTGCATTTGCTTGAAGATTCTTGATTTTCCGCTTTCTACTAAGCTGTCATCAATCTCCACTCCTCTGTTTACCGGAGCAGGATGCATGATGATCGCATGCCGCTTCATACGCTCAGCCCGTTCTACGGTCAAGCCGTATTTGTTTAAATAGCCTTCCTGGCTGACAGCGGATTGATGTCGTTCATTTTGAATGCGCAGCAGCATGACAACATCGGAAGACTCAACTGCTTCATCCATTGAGACATACGTGCCGAATGTATTTTCTTCATCCTGCCATTCCGAAGGGCCGGAAAATAGGACCCGGGCACCCAATCTTGTCAACACTTCCGCATTTGACCTTGCCACTCTGCTATGCTTGATGTCGCCGTGAATGGAGACGGTAAGCCCTTTGAACGTATTGAACTCTTCATAAATCGTCATTAAATCAAGCAGTGATTGTGTCGGATGCTGGCCGCATCCGTCTCCCGCATTCAGAATCGGAATGTTCACCTGGCTGACAAGCTCTTCATAATACTCATCCTCACTGTGCCTGATGACGCAGACGTCCACACCGATTGATTCGAGCGTCCGGATCGTGTCATATAAGGTTTCGCCTTTTTGCACGCTTGTGCTAGTTCCATCAAGGTTGAGCACATTCATGCCCAGCTTTTTTTCTGCGACCTCAAAGCTGAACCGCGTTCTCGTGCTCGGTTCGAAAAACAGGTTTGCGGCAAACTTTCCTGTAAGCTGATTGTCTGTTTTTCCGCTTTTAAGGTCTTGTGCTGTTTGAAGCAAATCTTTGATTTCCTCAGTGCTGAGTTCACTCATCGTCGTTAAATGCTTCATGTTCTTTCCCCTCTCTTTTCAACTTAAGGCTGAAAAAACCCCGGTCTAAGATAGACTCGGGGTATGGTTAAATAGAGGGCAGCATTGAAGCTTCCTTCTCTTCATAACCCTTCCAAGCCTCTCTGGACTTTCATTAAAAGGTTTTAGATATGATGTTCAGATGTGTCTGTCTGCTCTTCCTTCGCCTGCGGAAGAATCAGGTTTAAGATGACACCGACAATTGCGGCAAGCGCCATTCCTGACACTTGGAATCCGCCTTGAGACACTTGGATAAAAGCTCCTCCTACACCGATGACAAGGATAACTGATGTAATAATGAGGTTTCTGTTGTTTTCATAATCAATTTTGTTGTCAATCAGCATTCTCAGGCCGCTTGAAGCAATGATTCCGAACAGCAGGAAGGAGACGCCTCCCATGACCGCTGACGGCACTGAACTGATCAGCGCTGAAATTTTGCCGATAAAGCCGAAGCAACAAGCAATCACTGCCGCTCCTCCGATGACAAAGACGCTGAATACTCTTGTGATGGCCAGCACGCCAATGTTTTCTCCGTAAGTCGTTGTCGGCGGACCGCCGATCAGGGAAGCGAGGATTGTCGCCACACTGTCACCCATAATAGAGCGATGAAGACCTGGCTTTTTAATGAAGTCTTGTCCGACAACCTTACTCAGCACCATTTGGTGGCCGATATGCTCTGACATTGTGACAAATGCGACAGGAACCATTGCGGCTGCGATGCCGAGTGTAACTGACGGTGAATAATCTTTGAACGGAATGATAAATTCAGGCACTGCAAACCATTTCGCGTCAAGCACCGGCTGGAAGTTGACAATCCCTTGAGTAAGGGCGAACAGGTATCCGCCAATGATTCCAATCAGAACCGGAATCAGGCTTAGAAACCCTCGTAAGAAAATCGCACAAATAATCGTAATTGCCAGCGTAACTCCTGCGACACTAAAGTGCTTTAAGCTATAGACCAACTCACTCGCGTTTGGATCAGCATACATCGCCATGTTTACCGCAGTGCTTGCCAGTCCCAGCCCGATGACGATAATAACAGGCCCTACGACTACAGGCGGTAGAATCTTCATCAGCCATCCTGTTCCAAGCTGCCTAATCAATAAGGCAATCAGCCCGTACACCAGCCCTGCAAGAAACGCTCCAACCATTGCCGCTCCCGGCCCGCCGGTCGCTTTTACCAGAATGATCGGAGAAATAAAGGCGAAGGATGAACCGAGATACGCCGGAATTTGTCCTTTGGTAATAAGAAGGTACGCCAGTGTTCCGATGCCGCTTGTCACCAACGCCACAGCAGGACTCATTCCGACGAGCTTCGGAACCAAAATGGTTGAGCCAAACATGGCAAACAAATGCTGAAGGCTGAATGAAACCCAAGAGAAAGGTGTCGGGACATCCCTGACCCCTAAATTTACTTTTTTCTTACTCATGATGATTTCCCCCTGATTGTTGACTTTCATTTTAGGATGACTCAATGACTGTATAAAAAAACCTCTTTGCTTTTTTACGCAAAGAGGCATACAAAGACCTGCCGAATGCTTTTTGGGCCTTTGTTGTGCACCTCTTTGCAACCTCTCTGGATTGCCCTTAAAAAGGTGATCTATTATTCGTTTTCATAAATGGCGACGAGATCGTTTTGGTCTACCTCATCAAGCTGAACCATAACCTTTTCTGACTTTGATGTCGGGATGTTTTTCCCGATATAATCCGCTCGGATCGGCAGCTCCCGGTGTCCTCTGTCCACAAGCACTGCAAGCTGAATGGAGGAAGGTCTGCCTACATCAACAAGCGCATCCATTCCTGCTCTGACTGTTCTTCCGGTATACAGGACATCATCAACGAGAATGACTTTTTGATCTGTAATATCTACCGGAATATCTGCACCTTTTACAAGCGGTTCATCGTTGCTCGTTTTTTTAGAAAGATCGTCTCTGTAAAGAGTAATATCAATTTCACCGACTGTAACAGGGTTTCCCTCAATCTGTTCAATGCGTTCCGCAAGGCGTTTTGCCAGGTAAATCCCTCTTGTCTTAATGCCGACAAGAATGCAGTTATTCATTCCTTTATTGCGTTCGATCATTTCGTGAGCAATCCTGGTCAGCGCCCGTCTGATTGCCTGTTCGTCGAGAATGACAGCTTTTTGATTCAATGTGTGACACCTCACAGTTCATATAGAAGAAAAAACCCCTCCTGCCAGAGCATAGAGGGGTTTTAGGACAAGGTGCGCGCCTATACACGCATCCCGTCTATCCGTTATCCTTCTCAGCCTCTCTGGACTGTTTTAAAGAATCTATTCAGCTTCGTTTATTATTTCAGAAAAGAAACACGCTGTCAACCGTTTTTTCTGAGGTTTTCGATTAATTCTGCCATATCCTCAGGAAGCGGCGCTTCAAATTCGACATATTCTCCTGTTCGTGGATGGTCAAAACCTAAAACTCCCGCGTGAAGCGCTTGGCCATTAAAGTCGATTGTTTTTCTTGGGCCGTATTTCGGATCGCCTGCTAATGGGAATCCGATATATTTCATATGAACACGAATTTGATGGGTTCTCCCTGTTTCAAGCTGGCATTCCACTAACGTAAAATCCTGAAAACGCTCTAGTACATGAAAATGAGTGACAGCGCTTTTGCCATCACGTGTCACAGTCATACTTTGACGGTCTTTCTTATCTCGTCCGATCGGCGCGTCAATTGTGCCGTCATCGTGAGAAATAAGCCCGTGGACAACTGCCGTATATTTCCGCGTGACCGTTTTGTTGACCAATTGGTTTACAAGTGACTCGTGCGCCATATCATTTTTCGCCACCATTAATAAACCGGACGTGTCCTTATCGATTCTGTGAACAATACCCGGACGCATCACGCCATTTATTCCGGAAAGGTCTGTGCAATGAGCCATAAGGCCGTTTACAAGTGTGCCCGTAAGATGCCCGGGTGCTGGGTGAACAACCATTCCGCGAGGTTTGTTGACGACCAGCACATCCTGGTCCTCATAATAAATATCCAGATCCATAGGCTCTGCCAGGACGTCGAGCGCTTCCGGTTCGGGTACAGTGACGGTCACCTGATCACCCGGCTGAATTTTATAATTCGCTTTCACCGCGCTTCCATTCACGACAACCTGTCCGTCTTTTACCCATTGCTGAACCTGGGTTCTTGACCAATCATTCTCAGTCGATGCCAAAAATTTATCAATCCGCTCACTTTTTTGTTCTTCTGAAGCGGTTATATCAATTTGATTCATGCTATTGCTCCTTTTTCTTTTTCCCGCTGTCCAACAGCATTTGTATAAATAAAAGCATTACGCCGACACATAGTGAAGAGTCCGCGATGTTAAATATCGGGTAATTGTAATTGACAATAATAACATGGATAAAATCCACAACTTCCTGTCTGACAGCCCGATCGATAAAGTTGCCGATGGCACCGCCAAGCATAAGTCCGAGGGCAACGCCAAGAAGCCTTTGTCCCTTTGTATAACGCTGTATGTAATAAACAATACCAATAATAACAGCGGTTGTTATGAGGTAGAAAAACCACATCTGACCCGCTAATATCCCCCATGCAGCACCCGTATTGCGATGGGAGGTGATATAGAATACCTGATCAATGATCGGAATGCTTTGGCCAAGTTCCATGTTCTTAACAACTAGCCATTTTGTCAATTGATCGGCTGCAATAATAAGTAGTGCAATCATATAATACAGCACAAACGTTCCTCCAGTTTACGGTTACTTTAATCCATTATGCATTTTATCAATAAAAAGCACTGGAGTAAAGAAATATCAGGCATATTAACCAGCCAGACACTGTTATTCATACAGTGCCTGACCATATTCGATATCCGTTGATTTCCATATCGGAAGCGTTTTTTTCTCAAATTGGACAGAATAAAGAAAATCGTTTGCTGTTCGGGCCGTCGGCAGCACCGCCAGCTTTGAAAGAGGAATGGGGGCCCCTGTTTCTTCACAGTATCCGAATGTGCCGTTTTCGATTTTTGACAATGCAAGGAGAACGTCTTGAAGCTCTTCTTTAATATGATAGATCAGAGTTGCTTTTTGTTTATGATTGATTGCTGCTTGCGGGCTTGTAGAAACCTGAAAGCAAGAATACTCAAATAATCTCGACTGTAATTCTTCTTTCATCAGAAGAAGTTCCGTATAAATTGCGGTCAGTTGATCATTCATTCTTCACAACTCCTGCTCTTAACGTAGTACCTTTATTGTTGCCTATGAATGATGATCTAAAGCCCATAAGATTTTTCCTGCCGTTCTAAAGGATGTCACTCTTGGCACAAAAAAAGCCCGGCTTTTACGCCGGGCCCTTTTCATTATTTTTGATAGTATTTTTCAACGATTTCAGCGTTGCGTAATGAAAGTGTAGGATATTTCGGATTTGCACCTACATCTTTTGAAATCACACGTGATCTCTCACACATTTCGCCTTCCGCTTTCTCGACAGCGATTTTACCCGTCGCAAAGCTTTGCGCATCGTTCGGCGCATCATTTTCTTCGCTGATTGTCAGTTCAGACACAATAAACAGCTGAGAAAGGTTTTCTTTTATGGAAGCCAAGAGCTCTTTGTTTTCTTTGTTTGGATACAATTTCAGGTTTGCTTCCAAAGATTTACCGATAATTTTTTCATTTCGCGCAGTTTCTAACGCTTTTAGCACGTCATCACGAAGAGCCATAAAGCGGTCAAATTTTTCTTCAGTCACTTCACTGTTTGGAACCGCGATTGTTTCCGGCATATCGGTCAGCTGAACGCTCTGCTCTTCAACAAATGTTAAATGAGACCACAATTCGTCTGCCGTATGTGGAAGGATAGGCGCTGAAAGCTTCACTAATGCAAGAAGCGTTTCGTAGAATACTGTCTGCATGCTGCGTCTATCCGGATGATCCGCATGCTCGATGTAGACAATATCTTTTGCAAAATCAAGGTAGAATGAGCTCAATTCGATTGTGCAGAAATTATGAATGCTGTGATACACAACCGCAAATTCGTACTCATCATACGCTTTTTTCACTTTATCAATCAGCTTGTTCAGCTTAATCAGCATATACTGATCCACTTCACGAAGATCTTCGACAGCCACCGCATTTGTTTTTGGATCAAAATCGAAAAGGTTGCCGTGAAGGAAACGGAACGTGTTGCGGATTTTACGATATACTTCCGCAACCTGCTTTAGAATGGCGTCAGACACGCGAACGTCCGCCTGATAATCCACTGAAGATACCCATAATCTTAAGATGTCGGCACCAAGCTGTTTCATAACTTTAGCCGGAACAACAACGTTACCGATTGATTTACTCATCTTGCGTCCTTCTCCATCCAGTGCGAACCCATGGCTGAGCACACCTTTATACGGCGCTTTCCCTGTTACGGCTACTGCTGTAGAAAGAGAAGAGTTAAACCAGCCGCGATATTGGTCAGATCCCTCTAGGTATAAATCAGCCGGGCGAACGAGGTCATCACGTTCTTCAAGCACTGCTTGATGTGAAGAGCCTGAATCAAACCAAACATCCATGATATCCTGTTCTTTTGTAAATGTGCCGTTCGGGCTGCCAGGATGCGTAAAGCCTTCCGGAAGAAGATCCTTTGCTTCTTTTTCAAACCAAATGTTTGATCCGTGCTGTCTGAACAATTCAGAAACATGTTCAATGGTTTCATCTGTAATAATCGGTTCTCCGTTTTCAGCGTAAAATACCGGAATCGGCACACCCCACGCACGCTGTCTGGAAATACACCAGTCTCCGCGGTCCCGAACCATGTTGTGCAAACGCTGCTCGCCCCATTCAGGAACCCATTTGGTTTCTTTAATGGCATCCAGCAGGTCTGATCTGAAATCTTTAATAGACGCAAACCATTGCGCTGTCGCTCTGAAAATGGTTGGTTTTTTTGTTCTCCAATCATGCGGATAAGAGTGAGTAATGAATTCAAGCTTCACAAGTGCGCCTTTTTCATCGAGCTGCTGTGTGATCGCTTTGTTTGCATCATCATAGAACATGCCTTCAAACCCAGGAGCTTCGCTTGTCATTACACCTTTTTCATCAACCGGGCAAAGCACATCTAATCCGTATTTTTGGCCGATGATAAAGTCATCTTCCCCATGTCCTGGCGCTGTATGAACACAGCCTGTTCCGGCATCAGTTGTTACGTGTTCACCAAGCATAACGAGAGAGTCTCTGCCATATAGCGGGTGTTCAGCGATAATGTTCTCAAGGTCTTTCCCTTTGACCGTTCTTGTCACTTCATACTGATCAAATCCGCATGCCGATGCAACATTTTCGACTAAGGCACTTGCTACGACAAAGCGGTCTTCACCTACTGCAATCACGCTGTACTCAAGATCAGGGTGCACTGAGATTCCAAGGTTCGCCGGAATTGTCCAAGGCGTTGTTGTCCAAATGATGATGCGCTCGCCGTTTTCAAGAACGCCTTTTCCGTCTTTTACACCAAAAGCGACGTAAATAGATGCTGAACGTTTGTCTTGATATTCGATCTCGGCTTCAGCCAGAGCAGACTCACTTGAAGGTGACCAGTTAACCGGTTTAAGGCCTTTGTAAATGTAGCCTCGTTTTGCCATTTCACCAAATACGCGGATTTGCTGCGCTTCGTATTCCGGTTTTAATGTCACATATGGGTTTTCCCAGTCACCGCGGACACCAAGACGTTTGAATTGCTCACGCTGTCCCTCGATTTGCTTCCAAGCGTACTCTTCGCATAGTTTGCGGAATTCCGCTACTGACATTTCTTTGCGGTTGACCTTTTTGTTTTTTGTCAGAGCTGTTTCAATTGGCAATCCGTGTGTATCCCAGCCCGGCACATACGGTGCGTTGTAGCCGCTCATTGATTTATAGCGGACAATGAAGTCTTTCAAAATCTTGTTAAGTGCATGGCCCATATGGATGTCGCCGTTTGCATACGGAGGTCCGTCATGTAAAACAAATTTCGGGCGGTCTTTCGTCCGTTCCTGAACAAGACGGTAGATATCCTCTTCCTCCCATTTTTTTTGAATGTCAGGCTCCCGGTTTGGCAAATTTCCACGCATCGGGAAATCTGTTTTCGGCATTAAGAGCGTGTCTTTAAAATCCATTTTCATTCCTCCACTGCATTTTTTCAGAAAATAAAAAAAGCCCTCTCATCCCATAAGGGACGAGAAAGCTTATCTCGCGGTACCACCCTTTTAGAAAAAGCAAGCATACACTTTTTCCTCTTGAGCATCGTAACGTGATGAACGTCCTAACCTACTGTGAGTTCAGCAAGGAAACTAAAGGGCTGATCTACATGATTCCGGCCATCCCGGACTCTCACCATCTCCGGGTCGCTATGAAGGCCTGAAGGAAACATGACTGTCCCTTTCAACCGTTTTTTCATCTGAATTTATGAACGTATTATATTCGACAAGCTAAGAAAATGTCAAGATAATCAGAGAATTTATTCCTTTTCCTCAAATACAGCGTCGACTTCATACTCAAGGAGATGATCCCAATCGTCATTTTTCAGAAGATCAAGCTGAGCTTCAATCAGCATTTGGAAACGTGTTCTAAACACTTTAGACTGTTTTTTCAGCTCTTCAATTTCCATTGCAATTTTTCTTGATTTTGATAACGATTCGTTGATAATGCGATCAGCGTTTTTCTCCGCTTCCCGAACGATCAGCTTTGCTTCTTTTTGAGAATTGCGTTTTACGTCTTCAGCCGCTTCTTGAGCAACTAAAATTGATTTATTCAATGTTTCCTCAATATTGGCAAAGTGTCCGATTCTTTCATCAAGCTCATTGACTTTCGCTTCAAGCTCAGTTTTCTTGCGGAGAACAATTTCGTAATCTTTTCTGACTTGGGCTAGGAATTCATTTACTTCATCTTCATCATATCCGCGAAAACTTTTTGTAAACGTCTTGTTGTGAATATCATTTGGCGTTAATGGCATGATGCCACCTCCATTTTTACATTTCAGTACGGTTATCTAGTTCACATTATAAAACAAATTTCGCACAGATGGAGAAAAAAACTGAAAAACCGACTATTTTTGTCGTTCAAACGTAACTCTCCATTTGTCTTTTTTGGTTTTCCCTTCGATTTTTGTTAAGCTGCACCGGCCAAAACCTCTGATTGACAGCATGTCCCCTTCCGCGACTATGTATGAAGGATCTTCAACCACCTTCCAGTTCACTTTCACAAGGCCGTTTTTCACAAGCGTCTGTGATTTCTGGCGGGATTGCCTGCTCATAGAGGCGCAGACGGCGTCAAGCCTTAAAGAAGAAACCGTGTCATCTCTTATTTCGACATCAACTGCTGGAATGTTAAGGTCTGACAAGTCGATTTTCTCTAGGCTGACCGCCGCTTTGCCTGCTTGGGTCAGCTGTGCAGCCACAAAATCAGCGGTATCGGCTGAGACAATCAATTGCACTGCTGTCTCAGAAAACACGATGTCACCGAATTTTTGCCGCTTTAATCCTATGCCCATTAATGCACCAAGCAGAGAACGATGATCTACTGAGACAAACTTGTCAGCATAACGGACGTTAAACGCCTGCAATTCAAAATCCGATTCTTCCGGAGTAATGTACTCTGGATACAGAATCGCCCGTTTTCGCTCCGCTCTGTCATAGCCGCCGGAAAAAGCAAGCCCGACGTCAGCCTGTCCCGTAACAGCAGAGAGGATGACCTGCTCTCGGGGATCTAAAAAGTCGGTCAGCTTCATCCGGTACTGCTCCTGGACAATTCTTTTCCATTCGAGCGCCTGATCAATAAAGGCCCGCTCGTCTTTTCTGAAGTGCTGATATATATCGCTCATCGTCTTTCCCTTCTATGTAAAGAGGCTTGGCTGCTGCCAAGCCCCTATCAAACTGTCACATTAAAACGCAATCATGCGATAAAGCCCCCACAAGCCGGTTGTCGCAAACCGAAGCACAAGTATTGCTACGATTGGTGAAATATCCAGCATTGCAATCGGAGGAATGATTTTTCTGAATGGTTCGAGATATGGTTCACAAATCGAAGCCAAAAAACGCCCGACTGCTGTTTCCCTCGTACTCGGCACCCATGACATAAAAATATATATGATCAGGGCAAATGAGTATATTGTGATTAATAAGCTTAAAACCGAAAAAACTTGATAAAGGATCATCTCGCTTTACCACCTCTGATGTTCGTCTTCAGATATGAGCTCAGAAATTGTGCCTGATACATCTACGTTGTCAGGCGTGCAGAGGAAAATATCTGAGCCGATTCTTTGAATATCGCCGCCGATGGCATAAACGGTTCCGCTTAAAAAGTCAACAATCCGCTTCGCCTGGTCATGCTGTATCCGCTGAAGATTGACGACAACTGCCCGCCGGTTCTTCAAATGGTCGGCTATTTCCTGCGCCTCCGCATAAACGCGCGGCTCACTCAACACCACTTTAGAGGATTTCTGAACACTTTGCAAGCTCACTACATTCTGTTTGCCCGCAGGTTTATTCCCGTTGTAAGCCGGCTTTTCTTTTTGCTCATGCTCCTCATGAGATTCCCGCTCTGTCTCAATATATTCATATTCGTATTCTTCATCTTCCATTGAGAAAAAGTTTTTCAGTTTATTTTTCATACTCATTGCTGTACACCCCCTGTTTCATTTCCGACTAACGATGAGCCGATTCTAATATAAGTAGCTCCTTCTTCAATTGCAATTTCAAAATCATTTGACATGCCCATCGACAGTTCAGTACACGGAGCGTTCGGCTGGTTCAGCTTCTGAACCTGGTCACGGAGTTCTCTCAGCGACCTGAAACAGCTTCTGATCTGATCTTGATCATCAGTCAGCGGAGCCATTGTCATCAGCCCGGCAACAAGGATATGTTCGAAACCGGAAAGCTCCTGTATGAATGGAATGACTTCTTCTTTTTTCATGCCGTGTTTAGAAGGCTCAAGAGAGGTATTGACCTGCACAAAGCATCGTACAGTGCCTTCAGCCCGTTTTTCAATTTCTTTCGCTAATGAGAGCCGGTCTAGGGAATGGATATAGGAAACCGAATTGACGACAGATTTTGCTTTTCTTGATTGCAGACTGCCGATAAAATGCCATTCCGGATTCCCTTTCATCAATTCCTGTTTGCGGAGCAGTTCCGCATCCCGATTCTCTCCGAGGCAGGTGATGCCAGCATCTACTGCCTCCTGTGCTCTTTCAGGCGATACATATTTAGTGACTGCAATAACCGTAACTTCATCGGAGCTGCGGCCCGATCTGTTACATGCTTCGTTTATTCGTTCGTTTATATGTCGTAAATTATCAACAACACGCAAGATCTTTTATGCCTCCTTCATTCCGATAAAGGACATCATCCGTCCAGTTTTCCCCTGATCGCGGCGGTGAGAATAGAAAAGAGACGGCTCGCTTTCCGTGCATAAACCGCTGACAGAAATTTGTTCACTTGCCAAACCGCTGTCCATCAGTATAAGACGGTTCAGCTCTTTCAGATCAAGCTGATATTGTGCCTTTGCCGTCTGATTAACGGCAAGGTCTGCTGAAACCGGCAATGCGCGGACAGCATCCATGACGCGGTCGTCTACCGTATAGCATGCACCGCTGATAGACGGGCCAATAACAGCGTAAATATCTGAGGGATTTGAACCTTCCTTCTCAGTCCATTGCTTCACCATTTCTCTGCCAATCTGTTTGACGGTGCCTTTCCACCCGGCATGGGCGACTCCGACAAGCGACTGAACCGGATCATAAAAGAAAAGAGGCACACAATCAGCAAAGCATAATGCTAAAAATACATTTTTTTCATTTGTATAGAGCCCGTCCGTTGCTTTTAGAGCCGTGTGATACTCACGGGCGCCTTTTCCCCTATCCCTCTGCGTCACTTTCTGAACGCGATTATCATGTGTCTGATCAGCGAATACCCAAGACTGCAAATCAGTATTAAACATATCGGCAATATATTCACGATTTTTAACTACATCTGCATCTTTGTCATGAACGTGCAATCCTGTATTTAACGATTCAAAAGGCTTTTGGCTGACACCGCCGTTTTTTGTCGTAAATCCGGCAATGACCTCTTTGTTGTTTTGATTCGTTTGAGCCCAGTCTTGTATCATGAGTGTCGAGGGTGTGGTAAGACTGAATGGGTGATATGTATTCATGATGATCCAACCTTTCGACAAACATTTAAAGCGGAATTTCCCACTTATTTTACCACATCTTACTGCATTCGTTGAGCGCCGATTTGCATATTTCTAAATGAAATGTGCCGGAAGAATCGAGACTTCCGGCATTTTCCAATCTTCGGCAGACAAGCAGGTTTATGCATGTGGTTCACTTAATCGGACTAAGATTACATCTTCCCCGATTTTTACTATATTTCGCCATGGAATGACCAATTCCTCTTCTTTTCCAAAAAATCCGAGAACTTTCCCATTTCCTCCGAGTATGATCGCCTGAATTTTACCAGTGGTCACATTGATATCAATATCACCAATACTCCCCAGCTTTTTTCCGTTTGAGACATTGACGACATCCTTTACCTGAAATTCTGAAATGCTGATCATTCCATCACGTCCTTTTTCCGTCCTTTTGTTCAAGTATATGAACGGGCAGGCTGAACCTTGTCAGCAAGAAGAAATTTTCATGTCATTGTTCTTTTTTCCGGCTGCACCAGCTGATGATAAAATCGAGTATAATTTTTGTATACTCTACTAGCTGCTCAATCGATACCTTCTCGTTCACAGAGTGTGCATTGTGCAGATCTCCAGGACCGTATATTACGCATGGAATACCGGCATCATACAGCCATCCGCCATCTGTAACTGATTGAGAAACGTCAATAATTGGACACTCCCGTTTCACTTTCTGATGAGAGGCAGTTAGCGCTAAGACGCCTGGGTGGCCAGGGTCAACTTCCAATGCCGGAAAAATTTCTCCTCTGTCTTCTATCATAGATGAGCCTCCCCACTTGAATACAGGGCGGTTTTCCCTAAGCCAAATATCACTGTCACTCAGCCGATTGACGTAATCTTCTATTTCCGCTGCCACTTGGTCATGGGTTTCATTCGGATAAAAATGGACTGTGATCCACAACCGGCATTCGTCCGCTATAAAAGCCGCATGTCTGCCGCCTTCTATAACTGCCGGATTAATCGTATTTGTGCCGGGTTTAAAACCAGGATAACTTTTCATAATGGACCAGTGGCGCTCAAGTTCACCGAGCCCCGCAATGATTTTTGCCATTTTTTCAATTGCGCTTGCTCCGAATGTTCCTCCGCCTGCGTGAATCATATTCCGTCTCGTTCCATCATGAAATGTTTGACTGCTTTTGATTTCGATCCAGCCTGTAATGACACCCCCTTGGCCTTGAATATGCATATCGCTCGTATCCGCGACAATTGCAAAATCAGCGTGGTAGCCCCTCTTGCAGCATTCAAGTGTGCCGGCTTCTCCAACTTCCTCCCCAATAACCGATTGCAGAATCAGATCACCTGGAAGTTCAATGCCTGCTTCACGAATCAATTTGACAGCAAACAACACACACGCCATTCCGCCCTTCATATCGGAAGCGCCTCGACCGATTAAGAGACCGTTTTTTTCAATTGGATGAAATGGATCATGCTCCCATTCTTCATCCTCTTTTACCTCTGCCACATCTACATGGCCATTGATAATCAGGCTATAATAATCTGCTGAATCTGTTCCTTTTAGCTTCCCTACAACATTGGGATCTCCAGGGTACACATCCCATTTGTCGATCGAGAATCCCAATTCATTTAAATATCCCGCAATCCATGACTGAATGCCCTCTGTATTTCTTGCAGGCGGAGCAGGTGTTTGATAAGAAATCAGCGTTTTCGCAAGCTGAATAAGCTCCTCCTTATGTTCTTCCACTTTTTTGAGCAAAGAGTCTATTTGTTGATCCAATGTAAATCCGCTCCTATTCTTTAAAATCAAAAAAGCCGTTTCAAATGTGATGAAACGGCTTAATAAAAACAAACGGAGTCCGATGTACTCCGCTTTTCACCGCTTCCCTCCGCTGGCATGATCCAGATCAGGTCAAAAGGGTTGAGACAAAGTCTCTCTCAGCTTCGCAAAGCACCCCTAGGATGAATCTATATATGTTTGTCAGGCATTCGTTATCGGCTCAGCTCTTGTTAAAAACGGCCGATCCTGATTCCATAATACATGGATTGGCGTATCAAAAAAAGCGGAGAGTATTTGATCAGTAAGCATTTCCTTTATTTCTCCGGATCCAAAGACCTCTCCCTGTTTTAATAAAAGGGCTTTATCAAAGACAGGCAAAATTTCTTCAGCATGATGAGTCACATAAAGGATAGATGGTGCATTTTCTTTGTTTGCAATGTATGTAATCGTATCTAACAGCTTTTCCCGGGCAATAAAATCCAGTCCTGTGACTGGTTCATCCAGTATCAGCAACTCCGGATCGGCCATTAGTGCTCTAGCAATCAATGCTCTTTGTTTTTCCCCTTGAGAAAGGGTTTCATAGCGGCGATCGGCATATTCAATTGCTCCCAAGTCCTCTAACAAACCTATCGCTTTTTCCCTGGTTTCCTTACTTGGCGTTTCATATAACCCAATCGAAGCGTAAGCTCCGCTCAAAGCAATTTCAAAGGCTGAATCTGCCGGATACAATTTTTGCTGAAGAGCTGCTGAGACGAGGCCAATTTTACGTCTGAGCTTTTCCCCAAGCTCTGTTTTGCCAAATTCATGGCCGAGCACCTGCATCTCGCCTGATGTTGGAAAATAATATGAGCAAAGCATATTTAACAGCGCTGTCTTCCCGGCGCCATTTAGGCCGTAAAGCACCCAATTTTCCTTTTCTTCCACCTTCCAATGAATATCTCTCAGTATCCATTTCCCATTCCGTTTTAGTGAGACATTGTCAAGCTGCAAAATCATCGTGGTCCTCCTCTTTATTGCCTTTTATAATTGTTTTAATTTTCATAAAACTTTGTACGAACTAGGATACCTTACTTTTTCCAAAACGTAAACCATCCATAATCAATAGAAAAGCCTTTAAAACAACATCGTTTTAAAGGCTTTTCATTATTGATGAATATTTTTATTCATTTGTTTGATAGCCGCTTTTTCAAGTCTGGACACCTGCGCTTGAGAAATTCCGATTTCCTCGGCGACTTCCATTTGGGTTTTCCCTTGGAAGAATCGCTTTCTCAAAATCATTTTTTCCCTATCATTCAGCCTTCTCATGCCCTCTTTTAAAGCCAGCTCTTCAATCCATTGTGAATCTGTGTTACGCTCATCACTGATTTGGTCCATCACATAGATCGGGTCTCCGCCGTCGTTATAGATCGGTTCAAATAGAGAAACCGGATCCTGGATGGCATCAAGCGCAAATACAATTTCCTCATGCGGTACTTCAAGAACTTTTGCGATGTCTTCTGCAGTCGGCTCCTTGCTTGTCTCACTGATTAACCGCTCTCTTACCTGAAGCGCCTTGTAAGCGATGTCCCGGAGTGATCTTGAGACACGGATCGGGTTATTATCGCGTAAATACCTGCGGATCTCTCCGATAATCATAGGTACAGCGTATGTTGAAAACTTAACATTGTGGCTTAGGTCAAAATTATCAATGGATTTCATTAGTCCGATGCAGCCGACTTGAAATAAGTCATCAACATACTCCCCTCTGTTATTAAATCGTTGAATGACACTTAAGACAAGACGCAAGTTCCCGTTTACAAGCTTTTCTCTTGCTGAATCATCGCCTTCATCCTGCAGCTGCCTAAACAGCTTTCTCATCTCTTCATTCTTGAGTACTGGTAATTTGGAGGTATCCACCCCGCAGATTTCGACTTTATTTCTCGACACTTTTTTCCCTCCCTACAGGAGCTGCTGTACAACGTTAAGTATCTCCTTGGGTGGGAAAAATATGCACTGCACTCAGACCGAAAAACTGTCGAAATCAGGAAATCCCTGTAAAATCAAGGGGTTCTAACCATAAAATTTTTTACACCATTTTGTTGAACTCTTTTCTCAATCTTTTTATAATTCTTTTCTCAAGCCGCGAAATATAAGACTGAGAAATCCCCATCATATCCGCTACATCCTTTTGGGTTTTTTCTTCTTCACCGACAAGCCCAAACCGCAGCTCCATGATTTGCTTTTCTCTCTCATTAAGCTGTTCAAGCGCTTTTTTCAAGAGCTTTTTATCGACGTTAGCTTCTATGTCTTTAGTGATGATGTCATCGTCAGTGCCGAGCACATCAGAAAGCAAAAGCTCATTGCCGTCCCAATCAATATTAAGCGGTTCATCAAAGGAAACCTCTGAACGGATTTTGTTATTTCTTCTTAAATACATCAGGATTTCATTTTCTATACACCGGGAGGCATAGGTAGCAAGCTTGATTTTCTTTTCTGGATTGAATGTATTCACAGCTTTGATTAGACCGATAGTACCGATGCTGATTAAATCCTCTATATTAATTCCCGTATTTTCAAATTTACGGGCGATATATACGACCAGACGCAAATTGCGTTCAATTAGAATGGCTCGCGCCGCCTGATCGCCGTTTGGGAGCTTCATTAACAAAACCTGCTCCTCATCTTTAGATAATGGAGGCGGCAGGGCTTCACTCCCGCCTATGTAATAGACTTCATCACTTTTCAGCCCAAGTTTCATCAGCAGCTTATACCAGAGGTGCGTCAACCGTAATTTCAGTTTTTTCATCTTCCTCTCCCTTCTAAATGTCACGCCGTTTGAGTATGATAAGTAACGGACATTTGCGAACATTATGAAACGTGTTTGACAGCCTTGCCCGAAAGCATTTTCGGATGAATAATCGCGTCAAACTCTCCATCTGCCGACAGCTTTGTTGTGCTGATGCCGATTAAACATTTATCTGCAGAAATCATTTCTTCTTTTGTCATAATCGTTACGTGATCCGGTTTAACGCATAATAGAAATTGATTTTGCTGACCAACTCCCCTGTATGGAATCAACCTCATTTTATCTAAAAAGCGAAAGGAATCATCGAGCTGTTCGATGGCTTCCAATGGGTCTGTGTTTCGAATGATCATCGTTTCGGCTGTTCCGAAAATCGGCTCCAGTTTATCAATGTAAATGATCATTACCGGTGTTTTTGTAAGAGGATCGTACAGCTGGTTACCGGAATCAATCAGGCCTCTGACATGAAGTGTTTGGCTGCCCAAATCTGCCTGCACGCTGACTCGTTCCTCATATTGAATGTTTTTTGTTTCAATATCTTCAATTCTTCTTTTAGAAAAAAACCATAATACTGGAAAGCCCCCAACAATAAACAACCAGCTGATCGGGTCTCCAAACCCTGTTTGATTGGTAATCATAACACCGTTTTGAACAATAGAATTTGACTGCAGCAAAGAATGGGCTCCGATAATTCCTCCCCCCATTAAAAAAGTGGCAAAATAAAAGGAAAACAAATTTTGAAAGAAAAACCGAAATCTTTTAAAGCCAAATGTCACCACCACAATCACAACTGAAAAAGCTAGCTTCCCAGCCGGATGTTCAACAATCGGCGAAAAAGGAGTAAACATCAAAAGGACAATACTGGAACCGATGAACGCTCCGCCTACCAGTCTTCTTTTTTTTACATGCCGTTTTAAAATAAATGCCGTGAGCAAAAGCAAAAGTGCATCAAAACAAAAGTTTAACAGCCAAATGACATCTAAATAGATTTTCACATCTGACTCCTTTCTTTCTTGCCTCACGCTGTTCCCCTTCTTGCTTCATAAGTATAAAGCAAGCTCTGTGGGAAAGTCTGTCAATTAATGTTGAGAGGAAAATACAATTTTTCAGGGAAATCTGCTTAATTTGTCGAGGAAGTATAATGAGAGGATATAAAAAAAGCTGCCAATGACGGCAGCTTTTTCCCACTTAATTTTCTGTGTTGATATTAAGTTTTCCATTCGCAGTTTTTCTTGTTTCATTTCCATAATCATCTCGGACGATCACTTCTACTTTTGCTCCTTTTGCTTTAATAGAAGAAGTGGCTGTCCAATAGCCTTCATATCTCCCCGGAGAGATTTCTCTTAACGGGAGTTCGGTGGCATTTTGCACACTCGCTCTTGCATTGGTCAGCGGCATACGAATGATAAACGTTGCATCTAAATCCTCAGCGCTTGAGAAAGCGATTTTCACAGATTCACCGGCTTTTAAGTTTTTATCCTCTCCCGGAATTAAGCCGGAAATGACAGGCTTGTCAAAATTGACATCAATGACAGCCTTTTTCGTCGTTTTGTTGCCTGCTAAGTCTGTAGCAATCACCTTGATTTCATTGCTTCCATTCTCCAAAAGAATCCGGGCTGAGTATGAACCATCAGTTATTGTTGCTTTTTTGCCATTCACCTTGACGTCTTTCAAATTGTCATCGGATACTGCCCCTTTGACAGTCAGCGTTTCTTTATTTGTTTTCCCGCCATCCTTTGGAGTGTCCAGCGTTAACTCAGGCTTTTCTTGATCAAGCGTGACCGTGATTGGACTGGAGGCATCTGTTGTTCCGTTGTCAGTTGATGCAGTTGCCGTCAGCTCATTATCACCCTTGTTGAGTGTGATGCCTGTCTGGAACGTGCCGTCCGCGGCAGTTTTTGTTTCTCCTGCTTCTTTCTCATCATTATAAATGTGTACCGTTGTACTAGGAGAAGCTTTTCCTTTTACAGTGACGTTCTCCTTATTTGTGTATGATTTGTCTGTCGGTGAAGTAATCTCAGGTACAGCAGCTTCATAATTAACTAATGCGCGAATCATATAGTTACCGTCTGCTTCGTCACCCGGCTCCCATTGTCCACCTATATACTGCCAGTTGCGGCCGGAATTCTTGCCGGTTTCATCCATTGCCAGTCCAGGTGAATACGGGTCAGGTTTCGACTGGATATATACGAGATAAAAGTCTTTATCGACCATAATCCCTTTTGAACTGAGATCTACCTTAGTCCACTCGCCATTGCGAAGAGCTTCAGCGTTAAATGGCCCGGCAATTTTCTTGCCCGGTGCTCCGTCTTTTCCTGTGGCATCGTATACCTCAACCTTAAACTCTGTGCCGCCGGGATCAGGGAACTCTGTATCCCAGAATCTGAACAGCCCTCCTGTAAGCATGCCTTTGTCCTTGCCGTCAGCGAGCGTCATTTTTACTGCCCATCCGTTCCCGGCAGCAAAATAGGAATTGGCATTCTCCGCTGTTCCGTCATCATATGCAATTTCACCGGGATAACCGACGAAAGGCTTCAATGCAGTTTCTTTTGTAACGTCACCTTTTAACTCAACGGAAAATTCATCACTGTAATAACCCGGTGCAGCGACTTTAATCGTATAAGCGCCTTCATAGGCCTCCAGCGTATATTCACCTTTGTCGTTTGTCATAGCCGGTTCCACCGCAGCATCCTCTACAACATAAACGGAAGCGCCTTTTACCGGCTCTCCTGTCGTTTTATTGATGACCGTGCCTTTTAATGTGCCCTTCTTCATCTCTTCTAACGTAAAATTAGCTTGTGTCGTCTGATCCGTCTTTAAAGATACTTTTTGTGTTTTCGACTGATAACCATATGCTTCTGCCATAAGCGTATAGTCTCCCGCTTTGTGCTTCAGCGTGTACTGCCCTGTGGATTGATCTGAATATGTTGATTTTCCTGTTTCCACTACACTGACTTGTGCCCTGAGCGGCAAAACTTGAGGCTGTATAGCCTTGTTCTGATGTTTTACCGCTGTGTTTGCAGATGGCTTAGCCTTTTTCGGATTTACTGGCTTTTTCTTTTGCTTTCCAGACGGCTTTTCGACGCCCAGCTTATTCTTTTTGACTGTTTTTCCGGCTGATTTGTCAGAAAGCACTACATCATCAATATACCAGCCCTCTTTTGCAATGCTTTCATCAGATTGAAGGTTAAACATCACTTGAATGTTTTGGCCTTTATAAGCCGATAAATCAATTTCTTCGTCCGTCCAGCTTGATGTCTTTCCGTTATAGACACCAGCCTGCTCCCAATTCTTTTCACCTTCCGGAAGAACAAAAACGTAGCCGTAATCAAAATCATCCTCTAAATTGTGCCAGCTTTTAAATTGAAGGAACAGACTTCCTGAATCAGGTGCTTTAATAGGAGGCATAACAAGGTTCATGTTTGCTGAGTTGGCATAATTTCCTGTCAAATTCGTTCCATATACTTTTTCTCCGGATGCTGCTGTATTTGGGCCAGTTGACGGAACTCCCCATTCCCAGTTATTATTTGTTCCGCTCGCAACCCAGCCGCCGGGTGCAGTTTCAAAGTCCTGTTTATATCCCACCGTGATGCTTGGTTTCACTGTTACATCGTATACGTCAGACGAAACGACATGACCGCCAAAATCGTGAATCATCCACTTATAGCTTAGTTTAGTTCCTTTTATATCTGGGATCTCTGCCTGATACGTTCCTTTTAGATGATCACCGCTGATTCGTTTAGCCGTTATTTCTGTCCATTCACCTTGATCAAGCTTGTAGGACAGCTTTACAGATGTCACACTCACATTGTCTTCAGCTGTCAAAGTCAGTGGCAGGCTGCCACCTTCATAAGCTTCAGTTACTTTCTCATGCTGATAGACAGGAGGCTCTTGGTCATCCCCCTCTACAGAAACTTGTCCTTCCGCTTTCCCTAATCCATCTGTAACAGCGGATACAGCATCAAAAGCATTCACCAGACCATGGCCATATCCGTTATTCGGTGAATCAGGAAATGTTGAATCCGTGAGCGGTTCAGCCGTGCTGGTTAATATATCCTCCATCTCATCAACAGAAAGTGAGGCATTCGCCTGTTTCAGCAGTGCAGCAACAGCGGATACATGCGGCCCTGCCATTGATGTGCCGTCCCAACCATCCTCATATGTCTGACCGGGAACGGATGAACGAATATTAACGCCCGGTGCAGATATTTCCGGCTTTATTTCATCATATGGAGATGGCCCTTGAAGAGAAAAGTCAGCGAGCTTTTTATTGATATCAGTCGCTCCAGTTGCAAACGATTCTGGATAGTTTGCCGGATTTGCGATAGAACCAGGCCCGCCGGGAATAAAGAGATCCGTATTCCCCGCTGAAAACTCAGGGAAAATATCGGCCGCACGCCAGGCATTGACCATGTCTCTGTACCATTCATCAAGTCCAGAGCCCCCTCCCCATGAGTTATTGACAACATCAGGAGCCATTTCCGGGTGGGGATTTCCTTCCGCGTCCTTTGGTGCTAAAACCCATTCACCAGCTTCCAAAATGTCAGCATCAGTGCCGCCATCTTCAGAGAACGCTTTAACAGCAATCCATTTTGCGCCAGGCGCTACACCGATTTGATTTGTCCCATCCGGTTCAGAGCCCACCATCGTGCCTGTCACATGGGTTCCATGAGCCAAATCATCATAAGGGCTTGCCTCGCCTGCTACGGCATCATACCAGTTCATTTCATTTTCAGGCTCATTAGGATTTTCCGGATTATATCCGCGATATTTCTCTTTTAATGCCGGATGATTCCATTCCACACCGGTATCAATGGACGCAACAACCGTGCCAGTTCCATCATATCCAAGTGCCCAAGCTTTTGGGGCATCGATTTGGTCTACATTCCATTCCACACCGTCAGTTGCTTTAATAGCTTTCTGTGCTTTTTTCATATTAAATGGGGAGGATGACTTAAAAAGCTGCCGTTTCTCATTAGGAAGCACCTTTTCCACTTCGGGAAACTGCGCCACTTTTTCCATGACCTCTTTTGAGGCATGAACAGCAATCCCGTTCACCACATAATAAGAATGAATTTGGTCTGCATTTCCTTTATCTTTCTGGGTGTTCAAGTATTTTAGGACATCTTGCTGGGATTCATCGGCTGTGACTTTTAAAGATGACACAACAGCAGAACGCTTTTGATATTCCGTCTTAGCGGCAGACAGCTTCTTCGATTTCGCTTTTTTAACAGCCGCTTTTGCCGCTTTATCTGTGTTAGCCTGATCTTTAAATTTAATCAAAAAAGTTGTTTTTTCTTTCTTTTTAAAGCTTTTCTTTAATGAACTCGAAATCTTGTTTTGAATGGATTCCGCAGATTGAAGCTCCTTTTTAACAGAAGGTGAGGTGACTTTACTGCTTGCCCCGGCTGCTCCCGGAAACAGCAGTGAACTGATGACAACTGTACTTAAAACAGAGCTGATGAGTCTGTTTTTCGTTTTTTTCCTCATTTTCATCCCCCTTTTTCAACATGCTTTTTAAAAAAAGTGTCGTCCCTCCTTTTAATAATGAATGGTTTGTCAGAACATCGCTGTATATTAACTGTAGACAATCTGAATTACAGATATTGTCGTTTCATGTCATCCAATTTCCATATATATGAAAATGATAAAAATGTCACAAAAATAAATAGGTCTAATTATCTGTTTTGTTACTAAACGAAGGAAGCAATAGGGAAAAAGACTTTATAAGAAGGAAAGTGTGAAGAGAAAAACAAAAAAGGACAAAATCGAAAACGATTTTGTCCTTTACATTAGCCGCGTTTATTACGGTTTCTTAAGAATGTCGGGATGTCAAGCGTATCATCAGCCGGCTGTGAAGTATGACGGCTTACTGTGTTCTGCTGCTGAGGTTCCTCACGTTTTGGCTCACGCTTCGGAACACTTTGATTGTGTGTTTTGATGCTTTGATTTAAGCTTGGACGCTGAGGCTTCGTCACGTCCTTCTCTTGTTCGATAAAGCCGGTTGCAATCACTGTCACCACAATCTCATCTTTTAGATTTTCATTAATAACAGAACCGAAAATCATGTTTACGTCTTGATCAGACGCCGAAGCGACAATGTCTGCTGCTTCCTGAACCTCATATAGGCTGAGGTTTGTTCCTCCAGTGATGTTCATGAGGACGCCTTGCGCACCATCAATGGCCGCTTCAAGAAGCGGGCTGGAAATTGCTTTTTTTGCTGCCTCTGCCGCGCGATTTTCCCCAGTAGCAATACCGATACCCATCAAAGCAGATCCTTTGTTTGACATGATTGTTTTCACATCAGCAAAGTCAAGGTTGATAAGACCAGGTGTAGCAATCAAGTCAGAAATACCTTGAACCCCTTGGCGAAGTACGTTATCCGCTTCACGGAATGCTTCAAGCATCGGTGTGTTTTTATCAACAATTTCAAGGATACGGTCGTTCGGGATCACGATCAGTGTATCCACCGCTTCTTTCATTGCCGAGATTCCGCCTGCAGCCTGAAGCTGTCTTTTGCGTCCTTCGAAGGTAAACGGTCTTGTCACAACGCCGACTGTTAATGCGCCTAAGTCTTTCGCGATTTGTGCGATAACCGGTGCGGCACCTGTTCCTGTTCCGCCGCCCATACCAGCTGTCACGAATACCATGTCAGCACCTTTAAGTGCTTCTTCAATCTGCTCTTTGCTTTCTTCAGCGGCTTTTTTCCCGACTTCCGGATTCGCACCTGCTCCCAATCCTCTAGTCAGCTTTGCGCCGATTTGCATTTTCACTTCTGCTTTTGACAGGTTAAGAGCTTGAGCGTCCGTGTTTACCGCGATATACTCTACTCCTTGCACTTCATTTTCAATCATTCGGTTAACGGCGTTGTTACCGCCGCCTCCTACTCCGATTACTTTAATTGATGCTAAGCCGTCTATGTTTGTTTCGAACTCCAACATGCTAAATCCTCCTAATCTGCCGAATGACTATCTATCTATTCCCAAAACATGCTTAATAGTTTTTTCATTTTGCTCTGTTTATTATGTTCGGCTTGTGTTTTTTGTTTTCCTTTTGGCCGCTGCTGCACCTCATTTTGGTGATGATGCTGCTCTTGTTCCTCAGATGATGAGACTGCGATTTCCTGTATCGCTTCTTCAGGCATCTTAAAGCCTATTTTTCTGCCTTGGATTCTTGCATTCCGGCAGGCGAATTGGATCAGGCCCACTCCCGTCATATATTGAGGATCTCTTACACCGATATAATTCGGGCTTGCCACTCTGACATTGTTTTGCAGCACATCCTGTGCCAAAGACATGACACCCGGCATAGCTGCTTGTCCTCCTGTCAGCACGAAACCTCCCGGCAGATCGGTAATTCCCATACTGCGAAGCTCTTCTGAAACAATTTCAAGAATTTCCTCTACTCTCGCTTCAATGATATTCGCTGCTTCTTGCTGTGTAAATGTTTGTTTTTGATTGGTGCCTATAACGGTTACCTCAAAAATTTCATCTTCCGAGGCTTCGTCATAGTAGGCATGTCCAAATTGCTTTTTCACGCGTTCTGCTTCTTCTGTTGACGTTCTCAATCCGATGGAGATATCTTTGGTGATATTTTCGCCTCCGAGAGGAATGACACGGGTAGAAGTGAGATGTCCGTTCTGGAATACGGCAATGGTTGTTGACCCTCCCCCTATATCAATGAGAGCCACACCAAGGTTTTTCTCGTCCTTTGATAATGCAGCAGAACCGGCTGCCAGCGGCTGAAGGCAAATATCAGTTATTTCAATACCAGCTCTTTCAACGCAGCGGAGTAAATTATGTAAGATTGTTTTTGAACCGGTGATCAAGGTGCCCTCTACTTCTAAACGCACCCCCAGCATTTTTTTCGGGTCGGTGATTTCATCTCTTCCATCTACAATAAACTGTTTAGGAATGACATCGACAATCAGCTGTTCGTGCGGTACTGAAACAACCTGTGCCGCCTCCATGACACGGCGTACGTCTTCAACCTGAATTTCTTTATTTTCACTGGAAACTGCTACAACACCGTTTGTATCTTGAATATTGATATAATTTCCATTAACGCCGACAATAGCTTTTCTAAGCGGAAAACCTACCATTCTTTCAGCTTGGTCAAACGCTTTTCTTATAGAATGAACGGTCTCATCTATATCAACGATTGAGCCTTTTTTCAACCCTTCAGACGGTACATTTCCCACACCGATAATATTAAGGGAATCATCTGTCATTTCTCCGACGATCACTTTTGTATTGGACGTACCGATGTCAAGACTGACGTAAAGTTCATTGTTGTTCATTCTATGGCACCTCCTCACATTTCGATCATTTCTATTCTATTATTTGCGGAACAACAATACAATGAATGTGGCTTTACAAGTGTGTAACAAAAAATAACAACAGAATATTTTTATGTGTTTTTCACATTTTATGTTTATTGAAAATATTCGTTATATCCTATGTATATCCTCTTTTATATCACATTTTTTTTATTTTTTTTAGAAAGAGTCCACTTTGTTAGTAGATTTCTTCTGATAACGGCTATATTCTGAAATAATCTGACTCCAAATGCGAATATACCTGCTAAATACAAGTCTACACCAAGATGGACTCCCAGAAAAGCTAAACTTATTGCCAATATAATATTAAAAAAGAAACCGGAAACAAATACCATTTCATCATATGTACCTTGTAAATGCGCCCTGATTCCGCCGATTAATGTATCAAGTGCGGCAAGCACCGCAAGCGATAAATAGTTTGAGTATTCACTCGGTATCGTTAAGTTTGTCATTAGTCCAATCGCTATTCCGAGCACCAGTCCCAACACGGGCAGCCACATGACAATTCTCCTCCTTTTCAGTCTTTAAGCAGTTTCAGCTGTTGTACGTCCAGTGGTCTGTCATATGCTTTTAATGTTAGTTTGCTTTCAGATTTACCGGCTTTTAATGCTAAATTTTCAGATGCAAAAAGATCCTCAAGGCCTGACCCCTTCACTCTGCTGTGTAACATGTCCGGATCTTTGGCAAGCACTTTTACTGTTAAAGGATAATCGTCAAGGGCGTATCCGTCTATTTTTGTAGTGCCGTTTATATCTCTGATGACTGTATGATTCACAACTCTTCGCTCGTTAATCGAGATATGCTCTGCACCGTATGAGTTGAGTTCATTAATCAGCTTTTTCAGCAAATCCGGAGGCGGATTTTCGACCGGCTCTCCTGTTAAGCTTTCAGAAAAAAGCGGGGAAATCGTAATGACAATTCCGCTACCTGTTATATCGGTCATGCCGGCTGTTTTTTTTAAGGATTGCAAGGTATTATTTAGCGCGGTTTCTTTTGTCATTTCTTTCGTTTGCGAATAGCTATTCAGAAGTTTGTCATATTTGTTTATTTCAGACAGCAGCTTTTCCTGCTTCTTCTGCTCAGATGTCAGCTCTTCCCTAATATCCCACATATCTCTTGTATCCCGGACTTTGGGGTGCTTTAACGAATTAAACTGAACAGATATCATCAGGCCGAAGATGACCATAAGCACACTGATGCTTATGAAGGAACGCTTTATTTTCAATCTATTTCACCCGCTTTTTCAGTCATTCCTTCGTTTTCAGAATCGGTTTCATTTGTACATTTTTCTCTTTTTCTGCCGACACAGAAATATGATCCATTGACAGCTGATCAATTAGGCCTCCTGCGATATTTAACGAGGGCAGCAGGACATCTGGATCTCCAATAGCGGATACCGTAAACGGAGCGGGATGCTGCACCCCGTCTACCGTTACCACAGGACCATTGCATTTGATATACGAATCATGCGTCAAACGCTGTCCATTAACGGCGACAGCTGCCGCTCCTGAGATATACAGTTCGTTTACTACTTGGAAGATATGGCTTTCGTGAACGATGTAACTATTCACATTCTCCCCTTCCGGTATGTATGACGCATCTTCCAATGTCACCTCAACGCCTTCTCCCTGCACACCGACTTCCCCAATATACATCCTGTATTTTTCTGTATCTTCGAGGACATTATAGTATTCCGACTTCTCTTTCTTCAGCTTATTTTCCGCCTGGCGGACTTTGTTTTGCTTTTGATATAATTCTTTTTCAAGCTTCTTATTTTCTTTCTCTTGTTTCAGAAGTTCATCTCTCAGCGCATATTCTTTTTTCCACTCTTCCGTCTCAGCCGCGCTTTTGTTGTTTTCTTTTGTCATTTGAAAAGAAAATGAAATCAAAAAGCCTGCGATAAGCATAATCAAGGAAAGAAGGACTGCTGATTTGCCCCTCAATTTTCATCTTCCTTTTTAGCAGCTTTATCGTTTTTCCCAAACTCTTCAAAATAGGTGGCAACTTCTAAATGAATGATTCCTTTTTTATTGCTGCTTAGCTGAGAAATGATAGAAGGATACGTCTTCATTCGGTCTGCAAACGTTTTAATAGATGCAGTGACAACATAACCGTCGTTCATATACAACTTAATACGGTTTTCATCCATTTTTACAGGCGTATAATAAATTTCTGAAATCGACTGTTTTAACGAATTTGACAACGCATCGAGCTGCTTGGCCATTTGAGACCGCTTCTTCGCGTTTGTCCAATTCACTAAAATCGGTCCGGCATCATCCGGCGTTACTTCGTTTGGCAGAACTGAGCCGTTTTCAAGCACTTCATAGTACACATCGTCTTTTTCTAAATAAGCAATCGCTTTATATTCTTCGATTGCAATGTTGATTTTATTAGGAAGCGATTTGCTGATCTCCGCTTTTTTCACTAATTTATTTTGCTGAATCTTCTTTTCTGTTTTTTGCTTGTCCAAACTCCAAAACTCAGTATCTCCGCTGTTAATATCGGAAAGGTCGATAATTTCCTTTTTTGATACATTTTCATTCCCTGTAACAGAGATTGTTGATACTTTACTGATTGGTGTTTGCAGGTACACAATGATCAGCACCATAATAAAAAAGAGCATAATAAATGAAATGAGACGGCGGTTTGCCTTTTGTTTCCTCTGCTCTTTAATTTTAGGGATCCGCTCTTCAATGTTAACGATTTTTTCTCGGTCTTGACCCGGGTTCATTGCCTGTTCACCTCATTCAAATGAAACAGCTGTTAAAAGTCTGTCTATTCCAAAACAAACGGCATACTATGATGCCGTTTGTCGTTTGCTTACAGTATATCATATGAACAGCTTCAGTCAGAACTTGAATCAGCGATTTCCGCCGATGATTTCAACCTCTGTGTGCATATCAATCTCGTATTTTTCACGGATTGTCTTTTTCACATGGTCAATGAGATCAAGCACATCTTTTGCTGATGCTCCTCCCGCATTGACGATGAAGTTTCCGTGCATCTCCGATATCTTTGCACCGCCGATTTGATATCCTTTCAAGCCTGCTTTTTCTACAAGGTTCCCGGCATGATTCGGAAGCGGATTTCTGAATATGCTTCCCGCACAAGGGCTTGAATACGGCTGTGTATTTTTTCTATAGTCTTTATTGCTTTGCATTTGCTGAACGATTGATTCCTTATCCTTCTGCTCAAGCTGCAAAACAGCTTCAAGGCAAACGCCCGGGCGTTTCTTTTGCAGTACAGATGTCCTGTAGCTGAAATCCATCTGCTCATTTGTCAGCCACTCAATCGTTCCGTCTTCAAATAAAATATGCGCTTTGACGAGGATCTCGCTCATATCAGAACCGTGAGCGCCGGCATTCATATAAACCGCTCCGCCGACTGATCCTGGAATGCCGGCAGCAAATTCCAAACCGGACAGGCCTTTTTTGCTCAATGATGTAGCAAGGCGGACCACCGAATAACCGCCTCCGACTGTTACTTGTTCCCCTTCAAGCTCCAAATGGTCAAGACCCGCCCCCAGCTTGATCACTACGCCTCTAATTCCTTCATCTAAAACAAGAAGATTTGATCCGCGGCCGATGACTGTCCACTTCACATCATATTTTTTAATCACGTCCATGATGTCTTTAACAGCATCTACACTGCTTGGAATGACCAATACATCCGCAGGTCCGCCGATTTTCATCGTTGTATGATTCGCGAGCGGTTCATTTGCAAGAACCTTGCCGACTTCTCGTTCTTTTAATTCCTGTATCACTTTCTCCATCGTAAACCTCCGCATTCCATTTGCTTTTCTACTATTTTTTTAATTCCTCGAGTACGCTGTATAAACGGGCAGCCGCGTCAGGAACACCGAGTGACTTTGTTCGTTCGCTCATTTCCTTTAACGTTTGCTCATTCAGTACAATCCGGTCTAGCGCTTCAATCAGCTTCTCCCCGCTGAGCTCTGTTTCTTTCAGTACAATCGCCGCATCATGCTGGCCAAGAGATCTCGCATTGACCTCCTGGTGATTCGCTGTCACATATGGACTTGGGATCAGAACACTTGGGATTCCGAGAGCAGTAATTTCGGCAATCGTTGTCGCACCGGCTCTGGCCACAATGACATCAATGGCCTTTAAATACTCAGGCATTTGATGAAGAAACGGCTTTGTGACCATATTATCAGCGGCACCCTTGCTTTTCAGCTCATTCATTACTTTTTCATAGTGAACTTCACCGGTGATATACAGCACTTGATAGTCTCTTGTTTTCAGCGCATCCTGCATGTCAATGACAGCGCGGTTAATCGGTGCAGCGCCTCGGCTTCCGCCGAAAATTAAGACCGTTTTTTTGTCTTCAGAAAGCCCAAATTCAGCCAATGATCGTCCCGTCTTTATTGAGACGACTTCAGAGGCTCTCGGGTTTCCCGTAAATACAACTTTCTCGCTAGGAAAATGTGATTTCGCTTCTTCAAAACAAATCGCTACTTTATTAACATATTTTGAAAGAAACTTATTCGTGATGCCCGGCAGGCTGTTTTGTTCGTGGACAATAGTCGGAATTCCCATTTTCGCAGCGGCATAGACAACCGGCCCACATACATAACCGCCCGTTCCAATTACGGCATCGGGCTTAAATTCCGCTAAATACGATTTACTCTTTTTGACGCCCTTTAGAAAACGCATCACAGTCTTGACATTTTCAAATGACAATTTTCTTTTAAATCCTGTAATTTCAATTGAACGAAACGGTATATTCTCCCGCTCAACAATTTTTTTCTCCAGCCCGTTTTCTGTTCCGATATATAAAAATTCCACATTAGGATGACGTCTTTGCACTTCTTTAATAAAAGCAAGCGCAGGATAAATATGTCCCCCTGTACCGCCTCCGCTTATTGCAATTCGCATTTCTTTTTTCCCCCAGTCTAAGTTTCTCTATAACATA
Organism: Bacillus sp. YP1; assembly: GCF_000877815.1. Taxonomy (NCBI): domain Bacteria; kingdom Bacillati; phylum Bacillota; class Bacilli; order Caryophanales; family Bacillaceae; genus Bacillus; species Bacillus sp. YP1. Next base: position 1,331,059 of record NZ_CP010014.1, on the reverse strand, counting down.
ACGATAACCCTGTTTTGTTGGACAGGGTTATCGCATCAATTGTTTCCAAGCTTCATGTTAGACAGGAGGCTTGGAAATACATTCGTTAATACCTCGAGTAGCGGCTTACATTCAGCAGCACACCAACTGCTATCAGCATTAGAGTCAATGAAGAGCCTCCGTAGCTCAGAAACGGGAGCGTGATGCCTGTTACAGGAATCAGGCCCGTGACTACGCCGATATTTATCATGACTTGAATGGCAATCATTGAAATAATGCCGACTGCGACAAAGCTTCCGTACAGATCAGGCGCACCAAGCGCAATTCTGATTCCTCTCCACAGCAGGACGCTGAAGAGGAGCAAAATAAGTGTTCCCCCGATAAAGCCCAGCTCCTCTGACAAGATGGCGAAAATAAAGTCTGTTTGCGGCTCAGGCAGATAAAAGAACTTCTGTCTGCTTTGTCCGAGCCCCATTCCGAACAACCCGCCGGGCCCCACTGCATAAAGCGATTGAATGATCTGAAATCCGCTTCCGAGCGGGTCTTCCCATGGATTTAAGTATGAGGTAATCCGCTTTATCCGATATGGAGCCGATAGTACGAGCCCGACAAATCCGCTGAGGCCGATCAGTCCGAGAAAGACGAAATGGGCGATCCGCGCGCCGGCTACAAAAATCATGACAATACAAGTTCCGACCATAACTGTCCCCGTTCCGAGGTCAGGCTGGCACATAATAATCAAAAATGCTGAAAACACGATGCCAAGTGCAGGGACGAACCCCCGTCTGAACGATGTGATGTTTTTTTGTTTTTCAGAGAGAAATTTAGCAAGGAATGCAATCATCGCAAGCTTCATAAACTCTGAAGGCTGTATGCTGAATGCTCCGACTCCGATCCAGCTTCTTGAACCGTTCCGCACCATTCCGACACCCGGTATCAAAACAAGCACCAGAAGGAAAAAGCAGATAACCATCAGCAATTTGGACCATGTCCTCCAAGTCCAATAATCAACATTCATGATAAAAAACATAGCAATGACGCCGATTCCCGCAAACAAAAGCTGCCGTTTCGCGAAAAAGAATGAGTCGTCAAATTTATAATCCGCCCATACCGCACTCGCACTGTACACCATAATTAATCCGATTGTTAATAATAATAACGTAATGATGACCAATAACAAATCAGGCGATGTTTTTTTAGTAGTCAAAGCAATCGACACCCCAAGCTTAAAGTCATTAGGGCTGCCGATTTACTTCAAGACAAGCCCTTACTTAAGCATATGCACGGCATCTATAAACATGTCACCGCGTTCTTCAAATGTTTTGAATTGATCCCAGCTCGCACACGCGGGTGACAGCAGGATGACATCTCCTTCATTTGAGAACGCAAACGCCGCAGATACTGCTTGTTCAACATTATCGACACGTTTGACATGTTGTATTCCCAGTTCATTGCCGAGTTTCTCGAGTTTTGGCGCCGTCTGGCCAAATGTAAGCACTGCTTTGACATGCTTCATATAAGGTTTCAAGTCATCAAAACCATTTCCGCGATCCAGTCCGCCCGCAAGCAGAATGACCGGCTTATCAAAAGCTGAAAGCGCCTTGCTTGTCGCCAGAATGTTTGTTGCTTTACTGTCGTTATAAAATTTGCGGCCATTCACAGTTGTGACATATTGGAGGCGGTGCTTCACACCAGTAAAGCTTGTCAGCACCTTTTTAACCGCCTCATTGGATGCTCCTGCCGTTTTCACAACTGCAATAGCTGCTAAAATGTTCTCCAGGTTATGGGCACCGGGCAGCACAACCTCTTCCAGAGGAAGAATGGCTTCGCCGTTAAACATAATCATACTGTCTTTTACATATGCGCCCTGTTCAAGCGTTTTGCTGACTGAAAACGGGACGATTTCGGCTTTTCCGGCTTCAGCAAGACGCACGACGGTTTCATCATCCTGGTTGACAATGGCTTTATCTGAAGCAGTCTGATGAAGGTACACTTTCTGTTTCGCTTTTTCATAGTTTTCGCGCGTATGGTGATAATCCAGATGGGCGTCAAATACATTTAAAATCAGGCTGATTTCCGGTCTGAAAGCGTGTGTTCCCATCAGCTGAAACGAAGACAGTTCAGTAACGATCCATTCATCTCCATCAGCATGATAGGCAACCTCACTTGCGACTGTGCCGATGTTTCCGGCAATCAGTGCTTTTTGCGAGTCAGCTTTGAGCATTTCGTAAATTAGCGTTGTCGTGGTCGTTTTACCGTTCGATCCGGTAATCCCGATAAACTTGGCGCTGGTCAGGTAGTAAGCGAGCTCAATTTCCGTCCAAACCGGAATGCCTCTTTTCTCCGCTTCCTGAACCATAATATTTTCATAAGGAATTCCCGGGTTTTTGATCAGAATCGTGATTTGATGCTGATCGAACAGAGAAACTGGATGCTCTCCGCAAACAACTTCGATTCCTTTTTCAGAAAGCTTTTGTGCCGGTTCATTTTCTTCAAAAGGCTTTTGATCATTGACTGCAACATAAATGCCTTTTTCATGAAGAATGGAGGCCGCCGCATATCCGCTTTTCGCAAGCCCAAGGATTAAAAAATGCTGTTTCTGTAAAAATTGATCATTTTCCACTTATAACCACACCTCGATGTAAATTCCTAAAACGGCAAGCAAAAGTCCCGCAGCCCAAAACGTCACGACTACTCTCCATTCAGACCAGCCGACAAGCTCATAATGGTGATGAAGCGGACTCATTTTAAAGATTCGTTTACCTGTCGTTTTAAAGCTGATGACCTGCAAAATAACAGATAATGTCTCGATAACGAATACACCGCCGATGATAACCAGCAGGATCTCTAATTTCGTTAAAATGGCAATGGTAACGATGGCTCCTCCCAATGCAAGCGATCCCGTATCTCCCATAAAAACTTTGGCCGGATGAGCATTAAATACAAGGAAGCCCAGAACTGCACCGACAACGGCAACTGAGAAAATCGCTACGTCATATTGAGACTGATTCCATGCCAGAATGGCAAAGGCGCCAAAGGCAATCGCCGCAGTACCGGATAATAACCCGTCAAGGCCGTCAGTCAGGTTAACTGCGTTTGATCCGCCGACTAGCATAAAGAGCACAAGGATAAAGTAAGCCCAGCCAAGATCAAATGATAAGTCAGTTCCAGGAATGCGAATATCAGTCGCAAAATTGTAGTAATGATACACGGCGTAAAATACAACTGCAATAATAATTTGTCCGATCAGCTTTTGCTTTGATGTCAACCCAAGATTGCGCTTCATGACAACCTTGATGTAATCATCTAAAAAGCCAAGCAAACCGTAGCCTAGCGTAACAAACAGAAGCAGCACCATTTCGGGGCTTATTTCTGAAAACTTCTGTGTCATCACAATTGTTGTCACTATGATAGAAAGTATGATCATGACCCCGCCCATTGTCGGTGTCCCTGATTTTTTCTGATGTGATTTCGGTCCTTCTTCTCTAATACTCTGGCCGAATTTTAATCTTCTTAAAAACGGAATAAGAATCGGAGAGAGCAGAACACTAATTAAAAACCCCATTAAAATTGTAAACAGAATGACTTGCTCAAGCATTGTCCTTTTCTCCTCCTGTTTCTTTCAAACGACATACGTAGTTATCATATTCATGATTTTTTTCCATATGAAAAATCTTTTCAAGCTCCATTATTCAGTAACATCTCTTTCCTATGAATTCGTCTTATTCTTATTGAGTTCAACAATGGCTCTCGCCGCTACTTCAGCATCATCAAAATCGAAAGTTTCATTTCCGATCTGCTGATAGGTTTCATGTCCTTTTCCGGCAATGAGGACAACGTCGCCTTTTTTGGCATTGGCAATTGCGAAAAAGATCGCCTGCTCGCGGTTTGCAATACTGTGATAGTATGCGTTCTCTACTCCGGCTTCCATATCTCTTAAAATCGCGCGAGGATCTTCGCTTCTCGGGTTATCTGACGTGAAAATCGGCTCGTCAGCCAGCTCCACAGCAATTTTAGCCATTTTCGGGCGCTTCGTCTTATCTCTGTCTCCTCCGCAGCCGACAACGACAAATAGCTTTCCTTCCGTCATATCTCTGCATGTCTCCAGCACATTTTCAAGGCTGTCCGGTGTGTGCGCGTAGTCTACAATGACAGGAAACTCCTGCTGCTGATTGACCAATTCAAAACGGCCTCTTACACCATGCAATTCTTCAACAGCCTCAGTGATGATTTCAAACGGTATGCCTGCTGCAATACATGTTGCAACAGCGGCCAGCACGTTATACACATTAAATTGTCCGACGAGAGACATCGTGATGTGCTTCGTGCCTTTGTTTGTCACGAGATCAAAGCTTGTGCCCTGTGCAGTGATACTGATGTTCTTCGCCATCACATCAGCATCGTTTTTAATTCCGTATGTAGAGATATGCGCAGCTGTTACCTTTTCAAAATAAGCGCTCGCCTCATCGTCAGCATTCAGTACGGCACGCTTTGGATGTTCGTGGTTGAAAGCCCCGCCAAGTTGGGAAAAGAGCAAGCTTTTTGCATGCCGGTACTCATCCATCGTTTTATGATAGTCCAGATGGTCCTGTGTTAAATTCGTAAACACGGCAATATCATAATCACAGCCATGGACGCGCCCTAAAGACAAAGCGTGGGAAGAAACCTCCATGATTGCAGTGTCAACGTGCTTGTCATTCATTTTCTTAAACGTTTTCTGCAGCGTGACGCTTTCCGGAGTCGTGTTTTTAACAGGAAGTGTTTCGTCTCCGATTTTCATGTACATTGTACCGATCAAGCCTGTGCGTTTTCCCGCTTTTTTCAGAATCTCATCGACCATGTGGGTCGTTGATGTTTTGCCGTTTGTCCCTGTTATCCCAATCAGCTGAAGCTTCTTCGTCGGCTGTCCGTAAAACGCATCAGACAAAACGCTGAGCGCGCGAAGGGACTGCCGGACAATAATAACAGGAACATCCACATCGACCTTTCTTTCTGCCACAATAGCCGCTGCGCCGTTTTCTACTGCTTTTTGCGCAAAATCGTGGCCATCCACCGTATACCCTTTTACACATACAAAAAGACTCCCTTTCTTTACTTCTCTGGAGTCCATCTCAATTGAAGTTATTTCAGGGTCTTGTGAGTCGTTTACAGAAGGTTCGGTTGTTAAGTATGTAAGCAGCTTTGTAAGTTTCATCGTATCAAACCTCTCAACATTCTAATTCGTTCTTTTTATCATTGAAGTCACATCAAATGATGTGGTAATGATTTTAAGCATACAGTTCATATTTTAGCGTAAATAAAAGGATACATCCAGCTAATCTTGAAAGTTATCAGCATTTTTTCTGCAATAAAAGAATAGGCAGCCCGAATCAATCGGCTGCCTCCTTTTCATCTTCTTCAGTCAAATACACGCGTATCTTTGAGCCTTCTTTTACTTTCGTTCCGGCAGCTGGCGATTGTTTAACGATTTTGCTCCCTTTCCCGGAAGCATCCACATTGAGATTCACCAATAGTGACTCAAGATCTGAGACAGACATCCCTACAACATTCGGAACTTCTATTGTTTTTGTGTCGTTCCATTGGTATTTTTTCTCGATTTGATTTTTCCGGGGCTTCACACCAAGTTCCGGCAGACTGTCTCTCATAATATTTCCGACAATAGGCGCTGCAACCGTTCCCCCAAATTGAATCGTGCCTTTCGGGTTATCCACCGCAACGTAGACGACTAGACTCGGATCATCAGCTGGCGCGAAACCGATAAATGATACAATATGGTTGTTTTCAAGGTATTTTCCATCTTTAACCTTTTGTGCAGTTCCCGTTTTTCCTCCGACACGATATCCTTCTACAAATGCATTGCGGCCGGTTCCTTCTGCGACGACGCTTTCTAGAGCATAGCGGATTTGTTTGGATGTTTCCTCAGAAATGACTTGTTTCTTTGCGATTGGTGATTGTTTTTTGACCGTTTTCTTCGTAACAGGATCGATCCATTCCTTTGCAATATAAGGTGTGTAGAGCGTTCCTCCGTTTACAGCGGCGGATACTGCTGCAACCTGCTGAATCGGCGTGACGGATACTCCCTGTCCGAAAGCCGTAGTTGCTTGCTCCACCGGGCCCACTCTCTCAAGCGGGAATAAGATGCCTGTTCCCTCGCCTTGGAGATCAATCCCCGTTTTTTGTCCAAAACCAAAGTCTTTGATATATTTGAAAAGCTTTTCCTTTCCTAAGCGCTCGCCTAATTCAACAAACCCTGGGTTGCAGGAGTTCTGCACAACTTCCAGATACGTCTGCAGCCCGTGCCCGCCTCTTTTCCAGCACCGCAGTCTCGCTCCGTCAACTTCCGCATGCCCTTTATCATAAAATTGATCCCGTTTCAAATTTACTTTTTGCTCTTCAAGGGCTGCTGCAAGTGTAATAATTTTAAAGGTAGATCCCGGTTCATACGTGCTCCATACTGGCAGATTTCGATTGTAGACGGACGGATCAACAGATTGGTAATCAGCAGGGTCGAAATCAGGCCTGCTAGACATCCCCAAAATTTCTCCGTTTTTCGGATTCATGGCTACGGCAATCATGCCGTCCGGATGATATTTGGCCTCAGCGTTATCAAGCTCTCTTTCCATTATCGTCTGAACCTTTGAATCAACCGTCAGCTTCATATCAAGCCCATCCTTAGGCGGCGTATAGTCATCCGCTTCATCAGGCATTTTTTTACCCTTGGCATCTGTATAAAACTTAACAGAACCTTTTTCCCCTTTTAAATCATCGTCGTAATAGGCTTCAAGTCCAAGGAGTCCTTGGTTGTCAATTCCTGCAAATCCAAGCACATGAGATAAAAAGCTGCCGAACGGGTAATGACGGATACTGTCCTCCGCAACATACACACCTTTTAAATCAAGCGCTTTGATTTCTTTCGCCTTCTCATTTGAAATTTTTCTCCCTTCAGGAGTGATCTTTTCGATTGACGCTTTTTTTGTCACATGTTTATATACTTTTTCTTCTGACATATTGAGCACCGCCGCAAGCTGCTTGCTCGTTTTCATCGGATTCTGAATTTGGCGCGGCACGACGAATACGGTCGGCGCACTTTTGTTTGTTGCGAGCTTCACACCATTCCGATCCAGTATCTCGCCTCTCTCCGGCTCAAACGGCAAGTTACGGCTCCAGGAATCTTTCGCCAGCGAAGTCAGTTTTTCGCCCATCACAAACTGAACATACCCCAGCCTTGTATCAATGATCAGAAACACGAACACGCCAAAAAGCAAAACAAATAATAAACGTTTTCTAACCGTTACATTCGAGACGCGCAAGAGACCGTTCACTCCTTATTTAGGCTTGTTTCATTTTATGCCTGAAATTGGACAGGTAGAACGATGCTCCTCTGAAGGCATAAAAAAAGAAAGCCTGCATAACGCAGGCTTTCTTTTTAATCAGGATTTTTAAACTTAACCTTGATTACGGTTTTGTCTTTGATTTCTTTGTCTTTCTTAACACTTTGGCTGACAGCGTAGCCTTGTCCGCTTACTTCAATATGAATTCCCGCGAGCTCGCCGTACTGCAGAACCTCTCTTCTCGACCAGCCTGTCATATCAGGCATTTTGATTTTGCCGCCCGTTTTCAGGAAGACCTTTTGATTGGTGAGAACTTCCTCATCCGCTTTCGGATACTGTTCTTTTACAGCGACATCACTGCCGATGACAATTGGTGTGAGATTCTCCTCTTTTGCTTTCTTTTGAGCAGCAGCTACCGTTTGATCTGTTAAATCAGGCATTGTCTGCGCTTTTGTTTCTTCCTTATCTGAGTCAGATTTTTCAGTTGGTTCAATGTTCAGGTAGTGCAGGCTGTTTTTCATTGTTGGGTTGAAGATTTCAGATACTGGTTCTGAACTGCTTTGTCCTGCTTTTAGTTGTGGCTGCTGTACAGCAACATAAATTAAAAGCTCAGGATTATCTTTTGGTGCCATACCCATAAACGAAAAGATATAGTTATCTGTGCCGTCTAAATATCCGCCTTTACCGGCTATTTGCGCAGTACCTGTTTTCCCGGCAACATCAAAACCTTCGATTTTATAAGCTTGCCCTGTTCCGATCTTCGATGTAACGACTTCTCCCAATATATCCCGCACCTTTTTCGCTGTGCTTGCAGAAATTGGGGTTCCGGCTGATTCCGGCTTATTTTGATAAATAGTTTTATCTTTATCTGGGTCAACGATATGGTCAATGACATAAGGTTTCATCATTTTGCCGTCATTCGCAATTGCCGTCGCGGCCTGAAGCTGCTGAATTGGTGTGACCGCAGACGCTTGTCCGTATGCAGTTGACGCCTTATCAAATTCATATTTAAAGTTGATTTTACTGGAGACTTCTCCTGGCAAATCAATACCTGTTTTCTGGTAAAAATTGAATTTGTGCAAATATTGATTGAGGCGGTCATATCCCAGCTTTTCTTTCGCAAGTTTCGCAAAAGCGACATTCGACGATCTTAGGACGCCGTCATGATAGGTTGTCGGACCCCAGCCAACGCCTCCATTATGGTCCCTAACAGGTGCTCCGCCAACTTCAAATGTCCCTGACTTATATTGTTCGTTCGCATTAAACACGTTTTCCTGCATCGCAGCAGCGAGTGTAAAGATCTTCATCGTGGATCCGGGTTCATACGCATATGAAATCAAATCATTATAGTAGTTTGTCACATCACGCTTGTTCGGATCAAAGCTTGGGCGCTGTCCCATAGCAAGGACTTTGCCCGTTTTCGGATCGACAACTGCGGCCATGATTTTTTTCGGATTATACTTTTGCGCTACTTTTGTCATGCTGTCTTCTAAAAAGGTTTGAATTTTCTGGTCAATGGTTAAATATACATTGTCACCATTTTTTGGCGCTGTAATTTTATTTTTGCTGTTCGGGAGCTCCCAGCCGGATTTGTCGCTTTCATATGTCACATATCCGTCGCGCTCCTTCAAATACTTATCCAGCACTTTTTCTAACCCCATCGCGCCGGAAATTTCATTTGTTTCTTCATCAACCTCGGCATAGCCGATTAGATTAGATGCAAATACTCCGTTTGGATAGTAGCGTTTTGTATCCCGTAAAAATGAAATGCCCGGGAGTTTCATTTTTTCGATTTTTTGCTTTTGTGAATACGTAATATCCCGGCCAGCTGAGCCAAACTCGACTTGTTTTGCATCTTTATTTAAGATATCAAGGATGTCGGCCTTGTCCAAGTTTATCACTTTAGACAATGCTTCCGCCGTTTTTTCTTTGTTTACAACATGCTGAGGATGCTTGACATCAGTGGTCATTTTTTTATCGAGAATCGCAATCAGTTTATACGTCGCTGTGTCCTCTGCAATGACTTTTCCTTTTCGGTCTAAAATCGAGCCGCGGCTCGCTTCGATGGTCCGTTTCTTTTCATGCTGCTCTGTCGCTTTTGTCGCAAGCACTTCGCCGTTCGCTTTTCCGGTTATTTGAATATATGCCATTCTCCCCAGGATGACAAAGAAAAAGAGAGCGAAACAAATACTTAGAATCGCTGCTCCTCTATTCATAAATTTATTCTTTTTTGGCATTTGAATCATTCCTGTATGTTTTTCACTTTTTTATCTTTTAAATTCAAGCCGTTCTTTTTCGCAATGTCCATAATGCGCTGCGGTTTGCTTAAATCAGCAACGCTTTTTTCGAGGTCACCAATTTGCTTATTTTCGGATGAAATTTGCTCCTCAAGCTTTTGCACCTCAATATTGGTTTGATATGCCGCATACGCCTTCGATACGATCAAAAGCGATACGCTGAGCACCGCCGCAGCAAAGAGGACAAGAAGCACTTTTTCTCCGAGAGTAATGGAAGCCCTTTTCTTGACAATCACTTTTTTCTCAGGACTGATCGCATGCCGCTGCTGTTTCTCTGGTTGGTAAGCTAAATTGCTCATAGGCTGATGACCTCCTTTTAATTTTGCGTTCGCGTTTCGTTATTTTCTTTTTTCAGCAATCCGAAGCTTGGCAGAACGAGCCCGGTTGTTCTCTTCAAGCTCTTCTTGAGATGCCGTAATCGGTTTTCGTGTGATGAGCTTCAGCTCCGGTTCAAACTCTTCCGGTATAACAGGAAGTCCCGGAGGAAGTTCCGGAAGCGACGACTTTTCTTTAAAAGTGGTTTTGCAAATTCTGTCTTCTAGCGAGTGGAAGGTAATGACTGATACCCTGCCCCCTGGCTTCAGAACCTCAATTGCCTGCTCCAAAGCTTCTTCAAACACCCTAAGTTCATCGTTTACGGCAATTCTGATTGCCTGAAACACGCGTTTAGCGGGATGTCCGCCGCTCCTTCTCGCTGGAGCGGGAATCGCGTCTTTTATTAGATCGACCAGTTGGCCCGTAGTTTGAATAGGAGACTTCATTCTTGCCTCCTCAATTTTTCTGGCGATCTGTTTACTGAACTTCTCTTCTCCGTATTTAAAGAAAATACGGACGAGATCCTCATAGCGCCACTCATTAACGACTTCTTTCGCCGTAAGCGTAGCCGACTGGTCCATCCTCATGTCCAACGGTGCGTCATGATGGTAACTGAATCCGCGCTCCGGTGTATCCAGCTGCGGAGAGGACACCCCTAAATCAAATAAAATACCGTCTACTTCTGTAATGCCTTGTTCATTCAAACATTCTTTTAAATACCTGAAATTGCTTTTAATCAGAATGAGCTGTCCTTTATAGTCGGACAACACTTCTTTAGCATGCTGTAATGCCGTATCATCTTGGTCAAAAGCGATTAAACGCCCCTTCTCGGATAACTGCTGCAATAAGTATGTACTGTGCCCAGCTCCGCCGAGTGTGCAGTCTACATATGTACCGTCCGGCTTAATATTGAGTCCGTCTACGGTTTCACGAAGAAGTACTGTCTTGTGTTGAAACATATTGTGTTGGTCCCACCTTTTATCAGGATGAATTGAAATTGCTTTTAGAGTGTTATACACGAAGAATCATTATATATCAAACCCAATCATGTTTTCAGCAATTTCAGCAAATGAATCTTCTTGCTCTTCTGTGTATTGTTCCCAAATTACTTTACTCCACAATTCAATTCGATTAGAAACCCCGATAACAACACATTCTTTTTCCAGTTTGGCGTAATTCAATAGAGATGATGCGATATTTACCCTGCCTTGCTTGTCCAGTTCGCATTCAGTCGCCCCTGAAAAGAAGAAACGGGTAAACGCGCGGGCATCTTTCTTTGTGAGAGGAAGAGCTTTTAGTTTTTCTTCAATTTGTTTCCATTCGTGCATAGGGTAGCCGAAGAGACATTGGTCAAGTCCTCTAGTCAGCACAAATTGCTCACCTAGGCCTTCTCTGAATTTAGCGGGTACGATCATGCGGCCTTTCGCATCGATGGTATGCTGATATTCACCCATAAACATGATCTCTTGCCCCACTTTCTCTCCTTAACTCACCACTATTCACCACTTCGCTCCACAACTTCATTTTACACTGTTTACCCATAAAAAAAAACCCTGAACTATTCAGGGTTCTTTAAAACTTTATTTCAAAGTTTGACAACTTGATGTTGATTTTGAAAAGAAAATGGCAGATTCTTGAATGTCGTGAAGAATTTTGGACCGTACCTGTTCAAATAATACATGATATTCCAAATCCGTTCTTGCGGCGCAAGAAGCGGCTTAATGCTATTTTGAATTCTTTCATAATCCTTCAAGACGTAGCCTTCTTTTTCTTCAATTCGCTTCGTCACCGTGCGCTCTAAGAATTGAAGCTGATCCTGAATAAAAGCGGCATTTTTCAGGAGTAAAGGTTCCAAGCTTTGATCAACCTTTAACGCCTCCTGCCGAACCGTTTTGTGAATCGCTTCAATTTGGCTTTTCGCCTGATCCATCACCGCCGTAAACTCTTCCGGAATCTGGCGCTCGAAGTATGTCTCTCTTTGATTCTCCGTTCCGCGCTCAATCGCGTCTTGTAATGAGATATTCCGTTCAACCAGTTTTTTCTCAATATGCCGCTCAAGTATCGTAATGTTCAGCCTTGGCATGACAGGAGGCATTTTGAAGCCCATCACCGCAAAAGCCTGTTTGAGCTCGCCCCAATAATTGATTTCCCCAGGCCCTGCAATAAATGCTAAAGTCGGAATGAGATATTCCTGCATTAACGGTCTCGTTACAACATTGTTGCTGAAACGCTCTGGATGTTCTTCCATATGTGTATGAAGTTCATCTATCGTCCATCCTAGATCAAGCTCTTTGATGACAAATCGGCCGTTATCTTTTTCAATTAAAAAACGCTCTTCTTCGTATTCATAAAACAGATTCGCCTGCTTTTTTCCGGACTCGATAATCGGTTTGTAGCCTGCTTGACGCATGAAGGCCTGCTGATCTGATACAGCCCGGGAGAGTTCATCATTTTCTCGAAGAATCTTTTGGAACATGGCCGTTTCCAGCTTTTTAATCCCCGGATCTCCAGAATTTAATAAAACTAAGCCCTCTTCTTGGAACAAATCCGCGATCAGCAGTTCAAAGAAGTCAGTAAACGTAACAGATTCCCTTAAACATCGTTTCACATTGTCGAGAAGTGTATTCGTATGGTCTGTTTCTTCAAAAGCGGCAAAAACATCATCTATCCACGCGGCACACTTTTCCTGATCAAGCGATGTACTCGCTGCTGATGATTTCTTCCAATAAGACTGAGGCAACTTTTTTTTCACAGGCCCATTCTCTTCAGATGTGTGAACAAAATTAATCTCATCCAAATCGTGGTCTTCTCCAGCCACCCAGAAGATTGGTATGACAGGCACTTGCAGTTCCTTTTCTTGTTGCTTTGCTAAAACAATGATTGAAATGATTTTATGTATGGTGTAAAGCGGTCCTGTTAAAAGTCCTGCCTGCTGTCCGCCGACTACAGCGGCACTTGACGGGTCCTTCAGCTTCTCAATAGCAGACTGCATCGCACTTGAACCGAATTTATTATGGTAAGAGGTTAAGTACGCCGCCAATTCCTCTCTTGCGAAAAACCGGGAAGATAAGTCTTCCAGTCTTTCTCGCCACATGTCCTTATGATGAATACTGTAATCAAAAAAAGAAGACATTTCTTCTTTGCCATCTATATAGTGCTGTACAAACACATTCTGATTTTTGATGGAAAGTTCAGTTAGCTGCATCTTCTAGAACTTCCTTTCTCCAATAAATAGTTAGTGATCCGAAATGAGTATAGCATGTTACCGAAAAAGCTCAAAAGACTTTGTTTGTATTTCGCTCCAATGCTTTGATGCTGCCATATAAAAACTCTAGGTGGACTGCATCAAGACCTTGAAGACTTGCTTCCTTCAATAAGTATCCGATAATGGCATCAGCTTCCGTCTGCCGGCCTCCAATGACGTCAACCAGCATGGATGAACGATTCTCTTTCGTTTGCCCACAAACGGCCTGAACCCGCTCCCAAGCCTTTTCTTCGTTTTCAAGTTTTAAAATGCGGCATGCCTCCTGAAATACCAGCTTCATAAAAGCCAGATAAGCTGGCGTTGTCAGCAGTTCTCCATTTTTTACCTGCAATAACGCAGTTAAAGGATTAATACACGCATTTACAATCAGCTTGCCCGTCAGCAGACGGTACCAATCCGTCTCATAATAAATCGGAAAATCCGAATGGTTATGCTGAAACAAGATGTTCAGCCGGTCTGGTTCAGCATCGTCGAACGCGCTCCATTTTATCGCACCTAGGCCTGTATGATCAACAGCTGTATCCGATTTTCTTACAGCTCCGTGCTCAACGATTCCAACATAAATGGAATGGCCAACGTGCCAGTCTTTTAGGTCGTGGATATGCCCCATGCCGTTTTGCAAAAATAATATATTCGTCTTTCCGATCCGTTCAAGCGACGAAAAAACAGATTGAAGCTGATGCTGCTTCACTGTCACGACAAGCAGGTCAAAGTCCGAATTGATACTCGTGTCCGCACTGCAATCAGCCCTGAATTCCTCCCCGCCTTTATAAAGCCGGATTCCTTCAGACTGAATGGCCGCAGCCTGTTCTTGCCGCCTCGTCACAACAGTCACGTCGTGATAAAGTGACAAATAATAGGCGCATAAAAGACCGACGGAGCCTCCGCCGATAATTCCAATTTTCATGATGTCACACCCAATTTAGCATTTACGTATTATCATAGCAGAAGTAAGAAGAAATTACTTCTCAAAGATTCCATGTGCTTAAAATTAAAGTTTAAATATTTGGATTTTTTAAATAAAGCGTTTACAATATATGTAGAAACAACAAAGGGGGAGATTTGTTTGACAAAGGTAGAACGTCTGCTTATCAACTATAAAACGCTGGAAGAATTCAAGAAATTCAAAGAATACGGCATTCAGGAGCTTTCAATGCTTGAAGAACTTCAGGATAATATTATTGAAAATGACAGCACCTCGCCTTTTTACGGGATTTATTTTGGCGATAAACTTGTAGCACGAATGAGTCTGTATCAAGTTAACGGCAAATCGAATCCCTATTTTGACAACCGCCAGGATTATTTGGAGCTGTGGAAGCTTGAGGTTCTTCCGGGCTACCAGAACAGGGGATACGGGAGAGCCTTGGTTGAATTTGCAAAATCATTCAAAATGCCGATCCGGACAAATCCGAGAATGAAATCAGCGGAATTTTGGAACAAAATGAACTTTAAAACTGTTAAGTATGATATGGCGAGGGACAAAGGGGAAAACCCGCTCATCTGGCATCCTGATATGGATCACGAAATGACACCAGGAGAGTCTGCATAGAAATCAAAACAACCGGCCTATTCTTACTATAGGGCCGGTTCATTTCAGGCGTTTCTTTACGTTTCTTGAGCCGCTTTTTTCATTCTTCCGTCTTCCTTAGAAACAACCATTTTTCTGGCCCGATCCATGATATCGATCAGTGCCTTGTAATCCTCTTCTGTCATCTCTAGCTGATTCCGCAATGTCTGATTTTCACTCCGCAAATCCTCAAGCTCTTTTTGCAGCGATTGGATTTGCTCCTTCAATTTTTCCCTTTCAAGCTGAAATTCTTGTGCAGACGGCGCTTCTTTGAATTGTTCGAGAAATTGAATGACATCCTGAATGGACAAATCTCGTTTTCCTTCTGACGATGCCGAGGCAGTCTGCTTCATGGAATTCGGCATATTGACCGAATGAACGCCGATTTGCTTTCTCAGTTCTTTCCTTTGCTTTTTTGCAAGCTCTATACCTGACTGGTATTGTTTTCTCACATACGAGTTCCACCTGAAACCACAGGCTGCCGCGGTTCTGGTCAGCGCCCTTCCAACCTCCTCAAAGGCTGAAAGCTGTGTTCCTCCCTCTCGAATATGACGAAGCACCACTTCTGCCAGCAGCAAATCCTCATCCTGAGTCCAAGCATCTTGTCTTGTAATGGTCAAATTCAATCTCCCTCCATGTCAGCTTATTTATCTCATACATATGCCGGTAATAGATTAGATAGACTATTTGCACTCACAAATTTTCCGCAAGCTGACAGGAAGAGAAAAAGAAAAAGCGCAGGGCTTTCACCCCGCGCTTTTCTTATTAGTTACTTTTTACATTTATGTCTTTGCCGTTGTATGATCCGCATGCTTTGCATACACGGTGAGACAACTTCATCTCTCCGCATGACGGACATTCTGTCATACCAGGTACATTAAGTTTGAAATGTGTACGGCGCAATCTTTTCTTCATTTTAGAAGTTCTTCTAAAAGGTACAGCCATTATTCCCACCTCCTTAAAGAGTTAAGATTCATCATCTTGTTTTAAGAGCTTTTCAAGGGCTGCAAGTCTCGGATCAACTTGATTCTTCTTGTCTTCTTCCGAAATGACTTGCCAATCCTTTCCTTCTTGAGGAGCAGCTCCTTTTTCTTGTTCAGATTCACAAAAGATTTGCATAGGGATTTCTAAAAGAATTTCTTCTTTCACGATCGGAGTTAAGTCGATAGTATCGTCCTCAACAATATGAACGTCATCATCTTCTATATCATCCGTGTGATGAAATATAAACAGTTCTTTTGTTGAAATTTCAAATGGATACGGGACATCAACGAGTGTTCTTGAGCATGGCAAAATCATTTCGCCTGAAATTGTAAAATCAAACGAAACCTGTTTGGATTTGATATCCGCTCTGCCCTTCACCCGGACGGGAGAAATGCGGCGAATGTCAGAATTCAGCTTTGTCAGCTCATTTAACTCAACTGTTTCATCAAACTCAAAACTTTGTTTTGGCATTTGATGCAGCTGATAAATCGTCCATTTCATTTGTATCACCTCAGGAAAGCAACAAACATGATTATAGCTTTTAAGATTGTTTTTGTCAATATTTTTTCTTTACAGCATAATGCTGCCATTGAAGTATCGTTGACAGCGGAATATGCTATGCATACACTTAAAACAAAAATAAGGCGTAAGAGTTTTCATTTGCAAATGTACCATACGTTTTTAAACATAGCAAGAAAGGCGGAAAAAATATGAAAGCTGTCGGATTGGTGGTTGAATATAATCCCTTTCATAACGGTCACCTTTATCATGCCCAAACAGCAAAGCGGCAAACCGGATGTGACACGGCTGTCGCGGTCATGAGCGGGCATTTTTTACAGCGTGGGGAACCGGCTGTTGTGTCAAAATGGGCCCGAACAAAAATGGCCCTGCAAAGCGGAGTTGATCTTGTTATTGAGCTGCCTTATCTTTATGCCGTGCAAAAAGCAGACATTTTTGCACGCGGCAGTGTTTCCATCCTGAACGAACTTGAATGTGAGGCGCTGTTTTTCGGGAGTGAAAATGGGGATATCAAGCCGTTTTTAGAAACAGCACAGCTTATTGGTGAGCATAAACATACATTTGATGACCGAATTAAAGAAGAACTTAAAACGGGGACGAGTTACCCAGCAGCGGCGGCTAGCGCCTTCAGCTCCATTTTGCATACCGAAAGTGCACTTGACTTGTCAAAACCAAATAACATTTTGGGATACCAGTATGTGACTTCGATTCTAACCGGGGGATACCCTATGAAACCTTATACCACGGCACGCATCTCTTCGGACTATCATGATGCCGATCTCCCTGAAGGCGAAAACCACATCGCAAGCGCCACAAGCATCAGAAGAGCGATGACTGGCCAGAATCTCGAAGCCTGCCTTCGTTTTCTCCCTGCTGCATCTGCACGTGAATTAGCAGCTTACCGCAAATCTTTCGGATTGTGGCATACACCTGAGAGCTACTTTTCTTACTTAAAATACAGCCTTTCAACTGTAACGGCACAGGAATTACAGCAAGTATACGAGGTGGAGGAAGGTTTAGAGCACAGAATTCTTCGTTCGATCAGAAAATCCAGCTCCTATCAGGAATTTATGGAACTGCTGAAAACAAAACGCTATACGTGGACAAGGCTCCAGCGGATGAATACACACATTTTAACCAGAACAAAAAAACAGGATATGCAAAAGCTGCTTGACAACGATAAGGCGCCGTATATCAGGCTTCTCGGCATGACGAAAAAAGGACAGGCTTATTTATCCGAAAAGAAAAAAGCACTGTCTGTTCCGCTTGTCAGCAAACTGTCCTCTTTCTCCCATCCAGCTCTCGATCTGGACGTAAAAGCAAGCAGGATTTACAGCCTGCCAATAGAAGAGCCGCTGAGAACTGAGTTTGACCTGCAGGAATACGGACATGCACCGATTCGATATGATGAAGATGAACAACACTTTTTAAATGTATAGAAAAAGCACCTGAGAATCAGGTGCTTTTCGCTTTCAGCTTATTCAAATAATCAATCGCATCCTGCATGGTATCAACAGGCACAATCTTCATATTTGAATCAATATCTTTTGCTGTTTTTACTGCGTTCTTATAATCGGAATTGCTGGCGCCGTTTTGATTTGGCGCGAAGAAAATGTCTTTTCCGGCTTTGTCTGCGGCGACGACTTTTTGATCAATGCCGCCGATCGGGCCTACTTTCCCATCAACATCAATGGTACCTGTTCCCGCAATATCGTAGCCTTTTGTTTCGTCTGGTTTTGTCAGCTGATTATAGATTTCAAGGGACATCATTAACCCTGCTGACGGGCCGCCAATATTTTCAATTTCAAAATCAATATCAGGCTCTACCTTCACGTTTCTGTCTGTATAAAGCGAAACTCCGATTCCTGCCCGATCCGGCTCATCAGGAAATTGTTTTAACGTAAGGGTGACACGCTTTTCTTTTTCTTCTCTTTCGATCTTTAACGTGACTTTATCTCCCGCTTTTTTGCTGCTGATATAATCAATTAGCTTTTCAGCAGACTGATAGTTTTTGCCGTCTGCGCTGATGATTTTATCACCGACTTCTATTTTCCCTTTTGCCGGCATGTTTTCTACAACAGAGCTTGCGTATATGCCGTTAAAGGAATAGCTGACTTTTTTTCCTGCCTTTTGATAGGCGGCTATAACCGCATTTTCTTGCGAGCTTTTCATCATTTGGAGCTGTCTTTTCATATACTCCTTATCTGACTCGCCTTCCTCCTTAATGCTCTCATCAGGAACAATTTCATAATAAGGGTGCATCTTTGCCCACACATATGTAAACGGATTAGCCGGTCCCACTTTAACAGTCATTAAGGACAGGCTTCCTTTTTCCGGGTAGCCTCCCTCCACTTTTATCAATGAAGCAAGCTCTGTCGCTTCTCCCGGTTTTGTAATATAGTATGGAAGTTTTATAAATGATAAAACGGCGATCAGTATGAGGATGACGAGCATCCAGCTAAAATGTTTTTTACGTAGCAAATTATGAGCCCTCCCAATTCTCTATTTCTTTTCTTATCTTGCTGATCATTCGGTTTGTCGCCTCTTCGCCTGCCGATATCATTTCTTCAATATTGGCAAACGAGCTTGAGCTGTATGTTTCAAGGGAAGGGCGAATCATGATATCTGCGGCAATTGTTTGATGCCGCACTAATTCATTTTGCAGTATATCCATACTTTGCATAATCACATCAAAAATATGCACTGCTGTTTCAGTTTTTCGAACCCTGGAAACATCCGAAGCGATGATAATATCAGCTCCCATGTCTTTCACAACAGAAACCGGAATTCGATCGACGACCGCGCCGTCTACAAGAAGGCGTCCGTCCAGCCGCTGCGGAATAAAGATACCCGGGATGCTGATGCTGGCCCTCACTGCATCTGACACTGATCCTTTTCGGAACACAACCTTTTCTCCCGTCTGTAAATCACACGCAACAATGCCCAGCGGGATTTGGAGCTCTTCAATCGGTTTTCCGAATGTATAAGCATGCACAAGCTGTCTGACGCGGTCACCTTTTAAAAAACCGAGCTTCGGCACCGTATAATCAGCATAAAGCCTTCGTTTAAAGGCTTTGGCTACTTTTTTCATCGTTGCCACGTCATGTCCGGCGGCATAAAAACTGCCCACCAAAGCGCCCATGCTGCTTCCTGCAATCATATCCACTTCAATTTGGTGCTTATGTAAACTGGAAAGCACACCGAGATGAGCGAGCCCTCTGGCCCCTCCCGATCCTAACGCTAACCCGATTTTAGGTTTGGCCAAAGCGTTAACCTCCTGCCTGAATTCCCTGTATACCGAATTCTATGGTCTAAACTGAACCCCTATGCTCGTATATTAGTACAAAGAATCAAGAGGACAGGTACTGCTTGGCCGTTTTACATCATACATTATTTTATCATGATATACATGTCATTGGGCATTTTTAGCATCGGGGAGGTAAGAATGAACTTGTCGAAGATTAATACACTTTTGATTGCCTCGTTTTTTCTTTTTTTAACAGCGACTGTCATCTCACATCCACAGGCCTCATTCGAAGCCTCTAAAACCGGGCTGTCTATGTGGTGGGAGGTTGTGTTTCCGTCATTGCTGCCATTTTTTATTCTGTCCGAACTCTTAATCGGCTTTGGCATTGTGCGGTTTGTCGGTGTTTTGCTTGAGCCTTTTATGCGGCCGATCTTTCGCGTGCCGGGTGTCGGCGGCTTCGTTCTTGCTATGGGAATGGCATCAGGAAACCCAGCGGGAGCAAAACTCACTGCCCGTCTGCGGCAGGAAAATCAGATTTCAAGAGTAGAGGCAGAACGGCTCGCGTCGTTTACCAATTCTTCAAACCCGCTCTTTATTTTCGGCGCTGTTGCCGTCGGTTTCTTTCAAAACGCGTCACTAGGCATTTTATTAGCTTCTGCACACTATTTGGGGAATCTTGCCGTCGGTTTAACAATGCGTTCCTATGGCCGCAAGGAAGAGCAGCAACTCAGAAGAAAGAAAACGATACCTTTCCCTTCAGTCAAAGATGCTTTACACGCTCTTCATACCGCCAGACTTGCAGAAAAACGGCCCTTGGGTAAAATTTTAGGCGACGCCGTTACGTCTTCTGTTCAAACGCTTCTTATGGTAGGCGGCTTTATTATTTTATTTTCTGTCTTCAATCGACTGTTGTCAGTGGTCCAGCTGACTGATGTTTTGTCTGTTTTCACAAAAGGAGCACTGACTTTGTTTCAGCTTCCGACTCAATTGGACATTCCGCTTTTATCAGGGATGTTTGAAATTACATTAGGCAGCAAGCTTGTCAGCGAGACAGATGTTTCTCTTCTGCAAAAAGCCATTATCGTCAGCTTTATTCTCGGGTTTAGCGGCTTTTCCGTACAAGCTCAGGTGGCAGGTATTTTATCGGAAACCGACATTAGATTTAAACCATTCTTTATCGCACGTTTGCTGCAGGGCGTTTATGCCGCTGTCTTCGTCATGCTTTTATGGAAACCTCTTTACACGGCATGGCATGATCCGTATCAGTATGTATTTAAATCTCTTAACAGCAGTGACATGCCAACTGCCTTTATAAACGGCTGGAATCTGCTTGTGCAGATCGGACCTGCTGTCACACTATGCGCGCTGTTTACGTACATTATCATTTTTTCTTACAGACTGACAAACGGAACAAAAAAAGGATGAGTCAAAACCCTCATCCTTGTCTGAATTTTTGCTGAAGCGCCAACTCTACTTCCGGCGGTACAAACTCTGATACCGAGCCGTTGTATCTTGCCACTTCTTTTACGATGCTTGAACTTAGAAACGAATATTGATTGTTTGTCATCATAAAAAATGTCTCAATAGATTCATCAAGCACACGGTTTACTGATGTCCCCTGCATCTCGTATTCAAAATCAGATACAGCTCTCAAGCCTCTTAAAATCGCTTTCGCATTTTTTCTTTTTGCATAATCAATTAACAGGCCTTGCGATGTTTCAACTGTTATGTTCGGAATGTCTTTTGTCACTTCTCTCAGAAGCTCACACCGTTCTTCCACACTGAACAAAGGCTTTTTTGAAGAATTATTCAGCACACATACATACACTTGTTCAAAAATATGCGCCCCGCGTTTGATGATGTCCAGATGCCCGTAGGTCACCGGATCAAAACTGCCGGGGCAGACAGCTATACTCGCCACCTCACTACCCCCTCTTTTTATAAATCGCCACACCTGTTAACCCATAGGTTTCTTTTCTTGTCATCACAAGATCTCCTACGGTTTCGGGAAGCTCGACCTCTCTGTCATGCTCAGCGACGATAAAGCCGTCTTCTTCCAGCATTTGATATTCGTCAATCAACGTTAAAAGTGCTTTCAGCTTTTGTTCCTTATACGGCGGATCGAGAAAAATTCCTCGAAAGCCGGTTTCTCTTTTAGCAGCAGCGTGCAAAGCACGTTCCGCATCATTGCGGTATACCTGTGCATGTTTTGTAAGCTCCAGCGTTTTCAAATTAGATTTTACCGTTTGAATCGCTTTAAAATCACGGTCAACGAATATACAATGCTCAAACCCGCGTGAAAGCGCTTCGATTCCAAGACCTCCGCTCCCTGCGAATAAGTCAAGTCCCCTGCCCCCGTCAAAATAAGGGCCGATCATATTGAAAATGGATTCCTTCACTTTATCGGTTGTCGGTCTTGTTGATGTTCCGGGTACAGCCTTTAGTGAACGGCCTTTTTTTGATCCAGAAATTACTCTCATGTTCCACACCACTTTTTCTAAAAGCTATTTTGTTTCTTTATTCGGCCGGACGCCGCTATGTACATAGAAAAAAATCAATCCTATCTTAACATAAAGCATTCTTCCAAACAATGAACGCTAATCTTGATAAACAGGTGTATAGGCAGCATGATCCTTGTCCATACTATAAGCAACAGCATCTAGAGGATGTTGTTGCCAACCGCGGAGAAGACTTACGTTTCCCCATAAGTTCTTCCTCCGGTTTCTCCTCTCCCTTTGCCTTCTCCTTAACATATTAAGGAATAGAAGGACCCCGCAGATGCCTGCGGGGATTTTTTTATAGCTATATGCCGATTTTATAATCGTATTCTTTTGCCTTATCAAGCTTTGACTCGAATTCCAATTTTAAAAACGGTTTATAAGAAGGCTCCACTTTTTTCACAAATGAGTAAGACGCAATCTTGTCCATTGTTTTTTCAATTTGGTCCATATCACAGTACAGTACGACATACTTTAATCGTTTTGATACATAGTGCACATTCCCGAACTTCCTCAGCATTTTGCTCTGCTTTAGGGAGTGCAGATACACAACCATGCCCTGGCGCCTATTCTCCAATACAATCACCTGCCTGTTTTCTCTTATATGTAAAAGACGAGACGGCCAGTCTCGTCAGGACACTTTACATCCGCAGCTTCCGCCTGAACCGCAGCCGCCTCCGCATGAAGACAAACCGTCAAAATAAGGGTTCCCAGTCGGAACTTTCACATGCTCCGAAACAGCTGTCCCAATCTCAACGCTGACCTCATCAAGAATGGACTGGAGCTCATTTTCAGCTCTCTTGAAGTCAGCCACCTTGTCGTTCAGGTCCAGCTCACGTTTGATCTCCCTCATTTTCCGGGATATTTCTCTATAGTCAGGATGATATTTGCCAAAACGCTGTACATCCTCATACTGCTCTTTTATTTTGATAAAAGAACGAATAATCCGACCTGCCTCTTCATCTTCCTGGAGACGCTTGTAACAATTGCGGTAGTTCTCAGCCGTCTCCGACTGCAGAATCATCTCGGCAAGCTGCTGAGCTTCACTTTGAAGCCGCACGGATTCCATCGTCGCATACATAACATGCACCTCCAGTTGTTAGTTTACCATGAAACCAGCCAATTGGAAAATGCTTAACCGCAGCCGCCAACAAAACCTTATGACCGCATGAAAAAAGACCCTTTTTCAGGGCCTTTTAATCTTTTGTCCGCATCGCTTGAAACATTTGCATCATCATTTGCGCCATTTGAATCCCGTTCGTAAACTGATTCACCCGATGCGGAATGGTTTTTTCATAAAAATTCATCATTTCAAGCTGAAAGGAGGACAGATCATCCGGTTTTCTTGAAAGCCTGCGGTACCATATCGGCTGTTCTCTGATGAATCGTTTCCGTTCTTCGTTTGCTAAAATATATTCCTGAACCTCTTTGCGCATATGAGCTCCCCTTTTTTAATCCTTTCGAAAAGAAAAAGGATGCTGTCCAGAACCTGGCTGAGAATGCTTCTGTCCGCTTCCGGAAAATGTATTAAGAAGGCTTTGCAACGATGAGATCGACTGGCTCATTTTATTGATTTGTTCGTTCATTTGATTGACATCCATCTTTTTCACCGCTGTCACCATTTTCGAGACAAAATCATTTTTTTGCGGTGTTTCAGGCACAGCTTCAGAAGCTTCTTCCGGTTCCCGATACGGATCCCAAATCGGGTCGCTCTCCCCGAAGAGGACCCAATTTTCATATACGTCCTGCCAGCTTCTTTGTTCTTTGCGCACTTCTTTTATCAGCTTGGGATGCTTTTTGACGAATTGTTTAAAGTCATTGATTGAATGATTGGCATGTTGATTCGCCACAATCCTCACCCCCTCCGAAAATCGTTACCTACTACAATGTATCGTTTTGTCGGGCATTGTGTTCGCCTATATTCATTCCCAAATGAATTTTTACCGATATCCCTATACACTGGTGAAAAAGCCTGACTGAAGGAATTGGAAACGGCCTTATCTGTAAGCTATCAGCACATTCATTCAGACCAGCTTGTATGGAAATAGAAAAAGCCGGGAACCATTCTTCCGCGGCTTTCATTACCATCGCTTAATAAAATTTTGGGTGTAATATTTCCGGTCTACTCCGACACCAAGATGCGTATAATCTGAATTCAGAAGCGCTTTTCGATGGCCTTCGCTATTCAGCCAGCCTTCTACAGCGGCCGGACCGTCCACATAATTGTATGCGATATTTTCTCCCGCTTGCTGAAAGTCAACATGCCCTTCTTCTAGGCGGTCTTTCAGCGAGCCGTATTTTTTAGAGACATGGGAGAAATAATTATTTTCCTTCATATCCTCACTATGTCCAAATGCCACTTCCGCCGTTGGCTGATCCCACTCAAGCTTCGCAAGTCCGTGTTTAACGCGTATGACATTCGTCAAATCAAGGATTTGCTTTTCGCTCGTTGTTTGGATCTTTTTCCATTTCTCATCTGAAACGGCTTTCGGTTTAATTAATTCCCCGCGGTACACTACCTCATAAGGTCTTTGTTTTACAAAGGTCTGCGCATCAAACGCCCTGATGCTGGATAGCTTCCCCTCAAATTTGTCCATATACAGCTGGACATACATCTTTCCTACCTTTACAGTCGGTCTTGTATTGATATCCTCTTCAGAAAATTCAAACCGATAGGAATTTCCTTTATACTCTACATTCACAAATGGTGCCACCTGGGTGGTCTTGAATACATCGCCAGTTGATTCTCCAATTTTGAAAGGCTTGGCGTTAATATCATTACCCGACGCGAATAATGTGACCACTTTATTGTTTAATACCCCGATTTGGATATATTGATCCTTACCTTGATTGTATACCCACCAATCGTAATCATAAGCCGAAGGGTCAATACGTTCAGGTTCCCCAAGCTTTTTCGTTACTTCATCGGCGGGCTTGCCCATGAAGGACAATAACCCTGAAGTCGGCATATGTATTCGTTTGCCGCTTTGCGCTTCCTCATTCGACACCTGAGGCTCGCTGTCATTTGATTTCTTTTCAGGAACAGATCCATATTGAATAAACAGAACATAAGTTCCGCAGATAATCAAAAGGATAACCATTGCTCTCAATATATTTTTCAATCTATCACCCCCGTGGCGATTCACAATCTCTTGTTTACATCCCATTACAATACAGCCTATTTAACATGTCAAAGATTTATGTGTTAATGGAAAAAGCCTTCTTCTCTATTATCACCTTCGGAAATATCCGATAAGGCGCTGCCAGCACGTTCATTCGTTTGCTCAGATAAAGAAAGATCACCAAGCGTGACAATTCCAGTCAGTTTTTTATTTTTTGTAACTGGTATCCTTCTGAGCTGATGCGATGCCATCAAATGAAGAACCTCATCGACTGAAGCATCTTCCTCCACACTGACAGGTTTTTCAGTCATCGCGTCAGTGATTTTTTGCGAGTTCGGTTTTTTGATGGCGATTCCTCTTAATACGAGATCGCGGTCGGTTACGATGCCGACCAATGTTTCCCCGTCCTCATCAACTACCGGAATCGCTCCTACATTTGCGTCCTTCATCTTTACTGCAGCTTCATATACATTATCTAATACCGTGCAATATTGCAAGTCGGCTGTCATCAGATCTTTTATTTTTGTCATCCGTTTAACCTCCTTTAGTCTAGTGCTATTGTCGTCAAAATTTAATTTTTGCATACTTTCAAAAGAAGAAGATTCATTGAAAGTTTAACGCTTTCATACTATGATTGTCAGGAAAGGTAATTTTTATAAGGAGGGGTCAGTGTTGAAGTTTACTGAAAGCGGACTTGAAGGGGTTAAGGCTGAGCTCAGCTGGCTAGACGACTTAATGGAAAGCAAAGGTCTTATCAGAGCGGGTCAATGGGATTACGAGAGAGTCACCTATGACAAGAAGTTTTCGACGATTGAGGGTACGTTTTACCTGCGGATACAAGGTATTGCGGCAGAAGGCGATGTCGGAAGCGGGCGCGCCGTGATTCAATTAATGTCCCCTCTCCTAGGAAAGCATTACTACCCTCATGGAGTAGAATATGGAGAAACGGAAGAGTTTCCCGTACAGGTTGTGACAAAAAGCAAGGCACTGATTCAGGACATAGCCAACATGTTAAAAACAGTTCAAATGTAACGAAAAGGTACAGCATATCTCGCTGTACCTTTTATGATATCGTCTGCTGAATATACGGCGGCTCCTCCTGCCCGTCCTTTTCCCTTTCTTTCTTCACCCATTGGAAAAAAATAATGGCCAAAAAAGTACCGTACACAATTTCCTGAATGATTTTCATCATGACTGCTCCGAGCTGCTGATCCTCTAACAAAGGCAGTGTATTCAACATCTCTGGCCCTGTTAATGGGACCTGCCCCATCATATCCGCTGGCACACAAAGCCTCATTGCCTCAGCCCATAAAGCCGGATCTGTATAGGTGGCGTATAACGGTGCACCGCTGAACATGATCAAGGCGCAAGCAGGTGTGAGCAGCATACCGTCCGCCATAATATAACCCAGCTTCATCAAGCCGCTGAGCTGCCGTAGACGCTCAACCTTATGAACAAGCGGCCACCACATGAAGAACGCAAGCACAAAGATAAGCCAAGTGATTAATGTATGGTAAAACGGATCCGTTTTGACAGTATCAAATATAAGCGGTACATGATATAAAGAAAAAATGCCGTTAAACAAAAGCAAAGCAATTAAAGGCGTCGTAAAAAAGGAAAAAAACGGTTTGATTGAAGGCCTGAAAATGATTTTTTCCCAGAGCCATGCAGGAATTCCCGCGATTAACAGCGGCGGGACAACCAAATACAGGACGGCCATCTGCACCATATGTGCGCTGAACATAATATGTCCGAGCAGATCAACCGGGCTTCCCTCGGCTGCATATAAAAACAGCATCGCCGACAGAAAGCATACCATCTCTTTACCAGTTATTCGATTTGGCTTTGAAGACATTCGCCTGTAAAAATAGAGATAAAGCGCCGTAATGCCTAACAGGATACAAAAAAGATAAGGGCTCCACATCGCGCGAAACCCAAATATCTCCAACTGATTCATTTCTTCACCTCCGGTGGCTGTTCAAATTACCACCATATAATTGTCACAAACGCAAGCACAGTGATAAACGCGACAAACACCCCTGAATACAAAAACAGTGCCGGCGCCTCATGCCCTTTCTGATTCATATGCATGAAATAATACAGCTGAAAGATGACTTGAATTGCAGCTAGCAAAATAATGAAAGGAATCGTAAACCAGCTGCCGACACCGTCCGTGGCCACAGTCAGAAATGCAACAATCGTAAGACCGATCATTAAACCAAAAGACAGGACTTGATATTTCATCTCTCGGGCATGCTTTTTTTTCTTAAATTCAAGGTCGCTATTGATATGCCCTCTGCTTTTTTTATCGACCATGTTTATCCCACCATCCCCATTAAATATACAACGGTAAAGATGAAGACCCACACGACATCAATAAAGTGCCAATAAAGGCTGGCAACGTAAAACTTAGGCGCCGTATACAGATTCAGCCCTCTCTTGGCATTGCGGATCATAAGCGTGCTGATCCACATAAGCCCAAATGCCACGTGGGCGCCGTGTGTACCGACAAGCGTGTAAAACGCAGAACCAAGGGCAGAGCTTGTGATGGTAAAGCCAAATTCATGGGTGTAATGCTTGAACTCATAGATTTCCAGTCCTAAAAAGCCCGCCCCCAATAAAATCGTAATTCCCAGCCAAAGCTGCATCTTGCCGAAGGAAAAGTTCTTCATGTGGTACATCGCGTACACACTCGTTAAACTGCTCGTTAATAGAAGCATTGTGGCAATGAATACAAGTGTCACATCGAACATTTCCGTCGTAGGCGGATCACCGGCATTTGAATTCCGAAGCGCAAGAAACGTGGCGAAGAGAGACGCAAACAGAACAGTCTCTCCGCCAAGAAAAAGCCAAAAGCCTAAAAATTTATTTTTCCCTTCCAGGGTTACTTTTTCAGGAGAAGCTGGAAAGGTTTCTGCGGTGAATTTTTCTTGAACTTGCATTATGCCTTCACCCCTTTATCATCGTTCGGCAGTTCCTCTTTATGAATATGATAGCCGTGATCATCAATTACTGACCGAAGCAGCATCGTAATAAATGTGATGCCGAGCCCGATAAAGATCACCGGCAGGCCCCAAGCGTAATCACTTCTGTACAGCAGCCCGAACGCTGCGACAAAAAGGCCGAAGGAAATGACGAGCGGCAGGATTGAGCCGTTTGGCATATGAATATCATCAACCGGTTCCGCCGGCGTCATTGATTTGTGCCCTGCCTGCTTCTCAATCCAAAACGGATCAAGTCCTCTGACAAAAGGAAGCTGTTTAAAGTTATACTCCGGCGGCGGTGAAGAAACGGTCCATTCCAGCGTACGTCCGTCATGCCATGGATCAGCACCTACATATTCACCTTTTACCGATGTCCATATGACATTGACCAGCAGAAGAATAACAGCTGCCGCCATAAAAAACGCCCCGATTGTACTGATCAAGTTGCCGGTTTCCAGACCCTGTCCTGGCAAAAACGTATAAACCCGGCGCGGCATCCCCATTAAGCCGACAAAATGCTGAATGAAAAACGTGAGGTGAAAGCCGATAAAAAACAATACAAATGAAATTTTCCCCATCGTTTCATGCAGAATTTTACCGAACATTTTCGGCCACCAGAAATGAACACCGGCTAAAAGGCCGAATACAACGCCGCCAATAATGACGTAGTGGAAGTGCGCAACCACAAAATACGTATCATGGAACTGATAATCAGCCGCAGCAGCTGCCAGCATGACTCCCGTCACACCGCCGAGCACAAAGGATGGAATAAATGAGACAGCATACAGCATAGCGGTTGTATACTTCACATTTCCTCCCCAAATCGTCAACAGCCAGTTAAAAATCTTAATCCCGGTCGGAATCGCGATAGCCATTGTTGCAACCGCAAAAATCGCATTTGCAATTGGGCCGAGACCAGTCGTGAACATGTGGTGCACCCAAACCATAAAGCCCAGAAAGCCGATGAGCACGATTGCAAAAACCATTGAAGAATAGCCAAACAAACGCTTTCTGGCGAACACAGGGATGACCTCAGAAAAAATACCGAATGCAGGCAAAATTAGGATATAAACCTCCGGGTGGCCAAAAATCCAAAATAAATGTTCCCAAATGACCGTATTTCCGCCAAGCTCCGGATTAAAGAAATTGGTTCCGAACAGCCGATCCAGCATCATGAGAGCCAATCCAACCGTAAGCGGCGGAAACGCGAACAAAATCAATGCCGAGGCCACAAATGTCGTCCATGTAAACAAAGGCAGCCTCATATACGTCATGCCCGGAGCCCTCATGTTGATAATCGTGGCCAAAAAGTTAATCCCGGCTATCAGCGTCCCGAGCCCCGATATTTGGAGTCCGAGGACGAAAAAGTCTATGCCGTGCCCTTTAGAATGAAGCGAAAGTGAGGCATATGATGTCCAGCCCGCATCTGGCGCTCCGCCCAAAAACCAGCTTAGATTTAAGAAAATGCCCCCGAAAAAGAAGAGCCAAAAACCAAGCGCGTTTAAAAATGGAAACGAAACGTCCCGAGCCCCGATCTGCAAAGGCACAACCGCATTCATCAAGGCAAATAAGAGCGGCATCGCAGCCAGAAAGATCATCGTCGTTCCGTGCATAGTCATTACTTCATTGTACGCTTGAGCACTGAGAAACGCATTTTCCGGCTTTGCAAGCTGAATTCTGATAAACATCGCTTCAATTCCCCCGACAAGAAAGAAGAATCCCCCTGCCACTAAATAAAGAATCGCGATTTTTTTATGGTCCACCGTCGTCAAATAATCCCAAAGCATAGATCCGCGCGTCCGCTTTTCTGTAAGCGCATTCAACATATGTGACCTCCCCCAATATCTCCCTTTCTTCCCTACTTGCTTTCCGCTTTTAAGCCTTTTAAGTATTCATAAAGCGCATCTGTTTCGCTGTCTGAGAGCTTTGGATATGTGCCTGTCATTTTGTTCCCCGGCTTTATACTGTCAGGGTCCTTCAGCCAAGCCTTCACATTTTCTTTGTTGGCCTCTTTCACCCCTGCCACTTTTGTCCTTTCACCGAAGGTCGCCAAGTTAGGTGCCGTTCTAGCGGCTTCTGCACGCTTATCATTCGGCTCTACCGCATGGCAGCTCAGGCAGTTTTTCTCTTTAAACAGTTCTTCACCCTGCTTAGCCAAATCGCTCTCTGCTGTAGACTTATAGTTCTTCATTTCTTTTGTCCAGCCCTGAAATTCTTTTGCAGACATCGTCTTCACCTTAAAATCCATCAGCGCATGTGAAGGGCCGCAAAGCTCTGCACACTTCCCAAAAAACATATCTCCTGCCTCTTTGCTTCGTTTTGAATCAAATGTCAGGAAGAACTTATTTTCATTATCCGTATTCGTATCAAGTTTTCCTCCAACTGAAGGAATCCAGAAGGAATGTTTTACATCAGAGGCTTTTAAATTAAAATATACACGCTGATCTGTCGGTACAATCAGCTCCTGGCTTGTGATAATGCCGTAATCAGGGTACTCAAACTCCCACCAGTATAAATTTGCCCTAACATTGACTACAAGAGCATCCTCAGCTTTGCGGCCTTTTTTATCCATTGGTGATGTGTCCGCTAGCTCCAGCGTATATAATACAACAGGAATCACAAGAATAATGAGCAGCAAAATCGGGATCACGGTCCATGTGATTTCTAAAAATTTATTCCCCTCTACCTGTTTCGGTATCGTGTTCTCACCGACCCGTGATCTTCTGAATCTCACAATCACATAAAAGAAGATAACAGATACTACTGCAACAACAACCACCATAATCAATGTGCTGAGCACTGTCAGGTCATACTGTTTATCAGCCACCTCGCCAGCAGGCTTGAGCGTGGATAAAAAAGGTTTTCCACATCCGCTTAATAGAAGCGGCACTAAGGCTAATAATAAAATAAGACGCCAATGCTTTACCATTTCACCCAACCCCTTTTCTGGTCAATACAAAGGCGGAAAGCGGATCGAAATCTATCGCCATCCAACCTATCACCAATAAAGCACTTACATTTCCTCTTCTCTTAAATTATGAGTTTTTTTACTCAAAATGCCATCTATGTATAAAAGTAAAGCCGCCTGATTAAACAAGAGGTCAAGGCGGCATTTACTAGTTGTCATCGTTTATTTTGAAGCGATAAAACAAGCATCATATCTATTTTTTAGAAAAGCGTCAAGACAACCATGGCAACGAAATAGATTGTCATGTAGTTAAGCGAGTAAACGAACATCTGCGTTGCCCACTTCATGATATTCTTGGAGCGGAATCCCATTAAGCCAAGAATCAGCCAGCCGATATTTAACAGCAAGCCGAGAATGACAATCGGAAGACCCAGGCTACCAAGGAAAAACGGAAGCGGCATCAGGCACGCAACCCACACAATAATTTGTCTTTTTGTCACTTCAAAACCATATACGACAGGAAGCATCGGAATATTTGCAGCTCTGTAATCCTCAGTTTTCTTGATAGCCAATGCTAAGAAGTGAGGAATCTGCCAAATAAATAAAATCATGAATAACACCCATGCTACGACACCGATATTCCCTTCCACTGCCGTCCATCCAATAAGCGGCGGCACTGCACCGGAAACGCTTCCTACTACTGTGTTAATCGTATAGCGGCGTTTCGTCCACATTGTGTACAATACAACATACGTAAAGACTCCGATAAAACCGATAACAGCAGCCATGACAGTTGTCATCAGCAGCATGATCAATCCTAAAGCAACCAGCAAAATTCCAGACCATAACGCCTGACTCGGCTGAATTTTACCCGTAACCGTCGGTCTTACTTTCGTACGCTCCATAAGATGGTCAATGTCCCGGTCATACCAGTTATTGATCGCACAGGAGCCCGCAATAATCAGTGAAGACCCGATTAACGTAAGAAGAACGGTGTTTATATTGCCTAAAAAACTTAAACCGGAAATATGCAGTGCAAGCCACATTCCAGTGAAAGTCGTGATGAGGTTAGAATTGACGATCCCTATTTTAATAAGGGACAGAAAATCTTTCCATGCCGTTGTTTCTTCAATTTGTCCGTCTATAGCTGTATCATTTAAGATTCTGGAGTTAGCCATAACGTAAACCTCCCTTACAAACCTAACGCAGGAGAATAAAATAACCTGCAACTCTATCATACAAGATAACATCTTGTAAAAAAACATCCTATTAAATATTAAACGACAAACAGGAATTTATTTGTGAACTTTTTATGAATTTTACCAAAGATGAAGGCAATCTCCAAATCGGCATTACGTTTACCTTATTTCTATCAGACCCGGCATGAATAATCAAGTGTACATTTTCCAGAAGCCGTCATTCTATTATATTTTTGTGAACAAAAGGCTCTGGGAATTGCCACAAAACACATATTCGCTTACACTTGGAACGTATATAAAATTGCAGCAGTATGTTGAGAAGGTGAATATTGTATGAATAAAGCATTAAAAGCTCTCGGTGTTCTGACGACATTTGTCATGCTAATTGTTTTAATCGGGGGTGCCCTCGTTACAAAAACAGGTTCCGGCCAAGGATGCGGCAGACAGTGGCCGCTGTGTCACGGCCGTTTTTTCCCTGAACTGAATCCGGCTTCAATTATTGAATGGAGCCACCGATTCGCAAGCGGAATCTCTATTGTCCTTGTGCTAAGCCTTGCGTTTTGGTCATGGAGAAAAATCACGCCGATTTTCCGTGAAACAACGTTTCTCGCGATCATGTCAATTATCTTTTTATTTCTTCAGGCATTGCTTGGCGCATTGGCTGTCGTATTCGGTTCGAACGCGCTGATTATGGCGCTTCACTTCGGCATCTCATTAATTTCTTTTGCTTCAGTGCTTATTTTGACATTGCTCATATTTGAAGCTGATAAATCAGTCAGAACACTGGTTAAGCCGCTTCAAATCGGCAAAAAGATGCAATTTCACATGATAGGAATTTTAATATATTCCTATATCGTTGTGTATACAGGCGCATATGTAAGACACACTGAATCAAGTCTGGCATGTCCTGATGTGCCGCTGTGCAGCCCGCTGAACAATGGACTTCCGACCCAATTCCATGAATGGGTGCAAATGGGCCACAGAGCAGCAGCCTTACTGTTATTTGTATGGATTATTGTTGCCGCTGTTCATGCTATTATCTCCTATAAAGATCAAAAACAGATCTTTTGGGGATGGATCTCATGTCTTATTTTCATTACATTACAGGCACTGTCCGGGATTATGATCGTATACTCTGAACTGGCTCTGGGCTTTGCACTTGCCCACTCGTTCTTTATTGCCTGTCTGTTTGGCGTTCTATGCTACTTCTTATTATTGATTGCTCGTTTCCGTTACGAATCCAGGCAATCATAAGGACTCAAGACCAAAGCCTTAGGCGGCTTTGGTCTTTTTTCATGTCTTGTTTTGGCGCTTTATTGTTTCAATGGCCAGCCTTCGCTGAACTTGATGATCAGTGAGCGGCTCACTTAAGGCTGTCTCCTTTCTCATCGTGATTATAGAAATTTCATATGCATCTATAGCCCGCGAACATAAGTATTAATCATTTTGGCCATTGGAAAATCAGATAGTGCTTATAGAAATATGCATGGACTACTACAAAGCATCTAAAAAATTGGTGGTATATAAGCCTCTTTTTATTTTGGACTTGTGACAGTACTGTATAATCTCTGAAGTCCCCTTATATCTCTTCTAACCATCTGTTTCACTCCACATTTTCTATAAAAAAAACAAGAGTGTATATCATTGATATACACTCTTGTTTTTTTATGCTTTTTCAATTTCGAGAAGCAGATCTCCCGTTTGGATCGGTTCGCCATTTTTCACATGAACCTGCTTGATTGTTCCTGAGAAAGGCGCCTGAACCGTTGTTTCCATTTTCATCGCTTCATTAATCATCAAATGATCACCTTTATTGACTTTTGTGCCTGCTTCAGCCAATACCTTAATAACTGTTCCAGGCATGGAAGCTGCGATGTGGCTTGGATTTGTCCGGTCTGCTTTCAGCCTTTCCTGAACGGAAGACTTAATGCTTTCATCTTTAATGACTACTTCACGCGGCTGCCCGTTGAGTTCGAAATAAACGACGCGGGTGGCATCAGGCTGAGGCTCACCGATTGAAATCAGCTTAACGATCAGCGTTTTGCCGCGCTCAATTTCAACTTCTATCTCTTCACCTAATGTCATACCGTAGAAGAATGTCGGTGTATCTAATACCGAGATGTCTCCATAGCTTTCTGTCGTTTTCACATAATCAGTGAAGACTTTAGGATAAAGGGCATATGCCACAGCATCCTGATCTGAAATTTCCAAGTTATGCTGCTCTTTAAATTCCTGTTTGATCGCTTCAAATGACACCGGCTCAAGCAGTTCGCCCGGTCTGACTGTAATCGGCTCCTGCCCTTTTAAGATCAGCTTTTGCAGTTTTTCTGGGAATCCGCCATGAGGCTGGCCGATATTTCCTTTAAAAAGCTCCACGACAGAATCAGGGAAATCTAAAGATTCACCTTTTTCGTAAACGTCTTTTTCAGTCAGATTGTTTTGCACCATGTAGAGTGCCATATCTCCGACTACTTTTGAGGAAGGCGTTACCTTGACGATGTCACCGAACATATCGTTCACGCGTCTGTACATTTCCTTGACTTCGTTCCAGCGG
Organism: Bacillus sp. YP1; assembly: GCF_000877815.1. Lineage (NCBI taxonomy): Bacteria > Bacillati > Bacillota > Bacilli > Caryophanales > Bacillaceae > Bacillus > Bacillus sp. YP1. Next base: position 1,296,290 of record NZ_CP010014.1, on the reverse strand, counting down.
TCGCCAAGGCCTACTCCCTTGGCTTGCTGCTGCAGGTTGCTGTATTGGCCCCCTGGCATTTCGTGTTCATAAATTTCAGTATGCGGAGACTTCATTCCGCTTTCAAATTCACTATAATATTTACGCACCGACTCCCAATATTGGGACAGCAATTCAACGCCTTGGACATTCATTTCCGGACGGCGGTCGTTGCCTTCCATCGCATGATAAAATCCGCTCGCGCTAGGCTGTGACGTTAATCCCGCCATTGAGCTGACCGCCACGTCTATGATATCAACGCCGGCTTCAACAGCTTTCGCATACATATAAATACCGTTTCCGCTCGTATCATGCGTATGAAGGTGAACCGGAATGTCGATCGTTTCTTTCAACGCAGAAACGAGCTCATATGCAGCCTGCGGTTTTAACAGCCCTGCCATATCTTTAATCCCGAGAATATGGGCTCCGGCCGCCTCAAGCTCCTTCGCCATCGATGTATAATATGCAAGGTCGTACTTCGTCCGGTTCTTGTCAAGGATATCTCCCGTATAACAAATCGCAGCTTCTGCCACTTTGCCGGTATCCCTAACAGCATCAATGGCTAACGTCATCCCTTTTACCCAGTTCAAGCTGTCGAAAATACGAAACACATCAATACCGGATTGAGCTGATTGCTTCACAAATTCTTTAATCACATTGTCCGGATAATTCGTATAGCCGACCGCATTTGATGAGCGTAGCAGCATCTGGAATAAGGTATTCGGCACTTCTTTGCGAAGATCTTCCAAACGCTTCCACGGATCTTCTTTCAGGAATCGGTAGGCTACATCGAAGGTCGCGCCTCCCCACATTTCCATACTGAATAGTTCAGGCCATAACGCAGCCGTCGGATTTGCGATTTTTTTCAAATCATGCGATCTGATTCTAGTTGCCAATAACGATTGGTGGGCATCCCTGAATGTCGTATCAGTTAAAAGGACAGATTTCTGCTCCTTAACCCAATTTGCAAGCCCTTCTGCGCCTTTTTCATCGAGAATTTGCTTTGTTCCTCTGGCAGGCTGCTGATCAACGTCTACTTTTACGCTTAACGGTTTGTCAAACGCCGGTTTTTCTTTTTTCCCGATTCCGGGGAAACCGTTTACTGTCACATTGCCGATGTAAGTGAGCATTTTCGTTCCGCGGTCTTTTTGTTTAGGGAAATTAAATAATTCAGGCGTTGTATCAATGAAAGATGTATCATATTGCCCTGTCAGGAACTTCTCATGTTTTGCAACGTTCTCAAGGAATGGAATGTTCGTTTTTATGCCTCTGATTCTAAACTCCTGAAGGTTTCGCACCATTTTGGCAGCTGCCTGTTCAAACGTTAAAGCCCAAGTTGAAAGCTTAACGAGAAGTGAATCATAGTAAGGTGTGATCACGGCGCCCTGGAAGCTGTTTCCGGTATCAAGACGGACACCAAAACCGCCGCCTGAGCGGTAAGCCATGATTTTTCCTGTATCAGGCATGAAATCATTTTGCGGATCCTCAGTCGTAACCCGTGACTGAATGGCATAGCCGATTGTAAAAATGTCCTTTTGCTCAGGAATATTTACTTTTTTGCTGTGAAGGCTGTGCCCTTGGGCAACAAGGATCTGAGTTTGAACAATATCGACACCAGTAATCATTTCTGTTATCGTGTGTTCAACTTGTACGCGAGGGTTTACTTCAATAAAGTAGAACTCGTTGTTTGCAACAAGGAATTCGACCGTCCCCGCATTTATATAGTTTACATTTTTGGCAAGCGCAACTGCCGCCTCACAAATTTGGTCCCTTAATTCAGGTGACAGCGAGACACTCGGCGCCACTTCAATGACTTTTTGATGGCGTCTTTGAACGGAGCAATCCCTCTCAAAAAGATGGACGACATTTCCCTGCTTGTCTCCAATGACCTGAACCTCAATATGTTTCGGATTCTCAATTAATTTTTCTACATAAACTTCATCATTGCCAAAGGCTGCTTTCGCCTCTGATTTAGCACGCTCATATGCTTCTTTAACTTCACTTTCAGATCTGACAATCCGCATACCACGGCCGCCGCCGCCAAGCGAGGCTTTAATGATGATCGGATAACCGTTAGCTTGTCCAAATTGTTCGACGGCTTCAAGCGTTTCGGCAGGACCGTCGCTTCCCGGAATCACGGGGATTCCCGCTTTTTCTGCCTGCTCACGCGCTTTTACCTTGTCACCAAACATATCGAGATGCTCGGATTTTGGACCAATGAATACGATGCCTTCTTCTTCACATCGTCTCGCAAAATGAATATTTTCAGATAAGAAACCGTATCCCGGATGAATTGCATCGACTTTGTTTCTTTTCGCAATATCAATGATACCTTCAATATCCAGGTAAGCATCAATCGGTTTTTTCCCTTCACCGACCAAGTATGCTTCATCCGCTTTGTACCGATGGTAGGAACCGGAATCTTCTTTTGAATAGACCGCAACTGTTCGAATATTCAACTCGGTACACGCCCGGAATATTCGGATTGCAATTTCTCCCCTGTTTGCTACTAATACTTTTTGTATCGATTGCTGAGACAAACTTTTCTCCCCCTTACCCGAATGGAATATAATCTATCATAGCGGAATATCCTTCCCCTGTACACACTTGTTTTTTACAGATAAACAGTTTTTTTGAGCTGTTTCTTTTTCATTCCCTTCGGCGCCAAGGGCTCTTTCTTTTTCTTATTCTCTGAATATTTCACAAACATGCTGATATTCGCTAATATCCCCATACTCCCCAGCAGCAGCACCAAAGAAGAGCCCCCGTAACTGATAAATGGCAGCGTAACCCCTGTAATCGGAATTAATCCGCTGACACCGCCAAGGTTAATAAACGACTGGATGGCAATCATGCTTGAAATGCCGATCGCCAGAAGACTTCCAAACGGGTCCTCACATTTTCTGGCAATATAAAAACCTTTTATGACGACAAAACCCAATAAGAAAATCACAAACAATACCCCAAAAATGCCGAGCTCTTCAGCAATGACAGCCATAATAAAGTCAGTGTGTGATTCAGGCAGATATCCGTATTTTTGGATACTTTCACCGAGCCCCAGGCCGAAAATGCCGCCTGAGCTGATCGCATAATAAGAATTGATCACTTGCAAACCTGATGAATTTGCATACTTAAATGGGTCTTCAAGACTCTCAAAACGCGCCAAACGGCCTTTAGTTAAAATTTGATCCTGATTTAAATAGAGAATCGGGCTGACTAAAATGAAAACAATTCCGCCGAGCAAAAGCAGCCTCACCAGCGTCTTTCCGCTGAATCCGGAGCACAAGATCATGCACGTCGCAATTAACCCTATAATCATGGCTGTACCGAAATCTGGCTGCATGGCAATTAACCCGCAAATTATAAGCGTCATGACTACCGGAGGGGCTACTCCCGTTAACAGATGGTCGATATAACTTTGTTTTTTTGCATATACGGCTGCAAGGTATAAAATCACGACCAGTTTCACAAACTCCCCAGGCTGAATACTCATTCCCCCGATTTTAAACCAGCTCTGCGCGTTTCCGGCAACATGCCCGAAAACAAACAGTGAGATAAGCGCAAGAACAGATACAAGCAGTATCCCCTTCTGAAACTTTTGATGGGCCAGTGCCTTGTAAGGAAACAACGCCATGAGAATAAATAGAGCGCCACCCGCAATTAAAGCAAACAGCTGCCGCATGAAGAAAAAATTACTGCTTACTCCATACCGGGAGACAGCTGTAATCATGCTTGAGCTGTATACCATCACTAAACCGAATCCGCATAATAAAACGATTGCGAATATCAGTGAGTAATCATAAGATTTTAGCATTTTTTTTAACATAACATCCTCTTCCCTGCTTCTAACTTCCATTATCTATGGTTTTTATGTATTTATCTTTTTTATTTTACTACAATTTATCAAACGAGACGAAGAATCTCTATACGATTCGGAAGGAATGTGTAAAAAAAGACCGTCTTTTATGAGATGAGAGAAAAATAGCGGTTATAAAAAAACCCAAACTGTTAATAAGTTTGAGTTTTATCATTTATTTAGCTGTAAACGCGTCATGTAAAGCAGACAATTCGCGTTCCAATGTGTATAAAAGGTCTTTACCGTCTTTTTCATCAACCAATCCCAGGCGGACAGCAAAATCGATTTCCCTCGAAAGCCCGAACATTTGAGTATCTAAAACCTCTTCATATAGAGGACATTGAGGCATCGTTAAGTTATCCATTTGTACTCGGATCAGCTTCAAAATCTTCTCAGCGTCCACTTTTAAGAGTTCAAAAGCTTTTTGCCGATGGTCAACTATCATCTCTGAAGCCAAAAGTATCCCTCCGTTCCCCAGGCGAGTACCTAATTCTTCTATTTATCATAAAGGGTATCAACAGAAAATGCAAGAGGATTTAAGCATATGACATAAATTAAAAAATACTCAGGCTGTACATCTCAGACATTATTTCCAAAAGCTTTACACCTGCAATGCTGTTCCCTTTTTCGTCTAATGCGGGGCCGAATATGCCGATCCCGAAATCGTAAGGCGAAATGCCCATAATCCCGCCGGATACGCCGCTTTTCGCAGGAATTCCGACCTTAATTGCGAATTCCCCGCTTGCATTGTACATTCCGCACGTCACCATAAACGTTTTGCAAATTCTAGCGACATCTTTTGAGATGACTTGCTCCCCAGTCTCTGGATGTCTGCCGTTCAATGCAAATACAGATCCGATTTTCGCTAAATCCAAGCTGTTCATCTCAATCGCGCATTGCTTCGTGTATAAATCCATTACTGCTTCTACATCATCTTCAAAAATGCCGTACTGCTTCATATAATAACACATCGCCCGATTAATCATTGAAGTGCTGTATTCAGATTCAGCCACTTCCCGGCAGTATGTAATCTCTTGGTTGTTTGTCAGCCTTCTGATAAAAGAAAGCAAATAATCAAGTCTCTCTTTCACCGTTCTTCCTCTTATCAGACTTGTCACTACCAATGCCCCGGCATTAATCATAGGGTTTAACGGCTTGCTCGGATTCACCGTTTCGAGCTTGATAATTGAATTAAACGGATCACCGGTCGGCTCCTGTCCAACATAACTGAAGACCTTATCTTTGCCGTATTCCATTAACACCAAAGCAAGGGAAAGGACTTTCGATATACTTTGAAGCGTAAATGTTTTTTCTACGTCACCTGCTGACAGACAAACATTATTGGAATAATAAATCGCCACTGACAGGTCGTGTTTATCAGCTTTTGCCAAGGCGGGAATATAGCTGGCTACCTCCCCCTTGTCCGTTACTTTTTTCGCCTTTTTCACTAAGGCTTCAAGCTCATCATTATGCCGGCATACCATGCAAACACCCTCGTTCCCTCAGCATTTCAATACACATAATTTGTACACAAAGTGACAATTCATGCGAAAACTTTTATAATTTTGAGAGAAGGGGGTCATATCATGAGCGTTATCCAAGTAAAAGGCAATGTTACATATCCAATTACCATTGATCCAAGCGTATGGATTTTTGATGATCGCAAATTTTCGTTTGACCGCAAAGGGGACAGTCAAGACACATATTTACAATCAGCCGGGGATGAATCAGACCTTGATCCGGAACGCGTCATCAGAGAGGGGCGAATCGCGCCGCCTACATTAAAGACGGAAAAGCAATATGAGAAGCAAAAACTGATGAACGGCAGTTTCGCAATGAGACTTGGGACTGTCCTGAAAAATGCTGAGCCGAACAGCTCTGCGACACAATGTGTATTTGTCACAAGTTCGGGAAAGGCCGCCGTTTCTCTGGAAACCGCTCTGAACAGTATTGTCCATTTCAGTGAGGCAGGCAAGCCGATTCAAGAAGGCGGCCCCGTGCATATTTACTTTGAAGACCCGGTCCATCACAAACAGCCGATTACCGATGTAAAAGAGATCGAAATCATTTAATGTTACAGCAAATCAGCTGCGAGCTGGGCGAGACCTGATCTCTCACCTTTTAACAGCTTCACGCTGCCTGAGATGGGTTGTCCTTTAAACCGTTCAACCACATAGGCCAAACCATTATTCAGACTGTCTAAATATGGGTGATCAATTTGTTCAGGGTCACCCATTAAGACAATTTTACTGCCTTCACCGACTCTCGTCAGCAAAGTTTTCACCTCATGCCTGGTCAAATTTTGCGCTTCATCAATGATAATAAATTGATCTGGAATGCTTCTCCCTCTGATATAAGTCAGCGCTTCTACCTGAATTGAGCCAATTCCCGCCAAAATAGCATCAAGCTCCCCTGGTTTTTTCGCATTAAACAGAAACTCTAAGTTGTCAAAAATCGGCTGCATCCAAGGCTTTAGCTTTTCCTCTTTTTCGCCTGGCAAATATCCGATGTCCTTGCCAACAGGAACAATCGGCCTTGCGACGACCAGCTTTTTGTATATTCCCAAGTCTTCTGTCTGTAATAGCCCTGCCGCCAAAGCTAAGAGCGTTTTGCCGGTTCCCGCTTTGCCGATCAGGGTGACAAGCGGAATATCTTCCCGCAGCAAAAGCTCTAATGCCATTGTCTGCTGTACATTTTTCGGCCTGATTCCCCATATATGTTCATCATCAAATACGAGTCTTTTTAATACCGTACCGGTTTTGTCTGCAATTCCGACTGCCGAAGAGGATCCTCCTAGCTCATCCTTCATTAAAGCAAACTGATTCGGGTAAAACGCATGCTGTTTCACATCGTTTACTGAAATTTGATTTTTTCCGTAAAAAGAGCTGAACAGCTGCTGACTGATATATAAATCTTTATAGCCGCTGTACATTTCATCATTGTCCACAACCCGGTCATTCAAGAAATCTTCAGCAAGCAGTCCGATTGCGTCGGCTTTAACTCTGACAAGTACATCCTTACTGACGAGGATAACCGGCCTGCCATTTTCCTTGGTTTCTTCCTCGAGGCTCAAGTTTTTCGCAACGGCTAATATGCGATTATCGTTCGTCTTTTCAATAAAGATCTCTTGCAGCTGGTGAAACGAACGATGATTCAGTTCAATTCTCAGTGTGCCGCCGGTGTCAAGCGGTACATGCTCATGCAGCCTGCCCTTTTGTCTTAGCGCATCGATTAGCTTAGATACGTGCCTTGCATTCCTCCCAACTTCGTCCATATACCGTTTTTTTGAATCAACCTCTTCTAAAACGACAGCAGGGATGACAACCTCATTTTCTTCAAAAGAAAATATCGCGTTAGGATCCTGTAATAACACATTCGTATCTAACACATAAATTTTACTCAAGTCTCAGCCTCCTGATATAAGGGTCAAAGTTCTTCCTGCTTCTCTTTTGATGAAAAAGGTGAATGCCTGCTAAAATATATGTTTTTGTGCATAAAGATAGAAGGTTAATTCAACAATAAAATTAATGAAAGCATTTTAAGGAGGGAACCCGCAAGTGCGAATTCTTTTCATTATCATACAGCTGACACTTATCCTGTCCGCTTGTGCCTATCAACAAGGAAAACAGGGCCAGAATGTTGAAAAAGAATCAACAAGACAGCAGGAGACTAAACCGATTCACGTAAAGGACACAACTCAAGAAACAAAAAACAATGGAACAAGAACGGATATTGCCAAACATCTTGTCAGCGTTGCTGAAAAAAACCCCGACGTCAAGGATGCAACAGCCGTTGTGCTGGGAGGTTATGCTGTTGTTGGGATTGATGTCGATGATACTTTGGACAGAAGCAAAGTGGAAACCATTAAATATTCTGTAGCTCAGGCGCTAAAGAATGATCGATATGGCGCCAACGCAGTAGTCATTGCTGATCCCGATACGGTCAGCCGCCTTCGCGAAATGAGCAGAGAAATCAGCGAGGGCCGTCCGGTAACAGGCATACTGGATGAATTAGCTGCAATTGTCGGCCGAGTGCTTCCCGAAGTGCCTAACGATGTGATTGACAATGAAGACGAACCGCAAACAAAGCAGCAAAATGACCAATTAAATAGAAAACAGCAGCAGGAAATGGAGAAGGAGCAAAACGATCAATCTGATCATCATATGAAAAAGAACAACAATGACTAAGCTATAGCCTTGCGCTTTAGCTTTTTCTTATTTTGGACAGCTTCTAATCCGTGCTATAATACATGTTAGTGAAAGAGGTGATATGATGAGGGTCAAATGTTCTATTTGCGATAAAATTGAAACAATTGATGATGATACCCTGATCGCGAAACGGCTTCGAAACCGCCCGATCCATACATATATGTGCCAGGAATGCCACGATCGGATTGCCAAAAAAACAGAGGAACGGCTGAAAACGGGAAAATTTACTTTTCACCCGGGACAGCAGAAAAAAGAAAAAGTCAAAAAATAAAGCGTCCGCTTAACCATACAGAACACAAAAAAGACTCAGCTTTCAGCTGAGTCTTTTATGATTTTGCAGACTGTCCTTTTTTCGACTGATACAGCCGGATTTTGTAAATGATTAAAATCAGCGCAGCGACGATCAATCCTTCTGCCACGGGCAAAAACACCCCTAAAAAAGTCAAAACAGTGCAGCCCAACGCCAAAAATACATACACCACTGCAGATTTTAATACAGGAAGCCGTTTAGCAAATCCAAGCTTAAATACAATAACGGCCAACACAAAAATCGTGCCGTACAGCAGCCACATGCCTGCCGCAGGCTGCCGGTCTACTTGATATAGAGCGGCGAAGAACGACAGACGTTCGCTTACGTCATTCAAAAAGATTCCCTCCCCTGTAAACGTACGGGTTCTATCTTTTCAAATTCTGCACGAGATTAAGACAATCCTGCTGTTTTTTTCTTTTTAGCTGCTTTTTCACGTTCGTTCTTATTGAGGATCTTCTTTCTTAAACGGATGGATTCAGGTGTTACTTCACAATATTCATCTTCGTTTAAGTACTCTAGAGACTCCTCAAGAGACATGATGCGCGCTTTTTTAATTGTAGTTGTCTGATCCTTTGTCGCGGAACGGACGTTTGTTTGCTGTTTCATTTTGCTGACGTTAACAACAAGGTCATTGTCACGGTTATGCTCTCCAACGATCATTCCTTCGTATACTTCAGTACCCGGCTCAACGAAGATGACACCGCGGTCTTCAATTCCTTGAATACCGTATGATGTTGCTTTTCCGTTTTCCATTGACACAAGTACACCTTGACGGCGTCCGCCGACTTGGCCCGCCTGCATCGGCTGGTAGCTGTCAAACGTATGGTTCAAAATACCGAATCCGCGTGTTAATGATAGGAATTCTGTAGAGTAACCGATCAATCCGCGGGAAGGAACTGTAAAGATGAGACGGACTTGGCCGTTTCCGTTGTTGATCATATCAACCATTTCGCCTTTGCGGGCACCCATTGATTCCATGACAGAGCCAGTATGCTCTTCAGGAACATCAATTTGCACACGTTCAACAGGCTCACAGCGTACGCCGTCGATTTCTTTGATAATAACTTCAGGTTTTGACACTTGAAGCTCATAGCCCTCACGGCGCATATTTTCAATTAAAATTGACAAGTGCAGTTCACCGCGTCCTGAAACAACCCAAGCATCAGGAGAAGCTGTCGGCTCAACACGCAAGCTCACATCCGTCTGAAGCTGTGATTGAAGACGCTCTTCGATTTTGCGGGCCGTTACATATTTGCCTTCACGGCCTGCAAACGGACTGTTATTCACGACAAATGTCATTTGAAGTGTCGGCTCATCAATGCGAAGCACCGGAAGCGGATCTTGATGGTCTACAGGACATACCGTTTCACCAACGTTGATATCTTCCATCCCGGAAACCGCAACGAGGTCTCCCGCTTTTGCTTCTTCAATTTCCACACGCTTTAAGCCTTGGAAACCAAAAATCTTTGTAACACGGAATGACTTTGCCGTCCCGTCAAGCTTCATAAGAGAAACCTGCTGTCCGACTTTCATTGTGCCGCGGAATACGCGTCCGATTCCGATACGGCCTACATAGTCGTTGTAGTCAAGAAGGGCAACTTGGAATTGAAGCGGCTCCTCTGCATTATCAACAGGTGCCGGAACATGCTTAATAATGGTTTCATATAAAGCTTCCATGTTTTCATCCTGTTGTTTCGGATCAAGACTCGCTGTTCCATTAATCGCGGAAGCATATACCACTGGGAACTCGAGCTGCTCTTCATTAGCATCAAGCTCAATGAACAGATCCAGAACTTCATCGATAACTTCCTCTGGACGAGCAAAGTCACGGTCAATTTTGTTTACAACAACAACAGGGTTCAGGTTTTGCTCAAGAGCTTTTTTCAGAACAAAACGAGTTTGAGGCATACAGCCTTCATATGCGTCAACGACAAGCACTACGCCGTCAACCATTTTCATAATCCGTTCTACTTCTCCCCCAAAGTCTGCGTGTCCAGGGGTGTCCAAAATATTGATACGTGTATCTTTATAGTTAATCGCAGTATTTTTCGCCAATATTGTAATGCCGCGTTCGCGTTCAAGATCATTAGAGTCCATTGCGCGTTCAGCAACCTGTTCGTTGGCACGGAACGTACCAGCCTGATGTAAAAGCTGATCGACTAGAGTCGTTTTCCCATGGTCAACGTGGGCAATAATCGCGATGTTGCGAAGATCATTTCGAAGTTTCACTTTTTCATCTCCTAAAAAAATTAGATAACTTTCATATTATATCACACATCCTCTTTAAAAGCGTCACGTTTTTCTGTAAACTTAATATAAGACGTAAAAGGGGATGGAATTTATGAAAAAAATGAATTGGCTTTTACTATTATTTGCATTTGCAGCGGTTTTCAGCATTATGCTGATCGGCGTCTTTATCGCTGAAAAAAGCCCTGCAGGCATTATCGCCAGCATTGTACTTGTTTGCGCTGTCATGGGCGGCGGATTTACATTAAAAAAGAAAATGCGCGAACAAGGCTTGCTTGATTAAAAGCATTGCCCCGCCGGCGACATTGTAATCAAAAAACACCGCAAAGAAAGCGGTGTTTTTCATTTCTTAAGCCTTATCTCCCCTGTTTCTTAGTCAGGAAGATGCAAAACAGCCTTCATACATAGACAATCGTTCTAACGATCACACGTGCAGCCTTCAAAAAGTAGTTCGGCAACGATACACATAAAATACCATAGCGCCTATTCCTCCACCGGAAACTACTCCCTATAATGGAATTTGTAGCACAATTCATAAAAGGGAGAGAAGAAACATGAAGAAAACATTTGTAAAAAAAGCTATGTTAACGACTGCCGCAATGACATCAGCTGCTCTATTAACGTTCGGTCCTGATGCAGCCAGCGCAAAAACACTGGTTGATAACACTGCTGTTCAACTCCAGCATCAGGCGAGCACTAACGAAGATCTCAATACATTCATTGATATATTAAATCAATGTATATACGAACAAGACGGTGTATATTATTTTGACAGCGAAAAAGCTGTCGAGTTAGGAATGACAAAAGAAGAGGCTCAGGTAATTGCTACACTCTGGGAATCGACATCAGAATTTTTCAGCATTGTTTCACAATGTGTGTATCTCGAGGATGGAAATTACAAATTTGATACAGAAAAAGCAGTTGAACTTGGCTTCACAGAAAAAGAAGCACTTGCACTTGAACAATTTTTCTCCGCTGTTTCTCTCAAGATTCACATTCTTCAAGCAGCCATTGTGCTACAAGATGATGTGTACAGCTATGATAAAGACGCAGCGCTACAAGCAGGTGCAACGCCACTGCAAGCTGACGTTTATGAAAAACTCTTCAGTGCCATGTCACAAGAACAGCTTGCCGCTATTTACGATATGATTCATCCCCAGGCTTAATGTGAAAAAGCGCTTGCCGGAATCGGACAAGCGCTTTTTTTATATCAGCAATTTGATGATCAGCATCATGGCAACCGCCGCTCCAAACCAGCAGGCAGCTTTCATGATCAGTAATCCATAGTACCTCTGTTTAAAACGCAGTTCTTCTTCCGGCAGATAAGCCTCCTCAACGGCCTGTTCGCTTTCCAATTCAAATGGCTCAGCCATCGTGTCATACATGTCTCTGCAGCTGCTGCACATTTTTAAATGCTCTTCTATAACGTGTTCCGTTTCTCTTTTACAATCACCTTCAAGATACAGAGGAAGCAGGTCTCTTACTAGAAAGCAGGTCATATCCGCTCCTCCTCTCTACTTTTCGTCATGTTTTTCTTAAGTTCTAATCTAGCCCGGTGCAATGTGGTTTTCACCTTAGAAAGACTCCATCCTAATATCTCAGCGATTTCTTCATAAGAAAGCTATTGGAATTCTCTTAAAATCAAAACGGATTGATGCTGATCTTTTAACTTCAGGAGCTCCTGCCGCAGTGTTTCGCTTTTCACCGTCCGTGACAGATACTGTTCAGGCTGCTCATAAGTTGTTTGCGTTACCCCTTCATTTTTGCTGATATCAGTAAATTGGTATTTGACATCCCTGCGGTACCAATTGATAAAGGTATGATGCGCAATGGTGTAGAGCCATGTTCTGATGGAAGAATGCCCCCTAAACGAGGCCAGACCGTTAAGAGCTTTCACGAACGTGTCTTGCGCTAAGTCCTTGGCTGTTTCAAGGTGAAGAGTCCTTCTGAATAAATAATTTAAAATTTCTTGATAATACTGCCGATACAAGTCCTCAATGGAATCCCTATGCTTCATTAAAAGTAAAACCACACCGTCATCCAAATGGCCAATAAAATGAAACAGATATACATGGAAGACAGGTATACTTTCATATATCTGATTTGGCTTTCTTCTTCAGCACCGGGACTTCTCTTTAAACAAGTTTTACTCTTTAAGTCTTCCGCATTCTTTTGAAATTGGGATTCATGCTGTTTCATCCATTCCATTGATTCATCCTCTAGCTCTCCTTCTTTATACAGGTCGTATAAGTCTACAAAAACAGACTCTTTTTCTTTATGATTCATAAAGACTTTTCACCTCTTGTGTTTCTCCATCCACTACATAGGCATCATGGCGATTTGAACCAAACGGCTGAATAATGATCAGCCATGCATAATGCCGTTCACCCTCTCTTTGAACGATAATCGGACGCATACGCTTTTTGTAAATAACATCCTGATATAGAGAAGCTACCTTTTCGTAAGCCAATGTTCCATTACGATATGTATAGGGGAATGACTGATCAGGTGTATCGCTGTATACATAAACGTTTAGCTGACCTTGATCTTCAAAAAACTCATATGTTTTAGAAGAATCAGTATACATCACCATGTCACTCTGACTGCTTTTTTTCTTCATTTCTGATACATCAGCATCGAAGACCGTTAATACCTGCCGCTGCAGCCGGCTGTTAGTCAGTGAAATTTCCTTTTTCATTGGAATCGAGAGACTGTGTAAACTACCGGATTCTCCATCAAACTCCAATACAATTCCATCTTTTGTTTCAACTCTCACCATGCTTCCAAGCAGGCTGTCGCTTTCAATATCAGTGATCTGATAAGGCTGTTTCAATATGTTCAGCGCTGTAAACATTTGTTCCACTTTGTCTTGAATGTCTTGTTCTGTTATATGAACATGCAATAGAGAGTCAAGCTGGTAAATCGATGGATCTTCACTAAAACCCATTAAGGTTTCCTTTTCCCAATAAAATACCGCGCCATCATCAGCATGATCTTTTTTATGAAGCTGGTTTTTCAGGTATATACGTACGACTGTCTGGCCGTCCTCATTTGATACCTTTGTTTCGATATGATCCTTATGTAACACACGTCCGTGTCGCTCAAGGAAAGCGATGGACTTTCGCTTGTACTCCTGATTCGTTAGCTTTTTCCCATGCGCTTTTTGTAAGTATTCATAATTACGAATCAGCTGCGATACTTCATCTACCTCAGCTTTATAACTCTTGCTTTCAAATGAGTAGAAATAATGCACATCCATGTTTGTATCGTGCAAATAAAGTGTTTTATCCGTAGGAAAAAATGACTTTAGTATCTGTTCCGCTTTTTCTGATGAAATGTGCTCCCCGACATAATTGAATGAATCATGGACATTTATCGGTTTTGATACAGCGAAAGCAGCCGTTCCTATGTTATATATCGGATTTAACAGCAGGACAAAAAACACCATGACAGCCATCGTCAGCCACTTATTCACACGCACATAAACCTCTCCTGACTTTTGGAACAGATGATAGCTCATCAAAAATCCCGCCATTGCCAAATAAATCGTATATGGCATTACTGCACCATAATCTTTTGAGATTTGATTGGGATATGGCGCAAGCAGCAAGACAAGCAGTCCGATAATCAGCGTATAAAATAAGCCGAGTAAAATCTTATTTGTTCTCCAATACAGCTTAAAAAACACAACATCCAACACAATAGGAAGAGTAATAATGAAAAACAGAAACACGAATGCAATTGGCTCGACTCCATCCGGATTTTCCTTCCAATACGTAAAGAAACTGAATATCATTTGTACGATTGGCAAACTGACAACGGCAAGGTCGAACGTATAAAACTTACCCTTTCCGCCATGATCACGCGGCATCAACATATAGTGAAAAGCCGTCAGCAGCACATATCCGTATAACAAAAAATGCAGCAGCGGCAGCAGTTCTTTTCCGTCCTCTCTTAAGTAAGCGCTAGTGAAGTTTGTTGATTGCACCTGGTGAATAAGTTCAACAGACACTCCCGCCAGCAGCACAATCCGCAACATAACACCCGCCAAGAACATTGTGCGCTGCCGGTTTATTTTGGGATGATGCCCCAAAAGATATAAACCCGCCAGAACAACAATTGACCATTGAATCAGCAGGGTGCTTTGTCTGCTTAATATAAAATAACGTTCGAAATGCAATACATAATGACTGAATAACTCCAACACGAACAACAATCCTTTACTTCTTATTAAGGCCTCATTCGGTTAGACAGCGGACTTTTCAAAAAGTTTCAAGTTGAAACAAAAATATCTCATCTTCCCCTTGATATGTAAAAAACATAACTCTTGAGTGAACCGTCACATGACACTTGACTCATCTTGATATTATTCAACAAAAACAAACACAGGACAATACTATCAATTTTGTCTAGTTATGTTAGTTTTTGTTGAGTATTCCAGAATGCTAGTTTAATATAACAATATAAAGTTTTCAGTATTTTCAAAAAGGGGGATTTATTGTGGGTTTAGGTAAAAAATTGTCTGTTGCTGTCGCTGCTTCGTTTATGAGTTTATCAATCAGCCTTCCTGGTGTTCAGGCTGCTGAAGGTCATCAGCTTAAAGAGAATCAAACAAATTTCCTCTCCAAAAACGCGATTGCGCAATCAGAACTCTCTGCACCAAATGACAAGGCTGTCAAGCAGTTTTTGAAAAAGAACAGCAACATTTTTAAAGGTGACCCTTCCAAAAGGCTGAAGCTTGTTGAAAGCACGACTGATGCCCTTGGATACAAACACTTTCGATATGCGCCTGTCGTTAACGGAGTGCCAATTAAAGATTCGCAAGTGATCGTTCACGTCGATAAATCCGATAATGTCTATGCGGTCAATGGTGAATTACACAATCAATCTGCTGCAAAAACAGATAACAGCCAAAAAGTCTCTTCTGAAAAAGCGCTGGCACTCGCTTTCAAAGCTATCGGCAAATCACCAGACGCTGTTTCTAACGGAGCGGCCAAAAACAGCAATAAAGCCGAATTGAAAGCGATAGAAACAAAGGACGGCAGCTATCGTCTTGCTTACGACGTGACGATTCGCTATGTCGAGCCTGAACCTGCAAACTGGGAAGTCTTAGTTGACGCTGAAACAGGCAGCATTTTAAAACAGCAAAATAAAGTAGAACATGCCGCCGCCACTGGAAGCGGAACAACGCTAAAGGGCGCAACTGTTCCATTGAACATCTCTTATGAAGGCGGAAAATATGTTCTAAGAGATCTTTCAAAACCAACTGGCACCCAAATCATCACATATGACTTGCAAAACAGACAAAGCCGCCTTCCGGGCACGCTTGTCTCAAGCACAACGAAAACATTTACATCTTCATCACAGCGGGCAGCCGTTGACGCACACTATAACCTCGGTAAAGTGTACGATTATTTTTATTCAAACTTTAAACGAAACAGCTATGATAACAAAGGCAGTAAAATCGTTTCTTCCGTTCACTATGGCACTCAATACAATAACGCTGCATGGACAGGAGACCAGATGATTTACGGTGATGGCGACGGTTCATTCTTCTCTCCGCTTTCCGGCTCATTAGATGTGACAGCGCATGAAATGACACATGGCGTCACCCAAGAAACAGCCAACTTGATTTATGAAAATCAGCCAGGTGCATTAAACGAGTCTTTCTCTGACGTATTCGGGTATTTTAACGATACAGAAGACTGGGACATCGGTGAAGACATTACGGTCAGCCAGCCTGCTCTTCGCAGCCTGTCCAACCCTACAAAATACAACCAGCCTGACAATTACGCCAATTACAGAAACCTTCCAAACACAGATGAAGGCGATTATGGCGGTGTACACACAAACAGCGGAATTCCAAACAAAGCCGCTTACAACACCATCACAAAACTTGGTGTATCTAAATCACAGCAAATCTATTACCGTGCGTTAACAACGTACCTCACGCCTTCTTCCACGTTCAAAGATGCCAAGGCAGCTCTCATTCAGTCTGCCCGTGACCTCTACGGCTCAACTGATGCCGCTAAAGTTGAAGCAGCCTGGAATGCTGTTGGATTGTAATATTAGAAAAAGCCTGAGATCCCTCAGGCTTTTTTTGTTACATATCTTGATTTCTCTCTCAGCAGAAACGACGAAAAGATGCTGCCATGAGACAGAAACGGCTTCTGATCTGCAAAAAGAAGGATGCAGCCGCAAGTGCGCATTTTATAAAAGCTAATGATTCAGTCCACATAATTGATAGACGAATTCTGCTACAGGTCACGTGGCTATGTGAAGGATCGCGCGTCCAGTTAAGAGCAAAAACATTGACAAAAAAATTTATTTATGCTAAAATTTACTATTAATATATTTGTATGTATAATAAGATTCTCCTGGCCAGGGGAATCTTATTTTTTGTGGAGGATCATTTCATGAGGAAAAATGAGTCCAGCTTAACGTCTCTAATTTCAGCTTTTGCCCGTGCATATCACAGCCGATATGACACACCTCTTATTTTTGATGATTTTATCGCAAAAGATCTCATTAACGAGAAAGAGTTTATCGACATCAGTAAAAATATGATTCAAGGAATATCGTTTTTCAACAAAGAGATCGGCGAACGTCTTCAAAATGATCCTGAAAAAATATTAAAATGGGTTGCACAAATCCAGCTGTCTCCCACGCCCCTAGCACGTGCTTCTTATTGTGAAAAAGTCTTGCACAACGAATTAATCCTGGGAGCAAAACAGTATGTCATTCTTGGCGCGGGGCTTGATACTTTCTGCTTTCGGCATCCAGAATTAGAAAATAGCTTACAGGTTTTCGAGGTTGATCATCCGGCTACACAGCAATTCAAAAAAAATAAGCTGAAGGATGCAAATTTGACAATTCCGGGTCATCTTCATTTTGTTCCTATGGATTTCACCAAAACGTTTTCGTATGACCCTCTCTTAGATGAAGGATTTAAGAACACAAAAACATTCTTCAGCCTTCTCGGAGTGTCTTATTATGTAACACGGGAAGAAAATGCAAGTTTGATCAGCAATTTATTTTCTGATGTCCCGCCTGGAAGCTCTATTGTTTTTGATTATGCGGACGAAACACTTTTTACAGCAAAAGGGACGTCGAATCGAGTTGAACATATGGTGAAGATGGCTGCCGCAAGCGGGGAACCGATGAAATCATGTTTCACTTATCAAGAGATTGAACATCTGTTAGAGTCATCTGGTTTACTGATCTATGAACATCTATCACCAGACGACATCAATGACCTTTTCTTTAGTAATCGAAAAGACAATTTGTCAGCGTTTGAAACGATTCATTATATTCATGCGGTAAAAAAATAATTTTCAAATCATCAGAAGCCTCTCAATGTTTGAGAGGCTTTTTATTGAACCCGCATGCAGCAAATAAGCTGCCGTTATCATACGGCAGCTTCTGCTAAAGGCTTCACCAAGATCATAAATGATTTGCCTTTCTCATCTTTTTCCGTTTTCAGCTGTTCAAAGCCGCATTTGCTTAAAAATTGTATCCATTCACTGCGCTCAATGGGAACTCCCGCAAACATCGCTTTGTGTTTGGCTCTAAGCAATTTGCTGATCTGTTCAATGATCATCTTCGCATGTCCCTTTTTTTCTTCAGCCGGGTCAATCAGGACCGTTCCGAGCCACGGCTTACCGTTTGAAGGAGACCACTCGAGATGGTAGCTGACGGCAACAGGCAGACCGTCTTTTTCCCATACAAGCCATGCCCCGTTGTACATGGAATAGGAGATGATATAGTCTTGTGCATCTTTATCTCCAAACTCCTCCTCTTTCCATACAGGATGAGCCTCCGCGAGCTTTTCTAACAAGCTGAGATCATCCTGCTCAAATGGCCTACTTCCCAGCATGAAGATACTCTTCAAATATCGTTTTATGTATAGATGGGTTTCCGGCTAGCACACTGTGGTTTTCTAAAAAGGTAAACGGCTCTCCTTCAATGGTCGTATAGATGCCTCCTACTTCATTTAACAGCACACAGCCGGCTGCGTAGTCCCATGGCGCAAGGCGCATCGTGATGTAAGCATCTATTCTTCCTGCCGCGACATTTGCCAGCTCTAAAGCGGCAGAACCGTATGAGCGTGTGCCTCTGACTCTTTTCACAAGTGGCGCTAACACACTTTGATCAATTCTTCTGTTTTCCGTTACCCATGTTGCATTAATGGCAAGAATCGCTTCTTCAATGACGGTTTCTTTTAAAGGAGCCAGCTTCGTTTCATCCATATAAGCCCCTCTGCCGCTAAATGCGTGATACAGCTCATCGTGCACCACATCATAAATTAAGCCGATTTTCCCTTCACCGTTTTCAAAAATCCCAATGGAAATCGCAAAATTTCTTTGCTGGTGCACAAAATTCATCGTCCCATCAATCGGATCAATAATCCATACGACTCCCTCAAGTGAGTGGATTTTGTCTCCTTGCCCCTCTTCACCGAGTATCCGATGTCCCGGAAATGTTTCTTGAATTCGATCAATGAAAAACTTTTCGGTTTCTTTGTCAATATTGGTGACTAAATCATTCGGATTTGATTTCGTTTCAATTGTCAGGCTTTCATGCATGGATTGTTTAATTCTCGCGCCTGCTTCTCTTATCCATTTCTTTGCAATCTCATCAATTTCCGTCCAATTTGTCATTCGTTCGTACCTCTCTTCTATGTAGACCTTTTATTTTATAGGATACTGATAACGACAATGAAAAAGCAAGGAAAATGAAAAATATCCCTTCTCACGTAAAAACGAACCATTCATGCGGTTCGTTTTCACTATCGCTTTTTTACCCGTTAAGACGAATCCATTCTTTTCTAAGTCGCTCAAGTTTGTTTTTGCTTTGTTCAATCTGCTCTTCATTTTCTTTCTGCATTGCTTCATATAGGGTTGCCAATTCATAATCAACCTCTAGTCTCCAGACAGCAACACGATTGTTTTTCTCTTCCTTAAATCCCTCTTTTACAACTTGCCTCATTGTCTTTCGCCCCTTCCAGAGATCATTTGTTTGTAAAAAAGCATCCCATTTTGCCATTCAACAATGATTACTTCTTATATCGTATGATTGTTCTATTTACACGCAACATGATTCTGAAAATTGTGTGTTTACCTATTCGTTTATTACCACATTTCCCCTTACTTCAAACGCACTCAATCTTTTTGAAGCTCGTATGAACTGTGATAAAATATGTATACTTAGCATGAAGGAGGAAAATCATGACACAAATGCGTTTCACTGAAGAGGACTTTAACACATTTACAATAGAAGGCTTAGACGCGCGCATGGAAGTATTAAAAGAGACGGTCCGTCCGAAGCTTACAGCTCTAGGCGAACATTTTGCCCCAACTTTATCAGCTTTAACCGGAGATGAAATGTTTCCGCATGTGGCAAAGCATGCAAGAAGATCCGTCAATCCCCCTGCTGACAGCTGGGTGGCGTTCGCAAACAGCAAAAGAGGCTATAAAAAACTGCCGCATTTCCAAATTGGTTTATGGGAAAGCCATGTCTTTGTGTGGTTTGCGATTATTTATGAATCCCCTATCAAAGAAGAATACGGCAAATTGCTTGAAATGAACCAAGAAACCATTACGAAAAATATCCCTGACAGCTTCGTTTGGTCTGCAGATCACACAAAACCGGGCGTACATAAACAGTCTGAAATGGACAAGGAACAGCTGAAGACACTGTTTGAGCGTTTGCAGACTGTAAAGAAAGCTGAGCTGTTATGCGGCATCCAGCTCCAAAAAGAAGAAGTGCTGAATATGAATAACCAGGAATTCCTTCAGCGTATCGACGATGCCTTTAAGCAGCTTGCTTTTCTGTACCGTCTCACCCAAAAAGTATCACAAGCATAAAAAAGAGCCGGGATATCCCCCGGCTCTTTTTCTTACATCTTAATCTTCGCGATATCAGATTCTCTCGCCTGTTTGACCGTGCGATAAGGAGAATATGTACTTTGTTCCTCAAACTCGCCGCATAGCTTTTTTTCCTCGGCCTTCCCCGGTACAATTTCCTTGAAACGGCGGTAAGCTTTAAGCAGTTCTTCACGATCCGCCCCTTTTTCATATGCAAGCTCAACCTGCTGGAAAAATGCAATCACATCCACTGCTTCTTCGGTTGTCCAATCTTCATTCATCGGATATTGATACTCCATTTTCTTCACTCCTTGTAGATTTACTTCCCTTAAGAGAAAGCATCTTCATTTGATCATAAATTGTTCTTTACATTCTTTCAAGTTCATAATATAATTCATTTGTTTTACGTCTAAAAAACGGTTGAGAAACTGATTTTAATACACACTATTATGCATAGGTATGATTACAAAGGTGGGAAAACAATTGTCGCAACATGAAACACCCTTATACACAGGACTGAAAAAGCATGCAAGCAGACAGCCTGTTCAATTCCACATTCCCGGCCATAAAAAAGGGGCAGGAATGGACCCAGAATTCAGACAATTTATCGGTGAAAACGCGTTAAGCATAGATTTGATTAATATTGAACCATTAGATGATCTGCACGCGCCAAAAGGCATTATTAAACAAGCACAAGATCTGGCTGCTGAAGCATTTGGAGCGGATCATACATTTTTTTCCGTTCAAGGAACAAGCGGCGCCATTATGACAATGGTAATGGCTGTTTGCGGACCTGGCGATAAAATTATTATTCCAAGAAATGTTCATAAATCAATTATGACAGCTATTGTATTTTCCGGAGCGGTTCCAATTTTTATTCATCCTGAAATTGACAATGAATTGGGCATCTCCCACGGCATTACACTTGAATCTGCTAAACGGGCGCTTACCGAACATCCGGATGCAAAAGGGCTTCTCGTCATCAACCCGACATATTTCGGTGTTGCAGCCGACTTAAAAAGCATCGTAGAACTCGCTCATTCGTTTGATGTGCCAGTGCTTGTGGATGAAGCACACGGCGTTCACATTCATTTTCACGACGAATTGCCGCTATCGGCCATGCAGGCAGGAGCGGACATAGCGGCGACAAGTGTACACAAGCTGGGCGGATCACTCACGCAAAGTTCGATTTTAAACATGAGAGAAGGCCTTGTATCAAAAGACAGAGTGCAATCCATCCTGAGCATGCTGACAACTACGTCAACTTCTTACTTGCTTCTTGCTTCTTTGGATGTTGCCAGAAAACGCCTTGCAACAGAAGGCCACCAGCTTGCTGAGGAAACACTAAAGCTTGCCAATCAGACGAGAGATCGCCTCAACCAGATTGAAGGCATTTATTGTGTCGGTTCTGAGATTCTTGGGTCGAAAGCAGCTTACAGCTATGATCCGACAAAATTGATTATCTCTGTGAAAAGTCTTGGCCTGACAGGACATGACGTGGAAAAATGGCTTCGTGAATCCTTTAATATTGAGGTTGAGCTTTCTGATCTGTACAATATTTTGTGTATTTTCACTCCTGGTGACAGCCAAAATGATGCAGACCGGCTTGTAGAGGCTTTAACTGAGATCGCACAGCAAATGTCAGAACAAGATGTAACACATCAGCAAACTGAGGTTCTGCTTCCAGAAATACCTTTATTGGCAATGACTCCGCGTGATGCTTTCTATGCAAATACGGAAGTCATCCCATTAAAAGAGGCATCCGGACGGATTATTGCTGAATTTGTCATGGTATATCCGCCTGGTATTCCAATCTTCATCCCAGGAGAAATTATTACAGAAGAAAACATCAGCTACATTTTTAAAAACCTTGACGCAGGCCTCCCTGTTCAAGGACCTGAGGACTCGACTTTACATATGATCCGAGTCATCAAAGAACAAAAAGCAATTCAATAAAAAATAAAAAGCATGCGGCTTTAAGCCGCATGCTTTTTTTTACTCTTCATCAACAGGACATTGACATTGTCCGCAGCATGTTCCGTATAATGTTGTCACTTTCTCATCTTCAAAGTAATGAATGGCTTCGTTGCAATCTTGGCAAACAATCGTACCCATCTCTTATTCCCCATTTCTTTGAAATTTGAAAACGCTTAATTTCTTTTGTTGTTATTATATTAATATGTCACATTTAAAATGTCAACAACAAACTGTATAACACATTTTATTTCATCTCATCATATTCACCTTGTTTTTCCATTTTCCATCATACAATATCTTCTTCATACAGAAGCTTTACTCGATATATATGCCACAGCACATAATGTAATTTCACGTTTTCTTGAACTTTCATCCAAGAATGCAGCAAAAAATTCAATATACCCCAGGTTGCTATTTTAAACGATTGATATAATATGTAATCTCACTTTAAAAACGGTTTCAATTATATAACAATTAGGTAACAAGAAGCAGATTAAGCCGCCTCTCGTGATAAACTAAAGCTAGTTAACTACTGTTTATACAGAGGAGAAGATAGATGCGATATCGCGCGGTATTCCCCATGCTGATAATAGTATTTGCTTTATCGGGCTGTACGCTTTCCACCATCAATCCGATGAAAAAAAGCCGGATTGACAACATTCATCATACACAAATCCTGTTTTTTTCTGATGAGAACCAAATAGACCAGGAAGCGCCTTATTACGATGCACTGCTTGATTTAGAAAAAGATTATCCCGAGCAAATAGATAAAATGAAGGTCTATGATAAAAAAGAAGGCTGGGAAGATGAGATTGAAACTGTCCCTACCCTTATGGTTGTTGATCAGCGCCATGTCGTGGTGAAAATCGAAGGATGTGTGAAAAAGAAAGAAGACATCATTAAACCATTACAGCATGTGCTGTCAAAATAAAAAAACAGCCCCGCTTTGAGCGAGGGCTGTTTTTAATATGAAAATTATTTTACGATGTGAATCGGACTTCCGATTGCCACTTCAGCAGCTTCCATTGTGATTTCGCCCAATGTTGGGTGAGCGTGAATTGTCATCGCGATATCTTCAGCAGTCATGCCGCCTTCAATCGCTAAGCTTAATTCAGAAATCATATCAGAAGCACTTGCTCCGGCGATTTGCGCGCCGATCACAAGACCGTCCTCTTTACGAGTGATCAGCTTCATGAAGCCGTCTGTTTCGTTAAGAGAAAGCGCGCGGCCGTTT
The DNA here is from genome assembly GCF_000877815.1 of Bacillus sp. YP1. Lineage (NCBI taxonomy): Bacteria > Bacillati > Bacillota > Bacilli > Caryophanales > Bacillaceae > Bacillus > Bacillus sp. YP1. Next base: position 1,272,574 of record NZ_CP010014.1, on the reverse strand, counting down.
GCTGCAAATGGGAATTTAGCAGCAACAATGTCAAGACCTTCTTCTTTCGCCTGTGCTTCAGTGTAACCAACTGATGCAAGTTCAGGCTCAGAGAAAACAACCGCAGGAATACCAAGGTAATCGATTTCTGCAGGCTCTCCAGCGATAGCTTCTGCAGCGATTTTACCTTCGTAAGATGCTTTATGAGCAAGCGGCGGTCCTTCGATGATATCACCGATTGCATAAATGTTAGGTACGTTTGTGCGGCACTGTTTGTCAGTTTTCACAATACCGCGGTCCGTCATTTCGATACCGACTTGCTCAAGACCAAGCTCATCAGTGTTTGGACGGCGTCCTACTGTAATCAATACGTAATCAGCATCAACCGTTTTTTCTTCGCCTTTTACTTCGAAAGTAACTGTTACGCCGTCTGGTCTTTCTTCAACGCCTTTAGCCATCGCGTTTGTATGGATTTCAACGTTGCCTTTTTTCTTCAGTCTGCGTGTAACGAGAGAACTCATTTGTTTTTCGAAGCCAGGAAGAATTTCATCTCCGCCTTCAAGAATAACAAGTTCAGTACCGAAGTTAGCATACGCAGTTCCAAGTTCAGTTCCGATGTATCCGCCGCCGATAACAACGAGCTTTTTAGGAATTTCTTTAAGAGCCAAAGCGCCAGTTGAATTCAGGACACGGTCACTATATTTGAAGTTTGGCAATTCGATAGGACGAGATCCAGTAGCAATGATTGCGTTTTTGAACGTGTATGTTTGAGCAGAGTTCTCATCCATAACACGAACTGAATTGCTGTCTACAAAGTAAGCTTCACCTTTTACAACATCTACTTTGTTGCCTTTAAGAAGACCTGCTACACCGCCAGTAAGCTTGTTGACAACAGAAGCTTTCCATTCTTGAACTTTTGTGAAATCAACTGTTACATTCTCAGCAGTGATTCCCATGTCATCAGAATGTTTTGCATTCTCATAACGGTGACCTGCATTGATCAGCGCTTTTGAAGGGATACATCCAACGTTCAGACAAACGCCTCCAAGAGTTGCTTTTTCAACGACTGTTACTTTTTGTCCAAGCTGTGCAGCGCGGATGGCAGCTACATAGCCGCCAGGTCCCGCACCAATTACAAGAGTATCTGTTTCAATAGGGAAATCTCCTACTACCATAACATTACGCCTCCATTAAAATTAATTGTGGATCGTTCAGTAAACGCTTGATGTGATTTAATGCATTTTGCGCAGTTGCTCCGTCGATCATACGGTGGTCGAAGCTGAGAGAAAGAGCTAAGACTGGAGCTGCTACGATTTCGCCATCACGAACAATCGCTTTTTCTGCAATGCGTCCGATACCAAGAATCGCAACTTCTGGATGGTTGATAACCGGAGTGAACCATTGTCCGCCGGCAGAACCGATGTTTGTAATTGTGCAAGATGCGCCTTTCATTTCAGCTGGAGCAAGCTTGCCTTCACGAGCTTTTGTTGCAAGGCCATTGATCTCATCAGAAATTTCAAAGACAGATTTACGATCTGCATTTTTCACAACCGGTACAAGCAAGCCTTTTTCAGTGTCAGCAGCGATACCGATGTTGAAGTAATGTTTTTGGATGACTTCATCTGTTTTATCGTCAATTGACGTGTTTAAAACAGGGAATTTTTTCAGTGCAGATGTAAGAGCTTTTACAACGTAAGGCAAGTAAGTCAGCTTGATTCCTTGATCAGCAGCAACTTGTTTGAACTGTTTACGATGTGCAACAAGGTTTGTTACGTCCACTTCGTCCATTAACGTTACATGAGGAGCAGTGTGTTTAGAGTTAACCATCGCTTTTGCAATTGCTTTACGGATACCGCTCATTTTTTCGCGTGTTTCTGGGAATTCGCCCTCTGGAACTGGTGCAGCAGCCGGTTTAGCAGCTGTTTCTTGTGGTGCAGCTGTTTCTTGCGGTGCAGCTTCTTGCGCTCCTCCGTTTACAAAGCTGTCGATATCTTCTTTTACAACACGTCCGTTGTTGCCTGAACCAGTAACCTTACGGATGTCTACGCCTTTTTCACGAGCATATTTACGTACGGAAGGCATAGCGATCACGCGTTTGTTCGGGTCAACTTCAGCTTGATCCTGCTGTCCTGCGCCAGTAGCTTTTGCAGGCTCTTGAGCTTGCTCTTCTTTCGCAACGTCTTGTCCAGCTTCTGCAGTTGACTGAACTTGTGCTTCAGTTTTCGCATCGTCAGACTCGTCGCTGCCTTTAAATTGAAGATCTTCGTAACCAGGTGCATCAAACGTAATAATCGTTTGTCCAACAGTTGCAACCGTTCCCTCTTCAACTTTTAATTCTAATACTTTTCCTTTAACAGGTGAAGGAATTTCTACTACTGCTTTATCATTTTGGACTTCAGCCAGTACATCATCTTCGTCTACCTCGTCGTTAGGCTTGACAAACCATTTTACGATTTCGCCTTCGTGGATACCTTCCCCGATATCTGGAAGTTTAAATTCAAATGCCACAGTTCTCGACCTCCTAGTTTGATTAAGCAATTTTAAAGTTTACATCGTAAGCATTGAAAACAGATATATAATAGAGGGAAAACGTTCATCTTCCCTCTCGATTATGCAGTTTGATTAAAATTCAAGCACTTTTCTTGCTGTTTCAAGAACGTCTTTATGGTTTGGAAGCCATACGCTCTCCGCTTGAGAGAAAGGAAATACTGTATCTGGCGCTGCAACGCGAAGTACAGGTGCTTCCAAGCTCAGGATCGCACGGTCATTAATTTCTGCTACTACGTTTGCAGCAATACCGGCTTGTTTTTGTGCCTCTTGAACGACAATCGCGCGTCCTGTTTTTTCTACAGAGGCGATAATTGTATCGATATCAAGTGGGCTTACTGTACGAAGGTCGACAACTTCAGCAGAAATGCCGTCTTTTTCAAGCTCCTCAGCAGCTTTTAATGATTCATGAACCATTGCGCCGTAAGTAATGATTGAAAGATCAGTACCTTCACGTTTCACGTCAGCTTTTCCAAGCTCAATTGTGTATTCTTCTTCAGGAACTTCCTGACGGAAAGAACGGTAAAGCTTCATATGCTCTAAGAAGACAACAGGATCATTGTCTCTGATCGAAGAAATTAAAAGTCCTTTGGCATCGTAAGGAGTTGATGGAATCACAACTTTGATACCAGGCTGTTGTGCAACAAGACCTTCCAAGCTGTCAGCGTGAAGTTCAGGAGTATGAACACCGCCGCCGAATGGAGAACGAATTGTTACAGGTGAAGTCCAGCGTCCGCCAGAACGGTAGCGCATACGAGCCATTTGGCCAGAAACTGAATCCATTACTTCATAAACAAATCCGAAGAATTGGATTTCCATTACCGGACGGAAGCCGTTTAAGCCTAAACCAAGGGCAAGACCGCCGATACCAGATTCAGCAAGTGGCGTGTCAAACACACGGTCTTCACCGAATTCTTTTTGCAATCCTTCTGTCGCACGGAATACGCCGCCGTTTACACCAACGTCTTCTCCGAAAACTAAGACATTTTCGTCATTTTTCAGTTCTGTGCGTAACGCATCCGTGATTGCTTGAATCATTGTCATTTGCGCCATGGCTTACTTCGACTCCTTCTGTGTATAAATTTCAAATTGCTCCTCAAGGTTGTGAGGCATTTTTTCGTACATGATTTTCATTAAATCAGTTACTTTTTGCTTCGGTTCAGCATCAGCTTTTTTGATCGCTTGCTTAATTTCTTCTTTCGCATCCTCAATCACTTTTGCTTCTTCTTCTTCAGACCATAAGCCTTTGTTTTCAAGGAACGCACGGAAACGTACAAGCGGATCTTTTTGTTCCCACTCATTTTCGATTTCTTTTGTACGATATTTAGTAGGATCGTCACCAGCCATTGTGTGCGGGCCATAACGGAATGTAAGTGTTTCAATTAGTGTTGGACCTTCGCCGTTGATTGCGCGCTCGCGTGCTTCAGCAGTTGCTGCGTATACAGCAAGCGGATCCATTCCGTCTACTTGTACGCCGACAATACCGGCAGCTACAGCTTTTTGTGCAATTGTTTCAGCTGCAGATTGTTTTTCAACAGGAGTTGAAATCGCGTAACGGTTGTTTTGCACCACGAAGATTGCAGGTGCTTTATAAGCTCCGGCAAAGTTAATTCCTTCGTAGAAGTCCCCTTGAGAAGCTCCGCCGTCACCAGTGTAAGTGATTGCGACAGCTTTCTTACCGCGTTTTTTAAGACCTAGCGCAACACCGGCAGTTTGAATGTATTGAGCACCGATAATGATTTGTGGAGAAAGGGCATTCACATCATCAGGCATTTGGTTTCCTCTGAAATGTCCGCGAGAGAAAAGAAACGCTTGATATAATGGAAGGCCGTGCCAAATTAACTGAGGCACATCACGGTATCCAGGAAGAACAAAGTCTTCTTTTTCAAGCGCGAAATGCGTTGCAATCTGAGAAGCTTCTTGACCCGCAGTAGGAGCGTAAAATCCGAGACGTCCTTGACGGTTTAATGAGATAGAGCGTTGGTCAAGCACACGCGTAAATACCATGCGGCGCATTAGCTCTTTTAATTGATCATCAGTTAAATCAGGCATCGCCGCTTCATTCACGACTTCTCCCTTTTCATTTAAAATTTGGAACGTTTCGAACTGCTTTTTAATGGCATCAAATTGCTTCTTACTGTCAACGATAGCTTTTTTCGTTTTTGCAGCCATACTAAGTCACCTCTTCCTTTCTTTTAAACAGTCATTAGACGTGCATTCCTTTTATACATACAAACTTAGGGTACCCTAAAGTATCAGCAGTAAGTCGTATTATATTTTAGCCGATCCCCAGTTTGCCAAAACCTTTTATGTAGGATAGTTACACTCTGCTTTGAACTGTATTATTTCGAAGTTGTAAAAAACTAATACAACACCGCTTAACATGGATTAGTTTACACCAAATAAAGAAGAACCGTCAATCGTTTTCATCGCTGATTTTCAATAAATGTATTCGCTTTACATTTTCAACAAAAAAACAGATGCCAACCGCACCCAAAACTGTACTAGTATACCTTACTATGCTGTACTACAATAGAAATAAAAATTTTGAACGAAATCCGAATCGCATTTCATTCAAAAAAAGAGCTGATCGAGTCAGCTCTTTTTCACACGATAGCCTGCAGCATCATATAAATCTTCCCGGGCTTTATTATATTTTTCGGTTTGTTCATTAAATTCTCCGCTATATTTAAGGATCTTTTCATAAGAAGCATTGACTTTATCGATCTGCTGATCCAGATCATCTCTTGTCAAATCTTTGTCTTTCAGCTGCATATACAGTTTCTTATTAAGCTCAAGTGCTTTTTTATACTCTTTATACATAGTGCCATATGATGTATATCTTTTCTCCATATGGTTTGCTGCGGCATCGGCCTTTTCTTTTATGTCTTTTTCCTTAATATGTTCCGCTGACGTTTTTGCTTCCTCAAATTCCGTTTCCGATTTTTTCATGCTGTCATTTTCAAGCTTTAGGTGTTCTTCGCGCTTGCTGACATTTTCAAGCGCCTTATCAGATAAAGCAACAATTTTTTTATAATCATCCATATTGAGCTTCATAACACTATCGTAAAGCTGATTTTCTTTGGCCTCTAATTCTTTGAGTGTTTTTTGTTCTTCTTGAAACGGCTTTTCCGATTCCGCGGCTTTTTCTAATGAATGATGAAGTGAATCAACCGGGTCCTGTCCCATGCATCCTGTTAATATCAGTGCCATGGCACAAAAAGCTCCGATCTTCATTCCAGGCCGCCGTTTTATTGCGTCTTTCACGTTAAATCCCCCAATCTTGACAATTTCTACTATAGAATCCATGGGGACATTTGGCAATAGTCGTGCTGTATTAATGCAATACTGAAATTAAATCAAAAAAGTGAAAAATCAGGACAGATGACCATACAACTTTTTTGTTTTTACATAGGTTATATTAGACGCTATGCCTACTTATAAAGGCTCTGGCGTAATTAAAAGAGGAGGTTATGTAATATGTATGGATATGGTTACGGCGGAGGCTGCTGCAGTTATGGTGGTTACGGATATGGTGGCTACGGATATGGCTACGGCCGCACCTTTGCGCTAATCGTTGTTTTATTCATTCTGTTAATCATTGTCGGAGCTGCTTATTTAGGCGGAGGCTGTTGCTAACCACACAGCATGAAATTGACCAGCCATATACGGCTGGTCATTCGTTTCGTTGCACCTTTGTGAAGAAATCCGATATAATTTACATATTAAGCTTTAGGAGTGAAGTTTCTTGATTACTATGGAAAACATCGTACGTGACGGCCATCCAGCCCTCAGAGAGACTGCCGAACCTGTTGAGCTGCCTCCAACTGATGCAGAAAAACAGCAGCTGGCCGACATGATCGAATTTGTTAAAAACAGCCAAAATCCGGAATTAGCCGAAAAATACAAGCTGCGCCCTGGCGTAGGACTCGCAGCTCCTCAAATTAATATCAAAAAACGAATGATCGCCGTTCATGCGGAAGATGCTTCCGGTAAATTATACAGCTATGCTCTGTTTAATCCTAAGATCGTGAGCCATTCAGTTGAAAAAAGCTACTTAACAAGCGGCGAAGGCTGCCTCTCTGTAGATGAAGCGATTCCCGGTTATGTTCCCCGCTATGCTCGCATCAGAGTAAAAGGAACAACACTAGAAGGCGAAAATATTGATATTCGTTTAAAAGGATTTCCGGCTATTGTGTTTCAGCATGAGATCGATCATTTGAACGGCGTTATGTTCTATGATCATATTGATAAGGAAAATCCTTTCAAAGAACCTGAAAATGCAATCGCAATTGAGCGCTAAAAGAAAAAACGGCTGGCACAATGCCAGCCGTTTCTTTATTTTAAAAGGCCCAATTCTTTGACAGCGTATGCAATTCCATCTTCATCCACCGGCTTTGTTACAAAGTCCGCGATTTCTTTCAGTTCGGGAACAGCATTTCCCATAGCTACGCCTGTCCCTACATATTCAATCATTTGCAGATCATTTAATCCGTCGCCGAAAGCATATGTATCGCCGATATCAAACGGAAGACGCTCAATCACTTTTTTGATTCCTTCTGCCTTCGAACCTCCGTGCGGCAGAACATCAGTCGATAGCTCATGCCAGCGAACTAGATCAAACTCAGGAAAAGCGGCATAAGCTTTTTCTTCTTCATCCTGACAAAATAAAAGAAGCTGAAAAATTTCTTTTCCTTCATAAAAAAGGTCATCGGCCTCTGGGTAATCGGTTTTAAGGCTGCCGATTCCCTCGAGAACATGAGGGTGATCCGCAACAGTCGCTTTCATCGTGTCCTCGGCCATAAACACAACAGGATGCTTGCCTTCATCCGCCTGCTTTAATAATCGTCTGATTGCATCTTCAGGCAGCGGATTTTTATAAATCACTTGATTTTCAAAGACAACAAACTGTCCATTGTAGGAAATAAATGAGTGGATGCCCAGCTCCTCCAAAATCGGCTTAACCAAAAATGGAGACCGGCCGCTGGCAATAAACACATGATGCCCTTGGCGCTGCAGCTCCGCCACGGTTTTTCTCGTACTTTCCGGTATATTCTTATCATGATCATATATTGTGCCGTCAATATCAAAAAAGATTAATTTAGAATCCATCGCAACTTCCCCTTTATCGTCTTGGTCTGCAATTCCCACCCTCATCATACAAAAAGATTGTCATTCAGCAAACAATTTCGTTCAAAAATCATATTAAATTCCATTAATAACCACGAAAAGTCTTCCTCAATCTCCGTATACTATTTGTATAAAAGAACTCTGGGACAAATTTTTCATTTAAAGGAGGGACTGGCTAATGCTGCGTAAATTAAGAAAGAAACTCAGAAGACAATGGAACGGAATGCTCCGTAAGAAAGCAATTGCCTGACAAGGGATCTTTCACTTTTTGAGAGATCCTTATTTTGCTCAAGGCTTTCCTTATATTCCGTTTTCGAATATAATAGAATGAGCGAGTCTAACATACGGCATTTAAGGAGAGATTTGGAATGATTTATAAGGTATTTTATCAAGAGAAGGCTGACGAAGTACCTGTTCGGGAAAAGACAGATTCACTTTATATTGAAGGCGTATCTGAGCGTGACGTCAGAACAAAGCTGAAAGAAAAGAAATTTAATATTGAGTTTATTACACCTGTTGATGGTGCATTCTTAGAATATGAACAACAGAGCGAAAATTTTAAAGTATTGGAGTTATGAGCGGTATGAAATTTGTAAAAAATGATCAGACTGCTGTTTTCGCCCTCGGAGGTTTGGGCGAAATCGGTAAAAATACGTACGCGGTGCAATTCCAGGATGAAATTGTACTGATTGATGCGGGGATCAAGTTTCCCGAGGACGAACTGCTCGGAATTGACTACGTCATCCCTGATTATACGTATTTAGTCAAAAACGAAGATAAAATTAAAGGGCTTTTTATCACCCACGGGCACGAAGACCACATCGGCGGTATTCCATACCTGCTCAGACAAGTGAATATTCCTGTATACGGCGGAAAACTCGCGATCGGCTTACTTCGGAATAAACTTGAAGAGCATGGATTATTAAGACAGACGAAACTGAACATTATCGGCGAGGATGATATTGTAAAGTTCCGCAAAACGGCTGTGTCATTCTTCAGAACAACACACAGTATTCCGGATTCCTACGGCATTGTTGTAAAAACGCCGCCCGGAAACATCGTACATACTGGGGATTTTAAATTCGACTTTACTCCAGTCGGCGAGCCGGCAAACTTAACGAAAATGGCCGAAATCGGTAAAGAAGGCGTTTTGTGCCTTCTTTCAGACAGCACAAACAGTGAAAATCCGGAGTTTACCATGTCTGAGCGCCGTGTAGGAGAAAGCATTCATGACATTTTCCGCAAGGTGGACGGCCGAATTATCTTCGCTACATTTGCGTCGAATATTCACCGCTTGCAGCAGGTAATTGAAGCTGCTGTACAAAATGGAAGAAAAGTTGCCGTATTTGGACGCAGTATGGAATCGGCTATCGAAATTGGACAGACACTCGGTTATATTAACTGTCCTAAAAATACGTTTATTGAGCATAACGAAATCAATCGTATGCCTGCTAATAAAGTAACAATTTTATGTACAGGAAGCCAAGGAGAACCAATGGCGGCGTTATCAAGAATTGCAAACGGCACACACCGCCAAATTTCAATCAATCCTGGGGATACAGTCGTATTTTCTTCATCCCCTATCCCAGGCAACACAATCAGCGTGAGTCGAACAATCAACCAGCTGTATCGTGCGGGTGCTGAGGTTATTCATGGCCCTCTTAACGATATCCATACATCCGGTCACGGCGGACAGGAAGAACAGAAGCTGATGCTTCGTTTAATCAAACCTAAATTCTTCATGCCGATTCACGGTGAGTACAGAATGCAAAAGATGCATGTCAAACTTGCAACAGATTGTGGCATCCCAGAGGAAAACTGCTTTATCATGGATAATGGTGAAGTATTAGCGCTTAAAGGCGACGAGGCTTCAGTTGCAGGAAAAATCCCGTCCGGTTCAGTGTACATTGACGGAAGCGGTATCGGTGATATTGGCAATATCGTACTTCGTGATCGCAGAATTCTCTCTGAAGAAGGACTTGTCATCGTTGTTGTCAGCATTGACATGGACGACTTCAAGATTTCAGCGGGCCCAGATTTGATTTCCAGAGGATTTGTGTACATGAGAGAATCTGGCGACTTGATCAACGACGCTCAAGAGCTCATTTCAAATCACTTACAAAAAGTAATGGAACGAAAAACGACTCAATGGTCTGAAATCAAAAACGAGATTACAGACACGCTTGCACCTTTCTTGTACGAAAAAACAAAGCGCCGTCCAATGATCCTGCCGATCATTATGGAGGTTTAAAAAAAGAGGCACTCCCTAAGTGAGTGCCTCTTTTTATTGCAGTGATATGTGTTGAAATGATTTTACATCGAATAAGCCCGTAGTCGTCATTTTAATATCAGGAATGACAGGCAACGCTAAAAACGACAATGTCAAAAATGGATTAAATCCGCCTGTGAAACCGATTAACGGCAATTTATCATGAAGCGTCAGCAAGCTTTGATTCACTTGCTCTGCAGATTGGTCGGATAATAACCCTGCAATCGGCAACGGTACTGAATGGAGCTCTTCCCCATTTTTTATAATCGTTGATCCTCCGCCAATTTCCTGCAGCTTATTAACTGCCGCCGCGATATCCTCATCATTCGTTCCGACAGCAATAATATTATGGGAGTCGTGTGAAATGGTTGTGGCAATCGCTCCGCTCTTGAATCCAAAACCTTTCACAACGCCAAGTCCGGTTTCTTTTAATCCTTTATGCCGCTCAACAACTGCAATCTTTAATAAATCAAGCTCAGTGTCAGGCTCAAATTCGCGGGCAACAGGAGCCGGAACTTGTACTAATCTTGTTTCAAGCTGATTTGGTATGATTTGAATGACATTGATCTGCTGCTCTGAATCGATTGGCATATGAAAATCCTGTTTGTTAAGAGGAGCAGCAAGCTTAACAGAATCAAGCAGTGCCTGATCTGGTGCTGCAGTTGAAGCATGATCCTGATAGACCGCTTTGCTGTCTTCAGCAACAGTCTGCCCTTTTATCATCGTCATTGTGACAGTGACATTTTCCAGATCAGATACAAAGAGCAAATCAGCGTCAAAACCCGGGGCAATCGCTCCCTTTGTATCTAATCCGTAGCATTCGGCCGCATTGAGGCTTCCTAATTGATAGGCTAAAAACGGATCAAGTCCAGCTTGAATCGCCATTTTCACCTGATGGTTTACACTTCCCTCTGACAATAAATCATCCACATGCTTATCATCCGTACAAAAAAAGAACCGGCGTGCGTTCTTTTCATTCACCGCCGGCAGCACATTGAGCGTGTTTTTGGCGACAGATCCTTCACGCATCATGACATACATGCCCCTTCTGATACGATCAAGGGCTTCTTCCTTCGATGTTACTTCATGGTCATTTAAGACAAATGCGGTTCTGTAAATGTTAATGAGGTCTGTTGATAAACCAGCTAAATGACCGTCTATCCGTTTTCCTGCAACACGGGCATCGAGCAGTTTCTGAACCATGTCTTTTTCAGCCTGCTGAACCGACACATAATCCATAACTTCAGCCAGCCCTAATACTTCTTCTTCTTCATAAAAAGGCTTGAGATCGGCAGCTTTGAGAATTGCGCCTGATCGCTCAAAACTTGCGGCAGGCACACTGGAAGGAAGCATAAAATGGATATTCAAAGGTGTATGCCGAGCTTGTTCAAGCATAAACACAATCCCTCTTTCACCAGACACATTTGCGATCTCATGCGGATCTGTAACAACCGTCGTCACGCCATGAGGCAACACTGCTTTAGCGAACTCAATCGGTGTAACCATTGATGACTCAATATGTACATGTCCATCAATAAAACCCGGAACAATCATTTGTCCCTCTGCATCAATAATATTTTCGCCTTCATACTCACCGAGGCCTACAATAACTCCATCTGTAATCGCAATATCTTCATATATCCATTCTTGATTATATACGTCCATGATTTTTCCGTTCCTAATGACGATATCAGCTTTTTGTCTTTTGGCTGAAGCATTCAGCCTATTGACTAGCGCTTCTTTATTCAAATAGGCCCCTCCTCTTTTTTATTATATGGTACAATATGCTATCGGAACGCCTGTGCTTAGTCAATGAAATTTTAAGAAATTGGCGCTCAGTTCATTAAAGTTGTTATATTCTGATAATATGAAAAACCGCCCTTTGAGGACGGCTTATTTGACTGCTATTTAGTATGAAGAACTCTTTTTTCAAAACGGGAGATGTCTGTAACTGATCCAATAACAATGAGTATATCTTCTTGGTGGATGACTTCGGTTGCAAGCGGTGATACGATGACTTCCTTGCCCCTTTTTATGGCTACGATATTAATACCGTATTTTGCGCGAATATCTAAATCGAGAAGTGTATTTCCAGCCAGGCGGCTGTTAGCTACGATTTCAACAAGACTATGCTCTTCAGACAGCTCCAAATAGTCAAGTACATTGTTGGACACGATATTATGCGCAATTCGTTTTGCCATATCGCGTTCTGGGTGGACGATGTGATCCGCGCCAATTTTAGACAGCACTTTTTCGTGATAATCGTTCTGCGCTTTAACTGTAATCGTATGGACGCCAAGTTCTTTCAGAATGAGTGTCGTTAAAATACTCGCTTGAATATTTTCCCCGATTGCTACAATAACGTGGTCAAAATTTCGCAGGCCTAAATTTTTCAGGACAGATTCGTCTGTCGAATCACCGATAACTGCGTGAGATGCAATCTTGGCATACTCGTTGACTTTATCTTCATCGATATCCATTGCCATAACCTCGACGCCTTCTTCGCTTAATGCTTTGCAAATACTGCCACCAAAACGGCCCAGCCCAATTACCGCAAATTCTTTTTTCATCGTGGTGCTCCTTTATATGACATGATATTGATCAAATTTTATCATATTCTTTTGTTACAGTGTTATCCTTTTGGCAGCGAATTCATATGCCGCTTGAGCTTTTCAGTAAACTCAGGCGACAAATACAGCTCCGCTCCGCGTTCGATTTCAATCTGATAGTGCTGAGGCGGGGCAATTTCCGCTTCTTTTTGGAGGACGAGAAAGGTTAAGCAGTCTTTGTAGTGCCTACCGCCAGCTTCAACGTCTACAAATGCCGGCCGATACGTAAGAGATTCGACGCCCTCCCTTTTATATAGATAGGAGAGAGCAGAATAAGGGATACGGTATAAAACGCCTTCTGTTGTTCCTCCGTCTTCCAACATGTCCGCTCTTGAACCGTCATCCCTTTTTAGCGTGAAGCGGGTTGTGTATCCTTTTAAAACAGCTCTTCCTACTGGATCTTGAAAATAGTGATCGACTCCCGCTTTTTGAAAGCGGGCATTATCCATGCATGATCCATAGGCAAAATAATAAATGGGATTTTTCGATTTGCTGATCATCTGATGTTCTTTCCAGTCGCCGCTGCTTATTTTCGTAAAGCCGGCAAACCCGTCTTTGTTCATAAAATAAATAAGCGCATTTTTAATCCCGACATCCGTTTCTACAAACACCGTTTGTTTATGATATCCTTGAAAAAATTGATCGAGCTTATGTATACACAATTCATCTGCTTCATATACTTCGCCGTATATATAGCCTTCACCATAAAAAACAGCTGTGGGCCCCTCTTTTGCAGCAAACAAACTTCCCTTTGTTCTCGCCTGCTCATTGATACATGCCGATTGTGCCAGCAAATGATGGTTTTTTTCATGCTTTCTTAATGTCCCGTATACAAACAGAAGCGAGTTCACTTTATTTTTCTCCTCTCAGCTGTCTGATTTTAAAGGCAAAACCACTTGAAAGACGCTGCCTTTTCCAGCTTCACTTTCGATTTTCAATTCCCCGTCATGTTCCTTCAGGATTCTCAAACAAATGGGAAGTCCCAGTCCAGTGCCCTTTTCTTTTGTTGAATAAAAAGGTTTGCCAATCTGCTTCAGCTTTTCCTGCGGCATGCCGTTTCCTTCATCCTTTACGCTTATCACTGCATGAGAGGCGGTTTTAGCAGTTGAAATGGTTACGACACCACCCTTTGGCATTGCCTCAATTCCGTTTTTAATGATGTTGATAAAGACCTGCTTCAGCTGATTTTCGTCTCCATTAATCATACAGCCATCTGTCTCTTTGAAATTTTTCTCTATGACGATATTGGACAGAATTGCATTGGTATCAAGCAATGTCGTGACTTGTTTCAAGATCTCATTAAGCTGGTGTGTTTTAAATCTGATTGCCTGCGGTTTTGCAAGCAGCAGCAGCTCGCTGAGCACTAAATCGATTCTTTTAATCTCTGAAAAGATGATGTCAAAATAGTCTTTTCTGTCCGGATATTGTGTTTTCATAATCTGGAGGAAACCGCTGACAGATGTTAAAGGGTTTCTGACCTCATGAGCAATACCTGCGGCAAGTTCACTTGTGATTGATAGTTTCTGGGATTCCCTCGCCAGCCGTTCATTAATCTCAATGAGCTCATCTTCAGCCTCTTTCCGCTCAGTGATATCTGACATTGTACCCAGGCTGCCTGTAAATTGGTCATCCCGGTCATAGTAAAGTTTATAATGAACTTCTCCCCAAAAAATCGTGCCGTTCTTTGTCACGTATTTTGCCGTAAACATGCCAGAAGACGCTTTGTTTTGGATTTGGGTGTTAATGTGGTCGGCTACGTGCTTTTCTTTTATGAAGTAATCGTTATACATTGTTCCCATACATTCACTGATTGAAAAGCCGGTTATTGATGCCCACGCTTGGTTTAAATATGTAATTTCGCCTTTTGCATTCGTTTGAAATACGATTTCCTGCAAATTATCCATGATGCGGTTTTTTTCTTCAGAAAGCTGTTTATACTTCCATTCGTTATCCTTCATTTTCTTAACCAGCTGCTGTTTCTCATCAATATAATAAGCCAGCATCCAGACACTTACCAGCGTGACTGCAGTATACACAATATCAACAGGCCAATTAATCGGGTTTTTGCCTATAAAATAAAATAAATAATCCCAAAACATTATAAAAATCATTGCCAAAATGATGGAAATGATACGAGCTTGATATTTTCTCATATGACCACCTGCCGCTTGTGTTTCTCTACTTATTGTACCATTCTTCGACAAATAATTGAGTAAAATATGTAAAGTATCCCAAATCATTCATTACCAAATATCTTGATGTCTTATCTTAGGCGGCGGTAATCAAAAATTGGCACGCAAAAAAGGCGGAGATGACATCACTCCGCCTTTTTTAGCATAATTTTATTCTTTTAAAGCGGCTTGAATTTCTTCGAGAAGCAGCTGTGCACCCTCAGGGCTTAGCGTAATTTTACCGTTGCCGTATTCTTTATTTTCTGAAGTGATTTCTCCAGTCATTAAACAAACGCCATGAGGTTTGTACTTTTTCAAGATAATTTTATCCCCGTCAACAAAAAACTCAATGCTGTCTTTTATGGCAATATCCAATGCCCGTCTCAACTCAATCGGCATGACAATGCGGCCTAATTCATCTACTTTTCTCACAACACCTATTGATTTCATAAAAACCCTTCTTCCTTTAAATGTTTCTTTTCTCATGTAATGTTTTAAGGATGTACCTCAATATATCGTAGACGAATGAAACTTTGAAAAAGTTTCCCGCTTTCTATAAGAATTACAAGATATTTTTTCCATAAAACCGAAAAATGTATTACTTCTGTTACACAGTTCCTTGATTTTTTACAAAAACATTTCTTTACCGACGCACACCCCCAAAAATCGCAGTATTTCTGAGAAACTTTAAATGTAGAATCATATTAAATTAGGATAGAGATTGGGTGAAAACATGTTTCAATCAACTGAAATCGGGATTGACTTAGGAACAGCTAATATACTTGTTTACAGCAAAAATAAAGGGATTATCCTAAATGAACCATCTGTTGTCGCAGTGGATACGACGACAAAAGCAGTGCTTGCAATCGGAGCTGATGCGAAAAACATGATCGGTAAAACACCGGGAAAAATTGTCGCTGTCAGACCGATGAAAGATGGCGTGATCGCAGACTATGATATGACAACTGACCTGCTAAAGCACATTATGAAAAAAGCCGCAAAAAGCATCGGCATGTCGTTCAGAAAACCGAACGTAGTCGTTTGCACACCATCAGGCTCAACAGCAGTAGAACGCCGCGCCATCAGTGATGCGGTGAAAAATTGCGGCGCGAAAAACGTTCATTTAATCGAAGAGCCAGTTGCAGCCGCCATCGGAGCGGATTTACCGGTTGATGAGCCGGTTGCCAATGTGGTAGTAGATATCGGCGGAGGGACGACAGAGGTCGCTATTATTTCCTTCGGTGGCGTTGTTTCCTGCCATTCTATCAGGATCGGCGGAGACCAGCTTGATGAGGATATCGTTTCTTTCGTCCGTAAAAAATACAATTTGCTGATCGGCGAACGCACAGCTGAGCAGGTAAAAATGGAAATTGGCCATGCTCTGATTGAACATATACCAGAGGCAATGGAAATTCGGGGACGCGACCTCGTGACAGGTCTTCCAAAAACCATTATGCTTCAATCCAACGAAATTCAAGATGCAATGCGTGAATCCCTCCTGCATATTCTTGAAGCCATCAGAGCGACACTTGAGGACTGTCCGCCTGAATTGAGCGGAGATATTGTTGATCGCGGCGTTATTTTAACAGGCGGCGGCGCGCTCCTTAATGGAATTAAAGAATGGCTCACAGAAGAGATTGTCGTGCCTGTACACGTGGCGCAAAACCCGCTTGAATCTGTAGCAATCGGCACAGGCCGTTCTTTAGAAGTGATTGATAAGCTGCAAAAGGCAATTAAATAGTCTTTACCCGCAAAATTCTCACACGCGGCAAATTTCTTGCTTCTTTTTTCCTCACTTCCTTCATATTGTGGGAAATGGAGAAACGTTAAGGAGGAAACAAATGCTAAGAGATTTAGGAAGAAGAGTAGCGATCGCAGCCATTTTAAGCGGAATTATTCTTGGAGGCATGAGCATTTCTTTGGCAAATATGCCTCATTCGCCTGCAGGCGGCACTGTAAAACTGAATCATCCATAATATTGAAAAACCCAAGACGTGTCGTTTTGGGTTTTTCACTTTGGGCTCCTTCTTTCCTTTATAGGATCATATTTGATATGATGAGAAAAAAGCTTGGAGGAATGATTCATGGATTCATTTTCACAGAAATTAAATACATATGCACAGCTGGCGGTAGAAGTCGGCGTTAATGTCCAAAAAGGCCAGTATGTAGTCGTAAATGCTTCAACAGACGTTCGGGATTTTGTCCGTTTAATTGTAAAACACGCATATGAAAAGGGCGCAAAAAACGTCACCGTGAATTGGCAGGATGACGAAGTCGCCAAATTAAAATACGAACTTGCGCCGTTTGAAGCATTTGAAGAATATCCTGAATGGGAAGCAAAAGGCAGAGAAGAGCTTGCCAAAAATGGAGCTGCTTTCATTTCTGTTGTGTCGTCAAACCCAGACTTGCTAAAAGGTATAGATTCCAAACGGATTGCGGCATTCCAAAAAGCAGCAGGCAAAGCATTACATACATACAGACAATATATTCAATCAGACAAAGTCAGCTGGACTGTCGTAGGTGCGGCATCAGCAGGCTGGGCTCACAAGGTGTTTCCTGGTAAATCAGAGGAGGAAGCGATCCACCTTCTGTGGGAAGAAATTTTTAAAGCGACGCGCGTAAATGAAGACAACCCGGTTCAGGCGTGGATCAATCATGACCAAAATCTTCATGAAAAAGTTGACCATTTGAACGAGAGACATTACGCTGCCTTACATTATCAAGCTGAAGGAACTGATTTAACAATTAAGCTGCCTAGGAAGCATGTTTGGGCAGGTGCGGGAAGCGTGAATGAAAGCGGCCATGAGTTTATGGCCAATATGCCGACAGAAGAAGTGTTCACGCTGCCGCAAAAAGACGGGGTTGACGGTGTGGTATCAAGCACAAAACCATTAAGCTACGGCGGAAATATTATTGAAAATTTCACCCTGACGTTTGAAAATGGCCGTATAGTCGACATTAAAGCTGAAAAAAGTGAGGATATTTTAAAAGAACTGGTGGAAACAGATGAAGGTTCTCACTATTTAGGTGAAGTGGCACTTGTTCCTTACGATTCACCTATATCACAATCAAACATTCTTTTCTATAACACGCTGTTTGATGAAAACGCGTCAAATCATTTGGCGATCGGAAGCGCCTATGCCTTTAATATTGAAGGCGGAAAGCAGATGTCTCGTGAAGAGCTTGTCAAAGAAGGCCTAAATGAAAGCATTACACACGTGGACTTTATGATCGGTTCTAAGGATATGAATATTGACGGAATTACGGCAGACGGGAAAAGAGAGCCTATCTTCAGAAACGGAAATTGGGCTTTTTAAGTAAATAAAAGGAGGCTTTTCCGCCTCCTTTTTTTATTTTTCTGCTTCATACATTTGCAGATTCGCATAAACGGTTTCTAATACTGGTGCAGCGAGAGATAAACGTTTAGCTTTTTCAAGCAAAAATCCATGCAGGTGGTCGCCTTCTGTCGTTTGGCCGTTTTCCATATCCCGAAGCATGGAGGACTTCATATGATAAGACATGCTGGTCATCGTACGAAAGCTCTCTTCCTCAAGATCCGGATCAGCCGGAACACCTTCTTTTCGTAAAACGGCGCAAATTTCCCCAATAAGAGTTTGGGCCGTGTGACGTCCGGCTTCTGTGGCGAGGATTGGGCCAAGCGGTCGTTGAAATAACGTTGTGATCCCCGCTTGCGCTGCAATAAAGAGATATTTTTTCCAAATGTCCTTCTCGATATGCCCGCTAATGATGACTTCAGCCTTCACACCTGAAAATACCTCTTCAAGCGCTCTTATCCGCTCCGTACGCTCGCCGTTCCATTCTCCAAATACAAAACGATGTGATGCGCTCGTATGATGAATTTCTCCTTTGTTGTCTAAAGCACTTTCTATAAAACACAGGCCGCCCAGCACCTGTTCTTTTGAAAATGCCGCAAATAGCTGCTCATAGTGGCGGTACCCATTTAAAAAAGGGATAATGACAGATTCCTGATGGATAAATGGTTTGACATCGTCTATCACTTGACCAAGCGAGTATGCTTTAGAAGTAATGATAACGACATCAAATTGCCCTGTTTCTCCGGCACTGATTAGTTCGGGCTGAAATGATACATTCCCTTTTTCACTATGGATGACAAGCCCGGTTTTTTTCAGCTGCTCAGCTCGTTTTTGGCGCACGAGAAATGTCACATCATTTCCTTTCTCCGAAAGCCGTCCGCCAATATACCCACCTACTCCACCTGCTCCGACAACCAAAAATTTCATGTTGTGATCTCCTTTCATATTTAGGTATCAAAAAAAGCAGAGAAATCTCTGCTTTTTTTATTCCGCGTATAGTTCAGTCAATTTTTTCTGCACATCAGCATTTTCAAGGAACTCATCATAGCTCATTTGCTTATCGACGATGCCGTTAGGTGTAATTTCTATAATTCTGTTGGCAATGGTCTGCACAAACTGATGGTCATGGGAAGTAAACAGCATAGCGCCTTTAAAGCTGATTAAGCCGTTATTGAGCGCTGTAATGGACTCTAGGTCTAAATGGTTAGTTGGCTCATCCAAAATTAAAATATTGGCGCCAGAAAGCATCGCTTTCGACAGCATACAGCGGACCTTTTCTCCCCCGGAGAGTACGTTTGCTTTTTTGTGGACTTCCTCTCCAGAGAACAGCATGCGTCCTAAGAAGCCGCGTAAAAAGCTCTCACTTTGGTCGTGCGGAGAATATTGGCGAAGCCAGTCTACAAGGTTCAGATCACTGCCTTCGAAATATTCGCTGTTGTCTTTTGGAAAATACGCCTGAGATGTGGTAACACCCCATTTAAACGTTCCGCTGTCAGCTTCCATTTCCCCGGAAATGATTTTAAACAGCGTAGTAACAGCAAGTTCGTTTCGGCCAGTGAAAGCAATTTTATCTTCTCGATTCATAATAAAGCTGACATTGTCAAGCACCTTTACGCCATCGATTGTTTTTGTTAAGCCTTCCACGCGAAGAACATCATTTCCGATTTCCCGTTCCGGCGTGAAGTTAACATAAGGATAGCGGCGGGAAGACGGTTTAATATCATCCAGCGTGATTTTTTCGAGAAGTTTCTTTCTTGATGTAGCCTGCTTAGATTTAGACGCATTGGCGCTGAATCTAGCGACAAACTCTTGAAGCTGTTTAATCTGCTCTTCTTTTTTCTTGTTCGCTTCTTGAGAAAGCTTTAACGCCAGCTGGCTTGACTCGTACCAGAAATCATAGTTTCCGACATAGATTTGAATTTTGTTAAAATCAAGGTCGGCAATGTGGGTGCATACTTTATTTAAGAAGTGGCGGTCATGGGATACGACAATAACTGTGTTTTCAAAGTTAATCAGAAACTCTTCAAGCCACTGGATTGCCTGAAGGTCCAAGTGGTTCGTCGGCTCATCGAGGAGCAGAACATCCGGCTTGCCGAATAATGCCTGTGCCAAGAGAACTTTTACCTTCTCCGAACCGCCGAGGTCTGCCATCTTTTTTGTGTGCAGATCTTCTGAGATACCAAGGCCTTTTAACAGGATCGCAGCTTCACTTTCCGCTTCCCAACCGTTCAGTTCCGCAAATTCACCTTCTAGCTCAGCAGCACGAATCCCATCCTCATCTGAGAAATCAGGCTTCATGTAAATAGCGTCTTTCTCCTGCATGACTTCATACAGGCGTTTGTGGCCCATAATGACCACTTTCAGCACTTCATACTCTTCGTACTCAAAATGGTTCTGCTTCAAGACGGCAAGACGCTCGCCAGGACTCATATGCACGTCGCCTGTCTGAGGCTCGATTTCGCCTGACAGCACCTTTAGAAACGTTGATTTACCGGCACCGTTTGCACCAATTAACCCATAGCAGTTGCCTGGGGTAAATTTAATATTAACATCTTCAAATAACTTGCGATCCGCAAACCGCAAGCTTACATTATTTACAGCAATCATTTATTATCCTCCATCATGTCTATCATCAATAAAAGTATACCATGAATGCAGGGCAAGAGAAATGATTCCCTGATAAAACAGAGAGAAAACACTTATACACCCAAACCAGCCAGCTGTGTTACAATTAAAGAGAGAGAATGCATCCGCTCGGAAAATTACACACTCTCATGGAGGAACACGTTGAGGCTTTTAACACTTACTGAATATTGCTTACTGATCTTTTTTACGGGCTTTTACCTTGCCGTAACAGGCTTTACCGCCAAAGATATCGGCTTATATATAGGCATAGCCCTTATTTACATATTTTCGCACATTTTTTCTAAACGGCTTTTAGAAAAGCGCGGAAAAGAGAACAAACAGGTTCACCTTTTCTTCAGTGTGCTAGCTATTATTGGTTCAGTGTTCATCACGGTTTTATGCATTGCATTGGTCGCTTCTTTTTCAAAATAAAAACGCCTGCTGTCCTAGGCCAGCAAGGCGTTTTTATTTTGTTTGACGCATTTCGTTAAACGGGAAAAAGACAAACTTCGATGTGCCGACAATTCGATCTTCCGCGATCAGTCCCAGCCCGTTTCGGCTGTCCATAGAATTTAGCCTGTTATCTCCCATGACAAAGTATTTGCCTTTCGGAACCTTAACCGGTCCAAAGTCTCCTGTCAGACTGACACCAAGTTTTTCTGCTTCCTTCTTGTTTTTAGACAAGTAAGGCTCGGCTACTTTTTTACCGTTTATATAAAGCGTGTCATCCTTCATTTGAACGGTTTCTCCAGGCTTTCCGATCAATCTTTTTACATAATGGATTTTAGAAGTTTCACCGTTGATAATAACGATATCTCCGCGCTTCAGCTCGCCGATATAGTTGACTGTTTTATTCACAAACAGCCTTTCTCCGTCATGTAATGTGGGATACATAGATGAACCTTCAACTAAATACGGTTCAAACAAAAAGTGACGGATCAGGAGAGCCAGCAGAACAGCGATGACAATCGCTTTACCCCATTCCAGGTACGTATTGGTTTTTTTCTTCGCCGTTTTCTCAGTATTCGTATTTTTTTCCTCGGTCAAAGTGTTTCCTCCTAGACAATTGCTATGTCAGTTGTTTCTCTTCTTTTACTTTATCATAAAAAAGAATAAAATACATAACTTAACCGCGCTCCCTGCCGGCCGGATAAGAAAAAGCGTCCTTTCGAACCAAGGACGCTTTTTTTCTTATTTTTCTGTAACAGGTTTTTTGACGATACCGAGGATAATTGCCATCACGACAGCACCGATCACGATACTTAAAAGGTAAAGCATCGGATGGTTTGTAATGAAAGCTACGAATACTCCTCCATGAGGCGCCGGAAGCGTTACTCGGAAGAATTCAGTTAATCCGCCGGCAACAGCTGCACCGACTACAGCAGCTGGTATGACGCGAAGCGGATCAGCCGCAGCAAATGGGATCGCTCCCTCTGTTACGAAAGCAGCTCCCATGAAATAGCATGTAATACCAGCTTCACGGTCACGCTGAGTGAATTTGTTTCTGAAAATGGTTGTTGCAAGTGCGATACCAAGCGGAGGAACCATACCGCCGGCCATGATTGCTGCATGAGGCGCATAGTTGCCTGCATCGATCATGGCGATACCGAACGTAAAGGCTGCTTTATTAAGCGGGCCACCCATATCGATCGCCATCATGCCGCCCAAGATAATACCCATTAACACAAGATTTCCAGTACCAAGGCTTTCAAGCCAGTTTGTTAAGAAATTCATAAATGCCGCTACAGGTGTATTGACGACAAATTGCATTAATACGCCAGTGATAAAAATACCGAACAGCGGGTAAATCAAAACAGGTTTTAATCCATCAAGTGACTGAGGGATAAACGTAAATACTTTTTTCAGTAAAATCACGACATAACCGGCAAGGAATCCGGCAATTAAGCCGCCTAAGAATCCAGCATTCGCTTGAGTAGCCATAAATCCTCCGACCATACCAGGCGCAAAACCAGGACGATCTGCAATACTCATCGCAATGAAACCGGCCAGAACTGCAACAATCAGTTTTAATGCATTGTCGCCGCCGATAAAGTTTAATGCTGCTGCAAACGTGTTGTAGCTAGGATCATTCGGATCAGCAGAGTGAATTCCCCAGAAGAATGAAATCGCAACGAGAATACCGCCGCCGACTACGAACGGAAGCATGTTGCTGACACCGCTCATCAGGTGCTTATAAAACGCGTTTCCGATACCGCTTCCAGACTTGCCTTTCGCTTCTTCATCGTCGTTTGAAGCTGCTGAACCGCCGCCGCTGCCTTGATAAATCGGCGCATCTTGATTCATCGCTTTTTCGATAAGCTCTTGCGGACGTCTGATACCCGCCGTTACAGGAACTTGAAGTACGCGCTTGCCTTTAAAACGTTCCATTTCAACCTGCTTGTCCGCTGCGACAATGATTGCAGGTGCATCTTCGATTTCTTGGGCAGTGAGCTTGTGCTTAATGCCGCTTGACCCATTTGTTTCGACCTTAATTTCCACACCAAGCTCTTTCGCTTTTTCTTTAAGGGCATCCGCAGCCATGAATGTATGGGCAATACCTGTCGGACATGCAGTAACCGCTAAAATTTTTCCTTTTCCGGCAGGTGCTGGTGCCGCTTCCTCTTCCTCTTCCTCTTCGTCATCATCTTTATCGTGCTGATTAATAATGTCGATGATGGCATCTTCAGACTCAGCTTCAAGGAGCTGCTTACGGATTTCTTCACGCATTAACAGCGTTGAAAGCCTTGACAACGCTTCAAGGTGAGTGTTGTTTGCGCCTTCAGTCGCCGCAATCATGAACACTAAGTGAGCCGGCTGGCCGTCTAATGATTCATAATCGACGCCGTCTTTTGAACGTCCGAACGCGATCGCCGGGTTGATAACGCTTGCCGTTTTCGCATGGGGGATAGCGATTCCTTCACCGATACCCGTGGAGCTTTGGCTTTCGCGATTTAAAATGGCTTCTTTATAGGCTTGTCGGTCATTTAACTTTCCAGCCTTATCAAGAACAGTGACCATTTCGTCAATAACATTTTCTTTTTCTTTGCTCTCAATATTAAGCTTTATCGTATGCTTCGTTAAAAGCTCAGTTATTTTCACTTGTGTTTCCTCCTCTATAGACGTGTGACCTTAACTTCAGGAAGAAGCTGCTGGACAAATTCTTCTGTTCCAAGTTCTTCAGAGAACGCGGTAGCACTGCCTGAAGTAACTCCTAAGCGGAATGCTTCTTCAAGCGGCAGCTGTTTGGAAATTCCGGCAAGGAAACCTGCAACAACGGAATCCCCTGCTCCGACTGAGTTTACCAATTTCCCCTTTGGCACGTTAGCAAAATAAACAGCTTCGTTCGTAAACAGAAGCGCTCCGTCTCCGGCCATTGATACAATTACATGTTCAGCGCCTTGTTCTACAAGCTTTTTCCCATAAGGAACGGCTTCCTCAACAGATGTAATAGTCGTGCCGAACATTTCTCCAAGCTCATGATGATTTGGCTTCATCAAAAATGGTTTCATTTCTGTTGCTTTCAAAAGAGCCTCGCCTGAGATATCCAGAACAACTCGTGCGTTCTGCTGTTTGCAGGCCTCTGCGATTTTTTCATAAGTATCGTGAGGGAGTGAAGATGGAATGCTTCCTGCAAGAACGACGATATCTCCCTCTTGCAAAGATTGGAACTGTTCTAAAAAGGCTTTGAAATCTTCATCCGAAATTGTCGGTCCCTGCCCGTTAATTTCAGTTTCATCACCAGTTTTCAGCTTTACATTGATACGGGTATCCCCTTTTACTTCAGAAAAAGCTGTTTCCAGGTTTTCTTCCCGTAAAAATGTTTTGATATATTCTCCGGTAAATCCGCCGACGAATCCGAGCGCTTTAGACACCACATGGTGTCTTTTCAGCAGTCTCGATACGTTGATGCCTTTGCCCCCTGGATACTTGGTATCATACGAAGAACGGTTCAGGCCTCCTACAGTAAAATCTTCAACGTGAACAATATAATCGACAGATGGATTAAGTGTTACAGTGTAAATCATGGTTTCACTACCTTTACGACAGTTTTTTCTTGGTAATTATCGAATGTAAGCTCTTCAGCGTCAGTCGTAATGATTGTTGCGTCGCCTATTCCGGCGAATGCCGAAAATGAAATTTCTCCGAACTTCGAAGGGTCTGCTAAGACGTAAGCGTGTTTTGCCTGTTTGATCGCTTTCTGTTTTAAAAGGGCCTCATCAGGGTCCGGCGTTGTGAATCCAGCCTCTGTATGGACACCGTTTGTCCCCAGAAAACTCTTGTCAAATCTGTACTGGTCCATGGCAATCAGTGAAGCGCCTCCAATAATCGCGCCCGTTCTGTGCTTTACGTATCCTCCAAGCAGATAAAAAGAAATTTCTTTCCTTATTAATGCATCGATATGCATCACCCCGTTTGTGACAACGACAATATCTTTGGTTTTATCCATAAAATCAATCATGTGCAATGTCGTCGTGCCTGCATCAAGGTAAATGCAATCCCCTTCTTCTAAAAGAGAAGCTGCTTTTTCAGCAATTTTCAATTTATCGTGAAGGTTTTTGGATGATTTTTCAAGCATATCGGGTTCAAGTCTGATATCGGAAAGCTTGGCCGCTCCACCATGAACGCGCTTTAAAAAACCGCGTTCTTCAAGGGTCGATAAATCTCTTCTGATTGTTGATTCAGAAGCATTAGTCAGATTTATAAGCTCTTGAATCTTTACCACATCATGCTTTTCTATTTGATCAATAATCAATTGATGCCGTTCAGGAGTTAGCATGCTTCACCTCCTAATGAAAACGTATTCATTTTGAATACAATTTCATTGTAAACGCTATTTTCGGTTTAGGCAACTAAAATCATTCAAATTCATTCAATAACTATCAAAATCTTTCACGTTTCTCCATATTAACGTATGTCTATAGGGTTTGTAAACTGTAAATTCGACAAAAATAAGGACAATTGTACGACATTTTCTTCTTATTTTAATGAAAAAAGTCTTTTATATTCATAGTAGAAATCACTAAACATAAAAAAACCTCATGCATGTTGCATGAGGCTACTCATAACGCAGCGCTTCAATGGGATCAAGCTTTGCAGCTTTATTTGCAGGAAGCATGCCGAAAATAACACCAATGAGCATACTGAACAGCACGCCCCCGCATACAACCTGCCAGGATATGAGTGACGGCCAGCCCGCAATGGCTGAAACAAGCGCGGCCCCTCCGTATCCAATACCAATCCCGACCAGACCGCCAATCAGCGTCAATACTACTGACTCAATTAAAAACTGAGTCAGAATCTGTCCCCTCGTCGCACCGAGGGATTTTCTGATTCCAATTTCCCGTGTCCGTTCTGTGACTGATACGAGCATGATATTCATGACACCGATTCCGCCGACCAAAAGGGAAATACCTGCAATTGAGCCGATAATCGTCGTCATAATTGCCGTTACCTTGCCAATTCCGGCCGCAATCTCCTCCATGTTCATCACTTGATACGAATCCTCTGTGCCATGATTGTCATTTACCAGCTGTGCTGCTTCTTTTCCTGCCGATTTTATGTCGTCTGCTGATTCGACCTGCAATGATACGTTACTGAAATCGCTTGTGCCAAAAGAGGATTTCATCATATTAAATGGCACATACATTTCACTTAAACCGAAAGAAAGCAAGCCTGTTTCTTTTTTCAGCACACCGATAATTTCAACGGGCTGTCCGTTTATCCAGACAACTTCACCTCCTAAAGGGGAGGTTTTATCGAACAGTTCTTCAGCCATCTTTTGAGAGATGATTCCGGCTCTATTCCCAGCGAGAAAGTCATTGTCGGTAAATGTTCTGCCGCTTTCGATTTCTAAAGAATTGACATTCATGTATCCATCATTTATTCCGTTAACCGTAGCATCGGTTTCTTCTTCGTGATAACGCGCTTTCATACTTTCAGAAGTCGAAGCAACGACTTGTTTAATGCCTTCTATTCCTTTTAAACCTTTAATATCGTTTTCTGTAAACGTAGATTCAGCTGCGGCGTTCGGGTTGCTTGCAAGCTCCTCGTCGCTAGGCATATAGTACAGCTCCACAGTATTTCCCGGGCCGCTGATCGACTGCTTCAGCATTTGCTCGCCGCCCTGTCCTACCGCAACGACAACAATGACAGAGCCTACACCAATGATAATGCCGAGCATCGTTAAGATCGAACGCATTTTATGGGCAAGGACAGAGCTTAGAGCCATTCTGATGTTTTCTAACAGGCTCATTCTCCCACACTCCTTTGTCCGGAGCTGGCAGGAACAATGTTTCCGTCACGCACCATGACGATCCGATTCGTGCAATCTGCTACTTCAGGCTCGTGAGTAACCAGAACGATTGTCGTTCCCTCGGCATTTAATGCTGTAAACTGATCCATAATCGCCTCGCTTGTTTTCGTATCCAGCGCGCCGGTCGGTTCATCAGCTAAAATCAATTTCGGCTCATTCACGATCGCCCTCGCAATCGCCACCCGCTGCTTCTGCCCGCCCGACAGCTCGTTGGGCATGTGGAGCATTCGATCGGCTAACCCGACCTTTTCCAATGCTCTCTCAGCCCGCTCTTGACGTTCTTTTTTGCCTATCCCGGAGTAAATCATCGGCAGCTCGACATTTTTTTTTGCGTTCAGCCGCGGAAGAAGCTGAAATTGCTGAAATACAAAACCGATGGACCGGTTACGGACTGCCGCCAGTTCTTTATCTTTATATGAAGAAATGTCTTCGCCGTCCAATTTATATGTACCGGAAGTCGGCCGATCAAGACAGCCGATAATATTCATGATCGTCGATTTTCCTGATCCTGACGGCCCCATAATCGAGACATATTCACCTTGATGAATGTCCAAATCAATAGAATGGAGAACATCAAACGTTTCCTTTCCGATCTGGTAGCTTTTTCGCACATTAGAAAGCTGAATCATTTAGGATTTCACTTCCATTCCGTCAGTCACCTGATCAGATGGATTCAAAATGACTTGATCATCTTGGGAAAGCCCCTCTTTAATTTCTGTCAGGTCATCTGTCACTTCGCCGATTTTGACATCAACTCGCTTTGCTTTTCCGTCTTTTACTGTATACACATAATATTGGTCATCTTCTTTTTTGACTGCCTTTGAAGGAAGCGTATTTGCTTTCCGTTTATCTGTTTCAATATTCATGATAAATTTAAAGCCTGGCTTTCCTTCTGGAAGATTTCCTTTTATTTTCACTTGAAGCGGGTATTGGACCGCCTGTTCTGTTCCTTGTGCCGCAGCGCTCTCCTGCTGATCCGGAACAAGCCCGACTGCGGAAACCGTGCCTTTCCATGTTTTACCCTGTATTACATCTGAAGTGAGTGTGACCTTCTGGCCTTTTTTGACTTTCAATGTATCGTATTCAGACAATTTCCCTGAGACGACAAGGTCTTTTGGGTTGCCGATATGTATGACAGGCTCTTGAATATCTGACTTTTTGGATGCCGCTTCTTGGTTGACAGAAATAACGGTGCCTTCAATTTCGCTTTTCACTTCTAAATCTGACACCCGGTTGGCAAGTGACTGCCGCTGAAGCTCGGTTTGTTTTAATTCGATCTCCGCTGTTTTTTTCTGCATTTGAAGCTCTGTCCGTTCAGATTCGATTTGTTTTTCTGCTTCTTTCTTTCCTACCTGTTTTTCCAGTTCTCTTTCTTTGCTGTCTAAGGCTTTTAACTTTTCTTGAATTTGGTCAATTTGAAGCCGGTTGGATTCAGACGTTAACTGGTTCTGTTCTTTTTCCAGGCTCAGCTGCTCATTTGTATAGGTGACTAAAGGCGTGCCCTTTTTAACTTTATCGCCTTCCTTAACTTTAATGTCTTCTAATGTCCCTTTATCCGCTTCATAAAAGACATACTGTTCATTTGAAAATTTTAGCGTGCCAGGAACCATAACCGTTGATGAGATTTCATTTTCTTCAACGCTCCCCGTCTGTATCTCCTTGCCGGCGCTGCCGCTTGTTGGAGCGGCAGACCGGTATATATTGATTCCAACAAAAAGAGCGACTATAACTGCGATTCCAATTCCGATCCAGACTTTTTTCATGAGCTTATGCACCCGCCACAGAATTGATTAAACCTGAAAAAAGCGAAAATACAACTAAAATTCCGAATAGAATGATTGCTGAAATCCACCCGGCTTTTTTGGAGATGCCTCCCGTTTTGTGAAGTCCGATTGCTAATAATACAAAGCTCCAGATGCTGAAAATTTCAAAGGTATTTAACACGCTGGCAAGAGCCCCGTCAGATGGGATAATCCCTGCCAGTGACGTCGTGCTGTAAAGAGGATTCACGTCAGTCGTAAAAGCAACGATTCCATTAACCAATAATCCGAGACTGCTAATCAAAGAGACAAACAGACCGAGAGAAAGCATTTTTTTATATGTCGTAACTCCGCCTGATATTTTTACACAGAGCCAATAAATAAGAGGGGCAATAAATAATGCTGCGATACCGCCGATAATAGCGCCTGCCATTCCGCCAACTTTGGTTATTGTTGCAACAGTTTCCATTTGTTCAGCAGATAGCCCTTGCGTATCCTGGCTTTTCAAAAGCTCACTATAATCCGTACCGAGTGATTGCAGCACGGCACCAACGATGATAATTGCTGCAACAATCAAAAGCGGTCCCCATACAGCCGGCCTTTCTCTTATTCTTTCAAATTGAACGGACGGACTTGTGATTACTCCGAAAAGTGAAGGCTTTTCAGTCACCGTTCCGCTGTTTTTTTCTACATTCGTTTCCATTTCAAAACCTCCTTGAGAATATCTAACAAATAGTACGGGAAGGATATCAAAAAGTTTCATGTTTTTCTAATAAATTTCCAAAAGCCTTCAATATTGAAGGCTTTTCATATTATTCTATCGTTGTGCTGTATTGCGCTTTCACAAGCCCGGCATAAATGCCTCCTTTAGCGAGCAGCTGATCATGGTTCCCTTCTTCTATTTTCCTGCCGTGATCAAGAACAATGATGCGGTCGGCGTCGCGGATCGTAGACAATCTGTGAGCGATCATCACTGCTGTACGCCCTTTCAGAAGCGTTTTTAACGCTTGCTGAATTTTTACTTCTGTCTCTGTATCAATGCTTGCCGTTGCTTCGTCAAGGATGATAATAGCCGGATCGGCGAGCAATGCTCTTGCAAATGAAATGAGCTGGCGCTGACCGGCAGACAGTACGCTGCCCCTTTCCTCTACCTCTGTTGCGTATCCTTCCGCTAAATCGGATATAAAGTCATCCGCTCCGACCGCTTGGGACGCTTTGATCACCTCTTCATCCGAAGCATTTGGCCTTCCAAAACGAATATTTTCCATGATGGTCCCAGAGAAAATAAATGTATCTTGCAGGACAATGCTGATTTGTGAACGCAGACTGGCAAGGGAAAGATCCTTAATCGGTATACCGTCTATTTTAATGGTGCCTCCGGTCGCATCATAAAAACGGCTGATTAAATTCGCAATCGTCGTCTTCCCGCTCCCTGTATGCCCGACAAGCGCAAGCGTCGAGCCTGCAGGAATAGAGAAAGAAACGGCGTGAAGGGCTTTTCGTTTTTCATCATACGAAAATTCAACCTCTTCAAAACTGATCTCCCCATTTATCTTTTCATTATGAATGGCATTCGGCTTCTCCTTGACATTTGGCTGTTCGTCCAGAAACTCAAAAATCCGTTCTGATGATGCCATCCCCATTAACAGCTGATTATAGACCTGACCCAGTCTCGAAATTGGTTCCCAAAACATACCCAGATAAAAAGCAAAAGAAACGAAGACGCCAATCGTGATGGTTTCATTCATGATGAGTGTGGCTCCATACCAAATCAAGACAGCCGTCCCAATCGCATTCGTCATTTCTACCAGCGGACGGAACATGGCATTTTTTCTAGTTGCTTCCCGCCATGATTCGTAGTTCTCCTGATTGACACCGTCAAAATACGCCATGTTTTCTTCTTCCTGCGTAAATGCCTGTGTGACCCGGATGCCCTGAATGCTTTCGTTTAGATGAGAGTTGAGCTTCGATTGCTTTAGCCGTACCGTTTGCCAGGATCGGCGTATTTTTTTTCTGAGACTTGTTGAAATAAAAAACATAATCGGCAATGTCACCATGATGGCTATAGTCAGCTCAGGGCTCAGCGTAAACAAAATGATAATCACGCCGGCCAGAAGCAGCAAGTCGGTCAACAAATTGATGACTCCGCTTGTAAAGAGCTCCTGAAGAGAGTTAATATCATTCATGATCCTGACTAAGATCGATCCCGCCGACCGCTGATCAAAAAATCGATGGGATAAGCGCTGCACATGGGTAAATAAATGCTGTCGCAAATCGTAAATGACATGCTGGCCAAGCTGATTCATCCACCTGATTCTTAACACATTGGCGGCGTAATTGAGGACATATAAACCGCTAATAATAAAAATGAGCTGAATCAGCAGCTCCGAGTTTCTCCCTGTAATCGCTTGATCAAGAACATAAACGCCGATCAAAATGGGGATCACAAGCTTCACAGCAGTGCCAATTAATACGGTGAGAAAAGAAAGCGGCAAAATTGTTTTTCGATATGGTTTGACATAGCTCAGCAGCCGCCACATTTGAGCCCAGTTAAACGGCTTTTCAATGATTTCATCTGAAGAGTAATAGAAACGCTCTAAAATCCCCTGTTTTTTCGCTTGTTTCATTTGGCCCCTCCCTATCCGACCTCATGCGGCTCATTAATCATTTTGACATCACGGTATTGCAAATCGTAAATCTTTTTATAGTAGCCGCCTTTTTCAAGAAGCTCATGATGTGTTCCCCTTTCACGAATGCGTCCTTTATTAAAAACGAGAATTTCATCGGCGTGTTTCAGTGAAGAAATGCGGTGAGCGACGATAAAGGTTGTGCGGTTTTTCATGACTTCTTTTAAGGCAAGCTGTATGCTGTGCTCCGTTTGCATATCTACTGCGCTTGTGGCATCATCCAATATTAAAATGCTCGGGTTCAAGCAGATGGCTCTCGCAATGGCAATACGCTGTTTCTGCCCGCCGGAAAGCCCCATTCCCCTCTCTCCCAGCATGGTGTCATACCCATCAGGAAGCTCCATAATAAAGTTATGAGCCTGTGCCCTTTTTGCCGCTTCGATGACGTCTTCCATTGAGGCATCCGGCCGCCCATACGAAATATTTGATCTAATCGTAGATGAAAACAGGAAGGATTCTTGAAGTACGACCCCGATATTGGAGCGAAGGGTTTTTAACGAATAATCCGTGATTGGTTTGTGATCAATGGTAATCATTCCGCCAACAGGACTGTAAAATCTGGTGAGAAGCTGTGTCACTGAGCTTTTGCCTGAACCTGTCGGGCCCAACAGTCCGATTACCTTCCCGCTGTTTGCCTCAAAGCTTACATTGCATAGCGCGTTTGTTTGTTCTTTCCCGTATGCAAGAGAAACATTTTTGAAATGGACATCTCCGGTTAATTTTTGTTTATGCAAAGCATGAGGAGGATCTGTAATGTCTTCTTCTTTTTCCAGAATATCGAGCAGGCGTTCTCCTGACGCTTTTGCTTGAGAGAACATATTGATGACAAAACCTAAGTTCATAATGGGCCACATCATATAATTGACAAGGCTGAAGAAAGCAACAAGCTCGCCGGGATTGAGCTGATTTTGCATAACCAAGTAACCGCCGTATGAGAGGAGAGCTACAATACAAATGTTACCAATGAACTCCATTAAAGGGAAATACGCAGACCAGATGGATGATGTTTGTAAATACTGCGCCCTGTATTCTGCATTGGCTTTATTGAAAGTGCTGATCTGAAAATCTTCCCTGGAAAGAGATTTAACCGTATTAATGCCGCTGATATTTTCCTGAACTTTTGTATTGAGTTTCGCAAACGATTTGCGGATGCCTCTGAAGGCGGGATGGACTCTTTTGTCAAACCGGTATACCGCAACCGCGAGAAATGGCAGAACAGCTATCGTCACAAGCGTGAGAGGAACAGAATAGTAAAACATAACCGACAGGCTGATGGCTACCAGCAGGCCGAAGCGAATGAGCTCAGCGAGACCGTATGATAAGAAAAAACGAAGACCTTCAACATCAGCAGTCAGCCTGGACATCAAATCTCCTGTTTTCGCGTTATCATAGTAAGAAAAAGAAAGCCGCTGCAGTTTTTCATACAGACCATTTCTCAGCCGATAAACGGATTTGATCCCGAACATATCACCTAAATACTGATGAAAAAAGGTAGCCATTCCTTTCAAAACCATTACCGCAATAAATCCTAAGCTGACCCACGCCGCAAGCTGATACTGCCGTCCCAGCACGATCTCATCAATCGTAATTTGCAAGATAATCGGATAAACGACAGTAATTGCAGTCATCAAAAGCATGGCTAGAAGCGACCACATAAACACTTTTCTGTACGGCCAATAATACATTTTTAATCTTTTAAATGTCTCCATATCCAGCACCTTTCCAACATTTATCATCTTCACTATATCGATACCCGAAATAAATTTCTATTATTTTTCAAAATTTCAGTCTAATTATGGAGTGAGTCTCTTACTTTATAGGGAGTAACATATGTAGAATAAACGCTTACAGAAAATCATTGTATGCTGGGGATACTTGGGGATATGCCAATGAAATACAGAAAAACCGGACGGCTGAAATGCCGTCCGGTTTTCATCCCCCGCTGACCGGCGGTATGATGGCTACCGTTTCACCCGAAGATACAGAGGTATTTTCTTTTACATAGCTTTCGTTAACGGCAATCATAGCCGTATCAATAGATTCAAGACCGTATTGTTCTTTTAGACTCGCTTTTATTTCATCTGTGGTTGCTTGTTCCACATCTATTTCTATTGCTTGTGTACCGGCCTGTTCAGCCAGTCCTGCAAATAAAAGAATTTTAATCATGCTGCTCTCCCTCGCTTAGGTCTGGTTTTCCGTTCGGATAAGCTGTTGTTCCTAGCTGGTCGCCGATCCATTGCTCACCGTCTTCCCAAATTTCTTTTTTCCAAATCGGCACAATCTGTTTAATGCGTTCAATCGCATACTCATTGGCTTCATATGCGGCTTTTCGATGGGGAGAAGATACAGCAATCACTACCGCTGCTTCACCGATATCGAGCACACCTATACGGTGCGTGATCGCAGCTGAGGCACCTTCCCATTTTTCTTCGATTTCAGCGCCGATTTGAGCAAGCATTTGCACGGCCATCGGTTCATATGCCTCATATTCAAGCCGAACCGTTCTTTTTCCGTTTGTCCATTCCCGAACCGTACCAATAAATGTTGTAATGGCCCCTGCTTCCCGTTTCTCCACTTTTTTGATGATGTTTTCAGTATTAATGGGTGTTTTCGTAATCTCAAACCGTTCCATTATGCAGATTCCCCCTTCAGCTGTGAAAGCACAAAATCCACGGCAACCGGATCATCCGCATGAAAAACGGGTAATCCCTGATGCTCTGTCATATGCTCTTTTTTTCTATAGATGATGGCGATTATATTTACTGCTTGCAGCGCTTCCAGATCTTCCTTTTCACTTAGGATAACCACTTTAGGATAAGGGGCTTTTTTAAAGCCTTCAATCAGAAGACAGTCTGTTTCGAGAAATTGGTATAACTCAATCAGCCGTGCCAAATCCCAATTGCGGCGGGCGGTCAGCTGTAACACACCAGCACCTTCTACCGCTGTTACATCAGCACCTGCCGCCTTGTAACGGTCCGTGTCTTTTCCTTCCGTGAGCGTTTGCGGTTCACCGCCGTGACCATGATGCTTCAGGCAGCCCAAATGGACTCCCTGTTCAGAGGCTTTTTCAAGAATGCGCTCAATAAACGTTGTTTTCCCGCTGTTTTGAAATCCTACAACTTGGACGATCGGGAAAGGACGGACCAAGGCCATTCACTTCCATTCTCTTCTCTAATGAGCAGTACTTGAACCGTTCTGCCAGATTCGTAGCCTCGCGTGCCGCCCGGCAGGATAATAAATGCATTGGCATCTGCAAGTGATGTGACAGAGCTCGACTTATCTAAGCCAACGGGTGTCGCCAACAGCTTCCCTTCCTGATGGTGCACGAGCGCACGAACAAATCGGGTAAATGGGTTCGGCTTCGGAAAATCCTTGGTCAAAACAGCTTCCGCACAAATTGAATGCGGTGTTTCATTGAGCAGCCATGTCTGGATTATCGGTTTGACAAACAGTTCAAAACCGACATAGCATGCCGACGGATTACCTGAAAGGCCAAACAGCAGCATATCGTTTGCATGCGCCACCGTTGTCACACTGCCCGGGCGCATGGCAACTTTATTAAACAGCACGTCCGCTCGGAGTTTTTCATAGATCGCAGGCAAAAAGTCAAAGTCACCGACTGACACACCTCCAGTTGTGATCAGGAAGTCCACCTTTTTCATCGCTTCTTTAACTGCAGCAAAGCTTTTATCCAATTCATCAGAGATTTTCCCTAAATAAAGCGGTGTTGCGCCTGCTTCTATCGCTTGCGCATATACCATACTCGCATTGCTGTTGCGGATTTTTCCCGGTTCCAGCGGATCACTGACATTCAGCAATTCGGTACCGGTTGCGATAATCCCGACTACAGGCTTTCTCACGACAGGCACAGATGCGTATCCGAATGTTGCCAAAAGAGCCGTCACTCCTGGTGTCACCCGGGTGCCCTTTGTCAGTAAAACACTCCCTTTTTGAGCGTCCTCACCTGTTTTTGAAATATTATCCCCCGTCTGAAAGCGGCGTTTTAAAGACATAAATGACTTCCCATTCTCCTCAAAGGTTTGAGTCAGTTCAATCATGACGACTGCATCTGCCCCGTCAGGGATTTGCGCGCCAGTCATAATCCGCACAGCCTGAAACGGGCCAAGCTCTTTTTCAGATACTGCTCCCGCTCCAATATGGTCAATAACTTCAAACCGAACTGGGTTTTCACGTGAAGCTTCTGCCGTATCGCACGCTCTGACAGCAAAACCATCGTATGGCGAACGGTCAAACGCAGGGACGTGGTGATCCGCAGTTATATCTTCGGCTAAAAACCGATGAAGGCTGTCTTCCAGCGCCACCCATTCTGTTTCACCTTGTTTTTGAAAATGGCAGACACGCCGAACTGCCTCGTCTACCGGTATCGGTGTTCGTTTCTCCAGCATTCTGACCCCTCCTGTTGTTACAGTCCAATCACTCTTGCCAACACGGAGTTGGCTTCTTTCACATCATTTGTTCCATGCACCAGTGCCCGTCCGTCATTGAAAATGACAATTCTGAAATCCTCGTAAAAAATATGCAGCAAAAACGCATTAGCCTCGACCTTGCCGATTGTTTTCAGCCGCTTAATGAGTTCCTGTTTCGGGATTCTTTTTAATGATTCTGACCTTACCTGCACTGTATCACGGCCGCATAGTACAGCAGCTTTTGGTGTGTTCCAATCCTGAAGATAAGGATATACCGCATTAGCTCCGCAAGATGGGCATTCCTCACGGCGTACATGATTAACGTTAATCTTCATATGCGAATTGTTCCAGACATCAAATGTCACAAAACCCCGCT
Source organism: Bacillus sp. YP1 (assembly GCF_000877815.1). NCBI lineage: Bacteria > Bacillati > Bacillota > Bacilli > Caryophanales > Bacillaceae > Bacillus > Bacillus sp. YP1. Next base: position 1,236,346 of record NZ_CP010014.1, on the reverse strand, counting down.
GTATTGCTTCTTTTTGGCCGGTTAACAGCTTTAATGCCTCAGCCTGCTGATATGCTGAAACGATATGCACAGCAGGCGGAATAATGCCGGCAGTATCACACGTCGCCCCGCCGACAGGAATTTGCTCAAACAAACAAGACAGACAAGGGGTTTCTCCGGGAATGACAGTCATGAACATTCCCTGGCTGCTTACACAGGCGCCATAGACCCAAGGTGTCTTTGTTTTCTGGGCAAGATCGTTTATCAGCATGCGGGTTTCAAAATTATCTGTCGCGTCGATCACGACATCTGCTTTTTCAATCAGCGGCTCAAGCGTTTCGGCTGTTCCTTCGGTAACATACGCCTCAATATGTATCTCGCTGTTAATCGCTGATAAATGCTCTTTGGCAGCCATGGCTTTCGGCATGCGGAGTTTGGCATCGCTTTCTGTATAAAGCTGCTGCCTTTGAAGATTGCTCCACTCCACATAGTCACGGTCAATAATGGTAATAGTACCGACTCCCGCTCTCGAAAGCCCTTCAGCTCCTGCAGTGCCGAGCGCTCCCGCTCCGACAATCAGCACATGGCTGTCTGCCAGTCTTTTCTGGCCCTCTTCCCCAATTTGCTTAAATCTGATTTGCCGTGAATAACGTTCCTCCATCAAACCTGTTCTCCTTATCTTTTATGTCATCTTATCATGTTATTGCCCCGTCAGTCCCGCTTGAGGGAGTTCGATTTTTCTTCCAAACAGCTAAAATCATCACGTGTATTAATGTTGATAAACTCTGCCGGGTTTGCTCCGATATTTTCAGCCTGTACGTAACAAACCGAAATTCTGCCTAATAAATCTGATATTCTCAACCTCTTCTCAGAAAGCTGATCGTATAGAACCGGCATGATACGTTTGTGGTAAATCGCAATCAATGGCTGCACTTGTCCGTCTGAAATTGGGACTACCGCGTCAGCACCGGCAGTCATCAGACGTTTGAGCTCCAGTATCGTCCTTCTTTGTATCAGCGGTGTGTCACAGGAAAGAACAGTATAAAGATCACCGTCTGTCTTTTTAAAAGCGGTATATATACCAGCCAATGGCCCCATGCCTTGAAATGGCTCAGCATCTTGATACACTTCATTTTCACCATTTTCTTGAAATCTATCAATAAATTCGGGACGGCTGATGATAACCGTTTGTTCTCCAAGTGCCTCTTTAGCGCATTCGTAAAGCATCCTGCCCTTCCATTTGACAAACGCCTTCGGTTCTCCAAATCGCCGCGAGGCTCCCCCTGCCAGCAGTACGTTTACATGCTTCATATCATCTCACCTCTAGTTTCGTTAAAAGCATAGCAAAAGCAAAGGCTCAACGCTACTGCTTGTCTGTTTATTAAAGAGGAATAGCTGTTCAGTATTTGCATATTGTAGTGTTAACATCATGAGGGAGATGGTTCGAATGAAAAGATCAGGTCCTTTTTTCCACGACGTGTCTCAGGAGAACCTTTATTTAAAATCCGAGCTTTCAAGGTGCCATAAGCTGATTTCTGAACTTGAAGCAAGCTACTTTCATCAGAAAAATAACAAATTGCTCAAAGAAAATACCGATATGAAAGAAAAACTCCAGCAGCTGACTGCCGAATTAACACATATGTCAACAAAAGAAAAACATGCCTCCCACACCAGCCAAACCCTGCACCAAATAAGAGCTGAACTGCTTGATAAAATCGTTGTTTTGCAGGAGCTTCTATCTGCTGAAACCTATAAACGCAGAGCCGAAATCGAAGAAAAACATAAACTTCATATTGCTAAAGTCAAAATCGAAGAAGAAAATAAAAATCTTCATAAACGGATCAGCGAACTTCAAGCCTCAATTGAGCAAGAACAAAATGCACTGCTTCAGGCAAAACAGCAAGCCGAATTGATAAAGGCCGAAAATGGGCGTCTAAAAGAGCAAATGGTAGAAAAAGAATATCAGCTAAAACATATTAAAATAGAAGTTGATCATATGAAAGATCGAATCATAGAAACGAAAGAAAGACTGCTAGACATAGAAAAAACGAAAGAAAAATTATTTCACGAAACTATTATATCGTATAAACGGCAGCTTGATGAAAGCGATGCCTGGATTGCTTCTCATTTTGCCGATATTGATGGCGGCACAAAACAAAAAGAAAAAACGGAAGAAGAAGCTCCAGCGGCCTACGCGCAGCCATATCATGTAGAGACCATCCTTGAAGATGTCACCAAACAGATACATGTGCTCCAAAAACAGCTTGCCCGCGCCCAATCATCAGACCAGGCCAAGAGCCATACAATCGAAGAGCTGAAAAACAGAGCCGCTGAAGAAAAGCCTTATCAAAAGTGGGTGTATAAGCTTAATCTTGAAAAAGAAAACAAACCTTCACAGAAAAAACCTCAATAAAAAAACTGCTTGAGCGATGCCAAGCAGTTTTTCTTTATATTTATTCATTAGCTGATTCAGCTGATTCTGCAGATTCGATTTCACCCTCTAAAATGTACTGCCCGCGATATGGTTTTTTCACTTCCGGGTACATTTTAATTAAGCTTTGCATAAACGTTGTCATATTAGGGATTTCAAGACCGCTTTCTTTTTCAATCTCTTTTTGAAGCTCGGAGCTCTTAATCGCCGCGTTGTGGCGTTTTAATGTTTTAATAGCAGCTTCACGCAGCTTCGCTGCTTTTGATCCCGGTCTTGCCGTTCCTCTTCTTCTTCGTGTTGTTCCGTCTGGTATACCGGCAGGAAGAGAGGAAATAGATTGAAGCTGAGGCTGGACAGACTGCTGCTGTGATTGCGGCTGATAGCTTCTGATTTCCTGAGCCGCAAGCTCAGCGAGAACCGGCAGAGAGTCAGGTTTTTTTTCAGAACGGAAATCCTTTTTGATTTCGGAAGGGCTTCCATTTCTGTCCAGCTCTCTTAATTTTGCGTATATTTTATCACGTTCAATTTGATATTCACGAATGACTTTCACTTCAGCTTCATTTAATTGTTCTAACCGCAAGCGCAAAGCTTCTCTTTCATTAAACATTCCTCAATGTACCCCCTATCAAAATTAACATCTTTAATTAAGATATTAGATTACAAAAGTAATTTTATCAACTATTATTTTAGCATTTTACTATTATATTTACTCTATGAAAAATTCCTTATTTTCTGAAAATGTTTTATTTTTCAAAAGAGTCCTTTATTCTCAAGGGATTAAGGGGCTTTCTAGTTTATTTGGTATAATGTTGAAAATATATATTTTACTTACTTCTTTAAAGGAATTTAGTGTAATATCTACAATTTTCGAGTTATGAGATATGAGATTTATCTAAAATTGAGGAAAAACATCAAAAATTAGCTGTGTTTTCTAGCGTATCAATCAAACAAACCATCAATTCCTATACCCAAATTTGGAAAAATAAGCTTCTTACTCTTCTTCCATTGCTTTTTGCACAAATAAAAAACCTGATGTGATCAGGTTTTTAGGAAATACTATTTAGTCAGATACCTATTCCGTTTCAGCCAGAACGCGGTTCACACGTTTTTCAAGCATTTTCATACCGCTCCCGCCGGCTTGGAAGTGACGGAGCTGTCCTGTTTTATCAAACACATAATATGCAGGTACGTATTCATTTTCAAATGCATCGGTTAAAGTATGGTCACTGTCAACAAAAATCGGCTGGGTGATATCGTGTTCAGCAGCTGTTTCTTTAATTTTACCAAGGTCAAGATCATCTTCGGAACGAGGCATATGCACAGCTACAACATTCAGTTGATCTTGATATTTATCACGAAATTCATTCACTTGCGGCATCGCTTCTTTGCACAAGTGGCAGCTGATGGACCAGAAATGAATAAGCGTCGGCTTTTCCCCAATCAATTGCTCTCTCGTCACTTCACCATTTAACCAAGCTTTTTCTCCCGTCAATTCCGGCATGGGCTGACGTAATTTCATTGCTTTTCCCTCCTATTTAACAGAAAGGCCTAACGAATATGCTAGACCGCTTTTCGTTCTTGGAAAGAATTAAAGTGTTTTTTGGCCTGGTTTCCAGTTAGCCGGACAGAGTCCGCCAGTTTGCAGCGCCTGGAGAACACGAAGCGTTTCATCAACATCACGTCCAATGTTGTTATGGAAAACAGTTTGGTATTGGAGCTCCCCTTCAGGATTAATAATAAACAATCCGCGCAAAGCCACACCTTCTTCTTCGATTAAAACGCCATATTCCCGGGATACCTCATGGTTTGTATCAGCAGCAAGCGGGTATTTCAGCTGGCCAAGACCGTTTTCTTTGCGGTCTGTATTGATCCAAGCTAAATGAGTATGGATGGTATCAGTTGAAACCCCGATGACTTCTGCATCAAGATCTTCGAACTCGTCATAGCGGTCAGACATTGCTGTAATTTCTGTCGGACAAACAAAAGTGAAATCCATTGGATAGAAGAACAGCACTGTCCATTTGTCGTTTTTCATGTTTTCCTCAAGACTTACTTTACCGAATTCTTTGCTTGCAAGGACTGCTTCCATTTCAAAACGAGGAGCTTGTTTACCTACCATACGTTCTGCCATATGTATCCCTCCAATTTATTGTTTGGCTTAAAGGTCAAAATCGCATGAAAATAAAGGGTGATTAACCATTTTTAGTTATATTGCAATGCCATTATATAAAAGCAGATTTCCCGAGTCAATTTTTAACAAATCATGTATGTCTTTGGCTTCGACATTTTTGAATAAAACGTTTAACATGGTCATGTACAGGGTAACTAGTCTCAATGTGCAGCAATCAATTAGAAAAGGAGCTCAACATGGACTTTATTAAACAATATGATTGGGCGGGACTGATTACAAATGCCGGTGTTCTGCTCATTAAACTCGCCATTATGATATTGCTCTATTTTATCGTTCGATCATTAGGCATGAAAATCATTAAACATCTGTTTGCAAAATTCGAGGAGCAGAATAGCTTGTCTATCGGACGTGCACATACGCTCCGAAGCCTGACTCTTAACATATTTGCTTATACATTGATTTTCATATTTTTCGTCATGGTTCTAGATTTGTTTCATTATGATCCAAGCGCTCTTTTAGCGGGGGCAGGAATCGTCGGCCTGGCTGTCGGATTTGGCGCCCAAGGGCTTGTCAGTGATATCGTGACAGGTTTTTTTATTTTGCTTGAGAAACAATTGGATGTCGGAGATTATATTACCGTTTCCACCTTTGACGGAATTGTCGAGCAGGTTGGCTTAAGGACAACTCAAATCCGCAGCTTTGACGGAACACTGCATTACATCCCCAACAGAAACATCACAAACGTGAGCAATCATTCTCGTGGTACCATGCAGGCTCTTGTTGACATTAAAGTGCCGGCTGAAAGAAATATTGATGAAATGATTCATATTTTACAGCAGGTTTGTGATGAAACGGCAGCGGCTCTTCCACAAATAAAAGAAGGCCCAAATGTCATCGGGATTCAAGAACTGGGGACTTCTGAAATTGTAATCAGGGTCATTGCCAAAACAGAAAATATGGAACAGTGGCGAGTCGAACGAGTGTTGAGAAAAGAAATAAAGAACGCGTTCGACCGCGCTTTCCCTAAAGAAACAGAATAAATAAAAGAACCGAAGCTTTTTGCTTCGGTTTTTTTATTACTGAATTCTGCTCTCAACTTCGCTACAAATTTCTTCAGCCGTCATCCCGGAAGCTGTAATGACAGGTGCTTGTGTTACCGTATCGGCTATCCCTTGCACATTATTATCAAGACCTGTTACGACACAGCAGTCACAGCCTTGAGCATCAGCAGGGCTTTTCATCATTACAACGTCATATCCTTTTTCTTTTAAAGCAGCTTCTACATCTGATAACGATTGTTCAATTCCAATTTTTTTAGCCATTTTTGAACACCTCCGTTTACTAGAGTGCTCATTTTATGGAATTTTATTCTTTCATTTGTACTTAATTGGCATAAACAGAAAAATAACCTGTCATGACATTAACCGCTGTTTCTATCGCATTTTCATCGGGATTCAGCTTAGCATGATGAAGCCCATGTTCAGAATCAGCGCCGAGCCAGAACATGAAGCCGGGATATTTTTTCAGCATGTAGCCAAAATCCTCCCCAGTCATTGCTTCTTTTGCTTCAATTACTGTCGCCAGTTGATGTTCAGCAACAAAAGACATAAATTCTTCTGTTAATCCGCTCGTATTGTAAACTTGGTGATATACAGACGGATATGTCACTTTTCCTTTGCAGCGGAATCCGATTTCGATTCCTTTCACTACATCTTCAATCCGTTCCTTTACCTGTTTCATCGATTCTTCAGAAAGCGTGCGGATCGTGCCTTCCAGGTGGGCCGTTTCCGCAATGATATTTTGTGCCGAGCCTCCGGTAATGGTACCAACTGTAATAACAGCACTGTCTAGCGGATCTGTGTTTCTAGAGATAATCGTTTGCAGCTGGGTGACAAGTGTACTTGCTGCTACAACCATATCCTCAGCCAAATGCGGATATGCCGCATGTCCCCCTTTGCCTTCCAGATCGATGACTAGCTCTGATGTATTCGCAAATAGAAGGCCGCTTTTTGTCGCAATGGTGCCTACCGGAAGCTCTGGAGCAATATGAAGCGCAGTGATGAAATCAGGCTGCCACTTTTTTAATACATCGCTCTCAAGCATTGGTTCCGCACCGCCAGGCCCTTCCTCTGCCGGCTGAAACAGAAAAAGCAAATCTTGTTTGACTGGGTGGTGAACAAAATGATCAATAATGCCGAGTGCAATCGTCATATGCAAATCGTGACCGCAGGCGTGCATGTTGCCGTGATGCTCTGATGCGAATGGAAGACCAGTTTGCTCTTCTATAGAAAGCGCATCGATATCCGCTCTGTACGCCAGCATTTTTTCCGGCGCCGTCCCGTTCACTTTTACAAAAAGCCCTGTTCGCCATTTCTCAATTTCAATTCTGTCTTGCGGATATTGTTCCAAGACATTTAATAAATACTGCTGGGTTTTGAACTCCTGAAATCCAAGCTCCGGTATACGATGCAGATCTCTGCGAATTGCGATGAGCTCCTCTTTCTTCATTTCTATTCCTCCTGCCTATACGAATAAGGCGTGGATATATTATCCACGCCTTTTTTATCAAACTTTTCCTTACAGCTGGCGTAATTCCTGCTTGATTTCAGTTTTGCCTTTTGTTTTTTCATCAATGTCTTTGATTTTTTTAGCTGGTGTGCCTGCAACGACAGTGTATGGCTCAACGTCGTTTACCACGATCGCTCCCGCAGCAACAACAGCTCCTTTACCTACTGTTACACCTTCAAGCACAACAGCATTTGCGCCGATTACGACGTCGTCTTCAATCACAACCGGTTTAGCGGATGGCGGCTCAATAACGCCCGCAAGTACAGAACCCGCGCCGATATGGCAGTTTTTTCCGACAGTAGCTCGTCCGCCAAGCACAACGTTCATATCAATCATTGTGCCTTCACCGATGACTGAACCGATATTAATAGAAGCACCCATCATGATGACTGCGTTATCACCGATTTCAACTTGGTCGCGGATGATCGCGCCCGGCTCGATACGCGCTTTGATGTTTTTAAGATCAAGCATTGGGATCGCAGAATTGCGGCGGTCATTTTCAACCACATAGTCTTCGATTTTGCTTTGGTTTTCTTCGATTGCTGTTTGGATTTCGCTCCACTCACCGAAAACGACACCAGTGTTTCCGTTGATAAAAGCTTTCGCAGATTCGCCGAAATTGATTCCTTCCAGCTCACCTTTCACGTAAACCTTTACAGGTGTTGATTTTGTACTATTTTGAATAAATGAAATAATTTCATTTGCGTCCATCATTTTCATATGTATAGTCCTCCTCCTGATTTTCTACCTCATTACTGTATCAAAGGAAAGATACAAAGACAAGAAAAAAAGGAACAGCCGTTTTAGCAGTTCCCAGTGAGTGATCAGACAGCGCACCCGCTTTTCTTTGCGAATTGTCTCCCAAAGTTTATTAATTCTTCCTCTTCTTCACCTTCTGGATTATTTTCGATTTTTACCGAAGGCAGCACAATGTCTCCACCGCGTTCTTTTATTTTTGCCTCTAGCGTATCAACCGCTCCGCAGAAAAATTCATATGCTGTATCACCGGAACCGAATACAGCGCATGTTTTGCCGGAAAAATCAATCTCATCCATGTCTTCAGCCAGATCTAAAAATTCATCAGGCAGATCTCCGTCTCCCCACGTATAGGTTCCCATTATGATATGGTCATAATCGGTAAACAGCTGGGCATCATCAATATCCATTGCTTCGAAACGGTCTACTTCTGCTTCCGCCTCCTGAAGCCCCTTTTCAATCAAATCTGCCATAGCTTCAGTGTTGCCTGACATTGTTGCATAAACGAGCAAAATCTTCGCCAATTCCTTGTTCCTCCTCTAATGAATCATTGCTGAAACTTCGTACGGCTGGACAAATTTACATTCATACAAGCCTGCGCAAAAGAAATTCTCTTTCTGATTGGCCACTCTCCATCCATGTCCCTTAATGGTATCGAACCATTTTAACGACCGGGCTTCGAGATTAGCCTGGTAAATTCTCGAAAAACCGTTTTCATCTTGTGTTGTAGTGACATATATAATGCCATCATCCTCTGAAAGATCAAGAAATGAATCTTCTTTTCTGATCATGCTGGATTGAATGATGAATTCTTCACCATTCAAAAGATTCCGTACAGTGACAGCACCGTGCTTTCCTTTCACAGAACCCATCGCCGCCACCAGCCAATTTTCATTGAACACTAGCATGGATGCCGTCATCCGGTTTTTTTCTTTTTTGACAACTTGGACAGTGTCACGCTTAATGTCGTAAGCCCAAATGCCGCCAAAATATGCGTGTATTTGCGTGCCGATAAAAAGATTGCCCCCGTGAAGGCATAGCGACCGGATAACAGGGGGATTATGAAATTCGGCAAAAGGTTTGACTACGCGCCATGAGACACCAAAATCATCCGATACATAAATACAATGCTTACCGTGGGCGCAGACAAACCCGTTGTTTCTGCCGGTAATCGCCCACACTGTTGCATTTGTCGGAAAGCTCGACATCGTCCAGGTTTTCCCTTCATCAGCCGAACGAATGACTGTTCCCTTTTCACCAACGCCAAATAAGTAAGGCCCTATGTAGCTGATACAGTGTATCTTACTTTTCAAACGAAAAAGCTTTCTCCAGCCCTGCTCCAAAGAATAATGAAAAATGCCTTCTCTTTGTACCGCCACAAAATATCCAGAAAACGCCGATGCCGTAACAGCAGTTGCTCCTTTATGAAACATGGCTTTTTTCCTTGTTCATATAATCTGCCCATGCAAGAAAACCTCTCGCAAACGCTCGGCAGCTTTCCACATCTTCATCTGTTTCAGGCGCTAATTCAATTTTTAGTGTTTCCTGGTAAACAGCAGCTCCCGCCTCTTGCAGCATGACATTGAACAAATTCACCGCTTCGCAAAACTTTGGATAAGAATAATCGCCAGACCCGAAGCAGGCTGTTTTTAAACCATTAAGCTGAAGCTGTTTGACCTCTTCGAAAAAATCCTCCGCTTCGTAGGGCAAATCGCCGTCCCCCCATGTATAGGTGCCAATCAGTACATAATCATAGGAGGTTAAACAAGACACATCCACATCATCTATCTCGACACAATCGATATCCAACTCATATTCCTGAAGCGTATCTTTTATTATGAAGGCAATGTCTTCTGTATTTCCTGACATGCTGGCATATGTAATCAAGGCTTTAGCCATGTTATCACCCCATTAATTGATAATGATTTTCAATATCATATGTATCACTTTAAATGATAATGATTTTCATTGTCAACATATAAATAAAAAAAGACAGCACCTCGCTGTCTTTAAAATGGATTTTCCTGATCCAGCATATCCTTTATCACTTGTACAAAAGCTTGGACTTGTTTCAGTTCAAAGGCAGGCTCATAGCCTAATAACCATGTATCCCGACCGATCGGATGCCCTTTCATGTCTAAAAGAGGCATTTTATTCACTTTATCTTCATTTTGAAGGGTAACAGACGGCAAAATGGCATAACCGATTCCGTGCAGCGCCATCTGTTTGCACGTTTCAATCTGATCAACCAATATCGTCTGTTTCGGCGACGTTTTAAATTTTTGATGCCACCAGTGCTGAATTTCCTGAAAATAAGTGCTGTCACTTTTAAACTGGATAAACGGCCGTTCTGTATGGGCAATATCTTCGATGCAGGAAATTTCAGTATCCACTAAATACAGATGATCTGTCATTAAGTAATCTTTGCGCCCCTTCCACTCAGGGTTGCCTCTTATAATGCCGATATGAACCTGATCCTCATACAAGCTTTTCAGCATTTCGCTGCTCCACCCGGTTATGAGCGAGATCTTTGCATTCGGATACTTTTCAACATACGTCTTCAGGACTTTAGGGAGCCAATGCTGACCGATTATGGAGGCGACGGCAAGCTTCAATGTGCCGTGAATTTCACCTTCAAGCTCGTCAATATTTTCTCTTATTCTTTCCTGCTCTAATGTCACATCATTCGCAAACTGAATGATTTTCTCACCGGCAGGCGTTACCGTTAATCCTTTTTGGGATCTTAAAAAGATTTTTGTTCCCCACGCCTTTTCAATGGTTTGTAAGCGCTGAGATAAAGCCGGCTGAGATACAAAAAGCCGTTCTGCCGCCTTTCTCATATTTAATTCCTCAGCTAAAACTACGAGCATATGAAGCTCTTGAAGCTGCATGTCGTCCTCCTTTTTGTTATCAATAAGTTTTTCTTATCTCCCATTCTAATAAAATCTTAGTTTCTTATTCAAGCCCTATTCTCGTTTAAATTATGTATGCGCTTTCTTTTCACTCTGCCTATATAATAAAAATAGGCCGTACAGCCTACTTATTCAATGAGCGTATATGCTTATTCAATTCCTTTAAAACGACTCTTCTCGTAAAAATCCCTTCAAATACCTGCTCGTCATTTTCAACACAGACAAATCCGTTATTAATGACCATGCCGAATCCCTTCATAATCGGATCATTGATATGAAGGCGCGGAATGTCGGTCAGCATGACTTCCTCAACAGTGATTTGGTCAAGCTTTTCAAACTCAATTCGCTCAAGTCCAAAAATACTGTTCATGATCATATTTGTCCCGATTAAGCCATGTAAACGGTAGGAAGGATCCAGAACCGGGATGGCTGTGTATCCGGTTTTTGTCAATACTAATAATGCGTGCTCAAGGTTATTTCCGACTTGCACGTGCGCTACTTTGTCCGCCTCAATCATAAATTGTCCGACTGTTGCCTCAAGAAGTTGATCTGATTGTAAGCTTATCATGTTTTCGACCCCTTTTCATTTTCATCATCAATACATTCCCTATATTGCAATAATATAAACTTTATCAGTATTTGTCGAAAAGTTTCCTTTCAATAAAAAAGATACTCTTTGTGGAGTATCAATTATAGGGTGTCCCATTAATTTTCAAATCGAAATCGGTCGTATAGCGTTACAAGTTTTTTGTAGGTGGTTCCGTCAACGTTTTTGGTCCCTGTCTCTATATCGTTGATCTCACTGCTTAATAGCTCGATGGCATACTCATGGTTGATCAGGATATTCAGCAGAAGTTTTTGTTCTTCTTCTGTAAATCGTTCACCGATAAGACTCATTCGCAATCAGGCCCCCTGTTTTATACTGAATACCTCTGAAAGCAAGACAACTTACTTTCAGCTCTACCGCTAGAATAAGTAATCAGATAACAAACGTCAACCGCATAATTCGACATTTACCTTGGCTTTTTCAGTCAAATTATTTTGTGAAACGATTTGCATAGCTGAAGGCAGTGTATGAATCCGGCTTTATTTTGGCCTCAATCCCCATGGAGGTAATACGTCCAGTCATTTCTTGGATCAGATCTTTTGTAAGCCCTTTTTTCCCAATATCCAAGTGAACTTCAAAGGTAAGATCCGCCCCCTCACCGGTAAAGGGCAGGAGCAGATCGGTAATATCCATTAAGTGTCCATCAAGAATATGAGCGGCCGTTTCTTGGCTGTACGCCGTTTCTAACGAAATCTTCTCCCGAAGGCTATGTATGGGTCTGTCGACTGTATGATTTTTCAAGCAGCCCCAAGCTCCCTTGCCTGTACGATGCAAATGCAATGCGGTAATAAACTTTGTGTAATCGCGGTAAACCTGTGAATCGGTTCCGATCGATAACACATAAGAAGAACGGGGGTCCTTTTGAACAAAGGCTTTAAGCCGTTCCATCACATCTTGAAAGGTCATCTGTGCTTCTGAAAGATTATAAAACAGAAAAGAATCAGCCATCACGACACTCCTTTTCAAGGATTTACAACCATGAAACAAGTATGTTCCTTACCGTTTATTTCGATTACTTTTGCAAAGGCGGAAGCTTGTTCCCCCTATTTCAGGAATCTTACTGAAGAAGTTCAAAGATTTCGATGGAAACCATGTCGATATTATCAAACGGATATGTGTTAGGTTTTTCACCTTTTTGGAAAACCGTCAGTTCAAACGTTTGATTTTTTTCGAAATATTTAACACTGCATATTTTCTCACCATTCACTTCGAAATAACGCTGCATTGGCTCGTTAGCCGCTTCCGCTGTTTCTTGCAGACTTTGCAGCCGTGTGATGATACCCATTAATTGTGACATTCTAAAAAAAGACTCCTTTCAAAAAGCAACTTCAAATCAACAAGTATTTATTATAATACAAGTTCTATTGAGCATCATACCATAAAGTCGGACAGGATGGCATTTTCACTGCTGAATTTAAGCAAAGAAAAAAAAGTGAAAAAAACTATTTTTCTTTAGTTTGAGGCTTTTTTTGAATGTCATGCACACAATTATAATTTTTTTCGAATCTTTGGCAGCATTAAGAATGCCTTTTTGCAACTTTGTCAAAACCTTCTTTTGAATGTTATGGTGAAGTTCCGCGTGGCCATAATCAATGGGAGTCATGCTGGATAGAGGTAAACAACGGAACTGAACACCCGTGCAGCAGTGTCAGGGGTGTTCGGCACTCAATGTTTCTCCCCGTGTTAAACGTTTACCACTAGTTAGGTTTATTGTTTCATTGGATTGTCCTATGCTTTGACAAATAAAAAACTTGGCGGGGGTAGCGCCAAGTTTTTTCGGATCTTGATCTGATAGAGGGGTTGGGGAACAGAGAGTAGCTTCTCTCTATAATTAAATGATAATGATTCTCAGTATCAATGTCAATCGTTTTTTGATATTTTTTTCAATTCATAAAAAAAAACGGCCTATCAGCCGTTAAATCAGTCCGTCCTGCTCATATAAATAAGAATAAGGCAAGTCTATAAATAAATACATCTGATCATCCATCGGATATGAAAACGTTCTGATCATTTCACCTGTTTCCAAATCACTGTACAGATCACTGAAAAAACCTTTTCTGAGATTTCTCATTCGCATAATGTTCTCCAGAAAATAAGGGCGCCAGCTCCAGTTCTTTTCCGCATATTCCGGCTGATAAATCCATTCTCCATCCTGCTTAAACACATTTCCCGTCAGCTGATCGCCTTCTTCATCACACATGTAAATCCTGAAGCTGCAATCTGTCAGCTCTTCCGCCAGCTTTTTAATAAAGTCATCATCAGAAGACAGATTGTTTTTTCTCAAAGAGGTCACAGCCTGATGCACTCGTTTGTAAAACTGTTCGGAGTGCTCATAGACGGTTTCCAGTTTCTTTTTCTCATGTGTGATAAATTGGTGAAATTCAGTTTTTAGTCTATGTTTCAATACATCTCTCTCTAGAAACGTTTCAGATGGAGACACCAAGTAATAGCCCTGAAAATAGCGGCCTCCGTTTCTCCAGGCGTACTGAAGCTGGAAGTTCGCCTCAATGTCTTCATACAGCAGCGCCGCACCGATTTTTCTTGCTAATAAAGATATGCTGTACAGCACATGCTCATATGACGGTGACGGCTGTGACACTTTCAGCGCCTGCAAATCGATTTTTAACAGATCTGGTGAGAGCAGCGCGATTCTGTCCAAGTTGCTGCTTTCTTTTCCGATGTTGTCAACTGCGATTTTAATTCCGTATGTACGATAGTATGCAAGCATATGGTAGAGCTGCTCAATATCCCCTTCAAAATTGTGCTCTGTAATTTCAAGCACAAAACGGTGGAGTTCGATTCCCTTCGCTTCATATTCTTTCAGAAGCTCCAGAAAGCTTTCACCATGATCCAGCATCAGCAGATTGGCATCCTGATTCATAAAAATCAACAGATCAGAATCCGCATCTAAAAAGCGGTCTAGAGCCTGGCGGATAATTCTGTTATCAACCTCTAGTTTATATTCTTCGGGTATCCCCGCATCTAAAAAGAAGGGCCCGAGACTTTGGATTTCTGAATCTGCCAAAATTCGTCCAAGCACCTCATATCCGACAACCTTCTGTTCCTCGGCACTGAAAATCGCCTGGTAATATGGAAGGACATCATCAATGTTCGTTAAAATATCAAGTGGATCCAACATGTTATCACCTGCTTCTCTATCTTTGTCTGATTATACCACATTGAATCCAAAGATTAATATTCTTTAAAACGGATAAGGATTCAGCCATTGCCCTCCGTCCATTGTGATACAATCCCCGTTTATATAGGATGCTTCATCAGAAAGCAAAAACGCTGCCAAAGCGGCGATTTCCTCCGGTGTGCCCAATCGGCCGAGCGGCACACTGTTCATCGTGCGGGCCATCGCTTTTTCCGATTCAAATAGCTTCTCCGCACCGCCTGTTCGTTCAATCGGTCCGGGGGCTATAGCGTTTGTACGAATGCCGTATTTGCTCCCCCATTCAACGGCCAGCGTTCTTGTCAATGACAATACCCCCGCTTTGGCTGCAGCGGAATGAACGACCCCCGCTCCCGCTCCCCAAGCGTACGTGGCTGCCATATTTAAAATGACACCCTGCTGCTTCTGGTCAATCCAATGCCTTGCCGCTGCTTGGCTGCAAAAAAATGTGCCGTTTAAAACAATCTCAATAACGGCTTTCCATCCATTGGGCGTTAGCTTTTCTGCCGGACAAATAAAGTTTCCGGCCGCGTTGTTAATCAGCGCGTCAAACCGGCCAAAGGCTTTTAACGCTTCTTTAATCATGTCTGAAGCGGCGGAATCGGAACGGACATCCATTTGAAAACAAGCGACCTGTCCCTCAAAGGTCTGAATTTCTTTTTTTGTTTCCTCAAGTGCTTCATGGTTCCTCCCTGTCACCATAACGTGCCACCCTAATTCAGCCTGTTTTTTTGCCATCGCTTTTCCCATGCCGCTTGACCCGCCGGTAATAATTACCGCTTTTTTTTCCATGTTTACCCCTCCAATTGTGAATGAGTATTCATTCAATAATATTCTATCATTATATCCCTGCCTCTGTCAGCACATGCTCATATGAGATTTTTATCAGATACAGATGATATAATAGAACAACTCTATTAAAGGTTGGTTTGAAATGAAAAAGATGTCCAGAAGACAATTTCTAAAAGGAATGTTCGGCGCTCTTGCTGCCGGTGCTTTAACGGCCGGCGGGGGATATGGCTATGCCAGGTATCTCGAGCCGCATATGATCGAGACAACCGAACACACAATAAAAAGCTCTCTCATCCCGCACGGATTTGACGGTTTTAAAATCGTGCAGTTCAGCGATGCACACTTGAGTGATTACTTTACTCTCGAAGATTTAAAAACTGTCATTCTTACAATTAATGAATCTAAACCTGATCTCATTGTTTTTACAGGTGATATTATCGATAATCCTGATACGTACCAGCACCCCCAGGCAGTCATTCCATTATTGAGAAAGCTTAATGCTCCCTTCGGCAAGCTTTGTATTTACGGCAATCATGATCATGGAGGCTATGGAACTGCCGTTTACAAAAGCCTGATGACGGCCGGAGGTTTCACGGTATATCGCAATGGCTATCAAACATTGTCACTCGCAGACGGCAGCAAAATCGAAATTGCTTCGCTTGATGACTTAATGCTGGGAAACCCAGATTATGAAGGCACCCTTTCAAGGCTGAGCGACAGACTTTTTTCCATTCTTCTCGTCCATGAACCTGATGCGGCCTTGAAAACAACAGATTATCCCGTGAACCTTCAGCTTTCCGGCCATACACACGGCGGCCAGATTCAGCTGCCTTTTTACGGACCGATTATTACGCCTCCATATGGAAAAGTCTACACAGAGGGAATGTATCAAACGGGCAGCACTCATATTTACGTAAACCGAGGCCTCGGGATGACCAGGCTACCTTTGCGGTTTCTGGCCAAGCCTGAAATCACTGTCTTCACCTTAAAAAGCACAAATTAATGTAGCAGGATGGGCTCCTCATCAATACTTATAAGTAAAAAAGGAGGATGAGGAAACTGCTTACGTACCAGGTGAAGCAAGGTGATACACTGAACAGCATCGCGGCTGATTTCAGAATCAGCACGGCTGCATTACTCCAGGCTAATCCGTCACTGCAGGCAGGGCTCACAGCGGGACAGTCCATAGTCATCCCCGGACTGCCGGACCCATATACAATTCCGTATCATATCGCAGTCTCAATCGGAGCGAAGACCCTTACGCTGTTCCTAAATAATCGGGTAATGAAAACCTATCCCATCGCCGTTGGTAAAATACTAACGCAAACGCCTACTGGCGAGTTTTACATTATTAACCGCCAGCGCAATCCCGGCGGCCCATTTGGCGCTTATTGGCTGAGCCTTTCAAAGCAGCACTACGGAATACATGGGACGAATAATCCCGCTTCGATTGGTAAGGCTGTTTCTAAAGGCTGCATTCGCATGCATAACAAAGACGTGATCGAACTTGCTTCAATTGTGCCAAACGGAACAAGAGTCACGATTAACCGGTAATGTTTTCTTATTTGTTTCAAAAACAGGCGGTTTATAATATGATAAAGTGGGACCTTTAGGGTAAGGAGCGTTTTTATGGATATATTTAAAAATCGTAATTTTGTTCGTCTATTTTTCGCAGCACTCGCTTCTCAAATGGGCACGACAGTAGGCAACATGGCCTTTGCTTTTTTTTTGCTGGACCGATTCAGCAGCCAGCCTTCATATACGACCTTGGCGGAGCTGATGTATTCTCTTCCGACCATATTTGTATTTCTGATCGTGGGAGTCGTCGCGGACCGGTTTGACAGAAAAAAGGTGGCAGAAAATTGTGATTGGATCAGAGCAGGCCTGACTGTCGTGCTTTTTTTCACTTTATTTACCGGCAATATTCCTCTTGTTTTTTGTATCTTATTTATCAGAAGCGCTGTAACAAAGTTTTTCTTTCCGGCAGAAAACAGTTTGGTACAAGCCATTCTGCCGAAGGAGCATTATGCGAAAGCGGCAGGGCTTAATCAGATGCTTTTTAGCATTTTTATGGTGTTTGGAGTCGGTATAGGCGCGTTTATGTACAACACCATCGGTATTGAAGGCGCCATTATTCTTGATTTTGTCAGCTTTATCATTTCCGGGCTGCTGATCCGCAGCTGCCGGATTCCAAAAGAAGCCCGACAGCCAAACGGTGCATTCAGCTGGAGAAAGACTTCTGTTAAGGATTCAATAAATGACTTTAGAGAAGGCATCCTCTATATTTTAAAAAACAAATTGCTGGCATCTCTTATTTTTGGCTTCTTCATTTTTGGATTTGTCAATGGAGGATTCGCCGTATTGCCGATGTTTACAATGAAATATGGATTGGCGCCTGACCGTTATGAGTGGCATACGTCTGTATTTACGATCGCACTCGGGTTTGGGCTGCTGGCAGGCAGCGTAATCGGCACGATCATCTCTAAAAAAGTGAAGCCGCACTTTTTAATGTCGATACCGATTTTCATTGCAGGTTTGCTGATCTTCGTCCTCGGCTACACCAATATTTTATGGGTGTATTACGCGGCAGCTTTTGCACTGGGAATGTGCATCGGACCGATCAACATTGCAATCGGAGGGTGGATGCCCAAAATTGTTCATCCAAAACTGATGGGACGTGTAAGCGGCATGCAGGACCCTTTTATGATGTTTGCACAGTCTTTGACACTTGGCTTAGTCGCACTGTTATTCCCTAAGTTTGTTTCAAACATTGATTATCTTTATTACGGCATGGGTGTTATTATCCTGCTCGTTTTTATTTTTTATTTTATTGCACTGCCAAAATACAGTGCTCAGGCTGTGGAAGTGAATGTTCAGGAAGCATTTCAAGAACAGCCGAAAAAGAAGGCAAGATCTGTATAATGCAGGTTAAAAATGCGCTTTTTTTCTTAGAAAAAAGCGCATTTTTACATTCAATATTTGCATTTCAACTTTAAAAAAGTATAATCTAAACATATAGAAATTGATAAGAGCAAAGGAGAGAAATAATGGACGACCATGCATATACGAAAGATCTGCAGCCAACCGTAGAAAATCTTTCAAAAGCAGTTTACACTGTGAACCGCCATGCAAAAACCGCCCCCAACCCTAAATACCTATATCTGCTGAAAAAACGGGCTTTGCAAAAGCTTGTCAAAGAAGGTAAAGGAAAGAAAATAGGGCTTCATTTTTCAAAAAATCCAAGGTTCAGCCAACAGCAATCGGACGTGCTTATCTCAATCGGAGACTACTATTTTCACATGCCTCCAACTAAAGAAGACTTCGAACATCTTCCGCATTTAGGTACACTTAATCAATCGTACCGAAATCCTAAAGCTCAAATGTCTTTAACAAAAGCGAAACACCTATTGCAAGAATATGTCGGCATGAAAGAAAAGCCGCTAGTGCCAAATCGCCAGCAGCCAGCTTACCATAAACCGGTCTTTAAAAAACTTGGCGAGAGTTACTTTTAAAATAAAAACAGCCGTGCCTCTTTCTGGCAACGGCTGTTTTTATTTATTCAATAACATACGTATCCACTTTTTTAATCAAATCACTGATCTCAGGCTTGCTGATTTGCTCATCTGCGCCTACAACTTCGCCGCGGTGACGCAGATCATCCGTAATTAACGATGAGAAAATCATAACCGGCACATCTGAGCTTTTCGGATTTTCCTTCAGCAGCTTTGTGAGCCTGTGTCCGTCCATTTTTGGCATTTCAATATCAGTGATGATCATATCAATCTGTTCTGATAAATCAGTTTCGTTTTCAGCAAGGTTCATAATGTATTCATATGCCTCTTTTCCATTTTCAAACGAAGCGATATTGTTGTACCCTGCTTCTTTTAATTCATCCTGCAAGAGGCGCATCAAAAGCGGTGAGTCCTCTACAATGATAAGCTTTTTATCAGTTCTTCTTTCATCGAAGCCCTCGGTATGCATATTATACGTGTCAACACCTGAATCTGATTCAATGTCATAAATAATTTTTTCATAGTCAGGCAAAAAGATCATCAGGTCTTCGAGCTTAATAATCCCGGTAAGGTGCCGCTCCATTCCTTGATTTAACGATGTCGGCTTTTCAATCGCTTCCCAGGATACTCTGTGAATTTGAGAAACAGAGCCGACATGAAAAACAATTTTCCGTTTATTAAATTCAGTCACGATATATTTCTCATCTTTTGATCCTTCAGGCTCTACTCCAAAAAATGAGAAGAGACTGATCACAGGGAGAATTTCTCCTCTGAGTTTAATCATTCCTTCTACATGCTGATGGGAGTGAGGCACTGATGTCACCTCGACAGGCTGAATAATTTCTCTTACCTTCATGACGTTAATTCCGAAAGCATTTTCACCCACGCCAAACTTCACAATTTCTAATTCATTTGTACCAGAATCCAATAAAATTTCGTATTGTTGTAACGACAATTCAATCCCTCGCTATTCGCATTCAGTATTGTACTGTATATATCGGCGTAATTTGTAAAAAGTGAATGGCAGCTCTTCAAAATCGAATTCCGAAGGCAACAAGCCGCGTTCCTCAAAAAAGAAACTTTTTTCCTAATAACCATTGACTTTCCAACTAACAGTGATAAAATAGTCAAGGATTTTTCCAAAGAAGGGTGTAAATAATGGGTACCTTAGTAATATTTAAAGAAAACGAAATGACTGTTTTAGAGGATATCAGTGAAGAAACTTACCTGAATATGAAGAAAGAATCAGCTGACCTTCGAGAAGAGCATCCTCCGTATCTGATTTGGCACGAAGACCTTCATTTTGATTATGGCTATTAATGAAATTGGCACATATAAACAATAATAGAACATGATACAATAAAGACAATCAAATCGCTGGTTGTCTTCTTTTTTTCTGAAAAGAAAGGTATGTTTAGAAAAAAGGCGCATACAATCGAAATATATCAGTTAAAAAGGTGACAAATGATCAGCTAGTGGTAAAATAGGATAAACTCATTATATTTGTTAAGGTGATGAATTATGGAACATTTGCTGAATCCGAAAGCAAGAGAGATCGAAATTTCAGGAATACGCAAATTCTCGAATCTTGTAGCCCAACACGAAGACGTCATTTCACTTACAATCGGCCAGCCTGATTTTTTCACACCGCATCATGTGAAAGCTGCCGCAAAAAAAGCCATTGATGAAAACGTGACGTCATATACTCCGAATGCCGGCTACCTGGAGCTGAGACAAGCTGTGCAGCTTTATATGAAGAAAAAAGCGGATTTCAACTATGATGCTGAATCTGAAATTATCATCACAACAGGCGCAAGCCAAGCCATTGATGCTGCATTCCGGACGATTTTATCTCCCGGTGATGAAGTCATTATGCCAGGGCCTATTTATCCGGGCTATGAACCTATTATCAATTTGTGCGGGGCCAAGCCTGTCATTGTTGATACTACATCACACGGCTTTAAGCTTACCGCCCGGCTGATTGAAGATGCTCTGACACCCAACACCAAGTGTGTCGTGCTTCCTTATCCGTCAAATCCTACCGGCGTGACTTTATCTGAAGAAGAACTGAAAAGCATCGCAGCCCTTTTAAAAGGCAGAAATGTCTTCGTATTGTCCGATGAAATATACAGTGAATTAACATATGACAGACCGCATTACTCCATCGCAAACCATTTGCGGGATCAAACAATTGTCATTAACGGCTTGTCAAAATCACACAGCATGACTGGTTGGAGAATTGGATTTTTATTTGCACCGAAAGACATTGCAAAGCACATTTTAAAGGTTCATCAATACAATGTGTCATGTGCCTCATCCATTTCTCAAAAAGCCGCGCTTGAAGCTGTCACAAACGGCTTTGACGACGCATTGATTATGAGAGAACAATACAAAAAACGTCTGGACTATGTTTATGACCGTCTTGTTTCCATGGGAATTGATGTTGTTAAACCATCCGGTGCGTTTTATATCTTCCCTTCTATTAAATCATTTGGAATGACTTCATTTGATTTTAGTATGGCTCTTTTGGAAGACGCTGGCGTGGCACTCGTGCCGGGCAGCTCGTTCTCAACATATGGTGAAGGATATGTAAGGCTGTCTTTTGCATGCTCAATGGACACGCTGAGAGAAGGCCTGGACCGTTTAGAATTATTTGTATTTAAAAAACGTGAAGCAATGCAGACGATAAACAACGGCGTTTAAGCCGTTGTTTTATTTTTTTGGAAATGAAATTTTAAACGCTGTGCCTTTTTCAGGATGGCTGTCCACATGTATAACTCCCTGATGGTTTTCAATGATATTAAATGTCACCATTAATCCAAGCCCCGTACCTTTTTCTTTTGTTGTTAAAAATGGCTCTCCAATCCGGTTTAGTACCTTTTCAGGTATACCTTCCCCTTCGTCTTTGACAGTAACATGAACAGAATGCTCATCTTCGGTTATGATAATGTCTACTGTTCCCCCATCAGGCATTGATTCAACTGCATTTTTGATTAAATTAATGAATACCTGCTTTAATTGGTTTTGATCCCCGTTTATATAAATGCTGTCTTTTTCATAACTTGTTCTGATAAAAATGCCATTTAAATTCGCCTGCGTTTCTAACAGGGCTGAAACCTCACCAATTAATTTTTTCAAGTTCAAATATTCTTTGACAGCATTTTGCTGAGGTTTCGCCAGCATGAGCAATTCACTGAGTATTAATTCGATACGGCTGAGTTCAGAAAACACAATATCAAAGTAATGTTCGTTTCCTTCCATTGTCGGTTTCATCAGCTGTAAAAATCCTTTGATCGCTGTAAGAGGGTTGCGGATCTCATGGGCGATTCCCGCCGCGAGCTGCCCTGCGATTGATAATTTTTCCGATTTCAGCATCAATTCTTCTGTTTGTTTTCTCTCTGAGATGTCCCGAAGAATGACCTGGACGGCCGCTTCACCAAAAAAGGTCGTCGGAATGCAGACCATCTCCGTATAAATGACCCTGTTCTGAAAGGTGAACCAGGATTGCTTGACAATTTCAGATTCTGTTTTTTGCTCGGCAATGTTTTGGATTCTCTCTTTTACATCCTCGTGATCGCAAGGATGCAGCTGATCGTATATGTTTTTGCCAATTAAATCCTCATATGTAGCCGCTTCAAACAGGGAAATTCCCGATTCATTCATAAACACCCATTTTCCATTGTGAATCACCGCAATGGTATCAATGGAATTTTGAATCAGCAGCTGATATCGTTCACGGCTTTTTTGCAGGATGGTTTGGAATTTTTTCCTTGAAGAGATATCGATCAGCAGCAGCAGCTCAGCCTGCTGGTTTTTGTAGACGGTCGGGGATGCTTTCACTTCTAAATGAACAGGTGTGCCATCAAGCCTTTTCCACGTCTGTTCAATCATTCCGACTTCCATTCCTTTTTGCATTCGTATAATCCTGTTTTTCACGATATCATGATATTCTTCTTCAATAAATTCATAGGACCATTTACCAATAATAGCATCCTTGCTTTTTGCTCCCAGCATTGAGAGCATCGCGCTGTTTACATAGACGATCTTGCCTTTGACACTGATGCATAGCGGACTCGGGAGATTTTCAACCAACCGTTCATAATCATCCGTTATATATGTAGTCGATTCCGGGCTTGCAGGTTCGATTTCATGTTTTTCGCAGTTTAGGGATTGATGGCCTGTTTCTTCTTCAAGAACCTTCATTTTCAAAATGATTTCCCGTTCTGTCCGCTCAGCTCTTGTCGTAACAATTTCTACCGCAGCCTCCACCCACACAATCGTATGATCTTTTTTAATAAAACGAAAGGTGCACGGCATCAGGTGATGTTCATTATAAAAATAGCTTTCAACTAAAAATTGGTCTTCCTCATGCAGAAACGTTTTGAGGAATGATCCGATCATCTCTCCTTGGAGATAGCCCAAATGCAGTTTGGAGTTGGCAGATATATAAATGATGCGTCCATTAGAGGCCAAGACTGCATGAATATCGGTTTTTGTTTGAAGTGGTTTAACATGCTGCGTATCCTGTTCCACAGAATCCCTCCTTTGCATGATCATCGTGTTTCGACATATACAGATTGACTTTTACCTAGTATGATTCGCTAGAAAATGAGTATTCTCCTTCTATTCTTATGGTGAACGTCAATTTTTGAATAAAAGAAAGGGCACACAATCTTTTAGTTGTGCACCCTGTTTTTTATTTTTTACTGTGTTTTTTTTCGAGCTCTGCATAGGCGTGGATAGCTCTTTTGGCAATAATTTTATTGATCTTATCATCATCATCTACTGATGGAACAACAACACTAAAGGCCACTTTTGTTTTTTTCGACGGGTAATAGCCGACAAAAGTCAGATTGTATGTTTTTTTCCCCCACCAGTTGCGATTCGTGCCGTAGTAAAATGTTTCCGCTGTTCCCGTTTTCCCTGATACATCTTCTGTAAACGTATTTTTAGCTGTCCCTGAAGAAGTGACTAATTTCATGCCTGTTTGTACTTGTTTCAAATCGCTCTCTGAATTATTAATCTTATTGAGTACTTTAGGTTTCCTATGTTCAATCGCCTTACCCAGCTGGTCTTTTTTTCCTGGCTTATGAATACTTGTAACGATTCTAGGCTGAACACGATAGCCACCATTGGCGATTACTGAGATGTATTGAGCCATTTGAAGCGGTGTGTATGTATCGTATTGGCCAATTGCTAAGTCTAAAATTAATCCTCCTACAGTTTTAGGTGTGGTTTGCATTCCGGCTGATTCCTGCGGGAGATCAATACCTGTCTTTACTCCCAGACCAAACTGGCTGTAATAGTTTCTCATTTTCAGTAGATCGTTCTGATCAGCCGGGAGAGATCCATGCGGCTTGTATGTTACGCCTGCAATATGCATGGCAACATTGAACATATATACGTTTGAACTTTTTTGCAATGCGGTTAATTCATTGATGGTTCCCATATTAGTATAAGATTTTTTTATAAGATTCGTTCCTAAAAGCATTGGAGCATCGACATAATATTTATAATGCGGAATTCCGTCCTGATAGCCGGCTAGCACGGTGGCCCCCTTTACTGCTGATCCCATTTCATATTGGGTGGTAAATGCCCCTATCGCATAATCTTCAATTTTGTTGGTTTTTAAATCTATCTTTTTCCCTGCCATCGATAAAATATCGCCGTTATTCGGGTCCATCATCACGACAAAGGCTCTGTCAAGCATGTAATTTCCGCGTGCACGGCTGTTTCTTACTTCTTCTTCAATGATCTTTTCTACCTTTGCCTGAAGCTCCATGTCAAAAGAAAGCTGAAGATCGTATCCCCTGCTGCCTTTATCAATGGTTTTTTGGCTGACGACATTTCCTTTATTATCTTCTACGTATTCCACTTTTTCTTTATGCGAATTTAAATATTCTTCATATTGATACTCTAAATAACTTTTTCCCACCCTGTCATTATTCGCATAGCCTCTTGTTAAGTAGAAATCTTTCCGGTCGCTCAGCAGGCCCTGATCAGGTGTCGTGACGCCCCCGAAAACAGAATAAAGGGTTTTGTCATAAGGATATTTTCGTGTCCAATCGTTTACGATATCGATTCCCGGAAGTTCTTCTAAATGCTCAGAAACAATGGAAATTTCATCATATGTTAAGTCATTTTTTGGTCTTTGCGAGGAGTTTTTCTTCTCATCAAGCAGCGCTCCGTTTTTTCCATTGCTATTGCTCTTATTTGGATTCATTGCCTTTACGATTTGAGGTTCGTAAGCATTTCCGCTTGAAAACCTTGTATATATCGCAGCAGTTTCCATTTCTTCGTCATCTTGCTGAATAGCCTTTAATTCTTGATCCGGAACACGCTCTATTTGAAGCTTGTAAGCCTGGTCTCCTTTCAGATTGCTTTCTGATTCCTTAAGCAGAGCGGCGGCTTTTTTCGGATGAGCTGCGATCCAGTAATCACGAAGATCCCTTTCCTTCAAAAATTCGGTATCAATATGAATGAAAGAAGCAAGCCGCTTCGCTGTTTTGATTTTATCTTCTGTTTTTGTGCTAGATGTTGATACATACACAATTTCTGGAACGCTCTGGTTGTCGACAGCAACTTTCTGATTTCTGTCGTACATCTTCCCGCGAGGCGCAGGATAGTAAGCTGTTTTTGCATTTGATTTCTCAGCGTCTTCTTCATGCTGTTCGCCTTCAACAATTTGAACAACCCCGAGCTTAAAAATTAATGCAGTGAATAGAACAAAGACAGCTAGGAAAAAAAGGTTCATTCTGATTGCTCTGTTTCCTTTGCTCTTTTTCTTTGGTTCACGTCCTATTTCAGTCACTTCTGGTTACCCCTCTCAAATCATTCAATATATTTACATATACTGAGATTAATTGTAACACCTTTGTAATAGTTGTTACAGCGAAAAGGAGTAAAAAAAGCTGTCAATATAAAAACACATTAAAATATAACTAACGGTTCAAAAAAAAGGAAGCTATGTAACGGTACGATAAAATCATATATACCGCTGATTCCCTTATTCTTAGTGATTCAACGCATTTACTTTACGAAAATGACAATCTCTATTTGTCAAAGGAAAGTGCTGGAATCTTTATGACAAAAAAGCTATGTTATGATTTTTCTGTAGAAACAAACAACTCTAGGAGGTTACGAACTAATGAAGAAAGCATTTATTTTATCTGCTGCCGCTGCGGTTGGATTATTCACATTCGGGGGCGTACAGCAAGCATCAGCGAAAGAACTCTCCTGCCAGCCTGTGGTTACAGTAAAAACGGGGAACACAGTACAAAACATGTCACTTAACGATGCAGTGAAAAAACTGCATATTAACACAAATATCAAAACGTTAAACGCTGCAAACGAAAAAGAGATTAAGCAGTTTCTTCAAAAACATGCGAAGCAATCTAACGTGAAAGTTCAGGATGTTCAAAAGACAGAAACGGCAAAACCTGCACAAAAGACTACTGAAAAAGCAGCTGCTGATCAAAGCACTGCTTCTAAAGCACCCGCAACTGCTGAAAAAACAAACACAACAACATCTGCACCTTCATCTGTAAGTGCATATGAGAAAAAAGTTGTTGAACTTACAAATGCAGAAAGACAAAAACAAGGATTAAAGCCGCTTCAAATTGATGAAACGTTAAGCAAATCTGCACGAGCAAAATCTCAGGATATGAAAGACAAAAACTACTTTGATCACCAAAGCCCAACATACGGCTCACCGTTTGATATGATGAAATCTTTCGGAATCAGCTACAAAACAGCAGGTGAAAACATTGCGAAGGGCCAAAAGACACCAGAAGAAGTAGTAAAAGCTTGGATGAACAGTGAAGGACACAGAAAAAACATTCTAAACCCTAACTTTACTCACATCGGTGTTGGCTACGTTGAGTCTGGAAGCATCTGGACACAACAATTCATCGGAAAATAATAAAAAAAATTCCCTGTACGATACAGGTAATCTTCAGCTTGTAGAGAAAACCATGTTTTTTCTACAAGCTTTTTTTGTATTCATCTAAATGTATGGAGAAACAGAAAAAAGCTGCCAGACCCCCAGCCAAGCAAGGTCAAGTTACGGCAGTCTTCTTCACCCGGCTGCGAAGGGAACTTATTCACTACAATCCGTTTTTCTTTTACCTTCAATAGCAAAGCTGCTGCAACAGATTTATGCCATTGATAGATTTGACTTTTTATAATAAAGGAGAAATGTTTGGGTCAGGTTGAGCAGCATAGGTTTCGCATGAGATGCAAAGGGTCCTCTTTTCCTTTATTTAGTTAATTTTAATTTCCCTATTTTGTTACATTCTAATGCAAACCATACTGTGCCATCATTATCGCATCCTATTCCATGAGGCTCAGCATGAGGTGTGTTGATTGTATATTCTTCAATTGTTTGATCACTTGTCAGCCTTCCGATTTTATTTCCCCCCCATTCGGTAAACCATAAATCAGATCTTACACCTGCAGCGATAGCGTGAGGCCGTGCATTTGGTGTAGGGATATCATATTCAGTTATGTCACCGGAAACCGTAATCTTACCTATCTTATTACCCACTATCTCTACAAACCAAAGTGCATCATCATGCCCTTTTGTAATGCCTACCGGTCCTGCTGCTGGTGTAGGAATCGGAAACTCCGTTAACTCACCTGATTCAGTTATTTTGCCGATAGCATTATTCTGGTTTTCAGTGAACCAAAGTGAGTGATCTGAACCCAACGTAATAAAAGAAGGGTACGATCCTTCATTAGGCAGTTCGTATTCATGAATTTTGCCCTCTGATGTCAATTTACCTATACGATTTCCATTCATCTCAGTAAACCAGATATCTCCGTCTGGACCTTCCGTAATCCCATATGGGGCTGAATGTTGATGCGGCAATGGATATTCTATAAATTGCCGTTTTGCTGTCAGTTTCCCTATCTTATTAGCCCTATTTTCTGTAAACCAAATATCACCTTCTGAAGACACCGTTAAACACATGACTCCAGCATCAGGTGTCGGGACAATATACTCTTGAATTTGGCCCGTCTTATCAAGACAGCTGATCTTGTTAGCTTTATGTTGAGTAAACCATACCTTTCCTTCGGGTGAAATGGCTATCCCGTATGGACCAGAATCAGAATGTAAAATATTTATTTCTTGCTGTTCAAGCTTCATATCAATACCCCCATCAATAATAATCTACAAAAAAAGCCTCCTATACTCACTTTTCTGAGATAGGAGGCAATGCTAAATCGACTTCACTCCAAAGCCGCTTTAGTAATAAGAATATTACCCCATAATCCTATCTCAGAGAATAAATCAATAAACAAAACAAATCAGCATTTAGATCATCAGAAAAATAGTCACTGATGTTGAATGTATAGGTTAAGCTATTGATTCTTTCTTAAAGCTAGAATTATAGAATCATGTTCTTATTTTCACCCTTCCGTTTTGTCAATTAATTAAAACAAGTGGTATTTTTCTCTTTTACGCACTTATAGTCCAAAAAAAGGCTGTCGAGATTTTCACGACAGCCTGATGGTTGCCTGCAGGATACAAGCAGTCCTTTTATTTCACCCAAAGCTTATATATACTCTGTGTTCCGCTGTTTTCTTCACCTTGAGCAGCTAGCTTGTCATATAAGGATTTTGCGAGCGACAAGCCTGGCATTTCTTCCCCCATTAATTCTGCTTCCTCTAGTGCAATTCCCATATCCTTAATAAAATGCTTCACATAAAATCCCGGTTCAAAGTTGCCTTGCAGCATACGGGGAGCAAGATTTGACAATGACCAGCTTCCGGCTGCGCCCGTTGTGATGCTTTTCAGAACATTTTCTGGCTCTAGGCCTGATTTTTGGGCATAAGCCATCGCTTCAGCAACACCGATCATACCGGCTGCAATTGCAATCTGATTGCACATCTTGGTATGCTGTCCGCTTCCAGCCGGTCCTTGATACTGAATATTCTCTCCCATTAAAGAGAAAATCGGCATGCAGGCTTCAAAAGCTTCTTTTTCTCCACCGACCATAATCGCGAGTGTTCCGTTTTGTGCACCGACGTCTCCACCGGAAACAGGAGCGTCTAAAGCGAACAATGCTTTTTCTTTGGCCGCTTCAGCAATCTTCTTCGCAAGCGAAGGCTTAGATGTCGTCATATCAATAAGATATGCGCCTTCTTTTGCGTTTTCAATAATTCCATTGCTTCCGAAATACACTTCTTCAACATCACTGGGATAGCCGACCATTGTAATGATGACATCCGCTTCTTTCGAAAGATCTTTGACCGTATCTTTCCAGATCGCGCCTTTTTGAAGTATGCTTTCTGCTTTTTCTTTTGTCCGGGTGTACACCAAAACAGGGTGGCCGTCATTCAGAATATGTGATGCCATGCTCTTTCCCATCACTCCAAGACCGATAAAACCAATTGTTTTTTTCAAGGTCATTCCTCCCAGATGTTTCGTTTTGATTTTAGTTAAAATTTATCATTTTTCCTTCATTTTTTAGACTACCATATCTATTCATCTTATAACATAAAAAATCCCCAAAACAAATGATGTTTGGGGATGTAATTGGATTACAATGTGAATTTTGCAATTGTGTTCATAAGCTCTTGGCTTGCATGCTTTAGTGTTTCCGTTGAGTGTTTGACTTTATCAAGGGTGACAAGCTGTTCATCGGTTGATGCGTTCACTTCCTCTGCTGCGGCAGCTGATTCCTGTGATATGGCTGAAATGCTTTGAATAGCTTCAGAAATCGCAAGCTGTTCTTCACTCATTCTTTGAAT
This sequence comes from Bacillus sp. YP1, assembly GCF_000877815.1. Taxonomy (NCBI): domain Bacteria; kingdom Bacillati; phylum Bacillota; class Bacilli; order Caryophanales; family Bacillaceae; genus Bacillus; species Bacillus sp. YP1. Next base: position 1,206,728 of record NZ_CP010014.1, on the reverse strand, counting down.
TTCCGCGTAAATGTGATCAATACCTTGTACCAGTGACTGCATTTCTGCAGTTATCGTATTTAATACCTCTCCAGTTTCGTGAATGGCACTGTTTTGTTCATCATTCATTCTGCTTGCCTCAACCATCGCGTGAGAGGCCTCTTTTGTCTCAAGCTGGATAAGCTTCACAGTCTCACTGATATGCTTTGTAGAAAGGGCTGATTGCTCAGCTAACTTCCGCACTTCATCGGCTACGACGGCAAAACCGCGCCCGCTTTCTCCGGCTCTGGCTGCCTCAATACTGGCATTTAAGGCAAGCAAGTTGGTTTGATCAGATATGTTTGAAATCGCTGTAACGACTTCTTCAATATTCTTAGTTTGATTTTCCAAATCCAGCAGCATCGTTTCAACCTTTTTCGTTTCCATATTGGCTTCGTTTGATTTCATCAGCAGCTGGCCGAGCGCGTCAAGTCCTTTATAGCTTGCATCCTCGGACGATTTTGAGCGTTCTTTAATTCCGCCTGCCTCCTCAGCGATTTGCCTGATTTTCGTTGACAGGCTTTCCGATTTTTCATTAATGGTTTCAACTTCAGAAGCCTGTTCCGATGCTCCTGCGGCTACTTCTTCAATCGCTTTTGCAATTTGGCCGCTTGTTTCATTAGTTTCGGCAGAGACAGCCGTTAGTTGTTCAGAGGTGTCAGATACTTTCCCTGAAGAGAGTCTCACTTGCTCAACCATTTCCTTCATATTTTCAACCATCAGATTGAAATCTCTTGTTAAAATACCGACTTCATCCTTAGATTTTGATTCCGCGCGCACTGTTAAATCGCCTGCGGAAACAGCTTTCGTTTTTGCGATCAGCTGCTGTATCGGACCGGTTATCGTTTTGGCCAGGAAGTAGCTGAGAATAATTGTTATGATAAGCGCAATCAATGATATCCAAAGATTTGCCCGATTCATTTTATCTGAAATCCACATTAATTGATCGGTATCAAATTGCGTTCCGACCTTCCAGCCTGTTTCGCCAATCATTTGGTACACAACCATTTTCCCATTCACATCTTGTATCCCTTTTTTCTCGGATGCGATGGTTTGCAGTGTTTGATCCTTTGATATATTTTTTCCTTGATTTGACGGATGGGCTAAAAGATTGCCGCTCGCATCAGCTAAAAAGGCAAATCCTTTGTAAGGCACCTTTTGTTTATTGACCATACTCTGGATAGCAGAGAGTTTCAAGTCATAGCTGGCAACCCCTATCACTTTTTGCCCGTCTAAGATCGCTTTCGATGCAGTAACAATCATGTCTCCTGTCACGACATCTTTATAAGGTTCCGTCCAAACAACTTGATCCGGGGTTTCAGCTGCAAGCTTATACCATGGTCTTGATGTTGGATCGTAATCCTCAGCGAAATCCGCTTTTGGATATGTAAACATTTCTTTTTTTGCGGTGCCTATGTAAGCCATCGCAACATAATCATCGTTGTCTTTGATTTGCTTAATGTCATCGTGAAACAGCCGAGCAGCTTCTTTACTTGGTTTCGTTACAAATGTATGCGTTAATTCCCCATTAGCCAATCTTGATAACGAAATGGCATAACTCTTTAATTGCAATTCAATATTTTGTTCAAGTGACTGCGTCACGTTTTGAGTTGTATTTTTCCCATCCTCTGTAATCATCGGTTTTAGCGTCAAATAAGAAGACAGCATTAAAAGAACAACTGTGACGATTAACATAATCGAAACAAAAACAGCAATCTTCATGTGAAGTTTTTTAAACAAACCAATCCCCTCCTAATTTCTATATCGGCCCTTTCGTTTGAAAAATGAATAATCAAAAAATAAATTATAAGAAAATCGGAATATATTTACTGAAAATTCAATTTTCATTATAATGAAACAACATAAGGAGAGTGATGATCATACTAAAACAAATGTATGTGCACGACGGCAGAAAATTTGAGGCTCTGACCATCAGAAACTACACTGAGACTGACATCCAGAGGCTGATTTCTCTTCAAAAAGAATGTTTTCCTCCTCCGTTTCCCCAGGAATTGCTGTGGTCAGAGGACCAGCTTGCCAGCCATATCAAAACCTTTCCAGAAGGCGCTTTATGTGCGCTCATCAATGGCAGAATTATCGGTTCCATGGCTGCTCTTATTGTACAATTTGAGCCTGAATCTCCTGACCATACATGGGCACAAGCAACAGACAACGGATCGATTAAAAACCATGAACCTTATGGAAATACTTTATATGTAGTGGATATTTCTGTTTCTCCTCATTATCGAAAGCTTGGAATCGGAAAATGGCTGATGAATACGATGTATGAGCTGACTGTTGATAAGAGACTGGAGCGCCTTCTCGGCGGCGGCCGCATTCCTTTATATCATAAATACGCACACGAGATCAGCGCTGTTCAGTACGTTGAAGATGTGATGGAAGGCAGGAAAAACGACCCTGTGCTTTCCTTTCTCCTCCGTTGCGGGCGTTCACCTATTCGTGTAGTAAGCAATTATGTAGAGGATAAAGAATCATTGAATTACGGCGTTTTGATGGAATGGAAAAATCCTTTTTATAAAAAGAGAGCTGTTGATCACAACAGCCCGTTTAAGTAAAATATTCAATTTTCGCGTTAGGGAAAAAGGTATCAATATAGGATTCAAGTGCTTCTCGAAGTGCATGCTCTTCATCTTTCTGATAAATATATTTTCCGATCCCGTAGCGTCCCCATTTATAACGGCGCTTTTCTTCATCTAATTCGAGCTTCGTCTTCGGATAATTTTTCTCTATCACTCGTTTGGCCGGTTTTGTAAAACGGTGTTGAATTAATTCAAACGTTATGTCATGTCTAACGTCCTGCGGCAAAGCAGCATCAAGCTTTTCAAACAGATGTCTGTATCCTTCTTCCCAGCCTTCATGAATATAAATCGGAGCAACAATAAAGCCTAGCGGGTAGCCTGCTTTTGCAACTTTTACTGCCGCCTCTATCCGCTTATCAAGAGGTGAAGTTCCCGGCTCAAAGTTTTTAATCACATAGTCGGCATTAATACTGAATCTGAATCTCGTTTTCCCGTTATGCTTTGCGTCTAATAGGTGATCGACATGATGAAATTTCGTTACAAATCGGAGCTTTCCGAGATCACTTTGGCCAAAATGTTCAATGGCGCGCTTCAGCGTGTGTGTCAGATGATCAATTCCTACAATGTCTGACGTACATGATGCTTCGAACCTTGTGAACTCTGGTGCGCGCTCCTTCATATACTTATCTGCCTGATCCAAAATCTCTTCGACGTTTACATAAGTTCTGATATACGGCTTTGATCCCATGGTTGTTTGCAGGTAGCAGTAATGACAATGCCCCATACAGCCTGTTGCAAACGGAATGGCATATTCAGCCGAGGGTTTGGATGAATCAAACTTTAATGTTTTCCGGACACCGATAACTAAAGTTGATTTCGCATTGCGATATTGCTGAAGATGATTTTTCCCAGGAATATTACGCACCTGATTGTGGGATGTTGTTTCTCTGATTTCAATGCCCATATTCTCAAATTTTTCTTGTAATTCTTGGCCTAGCGGGTATTCCAGCGCCCTCGGTTCTATATATACAAGCTGCGGAACAAATGGGTTCTGCATGATGCCACATCCTTTTCCTTTACTAACGTTACTTTTCTCACTAGGCGGAAAGGATATGAGTTGTAATGATTTCCTTGTTACTCATACGGATCAATATCAAAGAGTTCTTTGTAAAGCGATTTAGCTTCTTCATAGCTTGCAAACACAGCATCGTCCTCTGCGAACGGATGATAGGTTTCATAAATAAACAGGGAAAGCTCGCCTTCATGGTATGGATGGTGCACAATTTCGGCTTCCTTTATGTGAGCTACATTGGCAGCGTGCGGATTTCTGTAGATCACATAAACAGTATCTCCTGCGTTAAATTGGTTTGACATACTATCCCTCCTAGCCATGTTATTGTGTCCTTCTATACGCTTACTTATGAAAAAAACCAGACAGGCCGGAGGCCGTCTGGTTTTTGTACATTACTTGAATGTTTCTTTTACGAACGCGACAACTTCTTCTGTCGTGCTCATAGATAAGATTTTCTCTTTGAATGACTCAGCTTCTTGTTTAGACAATTTGCTGATCTGTGTTCTTGCCGGAAGAATAGACGTTGCGCTCATTGAGAACTCATCTAAGCCTAAGCCGAGAAGGATTGGAATCGCAATCTCGTCTCCTGCCATTTCTCCGCACATGCCAACCCATTTTCCTTCTTTGTGTGCTGCTTCAATTACCAGTGTAATTAAGCGAAGGATTGCCGGGTTGTATGGCTGATACAGGTAAGATACACGTTCATTCATACGGTCAGCTGCCATTGTGTATTGGATCAAATCGTTTGTTCCGATACTGAAGAAATCAACCTCTTTAGCAAACTGATCAGCGATGACTGCAGTTGACGGAATCTCAACCATCATTCCGACTTCAATATCGTCAGATACAGCCTGTCCCGCTTTTACGAGCTTTTCTTTCTCTTCCAGAAGGATCGCTTTTGCTTCTTTGAATTCGTTAACTGTCGCAATCATAGGGAACATGATTTTCAAGTTTCCGTATGTACTTGCACGAAGCAGCGCGCGAAGCTGTGTTCTGAAGATTTCTTGCTCTTCAAGGCAAAGACGAATCGCTCTATATCCCAGGAACGGGTTCATTTCTTTAGGAAGCTGCAGGTAAGGAAGCTCTTTGTCTCCGCCGATATCAAGTGTACGCACGACGACTGATTTTCCTTCCATACGCTCAAGAACCGTTTTGTAAGCATCAAACTGCTCATCTTCTGTAGGCAGCTGATCTCTTCCCATGTAAAGGAATTCTGTACGGTAAAGGCCAACTGCTTCTCCGCCGTTTTCAAGAACACCTTTTACATCATCAGGAGTACCGATGTTCGCTGCAAGCTCTACATGATGTCCGTCTTTTGAGACAGTCGGTTCATTGACAAGCTTCGCCCACTCAGCTTTTTGAGCCAAATAAGCATTATGTTTTTCTTCATACTCTTTTACAGTTTCCGCAGATGGGTCAATAATGACATCGCCATTGATACCGTCAACGATAACAGTCACGCCGTTTTGGATCGTGCCTGTAGCCGCTTTCGTTCCAACAACTGCTGGAATCTCAAGAGAACGTGCCATGATGGCAGAGTGAGATGTGCGTCCGCCGATATCAGTAGTGAATCCTTTTACGAACTCACGGTTTAATTGGGCTGTGTCAGACGGTGTTAAGTCTTCAGCTACAATAATAACCTCTTCTGAGATCATGCTTGGGTTTGGAATTTCGACGCCAAGCAGGTGGCCGGTTACGCGTTTTGTTACATCTCGGATATCTGCCGCACGCTCTTTCATATATTCGTTGTCCATAGATTCAAACATGGTAACGAACATAGAAGACGTTTCTTTTAAAGCGAATTCAGCGTTCACTGAATCAGTGCTGATTTTTTCTTTCACAGGGTTCAGAAGCTCAGGGTCACTGAGAACTAAAAGGTGAGCAGAAAAAATATCAGCTTTATCCTGACCCAGTTCTTTCAAAGCGTGCTCTTTGATTTTTTCGAGCTCTTCTTTTGAACGTGCAATCGCTTCATCAAAACGGCTTACTTCCGCTTCAGAATCAGAGATGTTTTTCTTTTCAACCGTTAAATCTGGCTCTTCAAGCCGGTATGCTTTTGCAATCGCGATGCCGGCTGAAGCACCAATCCCTTTTAATTCTTGCATTACTCGCCGAGTCCTTCGCTTTTCATTGTTTCTTCTAAAGCGTTAAGAGCATCGTTTTCGTCAGCTCCGGAAGCAGAGATTGTGATCTCAGCGCCTTTAGCGATACCTAAAGACATAACACCCATAATAGATTTAAGGTTAACTGTTTTGCCGTTATATTCTAAATTAACGTCAGCGTCGTATTTGCTAGCAGTTTGTACAAGAACTGTCGCAGGACGAGCATGGATTCCAGAATCTGCAGTTACTTTAAATGTTTTTTGTGCCATTTTTATCATTCTCCTTTTAACTTAAAGCTTTATTACTTCACAATATTATATCATACAACCGTACTTGTCATCTGACAAGCACGGCGTACTAACACCCTTATTTTTCAATCTTCACAATATCTTCTTGTTCTCTGTTGACTGAACCGCTTGCTTTAATGCTGACTGTTTCTCCTTCAGCAAGGTTTGTAAATACAATCGGTGTCATGAGAGATGGTACATTCGGTTTGACTGCATCCAGATCAACTTCAAGAAGTTTTTGTCCAGGCTCAACGCGGTCTCCTTCTGATACGAAAGACGTAAATCCTTCGCCCTTCAGGCTGACGGTATCAATACCAAAGTGGATTAAAATTTCTCTTCCGCCGTCGGATTGCAGGCCGATCGCATGTTTCGTCGGGAACACATTGAGAATTTTTCCACGAACCGGTGATACGACAATTCCTTCAGAAGGGAGAATCGCAAAACCGTCACCCATCATTTTCCCTGAGAAGACTTGGTCAGGAACATCCGTAATCGGGTGAATTTCCCCGGTAATCGGAGAAACGAAAACTTCCTCGCCGATTTCATTTTGCAGCGGTTCTGCAATCACTTCCTCAACCTGCTGGCCTACTTCCTCTTGAGCAGATGTTTTCGGCTCAGGTCTAGGCTTGCGTCCCGCAATAATGTCTTGCATTTGCGTTTTTAACCCGTCAGAACGCGGTCCGAAAATAGCCTGAATGTTGTTGCCGACTTCCAGTACTCCGGAAGCGCCAAGCTGTTTCAGACGGTCTTTATCAACCTTTTTCTGATCGTTTACAGTCACACGCAGACGAGTGATACAAGCATCAAGGTGTTTGATGTTTTCCTGGTCACCCATTGCCTGCAGAATCTCATAAGGAAGATCCCCTGCTTCACCTGTTTTCCCAGGTGCTGCTGTTTCTTCCGCAGCATCTTCGCGTCCAGGTGTTTTCAGATTAAATTTGCGGATGGCAAATCGGAATCCGAAGTAGTAAATGACCGCTAACCCTAAGCCAACAGGGATGACAAGCCACCATGCCGTCCGGTTCGGTAAAATACCGAATAGGAAGTAGTCAATTAAACCGCCGGAGAATGTCATACCAATCTTAACATTCAACAGCTGCATGACCATGAATGAAAGTCCCGCAAACAAACAGTGAATCGCAAACAGGACTGGAGCAACGAATAAGAAAGAAAATTCCAATGGCTCTGTGATCCCCGTTAAGAAGGATGTCAAGGCCGCTGAACCCATAATACCTGCAACGAGTTTTTTGTTTTGCGGTTTTGCTTCATGATAAATGGCAAGCGCCGCAGCAGGCAAACCGAACATCATAAATGGATATTTACCTGTCATGAACGTACCTGCCGTTAACTGTACGCCGTCTTTAATCTGCGCCATAAAGATACGCTGATCCCCGCGGATGATTTCTCCTGCTGCACTCTTATAGCTGAAGAATTCATACCAGAACGGCGAATAGAAAATGTGGTGCAATCCGAATGGGATAAGCGAACGTTCAATCACCCCGAAGATAAATGCAGCAAGGGTTGGATTCGCTTCCACTAATCCTGTTGAAAAGGCATTCAATCCATGCTGGATCGGAGGCCAGATCACTAACATAATAAGACCCAGAATCAGTGCAGAAATTGACGTTACAATTGGAACGAAACGTTTACCCGCAAAGAAACCAAGGTATTGCGGCAGTTCAATTGTGTAAAATCTGTTAAACAATAATGCAGCTAACACACCGACGATAATACCGCCGAACACCCCTGTCGCCAAGGTAGGTATACCAAGCATGTTTACATATGCAGGATGGTTTTCCGTAAAGAACTTGGCTCTTTCAACTGAATCCGAAGGAATGGTTCCGTTTGCAAGAAGAACCGCACTCATGGATACATTCATTACAAGATAACCGATAATTGCTGCAATCCCTGCAACTCCATCACCGTTGGCAAGCCCGATGGCTACACCTACTGCGAAAAGAAGCGGAAGGTTATCGAAAACAATCTGCCCAGCGCTTTCCATCACACCTGCTACAAGCTGAACATTGTCATTGCTCAAGAAATGCAGGACCTGAATCATGTCCTTATTTTGCATCGCATTCCCGATCGCAAGCAAAATACCCGCAGCCGGAAGGATCGCAACTGGAAGCATAAGCGCACGCCCAATTTTTTGAAGAACGCCGAATAATGCTTTAAACATAAGAATTGACCTCCTCTTTTTACTAGTCTGACCTTACAGCTAAAAATCATGACAACGAATTCACAGGCGTAAGTCTTCCAGTTTAACCGTTTACATTTGCCCTTTTACACAACAAAAAGGCATGAGCAAAATTGGGTGCGCAAAAGAACGAGAATGAACTTCCCGTTTTTTTCCCTCAATCACTCATGCCTGATCGAATCAGTAACACGTTATAAGGATAAACTGAATTTATGAAATTTTATTGGTTAATCGGTACAGATGAAGCGTCAGATAAACCGCTTCCGCCTCATGAACTGGTTTCTTCAATGTTTGCTGCAAGATTTTAATCAATTTCCAAGCTGTATTGTAGCATAGCGGATATTCATTTTTCAATAACAACATTAATTTTTCTGGTTCTTTAGTCGGTTCTTCTTTTTTAATTCTTTCTATTGTAAATCTGATATGCCTGATCAGCCGCAAATAGTTGACACTTTCCTTATTTACTTTCATTTGAAATGAGTCTTCAATCACCTCGACAAGCTGCGCCATGAGCTGAGAGTGCTGATTGACCTCGGACAGCGGACGGTTTGTCAACGCTGAATGGATATGCAGAGCGATAAAACCAATCTCCCCTTCCGGAAGGCAGATTCCCGCTTTTTCATTGATCATATCTATGACTTCTTTGGCAATTTGGTACTCCTCAGGATATAGTGACTGAGTCTCCATTAGAAATGGATTTTTCATATCAAATCCCTGCTGCTGCCTTTTGATCGCAAATGCGATATGGTCTGTCAACGCAATGTGAATATGTTCATTTAATGAGTGATTAGTCCTATTGCTTATGTGATAGATGACATCGTTTGAAATATCAACGAGCTTTTCATCAACATAGTCAAGGAGCTTTTTAAACTGCTTTTGTTCCTTCTCGTCTTTTAAAATGAACATTTTATCGTAGCCTTTATCTTCAATGACATCATCTTGTTTTTTTCCGAAACCAATACCTTTTCCGATTAAAACGACTTCGCTGTATTTATGATGAGAAGCAATTAATACGTTATTATTCAGTACCTTTTTCACTGTGAAGGACCCATTCACGATCCTCAGCTCCTTTGTCATTCAATACCTCATATCGTACATAACGAACAGAATGCACGTCAAACCTTTTTTCAATGCATTCACTAAACAGTCGATCTTTCGACGAGACGGTAATCCAGAACTTTCCTTTCAATCGGCTGTCCTTGAATTCTTTTTTCCAGTATGGCAAATGCCTGCTTTCCCATTTCCCTTGTCTGAATATCGATCGTTGTGATCCCAAGCGCTTGGCTGATTTCGTGGTTATCAACGCTTAAGATTGCAAGCTCATCCGGTACTGACACCCGCTGGTTCTTTGCTTCAAGAAAAAGCCCTGCTGAGACTTGGTCATTGGCAACAAAAATAGCCGTCGGCTTTTCCTTCCACGTATTCCATTTATGAAAAAGCGCCTTCCCATCATTGATTGTAATCGCTTTCTCAATTACCCAGTCTTCACGAAATGCCTCGCCGATCTCTTCCAATGCCTCTTTGTAGGCTTTGATTCGAAAATGACTGTTCATGCCTTTTTTTCTTGCCAAACAGATAGCTATTTTTTTGTGCCCTTTGGCAATTAAATAGTCCAAGCCGTTCCGAAATGCTTCTTGGTGAGGAATGCTGATGGTTGGGAAGCGGGCAATATCTGAATTCTGGCAAAGCAAAATCGGGCCCTCCCATTCCATGAGTTTCTCATCAGCAAGCGCCTTTGAGCAAAAAATCAGGCCGTCAACCTGGCGCTGCTTTAATTGGGACAGCGCAAAGATTTCTTTTTGTACCTCATAGTTTGTTTGGAATAAAGAGAGGTGAACCCCGGATTCCGCGGCTGCGTCGGCTATTCCTGCAATCAGCTCTGCAAAATATGGCAGATTAACCGTCGGCAAGACAACACCAATCATGTTTGAAAATCCTTTCGACAAATGTACAGCGTGAATATTTCTCGTGTACTCCAATGATTCCATTGCCTCAAACACTCTTTTTCGTTTGTCTTCACTGACGTATGGATGATTGTTTATGACTCGGGAAACCGTTGTAACAGAGACACCGGCTTTCTCTGCAATGTCTTTAATATTAGCCATAGATTCCCTTCTTTCTAAATCCCCTTGATCTGGAATGCGTTTCATACAATATGATATGGACGTACCAGATATCTTTTTGTGTTTTTAGCTGAAAGGAGAAGATCACATGGGTTTCTTCATTTTAATTGGGTTATGTCTCACTGTTCTCGGTGGCAGCTGTCTTGCTGTAAAACCTCTCAACCAAAAACATGAAATTAAACCCTTTCGAACATTTGATGATTTTTTTATTTAATGCAGATAAAAAAGGACGATGTCGAGAACAAAGTCCTTTTTTATTTCTTATTACGGCAGTATGATTAATTCCTTTGGATATTGGGTCAGAGCAACTGCCCCGTCCTTTGTTACGTGAACGTCATCCTCAATGCGCACGCCGCCGATTTCAGGCACATAAATCCCCGGTTCGATCGTGTAGACCATGCCTTCCTGCAGCAGTGTATCGTTGGCCTGGCTCATTGATGGATACTCATGGACAGAAATTCCGAGTCCATGCCCAAGCCGGTGAGGAAAATAGTCACCGTATCCCGCTTTTTCAATGATTCCGCGGGCGGTTAAGTCCAGATCTCCGATTCTCACACCGGGTTTGCTTGCCTCAATCGCGGCTTTTTCCGCTTGAAGTACAGTCTCGTAAATGGCCTCCTGCTTCGGATTGATGGTTTTGTAAGCAAACGTTCTTGTAATATCAGAGCAATAGCCGTCAAGAATAACACCGAGATCAAATAATACAAAATCACCTTTCTTCAACGTGGCTGTACCAGGATTTCCATGTGGCTGGCCTGATTTTTCTCCGAATAAAACCATTGTAGAGAAAGACATGCCCTGAATTCCTTTTTTCTTCAGCTCATACTCAATTTGAGCGAGCACTTCCACTTCACTGATGCCTTCACGCAAAGCGGCTGTGCCGACTTCAACACCGTAATCCGCAAGCTTTGCCGCCTCTTTCAGCAAACGAATTTCATTGTCATCTTTAATCAGGCGAAATTGATTGAGTGTTTCTTCTGCTGAAACAAATTGAGCCCCGCCCGTCGCGTGCTTCAGCTGTTCTGCACGAGATAGCGAGATTGAATCCTTTTCGACCGCAAGCGTATGTATGCTGATATTTCGCTTTTTCAAGGCCTTCTCTATCAGCTCCCACGGATTTTCGTGATCCGCATAGCCAATGATTTCATGATTCCAGCCTGCGTTGCGGGCCTGTCCTGCTTCCATTCCTGGACAAACAAAGAAAGGCTCCTCTTCTTGAAAAATAAATAACCCCATTAATCTTTCATGCGGCTCTGTATAAAAACCGGTTAAGTAAAAAACATTTTCTTTCGTATGAATAAATGCGGCAGTATGCCCCGCTTCCTTCAGCCATGAAGAGACGCGTTGTATTCTATTCACTTCTTGTTCCTCCCTGCCATTTGCAATGCATTGTTCTGTCTTCCATTGTAACAGGTTTTACCGGTGTTTGCCTTTCACGACGCCTTCATTTTCTAATGCATTTTATTTCCTGCTCCTCTTCCTGTATACTGACAGTAACGTTCAATCGCAGGGGGGTTGTTCCGTTTGCTGATGAATTTTTTCAGACGAAAAGCAGTTATGCTCTTAACGGTTTTGGGAATTTCCGCTCCTTTTATCGGGATGAAGATGGTGGGCTTTTATTATTACAGCTCTATCATAGGCTGTGCAGCGGGTTTCCTTTGCTGCATCCTCGCTCTCATCCTGGTTATGAAAAGATCTGATAAAGACAAAAATGAAGGGAAAGCTTGATACATAAAAAGCCAGCAGCCTGATTAGGGCTGCTGGTTTTATTTTAGGAGTCTTAAACCGTTTAGTATGACCAAAATCGTGCTGCCCTCATGACCAATCACGCCAAATGGCAATTCCATCACCTGCAAAAAGTTTGCACAAATCAGCAGGCAGATTACAGCTAGAGAAAACACGATATTTTGTTTGATGATCCTGTTCATTTTCCGAGACAAGCGGCACATGTTTACGAGCTTTTTCAAATCGTTTTTCATGAGGACCATATCAGCGGTCTCAAGTGCTACATCTGTTCCGCCGCCCATCGCAATGCCGACATCCGCTGCTTTGAGTGCCGGCGCATCATTGATTCCGTCACCCACCATTGCAATCGTTCCGAATTCTTCTTTTAACCGTTTGATTTCATTCACTTTTTGGTCAGGCAGGCATTCTGCCACGACAGTTGTCATGCCGGCTTCCTTGGCAATCGCTTGAGCCGTGTCTTCGTGATCTCCTGTCAGCATGGCCGTTTTAATCCCAAGTCGGTTCAGTTCTTCCATGACCTCTTTTGCTTCAGGCCTGATTTGGTCCTTCAGTGCGATACAGCCTGCTATTTGATCATCCTTTTTCACAAATACAATTGTATGACCGCTTTGAATGACATCTGATGCTGTTTGTTTCATAAATTGTGCTGCCATTTCCTCGCCGATAAAACCTGCTTTACCGACCTTCCATTTCGCACCCGACACTTCTGCCATAACGCCAAACCCTGAGGTTTCTTCTATAGATATGTAGCCGGACTGATTCACGCCGCGGCTTTCAGCGTACGCCGTTATGGCTTGGGCGAGCGGATGGCTTGATTGCGTTTCGATGGCATAGACAGCCTCAAGAACTTCCGCTTCACTGAATCCTTCTGCTATTCTGATCGTCTCTACGGCAGGCTGGCCTTTTGTTACAGTTCCGGTTTTATCAAAGGCGATCATTTGCACTGAGCCCAGCTGTTCAAGAAAGACGCTTCCTTTCACAAGCATACCGTTGCGGGCGCCATTTGAAATCAGGGACAGCGCCGCCGGCATAATAGAGGCGACAAGCGCACAAGGTGACGCGACAACCATAAACACCATTGCGCGGTAGAAGGTTTCACTCCAGCTCCAGCCCAGCGCAAAGTGCGGGACGAATAAAAGGAGCGCCACCGCAATTAGCACACCTTTCACATAAGCATTTTCAAATCGTTCGATGAAAGCCTGCGCGGGTGAAACACTATTTTGCGCTGATTCAACCAGTTTGATAATTTTTCTGAATAACGAATCTTCATTTGCTTTCGTGACACGGACTGTCAAGGAGCCATTGCGATTCACCGTTCCTGTGAATACAGTGTCGCCTGTGTTTTTTTCTACAGGCATTGATTCACCTGTTAAAGCCGACTCGTCAAGACTTGTCGAGCCCGATTCAATGATACCGTCTGCCGCTACGCGTTCTCCAGGTTTGATCACAATCATATCACCGGCCTGCAAGTCTGAAACCGGAACTCTTTTGGTTTCACCATTGACCATCAATGTCGCTTCTTCAGGCTCAAGCTGCATTAAAGACGTTAAATCTCTGCTGCTTTTATTCATCGTGTATGTTTCTAAAGCTCCGCTTAAGGAAAAAATAAATATTAAAATAGCACCCTCTGCCCAGTATCCGATCAAGGCGGAACCAATGGCAGCGAAAATCATTAAAAGTTCTACATTCAGCGTTTTGGATTCGAGTGTTTCTTCGATTCCTTCCTTCGCTTTAGCAAATCCGCCGATCACAAAAGCCAGCAAGAAAAGTATTATGGATAATACCTGATATCCGGATAAGAGCCAGCCTGCCAAAATAAGAGCGCCTGATACAAGTGCTGCAATAAGCTCCGCGTGCTGTGCCCAGTTTTTTTCCCTCTTGTCTGTTTTCAATGGCTCATGCGGGTCGCGTTGAACGATAACTTGTTCATTCATATCGAATTCTCCTCTCTAATTGAGAACGTAAATCATCTTCATTTCTCTTATAAAAACAAAATCGCTGCCCAAAAGGCAGCTTTATCGTCAGTTATTTCTTGATGTCTTCCTTTATTATAGCACGCACGAAGAGAATTTCAATTATAATTATTTTAATTTCTTTTTGATAATAATTATCATTAATGTTTATTCACTTCTTCTCTATATGAAAAAAGCTGAGAGTCTATGCTCTCAGCTATTCTTCCGTCCATTCCTTCAGTTGTTCCGCTGTCATCGGGCCAATTTTTGTTTTTTCAATTTCTCCCTTTTCATTCAGCAAAAATGATGTTGGGATCGTGATGATATGATACTCCTTCATCAATTCCCCTTTTGAGTCAAGGACAATCGGAAACGTCAGCTTGTTTGCTTTAATAAAGTCTTCAACGACTTGCTGATTTTGTTCCGAATTCACTAAATTCACCGTTACCAGCTTTACACTGTCGGATGGATGGGCATCATAAAACGATTGAAACTGTGGAAGCTCCTTTTTGCAGGGCGGGCACCATGACGTCCAAAAATGGAGAATTGTTTTTTGCCCTTTATTCGGAATCGAGATGTCCTCCCCTTCTATCGTTTTCATAAGAAAAACAGCGGGAACAGCAGGCTGTTTTTCCTCAGCTTGTGCCGCACCTGGAAACCATGCAATCAACCCTAATAACATAATGTATATAGTAAGCAAGCGCTTCGTCAACATGGAATCTTCCTTTCATGCTTTTCAATTAGCTTGCCCCTGCTGTTCCTTTATCATCCTTCAATTCGCGGCGTTCTGGTCCCTCCCGTAAGAAATACAGATACCTTCAATGCTTTGCAGATCGTGGCATAGTGCAGGCTCGTCAAAAGAATCATGCCAGTGTTCATTCCAAGGATAATCCCGAGCATTTGCAGATTCTCCATTGATCCCAGTACATACATCATACTTAGCGCAACGATATGGCTCCATACATTGTGATAAAAAGCCTCTTTCACAAAACCCATCCCGATTAAGCACGCCTGCAGCGGCATGACAAACAGATGAAAGAGAAAGTAAGGCCACAACAGCTGCAAGTAATACTGCGCTTCAGGAGAGTGAAAAAACAAATGCGTGAGAGGTCCCGCAAACTGGAACATGACCCAGACGGCAGGTATACCGTAACCTAATGTAATGAAAATCGACTGCTTCAGCCTTTTTAACACGATGTCATACTGAGAAAGTGCATAAGCTTCCGAAATACTCGGTATCATGACGACCATTAACGAATGGGCAATAAAAGCAGGGAACGACCCTATCGTCACAGCCACTCCTGCCAGCATTCCGTATTGATCGATCGCCGCTGTCCCGGCAACGCCCGCAGCCAAAAGAGCTCCTTTTACTAAAAAGGGTTCAATTGCATTGACAACCGCATGAAAAATACGCAGTCCTGTTGTAGGAATTGAAACAGCAAGCAGTCTTTTCCTTACATCCTTTCCGCGCAAATGAATGTGCTGCTGGCCGGATAACGCCCGCCTTGCCATGATAAATTGTGAATATAAATAAACAAGCACGACCACATCACTCACGACTAGAACAAACAAGGAAATCAGCACAGCCATGTCCAATTCAAATGAGTACCATTGAAAAAAGAGGAATAAGCACAAGAGCTGGATGATTTTTTTCAGCACATTGGCAATTGCGATCTTCCCCATTTTCTGCACACCCATAAAGTAGCCCCTGGCGATTGAAGTAAAGGCGACAACAGGAATTAAGCCGATGACAATCCCTTTAATAAACGGGTGGTATGTATCAAATACCGGAATAAACGGAAGCGCAATACTAGCGGCGGCAGTAGAAAAAGCAGTAAAAATGGCTGTCATTCTGAAAGCGTGCCTCAGCATGCTTTCATGAAGCTTAGGATTTGACTCGGCAATGAATTTAGAAATGGATATCGGCAGTTCCAGGCTCGCGATGACAATAATTAAAAAGATCGTGGGCAAAATACTCATGTAAAGCCCCATCCCATGCTCGCCAAGCTCCCGCGCCAAAATCATATTGACGACAAATTCAAGGCATTCAGCGAAAAAGGCGGCAATGGATAAAAGAATGATCCCTTTCACAAATCGATTCATGATGTCTCTCCTTGTCTCTTGTACTACCAACATCATATGAGACAAGTTCAAAAATTATTTTATTTTTACTCTTTATATGAAAAAAAGCACAGCTGAGACAAATTGTCTCTTCTATGCTTAGACGGCAAAAACGTGTCTGCCGATTTTTTCTACGATTTTTCTTGAACGAATCCAATTATCTGACGCTGTTTTCGGATTATAAAAGAATATGGCATCTGTTTCTCTATTTTTTGAGGACAGCGCTTCTTCGGCAGCTTCAATCGATTCTTTATCAGGCTTTTGGTTAATGCTCCCGTTTGCGACCGGTTCAAAGGCGTTTTTCTGATAAATAACTCCTCTTATCGTATCAGGAAAACCTTTTTTCTCCGTCCTGTTCAGTACAACGCTTGCTACAGCGACCTTGCCTTTATATGATTCTCCTTTGGCCTCTGCGTGAACGAGACGGGACAGCAACTCTTTTTCAGACTGTGTATATGTTTCTTTCTCATCATTTGTTTTGTCCGGTTTATCTTTCTCTTTCTTTTCAGTGTGTGCTGATAGCTTAATCGGTTTTATTTTCTTGTCTTTATCAGCAGACAGTGAAGGGAAAGATTCATTCGTATTTCGATCTATATGTGTAAGCCATTTCGCTTCTTCATGTTTTGTCTTCTTTGCGCTCAGTAGTGAAGCTTGTGTATGCTCAATTTTGGCTGCAGGCATGAAACAAAGAAGAAAAACAGCCAGAGCAGTGAATTTCGTTGTCATACAGTTTCCTCCTTAAAGTGCTCCAAAAAACACTTCATAACCTTAACAAGAGATCCATTCATTTTCACGGAAAAAGATTTTCCAACTCTCCCAAGGAGGTATCAGGATGGAATAAAGAGGATGACTCACTGCTTAATGGCAAAAAAACAGTCTGAAATTCTATAAATATTGTTAAATTAAAACATGTTTATCCATCTTTGGTACTTTACATTTTATTTACACCTGTTACAGACAGCTGTAATAAAAGGCTTGTGTTCTGTCATATATGATAAAAAGGCTTCTCACGTATGAGAAACCTTCAGCTTCTTGGCTGTTCTAAGTATTGAAAGATAACATCTCCGCCTTGCTGGGCAATTCCTCGGAAATGTTTAAAATCATCTTGTTTAGATAACACGGCCCTGAAATCAAGAAAATGCTCTTTCTGGACTCTCAGTTCGTTTATGGCGCCGGTGCGCAGCTGTTCAATCATTTCTGTTATTTCTTCGGGACGCAACAAAAATTCCCCCCTTTTCTTTCTATTGACGAAAATCAATATATCATCTTTATAGCGACAGAACAATTCATAAGGGAGATAAAACTCCTTATCGCTTTACTTCTCAATGAAAATACTGCAAAATACTTTCAAAAGGCATTATTATGTTTAAAGGAGAGGAAGCTTGTGAAAATCGCTAAGGTTGGGAATGTCATTGAATTTAAAAACGGATTAACCGGTGTTGTTGAAAAAGTAAATGAGAATTCTGTTATCGTTGATGTGACGATCATGGATAACTATCGGGATCTTGAGTTAGATTCATTGACAGTTGTTAATCATAAAAATTATAAGATCATCAGAGACTCCTATTAAAACCTCCTTATTTCCACATTTATTCAAAAAACTGCAAGACGGACAATTTAACACCTTACATATGAAATTCGCTTTCTCAAAAGCTGCCGGCCGGCAGCTTTTTTACATAAAAAACACCGATCATGAATCGGCGTTTTTGTCTATTTCCGTTATTTCTATATAGAACTCGCTGACGGCCCCTGGTTCGTACAGGTTGGTCAATGATGTTGAATAATTTGTCATTTCCCCCCGGAAGGCAAGATCGCGTTCCGGAACCTCGACATTAAACGTTTTTTCATACAACAGGACAGCGATATCATGGTAAGTCTCACTCGTAACGTTTAAGGTAAATGCAATTTTTCGCTTCGGCTCGCTCTCCTCTTGATATGCAGCCATTTCTAACGTTACATTGTTTAACCGCAATGTCTTCACTTCATATCACTCCTTTATAGTCCATGCATCTTAGCATACCTTAGCGAATGTTTACAATGAATCTGTTCTTAACGGTTATATGAACCAATTCATTCGAAAAGACACCTTTACAAACATACGTTCGTTAAATTATAATAAAACAGACGAGCTGCCATCCAGCATCCCGTCTTTTCATTAGAAAGCGGCGAGTGGAATTCCCCCCGGATTCGCTCGTCTTTTTTATGTAAAAACCCCCTCATTTCTAAGGAGAAACCATATGGTCGATTATCAACAAGTCATGCTTCACCATGCGTACAATCAATTCTCATCATGTTTTTTAGATAAACCAGCATCCATTCAGGAAGTATATGAGTGTATGCTTTTAAAGTTCTAGTTAGTCGTGCGCTTCCATATCGATCCTGAACAATTCTGAATGAAATGCGATAACCCTGCTATCAAGTAGCATGTGTATGATTAAATCATGGAAGCAGAATAAATTCAACACATCCGTAAAATGCGTACTATAACATAAGTTTGAATGTGTATTTCAAGCCCAATGTAATGCCTCGTGTAGAACATTTTGGGAGAAGGGCCTATGGAATGCCCTCACTGTTTTACCCGCACTCGTAATAAACTCCTTTCAGTATGTCCATTTAGAGATTCATTGCAATTATCTTCGAATTTTGTTCTGAACTATAAATCATTATATATTTTTAAACACTGTATTCCAGACTGACGCATCTTCTTGTCCAAGACTCCAGCTGCCAAGACCTTTCAGATTATATTTTTGAGCGAGTTTTATTTTTGCTCTGAGTGACTGTTCATTTTCAAACCATAATGTATATGTTCCCGAAGGCAACGGCCCCTTTTTATCGTGATTGACAGTAAAAATAGCTTTTGGAGATTGACTCTTGGTGTCAAAAATAATTGTCCCGCTATGCCTTTTTACTAACAACAAGGTAAAGGGGAATGGCTTGAGAGGCAGATTGGCCTTCCATCCAGCAGCGGCCATAGAATGGCAATCCTAAAACTAGTTTTTGAGGAGAGATTTTTTGGGTCAGAACATATTGAATGGACTTTTCCACCCATCCTACACTTGCAGTAGGCCCAGCAAGGCGGCTTTCATCATAGGCCATAACCATAAGATAATCTGCATATTTAGCTAAATACTCGTAATCATATGATCCGTGCCAGCCCTTCGTCCAGCCAAAAGGATTTGCCGCCACTGCAACTGATACTTCTTTATGTCTAGGAATACTTTTCCTTACTAATCTAATAAAATCTGTAAATAGATTCCGATCTTTTTCTGTAAGGTTTTCTATATCGATATTAACTCCATCCAAATCCAGTTCTTCTATTGCATGAGAAATTTGTTTAGCTAAAAGAACTCGGTTCATTAATGCAAATCGTCCCAAATCCTGATCCCAATGATTGCTTAGAAAAGGAACTACTTTTAATTTTCTTCTATGAAGAGCTTTAATCACATCGGGATTAGCTGAACGGAGAAGTAATGATCCATCTTTTCTGATATAGAAAAAATCAGGAGACACAACATTTAATACTCCGTTCGTTTGATCAACGTGTTGAATAAAGTCCCATCCTAATCCAGAATAGTAATAGCTCATTTGAAACATCTCATAACCCCTTCATCCCCAAAAATATCAAGTTCCCCACAAATAAAAAAATGAGGATTGTCATTTCAATTTGATTCGCTTCCGAAACCTCAAAGATTATCTTTCTCTTATCTTTATAATTTGTCCAGGATAAATTCTATCTGAAGAAAGCTTATTAAGATTCATAAGTTGTTGTACCGGAATTTTAAAGGATTTGGCAATCGTCCATAATGTATCGCCGGATTCCACATGATATACTTCGTATGTCACGGGAAATTCCATATAACGAGGCGTTCTTTTTACTTTATTCGCTTGATTTCTTATTTTAGGTATTTTCCCCTTCATTCATATTACTCTCCTTTAGAATAATTTGTTATTAATATTTCTAAACAGTTTCTCTCTAATCTTAATGATTTGTCCAGCATATATTTGATCTGATTTGAAATGATTAAGCTCCATGAGTTGCTGCAGGGAAACATTATACTTACTGGCAATTATTGATAATGTTTCACCGGGAGTAACATGATGGATCACGTATTTTTCTTTGAGAACATCTACATAATGAATGGTTTCCCCTAAGTTTCTTATGATTCCTCTGCTTTTTAGCACCTCAAGCATTCTCTCGGCTCTATGCCGATAGGAATCATTCTTTACAGCCTTTTTACCGTTTATCTGAATCTTTTTTCTCTCGCTATCATGATTTAAATAGTATTTAACCTTTTCCAATGTTTCTTTTGGGGAGGAAGAAACGATGAGATCGCGGCCAGGTTTGAATTTACCTCGAACTGCTGGTGTATCCGATGTCAATAAAAACCCCCCGGAACCAAGAATCTCATAGGTGCGTTGTGTAAGTTGGCTTTCACAGTTTTGCAAACCGATAATGATTTTTGCTGAACTGTAAACTTTATATGCTTCAGTATAATCAAGGTATCCATGGATCCAATTGCGGGGAATTTCTCTTCCTATATATTTACTCATTTTTTCCCAGTTTCTCCCCCAAAAATCAATGCGAATACCCTTCCGTATAAGAGGACGAATAAGCGTTTTTAAAGAGGACGAACGGAACACTTCCGGATGTTCTTCAAGAAAATTAGGGTAAGCATTAGCCACCACTGCTATATCACAACTGTATTTCGCTAATGGTTTAATCTGGTGATGTATACTTTCGTGAAATGCAAAGTCTAAGTGAGCTGCTTTAATCCCCATGCTTTCATAAGTTTTACACAGAGAAGGCGTGACCGTGAAAACAAAATCCGGTTTCATCTTTTTAATTAACGGGATAGTAAAGTTTTGAGTGTGCAGCGGGTCTTCAGTTGCCCAATAAACGAGAGGGATATTCACCTTTTTAGTAGCGTTGCGAATCCAGGCCTGCTTTTCCCTTGAATGCTCTGGTGTCCATCCCATAGATACTATTAAATCTGGTTTAAATTCGTCTATCATTTCAGTTATATTTTCCCGACTTACAGGACCGGAAATCATTACGGTATGTCCTGCTTCCCTAAACCCATTCGGTAAACCATAGAGCCACATGGGATGACTCTCAAGGAAAAGAATTTTCACACATTTCCATCCTCTCTTTCACTTTTTAATGTCTACTTTATTGGTATGTATATGTAATATAACTTGTCGCGGTACTAGTCTATAAAAAACGTTCAGGTGTGAGATCACGAGATAGCTTGTGTGGGATGCCCCACAAAAAAAGAAAGCAACCTACAACATATTTTCCTATGTGGTTATTCAGGACATAAGGATTCCTTTAAATATTTTTAAAAGTATTAGAATACAAGGACAGGGATATTATTTTTTATTAAAAGTCAAGAGCCCCCGTTACTTTAAGTACATTTATTCACAGTGTAATCTTTTTTACAGGTCATTTAGTAGTAGCCCCAGGAAAATGCGAATTTACAACGTTAATCAAATTCAAATATAAAAAAGTCGAATTCCCTGTCCTTTAAGGAAAACGACTTTTTTATACGACTTCTTCAAGTAAATCCCCATTAACCTTTTTTGGGGACTATTTGTAATCTCTGCGCAGTGAAATTATACCTGTGCTAGCCCGCCATCTACGAACAATTCAACACCCGTCAAGTAACTGCTTTCGTCTGAAGCAAGGAAAGATACAGCGTTTGCTACTTCTTCAGGTGTCCCAACTTTTCCAGCTGGAACAGTATTTCTGCTATTTTCCAGTACCTCTTCAAGTGCATCACCAAAAAGCTCATCGTAGGCAGGTGTAAGAATACCTCCTGGACTAACCACATTTACACGGATTTCAGTACCTTTTAGGTCAAGAATCCAGTTGCGAACTAGTGCTCTTAATGCTGCTTTAGATGCTCCATATACACTAAACGCTGGGTTGCCAATTGATCCAGCAGTAGAGCCCGTTACAATAATAGAACCTACTTTGTCCGGGAATAGTGATAACGCTTTTTGAACAGTAAAGATGGTTCCTTTAACGTTAATGTCGAACGTTCTATCAACCTGCTCTTCAGTAATTTCACCTAATGGAAGGAAGTTGCCGATGCCTGCATTAGCAAAAAGAATGTCCAACTTACCTTTTTCCTGCTTTATAATGTCATATAGTTTGTCTAAGTCTTCAAGCTTAGAAATATCACCTTGAACACCGGTTACGTTCTTGCCAATTTGGTTAACAGCTTTATCAAGTTCGTTTTGTCTACGTCCCGTAATATAAACATATGCACCTTCGTTTACAAATTTTTGTGCTGTAGCAAGACCAATCCCACTTGTTCCACCCGTTACAAGCGCTATTTTACCTTCAAATTTACCCATACTTAACACTCCTTTAGAATTAATTTTATTTTATGTCTAGTACCTTTAAGTACTTGAAGAACAACTTACAAGATATAGTATCCTTCAGTAAGCACATTATCGGAAGTACCCACTTTTTTGTGATATAGTAACTAAAAAGTAATAAATGTGGAATGGAGAGCTTTAGACATGAAAAAATTTAGCTGTGGGTTTGAAGTGACAAAGGAAGTTATTGGCGGAAAATGGAAAGGCCTTGTATTATACTTTTTAATGAATGGACCAAAGAGAACGAGTGAATTAAAGCGCATTATCCCAAATATAACTCAGAAAATGCTGATTCAAACACTTAGAGAGCTTGAAGCCAGTGGACTTGTGAGCAGAAAGATGTATAATCAAGTACCGCCGAAGGTTGAATATTCATCCACTGAACTTGGAGAATCTCTTAAACCTATCTTGCAGGAGCTCTGTCAATGGGGAGGCTATTATGCGGAGCAAGAGTATGCAGAAGGTGAATATGAAATTGTACAACCAGAACAACTAAGTTAGGATTGATGTAGCTGCTGAAGTAAATGCTAAACAACTTCAATACCATCACCTAACAGATGAAGAACAGTCAGAAATAAATGAGATATTCAATTTTGAAAGTGAAGTTCTAATAAGAAGTGTCATCGACTATATTCAGGAGAATTGATGAAATTCAAAAAAGAGCTGTTTCAAATGTTAAAGAGAAGGTTCAGAAACTTAGCCAAAAAATAAATGAAGATATTGATAATAATATTTAATGCCTATGATCTCTAGATAGGCATTTTTTCTTTCGGATAAAAAAGAAAAGACGTACAAATTGTACGCCTTAATCTGCTTCTGTACTATCAATTTTTCACTGCATAAAAGTCACAGTTCAGGTTGCACCTCAGGTCACACTCCGGTCACTTCGGGTAACACTTCGTGTGTGACCAGGTCACATTTCCGCTGAAAATTAACGCTGCATGTTCGGATTTTACTGTGACTCCACTTCGTTTCACACACCGTATCACACAACGGAATAATTAACGATTATCAATCGTCTCCGGATACAAATCATGATTCATCATGCGGTACTCGGCCATTTTCTCATATTTCGTGCCAGGTTTTCCGTAGTTTGTGTACGGGTCAATGGAAATTCCGCCTCTTGGCGTGAATTTGCCCCATACTTCAATGTAGCGCGGGTCCATTAATTCAATCAAGTCGTTCATGATGATATTCATGCAGTCCTCGTGGAAGTCACCATGGTTTCTGAAGCTGAATAGATACAGCTTTAATGATTTGCTTTCAACCATTTTTTCATCAGGAATGTAGCTGATGTAGATTGTCGCAAAGTCAGGCTGGCCTGTTTTAGGACATAAAGATGTGAATTCCGGGCAATTGAATTTTACAAAGTAATCACGGTTTACATGTTTATTAGGGAAGGATTCCAGCACGTCCGGTGCATATTCGAACAAATAATTTGTACCTTGATTGCCTAGCAATGTTACACCTTCTAATTCTGATTCTTTTCTTGTCGTCATGTTCATCTTCCTTTCTATTATACTCCGCGTTTGTTGCCCCATAACAGGGTGTGCAGCTGCGGGAGCACTCTGACGAGATTCAGCTCCGCATCGACAGCTACCTTATCAACAAGCGCTTCATATTTTCCAAGCAAATGTGCAATCAGTGACTGATCATCTGTCGTATGCACGTCATCATTTCCGACTTGTAAATAAAACGGGATTCCCGGATACCGCTTGTGCACAGTTTTGGCAAATTCCAGATCTTCATCATTAAAGATGACAACCTTCAAGCTGACAGCATGCTGTCTATCATTCTCTTGAAGTGAAGTTAAAATGTGGTCAAGCTTTTGAAAGTTCGTTACCATTTTTGAGCTTGGCGGTTTTGGAGAAATTGTCAGGTCATCAATCAGCGTAAACCAATCCTGATAAACGGTCCCTTGAGTTTCAAGCGCTGCACGGATGTTATTTTCCTTCAGCAGTTCAATAAAAGCATCCAGCTGTTTTAACAGAGCCGGGTTGCCGCCTGAGATCGTCACATGAGAAAACGCATCTCCCCCAATGTCCTTAAGCTCCGCAAAAATCTCCTCCGCCGTCATCCAGCGAATATCTTTTTTAGCAGACCCGTCCCAAGTGAAAGCGGAGTCACACCAGCTGCAGGAATAATCGCAGCCGGCTGTCCGGACGAACATCGTTTTCTGTCCGATCACCATGCCTTCTCCTTGAATCGTCGGGCCGAAAATTTCTAATACAGGAATTCCTTTAGCCATTCAAACCACCCTTTTTCGGACGGTAGACACAGTAGCTTGTCGGTGTTTCACGGACAAACACCTGTACACAGGTCGGCTTATTCTCCAAAGTGTCTAAATAAGCCTGTACGTTGTCATAAATCGTTTTCGCCACGACTTCAGTTGTCGGCAGCGAATACCGGTCGTCCTGAGAAAAATCTTCATGATCATTTAATAGCGTGTGATCATAGTTTCCGTGCACCAGTTTTTTGAGTACGCTGAAATTGACAAGAAAGCCTGAATCGTCAAGTTCGTCGCCGGCAACGGTTATATTTACGGTATACGTATGCCCGTGAACCCTGCTGCACGCTCCCGCACTTTCCCGAGGGATAAAATGAGCGGCTGAGATATGCATGTCCTTATTCAGTTCAAACGAATAAGGATGCTGGGCCTGCGGATAAATTTGAGATAACAATTTATGCACGCTCTCCTTTCATCACCATATATTCTTCATAACCTTTTGAACGAAGGTGACATGCCGGACATTCGCCGCAGCCGTCTGCGATGATGCCGTTATAGCATGTCAGCGTGTTGTTTTTCACAAAATCCAGCGCGCCAAGCTCATCTGCAAGCTTCCACGTTTCCGCCTTATTGAGCCACATGAGAGGCGTGTGGATCACAAACGGCTTCTCCATTGCCAGATTTACCGTGACATTGCAAGATTTCACGAATTCGTCACGGCAGTCAGGATAACCACTGAAGTCTGTCTCGCAAACTCCTGTAATAATGTGGCGCGCGCCAATTTGGTAAGCCAGGATAGACGCAAAGGATAAGAATACCAAATTGCGGCCTGGAACGAATGTGGATGGCAGTTCGCCGTCTTTTACTTCTATCTCAATATCATTTCTAGTCAGGGCATTCGGTGCAAGCTGATTTAAAAGTGACATATCAAGCAAATGATTTTTCACACCAAGCTTTTCCGCAATGGATTTTGCCACTTCAACTTCCTGCGAATGTCGCTGATTATAATGAAAAGTCACCGTTTCGACTTCTTCGAATTCTTTTAAGGCCCACAGTAAGCATGTTGTGCTGTCTTGACCGCCGCTAAATACGACAATTGCTTTTTCTTTTTTCATGATTCCTCTCCTTCTCCGCAATAAAAACGCCGGCGAGAGACATCGCTACAGCTAATTCACGCAAAAAAACACCTTTTTTCGGAAGGTGCTCTAGAAAAACATAAAAAAGGCCGTATCCAAGGATACAGCTCGTCCTTAGTTTTTTATAGAGGGTGTAGCTAGAACCTCTCCCGCATATCGCACGGATTTTCTTCAATTTTTTCACTTCTGCTATCTTACCATAATGATGTTTTTCTTGACAATAAAAAAGTCAGTCCCCGGTTCCTAGATCAATTATCGCTCTATAGTGACGGTTCGTTTCATTATATATATTTATAAACTGCGCCGCCGAGGAGCTTTTTTGCAAAGCAAAGCGCCTATGAAGGCCAGGCTCACATAGCCAAACAAGGGATAAATCGTTGAAATAAGCCTGCCGTACCCTATTTGGCTCGTAATATAAGCCGTGATCATAATGGCTGCAAAGATATATTTGCTTTTCACTGGAAGAAAGCTTTGCACTTGTTTTTCTAATCCATATAGATTACCGATAACTGATGTGAACACTTCTCCGAAAATAATGAGTAAATAAATCAAATGGACAGATCGTGCAAAGAGATAAACCACTTGCGCCATCGGTATATCATACAAAAATACATCCGGAAGAGTCGACAAAGACAGAAAACTCGCGGACAGCACAATCGTCAGCATCGTGCCTCCGATTAAAGCGCCTTTTTTTATCACTTTCTCCGATGACATTTCATTCGCCAGCGGAACCAAAACAGCTTGGGCAAGCGATAAATTTAAAGCCCCGTAAGAAACTGCTGATAACAGCCAATCCCAGCGATGCGGCCAGACCCACTGAGCTGCGTTTCGTGATTCGCTGAATATAAAAGAGTCGGCCACCACAATCATTGAAAAGATGATTAAAAGAGGAACAACAAACACATTGACACCGAAAATGCCTTTTACTCCTCTAGTCATCACAATTAAACTCAGACCGATTGTAATGAGCATCCCAATCTGAGCGGACATCCCCAGCTGTTCCTCAAAAAGCGCCCCTGCCCCTGAAAGCATAACAGATGTAACTCCAAGGAGAACAAACAGCATAAATACATTGATAATCCGCCCAGCCGTCGCCCCGAACAAAAATATGTTCATTTCTTGATATGACTTGGCATTGATTCGCTTTGAAATGATCATCAGCTTGGCCCCCAGTAACGTAAACATTCCGCCGCTGACGAGAATGCCGAAAAAACCGAACCAGCCGAACTTCAGAAAAAACTCAACAATTTCCCTCCCAGTCGCAAATCCAGCTCCGACTACTGTGCCGACATACACAAAAGCAAGCTGACTTGCAGACCCTTTTGATTGTTCCATTTCTTCCCTCCGAACGAACCGCAGTTTTGTCCATATATGCCTTTTTATAACCTATGAGACAAGTTCCTTGAAAAGACGAAGAAAACATGTTTTACTTTGTAACAAATCAAAAATTTTTGTGCATAAGACTTGAAAGTCAAAGATAGTCAGAGTATACTATTAATCAAAGTTGGTCAAACAAACCGGCCTTTTTTAAAAATCAATTGGTCAAAGATAGTCAAATATTCAGTCTGCTTTGAGCATATTGGTTTGAATGCCGTTAAGTTTGCCGTATACTAATAGTCAAAGAAGGTCAAACCCAATAGACCTTTTTATTCACTTTCATTGGTCAAAGATGATCAAATTATTAAGGAGGTTTTGGCAAATGCGTTGTCAACATTGTCATCAAAACGAGGCGACGATTCGCCTTAACATGCAAATAAATTCCGTTCATAAACAGATGGTTCTTTGTGAAACTTGCTATAACGAACTGACCCGTAAACCTTCAATGAGTATGGGTCCTCAATCTTTCGGATTTCCGTTTGAACAGGCATTCCAGCCGAAAGAACAGAGCGCAGCAAAACAAAGCGAAAAAAAAGGGTTGCTTGATGAGCTGGCTCAAAATATTACAAACGGTGCAAAAGCCGGTCTCATTGATCCCGTCATCGGCCGTGATGATGAAGTGGCGCGAGTGATCGAAATTCTAAACCGCCGAAACAAAAACAATCCGGTTCTTATTGGTGAGCCGGGTGTAGGGAAAACTGCCATCGCTGAAGGGCTCGCTTTAAAAATTGCTGAAGGTGATGTTCCAAACAAACTAAAAAACAAAGAGCTATACTTGCTTGATGTTGCATCTCTTGTTGCAAACACAGGGATCAGAGGCCAATTTGAGGAGAGAATGAAACAGCTGATCACTGAGCTGAAGGAACGAAAAAATGTCATTCTGTTCATTGATGAAATTCACCTTCTCGTCGGCGCAGGCTCTGCAGAAGGATCAATGGACGCCGGCAACATTCTCAAACCGGCCCTAGCCAGAGGCGAACTGCAAGTCATTGGCGCGACAACACTGAAAGAATATCGTCAAATCGAAAAAGATGCCGCGCTGGAAAGACGTTTTCAGCCTGTCATGGTGCAGGAGCCTTCAATTGAACAGGCTATCCTCATTCTGCAAGGGATTAAAGACAAATACGAGGCGTACCATGGCGTAACATTCAGTGATGAAGCAATCAAAGCATGTGTCACTTTATCATCCCGCTACATTCAGGACAGACACCTGCCGGATAAAGCAATTGATTTATTAGATGAAGCAGGTTCAAAAGCCAACCTGTTAATTGATGAACTGAATGATGAGGATGCCGCTGAACGCTTAACTGCAATTGAAGCCGAAAAAACAAAAGCCCTGGAAGAAGAAAATTACGAACTGGCGGCAAAACTCCGTGATGAAGAACTCGCATTGGAGAAAAAACTGAACAGCTCCTCCGCTCATACCGCTGTCACTGTGGAAGCTGAGCACATTCAGGAAATTGTTGAACAAAAAACAGGCATCCCTGTCGGCAAACTGCAGGCAGACGAACAAACGAAAATGAAAGAACTCGAAGCAAAACTTCATGAACGCGTGATCGGACAAGAAGCCGCTGTTCAAAAAGTGGCAAAAGCGGTAAGACGAAGCCGCGCCGGATTAAAATCCAAAAACAGACCAGTCGGCTCCTTCCTCTTCGTCGGTCCTACCGGCGTAGGGAAAACAGAGCTTTCTAAAACACTGGCAGATGAATTATTCGGCACAAAAGACGCTATTATCCGACTCGATATGAGCGAATACATGGAGAAACACGCCGTATCTAAAATTATCGGTTCACCGCCTGGATATGTCGGCCATGAGGAAGCTGGACAATTAACTGAGAAGGTGCGCCGCAATCCTTACAGCATTGTGTTGCTGGATGAGATTGAAAAAGCACACCCAGACGTTCAGCATATGTTCCTGCAAATTATGGAAGATGGCCGTCTGACAGACAGCCAAGGCAGAACTGTAAGCTTCAAAGACACTGTGATCATCATGACAAGTAATGCGGGTGCTGGTGAGAAACAAACGAAAGTCGGTTTCCAATCAGATGACAGTGTCATCGAAGAACAAACATTAATTGATTCACTGAGCATGTTCTTTAAACCTGAGTTCCTCAACCGTTTTGACAGCATTATTGAGTTCCGCTCATTGGAAAAAGAACATCTTGTCAAAATCGTCAGCCTTCTTCTTGGAGAACTTGAAGAAACATTGGCGGAACGGGGCATTAGCTTGAATGTGACAGATGAAGCGAAAGAAAAAATCGCTGAGCTGGGCTACCACCCTTCATTCGGTGCACGTCCGCTTAGAAGAACCATCCAAGAATGGGTTGAGGATGAAATGACCGATCTGCTGCTTGATAATGGCGAGATCACAAGTTTTCACGTGATTTTAGAAGATGATAAAATCAAAGTGCGAGCAAAATAACAATCAGCGGTTTCCTTTTAGGAAGCCGCTTTTTTTTATACTTTCATACTCTTGACTTAGAAATTACCGTCCCTTCTCCTGAAGCGCTACTTCCCTTCATCCTTTACACTTTTTTAAGGAGGGATGGAACATGTTTATATACAGTGAATATGTATTTCTACTATTATATGAATACCATCTGAAGGACAGCTTGCAAGCAAGCTGCTAATTTCAGTAGACCCCCGGGCTTTTCAATTTTGGAGAGCCCGTTTTTGTTTATTTCTCCCTTCTATGCCTCTTCCTTGAATATTTCATGAACAAATTCACAATGTCCCTAAAGTTCCGGGCACCAAAACCGATATTAACCATAGACAAGCTAGTAAAAAAGGATTTGGTGAAAACTATGGATAAAACTTCGTTAATCGGTATTATTCTTGCTTTTGTGGCATTGAGCGTCGGGATGGTTCTGAAAGGCGTCAGTTTCAGCGCCCTTGCAAACCCCGCTGCCATTTTAATTATTATCGCCGGGACAATCTCAGCAGTCGTTATTGCGTTCCCAACAAAAGAAATTAAAAAAGTGCCTACGCTGTTTCGAGTGTTATTTAAGGAAAATAAACAGCTCACAATAGAGGAACTCATTCCTATGTTCTCTGAATGGGCTCAGCTTGCACGCCGCGAAGGTCTGCTTGCTTTAGAAGCAAGCATTGAGGATGTAGATGATGCTTTCTTGAAAAACGGGCTCAGCATGGCTGTTGACGGGCAAAGCGCGGAATTTATAAGAGATATTATGACAGAGGAAGTCGAAGCAATGGAGGACAGGCACCAAGCAGGAGCCGCTATTTTTACACAAGCAGGAACGTACGCTCCGACACTTGGAGTACTCGGCGCTGTAATCGGGCTGATTGCCGCTCTCTCTCATATGGATAACACAGATGAGCTTGGACACGCCATCAGTGCTGCCTTTGTTGCCACACTTCTCGGTATCTTTACAGGGTATGTGTTATGGCATCCTTTCGCAAATAAATTAAAACGAAAATCAAAACAGGAAGTAAAACTGCGTGAGGTCATGATTGAAGGTGTTTTATCCGTTTTAGAAGGACAAGCACCGAAAGTCATCGAACAAAAGCTTTTAATGTATCTTCCTGCGAAGGACCGCTTGAAATTTGCAGAACAAGGAGAGGCGCAAAATGGCGAGAAAAAAGAAGAAGAAGCATGAGGACGAGCACGTTGATGAATCATGGCTCGTTCCTTACGCCGACATCCTTACTCTTCTCCTGGCATTGTTTATTGTGCTGTACGCGAGCAGCTCGATTGACGCAGCTAAGTTTCAAATGCTCTCAAAATCATTTAATGAAGTTTTTACAGGCGGAACCGGTGTACTGGACTACTCCAGTGTCACTCCTCCTGAAAACGAGTCAGACGGCATCGATGAAGTGAAAAAGGAAAAAGAAGAGAAAGAGAAAAACAAGAAAGAAAAAGAAAAAGCAGCTGATCAAGAAGAACTTGAAAATGTGAAGAGCCAGGTGGAAAAGTTCATCAAAGATAAAAAGCTGGAACATCAGCTGGAGACGAAGATGACTAGTGAAGGCCTTCTGATTACGATTAAAGACAGCATCTTCTTCGATTCTGGAAAAGCGACCATCCGTAAGGAAGATGTGCCGCTTGCAAAAGAGATTTCAAATCTTCTTGTGATTAACCCGCCAAGAAATATCATTATCAGCGGACATACTGATAATATGCCAATTAAAAATTCTGAATTCCAATCAAACTGGCATTTAAGCGTCATGAGAGCGGTAAACTTTATGGGGCTCCTGATTGAAAACCCCAAGCTCGATGCAAAAGTGTTCAGCGCCAAGGGTTATGGCGAGTATAAACCGGTGGCTTCCAATAAAACTGCGGAAGGCCGAAGCAAAAACCGGCGGGTTGAAGTTCTCATTTTGCCGAGAGGCGCAGCGGAAACAAATGAAAAATAGCAAAAAAGGAAGCCTTGTGACATATCAGGCTTCCTTTTTTTACTTATTATGAAACTGTTTTGCGTTTAATCCTACTCTTTTTAACATTTCGGTGCACATCTCTACCTCTTCTTCGCTTAATACGCTGATCATTTCATCAATTTCAGCAGCGTGATCAGGGAAAATATCGTTCAAAAGACCGATGCCTTTTTCAGTAATTTGCGCAAATGTCACTCGTCTGTCTGTAGGAGACGCTTTCCGAATGAGAAGTTCTTTTTGCTCCAGCTTATCTACAACGTATGTGATGCTCCCGCTAGCCAAGAGAATTTTATCTCCTATCTGCTGCAGCGGCTGATCGCCTTTATGGTACAAAAGCTCTAGCACAGCAAATTCAGTCGGATTCAGCCCATGCTTATGAATATGCTTATTCATATGATCGTTAATAGACCGATACGCGCGCGACAGCACGATAAATAACTTCAGTGATTTTTCTGTCATGTCTCAATCATCCTTTTAGAAACCGTTACAGAGAAACATTAATAAACAAAGACCAAAATGTCAATAAAAATCTTTCCAATATTTCTCTTCTTTTTTAAAATGTAAGCTTGCCAACACCTTTTTCTAATTTTTTTGGTTATTTTTTCTTATTAAAGAAGAAGAAACAATGATATAATACCTCTAATCAGGTGTATGTTGGAGCGATGCAAATTGAAAATACTAAAAGGCGCCTGCGGGAGAGTCAAACTTTATATCATACTGGTCGTGATTCCGGCAATCGTCATCAGCTTTTTCGTATATGAAAAAGAAAAAGATACAATAGCTGCAGAACATAAACAAGAAGCAAGTGTCCTGCTAAACCTTCACCGCAACAAAATCAATTATTTAATCGGAGAAACAATGGCGAGAATGACCTCCTTGTCCATCGCCATCGACAGACCGGTTGATATAAAGAAAATGCAGTCAATTTTGGAAAAGACCTTTGATTCAGAGCCGAGATTTTCCGGTCTCTATTTTCTCAATGCCAAAGGAGACGTCACCGCAAGCACAACCGAATTAAAAACGAAAGTAAACCTGGCCGACAGATCTTTTTTTACAAAAGCAAAGGAAACTAAAAAGACAGTCATTTCAGATAGTTATTCGAGCAGAATTACTGGTCAGCCAATTTTCACAATTTGTGTGCCTGTTTTGGACTCAAAACGAAATGTGACAGATTATCTTGTCGCAGCTATTCAAATTGATTATTTGAAAAATCTCATTAACTTGCTGAGCCCTGATGTTTATATTGAAGTTGTGAACCAAGACGGGAAAATGATTTTTGCGAGCGGACAAGCCTCTCATGCAGAGGATCAGAAACCTGTCAGCGGATATCTGGATGATATCAGCTGGAATATGAAAGTCTATCCGAACCCGGTCACAATAGAAGAACTGTCGAAAAGCCTTGTGCTTCCGCTTTCATGTATTATTGTTCTGCTGAATATCCTTTTTATTCTCGTGCTGTATTATTTGCTGAAGCGGCAGACCCAGCTGGAGCGCTCAGAAAACGAGGCGCAAAAATTAGAGCTGATCGGGACGCTTGCTGCCAGCACAGCCCATGAAATCCGTAACCCCCTCACCGGGATAAGCGGCTTTATTCAGCTGTTGCAAAAGAAATATAAAGGTGAGGAAGATCAGCTTTACTTCTCCATTATCGAACAGGAGATAAAGCGCATCAATCAAATAGTGAGTGAGTTTCTCGTTCTCGGCAAGCCGACAGCTGAAAAATGGGAGCTGAACTCACTTCAGGACATTATCGGAGAAATTATGCCGATCATTTATTCTGAGGGCAATCTATACAATGTTGAAGTCGAATTACAGTATTTAACCGAGCAGCCCTTACTCGTAAAATGTACAAAAGATCATATTAAACAAGTGATTTTAAATGTAGCAAAAAATGGCCTCGAGTCAATGCCTGAAGGAGGCAAACTGACGATCTCCCTAGGAGCTTTAGATAAAAAAGCCATAATCAAAGTTGTGGATAACGGTGAAGGGATTTCTCAGGAAATGCTGGATCACATCTTCCTTCCCTTTGTTACTTCTAAAGAAAAAGGAACCGGTCTCGGCCTTGTTGTTTGTAAACGGATCGTGCTGATGTACGGAGGCTCTATTCATATTGAAAGTGAAGTGCGAAGAGGCACAGAGGTGACAATCACCCTCCCCGTATCCGCATCATAGCCCCCCTGACCATGTCAGGAGGGTTTTTTATCTTCGTGATCGGGCATTGCCATTCGATTTGCTTGCTGGTCTTCCAGAAAAAAGGATTTTGATGAAACGCAACAGCATTTTCAAAAGCAAAAAAAACATAAAAAATACTAAAAAACCCTTTATACCTTCCGTGGCATCTAAAAACTCCATATTCCCTCTACCCGTCACCTTTTGCTGAATCTCAATCGCAAATACGATGACAATGATGACTGTAACAGTATAGATAAAGGACAAGGCTGTCATACTCCATTTAGAAAGCCATGTAAACACAGCGTGAGTGACGCCGAAAAAGAATATGCCAAAAATGCCGATCACCCAAAAATGCATTTCTTTGTCAGTTAAATGAATGCCAAATATTCCGCATAAGGAAATAAAAGCATCATGAAATTGATTGACCATTTCGGTAATGAGAATCGCCAGTTCCTTCATTAGTTCCCTCTTTCATATGAATTTTTTCCAGAAAAAAAGAGCGCTTCCGAAAAGCTCTCTCTTTATATATGCATCTGATAGGCCGCTATTTATTTGCATCATATGCTGGCATAACATCTCTGCGGGGCCACAAGCCTAATTTCTTTACAAGGCCTTGAATCCCTTGGGAATGTTCGTTTTCTTGCATAAGCTGATGATATTCATTTATTAAACAATCCAGCTCCTGACTGTGCCTGATCGTGTCATGCCCTGTAAATCCCTGCTTTCTAGCGGCATCTATCATTAACTTTCTTTTTTCATCAATAGACACCAACAATCTTTCTTGTTCAGAAGAACCGCCCATTCACTTCACCCCTCGCCGCTAAGAAATAGGAAACAAGTTTGATTGGGTTATTGTGCATTATTACAGATTATACTTTATTTGTAAACATATTTTCATTAAATAAGTTAATTTTTCAGGTATAATAGATATATTGATAGGATTAGAAGAACAATACCCAGGTGAAGAATATCTTAAACACGCCGCCAGGCAGGAGGTATGCCCAATGAAGAAAAAGAAAGCAATAATGCTCGGAGCGGCAGGCGGAAAAGCGATTTTAAAGAGGAAAAACCGAAAAAAATGTATCCAGCACATCACTACTTTTTTTCAGATGCTTCGCGATTGGCGAAATGGCGACTACCCTCGTTCACAGGTTAAAACACTTTTGCTGTTAACTGCCGCAATCCTGTATATCGTCATGCCGCTCGATATCATTCCAGACGTAATCCTCGGTCTTGGATTCATTGACGATGCAGCTGTTTTAGGTTTGATTTGGACACTGATTAAAAAAGAACTGTCACAATATGAAAAGTGGCGTTTGCAATAAATATAAAAAGCCCCGTTCGATGAACGGGGCTATCTCACGCTTATTGATTCACGCTGTCTTTTTCATAAATAGGAACCCAGCCTTCAGTTGTGACAAAAATTCTCACCGCGACAACTTTGCGGTCCTCCTGAAGCGTGAAGTAATGGCGGATATTCTCAGGCACGGAGATTAAATCTCCAGGGTTTAAACGGACATCAAAAAACGTGCCGTCCTTGCCTTGAATGACAAAAATACCGTGTCCGCTTACAATAAAACGAACTTCATCGTCTGTATGGTGATGCTCTCTTTTAAAGTTTTCAAGCAGTTCATCAAGTTTCGGATTGCTGTCTGACAATGAAATAACATCCTGTGCTTTATAGCCGCGGCGGGTTGAGATATCTTTAATTTCAGTTTCGAAGGTATCAAGAATTTGCTGTTTTTCTTCTTCTGTCAGGTCATATTTCTCTGAGAGATGTTCCGGAAGCCTCGTGATATCCCATTGCTCATAAATAACCTCTTGACTGTCCAGAAAGCTTGCCACTTCCTCTTGATTTTCAATCGTTGTATTTGCCTCATCATGAATTCGAATTGTAGCCATTTCAATTCCTCCTTTTATTTAACCAGCTGATGCTGGAGTGTTTTCAATTTCAAATGGTAGCTGAACAAAAATTCATACGCTTCAAGCCCTCTTTTTGCCTCAAATGCTGTTTTCCCCCAAGCCGTAATACCATGATTTCGGATCAGAACAGCTCCTGAATCTTCTGAAATCTCTTCCGCAAACAGTGCCGCTAGCGTCGGGATATGTGCCGGATTTTCTATAATCGGAACGGTCACTTCTGCGTTCTCTTCCCACAAGCCGAGTGCTTTTATAATTTCCTGGCCTTTGAATGTGATTTTCTTTTGGTCTCCGTATAACTCTGAAATCACATTATTGTTTACCGTATGGACATGCAGGCAGCATCCGGCATTGGTTTTATTGTACAAATGTGTATGCAAAAGCGTTTCTGCTGACGGTTTCAGAGAATGCCCGCTTTCAGCAGGCTCTCCGTTTTGATCGACCAGCAGAAAATCTTCAACCGTCTCTTTGCGTTTATCTTTTCCGCTTGCAGTGACGAGAAATGTTAAAGGCTCATCTGTAACCTTAATTGACAGATTACCGCTAGTCGCCGGAAACCAATCTCTCTCTGCCAATTCCCGTTTTACTTCAGCGAGCTCTCGCCAGCGTTCTTGTTTTGCAGCCATTCCTGTACCTCCTTTACATTCTCAATTTCCTTTCTGATCTCATAAAAATCTTGATACGGAAGATGATTGAGGTTTTGCTCCCGGCATTCGTTTAATAAATAATCCCTTGCAAAGCATAGGTCAGACAGCTTTGCTGCCTCCACATCTGTAACCGAATCACCGATCATGATGATATATTGGTTCGGTTCAGAAAGTTCATGGATGACCGACGGCTTACAGCACCCGCATTGATTGCTGCATGTGCCCTTGCAGGAATGAGGCCAGTCAATATGGATATAGTCATTGTCAAATGAAGCATGGTTGCAATAAATGCGGTCTTTCTCCACAATGCCTTCAAGCAAAGGATATACAAAAAAGTCCATTCCACCGCTTATGACATAAAACGGAATCTCGTGCTCATTGATAAATGCTACAAATTCCCGAAAGCCTTCCCTGATTTTTGCATCTTCCAATACAAAACTTGTAATCTCTTCTTTTAAACGGCTGGGCAGAAGGCCGAACATCCGCCCGACACCTTCCTTGATCGACAGCGTTTTGGAAAGTACGCCGTCTTTTAATGCCACCCACTCTGGGGGAGCAAATGTTTTCATGATATTTATAATGTTGTCGTTCATCGTGATTGTTCCGTCAAAATCACAAATAATAAAAGGTTTTCGAGTCGTCATACGGCTTCAGCCTTTCCCCATTTATCTAGCGCAAGCTTAAGATCCTTGCATTGTTCGGCTTTTTCATCAATCGGCTGGGCCTCTAGGACCGCATCAATAATGGCTCTGAACGCTCGCCCCCCGCCTTGGGCACCGTTCGGATGTCCATGTACGCCTCCTCCGGCGTTAATAATGTGGTCTATGCCGAAATCACGCATTAATAGCGGAACCATGCCGGGATGAATGCCTGCTGACGGAACAGCAAATGTTTGGTTAAAAGCATCCTCTCTCACACATTCTTCATGAATCGCCAGTGCATCTGCTCTTGGAAGCGCAACCGAACCATATGGAGACGGAAAGAGGCTGAAGTCAGCACCGCAATATCGGTTTAATTTTCCGAGTAAAAGAGCGTGAGAAAAACCGTAAAACGGAGAAGACGTAAACGCTCCGCTCACTGCTGGATGCGCCATAATCGGAACTGGGATTTCAGGATCTTCCGCAAGGCCTTGCATAACGTCCAAGCCGTAAGCGAAGACATTAAACAAAAGCGCATCCGCTCCCAACTCGGCGGCGCGTCTCGCTTTGTCTTTCAGATCAGCCGTACGTCCGGTCAAATTCACCGCATACAGCGTTTTATGTCCGGTTTGTTCATACGTTTCTTTCAATATTTGCTTTCCTTCTGCAATTCTTGTTTCAAAAGGCGCTAGACCAGTCTCAAAGAAAATTTCATCGTCTTTAATCAAGTCAACTCCGCCAAGCGCCTGCTGCCGGAGCTGTTCTTTAATATCACTCAGGTCCCTTCCGATTACGCCTTTAAATATGCTCATTAACAGCGGTCTCTCAAACTCTCCCAGCAGCTTCCGGATGCCGTATACGCCAAACTTCGGTCCCGGCAGTGCACGCTTAAATGCTTCAGAGAAGTGAAGATCGATTAATTTGATTTTTCCGTCCAGGGACAGCTTGCCAAACACTGTTGTCAGCAAAGCCGGAATATCCTGAGAGAAATTGATTTCAGGATAGGCAATTGTGATGACCGCTTGTTTTTCTGATGCAGCAGTTCCCTCTCTCTCCTCAACTTTTATCACCCGCCCCTTGTGCTTTTGCATTTGCTCCTGTTTTACAAGGGGCAGATCAGTCCAGGAGCCTACTGTCAATCCTGTTGCGATTTGTTCTGCTTTCTTCTCTGTATCGGCTCCCGGTTCGGTCAGGAGATATGTCGCTAATAACTCACTCATGCCAGAGCTCCTTTCATTTTCATCCATATCAAAAAACCTCTTCAAACTGCAATCGCGTCTAAAGAGGTTTCGTTTCTCGTCCGAATCTTATCTCTCAGCCGCTAGCTGCAAGAATTAGCACCGTGCTTTATAAGTCGGTTGCCGGGCTTCATCGGGCTCGTCCCTCTGCCTGCTCTTGATAAGAAAATATAGATTTTATAAATTATTTTGAATTATCCCATCGTTATAAGGTCTTGTCAATGCTTTTTTGGGTAAACAGGTTCAGTTTGCCAATTCGATAAGCGGCTTCCTTAAGTCTTTCTTCACTTGTTAAAAGTCCGACTCTGACGTAGCCCTCGCCATATTCACCGAAGCCGTTTCCAGCCGCAACTGCCACATTCGCTTTTTCCAGCAAAAGATCTGAGAACTGCTCAGAAGTATAGCCTTCAGGCACAGGCAGCCATGCAAAAAAAGAACCTGCGGGAGCTGTTACATCCCAGCCGATTTCCCGGCATGCCGTGATCCAAGCGTTTCTCCTGCTCTCATACCTGGCATTTTGCTCTGCCACACACGTCTGATCGGCTAACAGTGCCTCTGCTGCAGCCTCCTGAGTCGCTCTGAAAAGACTGACAAACATATGGTCTTGATAAAGATTGATCGCTTCAATGACCGAAGCGTTTCCGACGGCAAAGCCAACCCGCCATCCTGCCATATTATACGTTTTTGACAGCGTGTAAATTTCAATTCCGATATCCTTCGCACCTTCAGTCTGCAAAAAGCTTAAAGGCTTGCAGCCGTCAAATCCTACAGCGCCGTAAGCAAAATCGTGAACGACGCAGATTCCGTTTTCAGCCGCAAAACGCACGGTATCTTCAAAGAACTCGGAAGTAGCAACAGCTCCAGTCGGATTATTCGGATAATTCAAATACATCAATTTCGCCTGTTCCCTTATTTCAGCGGTTATGCTGCTGTAATCAGGGAGAAACGCTCTGTCCTTTACGAGCGGCATCATTTCCATCTTTGCTTTTGCAAGTGTGACACCCGACCAGTAATCAGGATAACCCGGATCGGGAACTAAAATCGTATCACCGGGATTCAACAAGCATTGCGGGAGCTCGACTAGACCGGCTTTTCCGCCGAATAATACAGCGACTTCGGTTTCCGGATCCAGATCAATGCCGTATTCTCTTTTGTAAAATGCAGCAGCCGCTGACTTCAGACGGTATGAGCCGCGAAAAGACGAATATTTATGATTCTCAGGATCAGCGACAGCTCGTTTCATCTCCTCAACAATATGCTCAGGAGTCGGCTGATCTGGATTTCCCTGTCCCAGATTGATAACGTCATGTCCTTCTGCAAGCTTTCGGTTCACTTTCTGCACCAGAGAAGCGAAGAATTGTTTAGGCAATTCCTTCAATACATGAGACTGTTCAAATTTCATCTATTCTCACCTTCTAAAAAAATCTTGAAATGATAGTCCATCATCATATATGGTTAAATGAAAAAAGTAAAGAAAAATTTGGGGTGTTAAAAAGATGAAATGGACGATATCTTGTCTTCAATTTGATATTTCATACGGAAAACCTTCGGAAAATATAAAAAAGGCTGAATTTTTCATCGAAAAAGAAAGCAAACATGCTGATGTTCTTGTTCTGCCTGAATTATGGACGACCGGATATGATCTGGCCAATCTTGATGAACTCGCTGACGAAGACGGCCGCTCCGCTCAGAGCTGGCTGAAGAAAACGGCAAAAAAACATGGTGTTCATATTGTCGCCGGATCGGTCGCTGTCAGGAAGAATTCTGATGTTTATAATACAATGTACATCGCGGATAAGGAAGGGCAAATCATTAAAGAGTACAGAAAAGCCCATCTTTTTCAGCTGATGGATGAGCATCTGTATTTATCAGCCGGTTCCGAAGACGGATACTTTGAGCTTGACGGCGTCAAAAGCTCTGGATTGATCTGTTACGATATCCGTTTTCCGGAATGGATCAGAAAACATACGACAAAAGGCGCCAACGTGCTGTTTATTTCTGCGGAATGGCCTCTTCCCCGCCTTGATCATTGGAAAAGCCTGCTTATTGCGCGGGCCATTGAAAACCAATGCTTTGTCGCAGCCTGCAATTGTACCGGTTCAAATCCGGATAATGAATTTGCAGGACATAGCCTGATTATTGATCCATGGGGACGTGTACTTGCTGAAGGCGGCCGGGAAGAAGGCATAGTCCGAGCGGAAATCGACCTTCAAGAAAGCGCAGAAGTTCGGGAGAGCATTCCTGTTTTCGATGATATCAGAAAAGATTTATATTAAAAAATATATTGACAACTAACTAAATTACCTGTTACCATGTTCATCAACTGATAAATTAGAATTGTCAAACAAGTGAATATATTCTCTTATCGAGAGTTGGGCGAGGGATTTGGCCTTTTGACCCCAACAGCAACCGACCGTAATTCCATTGTGAAATGGGGCGCATTTTTTTCGCGCCGAGACGCTGGTCTCTTAAGGCACGGTGCTAATTCCATTCAGATCTGATCTGAGAGATAAGAGAGGCGGACATAGATGTTAAGCCTCCTTCTCTCTGAGAAGGAGGCTTTTTTACGGCCACATATTAATTAATTACATAATTGGAGGTTATGATGATGGGAGTCACAAAAACACCTTTATACGAAACGTTAAATGAAAGCTCCGCTGTGGCGTTGGCGGTGAAGCTTGGCCTATTTCCAAGCAAAAGCACGCTGACATGCCAGGAGATCGGAGACGGCAACTTAAATTACGTTTTTCATATTTATGATCAAGAACATGACAGAGCATTGATCATTAAACAGGCGGTTCCGTATGCAAAAGTGGTGGGAGAAAGCTGGCCGCTGACAATCGACCGTGCAAGAATCGAAAGCAGCGCTCTCATCCGTCAGGGCGAGCATGTGCCTCACCTGGTTCCAAGAGTGTTTTATTCTGATACGGAAATGGCGGTTACCGTCATGGAGGATCTCTCTCACCTCAAGATCGCAAGAAAAGGACTCATTGAGGGTGAAAACTATCCTCATCTGTCGCAGCACATCGGTGAATTTTTAGGAAAAACACTTTTCTACTCATCAGATTACGCGCTTGAACCTAAGGTGAAAAAACAGCTTGTTAAACAGTTTACAAATCCAGAGCTATGCGACATTACGGAAAGACTTGTTTTTACAGATCCTTTCTTCGACCATGACACAAATGATTTTGAAGAAGAGCTTCGTCCTTTTGTCGAAAAGCTTTGGAATAATGACAGCGTTAAAATCGAAGCCGCTAAGCTGAAAAAGTCATTTTTAACGTCTGCAGAAACGTTGATTCATGGTGATTTGCATACAGGAAGCATTTTCGCAAGTGAGCACGAAACAAAGGTGATTGATCCTGAGTTTGCTTTTTACGGACCGATCGGCTTTGATGTAGGGCAATTTATCGCCAACTTATTTTTGAACGCACTCAGCCGTGACGGGGCTGACAGAGAGCCGTTATATGAACATGTCAACCAGGTCTGGGAAACGTTTGAAGAGACGTTTAGTGAAGCCTGGCAGAAGGACAGTCTGGATGTTTACGCCAACATCGACGGTTACCTCACTGATACGCTCAGCCATATTTTTGAAGAAGCAATCGGATTTGCGGGCTGTGAGCTGATACGACGCACGATCGGCCTTGCCCATGTAGCTGACCTGGATACGATCGTGCCGTTTGATAAACGAATCGGCAGAAAACGCTTGGCGCTCGAAACCGGCACAGCCTTTATCGAAAAACGTTCGGAATTCAAAACGATAACAGATGTTATTGAATTATTTAAGTTACTTGTAAAGGAATGATCTATTCATGACCCATTCATTTGCTGTTCCACGTTCTGTTGAATGGAAAGAAACAGCTATTACCATTTTAAATCAGCAAAAGCTTCCTGATGAGACGGAATATTTGGAGCTGACGACGAAAGAGGATGTATTTGATGCGATTGTCACGCTCAAAGTAAGGGGCGCTCCGGCGATCGGCATTACAGCTGCCTTCGGACTGGCGCTTGCTGCCAAAGACATTGAAACAGACAATGTCACGGAATTCCGCCGCAGACTGGAAGACATCAAACAATATTTAAACAGCTCACGGCCTACCGCCATTAATTTGTCATGGGCGCTTGAGAGACTGAGTCATTCGGTCGAAAACGCGATTTCCGTAAATGAAGCAAAAACAAACCTTGTCCATGAAGCCATTCAGATTCAGGTCGAGGATGAGGAAACGTGCCGGTTGATCGGCCAAAACGCCCTGCAGCTTTTCAAAAAAGGCGACAGGATCATGACGATCTGCAATGCCGGCTCAATCGCGACAAGCCGCTATGGAACGGCGCTAGCTCCGTTTTACTTGGCCAAACAAAAAGATTTGGGATTACACATTTATGCCTGTGAAACAAGGCCTGTCCTGCAAGGTTCACGCCTTACTGCTTGGGAGCTGATGCAGGGGGGCATTGATGTCACTCTGATCACAGACAGCATGGCCGCCCATACGATGAAGGAAAAACAAATTTCCGCTGTTATCGTCGGAGCCGACCGAATTGCAAAGAACGGTGATACGGCAAATAAAATCGGCACATACGGTCTTGCTATTTTAGCAAACGCCTTTGATATTCCGTTTTTTGTCGCCGCACCTTTATCTACATTTGATACAAAGGTCAAATGCGGCGCTGATATCCCGATAGAGGAACGAGATCCCGAGGAAGTCAGGCAGATTTCCGGAGTTCGGACCGCTCCATCCAATGTGCCTGTCTTTAATCCCGCTTTCGACATTACACCTCATGATCTCATTTCAGGAATCATCACAGAAAAAGGGATTATGACCGGAAACTATGAAGAAGAGATTGAACAGCTGTTTAAAGGAGAAAAGGTGCATTAAAAAACCGCTGGACTTTGCTCATTTGGAGCCGAGTCAGCGGTTTTTTTGTTTCTTTTTGTTAACATTGATGATTTCATCTTTTTGAGCGCTTGATAAGATATGCAGTTTCACAAACAGTTCGGCAAAAACGGCAAGTTTCTCAGAGCGGCTCGGCTTCAATTGCTTTGTCCTCCTTTTTCATCAGACCAACTTTTTTAACTTAATAAAATGATATGTCGGCCGTGAAAAAAGGGAACGTGCCATATGTTTTATTTTTCTTTATAGGAGATTCGCTCGATGTTTAGCAAAAATGCTTTGATCTCCGTTTTGCTTCCGGCGTATCCTGTTAACGCACTGTTTTTGCCGATCACTCTGTGGCACGGGACAAAAATCGGCAGGTCGTTACGTTTATTAGCCTGCCCGACAGCG
The DNA here is from genome assembly GCF_000877815.1 of Bacillus sp. YP1. Taxonomy (NCBI): domain Bacteria; kingdom Bacillati; phylum Bacillota; class Bacilli; order Caryophanales; family Bacillaceae; genus Bacillus; species Bacillus sp. YP1. The sequence continues at coordinate 1,163,160 of NZ_CP010014.1, read as the reverse complement.
CGCACCGCTTTCGGACTGCCGACAGCAGCGGCAATATCCGCATAGCTTCGGGATTCGCCATATGGAATCCTCTCCAGCGCTTGCCACACTTTTTGCTGAAAAGGAGTGCCCTTTTGGCTGAGCGGCAGGGAGAATGTCTTCCTTTCGCCTGCGAAATATTCTTGAAGCTGTTGTTTCGCTTCTGCAAGATTAGGTGTTTCCTTATGCTCAGTATTCTGAACCGTTTCTTTCCAATCCACCCAATCTTCCTGACTGAGAAATAGACGAGTGATCCGGTCCTCCTCTTCGGCAATGATAAGTTCACCGAGCGGCGTTTCGGCTGTCGTATAGTAGTTCATTCATCATTCCTTCTTTCTTCAGCATTCTGTCTGACAGGAAGCGTAATATGGAAAACGGTGCCCTTCCCTTCTTCACTTTCTACCATAATCTCGCCTTGATGTTCTTCAATAATTTTATAGCTTACCATAAGCCCAAGTCCAGTTCCCCGTTCCTTTGTCGTATAAAACGGTTCACCAAGTCGCTTTAATTTATCTTCTGTCATTCCGATTCCCTCGTCTTTTAAGGAGATTAGAACATGATCTTGATCCAATGCCTTTATCGTTACAAAAATATTTCCGCCGTCAGGCATCACTTCGATGGCGTTTTTTAATATATTGATAAAAACCTGTTTCAGCTGATTCGGTTCACAGTAAATCGGGGGAATGTCGTCAATTAAATCAAGTTGCATTTGTACATTGCTGAGATTGGCTTGCGCATTTAGAAGGTCTATCGTGTCCCTCATAATTTGGGTAACATGTTTTTCCTCATACATAATGGCCTGGGGCTTGGCTAAAATCAAGAATTCGGTGATGATGGATTCGATGCGCTTTAGTTCTGAGGTGATCACGTTGAAGTAAAGGGCGTAGTCTCCCTCGACACTCCCTTTCAGAAGCTGAATGAAGCCTTTAAGAGCAGTCATCGGATTTCTGATTTCATGAGCAATACCGGCTGCGAGTTCGCCGACAACATGAAGGGTATCTGATTTGCGCAGGCGCTCCTCCAATTCTTTTCGCTCTGTTACGTCTTTAAAGATAGCCAAGTTCATATTTTGAATAATATTCCGTTTAAATGAGAATTCGAGTTTTCTGTTATCACCGCTGCTCAGCAAAAATGGAATTTCGTTGTCCATTTCATCAAAATTAATCTGCCTTGCCGGTGATGCCAAATTTTCTATTTCATAAGCAGAAATAATATCTAACAGGCTGTGCTGTTTGATCTCTTCATGTGACAGGCCCAAAATATGGCTTGCTAACGGGTTGGCGTCGATGATCCTGTATTGATTGTCGAACAATACATTGCCGTCCATTGATCCGTTGAACACTTTTCTGAATTTCAGCTCGCTTTCCCGAAGCTCCTTTTCCATCCGCTTTCTGTCGCTTACATTTCTTAAGATCGTCAAATGCTGATTTTCAAGGATTGTCCGTTTTGAAGTAAATTCAAGCTCTTTGAATTGGCCGTTCCCCATTTGAAACAGCAGCTCTTCTCTGATCTCTCCGTATTTTGCGTATTTCCTCTTCGTTATGCTGTATTTCTGCTGCGAGTCAACGAGAAAATCACACAGCTTTCTTTTCAACAGCAAATTCATCGGCAGCTCAAAAATTTTACAGGCTGATTGATTCGCTTTTACGATTCTTCCGTCATTCGACCAGATGATGATGGCGTCCATTGCATTTTCAAAGATTTCTCTGAAGCGCTCCTCACTTTTAAAGAGCTGCAGCTCCATAGACCGCTTCTCTGTGATATCCCTCATAATGGACATATAAAAACCGCTGATGATGTTTGATGTAATCGTGAATTCAAATAGTTTTTGAACTCCTGAACGAAGCTTGACAGGCAGCTCCCCCTTCGCTTTTCCCTTGCGGTTGAGCGCCTTCCAGATATTGTCGAAATCTTTTCGTGAGCCGCTGTCTATGAACTCATACAAAGATAAATGAGACAGCTCATTATGATTGATTTCAAAGCTTTTACAAAAGGACAAATTTGCATCAATAAAACCGCCATCTTTATCAAACAGGACGATTCCGTCAACTGCTCTGTCAAACAAGTCCTTAAAAAGCTGTTCATTCATAGAGAATTCCCGCTCCAGAATCTTCTTAGAAGATATGTCCCTCATGACAACAAAAAAGAAATCCTCACCAATACCTCTTTTGGCCAGAAACTCTATGTATTTTGTTGCCCCGCAATCAAGCCTGATCGGAACCTCCTTCCACAGAAAGCCTTTTTTAAAAAACTTCTTTACGGAAAGATTCAGTTCATCCTTTGGGATTGAAAACAAAAAATCCAAAACAGAACGCTTTTTCAAATCTTCCGAGTCAACTTGAAGCATCCTTTCTGTTGCTTCATTTGCCTGAACAATCCGCATTTCGTTATCACAAATAAAAATAGCATCGAGCGTATTGTTGACAATCACTTGATGCTGATTCAATTCCTTTTTCAGTCGCGCGTTTTCTTCTTTGAGGCGATTCAGTTCCTCTCGCAGCTCCGAGTTTGTCTGGACACCAAGAGTTTCCATGCATGTACACTCCTTCTTCAAAACCTATCCCTCAATATTTCTACAAAATGCGGGAACTTCCTTCATTTGCCCTATAAATTTCAGAAAATTTCAGCGTCATTACATTACGAAGACATTTTCTACGATCCTTACCGTCACTTTACATCGACCTAACAATCAGCATTTTTTTAGATTCCTTTTTCATCTTTTATTTTAAAATATGTACCAGCAGGGAATAATCTCTTAGTGACTGATGAAAGAGAAGGTGATGCTATGAGTAAATCGCGGGACAGTTATTTCGATAACGCAAAATTTTTATTGATATTCCTTGTTGTATTCGGTCATATCCTTCGTTCCTTTATTAATGATAATCATTTTATGCTCTACCTCTACAAGTTCATTTACACATTCCATATGCCTGCATTTATTCTTGTATCCGGTTATTTCGCGAAAGGCTTTAAACGGGCGGGATATGTAAAAAAGCTGGCGGTCAAGCTGATTATTCCGTATTTGATTTTCCAAATTATTTATTCCGTCTTTTATTACATTATGCAAGATGAAAGCATGGCAAATGTGAACCCGATTGATCCGCAATGGTCGTTATGGTTTCTTGTAAGCTTATTCTTTTGGAACCTGCTCCTATATCCTTTTTCAAAGCTTTCAAAGCAGTGGGCGCTGTTTGTCAGCTGCGGAATCGCCGTGCTGATCGGTTATCTGGACTTTGTCAGCAGCACGCTGAGCTTGTCACGGACATTCGTATTCTTACCGATGTTCCTTGTCGGTTTTTATTTAAATAAACATCATTTTGATTTATTGAGATCAAAACGCGGCAAACAAATTGCGCTCGGAGTGCTTGCCGCAGTATTCGTCATCTGCTGGGGCATCGATTTTGACTATTCTTTTCTGTTTGGTTCAAAACCGTATTCTTCATTTGGAGACGTTACCCTGGTAAGCGGACTATCCCGAATCGGCTGGTATGTACTCGCCTTTGGGGCAACCTTCAGCTTTTTAGCGCTCGTTCCGCAAAAACGGTATTTCTTTACCAAATGGGGAACCCGGACATTTTACGTGTATCTGCTTCACGGGTTTATTATTAAGACATTACGGCAGGTCGGGCTTGAGGATTGGCTTACTGACTATCAAAGCTTAGTGATCCTCTTGCTTTTAACAGCAGCCCTGACATCAGTCCTCTCCAGCAACTTTGTTAAGACAGTCGCTCAGCCATTCATTGAGCTGAGGATGACAAGCTTATTGCAATTTGTCAGAGGAACGGGCAAAAATGCTTATTTAAAATAGAAAAAGCACCTCTTAAGCGGGACGCCGCCTAAGAGGTCTTTTTTATTGTTGTTTTTTGTTTTTTTCTTTTTTCTTTTCAGGCTTGGTGACTTCCAGCGTTTCGATGATCTTTCCGGCATTGTAATCCCCGAGTTCACTTGAGAATTCTTCCTCCAGCACCTTTTTATTCATAGGCTTTTTATGATTTTGCATGTCTCTGCTATGACGGTTTTTCTTCACAATTACATGCCTCCCTGCTGGCCCTGTTTGGAATTGCGGTTTGCCCCTCTAAAATTGGGGTCGTCATGATATTGTGTCTTATATGAATTGGGGTCCATGCTCTCGGTAGGTGTATTGTTATTTTTAATGGCTTCATTCACTTCAGCTTTACGCTTCATACGAATCCTCCTCGCCAATTTTCAGACATTTTAAGATGCAGGAGCGTAAATTGCACCTGTCGGAGTTAGGTTCTCCAACTGAACAGGAGGCACACATCTTTTTTTTGGTAATCAAAAAACACCGCAAAATATGCGGTGTTTTGCCTATCCGATAATCACTCTTTCCTTCGGATAGTGATAATTCGCTTCAATTTCCTTTCTTCCGATCAGATACAGGAAGGTCAAGATGCCGATTCGCCCGATAAACATGACAATCATAATGACGCATTTTCCAACACTGCTCAAATCTGCCGTAATTCCAAGCGATAGGCCGGTTGTACCGAATGCCGAGCACACTTCAAACAAAAGCTCCAGCAGGGAATGTTTTTCTGTAATGGTCAGAATGAGTGTCGCGCCAAAAACGAGCAGGATCGCCATCATCGTGACAACAAGCGACTTCATCAAGTCAGCAGGGTGAAGCTCCCGTTTGAATACCTTTACGGCCTTATTGCCGCGGGCAAAATGAAACAGCGCAAGAAGGTTCAAAGCAAAAGTCGTTGTCCTTATGCCTCCCCCGACTGAGCTTGGCGACGCTCCAATAAACATCAGCGCACAAATAAAAAAGAGTGTGGAATCTGATAATTGGCTGATATCGATTGTTGCCAGCCCCCCGCTTCGGGTTGCCGTTGATTGAAACAGGGACAAAAACAAAATATCATGCCATGATTTTCCTGCGAACGCATGGTTTGCTTCCAGGGCAAAGATGCCAATGGCTCCAAACAAGACAAGTGAGCCGAACGTAATCGTCGTGATCTTTGTAAAAAGCGTAAATGGATAACGCCGATGCTTTGAAAACAGGAAATCCTTTACTTCAACAAGCACGGGAAATCCAATCGCTCCAAATATAATTAAAAGCATTGTAATAAACTGCACAAAGTAATCGTGGCGAAATGGAATCATCGAATTACCGGTAATATCAAATCCGCCGTTTGTCGTTGCACTGATACTGGCAAAAAATCCGTGTAAATAGGCTTCCTGATAGGAGTCATAGTAGGTTAAGAAATATGTGCCGAGTATCAGCCCGCCAAAAAATTCAATCCACAAGATCAGAAACAGTACCTGCTTCATCAGATTGACAATTCCTGAAAACTGGGATTGGTTTTGATCAACCATAATCAGCTTCCGTTCTTTCAGCCCGATTCGTTTTCCCATGATCAGCCAAATGAACGTTCCGAGCGTCATAATTCCGATTCCGCCAAATTGCAGAACAAATGCTAATATAAAAATCCCTATTGTGCTGAATGTATCAGCTGTATCAACAACTGTCAGCCCCGTTACACTGACTGAACTGACAGCTGTAAAAAGCGCATCAATAAACGTCCAATCCGCCCCCGGTTTATGGGCCGCCGGCAAACTCAGCAATATAACGGCCACAGTAACTGCAAGAAAATAATATAATGCGATCAGCTGGGCCGGTGACAAGGCCTGTATCAATTTTCCAAACTTTAATCTCATGTAAAATCCTTCTGCCTCTCTTTTTAAGTACGGTAATTATTCTAAAGATATTAGGTCCATTTTTAAAGGCTTTTACGAAACATTTTCTTAACTTGCTTATTTTTTTATGATTTTAGTCAATGGATAAAATAAAAAACCTCTGAGAATTCTCTCAGAGGAACAATGTGTTTGTATTATTTAGCTTCCAGCCGTCTGATTCGCTCATCTAAATCAGGATGAGTAGAGAAAAGTGAAGAGCGCTTCTTGCCATTAATCTTTAACGTTTGGACAGCTGTCTGATCGTCTTCCAAAATCCGGGAAGAATAGCTTTTAAGCGTCCGCAGCGCATGAATCATCTTGTCCTTGCCGGCAAGATCCGCTCCTCCCCTGTCAGCATGGAATTCACGATGGCGTGAATACGCAAACACAACCAGGCTGCCAAGTATCGAAAAGACAATCTGAAAAATAATCATTGCAATAAAATGAACGATCGGCGCTAGATCTTCTTTGACAAAACGGCTTGCTATCCAAGCGGCGATACGCGATAAAAAGACGACAAAGGTATTAACGATACCTTGTAAAAGCGTCATTGTTACCATATCACCATTTGTGATATGCGCGACCTCGTGGGCAAGCACACCTTCAACTGCTGCGTCATCCATCTGCTCCAGCAGCCCTGACGATACTGCGACAAGTGAACGGCGTTTTGACGGTCCAGTCGCAAACGCGTTTACTTCAGGTGAACGGTAAATCCCGACTTCCGGCATTTTCGTTAAACCGGCAGAGCGGCTTAATCTGTGAACACGATCAACCAATTGCTGTTCCTCATAGCTGAGCGAGTGTTTTTTCGGATTCAGCACTCTGACGCCCATCATCGTCTTTGCCATCCATCTGGATATCGCAAGAGACGTAAAGGAACCGACAAATCCAACGACTAAACTGAACACAAGAAGCGCCATTGGATCGATACCGCCATCAGCTGTAAAGTACGTCCCGACTCCTGTAACAGAGCTTAAAACAGACAAAACGATCCCGATTGTTGTAAGCACCAAAATATTCGTTAGAATAAACAGAAAAATTCTTTTCGCCATAACAACCTCCGTTATTTTAAGTTCAAAAGAACCCGTATATTTAAATTATAAAACATCCATTTGAAAATGCAAGGAATTCGACGTATGATGTTAATGTAATTTGCTGACGCTTGAATTTTGAACTTATACATAGACCTATATCCGCGTCAAATTGTTTAAAGAGGTGAACAATGAACATTTTTAAACTCTCTCGAACCGATATGGTGCGGCTGCTCTATTCCCTAAAAGGACAAGGAGAACATAGCCCGCTCGACATTCTCGTCCAATCAGCGAACATGTCAGCAGAAAAAGCAGCCAATCATCTAGAAATTCCTGAATTTCTTACAAGATACGAACGAAAAAAACAGAAAAAAGAATACGGTCTGTCTACAAATGAAATCGTAGAGCTTGGCAACTTATGCGAGCTGACTTCGTTAAAGTCAACCGCGATTCAAAACTGGGTAAAGCGTGATATCAAAGATCTGATCGGACACCCTGAGCTGGGCAAAAAATACTCAATTGAACAGGCAGTTATTCTTTTAATTGTACGTGATTTAAAATCCATTTATGACTTTGAACACATACGGGCTATTTTAAAAGTGGCCTTTAACACAATCTCAGACAGATCTGATGATGTCATCAGCCCGATTGCTTATTATGAAAGCTGCGCATATGTGCTTGATGCCATCCATCACCAAGATACTCCTTCTATGAAAGAATCAAATCTGCAGGAGATCGCCGAACAGGAGACAGAGCGTCTCCGTCACCGTTTTGAAGAACTGAATGACAGCCAATGGCTTAAAATCAGACAGATTATCGCCATTACAGTCCTCTCCATTTTGACATTCCATATTCAGGCAACCGCACATAAAATGACAGCAGACATTCTATAGTCTGCGCCACCCCGGCTCAGAGGCCGGGGTTTTATTTTTCTCCACAACAATTGCCAGCATAAATAAACCCCGTATATTTCAAACTAAATACGCGTTAAGAATTTCTTTATCGAAAAAGGAGATGAAAAAGATGGCGAGCAGAAATAAACTCGTTGTTCCAGGGGTGGAGCAGGCACTAGACCAATTTAAACTCGAAGTGGCTCAAGAATTCGGTGTGAACCTTGGTTCTGATACAGTCGCACGCGCTAACGGCTCTGTAGGCGGAGAAATGACAAAGCGGCTGGTACAGCAAGCACAATCACAATTAAATGGCACAACTAAATAAATTCAGGTCTTTATTCGCCGGGGGCACTCGGCGAATCTTCATTTTTAGCTGAATGATTATCACTGCTGTAGCCGTTTGGATTACGTCGGTCTGAAGCGTTATCCCTTCTGGACGAAGAACGGTTCTTGCCTTGTTCACCATTGTTCCAGTCCCTGTGATATTGGCTTTGGCCCTTGTCAGCGCCGTTATTTTCATTTCCTTTATCTTGAGGATCTTGTATTGGGGTTTGCTCATGGTCCCCATCTTTTTCGGTATTTGTGTTTTCATCTGATTCCTTTATTTTTTTATCTTTGTCACTATCATCAATCTGGTCATCCGCTTTCTCTTCTTTCTGGTCTCCGGAATCCGCATCATTCAGCTGTTCATTATCTCCTTGCTTGCTGTCCTGGGTGTCAGTTTGATCGGTGTTTTCATCCTCATTTTCATCACTCTTTTGATCCTCTTCCCCGGATGGTTTGCTGGAGTCATCTTTTATATCTTTATTGTCATTCTTTTCATTTGATTTGATGTAGCTGCCTGTTGAGACGCCTTCTTTCTTCGCTTTTTCCCTCGTTTGCATATCTGACTCGAGAGATTCCATGCGGTATGTCGTTTTATATTTTTCAGTCACATCATTCAGCTGTTTTTTCACAGCCTTTTTATATGTATTGTCTTCTGTGTTTTCATAAACAGTGGAAATCAATATTTCTTTCGATTTTTTTACATACCCGTGTTCACTGCAGTCGGTTATAATATCGTCAATCACCTTTTTAAAATCAGTCTTCTCCCAATCATCTATATCATTCACGACTTTCTGTCCCTCATCGTTTAGAGGCGTCAGTTCAATCACTTCATAATCGCTGTTTAACGCCATTTCGACGCTTGGATTGATATCGATTGTCATATACGCATAGGCCTTATTATTAGAAAAAACGGGGAGAACTATAAAAATAAAGAGCATAATAGCAGTCATCGTAAAAATCCCCATTTTGAAAGGGCGCAGTTTAAAAAAATCAAAAAAGCTGGCCCTTCTGCCCATGCGTGTTTCACTCGGAAGCATGATTTCTTCTCCGATTTCATAGCTGTGTCGATCATTTTTGGCTTTTAAAAATTGTCCGTCAGGGGTCAGCAACGTGACGAATTTTTTATTTTTCTCTACTATAATCCCTCTTCTCATGAGTGCAGCACCCCTTTAAGATAATCTTTTAAATAAATATAATCACCCGTAATGATAATACACATCGCAATAATATATTTTCTGTTTCTCTCAATCGTTTTTCGGCTTACAGAGACAAGCTGTTCAAGCTGTTTGACCGGAAGCTGCTTCTTTGTATACAGGATAGCGGCCAATTCTTCATGTTCAACAAGCGTCATTGCCACCTTTATGGCGTTTTGCCTTGCATCCGTGTGTTTTGGAGAATTTTCAAGCAGTTCTTTAAACGATAAACCATAATCCTTGAGCTGCTTTTGAAAATAGAGGATTTCCTCCCGCCTCTGCTCCTGTTCAATCTGACGGCGGTATTCATCAATGGAAAGCTCGGCTTCAATCAGGCTTTGTGATGACTCCTGATCGTCTCCTTCCTGTAAATCGATATTTATATTTTGTGCGCTTCTGGCTTCTTTTCTAATGTAATCAATGACTTTTCTTTTTATAATAAGCTCAGCAAATGCGAGCAGAGAATTTCCTTTTTCAGGTGAATATTTTTCTATAGCTTCATTAAACGCGATCAGTCCAATACTGAACTCATCGTCTTTTTCATCTATATATCGTTTACAAACGGATGAAACCGTCTTTGCGATAAATGGCTTATATTGCTGTATTAATTCATTTTGCAGATCTTTATTGCCTTTTTGTATACTCTCAACAGCTTTTTCAAGTGTTTGCTTCTTTTTTCCCAATTTAAACAAAAGGCTAAGCACTGGTTTCACCTCAGTTCCTCCCTATAACTACTCATTAATGATAGCTAATTTGATAGGGATTCGCAAAGGAGAAAAAGAAATATTGATTTCCAATGTCTCAATTATGACAAACCATTCTGACGTTCTATACATGATTTCGTGCCTTTCTAAAGAATTAAGGGGGTTTTATGCGTGTTTTTTGTAACAAAGATGTTATAAAAATGTTATTTTATTTCGCTTATGAAAACGCTTCAAACACAAAAAGACTCTGCTTTTAAGCAGAGTCTTTCAGATTACGCCCGTTCACGGGTGCTGTTTTTTTGTTCGTTTTGTGCACCCTCCGGCTGTTTTTTCCCACCTGACATAAACCAGCCGCAAACCGCGATTGCTGCTAAGACACCCCAGAATATCAGCTTCCATGTTCCAGAATGGATAAAGTGCTCAGAAACAACCGCTATGTCGCGATGGGCAAGCGTATATAAAGCAAGCTTCACTCCGACCCAGCCGACAATCACAAAGGCTGCTGTTTCTAGGCTTGGACGTTCCTTTAATAACTTCACAAACATGGAAGCCGCAAACCGCATGATCACCAGTCCGATGATACCGCCGGCCAAAATGACGAGAAATTGTCCTCCGTCAAGTCCGCCGATCTTCGGGAGTGATGTCCCAGGAAGTGTAACCGCCAGCGCTACTGCTGCTAAGATGGAATCAACAGCAAACGCGATATCTGCCAGTTCAACTTTTAAAACAGTCGGCCAAAAACCGCTTTGCTTCGTCTCTTTATGTGTGTCTTCTTTCTTAAATACATATCTTTTCAATAAGTGGCTTGCTGAGATATACAGCAAATAGATCGCGCCAATCGCTTGAACCTGCCATACGTTGACCAAGAAAGAAATTGCAAATAAAGAGCCAAATCGCAGAACAAAAGCCCCTGCCAATCCATAAAATAACGCTTTTTTTCTTTTTTCCTCCGGCAAATGTTTTACCATTACCGCCATAACCAGCGCGTTATCGGCGGCTAAAATCCCTTCCAGCCCGATCAAGACGAGAAGAACCCAACCATACTCTAATAATAATGCTGCATCCATAAATGATACCCTCCCAAAAAAGTTGTTTTCTTTCTCTTCATCCGATCTTATGCCGGCCGGACCATGCAAAAAAGACCTTTGCCGACATAAGGCAAAGGTCTTGCTAGACATGAATTCAGGCATGCCAACAAAGCCGATGGATACAATCCATGAAATGACGACTTTGTTTCCGGAATACATTCCGGACGCTACTCCCCTTTGGGATTTCAAGAAATATGATTTTATACGTCAATAATATGCGCAGCGCAGTGATTTGTCAACGTTTATTTTTCAAAAATACAGATAATTGTTCGGAGTGCGTGCGTTTCTTCCTCTTTTTCATCAGTAAGTAGAGCAGGAACAGCGCCAAAATCGCTATCCCGATCGGAAGCATATATTGATCAAGAATAGAGCCGACTGCCTTCCAATTTTCACCGAGCTTCACACCGAGATAAACATATACAAATGTAATCGGAAGCATAGCAATGAATGTATAAAGCGAAAACACCCAAACATTCATTTTTGCAATTCCGCACGGTATGGAAATCAATGTCCTGATACCAGGCAAGAAACGGCCGCTGAAGGCGACAAAGCCCCCATGTTTTTTGAAAAAATTATCTGACTTATCAAGCGCTTCAGGTTTAATAAAGAGATACTTCCCAAAACGTTCAAGAAACGGCCTTCCTCCGTACCGGCCTATCCAATACAGCGTAAGCGGACCGGCCACTCCTCCAAGCGATCCTGCCAAAACAACGCCAGCAAGTGTCATATCGCCTTTAGATACCCAATAGCCCGCAAGCGGCAAGACGACTTCGGCCGGAATAAACTCAATGCTGAGCGCTAGAAATATTCCAAAATAAGATAAGCTTTTAAATGCTTCAATCCATGACATAACCAGCTCTTCGATAGCCACCAACTCCCTTGTTTCATGTTTATGTATCATACATTTTTCTCTTTTCGGAAAACATCAAGATGATTTTAACACATTTTTCACGGTCAGTTGAACTAAAAATAGATCTCCCTCGTATTTCTATCGTTTTGAAGGCTGAAACTCTGCGGTTAAGCAGCCGATAATAAAGAGAGTCAACAAGACTGGAACACACGATACGGGGGGAATCTCCATTTGGAAATACACGTTACATATAATACGACTCTCATATGTTTATCTATTCTAATTGCCTGTACCGCCTCGTATATTTCCCTTGAACTTTCAAGGAAAGTCACCATCAATACAGGCTTAAAAAGTAAAATTTGGCTGATCGGCGGCTCACTTATTATGGGATTCGGTATTTGGTCAATGCATTTTGTAGGGATGATGGCCGTCCATATGGAAATGCCGATGGAATATGAATTCATGCCTTTAATGGCAGCCATTGGCGCATCTGTTTCGGGATCATTTGTGTCATTATATTTTGTCAGCCGGCACATTCTTACATATTACAGACTGCTTACCGGATCAGTTGTGCTTGGCGCATCTATTGCTTCTATGCACTATATCGGAATGTCTGCCATTTCCCGGGTAATGATTATTTACGAACCTATTTTATTTACAGTTTCAATTATCATTGCGATTGCAGCCTCTTTCGTCTCGTTAAAAATATTCTTTGACTTGGCCGTAAAAAAACATTCTGAGCATCTTATATTCTATAAAGGCGTCAGTTCAATTGTAATGGGCATTGGGATTTCGGGCATGCACTACACAGGGATGCTTGCGGCAACTTTCCATAAGGACATGGCTCCGCCCGGAAGCCATATGGAGGTGCAAACGTTTCATTGGTCAATTTTTGTTACTTTAATTATTTTTTGTATCCAAACGTTATTGTTATTCAGTTCCCATGCAGATCGAAAGTTTATTAAACAGAGCGAACGCATAAAGGATAACGAACAGCGATTTCAGTCTTTAATCGTCCACAATATTGATGCAATTTTTATTTTATCATTAGAAGGAGACATAATATCTTCCAATCACGCTGGTGAGGAAATGATCAGCAAATTTGGCTTCAGCATGCATGACTGGAGGAATTACACATCACTGAAGGTTAAGCGCCTTTTTGAGCAAGTTAAAAAAGATAAACAAGCGATGAACAGCGATAGCGATCTTATCACTGAAAAAGGCCAGTTTCACTTAAATATTACGCTTATACCTGTTGAGGTCAATCAGGAACTAGACAGCATTTATGTCATTTGTAAAGACATGACGAAGCAGTACAAAGCAGAAAAAGAAATCCATAGAATGGCTCATTATGATTCGCTTACAGACTTACCTAACAGAAGGCATGCCATCTCTCATCTAACAAAGGTGCTGAATCGCGAGCATTCCTTGCATTATAACACTGTTGTATTCTTTCTTGACTTAAACCGGTTTAAAGTGATTAACGATGCATTAGGGCATAATGTCGGTGATCAATTGCTTCAGTTTGCAGCTAAACGCCTGTCATCTGTAGTCCCTGATAACGGATTTATCGCCCGTCTTGGCGGTGATGAATTTATTATTATATTAACAGACGCCAATACAGGAACAGGCGAAGCAGATGTTTTAGCAAGAAAAATTATCCAAAAATTCAAAAAACCTTTCAAAATTCAAGATCACACCCTTGTCACATCTGTCAGTATCGGGATTGCGATATCTCCAAAAGACGGGACGGATGGCCTTGAATTGATGAAAAAGGCTGATATGGCGATGTATGCGGCTAAAGAACGAAACAAAAGCAAATACAGATACTATTCTTTTTCAATCGGCAACAAAGAAACCGTTAAGCTTAACCAAGAGATGGTACTCAGAGAAGCAATCGAAAACGATAGATTTGTCTTGCATTATCAGCCGCAATTCAGTGTGAAAAAACAAAAAATGACAGGAGCAGAAGCACTGATACGCCTTGTGACACCAGACGGGCAACTGCGTCCGCCCGGAGAATTCATCGGTGTTGCAGAAGAAACGGGACTTATTATTGATATCGGAAAGTGGATTATAGATGAAGCATGCAAGCAGGCAAGGATTTGGCATGACAAAGGCTATGATCTTTCTGTCGCCATTAATATTTCCGCCAGACAGTTTCAATCTAAAGATCTGATTCCCCTCATCAAGGATACGCTTAATAAGTACCAGCTTCCTCCGCAGCTTCTTGAAGTGGAGGTGACGGAAAGCATGACAATGGACAATCTCAATCACTCCAAAAAGGTTTTGTCATCCCTAACAGAATTAGGAATCAGAATCAGTATTGACGATTTCGGTACTGGTCACAGCTCTCTTAGCTATTTGAAGGACTTCCCGATTCACAGGCTGAAGATTGACAAATCATTTATTGACGATATTCAGACCCATCCTAAATCAGAGCAAATTACCGGAGCTATTATTGCCATGGGGCATCAGCTGTCTTTGCAGGTGATTGCCGAAGGTGTGGAAAATGCAGCTCAAAAGCAGCTTCTTTTTGAAAAAGGCTGCGACCATTTGCAGGGCTTCTTTTTCAGCAGGCCAATACCTCCGGAACAATTCGAACAATTCATTATTGAACAGCCGTCGCAATAACAGCGCCGGCTTTTTTTCACCCATAAGTTACTACACATGAATCGTACTCCTTCTCTTCACACTAAAGAAAAAAAGGGGTTTATCGATATGCATACAATGTGGAAGGGATCGATCAGCTTCGGATTAGTAAACATCCCCATCAAGCTATATGCGGCCACAGAAGATAAAGATATTAAACTGCGCAGCCTCCATAAAGAGGATCACGCACCAATCAAATACGAGAAAGTTTGCACAAATTGCGAAAAAACTCTTAGTCCTGATGAAATTGTGAAGGGATATGAATATGTAAAAGGAAAATATGTAGTGCTGACAGACGAAGATTTAAAAAGCTTAAAACAGGAGCATGAGGAGAAAGCAGTTGAGATTGTTGACTTTGTTCAGCTTCAGGAAATTGATCCGATTTATTTTAACCGCTCCTACTTTGTCGGCCCCGGGGATAATGGGACGAAGGCCTATACCCTGCTGCGTGAGGCGCTGCGCTCAACCGGAAAGATCGGTATCGCCAATATGACAATCAGGTCAAAGCAGCAGCTGGCGATTCTCCGCGTTTATGAAAATTGTATCGTCATGGAGTCTATCCATTATCCCGATGAGGTCAGAAGCGCCGCTCAAGTCCCAGGTGTACCTGATCAATCGAATGTAAACGATAAGGAACTGCAAACTGCTATCACATTAATAGATGAACTGACTGCTAAGTTTGAGCCTGAGAAATATGAAGACACGTACCGACAGGCGCTGCTGCAAAGAGTCAACGACAAGCTAGAAAATAAAGAAACGGCTGTCACTCCTGATAAAGCGCCACCTCGTGAAGATGTCATTGACCTGGTAAGCGCTCTGCAAGCCAGCATCGACAGAACCAGAAGGCCGAACCGGGAGACACCGGCTGCCGCACCTGCACAAGCCGCTGAACCGAAAGGAGCCGGAGATAAAAAACAAAAAACAACTAGAAAAAAAGCCTCCGGCACATCATAGCGCATGGCGTTTACCATGCAGCCGGTCTTAACTTCGTCACCGCCAATCGGAGCAGAATGGCGTTACGAAGTAAAATATGATGGGTACCGCTGTATTCTCCGCATCCATTCTTCAGGTGTGACCTTAACCAGCAGAAATGGTGTGGAGCTCAGCAGCACCTTCCCTGAAATCACACAATTCGCCAAAACTGCCTTTCAGCACCTAGAAAAAGAGCTTCCGCTGACACTTGACGGTGAAATCGTATGTTTGGTGAATCCCTGTCGTGCAGATTTTGAACACCTTCAAGTGCGGGGGCGTTTGAAAAGGCCAGACAAGATTCAGGAATCGGCAAACGCGCGGCCGTGCTGCTTTCTCGCCTTTGATTTGTTAGAGCGAAGCGGAGAAGATGTAACGCTTCTTTCGTATTTGGACCGCAAAAAATCGCTGCGTGAACTCATATCCGCAGCAAAGCTTCCTGCATCTCCAGATCCTTACGCAAAAGAAACCATTCAATCCATTCCCTGTTATGATCATTTTGATCAACTCTGGGAGATGGTAATAAAATATGACGGAGAAGGAATTGTAGCGAAGAAAACAAACAGCAAATGGCTTGAAAAGAAGCGGTCGTCCGATTGGCTCAAATATAAAAACTTTAAACAAGCTTATGTTTGCATAACAGGGTTCAACCCTAACAACGGGTTTCTGACGGTATCGGTGTTAAAAAACGGAATAATGACACCGATTGCCTCTGTCTCGCACGGAATGCGTGATGAGGAAAAAAGCGCTATACGCGAGATTATGGAACAGCACGGACATCAAACACCCTCAGGCGAATTTACGCTTGAACCTTCGATTTGTGCAGCTGTTCAATACTTAACAATTCTCCAAGGCACATTAAGAGAGGTATCGTTTATCGGTTTCGAATTCCAAATGGACTGGACCGAATGCACGTATGCGCAAGTCATACGACACTCCAAACCGGTTCACCCAAAGCTCCAGTTCACAAGCCTGGATAAAATCATATTTGAAAAGAATAAAAAAACAAAAGAAGATTTTATTCAGTATATGATTGAAGTCAGTGACTACCTGCTCCCATTTCTGAAAAACCGGGCTGTCACCGTCATCCGCTATCCGCATGGATCTAGGAGCGAATCATTTTTCCAAAAAAACAAGCCGGACTATGCGCCGGATTTTGTTCAGTCTTTCTATGATGGAAGCCATGAACATATTGTCTGTGAGGATATGTCTACATTGCTATGGCTTTGCAACCAGCTTGCTTTGGAGTTTCACGTTCCTTTTCAAACCATTAAAAGCAGGCGTCCGGCTGAGATTGTCATTGATTTAGACCCGCCTTCGCGAGATGACTTTCTTATGGCCGTGCAGGCCGCAAATGAACTGAAGCGGCTGTTGGATTCCTTTGGCATCACATCGTACCCGAAGCTGTCCGGCAACAAAGGCATCCAGCTTTATATTCCCTTGTCTCCCGAGGCATTTACGTATGAAGAAACACGCCAATTTACGCAGCTGATCGCAGAGTACTGCACCAATGCATTTCCCGAGCTCTTTACCACTGAACGCTTGATTAAAAACAGACACTGCAAATTGTATCTTGATTATTTGCAGCATGCAGAAGGAAAAACGATTATCTGTCCCTATTCAACGAGAGGAAATGAGCTTGGGACTGTTGCAGCCCCGCTCTACTGGCATGAGGTGCAATCATCTTTAACACCCGCTCTGTTTACAATTGATACGGTCATCGATCGAATTAAGAAGCAGGGCTGCCCATTTTTTGATTTTTACCGCAACCCGCAAGACGAACCGCTTAGCGCTATATTGCATCAGTTGAAGAAAAAGAGCTGACTAATGAAGTCAGCTCTTTCCGTGTTTAACTGTACTTTTTTTCTAACCGCTCTTTTTCCTGGCGCTGAAGCGGGCTCAGCTGTTCATTATACAAATCAATATCAATCGCGTATTTCGGCCGTCTTTTCACTTCAGAAAAAATCGTTCCAATATACTCTCCGATGATTCCAATTCCCATCAATTGCAGCCCGCCCAAAAACCAAATGGATATGATAAGAGACGCCCAGCCTGCATTCGTATGGCCGAGCAGCTTTTGAATAAACGCGCCAATCCCTGCCACAGCGCTGAGGAAAAACAAAACAAACCCTAAAAGCGTAAAGAATCGAATTGGTGCGACACTGAATGAAGTAATCCCGTTAAAAGCGAAGGATAGCATCTTTTTCAGCGGATATTTCGTTTTGCCGGCAAAGCGTTCCTTGCGGTCATACAAAACTTCGGCCGATTTAAAGCCGATCATGGGGACAATACCTCTTAAAAACAGATTCGCTTCCGGATAACGCTCAAGCTCTTCAAGGGACCTTTTATTCATTAAACGAAAATCAGCATGATTATAAATTAATTTAATCCCAAGTTTATTCATGAGACGATAAAACCCTAACGCGGTCGTGCGCTTGAAAAAGGTATCGGTTTTTCTGCTCCGGCGTACACCGTAAACGATCTCGCAGCCCTCATGATATTTCAGCATAAAATCCCGGATCACAGAGATGTCGTCCTGAAGATCAGCATCGATCGAAATGACGCAGTCTGACCTATTCTTCGCTTTATGCAATCCGGCTAAAAGCGCTTTTTGGTGGCCGACATTGCAGGCTAATTTTAAGCCGGTAACCTTCTTGTTTCTTATGCTCTCCATAGCAATCAAAGCCCAAGTGCGGTCTTTGCTGCCATCATCGACAAACAGAATTTTACTGTCTTCAGCAATTAATTTTTCTTCAATTAAATCATCTACAACCTCTGTCAGCTGATGGCTTGTTTCTTGAAACACTTCCTCTTCATTGAAACACGGGACGACGATGGTTAATACTGGCTGTGACTGTTTCAATCGATATCCTCCTTATCTTGTTTCATATAAATAAATGCGCCAGGCGGAATCTTTATGGTCAAACGTCTTTACGAGCGCGAGATGGTTTTGTTCAGCATTCATGATCGGAACTGAAGAAAAAATGTACCGTCCACCCATTTTTTTAAATACATCTGTATTTAATTGAAGGTTGTTGATCGTTTTCTTCGAGTTCTTTTTGAAATCATATCGTTTACCGAGTTCATCGACAAAAAGGTAGCAGCGGCTGCCCCATTCATCAAAGTATTGTTTCAGCCGAGAATTTTTTTCCAGCTCTTTTTCGATGATTTTTCTAAATTCATATTTATATGAGAGCGGATACAGATTGTTATACGTATCTAACGTATAAAACCCGTTATATTGGGCGATAGACGGATGCAGTCCGATGCTCGCCACCCTATACGAATCTTGCGGACGTCCGATATATTCCTTAATCTCTTTGAATTGCTCTGATGCATAAAACTCCCTGAATGTCGGCGCGTTGTAATGAACACCATACGTATATTCTTCATTAAAAGGCGCCAACACCATCAGCTGTGCAGCGACTGCGGCGTACACAAGCCATTTCCATCCTTTCCCCATCCGCCAAATGAGATATAAAGCAAGCGCAAAGCTCACGTATATAACAAGCGGCCGAAGAAAATGAAAACGGGCAAAATTAAATTCTGCTAAAAAAGCAAATTTCTGCTTTGGAACAGCCCAAATTTTGTTGAACCAAAACGCATACCATAATGACAACCCGTAATTAAGCACACATAAAAACAGATAAACATTTTCTGGCTTTGTCCGATTTCGTTTGAACAGCAGAGCAGCAAATACGACCATCAGGATCGGAAGGATGACAACGGTATGAACGGTCATCACATGATTATGGCCATAGACAAAGTTTTTTATGGATAGTCGAAGAGAATGCCAAACGTCATGCCTAGATGAGATAAATTCGATACGATGCATCGGTGCGTGCTCAAACAGCATCGAATAGACAAGCCGATATTCAACGAAAAGATAGATACTCGTCATAAATGCAATACTGCCTAAGAACATCAAATTCCATCTTCTTTTTGTAATGGCATCATACAGCCAAAAACACGCCATCCCTGCCAGGAAAAAGAAGAAGCCTAGAACAAAGCTTGAGTATAGAGGGAGCAAGCCCAGCGTCAGCCACTCTCTCCATGAGATATCCCCTTTTCGGATATTTAAAAAAGCCCACAGTGCCAAAGGGTACCCAAGCGTACTCAGCATTCCCGAAGGCCAGAACGGTGTTAAGGCAAATGCAAGCGATACGCCAATTCGGATGAAAGCCGCTTTTGGTTCCGGGATTATATGTTTCTTCAGCAGCACATACATTCCAAAAAAAGCGACAACTCTTGTAACCGTCTGGCTTATTGCATAGGCGGTCATGGAAGAAAAGAAAGCATGGAGCCAAACAATTCCGCTCCACTCGGTGCCAAAGGCATCCCGGGGCAGCCCGTTAATGATTTGCGGAATGGCAGCGTCAACCTTGCCGACGATTTCTCCGCTATCGGCCAGAACCTTGTACCAAGCGATGTTGGAATCTAAATTATCGTGGACCCGGATATGGGCATCTTCCTTTAAAATAAAAAGCGGGGATACATACAATAAAAGAAGAAATAATGCGATCCAGAGATAATATGTTTCTTTTTTTTGTTGTCTCATCAATCGTAACATTGCTTACACATCCATTTGTTATTCTGACTCCGTCGGCATGTTCTGCCTCATGTGTCAAAATTTATTATCCCTTTTCCCTTCCAAATCATTCATCATATGACAATCCGTTTTTCAACCTGTCTCTACCCATTAATTCCCGCTATCCATAGGGCTTGATCACTTACTATACTGATAGAAGGGAGGGGATATATTTTGTTTACAATCTTACTTTCATTGGCCATACTCGTATTTGTGCCATTTCTATATAAAGCGAACCGCAATACAAAAGATGTGAAAGTCAACACCATTTCAATCGACCAAAAAGACGGCCTTCCAGCCAGAAAAAAATTAAATATCCTTCATTTATCTGATCTTCACTTGGAAAACATTTCAGTCTCACCTGAGGAGCTGTATCATTTAACAAAAGATCAGCCTGTGGACATCATTGCTCTTACCGGGGATTTTCTTGATCGGAAACGTAATATTCCGAAACTGGCAGGTTACTTGAACGCCTTGCAAAAGCTAAAGCCTGCATATGGAATGTACGCGGTGTTCGGTAACCACGATTATGTATTGAAAGAAGAGGACTTTCAGAGATTGAAGCGAGTTTTAGAGGAAAACGGCTGTATCACGCTGCAAAATGAACATGTTCGAATCGAGACGGCTGCAGGACCAGTCAATATTATCGGCATTGATGATTACAGTACGAATCGGAGTAATATCACCGGCTCTTATCAAAGTCTGGAAAATGGCTATCATCTTGTCTTAACACATGACCCAAATATTATTCTGGATATGAAAGATGTTCATTATGATTACCTGCTGTCAGGGCATTTTCACGGCGGGCAAATTCACTGGCCAAAACCGTATCATTTGGTGAAAATGGGAAAGCTCGTGCGAATGAACATGATTAAAGGCCTTCATTATCATCACGATAAACCATTTTATATCAGCGAGGGCTTGGGACAAACCGGCGTAAATATCCGTGTCGGAAGCCGCCCTGAAGTGACATTTCATCAGATTTAATCAAAAAAGACTGTGCTGACCGAGGCATCAGTCTTTTTTTTGATAGGTTTTCTGCAGCTTTTCTTTTGAGATAAACAAATAGGATGAATTCGGTAAATGCCGCAAGCTCACAGGCTTTGAAGTCAAATATAAAATCGGCACATGAGACACTTTTTTAAAGCATCTGTAAAAAGGGTTCACCGGGGTGATCACATCAAAGCCGAGCCTTTCCACACCTTTGTCAAGCATTGTAATCCCAATGATTCCTTTGATTTTCTCGCTTTTTTTATGATTGTTGATATAGTCAAGAAGAAGCGGCATCGATTGATATACTTTCTGATAAATAATGATTCCCTTTCTGACTGCGCTCTCAATGCTTTGCAGCTCCCTGATCAGCTTTATGTTATGCAGGTGGATTTTAACGAGCACATCATTTTTTCTTATATGCGTTCCGTCGCTAAGCACGACATGATGTCCTTTGTACTTCGTCAGCCTGACTCGAAAAACGCTTTTTTGATCGTTGTCAATCAAGCTTAGCCTTGAAAAAAAGAAATAAATCGGATCAACCACTCTCCATATGGAAAGGAAACAAGTTTTCATCTTTTCACCTTCCTTATGATCAAAAACACCCTTATATTTTGTGAACGTTCTCCTCAAAATATAGTTGCCATATTTTTTTAGGAGGACTGTCATGAAAAACATTCTCATTTTTCCTTTTTTAAGCATTTCCACCGGCCATCATCATGTGGCTGATGCATTGCAGGCTGAATTAGAGTCTCAAGGGCTGGCAGCTGAAAAGATTGATATCTTTTCACATTCGTATAGGCGGTTAGAAAAATTGTCCTCCGTGGCTTATTTAAAATGGATTCAATATTTCCCGAAAACGTACAGCGGCATTTACAGGCTCCTCGCCTGCGGAGAATTTCAGCATGACAAACGCTATTTCATGTACGAATGGCTGTTCACACAGCAAATGAGGCACATCCTCCAAGAAAAACAGCCTGATATCGCCTTCTGCACACATGCGCTGCCTTCTTATCTGCTGAACCGACTAAAGCCTGAATATCCGAATCTGACGGTTGTGAATGTATACACTGATTTTTTCGTGAATCAATTATGGGGACGGAAGAACATTGATTACCATTTTGTTCCGAGCACGGAAGTAAAGAAGCAGCTAATATCAGAGGGTATCGATCAGAACAACATATACTTGACCGGCATTCCAGTTCACCAAAATTTTGAAATGGAATCAGCAGATACCTTGCAGCACCACCCGCCATATACCATCATCATCACAGGGGGCAGTATGGGGGTCGGTGGGATTTTAAAATGGGTGCAGGAACTGTCGCCAGGCGGAAAGATCTTATACAAAATATTATGCGGCAGAAACGAAAAGCTCTACTCCTATGTCAAAAGTTTACACCACCCCTTGATTGAGGCGATTCCTTACCTTCACAGCAAAGCAGAGATGAACCGTTTGTACGAACAGGCGACAGGCATCATGACTAAACCCGGAGGCGTGACCATCAGTGAATGCTTACAGAAACGGCTTCCGGTATTTATTTATCATGCACTGCCGGGACAGGAGGAAATGAATTTAAACCTTCTACATGAAAGGAAACTCGTCACAGATATGAGAAACTGGGACATGCAGAAAGCAGAAGAGTATATCGCGGCATTTTTTCAATCGAACGAACAGATGAAGGAGTATAAAAAACACGTCAATGGATACCTTGGCGAAATGTCTGATAGGAAGATTAAAGATGTTTTAAAAAGAATCATATGGAAACAAAAAAACACTCTCCTGAAATAGAGAGTGTAGAATAGTTAACGAAACAGCAAATGCTGGCTGTGTATGCCTGCTTTCTTGAGCAGGACGATCAGCTGGTCCTGTTCATCAGGCGAAAGACCTGAAAACGCTCTCGCAATACGCAGTGCATGAATCGGATAAATTTTATCCAAATACTCATTTCCCTTGTCAGTTAAATGTGCGTAAACAGAGCGTTTATCTTTCGGGTCCTGCTCCCTTACTAAAAACCCGTTTCTTTCTAGTTTGTCAATAACATATGTGACGTTTCCGCTTACAAGCAGAAGTCTCGACCCAATTTGCTGTAATTTTTGCGGGCCTCTTGTGTACAGGAGTTCCAGTACAGCAAATTCAGTGGGATTAAAACCGTGCTCTTTGCTATCACGGATACTATGTTCGGACACACTTTTGAAAGCCCTTGCAAAAACTCTGTACAAATTCATCGCACGCTCAACTTCTTCTTCGTTAAACGATAATCTCATCATATCTACCTCGTATATAGGATTTTTATAAAAAAATAATGAAAACCCTTACATATAATAAGAGTTCAGTCCCTTACTATACGTATTCGCTATAATTCGAGAAATTCCTTCTAAAAGCAAAAAAATCCTTATACATTATCTTGTATAAGGATAATTTTTATGATTTGTAATGCTTCGAAAGAAATAAGCGTATTCTTTCCGAAGCTCAGAAATCGTCATTTTGTTCATGACCTCTTTATTATAAACCCCTATCTGATAGAGTTTTTCAGAATAATGGCGTCGTTCTTTTTCTAAAGCGGATTTCAATAAATTACTCATAGCGTCCTCCTTCATTTTGAGGTATCCTATACAAAAGATACTCTTTTTAAATGAACGTGGTATGAATCTAATGTAAAGAATTTATGTTTACGAAGATTTTCGGTATTGTCCGTTTTGAACCGATCTTAATAATTGAAAAGCCTGTTCTCCGGCAAGCTGCATAAACGTCTCCAGCATTTCATCACGCTTGATATCCAACTCTATAATTTCTTTTGCCAGTGAGACTGCTTTTTCTTCCTCCATGATTATCCTTCCTCCTCGTTTGATTCGTTACATAAAGGATAAAACGCGCTTGGGTGTTACGCATTATTCTTGTTAATTTTTCTTCCGTATTTTTTCAAAAATCTTCTATTTGATGTTAGAAAATATGACAAGCGTCAGGTTTTTTCTCTTTGTTTTTTATATACTATTATCAAAAGACATCCAGGGGTGGAAAAATGACCACAGAAGATCATTCTTATAAAGACAAAAAAGTGATTTCAATCGGAATTGTGAGTGAATTGACAGGATTGTCCGTAAGACAGATCAGGTATTATGAGGAACGAAAGCTCATTTACCCGCAGCGTTCTTCAAGGGGGACAAGAAAATACTCCTTTGCCGATGTGGAGCGGCTGATGGATATCGCCAATAAGCGTGAAGACGGCGTACAGACGGCAGAGATTTTAAAGGATATGCGCAAAAAAGAACAGATGTTAAAAAACGATCCGCAAGTGCGGAAAAAAATGCTGGAGGGGCAGCTTAATGCTCACTTTCGGTACAAAAACCGTTAAATAATAAAAGTCCGGCTCGCAGTTGAGACGGACTTTTTACGTTTATAATGAGTGAATGAATGCAGTGGCAATGCCAAAGTAGATTAATAAAGATAAAATATCGTTTAACGTTGTAATCAGCGGTCCAGAAGCAATCGCCGGGTCTACTTTCAGTTTGTGCAAAATAATAGGGATAATCGTTCCTGACATCGTGCCGATGATTAAGGTTAAGAACAGTGAAGAGGCGACAACAAATCCCAAAAGCGCATTCCCCTGCCATATGATAGAAACAATCGCAATCAGCACAGAACAAACCGCTCCGATAAAAATGCTTGTTCTGAACTCCCGGAAGATCAGGCGCACAATCGTTTTTTTGTTCATTTCTTCTTTAGACAAACCTCTGATGACAACCGCAAGAGATTGTGTTCCCGTATTTCCTGTCATCCCTGACACCATCGGCATGAAAAACGCAAGCGCGACAACCTGCTTCAGCGCGTCTTCAAAATAGCTGATAATGCTTCCTGAAATCAGTCCGATAAATAAGAGTAAAATCAGCCATGGCAGACGCCGGTATGCCGCCACGTAAGCTTTTGTGTCAAAGGTGATGTCTTTACCGGAAGCGGCAAATTTTTCGTAATCCTCATCAGCTTCCCGAATAACAACGTCGATAATATCATCAACCGTCACAATGCCGACAAGCACGTTGTTTTCTTCTACAACCGGTATTGCCAAAAAATCGTAACGTTCTATCAGGCGGGCAACTTCTTCCTGGTCCTGAAGAGCATCTGCTGATATGACGCGGGTAAACATTAAATCCTGCACCTTTTCTTCAGGTTCACCCAGAATCAAATCGCGGTAGGAAAGAACCCCAACCAGCTGTTTGCTTTCATTAATAACATATAAGTAGTTGATCGATTCAGCTATTTCAGCGAAGCTTTTCAGTTTGACGACCGCGTCTTTTACCGTGTAATGCTGAGGGATCCACACATACCGGTTTGTCATCATGCGTCCCGCTGAATCAGCCGGGTAATTCATCAAGAGCTGTACAGCTTTTGATTCTGACGCTTCCATGCTGGATAAAAGCTGTTCCTTCAGTTCTTCGTCCATTTCTTCAAGCAATTGAGCGAGGTCATCGTTGTCCATTTTGTTCATCGCCAGTGTTGCTTTTGTTTTTCCGACTTTATTTAAGACGACAAGCTGAAATTCGCGTTCCAGCTCCCCGATCATATCAGTGATATCGTCTACAGTTAAATAAGATAAATAGCGGGCGCGATGTTTTTCCGGCATTTCTTTAAAAATAAATGCCATGTCATAGGGCTGAAGCTCATCAATAACACTTCTAAAATCCCTGATTTTCCCGTCTCGCAGTAAAATAATGATGCGTAAAATGAGTTCGTCATAGGTCATGTTTTGAACCATCGGGACTCGTACCTCCTCTACGGAGACGTGCCGGCCTCGCCAGAAGGTGCGGCAGTTCGTCTCCTCATCGTGTAATCAATTGTCTTGCTGTCATAGTATATGGGTACTTCTTCAGATTGACTCGAATGGGGAGAATCCATACTCCGCACCTCCTTTGATTGGTTTCGTTTTAAAGGCATAAAAAAAGCCTTCGGGATTGAAGGTGAAAGAAGCACGGCAAAAAAAGCGTGCGGGCGCCTTCAATCGTAGAGCTTTAGCACTGTATGGCATAGGACAAGCATCCAGCTGCATTAAAAATCACCTTATGTCGATGATTTCTGTTGACCCATTGGCGTCTTTGGACATTTTTGGGCAGCAGCGTATCTCCATACAGGAGCCTCACCTAACGAAGTTCCTAATTGAATTGACACACTGAGATTACAGAAAAAAACAAGCTGTGTCAACTCAAAAAAGTAATAAATGCGCTTACATCACAATTACGGAACAAAACAAGGGCCAAAGCCCTTATTCTGTTGTTTGTGTCTCGTCATCTTCAGAAAGCAAATGATACGTTTCATGAAGAAATAAGGCATACTCTCCTTCCTTCGTCGGATGAGGGACATATTCAGCCTGATTGATGTATTGCTCCTCTTTCTTTTCCATGCGTTTCGCCTCCTTTTCTACTTAGATTGTCCAAAAGAAGGTTTCTTATCATGAAAAACCCCCGCTGCAGCGGGGGTTTTGATTAGTCATCTATCTCCTGTTTGATAATGCGTCCATCTTTTGCGGAAATTTCAAATTCTGTCTCAGTTCCTTGCTTCGTTTGGATTTCCATTTCATAGATGTAAGCACCGTCATCTTCGTCAAGCTTACTTTCTGTTACGGTTCCACCTGTTTGCTTTAAAGCAATTTCTTCAGCTTCTTCTTTGGTTATGGCGACTTGTTCTGCTTTCTCCTTTAGCGGGTCATTAAGCGCTTGTTTTGTATGAATATCTACATAAACGTCGTAGTCTTCACCTTCTTTTTCAATCTCCACTTCATAGACTTCTTTACCGTTGTAAAGGTCTCTGTCAATGTCTTCTACTGTGCCGTCAACAACTGTTTTAGCAATTGCTTCTGCTTCTTGTTCAGTGAGTGCATCCGTCTTAGAAGAAGCCTGTCTGTTTTCATTGTTTTCTTTGGCAAACGCGTTGTAGCTGAATCCTCCGGCCGCTAGGCACCCTGCTAAAAGACCGACCATCCATTTTTTCTTGAGCATTTGTGAGTCCTCCTTTGTTTTGTATGAGTACAGTTTACACACTCAACATGAAAGGAAAACGAGAGCAAGATGAGAATTTGATGAGAAACCGTCAGTCTTCATACACAATGTTAGCTACCTTTCCTGTGTAGGCATTGATTTTCACTGTCGCTTCCTTATTATCAGGAAGATCAACGTCCACTTCAAAGATGAGAGTGCCCTCACTTTCTTCGAGATCTGCGTCATCCGCTGTTCCTCCCGTTTCTCGCTCAGCAATTGTTTTGGCTTCTTTTTTCGTAATCGGCGTTTTTTGTTGATCTTTGCTGCTGATTTGATCGGCAGACAAGACTGTTTTTGCCTGCATGTCTACCTTCACTTCGTATGTTTTCCCGTCTTCTTTTTGTATGGTATAAGTGGCAACTCGACTTTGTCGTGTTTGTTTTTTGACCGTTCCCGGCACCCGCTCAAGCGCGAGATGCTCGGCTTCTTTTTCTGTCATGGCAGATGGATTCACTGCTTTTACTCTATTCATTGAAAGAATGTCAGCCGATATTGCGTCTGCTTTTACAAAGTAAGTTCCCTTTTGATTTTCAAGCGTTATATCATATGTTTTTTTATCCTTTGATTGTGTTGCTTTCGTGACCTTGCCTTCATAAGAAGATTCGACTTTTTTTACGACAGTCTCCTTTGACAATACGTTCTCATGGGTTTGCCGAATGATGAGAAACGTACAGATGATGACAACTAAAATGGCTGCTGCGGCAAAAGATACTGTTTTTATTGTTTTAGTCATCGGCCTCCCCCATTCTGTTCGCTGAATTGCATGGTGACAGCTGTTCCTCGTCCCGGCTTGCTTTTGACAGACAGCTCAATGCCATGCTCATCGGCGATTTGCTTGGCAATGGAAAGGCCTAAACCCGTTCCGCCTGTTTTTCTGTTTCGTGCCTCATCTGCCCGGTAGAACCGTTCGAACAAATGCGGGATATGCTCCTCAGGTATTCCGATGCCTTCATCCCTCACTGACAGAAATGGCCGTCCATTCCTCGTTCCGGCTGACATCTCAATAGGCTTTTCACTATACTTTATTGCATTATCAAGCAAAATGGTCAACAGCTGCTTGATGCGTTCTTCATCAGCCTTTACAAGCAGGCTCTCTTTATCTGTTTCAAGCAATATGTCACGCTGATAAACGGACTGGAGCGTTTGCATAACCGCGCGCGCCGCTTTAATCAGATCGATTGTTTTCAGATCAACCTCGAGTCCTTGATGGCTTTTGGCCAGCGCCAAAAGCTGATTGGTCAGTTTTTTCATATGCACTGCTTCTGAGTGAATGGCTTCTATCGACTCCTCAAGCACCTCCGGCTTTTTTGCCCCCCACCGCTTCATCAGGCTACTGTAGCTTTCTATAATGGTGAGCGGCGTTTTCAATTCGTGTGAAGCATCTTGAACAAATTGCTGCTGTTTATCATAGTGCTCCTTCAGCATCATTGCCATTTCATTAAATGTCAGCCCCATTTGATACAATTCATCGTTGGACTGTCCTTCTAAAGAAATCGTTTTAAATTCTTTGTCTCGCTGTATGTCTTTCATTGTGATCATTAATCGTCTGATCGGATTGATGATACGGCGGGCAAGCAAGCTCCCGGCAAAAAAAGAAGCAATGCAGACAGCAGCACTTGCAGCGATTAAGATGATTTTCAGCAGAAACAGACTCTCTTCTGTGTTCTCCAGCCTTTCAACCAGCTGAAGAGACACCACTTGTCCATCGGTCCAAATCACCGGAACAGCAGCCTCGGCAAACAGCTTGCCGTCATGTTTCCTCACATCTGCCGTTTCTCCGCTATGAAAAGAGAGAGGAAAACCTTTATAGGCTTTTTCTTTTGTGATCGTCATAACGGCTTTTTGATCACCATTCACTACACGCACCATGCCATTTGCCGGAAGATAGGCCTGCAGCATATCCTGCAAAGCCACTCCTTCTGTTTCAGCGGCACGCAGCGCTTCGGCAATGTTATCCGTCTCATCAGCAAGCCGGGATGCATCCTTTGATGTCAGCGCAGACGAAAAAATGAGATAGACTGCGGTATGCACCAAAATTAATAAAATCAACAGTGATATTGATGTGTATAGATGAATCTTGGTCTTCAGCTTCATCGTTTACCCCTTAATGGCATAGCCGACCCCGCGAATCGTATGGATCAGCTGTTTTTCGTAAGGATAGTCCAGTTTTTTTCTGATGTATCTTATGTAGACGTCCACGACATTTGTATCACCGATATAATCAAATCCCCATACCGAGCTTAGAATTTGCTCCCGTGTCAGCACTTGCTGCGGATGCTTTAGCATATAGACGAGTAGATCAAATTCCCGCGGCGTTAATTCCACCTCTTTGTCTCCGCGTCTCACTTCACGGGTTTTTTCGTTCACCCGCAAATCGTCATATGTAAGAAAGGTGCCGATATCTTCCGTTTTTGTTCCATTTTGCCGCAGCGCCGCCCTGATTCTCGCAAGCAATTCCTCGATTTCAAACGGCTTGGTGACATAGTCATTTGCACCGATGTCCAGACCTGTTACCTTATCAGGAATACTGTCTCGCGCCGTTAATAATATGACCGGTGTCTGCGGATCCGTTTTTCTCAAGCGGCGCAGCACTTCCAGTCCGCTAAGCCCCGGAAGCATGACATCAAGAAGCACCAAGGAATACCCGCCTTTCGCTGCCGCATCCAGACCTTCTGTGCCATTGTGTTTGATGGTGACGCTGTATCCTTCATATTCCAATTCAAGCTGAAGAACCCTGGCGATTTTTTCTTCATCTTCCACAATTAATATGTGTCCTTTTTCCAAATTTGATCATCCTCTCCCGTCCCTATATGAAAAAAATGATTTCGTTGTTTACAAAATGATTCTTATCATCTATTATGATGTCAAAATAAAAAATTGTATACGGAAAGCACTAGGGGTGCTGTTTTGGCTGAGATAAAGCGCGGAAGAAACGCGCTTTGATCCCTTATGACCCGATCTGGATAATACCAGCGTGGGGAAGTGCAGGTTGACCGAATGGTGTATTTTTTTGTGCGCTTAATCGATCTATGACTGCATATTCCCTTAGGATATGCAGTTTTTTATTTTACCAAAAAAACAGGAGGTCGGAGAAATGGAGCATATTTGCGGTACAAGCAGAATCGCCGGTTTTCGCTTCTCTTTATATCCGATGACGGATGATTTTATCAGTGTGATCAAGTCTGCGCTGAAAAAAACAGATACATCCAAGGTTTGGACGAAAACCGACCATATCAGCACGGTGTTACGCGGATCGATTGATCATGTATTCGATGCTGCAAAAGCCATTTACCTTCATGCAGCAAACAGCGAACAACACATCGTCATGAACGGCACGTTTTCCATTGGATGCCCGGGTGACACACAGGGGGATACATATCTTTCCAAAGGTGATAAGCGTGTCAATGAAGATGCTGTCCGAGGCTTGAAGGCGGAAGCGCCGTGCCAATTTGCCCTTTATCCAATGAACGAGCCGGATTATATGGGGTTGATTATGAAGGCTGTCGACATTGCAAAAGCCCAAGGCACTTTCGTACAGAGTGTCCATTACGCGAGCGAGCTTGACGGGGATGCGCATGACGTATTCAGCACATTGGAAGCCGTTTTCCGCATGGCCGAGCAGCAAACAAACCATATCACCATGACTGTGAATCTTTCGGCTAACAGTCCATCAAGAAAAAACAGAAAGCAGGGATAAAATGAAAAGCTGGAAAGTAAAAGAAATTGTCATCATGTCCGTTATCAGTATCGTATTTGCCGTTGTTTATTTATTATTTACACATTTCGGAAACGTGCTTGCAGGTATGTTTGGGCCAATCGCCTATGAACCGATTTACGGCATTTGGTTTATCGTTTCTGTGATCGCCGCGTACATGATTCGAAAACCGGGTGCGGCGCTCGTTTCTGAAATCATTGCCGCTCTCGTTGAGTGCCTGCTGGGAAATCCGTCTGGCCCGATGGTCATCGTCATTGGCATTGTTCAAGGGCTCGGGGCTGAGGCTGTATTTCTTGCAACACGCTGGAAAGCATACTCTCTCCCTGTCCTTATGCTGGCCGGTATGGGGTCTTCAGTAGCCAGCTTTATCTATGATCTCTTTGTTTCTGGCTATGCAGCCTATTCACCAGGTTATCTGCTCATTATGCTTGTGATCCGTCTCATTTCCGGCGCGCTTTTGGCGGGGCTTCTCGGAAAAGCTGTCAGCGACTCTCTCGCTTATACAGGTGTGTTAAACGGAATGGCACTCGGAAAGGAACTGAAAAAGAAACGGAAGCGGGCGTCAGAACATGCAAGCCTTTGATGAGCTTCTGACGGTTGAGCAGCTCAGCTTCTCTTATGAAGAAGACGAGAAACCGGTTTTTCAAGACATTTCGTTTGAGCTTCAAAAAGGAGAATGTGTTTTATTATTAGGACCGAGCGGATGCGGTAAAAGCTCGCTCGCCCTTTGTTTAAAAGGTCTATATCCGGAGGCTTGCGACGGCATTCAGTCCGGACATGTCTTTCTATTTCAAAAGCCGGTCACAGATGCTGAAACCTCCGAAACGATTGCTCAGCATGCCGGGGTCGTTTTTCAGGATCCTGATCAGCAGTTCTGCATGCTGACGGTGGAGGACGAAATAGCGTTCGGGCTGGAAAATCTGCAAATTCCAAAAGAAGAAATGACAGAGAAAATCAACGCCGTATTAGAAAAATTACGCATTACCCATTTAAAAGAAAAAACGATCTCAACCCTTTCAGGAGGACAAAAGCAGAAAGTGGCTCTCGCCTGTATTTTGGCGATGGAGCCTGAGCTTATTATTTTAGATGAGCCGACCTCTCTTTTAGACCCTTTCTCAGCGCGGGAGTTCGTTCATCTGATGAAGGATCTTCAGCGGGAAAAAGGTTTCAGCCTCCTCGTCATTGAGCACCAGCTTGATGAATGGGCGGCTTGGATTGAGAGAACGATCGCGCTTGACAAATCAGGCAAAAAAGCGCTGGATGGCCTGACGAAAAATCTATTTCAACACGAAGCGGAGACACTAAAGAAATTGGGCATCGCCATTCCAAAGGTCTGTCATCTGCAGGAAAAGCTGAGTATGCCGTTTACTTTATCAAAAGAAATGCTGTTCAAAGAGCCTATTCCCGCCGGGCATGCCAAAAAGAAGGAAGCTCCTTCTGGGGAGAGTGTGCTTGAAGTCAGCAGCCTTTCGTTCGCGAGAGGACAGCAGACGATTTTCAAAGACATCAGCTTTTCGTTGCGCGGAGGCTCTTTAACGGCGCTTGTCGGTCCGAACGGCACTGGAAAATCGACGCTCTTATCAGTTCTGGCCCGTCTCATGAAACCGCAAAGCGGCAAAATCCTTCTTTATGACCAGCCGCTGCAGAAATATAAAGAAAAAGAATTGCGTAAACGGATGGGATTTGTTTTTCAAAACCCTGAGCATCAATTCGTCACCGATACGGTGTATGATGAGCTTCTGTTCGGCCAGAAAGCAAATGCTGAAACTGAGAAAAAAGCGCAACACCTGCTGCAGCGTTTTGGTCTTGCGCATTTGGCTGATCATCATCCGTTTGCGATCAGCCAAGGGCAAAAACGGCGACTGAGCGTAGCTACTATGCTCATGCATGACGTAAAGGTTTTATTATTAGACGAACCAACCTTTGGCCAGGATGCCCGCACGGCGGCTGAATGCATGGAAATGATTCAGCGTATCAAGGCAGAGGGAACCGCTGTCCTTATGATTACACACGATATGGAGCTAGTCTCTTCGTATGCTGACAGCGTGCTTGTGCTTCACGATACGGGCCTGGCCTTTGACGGATCTCCAGCGCAGTTGTTTTCTCAAGAAACAGGGCTTGTTCAAAAAGCAAAGCTCACCCTTCCCCTTCTATATGAATGGATGGCATTTCAAGAGGAGGTGCGTGATGAAGCAGCCGTTACATCTCATTAATCCGACTGTGAAAGCGGCGGCGGTTTTTTGTTGTGTCGTCATGCTGTCGTTTATTTACAACCCATACACTCCGGCATGTTTTTATATCATCATCGTTGCGGGCGTTCTACTGGCGGCCGGAATCCCATTGAAAAAATGGTTGTTGTTTACGATTCCGTTTTTGATTTTAGCATTCGGATGCGTGTGGACAGCCGCAGTTTTTGGAAAAGTGCCGACAACACCGGATAATTTTTTGTTTCAAGCAGGCCCTATCTCAATTAACAGCGATAATGTGTCTGTCGGCATCTCTCTCGGGTTTCGTATTTTATGCTTTTCCGCCTTATCGATGATGTTTGTTTTTACAACCGATCCGATTTTATTTATGCTGAGCCTTGTCCAGCAGTGCAGGCTCTCACCAAAGCTCGCGTACGGTGTCATTGCAGGCTTTCGCTTTCTTCCGCTGTTAAAGGATGAGGTCCAGCTGATTCAGCAGGCTCATAAAATCAGAGGAGGAGCGGCGGAGAGCGGCATCATGAATAAAATCAGTGCGTTAAAACGATATACCATACCGCTATTGGCAAGCGCCATCAGAAAAGCGGAACGGACAGCGCTTGCGATGGAATCGAAAGGATTTACAGGAAGCAGAAACCGGACATACTACAGGACATTGAGCGTGAACCGGCGCGACTGGGTGTTCTTTTGCCTCGTCCTCATATTATTCGCGGGATCCTTTCTCGTATCTTTATGTTTCGCATCATAAAAAATCCGCTATCACAGATAGCGGATTTTTTTATTGATGATAGTTTAATGCTTGGGCAAGGTTGGTTTTAATGGTAATATTCGAAAAGTCAATCCCCAGCTGTACAGCAGTTTGCGCAATTTCAGGCCTGATTCCTGACAGGGTTGACCGGACACCGATCAGATTAAGCGCCTCAATCAATTTAAAGATCTGGTGCGCCACCATCGTATCCACCACAACAACACCTGACAGATCGATTAACAGATGCTCCACACGTCTTTTCGCACAAGCTTGAAGCGTGTTTTCCAGAATAAACTTCGCCCGTTCGGTATCAATGTCACCGACAAGTGGCAGCAGAGCTGTTGATTTGCTCAGGGTAATGACAGGTGAGCTTAATTCCAATATCATTTCTCTTTGGGCGTTTAATTGCTGCTTGGCATTCATTTCAGCGTGATCAACGAATGTATAAATGGTGAAATCAAATACTTTTACAATCAAATCTGCCCATTTTTGCTTCTCTCCCGGTTCAAACGCTGATTCATTTTCTTCTGCGAACTTCTCAAAATACTTCGTATATAATCTCCTGTTTCTCATAAACTCCCGAATGACATACTGAACCGGTGTGTCGAGATGTTTTTGATCGTTGGTCAGCTCAATGACCCACTCTTGAAACTCTTCGAGAAATTGTTTTTCCGGTAAAACATACATGTAATTCAGATGCCGGTAAAATTCTCTGTCCTGCTCTTTCAATTCTTCCGTTACTGTTGCATTATGTAGGGCGTAAAGCGAATTCGGATCACTTTCCTCCATCGTTTCAATCCATTCCTCGGCCATTTGTTCCACATGCTCTGAAAAAAATGCATATAATTTTTCATTCAGTTTCATGACACTGCTCCTTTCCCCAACACTATTATAACTTGACTTACAGTTGAATCCCAGTCATACACGCCGAAGCCACCCAATATTTTGAAAATTACTAATTCTTTGGTGTGTATCCTATTTTTTCAAAATGCTTCAAATGGCTCTGTCCGAGCGCTTGTTTTTTTCATATAATATGAGACAACACCCTTGAATCCACTTGCAAGCATAAAAAAGGAGGGCTTTTTTATGAATGGTGAAATCCGCTTGATCCCGTATGTGACGAATGAGCAGATCATGGATGTAAACGAGCTTCCTGAGGGCATTAAAGTGATTAAGGCGCCAGAAATGTGGGCAAAAGGGGTAAAAGGCAAAAATATTAAAGTTGCTGTATTAGACACGGGCTGCGACACAAGCCACCCTGATTTAAAAAATCAAATCATCGGCGGAAAGAACTTCACGGATGACGACGGCGGCAAGGAAGATGCGATTTCCGACTACAACGGACACGGCACACACGTCGCCGGAACAATTGCAGCTAATGATTCAAACGGAGGCATTGCCGGAGTCGCGCCTGAGGCAAGCCTATTGATTGTGAAGGTTCTTGGCGGCGAGAATGGCAGCGGACAATACGAATGGATAATTAACGGCATCAACTACGCGGTGGAACAGAAAGTCGACATCATCTCAATGTCCCTTGGAGGGCCAAGCGATGTGCCAGAGCTGGAAGAAGCAGTGAAAAACGCAGTGAAAAACGGAGTGCTTGTCGTTTGTGCAGCGGGAAATGAAGGTGACGGCGACGAACGCACAGAAGAGCTTTCCTACCCCGCAGCTTATAACGAAGTCATTGCAGTTGGATCTGTTTCAGTAGCGCGAGAATTATCAGAATTTTCTAACGCGAATAAAGAGATTGACCTTGTGGCACCAGGAGAAAACATCTTATCCACCCTTCCCAACAAGAAGTACGGTAAGCTGACCGGCACTTCAATGGCTGCCCCTCATGTCAGCGGTGCGCTTGCTTTAATCAAAAGCTATGAAGAAGAATCATTTCAAAGAAAGCTTTCTGAATCTGAGGTTTTCGCACAGCTAATCCGCAGGACACTTCCTCTTGATATTGCAAAAACGCTGGCAGGCAATGGATTCCTGTATTTAACAGCTCCTGATGAGCTCGCAGAAAAAGCAGAGCAATCACATTTGTTGACCCTATAAGATTATTTTTCTTATATAATATACACCACATCATGTAAATAAAAATTTCAAATTCTATGTTGACAATGAATTTGAATTACTGTTAAGATTACCAACAAATGATTCAACTTTTCAAAAAATTAATAACATTTTCTCTTATCGAGAGTTGGGCGAGGGATTGGCCTTTTGACCCCAACAGCAACCGACCGTAATACCATTGTGAAATGGGGCGCACTGCTTTTCGCGCCGAGACTGATGTCTCATAAGGCACGGTGCTAATTCCATCAGATTGTGTCTGAGAGATGAGAGAGGCAGTGTTTTACGCAGAAAAGCCTCTTTCTCTCATGGGAAAGAGGCTTTTTGTTGTGAGAAAACCTCTTAGCAGCCTGTATCCGCGGGTTAAAGAGAGTGTTTTACATATAAAGGAGGAGAAACAATGACAACCATCAAAACATCGAATTTAGGATTTCCGAGAATCGGACTGAACCGGGAATGGAAAAAAGCACTTGAAGCGTATTGGAAAGGCAGTACTGATAAAGAAACGTTTTTGAAGCAAATCGACGAACTATTTTTATCCGCAGTAAAAACACAAATTGACCAGCAGATTGATGTTGTGCCTGTTTCTGATTTCACACAGTATGACCATGTACTCGACACAGCAGTCAGCTTCAACTGGATCCCGAAACGGTTCAGACATTTGACTGACGCTACCGATACATACTTCGCTATCGCCCGCGGAATCAAAGACGCTGTATCTAGTGAAATGACAAAATGGTTTAATACAAATTACCATTACATCGTTCCGGAATATGACGAGAGCATTGAGTTCCGTCTGACAAGAAACAAACAACTCGAAGATTATCGCCGGATCAAACAGGAATACGGTGTGGAAACAAAGCCTGTGATTGTCGGCCCTTATACGTTCGTTACGCTTGCTAAAGGCTATGAACCGTCTGAAGCAAAAGCGATCCAAAAACGCCTTGTGCCATTATATGTACAGCTTTTGAAAGAGCTTGAAGAAGAAGGCGTAAAATGGGTTCAAATCGATGAGCCGGCGCTCGTTACCGCCTCTAGTGAAGATGTCCGCGGTGCAAAAGAATTATTTGAAAGCATTACAAGTGAGCTTTCATCCTTGAATGTGCTTTTGCAGACGTATTTTGATTCTGTTGATGCTTATGAAGAGCTGATCTCTTACCCGGTTCAGGGAATTGGCCTTGATTTCGTTCACGACAAAGGCAGAAACCTGGAACAGCTTAAAACACATGGCTTTCCGACAGACAAAGTGCTGGCAGCCGGCGTTATCGACGGACGCAACATTTGGAAAGCGGACCTTGAAGAGCGTCTCGATGCCGTTCTTGATATTCTCAGCATTGCAAAAGTTGATGAACTGTGGATTCAGCCTTCCAGCAGCCTGCTACATGTTCCAGTAGCGAAACACCCTGATGAGCATTTGGAAAAAGACCTATTGAACGGATTATCCTACGCAAAAGAAAAGCTGGCCGAGCTGACAGCTTTGAAAGAAGGCTTAGTATCAGGAAAAGCGGCGATCAGCGAAGAGATTCAGCAGGCTAAGGCTGATATCCAGGCGCTTAAACAGTTTGCAACAGGCGCCAATTCCGAACAAAAGAAAGAGCTTGAGCAATTAACCGATAAAGACTTCAAGCGCCCGATTCCGTTTGAAGAACGTTTAGCCCTGCAAAATGAATCTCTCGGCCTTCCGCTTTTGCCGACGACAACGATCGGAAGCTTCCCGCAGTCTGCTGAAGTGCGGAGCGCACGCCAAAAATGGCGGAAAGCTGAGTGGTCCGATGAACAGTATCAAAACTTTATCAATGCGGAAACAAAAAGATGGATTGATATTCAGGAAGAATTGGAGCTTGATGTCCTTGTTCACGGCGAATTTGAACGGACAGACATGGTCGAATACTTCGGTGAAAAGCTGGCCGGTTTCGCCTTCACTAAATATGCCTGGGTTCAATCATACGGCTCACGCTGTGTCCGCCCGCCAGTCATTTACGGAGATGTTGAATTTATTGAACCGATGACAGTGAAAGACACAGTCTACGCACAGTCATTGACTTCCAAGCATGTGAAAGGAATGCTGACGGGCCCGGTTACAATCTTAAACTGGTCTTTCCCTCGAAACGACATCTCGAGGAAAGAAATCGCCTTCCAAATCGGGCTTGCCCTTCGCAAAGAAGTTAAAGCGCTTGAAGACGCAGGCATTCAAATCATTCAAGTCGATGAACCAGCGCTGCGTGAAGGCCTTCCATTGAAAACCCGCGATTGGGATGAGTATTTGACTTGGGCGGCAGAAGCTTTCAGATTAACCACTTCTTCCGTGAAAAACGAGACACAAATTCATACACATATGTGCTACAGCAACTTCGAAGATATCGTTGATACAATCAATGATCTTGATGCCGATGTGATTACAATCGAACATAGCAGAAGCCACGGAGGATTTTTAGATTACTTAAAAAACCACCCGTATTTGAAAGGGCTTGGCCTTGGTGTATATGACATTCACAGCCCTCGTGTGCCGTCAACTGAAGAAATGTACAATATTATCGTTGATGCGCTTGCCGTCTGTCCGACTGACCGCTTCTGGGTAAATCCAGACTGCGGATTGAAAACAAGACAGCAGGAAGAAACGGTTGCAGCATTGAAAAATATGGTTGAAGCCGCAAAACAGGCAAGAGCACAGCAGACACAGCTAGTATAATTTGAAAAAACCATCTGCATTTGGCAGATGGTTTTTTTCTATAATACAGCCACAATCGGTTTCTTATTTAGCAAATCCCCCAAATACTTTGTTTATTTTGCACTTTTTTAAGAATGTTCTTTGCATTCTTTTCGGCTATACTAATAACACTCTATTGACAGGAGGGATTGGGATGAATCATGAAACGTTCTTAAAACGGGCTGTCACTCTCGCATGTGAAGGAGTGAATGCAGGAATCGGCGGGCCTTTTGGAGCCGTTATCGTGAAAGACGGAGCCATTATTGCAGAGGGACAGAACAACGTCACAACAAGCAATGATCCGACTGCCCACGCGGAAGTCACAGCTATTCGGAAAGCCTGTAAGGTGCTAGGAGCCTACCAGCTTGATGACTGCATTTTGTATACGAGCTGTGAACCATGCCCAATGTGCTTGGGCGCCATCTACTGGGCCCGGCCTAAAGCCGTTTTCTATGCAGCTGAGCACACAGACGCTGCCGAAGCCGGGTTTGATGATTCATTCATTTATAAAGAAATTGATAAACCTGCTGAAGAAAGAACGATCCCCTTTTATCAAGTGACACTAACAGAGCATTTATCCCCGTTTCAAGCATGGCGGAACTTCGCCAATAAGAAAGAATATTAAAAGGATCAGGCATGCGCGGCCTGGTCCTTGTTATTTCTCCAAGTAGCCGCTATGCCCTGTGCAAATACAAAACAGCATATACGCGCAATTCAGCACGGCAGACACCGTGCCAGCCACCCGCTTCATCTGTAACTTTTGGTTTAAAGGCATGCTTCAAACGCTTCTCTGAAGTTTTATCATAAATCTGTGCCCGCCCCGCATGTCCGACACCAAAAAACATCCTGAGAATCCTCAGGATGCCGGTCATTATTTTAATTCTAGTTTTACATCAACATTTCCTCTGGTTGCCTTTGAGTAAGGACAGAATTCATGAGCGGCGTTGACAAGCTCTTGTGCCTTTTCCCGATCTAAATCTTTCGTGTTCACAACAAGTGTGACACCGATTTTAAACCCGCCGTCGCTCTCATCCTTCATGAGGCTGACCTGCCCTTCAATCTCCGAATCAATTTCGATATTCTGCTCTTTGGCTACGTGTTCGAGCGCGCCGCCGAAGCATGCAGCATACCCTGCCGCAAAGAGCTGTTCCGGATTTGTGCCGGTTTGTCCTTCTTTTTTGGCATTTGGCATGACAATATCAAAATCAAGAACACCGTCATCTGATGTAATATGTCCTGCTCGTCCGCCTCGCGCGGTTACTTTTGCTGTAAATAGTGCCATATTTCCCAACCTCCTTATTTGTATCTAGTTGTTATATTTCCCTTTCTGATCTTTTTAAACATGCTATGTTTGCCGAGAATAGGAAAAGTGAGGTTTTTCAGATACAATAGAATCGAATGACAAAAAAGAGTTGGTGAACAAAATGGAAAATAAATTTGATCATATGAAATTGGAGAATCAGCTTTGTTTTTTGCTATATGCGAGTTCGCGGGAGATGACAAAGCAATACAAGCCGCTGCTTGATAAGCTGAATATAACATACCCTCAATATTTGGCTTTGCTTTTGTTATGGGAACATGAAACGCTTACTGTCAAAAAAATGGGCGAACAGCTGTATTTAGATTCAGGAACGCTCACTCCGATGCTTAAACGAATGGAACAACAGGGTTTGATTACGAGAAAAAGATCTGAAGAGGATGAGCGGTCCGTGTTGATCAGCCTGACAGAGGACGGAGCGTTATTAAAAGAAAAAGCGGTTGACATTCCAGGGACAATTCTGGGGCTCTCAAAGCAGTCTGGGGAGGATCTCAAACAGTTAAAGTCCGCTCTATATACATTACTGGAAACACTTCATCAAAAAAATTGAGGATGCCTTGTACAAGGCATCCTCTTTTTATTTATTCAGCAACTTCAAGTGTCACATCAATATTTCCGGAGGTTGCTTTTGAATACGGGCAGACGCCGTGCGCTTTTTTCACAAGCGCCTCCAATTCTAATGCACTGACTCCTTCTCCTTTTACTTGCAGCGTCACACCAAGCTTGTAACCTTGGTCCGCTTCATCCTTTAACAGACTTACATTCGCTGTAACCTCTGTCTCTACTTTTACCCGTTCTGTTCTTGCAACAAGCTGCAGAGCGCTGTCAAAGCAAGCTGCATAACCTGCTGCAAACAGCTGCTCTGGATTTGTCGCTTTTTCTAATTTCTTGGCTCTCGGTGTCCCCGGCATTGCGACATCAAGCTCAAGAACGCGGTCTGATGAAATGACCTTTCCTTCTCTTCCTCCTACCGCTGAAACAGTTGCTGTAAATAATGGCTGACTCATTTTTCATTCCTCCAATACGTTTTATACAATTTAATTGTATACAATTAAATTTGAAATGTCAATTTTTCTCGTATAAAAAAGCTTATCTCGTAATGAGATAAGCTTTTTTATTGAACATTGCCCCGCTATTCACGGATTTGCCCAGTTCCTTTAATGATGTATTTTGTAGAAGTCAGTGCAGGAAGCCCCATCGGTCCTCTTGCATGAAGCTTTTGCGTGCTGATGCCGATTTCGGCTCCGTAGCCGAATTCAAAGCCGTCGGTAAAGCGGGTTGACGCGTTATGATAGACAGCGGCAGCATCGACAGCCGTTTGAAAATATGCCGCGTTTTTGTCATTTTCAGTTAAAATCGCTTCAGAATGATTGGTGCCGTATTGTTGGATATGCTTCACAGCTTCTTGGACGTTTTCAACCGTCTTTACACTGAGGACAGGCGCTAAAAATTCGGTTTCCCAATCTTCTTTTGATGCTTGTTTGCTTGAAGGATGAAGTTCACACACCAATTCATCACCCCGAATTTCAACTCCCGCGTTTTCCAGCTGGTCCAGCAATTCTTTCCCGTGCTGTCTTGCCCAAGCCTTGTGAATCAGCAATGATTCAATCGCGTTGCATACGGAAGGGCGCTGCGTTTTGGCATTTACGACAACCTTTTCTGCCATTTGCGGTTTGGCTGTTTCGTCAATGAATATGTGGCAGTTTCCTGCTCCCGTTTCTAATACAGGAACTGTTGATTCTCTCACAACGAGATCAATCAGTTTCTTGCCTCCGCGCGGAATCAATACGTCTAAACCATCATTTAACGTAAAGAGCTCTTTTGCTGTCTCTCTGCTCGTATCCTCAATCAGCTGCACAGCGTGAATCGGAAGCGCTGATTGCTCAAGTGCTCTGTGAATGACACTGACGAGCGCTTTGTTGCTGTGGATGGCTGAGGAGCTTCCCCGCAGCACAACCGCGTTCCCTGTCTTCAGGCAAAGGGTAGCCGCATCAACTGTGACGTTTGGCCTCGCCTCATAAATCATTCCTACGACACCAAGCGGCACACGGATTTTTTCAATAAACAGGCCGTTTTCTTTTTCAATCGTTTCAAGAGAGTCGCCGATTGGGTCCGCTAAGTCGATTAAGAGCTCCACCGCGTCCGAGATATCGCGTATACGTTTCTCATCCAATGTGAGACGGTCAATGATGTCCGGTGTTAAACCATTCTCTTTTCCGTTCACAATGTCTTTTGCATTCTCCGCCAAGAGAAAATCCAGTTCTTTGCGGAGTCCGTTTGCAATGAGGCTGAGCGCCTCATCCTTCTCGGCTGTTGTTTTCATGATCATTTCGGCTGCTGCTTCTTTCGCCAGCTTCGCTTTTACAGAAACTTCACTCATTTTTCCGCCTCCTAGTCTTTTACATTGACCCAGTCATTCCTATGAATAACCTCAAACGTTTTCTCAAAATCAAGTTCGTCACTGCGTTTGCCCTTGGCCTCCATAATCTCCTCAGAGGAGTAATGGGTTTGGCCTTTGCCGATCACGCCGCCCGGTCCCCTGACTTCCACAACCGCCCCTTTCGGAAAGCTTCCGTTCACACCCACAACGCCAGCGGGCAAAAGGCTGCTTCCATTATGGATCATCGCCTCTTCGGCACCCGCATCAATGATAATTTCTCCCGATATCGGCGAGTGGAACTGAATCCACTGCCTTGTGTTGTTAACCGAAGATAGTTCTTTGTCTCCGATATAAGTGCCGTCTCCCCTGCCGTCCAAAATGTCCGCAAGTTTTTGCTCTCCGCTGCCTGTTCCAATGAATACTTTCACTCCCAGAGACAGCGCGGTTTGTGCGGCTAACAGCTTTGATTTCATTCCGCCGGTGCCGACCTTTGATCCAGCTGAACCTGCATATCCAAGCAATTCAGGCGTGATCTCCGGCAAATAATCAAATCGTTTCGCCTCAGGATTTTCATTTGGATTGGCATCATACAGTCCGTTAATGTCGGTGAGAATCATGAGCTGGTCCGCGTGAATCAATCCGCTGACTAACGCAGAAAGCATATCATTATCTCCGAATGTCAATTCTTCAACAGAGGTAGAATCGTTCTCGTTGATAATCGGAATGACGCCGCGCTCTAATAATTCCATTATCGTAGCATACGCGTTTCGGTACCGTTCTCTTTTCGAAAAATCATTTCTCGTTAAAAGGATTTGTCC
Organism: Bacillus sp. YP1; assembly: GCF_000877815.1. Taxonomy (NCBI): domain Bacteria; kingdom Bacillati; phylum Bacillota; class Bacilli; order Caryophanales; family Bacillaceae; genus Bacillus; species Bacillus sp. YP1. The sequence goes on along the minus strand of NZ_CP010014.1, from coordinate 1,120,182 downwards.
CGGAGTCAGTGAGTATTGTTTAAATTGATTCATATATTGCTGCATTAACAGTGTTTGTCCGACCGCGGCCGCCGCCTGTTTTCCTTTGATGGTAACGGGACGGGATGGATAACCGAGGCTGGAAAACCCCGCCGCTACGGCACCCGAGGTAATCAGAATCATTTCATGCCCCGCTTTTTTTAACACGGAAATCGCCTGAACATGCTCTCTGATTTTTGCCTCATCAATGCTTCCTTTGCTATTCGTGAGCGAACTGCTTCCTATTTTCACTACTATTCTTTGTTTTTTCATTTATTCTCCTCCGCGGCTCTTCTACAATAAAAAAACCCATTTCATCCTGATTCATAAGGACGAAATGGGTTTCCGTGGTACCACCTTGATTGAACGCGCTTGTGCACGCTCCGCTCTCCTGTAACGCCAGGTTATGCGCCTAGGTTTTCCCCCTAGGACTCCAAGGCAGGTTCGGCAGGTTTCATGCGGCAAAATGTTTCAGCGATTCATTTTGCTCTCTGTCACAGAAAGGTCTGCTTACTAATCCTCTTCAACGCTCAATGATTTTTTTATATTATGCAAAGAAAAAAGACACTTGTCAAGGTTTTTTGTCATCAAAAATAGCCCGCATTGCGCGGGCCTCTTGCAGTCTAGTTAAAGACGATTGTTTTATTTTCATGAACGATGACACGGTCTTCCAAATGCCATTTCACAGCACGGGCAAGCACGCTGCGCTCAATTGTTCTTCCGATGTTTTTCAGCGCTTCCGCATTATCGCGGTGGTCCACACGCTCAATATCCTGTTCAATGATCGGCCCTTCATCAAGATCGTTTGTCACATAATGAGATGTCGCACCGATCAGTTTCACGCCGCGCTCGTAGGCCCGTTTGTACGGATTCGCACCGATAAAAGCTGGCAGGAATGAATGGTGGATATTGATGATGCGATTCGGATGAGCCGAAACAAAATCAGGAGTTAGAATCTGCATATAGCGTGCGAGCACGATGACATCAACATCGTACTGCTCCAGCAGTTCAAGCTGCTTCTTTTCGACTTCCGCTCTGATGTCTTTGTTCGCTTTCATATAGTGGAATGGAATGTTCAGGCGCTCAACCAGCTCTCTCGCTTCCTCATGGTTACTGATGACAACAGCGATCTCCGCCATCAGGTTGCCGGTTTGCCATTCCCAAATCAGCTCATGCAGGCAGTGGAGCTCCTTTGATACAAAAATGGCGACACGCTTCAATTCGCTTGCCAAAGTTAAGCTCCATATCATGTCGAATTTTTCCGCAACAGAGGCAAACGCCGCCTGAAGAGATGCTTTTTTCTCACGAATGCCCGCGCAGTCGAATTCGATTCTCAGGAAGAACCGGCCGCCTTCAGGGTCTGTCGTATATTGATTTGATTCTATAATATTGGCACCGTGTTCAAATAAAAACGCGGAAACTGCAGAGACGATACCCGGCTGATCGGGGCAGCTGACCAAGAGCCGCCCTTTATCCTCATTTCCGTCACGGTATTCGTCCAACCGCTGAGTCATATATGATTTCATGAATAATCCCTCTTATCTTTGTAAGTCTAAACTATTTATCCATTATACTGAAGATTTGATAAAAATCAATTTATGACAGAATTTTTAAACCAACTGCTGAGCATAAAATCAACGCGATAAAGAAGATCCGTTTGGCGTCTTTCTGCTCCTTGTAAAAGAGGATGCCGATAAGCGCCCCGCCGGCGGTGCCAATTCCTGTCCAGACCGCGTAAGCCGTTCCCATCGGAATGGTTTCCATTGCGTACGACAGCAAGGAAAATGAAGCGGCAAAACCAACAATGATCAACAGCACCCATTTCACGCTTTTTTCTTTCGCATATTGATTCATAAGGGCCACGCCGGCCATTTCTAAACAGCCCGCGCACAATAAACTGATCCAGTGCAGCATTATGCCTCGCCTCCTTTTTCCTCTGTCTCATCCTGTGTCACAAGCTTCAACCCGATTACACCGATTAAGAGCACGCCAATTAACAATAGCTTCGGCCATCCAACCGGTTCATGAAAAAGAACGATTTCACTAAGTACTGTTCCCGCTGTGCCGAGCCCGGTAAAGACGGCATACACGGTACCAACAGGCAGACTGTGAGTCGCCTTCATTAGAAGGTAAAAGCTAAATATGATGCCGATGGCAGTGCCGCTCCATGTTAAGGCTGAGTCAGCGTGCTTTAAGCCTATCACCCAAACAACCTCGAAAACAGCGGCAAGCACGACCAATCCCCATTTCATTTTGAGTCATTCCTTTCTATCTATTAAGATTCTCCGAAAACAAAAAAACCCCGGACAGTCGTCTCACATGAGATTGACTCTCCCGGGCTTTTTTCCCTCCGTGTGCATACGCGCTTCTATTTACGCGTATGTGTTTTCTCTCGGACCAGTCCATGTCAATTGACATGCGGAACCCTAGAAAACTTTACATGATATCATGATACTAAACTGAGCTCTATCTTTCAATTGTAAGATTTTCTTTCATATACCGCGATCGGTTTATTCCATTTTCTGATCGTTTTGCTGTAATGCATGCCGATTTTCTCCGCTACCCGTATGGACGCTTTGTTACCCGGATCAATCAAAGCCGTCATTTTGCCGAACTGCCGCTCGTTAAAGCCATAGTCCAGACAGGCCCGAGCCGCTTCTTGCGCATAGCCGTTCCCCCAGTGGCGGCGGGCAAACATATATCCAATTTCCATTACGGTTTGATTTTCGATCTGCTGGGGAACGATGCCGCATTGCCCCAAAAACTCCCCTGTCCGCTTATCTTCGGCGATCCACAGACTAACGCCGTACCCTTTTTCATTTCGTTGGTTCCAATTGACCCACTCGCGGGTTTGCCTCTTATCTTTTAAACCGGAATAATATGTCATGACGTCAGGATCATTAAAAAGCAGCCCAAACAAAGTGGCTTGATCCCGATCTTCCATACAGCGCAAACGAATTCGATCGGTCACAAGCTTCGTTTTAGCATTCATACTTCGCCACATCCTGCTTCCATTCTTTTTTGAGAGCTTCAATATGTGCCTGATGATAGCGGTTATGATCTGCCATATGCCAAATTCCCCATCGTATCGTCGCGGTGTCACCTTCGAAGGAAAGCGGCTGGTTCAAAGCATTTTCAGTTAAAGTGAAGCATACCGATTTCAACTCCTCTACTACATGCTGATGTCTTTTCAGGAGTTCATCTAAGTCTGGCTGATTCACCGGTTCAGGCAGCCGTCCGCTTTCATCTGTCATCGGGCCGTATGCCTGTTCAATATGGTCCGGTATCCGATTTTCCTTGATACGCCAGACCCATCTGATATCAACATTTGTGATATGGTGCAAAAGCTGAGCCGTGCTGTTTTTTGTTTGGCAGCGCCCCTTATAGTAAAGTTCACTGTGTGTCATATGGCTTACGATGGAAGCCAGACGGAGACTGTTTTCTTCCACTGCGGAATACAGCAAACTGACCGTTGGCGCCATGTCGTTTCTTATGGATAAGTCCTTCATGTTCAGTTCCCCTCCTAACTAGGTACATTTGACACCAAACAAAAATTCCCTTTAAAAAAGAAAAAAGCTCTCATTACAAGAGAGAGCCATCTTAATTGTTATTTCCCGGTTTATATAAGTAAGGATCATGCTGCGGTTCATTAGCGGTATTTAAATCAAGGGATATATCACCGCGTGCATTCATCGTGCCAAGGGTAATCGAAGACAGCAGTTTGGGGCTGTACCCTTTTTCCTCAAGCTTCTCAAACAGCCAGGATCGGTTTTTTTGGAGATATTTCAAATTATGATCCAGGATTTCGCCATCCAGTATGAGCGGAATCGGGATAAAATTCCGTTCAGCTTCCATATTCAAATCCCGCACCTGCACCGCTCTCGCTTCCTCTTTCGGGATGACGCTTACTTCTCCCGTTTCTTCAATGATAGCAAGATCAATGTCAGCCGGGTCGGCATAGCCCTTTTCCCTCAGCTTTCCGAGCAGCTCATTAACAGTCAGCCTTTCTTTACGAAGGCCGCGTTCATCAATATCCCCGTTTCGGATTAGGACAGTCGGGCTCACGACTAGGAGCCATCGCCATTTATTAGATAAAGAGAGCTTGCTCATGATAAGATAAAGCACCAAAAAAGCACCCGCATAATAAATTGACATCGGCAGCTTGGATGTAAGGATCGGCTCACTGATAATGGTTCCGATTGCGAAGGTCAAAAGCAGGTCAAAATTGTTCATTTGTGACACAGCTTTTTTACCGGCAAGCCGAAATAAAATATATGCAATCGAAAATACGATAACTGGCTTCAGTAAAAATACCCATACCATCCATAACACCGATCTTTACCTCCATCCGCTGGTCATATTGAGCCTATTGTGCCCCGTGGCAGGCCCTCTATGCATCAGTGTCTAGGCGAACGTGCATATCGCCTGAACATAACATAATAGAAAGTGACACCGATTGGAGGCGCAATACGCAATATGAAAAATCAGAAGTCGAATGCCCTTTGGCCCTTTGATCTGCCATTGGCTCCCCAACCCGAGGGCTACCAGCAGCAAACAATCGACAGGCTGGCCGGTTTGGAGCTAAGGATGGAGCAACTAATTAGAGCGATTGAGGTAAACAATGAATTGCTGAGAACAATGCAAGAACAGCAAAACCGTGTATGCACAAATGGCGGCGGGTCTGTGATTGTCCGGATGTAGAAACCGGCGCTTGTCTGCCTTCTTATATCTCAATAAAAAACTCTTCTCTGAAAGGAGAAGAGTTTCATGTATGTGTTCAAACGGACTGCGCCAAACTTAATTGCGGGCCGAATAGCTCGTAATGGATAGACTCCGGCGCTGATCCGAGCTCTGATACAAGCTTATGCATTGCCGTAATAAACGACGGTGAACCGCAAATATAGTAATCCGCATCTGTGTTGGCAATCAGTTCTTTGAGGAATTGCTGATCAATCTGTCCTTCATGAAAATGCAGATCACCTGCACGGTCTTCCTCTGTCGGCTCGCGATACACAAATGCTGTTTTAACAGCAGAATGTTTTGCTGCTTCTTCTACTTCATGGCGCAATGCATGATATTCACTGTTTTTCGCCGCATGAATGAACAGAATTTGCCGTTCAGGCTGTTTGGAAACAGATGTTTTCAGCATGCTGATCATTGGTGTAATGCCAACTCCGGCACTGATCAAAACGAGATCTTTTTGTGATGCATGATCTAAAACAAAGTCCCCTGCCGGTGCGCTGATCTCTATTGAATCTCCCTCCTGCAGCCCATCGTGTAAGTAGGAAGACACGACACCATCTTTCTTCACTGAAATTCGATAATAGTCTTTTCCCGGCATATCAGACAGGCTGTACTGGCGGATATGCGTATATTCAGAATCAGGAATCCGCACTTTGATGCTGATATATTGCCCTGCTTGGAATTCAGGTAACGGCTTGCCGTCTTCCGGTTTCAAATAGAAGGATGTAATTTCTTTGCTTTCCCGCTCTTTTTTTGCGATAACGAATGGCTTATACTCCTTCCAGCCGCCGGCTTGCTCTTCAGCCTGTTCATACATGTCTTTTTCAATTCCGATGAACGCGTCAGCAATGACTCCGTACGCTTTTTCCCATGCCTGCATAATGTCAGGAGTTGCAGCGTCTCCCAATACATCTTTAATCGCAATCAGCAAATATTTACCGACGATTGGGTAGTGCTCAGGCTTAATTCCGATACTGCGGTGCTTGTGGCCGATTTGTTTGACAACCGGAATGATGTTTCCTAATTGGTCAATGTTTGCCGCAGCTGCAATAACGGCATTTGCCAGTGCAGTTCGCTGTGTTTTTTTCTTTTGGTTTGTTTGATTAAAAATGTTCAAAAGCTCTGGATGGTCTTGAAACATCCGATCGTAAAAACGGCCAGTGATTGTTTCTCCATGCTGTTGCAATACGGGTACAGTGCTTTTAATAATTTCGATTGTTTTGTTATCTAACATTGTATAAACAATCCTTTCGAAAAGATGTATTTAAAATATATCTTTAAAATACATGATCTTACGAATAAAAGATATATCTAAAATGAATCTTTAATAAAGTTGTCACAAAATTATCAATTTAACATGACATTTGTTGCTTTTTTATAGAATCCCCTAGCAAAAACGGACTAACCATTGTAATAATCACCATTGAAAAGTACAAAAAAAACCCAAAACAACTTATGTTTTGGGTTTAACGTCACCAAGGTTTATCAGTTCCGAGCGCATTTGCAAGCGCCTGGCTGTGTTTCTTGCGGTTCTTTCGTTCATTAGCGCGCTGTACTGCTGTATTATGAAGCATGATTTCTTCTTCTGTTTCCGGTACAACTCTCGGCACAGGCACCGGCTTGCCATTTGAATCTAATGCGACAAATGTCAAAAAGGATGTGGCAGCGAGTTCCCGTTCGCCAGTCATCAAATGCTCCTTAATGACTTTCACAAATACTTCCATGGAAGATGTGCCGACCCATGTCACATATGACTCTAGGCAGACAGAATCCTTTTGCCCGATCGGCTTTAAAAAATCTACAGAATCCATTGAAGCCGTTACGGTTTCACGTCTGCAATGGCGCGCCGCGGAAATAGAGGCAATGTCATCGATGTAGCTCATTAATTTTCCGCCAAACAGCGTATTATGGTTGTTCGTGTCAAGCGGGAACACCCTGCTGGTTTTCACAACCTTTGACTCTTTACAAAATCTTGTTTCCGGTGTTTCCATACCTTTCTCCCCTTTGATGTCTGATCTTTTAGCTAAATGCACTTATATTCTCCTATTAAACAATATTCTCTTCCATTTGTCTAAAATTTAAAATGGTTTAATGATTTTCATGATGAGGGAATAATAAATGTATTCTTCACACTTTAGGAGGAAAAACAAATGGACGTATCCATCCCGAAATCTCAGCACAAAACGGTATGCCGAACGGAATACGGCACACTTCAGAAAGTGATCTTATGCAAACCTGAGCACATGACCATAAAAGATGTTATAAACGAAACACAAAAACATTTTGAAGATGACAATATTCATGTAAAAACCGCTAACGACCAGCACAGCCGCTTAGTGGAGGCACTTAGGTCACACAACGTTGAGGTCATCCTTTTACCCGTTCGCGACGGGCTCCCAGAGCAGGTTTTTACTAGGGACATAGGATTTGTCATCGGAGAAAAAGCCTTTCTGTCAAGCATGACTGAACCGATTCGCCAAGGAGAAGAAGCCGTTATAAAAGATTTTTTTCACAGCCAAGGTATCTCTTACACCCGCATGCTTGATACGAGTATTGAAGGCGGAGACGTCATTATCGATGATGACATTGTCTATGTCGGAATCAGCCAGCGCACCGACATTTCAGCTATCGGCCAGCTGGAAGAGGCACTTCCTGAATATACGATCGTTCCAGTGAAGCTTCATGAAAAATTTTTGCATTTGGACTGCGTATTTAACATTGTATCTGAAAGCGAAGCGTTAATTTATCCACAGGCCATTGAGCCAGATGCAGCCGATATGCTGGCAAAACGTTATGATCTTATTGAGGTGCCCGAGGACGAACAATTTACGCTTGGCACCAACATCCTTTCAATCGGAAAAAAAACGATCATCAGTCTCCCTGGCAACCGCCATGTCAATCAACAGCTATCGAAAAGAGGCTATCACATTATCGAAATTGACCTGTCAGAAATTATTAAATCAGGCGGCTCCTTCAGGTGCTGCACAATGCCGCTGATTCGAGGCGAATGAAGAATCTTCCCCTTTTTCATGTTTTGAACAGCTTATTTTATCAAGATACGTTAATATAGAGGTGACATCATTTTTAAGGGGGAAATCGCATGACAAAATACATAGGATATGTCGGGACGTATACAAAAGGCGGAAGCGAAGGAATTTATTCATTTGAGCTTGATACTGAGAAAAAAGCACTCAGCGAGCCAAAGCTGGCCGCTAAGCTGGGCAACCCGACATATGTGGCGCCGAATAAAAACAACACCATCCTTTATTCCATCGAAAAAGCAGACGGCCAAGGCGGAGTTGCTGCCTATCAAATCGATAAAAACAGCGGCGAATTGACATTTCTGAATCATCAGTTAATTGATGGCCCTTCGCCATGCCACGTAAGCATTGATGATCAAAATCAATTCGTCCTGACTGCCAATTATCACAGCGGGAAGGTACACGTTTTTCCGGTTCAGGAAGACGGCAGCTTGCAATCACCTGTTTCAGAGGCCGCTCACACAGGAAAAGGGCCGCACGAAAGACAAGAAAAACCGCATACACACTACGCGGGGTTCACACCTGAACACAATTATGTGGTAGCGGTTGATTTAGGTATAGATAAGCTGTACACCTATAAGCTGAAAGACGGCGTGTTGACTGAATCCGGAAGCCATTCCTTCGCTCCCGGTGCAGGACCTCGCCATATCGCTTTTCATCCGAAAGAAAAATACGCTTATGTCATGACAGAATTAAGCAATGAAGTGATTGCGCTTGAATACAACCCGACAGCCGGCGAATTTAGAGAAATCCAAGTCGTTTCTGCCATCCCTGATGATTTTACAGATAACAGCCAGGGAAGCGCAATTCATGTCACGCAGGACGGACGTTTTGTTTATGTCGCAAACCGCGGCCATGACAGTATCGCCGTATTTGAAGTGAATCAATATTCAGGAGAGCTGGCTTTCGTAGAAAGAGTGTCGACAGAAGGAAACTGGCCTCGTGACTTTGTACTTGACCCAACGGAAGGGTTCCTCGTTGCTTCAAATGAAGAAACAGGCAACCTTGTCTTGTTTGAAAGAGACAAAGAAACCGGCCGATTGACACTCCTCCCATCAACGGTTTCTGTCCCTTACCCGGTTTGTGTAAAGTTTTTACATCAAGTATAAAACAAATGGAGTGGCTCTAGTAAAAAGGAGCCACTCTTTTTATTTATCTCACTTTTTCCTTCGTTTCAGCATTTCGATACAAATGGCAAGCGACAAAACGGCCGGGTTCAATTTCTTGAAGCTGGGGACGAGATTCTCCACATTCAGGCATCGCCTCCGGACAGCGGGTACGAAACACGCAGCCGCTTGGCGGATTGACCGGGCTCGCCAGCTCTCCTTTTAAGAGAATACGCTCACGCTTGTCCTCCAATTCAGGATCTGGAATCGGAATCGAGGACAAAAGCGCCTTTGTATAGGGATGGAGCGGTTCACGATACAAGGTGCCGCTCTCTGTAATTTCCATCATGTGTCCTAAGTACATAACACCGATCCTGTCACTGATATGCTTCACCATCGAAAGATCATGGGCAATGAATAAAAACGTAAGCCCTTTCTCTTTTTGAAGCCGCTTCAGCAGGTTGACCACCTGCGCTTGAACAGAGACATCAAGTGCAGAAATCGGTTCGTCCGCCACGATAAATTCAGGATTCAGCGACAGTGCTCTCGCAATCCCGATTCTTTGCCTTTGCCCGCCGCTGAATTCATGCGGATAACGGCTGCCAAAATCGGGGTGAAGCCCAACTGCCTCAAGCAGCTCGTCCACGACGAGAAGCCGCGCTTTATGGGTATTGTAGAGATTGTGAATCTCCATCGGCTCCAAAATAATTTCTCGAACGGTCATGCGCGGGTTAAGTGAAGCATAAGGGTCCTGAAAAATCATCTGCAGTTTGCGGTTGAAGGCAAACTGCTCTTTTTCACTCAGTGCATGAAGATTTGTGCCGCGGTATGTCACGCTTCCTTCTGTCGGCTGATAAAGGCGCATCAGCACTCTCCCCAAGGTTGATTTCCCGCACCCTGATTCCCCGACTAGCCCGAACGTTTCTCCTTCACGAATCTGAAAGGTGACCCCGTCGACGGCTTTGACTGTCCGCTTTTTCCCTGCGTCAAAATGCATTTTCAGCTGGCTGACCTCTAATAAAGGCAGTGGCGTCATTTGTCTCCCTCCTTATTCTGAAAAACAGCGGCGCACCGCACAAAGTTCTTTTTCATAGGTTGTGTCTTTTAATGTAATGATTTCGATTGATTTTCCTGTCTTTGGAGAATGAAGCATTTTCCCGCCGCCAACGGAGAGACCGACGTGATGAATCGCTCCTTTTCCTTCCTCATAAGCAAAAAACAGCAGGTCACCGGCTTTCATATCATCAAGCGGGACACCCTTCCCCGCCTTAGCCTGATCTCCCGCATCACGGGGGATGCTGTATCCATTTGCCTTAAATATACTGTACATAAATCCGGAGCAATCAAACCCAAACCCGCTGATCCCTCCCCACAGGTAGGGAAGGCCAAGGAAAAACGCACCCGTTTGAATGATGTCTTCAGCAGTCCCTTTCTGTTGGCTGACAGGCACTGCATCACTTTGCTTCACAAACCTTTCTCCCAAAACGGTCGAAACCTTAAAATATCCGTTTTCTTTTGCAATGAAGGGGAGAACCGTCAAAAAGCTTAATTCGATCTCCTTTTCCCCATTGCTTCTGTACAAAAAGGCAGCAGGTTTGCTGATCATCACATCGTGTTGTGAATGGATGGGCATAGATTTTGCCAGCTGGTACTTTTTCATCCAACCCGGGTATCCGCGCGGATCCTTTCGGGATGGCTGGCTAGGCACGATCACAGAAACCCATTCCCCCTGTTCCGCCGTCACAAGTACCTTTTCGCCAAAGAGAACCTGAGTTTGGATTACATTGTCTGTACATAATCCAAGCCGTTCATCATACGTCATGCGCTCCAGCCAGTCTCTGATCCTTACAGTCGGTTGAAGCATGAATTGATCAGACGGACGCGGTGAATCAGGCGCTGTCCAGATGTTGGCCACTGCTGATATGACAGTGTGCATCATTGCTCTTTTCCCCCTTTCAAAAGCGCAGTCCCGGTGATTCCGAGGCCCGGTTTGCCAGGCATCGAAATCGTGCTGCCGCTATATGTTATGCCGCCTTTGAATACATCTGTTTTCAGCATCAGCGGCGCGTCAAAATCAAAGCGTGTGATGTTTCTCTTGCTTGCCGCAAAATGCGCCGCGGCCGTAATGCCCAGCTTCGTTTCGATCATGCTGCCGACCATACACTCCACCCCGCAGGCCTCCGCCATGGCATTAATTTTCTCTGCTCCGCTGATGCCGCCCGCTTTCATCAATTTAATATTGATCAAGTCTGCGCTCCGGGTTTGCAGAACTTCGAACGCCTGGCGCGGTGTAAAAACACTTTCATCAGCCATAATCGGCGTATCTGTTGCATCTGTCACCTTTTTAAGCCCAGCGAGATCATCTTTATGGACAGGCTGCTCGACAAGCTCAATGCCTAGACCCGCATCCTCCATTTTCCGAATGGCAGTTACCGCTTCCTTCGGCGTCCACCCCTGATTAGCGTCTAAACGCAGTTTCACAGCTGATCCGACACGTTTTCTGATTTCCTGGATACGGGCAATATCTGTTGCAATATCATCTTTTCCGACCTTTATTTTCAGCGTTTGAAAGCCTTGTTTGAGATAATTCTCGGCATCAGCTGCCATCTCTTCAGGTGAGTTGACACTGACGGTATAATCTGTTTCCAGCGTATCTCGATATCCGCCAAGCATTTGATAAAGCGGCAGCCCGCACATCTGCGCCCAGCCGTCGTATAGCGCCATTTCTACAGCAGCCTTCGCGCTCATATTTCCTGTAAGAAGATGCTGGATGTCGTGCAGAATGGCCTCACAGCCGGACAGGCTTTTTCCAAGCAATGCCGGCTTCAACACATGGTGGATGGCACTTTCAATGCTATCCATGCTGTCTCCTGTAATCACTAACGTCGGGGGTGCTTCTCCCCATCCGACTGCACCGCTGTCATAAGTAATCCTTACTATGACTGATTCAGCCGTATACACAGTGCGAAGCGCGGTTTTAAACGGCTTTGTCAGCGGGACAGCGATTCGGCTTGTTTCGATTCGAATGATTTTCATGTCTTCAGCGCCCCTTCTGAAACGCCTGCCTCTATTACGACTGTTTTTTCTGCTGTATTCATAGCAGCTTTCGCACCGATCGGAACGGCAATACTTGGCGAGCAGTGGCCGATTTTAAATCCTCTCAGAGCAGGCCTGCCCGCAGAAATAATATAGTCTTCCAGCACCTGCTCAAGCGAGAGAGACTTCTCTCGCTTCATCGGGACACAATTGTGAAAATCACAAACTAGAATTCCCGCAGCGTCCGTCAGCTTCCCCGCCATTTTCAGCTGATTCAGCATCCGGTCGATTTGATAAGGCTCCTCGTCAATATCTTCAATAAACAGAAGCTTTCCTCTCGTATCAATTTCAAATGGCGTGCCCAGTGTAGACGTCAGCAAAGACAGATTTCCCCCGACAAGCTCGCCTTCCGCTTTTCCAGGAACAAGCGTGGTCAGCGGAGAAAGCTCTTCTGTATAGGTGAATTCCGTCTCCTGGAAGAGCTGCTTATATGACGCTTTTGTCAGCGGGTGAACGTCGTCAAGGCCAATATCCGAGCTGAGCATTGGGCCATGGAAGGTGACAAGACCTGTGTTTTGATGAATGGCAGTATGTAAAAACGTAATATCGCTGTATCCCCAAAAGATTTTAGGGTGTTTGCGGATCAAGCTGAAATCAATGCTCGCGGCGATACGTCCTGTCCCAAAACCCCCGCATGCGCACAACACTGCTTTTACCTCCTCGTCTCTGAACATCTCATGGAGATCCGCCAGCCGCTCATCATCCTGTCCCGCTAAATAGCCGTGCTGGTTTTTCAGCGCCTTGCCCAGCTTTACCTGAAGACCGAGCTCTTCTAAAAATAAAAGCGCGGTGTCAAGCTTTTTTGGATCCGGCGGACTTGCGGGCGCGATCACTCCGACTGTATCACCCTTTTTCAGCGCTTTCGGCTTGTAATTCAACGAAAACACTCCTTTCATTTGCTCTGCACCCTACGTATACGTGCAAGAAAGAGAAAAAATACCGCTCCTTCGCATAAAGAAGCAGTATTTCCTCAATCACCGCCATCAGTTTTTATCTGCCCATTTTAAATCGATATAGCCGACAGGGTGACGGACAATTCCTTTTACTTGTTCATTTTGCAGGTGAACCTGATTATAAAAATAAACCGGAATGATCGGCGCTTCATTGATGAGCAGCTCTTCAGCTTGATGCATAAGAGAGTACCGTGTTTTTTCATCGGCTTCATTTTTCGCCTGTTTGATCAGCTGATCGTATTCTTTATTGGCCCAGCCTGTGCGGTTCATCGAATTTCCCGTTTGAAAGGCTTCCAGAAAACTGATAGGGTCCGCGTAATCAGGCAAAAATGAGCTTTGAGAGAATTGGAATTTCAGCGCTTTTTGATCCTCTAAAAATACGTTCCATTCCATATTGGCCAGCTTTACATCGACTCCAAGGCTATTTTTCAATTTTTGCTGAATAGCTTCGGCAATCTTTTTATGCTCCGGCTTTGTGCTGTAAGTAAGCGTGATCGCAGGAAGCTTATTATAGTTTTCTTCCTTCATGCCCTTTTCGAGCAGCTGCTTCGCTTTGCTTTCGTTAGGCTTGATCAGGTCTCCGCCTGCTTCACGGAAATCTTTGCCGTCAGGCTGCGTAAACCCAGGCGATACAAAGGCGCGCGCCGGTTTTTCATTATTTTTCGTGACATACTTTACAATTTCCTCTTGATCCACAGCCATCGCAAAGGCTTTTCTGATGTTTTCATTTTGAAACGGCTCCATGTTGACATTAAATCGATAGAAATAGAGACCCGCCTGGTCAACAATATTGACGTTATCCTGATCAAGCAGCTGATCACTCAGCTCAGCAGGGACATAAGCGGTATCAAGTTCCCCTGATTGAAACATCTGGTAATCTGTATTTCTGTCACTGACCATCGCCCATTTCACCTTATCAAGTTTCACTGTATCTTTATCCCAATACGTGTCGCTTTTCTCCATTGTGATGCTGTCATCATGCTTCCATTCCGTCAGCTTAAACGGGCCGTTTCCGACAAATGTATCCGCCTCAGCAAACCACTTTGGATTGTCTTTATCGACCTTTTCATTTACCGGAAAATACGCAGGATTGGACACAACGCTCAGAAAATATTTTTGCGGTGCTTCCAGTGTAACTTCAAGGGTTCGATCATCCTTTGCCGTCACCTTCACATCATCTTTTTTCCCTTTCCCGCTGTTATATGCTTCGCCGCCTTCAATAAAATAACCTAGGAATGCCGATGAAGCGCCTTTTTTCGGATCAAGCATCCGCTTCCACGCGTATTCGAAGTCTCCGGCTGTTACAGGATCTCCGTTTGTCCATTTCGCATTTTCCCGAATCGTAAATGTGTAGGTTTTATTATCTTTCGAAACAGACCATTTCTCCGCCATTGCCGGCTCGGGCTCATGATCTTTGCCAAGACGCGTCAGCCCCTCCATGATGTTATTTAACGGCTGCCATGACACATTATTAAAGCCGATCGGCGGATCGAATGAAGTCGGTTCATTTTCATTATTTACATACAGCACCTTTTCTCCGCTGGTTTTTGCCTTATCATGACTGCCTTCTTTTCCGGCCTGTTCATTTGCTGTGCACCCCATCAGCGCAAACGAAAGTCCTAATGCAAGACCCATGCCCCATAGCTTTTTCACTCGTTTCATCCTCTTCCCCCTTTTCATGTTCAATCCTTCGCATCCCCTGACAGCACCGCATGCTCTGCTCGTTGATCCTGCAGCCAGCAGTTGACGGTGTGCGAGTCAGATCTGATCGTCTGGCCCGGGTACACCCTGTCACACACAACCATCCTGTTCGGACAGCGGGCGGCAAACGGGCAGCCCGGCGGAGGCGAAAATAAATCCGGCGGCGTTCCGTCGATTGGGATCAGCTCAGCGCCATCTAAATCCAGCCGCGGAACAGAAGCCAGCAGTCCTTTTGTATAAGGGTGCTGCGGCTGATAAAAAATATCTTTTCTCGTGCCGATTTCCGCGATTTTCCCCGCATACATGACTGCGACTCTGTCAGCTACCTGGGCAACGACCCCTAAATCATGTGTAATCAGAATGACAGACACATTCGTTTTTCTCTGAATCTCTTTAAACAGCTCTAAAATCTGTGCCTGAATGGTTACATCCAGGGCGGTGGTCGGTTCATCCGCAATTAAGATGTCAGGCTCGCAAATCAGCGCCATCGCAATGACAATCCGCTGTCTCATGCCGCCGCTGAATTGGTGGGGATATTGCTTTAGGCGCTCTTCGGGATCTGGAATACCAACCAATGACAGCATGGAAAGCACCTCTTTCCGTGCCGCTTTTTTGCTCATTTTTTTGTGGCGCAATAGCGCTTCCCCCAGCTGGTCGCCGACAGTCAGCGTAGGGTTTAACGCCGTCATCGGGTCTTGAAAAATCATAGAAATGTCGGCTCCCCTGATACCTCTCATTTCTTTGTCAGAGAGACGGCAAAGGTCTTTGTTTTTAAATAGAATGCTGCCGTCTGTCACCTTCGCCGAATAAGGCGGAAGCAGGCCCATGATGCTTTGGGAGGTAACGCTTTTGCCGCAGCCGGATTCGCCGACGATCGCAAAGGTTTCTCCTTGATACAAATCAAAGCTCACCCCTCTGACCGCCTGAACCGTCCCGCCGTAAGTCGTAAAAGACACGTGCAGATTTTGGACTGACAGAACTTTTTCCATACAGCTACCTCCTCAGCTTAGGGTCAAGCGCATCCTGCAATCCGTCCCCCAGCACATTAAACGCGTACATCGTCAGAGATATGAAAAAGGCCGGAAAAAACAGGCGCCACCAATGCCCAGATAAAATCGTAGGCAGGCCGTCATTCGCCATCACGCCCCAACTTGCAAACGGAGCCTGTATGCCGAGGCCGAGAAAGCTTAAAAATGATTCTGCGAATATGGCGGCAGGTACGGTTAATGTCATTTGTACGATGATCGCCCCCATAGTATTCGGCAGCAAATTCTTTCGGATGATGCGAAAGGTTTTCGCGCCAAAGGTTTTCGAGGCGAGTACATATTCATAATTTTTAATCTGAAGCACCTGGCCTCTTACAATTCTCGCCATGCCGACCCACCCGGTCACAGTCAGCGCCACAATAATAGTGCCCAGTCCCGGTCCCATGAGCACCATCAGCAAAATGACAACAAGCAGGTACGGCAGGCCGTACAGCACTTCGATAATCCGCATCATAATGCTGTCAATCCTGCCGCCTTTATAGCCGGCAACGCCTCCGTAAATGACACCGATCAAAAAATCAATCAGTGCTGCCATCACGCCGACAAACAACGAGATTCTCGCGCCATACCATGTTCGGGTAAACACATCCCGGCCGAGTTCATCGGTGCCGAACCAATGATCGGCTGAGGGCGGAAGATTTTGTTCTGTCAGCGATTGGCGTACGACACTATGGGGCGATAAAAAGGGCCCGATAACTGCCATGACAAAAAGAAATAAAAGAATAAAGAGTCCGGCCATCGCTAATTTATTTTTTTTCAGCCTCCTCCAGGCATCCTGCGTGTATGATAAACTCGGCCGCTTGACCGAATCGGCTTCCCGATTTTTTTCCTGATTCGAGACAAACCACTCATCAGGCACCTGATTGTGCTGTTCTGGCTGGCGTTCATCCGTTTGTACAGGGAGATTCACACGCTTCACCCTTTCTTATGCAGTTTAATGCGCGGGTCTAAGAGACCGTAGGCCAAATCGACCAAAAACAGCATGATAATCAGAATGACGCTGTAAAAAACGGTCGTTCCCATAATCACGGGATAGTCCCGCTGATTAATGCTTTCAACAAAATATTTTCCCATTCCCGGAATGGCAAAGATTTTTTCAATGACAAAGCTTCCTGTTAAGATGCTGGCGACGAGTGTGCCCAGGACGGTAATGACGGGCATGAGTGCATTTCTGAGTGCGTGTTTTACGATAATTTTGAACGGAGAAAGCCCTTTTGCTTTTGCTGTGCGGATATAATCCTGTGTCAGAACTTCAACCATGCTCGAGCGTGTCAGCCTGGCAATGATCGCCATTGGCCCTACAGCAAGCGCTGCGGTCGGAAGCACCATATGAATCGGGCTCGTCCATGTCGCAGCGGGAAATAGTTTGAGATTGACAGCAAATTGCTGAATGAGCAATGTTGCCAGAATAAAATTCGGGATGGAGATGCCGAGTACTGCAAGACTCATCGCAGCGTAGTCCAAAAAGCCATTGCGGCGGAGTGCAGCGATTACGCCCAGCACCAGCCCAGAAATCACAGCAATGACAATCGCTGTCATCCCAAGCTCAAAGGAAACGGGAAATCCGCGTTCCAGCATATCATTTACACTGTCCGACGGTTTTTTAATTGAAGGTCCGAAATCGAATGTAATGATGGATTTTAAGTAGAAAATGTATTGGAAAATGAGAGGATCGTCTAAGTGATAGTAGGCTTCAAGATTTTTTTGAACGGCTTCATTTGTGCCTCTCTCCTCGTTAAAAGGAGATCCGGGAATGACCTTCATGAGAACAAAAGTCAGGGTGGTAATCACCAAAATCGTAGCTGCCATTGCCCAAAAACGCTTTATCATGTATCGCGCCAAAGCCTAAAACACCCCTTTAGCAGAATGATGTCCGCATCGCAAGCTCAGTCATGACAAGCATCGCCTGATAGGCTTCAAGCATGTCCTTCGCCTGAAATTGAACGGTTGTAGTTCCCGTCTTGATTTCCGTTCCCGGCATCAGATTCGCCCATTCTGCTTGGCCATAATTGGCGAATTCAATGCTCAGAACTGGCCTGTCAGGCGGGGTGAGCGGCTTGACTTTGTCCTTGTTTTGCAGGGCAAACGCGGTTTTTTCTGTCAACAGCCGTCCGGCTTTCGCAGGGGACAAGCACTTCACTGCGGATCTTGAAATGGTTTGTTTGACTGCGGCTGTCGTCACGTTCGGGATAAGCTCTTCCGCTTCCTTCGCCGCCCGGTCATCCCCGGCTACCATTAATACCGGGACATCATAATAACCGGCAACGTATGCATTTAATCCAAGCTCACCGACAGGCCGATCGTTTATGTAAAAATGACGGACGCCGAAAATCATGCTGTGTGACATGACACCGGGAGTCGAGGCTCTCGCATGATAACCGAGAAACAAAGCGCCTGTAAACGTATCATCCAGTCCCTCCACCATTGAAAATGGTTTGACGTCACCAGAAATCAAGTCTGCTTCAGGGTGAAGCTTTTCAACCATCAGATTATTCATCTTCGAATGGCTGTCATTGACCAGCACCTCGGTACACCCGCTGTTAAACGCTTCAGCAATACAGTAGTTTGCTTCTTCAGTCATGATAAGCCGTCCGCGTTCATAATTCCGCTTGCCGGAATCCACAAAGGTATCGTCCGGAAGACCCGAAATACCTTCCATATCTACTGACATGTACAATTTCATAACGCTCCTCCTTTTTTACTAAATTATGAATATTCTAACAAATTATATTAAAAAAAGAGGAAAAATGCAATATAACTGGGGAAAATCTCAACCACTCAGTGATAAAAAAAGAATCCTCTTTCAAGGATTCATATCTGTTTACCAACCTGTTCTGTAAGCAGTTCATATTTTTTCAGGGTTCTTTCAAACACCTCATCAAAAACGTCCGGCACAGAGGCGCGTATCACCTCAGCTCCCTCTCCCGTTATTCCGCCTTTGGTTGCGACACGTTCCAGCGTCTCCTCGAAAGACATATTTTTTTCGATCAGCATCTTGCCAGTTCCGTATAGCGAATGAATCAGAAAATCAAAGGCTTCTTCTTTGGACAGACTGCTGTTTCTGACGGCAGACAGTGCCAGTTCTTCGAAGATTGCAGCTATGAATCCCGGTGCCGAGCTCGTTAAATTGCTGGCCGCATCAACATTCGATTCTTTGATTTCTCGTACACGGCTGAAAACCGATAACAATTCATTCAGATGCTCTTTCTTCTCCGCAGCCAGTGCTTCACTGTGAACGACAAGTGAGATGCCAGCTTCTGCTTCGGACGTAATGGCAGGAATAACACGTGAGATACCCGCTTCTGTTTCTGCCTCCAAAAGACGCAGCGGCACACCGGCAGCTATGGATACGATGTGAGTATTTCTGTTCACATACGGGTGCAGACGGCGCATTGTTTCGATGACATGGAGCGGCGGGACGCATATCAAAATCAATTGGCACGTATTTGCCCAATTCTCCAACGGATCAGCCGATACGTTTGGATAATCTGACATGAGTGCCCGCAGCCGCTCCCCCTTCGTTCTCGTCTCAATAAATAGCTCATTCTCTTTTATTTGTTCATGTTTCAACAGCTGTCTGGCGATCATATCCGCCATGCTGCCATATCCAATCAATCCAATCTGTTCCATCGACTCAGTCCTTTCATATACAATATGAAGTGTACCGTTTTCCGCACTTTTTCACAATTTCCCATAATCTTTTCATTTTTATCCCACAGTTTTTGTTTATGATAAACTCAAGTCATAAACCTATCAATATAAATAGACATGTGAAAATAGAGAAACGGAGTGAACATGATGGATAACTATCGTGATGAAAACAGAACGAAAGGTAATGAGAATGAGGTCTTTTTAACGAAAGAGAACGATCAGAGCACCTCCTACTCGGCCCGCAATGTCATTCATGATCAGGAGAAGAAAAAACGAGGATTCGGATGGTTCAGACCGTTGCTTGGCGGAGTGATCGGCGGCAGTCTTGCCCTTGGCATTTACACGTTTACACCGCTTGGCGACCATGATTCTCAGGACACTGCAAAACAATCATCCAGCCAGCAGCAAACGCAATCTGTTACAGCAACAAGCACCTCCTCTGAATCTAAAAAAAGCTCATCAAGCTCAAGCAGCTCATCTGCATTCAAGAGCGAGGACTCTTCTAAAATCTCAGATATGGTAGAAGACCTTTCACCAGCGATTGTCGGCATTACAAATCTTCAGGCACAATCAAACAGCTCTTTGTTCGGCTCTAGTTCTTCTAATTCCAGCGAAGATACAGAAAGCGGTTCAGGGTCAGGTGTCATTTTCAAAAAAGAGAATGGCAAGGCTTATATCATTACAAATAACCATGTCGTAGAAGGGGCATCATCACTGAAGGTATCTTTATATGACGGCACTGAGGTTACTGCAAAGCTGGTAGGCAGTGACTCGTTAACTGATTTAGCCGTCCTCCAAATCAGTGATGACCACGTCACAAAAGTGGCAAACTTCGGTGATTCATCTGATCTCAGAACAGGCGAGACCGTTATTGCGATTGGGGATCCGCTTGGAAAAGATCTGTCCCGCACAGTAACACAAGGAATTGTTAGCGGCGTGGACAGAACGGTTTCAATGTCTACATCAGCCGGCGAAACGAGCATTAACGTCATTCAGACAGACGCAGCAATTAATCCAGGTAACAGCGGCGGTCCTTTGTTAAATACAGACGGCAAAATTGTCGGCATTAACAGTATGAAAATCAGTGAGGATGATGTTGAGGGTATCGGATTTGCCATTCCAAGCAATGACGTAAAACCGATTGCTGAAGAACTGCTTTCTAAAGGACAAATTGAACGTCCATATATCGGTGTCAGCATGCTTGATCTGGAACAAGTGCCGCAAAATTACCAAGAAGGCACACTCGGCCTGTTCGGCAGCCAGCTGAATAAAGGTGTTTACATCCGTGAGGTCGCTTCAGGCTCTCCTGCTGAAAAGGCCGGATTAAAAGCGGAGGATATTATCATCGGCCTAAAAGGTAAAGAAATTGATACAGGCAGTGAATTGCGCAATATCTTATATAAAGACGCAAAGATCGGTGATACCGTTGAAGTGAAAATTCTCCGAAACGGCAAAGAAATGACGAAAAAAATTAAACTGGATCAAAAAGAAGAGAAAACTTCGTAAGACATAATGCCTCAGGCCGCAAAAGCGGTCTGAGGCTTTTTATTAGATAAAAGACCTAATTGTTCTATGAAACTTTCTGACGAGATATCCGTATATCATACAGATTGACATCATTCTCATCAGATGCTAGAAACATCGTTTGCTAGGAGGCATGAACATGAAAACCGTGGGACTGAGTATGATCTGCGCAGGATTGGCTTTTCTTTTGCTGAGCTTTCTTCTATCTGAATCGACGTTGACGTGGGGAATTGTATTGGGTACCAGTATTCTATTAAACATAACTGGTACGGCTCTAATCATGCGTTTCTGAAAAGCCCCCCAATATAACAGCTGACTTGCAGCAAAGCCGATGACGAAATCTTTAAGTTTTGCTGTTTTTATTTCGGCATGACTGAACCGCAGTACAAGCTCACAATCTCTTCTTTACCCAATCTCCATATATCTATCTGCATCTTTTGCTTTAGATCGTGCGCAGTGCATAAAAACCCCCTGTCCGTAACGGACAGGGGGTTTAAGGTTATGACATATGCTGGTCTCTATAGAGTCTTTTATTTTCAATTCCATACGATTTTTGGACGATGTAAAGCGGCCTGTCTTTGGCTTCATCGTAGATTCTGCCGATATATTCGCCGATCACGCCCAAAATCAGAAGGACAATGCCGCTGAACAGGAGCTGGATCACAATAAGTGATGACCAGCCGGTAATCGTGCTGTCTGTGAATAGCTTCAGATACAGCACGATAAACATATACAGAAATCCAGCACCTGACATTAAAATCCCCGCATAGCTTGCCAGCTTCAGCGGTTTATGTGAAAATGTCGTGATGCCGTCCATTGACAGCTTCAGCATTTTCTTGAGCGGGTACTTTGTTTCTCCGGCGAGCCTTTCATCACGTACATACTCGACCGCTGTCTGTTTAAAGCCCACCCAGCTGACTAGCCCTCTGACAAATGGATTTTTTTCTTTTAATCTCTTCATTTCATCACAGACTTTTCTGTCCATGAGACGAAAATCCCCCGTATCAATCGGGATATCAATATCTGTCATACCGCTGAGAAGCCGGTAAAACATAGCCGCGGTTTGTTTTTTGAAAAAGGTTTCCCCTTTTCGTTTAGTCCGCACGGCGTACACGACCTCATAGCCTTCCTTCCACTTTTCAATCATATCTAAAATCAGTTCAGGAGGGTCCTGCAAATCGGCGTCAATGACGACGATTGCATTCCCCTGTGCATAATCCATACCCGCCGTAATGGCGATCTGATGTCCAAAATTCCTTGAAAAATCAATAATTTTCACTCTCGGATCGATCAGGCTGTGCTCTCTTAAAATCTCAATACTGCGGTCTTTGCTGCCATCGTTGACAAAAAGCAGCTCGTAGTTTTCCTTCGTTTGATCCATGACCTCTTTTAAGCGCTGATAGGTTTCATGAATGACAAGCTCTTCATTATACACAGGTACAACAATTGAATATTGAATATGTCTGCTCATGTTTTTGCCTCCTATTCATCAGCATGTAGTTCGTATAATGTTGCTGACTGATTCATTCCGCCAGGTCCGCCCATTTTTCCGTTTTTACCTGAAGCCTTGCTGCTTGATGTATCAGCTGAATCAGTATTTTCTGTTTTTTGATCAGAACTTGATTGCCATTTTTCTGATGCTACTTCTTTTCCATTTTTCTCAACCCATTCAACAATGTCATTGTTTCCGCCTCTTCCCATTCCAGAAGCCAAGAAGTATTTCACTTTTCCTTCTTTTACAAGCTTTTTGAATTGAGTCAGCGTGATCGCCGGGTCAGAACCGCTGAATCCGCCAATAGCCATGACAGCTTTTTTCGTTTTAATGATATATGGTGCCGCTGTGTTCGAATCGGTTGTGGCGAATAGGTATTCAGCTCCGGAGTTATTCTCCTCTAGATATTTGATCAGTTTTTCATTTACAGTCGCATCAGACATTCCCATGCCTTTTCCGCTCATTGATGCGAGCTGAGGGCCTGTTTCAGGCAGTGAGCTGTTGCCTCCGTACAGAAGTGGTGTACTTGCCCAATAAATCGGCATCACCAACAATGCGAGGAGAGCTGCAAGTGAAATATAATAACTGAACGGTTTTTGGCGCTGTTTAAACAGCAGCAAAGCAATCGCTGACAACACGCCGATAACACCTACACCGATGCTCCAGCCTGCACCGATTTGATCGTTGTAGTTTCTGAGAATAAACAATTCAAATCCAGTTGTCGCAATAATTGCTCCTGGCAAAAGCCATGCTTTCCAGCCTGTCTGATTGCGATACAGATGAACAAGGGCGACCCATCCCGCACCGACAAGAGCAGCAATCGGAGGCGCCAGCATAATGAGATAATAATGGTGGAAAAATTCTGCGACACTGAAGAATCCGGCAATCGGTACAAGCCACGCAACCCAGAACACCGTTTCCTTCTGCTCTATAGATAATCTTCTTCTTTCTCTCGCGCCTGCGATCAGTAAGCCTGCGATTCCAAATATCGCAAATGGCAGAAGCCAGCTGATTTGATCAGATAACTCTGTTTGGAAAAGCCGCAGTGGACCAGGTGTTCCCGTTCCAAACATCCCTGAACCTGATTGCATTTTCGAACCGGTTCCTGTACCGCCTTTCCCTCCGTCTCCGCCAGGTCCGCCTTGGCCGCCATCTCCGCCGCTTGGAGGGCCTCCTTGACCGCCGCTTGGCATTTCTCCTCCGCTTGGCATTTGGCCATTGGATGGAGGTGCCGTCATATTGCCATTTGAGGATTTACCATCATTTGATGAGCTGCTGCTTGATGACTGATTAGGCGGTGCTTGAGTGTTATCAGAAGAAGACATTTCTTTTGAAGCGTCTTTGTTTGGCGCACCCTGGACGCCGCCTGAATTTTGGCCTGTCAGCCGCTGGATTCCGTTATAGCCGAAAGCCAATTCCAAAACAGAGTTGGTTTGGCTGCTTCCGATATAAGGCCGCTTGCTTGCAGGGATATTGTCGACAATGAGCGGCCACGATAACGAAACGGCTGCTAATACGGCTAACGCACTTACCAGCGAAATGATTTTTTTCTTCACCGCGGCATTTGCCGCAATCAAATAGAACAATAGGAAGGCCGGTAAAATCATGTAAGCCTGCAGCATTTTTGTATTAAAACCTACTCCAACAACGAAAAATGCTGCTAACAGCCAGATCAGCTTTCCTTTTCTGATCGCTTTAAAGAGAAGCCATGTAGCAAGCAATAAGAAAAATACCAGTAATGCATCAACATTGTTTGTACGTGCTACAGCTACAGCAATCGGTGTACATGCCATGATGAAAGAGGCAATTCTTGCTGCTGTCTTACCGAATGTCGGTTTTATTAACAGATACATTAAAAGGACAGAACCTACACCAGCAAGTGCCTGAGGCAGGATGACGCTCCAGCCGTGCATACCGAATATAAGTGCGCTGATGGTTTGTATCTGGAACGTAATAGGCGGTTTATCAACCGTTATAAACCCCGCCGCGTCGAATGAGGCATAGAAAAAATTATGAAAGCTTTGCATCATACTTGTGACTGCAGCGGTGTAATAAGGATTCACCGTATCATCATTCCAGATGTTATAGATATTTAAGAATGCAGATGCGAGCAAAATGAGGATGAGGAAAATATCCAGCTCGCGTTTTTTCTTTTCCACGTGTTTTTCACTCCTTTTTGTCTAACTTGGGAATAGTGTAACAAGCAAATATGAATAAACTATTAATAAACAAAGACAATATTTTTGCCGAGGTCATTCCATACCAATCACCCATATTTGCAAAGGGTTTTAAGCCATTTCTCCCAATCAGCATCTGATATTTCCTCCCTAATAAGGCATGCTGTTTAGGTCAAAATTAATTATGGTAATAAAAAAAGCCCTCCGGCGGCGCCGGAAGGCAAATGAATCACAATTTATTGGATCGGTTTCAATTTCGCTTCAATTTCTGCTCTTCGATGCTCTAGATATGGCGGAAGAGCAATCGTTTGGCCAAGCTCGTCAAGATTTTCATCTACCATAAAGCCCGGTCCGTCCGTTGATAACTCGAACAAAATGCCGTTCGGTTCTCTGAAATACAGCGCCTTGAAATAGTAGCGCTCCACAATGCCGGAATTGCTAAAGCCTTCGCGGCTGATGATCCGGTGCCACCCGGCAAGTTCTTCTTCATCTCTTACCCGAAATGCGACATGGTGAACACTCCCTTTGCCTTGACGCTCGCGCGGAAGATCGTTTCTTTCTATTAAATGGATTTCCGTTGCAGCACCGCCTTCTCCTGATTCCAGAATAACGGCGGTTCCTTGCCCTTCGACTGGTTCACGGCTGATTTCTGTAAATCCAAGAATATTCGTCAATACGTGTAAGGTTGGTTCAGCATATGGCACAGTCAGTTCAATCGGCCCTAACCCGCGAAACGAAAATTCTTCCGGAATGCCGCTCTGTTTAACAGGCAGGCCATATCCTTTTCCTTCCTCATCAGCAGTCAGCACAAGTCGCTGCCCTTCATGATCTTGAAATGCCAATATGTCACGTCCAGCTCTTTTGGATATACCGCTGTGCGTTACTTGCTGCTCTTCAAAACGTTCTTTCCAGTAATGCAGGGCTTCTGTGCTTGGAACGCGCAATCCAATAGAAGAAATACTGTTTGTTCCCGCATGAAACGGTGCAATGCGGGGAATCTCGAAAAACGTCAGCTCAGTTCCCGGGTTTGCCACTTCATCTCCGTAGAACAGATGGTACATTGTCGGTTCATCCTGATTGACGGATTTTTTCACGAGCTTTAATCCTAATACTTTCTTATAGAAATCCAAGTTTTTTTGTGCGTCGGCCGTTAATGCCGATACGTGGTGAATGCCGTTAACTTTCATATGCTGTCCCTCCAGGTTATTTTATCTCGATTTCGAGATATCATATCATAATTGTATATTTATTGTTCTAATAACAAAGTATTTTATTCGCATGAGAAAGTCAACATATCAGCTTCACCGAAGGTTCGTTCATTTTCTGAATTCTCATCTCCCCTCTGTACCGGCTAAAATCCAAAACATAAAACACGAACTTTACAAATTAAAATCATGAAGTTTATTCGTTTATAGATCGTTAAAACAGGTGTTTCCACAGTTTTATCTGCTGTACACAAAGCAAATTTCGAAAATCAGAAAATTTATTTTATTTCACTTTTCTAAAATAGGGTTTACAATATGAAAAAATAGATTCTTCAACATGAAGCTTCAACATCATAGGAGGTTAAGGACATGCATACTGAAGACAACGGTTTGAAAAAAGAGATAGGCCTCTTGTTTGCCCTTACTCTTGTCATCGGAACCATTATCGGTTCTGGTGTTTTTATGAAGCCCGGCGCTGTGCTTGCTTATTCAGGTGATTCAAAAACGGCGCTTTTCGCCTGGCTGTTAGGCGGTATTTTAACACTGGCGGGCGGTTTGACAATCGCGGAAATCGGAACGCAGATTCCAAAAACCGGCGGGCTTTATACGTACCTTGAAGAAGTGTACGGCGAGTTTTGGGGATTTTTGTGCGGCTGGGTGCAGATTATCATTTACGGTCCGGCGATTATCGGCGCGCTGGGTTTATATTTTGGATCTTTAATGGCGAATCTTTTCGGCTGGGGATCTGGACTATCAAAAGTCATTGGAATCATAGCAGTTCTCTTTTTATGCGTCATTAATATTATTGGTACAAAATATGGCGGTTTTGTCCAAACGCTGACAACGATCGGAAAACTGATTCCGATTGCCTGCATCATCATCTTTGGCCTTTGGAAAGGCGATCAGCACATCTTCACAGCAGTAAACGAAAGCATTTCCGATATGAACTTCGGGGCGGCTATTTTAGCTACGTTGTTTGCTTATGACGGATGGATTCTCCTTGCCGCTCTCGGCGGAGAAATGAAAAATCCCGAAAAGCTGCTTCCACGCGCTATGACGGGCGGATTATTAATTGTAACGGCGATCTATATTTTCATTAATTTTGCATTGCTTCACATCCTGTCAGCGAACGAAATTGTCACGCTTGGTGAAAATGCGACAAGCACCGCTGCAACCATGCTGTTCGGTTCAATTGGCGGAAAGCTGATCAGTGTAGGGATTATCGTCAGCATCTTTGGGTGCTTAAATGGAAAGGTGCTTTCTTTCCCGCGTGTTTCATTTGCAATGGCGGAACGCAAACAGCTTCCATTTGCTGAAAAACTGTCACATGTACACCCGTCGTTCCGCACACCATGGATTGCGATTTCTTTTCAAATTGCTTTGGCTTTGATTATGATGCTGATCAGCAACCCTGATAAGCTCTCAGAAATCTCCATTTTCATGATCTACATTTTTTATGTGATGGCCTTTTTTGCAGTGTTTATTCTCCGTAAGCGAGCAAAGGGAGAAAAGCGCGCCTACAGTGTTCCGCTTTATCCATTTATGCCAATTCTGGCAATCGCGGGCTCCTTCTTTGTGTTAGGCAGCACACTCATTACAGATACAATGAGCTGCGGATTATCCATCCTCATCGGCCTTGCCGGACTGCCTGTCTATTACGGGATGAAAAAACGAAAAGCAAGCTGATAAAACGGTTCCCTTGTTTAGGGAACCGTTTTTTGGTGAAACAGAAGATAAAAGTTGACAGGAAAAACACAACTTTTGATATACTTTTTACGTTAAGCAGAAAGTTTTTGCAAACTTGGGTCGTTTTTTTAAAGCGAAGTAGGTCAAAATAAGGAGACACGATTTATCAAAAAAGTCAAGATACGTTTTTTTCGACTTTACCTGTTTTTTTTCGACAAAAGGCTATATAATAATTTGATGTGTGCATTGTTCATTCAAACTATGGAGGGTTTTTAATGATAAGAAGAAAAAAAGATAAGTTCTCACTCCTTTTAACAGAAATTGCAAAGAACATAGACGAAACTGCAGAATATTTTGTGAATTTTAAGGTCACTAACCAAACGACTCTTAAAGAATTTGCAGATACGTTAAAGGAATATGAAACAAAAGGTGACAATCATGTTCATGTCATGATTAAAGAGCTTAACAAAGCGTTCATCACTCCTATTGAGCGCGAAGATATCCTTCAGCTGACAAACAGCTTGGATGATGTGCTTGACGGAATCGAACATTTCTCTGCCATGATGGAGATTTTCTCAATTACTTCATCAGACGAGCATATTGATAAATTCAGCGGATATATCAGAGAATGCGCGAAAGAGATTTTGATTACGATCGAGCTGCTGGCAGAAAATCGCTTAAAGGATATTCAGCCTCACGCAATCAAAATTAAAGAGTATGAGCACAGTTGTGACAACTTGCACAGAAAATCATTAAAGAATCTTTTCGGAAATGAAACAGATCCAATCAAAGTCATTCAATATCGTGAAATATACGAAACGCTTGAAGAAATCGCCGACTCTTGTCAAAGTGTTGCCAATAATCTTGAAACCATCATTATGAAAAACGCGTAACGAGGGGTAAAAATGGATATTCTATTAATATTAACGATACTAATAGTCATTTGTGCTCTGGCGTTTGATTTCATCAACGGGTTTCATGATACGGCAAACGCAATTGCGACTTCGGTATCAACAAAAGCGTTAAAACCACGCCATGCCATTATATTGGCTGCTGTGATGAACTTTGTCGGAGCAATGACGTTTACAGGTGTTGCCAAAACCATTACGAAAGACATCGTAGATCCTTATACGCTGGAAAATGGCTCTGTTGTCATTTTGGCTGCGCTACTCGCTGCAATTGCCTGGAACCTTATCACATGGTACTACGGTATCCCAAGCAGCTCATCCCATGCCATCATCGGCGCTATTGCCGGTGCAGCCATTGCGGCAGCCGGATTTGCAGCGTTAAACTATAAGGGCTTCATTAAAATCATTGAAGCACTGATTCTATCACCAATTATTGCCTTTGTCCTTGGTTTTATTCTTTATAGCATCGTTAAGCTGATTTTCAAAGACAGCAACTTGGCGAAAACGAATAAGCAATTCCGCAGAGTGCAGATTGTAACAGCTGCCCTGCAATCGTATACACACGGAACAAACGATGCGCAAAAAGCAATGGGAATTATCACAATGGCTCTCATCACAGCGAATTTACATACTTCTGCTAATGATATTCCTACCTGGGTGCAATTCGCCTGCGCGACAGCCATGGGTCTCGGAACATCAATCGGCGGCTGGAAAATCATCAAAACCGTTGGCGGAAAGATCATGAAAATCCGCCCGGTAAACGGTGTTTCCGCTGACTTAACCGGAGCAGCCATTATTTTCGGCGCCACATTTATTCATTTGCCGGTCAGTACAACCCACGTCATTTCTTCATCAATTCTTGGCGTCGGTGCGTCACACCGGGTAAAAGGCGTAAACTGGGGTACGGCCAAGCGAATGCTCATTACATGGGTCATCACGCTTCCGATTTCAGCGACACTTGGTGCCATCGCCTACTTTATTTTAAATATGATATTTTAATGTCACACCGCTTCTGTCAAAGGAGCGGTTTTTTTGATGGAACAGGAAAACCATCCGGATCTCTCGAATACAATAAGCAGAACCTATTTCAGATGTGAGGGATTCGAATATGGTTTTATTCTTTCAGATCATGGTCTGGTGCATCGTGGCCGGACTGGGGTTATACGTGTATGCCACGTGGCGTTTCGAAGCGAAGGTCAAAGAAAAAATGTCCGCCATCCGGAAAACTTGGTATTTGCTGTTTGTTCTGGGTGCTATGGTATACTGGACATATGAGCCCACTTCCCTATTTACCCACTGGGAACGGTATCTCATTGTCGCAGTCAGTTTTGCTTTGATTGATGCTTTTATCTTCTTAAGTGCATACGTCAAAAAACTGGCCGGCAGCGAGCTTGAAACAGACACAAGAGAAATTCTTGAAGAAAACAACGAAATGCTCCACATGTATCTCAATCGGCTGAAAACATACCAATACCTATTGAAAAACGAACCGATCCATGTTTATTATGGAAGTATAGATGCTTATGCTGAAGGTATTGATAAGCTGCTGAAAACCTATGCTGATAAAATGAACTTAACGGCTTCTCTTTGCCACTATTCGACACAGGCTGATAAAGACCGGTTAACCGAGCATATGGATGATCCGGCAGATGTACAAACACGGCTCGATCGAAAGGATGTTTATTACGACCAATACGGAAAAGTGGTTCTCATCCCTTTTACCATCGAGACACAGAACTATGTCATCAAGCTGACGTCTGACAGCATTGTCACGGAATTTGATTATTTGCTATTTACGTCATTAACGAGCATATATGATTTGGTGCTGCCAATTGAGGAGGAAGGTGAAGGATAATGGAACGTGCGTTTCAAAACAGATGCGAGCCCAGAGCGGCGAAGCCGTTTAAAATCCTGAAAAAACGTTCAACCACCAGTGTCGCAAGCTATCAAGTCAGTCCGCATACAGCAAGAATCTTCAAAGAAAACGAACGGCTGATTGACGAGTATAAACGAAAAAAAGCATGATCACACTAAAAGGACAAGGGAAAACAGCTCTTGTCCTTATTCCTTTTCTTAAAGGGTGACATATAATAAATACAAACAGAGGATAATGTCAGGTGATACAGTGAAAAAATTGGTGAGGCGTGTGAAGTTTGTTGATTACGGAAGGTTTGGGCTTTCCGGGTACTCGCTTCGGGTGAGGGAGCGCAGTGCTGGAATTATTAAAAAGTTGAAGAAGAAAAAATAAATCCCGGAGCGGCTCCGGGATTTTTATGGTCTTTGATCAGCTTAATTGCGCTGCGATCTTCGCTTTCGTCGGAGGCCCGTAGATACCGTCAGCAGTTAAACCGTTAACAGACTGAAAACGGGCAACTGCGTCAGCTGTTTTCGGTCCGTAAACGCCGTCAATTCCGTTGTTAACAGCGCCTTTATCAGGGTAAAAATACAGAGCCGCAAGTGCTCGTTGCACCTGAAAGACGTGTTCTCCTGAGGTATAAGGTGTTGTCAATTGAATGATACCATCAGGGAGTGGATAGAGCTCGGGTTCTTCAGCGGACGATGGAGCACTTACAATTAATACTTGACCAACGCGAATAAGATTCGGGTCTTCGATATTGTTCCACTCTTGCAGCTGAGCAACCGTAACACCAAATGCTCTCGCTATGGATGTAAGTGTGTCGCCCTGTTTCACGACGTAAGTTTGGCTGCCGCCTCCCCCAATTCCTGCTTTGAACGAATCCCACGTATCTAATAATTTTCGCGGACATTCCTTCCCTGACCAATACTTATGAGGGACGACATTGGCGAGACTGATATTATGTTCAGCCATTAATGTTTTGATGAGCCACTGGGCATTTGCTGTTGCTTTTGCAAAATCTCCATCAGCATTTTCGCAAATTTCAATTCCGATAGAAGCCCGGTTGCCGCTGCCATTTCCGTCTCCCGCATGCCAGCCGTTTTCATTTAAAGGCAGATGCTGATAAATTTCTGTATCATCAACTGTAAAATGCCAGCTTGTCGTCGTATCAGGATTTTTCAAATAGCGGGCATGGGCCGCAGCATCCGCTCCTACTGCAGTATTCGCTGTATTGTGCACCGTAATGTAAAGCGGCGTCATTGCGTAGCCTGGACGGTTATTTGCGCCAACCGGAATAAAGTCTTGAATAATGTTAACCATTTTCATCTCTCCTTATTTCGTCAGATTATTGTCCCTTAACAAGTCGCGCTGTTTTTTCCCTTTTTCTGTTACATAGTTGTTTTTAAACCAAGCGGCAAGTGTCGTTCCAATTGTAAATGCGATGGAACCGGCTGAATAAAGAGCGTCAGCGAGCTGATTGACCTGCTCCTCCTGAATGTCCAATGGTGATTTGCCGAGCATCAGCATGGTCTGGTTGATTAAAGCAATTAAAAGAAGCACCGTCCTGATGACCGTGCCCTTGTCAAACGTGTTCATAAAAATCCCCCTTTAATGCTGCAGCAGGCTGTACATAATGGCGATGGCTCCGCCAATGATGCCTGTAGACACTGCTGTAATGATGGCACCTGTGATGGTGCGTTTAATCCACGTGGTGTTTTCTTCAATTTTGTTTAATTTTTCGTTCAGCGTCATGATTTGCTGGTCTTGCCGGTCAGACACGCGTTCTAATGCGGAAACCCTCTGCTCAAGTGCTTTGTGCTCGCCTTTCATGTCTGCTAAATCCTGCTGAAACACATTCACGTCTGCCTCTTGCTGCATCTCTCACTCCTCCTTCACATGCAGATCACCTCCCTTCCGAGGGCCGAGACTATTATGAAACCGCGGTCCCTTTTACCGAAAGAGTACCGCCGGTGATACTGATAATCTCCATGATGATCTCCTTAAACCCTTTAATATCAAAGGCCCATGCCTCAGCTTTTCCTAATGTACTGGAGGCAGTGGTAGCATCATCAGTTTTCACGCCTCTGATCGGCAGTTTCTGTCCTGACACCGATTTGCCCCAAAATTTGACTTCGCTCATTTCTGCTGTGCCGTAGACTTCAACGAGTAAATGCGCGGCACCGTCAACAGGTAAAGCAGCCCCCTCGCCGGCGGACTCTGCATTTTCATGAAAGACAAAGTCAAATGTTTTGCGAGCCTCGACTTTCAGCCGTCCATCGTGTGTTTGATTCTCCGCAAAGTCAATCTGTAAAGGCGTTTTTTCATTGACACGCACATCCATCTCACCCGCACCGACTGATTGGTATAATACAAACTCAGATTGCTGAAGATTCCCGTTCACATAGCGGAAACGGTAATAGCGTTTAGAAAGATATACCCAGTCCGTCGCTGTCAGGACGCCTGCTGCGACATTAACTGCTGCTGTCGTTGTCCAAACATTGTTGTTGTCGCTTTCTTCTATAAAGAGCGTACCTTCACGATCTGCATACGCCCAGCCCTTCACTTTCGAAATCAGAACTGCGCCAAGCCTGTCCTGCCCGAGCTGACTGTATGCCTCAGTCGCCTTTAAAGCAGCATTTGTTAAAATCTCCGCTACGCCTGACAAATTCGAAACAGGTGTCACAAAATCATTTTTTCCTCCTCGATAGGGCTTTACAGCGCCGGCTTTTCCAGCCTTATCGAGAGGAAATTCATATTGATACTTCACCATCTTCATCCTCCTTTGATCTAAAAACAGGCAAAATAAAAAAGCCTTACATGGCTTTACCGGTAATTTCTTTATACTGGTCAGCTGTGATCAGCTTTTTGTTCACACCCTCTGCCAGCTCCTCAATTGAACAGTCTTTATATGCTAATGCTTGTTTTACCATATCTGCTGTCGCCCACTCATAATAAAGGGCTAGCACCCAATAATTCATTCGGCAAGATCTCCTTTCAAGGAAAGTAATGATAGCTTTATATCTGACAACTCGCTTCCCAAAGTTTTGTTCAGCTCTTCAAGCTGCTTGCGTGCCAGCTTTTCTTGTGACAATTCTTGAGCGAGAAGCTCCACCTGCTCAGGCGGCTCGTACGGCGGATTTTTTTGCAGCTCTTCCCACCAGGTTTCGAGTTCTTTTTGTGTTGGGATGGGCGAGCGCAGATTCCATTCAGCTATATAAGACCCTTCCCCGTCATTCTGAACGATAAAATCTCTTGTTGGGTCTGCACTGGGGTATTTAAACATGATTGCTTCTGCGATCATCATTTTGCCTCCTATCTTATACTGTAGGATAGTTAAGTCCTCCAAGTTCTTGGACGTCTATATAGTTGTATAGCTCGTTAAAATCGGATACACCTCTTCTATCATCACCGCTATAATTGCAATAACAATAGATCTCTATATAGTCACCTTTGTTCATAGGAACGGTTACATTACCATTTAATCCAAGGTACATTTCATTTTGCTTATCAACAAAGTCCCCTCTCTTATGGTCAATTGGTTTATACAATGATCCATTTAGATAGAGTTTCAGATGAAAATTGATGTAAGCCGGTGTATTTATCATATACAGCCCAACTCCCACTAAAAACATTCCATCATTAGGGGCAACGAATCTACTATTATTTGTGTCAAAAGCATTATGACTATCTTTTATTTTGCGTTTAAACTGAATTTTTGTATGGTTAGCTTTATTTAAATATTGTATGCTGTTAGCCCGAATATTGGCATGTGCGAATCCAGAAATTTTATGCCAGGCTGTCCAGCCTGAATCTGCCCACCAATGGCGAATCCAAGAACCTGTGTTGGCAAAGTAGGAGCTAGATTCATTTCCAGTTCCATAAAAATACTGAGTAAATCTATAATTACTGTGTTTTTCATTTTTTACAATACCATAGGTAAGAGGGTATCCTGTTGTATTATTTGCTCCTATATCCATAAAAGTCAGCCCAGCTGGATACTCATTGCCGCTTGTTCTAGCGTCTTGAATTGCATTGGATCCTGTAAGAACTGTTAATTTATTATTCGTATAATTAGAGTCAACATAGTTTTTAGCATCAGCTAAGGCTTTATCTGCTTTACTTTGTGAACCTTCCGATGTTTCCAATATATACCAATTGGTATAATCAGTACCATTAACTGCTACCCTTGTATAAAGTGTTTTCGTAGAGATGCTAAACCAATCTTGACGTGTAGCCCATTTATTTGCAGAGGGGTAGATAATTAATAAACCTGTTCTGTTATCATTTAATGGAAATTGATTTTGCAAAACTGGATTTGCATTCATGTAATTAGTGTCTAAACGATAAGTGCCAGGCGGAAGATTTAAATCATTTGCATCGGTTATTGAATTTAATGGTCTAGTAATAAAGGCCGTGCTGTTAGTATAATCTTTTGATTGGTTTAAAGCAGTATCAGCTTTTTTTTGCGCACCATCAGGTGTCTCCTGCTTAACATTCTCAACATTTCCGAGACCCACTTGTTGTTTAGTAACTGAATGAGGATTAGTTTTATCATTTTCATGAAGATCTAATTCTGTTTGAACTCTATCTATAAAATCTGTTGTTGCAATTTGTTTCCATCCTCTAAATTCTCCATCAGTGTGAACCATTCCAATCCACATCATGCTTCCCCAACTTTGGTAAGCTACTATTGTTTTCCTTCCTGAACCGCCTTCTACAATATCGTAGTTATACCAAGTTGCATCGCCTTCCACCGGGTTGTTTACAACTGACTGACCAACTGCACAATAAAACCCAGAAGATAATGTAAGAATATCCGTACCGTCTTGGAGTTGTATTCTTTTACCATCGTCTCCAGTAAGTTTAATTAGTTGGGCAGCATTCCATTTGTTTTTTTCCCCTTCAGATACATGAACTTTAGTATTGCTTAAATGAGCATCAAAATCTGCTTGTGAGGCTTGTTTCACATTTTCGACATTCCCAAGTCCAACTTGTGCTTTTGTTACTTGGTTAGGATTATCTCTTCGTGCAGCAAAACTATCTGTATAGGCTTTTGCGTTGGCTTCGGCTTGATCTGCCTTATTTTGAGCTTCACCTGGAGTTTCTTTTGCGTTCCAGTTTTCACGCTCTGTCGATGTAACATGCCGCACCTGATCTTGCTCATGCTTGTCAAAATCCTTCTTAGCCGCCTGCTGCACATTATCCACGTTCCCCAGCCCGATTTGCGCCTTCGTTGTGTTGTGGGGGTTGTTCATGTCGTTTTTGTGGGCGGCCAGGTCGGTGTGGGCGTCTTTTATTCCTTTTTCCCAGCGGTTGACGTCATCTTCGTTGATGGGGTCGTCCGGAAGCCAGTCTGTTTTTTCTTCGTATGCCATGTTTACACCACCTCAAAAGTAAATCTGAAATCAAGTGTTCTGTTTTCGCTGACGTCCAGGTCAGTCTTTCTCTCTGTGATCACATTGCCCAGCTCGTCAAAAATTTGTACTGTCTCAATATGCTTAATGTCTTCCTCACGTTTTGTCAGGACGGTGACGGTCGCACCGTCAATGGCGAGCTCTATTATTTCTGTTTTTTGGCCGTTGAGCAGCACGTGATCGATTCTGCTTTTTAGATCAGCCGCTGTGCGTTCTCTGTATATAGTTGAAATCAAGTTAAGACCACCTCATTGTTGTTAAGAGTGACAGAATAACCGACCTTGAGCTCACTGGCCGTTCGGTATCTGCGGTGATTCAGGATGACTGTATCTTTGATTTGCAGCGTCTCATTCAATCCGCCTCTGAGCGTATACGCCAAATGAGCGGGCTTCATATTTTCTATGGCTTCAATCAGCTCATTCATGTGCTGGAGGTCATCAACATTGATATCCACGTTAAAGCGGTATTCACCGGGAAGCAGGCGGACCTGTGCAGACGGGTTTTTCAAGAAACGGTTTACCGCCTGCTCAATGGCCCTATATGTGATTGGCGGGATGTTCGACATTTTGGAAATGAGCCGCAATCGTCTGATCTCATCTGTGTCGCCTGATTCCCGAGGCACATTTAAAATCTTTTCCCAGCGGCTGAGCCCCCATGTCGCCGTCGGTACGAATAACTGATCCGTCAGATCAAATATGCTGTCATTTTGTTTATCAAACTCAGGCGCTTCCGCTTTCAGCAGCTCAGCCATTTCTTTAAGGCTGGTGAGAAACGGCGGCAGATACGCTGTCATGTCATCTTGTTTGCTCAATAATCTTCACCTGCCCAAGCTTAGGAATTTCCACGTCGCTCAGCACCAGATTTTCAGACGTGCCGTTGATTTGAATATTGGAGTAATCACTGACTGACGGTGAATTATAGACGATATTGTTAATTTGAGAAAGGCGGATAACGTTGTCTTCAAACGCCATTTTCTTAAAGAGATTTAAAACGCCTTCCTCAATTTCTGACTTCACTTCATCAATTGAGTGATTGATCTCAGGCAGCACTTCGGCAGAAATCTCAACTTCTTTCCAGACCGCGCTCTCCACTGTGACAACGGCTCCGATTGGCGCCTGTCCCTCTCCCTGCCCAGGTTCAGGGTCGATATAATCTTTCACTTTTTGAATTAAAATAGGAGAAGCGGGCTCAAGATTCGCATTGGTGACGACAATTTTGACCGTGCCTTCACCGTTCCAAAGCGGGAAGATCTTTGCCTTTCCCACACCGTCCACTTCCTCAGCCCACTCTTTATAATGCATTTTATTGGCACTGACGGCCTCACGCCGAACCCTTGTAAAATACCGTTCTCGCAAGCTGTCATCTCCCTCTTCCTCGCGCCCCGGAATCAGGATTTCTTTGACAATGGCCGTTTCTAAACCGGGAATGGTATCCAATGACAGTAAATTGCGTCCGGTCAGATTGGCGTTTCCCGCTTCACCAGGTGTTTCACAGATGAGCGTCCCGTCTGCCGTATATTGAAAATAAAGATTATCCACGTAAAAGCGGGAGCCGACAGGAATAGTAACTCCAGATGTAAACTCTCCCGCTCTGACCGCCTTTGTCGCGGCTGTCCGTTCAATTCCCGCTTCCGCTGCACGCCTGTCTAAAAATTCGCCTTGTGCGGTATCAGAAAAAACTAGCTCAAGCACAGTATCCAGCCATATATAAGACTTCGCAAGCTCGGCCGCCGCCGGGGCTAACGCATTATAAATGACGCTGCCTTCTCTTGTGTCAATATCTGCGGAAATGCTGTTCAGCATTCGCTCCATAATATTTTCAAAGGTCTGATCTTCAAACATGTTCGCCAATCACCTCCTCAATCTCAAGCGTCCCTTCATCCGTCTCCACCACAAAGGACACATGAAACGCATCGCCTTGTTTTTCTATCTCAAAGTCTGTTACAGCCGATATCCGGTCATCATAAACCAGCGCCTCTTCTATCAGCCTCGGAATCTCCATCTTTTTATAGGCATCAGTCGTCTCATGATCTGTCAGCACGTCCTGAAGCTCATTTCCGACATTATGGCTGTATATGGAATACGCATAGCGTTCTGTCTGTAAGGCGATATACACGAACTGCCTGATCGCTTCAAGCCCGGTAATCAGCTCATTCGTAATTCTTCCGTTTTCAAAATCTATTTTGTACGTTTGCGAGGTTTCAATGATTTCGCTCTCATCTTCAATATCTTCAAACTCCACTTCTGGTGTCAGGGCCATGATGCCCACTCCTTTTACATGCTAAATAAAAACCCCTTCGTACTGAAGCGGTTTGTCTATACCTTATCTAAAATAAAAAACGATTGCCCGCCAGTCAGAGCCGCGGTCATGAGGCGATCCCCCGGTTCGAGTGCATCGTCTCCTCCGGACTGCATTCGTTTTGGGATAATGATGGCGTCTTCCGGTATGATCAGTTTGCTGTTTTCTTTTAATTTGATTTCCACAGGAGAAACTGAAACGACTTCAGCCGGGAGCAGTTCTACCGGAGACTCAGCGTCAATTGCGCCGACTGCCAAATGTTTTATAGCCTCACTTAATCTCATCAGGATACTCCTTCCGGCATCGTATTCTTTTCGACAACATCGATCGTCATCGTATGTTTCGTTCCTTTAAATTCATGCCGGTCCGTATCTACCCAATAGGTTTTCTTGATACCGGCCTCCGGAATCGAAATATAGACGGGCAAGCCGCTCTGCACTTCCGGGATGCCCACTGCCTGAATATTTTTCAGTTCTTTTTTCACGCCCTTTTTTTCAGCAAGGCGTACATCTGCCCGCTGCTGAAGCTGTGCCTGGTTGATGTCATCCGTGACCGTTTCCGTATATTGAAGCACACCGTATTTATTTAAGCCTGAACTGTCCTTAGCAGAGGCTTTATATGTCTTATTGTCCTTTTGCCGGCGAAGCACCACCCGAGTAGCAGTGTCGTTTATAGAAGTGCTGTATTGGTAGCCTGTGATATTGACGCCCGTTTCAAGCACCCATACCTCTGACGGATCTGGCCAAGCGCGCAGACCGAGCTTTCCTTTTTCCGAATACAGCTGGTAATGTCGTCCTGTCTGGCTTTTCGTCTGTTTCAGCGCTTTTAATATGATGTCATACAATGTCGTATCATTTTTAATGACAAGACTTTTGATCGTATGGCCTGTGTTTGCGATCGAGGTTGTCGGTATCTGGAAGTCACTAGCAATCCTTCTGATGATCTGGTCGGCCCGCTGATTGGAAAACACGTACATATCCTGGTTTTTGACCAGGTACTGCAGCATGTCATAAGCGCTGAAGGCAAGCGTATGCTCGTCCGGGGTTCTTGCAAAAACAATGCCCCGAAACAGCTCTTTTCCCTTCCATTTAAACAAGACCGTATCTCCTTCTGAGACACTGTAATACGTCTGGTCGCCCTGTTTGGTGACGATGGTCGCTTCAATGGAGCGCGGCGCCTGATAACGGTGGCCTTCAAGCGATACGCTTTCAGCAACCAGCTCAAGCCACTCTGTGTCTTTAATGACGAACAGTTCTATCATCATACATCACCTGTTTCATTGCGGTATCTTTAATTTTTGGCCGGGAAAAATCCAGTGGCCCGGCTGCCTGATGTTCCGTTTGCTTCGTTTGATCATTGCTGTTTTATTGGCGTTCCAAATTTTGCGCCATTGAGTGCTGTTCCCGTAAAATCTGCCTGCAATGTCCCATAGCGTGTCTCCCTTTTTCACTGTGTACGTCTTCGGCGCAGCCTTCGACGGACGTTTTGCCTTTGTTTTTTTCTTCTGCTTGATTTTCCGCGGGGAAGCGGTTTTGTATTCTTTTAATTGAATATCAAAGGAACGATCACCTATATCCTGCTGGCCTTCGCTATAGGAAAAACCTTCAATACTGCATGTTAAATTCACTTTAGTTCCCGTAATCAAAAAC
The DNA here is from genome assembly GCF_000877815.1 of Bacillus sp. YP1. NCBI lineage: Bacteria > Bacillati > Bacillota > Bacilli > Caryophanales > Bacillaceae > Bacillus > Bacillus sp. YP1. Next base: position 1,080,616 of record NZ_CP010014.1, on the reverse strand, counting down.
TGAACCGGTTTTTTGGCCTTCATCCATTTTTCAATTTTTGTTATCGCATTTTCCGGCGACGGGAAGTTTTGATATTCTGCTATCGGACTGTATTTCTTCGGAAAAAAAGAAGAGAACGAAATTTCTTTCGCTCCCTGCTCGTCAATAAATGTAAGGTCACCGAACTTGGCTACTTTAACCGTCTCATTCTGAACTGTATTTGAAATACTCAGCTGGTCGGGAAGAACGGGGAGCCGCAGCTTGTCCTTCCCTTGTGAAATCCAAAATTCATATACGGATTTAGTCAAATGCAACGACTCCCTTCGTTCCAATATTGATATCCTTTTGCAGTTCATCTATAAGCGCCTGCTTGATCTTCGCCGCTAGGCTTTCGGCGTCTTGTCCATTATGGAAGTGCTGGTCACCGTTAAATTGAATATAAATCTCTTTTGATCCAGAAACCGCTGCAGTCGGCCGGCTAGCCGAGGTAACAGCTGAAACTTGTCCTGAAGAAAGCTCAGACTGCTGGGATTGAGACGGATCTGTCACTTCCATACCAAGAGCCTGTGCCGCTCTCTGAAGAAGGTAGCGACCGCGGATGCCCCGTTCCTCTGGGATGATCCATTCCCGCTTGTTTCCTTCACCGACACGGGCAATTTGTTCTTTCGTGATCAGCCCGCCGTTTGCATAACCGACATAAGGACCGCCACGTTTCAGGCTTTTAATGCCAGGTACATTATCAATTGAGCCGTATCTGCTTTTGATATAGCCGATCGCGGCAGCAGCGTTGTGAATCGGATTTCTAATGTTACCCATGCCCGGTGCTTTATGAGCATTAAATGTGGTCGGAACTGTCTGCATGAGTCCTTGTGATGGATTTCCCGCCTTCGCGTTGCTATCCCACAGGTTAATAGAGTTCGGGTTGCCCCCTGATTCATACTGTGCAATCGTCATTAATCCCGAGAGCCAGCTCAATGGTGTTTTTGTGGCCATCATTGCAGCCATAAGCCACTGCTTCACATTTCCACCTACTGCATCCATTCCGGAATAAGCAGCTGCCAGTGATCCAGCTTGCTTTTCAGCATATTTTTTCACATCGACAGAATCCAGTCCTTTTACAACACCGACAGAGGCAAAACGCCCCAAGCTCATCATGACTCGAGAAGGCGAATGGATATCTAATTCTTCACGGAAAGCCTGCTCCACTCTCTTGGCCATATCCTTTGCTGCTTGTTTTACTTCACTGGATTTAGAATTCATGCCTGTCACAAAGTTTTCGACCATGCCTGAACCCCAGCTGTTAGATGTGTCTTTTGAACGCAAGAACGGTTTGTCAACATGTGTACTCACATACTGTGCAGTCCCTGTTTGGGTTGAGTTTTGTCCTTGCGCAAAGCCTTTGACCGTTCCTGTGCCCCATGAAGACGATTTGTTCACAGTGGCTTGGTACGGCGTTTTAACTTTTGATTGCAAAAAGCCGTCCGTTCCGGTTGCAGTGCCGTTTTGGCCCTTGGCATACCCGCTTACCATTTGTTTACCGTAATTTGGTGAAGCAGAAATCATTTGTGTAAATGGCGTATTGATGTTTTTCTTTTTCCAGTCTTCCATTTTGACAGGTTGGTTACTTATTCCCTTGTCAAAGCCCTCTGAAAATTGCTGTCCGAGGTCTGAAGCTTGTCCGTTAAGGCTAGATGTGTTAATAGAAGGTGACATTGAAGCAGAATGGCTGCCAACAGTGTTTAGAGCTGTACCACCTGAAAGTGTAGAGGCTGATGCCATATCATCGACCACATGCATGCCCAATTTCGATGCGGCTTGCGCTAACAGCATTTTGCCGCGGCCGCGATTGTTGTCGACTGGAATGACAAATTCCTTACCCGCTTCACCGATCCAAGAAATAGTTGGTTTCGTAATAAAACCACCTGAGGCGTTTTTATCAGTTTTCATTCCAAAGTCTCTGTGAGCTTTCTCTCGTCCATTTTGAAAATGCTCTACCTTTTCTTGAACCCAAGACTTCACTCCGCCGCCCAATTTTTGAGCAGTTTTTACTACCTTCCCGCCTGTAGACTTTATTGCATCCCAAGAATCTCCTAATATATTTTTTCCCCACTCTTTTACTGAATCCCATTTTCCAGACCACCAGTCTTTATTAAATAGGCTGTCCTCAAGTGTAGATTTGAATTTTTTCCAAAGTGACTTTGTATTTTCCCATTTTTCCTTTGTCCAGCCTTTAACACCTTCCCACTTACCGGACCACCAATCTTTATTAAAGACTGTTTCTTTTACTTTCGACTTAATTGATTCCCAAACAGAAACGGCACCGTTCCATTTTTCTTGAGCCCAGCTCTTAACGCCTTCCCACTTACCGGACCACCAATCTTTATTAAAGACTGTTTCTTTTACTTTTGATTTAACAGAGTTCCATACAGAGGAAGCTTGATCCCATTTTTCCTGTGTCCAACCTTTTACCGATTCCCATTTTCCGCCCCACCAATCACTGTTGAAAAGCGTAGACTCTAATGTACCGTATGCATAACCAGCTTTTTCAGCCCACCAATTTGAGTCAAAAAAAGTAGTAGAAGCTGTATCTTTTATATTAGTCCACGTATCACTAAGGCCTCCGAGAGTATCACTCGTTGTTGTTTTAACACCTGTCCATTTTTCATTCCACCAATCACCATTAAATAATGTATTTGAAATGTTCTCTTTGATTTGAGAAGTATCAAACATCTTACCAATGTTCTTACCTGCTTCTTCGCCGCCGATTCCGCCTACTAATCCGCCGCCAATTCCGCCGATTGCCCCGCCGATTGCTGTACCTTCCGGACCAACGAAAGATCCAATCGTTGCACCAGCTTCCGCTCCGGCTGTTGCACCAGCTTCCGCTCCGGCAATACGTCCTCCAATTGAACCAACCTTTTCGCCAGCATTATCTTTATTGATTCCAGCTAAATCAAATACTGCTAAAGCAGATCCTACGTATGGAACAGCCTTTCCCATTCCTCTGAACGCTTTACCTAGTTTGGATGAATCTTTCCCTAGCGATTTTAACCCTCCAAGCCAGTTCTTTAACTTGGAACCCGAGGTCCTAGGTGCACTTTCAGCAGGTGTGCCGCTTTGGCGTCTTCTTATCACCTCTCCAGGAACCTTGAGTGTTCTGTTTGGAGCCTTTGTGGGACTTTTCTTTTTTCTATAGGTTTTTTTATTTTTAGTGCTCGGATTGAGGCCGCCGCCTTCACAGCAGTCACAGCAACAATTTCCTCCTGTATTACGGTTAAGGACTTTTTTATCTGTGTCAGAATTTTCACCAGAATCGTCCTTTTTTTGTGGTCCTAGAATTTTATCAATGATCTTATCAAACACATCATTTTTCAGCTTTTCTATCAATCTCTCTTTGAAACGATCCAAAAAAGCTTTGCCTATTTCATTGAGTGTATCTTTAATCCAAGGCCAAGCTGATTTTGTCCACCAATCCTTCAGCCAACCTTTTATTTTTCCGACCCATCCAGGTTTTTGATCTGAGCTTTTATCAGAGCCTTTATCTGAGGATTTGTCTGATTCTTTCTTAGAAGTTTCTTTGTTAATCGGGCTTTCTTTTTTATTGATTTTGTCTGATATTTTTGTCTTAACAACCACTTTTACATAATAGGTTTTTTCAAATTTCCTTAAAAGTGCTGTTAATCGATTAACTGTTTTGGTGATTTCATCGATGACCTTTAGTTTTACTGTGTATCCGTTTTTCAAATTTTTCTTAATATAACCGATAATCCTTTTAACTGTAGAAGTAACCTTGTCATCTGGAATCAAAAGGAATGATAGCTTTTGATTAGATAGCATCTTCTTTATTTTTTTATACGCAGCTGCTGTCCGGTCTACCAAAGAGACAGTCAGCTTCGTTTCTTTCGGCAGCCGTTTAAGTTTTCTTTCAATTGCATCAAGCTTTGAAGTGACTTGGTCATCAAGTACAACTTTAATTTCAAGCGATTTCGCGAATTTCAAAATGATATAGTCGTTTATTTTTCTCAGCCGGTAAAATGCCTGATCTTCCGCTCTGATACTGATTTTGATTTGCCGATTAATGGTTTTGACTTTTTTTTCGACCTCTTGGAATCCTTTATGTATCCGTTTTAGTTTTTTAGATACCTTGTCTTCGAGATCAAAACGGGCTGTTAATTTTGCGATATTAGTTCCCTCCTCCCCTTGATTCTTTTTCTAATAGATCTAGCTTATAACCTATCAACCCAAATAAAAGAGCTTTAAAATGTTTTGGTGCTTCATATAATTCAAGAAGTTGGGATGGCGAGTAATGAAGCTCATGCATTGCATAGTACAAATACACAGCTTCCTTATCGCCATCCTTTACTAGTTTTTTGCTTCTTCTTCTAGATCTTCAAGATCATCTTCAAAACCATTGATTTCAATTGCTTTATTCAGCCAGTTCGCATACTCTCCCCCAACAGATAATACACGTTTGGCAACTTCTACCGGATCCGCAGTTTTGTATGCTTCCCTTAAATCTTTTGAACGAAAATCAGGATAAATAGTAGATTCGATGGCAATTCTCGCATAAAAGCGCTGGGAGTCTAAATCTTTGACGCGGCCGCGGCCTTTCACATTTTTAAATGTGGTGTTTTCTTTCTCTAATTCATCAATCCGTTCAGTAGTAATTGGTTTTAAAATAAACGGAATGACATTCCCTTTTTTATCAACAAAACGCTTTGAGATCGGCACTTTGATTTCCTCAGCTTCAATTGTTTTTCCCGGCATAAAAAAGGAAAGATCATATACGTTTTCGTTCTTCTCGCTCATGTAAAAAACTCCCTTGTCTATTGTTTGGTTTCATCTTGTAAAAAAACAGACCTTTCTGAGAAAGGTCTGTGTATGGGCTGATTCAGCTTTTATTAAAACGTGTCAGATAGCTTTTCAGGGACGTCGAAGTCTTCGAATGTAAATGGAACTTCTTCCTCTAACGCTTCTGAATCGACATCAAGGCTTGCGATTTTGGCAGAGTCAAAGTTGACGTCGTACAGCGTGACTCGCTCTGTGCCCCGGCCTGAGGATTGATCATCCAGCACAGCTTGAAGTGTGAAATAAGGGTCGCTGCCTTTTTTGACATAGTCCATCATCAATAGCACGAATTTTGATGTGACTTTGTAGAACGTTGCGGTCCCTGTTCCATTTGCCCCTGTTGTTTTATGGCCTGTCATGCGGCGGCCCATAATGTTGACTTCGGATTTGTTTTTCTCAACGTTTGCTTCAAATGTTTTGATGTGCGCCATTTCCTCACCATCGAGAAATAAGCGGCCTTCTTTTCCTGAGATTGTGTTTTGTGCTTTTAATGCCATATTAGTTTACCTCCACATTAAAGTAGAATTTTTCTGCTGCGTCGACAGGCTGTACAGCCAGGTCAATCAAGAAGCCGTCACGATCTTCATTCATTGAAATTGTGATATCTTCATCGGAATCAAAGCCAGTGATGCCGCCTGCGTCCTGAAGCGTTGTCATGTATTGTGTGATCATCGTTTTTACATACTGCAGTCCGTCTTCAGATGCCGGGATATCGCTTCCGCTGCCTTTTCTTGATTTAATTAAGGCTTTCAGCTCGCGTGTTAAATCATTATTCACAGCATCCAGGACACGAACGATTTTGTTCTTCGCAAATTTCTTGTTTTTCTCAGCTGTGAACGTCACGAGTGAGTTAATGTCCTTTTCTACGCTGACGGATTTATCACGGGCGTCGAATGTGAATAAAAATTCACCTTTACCCAGACGTTCAACAATCGTATCGTGGTCAAGGCGGTGTAACACATCAACTGCGCCTTCGTACTCTACAAATGTAAGTGATTGGTTAAAGGTTGCTCCTGCACTCGCTCCAGCTACCCAAGCTGTTGCTTTGTCCGGTGTAACTTCCGTGCCATCTTCAAGCAGCACACCCTCGGTTACGTTGATGATGCCTTCATAATCACCGGCATAATTGGCTGTGACGCCTTGCACTTTTTGTCCTTGGCCGTCGCGCAGGCGTTTAATGAAAGCAGCAAACGTCGCCTTCAACTGGTCACCTTCTGCAACAGGCAGCGCAATCACATCAAAGCTCTCCGTTTCAGCCGCGGCTAAGAAATCTGTATAGTCGGAGTTGACAGGGGCTTTATCCGTACCGCCGGATAAACGGATGCCCGCGGATGCATTCAGCGTCTCAGCTGCAGTGTCTCCTTCTGATCCAGTGAGAGGAATCGTTGAAGAAAGATCGCCTGTTCCGGTAAAAGTGACATAGCCGTTAGCTGTTAATTCTTCAGCCTTTTTGACAGTCTGTTTATCAACCTCTGATTCGTCCATATATGTTGTCACATCGAAAGAATTAGCATCCAGCACATTTTGATTGATGCGGATGATAATGTCATTTCCTTTTGTTCCGCCATATACTGCAGTTGCTTTGACGCCTTCAGCAATATCAGCAGACGCTCGGACACCTTCGGTTAGACGGTACATCAATACCGTTTTCGCATTTTTCTTCGCTTCACGCAGCAGCAATAAAGACGGGTCATCAATGCTGAGGCCCACTTTTTTGTTTAGGTCTTCAACGCTGGAAATGGAGACGAACGTTTTCGCTTCGCCCCAGCTTGAGGCGACCGGAAGTGCGACTGTTCCCCGTTCACTGAGTGATACCCGCTCCTGTGCCGTCGTTTTAAAGTTAAAATAAATGCCTGCACGTTCTTTTTCTTTGCCTGTTGTAAATGTTCCGCCATTCATGATGACATGACCTCCTTGGTTAGAAATGTTTGAATCAATTGGTTGGCTTCTGATTTCGTCATACGTGGTTGATCCACGCCAAATAAAGCCCCCTGAAGAATATCCGGCTTAACGCCGAACAGTTCCTTCGCGTGCTTAATCAAATCCGCTGTATCAAATAGAGCTTCCCGGCTCTTTGTATGTACAGCCTTCTTCTGTTGTTTGTCCTTTGACACCGTTTATTTCACCCCGCTGTTCATGTCGATATCCTGTAAGACAGGCTGTTCTGTTTTGTGATAATAATATCGGCTGCTCCACCTGATCACCATGGCCGCCTCGCCCCTGTCCCCTACCCTTGTCTCGATTTGGGAGATGCGAACCATATCCCCCGTCTTCTCGCCGGATTCACTCAGCAGCGGAATCATATTTCTCGCTTCTCTGATGGCATCCGCGAGCCTGTCCGCTTCATCCAGCGCCTGAACGGAGTCCAGATGAAACAGTTTTACATTGAGACTGTAGGTTTTTTTAAATGTGGAGACCGTATCTGTTTCCTCGAAAACAGATGGTGGCGGGACGTATAACGACGGCACCTGAAAGTGATCAGGAAGCTCGCGTTCATAAATGGGAACAGACCACCGGCTGTACAAAAACGCCATGATCGATCCTGTTTCACTGTTCATCCTGCTCCTCCTTTACAGCTTCTTCAGCCACTGGCGCAGTTTGCTTTCCAGCGATTTTTCAAACAGCTGTTCATATAAAAGCAGTGCATGATCCCAGTAGCCCGTGCCCGGTATCCATTTTCTCTTGAGCGCCATTCCCGTTGAAGCGGCTGGATCATAAATAAACCGTGAGCCTTGAAAACGCCCCGGCACCCATCTCACATCTTGTTTTGACGTCCAATGGCCGTCATTAAGAAATGAGGCGTAATCAAGCTGTGTCCCCACCTCAAGCGAAAGCCCGCCGCTTTGCACAATCCAGAGATTGTCCTCTGCGCCTTTCTCAAAGGAACTGAGCAGTTTTTCTGTATCAATCGTTTGTGTGCTGATGAGTTCAGATTGGACGATCTCCAGAAAATCTTGCCCGCACTCCTCAAGCCACCGGGACGCCTGTATGGAAAAACCGCCTGAAGCCGCTTCTTTTAATGCCGTGTTCAGCTGTTTCAATCCCGCTATTTTCATAGGCTTTCATCCCTGACTGCGACGACCTCCCAATGATGATGTCTGATCCTTTTCGGCAGCTTTAGTATATATTTATGATTCTCCCAAATGATTTTATCGTTCACGCGGATATCCGCTGACAACGGAAAATGGACGAGAAAGCTGTGATATACAGTTTGATCCGGCTCCTCCTGAACCAGCTGCTGTGTTTTTTCGGTAAAATAACAAGGGACATCTTGTTCATCGGGTGTATCGGGATATGAAATCACCGGCTGCAGCCTGTCTGCCGGAATCCCAAATCGGCCTGCAGACGGCGCTTGGGCTGCTTCATGATAAATGTCGCAACGGTGAATGAGCATCTGCTTGTAGCTCATAAAGATCTCACCTTCAGTCTGGAGGATTCAGGGACGTAGCCCGGCTTGATAAACTCTTCGAGCAAATGATACACCTCAGGCCGCTGAATCCCGCCTTCTCCGGAAACCGTGTAGGAATAATCCCCCATTTTCTCAGACTGATAGCTTGATGAGGCAGATTCATCGCTGTTGACAAGCGCAAAATACTGGGCAAGCTTTACTAAAGCGAGCTTCACCTTACCGGGCAGCGGATCATACAAGCTGTCTTCAAAGCGGTGGCCCGTGATGAGAGCCGCTTCTGCTTCCGCCTCGATGATATCCTGCGCCAGCAGCTCTTCCGGCCTGTTTTTCACCCGATCATAGACCGAATAGGAGGCTACGTCAGTCGGTTCAATGAGCATGAGCTGACCACCTCGTTTCTATTATTCTTTTACGTTAATTAATTTCGCGCAGGCATCCTCTTCCTCGAACTTGCTGTCCAGCTTGGCCGTTAAGACAATAATGAATTTACGGGAGCGGATGTCTTTGTCGACTTCAATTCGGATATTGCGGGAGAAGCCGAGAATGATATTTTTCGGATGTGTGAGAATGATATCAGAAGCGTCATATTGCGCGTCTCCCTCACCGACTGTGTACGGCTGAATATTGGATACTCCTTTGACCGGTACGCCGAATGCTGTTGACAAGCCGCCCTGAACAGCCTGGTCCCCAAGGTTTGTCTGGCGGTCTGCCACGCGGTCCTTCCATTCAACTTCTAAGCCGTGAGACGTATAGAATCTGAATTCCTGAGGGATGCGCAAATATTTTGGCGGAACTGCCTTTAAGCCTTTCTTGAATGTCGCTCTGGACAGTTCTTCACCGTTCATGTCAACGATATGGGAAACCGCCTGTTTACGGATGCCGTCCAGCTGTGCCAGATACGGATCAGCTGATGCTGTATCACCGTTAACGATCAGCTCTTCAATATCAACTGCTGCGCGCTCTGCTAAAATTTGCATGATTGTCTGCTGCAGGCCGTCTTTTTCAATATTGTTTTCAAGTGTGTCATACGTAATGTTAATTTCCGCAATGACTTCCTTCGTGTTCAGCTGAACAGTGCTTGTCGTTGGAACTGTCAGCTCGTCGTTTGACAGTGCTTTTCCTTCTTGCGCAGCCCGCAGAATACGCTGGCCGAAGCCGATTTTCTCAAATTTTTGCGAGTCATTTTCCATTTGAATCACGCGGGATTCACTGAAAATGGTCGGCGTGTTTTGCACCATGCGGATAAAAGCCGATGCTTGCGCAGGGTTCATAAGCCCGCCGCTTTTTAAAGCAGAAAGCGACATTTCCGCTTTCCGAATGATCTCTTGATTTCTCAATTGATTTCCTCCTCCTTGACTGGTTTTACAGCAGTCCGCTCCAGATTGATTTTTTGACTTGCTCTGTATTGCCGCCCGTATCGTCCGCTGTCTGCTTAGAGGCGCCTCGCGCTTTTTCCAAAACCTCGATGCGTTCGATCAGCGGGGCAAGCATGTCTTCAACGAGCTTTTTCAGACGCTCGTCATCACCCGTCTGCTCCGGCTTTTCCTCCGTGTCTGTGTTTTTTTCAATCCGCTCAAGCCGTTTGAGCAGAGGGTAAAGCGCATGCTCGAATGATTCTTTCATGTCTTCTTTTCTCATTTCTTCAGTCTCCTTCCCTGTTTTGTCAGCAAGCATTTGCTTGAATACACTAAAGAACCCTGCTTTTTCGACCGGTTCTTCTTCATACACATCTGCAGTGCCAGCCATGCTGTAGCCTGTGATAATTCCAGCCTTAATCTGTTCCCACACCTCGTCAGACGCTCTTGTCACGAGTACCCATGAGCCCTTTGTAATCCGCTTTGACCCGATCATAAAATCATCGGGCGCCACATAGGACTCGACCACGACGCCGGTTCCGCCCTCAAAGCTGTGATTGATATCAATCTCCCGTGCCTCCGCGAGAAAACCGTGCGCCGCTTTTTCAATTTCCTCGGCGGTCATAAAATCGCCGTGGGCATCAGGAACATCAGGCTCATACACGATTCCGTACACGAGCTTTTGTTCATCCTGCTCACTTTTTGTAAACAGCCGAACCTTTTTTTCAAATGACGGAGGTTCGGCTGACTTCGTAAAGAAAAATTCTGTCTGGTTAGCCGCCTTGTCCACATAACTGACAAAGCTGATTTTGGCATTTCTTAATTCTCGCGCCACCTGCTTGATTCACCTCCCTTCAGGACGTTTTGATATCTTCGATGCTTTCTTTCAACTCCTGCATGAGCGCAGTCAGGTTTGTCTTTTCCGCATCCTGTCCTGCAGGCCGTTTATAAATGTCCTCCGGCCACTCCTCCAGTGTTTTGCCAAGCACCCGTCCGGCAAGGTCGCGTAAATCATTCGGCGAGACTGCTCCTGCTGTAATAAAAGGACCGAGCACCTTCGCAATCTCAAGCGGATCACGAAAGTCTGGTCCTTTTAATGTCAGCCTGACGTCATGGATATTCAGCTCCGGCAAAAGCAGCGTATTCAGTTTATTCACGAGCGTTTTTCGCTCCGGCTGAAAAACCTGCTCCTCCGTAATTTTTCTAGCAGTATCAGCTGTCGCCCGGTTGTATTCCTGGGCCTCGCCTGTATACAGCGGCGGGAGACGGAACGCGGAACGCAGCTTATTTCTGCTTTTTTCATCGTATTCAAGAAACAGGGCGTCGTTTTGGAGAATTTCAGCCAAGGATTTGATTTCCACGGAAACCGGCGTAATATCCTCGCCTCCGTGGAGATCCTTTTCTTTTGCGATTCCTTCCGCTTCGATCAGGAGAAATTTATGGGCGTTTTCCACGCCTTCAAGATCATTCATGTATTCCTGCAGCTCCCGGTAAGAAGCTTCAGACAGCATCCCGTTTTCCACTGTAATCGCAGCGGGGACGTGACGTCCCTGCTTAAAATACATAAAATTGAGCTCTTCTGCTTTTCGGGCCCCGTATAAATTGACAATATTGCCGATCCAGCGGGGTACACCGTATACGCCGCTTCCGATTTTGAGGTGAATGGCTTCATTTGCTTGATACTTCTCTGCCAATGTGTTTACATATTCACCTGTGCGAATATCCATTTTTCGCGGATCGCCGTATTCTTTAAAAAATACTTTCTTTCCATTGATCATCTGCACATATTTTCGGAAGCGTTTTTGCCTTTTGATCCTTTTCATTTTCCCGTTTTCTTCATATACGAATGAAACCTCTACAGGCTCGCCTGCTCCGCATACACGCATATATTTCACATCTAAATATTCGATGCCGGCAGGTTTTCCCGCCCCGTCGCGAAGCACTTCCATAAATCCGTTGCCTGTTTTTTCTCTGTCTTCGATGGCATAGCCTAAAATCATTTCAGCTGATTCATCAAAGTGAAGACATTTATAAAAGGCTTCGAGTCTGGCCCAGTCTTTTTCCGCTCTTTTCTTTTTTGCCTGATCGACATCACTTGCGTTGACATCAAATGTGTACTCAACATCGAATCCAAAGCCTGTAATATTCACTCTGTACGCATCAATGCATTGCTGAAGAATAGTCGAGTATTCGGCAATGGTTTTGAGCTCGATGATATTGTAGGGCGGAGCGATAATGTCCTCTCCGTACAGCTCAGAAAAGTCATCTTCATAGATTTGCTTTGTTTGTGGAGCCGCGGCATTGGCTTTAAATACAGTTGCTCTGACTGTTTGATTGTGCATGATTTATGACCTCCTCCTTTCTCTGTTCGGCCGGATTCGTTTGTGTGCTGTCTCTTTCATATCAGCAACCTCATAATCATCAAGCGCATACCAAATGGCAGAAAGCGTATGCGGGTCAATCGTGAATTCATCCTCAATCAGAGCTCCGTTTTTATCTTTGGCATACGTAAGTGTCTTGAGCTCATAGATGACATTTTCACAGCGATCCGAACAGAAGATTTTTTTGAACCGTTTTACCTTTTTGGTATATTGAAGCCTGGAGCCGGGAAACTTTCTGGCTCCAACCATTCGAAAGCCCTGCTGGCGGAAATATTGAATGCTTTTCGGCTCAGCCGAGTCGGCTTTGATCAATTCCTGTGTCTCAATAAACTCACGCAGCTCCTCAGCCGTCCTGTCATCTGTCATTTTATTTTGATAATACTCCCAATAAATGTAGAGGTATTTTTTTTCAGGATCTACAGCAAGCCGGACGACGGCATTATAGGATTCCTCGAATCCAAAATCCATGCCTGTACGAAAGATTGGCTTGCTGATGGCTGCGATACATTTTTTTACTTGATCATGCGGGAGTACCTCGAACTGCGGCAGCACCCTGATCCCGTTGACGCCGAATCTTCCTTTGCGGGCAATCCGGTACAGGTCGGGATCATATTCTTTGAGCCCGTCAAGCTGTTTCACATAGCTTTCTGGGAGAAAAAGATTGTCGTTAGCGGTGGAATGATGGTAATACGTATCTCCCTTCACAATTGTCCGCTTTTCGTAAAGTTCGCTGTCATCCAGCACAAACCGTTTATTGCGTTCGTCCCGAAAAAAATGCCTGTACGTCCAATTGGAGGTGCCGACGGGATTGGTGGTACAGATCATATGAAGCTTCAGCTCAGGATGGCGAAGACGTCCGATTAATTCCTTGAACCCCTCATACTTCACCTCTGAGCACTCTTCAATCCATATTAATGAAATATTATGAACCGATTTTAATTTTGCCGGATTGTCCATTCCTTTGAACATGATCCGGCTGCCATTGTGAAATCGCAGCTGCAGCGGGGAAGAAAGAGATGCCACAGCCTTTGTGAGACCGAGCTCTTCGATCACCTCTTGAAACAAGGCGAAGGTCGAATCCCGATGGGTATCGAACACCTCCCGGATCACAAGGGCCGTCCGTTTTTCCTTCAGCAGCTTTAGCACGATTTTCAATGCGGTATGATAGCTTTTGGATGAGCCGTAGCCGCCGACGAGAAATTGGTACGTCTGCTCCCAATTGAACACGTAATCTTCGAAATGAGGGTTGATTTCTTTTACAATCATGACTTGCCCTCTTTTCGTTTGATCATAATTTCAATCGGCTCTTGGCTGTCATCTGTTTTCTCCGCTTTTTGTTTGGCAAGCTTCAACTTCTCATTTTCAATTTTTTGTTTAAATTGATCTGGAAACAAATCAAAATATAAGGATAGCTTCTCAAGCGCCTTCATTTTATCTGCAAGCTTGATGGCAATGCCTTCTTTGCCAAGCTTTGCTTCCGTTACAATGGTGCCGTCAACGAGCCCCGAGTCTTTGACATCGACAAAGCTGATTTCCTTCATAATCGGGTTATCATCTTCATCAAACAGCGGACCCGATTTCCCGACAGCCTGGACCTCTTTTTTTCCAAAGGTCACATAGTCCGTAATATCCGCAAACGCGATCTTGATATAAACCTGCAGCACATCCATCGCTTCAATAAACATCTCATTGACCATTTCTTTTTTTATGCGTCTGATTTCAGCAGCAACCTTTTCGTTTTTTAAGAGCCGGCTGCCCGTCACATGAGCGCTGTCAGGAGAATAGCCCGCTTTGATTGCTGACTGTGTGGCATTGAAGCTTTTGACGTAATACAGGCAAAACAGCCGCTGGCGTTCATTTAATTCATCGTTGTCTATAGGGCGCTGTTTTTGTTCGTTTTTGGACGCAGAAAACAGGGCCTCTTTCCATTTGTCTTGTTTTTTCCAGATGCCGATTGTTTTCGCGGAAACACCGATTGTGTCCGCAATCGCCCGATTTGTGATCTTTCCTTGATGTTGTTGATAGATTGCTAATGCTTGTTCGCGAAGTTGTGTTTTCATGCTACGGCATCACCGCCACCTCCAGCATGGTTGTTTATTCATAAAAGCGGCTGATCAGCCAGCCGCTTATGTGTCATGCTCTATTCACTTATAGGTGGCAAACGTATGACAAGCTTTCAGGCAAGTGATCGATTCATGTCTTCCTGCTGTCTTTGCATCTTTACGATTGCCCGTTTGATCGTCGTTTGCACTGTCGATTTTTTCACGCCGAGAAGATCGGCGATCCGTTCATAAGAAAAACATTCTACCTTATGCAGCAAAAACATTTCCTTTTCTCTGTCCGTTAACAGAGCTAATGCTTCTCGAATTCTCTCTCTGTCTTCTTCTGATACCTGTCCGTCCGGCTCAAACATCATAGCGCTGGAAAATGATTCGATGATTCTCGGGTCCTTGATCATCAGCCGCTGGTAGGCATCACGCCGGTCAATCGCCCGTCTGATGCCGGGCTGCCTTCCTTTTTCAAGCCATTCTGTTACATATTCAAGATCAGTAATCATATTTCTGATGATTTTTTTATCCTTCAGCTCTTCAGCTGAGAGCACGGATTCATCTGCCTCAGCGAGCGGTTTATATTGTATTCTTGTTTGTTTGAGCGTGCGTTTATATTCAAATAGTAAGTCTTGCATTCTATGATCCTCCTTATTTTTGGCAAATAAAAAACGGACACCAATCAACGCACAAATGCTGTGCAGTTGATCAGTGTCCGCAGGCTTTCCGTCTTGGACGTATTCTGTTTTCGCTTTAATTTAATTTGTAGCCGATTTCAAATTCCACACGGGCAAGGTCGCCCTTTCTTGTTTCGACGAGCGTTTTTCCATGCTCGGGCGCTTCTGTGATCCATGCTTCTTGCTTGATGCCATCCACAATAATGACACGGATTTTCCCGTCCTCCAGCTGGCTCTTAAGCGTGACGGAATCAATATGCTGCAGTTTTTTAGGATGAATCATGTTTCTTTTCCTCCCCTTTTCGGTGCAGCGCTTGCTTCAGCTTTTTCTAATAGCTGAATGATGCGCTCCTTTGAATGAACAGAATTCCCTTTCAGAAAATCAAGCGCTGCTTTAGACGCTTCCAGCAATTCAGGCGCAGCGGCCATCAAAGCGGCATTGCTTTTTTGCGAATAAGAGCTAAGGTCAAATACAGCGGCAATCAGCCGTCCGTTTGAATATGGGAATCTTTCTTTTTCTTCTTCACTGTAAGCTGAATAAATATAGATCGGTTTCGTATCCCCGCACGGGACAGCACGCCACGGCGCAGGGCTTTTCTCTGCCTGTTTTGTCTTTGCCAACACTTTCACTTCCCGTCGTCCTTATACCATTGTTCAATGTTTTTTTCTGTTCGCTTTGCCCGAAACAGCAAAGTGATTAGAGCAGTCAGCTGTTTAATCATAGATATTCAGCCTCGCTTTTCCCGCTGTCAGCATTTGCTCCAGCTTTTGAATGACAGGCGTTAAGTCAGTGCCGGATCGGCAGTTCGGACATGGATGAAAAACGACTCCAATACCGGTATGTTCCACAATGACTTTCTTTGTTTGACAAAGCTTGCACATTATCTGACGCCCTCCAATCTATGGTTAAGCTCGTAGGCTGCTCCTTTGATAATCACTAAATAGTCACTGCACATCTCATAGATTCTCGTGCCGAGCGCTTCATCGACCCGTACAAGTGCTTCAATTGTCAGCTCGCTCGAAAGCAAAATCGGTTTATGATTTAAGTAGCGATAGTTGAGTACCGAATACATTTGCTCTAATTGCCAATCTGTAGCGCGGGGTTTGCCGTTAACCGGTTTAAACAGATCATCAATGAACAGCACATCCGCCTGCTTCATCCGGTTCAGCTTCGCTTCTAATAGGGCAAAATCATTTTTCAGATCAGTAAAGCCTTCCACGAACGGAAAATAAATGACAGGCACATAGCATGTTCTCATTAATTCGTTGGCAGCGGCAGTCAAAAGGTGTGTTTTCCCTGATCCGGGCTGTCCTAAAAGGGCAATGCTGTTTTTTCGGCAATCCTTGATTTGTTCATAATCGGCAACATACTCTTTTGTACACTCAAATGCGTCTTTTATGGCCTGCGGCTTTCCCTCCGTGCGGAATTCCTTGAAGCCGAGCTGTCTGAAAGCGTGGGTAATCTCACTTGCACCCAGCAGCCGCTTCACTTTCCGTTCTGCCATGCAGCTGCACATCGTCCAGACTTCCAGGCCATTCTGCCTGACGAGATAACCTCCCTGATCCTTGCAACGCAGGCAATCATACCTGCTTGCGTCTGATTCGGCCGGTTTGTCCGCCAGTAATGGACGTCTCCCTCTTCTCAGCTCGTCCAAAATCTGTTCGATTGTTCGTTTTGTCATGTTTTTTCATCCTCTCATGCTGAATTGCGGCATTCTTTTTGGCTTGCTGCGCGAAAAATCTGTCTTCAATGAATTTCGAGCAGTAGCGAAAAGCCTTGATTGTTTCAGAAGCGGCGGTCCGCCGGTTTTCAAAAGCCTGAAAGCATTCTTCAAGCCATTTGATTGTTTGCGTGACAGGAACGCCGATGGCAACAATGCGGGCGATGGCTTGATAATCTCTTGAGGAAGGATACACGGTGCGTCCTTCTTGAGCCGACCGTAATTGTGTAAACCGCTTCGCAATGTGATCCACTGCATCATCAGCAGCAGTATATTTGTTTGTTTTATCTATATCTGTACGGTCGTTTGTGTCCGGTGTCTGCGGCGAAAATGGCCGTTCTTTTAGACTCCCGTGTACAGTATTGTCCGATCTGAAGCTGAATTTTTTGGAATGCTTGACCGAAATCATCAGTCCGTATGGCGCACGGACGGCCTTTATGTAATCATGGTTTTCGAGAAGCTCCAGCCATCTTCTGACGGTTTTTTCACTTACGCCGAAGACTGCCGCCATTTCTCTCGCTTTTAACGGCTTATGGCCGAGTACGATGCCCCAGCTTACGCCGTCTTTTTCGATTTCTTTTGTTGTTGAGCTGATAAACCAGAGAAACAGCCATAGCGCCGGGCCAATTTTGTCATAATGTTCTGAATTCAATAACCCTGAATACGTCGGAAAAGGATAGCTTTTATCGTTTTTCATTGTACGCCGCTTCTCCCTTTAACATCATGTATGCTTGAAACTGCTCTTGCGTTTCAAAGTGGAACACCGGAAGGCCGCATGCCGTAAACGAAATGGTGCCGCCGGATTGTCCGAGATGGCGCTGATCTATGGGATTTTCACTAAAAACAATTTGGATTGGATACATGTGATCACTCTCCTGGTTTGTTTTCGATACATTTCGTATCAACTGTTACCAAGTATAAACGATACGAACTGTATCATCAAGTTATTTTTGATACTTTTTTTATCATAACTTTATTTTGATACATATTGTATCTATAATCATAAGTAACGTAGGGAGTTTAAAAAAGAGAGGTCATAGTATGATAGGCGGCAGATTGAAGAGTCTCAGAGGGAAAAGGACACAGGAAGAAATCGCATCACACATCGGTGTGTCACGGGCACGATATTCCCACTATGAAAATGGGCGAAGCGAACCTGATTACGACACACTCCAAAAGCTGGCTGATTACTTTCAAGTAACGACTGATTACTTATTAACGGGAAAAGACAAAAAATCCGATGACGATATGTTCTCAGATCCGGACCTGCAGCTTGCATACCGCGATATGCAGGATTTTTCCCCAGAAAGCAAACAGCAGGCCATCGAATTTATCAACTATTTAAAAGAAAAAGAGAAAAACCGCAAACCGAAAAATAAATAAATCGTTCTCTGTTCTCTAAAACATATAAAAAGTAGACCGATATAAAGAAAAAAGTGTTTATTTTTTAAAGAAAAGGGAAAGATTTCTACACTACTTTCCAGTCCTATACGGGCTTTTCTTTCTCGCTAAAAACAGAACAAATGTTCGAAAGGGAGTATTCAATTGGGCGATTACTTATCACATCTGGAAGAATACGTTAAAAATTTATACGGCCGGCTGGGCATCACATCCCCTCATCACATTGACATGCTGAAAATCGCAAAGGATCTGGATATTTGGGTGCATTTTGAGGATATGGGGAGCATGATGGTGAAATACGACGGCATGTACAGTATCGTATTGAACCAAAAAAAGTCACGGGAAGAGCAATGGGAGGATTTTGGCCATGAGCTGTGCCACGTGTTAAAGCATGCAGGCAATCATTTTCAGATGAACAAGCTCTTCAGAGAGCTTCAAGAATTCCAGGCAAATCAATTTATGTACCACTTCTGTGTGCCAACCTTTATGCTGTTGCAGATGGAACTGCCGCAATGGAGAAGCCAGGCACTCGCCACAATTGCGGCGGTATTCCGGGTAACAAAGGAATTTGCTGATAAAAGGCTTGACATGTTTGAACGGCGTAAAGCAGGTATTCAATTTCAGAAGCGGCTCGCTTATTTATTATCTCACAAGCGGCCAAATGCGTACGAGGAAGGCGATCAGCAGCACTTGCAGGTGGCTGAGGAAAAAGCGTTATATCATATTGGCAAAAACATCTGATCAAATACGGGCTAAGGATATATTCCTCAGCCCAGAAGAGAACCTAACATTTCGACATTGGGGGAACTGTATTATGCAGCCACATGGGCGCCGGTTTAAGATGAGGCGCAGATGCGAACGCAATCGGAGCCGGGATATACCTGAATTCACCCCGGCCGTCAAAGGCTTCCCCATGTGCCCATCTTCCTTGCGAGCTTTCATCCCCCCTGGAAAAGTTAAACAAATCATAGGAGACTTCTTGCTTTTCGAGCTCACGCGGGAACGTCGTCGGGACGACAATATCCCGTTCTCTTTCCTCCAGCTCTTTAATGGCCGCGTACCACATATTTTGATGATAGGTATCCCTTGCAATCAAAAATGACAGCATATCTCTTACCCCTGGATCATCGGTCATGGCATAAAGCCGTGTCACCTGAAGGCGTCCTTGGGCCTCCGCATTTAAGTTAGCGCGAAAATCGGCCAGCAGGTTTCCGCTTGAGATAATGTATTTTGCATTCCACGGATAGCCCTCACTATCTGATGCCATCGCCCCCAATCCGGACACAATCGCGTGCTGAGGATTCATCCCTGACATGACTGCTGCGATAGCGGGATTGCTTTTATAAGCATCCTCCTGTACATCCGCGGGTGCATTGTCCAGAAGCCTGGAAATCATCGTTGCCAGCATTTCTACGTGCCCGATCTCTTCGGTCCCCACATCATATAACAAATCTTTATACTTAGCATCCGCCCTGCAGTTAAACCCTTGAAACAAATACTGCATCATGACGCTAATTTCACCGAATTGGCCGCCGAGCACCTCTTGAAGTTTTTTCGCATAAACCGGATCGGGATGAGCTGGCTTTGCTTGATATTGAAGCTCTTTTATATGATAAAACATGAATCATTCCTCCCTACACTTTCGCACAATCCCAGCGTATGAAGGAATAGGCTGACAGTGCAGGTCCCGTTTCGTTTTATGTATAAAAGCCAAGCTTGACAGCTTCCACATATCGATCAAACAAATCGTTTTGTATGTAGCTTTTATCACGGCACCCAAAATTGCAGAACAGCGCGTTTCGCTGTGCCGTGCTCACCTCCAATTGCAGCCCCATTTCTCTTTTCGTCCGATTGACAATATTGTTTGGGTGTACACCTGCGAGGCGGTCTTTCTCATTAGTGAGCTCGGCGCTAAAACCCGCTTCATTCAGACGCTCACAAATGAGCTTGGCTTTTTTACGATCCGCCCCGCCGACCAATGTATGCGGGATTTTCGGATCATAATACCCGTGAAACGCTAATGCGTAATGGTGGTCATTCACTTTTTCTAAAGCCAGCGGCTCATCAAAACGAATGCTGGTGAGATGCAAGGAACGGTTGTTTCGCGGCTTTAGACCCTCAAACAAATAGATGGAACATCGATCCGAAAATGCCCGCACCAATTCACTGACCCCAGGCTCAATTCTGCCGCCGTGGGGACCGAGGACGATAAATTCACTTCCGTTTTTTTCCTCATAAATAATCCGGTATTCCGACTCAGAAGCAGAAAGGGCTGCAAAGCTGTCATACCTATCTGTCATTTTGAACGCCCCCTTTACCAGTCAGCACAAGTTTACTCTACTCATCCATGAATGAAAACCTTTTTTATAGTATGATTTGATAGAATACGCAGAGGAGGTATATGATGGGGTTTATTGATGGATTACTCGGCAATGCGTCAACACTGTCAACGGCTGCTGTAAAAGAAGAGCTTGCTCATATTTTACTTGAGGGTGAGAAGGTTGAAGCCGCGTTTAAGCTGGTTCGCGATTTGATTGTCTTCACTGACAAGCGGCTTATTCTTGTGAACAAGCAGGGAATCACAGGCAAGAAAACGGAGTTTCAATCGATTCCGTACAAAAGCATTTCCAGATTCAGCGTGGAAACGGCCGGCCGCTTTGACCTCGATTCAGAGCTGAAAATTTGGATTTCCGGCGCAGAACTTCCTGCCGTCTCAAAGCAGTTTAAAAAAGATGAGAGCATTTATGATATTCAAAAGGTGCTTGCCGCAGTCTGTATGTAAGATAAAAAGCCGGAAGCTTCACAGCTTCCGGCTTTTCATTTACAGCTTTTCCTCCATCTTCGCTTTCGTTTTCGGACCGTAAATCCCATCAGCCGTTAAACCGCTGACAGACTGAAAACGTTTCACTGCATTTGCTGTTTTCGGGCCATAAACGCCGTCAACGCCGTGATTTTTCGCTCCTTTATCAGGATAAAAATAAAGAGCGGCTAAAGCGGTCTGCACCTGCTTTACTTTTGTCCCTTTCGTCAGCGGGCTTGTCACTTTGATCACGCCGGATGGGAGCGGATATGAGGATGCGGCATGGCTTTTAGAAGCAGATGCCGTCTGAGGCAGTTTGATCACTTGTCCGACTTTAATGTAATTCGGGTCAGTAATATGATTGATGCTTTGCAGCGTTTTCACACTGACTCCGTGTGATGCGGCAATCCCTGACAATGTGTCGCCTTTTTTCACATGATATACAGACGCTGAAGAAGAGACTGCAGCTTTTTTAGCTGATAAGCCCCCGTTTAATTCCTTTTCAATTGCCGCCTTCACTTGATCCCAGCGCCCCTCTGATAAAATGCGGTGCGGGCAATACTTTCCGTTCCAGTCCTGGTGCTTTCTCACACGATCGATGCCCCAGCCGCGCTCCTTCAAAAGCTGTGCAACAAATGAAATCGCCAAGGCTTCAGCTGCCTCATACTTCGGGCCTCCCGATTTGCTGTAGCAAATCTCAACACCGATTGATTTGCGGTTTCCCGGACCGTTTGTGCCGTCACCAGTGTGCCAAGCGTTTCGGTTAAGCGGCAGACCTTGAATCACCTCTTGATCATCGACCGCAAAATGAAAGCTTGTCGAGCTTGTGTTCCCGATCATATAGCTGATTTCATTGGCCGCTGATGCATCGTTTGCCGTGTTGTGAATGGTAATGTATTCAGCGGACATTGCATTAGGACACTTCAACGCGTATTTCGCCTCAGAAACCAAATTTTTCTTTACTGGAATGCTCACCTATCATCTCTCCTTTTCTTTTTTCATAAATAGGTGGCATTCGTAGGACGAAAAGCTCATATCATCTATCACCGTAATATGGATAAATGTGTTAAAATGAAGTTCACGGAGGGTCTGAATATGTATACATATTTAATGCTGACAATGAGAACGGAGAAATTTAATCAGGAGCATGTGGCTGGGCACTATGAATTTCTGGATCGTTTACAAGCAGAAAAACGTTTAAAAATGTTTGGGCCATTTAGCGACGCCACAGGCGGAGCGTATGTCATCGAAGCAGATTCACTGGAAGAGGCAGCGGAAATCGGCCATGCGGATCCGCTGGTGGCAAGTGGATCTTCTGAGCTGACGATAAAAGAATGGAAGCTGAAGAAATAAAAAAGACCCCTAAGGGTCTTTTTTTATGCATCATGTTTGATTGCGTGCCGCAATATGAAATGTTTTCCCTTCTGTGTTTGCTGTTTCACCTGCATGAACCAT
Organism: Bacillus sp. YP1; assembly: GCF_000877815.1. NCBI lineage: Bacteria > Bacillati > Bacillota > Bacilli > Caryophanales > Bacillaceae > Bacillus > Bacillus sp. YP1. The sequence continues at coordinate 1,058,542 of NZ_CP010014.1, read as the reverse complement.
CACCTGAGTAAAGCTGAACCCGACCGCAACGAGCAACAAACCTGACATCCATTTAGATTTCATATAAACAATCTCCTCTCTGGATTTGTTTTTGTGCGTGCACCATTTTCTCATAAAATGAAAGTGCTTTTTCGGGCTGTCCGTTTTCTATATAGAATTGGGCAGCATCATGCGCCAGCTCTTCAATATAAGGATACAGCATATGTTCTTCAAGAAATTGAAAGGTGTGTGAGACCGATTCTGTGTCAATGTTTTTTCCGTATAACGCATGTAAAAATTGAAAAAGCTCCACAAATAATTCATCACTGTATTGACGGGCGATTTCCAATCCTTCACGATACTTTTTTTGCGCTTCGGCGTCATTTTTTTGTTTATACAGAACTTGTGTTAAAGAGTAGATAGAATGCGGAAGATTATCGAACTTTTCCGACTTGCAAATAGAAACAGATTTCTCAAAGTATTCGGCTGCCTTTTGCAGTTCACCCATTTTCTCATAGCAGTTTCCGAGATTATACAGGGCGGAACTGATCAGGCGGGGATTGCCTTCTTTCTTTGCAAGATCTAAAGCCAGTTCTAAGTGGGGCAATGCTCTTTCTGGATACTGCATATCATCATAATTACCTGCAATAACGAATTCACATTGGATTCTGCGGACGGTGTACGTTTCATACATTTGGTATGTTTCTAATGCCTGAACGGCGTAGCTCATCGAAACATAGGTTTGTTTTAAATTGTAAAAAATCTCAGCCATTTTAAAAGCAAACTCGGCTTTCTCAATATCATCCGAGACGAGGGCAAGATTCTTTTCTGCCCGTTTATAATACATCATGGCACTGACAAACATCTTCTGCTTAAATTCATACATTCCTCGAAAAAAATTAAAGTAATATTCGAGAAGCCCTGTCAGCTTGTACTGATTCCCTTCGATGTCTTCTAATAATTCTGAAAACTCTAGCTGCGACGTGTCCTCTCCAAAAGGCTTAATGTAATCCAGCATGACACGATGCCTGAACTCCATTAAAGAATAATACAGCAGCAAATCTTGGTCTTCTTCCATATCCTCAATTTCTCTTTCTACTTCGAGCTTGACCCGTTCGGCTTCAGCGACGTGGAACTGCCGGATATGAGTATACCATTCATTAATTTTAAGCCCGACATAAGAGGACGGAATCGTCTGCTTCATCCTCAATTAATCCCCCCTTTTGAATTACCCGAGATATGTCATATTTTATCATATTTACAAGAAAAAGAAGAACGCAAAATAACCGCAATTGTCGAATTTCGGCTAACCGCAACAAAAAAGCACGGGTTTTTCAAACACCCGTGCTTTCTTTTAGTGAAAACCGACTTTGTTTCTTTCCATCCAGCTTCCCCGCTGGCTTTTTCTTTGCTCTCCTGTCATGTCTTTCACCATGGTTTCAATATGGTGATTCCCTTCTTGGTGCCATTGAAGGGCTGAAGATACATATAATTCTCCCAGCTGTGCAAAGGAAAAGCCTTCTGTAAGTTTTGCGGCGTTTTTTATTTCTCCTTCACTCAAAAAGATGCCAAAGCCTCTCATTTTCATATATTCCAGCCGCAGCTCTTCATCCGGAAGCCCGATTTCATAGGCACGGTCAAATCGCCCTGCACGATTCATCAAACCTGGATCGATCTCTTCGGGATAGTTTGTCGTACCGATGAGAAATAGCCCCTCTTTTGATGTCGCGCCGTCCAGCGTATTGAGAAAAAAGGACCGCACATCTTCCGGCATCGAATCTATATCCTCGATGACCAGAACTGCAGGAGCGAGGCGTCTCGCTGCCTGAAAGACTTCTTCTATTGTCTCGCTCGACGTAAATTCAGTAATTTGCCAATAAGCAACAGGTGCATTGATACTGCCTGCGATCGACTTCACTAACGTCGTCTTTCCGTTTCCAGGAGGTCCATATAACAGAATGCCGCGCTTGTAAGGGATGTCATATGTTTGATAAAACGATTTATCACTATGAAAAAACTGATCAATTGATCTGTATATCTCCTTTTTCAATAGCGGATTCATGATGACTTGACTCCGCTGAACCTCTCTGACAATGGCTTCCTGCTCTCTTGAAGTCCCTCCATCTCCATCCGTAAACACGGTCACTTTCCGCTTGCTTTTTTCCCAAAGACGCGGTCTGACTCCCTCCAGAAATGCACGCATCTTTTCATCGTTAACCGCAAACAGACAATCAAAACTCATAATGCTCCCATCTTGAAAATATGGAATTCTGGCAAAAGCAACTCCCTTTTCAGGATACGCGTATACACTGTTTCTTATAGACTTATGGACGGTATAATCCGGTTCTTTCTCATCTTCATCGTAAGCAAAGGTTTTCTTTTCAAGCTTTTCAAATATATATGCCACATGCTCAGGCTCCAATGAACCGCTGCGGACATCTTCTACAAGAAGCTCCCAGTATTCCGTATTTGGATCATCACTGGCATAGAGCTCATAGAATACACCGTATTGATCATAAAGCGTTTCTTCAATCCGTGTGATAAGGTAACCGAAAGTGCCGTAGCCCGCCGCAGCTCTTTCATTCTCTTTTTCTTCGTACTGATAAATGAAAGGTATGTTAGTCATGTTTATACTCCATTTCATGTTTTGTGAACGTTATATATACGATTGACATAGCATTTTGTTTCATCCCACAGCATATTACTTGTGAATTCATAACCGTTGATATAGGATTTCATTGCACCATTTATTTTTACATATGGAGGAGATCATAATGAGCCAATCCAATCAAATTGTCAGCCATTTTTTATCCCATCGAAACGTGACCAATGAGCTTGCCGAAAAAATCAGCAAAGACCATTACAGCTACAAACCGGCAGAAACATCAATGTCAGCAGAAGAGCTGGTCAAACACATTCTTACGTCTTTCCACTTGTTCGCAAATGTCATTAAGGAAGGCAATGCCTCACCATTTCAAAACAAGCAGGAAGAAACAGAAACAGATCTCAATGTTCTGGCAAAAACATATACAGAAAAAACGGTCGCTATCCTTGAACAGCTGACTGAAGAGCAGCTGGACAGAGAAATTGATCTGACATCCGCTTTCGGCAGAAAAGTCACAGGCCGCGCGTTACTTCAGCTTGCAATGGAGCATGAAATTCACCATAAAGGCAACCTGTTCGTGTATGTGCGGGAAATGGGTCACACTGATCTTCCTTTCTATCAGCAGCGCATGTAGCGTAAACAAAAAAAAAGATACCTGTTAAGAGGTATCTTTTTTTTGCGCCTTTAGTACTTCTCGATTTCGTCCAGACACTCATTATAGGGCAAATGAATAGAGATATTGAGCATACCAAAATTTCAAGCAGCTAACGTACAAAAATTCAAAAAATTTAATTGATTAACGCGTCCTAATCATATATAATCTGATAAAAATAGTCGGGTTTTCAGGAGGCCTTTATCATGAGTGTAAGCATCATATTGATGGGTTTGTTTGTCGGAGCCTTAGTCGGATTGACGGGAGTGGGTGGAGCGGCCTTATTAACTCCCCTTTTAATTGTGCTTGGAATTAATCCTTCCATCGCGGTCGGTACAGATCTTGTATATAACTCGATCACAAAGCTCTTTGGCGTTGCCTCCCATTGGCGGCAGAAAACGATTAACTTTAAATTGGTAAAATACTTAGCCATCGGCAGTATTCCGAGTGCTTCGCTAGCCATTGGCATCTTGCATTTGTTCCCCGCCTTTCACCAGCATCAGGAAGAAATTATTAAGCACGCTCTAGGATATGTGTTAACGCTGGTTGCCATTTCAATCATCATTCGTTTGTTTTTGGATAGAAAACTTCGTCCCAACCGCTGGCAGCTGATGCCGCTTGAAAATAAGCGGGCGCTGACGATTCTTATTGGTGTTGTGTTTGGGTTTATCGTCGGCTTAACATCAATCGGTTCTGGCTCATTATTTGCAATCGCCATGATTTACTTATTTAACATGAAAGCGTCACAGATTGTCGGAACAGATATCGCGCATGCATTTCTTCTTGTTACGGCAGCAGGCATTTTGAACGCTAGCTTCGGAAGCGTGGATTACATGCTGGCAGCTAATCTGCTCATTGGTTCAATTCCCGGCGTGCTGATCGGAAGCCATCTTTCGCCTCGATTCTCCCCGCGTCCGCTGCAATTTATTATGGCGTCCATTATTTTAGTCAGCGGTTTAAAATTGATTTAATGAAGAAGGCTATCCGCTTGAAGGATAGCCTTTTCTTATTATAGCGTCACACCCGATTTAAAAATGGCGAGTTCTCTAAAATCATTTTTTTCATGGTTCACAAGCTGGCCGCTTGCCACCTCAATCATATAGTGGATAAACTCACGCAGCACATATTTCTCATGAACATCATCCTCTGCTAAAAGGCCTGCGTTAAAATCAATCCAATGCGGCTTCGCCTCATACAGCTCGGTGTTTGTCGCTACTTTCACCGTCGGGACAAAGGTGCCAAACGGCGTGCCTCTTCCCGTTGTAAAGAGGACAATTTGGCAGCCGGCCGCCGCCAATGCGGAGGAGGCGATCAAATCATTGCCCGGTGCGCTCAAAAGCGTCAGTCCTTTTGTCTTGAGCACTTCCCCGTATTTCAAGACATCCGTGACAGGAGAAATCCCCGCTTTTTGCGTACAGCCTAGCGATTTATCCTCAAGTGTAGAAATGCCGCCCGCTTTGTTGCCCGGTGAAGGATTTTCGTACACCGGCTGATCATGTTTGATAAAATATTGTTTAAAATCATTGATTAATTGGACTATCTTATGAAACACTTCTTCATTGGCAGCCCGCTGCATCAGGATGGTTTCTGCGCCGAACATTTCCGGTACTTCCGTCAGCACAGTACTCCCTCCCTGTGCAATGAGATAATCTGAAAAACGTCCAAGCAGCGGGTTTGCGGTTATGCCGGAAAATCCGTCCGAACCTCCGCATTTCAGCCCGATCTTCAGTTCAGACAGCGGAATGTCTTCTCTCTTATCTCCTTTGGCCGCTTCATGAATTTCCTTCAGCAAAGCAACGCCTGCCTCCATTTCGTCGGTCACCGACTGGGATTCCAGAAACTTCACCCGCTTCAAGTTCACATCTTGCAGTGCTTCCTTCATTCTTGCCAGCTCATTGTTTTCACAGCCAAGCCCTAACACCAAGACGCCGCCGGCATTTGGATGGCGAATAGCATTCAGCAGGATTTGCTTCGTATTTTCATGATCGTCGCCAAGCTGCGAGCATCCGTATTGATGCTTTAACACCAGTACGTTATCAAATGGAGTGATATCCCCTGTTTCTCTGACAAAACGCTGCAGCATTTTTTCTGCTATTCCATTGACACAGCCGACAGTTGGGACAATCCACAATTCATTCCGTACACCCGCATCTCCGTTTTCTCTTCTAAAACCTTTAAACGTCCGGTTCTCATTAGTATACGGATTTTCATCAAATCTTGGTGTATAGCTGTATGATTGGATATCAGACAGGTTTGTTTTCGTATTATGGACATGAATATGCTCTCCGATCGAGATATCTTGTGATGCATGACCGATTGGAAACCCGTACTTGATGATGCTGTCGTTTTCTTTAATAGGCTGCAATGCAATCTTATGGCCTCTTTTTATATCATCCTTTACTTCAATCGACACGCCGTCCGCATGCAGCCTCTCTCCCTTTTGGATATCCCGCAGAGCAAGAAGGACATTATCTTGCTTATGAATCTTTATAAACGACTTCAACGTACCTCTCCCCCTTGTATGCAGTATTGTTCAAGAGCCCGCTGCATGCCCAGCTCATGAATAAGATTCAAGTAAACAGCGACTCTATCAGTCAGCTTCGGTATCTCATTGAGATCTGCCCCCCACAGCCGCTGTTCGCCTAACACTCTTGATGCAATCCGAAGCATGTCGCCATCCTCCTGACACCAAACCTCTTTGAAAAATTGAAGAACTGCCGGATCATCCTGCAATGTCTCATTATTATGATAAAAATACAGAAGAGCGCTGAAAGAAAACACCAAGCGTTCTGGAAGCTGTCCCTTTTGTTCAGCATATTCCTTAAGAGTCGGCAGGTTTCTCGTTTTGAATTTGGAAATGGCGTTCAATGCAATGCTTTCCAGGTAATGCTTAATATACGGGTTTTTAAAACGGTTCAGCACATCGTCAGCATACTGAGAAAGACCTTCCATTTTTAAAACAGGAAGAATTTCGTCGTCAATCAGCTCTCTTATAAATCGCCCAACTTCCGGATGCTCGACAGCATCCCTAACAGTTTTTAAGCCGTATAATAAAGCCACTGGCGTCATTGCTGTATGAGCGCCATTTAAAATTCTTACTTTTTTAGTCCGGTATGGGGTGAGGTCGCTGACGATCTTTGTATGGAGCCCTGCAGCCGCAAAGGGAAGTTCTTTTCCAATCCAATCAGGCCCCTCGATAACCCATAAATAATATTGCTCTCCCACAACTATCAAATCATCCTGATAGCCAAGATCCGCCGTGATCTCATCAATGCTGTCGACGGGAAAACCCGGAACAATCCGGTCTACTAAACTATTACAAAATGTATTGGCCTCATGAATCCACTGTGTAAATCCTTCCTCCAGCTTCCACAGACCTGCATAATGAAGAACCGTTTCCTTCAGCTTTTCGCCGTTGTTCTCAATCAGTTCACATGGGATTAGGACACACCCTTTTGTCTGATCTCCTTTAAAAGCCTGATAGCGGAAGTAGAGAAATGCAGTTAATTTCCCAGGGAATGTTTTTTGCGGCCTATCCTCTAAACGATCTTTTTCATCACATACAATCCCAGCCTCAGTGGTGTTGGAGATAATAAACCGAAGCCTTTCGCTTGATGCCAATTCTTTGTATGCTTCATAATCAGAAAACAGGTCAATTCCCCGGCTGATTGAGTTGATAATCATATGCTCGTTTACCGCTTCTCCGTCTTTCATTCCTTGTAAAAAAAGCGTATATAATCCATCTTGCTGATTTAATCGTTTGATTTTTTCTGAGCCTCTTGGCTGGACAACTGCCACGCTCCCATTAAAATTAGCGTGTTGATTCAATTGATCAATCTGCCAATCAACAAATCCCCGAAGAAAGTTTCCTTCTCCGAATTGGAGAATTTTTTCTGGATACCGAGTATAGTGATCGTAAACATTTTTATTCAGTTTCTGCATCCTTATTGCCTCCCTCTTTTTATGCACACGTTAACATTTTTCTTTATAAAAGAATGCCCGCTGAAAAACGGGGCATCACGTCGTCAATCGTCTGACTGAATCACGCACCATGAATTCTGTGTTTTCCAAGATTTTTTCTGCTTTTGTTTCGGGCTCGCTGATCAGAGACAAGAGTTTTTGCGCACCGAGCACGCTGATTTTCTCCACTGGGCGCTTTACTGTTGTAAGTCTTGGCATGATGTACTGTGAAAACCCAATATCATCAAACCCGATCACCGAAATATCATCAGGAACGCGCAGGCCCTTTGCGAATATCGCATTCATCGCTCCGATTGCCATGTCATCATTCGAACAAAAAACAGCGGTTGGAGGATTCGGCAGTGCCAGCAGCCTCTCCATCGCTTGAAAGCCGCTTTCCATATCGTACTGTCCTTTGACACTGTATTCATGCTTGATCGGAATATGATGTTGAATCAGTGCAGATAAGTAGCCTTCCTTTCGCTGCTGGGAGGATTTAAAGCCTTCGATCCCCTCGATGATGGCGATGTCTTGATGGCCGGACTGAATGAAGTATTCTACAGCTTCTTGAGAGCCTTCCTTGTCATTGGACAAAATATTCGTGATGGTGCGATCATCAATATCACGATTCAGCACGACAAGCGGAATGTTTTTTTCGCGAATATGGTAAATGAAAGAATTATCAATGTCACTTTGGCTCATTAAAATGATGCCGTCATACCTCATCGGTGTAACGGAGTCATAGTTTTTCAGATCATCAATGCCGCGCACATACAGATTGTAATCCTCACTTATGGCTTGATTGACGCCTTTGATTGTGTCTGCAAAGAAGCTGTGTGAGGTTCCGTTTGTAATGCTTGTAAAGAATAGCCCGATCGTATGCGACTTTTGCATCGCCAGGCTTTTCGCATTTACATTTGGTGTATAGTTGAGCTGCTCTGCTAGCTCTAATATCTTTTTCTTCGTATGTTCTTTGATGTAAGGACTGTTGTTGAGTGCTCTGGAAACGGTTGTGTGGGATACGTTTGCGAGTTTTGCGATATCTTTTATGGTTACCATCTAATTCCCTTCCTTATCATACCGGCTGCGATTATTTACTGTATATTGTATCATCAAACATACCGCCTCTCCCACTATATTTCCAGATTAATAAGACACAGGATTCTCAGCTTCTGTTCCTGCTGGCTTGCCAATGATTGGACGGACAAAACGAATCACAGCAAGTGAAGCGAAGACAGCCAGCCCTCCGGCAAGCAAAAATGCTCCAGAAAACGTGCCTGTTTGGTCAACAATAAATCCGGTTAGAGCCGGGCCGATAATTCCTGCCGTGTTGGCGAGGAAATGCATGAAGCCGCCAACAGAACCGACATTGTTTTGATCAACCACATCTTGAATGACAGCCCAATAGATAGCACCGGTCAAATAAAGAAAGAACACTGACAGAGCGACAAGAGTGACAGCCCCTGCAGTCGTTGCCACAAGCCCGGCAAAACCAATCAGGACAGCTGATGAAAACAAACACGTGACAAGCACAACCTTGCGCGAGAACAGCACACCTTTTCGGGCCGTTTTTTTGTACACATAGTCAGAAACAAATCCTCCCGCAGCCAGCCCGATAAATCCTAAAATCCACGGTATGACCGTGATGACACTCATCGATTCAACACTTAATCCCCGTTCGTCGACAAGATAGCTCGGAAACCATGTTAAAAAGAAGAAGAGGATGTAGTTGTAAGCGAAAAAAGCGAACGCCGTGAACAGGACCGTTTTTTGCTTCAGGTAAAAGGTGAGCGGAATTTTTTCTCCGGGAGACGTTTCTGCTTTTATTGCCGGTGCTTCCTTCATCGTCTCTTGCGGCTTTTCTTTGACAAACTTGAACCAGAGCACTGCCCATATCAATCCAATAATCATAATGAGAACGAAGGATACCTTCCAGCTGAACGCCACTGCGATCATGCCGACTATCGGGCCGGAAATGGCTCCCCCGAGCGGCGTGCCGCTGTTGGTTACACCGATAACAGACGCCCGCTGGGTCGGCGGGAACCAGTTGTTCACCATCTTGTTGATGGTCGCCGAAAGCGGGCCTTCTCCCATTCCGAAGAGAATGCGTATAATCAGCAGACTGACAAAGCCAAAAGCAAGGGCGACTGCTCCGCTAAACAGCGACCAAACAACCATCGCGACAAACAAGGTCAGCTTTGCCCCATAGCGGTCGGATGCCACGCCCCCAAGAAAGTTAAAAATCGCATAACCAATCGAAAAACTGCTGAAAATCAAGCCCATTTGCGTGGCAGACAATGTGAGATCATCCTGAATAAAAGGAGCTGCAATGGAAAGCGCCGAGCGATCTAGGTAATTAATCACCCCTGCCAGGAACAAAAAAAGGATAACGGGAAGCTTATCTTTTGAAAACATCTCAACCTCACCCCTATGTTGGTTCAGTTTCTGTTGCACCGCTTTCGTTACACACCTGAATAAGCCATAAATCCTCCATCGACAGGAACGGTGATCCCAGTGACAAAACCGGAATAGGATTCATCCGCCAGCCAAAGAAGCGTACCGAGCAAATCCTCGGGTTTTCCGAAGCGCTTCATCGGTGTTCCCGCAATAATTTTGTGAGATCGGCTGGTGAACGTTCCGTCTTGGTTGATCAGCAGATCATGATTTTGTTTTGTCAGAAAGAAGCCTGGGGCAATCGCATTGACCCGCAGCCCGGTTTCAGCAAAATGAACAGCCATCCACATCGTAAAATTATTGATCGATGCTTTGGCGGCACTGTATGCCGGAACCTTCGTCATAGGTGAATAAGCACTCATCGAAGAAAGATTGATAATCGCCGGTGAATCGGCTTTCAGCAGCTCTTTTCCAAACACTTGCGAGGCCAGAAACGCACCGGTGAAATTGGTGGAGAATACAGTTAGAAAGCCCCTCTCATCCATATCAAAAAAGGATTGGCCTTCTCCCGCTTCTTCATATGTCTCCACATCGGTTATCGCGGCAGGATGATTGCCGCCAGCCCCGTTAATTAACAGATCAACAGCGCCAAATTGGCCAAGGATGTCTTCCTTTGCCCGCTCCAGTGACATCCTGTCCAGCACATCCGCAGCAACAGCGCACGCTGTGCCGCCAGCCGCCGTTATCTCCTTCACGACCGCTTGGCCTTTTTCAGCCGTCCGATTCAATATCGCCACCTTCATGCCATGACGGGCTAGCTCCCGTGCCATCGCAGAGCAAAGCACGCCGCTGCCGCCAGTGATGACAGCCGTTTTACCAGCCAGGTTCTCATGCAGCGGGATCATACGCCCACCTCTTTTTTTGCCATTGCTTCATAGGCGTCCCACAGCCCGTTCAAATACATGATGCCAAGTGCCCGATCGTATAAGCCATATCCCGGGCGGCATTGCTCGCCCCAAAGATGGCGCCCATGATCCGGTCTGACATATCCTTCGTAATCCTGCTTATGCAGTTCTTCCATCACGCCTTGAATGTTGATCGAACCATCCTTTGTTAAATGAGATGTTTCAATAAAATCGCCATTCTCATAAATTTTCACATTGCGAATATGTGAAAATGGAGCGATGCCGGCATACGTTTTAGCGATCTCCACCATGTCGTTAGCGGGATTGGCTCCCATTGAACCTGTACAAAGGGTGATACAATTAGACGGTGAATCTGATATCGCCCGCAGTTTCTTATAGCTTGCCTCTCCTGTGATAATGCGCGGCAGTCCGAAAATCGGCCACGGCGGGTCATCCGGATGAATGGCCATTTGAACACCATAGGCCTCAGCAACAGGAAGAATTTCCTGCAAAAAGAATGATAAATTGTCCCATAGCTTTTCTTCATCGACCGTTCTGTAGGCAGCAAAAAGCTCTTTGATCCGCACCAATTTTTCGGGCTCCCACCCCGGCAGTGTCATGTCAGATGCATCCTCCACCGTCCGAATCAGCTCTTGAGGATCAAGGCTTTCCACCTTGGCCTTTTCAAAAAACAGAGCGGTCGATCCATCTTCTAGCGGCCGGAACATGTCCGTGCGTGTCCAGTCAAAAACCGGCATAAAATTATAGCAGATCACTTTCACGCCAAATCCGGCAAGGTTGCGGATCGTTTGCTTGTAGTTTTCAATATACCGGCTGCGTTCTTCGTTCCCAAGTTTAATTGCTTCGTGAACATTCACGCTTTCTACAACTTCAGCATGAAAACCATAGGATTGAATATATTCGGTCTCGGCTCTGATTTCTTCTTTTTCCCACACGTCGCCGACAGGCTTTTGATGGAGAGCCCAAACGATGCCTTTGACTCCGGGAATTTGCTTCACGTGTTCAAGTGTGACTGTATCGTTGCCTCGTCCATACCATCGGAATGTCATATTCATGCTCGCACCTCCGGATTCAGTCATTTAATCAAACGTGATGACGGCTTTCCGCACCTGATCTGGATGCTCCTTAATAAACTGAAATGCATGATGAACGTCATCAACTGAAAATGTATGGGTCACCAGTCCGTTATGCACTAACCGGCCTCTATTCAAAAGCTCTACCACTTTTGGAAACTGATTGGTCTGCAATCGGGATCCGGTTATCGTGACTTCTTTTTTTGTAATCGGCAGCTGAGAAACCTGAGCCGCTCTTTCATCGAATCCAAGCACAACCACATGTCCCGCCGGTGACACGGCCTCAATTGAAAGTGCAAATGTCTCCGGCAGGCAAACAGCATCAATGACCACGTTTGCTCCTTCATTCCTAGTCCATTCAAGAACCCGCTCGGCAACATGTTCTGCTTGGACATTTACAACAGCATCGGCGCCGTTTTCTTTCGCAAATAACAGCCGCTCGTTGTTCAAGTCAGTCATCATGACAGCAGCGCCCGCCAGCTTTGCCATTTTTAACACACAGATCCCAATGGGCCCCGCTCCCTGGATCAGGACGGTATCACCTTTTTCCACCTGGCCTCTCCACACTGCCTGGGCGCCTATCGTATAAGGCTCGGCCATGACTGCTTCCTCCCAAGGCAAGTCCTTTAAGACCGCGTGAAGCTGCCTTTCCGGAAGCACAATATATTCCCGCATGCCTCCGTCCTCATGTACGCCAAATACAGAAAGCTTGGCGCAAACATTCGGCCGCCCTTTGCGGCAGGCATAGCACGATCCGCAATAAGAAATCGGCTCAATCACCACATGATCACCGGGTTTTAGGCTCTGTACATTCGCACCAACTGCCTCCACTTGTCCCGTTACCTCGTGTCCGATAACTCTCGGGAGGGTAGCAAGCGGATTCGTTCCATGATAAATGTGCATGTCTGAACCGCAAATGCCGACTCGCTTGACTTTCACGAGCACTTCATCATCCTTTGAAAGAACTGGCTTCTTCACCTCCGCTGTCACCAGATCATACGCTTTTCGTACTTGAACCGCTTTCATTTTACTCACCTGCTTTTTAAGAATTCATACACGCTCCGAGCGATAGAAATTCCGTTTTTCTTATTTCTTTCTTCATGCAGCTGCTCGATCTCGCCGGGCACATACACTCTTTCGAATCCAACAGCCGGCGGTGATTGCTGCAGTTCATCAATCATGGCATCCATCTGCTCTAAAAACGTATCCCAGTCAGTAAAAAAGGCTGGATTGATCGCGCAAACGTAATGCCCCAGCTTTCTTTTTTGATCAAGGCCGCTGTACATTTTGGCAATATGAGGGCCAAAAGCCGCGCCCGCCAGCAATCCTGAAAACACATCCACCACAATCGATAGTCCATAGCCTTTCGGGCCCCCGAATGTTGAAAGTGAGACGACCTTGTCAGGATCAGTTACTGCTTCTCCGTTTTCATCGACTCCCCATCCTTCAGGAATTTCTTTGCCCTCTTCACGGGCCTGCAGAATCTTCCCAAAAGCCACTTTGGATGTCGCCATATCTAGGATAAACGGTTTTTTATGCTTAGCCGGAACACCGTAAGCAATCGGATTTGTTCCTAAAAAAGGAGTCCTCCCCCCAAACGGGACAACGATACTGTCTGTATGCGTCATTGCTATTCCGATCAGCTTTTCGTCAGCCGCTTTTTGCACAAAATAGCTTAGCGCTCCGCAATGGCTGCTGTTTACGGCCGTGACCATGCCGACTCCTTTTTTCTTCGCCATGTCAATTGCATGGTCCATCGCCATGTCGCAATTCACATGACCGAAACCATCGTCTCCGTCAAGCACCCCGGTCACAGGCCCCGTTTCTTTAAAAACAGGCTGTGCCCCAGGATTGATCCCTCCCGCTAAAAGCCTGTTCACATAGTGTTCTGTGCGCAGCACGCCATGCGAATGTACATTGCGCAAATCAGCGTGCACGAGAACATCTGCTACTTTTTCAGCATCTCGTTCATTCAAACCGGCACCGGCCAGCTTTTGCCGAACGAGTTCCTTTGCTTCTTTAGCTGCAATTGTTATCGTTTTCAAGCAAGTGCCTCCTTCCTTTTCAGTTTTTTGGGCACTCTCCTAGCGAACCCCCTACAAACACATTTTATTTACAAATTATTTTAAATATTCTCTATATTATATTGTCAGATCTTTTGCTGAAGATCCTGAACGATCTGAGCATGCTGCTGGTCTGTGAGTTTATAAAGAAAGCCGATAATGATCATCGCTAATGCCAAAGCAATGGCCGGATACAGAAGCAGAAGCGCTTTGATGCCAATCAGCGCCTGTGCTGTCTGGACTGCATTCGGGACATAGCCGATAATCCCCAAACCGATCCCCGAGAGAAAGCCAGACAAAGATTGAGCAAGCTTTCTTGAGAAATTGAAAAGTGAATATGTCGTTGCTTCCTTCCGTTCACCGGATTTCCATTCGCCATAGTCGATAATATCGGAGACAAGAGCCCACGTGATGCCATTTGGGATACTGATTCCGATAAAGGCGATACTGGCGAGAATTGTAAACACATATACGTTAGATGGGAGCATAAAGTTGATCAGATCCGCGGCCACACTGATGCCGAAGCCGATCATTGCCGTTCGTTTCTTTCCAAACATCTTGACGAGCTTTGGAAGGAATACGACGCCCAAAAAGGAAGAACCAATAATGATGAAGTTCATATAAGCCATTAATTCAACATTGCCCAAGTTATATTGTGCGAAATAGACGAGCATGGCGGATTTAATGTTGTATGCGGAAATTGAAAAAATCGTCATCAGGACAAGGGTTAACAGCGGTTTATTTGTAATAAATGTTTTGACGACAGATGAGAGTGTTAATTTTTCTTTTGGTGCTTCCGATATGACAATGCGCTCTTTGCAGTTGCGGTAGCAAATATAAAACCAAAACACACCGAGCGCGGCGAATAAGCCCATGACCACCGGGTAGCCGACCTTCGGATTATCAAACTTGACGAGCAGCGGCATCACGGCCACACTTGTGATAAACAAGGCGCCAAGTGATCCGATTTGGCGGAACGTCGAAATGGAGGTCCGGTCCTCAGAATTTTGAGTCATCGCTGCCCCTAATGAGCCGTACGGAATATTCACAAACGAATAGCCGATGCCCCAAATCATATAGGATGCATATGCATAAATCAGTTTTCCGGTCGTTGATACATTGGGAGACAGAAAAATAAGAACAGTAAGCACCGCAAGCACGATGCTGCCGATTAATAGATAAGGCCTGAATTTCCCCCGTTTGCCAATGTTTTTGCGATAATCGATTGATGAGCCGACAATTGGATCTGTTATCGCTGCAAACAGCTTACTGACTAAAAAAATGCCGCCGGCCATCGCAGCGGGGATTCCCGCTACATCAGTGAAATACTTCAATAAATAAATCTGGCCGAGATCAAACATAAAACCGTTGCCAAAATCACCAAAACCATAGGACATTTTCTCTTTCAATGAAAGCCTTTTTTCCGTTTCGACCGACACAACCTTATTTGCCAGTTCAGTTCGCATGTTCCACCTCTGTGTCTTAAGAATTTTCGGATAGTGATCCGCTCAGCGATGCTGAGCGGACACTTTGTTACACGTTTGCTTTCTCTTCTTGAAATTGGAAGTAGTGTTTCGCATTGTCATAGCAAATCCCCTGAACGATGCTTCCCAGAAGCTCCATATCGCGCGGCACTTCGCCGTTTTCCACCCATTCTCCAATCAAATTGCAGACGATCCGCCTGAAATATTCGTGACGCGTATACGAAAGAAAGCTTCTGGAATCGGTGAGCATGCCAATAAAACGGCTGAAAAGGCCAACATTTGATAACGCTTTCATTTGGTCGAGCATCCCGTCTTTAGTATCGTTAAACCACCAGGCTGTGCCGAATTGTATTTTTCCTGGGGTAATACCGTCCTGAAAACTGTTAATCATGCTGGCGATGACATAGTTATCATTTGGATTCAGTGAATATAAAATCGTTTTCGGCAGCTGGTTCTTCATCTCAACTGAGTTCAGCAGCTTGTATAAAGGCTTAGCAATTTCTTCATCGTTCATTGAATCATAGCCTGTATCAGGTCCGAGCCTTTTCATCATTTTTGTATTCGTGTTTCTTAAAGCGTTGATATGAAACTGCATCGCCCAATCGAGCTCCGCATACAAACCGCAAAGAAACTGAAGCGTATGTGTCTTAAATTTCTTCTCATCTTCATAAGAAACCTCTGTTCCTTGTAATCTGTCAGAAAAAATCCGTCCAGCTTCTTCTTTTGTTGTTTCGGCAAATACCATTGAATCTATCGCGTGATCAGAAACTCTGCCGCCGGCTGAGTGGAAGAATCGCACTCGTTTTTCCAACGCATTTAAAAACTCATCATAGGTTGTAATCGATATGGCGGCGGCATCTTCAAGCGCCTGCACCCACTCAGGAAAGCCTTCACGATTGATCTCAAGTCCTTTATCCGGCCGAAATCCAGGCAGCACGCTGACAGGAAAGTCTTTGTCTTCTTTTAACAATAAATGGTATTCAAGAGAATCGACAGGGTCATCTGTTGTACACACGAGCTTTACATTTGATTTCACGATTAAATCCCTTGCCCCGAAGCCTTCCCCTTTGAGCAGTTCATTTGTCCGTTTCCATATAGCCGGCCCAGACTTCTCGTTTAAAATCTCATAAATGCCAAAAAAACGCTGCAATTCTAAGTGAGTCCAGTTATAGAGCGGATTGCCGATCGCCATCGGCACGGTTTTCGCCCAAGCCATAAATTTCTCCTCATCAGGCGCATCTCCGGTGATGTATGTCTCCTCAATTCCATTGGCTCTCATGATGCGCCATTTATAATGGTCACCATACAGCCAGGCTTCCGTGATGTTTTGAAATGTCTTATTTTCATAGATTTCTTTCGGACTTAAGTGGCAGTGGTAATCAATAATTGGCATGTCTTTCGCATAATTATGATAGAGGCTGACAGCGGTTTCATTTTTCAATAAAAAGTTTTCGCCCATGAAGGGTTCCATGTCCTCACCGTCTTTCATTCTATTTCAAAATGTTAACGTTAACATTTTGATTTGTTTTTATTTTACCTTTATATTCCTCTGGGATCAATCTCTTTTTTGAAAATGAAATGTTAACGCTGTCATAAACATAAAAAAAGACATTGCCAGAAAGCACTCGGTAAGGAACGCTTTTGGCAATGTCAGATTCATTAAAAGGATTAGTAAGCCAGGCTGAAAAGTCCTTTAATGTGTGTTAAGTAACGTACGTTACTTGCTTCTTTCATCAAGGAAGCAGGAAGACCTTTAAGCGGTGTAGAATTAGCACCAATGATGGCAACCGCGTCTTTGCGTCCAAGGCTTGCAAGTGTACCAGAGTTTACTGGCTTGAATGTTTCAAGCGGGTTTGCCTTCCAGGGAAGCGAATAGGTTGTAACCGATCAGCTCACCCATTTGCCATGCGATTTGTGCAGTTGGCGGGTATGGACGGCCGTCTGGACCGAAGTAAACTGCGCTGTCTCCAGCAACGAATACATCTTCATGAGATGTAGATTGCAGGAAGTCATTTACAGTCGCGCGTCCGCGGTTCACTTCTAGACCTGATTCACCGACTAATGGGTTACCTTGTACGCCGCCAGTCCAAACAAATGTGTTGGCAACAACTTTAGATCCGTCTTTCAGATCGATTACGTTTCCTTCTACATTTGTAACAGGAAGACCTGTTAAGAACTCAACGCCGCGTTTTTCAAGGCTTGCAGTCGCACGCTCGATAAGATCATCCGGAAGAACAGGAAGGATCTTCGGACCTGCTTCAACAAGTTTCAATTTGATTTCTTTATGGTCTACGCCGTATTTTTTCGCAAGGTTCGGCATGATGTCAGCAAGCTCACCAACAAGCTCAACACCTGTTAAGCCGCCGCCGCCGATAAGGATTGTTGCATCTGCTTCGTTTTTCGTTTTAGAGTACTCGCGCACACGATCTTCAACATGCTGGAAGACTTTGTTCGCATCAGCAGCAGATTTCAATACCATGCTGTTTTCTTCAAGACCTGGGATGCCGAAGTAAGCCGTTACAGAACCAAGACCAACAACAAGCGCATCGTAAGTTAATGTAGAACCGTCAGCAAGCGCAACTTCTTTTTTATCAACAGAGAAAGAGCTTACTTCCGCAATTTTAAGATCAATGTCTTTGCCTTTGAAAAGTTTTTCTAATGGCATTGCAACCGCTTTTTCAGACACGTTGCCTGCAGCAAGGCGGTGTAATTCCGTAATGATTTGGTGAGTAGGGTATTTGTTTACCACTGTCACGCGTGCTTGTTCTTTTGTGTAATGTTTGCGAACTGTTAGAGCAGAAAGAACTCCGCCATAACCAGCGCCTAGAATGACAATATGTTTTGACATCGTATATCCTCCGTCCTTTATATCAATTTGAATCTGAGATTATTTTTGGTTTTCGCGTTCGTTCATGACTTCAAGGTAGCTGTTAGCAAAACGGAACAGCTTTTGAGCTTGAGGATCTTTCAGCATGCGAAGAAGGCCGAAAAGTCCAATTGTTTCGTTGCTTGCTTCCGCGCGGTCTTTTGCTTCAATCGCAGTCGCAGCTACTTCTTTCGCTGTTTCTTTTACAGGCTCGAGAATTTCAGTGATCGCACCGACTGTGTCGCTCTTTAACACTTCGTCAGTCGCTACAGACTGAGCGAAATCATAAGACTTCGTTAAAATATTCACTAACTCAGTCAGCTTCGGAAGCTGGTCAACTAAAACAGTCAATGATTCTTGAACTTCTGGCTTTAATAGCTGATCAATAAGATCTTGCTGGCTTTGGCTGACAGACGCATTTGTTTGATCGATTGTTTCTGGCATATCCAATTCTCCTTTACTATAAGCAGTTTGCTGATTTTTTTGGAAAGGGTAGTGCCTCTCCCTGTCTCACGCTTTTAAGGCATAAGAATAAGGATTGTGAATTCGTGCACAATCATTTACAAAAATAAATGTTTACTACCCAGTTTTTCATCTTGCCATATTCAGTATTATTTTTATCTAAAAATAAACAATTGAATAAGTCAAAATCCTTTACTCTCTCTGAAAATAGCAAACACAAAAAACTCCAATTCGATTACCTTCTATATGATAACACTTTTTGAACAAAATTTGAACGTGAATTGCTTCGATTATGAAATTAATTTATATGGAGCTCATGTCATATCGTTTCTGCGGCACTAGTTATTGACAATCCAGCAATTTCTCCCCTTCACTTTACCCATATTTCCAATAGAGGCTCTCTTTTTCCTGTGATCGGATCATTCGCCGGCAACGCCGCCTGCTTAATCTGTTTGAGCGCTTCCTCCCGCTCATTCGGTTTCCCCGTCTTTATATCATACTGAACGCCACCGGGATAGGCGCCAAGGACAGTAAAATCGGGGCTTGAGTTGAGCTTTTTATGTCCGACTCCGGCTGGAATCACGACTGCGTCGCCTGATTTGAAAGGGATGGCAGCCCCTTTTTCTCCCCCAAACTGAATCACAGCCTCTCCCCTAAGGGCAATCAGGACTTCATGCGTATTGCTGTGATAATGATGGTATGGAAAAACACTCCCTGACCAGCTGTTTGACCAGCCATGCCGGATGACGATCCGCTCTGCCAGTCCGGTGTCCTTAAGCGCGTTTTGATACACCACGAGCGGAAAATCAGGGTGATTCGGAATCCTGCCGTCATCCGGAAAGAAGTATGTCTGTGTCTCTTTTTCCATCAATTTCACCTCCCTTTTTTGTCTTCCACACATAGCGGTTCGCAAAACATGATGTTTTTCTCATGATTCCATTGATCTGCATGATACCGAATAGTATAGTATAAAAAAATAATGCCAGAATGAGGGATATCATGAAAGCTATCGTTATCGGAATATTGGCTTCACTCTTTTTCGCCGTTACCTTTATATTAAACAGAGCGATGGAGTTATCAGGAGGCAGCTGGCTTTGGAGCTCTTCGCTGCGCTTTATTTTTATGGTGCCGTTTTTATGTTTGATTGTCATCATGAGAGGGACATTCACGCCTCTCTTACTAGAGATGAGGAAAAAGCCGTTTTATTGGATCAAATGGAGCTTCGTCGGCTTCGTGCTTTTTTACGCGCCGATTACATTTGCGGCTGCATACGGTCCGGGGTGGCTCATAGCCGGAACCTGGCAAATTACAATTGTAGCCGGGGTGCTCTTATCTCCTTTGTTTTATGTCAAACAAGATATGCCGGGCGGTCCGCAGTTCGTTCGCCAAAAGATTCCCCTGGTTTCACTTGGCACTTCCATGATCATCCTGATTGGAGCGGCTCTGATTCAGCTTCAGCATGCAGAATCGCTTTCTGGGAGGATGCTGCTTTTCAGTGTGCTGCCGGTTGTCATTGCGGCTTTTGCCTATCCGTTAGGAAACAGGAGAATGCTCGAAGAATACGGAGGCCGGCTTGATACATTTCAGCGCGTGCTTGGAATGACATTGGCAAGCCTTCCATTCTGGCTTATATTAGCAGCTTACGGCTGGTGGTCAGACGGCCTTCCAACAGCAAGCCAAACCGTTCAATCCTTTATCGTAGCCGTCAGCTCAGGCATCATTGCGACGGTTTTATTTTTCTGGGCCACTGATATGGTAAGAGACAATCCGCAAAAACTCGCAGCCGTTGAAGCCACTCAATCCGGTGAAGTGATTTTCGCGTTGCTTGGTGAAATTGTTCTGCTGTCAGGCGTTTTCCCATCTCTTTTATCATTTGCCGGTTTGTTCATTATAATAGCGGGGATGATGTTACATACCTTCGCTTCACAGCCGAGAAAACCGAAAAAGAAAGCACAGTCAAATCTGACTGCTTAGCATCTGCAGGAGAATGGGTGAAAGCCTGTTCTCCTTTATTTGTGCTACCAAAAGGAATCTGTTTCACGTTATAGTTAAATATAATGTCAGCCTACTTATATTGAAAGGTGATTATTGTAATGGAAGCAAACGATCAAACACAAAACATACCAGCCATCTCCTTCAGATCAGTCAGAAAAAGCTATAAACAAGATGGACAAACCTATGATGTGCTGCAGGATGTCACCGGAGACATTCAACAGGGCGCAATCGTAGCCGTTTTAGGTCCTTCCGGCTCAGGCAAAAGCACCCTCCTTTCTATGTGTAATTTAATGAGAACGCCTGACAGCGGCGAAGTCAACATATACGGAAAGGAAGTCAGAGAATGGAATGTCAATGAGCTGAGGCGAACGGCAGCCCTCGCGTTTCAATCGGCTCCCGTGCTCGACGGGACAGTGCGTGACAATTTAAGTCTTGTACAAAGGCTGCATCAATCCCAGCTGTACTCTCCTGAAAAGCTGGCTTCGCTTGCAGGGCTGCCGCCAGAGTTGTTAGACAGAAGCGCCAGAGACTTATCGGGCGGGCAGCGGCAAAGACTGTCACTGGCCAGAACGCTCTCAAATCCTTCCTCCATTCTATTGTTGGACGAAATCACATCGGCCTTGGACCCGGTTTCTGCTCTTGAGATTGAAGAACTGATCAAACGTCAGCATCAAGAGAAAAAATGGACAGTCATGTGGGTCACTCATAATATGGAGCAGGCAAAACGAATAGCCGATACCATTTGGTTTATGGCAGATGGCCGGCTGCTTGAAATCGCTGAAACCGACACATTTTTCTCCGCTCCGCAGCATGAAGCAGCGAAAGAATTTTTGAAGGGAGGCACTCGGTAATGGATTACCTTTCTCTCTCTTTAACGATGATCTTTGTTTTGATCGCCTTGTTTTTATCAAAATCCTTTAAAGCCGGTGTAGAAAAAGACATGATCATCGCCACCATCCGGGCCGCGGTGCAGCTGCTTATCATCGGTTATGTTTTGTCGCTGATTTTTCGCGGAGACCACCCTGTTTTTATCCTGCTGATGGTGCTGTTAATGCTCGCGGTGGCGGCTCAAAATGTCATCAAGCGAAAGAAAAATACTATCGGTTCGTTTTGGAGGGTGTTTGCCGCGTTAGCAATCGTAGAAATTGTGACGCAGGGAATTCTGCTGTCTCTTCATATCATTCCGCTTACGGCACGATATGTCATTCCGATCAGCGGGATGGTCATCGGAAATTCGATGGTGCTCTCAAGTTTGTTTCTAAACCGGCTTAACTCAGAAGTCGGCGTTCGCAAAGAAGAAATTCAATTAATATTGTCACTTGGCGGCACACCGAAGCAATCCATACAGCGCATTCTTACCTCAGCGATGAAAATGAGTATGATCCCGACGCTCGAAAGCCAGAAAACACTGGGTCTTGTCCAGCTTCCCGGCATGATGACTGGCCAGATTCTAGCCGGCGCGGACCCGATTCAGGCAGTACGCTTTCAACTCTTAATCGTGTTTACAACGATGGCCTCAGCCGCGCTGACTTGTGTAATCTTAAGCGTGCTGACATACCCATCATTATTCACCGTTCATCAGCAGCTGAAGCAGAATGAATGACAGACAAAAGCCGCTTTCCGAGGGAAAAGCGGCTTTTTGTACTTGTTATTCCTTTTCTTCATAATACTTGGCCAGCTCAACAATCATCGCACCCATCCGCTCAATCTCTGGCGCAAGCAGTCTCGTAATGCCCTCTTCCCGCAGTGCTTCAGCAGTCACTTTTCCGACAGCAGCTGCGATGGCGCGTTCTTCGAATACCTTCTTCACTTCATTGATATAACCTCGCCCCTTGGCAAAATCAAACAGGGAACGAACCTGAATGGCCGTTGTAAAACAAACGGCATCGACCTCATCGTTCATCAGCTCTCGGCATAACTGCTCCACCGTTTCCTCCTCCGGTGGGATGTGCTGATAAGGCAGAATCGGCAGGACAGACGCGCCTTTTTCTTCAAGAAATGCCATGAGAGCCGGCGCTTTTTCGCCATGAAGCTGCACCATGACTGTTTTTCCTGAAAAGTCGTGAGGCTCCAAGGAACGGATTAAGCCTCTTGTTGTCCCGTCTTCATCCGAAGCTTCCGGTGTGATTCCAAGCTTTTTCAGCGCAGACAGCGTTTTGTATCCCCGGCATGCCGCTTTCGCTTGGCGAATGGCCTGCAGAAACTCATCTTTCAGTCCAATTTTCTCTGCCATATCGACAAGAGTCTCCAACCCGATGCCTGTCGTGAAAATGACCCAGTCAGCTTTTTCTTCCGCAAACGTCCGCAAATCCGGCTCCACCTGCTTCTCTGCTAAGTAAACTGTACCTTGGAGAGGCCGGATGACAGGTATTCCGCCCTGTTTTTCAATGATTGTACTAATTTCTTCCGTTTTTCGTGAGCCACCGATTGCCACGCGTTTTCCAAGTAACCCTTTTCCCATACCCGTTTCCTCTCCTCTTTGCATAGGCTTTTTATGTATATAAGCTTAATAAAGCTATTTTGGCGCAAACCAAGGGAGAAATCAAGATAAACCCAACCTCCTAAAATCCATTGAATACGCCGGAAGCTTGCTGTAAGATAAACAGCAGACACGTCTTGTAACGGAGGATCGACATGGAAACAAAAAAAGAAGAATATGAAACAAAAGGCTACGATACATCGATTGTTTACGAATTCAATGAATATCCGGACGCCCGCAGCGGGCGCTGCGACAACTGTGATTACACACTGTTCAAAAGCTCTGTAAAAGGCGGAAAATTTCTTAGAGAATGCCGGAGATGCGGAATGAAAAAAAATATTTAACATAAAAAACTGCGCGGATAAAAAACCGCGCTTTAACTTTAATAATGCACCAAATTACATTTTAAAGGTTATTTGCATACTTGCATTGAAATTAAAGAACCCCTATTTTATGAAGCAAAGAATTGACTGTCTAATTACTCGAAGTATTTTTAAGTTAACTCCCTGTAGGTTCTTACTTTACTTAATCAAAAACCCCATAAACATATTTGTCTTTTTTTGTCGAAAATAATCAACGTGGACTTTTTTTTGTTACTATATACTCATCAAAATTTTTATGTAGGTGAGTACATGATTACGAAGCTAGAGATATCACTCTTTAGAAAATATAAAAACCAAACAATTAATTTTGGAACAAGACTCAATTTAATTTGTGGACTAAATGGTACGGGTAAGTCCTCTATTTTGGCTATGCTAGGGCACACTATGGAGTTAAAACTTAAAGATGGGAAAACAGTTACTAACAAACAGTTCAGAACGGAATTCGGAGAGATTTTTAAATTATCTGATAAATATGACTTCACTGATGAAACAGACAAAAAATACAGATACAAAGTTTATGCAAAAATAAATGGAAAAGAAGATTCTAGATCTTTTACTTTAAATAAACAGACTCAAAAAAAGAAATTATCCAGTGGTGAATACAAACATTTTAGTCGGATTAGACCGATTCCTCGCGGAAAGGGTATTGATGGAAAAAACACTTCTGCAAAAATTAAATTTCCTGTATTATATCTAGGCTTAAGCAGATTGTATCCTATTGGAGAAATTCCGGAAGAAGTGGAAATTAAAAATAGAAGTATAGACTTAAATCAAGAAGAATTAAAATGGATAACTGATCACAAAAGAAAAATTTTAGGTACAATTGATAATGAAATAGTTGATATACAAACATATCAAGCAGGAACCAAAGACTCCAAAATTTCAGGAATAGGAATAAATACTACCTTATATGACTTTACTGCCAACAGCGTTGGTCAAGATAACATTCTACAAATATTAATATCTTTATTATCTTTTAAAAGACTAAAAGATAATTATCCAGATTATAAAGGTGGTGTTTTCCTAATTGACGAATTAGAAGCTAGCCTTTTCCCACATGCTCAAGAAAGCCTTCTAAAATTATTAGATGAACTAAGCAAAGAGTTAGACTTACAGATAATATTCACTTCACATTCATCTATCATAATAGATTATATGTGGAAGAGATATTCAAATAACTCAAGAAATTTTAACAATCCTAATAACCTATATAATATAATTTTTCTTGATTACAAAGACTCTCAAGTAATTGTAAATAATAATTTTGATATTTCCTATATAAATGCAAAATTAAATTTTAAATTAAATCATAGTAATGACTTTCAAGACTCTAATATCGTAATATACACTGAAGATGATACTGCAAAATGGTTTTTAGAGCAATTTATCGTTTCGTTTTCTAAATTGTATAAAGTGGATTCTAAATTTCAAAGATTAAAGAATAAAATTCGTCCCTTGAATTTAAGTAATAATCAATTAATGAATCTTGTTGAAGGAGATGAATACTTTAGAAATAAAGTTATTATTGTGGTAGATGGTGATACAGATATACCACAAGACAAGCAAGGCTATAACAATATTTTAACTTTACCTGGGCAAAACTATCCTGAGAAAGTACTTATTGACTTTTTAAAAAGCGATGAATCTGATACTTATTTTAGCAATGATAATTGCTATGAAAGAAATTTTAGTAGGGATGTATTAATCAGTGATTTAGATAGGACTGAAACATTGATAAAATACAATGGGAAGAACCCTTCTGAAAAAGAGATAAATAAGAACTGGTTTTTTAATAATAGTGATTTTTTAAATAGTACTAACTTAGTTGAATATTGGATTATTGAAAATCAAAATAATAGCGAAAGGTTTGCAAGATTATTAATTAATTCACACAATTCTATTTCTAAATACACCTTAACTGAATTTATAAAAGATGATTTCGAAATAGATAAGATGACTATTGAAACAAATTTAATTTATAATTAACTTACAAAGGATGACAGATTTGAAGAGCTATTCACCTTTACGTTATCCAGGCGGAAAATCAAAAACATACGATTATATAAAATTACTCATAAAAATGAACAAATGCACTTCGTATATAGAGCCATTTGCTGGTGGAGCCGGGGTTGCTTTAAAATTATTGCTTAATGGAGATGTTAAAAGAATAATTATAAATGATTATGACAGATCAATTTTTGCTTTTTGGTATTCAGTTTTATATGAAACTGAAGAAATAATTGATCGTATACGAAAAACTGATATTACAATGGAGACGTGGTATAAGCAAAAAGAAGTTCAAAAAAGAAAAGATAGTGTTTCTTTAATTGACCTAGGTTTTTCTACATTATTTTTAAATCGCACCAATCGATCTGGAATTATTAAAGCAGGTGTAATTGGTGGTAAAAATCAAAATGGAATATATAAAATGGATTGCAGATTCTCTAAAGAAGATATTATAAAAAAAATTAAGAATATCGCTATTTACAGAGATTTTATACAAGTTAATAATATGGACGCTATAGATTTCATCGATAAAATAATACCAAAAACCAGAAACTCTTTTACTTTTTTTGATCCCCCTTATTTTAATAAGGGACCTTCTCTTTATACAAATTTTTATTCTGAAAATGACCATTTAATTTTATCAGAAAAGATAAAGAAAACTCTTAGAAACAGAAAATGGATTGTTACTTATGATATGTGTGATCAAATAAAAAAGATGTACAATGACTTAAATTATATTGAGTTTTATCTTACTTACACAGCACAACGTAAAACCCAAGGAAAAGAGTATATGTTTTTCTCAAAAAAGACTAAAGTTCCTTCTAATCAACCCTTGCCCTTAAAGATAGTTTTTAATTCATAACCCTGTCTAATGACAGGGTTTTTAGCTATAATATTTAATTTATTATTCATATTTAAACAATTTAACTTAATCTAAATCTTTTGCTATGCATTAGTAACAGTTTTTTTCATAAACGCTTCAATCTCAGCTGCCGCACGCTCCGCTCCGCCAGCTTCTTTTACATCCTTTTGCATATTCTTGACGCGGCTGAGCAGCTCTTGATCACTGGATACAGCCTGAACCGCTTCCTGCAGGCTGGAAACAGTCACTTCCTCTTTCGGCAAATAAACGCCAAGGCCTAATTCATCAACCCGATTTGCAGTGAGCTCTTGCTCATACATTTGCGGAATGACGACAAGCGGCACACCTGCGTTCATCGCTTCCATCGTACTGTTCATCCCGCCATGAGAGATGAACAAATCAGCTTTCTCTAACACCTCAAGCTGCGGCACACTTTGGCGAATGGTAAAGTTAGCAGGAATATCCTCCAAGCTTTCTGGATCAATCGTTTTCCCAACCGACATGATCACTTGCCATGAAGAATCCCGAAATGCCTTGATGCACATCTTGTAAAATTCCGGCCATGCGTTAAACGCCGTACCCAAAGAAATCAGCATAAGCGGGCGATCATCCTTGTCAATCAACAGGCTTTCTTTCTCCTTCCGTTCTCCGAGAGAGGGGCCGACAAAACAGAAACGGTCATCGAACGTCTCATGCTGAATCTGAAAAGACTTCGGCATAAAGACAATATTTAATGCTTCCGGCACAGCTAATTGTTCAAATGAAACAGCCGGCAACTTCTCTTGCTCCAAGTAGGCTTTAAATTCAGCCTCTGCTTCTCTTATTTTTTTCAGCATGTCTTCATTTCCTAACTGAAAGGATTCATTTTGGGCATATGACGAACAGAGCTTAATGACCGGAACATTAAGCTTTTCAGCAAACAATTTACCAGCCAGCGCAACAAAGTCATAGATGATCAGATCAGGCTGATCATCCTTATATAACTCCTCAAGCTGCGGCAGAATGCTGAGTGATTCTTTCAAAAGGCTGAGGGGCGCGTCATTCTTTTCCATCATCTCCCTGATTTGCTTAGGATCAATATTCAAGGATGTATGATAGAGCAATGCTTCTCCACCGGCTTGCTGAACAGCGGGCGCAAACTCCTCAGTCGTCGCGTACGTGACACGGTGCCCTTTCTCACAAAGCTTCTCTACTAAAGCAAGCGTAGGATTGACATGTCCGTACGCCGGGATATTGATCATCGAAATATGGTACTTTTTCATGAATCTCCAGTCTCCTTATCTATTACATTTTCACACGGAAGCTCTTTAATCCGTATATCACACTGTTTTCAATCGGAGTGATACTGACGCACTCCATATGAGGAAAAGCAGAAATCAAAGACGTTAACGCGATATTTGCTTCAAGACGGGCAAGCGGAGCCCCAAGGCAAAAATGGATGCCATGGCCAAACGCAATATGCGGATTGGGATGGCGGTGGATATCAAACATGTGCGGCCTGTCAAACTTCGCTTCATCACGATTTGCCGATGCCACAAACGCCAAAATCATATCACCTTCTTTAATCAGGTGCCCCCCGATCTCCGTATCCCGCTTGGCAATGCGCCTCAAAACCGGGGCGGGCGCTCTGAAACGCAGGGCTTCCTCCACTGCCTGAGGCATCAGTTCAGGATGGCTGCGCAGTTCCTCGTAAACGCCTGGCGTTTCTAATATGCTGTACATCGCATTTGAAATCAGGTTTGTAGTGGTTTCATTTCCGGCCACCAGCAGCAGCGTGCAAAACGGAATCAGCTCTTCACCGGACAGCTTCTCGCCTGTTTCTTCCGCTTCCACTAAAATAGAAATAATATCCTGTGCCGGTTTGTTTCGCTTTTCTTCTATGATGCCGGCAAAAAACGCAGCCAGTTCTTCCTCACACTTATCTCGTTCTTCCAAAAAGGCTTTTTCAGCTTCTTCACTTTTATCCTTCGGTGTACTGACCAGAAGATCAGACCATGCTTTAAACTGATCCATATGCGCTGAAGGCACTCCCAGTAGCTCAGATATCACAATAACCGGAAGCGGGTATGAAAAATCGTGAACAAGGTCAAACTCACTGCGCCCCTGAAATTTTTGAATCAGTTCATCTGTGATTTCTTGAATTCTCGGTTCCCATTGCTTCATCACGCGCGGAGTAAAGGCTTTATTCACGACTGAACGGATTTTTGTATGCTTCGGCGGGTCCATGTTAATGATGGAATTTCCAATAGAGCTTGTCTGCTGCGGCATGCAACTGGAAAACAGCTCTTTATCCCCAACAACTTTTTTGACATCATCATAAAGAAAAACGCTCCACACTTGGTTTTCTTCATCAAAGGAAACAGGCGCATCCTTTCTCATCGATTCGTACCATGGAAACGGATGATACGCATCCTGTTTGTTTTTCCCATTGAGCAGCGCTCGCTGCAAGGCTTGCCGGCGGTTTAACACATTCATGTACGGTCACTCCCCTTGAAAGAATTCAGCAATTAATGTTCCACTTCACCTCCCGCTTTCGAAAAAGAGAGGGACTACCACAAATAATTAAATTGATAACAGCAGGCAGGCGATCACGATGTTCGATGCAGGCATCATATATTCCCCCTCGAATTTCGTTCATCTTACCATAATCTTTCAATTTTTCTCTATTCTGCACTGCTGTTTTGGCTCACAACGTGACCTTAGGCATAAGCACGCAAATCCAATATGGATTCAATTGCACCGCTCCGCTCAAAAAACGTCTCTGTTTTCAACCAAATGCACTAACTCCAAAAATGACTTTCCCATTATGTAAAATAATTTGGTTCTATGATTAAATAGAAGGTAAAAGATGAGGGAGAGAACAACGTGGCAGCACAGACTGATTACAAAAAACAAGTTGTCGGAATCCTACTTTCACTTGCATTCGTACTCTTTGTGTTCTCTTTTTCTGAGAGACATGAAAAACCGCTTGTTGAGGGAAAAAAACAGGAAAACTGGCATACTGTCGTCGACAAAGCCTCTGTCAAAATTTATGGCAGCCGATTAGTTGAAGAAAACAAATTAAAGCAAAAACTCGGCCATAAACAAGCCGATTCTATTTTGACCCTTCTGAAACTCGCCAACGAAAAACACATTACATTATAAAAAAGAAAGAGCCCATAGGCTCTTTCTTTTTTAGTCAAATATCGTTTTCTTGTCCGGATGGCGCAAAAAGTCAAACAGCATGCTAAGCTGTGAGGGTGTGTTTCGTTTGGGAGAAAGCGGCGGGAGGCTGTCTTTCGGAAAAAAAGCGGCATGATTCGTCTCGATCCCTGTTTTCCCCTGCCCGCCCGTCATGCTGCATGCGATGAAGATTTTATAATAGTGATAAGGCTGAGGGGGATGAGAGTGTTTATGGCTGTCTAGCACGGCCAGCAATCGAGACGGCTCTGTATCGTACCCCGACTCTTCTTTGATTTCCTTGACGACGTTTTCAGCTGGCGATAAACCAATCTCGCAAAATCCACCCGGCAGCGACCACAGCTCATCATGCTTCTCCCGGACAAGCAAAATCTGATTCTCTCGGAATACTGCGCCGCGCACATCCGCTTTCGGTGTCGGATAGCCGCTCTCCCTTTTCCATAAATCAGTGATAACTTCAATGTCCGTCTGTGAGTAATCCGCCATCATTTCCGCGCTGAGCTTCATTAGCTCTTCGTACCTCTCCCTGTCGTACACATCCTTGGAAAAAGCAAGCCCCGCCTGTGCGATCGCCCGAATCCGCTATGCCCGTTCCAGCCATTTGGTTTGCACTTTTATCACTCTCCCCTTCACATTATTTGTCACTATAAAAAAAGCACGCTTCTTCCCTGATGAAAACGTGCTTTTTTTTAATGCTATTTTTCTAATTTTATCAAATAATCTATATTGTATTTTGCGCTTTCTTCAATTCTATCACTTCCAGTATCTATTAAAAAAGGGTTATACACTAATGTGTAATTTTTCTGTTCCCCTTTGGGTATTACATAACTAACTACTCCTGTCACCTTTTTTCCTGACGCCAGATTCCCCCCCAAAAACATTTTTCCTTTATCCTCCAATGAAATGACTGAGCGAACTGATTTATTCTTCTTGTCTTTCAGATCTAATCCTAATCGGTTGTATTCCATTGAACCTTTTCCAACGTATTCTAGGGTCACTTCTATAATTAACCGCTCTTCATTATCTTTTACTGTTTTTGTTTTATCATAGTCTTTTCCACCCAAATCTCCATATTGGCCCTTCTGTTCACGATCCACTTTATTCACCGTGAAATTAATATCATTTACTTTAATTGTTTCTCCTATTTTATGTATTTGATCATCTTTTTTGGTCTTCGGCTCACCGCCTTTTTTCAATTCCTTATCAAGTTCCTTTTCAAGCTCTTCTTGCGATTTTTTCTCTTTCGGTTTTTCCTTCTCTGACGCATCGCTCGATTGGCTGCACGCTGAAAGCGCTAACCCGATCGTCAAGACAAATAATAGTAATAAGACTTTTTTCATGATTGTTCCCCCATCTAAAGTAATCGATTTCTATTATAATCAGATTTTTCCTTTTCCTAACAGGTAAGAAAGTAACGATTATTTCTATCTCATTCATCACAATCTTACTTCTTCCTAGTATTTGAATATTTTTTACTAGTCCATTAGACCTTTTCATCAAAAAACCCGAGCTGGCTGAAGCCGGCTCGGGCGGGAGGTCAATCTCGCTTGTTCATTCCTCTTTTCTCTCGGGGTTCCTGATGATGTTTTTGGTGTTCCGAAGGCTGCGTCGTGCGTTCTAGCTCCTTTGTATCTTGTCCCATTCCTTTTAAAAAAGAAAAGAGTAGTGTAATTGATTTGTTGATTTCTGGGTCTTTTAGCGAGCGGATAATATCAAAATAACCTGTCTTTTCTTCACTGTTTTTCTGCTCTACAGCGCTTGCCACACCCGCATTCACTTTCAAAATGAGGGGCTCCAGCTGCTTCACGTCCAGCATGCCGAGGGTTCCAAACAGAAGCAATAGATTTTTCAATGTGTTGGCCGTTTCCTCTGTATCAGCCTTTTTCACTAAGATGTCAAGAACTTTATCTCCTTGGCCAAAAAGGCCGCGCAGCAATGGCAGCACGCCGCGCTCGTTCATATGGCCGAGCATATGCAAGGTTTCGAGAATCGCTTCTTTATGGTCAACTAGAGCATCTTCAATTTCTCTTAAATCACGCTTTCGCTGATCCTCTTCGGTTACCTCGATTTTTTGGATTCGTTTAATCGCTTTAGCCATTATGGCCCATCCCCCTTTTCACAGCGTCACCAGGGAAAATATAATCCTTCCGCGCCCATTTCTTATGAACCTGCACACCGATTTGCGGCTGCGGATTGCCGTTGCGGTGGTTGATCTTAGGCAGCGGGCTGATTCCGTCGTGCTTCAAAATTTCCATTTTGGCTGAGGTTTCTTTGTAAGCAGGCGTATCGGTATCCTTATCGGCATGGCTGCCTGTTAACAGGTTGATCGCCGCTTCCCCTGAATCGTTCATTGGCAGATATACTTCCTTCCCTTTGACTCGATCAGTAATCAGGCACTTCACTTTGACATTTCCGAAAGGCGATGTGAGTCTGACGAGGGTTCCGTCCTGAATCCCTCGTTCTGCCGCAAGCTCAGAAGAAATTTCTAAGAACACTTCCGGTGTTTTTTCCGAAATCCCTTTTGATTTGTAAGTCAGGTTCCCTTCGTGGAAGTGCTCCAAGAGCCGCCCATTGTTGACATGGATATCATATTCCTCACCGAATTCCTCAGGCTCTGTCCACTGGACAGGGTAGAGAATGGCCTTGCCGTCCGGGAAAGGGAAGCGCTCTGTAAAGAGTAAAGGCGAATCCTTTCCATCAGCATTTACAGGCCATTGCAGGGAATTATAGCCCTCAAGACGTTCATAGGTGACACCGGCATAAATCGGCGACAGCTTGGCTGCTTCCTCCATAATGTCTGCAGGATGCTTATAGTGCCAGCCGGCGCCAAGCTTATTGGCAACCTCCATAATAATCTGCCAATCCGGCTTTGATTCGCCCAGCGGTTCAAACACCTGATACAAACGCTGAATCCGGCGTTCTGTGTTTGTAAACGTTCCTTCTTTTTCAAGGCTTGGGCTCGCAGGAAGAACCACATCAGCAAACTCCGCTGTACGTGAAAGGAAAATGTCCTGCACCACAAAGAAATCAAGCTTTTCATATGCGGCATGTACATGATTGATGTTGGAATCCACCAAGCCCATTTCTTCACCTTTTACATACATCGCTTTCAGCTGTCCGGAATGGATTTTTTCAATCATTTCGTGGTTGGTCATACCCGGCTCCTTCGGCAGCGGCACACCCCACACACGCTCGTATTTTTGGCGGACTTGTTCATCCGTCACTTTTTCATAGCCTGGCATTCTGTCAGGCATGCTTCCGAAGTCACTTGCTCCCTGCACGTTATTATGACCGCGCAATGGGTAAGAACCTGCTCCCGGTTTTCCGTAATTTCCTGTCACAAGCAGCAGATTAGAGATTGCCGTGCTCGTGTCGCTTCCTCCAATGTGCTGTGTCACGCCCATCGCCCACAATGCGCACACACTGTCAGCTTGCCCGATCATCTCTGCCATTTGGATAAGGGTTTCTTGATCAATCCCGGTTTTCTCCTCAGCATATTCAAGTGTGTACGGCGCGAGGCTTTTTACATATTCATCCCGTCCGTTCACTCTTTCTCTCAAAAATCGTTCATCGGCCTTGCCGTTTTCTATTAAATATTTGGCGATCGCATTCAGCCAGACGATATCCGATCCGGCACGCGGCTGGACAAATAAATCTGAGCGCTCTGCCATTTCGTGTTTTCTGATATCGGCGACAATCACTTTCTGCCCTCTCAGCTTATGAGCCCGTTTAATGCGAGTGGATAAGACTGGATGCGACTCAGACGTGTTCGAACCGATAATCAAAACAAGGTCCGCTTGCGCGATATCTGTAATTGATCCTGAATCACCGCCATAGCCGACTGTCCGGAACAGGCCGGCAGTCGCAGGAGATTGGCAATAGCGAGAGCAGTTGTCCACATTATTTGTGCCAATGACCCCTCTGGCCAGCTTTTGCATAAGATAGGATTCTTCATTTGTACATTTAGAAGATGTAATAAAAGCGAGAGAATCCGGGCCAAACGCCTCTTTTAATTCAGTGAACTTGCTGGCGATCAGCGATAACGCCTCCTCCCACTCTGCTTCACGGAAATGGTCACCTTCACGGATCAGCGGCTTTGTCAGGCGTTCTTCGCTGTTAACGAAATCCCAGCCGAACTTGCCTTTCACACAAGTAGAAATGCCGTTGGCAGGCGCTTCCTCCTGCGGCTCTACTTTCAGAATGTCTCTGCCCTTTGTCCAGACATCAAAGCTGCAGCCGACGCCGCAATACGTGCAGACGGTTTTCGTTTTTTTGATTCGTTCATCGCGCATAGCGGATTCCATATCAGAAATCGCGAGAATCGAGCCGTAGCCTGTCTCTACGCCTTTCGTGATCTCGATCATCGGTCGCAGCGTTTCGTTATTGATGCCTGTTAAATATCCGGCTTTCCCTTCCATTCCTTTTTCCATCATCGCGTTGCATGGACAGACCGTTGAACAATGGCCGCATGACACACATGACGACTCATTGATCGGCACGTCGTTATCCCAAATGACGCGCGGGCGTTTCCGCTCCCAGTCAATGGTCAGCGTTTCAGTTACCTGAACGTCCTGGCATGCTTCAACACAGCGTCCGCACAAAATACATTGATCTGGATCATACCGATAAAACGGATGGGATTCATCCTTATGGTATGGCTTGTGATCAAACGGAATGCTTTGGTGATTGATTTTCATTTCCTTCACCGTATTATGTATTTCGCATCCCCCATTGTTGTAATCGCAAACTGTACAATAAAGCTCATGATTATATAAAATCTTGTCCATCCCGATGACCTGCGCTTTTTTCACGTCAGGTGAGAGCGTATCAATGATATCCCCATCCTTTAATTCAGCGGAGCACGACCTCTTCAGCTCACCATTGATGCTGACGATGCACGTATCACATGTTTCAATCGGTCCTAAGCTTGGATGATAGCAAACTTGCGGCACTTCAATCGAGCTGTTATTCAAAAGCTGCAGCACCGTCTGTTCCTCGGACGCTTCCATTTCAACGCCGTTTATTGTGATTTTTTTCTTGCCAGCCATCTCCATTCCCCTTTCTTGCTTTATATACCGAATTACCTATTTCAGTTCCCTTACAACAACTCAATAAAACATACAAAGCGCACTCACATGTTTTATTGCACTAACACCGGGAAACGGGATGGTAGATCAATAAGGAGGGATCAACATGAAAAAGACAATGTCTGCTATTACCGCTGCGGCAGCAGTAACAAGCTGTTTTACCGGCTTTGGGGCTGCGTCCTTTTCAGCACCGGCAAAGGCCGCAGCTCAAACAAACACGCTCTCAGAAAACACGAATCAATCAGCCGCCGAGCTTGTCAAAAACCTCTATAACACCGCCTATAAAGGGGAAATGCCTCAGCAGGCGCAAGGCCTTACCATTAACAAAAGCACAAAAGGGGATGTCCACGCTGCGTTTGGAGAACCGGAAAGGCCAGTCGGTGGAGACAATCGATTTGATTTATATCACTGGAATATGGGACAGCCGGGCTACGGATTTTCCTATCATAAAGACATGACAATTTCAGAAATCCGCTACTTTGGAACCGGTGTGGAACGGCAGCTGAATTTAGGCGGAGTTACGCCGGAAGTGCTGCAGAAGCAATTAGGGCCAGCAAATCGGGTGTTAACCGTCCCGTTTACCGATGAAATCGATTATGTATATGATACAGGCCGCTATGAACTCCATTTTGTAATAGGCACGGATCAGACAGCCGACCATGTAAACCTAAAAGCAAAATAAACACCCTACGCGGCTATTCAGCCGCTTTTTTAGTGGACAAATAAAAGCTATATTCCTTACAATACAGGGAGATGAAGCAGAGACGGGGTATCAATTCGCAATGAAGCGAAATCGTTGGATATATGCAGTTTTCACCTTACTGATCATTGGGCTGGGGCTTGGATCCAGAGCATACTCCAGTGTTCTTCCTGATACCCTCAATACTTATCTTGGGGACTCGTTGTGGGCCGCCATGATCTTTACGGGATGCGGATTTCTATTTCGGAAGCTGAAGACAATGATAACGGGCATTATCAGTCTTTCTTTCTGTTTTGTCATTGAATTCAGCCAGCTCTATCATGCTGAATGGATCGACCAGATTAGGGATACTTCTCTTGGCGGGCTTGTACTGGGGTACGGTTTTTTATGGAGCGATATCGAAGCATATACAATCGGAATTGCCGCCTGTGCCGCCATAGAACTGCTGGTTTTGGGAATCAAAAAGCGCCGCTGTATGTGACGCTTTTTTTCATTTGGAAAACAATCCGCACTGAGAAAGAATGGTCTTCGCATCCAAACGCGTGGCCTCGCTTATCGTGATATGATGTTGATTCATAAATGACTGAACGGCATGATAGCCAACTGCATAACCCGCAAAAGCCGATAAATCTGCAGGCTTAAAGCCTTGGTCGTTAGCAATTGGATCACCAAACATATAACGGCTGACTTCCGAAAATCCTTTCACATCCAGCACCTCATTGATCACATCAATGGAATATTGCAAATCTTCATGATCAAAACGAGTAACCCAAGGGCCCAATCGTTCCCAAACAGCTCTCTGGCGAATGATTCCGCCAATTCTTCAATCACAAGATAATCCCCGACACTTACAGAGCCGTGATGAAAATCTATATACGAAAACCGCACATGATGATGAAACTCATGAGCAATAATTGAAGGAATCCTTGGCAGGTTATAACGGTTCGGATCAATCCATACATGAATAAAGCCCGGTATCCCGCCAAACCCGCAGTAGCCTTTTTGCAGCTGAAGTTTATTTGGATCAGCGATATAAAGGCCGAATTTGATCTCCTCTGCATTCACCCGCAGCTGTTCGCGCTCAGCAAAAAATATGCATTGCCGAAGTGCAGATTCAGCTGTCTCTGAAACATGTGATTCTTTCAGTATTTGTAGTGCTTTCTGGCCGCTTTCAGCATCACGGACATCCAAATAGCCCAGCATTTTCGCAGCCATGATCACATCATAGCTTGGCTCCTTCGCTTTCAGCGGAACTTGGATGGCGGTCCACATCTTTTCAAACGGCCTCATCATCGTATACCGAAATACATCTTCTCTTTTCTGTTCTTCCATTGAAAACAGCTTTTCGTATTGCTCAAAGATCTTTTCCATTACTAGATTCATCCTGATTCCCTCCTTGTCAAAAACATACGATATGCCGCAGCGTAAGGGTCAACAGCGAAAATTAAGCCATTTTTCACTGTAAAATCATACAAACCCGCCGATAGGTAAGGCATAGGAGGTGGAACGATGGATATTCCTGCTTTATCAGTTGCAATGCATCAAGCATCCCTTGCCCAGAATGTTAATATCGCTTTAACGAAAAAAATGCTGGACACCGCCCAGCAAAATGCCGATCAAACCTTAAAGATGATTCAGCATCCGACTCTCGGACAAACCATTGATGTAAAAGCTTAACCTCACACCAAAGGCGGCCA
This sequence comes from Bacillus sp. YP1, assembly GCF_000877815.1. Taxonomy (NCBI): domain Bacteria; kingdom Bacillati; phylum Bacillota; class Bacilli; order Caryophanales; family Bacillaceae; genus Bacillus; species Bacillus sp. YP1. The sequence goes on along the minus strand of NZ_CP010014.1, from coordinate 1,021,688 downwards.
ATAACTCCATCCTCCCGGCCGCCTTTATTGTTCACAAAAAAGCATGCATGTTTTGATTGTTCCTCCGTATGATTTATTGTTTGCCATATTAAGGAGGTCATAAAGGATATGAAAAGACTGTTTACGAAGGCTTCATTGGTGTTATTTGCAGTAGTATTTGTTTTTGCCGTCAAAGGTGTACCCGCCAATGCGGAAACCCATGCCTACGATGGAAAAAGCCCTTATTACAATGATTGTGCGTCCACCGGCTCTACAAAAAAATCCTCAAACTTAGTGAATGCCAGCAATCAAGTCATCGGAGTAGTTGAGCTTAAATTCAGCAGTACATGTAAAACGGCTTGGGCAAAAATCACGATGAATAATATATTGACGTCTGGCTTTGAAGCAAATGCGGAGATTACCCGAAACACGGACGGCAAGAGATATAATTGTGATTCTGCAGGCGGCAATGGAAAAGCGGTGGCCGGCCAAAAGTCTTGCTATACACCGATGGTATATGATTTAGATCCAAGGACTTCTTACGCTTTCGGCAAGTATTCAGGGCCAAACTTAAATGTTTGGGCCACCACAGGCTCTTATTAAATAGAAAAAAGGCTGTCCGTACGGACAGCCTTTTGTAATTTATTTCGCTTCTCTTTGTTTTTTAACCTCTTCAAGCTGAGAAACCGTCACCAATTGATATCCTTGATCGGTGAGCTTTTTCATAATTTCATCGGCCGCATCAGCAGAGGTGCGGTAAATATCGTGAATTAAAATGGTTCTTCCATCTCCCGCCTGACTCATGACACGGTCAACGATTGTTTTTTTGTTACGGTCTTTCCAATCTTCCGGGTCAACATCCCATAACGCAACATCCATTTTCATTTGACTCCGCAGTTCATCATTAATGCCGCCGTATGGGGGTCTTACAAGCGTCGGGCGGTATCCGCTTATTTTTTCAATGATGTCTTGCGTGTCATTGATCTGCTTTAACGCTTCTTTCACTGAAAGCCTTGTGAGAAGTGGATGGCTCCATGAATGGTTCCCCACCTCATTTCCTTCTTTCAGCATTCTTATTAGCGTTTCCGGATAATATTGAACCCTGCTCCCCAAAACAAAAAACGTGGCATGACCCTTATATTTCTTCAAGGAGTCTAGAATCTGATTTGTTGTCGCAGGATTCGGGCCGTCGTCGAAAGTAAGCGCAATGACTTTTTGATTTGGATCAACCGTTTCCTCTTTGGGTAAAGAAATCACTTCATGCTTCGGCTTTTGTTCTTTGATTTTATTTTTATTTTTTGCTTTATCAATATATTGTTCTTTCAGAATGTCTTTCAAAAGACTTTTCTTAATGGCAATCGATTGCTCTCCAAGATAGCCTGCTGCAACCTGATATGTGTCAAAGTAAAGTTCGATATAATCCTCCTTGATGGCAAAGCGGCTGAAATTTTCTTTTTTCGGAGCCGTCCCTTCCTTTAACAGTGCATCGTCCGCTGCAATGTCCTTATTCTTTTTCAGTTCGTGATAAGCGATTAACGAAAGCTTATGTAGGTAGTCAGCGTCCTCTTTGAAAATATCATCAATGGAAAGAAACGCTTGTTTACTAAAATCATAGTTAAACGTTTTTTTCACGGTTTGCCCGTGTGCCCCGCCGATGTATTTATATTCATTAAATACAATCGCCACTGTCTGTTTGGCATAATGGACAATTTTATAATCAACATTTAATTCGTTGCGTTTTGTCGTATGCTCTTGGTCAACGTCTTTTGTTTCCTTTTGAAATTGACGAACCTCTTTTTCTGCGAATCTTTTTAATGCCGAATCCATTTTTTCATTTTTGAAAACGGGATAGTTAACCGCGTAATTAAAAGTTTTCCCGTCATTCACAAGCGTTGCGATCTCAACATTCCCATATTGAGAATCAGTTCTTACTTTATTCATGACCGTTTCTTTTTTCAATGAATGATTATGGAAAAAGCCGATAAGGCCCACCACACATACAACTGCTATTAATACATGAAACCATTTGATTCTTTTTGCCAACAACAAAAACTCCTTCTTTCGTAGCCATTTCGATTTACTCTTCATCAGTTGGAACTGTATCTATTTAGAAATGCTTTTGTAACATTGTAGTAACATTTATTTCACATTTGTAATACTATGAGATTTAGAAGTTCATGTCAATCCTTTTTAAGGAATTTCATCATAAAAAAACCGAGTTTCATAAATGTACATACACCCAACTTAAGCATCAAGAATATGGTAAAAGGAATAAAAAAAGCTAGGGAGGTTTTCCTCTTGGATTACCCTTTGAATGAACAGCCATTTGAACAAATTACCCCTTATGATGAAAGACAGCCTTATTATTATCCGCGTCCGAGACGGCCATTTTATCAGCCTTATTATTATCCGTTCTACCCGTTTTATCCGCGCCCGCCTTATTACTACCCGCGCCCGCGCCCGCCTTACTACCCTTGGTACGGTTACGGCGGCGGTTATGGCGGAGGATATGGCGGAGGTTACGGTTACTAGTCGCCGCATATCAAAATGGGGGCAGTCCAGCTCCCCATTTTTTTATTTTAAAAATGACAATATCATGACAAATATAGGAAATAATTGTGATTCCGTATCCCTCTTGTTACGATAACAAAAGCATGCAGTTTTAGGGGGAGGCGTCTATTTTTGGAGAATACAAGAGATTCTGCAGCCATATCTGAAACAAAATACATAAAAGCTTCAAACCGGGTAACCATTTACGATTTTATCAAACTTGCAAAACCCGGCATTATCATATCAAACTCGATAGCAGCCTTCGGCGGGTTTTGGATCGCGTTTGCAAGCGCAGAAAAAACGTTAACCGGCATGGCTTTTTTGATGACAATGGTAACAGCAATGTTGGGAACCGCGTTTGTGATGGCTTCCGGCACTGTCTATAACAACTATTTTGATCGGCATATGGACGCAAAAATGGCACGCACTCGCAGCAGGGCCTCGGTCACAGGGAAAATGCCGCCAGCCATGATCTTAACATATGGCTCTGTGTTAGGAATCGCAGGTCTTGCCATGCTTTATTCCCTTAATCCATTAACGGCCTTTCTCGGACTCGCCGCCTTTATTTTTTATGCGATCATCTATACGGTATGGGTGAAACGAACGTCTGTGTGGAGCACATTTGCCGGGAGCTTTCCAGGAGCTGCGCCGCCATTGATGGGGTATTGTGCCGTAACCGGTGACTTCAGTATGACAGCAGTGCTGTTGTACACGATTATGTTTCTGTGGCAGCCGCCGCATTTTTGGGCGATTGGGATAAGACGCAAAGAGGAATATCGTGCCGCTGGCATTCCGCTCTTGCCAGTAGTCAAAGGAAATCATGTAACAAAAATAAAAATGATGCAATATATTGCCGTCCTGGTGCCGGTCACGCTATTATTTCCTTTCTCTCTCGGCACCGGCCATATGAGCCCATTTTATTTTTTAGCAGCCTTGGTTCTCGGAGGCATATGGATCAAAAAAAGCATCAAGGGATTCAAAATAGACGATGACGTGAAGTGGGCAAAGGATATGTTTGTCTACTCGCTTATTTATTTTTGCTTGCTGTTCTTCATCATGATGATCGATTCATTTATGATGTTTCTGATCAGATGATGCAAAAAGAGCCACACATTAATGTGACTCTTTTTTGTTTGGAAAAACAGCATCTAATAGAAATGTCATGGCAAAAAACACAACCATGCAAATCAAAAATCGTATAATCTCACTCAAAATCCAGCTATCAGCTATGCGCATACCATCGGTTTCTCGGAGGGTTGCGCATATTGAAAAAATCATGAGTATGTTTTTTAGGGTTTCTTTGTTCATAAAATACCATCGCTTTCTCGATAGGATGACTTAAAGGCAATGAGATAAGTCATCAAGATATAAAATGTGTCGCATCGTTGCATGTTTTGATTGAAAGAAATCATTGTTTTTTTGCCAGCCAATTGTAAAGCTCAGGCAAACAGATGAAAACCGTTTCTGTGAAAAAGCAGATCTAATCGAATGCTTCTATACTCTCTCCACAAATAAAAAATGCTAAGAAATACATTTGTTTCTCTAATCTATAAACCCGCACTCTTTTTCTGATCATCAGGTATTATAAGCCAAAAACAAACAAAAAAATAGACTTGCGTTTGAGTTGTATGGAAGTGAAATTGCAAGAATAACCCTTACGGTGGTAATATATTGTTTGATTTTCCCATATTCATAGATTTGGAGGTCATACAAAAGTGAAGGGAATATTTTTAGTTGTTCAGCTTGGATTTTCTATTATGGTATTTCTGTTTTTAGCTGCTGTTAATTGGTATCAAGGAAGCGAGCTTGTTTCAGATCGATTTGATTGGAACTATACTGCTAAACTCTCAAAACTGCTAAATGGAATTGATGCCGTCAGCAGCCCCAAACAAATTTCACAGCTTGATTTTTTCATCTATTCCGCTAAACACTACCCTGTTATGAGTGCGTTAATGATCATCTCTTTCTTATATGTTCTGGCCGCTCTTTTTTTACTTATATACTCAGTCAAATGCAATAAGCAAGAGATTCATTTGGACTGCTGACCCGGTGAAATTCGTTTTTATAGCCCATTAACTCTTCAAGATGTTCCTGTGTTTAGTGAGGCAGACCTTAACCTATGTTTTCGGAACTTCTTGCTCAATTATGCGTATACCTTAATAGGAGGGATCAAACGATGAAAGAATATGAATTCGTAAGAGTTGAGCTGAGTACGATGAGAAGAAGGCCTAAAGAAGACTACCAGCAAATCATCCATGATTATGCGAAAAGAGGCTGGAGATTTGTTCAGATTTTCGCTCCCAGTATAGATGGGTATGGGGCAGCTGCTTATTTTGAAATCATATTTGAAAGGGATGCGGAAAAAGCTTAATCGATATGACTAAGCTTTTTTGTTTCCCCCTATATCTGCATCTATACAATTTCTGCAAATGCGGCATCACATGATTTGGCTAAATCTTGTGGCGCCAACTTTAGCTGCATACCGATTTTCCCTGCACTGACAATGATAAAATCAAGCGTTTCTGCAGATGCATCAATATAGGTCGGGAACAATTTTTTCATGCCAATTGGCGAGCAGCCGCCGCGAAGATAGCCAGTTACCGCTAATAGCTCCTTCATTGCAATCATTTCTATTTTCTTTTCCCCTGTCACCTTTGCTGCCTTTTTTACATCTAACTCTTCTGCAACGGGTACAACAAAGACATAATAATGATTTGTTCCTGCTGCTGCAACCAACGTTTTATATACATATTTCAAAGGATAACCGATTTTTTCCGCAACAGAGATGCCATCTACCGGCTGGCCGTCTGTTTTATACCCTAATACCTCATAAGAGATGTTCTGCTGTTCTATCAGACGAACCGCATTTGTTTTTGCCATTTTTTTCGCCATTGTTTTCACCCACTATCAAAATGATGTATGTCTAACTTCTTGCAGTAATATGTAAATTCTATCATCCTAACCTGCATTTTCAAGGTTACTAGCATTGAATCAACGAAAGGACAAATTGATTTCCTTGGACGCCTATAGCCCATTATTAGACTACATGGAACAAAACAGGAATGAACAAATAACTCCCACATACAATTTGTATGAATGGAAAATAAAGGAGTGGTTGCTTTGTATCATTACTTTTATGGCCCTGCGTTAATTCCTTACTTTTCACATACTCATAACCCTCAAAGAAGTCCAGACTTTTCAGAAAGACAGCGAAGAAGAGAAATCACGTTGACTGTAGATGGCTTTGTCCCCCCATCTTCCACCGAAGATCTTGGAGACGGCTTTTATTCTTACGCATGGACGAACCAACAGGTCATCAATCCAGGTGAATACTTAGTTTGTCATCTTGAAGGAAGAGATATCAACGTGATAAATGGTGGATTCACTCCGCGCGATACTGCTCCATTGTATGCTGTAGCAAGCTTTCCAAGACGAAGAAACCAATGGGTCATTATCATTCATAATCCTGTGCAAACCCAAAGAGCCATATCGCTTTATTTGATTGCGAAAAGGTAGCACAACATGTTATCAGAAACCCTGCATTCAGGAACAGAAAAACGGGTAGGGACACATTAACATCGGTATTTTCCCACCCGTTTTTGGTCTGGGCAAACTCTTACCTGTCACTCTTTCAATCTCCCTCAATTTTTTCATCTTTCTCTACTGCCAAGGTATCAGAGAAAATTGTTATATGTTATCATTATTCCCAGTAAAAAGAAAAGAGGATTAGATATATGGTTCTCCTTGAGACGAATCGATTACGATTAAAAACGATTGATATTCCCCTTCTTGACGCCGCGTCTAAACAAGATCATCAGGCTATCAAAGACTTAGGTTATGAAACAAATGGTGAATGGCCAAATTCTGATTTTTTTGAAGCGATACCTTATTTCCGCGAGATTTTAGTCAAAAACAATGGAACAAAAGGATTTGATTCATGGATTATTGTAAAGAAGGACAGTCATGAAATTGTTGGGGGAACTGGATTTTTAGGTGACCCAGACGAAAATGGCATGATTGAAATCGGTTTTGCAACAAATAAAAGTCATCGCCGCAAAGGTTATTGTGTGGAAGCCGCCCAAAAACTAATAAACTGGGCATTAAACCAAGAAACAGTAAACCGGATCACCGCAAGATGCGAACATGATAATCTAGGCTCACAAAAAACCTTGGAGAAGTTAGGGTTTATATTGAATCATAAATCAGCGGATTATAAACATTGGCTATATGTTACAAAGTAGAGTCCTTAATTACAAAAGCAGGCACTGCGCCTGCTTTTGTTTGGATTATTTACCTCTGTGTCTCTTTTTCGCTTTTTGCTTTTTGAGCATATACCTTTGCTCTTTTACATGTTCTCGCTGTTCTTTCATTATTTGTTTTTTCTTTTGCTTTCTTGCTTCAAGCTCTAGCTTTATCGCCTCTTGAGCTTTAGAAGCTACTCCGGCGTTTTTCAACTCTTTTGAAACCTGGCGCTGCAATCTTTTTGGATTGATCTTTTTTTGACGTCTGCCTTGTAAACGAACTCCTTCCTGCTCAGCTTGGGCCAACATATTCAGGAGTTGGTTATGAACAAACTCTAATACTTCAGAATCCCTCGGCTCTTTGCCAAAAAGATGACGAAAGGCTCTTAGCTTTCCATTGTCCACAACTTCAACAACGCCTACCCAAAACTGACCATCGTAGTAAATCGTTAATTTCATAACGATTCCCTCCTCATAAAAGATATTAAAGAATGATGGACATCCCGAGGAGGGGAAGGTTACTGACATTGTCAATAATGCATCCGGACTACCAACCGAATCGTGTTTTTTCATTCTTTACCATATACAGAAAAGAGTGTAACATTTCTTCTCCAACTATTAAACTCTTATTTTATTTAGATCATTGCTGGAGAATAGGCGTCTTCACTCGCAAATTTATTTCTCAAGCCCTGCCATGTTACAGATGGGAGACGATACATTCTGCATATCCTTCGAGTTTAAATTCTCCAAGACCGTAAGGCAGCAACATATGATCTCCTTTTTTGAAAGGATAGACATACTCACCAGAGATCATACGGCCCTCCCCTTCAATCACACTGATAAGAAGGAATGGTTTTTGCTGCTTTAAGCTTGCTGATCCTGATAAGTTCCATTTCCCTACCGAAAAGTAAGCGCATTCAACCAATGTCGTTGTAAGCAAATCCTCAATTTGTTCATGGTGAACTGTATGCCGCTCTGGAATAGACGGGACCTCTATCACTTCGATGCTCTTTTTCAGATGAAGCTCGCGCAGCTTGCCTTCTGCATCTTTTCGGTCATAATCATATAATCTGTAGGTTGTGTCTGAATTCTGCTGCGTCTCCAAAGCAAGAATTCCTTTTCCAATCGCATGAACAGTACCGCTTGGCACATAGAAAAAATCCCCCGGCTTTACCTTTACACGGCGCAAGAGCTCATCCCATTCTCCACGCTCTATCATGGTAGTTAGTTCTTCCTTTGTTGTTGCATTGTGGCCATAAATAATCTCGGCATCTTTTTGGCAATCAATAATGTACCAGCATTCTGTTTTTCCAAGCTCACCGTTTTCATGTATGTTGGCATATTCATCATTCGGATGCACCTGAACAGATAAGTCCTGGTCAGCATCTAATATTTTTGTAAGCAGAGGGAAACGGTCCCCTTCAAGCTGTCCGAATAAATGTCTGTGATGTTCCCATAATTCGCTGAGCGTGAACCCCTTATACATTCCGTTTTGAACAACGCTTTGACCATTTTGATGCGCGGCAAAAGCCCAGCACTCTCCTGTTCGTTGTGACGGAATGGTATAGCCAAAATCAGCTAAAGCGGTCCCGCCCCAAATTCTTTCTTTGAAAACAGGCTTGAAAAATAACGGTTCAATCGTCATGAAAATCCCCCGCTTTATTCGATTTCTTCTAGCAGCTTGTATGCTTCTTCTGTTGTTTGCACGGAGAGCAGCCGCTCCCTATAATTGTCATCCATTAGCTTTCGAGATAGCATCTGCAGTATTTTGAGATGCTGGTTTCCCCCGCTCTCTTTCGGTACAGCAATCATAAAGATTAATTTAGCTTCTGATCCATCCAGGCTATTCCAATTAACACCTGATCGTTTGATCCCAAAGGCAACACTCGGCTCCCTGACCGCCTCAGACTTTCCGTGCGGAATCGCGATATTCATGCCAATCGCCGTTGTTCCCTGTTGTTCACGATTCAAAATGGCTTGTTTAAACCCGCTCTCTGAAAGCAGCGCACCTCTTCGGGACAATTTCTGAATCAATTCATCTATGATGTCATCCCTCGTTTCCCCCGATAAATTTGGTTCAATTAATTCCGGGCTGATAATGTCTGTCAGTTTTTTAAATTCCGACATCTCAGCTTTTTGGCTTTGAATTGGCTGCTTTATTTCATTTGCTGCCGCAGCTTCACTTGGCGCGGAGGGCGGTGCAGTTTCACTGAGCACAGGAGACGCCGTAATATCCTTTTTTAGTACATTGACGAACAGAGCAGTGACAAGAGATCCTGCAATCACAGCAATAAAAAACATCAGGACATGATCAACTGCGCCAAGCACTGCAACGATAGGTCCGCCGTGCGCCACTCTGTCTCCCACATTGCCAATCATGGCTATCACAGAACCTGTCATTGAGCCTGCCATAATACTTGGAATAACGCGCAGAGGGTCCTGCGCCGCAAATGGAATCGCTCCTTCAGTAATGCCGAATAACCCCATCGTAAATGCCGCTTTCCCCATTTCTCTTTGAGATGCCTCGAATTTTCTTTTTCCTAAAAACGTCGCAATGCCAAGGCCAATCGGGGGGATACAAATGGCGACAGCAATTGGTCCCATAATTTCATAATTCCCTTCTCCAATCATTGCCGATCCAAACAGAAACGCCACCTTATTTACGGGGCCGCCCATATCAAATGAGATCATCGCCCCTAAAATCAATGCCAGAAGGATCGAGCTCGACCCTTTCATCCCCGCCAGCCAAACTGTTAAAGAGGCGAAAATTTGAGCTACAGGCGCGCCGATCAAAAACACAAACGCTAAACCTACAATCAGTGATGCAAACACCGGAATAATAATAATCGGCATAATCGGCTGGATTGCTTTTGGAACTTTTAATTTTTTGATCCAAAGTGCCGCGTATCCAGCCAAAAACCCGGCAATAATCCCCCCGAGGAATCCGGCGCCGCTTGCGCTGTCATAAAAACTTCCAGTCGCCGCAATATAACCGCCGATCATCCCTGGCACAAGTCCCGGTTTATCAGCGATGCTATAGGCGATATAGCCGGCTAAAATCGGAATCATAAATGAAAATGAAGCACTGCCGATCTGTTCAATCGTTTTCCAGAAGGAATCATCCGGAATAACTAAGCCTTTAGGTGTTTTCTCCCCTCCAAGCGTTAATGCAACCGCTATCAATAATCCGCCGACAACAATGAAAGGAACCATAAATGAAACGCCGTTCATTAAATGACGGTAAATTGGATTTTGTTTCTTCTCCTGATGATTACCGGATTCCGATTTTAAAGCGGAACGATAGACCGGTATATCCCCGTTAAGAGCTTTTTGAATCAATTCTTCCGGTTTGCGGATGCCGTCCTGTACCCCCACAGACAGCAGTTTTTTGCCTATAAACCGGTCTTTGTTTACCGAGCGGTCTGCAGCAATAATGATTGCGTCCGCTTCGTGAATTTCCTCTTCGGTTAGCTTATTTTCAACACCAATCCCTCCCTGGGTCTCAACTTTGATGCTAACGCCCAGTCTGTCAGCAGCTTTTTGCAGATTTTCCGCTGCCATATACGTATGGGCGATTCCATTCGGACAAGATGTAATCGCTAACAGTTTCATAGGAAACCTCCTTTAAAGTGTGAATAATAAGATCTTGTCTCAACTGTATACTGAAATCAGCTCATTAAAATCGCTTTTTTTACCATAGGTTCCGGTAATAAAGGCATTTTTCCCTATAACAAAAAAAAGCAAGGAATAATCCCTGCTTTAATAATCCAAATGAGATAAAAATGTCATGACATTGGCTTCTTTCGTCAGCTTCTGGACGAAGGCCGGCTGCTCGCTAAGATATGAAAGCTCGCTAAACAGCTGCTTTGTCATGGTTTGATCCTCGTGTTTGACAGCCAGCATAAAAACGAGCGAAACTTTTTCATTTCCCCATTCAAGCGGCTCCTTTAATGTGGCAATCGCGATTGCTGATTGTTTAATAAATTTAGCGTTTGCATGAGGAATGGCAATGCCTGACCCAATATTTGTCGCCGACATTTTTTCCCTCATCACCGCATGAACCGCATAGTCCTTATCAACATAGCCTTTCTCAAACAAAGCTGTCGCCAGCTGTTCGATTAACTTGTAGCGATGCTCCGCCTCCTGCTGCAAAAAAACCAAAAAAGGAGTCGTATTGTTCAGCATCTGAAACGTTTTTTGTTTTTGGCGGTGTGATTCGCCCAACTGACGTATAAACGCACTTAATTTCTTCTCTTCGCCAGGCTCTAAAAGCGGAGATACAACAATATGGGGAACCGTAATATTCTCCAGCGCAATGGTGGATATGACAAGATCAATATCCTCATGCTTTTTGATATAATCCTTTAAATCGGCCTTTGCAATACAAGCCATTACAGCGATTTGGTGATATTTCCGTTCAATTTTTGTCCGCAGCAATTGTGACATCCCAATCCCCATGTGGCAGACGATAATCGCCTTTTTATGTGTCTCGCTGCTGCACTGCATCCGTTCGATCGCTGCCTGAAAATGCAATGTCAAATATGCTGCCTCTTCCTCAGGAATTTGAAGATCAAAAGTTTGATTGATCTCTTCCAAAACATCAATGATGAGGTGGAACAAATAAGGGTACATCTTTTTGATGTCATTGAGCATAGGATTTGCTACAGAAAGGTCGTAGCTCAGCCGTTGCAGCACAGTATTGAGATGAATGTTCAAACCATTGATCAAATCCTGATCCTTATGAAAATCCATCATTTTCAGCTCTGAAACACGATTGATTAAATGCCCTACAACCTTAGGAAGCACAGCATTTTCAAGGTTCTCTTCTGTCTGCAATGGATAACGAACCTTACCGCCCAATATATGTAATGTTAAGTACACGGCTTCTTCTTCAGGGAAGCGAATTGCAAAAACCGGTTCAAGCCGCTGTAAACAAGCAAATGTCCATTGATATTCTTTCTTCTTTTTTACTGCCGCCATTTCTTTTGGGGACAATGAAATCGGCTGCTTCATTTTGATGCGGCGGACCATTAACAATGTATGCAGCAACAAACTTTCAAACGTTTCGTCTGTGAAATAGAGGGAATGCTTTTTTTGCAATGATTTGATTTCTTTCGTCACAAAGTCTACTTCATAATGTAAAAACTTACTTTTAATAAATTGGCTGGTAAACGCTGTATTGTGGATCAAATCAGATATTCTTGCCAATGCCTTTCTTTTATTTCTTTCGTTCCCTTCAACCTTTAATCCAAGCCGCTGCCTAGAAACCAGTGTGAGATCAAAACGCTTCAGCCACTCTTCTACTGCGTATAAATCCTTTTTAATGGAAGATCGATTGACAAAATGCCGAGCGGCAATGTCTTTTGCGGAAACAGGCTTCGGATTCATTAATAAGTCATAAGCAATGTGCAGCATTCTTTCTTCATCGCTCCGCTGCCTAGAAGAAAAATGTTCAGTATATAATTGTTGGCTTAGCCAGGTCCTTTCCTGTTCTTCTATATGTAAATAAACGCCCAACCCTGGTTTTCGAATAAGCTGTGCATGAGAATGCTCATTGAGATAATCCTCGATCACTTTCAAATCATTCCGGATTGTTTTTTCAGAACACTGTACCCTATCTGCGAAATCTTGCACAACTAAATAGTCATCAGGTTCAGATAACAACAGATACAAAATCTCTTTTTGTCTTGTATTTATGTATTCCATCTGTTTTTCTATCCTTCCTGTCAGTATCTACTTGAGCAAATTGATAGTATAAGTATACTATATAAGAAACCGTTTACATTATAAAATAAAATCATAGAGACAAAAGTTTCGTTTTTTACCGAAGCTTCCGGAAAAAAGCGATTTTTATATTCTTTGAGTTTGCTATGTAATGTATTTTTTATCGTTATTCAGCAGAAATTCATAAAAATACTCCAATTCTTCACCTATTTAGAACGAAGATTTTCTAATGTATGAGTACGAAAGTAAGAACATGATGAAGAAAAGTGATTTGGCATCTTCGGGGATAAAGTGCAGATAACAAACAAAATTTCCACACGCTCAACAAACTAATAACCCCATCAAATGTGTTTTATCAACATTTTAAGGATGGCCATTCTCTCTCAGCAATTTTCAATGATAAATACAAACTCTGTGCAGGGCACACAATAGTCTTAGCTCAAATCAATTGATCGTTCACATATTATTAACATTTATTTACAAGGAAAATAATTACTTTTATTGAATTGTTATAGTGCAAGACAAAAAACTTTAAAGGAGTGTTTCAAAATGAATTTCAAAAAAACTGTTGTTTCTGCTTTATCGATTTCTGCGTTAGCTCTGTCGGTCAGCGGGGTAGCTTCAGCTCATGAAATAAACTCCACACCTACTGAAGTAAAGAACATTTCTATTTCACCTACACATGTTATCAAGATTCAAGACTATAATTTACCTCTAAAAGTTGGAGAAACCTATTCTGTTAAAAATAATTCAGCTACTCGTTATTGGACTGATAACCAAAAAGTTGCTGAAGTCGATCAAAATGGTTTAGTGACGGCTAAATCAAAAGGAAAAGCCACGATTACTTTGTTTAAAGGTACTGCAGTATTCGGAAAAGTATATGTAACGGTTTATTAATCTCTTATCCGCCAGATTTTCTGGATGCAAAACATGCATGAATAAAATAAGGTCCCCCTCTAAAAAGAGAAGGGACCTTATTTTATTTCAATTGCGCTTCAAGTTTAGATTTAGTTTTGGGAATACATCATACATTGTTGTATATTGTGTTTCATTAGCTTAGCCCCGAATAAATCCACCTTCTGAATGAATAATTTGTCCAGTTATCCATTCAGCCTCATCACTTGCAAGAAAAGTAATCATTCGTGCCGCATCATCTGGCGTGCCAATACGCCCCATTGGAAATTTAGGTGAAAGAAAATTTCTTATTTCATCTGTCATCCATGTAGAATCTGTTGGACCTGGGTTTACGGCGTTAACAGTGATGCCCAATGGTGCAAGTTCTTGTGATAACGACCTAGTAAAGGCAGAAATAGCTCCTTTAGTAGCTGCATACGCTAACTCCCCAGGCAAAGGACCTAAATCCTGCCCTGATGTCATATTGATGATTCTTCCTGATATTAAATTAGATTTTTTAAACCGACGGGCGAATTCAACACAAAGAAGAAAATTCGATCTCATATTAACCGCATAATGCTCATCAAGTGATTTAGCATCTAACGATACATAATTATCACTTGCGGAATGAGCTGCATTATTAATAAGGATGGAAGGATATCCTAATTTATCTGAAATTTTTTCATGTATTGTGAATGCAGCATGTGCATCTGATAAATCAATTTTCATTGCCTCACAGCGGACACCCATACGTAAAATTTCTTGTTGAAATTCTTCTATCCAGGCCGTATCAGAATTCCAGTGAGTAAAGAAGATATGTATACCCTGTGAGGCTAACTTACGACAAATAGCCGTACCAATATCCCCTTGACTGCTTGCTCCTGTAATTAGTGCAATTTTTTCTTGAGAATGACTCATTATTTTAACCTCCAATTTATACGGAGTATCTCCATTATGATGGTAACAAGTTATCCAAAGAATATAATCCATTAAATCAAACAGAGCTGACTTTGAATACATTTTAAAATCAGCTTTAAAAAACATTTTCGTCTCAAAAAATATTAAATAGAAAAAATAAGAGTTGGACAACAATTTACTACTTAGTCACAAGTGGCTGATACTAAGTCATTGAATGTCTCTTTTTAAAGAGCCTTTCAATCATTCACATTGCTTTTCATTAACCATTCTACTTCCGTTAATTCTTGTTTTTGAACGTCTATTGTGTGTTTTTTCGTGAAATGGGTTTTCACAGCTTCTTCGTTTTCCCAAATCTCCCAAAGCATTATTTTACGTTCTGATGGCTCAAGCGGATAAGCATGGAATGTAATACAACCCTCTTCTTTGTTCGTTTCTTCCTCAAGTTTTTTGAATTCCTTCATTATTTCATTAAGGCCTTTATCACTGATGATTTTTAAACATGCCGTTATGTAATGCATCGAAATTCCCCCTCCTATCATTTTATGGCTTTTCATTATAACATTTTCTTGAAAAAGATAGATGCCATTTATAAATCATTAGACAACTTCGAGTGCATCCCTCACCAATACAATTAGTTCTATTATCATTTTTTTACCGGCATGTATCATTTTAGAACGAGAGATTTAGTTATTGCTTTAACATATTATCGCGAAGCCGAAAAATATCTTGATTTATTAGATAAAAACGCAAATACAGATAAGGCAGAGTTCTATTTCAAAATGTCAGAAGTCTATTACTATATGAAAGAGACTCATTGTTCAATGAACTATGCCCAGCGAGCATACTCTATATTTAAAGAGCAAAAAGATGCTCAGGGGAACCTTACATATGGCAAAGAAATGGTCCAATGTCAGTTTGTTATCTTTGGGAACTGGCTAGATAAAATGTGTTATGAGGACGCTTTAGAAACAGCTGAAAAAGCCTTAAATGATGCTATAAAAATAGGGGAGCAACATTTAATTGGTTCAGCTCATTTTAATGTGGGATTATGTTATAAAAATCTTGAAGAACTTTACAATACTGAGAAATATTTTCAAATCGCCTATGAAATTTATAAGAATCGAAAGCACATTTATGAGTCCAAAGCGATTTTTAATCTGGCATATGTCAAAGCAAAGAAGAATGATTTAAAGGCTGCATTAGAATTATATCAGGAAGGTCAGAAGGTTGCTGCCCGACACAACAACCAGGAAGTAACCGAGAAATTAAAACTGGTTAAAGGTCTTTATTTATCATTTGACTTACAAATACTTAGAGAAGTGTTCAAGTTCTTCAAAGAGAAAAACCTTTATGGTGATATGGAAGAATACGCTGTTGCTGTTGCTGATTTTTTGACCAACAAAGAAGACAGACATGATGCGGTCGATTTTTATCAAATGGCAATTGAAGCACGTAAACAAATTCAAAGGGGGAAACATTTAAATGAAAAAATGTAAAATTGCAATTTGTTTAGCGCTCTTGCTTGGCATTGTTGGAGTATCCAGCGCTTCATACGCTCTTTCTGAGCAGTCCACTTATAAGGTCGCAGATAGAGCAGCAACTTAATATGATATTAAGAAATAACCCCATTTTGGACTTTAGAAATGGGGTTTTTATTTTATCTTCTCAACTCAATATTATTCCTGAGTTTTCATTTAAATCATATACTGCATTAATAAACCGACAGCCCATAAAAAGTAAAAAACCCTTGCTACGCAAGGTTTTAAGCTATGATTCCGACTGGGCTCGAACCAGGGATCTCCCCCCTGTCACAAGGTAGCGATTATGTTCTGACACGAACAGACGTTTTATTCCCAAGCCCTATTTTATAGGGTTTCTTACATAAGTTTCTGATTAAAAATATTCCTTTTTGATTAAATTTGTATAAAGCCCGTCTAAAAAACGACGGGCTTTTAATTAATTCTTGTTGGTTATACTGTTTTACAGTTGTTGGTTTTGGGCTGTAATAAGATGGTCAGGGCTATACCTGATGCCAGAGTTAAAAAATAGCCACATAGCATAAAATAGGGGGCGATTTCGTTTTTGAGAAAATAAAGCCCAAAGAGAATAACGGCTGTACCGATAGTGAAATAAATCGGCTTTTTACTTTTCAAAGTCAAACGGCTTGATTGAGTAAACTTTTTGTAGATTAAAGGCAAGCCGGTATAAACCCCTATGAAAAATGTAAATAAGATAGACCAAAGGAAACCGATTGGCGAGAAATAGCTCTCGGAAAATATTCCGTCGAAAGCCCAATTGCTCAACACAACGAAGCCAAATAGATAAACAAATGCCAATATGATCTTGACCATGATATCCCTCCCCTACAATCCAATATACACGTGATATAAGGTTGTTTAAATGGGTAAAACCATTCATTTACTTTTCAATCTTCCCGCTCCTTCAAAGCCTAATACTTTAATCAATAGCACCATTTGTTACTTTCATCCCATTTACCAATATTATACATTAAGATAAGATGGGGACGAAAACATTAAGGAGGGATAAAATGAAAAAGTTACTTGTGGGTGTGGTTTTTGCCCTAGCTTTGAGTTTTTCATCTCTGTTTAGTCTTCAAAGTGCAAATGCTGCCGAAAAAGTGGACAAGAATTCTGATCTGATTATTGATAAGGCGACCTTTCACGAGGTAACAAAACAAAAAAACTTGAGAACCCTTTCATCTGAGAAAATCCCAACTGTTAAAGAAGTGAATAAGGCTTTAAACAGTATGCATGTCACCAAAGATCATCCATATCAAGAAATTGATCTCGGTAATGGTTTCACTGTGGAAATGGGCGTCAGTACAGATATGGGATTGGAAAAGATAAAAACACAAGCCACCCAAAATAAAACTGCAAGTGGCTATTACGCTGTAAAGTTTACAGGGATAAAATTATATGATATTCGAGTAAGTGACAACTATTCATACGAATACGGCAAGAAAATAACAAAGTGGGAAAGTCCGCCAAGTGCATCCGCTTCAGGTTTTGCTGGCTGGAATGGTAAAATCACTTCCAAAAAAATTGCAAACATTGATAAAACGGCTAAGGATGCAATCGCCAATTCTGATTACACGTTTGTAAAGTATGGAGGTAACCGCCACGGCCATATGGAATTACGATTCACTGCAACCGGAAACTGGTACACACATCACGTTTCTATTAAATAAGAGAAAAAGCCCTCCCAATCGGGAAGGGCTTTTTTATTTAAGAAGGGATTCGAGCTTCGCTTTAGTTTTCGGGCCATAAATGCCATTAGGATTTAAACCATTCATCAGCTGGAATCGTCTTACTGCGTCATCAGTTTCCAAACAAATAATCCGAATAGGTAAATTGACACAGATCAAATTATTCATTTCGCACTTTTGAATCACATCGCTGTCTATTTCTTCATTTTCCCATGGTAAAATCTTGTTGGAGCTATTCAAACGAAAGGATATGAACATGAAAGTATTTGAAGCCAAATCACTGCTTTCTGAAGCAGATAAACGCGCAAAGGAATACAAGGAATTAAGAAGTCAGATGGTCAATCTAAAAAAGGCTTTTAAAGCTGTAGCTGATTTAGATGACAGTGAGTTTTCCGGCAAAGGCGCCGACAACACTAAAGCATTTTATCAAGACCACGCAGGTGTGGCTGACAGTTGGATTGATCTAATTGATATGAAAATTGCTTTCTTGACAAGCATTTCAGGTACTTTAGAGGACGCCAGCTTATCTGATGCATATATAGAAGAATCCTTCTTAGAACACGAGCTGGCTAATGCTTATACAAAATCAAAATCGATTATGTCTGAACAAAAGAAAGCCATGAAAGATATCTTATATGATATCGATGATATTCTTCCGCTTGATTTGTTCTCGACAGAAACCTTTAAAGACGAACTCGCCGATGCGGAGAACCAACGCAAAAAAGCAGTCAATAAAGTAGACAGCGTTGACGAAGCACTTGTTACTGAATATGCCCAGTCAGAGCCAAACGAGCAATTCATCAAGAAGGACTTCCAAAAACTTGAGGAATCAACTGGCAAAGGCAAGAATGCTACACCCATCCACTACAATGCCAAGGCATATCGTGAAAGTGATATACATAAGAAAAAAGGCGATATTGAGAAAAAGACTGAAGCTTATTTGACGATTAAAAAGAAAGAAGAAAAAGAACGGGAAATTAAAGATCTAAAGAATAAGCTAGCTGACGGAGTGACTGACCCGGATGAATACTTAAAAATTGCCAAGAAAATCGGCTATAAGAATCTTACCCCTGAACAGCTTGAATTTGTTTCATTTCTTGAACAGCGTAAAGCTTTCATGGATAACGGAAAAGAAGTGTTGCGAATCATAGGTGATGGCGCTAAAGGGGCGATTGTTGGTGTATACGATCTTGCCAAGGATACCGGTGAAGGAGCTATTCAATTCGGATGGAATATCGGTTGGACAATTGATAACTTAAACAAGGATCCTCAAAAAGTGCTGGATACAGTTCTGGAATACGACTATCAAGCTGCCTTTCAAAGCATGGTTGACACATTGAAGGATAATTGGGATAAAAAAATGATTCACGGAGATGCATACACGCGGCTACACTATGTTACTTACCTGGGCGGAAGTCTTCTGTTATTGAAAGGTGGAAAGTCCTCTATCTCAACAGGCTCGAAGGATCTTGCTAAAGTTGGGAAAGCAGCTGGTGGCACAGTTAAGAAAGGTGGAAAGTCTGTAAAACAGTTTGTCAAATCTCCTGTTAACCGGTATACTCCTGCATTAGAAGGAATCCTTCAAGATGCTGAGAATACCATTAATGTGAAAAATACTCCGCTGCTAAAAAGTATTCCGGAAGATAAAAAAGAGAGTGTTCTCAGAAGATCTGAAAGTTCTAACAACATGGGTACAGGTAATATCAAACAAGGTGATAGTACCCCTCTCGCACCTGGCGGCGGATTAGCTGCTCATGAAGCAAAAGGCGGGCATCTTATAGAAAGACATATCGGAAAGACTGATGAAGAATTAATAGAAAGACTGAGAACTGATCCTAACCCACATATTACAGCTTCATCTACTTTTAAAGATAGGGCTACCGCTGAGAGAATTGCTAATTCAGTCTTAAACGATCCAAAAAATATAAAGAAAATCGAAAATTGGATTGATAATCCTAAAAAACCTAAATTAATGTTAAAATACAAGGGCGATGGAGAAATAATCGGCAGAAGTGTAACAAGAAATTCAGAACTAGTAGAGAACGTTACAAACGCAAAAATTATACTCAAAAAAGATAACAACGGTAACTTTATTCTTACAGGATATCCAACCAAATAGAAAGAGAGGAAGTATCATGGATGAAAGTTATGATTTCTTAGACGAATTAGAAAATTTTTTAGGTGCAACATTTCATCAAGATATCAGATCCCCTGAACACGCATTAGACGAATTTATTGAGGAAATTAGTAAAGAAGGTTTGCTATTTACAGTTAAGTTTTGCGAAGAGTTTCTAAATAGCGATCTAACTAAAGAAGAAAAGGAAGACATTATAAAGTGTAATGCAGAAATATATTTCCCGACAATTGGATTACCACCTATAGAATGGTTGAAAAGTGTAATAGAAAAACTAAAAGAAGCTATTTAAAAGAAACACTGAAAGGCCCCCATTTTAAGAGGGCCTTTTTATATTACTTCAATTTCGCTTTTGTAGCTGGTTCATAATAGCCATCGATACCGAAGTTTTTGGCTTGCTTATCTTGATAGAAACGCAATGCCGCCAACGCTGTTTGGATCTGCTCAATAGCATCGCTGTGCCTCAATGGGCTTTTCGCTTTGAAAATGCTCGAAGGCAGATTAATAGATGTTTTCTTTTTGCTTGAGCTTGTTTTTTTTCACAGTGAAGTTACTTTTTCACTTGATGTTTTGCCGCCAAGCGCTTTTAATTTAGCAAAAAAAGATCAGGCTCCAATCAATCTTGGGTTCCCGAAAGTTGGACAGAGTCTGATATTGCTGGTGCAAAGATTGCTGAAACACCCGAATTCACTAATGCAGAAAATGGTGTGACTATATTCGGAGAGTATAAAGGTGTTAGGATTGGAGTTATTAAAACAAATGGAGAAATAGGAACCATTTTCCCAGATGTCACTAAACAACCATAGACAAAGTATGGAGAATCAATATGAACTTAGAGAAAAAAATGGAAGCTATATTAATTAAAAGAAAAGAACTTAATCTTAATGATGACTATGGAATTCAAAATAGTTGGGATGAAATAATTGAAGTGCTCTCAGAAAATGAAGAAAATACAATTAGTTATCTAGAAAATTGTAATAAAGAAGATTTATATTGGATCAGTGAGGTATTTGAAGATTTAGCTGATAGTTTACAAAGTAAAGAACTTATTAATTGTTTAAGAAAATTAGATGAAAAAATACCCTGACTTAGAAATGCCAAACGATATTGATATAGCAGAAAGTTATATAGAATAAGATTCCACCATTTCTCAGATTTGAAGTTAACATTTCTTGGCGGTGATAAGTAATGATTGAAATCGAAATTTATGAACCTGTATTTCAATTTCTAGGAGGTATATTTCATCAAGATATAGAAACTCCAGAGTCAGCACTGGACGAATACTTAGAAGAGATTCCAAAAGAAGAGCAAGAAACTGATATAGTTGCATTGAAAGATTTTATTAACAGCGATTATTCGGATGAAGAAAAGAATGGTTTTATCGATGAAGCTGCTGACGGAGTGGACGTTCTTAGTTACGGCGTATCTCCAATCATATGGCTCGAACAAGTTATTCAAAAAATCGAAAAGAATATTGAAACTGTATAATCCATTAAACCTAGCATAGAAACAGAGCTGATTTTGAATTCACTTCAAAATCAGCTTAAAGAACTTCCGTCCCCAATTCGTCCCCAACTCGATGAATGATGACAAAATCAATAAATAAGCAAAGTAAAAAACCCTTGCTGCGCAAGGGTTTAAGCTATGATTCCGACTGGGCTCGAACCAGCGACCTCTACCCTGTCAAGGTAGCGCTCTCCCAGCTGAGCTACGGAATCATGATATGTATGTGTTGCTGGGTATGTTATTGTCTTTCTGACAAGTTCTATTATATAACCTTCCCTTCTATTCGTCAACTGCTTTTTTAGAAAAACTTTTTTTGGACTTGCTGTTCCGTTCCCCGGCTATTATAATATGTCTTAATTTTCTAACAATAGGGGTGATGGGATTTTGCATTCTTTGATTTCTTCTGATGATGTATGGGTATTGTGGGGGTTTATTGCGGTGTGGGCGGCAGTGAGCATCGGGCTGGAGCAGCGCTTTAAGTGGGCGTCCGCTGTGTCGGGTGCTATTATCGCGCTGGCAGGTGCTATGGTGTTTACAAATGTAGGAGTGCTTCCTGTTGAGTCGCCTGTGTATGATACTGTGTGGTCTTATGTGGTGCCGCTGGCGATACCACTTTTATTGTTTCAGATCAATGTTCGGCAAATTTTTAAGGAAAGCAGGCGTTTGCTGTTTATTTTTCTGATTAGCTCCGCTGGCACTGTGCTTGGGAGCATTCTTGCTTTTTTTCTACTTAAACAGCATATTCCCTATCTCGATAAAATCGGCGGGATGATCAGCGCCTCTTATATCGGCGGCGGGGTCAACTTTGCGGCGATGGCGGCAAAATTTGAGACGCCTGGTGAATATGTGTCGGCTACCGTTGTGGCTGATAATTTTATGATGGCGCTTTTGTTTTTTATTTTAATCAGCATTCCTGCACTCAAATGGTTTCAGCGGCATTATGCCATGCCGTTTGAAGAGAAGGTAAAAGCCGATGGAAACAGCGGAAACAGTGCTGAAAGCTATTGGAAACGGAAGGATATTTCCTTAAAGGATATCGCTTTTAATGCCGGTGCTGCTTTCGCACTTGTTGCGGTAAGTATGAAGGTTTCTGGTTATTTTAAAAGCATTTTTTCTCATCCCCTGCTGACCGGTACGCTTGGCGATCAGTACCTGGTGCTTACGTCTTTAACTGTTCTTATCATTTTTCTTTTCCCACGTTTTTTTGAAAGGCTCAATGGATCTCAGGAACTTGGAACCTTTTTGATTTATTTGTTTTTTGTGGTGATCGGCATTCCTGCAGATCTCCGTTTAATCGTCACGAATGCGCCTCTTATTCTATTATTCGTGTTTATCATTGCGATCAGCAATTTAGCGGTTTCCTTAGCTGCCGGAAAATTGTTCCGTGTGCAGCTTGAAGAAATTCTGCTCGCCGTCAACGCTACTGTCGGGGGACCGACGACTGCGGCTGCGATGGCAATTGCCAAGGGATGGCGGGAGCTTGTTGCCCCGATCATGCTTGTCGGTACGCTCGGCTACTTAATCGGCAACTATGTTGGCACTTTTATGGGAAATTGGTTTTCTTCCTTCTTATAAAAAGGATATTTGCATTTCCCTGAGAATAATGTAAGAGGAATGCTGACATGAGAACGGAGAGATCACTGTATGTTAAAAGGAAAAACCATTTATGTTAGACCTTTAGAAGTAACGGATGCCGAAGAAAATTTGCGGCTGCAAAGCGAAAATCGGGATTTTTTCGAACAGTTTTCTATGATACGCGCAGACGATTACTATACGGTTGAGGGGCAAAGAAAACGAATAACCGAGTATCAGGAAAGACTTGAGAAAGATGAAGAATATCATTTTGGCATCTTTACAGCGTCAGACGATAGATTAATCGGGACGGTTTCGCTCTTTCAAATCATCCGTGGCGCGCTGCAAACTGCGTTCATCGGGTATTTTTTAGACAAAGCCCATAATGGAAAGGGCATTATGACAGAGGCAGTCAGATTGGTTGTTGATTATGCGTTCCACGAATTGAAACTGCATCGGATTGAAGCCGGTGTGATGCCCCGTAATCTCGGGTCCATGCGTGTTTTAGAAAAAGCGGGATTTCATAAAGAAGGCATCGCCCGAAAAAATGTAAAAATTAATGGCGTTTGGGAGGATCATCAAGTCCTCGCGATTCTGAATCCTGATGACGAACAATAATAAAAGAAGCCGGGCCATCCCCGGCTTCTTTTTTAACGAACCGCAACTGGAGCAATTTCTTTCAGCGCTTGTTCGAAATCGTGTTCTAAATCGTCTGCATGTTCGACGCCCACACTCAGACGGAGCAGGCCATCAGTGATACCGCGTTTTTCACGCTCTTCCTTAGGCATTGCCGCGTGAGACATCGTTGCCGGATAGGACAAAATCGATTCCACGGCGCCAAGGCTGACAGCGAAGACTGGAAGTGACACATTCTCGACTAACTTCTTAACGGCCTCTTTGCTTTCAAGCTCAAAAGATAGTACGGCGCCCGCTCCCGTTGACTGGCTTTTATGGGTTTCAGCGCCGGGATGATCAGCCAGTCCCGGATAATACACGCGCTTCACCGCCGGATGCTTCTGGAAAAATTCCGCAAGCCGCTGCGCTGTTTGGCTCGCTTTCTCTAAACGGACCTGCAACGTTTTTAAGCCGCGCAGCACGAGCCAGCAATCTTGCACGCCAAGGACGGCGCCGAACGCGTTTTGCAGCTTATACAGCTGCTTCCCAAGCTCTTCATCCTTGACAGCAGCTAAACCTGAGAGTACATCGCTGTGTCCGCTTAAGAATTTTGTCGCGCTGTGAAGTACAATATCCACGCCGAGATCAAGCGGACGTTGCAGTGCCGGTGTCATGAATGTATTGTCCAGAAAGGTCAGGCAGCCGTTTTCTTTTGCAAGCTGAACAACTGCTTTAATATCCGTAATCCCAAGTGTCGGATTTGATGGCGTCTCCATATAAATGACCTTTGTGTTCGGCTTGATGCTCCGCGCCACTTCATTACGATCCGTCATGTCGACAAACGTATGCTCAATGCCAAACCGGGTCAGCACCTCTGTCACCATACGGAAGGTTCCGCCGTATACATCTTCTGTCACAAGAACGTGATCACCCTGTGACAGCAGTAAAAATGCTGTTGAGATAGCAGCCATGCCTGAACTGAAAGCAAATCCTCTTGTTCCGCCTTCCAATGCGGCAATTGTTTCTTCGAGAGCTGTTCTTGTCGGCGTGCCAGAGCGGCTGTAATCATATGCCCCGAACTCTTCAAATGAAGATTGGTGAAAAGTCGAGGCGTGCTGAATCGGTACACTGACCGCCCCGGTTCCGCCGTCTGTTTTAAATGGATTGTGCACGAGCTGGGTTTCCAGCGTCCAATTGTGTTTACTCAAATGAAACAGCTCCCTCTTTGACCTGACATAATGCCTGTTTTAGATCCTCTTTTAAATCTTCCGCATGTTCAATACCGACAGAAAAGCGCAGCAACCGATTGCACACCCCGTTTGCGATGCGGATCTCTTCAGGAATATCCATGTGCGTCTGGGTCGCAGGGTATGTAATAAAGCTTTCCACCCCGCCGAGGCTTTCTGCAAAACAAATGGTCTTCAGTGCTTTTAAAAACGGATTGACCCATTCTTCTTTTTGCAGACGGAAGGACAGCATGCCGCCTTTTCCGGGATACAGCACATCCGAAATTTCTTCCTGCTCTTCTAAAAACGCCGCAAGCTCCTGCGCGTTTGCCTGATGCTGACGCATTCTGAGGCTCAGCGTCTTCATTCCTCTCATCAGAAGCCACGAATCAAATGGCGGCAGGACGGCGCCGATCGCATTTTGATGCTGAAACATTTCCTCTCCGAGCTGCTCATCCTTCACCACGACAAGTCCAGCAAGCAGATCGTTATGCCCGCCTAAATACTTGGTTGCGCTGTGAATGACAATGTCAGCTCCCAGCTCAAGCGGCCGCTGCAAGACCGGTGTATAAAATGTATTATCTACGATCAGCAGAAGACCGTGCTCCTTTGTCATCCGGGCAATATGTTCAATGTCCGCCTCCTGCATAAGGGGGTTTGTCGGCGTTTCCACAAACACCGCTTTTGTATTCGGCGTAATCTTAGAGCGTAAACAGTCCTCATCGCTGAAATCATCATAATGAAAAGTCAATCCGTATTTTTTCCATTCATTTTCAAATAAACGGTACGTGCCGCCATATAGGTCCGATGAAACGATCAGTTCATCTCCGCTTTTAAACAGCGCCATAATCGTTTGGATAGCAGCCATTCCCGAACTAAAGGCAAGCCCTCTCGCGCCGTTTTCTAAGTTAGCGATCGCGTCCTCAACAAGCTGGCGTGTCGGATTTTTTGTGCGGACATAATCAAATCCGGTAGATTCTCCGATCCCTCTGTGGCGGTATGCTGTTGATAAATAGATAGGAGCACTCACTGTTCCCGTGACTTCATCGCTACGGTTCCCTATTTGGGCTAATTTCGTTTCAACGTGCTGTGACATATAGCTGACACCTTCCCTTTTCAAAATAAAAACCCCTTCTTCATAAGAAGAAGGGGTTTAACGCTTCTTCTTATCTTCCAAGCATAAAAAACGCTTGCTGGATTTAGCACCTTGGCGCTTTGCACATGCAAAACAAGCCGGTTGCTGAGGTTTCTAAGGGCCAGTCCCTCCACCTCTCACGATAAGAAATATCGATTTCAATTTTCTGATTGTTTTATATTAGCGCAATTCACAGTTTATTTCAACACTTTTTTCTTCGTGTGCCGAACCGTTTAAAGAGAGAAATTTCTAATAATTCATGGTACAATAATTGAAAATGCAAGAAAGTATAGTGATGTCCTGGAGGAATGTTTTTATGGCACCGAAAAACGGCACAGTGCAAGAAAAGAAATTCTTTTCAAAAGAGCTTAACGAGGAAATGACCTTGCTTGTTTATCTGCCGTCCAACTACTCCCCGCTTTATAAATACCATGTCATTATCGCGCAGGACGGCCACGATTATTTCAGGCTGGGGAGGATCGGCAGACAGGTTGAGGAATTGCTGTCGAAACGCGAAATAGACCGGAGCATTATTATCGGTGTTCCTTATAAGGATGTAAAAGAGCGCAGAAACACCTATCATCCGGAGGGTTCAAAATTTTCGGCGTATAAACGGTTCATCGCCCATGAACTCGTTCCTTTTGCAGATGATGAGTATCCAACCTATCAGATCGGTTACGGCCGAACGCTGATCGGTGATTCACTCGGAGCGACCGTGTCACTTATGACAGCGCTTGATTATCCGAATATGTTTGGCAACATCATCATGCAGTCTCCCTATGTTGACAAACACGTACTAGAAGCCGTGAAACAGTCAGGCGATATCAAACACCTCTCTATTTATCACCAAATCGGAACAAAAGAAACTGACGTCCACACGACAGACGGGAACATTCTGGACTTTACAGAACCGAACCGGGAGCTGAAACAGCTGCTGGAGAAAAAGCTTTCCGATTATGATTTCGAGCCATTTGACGGAGACCACAAATGGACATACTGGCAGCCGCTCATCACCCCGGCGCTGAAAAAAATGCTTTAACACTCTATCATACTTTATTTCCAGGAGGGACATAATATGAAATACGGAATCGTTTTATTTCCATCAAAAAAGCTCCAAGACCTTGCAAACTCTTACAGAAAGCGCTATGACCCAAGCTACTCTCTGATCCCGCCTCATTTGACGCTGAGAGCATCCTTTGAATGCGCGGAGGAGAAAGCGGATCAGCTCGTATCACATTTAAGAAACATCGCAAAAGAGTCCCACCCACTCGTTCTCAAAATGACAAAATACAGCTCATTTGCGCCTGTCAATAATGTCATTTACATCAAAGCAGAACCGACGGAAGAGTTAAAAACACTCAATGAAAAGCTATACACCGGTGTGTTGGCAGGAGAACAGGAATATAATTTCGTTCCGCATGTGACGGTCGGCCAAAACCTTTCCGACGATGAGCATTCAGATGTGCTGGGACAATTAAAAATGCAGGAAGTGTCGCATGAAGAAATCGTTGACCGTTTCCACTTGCTTTACCAGCTGGAAAACGGATCGTGGACAGTATATGAAACCTTCTTGCTAGGCAGAGGAGAATAATGTTTGAAAGCAGTTATCGCAAAAAATGAAGAACAACTGAAAGATGCATTCTATGTAAGAGAAGAAGTCTTTGTCAAAGAACAAAACGTGCCTGCTGAAGAAGAAATTGACGAACTTGAAAATGAGTCAGAGCATATCGTCGTGTATGACGGTGAAAAGCCTGTCGGTGCCGGAAGATGGCGCATGAAGGACGGCTACGGCAAGTTAGAGCGCATTTGCGTACTGAAAAGCCACCGCTCAGCCGGTGTCGGCGGCATCATTATGAAAGCGCTCGAAAAAGCCGCGGCAGACGGAGGCGCTTACGGTTTCATTTTAAACGCGCAAACACAGGCTGTGCCGTTTTACAAGAAACACGGGTATCGCGTGCTTTCTGAAAAAGAATTCCTCGATGCCGGCATTCCGCACTTACAAATGATGAAGGACTGAACGCATCCGGATCTTTTGAGATCCGGATTTTTACTGCATATAAAAAAACCGTTCTCTCGTATGAACGGTTTTTTATACATATCGATTAATATATGTGCCCATTCCTTTTTCTCGCAATCTCTTATAAAGAGAGCGCTTACGTTTCATCTCGTTTACTTTTCTTTCAGCTGCCGTTTGATTCTCCTGCTGCTTTTCCAGTTCTTTGTATACCCGCTGAAACGGGACATAGCTGATTTTTTCGGTTCCGGCATAATCCTGCTTATGTCCAATCGTTCTATTAGCATATTGAGCGTATTGCTGGTTCTGAATTTGACCTGCATATATCATACAATACCCACCCCTCTGCTGTCTCTTTTCCCTTAAACTTACTTTTTGAAACACATTTCTTTTGATATGATAGTCATTGTCTGTAATGAACACCTTTTGATTGGGAGGACCCCTTTTTGAAATGCGCCCGACTGAATGATAGAATCATACATTTACATACATATTCGAGAGAACATTATCAATTCCTCTTTGAAGAGGGAATAAAAGGACATTTATTTTGTTCTCATTGCGGAAAGCCCGTTTTGTTACGGCTTAACATCGCCGATCCGCCAGAGTTTATCCATCGCCAGCCAGGCGATTTTCCGGCATGTGAGGAGGCGTGCGAACCGAAGCCCTCTAAAGAGGAAAAAAAAGAAGACGATCAGGAATCTGGTGTCATTCGTTTACCCAAGGGAAAAGCGATCGCCGCTGACCCGTCCCCAGCTGTTACGGAATGGCACCGTCCTAGAAGCATTAAACCAGGAACACCATTTGTGCCAAAAACAATAGAACCCGATACGAGCCTTTTTCCGTCTGTCGGTTTAAACACGGATCAACTGAAAGCTGTCACGGAAACAGAGGGCCCGCTGCTCGTGCTTGCAGGTGCGGGGAGCGGAAAAACACGGGTGCTGACAGCCCGTGCCGCCCACATGATCGAACACTTAGGCATACCGCCTGAAAATATGCTGCTTGTCACCTTTACAACAAAAGCTGTCGCTGAAATGAAAGAGCGTATGGCGAACCAGTACGGATTACAGCCGGCAAAAGTCAGAAGACTTGTGACAGGAACATTCCACAGTCTGTTTTATAAGATCTTGTATCACTCTAATTCTGCTAAATGGAACGGTGAGCATCTGCTGAAAATGGAGTGGCAGCGGGAACAATATATCAAAAAAGCACTCTATGAAGAAGGCATCGATGAGAAAGAATTCCCAGTTGACCAAGCTCTGCAGCAGATCGGTTTTTGGAAAAACACTTATGTCCCAAATGAACGCATCCCTCTAAAAGATGAGTGGGAAAAACAAGTTTATCGTTTATATGAACATTATGAACGCCAGAAAAAAGAACACAGCCAATTTGATTTTGATGACATGGCTTCAGCCTGCTATGAATTGTTTATCGAGCGGCCTGACCTTCTGGAACAATATCAATCTCGGTTTACGTATATCTTAATTGATGAGTTTCAGGACATTAATCCGGTTCAATACAAAATCATGCAAATGCTCGCCAGTCCGGAGCAAAACCTGTGCTGTGTCGGAGACGATGACCAGTCCATCTACGCGTTTCGCGGAAGCAATCCGTCTTTCATTCTTGATTTTCAAAAGGATTATCCGGGAGCGAAGACGATCTATTTAACTGCGAACTACAGGTCTACGCACCCGATCGTCTCTAGTGCTGATATCGTTGTGAAAAAGAACAAAAACAGATATGCCAAAACGCTTGAAGCGGCCCGCGATGACATTCAGGTCCCTGTGCTGTTTTATCCTTATGATGAAGAGGAAGAAGCCACAATGGTCGTTTCCGATATCAAAGAAAAAATTCAAAATGGAGCCAGTCCAGAAGACTTTGCGGTTCTTTACCGCACAAACAGCGGAGGCCGTGCTATATATGAAAGGCTTCATCAATCGTCAATTCCGTATACAGCTGACCGCGGCGTCCAATCGTTTTACAGCAGACGGATCGTCCGCCAGATTCTCGCCTACTTGTATGCCAGCCAAAATGAGGATGACACCGAAGCGATTAAACATTTGCTTCCCGCCTTGTTTTTAAAACAGTCCGCTTTGAATACGCTGAAGGCGCTCTCGATTACAGAGGACTGTACCATGATCAAAGCGCTGGCCAAATTGCCTGATCTGAAGCCATTCCAGCTGGACAAAATCAAGAAAATCGTACCGTTTTTTGCAAGCCTCCGCACGATGAAGCCCGTAGAAGCCATCACCTTTGCAGAAGGAAAAATGGGCTTCTCCGAGTATTTAAAAAAGCGGGGCAATGAGGGCAACAAGCTGGAAAAAGGCTCTGATGACCTGCGTGACATCAAGGTTGTCGCCAAGAAGTTCAAAACGATTCCTGACTTTCTTGCCCACGTAGACCATATGAGGGCCGCTGAGAAAAACAGAACGGATGAACATGGCGTTCAGCTGATGACCATTCACCGGTCAAAAGGCCTTGAATTCAAAACAGTCTACGTGTTAGGCACTGTAGACGGCTCGATTCCGCACGATTTCTCATTAGAAACGGCAAGAAAAGGAGACGAGGCCGCTCTTGAGGAGGAAAGACGCCTTTTATATGTAGCCATGACCCGGGCGAAACAGCATTTATATTTGTCTTGCCCCGCTAACAGGCGCGGCAAAACAGCCAACCGCTCAAGATTTTTGTATCCCCTGCTACAGAAAGCAAGACAGCCCTTGCATCATTAACAGCCCGGCAGATTACTGCCGGGTTTTTACTGTAAAAAAAGGCCCGCTGCAGTGAGTCAGCCAGGCCATCCACTTATTTATTATCCATCATTTTAGAAATCGTGCCAAAATCAAGCTTTTCTTTTCCGCTTGTAATAGATTCCACAATTTTATCTTCTAATTCTTTTGGCACGCGTCTGTTTGCCATCTGCGCTACGCGGTTAATCACACTGCGCACTGTATTTTCATCTTTAAAATTAGCGTTTTGGAGTGATCCGGCAAGATTCATTACATCCTGCATCTTCACACCTGTTTTCTTTTCGATGTTCTTAAAAAATTGATTATCCATAATGCGCCTCCTTTTGGCGGAGTAATACGGTATTGTATGAATGCACATAATACAATGTGCTTTTCCAACATTTTTAAAAATAAACACAAGGCAAGGAAGTACGGGTTATAACCCGTACTTCCTCAATACATCTTAAAAGAAAGATGCACCTACGATGATGAGGAGAATGAATAATACGACCAACAAAACAAATGTTGAACCATAGCCGCCGCCGTAACCGCCAGCATAACCGCCATAACAGCCGCCGCCGTAGCCGCCGCCGAATCCGTATCCAAAGCCCATAGATAAGCACCTCCTTTACTCTCTATACACTATGTGAGCTGCTTGGATCGGCTTGGATATTCGCATAGGGCGTTTGCGGATTTACGATTGATCATATTGAGCTTGATGTTTTTTAAGTAAGGCCTCTGTTTTTTCAGCCAGCTCTTCAATCTCATCTTCAAATTCCAGACCGGCTTTATCAAATGCATCCAAGTCTTTTCTGATACTGCCCATCGTGTCTTCATGCTTTTTTTGCTTTTGTTCGTGAGGTTCATATCTTCCTTCTATCCATTTTTCAAACTCATTCACTTTTATCCCCCCGCTTATGATATATGCTGAGCGAGGCCGCTCCGTTAAAAAAACAAAAAACCGGAGTTCTCCGGTTTCTTTGCCAGGCTATTGAGGCTTTTTCTTTTTATTTCCGCACCCGCAGCCTTTCTTTTTTATCTTTTTTGATTGATACGATGAATCTGTATATGGAGATTTTTGGGAAGGTTTATGATGTTGGTTCATTTTTGTCCCCTTCCTTTCCTTATGTCATATATGCTACTTTATGCTGATGCTAGTGAAAAGTTGCTGGTGGTAACGCCTCATTCTTGCAGCCATTTTGATACGAGCGTTTCTATGATGCCGGCAAGGCCGGCGATCGCTAAAAGTAAAATCAGCCACTGCGCCGCTTGCGGGATCAACGCCTGGCATAAAATCAAAAAGCCGGCGCACCACACGCCTGTGCACCAATAGCAGCTCAGCAATTCACCAATAAACGCCCTGACACCGGTTCCCTTAATCACGATATAGGTTTCAATGTTCCCGTCCACATCCTTTTCTTCCTTCTCTTCATGAAACAGACTGCGAAGCGGCGCCATAATCGTGTCAAACACCAGCAGGCGGGCGAGCCGAAAGACCGCAAGCGATAGAAGAACAATTGTCAGCCCATTTATAACCACTCGTTCACTCCTTTGCCAATCATGATCCCTTCACATATATGCGAAAACCCTATTCTTCATGAATTGTATCTTGTCCGGCAGAAAATTGGTTATTTTTATTATTCCGCTCGGCACCCCATTTGCATTATATAGAGTATGGATAAGAAAGGAGTGAAGGTTATGTCATTTGAAGAAAAAGTCGAATCCCTGCACCCTGCAATATTTGAGCAATTATCAAGCGAATTCGAACAGCAGATCGAAGTGATTGATTGCGAAAATATCACAATTGACACGTCACATATAACAGCTGCCCTTTCTATACAAGCCTTTGTGACAACCATGATTATCGTGGCGACTCAGCTCGTCATCGCCGACGAGGATTTGGCTGACGCAGTGGCAAGTGAAATTCTTATTCTCGATAGCTCCCAAATCAAAAAAAGAACCATCATTAAAATTATCAACAGCCGCAACGTCAAAATTACTTTGTCTGCCGACGAGATAATAACCTTTGTACAAATCTTGCTTCAGGTGTTAAACAGCATTCTTAGTGAACTTGACGTCCTTTAACCCTTTCTTTTCACAAACTTAAAAGACGAGGTGAAAACAAATGTCAGATAACGATAAATTCAAAGAAGAGCTTGAAAAGCTTCCGGAAGCTGATCCAATGACGAAAATGCTGGTTCAAAACATCTTTCTTAAACACGGTGTCACGAAAGACAAAATGAAAAAAGTATCAGATGAAGAAAAAGAAATGCTCTTGAATCTGGTAAAAGACTTGCAGGCTAAATCAGCTGCATTAGTTGAAAATCAAAAGAAGAAAAAAGAAGAAGCCGCCGCGCAAGAGAAAAAGAACGAAAAACCGCTAAGCCGGAGAGAACAATTAATTGAACAGCTCAGACAAAGACGTCAAAACAATAACAATTCAAACCAATCATAAAAAATAGGGTTCTTCATCAGGATATATGCCTCAGTCAAAGTAAGAGGCTCGCTCATTTAATAACAGTAAAAGAAAAGGAGGAATAGATATGGAAAGCAGACCATACTCTTGGGTTGCACTTGATCCTGACTGTGACCATCCGTTAGACGAAAAAGAAAAAGATAAAAAAGAAGAAAGAAAATGTCATTGCGATGTTTGCTGTAATGGCAATGGGTTTTTTGGCAACGACAATGCCTTCATTGACCAAAATCTGGCTCAGGCAAATCTCAATAAACAAGTCTCAGATGAAACAATTATTATCAGAGACTCTTGTGATATCAACGTTTCATCTACAGACGTTCAAGCCGTAACATCAGTTGTAACGGCGGTTAATGCAGCTGTCCTAACAGTAGCTCTCACATCCATTGCAGACGGAGTAATTGCCGAATTAGTCGCACAAGATTTATTGCAGCTTTCAGCTAATAAACAAGTAAACCGCCAAAAACTTCTCATCGAATGCTCCCGGGGCGTAAATATCACAACAGTAGATGCTGATATAGCAACATTGGTTTCCACAGCTACTAACACACTTGTGGCACTCTTAGCCATCACACTCGTCCTCTAACTCTAAAAGCAGAGCTAAAAACGCTCTGCTTTTTCTTATTTTCCAAGCATATGATGAATATATAGACGTTCACCCACACCAAGTGGGGCACGGGTACATATGTTGTTAAGGACTAAAGTCAAATACCCTATAAAGAAGGAGCTGAAATCAATGAGCTGCGGAAAAACCCATGGCCGGCATGAGAACTGTGTATGCGATGCAGTGGAAAAGATTTTAGCAGAGCAGGAGGCAGTTGAGGAACAGTGTCCGACTGGCTGCTATACAAACCTTTTGAATCCGACAATTGCAGGTAAAGACACAATTCCGTTTCTCTTGTTTGATAAAAAAGGCGGATTGTTCTCCACATTCGGAAACGTGGGGGGATTTGTGGATGATATGCAATGCTTTGAATCCATTTTCTTCCGCGTTGAAAAATTATGTGATTGCTGCGCAACACTGTCTATTTTACGCCCTGTCGATGTCAAAGGCGATACCTTAAGTGTTTGCCACCCTTGCGACCCGGATTTCTTCGGGCTAGAAAAAACAGATTTCTGCATTGAAGTGGATCTCGGATGCTTCTGCGCGATTCAGTGCCTGTCACCAGAGCTAGTTGACAGAACATCGCCTCACAAAGATAAAAAGCATCATCACAATGGATAAACACTTGTAAAGAGGAATCCCCTTCCAAACTCTATTACAGGTGCAAATCATTCAGCTGCTTCCAGCGTGAGGCAGCTGACTCTCCATCATTTCGCCAGTCTCAAATTTATAAGGCAGGAGGGATAATATGAGCCAGAAAACATCAAGCTGCGTGCGTGAAGCTGTAGAAAATATTGAAGATCTGCAAAACGCTGTTGAAGAAGACTGCCCGACCGGCAGCCACTCTAAGCTTTTATCTGTAAGCCATTCGTTAGGCGACACAGTGCCTTTTGCAATATTTACATCAAAATCAACGCCATTAGTCGCCTTCGGAAATGTCGGCGAACTCGATAACGGCCCTTGCTTTAATACAGTATTTTTCAGGGTCGAAAGAGTGCATGGAAGCTGCGCAACACTGTCATTATTAATCGCATTTGACGAACACAAACACATTTTGGACTTCACCGATAAAGATACGGTGTGTGAAGTGTTCCGACTCGAAAAAACGAACTACTGTATTGAAGTTGACTTAGACTGCTTCTGCGCAATCAACTGCTTAAATCCTCGATTAATCAATCGTACACATCATCAGCATTAATCATAAGCTGGAAAAGCTTGCAGGCCTGCAGGCTTTTCTCTATGTAAAAAAGCTGTCCGGCAACATCAGCCGGGCAGCTTTTTTCTTTTTCGTTAAAAACCGAGTGGGTGCAAAGAGGTAATATCATCGATTGCCAGTTCGGTTGGGGCTCCGTTTCCGGTTGTTCGAAGCAGGACGGAATCATTTCTTCTTCCGACAATCACGCCCCTGTACGTTCTTCCATTGGCTTCAATCAAACAAAGCGCTCTCGGCATGTTATGAGGCAGCTTTGTTAAAAAATCAATTTTTTCGTGGATCGTCATCTTGCTCATCGGTTTTTTCACTTTTCGTGCCGGCGGTGCTTTTTCCTCCGCTTTATCAGCACTATGGACAGCTTCCGGTTCTTTCTCAGGCTTCCGGGTCTCAAGTGCAGGCTCTTCCTTTTTTTCTGCTTTCGGGGGCTCGTGTTCGACGGTTTCTTCTACGGCCTGCGGCTCTGCTTTCTGTTCCTCCTGGCTTTTTATGTTCTCTGGTTCTCTCACCTCTTGAGTTTGCTGACTCACTGGTTCAGCTGCAGGCTTTTGGTCTTCTTGCAGGACATCCTGTGCCACAGCTTCCTCCTGCTGCTTCTCATGGTAAGCCGGCTTTTCCTCAGCTTTTGGCGGAGCGGGTTTGTCGGCCTTTCTTTTGATGACAATCTCCTGCATGGATGACCTTGTAGTTTCTGCATAATCCGGCTGAACAATATACATGAGCGGTTTTTTATCCGCGTTTCTTTTCTTATTAGACATCTTCATCCCTCCGATTGTGTCATATTCTATCTATATGACAGAAAGCTGAAAATCAGAAGAAATAAAAAAGCAATCCCTATTCGGGATTGCTTGAAATAGATCCTGCTTAGCGGGCAGTGATATGGAAACCTGAATCAACGTGAAGATTTTCACCTGTAATCCCGCGGGACATATCGCTGAACAAGAACGCAGCTGTATCGCCCACTTCTTCAGGTGTTGTCGTGCGGCGAAGCGGTGCACGCTCTTCGATGTCTTTTAAGATAGAGTTGAAATCGCTGATGCCTTTAGCAGATAATGTTCTGATCGGGCCGGCAGAAATGCTGTTGACGCGGATATTTTCTTTTCCTAAGTCAGCAGCTAAATATTTCACACTTGCATCAAGAGAAGCTTTTGCTACACCCATAACGTTGTAGTTTGGCATCACAAGCTCTCCGCCAAGGTACGTCAAAGTGACAATGCTTCCGCCTTCAGTCATCATCGGACGTGCCGCTTTGACAACAGCAGTCAGAGAATATGAGCTGATGTTATGAGCCAAAAGGAAGCCGTCACGATTTGTGTTTAAGTATTCGCCCACAAGCTCTTCTTTGTTGGCAAACGCGATACAATGCGCGATACCGTGGATTACACCGACCTGCTCCTTAATGCTTGCGAAGCAAGTTTCGATTTCTGCGTCGTTTGTAACATCGCAAGGAAGGATGATGGAGTCGTTGCGGTCTAATGTTCCGGCAAGCTCGTGAACGGATTTCTCCAGGCGTTCACCAGCGTATGTGAAAATCAAACGTGCACCCGCTTCATGTAAAGAACGCGCAATGCCCCAGGCGATGCTGCGTTTGTTGGCTACCCCCATCACAACAATGTTACGGCCTTCAAGTGAAAAATTCATATGTATAAAGCCTCCTATATTTAATAAAGACATAGTATTAGTACCTGATCTTAATTCCTATCATATCATAACCTTGTCCAGATGAAAAGCGCATACCGTAGCAAACGCAAAAGAGATCACCATCAGCTGGTGATCTCATCGGCTTGTATTTAAGCTGTTTCGTTTAAAAGCGAAATGGTTTGTCGGCCCGTGTCCCGATCCGATGCCGAGCGTATTTTCCACCGCTTCACGGACAAAGTTGGCCGCAACCTCAAATGCCTGATGGATGCTGTCTCCTTTAGCCGTTTGGGCCGTTAAAGCCGCAGCAAAGGTGCAGCCTGTGCCATGCGTATGCTTCGTATTGATATAAGGATGGGTGATTTGCATAAACATGCTGCCATCAAAAAGAAGGTCAGTAATGTGATTGTCCTCAGGCTGGTGCCCGCCTTTGATAATGACATGCTGCGCACCCATCTTGACGAGCTGCTCTGCTGCTTTTTTCCGGTCATCCAGCGAGCTGATTGTCATTCCTGTCAGCGTTTCTGCTTCCGGGACATTCGGCGTAATCGCGTAGCTTCTTGGAATGAGCAACTCCTTTAAGGTGGCAACTGACTCATCACGCAGCAAGGATGCCCCGCCCTTTGCGATCATAACCGGATCAACAATTACACGATTGAATCCGTACTCGTCAATTTTTCTTGCCACTTCTTCAATCATGTCGGCATTCCAGAGCATTCCCGTTTTGACTGCATCCGGTCTCAAATCCTCAGCAACAGCGTCAATTTGCTGTCTCAACGCCTCTACAGTCAGCGGATGCACCCCATGAACGCCAAGCGTATTTTGAGCGGTTACCGCTGTAATCGCAGACATTCCGAATACATCAAGCTCTTGAAAGGTTTTAATATCAGCCTGTATCCCTGCGCCGCCGCCTGAATCTGATCCGGCGATTGTCAATGCTTTATATATACTCATTACACTACACTCCTTTTATTACCCGATCCATTTATGATAAATGGATTTTGCCCGGGCAATATCATTTGTTCCATGGATCAAAGCTCTGCCGTCCCGGAACAGCACCATTTTCATATCATCCGAGCGGCAGGAAATTAAATACGGGTTCGCAGCTACTTCAAGCCCGGCCTGCCTCAGCTGACCGGCAAGCGCTTCAAGATCCGCTTCTTTCGTAATAGATGATCTGATCTGCACCGTGTTCCTGCCGCACAATACAGCCGCTTTTGTTTGATTTTCATATGACAAAAACGGAAAATCCTTTGTGCCGCAGCTTGGGCATGCGTCATGTTTGAGACTGGCTGCTCTCACTTCTGACCGCTCATTTTTCCACAAATCAAAGGAGCGCAGCACCGGCTCGCACTCCTCTCCCGTCAGCAGCTTCAGTGCATCTGTTACCTGAAAGACTGCTACCTGCAAAACAGCCGGACTGATGATGCCGGCTGTGTCACATGTTGCTCCGCCAATCGGAAGTGTATCGAGCAAGCAATGCAGGCAAGGAGTAGAACCCGGCACCACGGTAAAGGTGAGACCGTAGCTCCCTACACAGGCACCGTAAAGAAAAGGAATCCCTTCCTTTACCGCAGCATCATTTACGATCAGGCGGGTTTCAAAATTATCAGCCGCATCCACTATAATTGATGCATCCCTAATCAGCTCGAAGATATTTTCTGCTGTCACATCCATGACAAGGCCGGTCACATCAACATCGCTGTTAATCGAACGGAGACGGCGCTCCGCAGCGGCTGCTTTCGGCATTTCTTTTTTGACATCATCTTCTGTATAAAGCTGCTGGCGCTGGAGGTTGCTCCATTCAACATAATCTCTGTCGGCAATTTTCACAGAGCCGACTCCCGCTCTCACCAGCATTTCTGCACTGGCTGTTCCGAGCGCGCCGGCGCCGATAATCACGGCGCGCGCTTCTTTCAATTTTTTCTGGCCGGATGGGCCGATCGGAGCAAACAGCTCCTGCCTTGAATACCTGCCTGTCATACAGGAAGACCTTCTCCCGGACTGCTTGCCGTTCCGTATTGCTTAAGCGGGATTCGGCCCGCCTCATAAGAAAGGCGCCCTGCTTCCACTGCGAGCTTCATGGCACGAGCCATTTTCACGGGATCGTCAGCGCCAGATACAGCCGTATTGAGCAGTACGCCATCCGCTCCAAGCTCCATTGCGTATGCCGCATCTTTAGGCGAGCCGATTCCCGCATCCACGATGACCGGCACTTTCGCCTGTTCAATAATAAACGACAGATTCAAAGGATTTAAGATTCCTTGTCCTGATCCAATCGGAGATGCACCCGGCATGATGGCATGAACGCCGAGCTCTTCCAGCTTTCTCGCCAGCACAACGTCATCCGACGTGTACGGGAGCACAATAAAGCCTTCTTCAAGAAGCTGTTCAGACGCTTTTAATGTCTCAACAGGGTCAGGCAGCAAGGAACGGCTGCATCCGATGACTTCAACTTTAATCATGTCACAAAGGCCGGACGCTTTCGCCAGCCTTGCAATCCGAACCGCTTCTTCAGCAGTGCTGGCGCCCGCTGTATTCGGCAAAAGCGTATATTTGGATAAATCAAGCTGTTCCAAAAAATTCGGCTGAGATGCTTCAAAGATGTTCATTCTCCTTACAGCAAATGTTAAAATATCAGACTCAGAAACAGCTACTGCTTCCTTTTGAATGTCAAACGATGGGTATTTCCCCGTGCCCAGCAGCAATCTTGATTGAAATGATTTTCCGCCAATTGTTAACATGCTCATCCGCCTCCTACAAAATGGACAATTTCAATGACATCACGATCACAAAGCTCAACCTCGTGATAGCGTTCTTTCCCGATTATTTCTTTATTTCTTTCCACGATAACGATTTTATTTTCAAGCTGATACGACGCCAGCAGGTCTTGAATTGTACCTGCGTCTTTTTCCCACTTCACGTCTTTACCGTTCAGCTGTAGCATCATATCTGAACCGCCTCCTTGCGATCAATTCGGAATGCGTGCAGCCAGTCTTGGTTGACCTCTTTATTCATGATGAGATCACTGATCAAAGCGCCCGTTGCGGGAGCAAGCAGGATCCCGTTTCTGAAATGGCCCGCCGCAAATAAAATACGGCTGTCCTCAGGATGTCTGCCGATGTACGGTTTTCCATCCTTTGTTCCCGGCCGGAGTCCCGCCCAAAAACGATCCACCTTCATATTCTGTATAGCCGGCAGCATCGTTTTTGCTTTTTTCATAACGGATTCCAATCCGCCAAGATCCGGTGTTTCACTCCAGTCCCCCGGCTTCATTGTCGCGCCGACAACCAGTTTGCCGCTTTTTCTCGGTACGATATAGCAGTGATCATGGTAAAGCGTTTTTGTCAGCGGGATATCATCATTCCAAACGGACAGGCACTCCCCTTTTACAGGGAGAACAGCATTGTTCAGTCCAAGCTGTTTAAAAAACATTCCGCTCCACACCCCGCTGGCAACGACAACATGATTAGCCCATACGTCTCCGCTAGGGGTCTTGATGGACAGGGCTTCACCGTCACGTTCGACATGCAGGACGGGCGTATGCTCAAAAATCTCCGCCCCAAGCATTTTTGCTGCTTTCACATACGCCTTGCAAACAAAATAAGGCTCCACATGCACATCATCCTGAATAAAAGATGCACCAAAGATGTCACCAGACGCATACGGCTCTTTTTCTAACACCTCTTCTTTTGAATACCAGCTGACAGAGTCCAAATCGTCCATCTGTCTCAGCTGCAGCACATCTTCTTCAGAAAATGCAAGCTTAAACATACCGCCGTTATGCTGCCTGATATCCACACCGGATAATGCATAAAGCTCTTCTCCAAGTCCTTTGTACAGACGCTGGCTGTGCATAGCGAAATCAAAAAACGCGTCACGTTCCTCGCATTCGGCATGGGCGCCCAGCATTCCAGCAGCGGCACTTGTCGTTCTGCCGCCCATTGTTCCGCTTTCAAACAATGCGGCGCTTTTGTTTTCCTTTGCCAAATGATAAGCAATCGCGGAACCGATAATTCCGCCTCCAATCACCACTGCTTCATAATGCCTTTTCATAGCGCATCTCCTTTAGCTTACGGGAATATCGTCTGGCTGCTTCCAAGGGCTCAGCGGAAGAGAAAATTCCTGACATAACAGCAATGCCGTCTGCCCCTGCTTGTTTTACGTCTCTTAACCTGTCCGGCGTCATCCCCCCGATGGCTATAACCGGGATGGAAATCCGCTGTTTGATATCTGACAGCAAAGATACTCCTCTGCCTTCAAGATCCTTTTTGCAATCCGTTTCAAACACATGGCCGAACAGCACGTAGTCCGCGTCTTCCTTTTCTGCTTGAACCGCT
This sequence comes from Bacillus sp. YP1, assembly GCF_000877815.1. Taxonomy (NCBI): domain Bacteria; kingdom Bacillati; phylum Bacillota; class Bacilli; order Caryophanales; family Bacillaceae; genus Bacillus; species Bacillus sp. YP1. Next base: position 980,966 of record NZ_CP010014.1, on the reverse strand, counting down.
TCCTCCAGTGAATGCACCGACCTCCCGATATGAAGGTGTGGAAATCTGGCTCTGACCTGCTTCGGTGAAAAGCTGCCGCTTGGCAGCTGCACGCGGTGAATAGTAGAGAAAAGTGCAATATCCACGCGCCCGTTCATCACCAATTTTCGTTTATCTATACCGCCTTCAAAAATAAGCTCGAGCAATTTCAAAATATCCGCCGCCGATTTTGAGCGTTCCCGAATATGAATAAAATCAACTTCATTCTTAATCGTAATGATGATTCTCGCTAGCTCTTCTACCGGCTTGCTGTCATCCGTTATGGCGTGAAGCTCCACATTCCTCCACCTCTTTTATGGCGCTGTCAGACCAGCCTTCTTTTCGATAGGCCATTCCCCAAAATTGATATTCGTAGTAGCTGGAGATGACAAAATTCTCTTTCATCTTGGCACGCACTTCCTCCGTGCTGTTTTCCGCCAGCTCATCAAAGCGGTTGATTTGCTCCTCGACCTGTTGTCTAAACCAATCACCGCCATATGTGCCAATCCACTTCTGATAAATTGGATGCCCCGGATCACAATGCAGCAATTTCTCACCAACCTCGTAATAGAGCCAATAGCATGGCAGCAGGGCCGCTAAGATTTCTGCGAAATTCCCGCTCAAAACCGAACGGTACATATGGGATGTATAAGAGTACGCCGTAGGAGACGGCTTAAACGCCTTACGCTCTTCCTCGCTGATTTCCAACAGCTCGGCAAACTCGCGATGAAGCGCCATTTCCGCCTCATATGTACCTTGGGCATGGCTTGCCATCCGCCCCGTTGTATAAAGATCCTTCGCATAAGCGGCACCAAATGACTGCACCTTTGCAAAATGCGTTAAATAATAGGAATCCTGAAGTACGTAGTATTTAAAACGGTCAATCGGAAGCGTTCCGTCACCGATTCCTTGAACGAACGGATGGACAAAGCTCCCCTCCCACCATTCTGCGGCTGCACTGCGGCATTCTTCTGAAAACTTCACAAATCATTCCCCCTCTGAAAATAAAAAAACCACTTTCCCGCAAGGAAAAGTGGTTTGGAATTGGCATAGTAAAATAACACAAATACCGCTCCACTTCCCTACGCAGGTCTGAACCTGTTCAAGTTATGAGGGTCTAAAAGTCACACTTTTATCTCAGCCCTTATGAAGGACACCCCTAGTGGTTAAACGAATACATATTGAATTGTTCTGCACCTCTATATTAACACGAATCCTTATTTGGTCAAGATTTATCCTTCCAATGTTTTCTTAAGATCCGTTACGTACCCCCGAGATCCGGTGACAATTAAACGGTCTCCAAGTTTCAGCCTTGTATCCCCATGAGGAACGATGCTGTCCACACCTCTGAAGATCCTGACAAAGATGACGTCACCTGTTAAAGGGAATTCCCGTAAAATGACACCATCATATTTACTGTTCTCCATATTAATTTGATACAGCGAAGACTCTTGGTTCGTGAGCAGCTTCATGACGCCAGGCGCTTCAATCAGTGCGCGAAGCAGCGTTTTTGTCGACAGCAGAATAGAAAAGATGCTGATTCCCTGCTCCTTCAGAGCTGCTTCATGCTCCGGTGATCCTACGCTTGCAATGACTCTTTCTGTGCCTTTTTCTTTTGCAAGTAATGCAATGTCTGCATTCATATCTTCATTTCCTGTCGCCACAACGAGGATATCCGTTTCAAAAATGCCGAGTGATTCAAGCGTCTCGTGTTCATAGTCAGAAATTGTTTCAACAGCAAACACTGATTCTGACAGCTTTTCCTCCGCATTCTCTTGGTAGACGTGTACAACACGCACGTCATACTCTTCCTCTGGCAATTCGAGTGTGACAGGCAAAGTCATTTGATTGGCGCCAATGAACGTAATCGTCTTTTTCTCCTCCGGCTGCTCTTCCCGTTTGTATAATTTTTTAAAACAGATCGGCGTAAAAATACTTGCAATGACGGCTACTAAAATGAGCGCTCCTGACATATTTGCACTGATCACGTGAAGCTGCTGGCCGATTGTTGCAGCGGCAATCACGAGCGAAAGCGTTGATGTCAGCAGGAAACCAGACGCGAAAATGGTTCGGTTATCATACCACTTCTTTAAGTACATGACAGGAATGATTTTGCTGACTAACAGCGCCAGCAGCAGGAGCGGAATCATGATTAAAATTGTTTTATCCTGGAAAAGAGTCCAAATATCCAGCTTCACACCGACCATCACGAAGAAAATCGGTATTAAGAACCCATAACCAAATGAATCCAGCTGCTGAACAAGTTCTTTGTTTGGCGAAAGCAGGGAAACGAGAACCCCCGCTAAGAAAGCGCCGAGAATATTTTCCGCCCCAAGTGATTCAGACAGGGCAACGAGTACAATAATTAACGTAAAAATGGCACGCGTCCCGATCTGGATCGTCCCTTTTGACATGGACTGCACAAAAGAGCGATGTTTAAAGACCCGGCCGAAAAAGTAAAGCACCACTCCGGCTGCAAACAGAATCATCAGGAGCCACATGTTTCCGCTGTCCTCTCCGTATAAAGAAGAAAAAACAGCAAGAAGAATCATCGTGGCCAAATCAGCAATAACAGCAACAAGCAAAATAATCTGCCCGATATTCGAATTCATGATCCGTTCTTCTTTTAATGTTGGAACGACAACGCCTAATGAAATCGTTGAAATAATCAGGGTCATCAAAAATGCATTTTGGATAAATCCGGCCAAGACGAACCCATAGGACAAGAGCAATGATAAAATAAAAATACCGACGAAAATAACAGATGCCGCAGCAAACGTATTCGGCGCTTCCTTGCCATTCGGCAGGAACTGCTTTTTCTTTCCTTTCTCAAACGACGAAAAATCAATTTCAAGCCCGCTTAAAAACATTAAAAAGATAAATCCGAGCATAGAGAGTGTCTGGAGCCAGGTGTCACCCTCCACAACTAAATTAAGGCCGCTTTTCCCAATTATCAGCCCCATAATGATTTCAGCAACAACAACCGGGATGCTGAGTTTAAACCGATGCAAAAGGATGGGTGTCAAAAATGCAACGATAAGTACAACAACTAAAGATGCGACAGATGTATGCGCCATAATCAGAACCTCCTTTTTAAGTCAGGGTTATGCTAGTTCTCACTCAGAGAACAAAACCTCATTTTTAAAAAACATAACGCGATTTTAACAAGGGTGATGATGAAAAATAAAGTGATAAGGTCTTAATCCTGTTTAGAAAATGATTCTTCTTCTATAATTTGCACATAAAAGCTTGTGATGACTCACAACACTTTGCTTCATAATAAATAAAACAATCGGTAAGGAGGAGACCGCATGGCTTACGATATCATCAGCGATATTCATGGCTGCTATGACGAAATGACTGCATTAATCCAAAAGCTTGGCTATACAATCAAAAATGGAGTACCTGTCCATGAAGAAGGCAGGGTGCTTGTTTTTGCCGGAGATTTAACTGACAGAGGGCCCAAATCGATAGAGGTCATCCGATTTGTAGCCGGCGCTTACGAAAAAGGCGCTGTGCGTTATGTCCCGGGAAACCATTGCAATAAATTATATCGTTACTTAAAAGGAAATCCGGTAAAAGTGATGCATGGTCTCGAAACAACAGCGGCAGAGCTTGAGGAACTTTCCAAAGATGAGAAAAAATCAGTCAGCGAACAGTTTATGAAGCTGTACGAAACAGCGCCGCTTTACGACATCTTACATAATGGAGAATTAGTTGTCGCCCATGCTGGCATAAGAGCTGACGATATCGGCAAATATACCCGCAGAGTGAAGGACTTTGTGCTTTACGGTGACGTGACGGGTGAAACATATCCGGACGGCAGACCCGTCAGACGTGATTGGGCGGCAGCCTATAACGGAAAGGCTTGGGTGGTATACGGTCATACACCTGTGAAAGAACCTCGAAAGGTCAATCGCACCATCAACATTGATACAGGCTGCGTGTTCGGAAATCAACTGACAGGCTTTCGCTTTCCAGAAATAGAAACCGTCTCTGTTCCAAGCTCCTTGCCTTACGACGAATCAAGATTTCGCCCCATATAAAAAAGGAGAGAATCAATGATTCTCTCCTTTTATCAGTTTTCTCATGTCCTGAGGCAGTGGAGCATGAAACGTCATGTTCTTCTGTGTCAGCGGATGGATAAACGAAAGATGCTCGCTGTGCAGAGCCTGCCGGCCAATTTCCTGTCTCGTACCGCCGTACAGTGTATCGCCGCACAACGGGTGCCCGAGATAACTCATATGAACACGAATTTGATGGGTTCGTCCAGTCTCAAGCTGCAATGCCACCGAGGTCATGTCGTCATTTGCACATGTGACGTAAAAATGAGTAACAGCCTTCTGGCCGTCTGGCGTTACCGTCCGTTCAATAATACTGTCAGGATGTCTGCCAATCGGAGCATCGACTGTTCCCTCCATCTGTGCCATCCGCCCGTGAACCACTGCTGCATACCGGCGTTTCACAAGGCCGTTTTTTTGCGCAGACGATAAAATGGAGTGGGCAAATCGATGCTTGGCAACAAGCATGACACCTGATGTATCCCGGTCTAATCGGGTGACAAGATGAACTGTCGCCCTCACTCCGGTTGTTTGATAATGATCAATAATTCCATTGGCAATGCTGCCGGAGGAGTGCTCTCTCGAAGGGATTGATGACACATACGGCTGCTTGTTTATCACAAGCACATGTTCATCCTCATAAAGGATATCGAGCGGAACAGGCTCTGCCAGCAGCGTCTCGCTCACCTGTTCCTCAGGAAACTTCACGATAAGAAGATCTCCCTCTTTCAAAACGTATTTGACCGTCACATGCTCACCGTTAATCTGCAGGTCTCCCCCGCCAAACTTAATATCGGTCAGCAGACGTTTCGAAATTCCCAGTTCACCGGCATATTCTTTTACAGTCATCCCGTCCTCAGCGGAAGTAATGTTCTTTCTGATAAAAAAATGCTCCACGATATGTCCTCTTTCTATTCACCTTTTCCAATAAACGAATCCTGGACTCTTTTCCAAAATGGAAACGGACGGAATCTCGCAAACCGCACTTTTTCGGATGCAACCTGGCAGCGGATCGACTTTACATCCTTATGGAGAAGGGTTAAATGGTCAATCGTCACTTGAAAGTCAACTTCGTTTCTCGGCTTAATCATGCAATCATGATGGGATGGGAGAAGCAGAGGTGACCCGACCGTACGGAACACGCGGTTATTAATTGAAGCCATTTCCGCAAGCTGGATCGCCCTGATAGACGGATGGATAATCGCTCCGCCCAGCGCCTTATTGTAGGCTGTGCTGCCTGATGGAGTTGACAGGCAGAGGCCGTCGCCCCGGAAGGTTTCAAAGAGCTGCCCTTTGATTTCCACATCAGCAACAAGGCTTCCTTCGATGCTTTTAATCGTACATTCATTCAAAGCTAAGTATCTTTCTTCCCGCTCGTTTTCGTGATAGGTCACAATGACTTCGAGAAGCGGATATTCGACTGTATGATACGGCGTTTTCGCGATGGCAAGAACAAGTTTTTCAATTTCATGAGGAACCCAGTCGGCATAAAAACCCAGATGACCTGTGTGAACGCCGACAAATGCTGTTTTGTCCAAGCGGTCGCTGTATCTGTGAAAAGCATACAAAAGCGTTCCGTCGCCTCCGACTGAAATAACGATTTCCGGTTCATTTTCATCCAGTTCCATATCAAAATCCAATAAATACGCCTGTATTTTGCTTTTCAGCGTATCAGAAACTTGATCTCCTTTTGATGATACGGCAAATTTCATGCTCTTCTTCCCCTTTACCTATTGTTGCTCGCTTCCTTTTTTCTTTCTTGAAAAGGCAGCTTGAGCTTCCTGTACTTCACCCCTGATCTCCGACATCTCTTCATCAAGCCGGGAAGCCGCTTCAGAAGCGCGCTGAAGCCTTAGTTTTACTTTTTCAGGAATGTTTCCGCTGTATTTATAATTCAATGAATGTTCAATGGTCGCCCAAAAATTCATCGCCAGTGTACGGATCTGTATTTCTACGAGAACATGCTTTTCTCCGGATACCGTCTGCAAAGGGTACAGCACAACAAGATGGTATGATCGGTATCCGCTCTCTTTATGTTCCGCAATATAATCCCTCTGATCCACAACGGTGAAATCTTTTCTGGCAAAAAGCATCTCTTTTACGATTTGGATGTCATCGACAAATTGGCACATGATTCTAAGGCCAGCAATGTCCTGCATGGTTTCAATTTCATGCAGCGGTATGCTTTTCCGTCTCGCTTTTTCAAGAATGCTCGCCACAGGCTTGACGCGTCCGGTCACAAATTCGATCGGTGAATGGTCGTCCTCGTATTCATATAGTGTGCGGATCCCCTTGAGCTTCACTTTCAACTCTTCGACAGCCTGGCGGTACGGCACTAAAAAACGCTCCCATTGTTTGTCATCCATCATACATCCCCCAATTCCGAACCAGTTTCTATAAAAACACGCGTTTCACTTTTTCTTCCATTTCTTCTCCATAGTTTGCATTATCTTTTATATTTTCTAAAAGATATTCCAGCTCCTCATGCAGGCCTGCCAGTTCAATTGTTTGGTTTCCTGCCTCTAAAACAACCGGTATTTTTTGTGCATGGGCCTGCTTCAGTTCCGGCCATACATGTTCCTTTATAATGACATATTCAAAAGAATCAGCTAATTCAAGTATGTATACAAAAGCAAAGTGGTCAGAATCAACTAGCATTTGACCTGACGGCTTGCGTTCCGCTTCGTTTCCTTCTGTCTGACAAGTAAGGCGAAGCTGATCATCCGATAATGTTGCATTCAAAATTTCGATTCTGTTTTGCATAATGCTCTCCTTTTTTAAACAAAGTACAGATTCATTTTATCATATCGAGCTCGATATTGATAAACCTAACATCTAAAGAGATAATAGTAAAAATAAGATTTACAGGGCGGAAAGGAAGAGCATAATGAGCCAAGAAATTGAAATCGAATTTAAAAACATGCTGACCAAACAAGAATTCAAAAACATAGCAGCGGCACTCCAGCTGACAGAAAAAGATTTTACAGATCAAAAGAATCATTATTTTGATACAGACAGCTTCGCGCTGAAACAAAAACATGCTGCGCTTCGTATCCGCAGAAAAAACGGAAAGTATGTCCTTACATTAAAGGAGCCGGCAGATGTGGGGCTTCTGGAAACGCACCAACAGCTTTCAGAGGTATCAGATCTCGCTGGATTTTCAGTTCCCGAGGGCCCCGTGAAGGACCAGCTGCACAAGCTTCAGATCGATACGGATGCCATTCAATACTTTGGATCTTTAGCAACAAACCGTGCGGAAAAAGAAACAGAAAAAGGCTTAATAGTTTTAGACCACAGCCGATATTTAAATAAAGAGGACTATGAAATTGAATTTGAGGCGGCGGATTGGCATGAGGGCAGACAAGCCTTCGAAAAGCTGCTTCAGCAATTCAGCATTCCTCAGCGCGAAACCAAAAATAAAATTCTGCGTTTTTATGAAGAAAAACGAAAGTCTATATAAGGTGGAATGACATCGTGAATGTAACGAATTGGGCAGCTTTACTTCAGCTTCAGGCACTACAGTCCATATCTAATGCACGCAGCAGCTCGGACACTCAGAATACGGAAAGACCGCTTTCAAGTTTTAGCTCTTTGCTCAGCCAATATACAAACGGTCTGGCATCTCAGCAATCAGCACCTTCTTCATCGCCAAGCCCGCTCAGCATGCTGAACATCGCGAATACAACAGCGCCGTCACTGCTTTCAGCGTATGGGCTTAACTCATATACGAGCAGCAATTCAGGCTCAATCACAAAAGCGGCAGAAAGCACTGAAACAGTTGCTGCAGATTCAGCTTCAAACAAACACGAAGCAAATCAGATTAGTTCGGGAGACTTTTCTATTGACAGTGCGATTAAAAAAGCCGCTGATAAATATGGCGTTGATGAAAAACTGATCCGTGCCGTCATCAAACAGGAATCAGGCTTTAATGCAAAAGCGGTCAGCGGAGCAGGTGCGATGGGCCTCATGCAGCTGATGCCGTCAACAGCAAGCTCACTTGGCGTTTCCAATCCGCTTGATCCGCAGCAAAATGTGGAGGGCGGAACGAAATATTTAAAACAAATGCTGGATAAATACGACGGCAATGTGTCTATGGCATTAGCGGCTTACAACGCCGGACCGGGGAATGTTGACCGATACGGAGGCATTCCTCCTTTCCAAGAAACGCAAAACTATGTAAAAAAAATAACTTCAGCTTATTACGCGTAACCAGAGGTGCTCTTTCCCTCTGGTTTTTTTGCGAAGTGAAATCTTACGCATTCCTGATTTTTATGTGATATGATATGAAATACAAACCCCGGCTGTCAGCCGAAATGAGTCATCAAACGCATAAAAGGCAGTTTGTTTGTAGAAATGATGCCTTGTTGCTAAAATAAATCTAGATGAAACAATGAAATACAGAAAATTACTTTTTGCAATAGGATTTATGATTCCTATTAGCCATATTTAAAGGAGTAGTCAACATGGGACAATCGTTTAACGCACCTTATGAAGCGATTGGAGAGGAACTTCTATCGCAACTTGTTGATACTTTTTATGAGCGTGTCGCGTCTCATCCTTTGCTGAAGCCGATTTTTCCAAGCGATTTGACAGAAACCGCCAGGAAACAGAAGCAATTCTTAACTCAGTATTTAGGCGGGCCTCCGCTTTATACTGAGGAGCACGGCCATCCAATGCTCAGAGCAAGGCATCTTCCCTTTCCAATTACAAACGAGAGAGCTGATGCGTGGCTCAGCTGTATGAAGGACGCAATGGACCATGTAGGGCTGGAGGGCGAAATTCGTGAGTTTTTGTTTGGCCGGCTGGAGTTGACAGCAAGGCATATGGTGAATCAAACGGAAGCGGAGGATCGATCATCTTGACAAACTATCAGCATGAGCTATACTTCGCCCATTGCCACGGTCATCCAAAAAAACCGCTTGAAATTTATATGTTTGTAGACCCTTTATGTCCTGAATGCTGGTCCTTAGAGCCCGTCATCAAAAAGCTGAAAATCAGATACGGACGTTTTTTCACCTTACGCATTATCGCTTCCGCAAGCCTTACCGCTTTAAATAAAAAGCGAAAAAAGCATCTTCTCGCAGAAGCATGGGAAAAGATCGCGAGCCGCTCTGGCATGTCATGTGACGGCAATGTCTGGTTCGAACAGGATCAGCCGCTTTCATCGCCTTATATGGCTGCTCTCGCTTTTAAAGCAGCCGAACTGCAAGGACGAAAAGCCGGCATGCAATTTCTCAGAAATATGCAGGAGAGCCTATTTGTTTCAAAGAAAAATATTACGGATGAAAACGTGCTTTTGGAGATTGCTGAAAATACAAGTCTCGATCTTGAAGAATTCAAAAAAGATCTGCATTCTCAAAGCGCGGTCAAGGCGCTTCAATGTGACATGAAAATTGCTGCTGAGATGGATGTTTCTGTTAATCCGACACTGACGTTTTTTAATACGCAGCATGAGGATGAAGGGCTTAAAGTTCCTGGCAGCTACTCATATGATGTATATGAAGAAATTTTATTTGAGATGCTTGGCGACGAGCCGAAGCCGTCGGAAACACCGCCTTTAGAATGTTTTATTGAATATTTCCGCTTCGTTGCCTCGAAGGAAATTGCTCTTGTATATGACCTGAGCCTTGAAGAGGTAGAAAAAGAAATGAAAAAACTGGCGTTTGCTAAAAAGGTTGCCAAAGTGGAAGCCAAACACGGAATGTTTTGGAAGTCTCTCAGCACTTATTCTGATGAATATCAATCATGTGAAAAATAGCCGCAGGCGTGCATATGCTTGAGGCTGTTTTTTTACGCCCCGAACCAAACATATGTTCCGTTTTTAACGCTAAAGAAACCGCGCCGGGATAAGCGCGGTTTCATATGTCTTAACGACAACAAAGGGGATGGGAGAAATTTTTCACGGTCAAACAAAGGGGTAATGTTTGTTTGTGATCAATTTCACATCCTTATGATAACAAAAGATGTCGACTTTTGACAACCTCTATGCTTAATGTTCATATTTTTGTCACAAAACATAACGAAGTGCATTCACTCATATCCTTATAAGGAAAAAGGACGAGGAGGACCGCCATGATGTCTACTTTGATCTCAATTGTGTGCATTGCTGTTTTTTTCTGCTTGAATATCTTAGGCATGATGCATATGCTGCCGCTTTATATTACCTCTCCTCTGCTGTTTCTGTCTATTTTGTTTACCCTCTACCGCTTGAATCACCGGAAAACCTTTAAAGGGTTTTAAAAAAGCCTGTGCGTCATTTCCGCACAGGCTTACTTTTTTAAGACTGCTTGACTTTCATCAGCAGCTCTTCCATTTCATCAAGTTTTTCTTCAAACATTTTGCACGCGGCTTCGATTGGCTCTGGAGACGTCATATCAACACCCGCTTTTTTCAGGACATCAATCGGGTATTGTGAGCTTCCCGCTTTCAGGAAGTCAATATAACGGTCAACCGCCGGCTTTCCTTCCTTCAAAATCTGGCTGCTTAATGCTTGGGCAGCGCTGTACCCTGTCGCATACTGATACACATAGTAATTGTAATAGAAGTGCGGAATACGCGACCATTCAAGGCCGATTTCCTTATCAATCACCATGCCGTCTCCAAAATACTTTTTATTCAGGTCGTAATAGACATTTGTCAGAAGCTCAGGTGTAAGCGGCTCGCCTTCTTGCGCCTTTGTATGGATCAGATGTTCAAATTCAGCGAACATCGTTTGTCTGAAAACCGTTCCCCTGAAGCCCTCAAGCATATGGTTGAGAATATATAAGCGCTGTTTTTCATCCTCTAAATTGTTCAGCAAATATTCGCCAAGGAGCGCTTCATTTGTCGTAGAGGCAACTTCCGCGACAAAGATACTGTAATTGCCGTATGGATAAGGCTGGTGCTTTCTCGTATAGTAGCTGTGTACGGAATGTCCAAACTCGTGCACGAGCGTAAAGAGATTATTGACGTTATTATGCCAGTTCATCAAAATATACGGATTCGTGCCGTAAGCTCCTGATGAATAAGCCCCATTGCGTTTGCCTTTATTTTCGTAAACGTCCACCCAGCGGTTTTCCAGTCCTTCTTTTAGGATAGAGGCATATTCTTCCCCTAAAGGTGCGAGGCCTTTCAGCATGTAATCTTTGGCTTCCTCGTATGTCACCTTCATCCCAGCATCTTTCACAAGCGGTGTATACAGGTCATAGATATGCACTTCATCAAGCTCAAGCACTTTCTTTCTTAGCGCAATATAGCGGTGCAGGAGCGGCAAATGCTTATTAATCGTCTTAACAAGGTTATCGTATACTTCCTCAGGAATACTGTTGTTAGAAAGCGCAGCCTCACGCGCGGACTTGTACTTTTTCACTCTCGCGTAGAAGTTGTCCTTTTTCACAGTGCCGCTTAGCGTCGTGGCCATTGTGTTTTTATATTGTCCGTACGTTTTATACACTGCGTCAAACGCATTTTTGCGGACTTCACGGTTTTCACTTTCTAAGAAATTAATAAAGTTGCCGTGAGTGATCTGTTTTTCATTCCCATCTTCGTCTTTAATGGATGGAAACGTTATATCTGCGTTATTTAACACACTGAATGTATTTGAAGATGACCCCAGTACCTCGGAGGCTTCAGCAAGCAGTGCCTCTTCCTTCTCGCTCAGCACATGCGGACGTTCCTTTGTAATCTCCTCAATCGCATGAGAGTACAGCTTTAATTCTTCTTTTTCAAGAATGAACTGCTGCAGTTTGTCTTCTTCTATGGATAAAATCTCCGGAACCAGATAAGCTGTCGCGCTTGCGGCCTGTGTATACAGGTTTCCCGCCTTGTCATTCAGCCCCTGGTAAAAGGAGTTCCCAGTATCCTGGTCAGAGCGCATATGCGCATATGTGTACAGCCTACCCAGCCGCTCCATCACTTTATCTTGATACGTAAGAGCCTCGTATAAATGATCAGCTGAATCTGCCAGCTTTCCTTTATACTTAGATAAATTCGGAATTAATTCTTTTACAGCTTGAAATTCTTTATTCCAGGCCTCATCACTAGGAAAAATATCCTCAAGTCTCCATGTGTCTTCTGCCTTTACCTCACTTCTGTCAGGCAGTTGGTTTGCTTTTTTTTCCTCAGCCATGGTGATCCCCCTCGTCTTCTTTGATTCAAGCCAATTGAAAAAACAGCTGTTTCTCAATAAACTTGTGTTGTGAATATCTTCCGGTTTTTCACTGCCTTTTGTCAAATCATATGCAGTAATGAAGAGAACGAATGCCAAAAAAGCAGTAAAAACACGAAAAACCTTTCCTTTTGTGCCTTTCACAGCCTGCCCACCACCTTTGTCTTAGGGTGAGCCAAATAAGACAAACTCATTCTATAAAACAGCTGCGGTCTCTTTCTATGAGATCCTGCATGGAGTGTATGCCGCCTGCAGGCTGATTCAGCACATATACTTCTTTCTGAGTCTCCCTTAAAAATCCCTTCTTGCACAAAAAATCAATATACTGTTTAACCGCTTCTGAAAGACACTCTTCGCTGCATTCGAACCTGAGTGCAATGTTCTTATTATGAATGTGCAGTTTGCACTGCTGCAAAACGGCTGAAAAACGAATTGGCGCACGTTTATCTCCAAGATCCGTCATAAACAAATAAAGAAATCCTTGCCACACAAAAACCGGACTCTTAAAAACTGCCCCTTTTCTAACAGGAACAAACACTTCAGTCGGCAGAAAAGAAAAAGGCGTCTGCCGTTTCTCATAAAACAGCAGCCTAAGGCGATTTGTTTCCTTTGAGTTAAACCGATGGGGTTTATGGCGAAAACGGTGAATCGCTTTCGTCCAGCCTGAATATTGAATTGAGGGTTTCGGTTCAGTGAAAAAAAGATCGCCTGCACCTGCCCGATGAATAGGGATCGTTTGGACTGAGGAATAAGAATGGTTTGTGTAGAATGGAATGATGTGGCTGAGCCGGAGAAAAGAACGCCTTTCAGGACAATAACATATCAGTTCTCTGTATGGACTTGCATTGATAAACTGCCAATGAAAAGTTGAAAGCTGATAAAAGGACGAAGCAGTCCGTTTTAAGCGGCTGTATCCCATAATCCACTGCGGGATGATTCCTTCTTGTTTGAAGCTCTCTGTCCGCTTTTGAAAGACATCTGGAGCGATAGTGGCGCATTGATATTCAACAGCAAGCATATGCTCCTTGATTCTTGCCATGACGTCCGGTCTTTGGTTGATTGTCCTTATATACGGCTCCAATATTGGTGAAGCCCGTTGTGTTTTCAGCCATACATACAGCTGTCTTTTTCCTTCTAAGTGGTAGGCGCTTTCCGGTTCGATGTCTATGGAGCAGGACTTGTTCTGTTTATGGGCAAAATGCGGCGCTTTTTGAAGTCCGAGCTTCACAGCTAGCTCTCCTCCGCATACCGGACAGAAGAACCGTCTCCGCTTTAATTTCTGGTTTTGCTGAGCGCCTAGAAGGTGAAACATTTGGCCGTCTTCAGTCACAGCACTAAACAATTGTCATCTCTCCTTTCCAGATGAAGTATACTTTCTGGAAAAGATGATCAACTCCTGTTCGCTGTATTTTCTGCTTGTCTATATGTTTTTGATTTTTCACATCTCTAAAATGGCATTTTCGTGCATAAAAAAAACCGATTTCCGGAAGGAAATCGGTTTGCTATGATGCAAAGTGTTTTTTTATCGTTTCTAGAGCATGCTCTGAAATAATCAGCTTGCCGTACTCTTCAAGACGGTGTATGCTGATTGAGGATTCATTTGCGTACTCCAGCAGGATGCTTAGCTGATTTTCAACCTCTTCATCAGTCATATTGCAAAAATCTACATATAAATAATATCGGTTCTCAAACGAATATAAAGTCGTTTTGCTTCCGTTAACGTTCAAATTAGATAGAGAAATAACATCCTCAAAATCGCCAAATCGCAAGACAAATTGAAGCTTTTGCTCCTTCTCTTCCTGATTGACGGCTTGCTCTTCTTTCTGGAAATCATCCAGCAAGGCGTCAAGATCCTCAGATGCTGGTTCTTGCTTTTTATCCTCAGGAATCGGCAGTTCGAGCTTTTGTCCGTCTTTGGAAAGCTGGGCTTTTGTGACGATGATTTCTAATCCTTTGTCCAGTGCCTGAACTTGAATCCAAAGTGGGCCTTCCACAGCGAATTCCTCTTCTTCATGAACTTCATCCATGACTTCCCAGAAAAGTTCTTCACTGCGCTCACGGTTATACCAAATTTCTTCTCTGTCAAAACCGCGATCTTCAATATCTCCGTAAGACATATAAAATTTTACTGTATGCTCGTTAATTCTTTCAATTTCCATTTGCCAACCTTCCCTTCTATATAAGATGTTGAAGGGACATCTAAGCTCCCGATTAATTGTACTTTACTACACTTTACCCATTCCGTCCACATCTTAACCTTAACCAAGGCCAGTGTGAATTCCTTTGTATTTCTATTTTATGATAAAACAGTCACAAAAGAAATAAAAATGCACCTTTGCCTAAAAAACGGCAGATCAGGCGGCTGATATCATAAAATATGACCTGTCTCATATAGTAGTAGTACAAGCGAAGGACTGAAAGCGAGGTGCCGCTTCATGGAGCATGAGTATCTGATTTCTCTGCTTGTCATTGTTGGGATTGACCTGATCCTCGGCGGAGATAACGCGGTTGTTATTGCCATGGCCAGCAGACATTTGCCGGACAAGCAGAGACAGCAAGCCATTATTCTCGGAACATTTATTGCCGTTGCCATGAGAATCGGATTAACAAGTGCAGCAGTATATCTTTTGAACATTCCGTTCTTGCAGTGCGCCGGCGGAATTTTCCTGCTGTATTTAGGATATCAGCTGCTGATTGAAAAAAAAGACACGAAGCACATTAAAAGCAGCACCTCCCTGTGGAGAGCGATACGAACGATTGTGCTTGCAGATCTCTTTATGTCGCTGGACAACGTCATCGCAGTTGCGGGAGCATCACGCGGTGAGTTTTCTCTCGTTGTTATAGGTTTGTGTGTATCGGTTCCGGTTATTATTTGGGGCAGCAAACTCATCCATATTGCACTAGAGAAAATACCGCTTCTGATTTACGCGGGAAGCGGGCTGCTTGCTTATACTGGCGGAGAAATGATTGTCAGAGACAAAAAGCTGTCGCTTTTTATGGCGCAGCACGGCACAGTCGAAACGCTCCTCCCCATTTTGACGGTTGCGTTTGTCATCCTTGCGAGCATTTATTACCAGCAGGTTGAAAAATAAAAGAAGGCTGATCACTCAGCCTTCTTTTGATGATACGATCTATTAGTTTGCCAAACGCTGTGCTTCTCTTAATTGGAAAGAGCGAACTTTTCTTGGCAGGAAACGTCTGATTTCGTCTTCGTTATATCCGACCTGCAAACGTTTTTCGTCAATGATGATCGGACGGCGAAGCAAACCTGGATGCTCGTTGATCAAGCGGTACAAATCTTGCAGCGGCATAGATTCAACGTTCACATTCAGTTTTTGGAATACTTTTGAACGGGTTGAGATGATTTCATCTGTTCCATCCTCAGTCATTCGAAGAATTTGTTTTATTTCATCAATTGATAAAGGTTCAGAGAAAATGTTTCTTTCTACAAATGGAATATCGTGCTCCTCGAGCCACGCTCTCGCCTTTCTGCATGAAGTACAGCTTGGTGATGTGTATAGTGTAACCATTCATCTTCACTCCTCTAATTAGTAGGATGAACATCTATTTTATTCTTAAATTGAAATTACTCTAAAAAAGGAATCTTTACAGGTATTATACTATAAAAAAGTAAGTGTGAACAGTATCCTAAGAAAAAAATGTGTCAATCCAGCAAATTTTTAATGTTCATGATATGTTCTAATTCTCAATTAGCTTAACTGATCGAAAATATTTTTTTGTTTTTCTTCATCAATGAGTTTCAGGACTTCATCCGTTTTTTCGTACGATTCTCCGTACCATTTCTCGTCTTTATAAGTATGAATGTTTTCATATGTCTGTTTCATGGCTTCAAGAATTTCTTCTTCTGATTCTGTTTTTGGTGACCAGTACAGAATCTCCATCTTGTTTACTTCATTCGTAGCCAATGACCGGCGCCGGTACCCAATTGACTGAGCATGCTTGAAATGCTCTCTTTGATAAAACCTCAGGCGTTTTTCTGTATCAGTATCATCTTCATCCACAGGTTCCACCTCGAGCAATATGGGCTTATTTTTCTTTTTCAGCTTCGCGATCAATTTGCCGCCAAGCCCCTGCCCTCTTGCATCCTTAGACACATACAGATAATCAACGAAGATAAAAGAATCGAACTCCGCAAACATTAAAATATGATGTTTGCCTTCATCTTTATGATAAATATCGCTTCGCTCTTTCAGAAGAGCTTCCATATGCGCTTTTGATTTCATTTCTTCAATTGGAAAGTACTCGCTAAGCTTTTCATACCAGTTCATTGATTTGCTCCTTATGAGTTCGTTGTCTTCATACTTTTAGATATACCCCATTTCTTCTTGTTTAAACAGCCTTACATCTATAAAGACGTGCGAACTTCCGCCATGGTTTCATTTTTTTTCAGCAAAAACGGAGCCAGCTGCTCCGTTCATTTTGAAGTGTATCTCATTGAACTCGGTTTTCCCGCCTGTAATGAATCAGGCGGGGCTGCGCCAGTGCAATCAGAAATGTCATGATATATAATGCAGCAGCCGCGATAAAAGCTATTTTCGCACCAGCAGCATCAGCCACTAGCCCCATAATGGAGTAGGTGACGCCTGACCAAGGAGTCAAAATCGCATTTTTTGCAGCCATGATTCCGATTCGTTTCTGCTCGGGAATAACCTCCTGCAGCATGGTTTCCTGGCAAATATCACGCACCTGATAAAAAGGCCCCATTGCAGCACAAGCCAGAGCGCATAAAAATGGGACTGGAGAAAATGAAAACAAAAGGGTCAGCGCCGACATTACAAGCGAGCTGAACATAATGGCATAGCCCATATTCCGCTCAAAAAAAGAAGAAAAACGAATGGCAATCACACTGCCGACAATTGCGCCTATAAAATAGGAAGCGTTAAACATCCCCCACCACACCTCTGTTTCATGCAAAACAGCCGCAGTAAATGCGAGGAGAATAGCAGATGACCATACGGAACCCGCCAAAGCTTCTATCACGTCCATTACAGTAATGTCTCTTACAATAGGGATGATCATTAAATCCTTCCATATACTTCTGGCAGATGCTGTTTCAGCAGTTCCTACAGCCTCTTCTTCATTTACATGCAGCACACTGATGGAAGCTCCCGATAGAACTAACAGGCAAATGGCAGCGCCGACAACGAGTTCAAAAGGGACGGCGTACGTCAGAAGGCCTCCAAGGCCCCAGCCTGCTGTTAAGAACAATTGATTCGAGAGGGAGATCACACCATTCGCTTTTACATATTGCTTCTTTGGAACAATAATCGGCAGCAGCGCAAATCTTGCCGGCTGAAAAAAAGCGCCCGCGAAGGAAAAACAAAACACAAACAGCAGCGTAATCCAAAAGAATGCCTGTCCGTGATGAGTGACGCTGTATGCCATCAGGATTGTAAAGACCGCTCTCAGCAGATTCGCTCCCGCAAGCACCTTTTTAAAACCGAGAATGCGAAGCACCGGAGAGACGCAAAAGCTTGCTGCTATACTCGCAAACGACATGAACGATAAAATAAGGCCTGCCAAAAAAACGGAGTCAGTCATTTGATAGACCCGGACCATTAAAACGATTGTGACGAGGACTCCTGCTAAAGATTGAAAAGATTGAGACAGCAATAGCGCAAAAACATTTTTGTTATGCAGAAATTGAATCGTATTTCGCCTCCGCTTTTTCCTCTAATTGTAAATGATATCATTCTCACTTTCTATGAGGACGCAAAAAAATCCTTCAAGAGATTCTCTTGAAGGATTGATGAATCATGAAAAAGCTTTAAATTCGGCTTCCGTGCACATCACAAAATGTCCCGGTTTGACTTCACGGAATTCCATCGTTTCCCCATCCTTTAATTGATGGACAGACGGATCATATTTCTGGCGAACGCGATTTCTCTCATAGTCTGGATCTGGAAGCGGAATCGCAGAAAGCAATGATTTTGTATACGGGTGAAGCGGATTCTCATACAGCTCATCTGCCGGCGCAAGCTCAACCAGTTTCCCGAAATACATGACTCCAATGCGGTCACTGATGTATTTGACCATCGATAAATCGTGGGCAATAAACAGGTATGTGAGCCCTTTTTCTTTTTGCAGTTCTTTCATTAAATTCACGACCTGCGCTTGAATAGATACATCCAAAGCGGAAATCGGCTCATCCGCGATAATGAATTCCGGATCAACAGCAAGCGCTCTGGCAATCCCGATTCTTTGGCGCTGGCCGCCGGAAAATTCATGAGGATAGCGGTTCGCGTGTTCCTTGTTTAATCCCACTGTTTCCAATAGTTCATGAACTCGCTGCATCCGCTCTTTTTTCGTTTTTGCCAGCTTATGAATATCAAGGCCTTCAGCAATAATATCAGCAACTGTCATTCTCGGATTCAGGGATGCATATGGGTCTTGGAAAATCATCTGCATTTTGCGGTTGAATTCCAGCAGCTTTTTCCGCGATTTTCTCCCGTGCACATTTTCGCCGTTGAACAGCACCTCACCATCGGTTGCTTCGTACAGCCGGATAATGCTTCGGCCTGTTGTCGATTTACCGCAGCCTGATTCACCAACCAGCCCTAATGTTTCACCTTTATAGATATCAAATGATAAATCATCTACAGCTTTGACCGTTCCCCTTGGTGTGACAAAGTGCTGTTTTAAATGTTTGATTTCTAATAATTTTTCAGTCAATTCATTCACCTTCTCTCACTAAGACAGGTTTTTCATACGTATTTGCCAGTTTACGCATTTTCGCTTTTACCGCTTCAGGCGGCTCTACCTTTGGCGCGTCAGGATGAAGCAGCCACGATTTGACATAATGAGTATCAGATACCTTAAACATTGGCGGCTCCTGTTCAAAATCGATTTTCATCGCATAAGGGCTCCGCAGGGCAAAAGCATCTCCTTTTGGCGGGTTTGTCAAATCAGGCGGTGTGCCCGGAATGGCAGTCAGCTCTTCCTCTCCTGAACTTTCCAGTGTCGGCATGGATGCAAGAAGCCCCCAAGTGTACGGATGTCTCGGATCGTAGAAGATTTCGTCTACCGTACCGGTTTCTACAATCTGTCCCGCGTACATGACAGCGACCCGGTCAGCAACGTTAGCCACAACACCAAGATCGTGTGTGATAAAGATGATGGACGTGTCAATTTTCTTTTGCAAATCCTTCATTAATTCCAAAATTTGCGCTTGAATCGTTACATCAAGAGCAGTTGTCGGCTCATCGGCGATCAGAAGCTTCGGATTCGCTGCAAGCGCCATGGCAATGACAACCCGCTGCCTCATTCCGCCTGAAAATTCGTGCGGAAATTGGTTCACCCGCTTTTCCGGCATTGGGATACCGACTAATTCCAGCAGTTCAACCGCGCGTTTTTTAGCCGCTTCCTTCGAGATCTTTTCGTGTTTAAAAAGCACTTCCGTAATTTGTTTACCGACCTTCATCGTTGGATTTAAGGAGGTCATCGGATCCTGAAATATCATGCCGATCTCTTTTCCTCGGACATTTTGCATTTCTTTTTCGGACAGCGGCACCAGATCCTTCCCTTCAAACAGGATTTCACCGCGTTTGAAATAACCCGGAGGCATTGGAATCAGCTTCATAATCGCTTGAGAGGTTACACTTTTTCCGGAACCTGATTCGCCGACGATAGCCAGCGTCTCTCCTTTATCCAGATGGAAATTCACTCCGCGGATCGCCTGGACCTCTCCGCCATATGTTTTAAATGAAATTGCTAAATCTTTTACTTCTAATAGGCGTGTCACCCGTATCACTCCCTTATTTACGTAACTTAGGATCCAATGCGTCTCTTAATCCGTCGCCGACAACGTTGAAACCAAACATTGTAATGCAGATAAATCCGGCAGGGAAGAATAAACGCCACGGATAATAGGTCAATGCAGGCAATCCGTCAGAAGCCATCGTTCCCCAGCTTGCCAGCGGAGCCGGAACACCAAGTCCCAAATAGCTTAAAAAGGCTTCTGTGAAAATCGCAGTAGGAACTGTCAGTGTCATCGTGACCAAAATAGAACCCATTGCGTTTGGCACGATATGTTTAAATAGAAGACGGGATGTTTTTGCACCCAGTGTCTGTGAAGCAAGCACATACTCCTGATTCTTCAGCTGCAGCACTTGTCCGCGCACGATTCTGGCCATATTAATCCAGCCTGTAATCGTCATGGCAATAATAATCGTAAATAGACCTTTCGGAAGAACAACCATCAGTAAGATAACCATTAATAATGAAGGAACTGCCCAAAGGATATCAGCGATACGCATCATGATTTCATCTGTTCTTCCTCCGCGGAAGCCTGAAATGCTCCCCCAAATGACGCCGATCAGCAAATCGAGAACAGCAGCTGCAACACCGATAAAGATTGAGATTCGCGCCCCTACCCATGTACGGACGAAAATGTCCCGTCCAAGATCATCTGTTCCGAACCAGTGATCTTTTGAAGGCGGCTTATCCGCATTTAAGAGATTAGTAGTTGAATAATCATACCTTGAGAACATCGGCGCAAAAATTGCCATAAGGATAATAAGTACGATAATGATAAGCCCGACCATTGCAAGCTTATTGCTGCGGAAGCGAAGCATCGCATCTTTCCAGAGGGAAAGGCTCTTTTTACTTATTTTTTCTGCATCGCCGGCATTCGCTGCGGCTGGTTCAAACATGTTTTTTGGAATGTTCTGCATGGCCTAGGCTCCTTTCTTTGCTTTGGAAAGCTTGATTCTTGGATCAATAATGCCGTATAACACATCTACGATTAATACACACAATAGCAAGATGACACTGAAGAACACCGTTACACCCATAATGACCGTATAATCACGGTTTGTAATACTGTTGACGAAGTGTGCACCAAGCCCCGGAATCCCAAAAATGGTTTCAATAATGAAGCTCCCCGTTAAGACCTGTGCGGCCATCGGGCCCATATATGTAACAACCGGCAAAAGTGCGTTTCGAATGGCGTGCCGCACTGTAACCGCTGGGCGGGAAAGCCCTTTCGCTTTCGCTGTGCGGATATAATCACTGTTTAACACTTCGATCATGCTTGAACGGGAAAGTCTGGCAATAAACGCCATCGGCATGGAAGCAAGTGCGATGGAAGGCAAAAAGGTGTATGCCCAGGAATCCCACCCCGCGACCGGAAACAGCCCAAGCTTCATGGAGAACACATATTGCAGAACAGCCGCCATGATAAAGCTCGGAACCGAAATACCAAATATCGTTAAAATCGCGACGGTATAATCCTGCCACTTATTATGGTAAAGGGCTGCAATGACCCCAAACAATACACCTAACGCTAAAGCGAGGAGAATAGCTTCTGCTCCAAGAGTAAATGAAACGGGGAAACCTGAACTGATCAGGTCGTTAACACTCTGACCTTTATATTTAAATGACGGTCCGAAATCCCACATTGCAACTGATTTCAAATAACTGACATATTGTACAAACAGCGGCTTGTCCAAGCCATAATGCGCATTTAAATTTGCTTCAATTTCAGGCGGAAGCTTTTTCTCACCTGAAAATGGCCCGCCCGGTGCTGCTTGCATTAAGAAGAATGTCACAGTTACAATCACAAATAGTGTGATAATCATATAGACTAAGCGTCTTCCGATATATTTTAGCAAGGGGGAACACCTCCATGGTTTTTACATTTTTATACTCCATCAGTAAGAAAGGTATATGGGGCTTTTCTCCCCATATACCTTGAGGTCTTTTATTTTCAGACGTAGCCTTATTTAAAATATGCGTTTCTGAAATAAACCTCACCAGTACCTGGCATGATAACACCTTTTAGGTTTTCATCCTGTACCCAAGTATCAGTATAGAAATAGATTGGGGCAACCGGCATTTCATCAATGAAAATACCTTCTGCTTTTTTCAGCAGCTCTGCACGTTTTGTTTTATCTGTTTCAGTTTGTGACTGATTCAGAAGCTTTTTGAATTCTGGATTTTCCCAGCCTGTATCGTTATTTCCTCCGTTTTTGTCGCGGAACAATTCAAGGAAGTTGATAGGATCATTGAAGTCGCCGAGCCAGCCCATACGGCCGATTTGATAATCTTGGCTGTGGAGCTTATCAATATAGACATTCCACTCTGAGTTATCAAGCTCAACATCAACGCCTAAATTTTTCTTCCACATTTCTTGTACTGCTTGAGCGATTTTCGCGTGTGCGTCATCAGTGTTGTAAGACAATTTGATTTTTGGCAAATCAGATGCCTTGCTTAAGCCCATTTCTTTTAGGCCTTTTTCAAGGTATTCTTTTGCTGTTTTGACATCATTGTCTTTGAAGTATCCTTCTTTGTTATCCTCAAATCCCTTCATTGTAGGCGGCACTGCAGCCATTGCCGGGATTTGCTCTCCTTGCGTAACGTTTTTAACAATCGACTGACGGTCAAGCGAATATGTTAAAGCTTTACGGATATTGACGTTGTCTAATGGCTTAGCTTCAGTGTTGAATTTGTACCAATACACTCCTGCAATCGGCTCAACATGTAAAGAACCGTCTTTTTTCAGGGTCGGCAGGGATTCTGTCGGAAGCTGTCCGAGCGGCATACCGGCCCAATCAAGTTCGCCAGCTTGGAATTTTTTTAGTTCCGTATTGTTATTGTTGATCATAACCATATCGATTTTCTTCAGTTTGACTTTGTCTTTATCCCAATACTGGTCATTTTTTTCGAGAGTAATAGAGCCGCTGTGTTTCCATGCCGTCATTTTGAACGGCCCGTTTGATACATAATCATCTCCGGCATTTGTATTCCACTTTTTATTTTTCTCTGCAATTTTCTTATTGATCGGCATATACGTATAGAACGCAGTTAATTCAGTGAAATATGGAGTCGGGTTATTTAATTCAACCTTCAGCGTTTTGTCATTCACAGCTTTTACTGCCACATCGTCTAGGCTGCCTTTTCCGGTATTCGCCGCTTCAGCACCTTTTATGTAGTAGAGCTGGTAAGCGTATTGTGATTCATTATTAGGGTCAAGCGCCCATTTCCAAGCATATTCAAAATCTTGTGCAGTTACAGGGTCTCCATTAGACCATTTCACACCATCACGAATGGTAAATGTATATGTCTTTCCGTCCTTGCTCGTTTCAATTTTAGAAGCCATGCCTTCTTCAGGCTCACCATCTGCATTGATACGTGTCAATCCTTCAAAAGTCTGACGGATAACACCGCCTGATACTGAATCATTTGCCAATCCCGGATGTAAGGAGAACGGCTCAGTTTTAATATTAATGTTAAGTGTCGTCTTTCCTTTACTGTCCTTTTTCCCTTCACCGTTTGATCCGCTGCCGCCAAAGCCGCACGCGCTCAGCACGAGAGTGAAAATGAGCATCAACGTGACAATCGACCAACGTTTTTTCATATTCGCAAACCCCCTAATAATAATTTTCAGCTCCTTACGGCTAAATCCTCAGAAATATCAGACAAATGAACCTGAGTTTCCACAACTTTTATTCTGTTCCGTCTTTTCTGATTATTTTTGTAAAAAAGCTGTAACAATAGAGTGAACAAGTTCATTATAATGAAACAAATAATTTATTGCAATATTATTTTATCAATTTAAAATATTTAAACTTCGTTAGTTTTTCTTCCATGAACATAATATCCTTCTACCATTTAAAGCATAAATTGATTAAAAACTTTTTCATGTGTTTTCTGCCCATATTGCTTTTTACATATAATATCTGCCTGTTTTTACGCTGATAGCAGTTATCATTTAAGGATTTTACAGCACTCGTGTTATTTATATTATTACAATTTTACTGGAAAAAAGAATGTTTTTTCATGATGACAATTGGTTATAATTGATTTATAATGAAGCAATCAAAAGAAAAGCTTGCTATGAAAAAGAGTAGTACACGTTTCACCTGTTTGAAGAGAGTCTGCGGTGCTGGGAGCAGATAACGGGCAATGTGGAATGGACTTTGGAGCAGCTGACCGAACTGGAAAAAAGTAGGCTCAGCCGGAGCAGTCTCCGTTACAAACGTCAGAGTGATTCCATTTTAATGGAATAATCAGGGTGGTACCACGGTTCATTCGTCCCTTTTTTACAGGGGAAGAATGAGCCTTTTTTATTATGTTTTAAGAAATGAGGTTGATGTTTTCATGAAACAAACGATTTTTTCAGGCATTCAGCCAAGCGGCTCAGTGACGCTCGGCAACTATATCGGTGCAATGAAGCAGTTTGTCGAACTGCAGCATGATTATAACAGCTATTTTTGCATCGTCGATCAGCATGCGATAACTGTTCCTCAAGACCGGCTTGAGCTTAGAAAGAATATCCGCAATCTCGCGGCGCTTTACTTAGCTGTCGGACTTGATCCAGAAAAAGCAACATTGTTTATTCAGTCAGAGGTCCCCGCACATGCGCAGGCCGGATGGATGATGCAGTGTGTCGCCTATATCGGCGAGCTTGAGCGGATGACTCAATTTAAGGACAAATCCAAAGGCAATGAAGCTGTCGTCTCCGGCCTGTTAACATATCCGCCGCTGATGGCCGCTGATATTCTGCTGTACGGAACGGATCTTGTACCTGTCGGCGAGGATCAAAAGCAGCACCTTGAGCTGACGCGGAATCTTGCAGAACGCTTCAACAAAAAATACAACGACATCTTTACGATTCCGGAAGTGAAAATTCCAAAAGTCGGTGCACGTATCATGTCTCTGAATGATCCGCTGAAGAAAATGAGCAAATCTGATCCGAATCAGAAAGCTTATATTACATTGCTGGATGAGCCGAAGCAGCTTGAAAAGAAAATCAAAAGCGCAGTAACGGATTCTGAAGGCATTGTCAAATTTGATAAGGAAAACAAACCGGGCGTTTCCAACCTTCTTACAATTTATTCAATCCTCGGCAATACGACAATTGAAGAGCTTGAAGCAAAGTACGAAGGAAAAGGCTACGGCGAGTTTAAAGGTGATTTGGCAGAAGTCGTAGTGAACGCATTAAAACCGATCCAGGACCGCTATTACGAGCTGATAGAATCTGAAGAATTAGACCGGATTCTTGATGAAGGCGCGGAACGAGCGAATCGGACAGCAAACAAAATGCTGAAAAAAATGGAGAATGCCATGGGTCTTGGAAGAAAAAGACGCTAATCAAAAAACCGCTCTTTGCAAAGAGCGGTTTTTTTCAGTTGACCTTTGATTCGTTTTCCATTTCCCAAAGCTTTTCGAAAAAAGGCTGTCCTTTTATTAGGTTTTCGCAAAAAGCTAGGTGTTTGTCCGACCAGCCTTCAATTGTTTCGTTATACAGCATGTCCCAAATCTCTTCAAAGCTCATCCTTTTGATTTGTTCATACATATGCGGATTCCACTCTGTGTACCAGTAGCCAATTTCCGCTCGGTTTTTCAGCCCTTTTAATTGGTCAAGCGCCATAAACATCAGCTGCTTAATTTGCCGTTCTTTTCTTGTCAGTCCTCTGACATGTTCTGGTGCTAATGATAAGATGTGATATTCCTTGGAGGATTCCAGCTTCTTTGGCTCAAATTCATATGTTTCAGGCTCTACATCTTTTACCATTTCATAAACGAGCTGCTCCTGTCTTGGGATTAGACGGCTTTTTCTGACAGGGATCGTGTAGCCGATCGTGTCAACAGCTAAAATGCCGATTCCGTCTGTTACGACAAAACAATACTCAAGCTTTGTCCGCTCATGATTTTTTCGAATGTACGATTTCTGATGTACGTCTTCAAGCAAACCTTTCGGAAGCTCTGACAAATCGTTTTCTATGTAATGAAACAGTACTGACGGCACCCTTAACAGCGGCACCTGATCCAAAAGCTCAACCGTATCTTCCTTGCGCCATTCGTGAAAGTGGCATACATTGTAGCCATTTTCTTCCCCTTCAAACCAATTGACCCACACATCATGAAGAAATAACATCTCTAACCCCTCACTTTTATAAAAACTGTTGTCCACAGTATAGGCAAGGGATAGAGAAATTATTCCAAAGAGATTGAGGAAATCTGGAATCACTGGGTTTATGTAAGAATCATAAAAAGCAGATCTCTTTGTATATTTTCTGACTAAAGGAGACCTGCTTTTTTCTGATTTGGTGATATTTTATAACAGATATGATATTCATTTTTATTTAATATTTTTCGGGTCAAGCGCATCCCGCAGGCCATCACCGACAAAGTTGAAGCATAAAACGGTCATTAAAATAAATAGCCCGGGAAATAACGGGTACCACCATGCTTGAATCATTACTGTGAAATTCTGTGCGTCTTGAAGCATGTTCCCCCAGCTAGCGATTGGCGGCTGGATTCCAAAGCCCAAGTAGCTTAGCGCCGATTCAGCTAGAATAACAGACCCAACTTTCAGCGTAGCTGACACGATAATCGGCCCTAACGCATTGGGCAGGATATGAGAAAAAATAATTTTGTGCGTTTTTGTTCCAATTGTTTTAGCAGCAAGAACATATTCCCTTGAACGGAGCGACAAGAATTCTCCCCTTACTAATCGTGCTGTTGTGGTCCATCCTGTGAGACAGAAAATTAAAATCAATTTGTCCACACCCGGCTTGAAGATGGTGACCAGCGTGATCAACAAGAAAATATCAGGAATGGATAACACAATGTCAACTACACGCATAATGACAGCATCCACTATTCCTCTGAAATATCCGGCTAATGCTCCTAAAACCGTTCCGATCAAAATCGAACCGACTACGGACGCAAATCCAACCAATAAAGAGACACGCGCTCCATATAGGATCCGGCTGAAAATATCACGTCCAAATTTATCCGTTCCCATCAGATGTTCAAGGCCCGGCGCCTTATATTTATCAAGCAGGCTTTGCTGCTCTTGGGGATAAGGTGCAATTAAAGGGGCGAAAACAGCAGACATAATAATGATAAAAAGAATAACGGCACCTAAAATGGCCAGTTTGTTTTTCGAGAATTTTTCCCAGAAAATCTTTGTCATTGTTTCTGGCTTTTTCGAAATATTTTCTTTCAGCCTGATCTCCGGCGAGGGAGTTGTTTGCAGCTCTGACATCTCTGTTTCCCTCCTTTTAATATTCGATCCGCGGATCAACAATCGCGTAAAGGATGTCTGCAATGAGGTTTCCGACAACGACAAGAACCGCCGAGATCACAGTCATTGCCATGATAACCGGATAATCGCGCTGGAATGCTGAATCGACAAACAGCTTTCCTAATCCCGGCCAAGTGAAAATTTGTTCGACAACGACAGATCCGCCGATAAATGAAGGAATCATCAAACCGAAAATTGTAATGACGGGTAATAATGCATTCCTCAATCCATGTTTAAATAGCACTCTGTTCTCTTTAAATCCTTTTGCTCTCGCTGTGCGAATATAATCTTGATTTAATACATCAAGCATATTGGATCTCGTGTATCTCGTCAGTCCGGCCATGTCAGCTGTAGCTAGAACGAATGCAGGCAGAATTAAATGATGAATCCGGTCAAATATATTGAATTCGGTATTCAGTGTCTCGACACCCCCAGTTGGAAACCAGCCGAGATTTACCGATAACACCATAATCAAAATTAATCCAAACCAAAAGTTTGGAATAGCCAGGCCTATAAACGAGGTAAATGTAATGCCATAGTCGATTTTTGAATACGGCCGCTTTGCCGACAGGACACCGAACGGAATAGAAATCATAAGAGCCAAAATCGTTGAAACCAGCATCAGCAGGAGCGTATTGGGTAGTCTTGCCATAATCAATTCTGAAACAGGCGTTCCTTTTCTGACAATAGACGTTCCGAAATCACCCTGCACCATGTTGCCTAGCCACTTTAAATATTGAACGTACTGAGGATCATTCAGACCGTATTTTTCAATAAACTGCTCTCTGTCAGCCTGGCTGATTTTCGGGTCCATCATTAATGTCATCGGATCTCCGGGCGCGGCTTTCATGATAACAAATGATAAAATCGTAATTCCCAATAAAATCGGGATAGACATTAAGGTTCTTCTGATAATATATGCAGCCATATACTTGTCCCCCTTTACTTTCCTTATTAAAAACAGAAGAGGGAGAAAACGCTCTCCCTCCCCTTTAAGGGAAATTTATTTTGCAAGCCACCATTTTTCAATATTATACAAATCACGTTTCGGATGATATTTGTATCCTTCAAGATTTTCCGGCATTGCCATATGGTTGTTAGGATAATACAAGAACGTATACGGCTGATCTTCCGCAATTTTTTGATAGATTTGCTCATATTCTTTTGAATACTGCTTTCTGTCACTGATTGATTTTGCATCTTTCATGAGTTTATCCGCTTCGGCATTTTTATACCAAACGTAGTTCAAACCCTTTTTAATCTGGCTTGAATGGAAAATATCATATTGATCCGGGAATGTGGATAAACTCCATCCCATGACCATTGCATCAAAATCCCAATTCGGAGGATTCATTTGTTCAACGAGAGCGCTCCATTCAACGATCTGGGTTTTCACTTCAATGCCGATTTTTTTCAGCTGTTCCTGAACGACGACAGCGATGTCTTCACGGACTTTGTTTCCTTGGTTCGTTTTAAGGGTAAACGAGAATTTCTTTCCGTCTTTATCCAGAATGCCGTCACCGTTCGTATCTTTCCAGCCGGCTTCTGCAAGCATCTGTTTCGCTTTTTTCTCGTTGTACTCAAATTTCGGAACATCTATATCTTTAGGATAGTTCCAAGATAAAGGGCTTTCCGGAATGTAAGCTACCTCGCCGTCTCCATCTAATACTTGGCTGACGATTGACTCGCGGTCAAGAGCGGTTGTTAGCGCTTGACGAACCTTTTTATCCTTGAATAATTCATTTTTTTCATTCCACCCGATGTACACATAACTTAATGCCAAATCAGTAACGATTTTTAGGTTGTTGAATTTTTCAGCCGTTTTGTAGTCAGTGGCGGGCACATTAAAGAAATTAATATCGCCTGCCTGCAGCTGAGCAACGGCAGCATTTGCGTCAGGAATGACTTTATACGTCACAGTATCTAAATACGGTCTTCCTTCAAAGTAATCATCATTCGCTTCGAGCTTAATATATTGGCCCTGCTTCCATTCCTTAAACTTAAATGGTCCTGAACCGAT
This sequence comes from Bacillus sp. YP1, assembly GCF_000877815.1. NCBI lineage: Bacteria > Bacillati > Bacillota > Bacilli > Caryophanales > Bacillaceae > Bacillus > Bacillus sp. YP1. Next base: position 951,666 of record NZ_CP010014.1, on the reverse strand, counting down.
TGGTTTCTTTCTGTTAAACTCATTTTCTTCTAAATCAGCAATCGGAACATTACCGAGAATATGTTTCGGCAGAATAGCTGTGCTGTCTAACGCATTGTTGTAGAAATTACCGTCTTTATATTTCAGCTTAAACAAGACTTCGTAATCGCCTTTTTTTTCTACGGATTTCAGCATTTCATATGTTGAACCGCGTTCTCCCTTGTAATCTTTGCTTAAAGGGACACTGTACGTAAATACGACGTCGTCTGCAGTCAGTTCTTTTCCGTCATGAAACTTAACGCCTTTTTTAATTTTCACATCATATGCAAGGCCGCCGTCTAATTCTTTAATGCTTTCAGCGAGTGACAATTTCACATTTAGTTTTTCATCCGTTTTCGTTAAAAAGCTGTACAGCATATTTTCAATATCCGTACTTGCGTCATCGGTAGAATACAGAGAGTTAAAAAGTGTGGGTTCTCCGATTGAACCAACAACCAAATCCCCGCCTTGCTGCGGTTTGCCTGCTGATTTTTTCGCGCTGCTGTTGCTTGATTTTGATCCCGAGCAGGCTGATAAAAAGATGGCCAGAACCATCAATACACTTAGCATCATCAGTGCGGTTTTCCGTCTTTTCATTAGATATTCCCCCTCTTGAAATGTTCGTTCTTCTAGGCTGTTGTTTATGTAGTGTGCATACCCCCTCTCAAAGCTGTGCGGGCAACATTAGCTATAAAGGTGACAAGCCACAAAGTGGCTGGGAGCAGCTTCTTTAAATTCTGGTATTTGTTCCTTGCATATCGGTTTTGCAACAGGACATCTTGTGTGGAATACGCAGCCTTTTGGCGGGTTGGCCGGACTAGGCAGTTCTCCCTTCAGGACAATGCGTTCACGTTTGACAGAACCTCTTTTTCTTGTAACCGGAACGGAGGATAAAAGCGCTTGGGTATATGGGTGAAGCGGGTTGTCATAAAGCTCATGCTTGCCGGTCAGTTCCATCATTTTGCCAAGATACATTACTCCGACTCTGTCGCTGATATGGCGGACGACACTCAGATCATGAGAGATAAATAGATACGTAAGATTAAATTCTTCCTGTAATTCCTCCATCAAGTTAATCACTTGGGCCTGAATGGATACATCAAGTGCGGAAACCGGCTCATCTGCAATGATCAGCTCTGGATTCAAAGTGAGTGCTCTGGCAATGCCGATCCGCTGACGCTGGCCGCCTGAAAACTCATGGGGATAACGGCCGGCAAACGACGGGTGAAGCCCTACTCTTGCAAGCAGCTCTTCAACTTTTTCGTTTCGTTCACGCATGGTATACATGTTGTGCGTATTAAACGGCTCCTTTATGATGGAACGCAGGGTCTTTCTCGGGTTTAACGAAGCAAATGGATCTTGGAAAACCATTTGAATATTTTTGCGGACACTCTTCCGCAGCTTCTCCTCTGACAGATTGGAAATATCCTGCCCTTTAAAAAGAATTTGGCCCTCTGTCGGTTTGTACAGTCTGATCATCGTTCTGCCGGCAGTCGATTTTCCGCAGCCCGACTCTCCAACGATTCCGAGTGTTTCTCCTTTTTTTAACGAAAATGAAACACCATCCACCGCTTTTACATCACCGACTTTTCTTTGAAAAAGGCCTGACCGGATCGGAAAGTATTTTTTTACGTCACGAAGCTCTAAGATTGTTTCTTGATTAGCTGCTGTCATGATTGTTCGGCACCCTCTTCCTCATATAAAAAGCATCTCACCGTTCTTCCGCTTTTGTGTGTCAAAAGCGAAGGCTGATTTGTCCAGCACTTATCCATAGCTTTCGGGCACCTTGGGGCAAAACGGCACCCCGGCGGCAGATTATCCGGTGTAGGCACACTGCCTTTAATCGCATTTAATTTATCAATCTCTCCATCTATAACAGGAATTGACGTAAGCAGGCCTTCTGTATACGGATGAAGCGGTTCTAAAAATAAGTCATCAACAGTGGCGTTTTCTACGACTTGTCCGCAGTACATGACAATCACTCTATCGGCAGCTTCAGACACGACACCTAAGTCGTGTGTGATGAGAAGAATCGATGTATTGAACTTCTGACAGAGATCTTTCATGAGCTCCAGCACCTGGGCTTGTATTGTCACGTCCAGCGCTGTCGTTGGTTCATCAGCAATGAGCAGTTTAGGATTACAGCTCAGTGCGATGGCAATCATCACCCTCTGTCTCATACCGCCGGACAGCCGATGCGGGTACTCCTTCATAATTTGCTCCGCCCGGGAGAAACCGACCATCTGCAAGAGTTCAACAGCTCGTTGACGGGCTTCTTTTTTCTTCATGTTTTTATGGTAAATCAGCACTTCGGTAATTTGTTCTCCGATTGTTAACACCGGATTAAGGGAGGTCATTGGTTCCTGAAAGATCATGGATACTTCGTTACCGCGGATTTTGCAATAATCGTTTTCAGTGAATGAGGTGAGGTCTTTGTCTTCGAGTTTAATAGAGCCGTCCATGATTTTTCCGCCTGAGCTTTGGACGAGGCCCATAATTGATAAAGAAGTAATGCTTTTTCCGGAGCCCGATTCACCTACAAGCGCGACGGTTTCGCCTTTGCTGATGTGAAAATCGACTCCGTCAACCGCAGGGATCGGCTCCTTTTTCCTGAAAAAATAAGTCTTTAAATTATTCACTTCTAAAAGTGTGCTCATGCTAGCTCCCCTTTCCCCCCTCTTGTTGTCAAACGTTTTCAAGAGAAAGCAATCCCTTTATTCAGAAATAATAAATAATATTGAATTATCGAAAAATTTTATAGTTGTATATTATTACAATCATTTTGCAAAATCAAGAATTTTTTAGGATAAATGTAATATTATTAATGAAATTCCATTATTTTATCCTTTTAAAGCATTGCATCCAAAAAGGTCTCAGCAGGAATGGACAGCCCGTCTGCGGTGCTTGCCTTGCTGGCGGTTAAATATTTTTTTACAATATTGAATCCAACTGCGTATCCAAGCATTTTTGGCTGATATCCTTTGCCGAATAACAGCTGGGGAAATAATCGATTATCCCGTTTGATATCCCGATGGGGCGCAATCTTTTTTTCATATAAAGCCTGAAGCTGTTCCGGTGTATACCAAGTCGTCCATTCAGCCGTTTGACTTCGGCCGAACCTCTCATAAACAGCATATTCCGCCAGCCCTTCCATGATGATTGTATCAAGTAATGTGACATCCTTTTCCTCTTTTGTCAGATGACCTAACCGGCAAACGTGATGATACTCATGCGTCATAAGGGCAGATACCGACCCAAAATCTAAATCTGACGAAAGAAAAAGGAACATTTTGTCTTGAAAGGCGAGTCCTGATTTTGATCCGAATTCTAAACGGATTCTCCTGTTTCGTTCATCAACCGGCAGCGTAACAATTGGTACATCAGGACCTTGCCATTTGTTTTTGAGGTACTGTTCTTCCTTTTGGATATGTCCGTAAAAACCTTTTTCCTTCAGCTTGGAAACCGTCTGAATACCCTCTTTTATGTTTTTAAACATCCCATGATGCTGAAGATGCCCCAGAATGCCCTTCCAGTTCTTTTTCTCCGCACCTGAAAAAAGCGGGATAATGTAATGCGCCAAATCATCTATTGAACCGGCCTTCCTGAGCCAGCTATATGTTTGTTCTACACTCATGTGATCGCCTCCTCTTTTAATCCTATGCACACAAAAAAAACCGGCTACCCTTTAAGGGCAGCCGGTTTGGCTTGATTATGATTGATATTTTTTAAAGATTAATGTTGCGTTGTGTCCGCCGAATCCTAATGAGTTGCTGAGAACATAATTAAGTTCCTGTCTGCGGGCTTCATCAGGCACATAATCCAAATCACATTCTTCGTCAGGTGTTTGAATATTGATTGTCGGCGGAATCACGCCTTCTTTAATGGCCAGGATAGAGAAAATGGCTTCAATACCGCCGGCTGCTCCTAAGAGGTGGCCTGTCATCGATTTTGTAGAGCTTACCGCAAGTTTATGCGCATGCTCGCCAAAAACGGTCTTAATCGCCATTGTTTCGTATTTGTCGTTGTAATACGTGCTTGTCCCGTGAGCATTGATGTAATCAATTTCTTCAGGTGCAATGCCTGCATCTTTAATGGCTTCTTGCATCGCTCTCGCTCCGCCTTCACCGTCTTGGGCCGGCGCTGTGATATGATAAGCGTCTCCGGTTGAGCCGTAGCCGACAATTTCTCCGTAAATTTTAGCGCCGCGGGCCAGGGCATGCTCAAGTTCTTCAAGAACGATAATCCCTGCACCTTCCCCCATGACAAAGCCATCACGGTTTTTATCAAACGGGCGGCTCGCTGTTTTCGGATCTGGATTAGTAGACAGCGCTTTGTTGGCACTAAAGCCGGCGAATGACATTCTTGTCAGCGGCGCTTCTGTTCCGCCTGTGACCATCACGTCTGCATCACCGCGCTGAATAACCTTAAACGCGTCACCGATGGAGTTCGTTCCTGTAGCACATGCTGTAACCGTACAAGAGTTCACCCCTTTTGCTCCTAATGCAATAGAAATCTGGCCTGTCGCCATGTCAGGAATCATCATTGGCACGAAAAACGGGCTTACCCGTCTTGGGCCTTTTGTTAAGAAGATTTCAAATTGAGACTCTAGTGTTTCAAGTCCTCCGATACCGGAGCCTACCCAAACACCGACTCTCGGCGCGATCTCATCGGTAATGTTAAGATCTGCATCTTCAACCGCCATTTTCGCAGCCACAACCGCATATTGTGTAAAGCGGTCCATTTTTCTGGCTTCTTTTTTATCCATATAATCTTCAACATTAAAATCTTTTAATTCAGCGGCAACTTTTGCCGGATATTCTTCAGCGTCAACACGAGTGATCGGACCGATTCCGGACACACCGTTGATTGCGTTATTCCAACTTGTATCGACGTCGTTGCCAAGTGGAGATAATGCTCCAAGTCCTGTAACAACTACTCTTTTTTTAGTCATCTTGTGTGCACCTCACCTTTTTTTATCGGCCCCAGCGGATTGCAATGGCGCCCCATGTTAGTCCTCCGCCGAACCCTACCATAACGACCACATCGCCGTCTTTGATTTTACCGGCTTCCAATTCTTCTACAAGAGAGATCGGAATGGATGCGGCAGAAGTATTTCCATATTTATGAACAGTTTTAGACATCTTTTCGACAGGAAGCTCTAAACGCTCGCGAGCAGCTTCCATGATACGGATGTTCGCCTGATGCGGAATCAAAAAGTCGACATCCTCTTTTGAAAGTCCGGCTTTTTCAATGACATTTACGCATGATTCTCCCATTTGGCGGACTGCAAATTTGAAAACTTCTCGTCCATTCATGATTGTATGTCGTTTTTCATTCAGATACAAGTGCTGACCGCCTGTGCCGTCGGCTCCTAGTTCAAATGAAAGGATTCCTCTGTCATCACTGACTGGCCCGACTACCGCAGCGCCTGCTCCGTCTCCAAACAGAACGGCTGTATTGCGGTCTTCCCAGTCGGTAATGCTTGAGAGCTTCTCTACACCAACAACTAGAACATGCTTGTAGGTTCCGGATTCAATAAATTGTTTACCGGTTACAACCCCGTACATGAAGCCCGCACAAGCCGCGCTGATATCCATAGCACACGCTTTCTTCGCGCCGAGTTGTTCTTGAATCATACAAGAGACCGTAGGGAATGACTGATCAGGTGTAACAGTTGCAACCAAGATCATATCCAGATCCTCAGCAGCCACTTCAGCTTGTTCCAGCGCATTTTTCGCTGCTGCAACAGCCATATGTGATGAAAACACATCATCTGCTGCGATTCTTCTTTCTTCTATTCCTGTTCTTGTACGAATCCACTCGTCAGAAGTTTCAACCATTTTTTCAAGATCATGATTTGTTAAAACCTTCTCAGGAATGTAACGTCCAACACCAAGTATTCCAGCTTTCATTAGGGAAGACTCCTTTATATCTTAAATTTAGAAGATCAATCAGGTTGTGATCAATTATTAGTATCAGGTACTAATTCTATCCTATTTTTTTTCACATGGCAATATATTCGTCTAAACTATCAGTTCATCTTACTCATAGAGTATGGTATATGGAAAGGAGGCGTATGCAGTTGGATGTGTTTTCAAGAATGATGTTCGGCGATGCAGCAAAACCAACAGAAGAGAAGGAGGAGGAACAGCAAGAGGAAGTTTCTCAGGTTTCTCAGACAAACGACGAAGAGACGATTAATTACATGCATATTATGGACCAAATCGGTTCAATTATGAACTCTCTTGATCAAATCAAGCCCGCTTTAAAGGAGCTTGCGCCCATGCTCTCCGCTATTAAAAAGAAAATCATGTGAAAAGCCACTTTCAAAAAAGTGGCTTCTTCTTATTCTGTTTCAGATTTAGCGTCAGACTTGCCAAGCTCATAAGCTTCCGCCATTACCGTTGTAAATAGATTCATAAACGGCTGGATGGCCTCCATTGAGAGCTCAATGCCTGATTTCTCAAGCTGTTCTTTCGCTTCAGGGAGATATTTCATGGCAATTTGCAAGAATTCAAGTGATTTTTCGTGCTGCATGTGACGTCACTCCATTACTCGTTTTTTGGCAGCTCGCCTGTTTTGTTGTATGTTTTGATCAGCTTGGCGATTCTTTGCTGAAAGTCTTGATCGACGAGCGGGCTGAATGTTCCCATCTCAACGACTCCCGTGTTCAGGTCGTAGTAATGATCGCCGCCCTCAAGGGTGCCTTTATTAAATTGTTCAGCAATGATTTCATAGGCCTTGTCCACATTTTGCACCGTGCTGGTTAATACGGTATTCTCGCCCAGATCCGATTGATCTGTGACGTAGCCTATGGCATAAAGACCGTCTTTTTTGATTTGCTGAATAACAGGAACATTATACCCGTCTCCGGCGGGATACACAACATCCGCGCCTTCGTTCTTCATTTTCTGATAAAGCTTTACTGCTGTTGTATCATCATCCCAATGATCCGTATATTTCGTATTTACCTCTATATCCGGATTTTCATACTTGGCCCCTTTGATAAAACCGTCCACCTCAGGCTGCCACGTAAAGGAAGCAATTACACCGACCTGATTCGTTTTCGACATATGGGCAGCAGTCATTCCTCCAAAAAAGCCCATTGCTTCCCCGCTAAAATGGACACTTGTTACATTATCAGCTTTCGCTTTCGCATTGGAAATGACGAATTCCATATCTGGATAATCTTCGCCGACCAAGTTAAACACCTCAGCATATTCACTCCCATGGCCGTAGAGCAGATTGACGCCCCTCTTATGAAAATCCTCAATCGCATTTATGATATCTTCTTCTGTTTTAACGCCTTCTTTATAATAGACGTCCACATTGTATTTGGATTGTATATTCAGTAATCCTTTATACCCTTTTGTGCCCCATACGAGGTCATTAATCGTATCAGGAAAGAGCATGCCGACCTTCTCAATTTTTCCTTTGAACGGAGTTTGTCCACATCCACTCAATAAAAGGAGGACAGAAAAGATCATGACAAGCCTTGTGATCAAGTCATGTTCAACTCCTTTTGACAAGCTATAACATGTATTATTTTTATACGTTTATTGTATCTAGAAAACTCGAAACATGGAAGGTTTTTCTTAATATTTGTCGAAAATTGATGAAAATTGTCTTTTCCACTCGATAATTTTTGTTTTTGCTTCTTCTTTTGAGGTTTTCTCTGTGACTTGCAATTCAAAAAGCTGATCTTTGCTATGACGGCTTGGTTCTAACAGGAATCTCAGCAACTCGTCAGCCACGTCGTTTGTGTAATAGCCGTCTTCCTCTGTTTCTTCTTTCCATGGCCCGTACATTTTCGGCAGGATCACGGTTTTTTCCGAGCCTGTTTTTTCACGTTTATCCCATTCTTTTCGGTCTTCTTCATATACTAAAATATAAGGAGAATCATATTGGTCTAAAGGCAAAAAACTTCCGAACTGGATACAAATTGTATCATAATTTTGGTCTCCAATGTGTTCAAGCTGGCGAAAGAGTTCATTTCTCCCAAGCCACATGAGTCTTTCTTCTAAGTACATTTGTCTCATTTTATCTTCTGTTTCCGCCAGAACAACGTCAACATGTATGCCTTCATCCATCATTCGCTCACATAATGAAAGGCCGAAAAATTCGTCCGCACCTACAATCAGCGTTGATTCCATTGCATCTGCCGCCCTTCCGGTTTTTCATTTCCCAAAACAAAACAGCCTCCGCAAAAGAGAAGGCTGTTGTCATTATATTCTCTATAATTCTTTTTCATGACTATGAAAGAATTTGCAAATTGATGCATAAATTCTGCTTGGATGCTCAAATAAATGAAATGTCATGTCGACCGGTGAGCCTTGCTTTTGCTGTTTTTCCTTGAAAACTTCCGCATGTACGCTGTAGGGATATGGAGCTCCGGTCATACGCTGCCATATATGAACCGGTACGCCGCTCGGGTAGCTTTGAATTGTTTTATAACGAATCGCTTCCGCTTCTTTTTCAGAAATTCCGTAGCTTTTCGATACTTCTTTCAAAAATTGCTTATAGAAAAATTTATTTTCTTTTTCCGATTCATAATGTGCCTGAAGATCGAGACAAGGATTCAACATTGCGGCTGAGCGGATATGATCCGGGGAAAAACGAAGCAGTTCATCGGCCACGAGAGCACCCATGCCTTCTGCTAAAATATGAATCTTCGGATTGAGGATTTCCTGCTTCAGCACAGAATGTATCAGCTGTTTGGCATAGGTGACTGCTTTTTCCGCCCCCCAATGCCTTCCGAACAGATTGCTGTTAAAAAGAGTGTATCCTTCATTCATCAACATGCTCAGAAGCTGATTTCTGCCATAATGCTGCTGCCAAAAGCTTGAATCATGTCCGACAAAGTGGGTTCTGTCCCCCAAGATAAAGATGCCGAAGCCGTTCGGGCGATAGGGCAGATGAATGACATTATGCTCCGTTCCCAGTTGAAAGTATCTTTCCGTTATTCCCATCGCTTGCCCGCCTCCTTTCACACTTCATCTCACGCTATCTTATGTAAATAGAAAAGAAACGAATAAGGTAAAGTCCTAGCCTTTTACATTTTTGGCTATTATACTGATTGACGTTTTATATTTTACCATTAAAGTGTGACGAATCAGACTCTTTTGTCACCTCACTTTCTGCTAAAATTGGATTCCCCCTTCGCTTTTTGTATGGTATGATAACTTTTAGAATAGAATGAGAAGGACGAGGTGGAAACGTGCGATATATTATTGCCTTTATTTGGACGTTCCTTTTATCACATATGGCATGCTACTTGGTTGCAAGCATGAACAGCGTTACGTATAATTTCAAAACATCATCTGTCATTGCTGTTGTACTGTATGTCTTAATCATGGTTTTAGCAGAAATCATGCCTATGAACAAAAATGCAAGCCAGCATTAAAAAGCCAAAAACCCAAAACATTTATTGTTTTGGGTTTTTTAGTGGTCACGGCTTTCTTTTGTAGGTCCACAGCCGGTTGTGGTTTGATGTTTCGGGGAACATTTCCCCTGCTGACAGATGGACCTTTTGAGGGTTTTTAACCATGCTCCCTGTCTCGCCGATTTCTACGTAGACACCGTTATTAGGCGCTTTCTGTCCGGGCCGGAATTGGTGCTGCTGTCCCACTGTTTTTCCTCCTTTTCCTTTTTGCTGTAGTATGCGCCTAAGCGGCTGTGAATATGTTGCCATCAAAAAAACTGCTGAGTTTGGCTCAGCAGTTTTTTGATGATTCCCCTTTATATAAAATGGCCTTCAGCAGTGCTTTTTGCACATGAAGACGGTTTTCCGCCTGCTGGAACACTGCAGAGTTCGGCCCGTCAATAATCTCCGCAGTCACTTCTTCCTCGCGATGCGCAGGGAGACAATGTAAAAATGTATAGTCAGGCTTGGCATGGCTGACCAGCGCCGCATTCACCTGATAAGGCGCAAAGACAGCAAGACGTTCTTGCTCTTCCGCTTCCTGCCCCATGCTTGTAAACACATCAGAATAAATCACGTCCGCGTCTTTTACAGCTTCAATCGGATCATCTGTCAGCGTGACAGAAGAGCCGGATTGAAGTGCATATGTCTTTGCCGCTTCAGCTGCTTCATCTAACACTTCATATCCCTTTGGTGAAGCGATCGAGATATCACAGCCCATTTTCGCGCAGCCGATCATCAAGGAGTGCGCCACGTTATTTCCGTCACCGATGTACGCGACTTTTACGCCTTTAAGCTTCCCTTTTATCTCCTTAATCGTCAAGAGATCCGCCAGCGCCTGGCATGGGTGGTATTTATCGGTAAGTCCATTGATCACCGGAATGTCAGCTTCTTTGGCAAGTTCCTCCACCTTTTCATGTTCAAAGGTCCGGATCATGATGGCATCCACATAGCCTGACAGCACTTTTGCCGTATCAGCGACAGTCTCACCGCGCCCCAGCTGCAGATCTTTCTGGCTTAGAAAGAGGGCGCTCCCGCCCAGCTGCGCCATGCCCGCTTCAAATGAAACACGGGTCCGCGTTGATGATTTTTCAAAAATCATCGCCAAGGTTTTGCCATGGAATATAGGCTGAATTTTGTTTTGTTTCAGCTCACCGGCTTCTGCGAGCAAGGCGTTTATATCTTCTTCACTAAGGTCCTTTAACGTTAATAAATCTTTTCCGTATAAACTGGTTTGCGTCACTGTGTGCATGATGCCACTTCCTTTTTATAGAGGTCTTTGAGAGATACAGGCTGCGGATGGCCTGAACCGCTTTGTAAAAACGCCCGCACAGTTTCTTCTTCTGTAAAGACGGGGATGCCGTGCGTCATGGCTTCCAAACGTTCTTTGCGTGCTTCTTCAGAACCGCTCAGATTAATGTGGAGCGAGTTTCCTTCCTGTTCCATCCATGAGGCAAATGTTCCTTCATGTATTGTAAAACCTGCGTTTTCTGCTAACTCCTTCACATCTTCCGGAACGTTTTGCAAATAAATGCTTCCTTTTTGACTCCAGACTCTTGTATAGATTTTTTTCAAGGCGCTGTTAGAATCATATGCGACACACATGCCTTCTCCCGTTGATTTCATTTCCGGTCCAAGCTTGACATCCACATCCTGGATCGCATGAGAAGAAAAAACAGGGAACTTCACGGCAACTCCATGATGATTTTGAACTGCCGGATTTAGATCTTTTAAGGACGCTCCCGCCAGCAGACGTGTGGCGAGCGGAATCATCGGAACGCCCATTACTTTGCTGACGACAGGAACCGTGCGGCTCGCTCTCGGATTCACTTCAAGAACGAGTATGTTTCCATTGTCGATCACAAATTGAATGTTCATGATGCCTTTAAATGAAAGTTTTCGGGCAATTTTTTGTGCCGCATCTTTCATGCCCTGCTGCAGCCCGCTCGTGATGGACGGTCCGGGAAGAATGGCAAAACTGTCCCCTGAATGGACACCTGCCCGTTCAATATGCTCGGTATATGTCGGGATAAAGACTTCCTCGCCGTCGGAAATCAAATCAATTTCGACTTCCTTTCCAGACACATACTGATCAATTAAAATCGGGTATGGCATGCTGTCCTCATCATTCAGCAGCTGAGAAAGCTGGGCTTGCGAGTCAACAATGATCATGCCCATTCCGCCGATAACGTAAGATGGGCGGATTAACACCGGATAGCCGATCTCACTCGCTTTTGAAGCGGCTTCTTCTTTTGTATAAGCAATTTCTCCTTTTGCGTGCTTCAATCCCAGCTCGTCAAGAAGCTGATAAAATTGATCCCGATCCTCTAACACGTCGAGCGTTTGAAATGATGTGCCAAGAAGAGTAATGCCGGCTTTTTCGAGCGCTTCAGCAGCATTGATTGCAGTTTGACCGCCAAATTGCACAATTGCAAAATCAATATTTTCCTGCTCCGCCACGTTTACAATATGCTCCGTTGTCATCGGTTCAAAATACAGGCGGTCCGCAATTTCATAATCGGTGCTGACAGTTTCCGGGTTATTGTTAATCATGATGGTTTCGAACCCAAGCTCTTGCAGTGTCAGCACACCGTGAACAGCACTGTAATCAAATTCAACGCCTTGGCCGATCCGAATCGGGCCTGATCCGATAATGAGCGCGCGTTTTTTCTCTTTGCGGCTGATGTCTCCATCGGTCTCTCCGAAATATGTGGAGTAAAAATAGTTTGTTTTCGCATCAAACTCTGCCGCGCATGTATCTACGATTTTAAAGGAAGGCGTAATGCCCATCTCCTTGCGAAGCGCGCGCACCTCTTCTTCTGTTTTGCTGATCAGCGAGGCAATCGTTGCGTCTGAGAATCCCTTTTCCTTTGCTTTCTTCAATAATTCAAAAGAGAGATCGCTCCCTGCTTCCATCAGGCGGTTTTCCAATTTGATGATGTTGTCAAAGGTATGAAGGAAAAACGGATCAATTTTTGTTTTTTCATGGATGTCATCAATCGAGACGCTGCGGCTCAACAGCTCCATGACAACGAAAAATCTGCGGTCATCCGGAGTGATTGCCAAATCCCATAGCGTATCAATTGACAACCCGCTGAGCTCTGGAAGGTGTGTCCCGATATTTTTTAATTCAAGCGACGCGGCTGCCTTTTGTATCGCCGCTTCTAAATTCCGTTCAATCGCCATCACTTCACCGGTGGCTTTCATTTTTGTGCCAAGCTTGCGGTCTGCGTTTTTGAATTTATCAAACGGCCAGCGCGGAAATTTGACGATCACATAATCCAGTGCCGGTTCAAAGCTTGCGTAAGTCGAGCCTGTGAGCGGATTTTTCAGCTCGTCAAGAGTGTATCCGACTGCCAGTTTCGCGGCCATCTTCGCAATCGGATAACCGGTCGCTTTAGATGCGAGAGCCGATGACCGGCTTACACGCGGATTCACTTCAATGACGTAATATTGCTTGCTGAATGGATCAAGCGCGAATTGAATGTTGCAGCCGCCTACAACATCAAGTGCTGAGATGATCGTCAGACTTGCTGTCCGCAGCATTTGATAGTCTTCGTCTGTCAATGTTTGTGACGGCGCCACAACGATAGAGTCACCTGTATGCACGCCGACCGGATCGATATTTTCCATATTGCAGACGGTAATGCATGTGTTATTGCTGTCACGCATGACTTCATATTCAATTTCTTTAAAGCCGGCAATGCTTTTTTCGACAAGGCATTGATTGATCGGGCTTGCTAATAGCGCCTGCTTAATCATAGCTGTAAAGGCTTCTTTATCAGGGGCGATTCCTCCGCCCTTTCCGCCTAATGTGTAAGCTGGTCTGATAATAACAGGAAAACCGATGGATTCCGCAAAATGGAGGGCATCGGCCTCGTTATCAACAATTTCACTCTCCGGCACAGGCTGTTTTAATTCATTCATTAACGAACGGAATTTTTCCCGGTCCTCTCCTTTTTGTATCGTTTCAACGGATGTGCCGAGGAGTTTGACGCCGTGCTCTTTTAAAACACCCGTTTCTTCAAGCTCCACCGCTAAATTCAACGCGGTCTGACCGCCTAAATTGGCAAGAAGCCCATCAGGCCGTTCTTTCTTAATGATGGCTGTCAGGCTTTCTGCTGTCAGAGGCTCAAAATAAATTTCATCAGCGAAGGCTTCATCAGTCATAATTGTCGCCGGATTGCTGTTGACGAGAATTACCCGGTAGCCCTCCTCCTTCAGCGCGATGCACCCTTGAGTGCCTGAATAATCAAATTCTGCCGCCTGCCCGATGATGATCGGGCCTGAGCCAATTACTAATATGCTTGAAATACTGGTGTCTTTAGGCATGCGCGATTTCTCTCCTTGCTGGTATCACATTCTTTAGATAATCATCAAAAATCCATTCGCTTTCCGCAGGTCCGGGATGGGCTTCCGGGTGGAATTGAACACTCATGACAGGCAGTTTTTTATGGGCAAGCCCTTCAACTGACGTATCATTGACATGATGAAACCTGATGGTGAGCTCTTCTTCATTAATCGACTGTTCATCAACCACATAGCTGTGGTTTTGGCTTGTCATAAAGACCCGTTTCGTCTTACGGTCGATGACCGGATGATTAGCTCCCCTGTGCCCGAATGGCAGCTTAAAAGTATTCCCTCCAAACGCGAGCGCGATCAGCTGATGTCCGAGACAAATGCCTAGAGTCGGAAAGCGGCTGATGATGCTTTTGATCTTTCCTAAATATGGCTGAATGGCTTTCGGATCTCCAGGTCCGTTCGATAGCACAATTCCATCGGGTTTGATGTTGTATACGGCCTCCATTTGCTGGTATGGCACCACGGTAACCTTGCAGCCTCGTTTGACAAGTGATGATGCGATTGACTTTTTATAGCCAAAATCAATGAGAGCGATATGTTTATTCCCGTCGCCGAATGTGCTGATTTCCTGGGCGGAAGCCTGCTCTGCCACATTCTCTGGTTGAAGGGCAATCTCAGCTCCTTCTTTAGAGGCTGTGACTGTCGCACCCATCGTCCCGTTTGCCCGGATTTTCTTCACGACAGCCCTCGTATCAACATGGGTTAACAGCGGAATATTCCATTTCTGTAGATACTCCTTGAGGCTGTATACCGCTTCATAATGAGAAAAGTGATCACACGCCTCATAGACAACCGCGGCTTTTACTTGCGGTTTCTTGCTTTCAAAATCCTTTTCATTTATGCCGTAGTTGCCAATCAGCGGGTAGGTAAATACAATAATCTGTCCCTTATATGATGGATCTGTCAGCACTTCCTGGTAGCCTGTCATTCCTGTGAAAAAAACAGCTTCTCCCGTGCAGTTTTCATGACCGTCCAGCTCGCCGCTGAACGATGTCCCATCTTCTAACACTAAATAACCTTCCATCTAACAGCCCACCTCTTGATGAATAATTAATTATAAAAATGAATTTTTATGCCTTTATATCGAAAAAAAATCACTGGTTTACAGCGGAATGATGAGCGATTGCCTGTTTCAGCTTGCTGACGGCTTCTGCTATTTCATCCTTAGTCACGGTGAGCGGCGGCAGCAGCCGAATCACGTTCGGGCCGGCCGGCAATACAAGCAAGCCTAATGTCTGCAATTCAGCAATAATGTCAGCAACCGGGCCATCACACTCAATTCCAAGCATTAATCCTTTACCTCGGATTTGTTTAACAAAAGGGCTCTTTAGCTCTGCCTCAAGCTGTTCTTTTAAAA
The DNA here is from genome assembly GCF_000877815.1 of Bacillus sp. YP1. NCBI lineage: Bacteria > Bacillati > Bacillota > Bacilli > Caryophanales > Bacillaceae > Bacillus > Bacillus sp. YP1. The sequence continues at coordinate 936,508 of NZ_CP010014.1, read as the reverse complement.
ACGCCCCTTTGTCAGCAGCCTCTTGCAAAAAGTCAGGCTGGAATACAATTTGCAATGTGGCATTCACAGCAGCCATCGCCAGCATGTTTCCTCCGAAAGTCGTTCCGTGAGAACCAGGGGTAAACGCTTCTCCAAGCTGTTTCTTTCCGATGACAGCGCCGACCGGAAAGCCGTTTCCCAATCCTTTGGCGACTGTGATGATATCCGGTGAGAGTCCGAAGTGCTCATATGCGAAGCCTTTTCCCGTCCGTCCGATGCCGGTCTGGATTTCATCAATAATGAGAAGGGCTTGCTTTTCCTTGCAAAACGACTGTACGGCTGATAAAAATTCAGCACTCGCCGGATTGACTCCTCCTTCTCCCTGCACTGTTTCAAGCATCACCGCGGCAATATCGCCTTCCTCCCCAAGAGCTTTAAAAGCAGAAGGATCATTGTATGGCAGGTAGTGAAAGCCTCCAAGCATCGGGCCGAAGCCTGTTTTGATTTTATCCTGTCCGGTCGCAGCCATCCCTGCATACGTGCGGCCATGGAACGACTGAAGAAAAGTGATGATTTTTGTTTTTCCAGTTGCTTTTCTGGCAAGCTTTATCGCACCTTCATTCGCCTCCGCGCCGCTGTTGCAGAAAAAGACAAGATCTCCCGCACTATGCGCTGCCAGCTTCTGCGCCGCTTGCTCTTGGAGACTGTTTTGAAACAGGTTGGATACGTGCCATACGCTGTCAAGCTGTTTTTTGACTGCCTCTGTCACCGCTTCATGGCAGTGTCCTAGATTTGATACCGCAATCCCCTGAATGAAATCAAGGTACGTTTTGCCGTTTTGATCCTCAACGTACGTTCCCTTTGCTTTTTTGATGTCAATATCCCAACGGCCGTAGGTTTGAAACAAGCTGCTCATGAAACAGCCTCCTTTGCTTTGACAATTTTTGTCCCTTGAAAGGTTTGTTCTGCGAAGAATGATCCTTTACCGTTTACGATCATGACTTCAGACACCTGATCTGATAAAGCTGACAAGGCTGAATTGACCTTCGGGATCATCCCTCCTGTGATCACTTCCTGCTTGATCAGCATCTGAATCTCCTTAGGGGTCAGGACGTCCAGACGCTGCTTTTCCTTCATGATTCCATCGACATCCGTGACGAACATCAGCTTATCGGCTTCAAGCGCTCCGGCGACTGCTGAAGCAGCCAGATCAGCATTTACATTCAGCGTTTTGCAGTCGCTTGTCATAGACAGCGGCGCAATAACGGGGATGATGCCATTTTCCATCAGCGCGTTCACCATGGACGCATCGACTTTTTTGATTTCTCCCACTTCTCCGTATGTTTCCGGATCTAGATAATCAGCCTCCAAAAGACCGCCATCCTTACCAGAAATGCCCGCGGCTCGCAGTCCGTGTTTGGCAAGCTCAGCAACGAAAAATTTATTGACAGAACCGGATAAAACCATTTCCGCCACTTCCAGCACCGGCTTCGTTGTTTTCCTCTGTCCGCCCGAAAACTCTGTCTTGATATTTAACCGTTTCAGCATATTTGTGATTTCCGGTCCCCCGCCATGTACGATTGCCAGCTTCCAGCCTGACGCCCTCAGCTCTTTCAGATTTTGATAAAATTCCTCCGACAGCTCACGGATGACGCTTCCCCCGCATTTAAAAACGATTGTTTTCTTCATTTCGCTCCCCTTTATTACGTGCGATAGCTCGCGTTAATTTTGATATAGTCATAGGTCAGGTCACAGCCCCACGCTCTCCCGTTTCCGTCCCCTTCAGCCATCTTGATGACAATGGTGATTTCATCTCCTTCAAGGTATTCCTTGGCGATAGATTCAGAGAATGGCTGAGGTTCGTTATTCTTAAACAGGCATTGGCCGCCAAGATAAACCTCTACTTCTTCTGCCGTCACCTGTGCTGCGGAGTGTCCGATGGCTCCGATGATCCGCCCCCAGTTGGCATCTGTTCCGTATACTGCCGTTTTTACAAGATTTGAGCCGACAATCTTTTTGGCAATGACGTTTGCATCAAGATTGTTTTTCGCTCCCTGTACTTGGGCTTCAATTAGTTTTGTCGCGCCTTCTCCGTCTCTGGCAATCTCTTTAGCTAGATCCTCACAAGTGAGCAAGAGCGCTTTTTTAAAGACCGGCCAGTCTGGATGGTCTTCTGTCAGGCACTCGTTTTCGGCGCAGCCATTCGCCATAACTAATACCATGTCGTTCGTGGATGTTTCTCCGTCAACTGTGATTTGGTTAAATGAAACGTCAGTGATTTCCCGAAGCGCCTTTTGCAGCGCTTTTTCTTCGATTGCCGCGTCAGTTGTCACAAATCCCAGCATCGTGGCCATGTTCGGGTGTATCATCCCAGAGCCTTTGGCCGCTCCGCCGATCGTGACTGTTTTGCCGCCGATTGCCAGTTCATAGCACGTCTGCTTGATCACCGTATCAGTTGTTAAAATCGCTTCCTCAAAATCGCCTGATCCCGCAGGTGTTTCTTTCAGCAGTTCGATCCCCGCGTGGATTTTTTCCATGTCTAAATGCTCGCCGATGACACCCGTTGATGAAACAGCGACAAGCTCCGGCTCAATGCCAAGCTGTGAAGCAAAGCTCTCCCGCATTGTGTATGCGTCCTTTAAGCCCTGTTCTCCCGTGCAGGCGTTGGCAATGGCGCTGTTGACGATGACGGCTTTCAGTGTCGGTCCGTGCTTTAAGCTGTCTTGTGTCACTTTGATCGGAGCAGCCTGAAAGTGGCTTTGGGTATAAACTGCTGCACTCACGGCCGGTGTCTCGCTGATAATGACGCCGAGGTCTTTTTTCGAGTAGCGCAGTCCGCAATGCACACCCTTTGCCTGAAACCCTTTTGGCGAGGATACATCACCTGTTACTTTTACAATTTGATCTTCACTTAACTGAATCATGGTTCGATTCTCTCCCGTTCTATGGATAAATTGGCGTGATGGTGAGTCCAGTTTCTTCATTCCAGCCATTCATCAAATTAAAGTTTTGCACTGCCTGACCGGCGGCACCCTTCATTAAATTATCGATTACCGAGACGATCGTGACTCTGTTCGTTCTCTCATCGAGGGTCACGGCGATATCACAGAAATTGCTGCCGTACACTTCTTTCGTTTGCGGGTACTGACCTTTTGGCCTCACTCTCACAAAATATGAATCTTGGTAAAATTCCGAATATAAATCATGCAGGTCATCTGCGGTTAGGTCACAGGTTAATCTGGTATACATCGTCGCCATGATGCCCCTTGTCATCGGAACCAAGTGAGCCGAAAATGTAATGGGCCCGAGACCTGGCTGCCATTCATTCAGCGCCTGCTCAATTTCCGGCGTGTGCTGATGTTCATTGACTTTATAAATTTTAAAATTGTCGTTCAGCTCAGAAAAATGAGTTCCCATGGATGCTTTTCTTCCCGCTCCGGAAACACCGGTCTTCGCGTCAACGATAACGAAAGATTCATCGAGCAGTTTCTTTTGAGCCAATGGCGCGAGGCCAAGCAAAACAGCTGTTGGAAAACAGCCTGGATTGGCAATGAGTTTCGCCTGTTGAATTTGCAGTTGATTCAGTTCTGCCAGACCGTATACCGCCTCTTGAATCACCGCCTTCGGTGCCGCTGTCCGTTTATACCATTTTTCATATTCAGCCGGTTCTTTTATCCTCAGATCACCTGACAGATCAATAACCGTAATTCCCGCGTCTGCCAGCTTTGGAGTCAATTCACTTGATACTCCGGGCGGCGCAGCGAGAAACATGATATCTATTTCGTGTTTGATCGTATTCATATCAATCGGCTTCAGCTGCTGATCCGCTAAGCCGGTAAGATGAGGATAACCCTCGCTATAGACATTCCCTTCTCCGCTGGATGAATAAAGTATGCATTCCTCTGCATGAGGATGATGCGAAAGAATCCTGACAAGTTCGGTGCCTCCATATCCTGTAGCACCTACAATTCCTATTTTCAAAACAAGTTCACCCTCTTGGTCTTTGTGAAATTATTTAACATTATAACATGAATAAAAATTAATTCAATCGTATATTTAATATTTTTATTCATTTATAAATTTTCTGTTCAATGGGAATTCCGCTCAAAAAAAATCAGCACGACTCCAGCACAAAAACGTTGATGCGGTGCCGCATTTCAGCCGCATAAAAAAACAGGCTGACCGCGTCAGCCTGTTTTCATCATCATCAATCCACTCAAAAAATATAGAATAGAGCTTGCATAAAAAATCATTTGCACTGTGAAAAAGTCAGCGAGAAAGCCCCCGAGCATAATGGCTGCTGCTGAAAAGACAGCTGTCCAAAAATGGTAATTCCCGATCTTCTTTCCACGCTCTCCACTGTCTGTAAAATTAGCGATCAGCACTTTTTCTCCATGCTTTTGCATCGCTCCAAAGAGCCCTAACAGCACTTGGACGATATACACTTGAACGACGCTTCCGATATGCGGGACATATAAAAGCAGAACAGCCATCCCCCACGAGTTCAGAAGCAGAAAATAACGGCTGTCAAACCTTTCAGACAGCCGTCCGAGGAGCGGGTAAATAAGCGCTCCGCTCAACCCGAACAATCCGTAGGAAAAACCGAACTGTGTGTAGCTTGAGCCGATATTTTTCACAAACAGAATATAAAACGGAAAGATTAAGCTGCTTGCGAAAAACACGCTGCTTTGTGATAATGTCAGCCATTTTAATTTGTTTTTCCCCATTATTTATACCTCTGATAAAAGTAATTCATAAAGCGCTCATCCGGGTCATAGGTTCGTTTTTTCTGAAAAAACGCTTCACTTTTCGGATATGCCTGTCTCATTTGCGCTTTTGTCTGGTAGGTCATATAAGGCAGATAATAGCTGCCGCCGTGCTTGATGGCAACGTCTGTCATGCGCCTGATGATTCGGGCGGTATCTGCCTGGTCTTCTTTTGAAAAGCCCTCGTTTATTAATAGTACGAGCGAAAACATATCGTCCTTCGCATAGGAAAGGTCGGCCTTTTCATTTTTCTGCACGTAGCGGATCGTAATGTTCAGCAGGTTCAGATCTTCGTCCGACAGCGTTTGTCTCAGGTCATCAATATAGGACCCATACTCCTTCACGGGCACAAAGTATTCTTGCAAAACATCTGTGTTGTCATTGTTTTCATACTCAAGAAACTTTGATTCGGACCGCATGACGTTATTGCGTGAAATCTCTGTGCCGTTCTGGCTCAGGAAATAGGATTGCTGTGTGTCCCACAGCCAATTCCTCCCCCATTCATACCGTCTTGACAAGCCGAGTGCAAACTTTGTGGCTCCCGTATACTCGTCTTCTTTAAGTTCGCTGTATGAGGACAGCTGATCCTGATGATTAGCCAATACGTAATTCGTGACATACATGTCTTTCAGAAATCCTTTTTTCGCTGTTGAAATTCGCGCCAGATGCATTCGGACATCTGGATTTCCTTTTACATGCTTTGAAAAATAGTCTGAGTATGTGCTGTAATTCATTTTTTCTGTCTTCATGACATACAGCTCATCATCTGTCAGCTCAAGCGTTACATCAAGAATCACGCCAAAAAGGCCGTACCCTCCGATGACCGCCGTAAACAAATCATCTTTTGGAGTGACAGTGATAATCATCCCGTCAGCTTTTAAAAGCCGGAATGATTTGACTGTATCAATTAGCGAGCCGTAGCGAATATCACGTCCGTGTGCATTTGCGCTGAGAGATCCGCCGATTGTAAAAATGTTTTGTGACTGCATGACTTTTACCGCGAGTCCGTATGGATTCACGTATTTCTGGATATCATTCCACGTTGCACCGCTTTGCACCCTGATGGTTTTCTTCTCTTGATCGAGTGACAGGATTTTGTTGTAGCCCGTCATGTCGAGAACGATGCCGTCCTCATAATATGTATGGCCGCCCATGGAGTGCTGGGCCCCGGCGATTGAAATTTTTATGTTTTTTCGATTTGCCTCTTTGACTGTGTCAATGAGCATTTCCTCTTCCTGCCCTTTCACTGTCTGCTTTATTTTTACAGGCATCAGGCGGCTGACATCCGTCATCTCGCTTGTGGCTGTTTTTTGCTCTGAGTTCACAGAGTACGCAAACAGGGCCGCATACGCGCCAGTACAAAGCGCGAATGCAAGCAATTTCTTTTTCATAGTGCTCTCCCTGCTGTTTTTATGACCATTATACCATGACTGCGTCCTCATTTTTCCAAATTATCTTCTTGCCCGTTTTTCGGCACGGCGGTCGGCGACGATAAAGCAGGCGTGAATCGCGCCCGGCAGCCAAAAGATACAGGTCAATATGAGATTCAGCAAGGCCTGAAACGGTTTTCCCGAAAACAAAACAGCAAGCGGCGGGCATAAAACTGCCAGCAGGTACATCATTTCCTTTCACTCCTTTCAGCTGTAAAAAAGGACAGCCTCACATGTCAGGCTGTCCTTTTTTGTTTTATTGAATGCCAAGCGCAATTTTTGCGTATCTGGACATTTTATCCCTAGTCCAAGGCGGATTCCATACAATGTGAACCTCTGTGTCTTTCACTTCAGGAAGGTCCGCTAATGCTTTTTTCACCTCATCCACGATAATCGGCGCTAAAGGGCATCCCATTGATGTTAGCGTCATGGTGATGTGCGTCAAGCCATCTTCATCCATATCAACGTCATATACCAAGCCGAGGTTCACGATATCAACGCCAAGCTCAGGATCGACAACCTGTTCCAGGGCGCCCATGATGTTTTCTTTTAATGCTTCTTCCACGTTCCCTCACTCCTTTTTTCTACAGTATAACGTAAATTCAGCTCTTGTTAATAACTTAGTGCTTTATAAGTACGTTTCAAACCATTCAATCGTTTTTAACACAGCTGCCCGCGGGACTTTATGGTCAGCGTTTTCATCTCCGATAAATTGCAGGCGTTCCGGCTGCTCGCTGTAATGGGATTTAATCGTGTCATAAAATTTCCGGGTCGGCGCGTAAGGCACAACTTTATCTTTTGCGCCGTGCCAAAATAAAAGCGGGCGCTGTTGCAGTTTCTCCGGCTGAAGGCTGAGATCCCGCAACTCGAGACGTTTCATCAGCTGCTGTACCTTCTCTTCCGGCACATCGATTTCAATGCCCTGAGATTGAATATGGTCAATCTGCTGCTGAAACAGCTCCACGTAATTCGGGCTTCCCATCAGGCTGACGCCGGCTTTTATCCAATCATATGCAGTCAAAGCGCCAAGCGTTGTGATGCCGCCCATTGACGTGCCTGCGAGACCGATGCGGCCGCCGTCTATCAGGCCCTCTTTTTCAAAATGGTTTTTAAGTACGCCGATCTCTTCAATCTCGTTGAGGACGATATCCCAAAAATGCCCCGCCAGCTCTTCAACAGCCATTTCTTCTCCCCGTTCCCCATGGTGCAAAGCCTCCGGCAGAACGGCTCTAAAACCCTTCTCCGCAAGCAGATAAGCAATATGAAGGTTGTGTTCCTTCGCGCTTGTAAAACCATGTATAAAGATCACGAGAGGAACAGCGCGGTGCCTGTTCTCTTCCTTTACAATATGTAAAAACGGAATACCGGAAACGGTTTGATTCTCAATTTGTATCACAATGTGCCCCTCCTTAGGATAACCATAATCATAAGTGTAACATGTAGACAATAAAGATGGTAAAAAGCTACACTGTAAGTAAGGCAAAACAAGCAAAATCTAAGGTTAAAGGAGCTTTTCATGGAGACAAAACCCTATTTAATCGCATTAGATTTAGATGGAACATTATTAAAGGATGATAAAACCATATCTGAAAACACCCTTCATACGATACAGCGCCTAAAAGATGACGGGCATTATGTCTGCATCTCAACAGGCCGTCCGTATCGTTCAAGTTCCATGTACTACCAGCAGATGGAGCTGACAACGCCAATTGTCAATTTTAACGGAGCATTTGTCCATCATCCGCAAGACGACAGCTGGGGACGGTATCATACGTCACTGCCGCTTGATGTTGTCAAACAGCTCGTGGATATCAGCGAGAGCTACAACGTACATAACGTGCTTGCTGAAGTGATTGACGACGTATACTTTCATTACCATGATGAGCACCTGATAGATGCCTTTAACATGAACACAACAAATGTAACGGTCGGAGACTTGCGGGAAAATCTCGGTGAAGATGTGACGTCCGTACTCATACATGCAAAGGAAGAGGATGTGCCGGCAATACGCTCATATTTATCGGATGTGCATGCCGAGGTGATCGACCATAGAAGATGGGCCGCTCCTTGGCATGTCATTGAAATTATCAAAAGCGGCATGAATAAAGCGGTCGGCCTGCAGAAAATCAGCGATTATTACGGCGTGCCGAGGGAGCGGATCATTGCTTTTGGAGATGAGGATAACGATTTGGAAATGCTTGAATTTGCAGGCTGCGGCGTTGCAATGGGAAATGGAATTGACGCGGTCAAGCAGATTGCCAACCGAACTACGGCCACAAATGAAGAGGACGGCGTGGCAAGGTTTTTGAAAGAATATTTCTCACTTTAAAGAAGGTCCGTATTAATTTTTCCCACTCATAAACCTTACTTTACCCCACCATACTATTGAAGACGACTCATCTCGTCAAAGTATGGAAGGGGGCAGTCTCAAAATGGGTAAACGAAGCAAATCCAGAAGGTTTATTCAGCAGGGTAAAGACTCCATCGGGCTACACGCCGCAAGATTTCCATATCGGTCTACTTTAGAAGAAGCTCACCAGCATGCCGCGGCACGAGACTCGGCTGAAAGGCAGTATGAATATTAAATGAGAAATGAACTGTTTCAGCAGGCAAAATCATTTGTTCAACAGGCGGTCATGGTGACAAACGGCTTTGAGGAAGGCGATCAGGAGCAAGCGATTCTGAGAGCCAAAAATGCTGTATCTTCTGCGTATGCCAATTCGACAGATGCGGAACGTCAACAGTTGCATCAATTTCAAAATCAGCTGGACAAACTGCAATAAAAAAAGGCTATGGCGACTCGCCATAGCCTCTTATTTGACTTCAAACTGCTGAACAGCCTGAACCTGCTTGAGATTTTCCGCCCTGCCCTTAAATGTCACCTTTACCTCATAGGTTCCGGGCTCAGGGACTTCCTTCCACACATCAGAGAAATCATATGTTTCTCCAGATTCAAGCGTCAGGTTTTGAAAAGCCTGCGTAAACATTTTTTCTTTCGAATAACGGTATCTTTCTTTGTGCTCAGAATCATACACGACAAGTTCAAATTTTTGCCCTGTGCTGAATTGAAACTCAATAGCACGTTCGCTTTGGTTCTTCAGCGACATGTTAAACTTGATTTGTTCAGGCTCCTGAATTGCGTCAATAGATAAAACAACCTCTTGATTCTCCATTCCGCCTGATACCTCCTTATCGGGTTCTGTCTGCTCATCTTTCCCGCAGCCTATCAAAAGCAGCACGGGGAGGAGCATCACAAGCAGCCGTTTCACGACTTCCACCTGCTTTCGTCAGTCTTTTCTAAAGAAACCAAAAATCCCTGTCGTTTGAACGATGTTCGTAAATGCTTTTGGATCAACTTCTTTGACGATCTTTTCTAAATCGTACAGTTCATACCTCGTGATGACGATAATCATCATTTCTTTCTGTTCGTTCGTAAATGCTCCTTTTGCCGGAACAGTTGTGATGCCGCGCACCATTTTTCCGTAAATGGCTTCCTTGATTTCGTCCGCTTTTTTCGTCACAATCATTGCCGTAAGCTTCATGTGGCGAGTGTGAATGGCGTCGATCACCCTCGTTGTCACATATAGTGTAACCAGGGTATATAATGCTTTCTCCCAACCTTGCAATAATCCTGCCGTCAAGATGATAATCCCGTTCAGAATGAAGAAATACGTGCCGACGGGTTTATCCTTCCACTTTGCAAGTACCATGGCGACGATATCAAGCCCGCCTGTCGAAGCTCCGTATTTTAATGTTAAGCCGATACCGACTGCGGAAATGACGCCGCCGAACACCGCGTTCAGCAAAATGTCATGTGACAGGCTTGTTTCCGGCAGGATCCCCATAAACAGAGTAGTGAGTGCGACACTTAAAATGCTGTACACTGTAAACGATTTGCCGACCTTCAGCCATCCTAAAATACCGACCGGAATGTTTAAGAGGAACAAGAGCGTTCCCGTCGATATGTAAAAGGGGGCATATTGATCAACGACGCTTGATAAAAGCTGGGCAACACCTGTAAATCCGCTGGCATATACATCTGCAGGTATCAAAAATAAGTTCAGCCCGGCAGCATTGAGTAAAGCGCCGATGATGACGATGAGTAATTTTTTTGTTTGATCTAGTACCATGGCATGTTCCTCCGCTCTTTCTTCTTTATTATGTTTTCCCTTAAAACAAATATTTGAACACGATTTTGGCAAATTAATATGATATAGTTGGCTTAACTCTCATGATAACGAGCGATAACGGAAAGAAGGGAAGCAATATGACAGTTCATCTCATCGCTGACAGCGCCACTGATTTGCCTCGTTCTTATTTTGAAGAAAAAGGCATTGGCTTTATTCCGCTCAGGGTTTCTCTCGGCGATAAAGAATTCGAAGATGCAGTCACAATTCATGCGGATCAAATATTTGAAGCGATGCAAAATGGAGAAACGCCTAAGACGTCCCAAGCCTCACCGCAAACGATTAAAAATGTGTTTTTGCAATATGCCGAAACAGGTGATCCCGCTCTTTACATTGCCTTTTCCTCAGGTCTCTCCGGCACGTATCAGACAGCTGTAATGATCGCCAATGAAGTGAAGGAGGAATTCCCCGATTTCGATTTGCGGGTCATTGATTCCAAATGCGCTTCATTAGGATACGGTCTGGCTGTCCGGCATGCTGCCGATCTCTGTATCAACGGGAATACAATACAAGAAATTGAAACGTCTGTAAAGAACTTTTGCAGCCAGCTTGAACACATTTTTACCGTTGATGATTTAACATATCTCGCGAGGGGCGGCCGGATATCCAAAACGTCCGCTTTTGTCGGCGGCCTGTTGAATATTAAACCGCTGCTTCAGATGGAGGACGGCAAGCTTGTGCCTCTGGAAAAAATTCGCGGACAGAAGAAACTTTTCAAACGGATCATCGAGCTTATGAAAGAGCGCGGGGATGATTGGAGCAATCAAACCGTCGGGATTAGCTACGCCGCGAACAAAGAAAAAGCCACGGATATGAAACACCTGATTGAGGAAGCGTTCAAGCCGAAAGAAATCATTATGCATCCAATCAGTTCAGCCATCGGCTCGCATGCCGGTCCAGGTACATTGGCGATATTCTTTTTAAGAAAATGAGCAAACAAAAACAGTCAGACTCTGTGTCCTGACTGTTTTTGTTTGCTCATAGAATGCCGACAGCCTCATACGCCTTTTCGACTGAAGCTGATTGCTTCGAGCCTTCACCGTATAAATCATTGGCAGCTTCAATCGCCGCTTGCTTCATCATGCTGAAATCTGTAGATGCCGTTACATAATATGTTAAAGCCCGATAGTAAATTTGTTCACTTGCTTCACGCCCAATCCCTTCAACCTGTACACCGTGGTGCACGCCTCCTTCTGCAAGAAGATAAGCTGCTTTATTGTGAATGGACGAATTGATATGGACTCCGCCATAATCCTCTGTTCCTGTGTAGCGGTTCGAGTAATGATCTGGATTTCCCTGCTTAGATGGGTCCTCCAATGACCGCAATGAATCTCCTGCAATACCAGGAGTATAGACATCTTCGCCGATCTCCCAATCATCACGGTCAGCCATCGCGCCCATAATGTCAGAAATGGACTCATTTAATGCACCGGGTTCTCCTTGATATAAAAGACCGGCGGAATACTGTGTGACTGCGTGTGTGATTTCATGCGCGACAATGTCGAGCGATCCAGACAGCGGCTTAAATTTCGAACCGTCTCCATCCCCGTATACCATCTGGACACCGTTCCACGCAGCATTGTTCCATTGTTTGCCGACATGCACGGTAGACGTAATCCTTGCTCCGTTTTGATCAAAAGAATCACGGCCAAATGTCTTGCTGTAATAATCGTAAACGGCTTGCGCATTTGCGTGTGCGTCTACAGCCGCAGGTTCATTAAATACGGACGTGCCGCTGACTATTTCTTTGCCCGTATACCCGATCAGTTGAGACAAAAGCGTAAACAAGGTTTCGTTCAGGTTCTTCGCGTCAAATGTATTGATCCCTTTTCCCCTTGTTTCGTCAGCCAAATAAAAGCGCCCATTTTGTTCTGTGACGTCAAAGCTTTTTTCATCACCTGACACGCCGATTCCTGTACCTGCCGCTTCATGAATGGCATTAAAGGACTCGATGACCTTTCCGTTTTTGGCATCGATGAAATAATGCCAATAGCCAGGCTCAGGTTCAGATGTCGAGAGTCTCACAAGGTAGGCGAGATCATATTCACCGTCGTGTGGATAGATATATAATTCGCCTTTTGGTTCCCCATCAAGATATTCGATTTTTCCAATGGAAGCCTCGAGCTCACGCCTTGCTGTATGTATTGCTTTTTTCTCAGAAATAGACGGTGTGACGGAGACGTCCTTGATTTGCGGATGCACCTTTCCAAAGAAACTTTTCACTTGTTTGTTTTCCTTCATCGCGACCGCTTGTTCAAAGCCGTAAATCGGAATTCCTTTGTAAACCTCCGTTAATTTAAAAAACGTTTGTTTTGTCTTTGGATCCTTTATGGTTTTCGAAACGCGAAAATGGCTGTTCGCATTCCCTTTGAGCTTAAACTGCGTTTGATGCTTGTCAAGATAGGAAAATAGCGATTCTTTCTGGGTTGTGTTTTGTACCGGCTTCTGCGGTGACTTTTCGATGATGTATGAAGGGGTTTGATACGTATGGTCGTATTCGATGCTTTCTTCAGCTGAGGCATGTGTTACAAAAACCATTTGGGCCGCTGTGCATAAGCCGGCCAGTAATAGAGATGTCTTGGTCAAGTTGCGCAAAACACCACATCCTTCCTATTTTGGAATCTACCATTTTTCTTCATCCTATCAAAAATACAAAAACTTGTATGTGGTGCTTCGTTCTTATTTTCCCAAAAAAGAAGGGCAGAGATATTTCGCTCTGCCCTTCTTTTTCTACTCTACTAATTTTTTATTGACATAAATAATAACCCCTGCTCCATATGCCAGTATAAGCGGAGGTATGAGCTGCTCCTGACCTTGAAATGAGATAAAACTATTCAGCAAAATGAACAAACCGGAATTCAAGAAAAAGTAGCCTGCTATTCTGGCCAGCCGATCTTTATCCCGTATACGCGCCTCGTTAAACCCAGCCAACATCCAGGTTTGTTTTTTGATTCCGACAAAATAGGCAACCACAAAGAATAAAAGCGCGATGACAATTAATAGATAATTGATGCTGATTTCCATCTTACAGCCTCCTACAAGATTACTTGATGTTAAGAAAAAGAAAAAAAGCGGCGCAGCTTACTGCAATCAGCAGCAGGACGACAAGCGCATTGAGGAACGGGCTCAAAAGGAGCACCACTGCTAAAAACAGCAGATAAACCGCACCGACTCGCGAAATCTTGACAATCTCCTTTTGAGAGCGCATTTTGTTTTTTCTGACACCTGCAAACATCACCAATTTTTTCCGCTTCCATACATATCCGGCGAGCACCATTAAATAAACAGCCAGCGGCAGATGTCTGAAGTCGGACGGCAGCAGCGGCAGGGCGATAATCGTGACAATGAGAAGGACCGAAATCCAGCTTTTGCCCAATAAAGACCTCCTCCTTTTCGTCTCTCCCCCATCACCCATCATCAATTCGGCAAGCTCCTTCGGATGAGAAAATTCAGATTCAACAGCTTCCTGCAGTTCCTCTTCACTAAGGCCGGCTTTGATTCTGTCTTGAACGAAAGCGGTGATATGCCCCTTTAATTCGTCGATAGCGTTTTCTCTCTCTACATCAGGCATATTCGCCAGCTCTGCATTTAGTTCCTCCATGTATCGGTCAATGATAAGCTGTCCATTCATAGCAAATCCCCCGATAAAGACAGTAAGGCTTGATGGGTTTCCAGGTATTTCTCCAGCCGTTCTTTTAACATTTCTTCTCCTTTTTGCGTCATTTTGTAATACTTTCTTTTCGGGCCGTCCAGTGAATCTTCCCAAAAAAATTCGATCCATCCCTTCTCGGTCATACGTTTCAAAATCGGATAAATCGCTCCCTCTGAAATAGCCAGCGCCGAGGTGGTTTTTAAGGATGACGTCAGCTCATAACCGTACATCGGTTTAGAACGCAGAAGGGATAGGATGGCCAGCTCGAAAATCCCTTTTCGAAATTGAACAATCCAGCGGTCATTAACTTGATTCGTTTTCATGGTTTAAATATATCGAAAAAAACACTATATATCAATCACATATAGCAGTGTAAAATGTCCTGTTTTTTCTTTTAACAAAAATGGAATTTCTCATACTTTTTAACCTTTTTATTACATAAATGTTTTTATATTATGAAAAGTGTAAAAACGATTCTTCAGGTTAAAAGGAGCAGTCGAATGCAGAAATCGATATCATTTTTTGTCATTTTTTCAATCCTTTGGGGTTCGCTATTTCTGTTTTCTATTATTGGCAGCTTAGGGACAACCCCAATTCCGCTGACAAAGGACTCCAAATTTCTCATGTCCAGCATCCTCCCTCAGGGCTGGGGCTTTTTCAGCAAAAATCCGCGTGATACTGCAATCGGCTTATATGAGGCTGAAAATGCCAGCGCCAAGGTCAGATGGCCCAATATGAGGGCTGACAACCTATTCGGCCTGTATCGGTATGGGCGGTCACAAGGCGTTGAAATGGGCGTGATCTACAGCCAAGTCGGCAAGGAACAGTGGACAGCATGTAAAGAAAAGGACCTCGGCGCATGCAAAAGCAAAGCCAAAACCGTGCAATTAAAAACACCCGCTCCCCGCCCGCTGCTTTGTGGCAGCTACTATTTGACGAAAGAGGATATTGTTCCTTGGAGCTATTCTAAATACACCCCTTCGTCTTATCAGGTAAAAAGCATAGTCAAGGTTGTGATCTCATGCTCGAAAACATAAAACAGACCATCACCAGATGGGACGAAAGAAACCCGTGGACAAATGTATACGGCCTCGCGCGAAGCATCATTGCGCTATCCAGCCTGCTGACGCTGCTCATCAATCACCCGAGCCTCATTATGAAGCCAGCCAGCGGGATCAGCAGCTATCCAGCTTGTAAAATGAATCTCAGTCTCTTTTGCCTCGGCGAAAATAACTATATGATGTTAAATCTTTTCAGGTGGGTCTGCATTGTCATTCTGGTGCTTGTTGTCATTGGCTGGCGCCCCAGAATCACCGGGGTTCTGCATTGGTATGTCAGTTACAGCCTGCAGTCATCGCTGATCGTCATCGACGGAGGCGAGCAGGCAGCAGCCGTCATGACCTTTTTACTGCTTCCCATCACGCTGACCGATCCGAGAAAATGGCATTGGAGTACGAGACCTATAGAGGGCAAAAGAACACTTGGAAAAATAACAGCTTTTATTTCTTATTTTGTGATCAGAATCCAAGTGGCGGTGCTTTATTTTCACTCTACCGTCGCTAAGCTGTCTCAGCAGGAATGGGTGGACGGAACGGCCGTCTATTATTTCGCCCAGGAAAAAACCATTGGCTTCAACGGCTTTTTTCAGGCGTTAACGAAGCCAATTGTAACAAGTCCGTTCGTGGTGATTCCGACATGGGGGACGCTGCTGGTTCAAATTGTCATCTTCGCGGCGCTGTTTGCGCCGAAGAAGCATTGGAGATTGATTTTGATCATCGCTGTTTTTATGCATGAGATTTTTGCAGTCATGCTGGGCCTCATCAGTTTTTCGATTATCATGGCCGGCATTTTGATATTGTATCTCACTCCTATCGATTCCACGATTCAATTTACATATATTCGCAGACTGTTGTGGAATAAAAAACACAAGAAGGGAGAGGTTTCAGTTTGAAGAAGGCGTTTCTAGTATTTTTGTCGGTTGTATTGGTGACGACTGTGTTTTTGGTGAAGCAGCAAGAAAGTGTGGCACAGGCAAAGCAGCTTGAGTATTCAGGTGAGGAAATTTTTAAAGGCTTTGTGTTTGCCCAAGGGGAAGTTGGCAAACAGCTTCCAGAGGTCTTTAATAAAGCGATGACAGACAAACTCAACACAAAACAGGCAAAGGCTTTTGCCAATCAGGTTGTCGCTGATATTAAAAAAGAGGATGCTGACTTTTTTGATAACCTGAAGAAAGCTGTTTACAGCAAAGATGCATTGAAAGTGGATGAACTGCTGAAAAAAGCAGGTCAAATCGTTGAAGAAAAAGTAGAAGCTGCAAAGGAAATCGCCGCTTCTAAGGATGATACATCCAGAGTTCAGGCCGAGCTTGTCAACACTGTTGATACCGCTAACTATTTCTATTATGTTTCTTATGTTGCTGCAGCAGGTGCCCTGATTCTGATCATTCTCGCCATTGATATTACGCCGATTGCGATTTCAGACAATGTGGATCGCGAAATGGCAATCAGAACACTGGTTGATGAATTAAACTAGACATAAAAAAACGGCTCGCTCCGCAGTCTGCTGCAGGCGAGCCGTTTTCATGCTATTTTTTCTCGTATGTCCATCCATTTTCCTGATACACTTTTCCGTTTTTCATCAAATGGCCCAGTGCGCGTTTAAAGGCGGCTTTGCTCATATTAAAACGTTCTCTGATATCGTCAGGCTGGCTTTTGTCACTGTACGGCATGGCACCGTTTCTCATTCTCATATACGTTAGAATGCACTCAGCATCAACTGACATTGCATCCTGTTTTCTCGGAAGCAGCGACAAGTTGACTGAACCGTCTTCTTTCACTTGAATCACCCGGCCTGTGACTCTTGAACCCAGTCTTGGCTCCTCTTTTCTTTCTGACGGGTGAATAAAACAGCGGATACCGTCATCCGTGATCACGAATGAACCCGATGCGATCAGCCTGTACACCGTACCTGTCAGCTCTTTATTCATCAGATCTTCTGAAGCGTCGGTAAACAGTTCGCTGATGATATCTTCCGGCGCTGGTTTCGCAAACATGCGCCCCCGGTTCGTCACCTTCAGCATACAGTAAAGTTTGTCCCCTTTTTGCGGCCAGACATCTTCGTACGGCGGCAAATGCTCAGTTGCGACTAGTGCGTCCTTCGATAAACCGACATCAACGAAAACGCCCATATCTTCCACTTTATCCACCACTTCAACCCAGCCATATTCATCCGCGCTGATGACCGGAATTTTCATCGTGGCCGCAAGCCTTTCCTGCTGGTCGACGTATATAAAGACTTCTACTTCGTCTCTGTCCTCGATATCCTCAGTCATTTCACTGTTATGTAAGAGAATCGTATCTTCCCCATCGGTTAAAAAGTAACCGAAGTCTGTTTGGTGATCTATACTCAAGGTTAATTGCTGCCCTGGTCTCATGCTATCGTCCTTCCTGTTCCGCTTATTCCTCTGCGGATTTTGTTAACATTTTTTCCAATCATCACAAATTGATTCTTTGTTCTGTTGGAAGTTTCTCTTTATTCTACTATAATCAACACATAAGTTAAATGTTATGGAGGTTTTCATATGGCAAAAGAAAGCTCATTTGATATTGTATCCAAGGTGGAATTGCCTGAAGTGCAAAACGCAATCCAAATCGCACTGAAGGAAATCAGTACCCGATACGACTTTAAAGGCAGCAAAAGCGACATTTCTTTAGATAAAGAGGAGCTGGTCCTCGTTTCTGATGACGACTTCAAATTAAGCCAGCTGAAAGATGTGCTGGTCAGCAAATTGATTAAACGAAACGTACCGACAAAAAACATTGAGTACGGCAAGGTTGAAAACGCGTCAGGCGGAACGGTACGCCAGCGTGCAAAGCTTGTTCAAGGCATTGACAAGGACAACGCAAAAAAAATCAATACGATCATCAAAAACTCCGGACTGAAAGTAAAGTCTCAGGTGCAGGATGATCAAGTGCGTGTCACCGGAAAAAACAAAGATGACCTGCAGCAGATTATCTCAGCTGTGCGGGGAGCAGACCTACCAATTGACGTTCAATTTATAAATTTCAGATAAATTTTCTGATTCCTATTGATTATTGTCTTTATTTTCGGTAAATTTGGAGAAAGGGAAAAACGCCAGATATCTTTTGGCACTTCCTGACATGAAAATTTCATATCCGTTCTTATCAAGAGAAGCAGAGGGACTGGCCCGACGAAGCTTCAGCAACCGGTGTAATGGCGATCAGCCATGACCAAGGTGCTAAATCCAGCAAGCTCGAACAGCTTGGAAGATAAGAAGAGACAAAATCACTGACAAAGTCTTCTTCTTAAGAGGACTTTTTTTATTTCTCTTTTTTCCTTGCTGATGTGAATAAAGGAGGCAGACAATGGGACTTTTAGAAGATTTGCAAAGACAGGTGTTAATCGGTGACGGCGCCATGGGGACGCTCCTCTACTCCTATGGTATTGACAGGTGTTTTGAGGAGCTCAATATTTCAAAGCCGGAGGAAATTCAGCGCATACATAAAGCGTACGTTGAAGCGGGAGCCAACATTATTCAAACGAATACGTACGGAGCCAACTATATTAAATTATCCAGACACGGGCTTGAGGATGACATCAAAAAAATGAATCAGGAGGCCGTAAAGATCGCGCGGGCTTCAGCAGGCGATGCATACGTGCTTGGAACGATGGGCGGCATACGCACATTTAATAAAAACGCATACAGTCTTGACGAAATTAAGCGCAGCTTCCGCGAGCAGCTGTATCTGCTGCTGCATGAAGAGCCGGATGGCTTGCTGTTAGAAACATATTATGATTTGGAAGAAGCCCGTGAAGTGCTGAAAATCGCGCGCAAAGAGACTGATCTTCCGATTATGCTCAATGTCTCCATGCACGAGCAAGGCGTATTGCAGGACGGAACGCCGCTTTCTGACGCATTGCGCTCGATTGCGGATCTCGGAGCTGATATTGTCGGCATTAACTGCCGCCTCGGCCCTTATCACATGATTGAAGCGCTAAGCGAAGTGCCGATTTTTGATGACGTATTCTTATCCGTTTATCCGAACAGCAGTCTTCCTTCGCTTGAAGAGGGACGGCTCGTCTATGAAACAGACGACACGTATTTTCAAAACAGCGCGTCAGAATTCCGTAAGCAAGGTGCGCGGATTATCGGCGGCTGCTGCGGCACAACGCCGAATCACATCAGGGCGATGGCGGAAGCGGTTGGCGGGCTGGCTCCGATTACGGAAAAAGAAGTCAAAACCCGGGCGAAAGAATTCATTTCTGTTCATCACGAGCGAACCGAGCCCGGCCTGGATGAGATCGCAGCAAAAAAACGCTCTATTATCGTAGAGCTGGACCCGCCGAAAAAACTAAGCTTTGACAAATTTCTGTCCGCTGCTGCTGAATTAAAAGAAGCGGGAATCGATGCCCTGACACTCGCCGACAATTCTTTGGCGACCCCGCGGATCAGCAATGTTGCCTGCGGCGCCCTTGTCAAGCAGCAGCTCGATATGCGTTCCCTTGTCCATATTACGTGCCGTGACCGTAACATTATCGGCTTACAGTCACATTTAATGGGCCTTGATACGTTAGGGCTGAATGACGTGCTTGCGATTACAGGTGACCCTTCTAAAATCGGGGATTTTCCTGGGGCGACGTCTGTATATGATTTAACATCTTTTGATTTAATCAGGCTGATCAAACAATTCAATGAAGGTCTGTCTCTGTCTGGAAAACCGCTCGGCAAGAAAACGAATTTCTCAGTTGCCGCCGCATTTAATCCTAACGTCCGCCATCTGGATAAAGCGGTAAAACGGCTTGAGAAAAAAATAGATTGCGGCGCAGATTATTTTGTTTCTCAGCCTGTCTATTCCGAGCAGCAGCTTGTCGATATCCATAACGAAACAAAACATCTGAAGACGCCGATCTATATCGGCATCATGCCGCTGACAAGCAGCCGGAATGCCGAATTCATCCATAATGAAATTCCCGGCATTAAGCTGTCTGATACGATTCGCGAAAAAATGGCCCATGCCGGTGAAGATAAAGAAAAGCAAAAGGCGGAAGGCCTTGCAATTGCACGCTCCCTGCTGGATACGGCATGCGAGCTGTTTAACGGCATCTACTTGATAACGCCTTTCCTCAGATCTGACTTAACCGCTGAGCTCACATCATATATTCAGCAAAAAGATGAGCAGCGCCAAAATATCTTTTTGCATTAATTTCCAAAAGACTGCCTGATCGAATCGGGCAGTCTTTTTCAACGAGATTCGTGTTACGATATAGAAAAACAATCATGAGGAGGAACATTATGCTCGAAGTCAAAACCATTTCCGCGGAAGATACATATGAAATCCGGCATCGCATTCTGCGTCCCCATCAATCCATCGAACAATGCAAATATAAAGAGGATCACGCAGAAGGCTCCTTTCATCTCGGCGTGTTTTATGATGGAACGCTGATCAGCATCGCTTCTTTTTCCCCGCAAAGTCAGCCTTTAATAACAGAATCCCCAGCATATCGGCTGAGAGGCATGGCAACGCTTGAAGGATATCGCGATCAAAAAGGCGGGAGCACGCTGATCAAACACGCGGAAGAGAAACTGGCAAAGAACGGCGTTCAGGCAGTCTGGTGCAATGCCAGAAGCCATGTGAAAGGCTACTATTCAAAGCTTGGGTGGGAAGTACTCGGCGAACCGTTTGAGATTCCCGGCATAGGCACTCATATTGTCATGTACAAAACACTAGGAACAAGCAGGTGATCTTATGGATTTAGTGGATGAGCTGATTGAGCTTCATGAAGAACATGTTTCCGGCTTATTACGGCTTTGCAGGCAAGCCGGGTGGCCGGATTACGGCGAACAAGAGCTGGCACTGCTTGTCCAGCAAGGACGCTTTTTCGGCTATCAAAATGTCAGCGGTGATATTATTTCCTGCATCGGCTTGTTTTTGTTTGGCCGGCTTGCTTCTATCGGCCTCGTGATCGTGGACAAAGAATATCAACGGCTCGGTCTCGGCCGGCGTATGGTAAACGCCTGTATCCCCCAAGCGGGTGAAAACACCGCCATCAGGCTTTGCGCCACAAAAGAAGGTTTGCCGCTTTATGAAAAAGCAGGTTTTCATACGGCAGGTTCAGTGCGAAAGTACAGCTGTCACAGTTTTCAACCTTATACAAAAAAGCTTGATGCTGAACTGACATCCTTTAGAGAACAAGACTTTCACGACTTAACCGCGACGGATCTGGAAGCCTTTGGCGGAGATCGATCAAATCTTTTGCAGCAGCTTATTTCTGCTTCATGCGAATGTATCATCGCCCGAAATCAGGACGGACAGCTAATTGGCTACGGACTTTCTGTACAGACACCGGCCAATTTGAAATTCGGCCCTATCATCGCTCCATCATCAGATGTTGCAGCACAAATAATTAACAGGCTGGCGGCCGGCAAACAAGGGCCGATGCGAATCGATATACCGAGTGAACACACGTCTCTGCATGACAGCCTGATAGAAATGGGATTTCGTAAAGATGATGAACCTCCGCTTTTGTTTTATCAGAAAAAAGCGCCTATTCAAAATGGACACTTATATGCTTTGATTTCACAGGCTCTCGGTTAACCCTCTTTTTTCCCGAACAGGTATCTTCTGTTCGGTTTTTTGCTGTCTGATCGCTGAATAAACGAAGCCATCAGGGACATTCTAAGCAGAAGAAAAGGAGTGTGCTCTGAGATGGAATCATCAAAACAAAATAACGGAATGACGGTTGTAGCAATCGGTTCAATCCCTTTAATATTAACCCTAGGAAACTCGATGCTTATTCCGATTTTGCCAAAAATGAAATCTGAACTTCATTTATCACAATTTCAAGTCAGTCTCGTGATCACAGTATTTTCCTTGATTGCAGCTTTTGCGATTCCGATTGTCGGTTATCTCGCAGACCGATTCTCAAGGAAAGTCATCATTATTCCCTGCTTAATTTTGTATGGTGCCGGCGGTTTGTTAGCCGGGTTTGCGGCAGGTTTTTTTGACAATGCCTACCCTTGGGTCATGGCAGGACGAGCGTTACAGGGAATCGGGGCAGCCGGAACCGGCCCAATTGCCATGGCACTGACGGGAGATCTGTTTAAAGGCGCCCAGGAGAGCAAGGTGCTCGGCCTTGTTGAAGCTTCAAACGGCATGGGGAAAGTGCTATCGCCGATCATTGGCTCGCTGATCGCCCTGCTTGTCTGGTATGGCGCGTTTTTTGCCTTTCCTGTGTTTTGTATCATTTCGATCGTACTGACTTGGATTTTTATTAAAGAAAAGAAAAAGGAAAAAGAACCGCCACCAATCGGAAAATATGCAAAAGGGCTGTTAAGTGTCTTTAAACATGAAGGCAGATGGCTGTTTACCGCTTATTTAGCCGGTGCGACCTGTTTGTTTACTTTATTCGGCATCCTGTTTTATCTCTCAGATGTTCTTGAAAAAACATACGACACCGACGGCGTGAAGAAAGGCTTGATTTTAGCGATCCCGCTTTTGGTTATGTGTGTGACGTCCTATACAACAGGAAGCAAAATCGGGCAAAAGCAATCGTTAATGAAAAAGCTGATCGTACTTGGATTGGCGTTCATGACCGTATCCTACGCGGCACTGTCATTCATTGAAAATCTTGT
The DNA here is from genome assembly GCF_000877815.1 of Bacillus sp. YP1. NCBI lineage: Bacteria > Bacillati > Bacillota > Bacilli > Caryophanales > Bacillaceae > Bacillus > Bacillus sp. YP1. Next base: position 913,841 of record NZ_CP010014.1, on the reverse strand, counting down.
CCTTTTTATCAGTGTTCTTGTACTGAGCAGTATAGGCTCAGGTCTTGTCCTTCCTTGTGTGAACAGTTTTATTACCGGGGCTGTCGGCAAAGAAAGACGGGGATTTGTCACCTCGCTGTACGGCTCTGTACGTTTCTTAGGGGTAGCGATCGGTCCTCCGATTTTCGGCCGCCTGATGCAATGGTCCAGACCCGGCATGTTTTTAAGCATCGCGGGATTGACTCTCGTTGTCGGGATTCTTGTGATGATGCTCATCCATGTGAAGCAAAACAATGAAGAAACAAAAGAAAAAGAAGACCCTAAAATGGCTGGCAATCGGCTCCAGCCCGCTGAGGAAAGGTAGCACCCAATTTGAAAATTGTACGGATTGAAACCTTTCCGCTATTTCACCGATTAGAAAAGCCATACGGAGATGCCAATGGGTTTAAACGATATCGGACTTGTTATCTCATCAGGATTATCACCGAAAGCGGGATAGACGGCTGGGGAGAATGCGTTGATTGGCTCCCTGCTCTCCATGTCGGTTTTACGAAGCGGATCATCCCATTTCTATTAGGAAAACAGGCCGGCAGCCGCCTGTCATTAGTGCGCACGATTCAAAAATGGCACCAGCGGGCGGCCTCCGCTGTAAGCATGGCGCTGACAGAGATTGCAGCCAAAGCTGCGGATTGTTCGGTTTGCGAATTATGGGGCGGGCGATACAGAGAGGAGATTCCTGTGTACGCGTCTTTTCAATCGTACTCAGACTCCCCGCAATGGATCAGCCGCTCAGTCTCCAATGTTGAAGCCCAGTTGAAAAAAGGGTATGAGCAAATCAAAGTCAAAATTGGCGGGACTTCATTCAAGGAGGATGTCCGGCACATCAATGCGCTGCAGCATACAGCAGGCAGCTCCATTACGATGATTCTGGACGCAAACCAAAGCTACGATGCCGCTGCGGCTTTTAAATGGGAGCGTTATTTCTCCGAATGGACGAACATTGGCTGGCTTGAGGAGCCTTTGCCCTTTGATCAGCCGCAGGATTACGCTATGCTTCGAAGCCGTTTGTCTGTTCCTGTTGCCGGCGGAGAAAACATGAAAGGCCCGGCGCAATATGTGCCTCTCCTTTCACAGCGCTGTTTGGATATCATTCAGCCCGATGTCATGCATGTCAACGGAATTGATGAGTTTCGGGACTGCCTCCAGCTCGCGCGTTATTTCGGCGTCAGAGCATCCGCCCATGCATATGACGGATCGCTCTCACGGCTCTATGCTTTATTTGCACAAGCCTGTCTGCCCCCATGGTCTAAAATGAAGAACGATCACATTGAACCGATCGAGTGGGACGTCATGGAGAATCCTTTTACCGATCTCGTCAGCCTGCAGCCTTCAAAAGGAAAGGTCCACATCCCGAAAGGAAAAGGCATTGGAACAGAGATCAATATGGAGATCGTCAATCGCTACAAGTGGGATGGCTCAGCATATTAAGCTGGGCCATTTCTTTATTTTGAGACATAAATAATGGACAGCCTCATAAAATGAAAACAGCGGACAAGTCTTTTCATAAAGGAGCAAATGACTTAATGGCTGAACTGCTGATGAAAGCAAAACTTACGTTTATGATTGTCGTAGGCGGCGTACTACAGGGACTCGGCATGTCCTTGTTTTTATTTCCGCATGATATTCCAACAGGCGGTGCAGCAGGTATTGCGGTGCTATTGCATTATCTGTTTCAAATCCCCCACGGATTTTCAGTGTGGGCTGTGAATGTATCAATGCTTTTTACCGCTTTAAAATGGCTGGAGATGAGAACATTCACCGGCACCCTCGCCTCTATCACCGTCACCTCTGTCTCGGTATTGATCTTTGATGCGGTTTTTCCGGATATCACATCTAATCTGTGGCTTGATCTGGCAAGCGGCGCAGTGTTATTGGGACTCGGCATCGGACTTTTATACAAATATAAAATTTCAAACGGAGGGTTCGGAGCACTTGCTCTGATGATTTCTATCTACCGCGGCGGGAATCCCGGAACGATCCTGCTCATCATGAATTGCATCATTTTTATGGTCACCGCGTCTATTATTGACTGGGGCATCGTCATTCAAGCCCTCATATGCCAAGTGATATCGACAAGAGTCATCGACTTCATCTACAACATCCGTCTGACCTCACTTCCCTATCTCACGCCTATGTACCGCCATAAAAAATAATAGGCAGAGGCTCTCTTCACGACGAGAGCCCCGCAGCCGCTATTTTACAGAAAAAAGGTATCGGATCTTAGCCCTAAACGCAGCGTTTCCAACGCGATGGCATCATGAAATGGAATATTGGCCAGATTCACATTCGGCCCGATTTTTTGAATAAACCCTTGCTGAAGCGTTTTGTTAGGCGCTTCAAAAATCAGCCTGTTGATATCAATATCCGAGGAAATGATGTCGTCAACAATTTGAAATCTGACATCGCCGCTGCTGGAACAGATCCCTCCCGTTCCGCTTTCTCTGGCTTCTGTAATCACTTTTTCTGCGCCCGCTTCCATATCCTCAACGATATATTCAAGCCATTCCTCAGAGCTTTGCCGGCTTGCTAATTCCGCATCCTTGCTGCCCACCTCACTGAGCACAAGAAATTCATCAGAAAAATCGGCAATGAAAGCCGCTTTCTCTTTATTTGTCATCGGGAGCGTACCGTTTGAAATCTCAATATATTCACAGCCGAAATAGGTGCAATACCGATGAAATTCATTCACTTTTTTCTGGCTTACGTACTTTTCGAACAGTGTGCCGCCAAAGAAAAATGTAATGTCATGTTCTTTCAGTGTGCTGATTTTTTCTTCAAGATCTTTCGTAAGTAATGATGTGCCCCAGCCGAATTTCACAAAATCAATATAGTCGGACGCTCCGGCTATGACATCTTTAAAAAATTGCAAGGGATAGCCGTTATCAATTAAAATGGACTGCCCGGTTTCTCTCGGCTTATTTGTTCTCACTGGCAATTCTAGTGAAAAATCATTCATATTATGACCCTCTCTATCGTTGGAACTTCTCCATCTTGTTTCACTTTCATCACAAAATCGCCCGTCAGTTCTTTTGTACAGTAAACGATGTCTTCCGAATCAAACAATGGCTGGCGGCTGTCAAAAAACTTTTCCGCAACAGAAGAGCGTTTTATTCTTTGAATCGCCTCCTCAGCCGTTACCGCATTTGTCCCTTCAATGATGCCTTTGATATACTCCGCACACGCCATATCGTCATCACCGGATGGATGGGAAGCCACTATGTTTATGACACAATCGTTTGCGGCGAGCTTTTCCACATGCTCTGCCGTTGTTTTGGCATTGGAAAATCCAGTTACGAACAGATGCTTTGCGTTCAGCGCTCCCAATGCTGCTGTGACGCCGTTTGTTGTTTTCTGGATTAGGCGCTTATCCGCCATATCCTGCCCAGCCATACGTTTTGGAGAATTATCTAAATCAAATCCGCTGATACCGACCCCCTTTTCCTCTCCCGTCAAAACATAATCCGGATAGGTGTCTTTCAGCGCAAAGGCTTCATCAGCTGTCCGGACCAACAAAATCTCTTTCGCCCCGCCGATAAACGCATAATGGGCGACCGTAAAAGCTCTGATGACATCAATGACGATGTTAATGTCCGCCGGGGCAAGCGAATGATGATGCCCCTGATAAATGGCTATCGGCATACTACCTCTCCTTGGGCATAAAACCATTTTGCTAAAAAGCATATTCAGCCGGGCTCTTAATGGTTCCGCACCTCATTTTAGGCGGGCGCGGCACGTAAAAACCCTGAACCTTTATGCAAAAAATGAATAGTCTGCCTATAACTCGATCAATAGATAAAAAAAGCAGATGCAAACGGGGGGAAAACGTTGAACGAAACCATCACATATGACACATGGAACGACATGCTGTCCAATCAGATAACGGATCAATTGATCGATGAGCTCGATGTGTTGAAGTGGGCTTACCGAACGTACGGAGAAAAGATTGTGTACGCATGCAGCTTTGGCGCAGAAGGAATGGTGCTTCTAGACTTAATATCAAAAATCAACAAAAACGCACACATCATCTTTTTGGATACCGGGCTTCATTTTCAGGAAACATATGAGCTGATCGAGACCGTCAAAGAGCGATATCCGGGATTTGCAATCCAGATGCTCGAACCCGAGCTGAGCTTAACAGAACAGGGGACGAAGTACGGCGGAGAGCTATGGAAGCATAACCCGAACCTCTGTTGCCAATTGCGGAAAATTGAACCGCTCAAAAAGCACCTGTCCGGCATGACAGCTTGGATTTCAGGACTGCGCCGGGAGCAGTCGCCAACGAGAAAGCATATTCAATACGTAAACCTGGACCAGAAGTTTAAGCTCATCAAAATTTGCCCGCTCATCCACTGGACATGGGATGACGTTTGGACGTACATCCGCCTGCACAATTTGCCTTATAACAAACTGCACGATCAACATTATCCGAGCATAGGCTGTGAAATGTGTACATTGCCTTCCCCGGACCCGAACGATGAGAGGGCTGGAAGATGGGCCGGACGGGAGAAAACAGAATGTGGCCTGCATCAGGAATAGGGGATGGCAGGTTCTTGATGTGAGAATCGAAATGATGTTGAGGCGCTGATGTCAAACTTTCATTAAGTGCAGAAAAGAAAACAAGGAAACGTATAAATGGAGGTTGAACACGTTGAATGGAAACGAACCCCACGGAGGGGTATTAATCAACCGCTGTGATCTCGCATGCCATTTTGAAGGGTGCGCGTGCCAAGCAGAGCTGGATCAGCTTGCACTGAGCGACCTGGAGCTTATTGCGATCGGCGGCTACAGCCCGTTAACAGGTTTTTTGGGAGAAAAAGATTATCATCGTGTTGTGAAAGAGATGAGGCTGGCAAACGGCTTGCCGTGGAGCCTGCCGATTACGCTGCCTGTCGGAGAAAAAACAGCAAAACAGCTGTCTGCCGGAGATCACGTCAAGCTTGTGAAAGACGGTGTTACCTACGGCATGATCACAGTCACCGATATATACCATCCTGATAAAACACAAGAAGCACTTTCTGTTTTTAAAACAAACGATCCTGCCCACCCAGGCGTAAAAAAATTGCTGGCGCGCCCGGATTACTATATCGGAGGGCCTATCACGGTCAGCCGCCTGCCTGACAAATCTTTCGAACAGTTTTATGCAACGCCCGCTGAAACAAGAGCCGCCTTTAAAAAACTCGGCTGGAAGACGATTGTCGGCTTTCAAACCAGGAACCCTGTTCACAGAGCGCATGAATACATTCAAAAAACAGCGTTAGAAACGGTCGACGGTCTGCTGCTTCACCCGCTTGTCGGAGAAACAAAGTCAGACGATATCCCCAGCGATATCAGAATGGAGAGCTATCAGGCTTTGCTTAATCACTATTATCCAAAGGATCGTGTCATGTTATCGGTTTTCCCTGCCGCCATGCGTTATGCAGGTCCGCGGGAAGCGATTTTCCATGCGCTCGTCCGAAAAAATTACGGCTGCACCCATTTTATTGTAGGCCGTGATCACGCGGGTGTCGGCAGCTACTATGGAACATACGACGCCCAAAATATTTTTCAATCATTCACAGAGGAAGAGCTGGGCATCAAGCCGCTGTTTTTTGAGCACAGCTTTTATTGCCGAAAATGCGGAAACATGGGCACCTCCAAAACATGTCCGCACAGCCCGAGAGACCACATCCACTTATCAGGCACAAAAGTGAGAGAGCTTCTCCGCCAAGGCAAAAAGCCGCCTAAAGAATTCAGCCGGCCTGAGGTCGCAGCCGTGCTGATCAAGGGACTTCACCAACAGCCTGTTGCCATCAAACAAAACAGCGGGGAATTGCAATGACACACAATCCGAACATCATTTGGCATCCCGCTGCCATCTCAAAGTCTGACAGACAGTCCTTAAACGGACACAAAAGCTGCGTCCTTTGGTTTACAGGTTTGTCCGGCTCCGGAAAATCGGTGCTGGCCAATGCAGTCGATGAAAAGCTTTACCGCAAGGGCATTCAGAGCTACGTGCTTGACGGTGATAATATCCGCCACGGCTTAAACAAAGATCTTGGATTTCAGACTGGTGACAGGATTGAAAACATCCGCCGGATCGGAGAAGTGGCGAAGCTGTTTGTCGACAGCGGGCAAATGATTTTAACGGCTTTTATTTCTCCATTCAGAGAGGATCGGGACATGGTTAGAGCACTCTTTCCTAAAGGTGAGTTCTTCGAAATTTATGTGAAGTGCCCGCTGCATGTTTGTGAACAGCGCGATCCAAAAGGGCTTTATAAAAAAGCGCGAAACGGAGAGATCAAACATTTCACCGGGATCGATTCTCCGTATGAAGCGCCGCTTTCACCCGATTTCATCATTGAGTCAGACCAGACCTCTATTTCCGATGGAGCTGATCTCATCATTAACGCACTGCAAAACAGAGGAATTATATAAAAAACCCGATCAATGTCGGGTTTTTTCTTATGAGTTGGAGAACTGCGCAATCAAACTGTTGATCTTCTCTTTTTCCTCATAAAATGCTCCGTGCCCGCTGTTTGCAAACGGAACCAATTCCGACTGTTTGATGCCGCGCTTCAACTCTTTCGCAAAATCAAACGGCGCAATTTTATCCTTTCTCCCGTGCAGGATCAGCGTCGGCACCTTGATTGCAGCAAGTTCCTTTCTGAGATCTTCATCTCTTAATGCGATTCCCGAGTGGATCGTCCCGTAGGAGGAGGCCTCCAGCATCAGATTGAGAAACCACTGCCTAAGCTCTGGAGACACTTTTTTCTCAAAAAACTGTTTCCCTAAATCAGCCAGTGTTTTGGGCCGATCAGCTTTGAACAATTCAATCATATCGTCAATATCCTGCTTCCTCATCCCGAACGGATAACCCGGGCGTTTTGTAAACGCGGGGGCCGCCGCAGACAGTAAAATCAGCTTATCAACATCGGCTCCTTCATGCCGTGCCATATAACGGAGTGCAATGGCGCCGCCCATTGAAAAACCGGTAAGAATCGCATTCTCAAGCTGCAGCGTATAAATGACTGCTTTCACATCATCGGCCATCGTGTCATAATCGTAGCCTTCCCAAGGGCGGTCAGATTGCCCATATCCCCGCAAATCAACGCCGATAAAACGAAATCCCCTTTTCGGAAGCTCATTCATTTGATATTCAAACATCTTATGATTCAACGGCCACCCGTGCAAAAAGATGATCGGCCTTCCATGTCCGATATCCTCTACAAACAGTGTCACATGCTCCTCGGTTTTGATGTAATGCCCCATTCCGCATTCCTCCTGTTCCCTTTGGCTTTCCCGGCCTGTAAACGCCTTGACGTATAGGAAGCTTTCCATTTATGCTTACAAAACAAGCGGGCTGCTGTACCAAGAAAAGGCTCTTCATGATTTACTATATGTATCAATTTCCTTAACGATCTATTAAATTGAACCCGGAAGCCTCTGTTTTTCGGGCAGCAAAGGATGTCATCACATGAATAAAATCGCAATTCAAAAACCAAACATACCAGAAAACCTGCAAACCGCAGATTTTCATGATGCCGTGACGCAGGATGATGTAATCAGCATGCATTTGTTTGAAGATTGTACCATCTGCGGCGAAGATATCGAAAGACTCTGTGTTGAAAAAACGGTATTCAGAAATGTCGTCTTTATCGATGTGTCTTTTCGGCATATTGAACTGACCGATGTGATCTTTGAAAAGTGCGATTTATCAAACGCCGATTTCAGCGGGGCTGTCATTCACAGAACTTCAGTTAAGCAGTCAAAAATGGTTGGAATGAATGTGGCGGAAGCAACGCTGCGGAATGTTTCATTCGAGGAATGCCACGGACATTTCAGCTCATTTTCGTATTCAAATATGAAACAAGTTCGATTTGATCACTGTGCTCTTATGCAAAGTGAATGCAGCGATACGGTGCTCCAGCAGACACACTTTGACGGATGCGAATTGGAAGGCGCCAGCTTTACCGGCACGTCCCTTCAAAACATGGACATCAGCACGTGCCGTTTTGAACAGCTTCATGTCTCCCTCGACAAATTGAAAGGCTGCAAAATCGCACCTGAGCACGCGATTGCCTTCGCCAGGGCACTGGGAGCTGTCATCGTATAACCAAAGCTTAGAACATCATCAGGCGGCGTGCTGTTTCAGCTGCCGCTTTAATGCCAGTTTCCAAATCTCCAAGAGATGCATAGGAATATGACAGCCTGATGCTGTTTCGGTCTTCACCGTCATAAATGTAGCCGGGATTCACAAGCACCTGCCGTTTCAGCAATCCATAAAAGAAACGGCTGACAGGCAGGTTTTTGTGAAATGTCACCCAAATATAAAAGCCGCCTGCGGGAATCCGCCACGTGGCAATGTCCCCGGCATACCGCTCGAGAAAATGAACGGCGGCGTCTCTCCTTTCTTTAAGCTTCCTGCGTACCCAAGTCAGATGCTCTTCATAATACCCCTGTGACAGCCACTCGGCAGCCGCCCACTGGGACAGGCCGCTTGATCCGTAGTCTGTCTGCATTTTAATGTCCGCCAACCTTTCAATAACCGGCTCCGGACCGGCAAGCCAGCCGATTCGCAGACCGGGGCTAACCGTTTTTGAAAACGTGCCCAGATACAGAATATTGCCCTCATGATCCATTGCTTTCAACGGCTGCGGAGGTTTTTCTTCAAACCATAAATCACCGTACGCATCATCCTCAATGATGGGCATCTGCTCTTTTTTTGACAGGCTGATGATCTCTTTCCTTCGCTGCTCTGACATGACTGTGCCTGTCGGATTATGAAACGACGGAATCGTGTAAAGCAGCTGTCCTCCATATTGTTTTCGATTAGAAGAAACAAGCCCCGCTTTGACCCCTTCATCATCCATCGGCAAGCCGCGAAGCCGCATCCCAGCTGATTGAAATACATGCAAGGATTGAAGGTAGGACGGCTTCTCCGTCAAAATGACAGAATCTCGTTTTAAAAGTCCAATTGAGATGAGCTGAAGTGCCTGAAGTGCACCGGACACAATTAAAATTGCAGACGGTGACACATGGATCTTCTTTCCTTTTAAATGGTCGGCCACTGCCTCCCGCAGTTTACGGTTTCCTTTCGGCTGCTCATATCCTAAAGACAGGACGCCCGGATTGATTTGCTGAAACATCCGTCCAATTGTGTCAGCAGGCACAAGATCCGGTGAAAGTTCTCCAGTCCCTAATCTGATGATATCCGCTCTTGGTTCGTTCTGATTAATAGCTTGAATGATGGAAGAATTGGCGCGATGAATGCCCGAACGGACGTAATCGCTCCAATCAAGCGGAGGCTCAGCCGCCAGCACGCTCCAAGTACTGTTTACAACCTTCGTACCGCCGCCTCTTCTTCCCTCTAACAAGCCTTGAGACGTGAGTTCATCTATGGCTGCTGTGACTGTGCTGCGGTTGACTTGAAACATGCCGGCCAGCGTTCTCTGTGAGGGGATTTTCGTCCCTACAGCCCACTCTCCGTGAAGAATCTTGTCTTTCATATATTGTTCGATCTGCCGATGCAGCGGAACATCCGACTTTCGGCTTGGCTGCCATTGCGACAAGGTCATGCCCCCCTTTTTTACACATTATACATTTGGCTGGTTCCTAACCCAACCAAATGGCTGGAGACTTTAGTGACAATCTCTCTTATGATTGAAAAAAAATGTGAAGGGAGCTTTTTCAGCATGAATGCAATCATTCACGGAATTGTGCTCGCGTTTGGCTTAATTTTGCCGCTGGGAGTGCAGAATGTGTTTATTTTTCAGCAAGGCGCGTGGCAAAAGCATATTTGGCGGGCTCTCCCAGCTGTCATCAGTGCTTCAGTCTGCGATACCCTGTTAATCGTATTAGCCGTTGCGGGCGTGTCTGTCATTGTGCAGGAGCTGCCTGTGTTTGAGACAGTCATGATGGCCGGCGGATTTTTATTTTTGCTTTATATGGGCTGGGTGACTTGGAACAGCCGTCCGAACACAAACCAAAATGAGAAACATACGTTCACACCAAAAAAGCAAGCTGCGTTTGCGGCCGCTGTTTCTCTTTTAAACCCGCATGCCATTCTGGACACGATCGGCGTCATCGGCACGAGCTCTCTTCAATATTCGGGGCTTGAGAAATGGCTCTTTATGGCCGCCTGCATCGCTGTGTCTTGGATTTGGTTTATCAGCCTTGCAATAGCGGGCCGGTTGTTTCAGACGATAGATACGAGCGGCAGGCTTATGCTGATCGTAAACAAATGCTCTGCAGCGGTAATGTGGGCAGCGGCAGGATATTTTGGGGTGTCACTCTTTTGCAATTGAAGGAAAAACAGATGAAAAAAACGAATTTCTTAGAAAAGGAGGCATGCTGATGACTGATGCAAAACAGTTTTATGACTATCATTCTTGGGCAAACAAGAAAATATTTACCCATATCGAAAACCTGCCGGAGGAAACTGCCTGCCAAGAAGTAAAGAGCGTATTTCCTTCTGTCAGCGACGTGCTGCTTCATATGTGCAGGGCTGACTACATTTGGCTGAATGTTCTTTCGGGAGTGGCCTACCAAGAGATTATAGACAGCGCAGGCAAATTAGAGTCCGCGCAAGGTAATATGGCAGCGATTAAACAGCACGCTGCCGAGCTGGAGTCACAGTATCATGATTTCTTCAGCCGCCAGACGGACTTAGAACAGACCTTCACAATGCAGCATCCGAAACTAGGTACACTGGAATCAACCTATGCAGACACCATCCTGCATGTCGTCAATCACGGCACTTACCACAGAGGGAACGTAACCGCCATGCTGAGACAGCTGGGCCATTCAGGAGTACCTACTGATTATATGTACTATTTATATGAGAAAAGAGAAAGCAAGGGCTAAAATGTCCTTGCTTTTTTTTGGCGGAAAGCCTCAAATGCAACATGTTAGCTTTTACATACCTGTATAAGCGCGCTTCACATCTAGCTGTACCGGCCTGCCGCTTCGAAAGGAATTGGTTGCGGCGATACCCACTTCTAAATTGATCGTCGCATCAATATCTGTCACAATCGGTGTTTTTCGATCACGGACACACTCGGCAAAATGCTGAAGCTCCAAGCAGTAGGCTTCATGAAAACGAGTTTGAAAGTCTGGAATGATATCAAAACTGCTCCCTTTAGCCGATAGGATGGTCACATGTTGATTTCTCAATGTCCCTATGAAAATACTGCCCTCTGTCCCGATCACCTCCGCCCGGATGTCATGTCCGTATGGAGAGGTTCTGCTTGCCTCGACGTCCCCCGCTGCGCCGGAGTCAAATTCAATATACGTCAGCGCCTGATCCACATCGCCATACTGCTCCATAAACGGATTGTTCAGAATCCTGCCGTGGCCTGAAACAGAAGTGATTTCCGCCCCTAGCAAATAACGGGCAATATCATAGTCATGGATGGAACAGTCAATAAAAATTCCACCGCTGTGTTTGATAAATTCTGCGGGAGGCGCGCCTTGGTCGCGCGTAAAGCCTTTATAATAGATAGGTTTGCCGATTTCTCCAGCGTCGATCCGCCGTTTGGCATCTGCGTATGCTGGATCGAACCGTCTCATAAAGCCGACTTGGCAGATGACACCTGTCTCTTTCACTTTTTCAGAAACTGCTCTTGATTCCTCAAGGCTTAATGTCAGCGGTTTTTCAACGAAGATCTGTTTGCCGTTCTCGGCTGCTTTGATAATCATATCACCATGTGTGCTTGTCGGCGTTACGATAATGACAGCGTCAATGCCGGGATCTTCTAACACTTCATACGGGTCCTCTGACCATTTTTTGATACCGAGTTCTCTGGCAACCTGCTCCGCTCTCCCTTTTAACGGATCACCGACACTAACCAGCTTTGCCCCCGGCACACTGGTGACGAGATTTTTCGCATGATAATAACCGAGCCTTCCTAATCCCAATACTGCACATCTTACTTGATGTTCCACGTCCCATCCTCTCCTTTATCTCATTTCAGGCTCGCTTTGAGAAAGCGCTTTCTCTTAACAGCTAAAAAAACAGCGGTTCTATCCGCTCTGCCATTTTGCGCAAGCGCTTTCTCAAAAGATGGTTTCATTTTACACTGCCATTGGTTTACACGCAATATGTTTTTTTTTGCTTCAACTGTCATAATGAAAAAACCCGCTCATTAGCGGGCTCATGTGTTGAGCGGTGATGTAGAATGTCTGACTACAAGCTCAGGCGGGAGCACTATTTTTTGTTTCGCCTTTCGTTTTCCCTCTATTGCTTCTGCCAGCAGTTCGATGACGCTCCGCCCCATCTCTTTTATCGGCTGGGCTACGGTTGTCAGGGGCGGAGCCGCCATTTCTGCGAGTATCGTATTATCAAAACCAATGATAGAAAGATCATCCGGCACTTTTATGCCTCTTATTCTCGCAGCTTGTATGGCGGCACAAGCCAATACGTCGTTGAAGGCAAAAATAGCAGTCGGAGCGTTCCTGTCGAGTAATTTTCCCGCTTCTTCCTTGCCGCTTTCCAAGGAAAACCGCGTCTGGATGATAAGTGATTCATCAATGGGCACGCCCGCTTCCTCCATCGCCTGACGGAAGCCTTTGATTCTATTTTTTTCGCCTGTCGTTGACCCGTCTCCGATAATGCAGGCGATGTTCGTGTGGCCGAGTGACAGAAGATGCTTGGCAGCCTCATATCCGCCACGAACGTCATCTATCACAACAATATCCATCGGAAGAAGCGGCTTATCCTGAGAAATCATGGCAATCGGAATTTGTTCACTGGCGATTTCCTCCAAAGCAGACATACTGTCATGGCTTTCAATCCCTGTTGCAAAAATAATGCCATCCACCTTTTTCTGTTTCAGCACAGAAAAATATTTTGTTTCTTTTTTTGGATCGTAATCGGTGCTGCAAATCAACATTTGAAAACCGAGCTCATCCGCTCTTTCCTCAATGCTTTTGGCCAGTTCGCCGTAAAACGGATTTGAAATATCAGGCGCCACGAGAGCAATCATATTCGTTCGTTTTCCCGTTAACGCCGCGGCGTGGACATTGGGCGTGTATGCCATTTCATTCATGACATTCATGACCTTCTGCCGTGTTTTATCGCTGATTCTCCCCGTATTGTTTATCACACGGGACACAGTTGTGATCGAGACACCCGCCGCCTTTGCCACATCGTAAATTGTTGTTTTCATGTTCATCCCTCGTCTGGTTATTGAACTTTCCGGCTGACAATTTTCCGGTATTCAATTGGTGAAATGCCTTCTATCTGCTTAAAGAGTTTTGAAAAGTATGTCGGATCTTCCATTCCGACCGTTTCCGCAATAACGCCCATTTTATCATTTGTAGAGGATAAAAGACGCTTCGCTTCCGTCATTCTCACCCGGTTCGTGTATTGTGCCGGAGTTACGCCGAGCACCTGCTGCATGCAGCGGCTCACATAATCCTGATGATAGTGAAGGGCGAGCGACAGATCCTTGATTGTCGTCTTTTCCTTATAGTGCTCCTGTAAATACCGGGCCGCCTCCCAGGCTACCCGCTCTTTCGCAGACGGTATTTGGAACGCTTCTTTTTGAAGATGCAACATCAGCTCCTCAAATAAGATTTGCTTTCTGAGCGGCAAATCAGAGTTTTCCGCAGAGTAATCGATCAGCTTTTCAAACTGCTGCGCCATAAACTGCGGGCGCTGCACCTTGCCTTTTCTCGGCAAGGCCAATCCGTAGCGGGCCGGCTCTTCGAAGCTCCCTTTTTCCTGCTGAAGCTCAGACCAGTTGCTGCCTCCCTTTGCCGTAAATTCATATCGATGTTCATCGAAGTGAAGCCAATAGTAGGAGGTTGCTTCATCACTGCCCTTCGTCCCGTAGTGTTCAAGACCGGGAGAAAGCAAGATGTACTCGCCGCCTTCAACAGAAAACGATGTTTCATTTTCCGTTATATATAAAGTTCCCTGTTTGACATATATCAGATCAAACACGGAGAATACACGTTTCACATGGGTTTCTCCTTTTTTAAAAACTCCTTCCCCAGCTGCGATAAATACCGGAAAAGGCGGGACTGTAAACAGGATGCGAGGCATTTGAATCATCCTCCTTTTTAAGTCGGATTTTTACAAGAAGTATCGTTTCTATCCCTTTTTATTATAAGGAAATGGAGGTACACTTTAAAACGTTGATTTTATTTACGAAAGGGGTTAGACACTATGAAACAAGCTGTCTTCAAATCAACTGCTTTGAAAAAACCCGCTGACAAAACGTTCTCATTATTTTCGCTTACTTGGCCGATCTTTATTGAGGTCTCATTATATATGTTTATGGGTAATGCCGATACACTGATGCTCAGCCAATACTCGGATAACAGCGTGGCAGCAGTCGGCGTCAGCAACCAGATTTTAAATTTAATTATCGTGATGTTCAGCTTTATCGCAACAGGAACGACCGTTATCATTTCACAATTTCTAGGCTCACGGCAAAAGAAAGAAGCCATGGAAGTCGCTTATGTGTCAATCGGCGCCAACTTCTTCATCAGCCTGGCCATCAGCGCCGTCGTCTTTTTCGCGGCTGTCCCTCTGCTTCATATGATGGGATTATCAAACGCACTGATGCCTGATGCGAAAGTCTTTTTACAAGTTGTCGGAGGTCTGTCCTTTATTCAGGCTTTAATCATGACATTCAGCGCGATCTTAAAAAGCTACGGCTACACAAAAGATACAATGTTTGTCACTATCGGCATGAACATTTTAAACATTGCCGGAAACTTTGTTGTGATTTTCGGTTTGTTCGGCTTTCCTGTTCTCGGCGTTGCCGGTGTGGCCATGTCCACATCTATCGCCCGCGTCATCGGATTAATCGCGATGATTGTGATTGTCAACAAACGCATCCAGCTGAAGATGTCGCTGAAAAAAGTCTTTCATATGCATAAAGAGCATTTGCGCAAGCTGCTGAAAATCGGCATTCCTTCTGCGGGAGAGCAGCTTTCATACAACCTTTCGCAAATGATTGTCACGTATTTTATCGCCATCATGGGCGCGCAGGCGTTGACAACAAAAGTGTATACGCAAAATATTACGATGTTTATTTTGCTGTTCGGCACTGCGATCAGCCAGGGTACACAAATCTTAATCGGCCGTTATATCGGCGGCAAACAATTTGATGCCGCTTATGAGCGCTGCATGAAGAGCTTATATTGGGCACTCGGAATTGCTGCGGCTACCTCTGTTTTGATGACAATCTTTTCAAAAGACCTGATCGGACTCTTCACACAAAGCCCTGACATTATAGCAACTGCAAGCCTATTGATTGCCATGACCATTATTCTTGAACCAGGCCGCTCGTTTAATGTCATTATCATTAACTCTCTGCGGGCTGCGGGGGATGCGAAATTCCCGGTTTACATGGCAATGATTTCAATGTGGGGCATCGGCCTCCCGCTTGCTTATCTTTTCGGCATCCACCTCGGTTTCGGTCTTGCCGGCATTTGGATTTCTTTTATCGCGGATGAATGGGTCCGGGGAATCTTAATGTACAGAAGATGGCGCTCACGTATCTGGATACAAAAAGGTATGGCGTAACACCCGGCTCAATCAAGGCCGGGTGTTTTTTAGATATCAGACAGAATCTGCTTCACTTCGGTCTCTGTAAGAGCGAAGTGATGTTGAAATACATCGTGCTGCTTTGCCCGGATTTTTTCTAAAACAGCCCGGTGCAAATGAAGAGCGGCTTTCACCGTTTTTTGAGAATACTGCGGAAATAGCGGCAAGGCATCCTGACACTCTTCAAGGTAGGCTTCTGCTTCAAAAGCGATATACTCCCACGTCATTGTGAACGCTTTATTTACGGTGCCTTTTTGGAGATCAGCCTCTGTATAGCCGAATTGCTGCATTACCTGACGGGGAATGCGGTTTTTTTGCTGATCTGTGCCAAGATCACTTAAGAAGCGAACCAGCTGTATGGCCAAGCCTAGAGAGACGGCTGCTTGTTTGAGCAGATCTTGTTTTCGGCGTGTCAGTATCGGCAGCAGCATCAATCCGGCAGAACCGCCCGTCCGATATGCGTACATGAGCAGTTCATCAAGGTCATCATACGGCTTGGCGTCTTCTTTTTGTGCGGCAATAAACTCCCGAAAAGGTTCGCTTTCCAATGTAAAGGTCCGATACGCATGATCAAAAGCCTTCCATAGATGTTGATTACCGTTATTTGTCCTTTGGTAAACATGATCAGCTTTAGCTTCAAATGCGGGCAATACCTTTTCGTCTGCACTGGCCACCGTGTGGCAAAACGACAATACTGCCCAAGAGGCTTGTCTTTGCTTTAGCGGGAGATATGATAATGCTTTGAAACAGGCTGGCGCGTATTCGCCAACAATCTGTCCGCATTGCTGGTAAGCTTCTTTTATCTCTTTCATTTTTCTCACTCCTATGTATCACTGCTTCTTCAAGTCTAGTATGTTTTTTCCTAATTGTATATGAAGAAAATGCCGATTCTTACTTTGTAAAAGTAACAAGACGTACAGCATCATCGACGAGATATACATTATTATTTTTAATGCCATACAACAGGTAGAATGTAAACATTTCTCAATCATCACTTCAATAATAGAGGAATCACGGAAAAAAGGGCTAATTGTTATGATACATGATAGTATTGGAGTGAGTTCAGTGATAAAATTTTTTGAATATAACTGGCAAGTTAGAGATCAATGGTTTACTTGGTGTCATCAACTAACCACTGAAGAATTACTTAAAAACCGTCTTGGCGGAGTAGAGAATATTTTATATACCCTTTTTCATATTATTGATGTGGAATATAGTTGGATTCGTGCTATCCAAGGAAAAGAAGATATCGCTGTTCAGTTCGCTGATTATCAAACACTCAATAAAGTGAAATCTCTCTCAAATACATTCCGAACTGAAATAATTGATGTTTTACAAACACATTCAGATCAAATAAAAGATGAACTTGTAAGCGTTCCTTGGGAGACAGGTGTTTTATATACGCGAGATGAAATATTACACCATATCATCGCTCACGAAATTCACCATATTGGTCAACTTTCTGTATGGGCTAGGGAATTAAAGTTAAGCCCGGTATCAGCTAGTTTTATCGGCAGAACATTAAAACCTATTCATTCTTATTGAAGGAATGCGGGGGCAATTCGATAGTGCGTTGTACAAAAAAGGATAGATAGAGCATATATTTCCCTGCTCATCTATCCTTCTTATTTAAATCTATACATCTCTGGATTTTAATCACATTTGCATTGAACCTACCTCTCGTCAATATCAATGCGATACGCTTCAAACCATGTATGAATTTGAGCAAGATGGGCGATCAGCTGAGGCCCCTTCATGAGCTGCCCGAACCACGGCACCTTGAAGGAGGAGCCTTCCGTTTCTAAAAGCTGATCTAATTGTTTTCTGTCCAGCAAGGTATGGAGCACGGAGTCCTTTTGGCTTCTGATCGTTTTCAGCCATTCGCTGACGCCTTTTGTATATTCCGGATGATGTGTTTTCGGATACGGGCTTTTTTTGCGATACAGAATGTCATCAGGCAAAATACCTTCAAGCGCTTTGCGTAAAATGCCTTTTTCCCGATTATCATGCATTTTCATTTCCCACGGAATATTCCAAACATATTCCACAAGCCGGTGATCGGCGAACGGCACCCGCACTTCCAGGCTCGCCCCCATGCTCATGCGATCCTTCCGATCCAAAAGGTTCGTCATAAACCAAAGCATATTTAAATAGAACAGCTGTCTTCTTGCTTTATCCACACCCGTTTCACCATCTAATAATGGCGTTTCTGCCAAGGTTTCTTCATATTTGGCATTTACGTATTCTTTCAGATTCAATTTTTTCTGCCATGAGTCAGAAAGCAGCTTGATCCGCTCCTCCGTTGATCTCATCCATGGAAAGCCAGACTCAACATCTGCCGTATGGAACCACGGGTACCCGCCGAAAATCTCATCCGCGCACTCTCCCGATAGGCTGACGACAAAGTCCTTTTTGATTTCCCGGCAAAACCACAGCAGGGATGAGTCGACATCCGCCATTCCCGGCAAGTCTTTGACCAGTACAGCTTCCTCCAAATGATCAACGAGATCTTTTTGGCTGATGACGCATTTGTGGTGCGTCGTGCCGAAAGTCTCTGTCATTTTTTCAATCCATGGTCCGTCATCATTCGGCTGAAATGCGCTTGCTTGAAAATATTTATCGTTCTCTTCGTAATCAATCGAATAAGTATGAAGCGGTGCTTTTCCTTCCTTTTCAAAATGGCCCGCCGCAATCGCTGTAATTGCGCTTGAGTCCAGACCGCCTGATAGGAACGTACAAACAGGCACATCCGACACAAGCTGCCGCGTCACCGCGTCCTGAAATAACGATCTGACATTGGCAACCGTGTCATCAAAACTGTCCGTATGTTTTTCGCTTTCAACATTCCAATAACGCCAAATATTAAGTCCGTCTTTGGAAAATGTCAGCGCGTGAGCCGGGCGGATTTCTTTTATGCCTTTAAATATGCCAGTGCCCGGGGTTCTGGACGGTCCAAGACCGAAAATTTCAGAAAGTCCCGTTCTGTCCACTCGCGCTTTTATATCAGGGTGCGCGAGGATTGCTTTGATTTCCGACCCGAAGAGAAATGAAGAGCCTTCCTTCGTGTAAAAAAACGGCTTTACGCCGAGACGGTCTCTCGCGGCAAACAGCAAATTACGCTTTTCATCCCACACAGCGAAAGCGAATATGCCATTGAGATGGTCGACACAGTCTTCCTGCCATTCGATGTAGCTGTGCAGAAGCACCTCGGTATCTGACGTACGCTCGAATTGATGGCCCCGCGCCCGCAATTCTTTGCGCAAATCTTCCGTGTTATAAAGCTCGCCATTGTAAATAATGGTGTACGTATCCCCTTTATAGGTACACGCCATCGGCTGGCGTCCGCCTTCAATATCAACAACCGCAAGTCTTTTATGTCCGAATAAAACATGGTGCTCCCCCCAAACGTTTGAATCATCAGGCCCTCGTTTGGAAAGAGTGTCTGTCATTCTGTCCATCGTTTGTTTTTCCTGGACGAGCTGCTTTTTAAAATCGACCCAACCCGTAATTCCACACATGTGATATCAGCTCCAATCCCGTTTCTGTCGTAACAATTTCGTTTCTTTCAGCACCTTAGTAAGTTTATGCATCTATAGGCAGATAGTTGATTTGTCCATAAAAGAGTTGTATGGGACAGGCTTGAATTGGAAAGAAAAGAGAGGAATGAAGAAAAAGGAGACAGCATGCATGAAACGGAAACAATTGATATATACAGAGGAACGAAAATGGGAATACGGCACCATCCTCATCGAAGACGGCATCTGTTTAATCGAAAACGGAGAAGGTGATATACTTTTGGCGGACACTCTCCAACACAGCCCAATCTGGGTCCATCATAAAGGAAAGTGGGAGCAAGCCGGCTTCCAGGATCAATTGGTTCTGGCATGCGGTGAAGAAAACATCTCCCTTTCCGGGGGAGAACGCATCCGCTATGAGAAATCAGTCAAGCGGCCGCTCATGGCGCTTTTGGATTCGCTTGACGACGAAACCTTTCTCGCATTTCTGCAGCACTTGCACAGCTTCGGCTTATCGGTATTCGATTGCGTCTTTTCTTATAATAAAGGAGTCTTTTCGAATACTTCGGCGGGGCAGGGTGTGTCCTTTTATCACTTTTCAAATGACACCGCACAATGCGCGATGCAGCATCACTACAGCAACGAAGGGACAGGAGACCGTTTTGAATGGACGGCTTCAAACGGAAAGCGATCCATTATGTATTCAGCAGTCCAACGGGGGCGCAAATAAAAAAGCGGTGCATCGAGCACCGCTTTTTGGTTACTTTTCAACAACAACTTTTGCTTCCTTGCTTTCTTTTTTATCTGTATCCGCAGCCGTGACGTACAGCACCGTTCCGGCTTTTTGTTTTTTGATTTTCACCGAAAACGTTCCTTTTGCGTCAGCTTTGGCAGAAGCAATGACTTTCTTTGATTTGTTTTTCACTCTGATCATCGCTTTACTGTTTGCCTTCCCTTTTACTGCCGTATCCTTCGTTTTCACCGCGTTTACTTTCGGTGTGCCGGAAGGTTTTCCTTTGACGACGACAACTTTATACGATGTTTTCGCATCGCCTTTTGTTGCTTTCACATACAGTACTTGATCCTGTTTTTGAGTCGCGATATTAACCTTGAACGCATTGTCTTTTCCGGCTTTGGCGCTGCCGAGTTTCTTTTTGCCGTTCATCACCTCGATAAGTGTGCCTTCCTTCGCGTTTCCTCTGACAGCTGTTTGAGTGCTTTCCAGCTTGTTGACCTTAAGCTGTAAATCAGCTGCGCTGACAGCCTTCATGACGTTCAGCCGCCCGTAGCCTGAATGCCAGTCTACACCAGGTGTCTTCGGAATTTCAATCGGATCGCCATAATCGTCATACAACTCTTCTTCTCCGCCATCGACACTTTCAAAGGAAATATCATCTGCCGTCTTTTTCAACATATCCTCAACTTCTGTTCTTTTCAGCTTAGGATTTTGAGCAAACAGCAATCCTGCAGCAGCGGCAGCATACGGCGTCGCCATAGACGTTCCGCTCATGTACGTGACATTTCCGTTCGGCACTAAGCTCGGGATATCAGACCCTGGAGCAGAGATGTCCAGACCTTTTCCATAGTTAGAGAAATCAGCGGTCATATCCATGCGGTTCGTTGCGCCGACTGACATCACATATTTAGAAGATGCAGGATAAGATAAGGCATTTTCTCCATCATTCCCGCTGGCTGCGGCAATCAAGACATTTTTGTCAGCTGCGTACTTCAAAGCAAATTCAAGCACGCGGCTGTAGCCTCCGCCTAAACTTAAATTAATCACCTTTGCTCCTTTGTCAGCAGCATATTTGATGCCGAGAGCAATTTGTTCAGTATCTCCGGAACCTGCGGAATCAAGCACTTTTACAGGGATGATTTTTGCTTTGGCATTCAATCCAGTCATTGAATAGCCGTTATCGCTTTGGGCCGCAATAATGCCTGCGACATGCGTCCCATGCCCCTGATCATCCATTGCATTGTTATTCCGTCCGACAAAATTGTGTCCGAGATCTGTTCTTACTTTTCCTTTTAAATCAGCAAGCGTGCTGTCTACGCCTGTGTCTACTACTGCAATGAGTGTATCGTTAAGCTTGCGTTTGGACAGCAATGTGTTGGCAGGCTCATATTTCACATCCGCATTTTTGACACCGCCGTTTTCACCGTTGTTTTTAAGCGGCCATTGATAAGGGTACTGAATATCGTTTGCCAGGCTTTTGTATTCCTGCACGGGTTCCGCAAACTCTACATTGGACATCTTGGATAGTGTCGCAGCAGCGCTTTTGACCCTTTTGGCGCTTGCCGTATATGCGCCGTTCTGTTTCTCGTCTTTCGGAAGTTCAAATGAATACAGATTGTCAAACAGTTTCTTTGCCTTTTTCACATTGGATATGTCTTTTTTCGATTGCGCGCTTGCAGAAAAGCCCTTCATTTCATTATGTACGGATGAGAGGCTTTTATTGTCCTTCACCTTGAAAATAACCTTTGTTGTCTGAACTTCACTTTTTGCTGCAATATTGTTTTCTGTTAAAATGGCTCCGGCTGTTTTGCCTTGCAGCTGCTTCATATTTAGTCGGTCCGCTTGTTTCTTTATCTCCTCTTTAAGGAAAGACGGGACTGATTGCAAAGCTTTATCATATAGCCGGTTGATCGCTTTTTGATCTTTTTCAGTTACCTTATACGAAGATGATGCTCCGTTTTCTGACACATCGTCAAATAACGGCTTTAATGTCACAAGATCCTGATAGATTTCATTTCTTGCTGTTTTATTGAGTGCGAGTTTTGCAACGATAAACGGTGCTGCTTTGTAATAAAGGCTTGTCAGTTCTTTGCCTTCTGCTGTTTGGCTCAGCTGCTCATCACGAATCGCTCTCAGCTTATCCAGTATGCCTTTTCCTGATTTCTTCTGATCGACACTCATTTCAACCGGACAAGCTTCTTCCTCTTCTAAATCTGACGGCTGTTTTTTGGTGCCTTTATACCCAATCGTATACTTGGCTTCTGCAGCTGCTTCTGCCGTTCCGTCGTCCTCTGGCTCTTCTTCTCCGAGGTATTCAACTTTTACATAGTAAGGGCCGCTCCACGCGTATGGAAAGATGACTTCGCTTTTTCCATCCTCCGCTGTGAAAGAACGGTACATCTCAAACGTCTCATCTTTAAGCGCTTTTTCCTTACTTGGATATACAGATACATTCAGTACTGAATCACTCTTTACGGTCAGTGCCATATGTGAGTTTTTCTGAATATCCGTTGCTCCCGGGGTCACTTTGTACCATTTCACCTGTTCCGGCTCCTTCATGGCGCCTGTCTGCTCTTTGCCGTTTTCCAGAGCAGCCGCCTGATCGATCGCGCCGGCCGCTGCAGCTTTGGTTCCCGGAGAAAAAAGGCTGAAAATCAGTGCAAAAATAAGCACTGCCGCCACAACCGAGCTGAATTTTCTGCGTTTCATGTTATCCCTCCTGCAAAATAATGAATCTCCTTGAAGGTATCATAATTTCATAGGACGAGATACCGCTTACAGGGAATTTTAAGGTTATTTTAAATGATTTGGAATATGAGGGGATAAATATAAAAAAAACCAACTCTATCAAAGAGCTGGGTTCATAGGTTTTTCTATTAAAACAATTGAAAACCAATTGGCAAATGCAGACCGAGCAGCACTGTCAGCAAAAGGACAATGACGAAGCCGACCCACAGGCCTCCTGTTGATTTTTCTTTTTTCTTGCGGATGAGGAGCATTTCCATCAGGCCGATGGTGATAATGCCCAGAATCATTTTGCCGGCGTATTCTCCGTTCCAGTTGGCGAAACGGACAAACAGCTCAGCTCCTGTCAAAATAATAAGGATATAGAATAACCGCAGAATCATATGAGTGATTTTTGCGCCCTTCGCACTTCCTGACGAATACAGCGAGTAGCTGACGAAAAGCAGAATCAGCGCTACCACCCATGTCGTAATATGTAGGTGTGTCATACATGTTCCCCCTATCAGATAAATTACCCCACTTATAGTACCATGAACTTGTCCTCTGCCACAAAGATGATTATCAGAAAAAACGGGCGGGTCCGGGTCCGCCCTCGAGTTTTATTCAGCCAATTTGGTTTGACAGCGTTCCGATCGGGTCAATTGTAATATCAATTTTGTCACCTGACCGCAAGAATTTTGGAGGCGTAAACCCCTTGCCGACACCAGACGGCGTACCGGTGGCAATAATGTCGCCCGCTTCAAGCGTCATCCCCTTTGAGAGGGTTTCAATTAATTCCGGAATGGAAAAGATCATATCGCTTGCCGAACCGGATTGGCGCAGCTCGCCGTTGACTCTTGTTTCAACCTTGAGGCGCTCTGGCTCCTGAATAGATGATTTATGTACAAGCACGGGCCCCATCGGACATGTCGTATCTAAGCTTTTTCCGATAAAAAACTGCTTATGCCTTTTTTGCAGATCACGCGCCGTGATATCATTCACAATCGTATATCCGAAAACATGGTCATATGCATCTTCTTTTGAAATGCGAGTCCCGCTTTTTCCGATCACGACAGCAAGTTCTCCCTCATAATCAAGCTGAGAGGTAACCTCTTCATGGCTCTTTACGATATCACCATGCCCCGTAACCGTTACCGGCGATTTTGTAAATACCATCGGATGCTCCGGAATATCAGCCTCGCTCCCCATTTCAATCGCGTGATCCCGGTAGTTTTTGCCGATGCAGATGATATTTTTTGATGGCTTCGGAATGGGTGCATGGAGCTTCACCTCAGATAATGAATACATAAATGATCCCAGCTCATCATTCGGTTTCTTTGCCCACTCGGCCAGCTGCCTTGCATGTGCAACGAATTTATCCCCTTCTGCGATACATTCAATCAGCGATCCCGGAATCGTCTCAAGTTCAAACAGTTTTTTTTCAGCCTTCTGCAAATCCATAATTTTCTCATCGTCAATGATCAGGCCGACAAACATTCGGTTGTAAAGTTCCCCTGTCGCAAATTTCATGTTATTCCTCCATCATCTTTTAAATCAGAATGCTCCTTCATGTATTCTCTGTCGAATGCTGAAATCCCTTTTTCTCAATTCCGTTTTCATTTCGTTTCAGGACGGGCTTGCTCTACATATCATACAAATGTCGTTTTGAGAAGGAGGAAAGAATATGGAGCGCGTGCATTTATTTTTTCATCGGGAGCAGCTGAAAAGGAAAGGTACTGCCAAGGGGCTTTTCGTAACAGATCGATCTGTTTCTCCCATTCTTCTCACACAGCGTGACAGAGCGGAAAAGGCATCCTATGAAATCAGCTGGGAAAAGTCTCTGCTTGGTGAAAGGACACTTTTTTTGAATGCAGAACAGGATGATCCGTCCCTGATGCGGCGCAGACTCGCCTATTGTTTTTTTGACCAGATCGGCGTACCTGCTCCCGTTGCCTCGTACAGCTTTCTGACCATCAATGGCCAGCCTGAAGGCATTTATTTGAACATCAAGAACCATCAACCAGCCGGTAAAAGGAGTTACGGAGTGAAGACGGCCGATCCAAGGGTTCCATTGTCCCTTTTTAACAATGATTCCTCGGCATTCTTACATGAATTTTTCATACTGATCCGCACAGCCGGAGATGACGAATTGGCTGAAAGGATTAAATTGTATCTGGATGTCAAGCTGTTTTTTTTGTGGCTGATCGGCAACGCCTGCACCAATCAAGGCTTTTACTGCACAATTTGTTTAAACGAATCCGGTCGGCTTTACGTTTCCCCGATGGAGACAAGATCGCTTGCCGTACAAGAATGGTATGAAGAAGACCCGCTTCTGACAAAAGGAAAGACGCTTTCGTCAAGGCTTCTATCCATTCCCGCCTTCAGGTCGCAATATCACACCTTAATGAAAAACGTGCTGAAGCGGTCGTTTACTATTGAACGATTATCTCCTCTCATCAACGAATGGCACCTTGACATTTGTCAAAGTGCTGCTGATGATCCTTTTATCAAAAAAAGCCCCTTTCAGATCGAAAAGGAGCAGACCAACATACTTAGAGAAATTGAGGAACGGCAGGACTTTTTGCAAGCACACTTAGCAAGACTTTAGTCCTTTCTCCATTAAAAAAGGCCGCAGCAAAAATTGTCGCTTTTTTAGTCAAATTGACGAAAGGCAACCTTTTGAGCCAAAATAGGTTATACTAACGATATCCTGTATTTATATCAAAATAAAATCTAGAATTGGAGATAGCGTAATGAACAGTAAAATTGAAGAAATGAGGATCACACTAATTGAAACCGCACAAAAATACGGCATGAATTCAAAAGAAACGATTCAATGCAGCCAAGAGCTGGATATCCTGCTGAATACCCGGATTAAAGAAGAAATGATTTTTGGGAGATATCTTGAAAACTCCCGTATGTAAATCATTTTCTATAACAATTAGAATACACCACATGTAACTCCGATTTTTGCTCAGCACTTCTGAGATATACCTCAGGGCGAGAATGTGCCCGCCCAAAAATCGAATACCGCAGCACGACATACTCCAAAAAGCATTCTACACGCAAAAACACCAAAGAAATAAACAAAAATCACCATAGGCGGATAGCGGCATCCTTCGCCGCATTTCCGCTCAATTTATACCCAACATCCTCTTTTGCCATGTTTAAACATAACGGCCCAAAAAATAAAACGCTTTCATCAAAAGCCGATATATCCCCTTTAAATTTCTCTCACACATATGTGCGTTTGTCATAAGCTATCGTGAATAGCCCAATTGAAATCAGAATTGTCATTTCACTTTACCTGTCTTTTTTCAATTTTTCAACAAAGGATGTGCTCGTATGCCGGCCATTGTCGGAGCGTTTAAAATTAATGCGATTGGTACGAGCGGAGTCGTTCACATCGGGGACTGCATTACGATTTCTCCTCAGGCTCAGGTCAGAACGTTTGCCGGTGCTGGCAGCTTTAATACCGGCGACAGCCTCAAGGTGATGAATTATCAAAACGCGACGAATGTGTATGACAATGATGCGGTTGATCAGCCGATCGTGGCCAATGCGTAAAAGGAGTGAGGCTCATGAACTTCTATATTAATCAAACCATTCAAATCAACTATCTCCGGCTGGAATCAATCAGCAACTCCTCCATTCTGCAAATCGGGAGCGCCGGATCAATCAAGTCTCTGTCAAATTTGTATAATACAGGGAGTTATGTAGAACCGGCACCAGAAGTTTCTGGCTCAGGGCAACCGCTCCAGCTGCAGGAGCCCGACACAGGTTCATTGGTCCCGCTCCAGCCTCCTGGCCGTTAATCATATGAAAGAGGTGAAAGAACATGTATGATCAATCTGTTTCCTCTTACCTGCAAAACTTGAATTCCTTCGTTCAGCAGCAGGCGATTCACATTCAGCAGCTCGAACGTCAGCTGAAAGAGATTCAAACTGAAATGAATACGATGAAACAGCGGCCGGCCACTACCATTGAGCGTGTGGAGTATAAATTTGATCAGCTGAAAATTGAAAGGCTCGACGGGACTTTGAATATCGGCTTAAATCCGACTGACCCGAACAGCGTCCAAAACTTTGAAGTCAGCCAGTCGACACCGCAAATCGGGATGATGCAGCAGGAAGAGAGCGCTCAGCTCATGCAGCAGATCCGCCAGAATGTCGACATGTACTTAACCGAAGAAATCCCAGATATTTTGGAACAGCTTGAAAACCAATATGACAGCAGACTTGACGATACAAACAGACATCATGTTATTGAAGACATCAGAAAACAAATGGACAGCCGGATTCACTATTATATGTCCCATATCAAAAAAGAAGAAAATACACCGCCTGCACAATATGCAGAACATATCGCTGAGCATGTGAAGCGTGATGTCATCCGCGCTGTAGAACACTTTCTGGAGCATATTCCATCAGAAATGAAAGGAGATGAGCAAGCATGATCTTTACAGTCATCAACCGCAGCTTGGAAGTCGGGGACATCCGGATGAACGGTGTGTCCAGTTCCTCCGTTTTCCACATCGGAGACACTGAATCCATCTACCTGTCTTCTATTTTTGATACACCGCCTGAATCTCTTATTATCGGGCCGTTTGCTCCGATTGCGCCAGAATAATGCTTAAACGCATATCACGCATCAGACTAGTTAAGTGTAATTCCCTCGGGATCGCAAGTGTGTTTCAAGTTGGCGACACAAATGAAATCGATATGAGTGTAAAAGTATTTGCTGTTCAGCGTTCTCTGTCCACGTTTTACAATAATGAAGGCTCATTTAACAAAAAGGAGTACCAGATCTTTCAGCAGCAGGCAGTGAAGCCGATTCGCGAAACAGGTGTACAAAGCGCATTTTGCCACGAGGTGCCGGCTATTTATGTTCGCAGCATCAAAATTCAAGGGGTGTCCGCCTCTTCTGTTTTACATGCTGGTTCAGCTTCGCTTATCCGCGGTGATGCGAGAATCAAACATATCAGACAGATTCAGTCTCCGCGCTCACAATCGCCCGCCAAGAACATATAATAAACAGAGACTTCGATAAAGGGTGTCGTTTATGCCAGCAATTGTCGGGCCTATAGCTATCAATTCCATATCGGGCGGAGTCGTAAACTTTGGTGATTCCTTTTACCTTTCTCCGAAAAGCTCTTCAAAATCTGCGCTCGGTTCGGGAGCAGGAAACACGGGAGATTTCCTTCTATTAAATAATGCAGTCAACGCGACAAATTATATAGACCCCGATGTCAACGATCAGGATATGGTTGGAAACGGATAAAAGCAGCCGCTCTGCAAAGAGAGGGCTGCTTTTAGTCATTTTTTCTTTTTTCGTTCATTTGATTTCTTAGTTTTGATCAGCTTCTCAGGCGGCTGTTTTCTGATCCATTTGACAAACCGGGCAAGCTCTGGATCGCTTCTGAGTTCAGCCATTCCGTTTAAACGTACAGCGAGCTCTTGATTGGTATATAAGGCATGAATCTGTTTATGACAAGGAATACAGAGCATCGCTGTCGGCAAAAACGTTCCGCCTTCCTCTTTCGGTGTGAGATGATGCTCTGTCAGCTGGACATTGCTCCGGCCGCACAGCTCACATATTCCGGCAGTCTGCTTTGCCATATCCGCTCCTCCCTTACATCAACTCAAGTGATACCCGCGTACCGCGGCCGCTCGGTTCAGCCGGATGGACAATCAGCTTTTTCGGAAGCCGTGCACGCAGTTCCTGCACATGGCTGATGACACCGACAGCCAGATTGTCTGACTGAAGTTTTTCCAAGGCCGTTACAACCGTATCAAGCAGATCTTGATCCAGTGTGCCGAAGCCTTCGTCTAAGAAAAAGAACTGAAGCGGGTATTCCCCGCGAAGCTGGATCTGCGCAGACAGCGCAAGAGCAAGTGAAAGCGAGGTGAGGAAGGTCTCTCCTCCAGACAAACTGGAAACCGGGCGTCTTACGCCTCCATTCGCGTCATCCCGCATCACGAAGCCGCCTTCTGAATCTACTTCGATGGCATAGCGCTGTCTTGTCAGCATACTGAGTCTTGCTGAGGCGTCCCTCGCAACGCTTTCAAGCTGCTCCTCAGCTAAAAATTCGACGAAGGTATTGCCTTTAAACACAGCTTGCAGCTTATCCAGCCTGTCGATATGCGTCTGCCATTTTTTCAGTTCAGCTTCAATTTCATTAAACCGTTTATGATGGTCGCGAATGACAGCCAGTGCTTTTGCGGCCGCGCCTTTTTCCTCTATAGCAGCGCCAAATGCGTCCTCAGCTTCTTGTAATGCTGCAACGGTTTCGTTCCATTCGCTCTCTGATAATGCTCTGCCGGCAAGTATCTCTGCTACTCGTTTTAAGTTTGCAGCATTTTGCTTCAGTTTATCCATAAACTGGTCTATGCCGGTTTTCATCTTTTCAAGTTCATCGGCTGGGATGAGACTTTGTTCAACCTCCTCAGTCCGGGTAATGGAGGTGTTTTTTGTATGCTCAAGCCAAGCAGCTTTTGCTTTTTCCAATCTGCCCTTCGCCTCTTGAAGAGTGAGCTCGCTTGCCGAAGCGCGGCTTTTCGCCTGGTTGAGCTTCATTTGGGCGCTTTGCAGTTCTTCATATAAAGATTGTTCTTTTTCCTTTAACAGCTTTAGATCCTGCTGGATAGAGCGGAGTTTGATTTGAATCGAATCTCCTTTTGCATAATCTCCGAGTTCGTGCTCATAATCAGCTATCACGCTCTTGATGCGTTCAGCCGCATAATGAAGCTCCAGCTTTTCCCGCTCAAGCCGGTGTCCCAATTCCCGCAGTTTTTCCTTTTGTGCTTCATGCTCAGCAAGAAACGCGATACTCTTCTCAATTCGTTTTTCACATTCTTCTGCAGCCCGGTCCTTTTCTTCAATGGATTTCTGCCATTTTTCTGCTTCGTCCACAGATTGATTCTGAAATGCTTCTTTAAACATGTTCAGACTGCTGTCCATTGAGGATTGAAGCTCGCTGATGATGCTTTCAATACGGTCAGCTTCTCTTTTTTCAAAACCGATTTTTTCATTAAGCTGCTCGGCCTTTTTTAAAGATTCCTGATAGGCGCCGATCATTTGTGCCATTCGTGTCTTAACAGAAAGAATGTCCTGCTTGATTCGTTTCCATTCAAATTTGGCAGTTTCAAATGCTTCATACACCGGATGATGTTCAAAGGAAGCTGCCGCTTCAAGGTTCTGTGCTTGAATTGTCTGCAAAAACGGACACTGTTCAATAAAGCGCGCGGACTGTTCTTCAAGCGTAATTTTGGCTGAAAGAATCTCCTGGCTGAGAACTGCAGCTTCCGTCAATAACACATCTGTCCGTTTGATGTCCTCTTCAAGATGGCTGTCGGCTTCATACGTTTCATGTACTGAGGCAGATGGATCATGATCGGTTGAACCGCATACCGGGCAAGGCTTTCCGGCAGTCAGCTTTTGGGCTAACTCTTTTGTCAGCAGTGCCACCCTTGCTTTTTCACGCTGTAAGTGAAGCGTGTGTTGACTCTTTCTAGCCTCTTCCGTCATACGTGTTAATGAGCGTTCCGTTTCGCACACCAAATGATACACAGTTTGAACTGCCTCATATGCCTGAATGATGTTGTTTTCTTCCGCTTCCGTCTTTTGAACGAGTGTATTCTTCTCTTCATTCATCTTCTGCAGCACGAGGTTCAATTCTTCACTTCGTTTTTTCTCTTTTTTGATTTGCTCCTCGGTTTGTCTGATGCGCAATGCCATTTCTGCGGCCTGATGGCAGCTTTTTCGCTCATTGGATGTCACCTGCAGGGATTTGAGCTGCTGTTTCAATTCTGTCTGTCTGTTTTGCCCTCGTGTCAGGCGGTCTGTTACCGTCTCCAATTCATTCATGACAGATTGAAGAGCCTCTTCTTTCTGCTGGAGTTCAGTCTTTTTGCGCTCTTTCTCTTGCTTGGCCTCACTCAGTTTGATTTCGATTTCCTGCAAACGTGAAAGCTGTTCCTGCTCAGTTAAAAGCTCAGGCTCTTTCTCGCTTTTATGCTGGCGCCACGCTTCATACTCTTCATGTTTTTGCTGAAAGAAAGCTGTCCGGTCTGCTAAATCCTTTTGGGCTAGCGTTTGTTCCTTTTCAGCTTGTTCCTCATGCTGGATCGCTTCTGCGTACCGGTCCGCATAGGGCTTAAGAGCTGCTGCTGTTTCTGCTTCCAGCAGGCGTTTTTGCATGCTGTCTATATGCGGCTGTTCTTCTGCGAGACGTTTTTCCTCTTCTTCATAAGCGGATTTTTCCTTTTGGACATTCCATATCTCCTGATGCTCTGTAAACCGCTCCTTCGCCTGATCACGGTTCTTCCTCATCGCTTCCAGCCGGGCTTCAGCTTGTTCGAGAGCCTTTTCAGCCTGCTCAACTGCCTCTGAGCTCGCCTCACCGAGACCGGACTGTTCAGCAAGCATTTCATTTTTTCTCGCATTGGCTTCCTGCGCCTGCCGTCTCAGCTTTTTCACAAGCCTGTCTCCATATTGCTCCAAATTAAATAAACGCTGAAGCATATGCCTGCGCTCTGCCCCTTTTAAAGACAGAAATTCAGCAAATTTCCCTTGGGGCAACACCACCGCTCTCGTAAAATCGTCGATCGTCAGCCCTAAGAGTTCCTCAACTCTTTTATTCACTTCGCTGGCTTTATCAGCCAGCACCGTATGCTCGTCCTTGATTTCAATGAAGCGGCAAAGTGCCGTTTTTACCTTCATTTCATCCGTTCTCTTAAACACACGCTCGACTTTGTATGAGATTTGGTGATTCGTCTGAAGCGCAAAGGTAAAGGAAACAGACAGCGTATCTTCCGCCTGGTTTAAGATACCGTGCGTATTATTCGCCGCCCGTTCCACCTTTCCGTATAAAGCAAGCGTCATTGCGTCGAGAATAGAGGATTTACCGCTTCCTGTCGGGCCGAAAATGCCGAAAACACCAGCACCGGAAAGGCCTTCAAAATCTATCGTCTGCTCCTCTCTAAAGCTGTGGAGCCCCTTAATGCTTAAGGCGATCGGCTTCATTTCGCATCCTCCTCTTCAACGCCTGATGCAAGCTCTAAAAACAGCTTCACCATTTCTTCATCCGGCACCGCACCGCCAGTTTGTTTTTCATAAAATTTCTTAAAGCGGTCCTCGATTGAGACATGTTTAACCTCGATCCGTTCCCGGTCTTTGTTCTGTTCTTCAAAAACCGGCCTGATATGGATAAAGCCCGGGTGCGCCTTCCGCAGCCTGTGAATCTCTTCAAGTGACAACTGGTCCGCGATACGGATTTCCAGGTCAATCCAAGCATTCTGATCTCTGCCTTCATCCAGCCAGCTGTACACCTCACTTAATCCATTTGCCGCTTTCCACTTCACAAGTGGCTTGCCGCTTGATAATAACACCTCTTGCCAAGTGGCCTCTTCCCCAGGCTTTGCGTCCACAATCGTCACTGATTTAGCGTAGCCCGCTTCAGAAAAGCTGTAGGCGAGCGGAGATCCTGAATAACGCGCAAGCGTACGCGCCCGCTTGATCGTTTGCGGTCGATGCAAATGGCCGAGCGCAACGTAAGCGGCATCTGCCGGCAGGCTTTCAGCAGCCACCGTGTATGCACCGCCGACTTCAATCGGCCGCTCTGAATCGGTTTGGTTTCCGCCTGCCACATAAATATGGCTGGCGGCAATCTTCACTGCATCGTTCCGAAACCGGCTTGTCATATGCTCAAACGCCTGCCTGATTTTCACATCATAGTGATCACGGAGCAGCTTTTCATCAAACGTATCGGATAGCACTTCATTTAACCGCGCTTCAGATGGGTACGCCAGTGCTCCAACCGCCAAAAGCTCTCCTGCTGAAGGCACTTCAATATGAATCGGCTCTGTTGTCGGATAACCGATTAAATGAATGCCGTTTTCATGTGTCAGCGGTGAAGCGGCGGACAAACGGTCAGGATTATCGTGGTTTCCGGCAATGACTACGATCGGGCGCTTTCCTCTGTCGCTAAGCGCAGACAGGCTTTCATAAAACAGCTGCTCGGCTAAAGCTGGCGGGTTTACGGTGTCAAATGCATCCCCCGCCATTACAATGGCATCGATCTGCTCATCCTTTACAATCGTATTCATTTCATCCAGCACATCGGCCTGTTCACTCAGCCTGCTTCTTCCTTCAAGCGTTTTTCCAAGATGCCAGTCAGCCGTATGTAAAATCCGCAAATGCTTTCACCTCTCTTTTATATAGAAAACGAGACCCGCTCCGCCTGAAATTCCGGAGCTTATGGATCTCGCTATAATGTCAGAATGTGCCCTCCGTCAAAGAAATAAAGCGCACATCCCTTTACCTTTGTTTTTGCAATTTGCTCCACTGCCTTCGTGTACAGCTGAATTTGCGTTTCATATCGTTTCTTCAAGATCGGGGCCGCTCCTTCAAATCCATGCTGGAATTTGCCCTCAATCCGGTCCGACTTATAATCCAATAGATATAATCCGTCCTCAGTTTCATAGAGACAGTCAATGATACCCTGCACTAAAAGCGGCTCATCTGCCTCCTGTGCATCAGGATAGATCTCCTTGGCCGGAAGCGCTAAGCTGAATGGTATTTCCCTGTCCTTCCACTTTGCGCCGATCAGCTGTCCGCCGATTTCTGTATGGAAAAATTGCACGATTTCTTCTATATCAATAGCGTCTTTTTGTTCTTCAGTGAGAAGCTCTTTTTCATAAAGCCTGTGAACCGTCTGCTCAGCTTCTTCTATCGACGGCACATGTGACAGCGGGATATGCTGCATAACCGTATGCATGGCAGTCCCTTTCTCTGCCGCTGTCAGGCCTTTTTTCATCATAAAAGCGGGACGTCTGTACAGAATGCTTCCATCAGCCGGCTTTACAGGGGCCCTGCCGCTGTATTCATCCTCGTACTCTCTTTTTCTTTTGATCTCAGAAACCGATTGCTTTGTCCGAATTTGCGTCACCTCGTGATGCGGGTATGTCCAGCTCAGCTGCTCGCGGGCTTTTTCATCAAACGCAAACGAGCCGGGAACTGGTTCACCTCGGCGGATCGCTTCTAGGCGCTCGCTTTTTTCTTCCATTCTTTCTTCCAGATCATCATCAAGCAAATCATAGGAATGGATCATTTGAACGGCAAAACGAGCCGGGTGATCTGAGATGTCAGCGTGTGCTGGCACACCAGCCAAATCCTCCAAGTCTCTGTGCCTGGCAAGAGCCGGCCCAATGAAATCTAGATACGTTCTCGCCTGATAGCGGTCAAATTCCGGCAGAAGCCAATCAGTTTGGGACGCGGATGCCTGCCATTTTGCAAGCTGTTTCTGATGATCCTTACATGAGCCAATCAGAAACAGCTTTTCCTTCGCTCTCGTTAATGCAACATAGAGCACACGCAATTCCTCTGACAGCAGCTCCCTGCGCATTTTTTTCTTCATCGCAATGAGCGGAAGTGTCGGATAGCTGATGCGTAATTGCGGATGAATATACTTCGTGCCAAATCCGAGCTCCTTATCCAGCAGGTACGATTTATTTAAATCCATCATGTTGAAATTCCGGCCGAGACCTGCTGCAAACACGACTGGAAATTCGAGCCCTTTGCTGCTGTGGATCGTCATTAAGCGGACAACATCCTCCTGCTCGCTGAGCGCTCTCGCCGTACCAAGATCATCGCCCCGCTCCTGCATGCGTTCGATAAACCGCAGGAAACGGAACAAGCCGCGAAATGCCGTTGATTCATATTGACGCGCCCTGTCATAAAGAACACGCAAATTGGCCTGGCGCTGTTTTCCGCCCGGCATGCCGCCGACATAATCCATATATTTGGTGTCGCGGTACACTTCCCAAATCAGCTCAGATACTGAGTGGTTTTTCGAAAACGCGCGCCATTTTTGCAGATGTCCGTAAAACGTATTTAGCTTTTGATAAAGCTCATCGTTCCGGTCACCAGCAGCCAGGTAGTCTTTCATCGCCTCATAGTACGGCGCTTTTTTATTTTCAAGCCGGATCAAAGACAGCTCGTTTTCATCTGCTCCGACAATCGGTGAGCGCAGCACAGAGGCAAGCGGTATATCCTGATACGGATTATCGATTACCTTCAGCACAGAAAGCGCGACGGCGACTTCGACCGCTTCGAAATAGCCTGACGTTAAATTGGCGTAAACCGGTATGCCCTGTGCTCTCAGCTCCTCCATGATTTGCGGAGCCCACGGCATCGAACGGAGCAAAATCACGATATCTCGGTACTGAATATTGCGATGTGTTTTCTTTTTTCCGTCATACACCTTAAATGGCGATGAAATCAGCTTGCGAATTTCCTTAGCGATGGCTTTTGCCTCAAACTGCACCGTTTCAAGCTCTTCTGCTTCCTCACTTGCATCCGTATCTTCTGCGTTGTCGATCAGCAGCAGCTCTGTTTCCGTCTCGTCATTGTCCGGATACGCTGCACCAAGCTTCAGCTCAGCCTGCTCGTCATAATCGACCTCACCGATTTTGCCGCCCATCAGCTGTTTAAATAAAAAGTTTGTGCTCTCTAAAATATCAGCCCGGCTTCGGAAATTTTTATTTAAATCGATTTTCCGCCCCGTGCCTTCTCCGCTCTCTGTAAACCGTTTGTATTTAGAGAGGAAAAGAAGCGGCTCCGCAAGCCTGAATCGATAAATCGACTGTTTGACATCTCCTACCATAAACAGGTTACCAGTCTCCTCCGGACCGCTTGTGACGAGTTGCAGAATCGATTCCTGCACGAGGTTGGTATCCTGATATTCGTCAACGAGCACCTCATGAAACTGTTCCTGATAAAACCTTGCAGCCTCGCTCGGCTCACTTTCACCTTTGTCATTCTCAGCTGTCAAAATCGCTAAACAGTAATGCTCCAAATCCGAAAAATCGATGATTGATTTTTCCTGTTTCGCAGCTTCGAATCGTTTTCCATAGCTGATGACAAGCTGTACGAGCGTTTCAATGACAGGCTTCATCTCGGCTAGGCTTTTCAAGTGCTGTTCAGGACTTCGCGTGAAGTAGTCGTTTTTGAGCTTTTCAAGCAGTTTTTTCGCACCGTTTCTCAAATCTGTCGCCTCATCAAGGAGCGCTGGATCGAACTCATCCCCTTTTACTGCTTTGGCACGCTTAAAAGAGACGGCGGGCACCCGCTTATATAGTTCACTGAAATCGTCCTGATGCTGAATCAGTTCATCAATCTGCGCAAGATCATCAAGAAAATTGTCAGCACGCGGCGCCGGGCCGCCCGGCGCTTTCGTCAGCTCAAGCGCGCGCAAGAGCTTTTCCTTCGCCCCGTTAAGCACCATTGCAATATCTTCTTTGACATATTGATAAAACGGCAGCTCCTCGATGGCGCTCTTTTCTGATACATCATACAAATGAACAAAACTTTCCAGCCACTTCTCGGGGTTGGGATGGGATCGGGAATACTCGTACACCTGTTTAACGAGAAATTGCAGATCCAGATCGTGCCGGTCTGTCGTATAGCGGTCAACAAGCTCAAAAAATGCCTTTTCACCCTTTGCATATTCGTCTTCAAACAGCTCGTCAAGCACTTCATCACCGAGCAGCTCGCCTTCCGTCTGATCAGCTATCCGAAAGCCCGGATCAAGATCGATCAAGTAGTAATATTTCTTCAGCACTTGCAGGCAAAAGGAATGAAGCGTCGAAATGCTGGCCCGGTTTAAAAGAGACAGCTGGCGTCTGATATGCAGCGAGCCGGGGCGCTGTACAAGCTCTTTTTCCAAGGCTTCTGCGATTCGGTGCTTCATCTCTGCCGCTGAGGCGTTTGTAAATGTCACAACGAGAAGACGGTCTACATCTATTGGGTTTTCCTCCGCGGTGATTTTCCGAATCATTCGTTCAACGAGCACAGCGGTTTTACCAGAGCCCGCAGCCGCTGCCACAAGAATATCCTGGCCGGTTGAAACAATGGCATTCCATTGGTCATCTGTCCATGTGCTGTCTGCCGGTTTAGGAATGTTCATTGCCATCCGCCTCCTTTTTTATCCACTCAAGTATTGTCTTGTCCTTTTCAGCCTTTAATGGGCGATACTCGTTTTCTTCCAGTGATTCATCAAATTGGCATACTGATTTGAACGCACAGTATGTGCACGGCGTCTTGTTCTTCATTTTGTACGGCTCAATGGATACGCGCCCGTCGGTGATTTGTTCGCCCGCTTCCTGGAAGGTGCGGCGCACATGCTTTGTCAAAAGATCAAATTCCTTTTCACCGACTGCTGCCGAGTCTGATCTAAGAGATCCGTCTTTTTTCAAGCCGGCGTTTATGATATTTGACCGTCCCTCTTGAAGGGTTGTATCCATGAGGCGAACCACTTCCTGATCACCGAGGAGCAAGCCCTTCATTTTAAATTTCTTAAAGATCTCCTGTTCAATCTCGTCAAGCCCAAGCGGGAGATTAGATTGAATCATCGGGTCATGAATATGGAAATACAGCACTCCGGCAGGCGTCGCCCTCATCCCGAGCCAGTCAGCTGAATGTGTAATCGATAAATCAAGGTACGTCAGCATTTGCAGTGCCAATCCGTAATATACTTCCGCTAAGTCAAGGCCTTTGTCGCTTGATTTATAATCGACAATCCTGAGGAGCAGGCCTTTTGAGCTTTCAGCCTTATCAACACGGTCAATTCGCCCGACGAGTTCCATCGTACAGCCGTTTTTCAGTTGAAAGGTCAGCGGCGGAAGCGGCCCTTTTCCTCCAAAGCCCAGTTCAAGCCCGATCGGTACGAATCCGCTCGCTTTCGCATGCTCGCTTAAAATGCCGGATACACGTGTCACAATTTTTTGCAGTTTTTCCTTCACATAATAATGCCGGTTTGAGCTGAGCAGAATTTCCTTTTGCAGTTTCGGTGCCAGCCGCTCTACCGCATCATAGGAAAACAGCTCGCATTGCTCTTTCGTTAAATCGCGCCAATCCAGCTTTTGCTCACGCAGCCTGTCAGAAATCAGCTTTAAGCTGGAATGAAACAGCTGGCCGATATCCGGTGCTTCAAGCTTGAAGAATTGCCGTTCCTTCAAATGCAGCCCGTGTGACGCAAAATGGGAAAACGGGCATGCGTTAAAGGTTTCCATTCTCGATACACTGCCCTGAATGCGTTCACCATAGAGCTGTCTCGACACGCTGCGTTCAAGCTGCTTCACTTCATTCCGGAAAAACAGGCTTGAGAACAGCTTTTTCGACTGCAGCCTGTCCGGCTCACTCATCAGCACATTGTACGTGCTCCACCAGACGTCGCTGATGTCGTATTCCCGTGTCCATAACCTGAGCTGGCTCGCGGTAAAGGACTGTGCCACGCTTTGATTCACGACATACATCAGCTGTTCCTCATCGCTGACCTGTTCAGGTTCATTTGTTAACAGGCGCTCCTTATGATATGGAAACAGTTCTTCCAGCCGCTTAACGATCATCGACGGCAAAAGCGTTTTTCCTTCCGCATCAGCAATCGGATACGATACGTAAAGCCGGTCAGACGGACTTGAAAATGCCATGTAGATGAGGAAATGCTCATCAAGCAAACGCTCCCGTCCGCCTGAGGATAGCTCAACCCCAATCGTTTTCAGCCATTCCCGGTCATCATCCGACAGGACTCCGTTTTCATCAGGGCGTGCCGGCAGAACGCCGTCGTTTGCCCCGAGCACAAAGGTGCAGGAGGTGCCATACATTCTGGACAAATCCATATTGCCGACAAACACCTGGTCAAGCGCAGGCGGAATTAGAGAAAATGTAAGCGACTCCGCGCCGGCTTCTATCATTTGCTGAAACAAATCAAGAGAAATCTCATCATCTCCCATCATTTCAACAAACTCCTCAAGCAGCTGAATGACTGCGTCCCACGCCTGCTGATGCTGCTGCGCTTCAATGATTCTGCCGTCATCCTCAGCACGCTGCCTTTCCTGATCCAGCTTCAGCGGCACATCCGTCTCTTCTAAATAACGATAGAGCGCCTCCGCCTTCTCTTGAACCGTCTTCGCTTTTTTCATGCGTTTTTGAAGCTGAAAAAGCGGCGGAACAATCCAATCGCGGGTGTCATTCAACATGTTTTCCATTTCGATTTCCTGATCTGTCTGCGCAAAATCATCATCCAATGACACAAAACGCCTGTATTGGAACCGATCGCCCTTTGTCCAGCGGTCGCCTTTAATACCATAGGCGATACAGTAATTTTCGAGCTGATCGACCTGTTCTCTCACTTTGGCCTTCGGTTCATTGAGCGGGAATAGCAGTTCGGTTTTCACGCAGCGAAACACCGCTTCATAACGCCAATTCCCTTTCAGAACATCAAGGCTTGACCGGATAAATTCAATTAACGGATGGTTCAGCATAGATGCTTTTCCGTCAATGAAATAAGGAATCTCGTAATCTGCGAAAACTTCCTTCACCATATCCTTGTAGTCTTCCGGCTGGCGCGCAAGAATGGCTACATCCTTATAGCGATATCCCTTCTCTCTGACTAGGGCGTGAATTTCCCGGGCAATGCCTTCCAGCTCAGCCCGTCTGTTTGCGGCCTGCATCACAGTAAGGGCTTCTTGTTTTTCTGCGTATGGAACGGCCGGACGCGCTTCATACTGTGCCTCTAGATGCGCCAATTCCGGCGTCTTTGTATGCCGCTCAGTCCCGCTCAGCTCTTTATACGTAATGTCCAAATTCAGTTCCTTCGCCTTCTGATGCAGGCGGTAATAGGTTTTCCCCGTCATTCTGAACAATTCCAGTTCATGCGGCTCCCGCTCATATGACGGCTTGTCCGCTGTGAGCGAAAACGTGATATGCTCCGCATGAACCATAAGCTGCTCCAACACCCTGAATTCCTGCGGTGTAAACTGATAAAAGCCATCCACATAGATATGGGCGCCTTTTATATCTTCCGCAAGCGGGATATGCTCTGCCAGCAATGTCAAATAATCCTCAGAGTGAAGATATTGGTCTGCGAGGCTTTTTTCCATTTGCTGATACAGAATTGATAAGTCATGGAGCTTTTCAGATAAAACTCGTTCTCCGCGATACTCGGAAGCCGTTCCGCTTTCCGCCATCCGGCGGATATCCTCCGGTTCCAGACAATAGCGCTTAAACTCTGTCAGCATCCGCTCAACCTGTGCGGTAAACCCGCTTTTGTCACTCGCTTTTTGATAGACTTTGAACTCCTGTTTATGCTCCTCAATGAGCTTCCGCAGGAGCATTTGTACGCCGGTGCTCGTCAGAAACGGCCTGCTCATTCCTCCCGTATGCTGGAGGATGCGCCAGGCCAATCGTGAAAAACTGAATACTTGAGCGCGTATCATCCCGCCCATATCTGGCGTTTTAGCAAGCTCGTATTCCATTAAAAACGTCATTTGATCCGGGACTAGAAA
The DNA here is from genome assembly GCF_000877815.1 of Bacillus sp. YP1. NCBI lineage: Bacteria > Bacillati > Bacillota > Bacilli > Caryophanales > Bacillaceae > Bacillus > Bacillus sp. YP1. The sequence goes on along the minus strand of NZ_CP010014.1, from coordinate 873,944 downwards.
AATGATCGGCTTCCCGAATGGAGCCCGGCGCAATTCATCCTGAATGCTGTCGATGATCAGCTTCGTTTTTCCACTCCCGGACCTGCCTACTAAAAACTCTGCTCCCAAATTAGAAGACCCCTCTCTTTTTATCTCTATATATTTTATCGAATGTTGACGAAAATGACCAATCTGATCTATTGGTAAAAACGGCCTTTTCACATATAAAAAGCTGATTATCTCCGCACATCTCTCCCTGCCCAACATATACTTTTACAGAAGCCCAATTCCTAAGAATGGAGTTGAATCCCCTTGCATTACAGCTACTATCCCTATCCGGTGCCATACAGGGAAGATCCTGTTTTGATTCGGAATTTGCAGAAGGCCATCAACGGAGAATTCAGTGCCATTCAATGCTACCGCAAGCTTGCCGAACTCGCCCACAGCGATGAGGTCAGAAAACAGATTGAAGAAATCAGGCGTGACGAGATTCGCCACCTCCGTGAATTTTCCACACTGTATGGTTCAATTACCGGCAAACACATCATGCCGAAACAAACGGAAGAATGCCCGGACAATTTCACAAGAGGACTGGACGCCGCTTTTAAAGATGAACAAGAAACCGTCGACTTTTACTTGCGTGCGGCCGAGGAAACGTCAAACCTAAAAGCGAAAGGCGTCTTTACGCGCGCAGCACGTGATGAACAAAATCACGCTGTCTGGTTCCTATACTATCTGGTGGAACGTTAGATATACCCGTTCAGGGTATATGTACATATCCCCTTAGCTAAAAACACACTCCCCTGTTTTTTTCAAATGCAGCCGGGAAACATAAAACCATATACTGCGTATACAGGGGGAATCAACCATGGAGCAATATTCTGAAGCTTGTATTGAGGCTTGCATCGATTGCATGAAAGCTTGCAATCATTGTTTCACTAAATGCTTGGAAGAAAGCGTGCAGCATCATCTCAGCGGATGCATCCGGCTTGACAGGGAATGCGCGGATATTTGCGCGCTGGCGGTCAAAGCCATGCAAACGGACAGCCCGTTTATGAAAGAAATTTGTGCACTTTGCGCCGATATTTGTGAAGCATGCGGCACTGAATGCGGAAAGCACGATCATGATCATTGCCAAGCATGTGCGAAAGCCTGCTTCACCTGTGCTGAACAATGCCGCAGCATGGCAGCGTAAAAAAGAGGGTTCAAAAAAGAACCCTCTTTTTATTTGGACAGCCATACGGAGTACAAATCAATCCATCCCTCTTCATCAAGCACCAGGCCTTTTACATTTTTACTTGATGTCACCTGGAGCACATTTTGATACAGCGGGATCGCGTTCAGCTCCTGTATCATCTGCCGGTCAATGTCACGCAGGATGTTGATTCTCGAACACCGGTCAGGCATGGAAAACATCCGCTCTGTCATTCCTGAGCAAATCTGTGTCAGCTTTTTAGATAGATGCTGATACAAGAAACTGTTCTCCGACAGCAGCAAATGCAGAAAACCAAACTCGCTGTCTTGATAAAACGTCGCACTGTCATGAATGATATCCGCCATCTGCACGGTTTCCGGCCGTCGCAGATCAGCAGCATCACAGAATTGAAGTGTAAGCCTGATACCGTGCTGGGCGCAAATATTTTGAATCCATTCGGCGTCCTCACGATGATCCGTTTCCGAAAAGGTATAAAGCACGATTGTTTCGCCCTCGTAACCGCTTTTCTTCAACAATTCAGATGGCGAAACGCCCTCCCACTCAAAAGGACTCGGATGCAAAAAGGACGTAACCGGGATTCTTCGGTGCCCTCCCGCTTCACGAACGAGCCGTTCAGAGGAAATCAGCAGCCGGAGCGCTTTTCTAAAGCTTTGGTGCTGAAGAGGCCCCTTCTTTTTCAGATTGAGCGACAAATACTGAACATGCCGCTCATCAAAAACAGTTTGCTGCTCAGGACATGTTTGTTTTTCTTGAATGGTAAAACCGTTCATCTCTCCGGCTTGCTCAGAAAACACAAACTCAACGCGATCCAAATAGGGGCGTCCCTTGAAGTAGCGCTCATTGGCTTCAAGCACAAGCATCCCGCTGTGAAGCTGATTCACCTGAAAAGGCCCTGTTCCATTTTTCCCGCCGCCCTGTTCTGCCGGCAGTATGGACAGCCGTTCATCACAAAGAGCATACGGCAAAAGCGCATTCGGCCTATCGAGTATGAGCGCCACACAATAAGGGCCCTTTTCTAAGACTTGTTTCACTCCGTGCAGAAGCCATTTATACGGGTTGTCACCCAGTTCCAAAAAGCGCTGAAACGTAAACGCAACGTCCCGCGATGTCAGCGGCTGTCCATTATGAAATGTCACACCTTTTCGAAGAAAAAATCTCCATTGTTTTTTTCCGACCTCTTCCCATCCATGAACCAAATGAGGCTTCGGCTCCTGTATATCCGAATCAAACGTCAAGAGTGTATCAAATATCTGTTTGACGAAATGGCCCTCAGACCGCAAAAATATTTGGCATGGATCCAAACTGCTGACAGATTCAGGCGCGATGAACAGCCGCAGAACATCCTTCGCCCCATTCTCGCCCGTCTCCGTCACAAATCCGAACACCTCTGAAAGCCACATGTTATATTCGTTTTGAAGCCCCGGAAATGCGGACTGATACTGCTGAAGCAGCTTCTTTGCCTTTTTAAGCTTTCCTGACATGGTATATTCCTTTGCAGTTTGAAGAAGCAGTTCCTCAGGCCTCCGAAGAAACGCGATTTTAGATTTGCGGCCGCGCCCCGCCCCGCTTTTCCGGATAATCCAATTGCTGTTCTCCAGCTTATGTAAAATGAGCTTTGCATTTCTTTCTGTACAAAATAAACAGTCGGCAATCTCAGTGAGTGTCATTTCGTTCATTTGTCCATACTCGGCGCAGCCTGTTTTTACAAGCGCCACGTAGTGCTCTATCAGCTTCAATCCCCGCACCTCCCGACAAAAGGGGAACTTTTATCTCTTCTTTTCTTCACTTTTTGGGCCGCCGCCCCTTCTATACACTACTACTATATCAAACAGCGAAAGGCGGCGATCACATGTTGACCAGTTTTCACTCTATAAAATCGAGATATACCGCTCCCGTTCGGCTCCGCTTTTTCGGCGAATTGCTGACAAGCCTGACAGGTGCAATGATGGGACCTTTTATGGTGCTGTATCTGCATGAACAATTAAACGGCAGTATCATGATGCCAATGCTGATCATCAGCCTTCAGCCATTTGCTGATATTTTCCTGACGCTCGCTGCAGGAAAGGCGGCGGACCGGATTGGGCGGCGCACAGCGATTTTGACCGCATTGCTTCTTCAATCAGCGGCAATGACAGGGTTTGTATTTGCTGAGCATGCGTATGTTTTCGCTATTCTCTATGTCATGAATGGCATCGGAAGATCGTTGTACATTCCCGCTTCCCGCGCCCAAATCGCTGAAAGCACGCCGGAAAGCAGACGTTCGGAAGTGTTTGCGGTCATCAATGCGATCTATTCGGCGGGTCTGACGGCAGGGCCGCTAGTGGGGATGCTTCTTTACAATCATAACCCCGTGTGGATATTCGCATTAGATGCTGCGGCATTGTTTATCTACTTTCTGATCGCTGCACTGAAACTGCCTGAGACAAAGCCGCTACACCCAGCTGTTACCCCGAAAATATCTGCGAGCTTTATGATATACAGGCCTGTCCTGCTTCTTTTGCTGCTTTCTCTCCCCATAAGCATGTTATATGCACAAACAGAAACAACATACAGGCTCTTCAGCAAAAACATGTTTTCTGATTATCTGTCAATACTGACGATCTACTCGGCGGCAAAAGCTTTATTCAGCTTTGTTCTCCAAGTTCCTCTTGTCAAAGGGACCGAAAAGCTTTCAATGAAAACAATCCTTTTCATTACTTATATTTGCTACTCCCTTGCGGCTGCCGGTTTTGCATGCTCAACCTCCCTGACAATGCTTTTAGTGACGGCAGCGGTGATGACGGTTGGCGAAAGCATCGGGCTAACCCACATCCAGACCTTCATAGCGAAATTGGCGCCGCCTCATTTGCTGGGCCGGTTTTATGCTGTCTATGGTCTGCATTGGGATATATCCCGCTCAATCGGACCGCTGGCAGGCGGGCTGATCCTGACATCATTTGGCGGAGAAGTGATTTTTTACGCTCTTGCCGTGTGTCTGCTGGCAGCGGGTTTATCTCTGACTTACACAATAGAAAAGCTCGAACACAAGGTCATAAGAAAAGTGAATCGCTTATAGAAAATAATTCATAATTTCTTTATCAACAAAAATATACTATAGTAATAAATACATTCACTACGTGAACAATTGGAGTGTTACGTGAAAAAGGAAGAAGGGTTTTACATTGAAGAAAGACGAAAATCTCCTCAAAGATCTATGGTTTATCGCAATCAGTGCAGCCGGGGGGTTTATTCTTTCATTAACCGGAATATCAATTGGATGGATGATCGGAACACTGATTGTCGCCTGCTGCCTCGCCATGATACGGCCGGCATGGCTGATGATGGCACCAGACCAAAAAGGAATTAACCGACGATGGCTCGCCCTCGGGCAGATGATCCTCGGCATTGAATTGGGCCAAAAGCTGAATTTATCCGTTCTCTCTGTTCTCAAAGACCATTGGTTTTCAGTCGGCGTTATGCTGATATTGTCTATCCTGCTGGCCATGCTGTCAGGATATGTGCTTTGGCGTTTCAGCAAAACGGATATGATGACTAGCTTTGTCGGCACCGCTCCCGGCGGGCTTTCCGCCATGCCGAGCATCGCACAGGAAGTAGGCGCCAATACCGCAATAGTCAGCCTCGTTCAAATGATGCGTGTGCTGCTCGTGGTGCTTTCCATTCCGTTTTTAGTCATTCTGATCTATACAAAACAAGATCGTACCGCAAGTGCCGCAGCAGAGACGATTTCTTCTGCAACGACAGATTTTAGGCTCGCTCCCGTTTTGTGGACCGTCATTCTTATTCTCGCTGCCTGGGGAGCTTGCAAAGCTGCGAAATTTTTAAAATTTCCAGCTCCATGGCTGCTCGGCAGCATGCTCGGTGTAGCAATTGTACATGTTGGCGGAGCTGCGGTGACAGGGCACGACATGACGGCATGGTGGCCGTCACAAGCTAACCATGTATCACAAGTATTTCTCGGGGCAACGATCGGCTCTAAGATGTATAAAAGCATGTTTGCCGGCGTCACCCGTATTATCATCGTCGGGTTTGTCTCGTCCGTCGGTTTAATCGCAGCAATGTTTTTGAGCGCCGTGATCGTTTCCGAGCTGACAGGAATTTCGCTCATCACTTCTGTTCTGGCATTTGCGCCCGGCGGGATTGCAGAGATGGCGACGACGTCTGTTACCTTACATGCTGATTCCACCTTTGTCGTTGCGGTTCAGGTCATTCGCGTCATTCTGGTTATTGCCCTGCTGCCGCCGTTTTATCGCCTGCTTCACCATCTTCATGGTGAAAAAAAAGACAAAAAGAGCTCGATCAGCGGCAGTAATGCCTAGTTGAAAAAAGGGTTCAAGAACTTTTAATTCGCAAACCATCGAGATGGGGAAATATAAGCGGATATTTCGTTGTTAATGGATCAGATTTGAAGTGAGTGCTGCCAGAGGGTGAAATGAAAGAAATAATTGACGACTTACGATTGAAAAAGAGGTTAAAATGAATAACCTCTTTTTCTTATATAAAGATATAAAATGATAAAGGGAAATCTATCGTTACGTTGATTCTCTTATAATAAGCTTTGTTGGCAGTTTAATAATTCTTCTGTTTAAAGAGGCATTACCCGAAATGGACTCGATGATTTTCAACACAGCCTGCTGGCCTAATTCTATTACGGGAATATCAATTGTTGTTATGGTCGGAGTAACGACTTGGCAGATCAATTGGTTGTCAAAACCAATTACAGCTAAGTCTTCTGGAACTTTAAAGCCATTTTTCATCGCCTGTTTAATAATCCCTGCGGCGACTTGATCATTTCCTGTAAATATTGCTGAGGGTCTGTCCTTTAGATCCTTTATCTTATGAAAAACACGAAAGCCATCCTCGATATTAAACATTTCGCCGAATATCCATTCGCTTCTATGATGTAAATTGTAATCTTGTAAAGCTTTCAAATAACCCTCTTTCCTCTGACATTGAGCTTCGCTATATGGAGTATCAAAACAAAACCCAATTTTTTTATGCCCTCTTTCAATTAAATGTACTACCCCCATGTATGCGGCTTCAAATTCATCATACCCAATTATCGTGATGTCCGCTGAGTGATGATATTCATTACATAATAAGATAGGACCATACTTTAAGAAAGGGGATATCTGATCCCATTCATTTTCTAAAGTTCCAAGAATAATACCATCCACTTCTTTATGCTTCAATAACTCTAACAATTCTAGCTCTGTCTGTTTGTCATAAAAGGTCTGAAATACAATTACCTTGTAATTCTTAAACAGTGCTTCATGTGAGACCCCTTTTATTAATTGAGCAAAAAATGGATGGTCAATACTCGGAACCGATAAAGCTATCGTTTGTGTCTTATTTCTCCTAAAATTCCGAGCTAAATAATTGGGAGTGTAGTCAAGTTCGTTAATTGCCTTTAAGATCATATCTCTTTTTTCTTTCGACACATACGGATGATTATTCAATACTCTTGACACTGTGGTTTTAGACACATTGCATAATTTTGCTATTTCATCAATTGTAGGCATATTTTCCCTTCCTTAAAAAAGTTGTTGACATGTTACCGATTTCAGAAATTAGGATAAATTTGTAATAAATTTTTAGATTATAAAATCATTGGAGGTACTGTTCATGCAAAAACAGGTTAAGATTTCAGGTAAAAGCAAAGAAAACATGTCACTATTAAAACACTTAAAAGGTGACGTACAAGGAAAAGAACTTGTTATTGAAGACAGTATTGTAAACGAGCGGTGGAAACAAGTATTAAAGGAAAAGATAGATATTGAACATGATCTTTTCAACTATCAAAAAAATCGTGAAATCAGTAAAGTCCCTTTTTTGCCTGTAGACAGATTAATAACCAATGATGAAGTGGAAGATATCTTAAATACATTAACTGAAGTTTTGCCAACTGGAAAATTTACGAGTGGTCCCTATTTAGAGCAATTCGAAAAAGTTTTATCTACATATTTACATAAAAGGTATGTAATTGCAACCAGCAGTGGAACCGATGCTATTATGATAGGTTTATTGGCTTTAGGGTTAAACCCAGGGGATGAAGTTATCATGCCGGCTAATAGCTTTTCAGCTACTGAAAATGCTGTGTTAGCTTTGGGAGGCGTTCCTATCTATGTAGATATTAACCCACAAACATTCTGCATCGATCCTGACAAAATTGAAGAAGCAATAACTTCTTATACAAAGTTTATTCTACCTGTGCATTTATACGGAAAACATTCAGACATGCAGCATATCCGTCAAATCGCAAATCGTTATAAATTAAAAGTAATTGAAGATGCCTGCCAAGGAATTGGACTGACAGACTTAGGAAAGTATGCAGACATCACTACATTAAGTTTTAATCCCTATAAGAATTTTGGTGTATGTGGCAAGGCTGGGGCAATAGCAACTGATAATGAAGAACTCGCTAAAAAATGCATTCAATTTAGTTATCATGGTTTTGAAGTAAATGTAAAAAATAAGAAAGTCATCAATTTTGGATTTAATTCAAAAATGGACAATTTACAGGCAGCAATTGGTTTAGAGAGAATGAAGTACCTTTCATTAAACAACTTCAAAAGACTGTTCTTGGCGGATAGATACATTACCCAATTAGCAGAGTTGCAGAATAAAGGCGTTATTGAATTACCAGAATTAAGTGAAGATCATGTATGGCATCTGTTTCCTATTAAGGTGAGAACAGAAGATAGAGCAGATATCATGACTAAATTAAATGAAGATTTTGGTGTTCAAACAGATGTATATTATCCAATACTGTCTCATATGCAAAAAACTCCTTTAGTACAGGACAAGTATGCAGGACTCCAATTGGTTCATACGGAAAAGGCTCATAGTCAGGTACTGCATTTGCCTTTATATCCGTCATTTACTTTAGAAGAACAAGACAGAGTAATGGAGGGACTGTTTCATGTTATTAAGCAAGAAATCGGAGTATAAAACGTTATCCACGGTTGAACATCCTCAATATATTGTTTTTTGTGATTTTGATGAAACGTATTTTCCGCATACAATCGACGAACAAAAGCAACAAGACATTTATGAACTCGAAGACTACCTAGAACAAAAAAGTAAAGATGGGGAACTAATAATCGGATGGGTTACTGGGAGCAGTATAGAATCTATTCTCGATAAAATGGGACGAGGAAAATTTAGATATTTTCCGCATTTTATAGCTAGTGATCTTGGAACTGAAATTACGTACTTTTCAGAGCATAACTTCGGTCAGCAAGATAACAAGTGGAACAGTCGCATAAATGAAGGGTTTAGTAAAGAAAAGGTTGAAAAACTTGTGAAACAGCTGCATGAAAATCATAACATTCTTTTGAATCCTCAAACTCAATTAGGAAAGTCACGGTATAAGCATAACTTCTACTATCAGGAACAAGATGAAATAAACGACAAGAAAAACCTATTAGCAATTGAAAAAATCTGCGAGGAATATGGCGTTTCAGTAAATATAAATCGGTGTAATCCCTTAGCAGGCGATCCAGAAGACAGCTATGATGTAGATTTTATCCCCATAGGGACAGGAAAGAATGAAATTGTAACGTTTATGTTAGAGAAATACAACCTAAATACCGAAAGAGCTATCGCATTTGGGGATAGTGGAAATGATGTTCGTATGTTACAGACAGTAGGGAATGGATATCTGCTAAAAAATGCAACACAGGAAGCCAAAAACTTGCACAACCTTATAACTGATAGTGAGTACTCAAAAGGAATTACTAATACCTTAAAAAAATTAATTGGATCATGAGGAGGAAATTAAAATGAAGAAGATCGGCATCATAGGTGCAGGTGGTATTGCAAGAGCGCATGCAACTGCTTTATCTACAATAAAAAATGCAGAGTTAGTAGGGGTATATGACATAAATCAACAAAATGCAGAAAGCTTTGTGAAAACTTTCGGCGGGAAGTCATTTGAAAACGCAGATGAACTAATTGATGCCTCAGAAGGTTTAATTGTAGCATCACCAAACTTTTGCCATAAAGAACATGCTTTGCAAGCATTAGGAAAACATAAGCATGTATTGTGTGAAAAGCCTATGGCTATTTCTCTTGAAGAAGCAAGCATAATGAAAGATACTGCTGAAAGGTTGAGCGTAAGAGCCAGTATGGGATTTAATTATAGATATTTATCTTACGTAAATATCTTAAAAAGCTTAATTATCAATAATGAACTAGGTAACATCCTGTCCATAAAAGTACACTTCAAGAAAAATAGTGCACTTAGGCGCAAGAAGTTTACTTGGAGAGATGACGCTAACAGTAAGAAGACGAGTGGTTCATTGGGGGATCTGGGTATTCACCTTATCGACATGGTATGGTATTTGTTTGAGAGTGATTTCATCACAGAATCAGTAAGGGCAAAGATGAACACAAATGTAAAAACAAAAGAGGATAAACAGGTACTAGTAGATGACTATGCAGAAATTTATGGCCAGCTGAAGAACAAGGTATTTGTAAATATCATCACATCAAAATGTTCTGTACCTGAAGACTGTGGTTTTAGCATTGAGGTAGTTGGACACAAAAAAGAGTTTAAATACCACACAGGTAATCCTCACGTTTACAAGCTCATAGATGGCTTGAACGTGGTAGACTGCCCAGTACCGCAAAGCCTATTAAACGATCCGCCAAACGAGTTTTATGGATGGGCTGATTCTTTTAGAAGCGAGTTAATCAATTGGATTGCATCAACTCAGAATGATTGGGTTGAGATCCCTACTTTTAGTGATGGTTTTAGATCTCAGGAAGTGTTAGAAATGTTCTTTGAGAAAGACAGCAACTCTCAACCAATGTCTGTTTCAGCAGTCAACTAGTATTTCAAAGAGAGAAGTTACTAAAAAAGCAGGAATTTACTTTCCTGCTTTTTCATATAGGGGTGTAATGAATGTTAAGAGGGACATATTTATTCGGATATGCTTTCTTTTTTACAGTAGGTATTATCCATATATCAACAGGGAGTTTGACACCATTTCTATTAGAGGCTTTTAACAAGACAACAGATGATATTTCGGTCATAATCTTCTTTCAGTTTACCGGATTTCTAAGCGGAGTATTAATCGCACCGTTAATGATTAAGAAATACAGTCATTTTAGGACACTTACTTTAGCTTTGACAATAATGCTTGTAGCGTTAAGTATCTTTTTTCTAACTAAGGATTGGTATTATATTGTTGTAATGGCTTTTCTCTTAGGATATGGGGCAGGCACATTAGAAACGACAGTTGGTTCATTTGTTATTGCTAATTTCGAAAGTAATGCAGAAAAAATGAGTAAGCTGGAAGTTCTCTTTGGATTAGGCGCTTTATCTTTCCCATTATTAATTAATTCCTTCATAGATATCAATAACTGGTTTTTACCGTATTACTGTATATTCACCTTTTTATTCGTCCTATTCGTAGGGTGGTTAATTTTCTTGTCCAAGAACCGAAAGTACGCTAAGAATGCTAACCAACAAGTGACCTTTCCAGACGGAGGAGCATTTCAATACTTTATAGGAGATAGAAAAAAATCAAAGCAATTAGGCTTTTTTGTATTTTTTGCTTTCCTATATGCTGGAATCGAAACAAATTTTGCCAACTTTTTACCTTCAATCATGATAAACCAAGACAATGAACAAATTAGTCTTATAAGTGTCTCCTTTTTCTGGGTAGGGATCATCCTAGGAAGAATATTGATTGGTTTCGTAAGTAGAAGGCTTGATTTTTCCAAATACCTCCTTTTTAGCTGTAGTTGTTTAATTGTTTTGTTGATTGCCTTCTCTTATATAAGTAACCCATTACTTCAATTGAGTGGTACATTTTTGATTGGCCTAAGTATAGCGGGGATATTTCCCATTGCTTTAACACTAGCATCAATCATTATTCAGAAGTACGTTGACGAAGTTACAAGTTTATTTATTGCCTCGGCAAGTTTCGGAGGAGCGATCATCTCTTTCTTAATTGGATGGAGTTTAAATCAGGATACGATCTTATTAACCATGGGAATATTTACAACTATGGCGGTCATTCTAGTAGGTATTTCTGTAAAGATTAGGAGAACTAAAACAGAAGACCCTATTTCACTTGAAAACAAAGCATCAAAAACACGTGTAAATGAAAGATACTAATAGACATATCGTAAGTAAGAAGAGGACTTAATGTCTTCTTTTTACTTTTCAAATAAAAATAAAACAAATGAATGAATTGAGGTGAATACATGTACAAATTTATATATATAGAAGATACATTGAGTGAAAAAGATCAGTGCTTCCAATTATTAGAAAGTAAAATCGCTAGTTACTTGGGTATTCTAGAGATCTCTGACCAATTTCAGAATAGGTTGATTCATAACGAATTGTTGGATGGTACGGCATCTCTGCAGAAGATATTGGCAAGTTAACAACAGACTTAGCTGAGAAATGACAGGGTCTATTAAGTGGGGGTACGAAAATTCTTATGCGTGAAAATGAAACAAGTATTACATTTGTTGATTCTATGGGAGTATTAGCCGAAATAGAAAGCGAGACATTCCTCCCAAGAGGAAATAAAAGGACTAAATAGGTGGCTTGCTACAGAAGGTCTTTCCTTGTTTATATGGAGAAAACAGTGTTTTAGCAAGGGAGATAGTAGATGATAGAAGTGGGCAGAGCTATCAGAAAACATATCTGTAAAAAAATAATTCTAAAATTCCCTCGAAATATTTTGAGAGCATCAAAAGCCAAAGAGCAAATTTTGAGATGAACCGAAGATGCATGTAAACTAAAGGGAAATCCTAAAATTAATAGGGGCGATATGATGAAAAAGATTATTAAAGGAAGTTTGCTGCGCGACAATCCCGAGAAGGCAATGCACTTATATTATGGAATATGTTTAGGAATCTGGCTGATTTATAATTTGGTGACATCCGGCTCCCCTGGACTGCCCCTTATGATTTTAGTCGGAGGAAATCTGATTTACGTTACAATCTTGAAAAAGAAAGAAGAAACGTGAAAAACACGCACCGCAGTGCGTGTTTTTTATTTAAAAATGCTCGGGAGACCCCCTTCAATTTCTTCTGACGACGGATACCATTTTGTCACCAGATCCCGAAACAGCCGTTCCGCAAAAAGAATCTCTTCCTCGGTATAGCGGTCAAAAAATGACAGAAAACGCTGTTCAGCCTTCTGATGATAATATTTGTGCAAACTGTGCAGCTTTTTTCCAGCAGGCGTCAATCGGAAGTAGACCTCCTTTTTATTATCGCTAAGCTGTGTTCTGTGAAGGAAGCCTGCGCCGAGCAATCTTGTGCTGATGCGTGATACAGTCGCTTTTGTCGTATTCATTTTTTCTGCTATCGACGTGACATTAATTGGTTCATTGTCCCCGACACAGGATAGAACATGAATTTCTGTCATCGTCAATTGAGATTTACTCCCGTGCTCTACATCCAGCTTCCTCAATTCGTCAGATAAAAAGGCTTTAATAAGCCCCTCCCATTTCTCCTGTTGATGAATGAGCTCCGCATACAATTCAAAAAGATTGCGTTTCGTATGATCTGTGTTCATCGGGTTTTCCATCCTTTTTCATTCGATTGTTTCTTCTATCATACCGTTTTGTTACAGATGAAACAATCGAATTGAATTATACTCGGCTGGTGACGGAAAACCAGCGGCTGATCCCTTTTTGAATCACCTCGGAACAATCGGGCGCTGATGCATCCACCGCCCAGGCTACATGTCCATCGGGACGAATCAATATGGTATGCACATCCCGCAACTTTTCATTCGGTTCTGCAAGCGAGGCGGTTACCATACGTAAGCCTTTCACTTCGATATGATCATCAGCTTCCTGCCTCAATGACAGCAAAACGAATGTCCCGTTTTGGAGAAAGCTGTACAGCCGTTCCGAATTGCCGTCGGAAAGAATCAGCTTCATGTCAGGGAGCCTTGCCCCGTTCAAACGATTCGGCGGCATGGTACGATCAGCTTCATATCTGACATCGAGTGCAGAAATTTGCCCTGCTACATATCGATTCACATCAGGGAAGGCCAGCAGCTCCGACATCATGCTTCGCAAATGGAGGCCTGCTTGAGTGAAATCGATCAGCTTTGTCTGTGCCTCCGTGTTTCTGAGGAGCCCTTCAGCTGCCGGGTGCCGCTCGTCATGGTAGCTGTCCAAAAGCCATGAAGGCGCAGAGCCTTTGATGGACGCCGCCAGTTTCCACCCAAGGTTCATTGCATCCTGAAGGCCGACATTCAGCCCTTGCCCGCCCGCTGGAAAATGAATATGCGCGGCATCACCCGCAAGAAAGATTCTGCCGTCCCGATACCGTTTCGCTTGGCGCGCGGCATTCCCGAACCGCGACATCCACGAAGGGTCGGTTAAACCAAAGTCAGTTCCGCAAATTCGCAGGAGATCAGCTCTCAGCTCTTCCTCAGTCACAGGCACATCTTTCGGCATTTGTGTGCGATAAGGACTGATCACAACGACACGGTATCGGTCTGAAGATAACGGAACAATCATAACACCGCCCTCTTTTGTGCAAAGGGACAGCACGCCTGACGGCGGCGGAGAAAGGAGCACCACATCCCCAAGCGCAGCGGTGACAGTGCTGTCTGTTCCCGGAAACTCAATTTTTGCCTGTTTCCGGACGGTACTTCCGGCGCCATCTGCACCAACGGCAAACTTGCTTGTGATCGTCCGTACACTGCCGTCCCGATCCTTAAAAATTGTTTGGACCGCTTCCCCGTTTTGCGTAACCGACAGCGCCTCTGCACCCCGAAACACCTCTGTTCCCAGCCTTCGTGCATGATCTTCAAGCAGCTTTTCTGTTTTGGACTGCGGGAGCAAAAGCGTGTAAGGACAGCTCGTATCCAAGCCTGAAAAATCCAGACGGGTATCCAGCATTGAAAAATGTCCGGAAGGTATCTTGCTTCCCTTGGATACGAACCGCTCTAAAATCCCTCTCATCTCAAGGAGCTCCAGCGTTCGGGGATGCAACGTCAATGCCTTGGAATGCGGAACAGGTTTTTCAAGCCGTTCAATCACACATGTTCCCACTCCGGCCATCGCAAGCTCAGAAGCCAGCATAAATCCAACCGGTCCTCCTCCTATAATCACTGCTTCATATTTCATCATTCACCACTCCTTTTGTTTCATGAAAAACGAACAAAAACCAATAAAAACGGCCCTCCAATCAAAAAATATATAAATTTTGTTACACAGGTAACAATTTTGATTATAGCTCCTTGCAAATTTTTCTTCAACACATTTTTCCAAACGGCATACAAAAAGACGCCTCTTCCATTAGCGTCTTTTTATTCGGCATCAGAAATCACACCGACAATATTTTTTTCTCTTATCGGACCAAAATGCCGGCTGTCGAAGCTGTATATGCGATTATCTCCAACGACAAAATATTTTCCTTTCGGCACCTTGCTTGTTCCCGTCACATCTTTCAAAGAAAAATCACCCGTTACATGGCTGCCGGCAGAAACAGATTTCAAATGCTTCAAAAATGGCTCAGCAACCTGCTTTCCGTTCACATACAGCTGATCATCTTTATATTTGATCGTTTCACCGGGCAAGCCGATTACCCGTTTAATCAGCACTTTATGATCAGGGCCTTTAAAAAGGACGATGTCAAAACGATGGATGGTTTTAAATCGATGCGAAAATTTATTGACCAACAATTCGTTTCCTTCCTGGAAGGTCGGGTTCATACTGACGCCTTCTACCTTGTAATCAATAAAGACAGCATTTTTAACCTGAATGGCGAGAACAACGGACACTACACCGGCAAGAAACCAAAACCGTTTTTTCATGTTACTGTCTCCCTCCATCATGCTCACGCTGACTGGCTCTTACATGCAGATACCGCTCCACCTTTTTGCCGACATACCATAAGACAGTGATCACCAATACGGCGATGACCGTTCGAATCGGCTGTGTAATCAGCGCGTGCAGATCATATCCGATGAAGCTGATCATAAAAATCATGACAAGCTTCCCCGAGGCTGCCGCCAAAATAAACGGCCGCGTTCCGATCCTTGACAAACCGGCAACAACATTCACCGCGGCTGACGGTGTAAATGGAAAACAAAGCAGAAGAAACATGGGACCGAAGCCGTGTCTTTCCACCCATAACATCAGCTTTCTTACAGACGGATGACTGCGGATAAATCCAAGCAATTTTCTCTGTCCGTATTGACGGACAATCAAAAAGACGAGAATGGAACCAGCAGTTGATCCCGCCCAAGACAGGATGAATCCTTCCCACAAGCCAAACGAGTTCGTATTCGCCACCACAAACACGATCAGCGGCAAAAACGGGAGAAATGCTTCAATTAAAGGCAGCAGCACAGCTATGAGCGGACCGAAAGCCCTATAGCTTTGAAATAATTCAGTTAAATGTTCTTGTGTCAAATAGGATAAAAAATGCTCCAACATTTATACTCCTTACCGGGTTTGTCTATCCTTATTCTACACATTATCAGCAGAAAACTAAAAAGTTTTGGTGATTTTTTCTGTCTTGAAACATTTCACCAGCCGATATAGAATACAAATAGAACAAACGTTCCTTTAGAAAGAAGGAGTCAATATGCCAAATCTGCAGGAGGAAATATACGATTTAATTGAACGGGCTCTCTTTTTGCCCATGGCCATTACGATTTTTAACCGTGATCTCGCCGGAATTGAAGAAAGCACATTAAAATTGAAGCATCCTTATAAACAGCTTATCAGCGAATCATTAAAAATAGCACAAAAGGATTTGATGGAGGTCAGAAAAGAACTGAGGAAAAGAAAAATTGCAATCCGCGAGACGGAACGCGATGAAGCCTTTACGCTCTATACATTTGTCATCGACGGTTATGAAGAAAACCATCGCTATTTTAATCCGCGAATCCGTGAGCAGGTCAGCGAATTATTAACATACTATCTATTTGCCCCGGACAGACTCCGAGCCTTTTGAATCATACTGCCCGTTCCCTCTTCGGGCGATTCAGATCATTATTTTCAGACAATTCACACTATACAAACAAAATAAATTTATTTATAATTCGAACCACAGCCTTTCACCCTAAAAAGTGACATGTGCTGCCATATCTGCGACATCATTTTCAGTACGCTTGGGCTTGTACACCCCAATCCTAAATAGAAGGAGGATTCTATGAAACTGATTCACGTTCTTGCCGCTTTGCCCTTTATCGGAATCTTACTCGGCATCCCTTTTGCAAATAAGGTGACCCCCTATGTGTTCGGCATGCCGTTTATTCTTGCCTATATTGTGATGTGGGCTCTTTTGACCTCTGCGCTGATGGCGATTGTGTATGTCCTCGACAAGGAAAATAAAAAGGAGGAAGCAGAATGAATGCAGCTCTCATCATCATTTTCGGTGTCCTGCTCTTGAGTATTTTTCTCGGTATACGCGCCCAAAAAGGAAAAGACATGAACCTGGAGCAGTGGACGGTCGGAGGGCGCGGCTTCGGAACTGTTTTCGTCTTCCTTTTGATGGCAGGCGAAATTTATACTACTTTTACGTTTCTCGGCGGCAGCGGCTGGGCCTACGGAAAAGGCGGTCCAGCCTTTTATATCATCGCCTACGGATGTCTGGCCTACATCCTTTCTTACTGGCTTCTTCCAGCAGTTTGGACGTACGCGAAACAGCATAAACTGATGTCGCAGTCTGATTTTTTCACAAAAAAATACAACAGTCCGCTGCTTGGCATTCTCGTTTCACTGGTCGGCATCGCCGCACTCATTCCCTATCTTGTACTGCAGCTGAAAGGCCTCGGGCTGATTGTATCGGAAACCTCGTACGGCAAAATCACCCCGACCGCCGCCATCTGGATCGGCGCTGTTTCCATCACGGTTTATGTTATGGTTTCAGGCATTCACGGGTCTGCCTGGATATCGGTTGTGAAGGACATCATGATTCTGGTTGTCGTTCTGTTTTTAGGTGTGTATTTGCCAATTCATTACTACGGCGGATTTCAAGACATGTTTCAGCAGATTGAAACGGCAAAGCCTGGCTTTCTTACGCTACCCGAATCGGGACAAAGTGTGGCCTGGTTCAGTTCAACCGTACTCTTGACAGCGCTCGGGTTTTACATGTGGCCTCACACGTTTTCCGCTTCGTATTCAGCCGAAAACCCAAAAGTGTTTCGTAAAAACGCCATCATCATGCCTTTGTACCAGCTGGTCCTGCTCTTCGTCCTTTTCGTCGGCTTCGCGGCTATCCTGCAAGTTCCAGATCTGAAAGGCGCAGACGGGGATCTATCGCTTTTGAAACTGTCTCTGCAAGCATTTGACCCTTGGTTTGTCGGAATTATCGGTGCTGCCGGACTGCTGACAGCACTTGTGCCAGGGTCTATGATCTTAATGTCCGCCTCCACGCTGTTTGCAAAAAATGTGTACAAGGTAATTGCGCCCCGCACGACAGAACAACAGGTATCGGCTCTTGCTAAGTTTTTAGTGCCGGTGATTGCGTTGATTTCGGTGTATTTTACCTTCAAAGGCGGGAATACCATCGTTACGTTGCTTTTGATGGGCTACAGCCTTGTCACACAGCTATTCCCCGCCCTTTTGTTCAGCCTGTTCAAGCATAATATGGTGACAAAGCAAGGAGCCTTCGCCGGCATTATTGCAGGTGTCGGAGCAGTTACTTATATTACAATGACGGAAACGACGATCGGCACTTTATTTCCGGCTCTGCCGCAAGCCGCAAAAGACTTGAATGTAGGCATCGTTGCCCTGCTTTTGAATATCTCGGTCATGATGGCAGTCAGCCTTATGACAAGGAAGGCGAAAAGCGCTGCGGCCGATCAGGCGGCTTAAGCAATAGAAAAAGCAATCTGGACACCAGATTGCTTTTTCTTATTTACCGTTCACAGGCGATAAGATCTTTATCGCGGTCTTTCTTTTTATTGGCATCGTAAAGCGCCTTAGAAACGTAAGGCTTGTACTTTGTTTTTCCGCCTTTGTTTTTCGCCTTCGAAGTGCGAGCCACTCCGCCTTTGTATACTTTGTTTAACTCCTTGCAGTTCTTATAGACCTTCACCTTTGTTTTGGCTTCCGCCACATGGTCAGCTCCGTATGAAAAACCGAAAACGAGACCGAGTGACAGCAAAACCGCGGCCGCTTTTTTCATGACGATTCACTCCCCCAACACCCAATATTTAGTTGATTTATAGCTCGAATTTATCATAATTCATATAGTCTTATTTGACAAGATAAATATGGAAGAAGTCTTTGTTTTTTCTTGTTTTCTTTTTCCTTCACTATTCAAACTGCCAAAACATGTTTTTCTGCTTATGCTCAGGGGTACACATACGAATGTACACCAAACAGAAAAGGAGCGTTGATGATGTCTGATTCAAATCTTACGAATCCTATAAAAGCATTTTTTCATGATGAATTTCCTGAACAATATCAAGAGCCGCCAGGCCTGCAAAAGAACATGAAGCCTGTCCCTGATTGCGGAGAAAAAAGCTACAAAGGATCAGGTAAACTAACGGGTCGAAAAGCGCTTGTCACGGGCGGCGATTCCGGTATCGGCCGCGCTGCCGCGATTGCTTACGCCAGAGAAGGTGCCGATGTGGCCATTAACTACTTGCCCGAGGAACAGCCAGATGCTGAAGAGGTAAAAGAGCTGATTGAAGCAGAAGGCCGAAAAGCAGTGCTGATCCCCGGAGATTTGAGCGACGAATCCTTTTGCCAAGATCTAGTCAAACAGTCGCATCACAAACTCGGCGGACTTGATGTGCTAGCGCTCGTTGCAGGCAAACAGCAAGCGGTCGAAAACATCGAAGATCTGCCTACTGAACAAATCTATAAAACATTTGAAGTGAACGTCTTTTCCCTTTACTGGGTTGTAAAAGCGGCGCTTCCGTATTTGCCGGAGGGAGCTTCAATTATCACAACTACCTCAGTTGAAGGCTATAATCCAAGCCCGATGTTGTTAGATTACGCAGCAACAAAAAACGCCATTATCGGCTTTACCGTTGGACTGGGAAAACAGCTTGCTTCCAAAGGCATCAGAGTAAATTCAGTTGCACCCGGACCAATTTGGACACCGCTGCAAATTTCCGGCGGACAGCCGACGGAAAACATCCCGAAATTCGGACAAGGCACGCCGCCAGCTCCATTAAATCGCGCTGGTCAGCCAGTGGAATTGGCCGATGTTTATGTATTTCTAGCTTCAGAGAATTCAAGCTATGTGACATCTCAGGTATATGGCATCACCGGAGGAATTCCGACGGCATAGCTTTATGAAAGGAGCTGCCCTGTTCGGTCAGCTCCTTCCTATTTTTCTAATACCGTTCTCCGAGCTCACGCAAAATAAAATCATAAATCATCTTCGTCCGCTCTTCTTTCGGGTACAGCATAAATTCCTGTCTTTTCGGCACGCGGTGGTCGATTCTGTCTTGGAATTTGGTTCTGAGCCACGCTGTTCGGTATACCTGGTTCTCGAACGAATTATAAGAGATCGGCAGCTCCATCGTTTTCCCATTCGAAAACGTCACTTCCGTATCGTCGAATTCAGTCGCTTTGAATTCTTTTACATGCACATGGGAAATCCAGCCGCATTGGGGTCTTGTCGAAGAAAGTGTAGGGAATAAAAAGATTTGGTTCGAAGGGTCCACCATGATCGGCGGCTTGTGTGAAATTTTTGTCACTTCATAAGTTCCTGCTTTTCTTCCCGCATAGCTTGATCCAAAAAATCGGCAGCTTCTGTCGACAATTTGCAGCGGCTTCATGTTGACATAAAACACGCAATCTTTTTCAATAATTCTGGAACAGATTTTGCCGTCTATTTCTTCTGGCAGCACGGCAATTGTTGCGCCGTTCACTTCATACGATTCTAAAGGTGCGTCTGTTTTCTGACTCATATTATGGCCTCCATCCTTTTTCTGCAAAATTTATACTAATAATCTATCATCTGTTTTTGTAAAACGACAGGTTTTTTTAACATTTAAGATAAAATCATCTTTTAATGATATTTACTGGTACTAAATGACTAGTAATAAACCGATTTTACTTTCATAAGATTTGCCGGTTTACGGCATTTTGCAGGATATGTCGATAGATTGCCAAGTATTAGTTGTCTAAAAATTATAAAAATTTATTGATTTTTTCGACCGTTATCCATATACTATAAAAAAGGCATTGGGGGGATTCTTTATGAAAGAGAAAAAATCGTACACTGAGCTCATGAAGTCCCGCAACACGCAAAAAACAAAAGAATTCGATGTCACAATGACGGATATTTACATTCAAATGGTGCTCGATGAATCCTTGTATAACCGTCGGCTTGCCATGCTGACGGACCAAATTAACAAAGCCTTGGACGAAAAAGATAAAGATGCGTTTCTTACGCTCTCTAAAGAATATGCAGCGCTCAAGCAGAGCGAATAAGCCAATCCTTCAAGGATTGGCTTTTTATTATCCGTTCACAATTGTTCCGCCATTGACGTGAATCGTCTGCCCTGTGACGTATGTGGAATCGTCGCTGGCAAGGTATAGATAGCTTGGCGCCACTTCGACCGGCTGTCCCGGGCGTTCCATCGGCACGTCTGAACCAAACACTTCCACGTCTTTTGCGGCAAAGCTGGCCGGGATAAGCGGTGTCCAAATGGGACCCGGTGCCACTGCATTGACCCGTATGCCCTGCTGAACAAGCGACTGGGAAAGGGACCTTGTAAACGTAACGATCGCGCCTTTTGTCGCTGAATAATCGATCAGCGTTTTATTGCCTTTATAGGCGGTAATTGAAGCGGTATTAATAATAGAGCTCCCTTTTTTTAAATGAGGCAGCACTGCCTTTGTTAAGTAAAACATGGAAAAAATGTTTGTTTGGAAGGTTCTCATCAGCTGGTGGCTGGTGATTTTTTCAATGCTTGGCTGGACATGCTGCTCAGCTGCATTGTTAACCAATATATCAATGGATGGAAACACTTGGCTTGCCTGCCCGACCACATCATTGCAAAACGCTTCATCCCCGACATCTCCTGCAATCAGCAGGCATTTTACCCCTTCCTTTTCTACATACTGCTTTGTTTCCTCGGCGTCCTGATGTTCATTCAAATACACAATGACCACATTAGCCCCTTCTTTTGCGAATAACACCGAGACAGCGCGTCCAATCCCGCTGTCTCCTCCAGTAATAATAGCGGTTTTGCCCTCTAATTTTTTCGCTTTCTTCGGCTTATCAAAAACCGGACGCGGGTCCATCAGATATTCAAAACCAGGCTGCTGGTTCTGGTGCTGAGGCGGTAATGTTTTCTTTTTTTGATTCGCCAATGAAATCACTCCTTTTCAACCTTATTATGTTATGAACAATGCCTGCTTCCTATGTATGAAAAGATAGAATATGGAAAAATTAAGAATAAATCTGATTGGAGGGATAACGGCTTGGCTAATCAACATTTTGCAAAGGAAGCACCTGAAACATACTGGAAAACATCAACTGACCTGCCTTCTTTTCCTGCGCTTCAAGAGGACACTGAATGTGACGTCACCATTATCGGAGGCGGGATTACGGGAATCACAACGGCATATGAACTTACGAAGAGAGGCTTCCGTGTCGTTTTGATTGAAGCAAATCAGGTTCTTAACGGAACCACTGCGCATACAACTGCTAAAGTTACCGCACAGCATGACATGATATACGACGAATTTATCCGCAATTTCGGATTAAACCATGCGAGGCTTTATTATGAAGCAAACCAAAACGCAATTGATTACATAAAAGGCATTGTGGATGAACATCAAATTGATTGTGAATGGATCGAGCAAGACGCATATCTTTATACGGCAAATGAAAAAAATGTTCAAAAAATCCGCACCGAGCATGAGGCATACACAAAGCTGGGAATTGAAAGAGACCTTATCAAGGATCTTCCAATTCCCTTAGGTTCTAAGCTGGCGCTTGTCATGAAGAATCAAGCTCAATTTCATCCGCTTCAATACTTAAAAGCGCTTCTGGAGCAAATTGTTCAAAAAGGCGGCCGAATTTATGAAGAGACCGTTGCGCTTGATATCAAAAAAGGCGAAAGGCCCGAAGTGGTAACAAAAAGCCGGCACGCCATTAAGAGCCGCTTTATCATATGCTGTTCCCACTTCCCTTTTTATGACGGAGGCGGATTATATGCTGCGAGAATGTACTCCGACAGATCTTATGTCCTTGCCATCAAGCCGAAGATCGAGTATCCCGAGGGCATGTATTTGAGTATCGATCAGCCGTCAGTGGCGCTCCGCTATACGGTTGTAAACGGTGAAAAGCTGATTCTCTTCAGCGGAGTAAGCCATAAAACAGGCCAGGGAAAAGCCATGTCTACACATTATGAAACACTGAGACAACTGGCCGAAAGCTCCATCGGCATCGAAAGCATTCCATATTATTGGTCCACACAAGATCTAGTGACGATCGACAAAATCCCGTTTATCGGGCCGATGTCGGAAAATGAGGACAATATTCTAGTAGCGACCGGGTTCAAAAAATGGGGCATGACGTCCTCAGCAGTCGCAGCCACTCTATTGTCAGACCTTGTAGAGAAAAAAGACAATCCATACGAAAGCATTTTCACTCCGTCCCGTTTCCATCTGAATCCCGGGTTGCAGAAAGTGATTTCCTACAATGCCGATGTCGCCAAGCATTTGATTAAAGGAAAGCTTGAAAAGCCTGATGTCCAATTTGAAGACATTTCGCCAGGAGAAGGGAAAGCCGTCACCATAAACGGCAGGCGAGCGGGAGCATTTCGGGATGAGACAGGCTGCCTCCATCTCGTTGATACGACTTGTACCCATTTAGGCTGCGAGGTCGAGTGGAACGACAGTGAGCATACGTGGGATTGTCCGTGCCACGGGTCACGCTTTAAGCCATCTGGCGAAGTTGTAGAGGGTCCGGCCATTAAACCATTAAAACAAATAGATCTCGATTAAACCGTTCATTTTAATGAACGGTTTTTCAAATATTTTTCATCTTCAGCTTCATTCATGTTTCCCTTGGCCGATAAAAAAGAAAAAGGCTTAAAAAGCCAAAAAGTAAAAATTATATTTTTCCCAAGGGGGATCATTGTATTGTTATTTAAAAAAGACAGAAAACAAGAAACAGCTTACTTTTCAGATTCAAACGGACAGCAAAAAAACCGCATTCAGCTCACAAACAAACATGCAGATGTCAAAAAACAGCTCAAAATGGTCAGGTTGGGAGATGCTGAGCTTTACGTGTTAGAGCAGCTTCAGCCACTCATTCAAGAAAATATCGTAAATATCGTTGATGCGTTTTATAAAAACCTTGACCATGAAAGCTCATTGATGGATATCATTAATGATCACAGTTCAGTTGACCGCTTAAAACAAACGTTAAAACGGCATATTCAGGAAATGTTTGCAGGCGTTATCGATGATGAATTTATTGAAAAGCGTAACCGAATCGCCTCCATCCATTTAAGAATCGGCCTTTTGCCAAAATGGTATATGGGTGCGTTTCAAGAGCTTCTTTTGTCAATGATTGACATTTATGAAGCATCCATTACAAATCAGCAAGAACTGCTAAAAGCCATTAAAGCAACAACAAAAATCTTGAACTTAGAACAGCAGCTTGTCCTTGAAGCGTTTCAAAGCGAGTATAACCAGACCCGTGATGAACAAGAAGAAAAGAAAAACCTTCTTCATCAGAAAATTCAAGAAACCTCTGGATCGATTGCCAATCTGTTTTCAGAAACAAGCAGATCAGTTCAAGAGCTTGTGGACAAATCTGAGGGCATTTCTCAAGCATCCAAAGCCGGCACTGTAACATCCAGCACTGTTGAAGAAAAGTCGATCGGCGGAAAAAAAGAGCTAGAAGTCCAGCAAAAACAGATGAACAAAATTGACACAAGCCTTGTCCAAATCGAAAAAGAAATGGTCAAGCTGGATGAAATCGCGCAGCAAATTGAAAAAATCTTCGGCATCGTCACAGGCATAGCTGAACAAACAAACCTTCTCTCGCTCAATGCATCTATTGAATCCGCCCGCGCCGGAGAACACGGCAAAGGCTTTGCTGTCGTGGCAAATGAAGTGCGGAAGCTTTCTGAGGATACGAAAAAAACCGTCTCTACTGTTTCTGAGCTTGTGAACAATACGAATACACAAATCAACATTGTATCCAAGCATATCAAAGACGTGAATGAGCTAGTCAGCGAAAGTAAAGAAAAAATGACGCAAATTAACCGCTTATTCGATGAAATCGTCCACAGCATGAAAATCAGCAAAGAGCAATCAGGCAAAATCGACGTCGATCTGCAAGCCTTTCTTGGAGGGCTTCAGGAAGTCAGCCGCGCCGTTTCCCATGTGGCCGCTTCCGTTGATTCGCTTGTCATCCTGACAGAAGAATAACCATCAAAAACCGGTCTGCCATACGGCCGGTTTTTTTTGCGTTCATTATGTAAACTTAAATTAAAAATCAGTTGACATAATAATTACCTGCATTTATTGTATAACCATATTTGATTACTGTTTGGAGGATTTCACATGCTGAAATTAATCGACATGATGCATATTGCGATTTTCACCGCGCTGATGGCAGTGCTCGGCTTTATGCCCCCTCTCTTCTTATCCTTTACACCTGTTCCGATTACATTGCAAACGCTTGGTGTCATGTTGGCAGGCAGCATCCTCAGGCCAAAGTCTGCTTTCTTAAGCCAGCTTGTCTTTTTGCTGCTCGTCGCCTTCGGAGCGCCGCTGTTGCCCGGCGGACGAGGCGGTTTTGGTGTGTTTTTCGGACCGAGCGCAGGCTTTTTGATTGCTTATCCCCTCGCTTCATGGCTGATCAGTTTAGCCGCTAACAGGCTGCGGAAGGTGACAGTATTGCGTCTCTTTTTCACTCATATCGTATTCGGCATCATCTTTATTTATCTGCTTGGTATACCGGTACAAGCTTTTATCATGCATATTGATTTGTCACAGGCCGCCTTCATGAGCCTTGCATATGTGCCTGGTGATTTGATAAAAGCGGCTGTATCTGCATTTCTGGCGATAAAAATCACTCAAGCCTTGTCTCTTTCTGATACGATGTTTACAAAAGGAGGATGACACTACATGACAATTACTCATACCTATTCATCTACTGCCGAAACATCGCCCGGCCGTGTAGCGATCCAGACTGAATCGGAGCAAATCACGTACCATGATTGGGATCGGCTTGTCTCTCAAACCGCAAATTGGCTGCGGTCACAGCCGAGCATGCCGAATCGTGTGGCGATCCTGCTCCCAAATAGTCTGGCGTTTTTACAGCTGTTTGCCGGAGCCGCAGCGGCTGGATGCACAGCCATTCCCATCGACACACGCTGGAGCCCGGCTGAATGTAAGGAGCGGCTGTCCATAAGCAATGCGGATCTTGTGGTTACTTTAGCCTTTTTCAAAAACAAACTGACAGATAGCCAGACACCTGTTGTTTTGCTGGATAACTGTATGGCAGATATTTCTGAAGCAACCGCTGATCCCTTGCCTACCATTGATCCGGAGCACCCTTTTTATATGGGATTTACGTCGGGCTCGACAGGAAAACCGAAGGCCTTTACGCGATCTCACCGCTCATGGATAGAGAGCTTTACCTGTACAGAAACAGATTTTTCGATTTCATCAAATGACACGGTATTGATTCCCGGGACGTTAATGTCCTCTCACTTCTTATACGGGGCAGTCAGCACTTTGTTTCTTGGAGGAACCGTTTGTTTGCTGAAAAAGTTTTCTCCTGCCAAAGCGAAGGAATGGCTGTGCCGTGAATCCATCAGTGTTCTCTATACCGTACCGACGATGACAGACGCCCTCGCAAGGATTGAGGGTTTTCCCGACAGTCCCGTCAAAATCATTTCATCCGGCGCAGACTGGCCGGCAGAATCCAAGGAGAAGCTTGCCGCTGCATGGCCTCATCTCAAGCTGTACGATTTTTACGGCACATCAGAGCTTAGTTTTGTGACGTTTTCTTCACCGGAAGACAGCAAACGGAAGCCGCATTCAGCGGGCCGCCCTTTTCATAATGTCCGGATCGAAATCCTCAACGCTGGAGGAGAACGCTGCCAGCCAGGAGAAATCGGAAAAATATTTGTCAAAAGCCCGATGAGGTTTTCCGGCTATGTGAACGGCAGCACACCAGATGAATGGATGACAGTAGATGATATGGGCTACGTTGATGAAGAGGGCTTTCTTTACATATCAGGAAGAGAAAACGGGATGATCGTGTACGGAGGATTAAATATTTTCCCAGAAGAAATTGAACGTGTGCTTCTCGCCTGCCCAGAGGTTGAAAGCGCGGCTGTCGTTGGCATTCCCGACGAGTATTGGGGAGAAATCGCTGTAGCTGTCATTCTTGGAAACGCTAATGCCAGAACACTGAAAGCCTGGTGTAAACAGAAATTAGCCTCCTATAAAATTCCGAAAAAATGGGTGTTTGCAGACAGCTTGCCGGAAACGAGCAGCGGAAAAATTGCCCGTTCCAGAGTGAAAAAATGGCTGGAAGAGAGTATACAGTATAAATGAATGCGGTTATTGTTGATGCAAAACGAACGATCTTTGGAAATCAAAACGGACTGCTGAAGCCCTTCCTGCCGGAGGATTTGGCGGCTCCCATCATCCGCTGTCTCAGCCGAAAGCTAGAGGATCAAGTTGACGAGGTCATTCTCGGAAACGCTACTGGCAGAGGCGGCAACCTGGCCAGACTGTCAGCCCTTCAAGCCGGACTGCCTTTATCGGTTCCCGGAATGACAATTGACAGACAGTGCGGCTCAGGCCTTGAAGCTGTGCGCTATGCCTGCAGCCTTATTCAAGCGGGAGCCGGCACGATGTATATCGCGGGCGGCTCAGAAAGCAGCAGCCAATCCCCTTTTTCAGAACGGGCCCGCTTTTCTCCAGATGCGATTGGCGATCCAGACATGGGCATTGCAGCAGAATATACGGCTGCACGCTATTCCATCAGCAGAGGCATGCAGGATGAGTACGCGCTTCTCAGCCATCAACGCAGCAGGAACGCGCATGATGAAGGATTTTACCGTGAAGAAATTGTTCCTCTCGGGGAATTGGAGACGGACGAAGCATTTTTGAAAACGCGGCCGATAAAAGCGATTATTCCCCGTGCAAAGCCGGTTTTCGACACCAGCTCCGGAACAGTCACAGCAGCCAACAGCAGTGGCATAGCAGACGGAGCAGCCGCTCTTTTGGTAATGGAAGAAGAAAAAGCGGCAGCCCTGGGACTTAAGCCTGTGCTCCGGTTTATCGGCAGCGCTGTCAGCGGGATTCACCCCAACTTTCCGCCCGCGGCACCGGTTGTCGCGATTCGTCAGCTCTTACATACACACGATGTAACACCTGATGATATCGATTTATTTGAAATCAATGAAGCCTTTGCCGTCAAAATTTGTGTCTGCTCGCAAGAACTCGGCATTCCCTTTTCAAAAATCAATGTGCGCGGCGGCGCCTTAGCTCTTGGCCATCCGTACGGTGCATCAGGTGCAGCTCTGGTAACCAGATTGTTTTATGAAGCGAAAAGACGGCCAGACTGTCAATATGCTGTTGCAGCCATCGGAAGCGGCGGCGGAATTGGACTGGCTTTATTATTTGAAGTTCTTGCATAGGCTTTTTCATAGGACACATGCTTTCGATTTAGTATAATAGCGATATGAATAAAGTCAGGAAGGGGATTTTATGACAGCCGTTTGTTTAGTAAGACATGGAGAAACCGATTGGAACCTGCAGCAAAAATGCCAAGGCAAAACCGATATCCCGCTAAACGCAACAGGTGAACGCCAAGCAAGAGAAACCGGAGAATATGTAAAGGACTTTTCTTGGGATATTATTGTGACGAGCCCGCTGAAAAGAGCGAAAAGAACCGCGGAAATTATTAATGAATATCTGCATCTTCCGATAGTCGAGATGGATGATTTTAAGGAACGCGATTACGGCGACGCGGAGGGCATGCAGCTGGAGGAACGGACAAAGCGCTATCCAGATAACATCTATCCGAATATGGAAACCTTAGAAGAACTCACTGACAGGCTGATGGGCGGTTTGGCAAAAGTGAACCAGGCGTATCCAAACAAGAAGGTGCTGATCGTGGCGCACGGTGCGGCAATTCACGCCCTGCTGACAGAAATATCCGGCGGTGACCCGGAGCTTCAAAGCACCCGTCTCGTCAACGCCTGCCTCAGCAACATTGAATTTGCAGAAGAAAAATGGCGGATAAAAGACTATAATATCAACAGCCACTTATCCCGCTTTATCAAATAAGAAAAAGACAGGCGTTTGCCTGTCTTTTCTTTTATTTCTTAGCAGCCGGCATCTCTTTTTGAAGCTCGTCCAAAATGGCATTCGCCCCGTCTACACTGCGGCGCAGAGACCACACCGCACGGTCCACGTGGTATACATGCCCGTTTTTCACTGCCTTCAGTTTTTTCCAAAGGACATTCTTTTCGATCGGGCGTTTACCGTCGGCGTCGAGGTCATCTGTTTTTCCTGTCATCAGGATGATCACATCCGGATCTGTTTTCAGCAGCTGCTCCAGTGTCATTTTCATATTCACAGAGTCGCCGCCATTGCTTGAATCGCTATTGCCTGACGTACTGATTGCATATCGGTAGCCGACCTGTGTTAAAAGTCTCGATGTAAAGAAGTTTTCATCCCTGGCCATAATGGTATCATTTGTATTTCCGATCAAAAGCACGGACTGGCTGTTCGCGCTGATTTTCTGCTTTGTCTCGCTAAGCTTTTCTTCATGCGCCGTCAGCTTTTTCTCCATTTCCTTCTCCTTGCCGACTGCTTTTGCAATTGTAAGCGAAGCGTCAATTGTATCCTGATAATCAGCATTTAAATTATTAAGTGCAATCGTCGGCGCTATTTTTTTCAGCTGATCGTACACCTTCTTATGCCGGGTCGTGTCAGCAATAATTAAATCGGGTTTTAATGAAGCGATTTTTTCCATGCTTGGCTGTGAGCGGGTGCCGACAGATGTGTAGCCGTCAATTTTCTTCAGCACATCCTTGTTGATCAGCTGCTTCGCTTTGTTATCATCGGCAACCCCGACAGGCGTAATGCCGAGATCAAGCAGTGTATCAATAAAACCTAGCTCAAGAACAACAATCCGCTCCGGATGCTCAGGCACATTTGTCTTCCCTAAATCATGTGTTACCGCCACTTTATGGTCTTTACTGTTTTGATTGCCGCTTGAAGACGAGCAAGCAGCCGTTAAGACAGAAAGAAGTAAAACTGTAAGAATAATCAGTGTTTTTTTCATATGTTCCAGTCTCTCCTGTTGGTAGTTTCTATGGTTAAGATGTCCAAGAGTAGTATAACACGGAATGAGAATCATTATCACCAATTATTTTTTAAATGAGAAGAGAAAGTTCGGCTTACAGGAAAATCTTGTTTCACGACACAGCAGTTCAGCAGCTGAACATCCTGTCCACAAAAAAGCTTGCAGAAAAATAACATTCTCTGCAAGCTGATCCTGTTAAAGCTTCACAATCACTCTTCCTTGAATGCGATTTTGCAAAATATCTTTTAACGCACCCGGCGTTTCTTCCAATGATACTTCCCTGTCCACGATGGTCAGCAGCTGATCAGGCTTGAGATCAGAAGACATGCGCTCCCAAACAGCGGCTCTGACGTCCATCGGACAGTATACTGAATCGATTCCGAGCAGGCTTACTCCGCGAAGAATAAAAGGATACACCGTTGCCGGAACTTCTCCTCCGCCGGTTAAGCCGCTCACTGCGACAGATCCGCCGTATTGAATTTTGCTTAAAAGCGAGGCAAGCTGTTTTCCGCCGACTGGATCAACCGCTCCCTGCCATTGCTGCTTGGACAGCGCCTTAAGCGTTCCGTCATAGACATCTTCCCTGCTGATTACTTCGCTTGCACCAAGCTGTTTCAAATAATCAGCCGCCTCCCGGTTTCCGGTACTTGCCACCACATCATAGCCCCGCTTGTTCAGCATCGATACCGCAATTCCGCCGACACCGCCAGTTGCTCCTGTGACTAGCACGCTGCCTTTTTCCGGAGACAGACCGTTCTGTTCAAGCCGATGCACTGATAACGCCGCAGTAAATCCCGCCGTTCCGTACACCATCGCTTCTTTTAACGAAAGATTCTGTGGCAAAGGCACCAGCCAGTCACCAGGCACAGAAGCGTATTCACTTAATCCGCCATCACGGGAGACACCGAGCTCATAGCTTGTCGCGATCACCTCATCCCCCTCCGCAAAACGCGGATCATTGGAAGAGACGACCGTACCCGCAGCATCAATGCCTAAAATAAGCGGATACTCTCTGACGATATTGCCTCCTGCTTTTCCGGCCAGACCATCTTTGTAATTAATGCCGGAATAAGCAACTTTAATCAGGACACCATCCTTCGGCAAATCCTCTGTTGATATGGTTTTCACATGGACTGAAACATCATCGGCATTTTTTTCTGCCTGCAATGCTTGAAATAACGTTGACATTCGGCACACTCCTTTTCATTTATATCGTAACCGAAGAACGTTCAAAAAACCAAATCATCAAGCCGCCATTTTCACTTCGCCGGCACATTGAGACAATAATGGACAAATCCGGTATCCTCTTCATAGCCGTTTTGCTCATACAAGCTTCTTGCCTTCCGGTTGTGGTGCTCAGTCTGAAGTGTTAAACATTTTGCCCCGTTTTCCTCTGCATAATCCTTTGCGGCAGAAAGCAGCCGGCCGCCGGCTCCCTTTGTACGCGCATGAGGAACGACAAATAAGTCATTTAATATGTAGATCCTTTTCATTGACACAGAAGAAAACGTTGGATAGAGCTGGGTAAACCCTATGAATTCTCCATTTTCTTCTGCTATCAAAATAACAGACTCGTGATTTTCCAAACGAGCTTTCAAATAAGCCTCCGCCCCTTGCAAATCGGATGCCTGTCTATAAAATTCCCGATATTGGTTAAACAGCGGCGTAATGGCCGCCGCGTCTGATGTCTTTGCTTGGCGAATGTTCATCTTATTTCTTCCTCCCTCTCAATAATTTTTTCATTATATCCATTTTCTGTAAAGTTTATTTTTCAGAATACTTTTATCATCATGCTTTGAAAAAATATCACGATAATATCCATTGTTCTCACGGAAGCATATGCAGGTCATTTGAACGAATTTTTTCGACAGGAATTTGCCGGGACTCAGGAGCATTTAACCTAAAAAAGCATGACATTTCAGCATAATGAACATTTACTCATGTCTATTTTCGTTCTTTTCTGTATGAAAATAGTTATTTCGAGTCTCTACGGAAATAGCGAGAGATGATATACCTAAATAGAGATAAAATCATCTCAAAAAAATGGGTCTACTAAAATATTATTCCATCTATTACAATAAATTCACAGAATAGTCTTTTAAGTAAGTCTACTCTGAATTTTTTAAAAGGAGAGGGTAAAGAGTGAGAAGCAAAAAATTGTGGATCAGCTTGTTGTTTGCGTTAACGTTAATCTTTACGATGGCGTTCAGCAACATGTCTGCGCAGGCTGCCGGAAAAAGCAGTACAGAAAAGAAATACATTGTCGGATTTAAACAGACAATGAGTGCCATGAGTTCCGCCAAGAAAAAGGATGTTATTTCTGAAAAAGGCGGAAAGGTTCAAAAGCAATTTAAGTATGTTAACGCGGCCGCAGCAACATTGGATGAAAAAGCTGTAAAAGAATTGAAAAAAGATCCGAGCGTTGCATATGTGGAAGAAGATCATATTGCACATGAATATGCGCAATCTGTTCCTTATGGCATTTCTCAAATTAAAGCGCCGGCTCTTCACTCTCAAGGCTACACAGGCTCTAACGTAAAAGTAGCTGTTATCGACAGCGGAATTGACTCTTCTCATCCTGACTTAAACGTCAGAGGCGGAGCAAGCTTCGTACCTTCTGAAACAAACCCATACCAGGACGGCAGTTCTCACGGTACGCATGTAGCCGGTACGATTGCCGCTCTTAATAACTCAATCGGTGTTCTGGGCGTAGCGCCAAGCGCATCATTATATGCAGTAAAAGTGCTTGATTCAACAGGAAGCGGCCAATATAGCTGGATTATTAACGGCATTGAATGGGCCATTTCCAACAATATGGATGTTATTAACATGAGCCTTGGCGGACCTTCTGGTTCTACAGCGCTGAAAACAGTCGTTGATAAAGCCGTTTCCAGCGGTATCGTCGTTGCTGCCGCTGCCGGAAACGAAGGTTCGTCCGGAAGCTCAAGCACAGTCGGCTACCCTGCAAAATATCCTTCCACTATTGCGGTAGGTGCGGTAAACAGCAGCAACCAAAGAGCTTCATTCTCAAGCGCAGGTTCTGAGCTTGATGTGATGGCTCCTGGCGTATCCATCCAAAGCACACTTCCTGGAGGCACTTACGGTGCTTACAACGGCACGTCCATGGCGACTCCTCACGTTGCCGGAGCAGCAGCGTTAATTCTTTCTAAGCACCCGACTTGGACAAACGCGCAAGTCCGTGATCGTTTAGAAAGCACTGCAACATACCTTGGAAACTCTTTCTACTATGGAAAAGGGTTAATCAACGTACAAGCAGCTGCACAATAATAGTAAAAAGAAGCAGGTTCCTCCATACCTGCTTCTTTTTATTTGCCATTATCCTGTTCTGTGGCAGGATGTTCCGGCGTTTTCTCTTCTTTCTCCGCATGTTGAATCCGTTCCATGATCGAAGGATGGCTGCCTCTGAAAATCTTCACAAGCACCGGAGGATCAACCTGGCTCAGCCCCGTCACGGCCAAATCCTGAAACGTTTTAACAGCGGCTTCTCTGTTCTCTGTCAACTCGATCCCATACTGGTCAGCCTTATTCTCCTGATAACGCGAGACAGCATTTGAAAAAGGC
Organism: Bacillus sp. YP1; assembly: GCF_000877815.1. NCBI lineage: Bacteria > Bacillati > Bacillota > Bacilli > Caryophanales > Bacillaceae > Bacillus > Bacillus sp. YP1. The sequence continues at coordinate 840,901 of NZ_CP010014.1, read as the reverse complement.
GTAACCGCAAAGCTCAAAACAGAAAACAAAAGCAATACCAGCGGAAGTGCCGCAAGATCATGCCGCCCTTCTAAATGAAACATGCTGCGGGTTAGGCGAACCGTCCGCTTGTAAAGCTTATCAATGACATAAAATCCGGCGAGCGACACGAGCAAATAACCAGCCAGACCGATGTAAACGTGCTTCATGACATAATGGCCCATTTCGTGGCCCATAATAAACAGGATTTCTGAATCGTCAAGTTTGTTCAGTGTCGTATCCCACAATACAATCCGTTTGTTAGCCCCGATTCCTGTAACATAGGCATTCAGCGCATTTGTTTTTTCTGACATGTTCACTTCATATACATGATCAGCCGGAATATTGGCTTCATCTGCCAGCTCTAAAATTTTGCTTTCAAGCTCTTTGTTTTTCAGCGGATAAAATTCATTGTATAAAGGATCGATAATGACCGGCTGAATAAAAAACAGAAAAAGCGAAAACGGCACTGTTAACAGCCAGGCGTATAACCACCATTTTTTTTCATGCCTTTTGATCAGCCAATAAAAAACGAGAACGCAAAGCGTAAAGATTGGAAAGCTGATCCAAAAGCTGATAACCTGATCCTTAGCCCAGCTGGCCGTTGTCTGTGTGGAAATGTTATAGTCAAGCGATACTTGATAGCCTATCCAATCTAAAGGCAGCGTCACCAATGTTGTAATCAGCGAAAGCACAAACACAAAACCTACAGTCTGCAAAAACCGAAAAGGCACGGCCGCTTCCATCCATTTCTTGATTTTCTTTGAAACACCGCTGACAAGCAGAACAAAAAACAGAAACCAATCAAGTGGTACCCCGATAAAAAATAAAAAATTCTTGACATTCGAATACTGCTCGGCCACTGCCAACTCAGACGGCTTCATGAAAGAAGCCGGATCAGCCTGCGTCCCTTTCACGGCTTCCGGTATTGCAGAATCACCCGACAGGAAAAAATACCAATAAAAAAACAGCCCGTACAGCACGTAAGCAAGTCCTGCTGCCGCAATCCACTTGCGCATAACGCCTCACTCCTCACATCAACCCGTTACTTCTATTGTAATCATAAATTCAAATTCTTAGAACCAAGCTGTGTTCCGCACTTTTCCATCCTTTTAAGCATGGAAAACCCGATCGCTGGGAAAACTAACAATGTTTGGAGTGATGCAAATGAAAAAAATAGTGGCAGCCATCGTGGTAATCGGTCTTGTGTTTATAGCATTTTTTTATCTTTACAGCCGATCAGGCGATGTGTATCAATCGGTAGACGCGGATTTGATCACACTGTCTTCAAGCGGCCAGGAAGATATCGAGATTGAAAAAAGACAGCACGTCAAAGATATGCTGGATATTATGAATCAGGGAAAACAGGTGAAGACAGAAAAAACATCAGCCCCTGATTACGAAGGGACAATCAAGTTTCATAAAGACCGGTATGACTCATTCAGACTATGGATTGACGGCAGCCAGCAAGCCGTTTTTTTGAAGGATGGCACATACTACAAATTAAGCAAAAATGATACAAAGGCGCTGCTAAATATTATTAAAAAAGAAGCAAAGGATTGAAAATGAAAAAGCGAAGCTAACCGCTTCGCTTTTTCATTTTATTGGGGCAAAATATCTCTCAGTGCCCGTCTGAGCATTTTCCCCGTCGCATTTTTCGGAATATCGTCAAGAAACGTAATGGCGGCAGGCCGCTTGTATTTTGCCAGATACTTTTCGCAGTGCTGCATGATGTCCTCCTCTGTTACCCCAGAGCGTTTCGGCACCACATATCCCTTTACCGCTTCCCCGCTTTGGGGGTCCGGCACGCCGATGACAACCGCCTCCTTGACGTCCGGATGGCTGTACAGCACCTCCTCCACCTCCCGCGGATACACATTGTATCCTCCTACAATGATCATGTCTTTTTTCCGGTCAACAATGTAAAAATAGCCGTCCTCATCCCGTCTTGCCAAGTCCCCCGTATAAAGCCACCCGTCTTTTAATGCATGCTCTGTTTCCATCGGCATTTTATAATAGCCCTTCATCACATTGGGGCCTTTCACGATCAATTCACCGACCTGGTGAGCGGGCAGCTCGCGTCCGAGCGGATCTACGACCTTGTTTTCGACATGTAAGATACTTGTCCCGATGGAGCCCGGCTTTCTGCCCCTGTCAAACGGGTTAAAGCACGTGACGGGTGATGCTTCCGAGAGCCCGTAGCCTTCCAAAATGGTAACACCGAATTTTTCTTCAAACGCCGTCAGCAACGCGACTGGCATGGCCGCGCCTCCCGAAATGCACAGCCGGATCGAAGAAAAATCATCTTTCTTTCCGTTTTCATGCTGAAACAAGTAGTTATACATTGTAGGCACACCGGCAAAAATGGTCGCCTGCTGCTGCTTAACAAGCTTAAAAACAGATGCCGGACTGAATTGAGGCTCAATCAAGACAGTTGCGCCGCTCATCAGCGGTGCATTCATGCAGACGGTTAAACAAAACACGTGAAACATGGGAAGAGCGCAGACCACATTGTCCCTCTCATCCATTCCCAAATAGCCTGCGACATCGTTGGCATTGCTGTACAAATTCTGATGTGTCAGCATCGCGCCTTTCGGTTTTCCAGTCGTTCCTGACGTATATAAAATAACCGCGGTATCATCAGGTACAGGTTCTTGGTTTTGTTTAGCGGCAGATGTCGGGCGCAATATTTTTGCAAACGTTGTCATTTTCATCCTGACCTCTGGGTCCGCAGCTTCCGGCTCCTCCTCCCTCGTCTGGCATAAAATGACGAGCTCAACCTTTGGCAGCGAATCATGCATGCTCTCATAAAGCGGCAAAAGCTGGCTAACGCCCACAATCGCCTTTACATCGCCATTTGTCAGCATATAACCAATTTCTGTCGGCGTGTACAACGGATTGATGGGAACAACCACGATCCCAGCTTTTAAAGCGCCAAAAAACGCGATGATAAAATCAGGCGAATTGCCAAGCAGCAAAGCTAGATGGTCCCCTTTCTCCATACCGGCTTCCTGAAGGCCGTCCGCAAATCGCTGAATATGTTCATTCAGCTCTTGATACGTCATCAAGTGATCTTTAAACCTGCATGCGATGCTGTCGGGCTTCTCAGATGCTGTTTCTTCCAATTTTGAAACAAGATTCATTCTCCCACCCCTTAAAGTGAATGAATAGTCATTCATTATTGAAGCCTAGCTTTCTCCTCCATTATAGAGAAACAGAAAAAAACACTCAAGAGCAAAAAGCCCTGAGTGTCAGTACTGTCATAGTTTCTTCAATGCTTCGGCAATCGGTATATCTCCTTCGGTCAGATCAAAGGCCCGATTTTCCGTATTCTTCTCATCTAAAGAGGCAATGACCGTTTTTGCAACGTCATCACGGGAAATAAATCCCCGCTCCAGATTCTTAGCTGCTGAAACAGTTCCCATTCCAGGCTCATTGCGAAGGCCTCCCGGACGGATAATCGTATAGGTTAAACCGCTCGCTTTCAGAATTTTATCAGCATAATGCTTGGCTACATAATAAGGTTTGAGTGCCTCATTCCAATTTTCACGGTTATGGGCTTGCAGGGCGCTGACCATAATAAACCGTTTGATTCCGGCAATGTCCGCAGCTTCAATGGCTTTTGCCGCTCCATCAAGATCCACCAGCAGCGTTTTATCATAGCCTGTGCTGCCGCCGGAACCGGCTGTGAAAATGATCGCGTCACAGCCTTTTGCCGCAGCGGCGATTTCTTCCGGGCTGCCCTCCAGATTCGCAAGCACAGCTTCTGCACCGGCAGCTTCAAGAGACGCTTTCTGTTCTTCTTTTCTGACCATCGCTCTGATGGAATGATCAGGATTATCTTGGAATAAAGAGACGAGTCTTTGCCCGATTTGTCCGTTCGCTCCGATTAAAAACACTTTCATGTGAATCCCTCCTGCCTCCATTATTTCAAAAACACAACCGCTCTTTCAAACGATGTGTTTTGCCCTTAATAAATCAGATCAAGGAAATCCTCTTTCGTAATGTTCCCAAAGTAATGCTTGAGATTCACACCTTCGAGCACATCAGCGATGACGCTGCGTTCGTATTGTTTTCCGACCAGCAGGTTTTCAATTTCAGATACATCACCGACACCGAAGAAATCTCCGAAGATTTTGCAGTCCTCGATTTTGCCTTTCTTGACCTCTAGGCGCAAATCGATCGATCCAACCGGATAACGTTTCGAATGATTAAGGTTAAATTTCGGTGAGCGGCCGTAGTTCCAATCCCAATTCTGATAGCGCTCTTTCGAAATTTGATGAATGGTCTCCCAATCTTTTTCCGTCAGCTTATACTCCGGCACGTTTCCAATGTCGTTTGTGTTAAAAATATGGCGAAGCAAATGGCTGCGGAATTCTTCGGTGGTCATTTTATCATCGAGAAACTCACTGATGTTTGCCACTCGGCTTCTGATCGATTTGATGCCTTTTGATTCAATTTTATCCTTTTTCACCTTTAATGCTGATACAACATGATCTATAGCTGAATCAAACATGAGGGTGCCGTGGCTGAAAATACGGCCTTTCGTTGCAAACTGAGCGTTTCCGGATATTTTCCGGCCATCCACTACAATGTCGTTCCGGCCGCTTAATTCCGCTTCAACCCCAAGCTGATGTAACGCCTGAATCACCGGCTCAGTGAATTTTTTAAAGTTATGAAAGCTGTCCCCGTCATCCTTGGTAATAAAGCTGAAGTTCAAGTTCCCCAGATCATGGTACACAGCGCCCCCGCCTGATAAACGGCGGACGACGATAATCCCGTTTTCCTCTACATATTTTGTATTGATTTCTTCTATTGTATTTTGGTTTTTCCCAATGATAATAGACGGTTGATTCACATAAAAGAGCAAATATTGCTGTTCAGGGTCTAAATGCTTTACACAGTACTCCTCGATAGCAAGATTGATCCGCGGATCATTGATATTTTGATTGTCTATAAATAACATGGTGCTCCTCCTTTATCCTTCCCACACAAAACCTGATTTCGCAATATTCACTTCTCCGTTAAAAACGGTTTTCGCTTCTTTGCGAAGGTTGTCATGCACGCCAAAATGCGGCAAATGTGTCAGCAGCAGTTCTCCCGCTCCCGCTTCTTTTGCAATGCGCCCGGCTTCCAGGCTGTTCATATGGCCTGCACTTGTTCCGTCTTGATCGGCATAAAAATTGCATTCCGAGATCAATAAATCAGCATCTTTCGAAAACGGTATAAATGAATCCTGATAGCTGGAATCAGCAGTATAAACGACAGTGTGGCTGCCGTCAGTAATCCGCATGGCATAGCACGTCACCGGGTGAATCGTTTTTAAAAAGGTGATCGTAAACGGACCTGCAGTCAGCGGCTGATCCGGCTGATAGGCGATCCCTTTCGTATGTGTTTTATATGTAAGCTTTTGAAACTGTTCTATATCAGCATCATGTCCGTAAATCGGAAGCGTATGCTCTCCTTTGCCGAGAAACGAACCGACTTGCTTGGCAAATTGCAGCGGCCCGATATCAGCGATATGGTCATGGTGATAATGAGACAGAACGACCGCATCCAGCTTTTCCGCCGGCACATATCCGAACAGCTTAGACAATACGGCACTGCCGCAATCAACAAGCAGAGAGTAATCACCTGACTGAAACAAATAGCCTGACGTCGCTTCATTTGCGGCCGGAAAACCGCCATAGCATCCGATAACTGTAACTTTCATAATGTCCTCCTATCTTTTCAAAAAAATTGATCCTCCTTCAATATACCCATTTTTCTTGAAAAAAGCATGTTTTAAACATTGTATCAAAACAGTTATTGATTTTTGTAATCTGTTATATTACAATGAAATCACTACAAAGGGGAAAGAGGGATTGGTTATGCTGGGGAAAATCACAGAATTTTTTAGAAACCTGCCTTCGAAAAAGTGTGCGGAATGCGGAAAAAAGATAGAAGAGCAGCATGAGTGCTATGGTAATATCTGCAATGACTGTATAAAAGTAAACGATTTGTAATGAGCGAAAATCCCGCGCCTTACGCGTGGGATTTTCTTATTTTTTCACATATCTCTTAATTTTGAAATAATAGTCAGGTTAGGTCAAAGCTCACCTGTTTTTAGATAATTCTGGTGATTGCCATAATGTCATTGAATATTCTTTATTTTCGAAATATAATTTACTATAGACGAATTGATTTCTTATCTATTATAATTTGATCTAATAGTGAGATTAAATATATGTCTATTCATGATATATGTTGATACTTTGTTTTTTGGGAGGTAATCTATGAAAAGAATTAAGTTTGGATTAGCCACACAAATATTCGTTGGACTTATTCTAGGTGTCATTGTTGGCGTCATTTGGTATGGCAACCCAGCATTGCCTACTTACCTGCAGCCAATCGGGGATCTCTTTTTACGCTTAATCAAAATGATAGTGATTCCTATTGTTGTCTCCAGCTTAATCATCGGTGTAGCCGGTGCAGGAAATGGAAAGCAAGTCGGTAAATTAGGCTTCAGAACGATTCTGTACTTCGAGATCATCACGACTTTTGCTATTATTCTCGGACTAGCCCTTGCAAACATCTTCCATCCGGGTACAGGAGTTAATATACACGAAGCTCAAAAATCGGACATCAGTCAATATGTTGAAACTGAAAAAGAACAAAGTAATAAATCAGTGGCAGAAACGTTCCTCCATATTGTGCCGACAAACTTCTTCCAGTCATTGGTCGAAGGGGATCTTCTAGCCATCATCTGCTTTACAGTACTATTTGCATTGGGTATTTCCGCAATCGGTGAAAGAGGCAAGCCTGTATTAGCCTTTTTTGAAGGTGTATCCCATGCCATGTTCCACGTTGTAAACCTTGTGATGAAAGTGGCGCCATTCGGCGTTTTCGCTCTTATCGGAGTGACTGTGTCTAAATTTGGACTCGGTTCTCTTATCTCTCTCGGAAAGCTCGTCGGATTGGTTTATGTCGCGCTTGCTTTCTTCTTAATTGTTATTTTCGGGATTGTCGCAAAAATTGCCGGCATCAGCATCTTCAAGTTCCTTGCTTACATGAAGGACGAAATCTTACTGGCGTTCAGTACTTCCAGCTCTGAAACGGTTCTTCCGCGTATCATGGAAAAAATGGAGAAAATCGGATGTCCAAAAGGCATTGTTTCATTTGTCATTCCGATCGGTTACACGTTTAACTTAGACGGTTCCGTTCTCTATCAATCTATTGCCGCACTCTTTTTAGCACAGGTATATGGCATTGATTTGACGATTTGGCACCAAATTACGCTTGTGCTCGTCTTAATGGTGACATCCAAAGGGATGGCTGCCGTGCCTGGTACTTCTTTTGTTGTCTTGCTTGCAACGCTTGGCACCATCGGCGTTCCGGCTGAAGGACTTGCCTTTATTGCCGGCGTAGACCGCATCATGGATATGGCACGTACAGTTGTCAACCTGACTGGTAACGCGCTTGCTGCCGTTGTGATGTCTAAATGGGAAGGCATGTTTAATCCTGCGAAAGCAGAAACTGTTATGTCCCAATCGAAAACAGAACAAAACGCAACCATTTCTGGTTAATGAAAAGCCTGCGGGGTTCTTGCCCCGCAGGCTTTTTTAATCTTTAACAAGCACAAACAGTTCTGTAATCAAAACAGTATCCTCATTCAGCTCCAGTTCACCGCTTTTGATCAGTTCCGCCCATGCCATCCGATGATCCTCTTGAAACTCCTCAATTCGGTCTCCATTGCCCTCTCCTTTGACTAACCTCATATCAGGCGCACCAAAGGTGGTTTCAAAGACATCTGTCACTTTTATATTGCATCTTGGATTGTCATGTTTATCATAAACGGTAACAAGCTGACCCGCTGTTTGATAAACGTCCCTCAATTCATCTTTTGAATACAATGATTTCGGCGCGCACGTGGCGGTTTTTTCTCCGGCAAGGATCTGCTGAATCAGCTGTTCTCCCAACCCATCATCACCTTCCCAGCCGAATGTGCTTTTCAGCTTATAAATCTTCATTGGTCCTCCCCCTTATACCATTGGTGACTGTACATAGTAATACAGAAGCTTAGCGGTATGGCGAAGAGATGATTTATGGGTGCGTTCAAATGCATGGGAAGCGTCAATTCCCGGCCCTATGAGGCCATGCACAATATCATGCCCGGATTTGATCGCTGCTGACGCATCAGACCCGTAGTACGGATATATATCAAGCTTATAGTCAATATGATGCTTCTCGGCTAATTGAACTAAATGCTTTCTGAGCTGATAATGATACGGCCCGCTCGCATCCTTCACACAGATTGATACTGAATATTCATCTGTCGCCTGCCCGTCACCGATAGCGCCCATATCAACCGCCAAATATTCAACTGTTTCAGGAGGAATATTCGAATTCCCGCCGTAACCGATTTCTTCATTATTGGAAATAAGAAAATGGGTTGTATACGGCAGCTCAATGTCTTCTGTTTGAATTTCATGAATTAAGCGGAGCAATAAGGCGACGCTTGCTTTGTCATCCAAATGGCGCGATTTAATAAATCCGCTTGATGTGATCTCGACACGTGGATCAAACGACACAAAGTCTCCGACGCCAATGCCAAGCTCCTCCGTATCTTTCCGGCAGTGAACAGGTTCATCTAGGCGGATCTCCATATTCTCTTGATTCCGCTCAGCCTTTCCCGCGTCTTTGTATACGTGCACAGACGTTTGATGCATTAAGATTGTGCCTGTGTACGTTTTTCCTGAGTCGGTTTCAATTTGGCAATACTCCCCCTCAATCGAGTTGTAGCGGAACCCGCCGATTAAATCGATTTTCAGCCGGCCGTCCGCTTTAATTTCCTTTACCATAGCGCCGAGGGTGTCAACGTGCGCAGTCAGCATGCGATGCCGGGATGTGTCGCGTCCTGGAAGCGTTGCAATTAAGCCGCCCTTGTGGTTCCGAACCGTTTCTACCTTCCATTCTTTTAAAAGGCTTTCAATATAATTGATCACCTCATATGTATTTCCGGTCGGGCTTGGGATCGATACCAGTTCTTTAATGAGCTCCATCGTTTTACGTACAGACGTCATAGGGCATTCCTCCTTTTATTTTCTACTTAAAATATACTCTTTTCCCGAGGGACCCGTCCAATCTTTTCCTATCAATCTCTCATATGCTGTAGAGAGCATGGGAAGAGGAGGGATTTCTATGTGCTGTCGTCATTCACATGAACAGAAATGTCGTTGTCACGATTGGTTCGATGATTTTTGGTTCTTTGACGAGTGGTTCGATAAAGATTTCCACGACCATTGCAAGAAAAAGAAAGAATGCCATGACCCTTGCGAGAAGAAGAAAAAGAAACACCATTGTTTCTCTTGTAAAAAACACAGACATTCTTGCTGTCATTGTAAAGACTGAATCAGAAATATTCTGATGACCCATGCTTAATGAATATTTCCATTCACATTTTTCCAAGCGGGCATTGCTGCTGCTTGGACCTTTTATTGAAACACCCTTTTTGCTTTTACAATCCAATAAACTGATAAAGCCGCTATAAGAGCAATAATGATTTCAACAGCTGCAGCATGCTCTATGATTCCTCTCTGATATAAAACCGCCGGTACATTAAACAGTGCATGTAAAAGAATAGAATACAACAAAAACAGCGACCGGCGGCTTTTAACCGCGTACAAAACAAGCAGAGACAGCCCAATTTGGACGGCAATGGCACTGATTCTTTCTATTCCGCCCAGCATCCATTCATACGAAGGAGTATGCAGCAGCTGCTCCTGTATCGGCAAAAGCGCCCGTTTGACGTCGCCATTGACCAAAAGCTGTTCAAACGTCCCGCTATTGATTGCAAATGCGTATACAATAAGTGAGATAGAGGTCAAGCCTGTAATCAGGATGGCTTCAAGCCCGCCATGGCCTGCCCCGAAAGCCAGACCATCCGCCCAAGTATGATGGCGCTTCATAAAAAATCGCATCATCATATACCTTCCGCACTCCTCAAAAATTCCGGCCATCAAGCAGCCGTAAACGCCATACCATAATGGATGTTGCATCACTTCTTTCGAGATTTCATTCACTTGCAGTACATAAACATGAACGCCGCCTTCCAGCAGCTGAGCGAAGACAAAAAACGTGAGAGCGCCAATAAAAAATACTTTAAGCGAGGCGCCATACTTTCGCTTAAACCATACAATCAGCCCGATTGGCAACAGAAACGCAATAGCCCCGGATAATGCCAAAAAGACTACTGCTTCTTGACTGACCATTTTTCAGCCTCCTTTTTCTTTTTCATAGATTCCCTATTCTACACTTCTCTTTTTTTGTAAAAAAACCTCCTTTTTAGTACCAGATACTAATATCTAGTGTTATAATCTGACCATAAGGAGTGATTCATATGTCAAAAGCAAAAATTACAGCTATCGGCACCTATGCGCCGAGCAGACGTTTAACCAATGCAGATTTAGAAAAGATCGTTGATACCTCTGATGAATGGATCGTTCAGCGCACAGGAATGAGAGAACGCCGGATTGCGGATGAACATCAATTTACCTCTGATTTATGCATAGAAGCGGTGAAGAATCTCAAGAGCCGTTATAAAGGAACACTTGATGATGTCGATATGATCCTCGTTGCCACAACCACATCCGATTACGCCTTTCCGAGTACGGCATGCCGCGTACAGGAATATTTCGGCTGGGAAAGCACCGGCGCGCTGGATATTAATGCGACATGCGCCGGGCTGACTTACGGCCTCCATTTGGCAAATGGATTGATCACATCTGGCCTTCATCAAAAAATTCTCGTGATCGCCGGAGAGACGTTATCAAAGGTAACGGATTATACCGATCGAACGACATGCGTTCTGTTCGGCGATGCCGCTGGTGCGCTGTTAGTGGAACGAGATGAAGAGACGCCGGGATTTCTTGCGTCTGTACAAGGAACAAGCGGGAACGGCGGAGATATTTTGTATCGTGCCGGACTGCGAAATGAAATAAACGGTGTGCAGCTTGTCGGTTCTGGAAAAATGGTGCAAAACGGACGCGAGGTATATAAATGGGCCGCAAGAACCGTCCCTGGCGAATTTGAACGGCTTTTACATAAAGCAGGACTCAGCTCTGATGATCTCGATTGGTTTGTTCCTCACAGCGCCAACTTGCGCATGATCGAGTCAATTTGTGAAAAAACACCGTTCCCGATTGAAAAAACGCTCACTAGTGTTGAGCATTACGGAAACACGTCTTCGGTTTCAATTGTTTTGGCGCTCGATCTCGCAGTGAAAGCCGGGAAGCTGAAAAAAGATCAAATTGTTTTGCTTTTCGGGTTTGGCGGCGGATTAACCTATACAGGATTGCTTATTAAATGGGGAATGTAACAAAAAAAAGAACTTGTTTCCAAGGAAACAAGTTCTTTTTCTTTATGAAGCCGGCTGTTCTTCTGATGATTCTTCCTTCCGGCTTAACATTGTAAAGTAAGTAATGCTTAGTGCAATCATGACGAGGGCGATGCCGATTAAGACGCCGGCCATCTGCCACATGTAGCCAAAGTCACCGTTTGAAATGACAGCTCTGAATCCGTTAATGCTGTAGGTCATCGGCAACGCGCCATGGATGACCTGATAGAAATTCGGGAGCAATTCAAGCGGGAAGGTTCCTCCGCTCGCTCCCAGCTGCAGCACTAAAATAATGACTGCGATAAAACGTCCAGGGTTGCCCATCGTGGTAGCCAAAAATTGAATCATCGCCAGGAAAGCGAGACTCGTAATGATCGTAAACACGTAAAATCTCCACGTGCTCTCTACCTCGAGACCAATTCCCAATAGAAGAACCGTCGCCACAATCAATGATTGAATGATTCCTACAAGCATCATGACATTGAATTTGCTGAAGAACCACTCAAAACCGTTTCTCGGACGTCCTGACGCTTCCTTCAGCGGGAAGACAACCGTCAGCATGATGCCGCCGACATACAAGCCCATTGACAGGATATAAGGTGTCAGCCCTGTTCCATAGTTAGGAACGGAATGAATGGCATCATCTTTGGTTTTAACCGGATCCGCAAACATGCCGTATGTTTGATCATCAGCATCGATATCTCCTGTTTGGTCAGCCGCATCCTTCAGCTTACTAGACAGCTCTCCTGTGCCGTCCAATAGCTTGCCTAAACCTGTATCAAGTGATGCAGATCCGTCTGCAAGTTTTGATGATCCGCTTTGGACCTGTTTAGACCCGTCTAACAGCTTAAACAATCCGCCGGATACTTGGCTGCTTCCTGTCACCAATTGCTCTGAGCCCGCTTTTGCCTTTGCGAACTGCTTATTATATTCACCGATGCCGGCTGTCAGTTTAGTTTGGCCATCTGTCAGCTTCTGTGAACCATTGTATATCTTATCAGCTCCCTCAGTTAATCTGTCAATTGCATCTTGGATTGTTTTTGCGCCGTTATAAAGCTTAGATGTAGCTTCCGGCATGGCTTTCACCTGCGCCACCTGCGCTTTCACGTCTTCAAGAGAGCTTTTTATCGTTGCGATGTCAGGCAGCTGATCAGCTGAAGGAAGCCCACTTAAAATTTCATCAAAATCAGGCGCATCAACTTTCGGCAGCTGCTTTCCAACAGAGCTGATCAACTGGCTTTTTTGCTCCGCTGTTAAGAAATCACTCGAATTGATGAGATTTTTGAATGCCTGATCACGGTTTTTTAAGCTGTTTTCAAAGTCAGACAGCTGTTTTTTAAATTCCTTCATCGCAGTTTCTGATTTTTCCAGATTGTTTACAGCAGTTTCAAGCTTCGTTAAATCGAGCGCATTAATGAGCTTTTCCGCTTTTGCTGCTTTCTCAGAACCTTCTTGGGCTTTACTGTTGAGCTGATCCAGCCCGTTAGTAAGATTAGGCGCACCCTTCTGCACATTTTGAAGTCCAGCAAGAAGTTCATTCATCTTGCTTGTCAGTTCGCCTGATCCTGCTGCAAGCTGACTAGATTTATCATAAATCTGGTTGCTGCTGTCCTGGAATTTACCGAGCGAGCTATCAAGTGATTGGATGCCGCTCGTCACCTGAGCCGCTCCATCTGCAAGCTGCGCTGTTTTGTCACTGATGGTAGCGGTGCTTTCCTTCAGCTTCGCCAGATTTTCTTTCAGCTGTGCGCTTCCGTTTTTCGCATCCTTTGTGCCGTCATCAATTTTTTTCGCGCCGCTGCTCGCGTCGCTCAAACCTTTTGCGATATCTTTAAAGTTATCAAAGATAACTTTCGTATATTGCTCGGTCACTTCTTTTGAAACAGAGGCTTTCAGTTTATCAATCGCTTTTTCGCCGATCGTTGCCCCTACATAGTTAGAACCTGCATTTGTGTGGTATTTCAGATCCAATTTTTTCGGATTTTTGTCTAATACAGTGCTGGCATTCTTAGAAAAATCCTCAGGAATCTCGACAACTAAATAATATTTTTGATTCAATAAGTCCTTTAACGATTGGTCGAGATCATTGGAAAAATGCCAATCAAAGTTGTTATTATCCTTTAATTCTTTGACCAGATCATCACCGATTTGAAGTTTTTCTCCTTCATACGTTGCTCCCTTGTCTTGGTTGACGACAACGACAGGCAGCTGGTCAACTGTGCCGTACGGGTCCCAATAAGCCTTTAAGAATACGCCGCTGTAAATAAGCGGGACAAACAAAATGGCGATGATGGGAATCAATAATTTTTTACTTGTTACGATGTCTTTCCACTGACTTCGTATTGTGTTCATCCTGATGCCTCCATTCTAAAACTGACTCATCATGAAAAATGGTCATTTTCTTGCAAAGAGAAAGGATTATCTAGTTCGCTGACAATCCTTTGACAACATACAATTCAAGCAGTCCCGCAATTGTCTCTTTATCAAGCGGGGGGTGTTGTTTTTCCCAGTCAAAAATGAGCGCGATATAAAGCTTCAGCATCACAAAGGCTGTCAGTTCAGGGTCGCACGGCTTGATTGCGCCGCTTTTGATCCCGTCTTCAATCTTACTTTTGATATAAGACAGTATGGCTCGCTCCATTTTCTGGATCACTTCCTGAACTGCCATTGTACCAATCTCGGCATTCTCTTGGAAAATTTTAATCGTCAGCTGATGTGTTTTCCTGAACTCCAGAATGGCAAACAGCGCTCTGTGCACATTTTCATGGAACGGAAGGTTCGGCTCCATCGCTTCATCCGCTTTTTGCTTCATTTCCTTTAATAAAGTAGTGAAAATCTCGTCAAACAGCTCTTCTTTGTTTTTGAAAAAAGTATAAATGGTTCCCTTCCCCACGTTCGCAAGTTTTGCGACAAGATCCATTGTCGTCGCTTTATACCCGAACTGCGTGAAAGACTTTGTAGCCGCCTCCAAAATGAGCTTTTTTCGATCTATTGACATTGTATTCACCTCGAAACTGACCGTTTGAACATTTTAGTCATTAAGTACATATGCAAATGTATCATAACCTGCTGTTCAATTCAATCATTTTTTTACACAATATTGCCATTGCACATCAAAAAAACCTCCGCGATAAAGCGGAGGTTTTAGCTGAATAAATAGGTAAGCGCGTCAGACACGGCAGCTTTTCCTTGATCAATGCAGTCGGGAATGCCGACACCTTCGAAAGAAGCGCCTGTCATATAAACACCCGGATACGCAGATGCAAGTGCTTCACGCAGCTCCTTGATACGCTGCTTATGGCCGACATGGTACTGCGGCATGCTTTCATGCCATCGGGTGACACATGTCATTTCCGGCTCGCCGTTTATGTTCATGACTTTCTTTAAGTCTTCTAACACAATGTTGATAATGTCATTATCTGATAGATCGACAATGGATTCGTCTCCAGCTTTTCCGACATATGCCCGAAGCAGCGTTTTGCCTTCCGGAGCTGCGTGCGGCCATTTTTTATTCGTCCACGTACAGGCAGTGATCGCAAAGTCACTGTTTCTTGAAATAACAAAACCCGTGCCCTCATGCTCCATCTCGACGGAGCCTTCAGGGAAACCTAAAGCGACATTTGCCACCGATGTGGAGTGCATATTTTTCAAATGAGAAATGGCAGGAAGCTCAGAAAGCATTCCCGCAGCCGCTTTATGCGGAGCAGTCACAATTACTGAATCAGCATCAAGTGTGACGCCGTTATCCAATTCGAGCGAGTAACCAGAGCCGCCACGGCTGAGCTTGGTCACTTTTGTGCCTTTATACACCTTCGTCAGCTTTAACTGCTTTTCGATCTCTTCAACAAGGGTTTGCAATCCGGTTGACAAAGTCTGGAACTGGCCTTGCT
Organism: Bacillus sp. YP1; assembly: GCF_000877815.1. Taxonomy (NCBI): domain Bacteria; kingdom Bacillati; phylum Bacillota; class Bacilli; order Caryophanales; family Bacillaceae; genus Bacillus; species Bacillus sp. YP1. The sequence continues at coordinate 825,619 of NZ_CP010014.1, read as the reverse complement.
TCTTTGCCGTCAGCTGCTGGCCTGAGCCTTGAGGCCTTGTTTTTTTCATGCCGAGAATCAGGCTTCTATGCTTTTGTTCTGTCTGGTAAAATTGCGGGAATGTCGACATCAGGCTGAGCTTGTCAATGTCGCCTGCATAGATCCCTGATAGAAGCGGCTCGATTAAGTTCTCGACCACTTCATCTCCGACACGTCTGCGGAAGAATTCTCCCAATGACTGATCATCCTTTGTTTTGCTTGCAGGCAGGATGAAATCCATAGCAGCTCTCGCCTTCCCAGACAAAGAAAACAGACCCGTAGAAACAAACGGCGCAATTTTTGTCGGTATCCCCATTACAGCGCCCTTCGGCATTGGATGCAGGGTGCGGTTTACAAGCACATAGGATTGTCCGGTCGCATTGTTGACAAGCAAATGCTCAAGACCTAAGTCTTTAACAAGCTGCGGGGCGCTTTTCTTTCGTTCCAGAAATGAGTCTGGCCCTCTTTCGATGATATAGCCGTCCTTCTTGACAGTCTGGATTTTTCCGCCGACTCTCGGACTTGCCTCAACAAGCGTCAGTTCAAGCGGCAGATTCTTTTCTTTGATTTCTTTTTCCATATAGAAGGCGGCGGCTAAACCGGTAATGCCGCCGCCGATGATGACTACATGTTTTTTGCCGTCACTCATGTTCATCGCCTTCTTTAACGTCCTAATTTTTTTAATACGACTGTTGCCAAAGCATCAATAAATTCAGGCTTGGCATTTGGCATTTCCGGCCGGTAATAGCTTGCGCCGATATCGTCAGTCACCACTTTGCATTCATAATCATTATCATAAAGCACTTCTAAGTGATCCGCGACAAATCCAACAGGAACATATACAAATGCTTGATAGCCTTTTTGTTCGAATAAATCACGTGTTAAATCCTGAACATCGGGTCCGAGCCAAGGATCAGGCGTGTTCCCTTCACTTTGCCAGCCGACAGCATATTCGGAAACGCCTGCGCCTTCAGCAATCAATTTCGCCGATTCATGCAGCTGGTCCGGGTACGGGTCTCCAAATTCTTTGATTTTTTCCGGCAGGCTGTGTGCGGATACGATGAGCATTGCGTTTTCTCTTTCATCCTCAGGCATTGACGCATATGTTTCCTTCACTCGGTCAACCCAATATTTCACGAACTTCGGTTCATCGTACCAGCTTTCAACTGACGTAATCGTTAAGCCGCCGAGTTTTTCAGCCTCTTCTTTGGCACGTTTGTTGTAGGACTGAACGCTGAACGTGGAGAAATGCGGCGCCAGCACGATGCTGACTGCTTCTGTAATGCCATCCTTATGCATCTCTGCTACGGCGTCTTCAATAAACGGCTCGATATGCTTCAATCCGATATACGCTTTAAACGTAATCTCATCCTGAATTTCATTCAAGTACTGTTCCAGATTATGCGCCTGCTCTTCTGTGATTTTGGCAAGCGGTGAAATGCCGCCAATCGCTTCGTATCTGTCTTTCAAATCTTGAAGCATTTCAGGTTCAGGCTTTCTGCCTCTTCTGATATGTGTATAATAACGTTCAATATCTTCTTCCTTATAAGGCGTGCCGTACGCCATCACGAGAAGCCCCATTTTCTTTCTACTCACTGTTTACACCCTCTTTAATGATCTGATACAAACATTTTGACAGGATATCATTAAGATACCAAAAGATATGCTTAGGAATATTGACCCATTTTTTTGTTTTGTGAATATTCATGGACAAACGCTGTCAGTTTTTTCAAAACCTCGGGACTGACGTCAGGAAATACCCCATGGCCAAGATTGAAAATGAAGCCGTCTGATTTCATACCCTGATCAAGTATTTCCTTCGTTTTCTTCTCAATGACTTCCCATGGCGCAAGCAAAATGGACGGGTCCAGGTTGCCCTGCACTGTTTTAGTAATTCCTTTTGATCTGGCTTCATCAATGCCGAGTCTCCAGTCAAGCCCGACAACATCGAGAGGAAGGTCATGCCAATCACCTGCGAGATGGCTTGCGCCGACGCCAAACATGATCAGCGGCACATTCTCTTCTGCGAGCTCTGAAAAGATCCGGTTCATCACGGGTTTGATGTATGTTCTGTAATCTGCCTGATTCAGCGCGCCGACCCACGAATCAAAGATTTGAATCGCTTTTGCGCCTGCCTTAATCTGCGCTTTCACGTACACGATGATCATGTCGGCAAGCTTGGACATCAGCAGATTCCATGCATCCGGCATGCTGTACATGAAGGCTTTTGTTTTATTGTAGTTTTTCGACGGGCCGCCTTCGATCATATAGCTTGCAAGCGTAAAAGGCGCACCTGAGAAACCGATGAGCGGGACGTTCAGCTGCTCATTGACAAGCAGTTTAATCGTCTCAAGCACGTACGGCACGTCCTGTTCCGGATCAATTTGGCCGAGTTTTTCAATGTCCGACAGAGACCGGATTGGCTGATCAATCACAGGGCCGATCCCGTTTTTGATTTCAACATCCACACCGATTGACGGCAGCGGAGTCATGATATCTTTATAAAGGATTGCAGCATCGACTCCGTATTGCTCAACCGGCAGTCTTGTGACATACGCACAAAGTTCGGGCTGATGTGTAATATCAAACAATCCGTACTTTTCCTTCAGCTTGCGGTATTCCGGCTGTGAGCGCCCTGCTTGTCTCATATACCACACAGGCGTGTGATCCGCTTTTTCTCCCCGCGCAGCTTTTAAAAACGTCTCGTTAAACGTTTCTCGTTTACTCATCTGATTTCCACCTTTCATACGGCAACCATACGTTCGTATTTCTTGACTTATTACACTATACCTTGTTTTAGGCAAATGGTATAGAAATGTAGCTCAAAGTTCAAAAAATCGCCGAATTCCATTAAGAGGAAAACAATTTTGGCTGAACGTAATCGGTTCCTTCCCCTTCTCTTTTTGTCTGTGTATTATAAGGCACAATTTTATAAGACGCGCCCGAAAATAAGTTGGCATAAGGAATTTCATAGCTTCCCTTCCCTTCAACCGAATCAAGAAGCGTCTCCTCGCCGTCCTTGTTTACATAAATTCTGTATACGGCCCGATCATCCTCTTGAGCGTCCCACTTTAATTCAATAGTAAAGAGTCCCGCTGCTTTAAATGTGTAATCGGCTGTGAGTGTTTTGACCGGCTTCAACTCAATCGGGCTTTCCAGGTCTTTAATGTTTTTAGGCTTTGTGAACACATGACCGGTTTCTCCTGCCTGTGTCAAAATATCCTTAAACAGCCGCGTCGGGTATGAGCTCCCGGCTTTCAAATAATGGTTTTGATCCGTTTTGTCATAGCCCATCCAGACTGCCCCGGTTATTTTCGGCGTATAGCCTGCAAACCAAGCGTCCTTTGTCGCGCCGGAGACGCCTGTATAAGATGTAGAACCTGTTTTTCCCGCCAGGTCGCCGTGATAGGCGCCGGACGTGGCCGTTCCCTTTTTGACTACCTGCTGCAGCATTCTCGTCATATTCCAAGACGTCTGCTTGCTGAAAACCCGCTTTCCTTCTTCTTTATGATCGGCTATTGTTTCTCCGTCTTCATCTATTATGCTCGAGATAAAGAAAGGTTCCGTATACGTTCCATTCGCGGCAAATGTATGAAACGCGCCGGCAAGCTGGAGCGGCGAAACGCCTTTTTCCAAGCCTCCTAGAGCGAGAGCAAGTCCTTCATCAGGGATATCAATGCCGTTTGCTTTCAAATAAGATTTTCCTGTTTCGACGCCGATCTCATTCAGCGTCCAGACAGCCGGCGCGTTTTTGCTGTACGTAATGGCGTCAGACATAGTGACTTCGCCCTCATACCGGCTGTCGTAGTTTTTCGGCGTATAATCTCCGTAGGACTGCAACTCATCCTTCAATAGAGAATATGGCTTAAATTTCTTTTCCTGCATCGCCGGTCCGTATACAGCAAGCGGCTTAAATGTGGAACCCGGCTGGCGGACAGCTGTGACACGGTTATATCCTTTGGATGTGTAATCCCTTCCGCCGATGGCCGCTTCTACACCGCCTGTCTTGTTATTAATAAAGACCGCGCTTCCCTCGGCATTCTGATCTGTTCCGGGATAATAGCTTCCCTCTTTCATCACCTGGTAAGCCGTCTTCTGCAGCTTCGAATCGAGCGGCACCTTGATCGTGTATCCGCCTTGAAGAAGCTGCTCTCCGGAAATGGAATACTTGTCTTCCGCCTCTTTGATCACAAGGTCAATGTAGCTGTCAAACCAAGGTGTTTCCGACTGTTTCTTCACGTGCAGTCCAAGCGTTCGGCCCTGTGCGGTGACAGCCTCTTTCGCACTGATATAGCCTTGGTCATTCATCATACCTAGAATTGTATCACGCCGCTCCTTATTTTTATCAGGGTGCAAAATTGGAGAGTACGTAGAAGGCGCCTTCGGAATAGCGGCCAAAACAGCGCCTTCAGATACAGTCAAATCTTTTACTTCTTTATTAAAATAATAGTGGGACGCCGCTTGTATGCCGTAAACCCCATGTCCGAAGTAAAGCTGATTTAAATACATTTCAAGCAGCTTGTCCTTGCTGTAATCCCGTTCAAGATTGATCGCAATGATCACTTCTTTTGTTTTTCTTAGAAACGTTTTGTCATGTGTCAGAAAAATATTTTTGGCAAGCTGCTGGGTGATCGTGCTTCCGCCTTCCACCTTTCCGCCTGCTAATATATCGCGATACACTGCTCTTCCGACAGATTTTGCATCAATGCCGTGATGCTCATAGAACCTTTTATCCTCAACAGCGATAAACGCTTCTCTGACCTGCTTAGGAATCTCATTGATCGAGACCGGCTCGCGATTTTCTGTATACAGGCTTGCAACCTCATCTCCGTTTTGATCAACAATTTTTGAAGAAGCATGAAGAATAAGCTTTTTTTCATCTATGACATAATGGCCGAGAAAAATAATTGAAATATATCCTATTAAAGCGAGAAAAGCAGTTAACACTAAAATAATGATAGGTATAAAAAGTTTCTTTTTCTTTATCTTAAACATGAACTCACCTCGCCTTTCTAAAGGTAGTATGGGAAAAATTGTTTGGAATTATGTTCGAAGCACTCGCCAATAGAAACTTATACCATTGTTTTGATATACTAGCAAGCAGGAGGTGGCTGATATGAAGGTTTATATTACATATGGGACAGCCGATTTTTTAAAAACGATCGTACAGAAGCATCCCTCAGAAAATATCCTTTTGATGCAGGGGCAGGAAAACGCCATTTTAATTCATGAAACAAACGGAGATACCGTTTTCCAGGCACCACACGCTTATGAAGTCATTGACCAAGTCGGAGAGATCAAACATCCCGGTTTTGCAGTATTGAACAATATTGCCGTTACTCAGGAAGGGCGTCCGCTGTTTGAAAACAGATTTAAAAACAGAGCGGGAAAAGTCGAAAACGAGCCTGGCTTTGAAGCAATTCGAGTGCTCCGTCCGCTTGACAGTGACACCTATGTCATTCTGACCTTGTGGGAAACGGAAAGCGCCTTTCAAGACTGGCAGCAGTCCGGTTCTTACAAAGAAGCCCACAAAAAACGCGATACATCTGCCGGAATTGACACAACGTCGATCTTCTCCCGGCCTTCCTATGTCACCACATATTTAGCTGTCGAATAGCTGCCGGCATGTCCGGCAGCTTATTTTATTGGGAGGAAAGCAAAATGAAGCATACTTGCCCAGTCTGCGGGTTTAAGGGATTGGCTGAACCGCCATATGATCATGAAGGCAATCATTCTCATGAAATCTGCCCGTGCTGCGGTTTTCAGTTCGGATTTGATGATTACGAAATGCAGCACGAGGATGATTCATATTTAGAGCCATCGGAAAGCATCATCGCCTATAGAAAAAACTGGCTTGCTGAAGGGTGCGTCATTTTTTTCTCCTGAATGCTTCCCAAAACATCTGCAAAAAGCGAATAGAGTATTAAGGCATCATCTGATTGAGCAGCTGAAACAGATCAATGTTCATCTTCCATCATAACCCTCCCCTCTGTCCCGGCACCTTCCGCCCGCCTATGAATAATCTGTAAGCGGAAGGAGTGATCGATGATGGAAGTCGGGATTTTGTCTGTCCATGTTCTGTATGTGTTTTTTATCGGAGCAATTATCCTATTTATGCTGCTGAGAAAAGACACGACATTTATTTCTCTATTCGGCATTTTTATCATATCGCTATGGGCCAGCCATTCACTTTCAGCTTCTGTCAGCAGTTTATTCCACAGCTTTATCTATGCGGCCGGCGAACTGCTGCCCACGATTTTCATCATTTGCTTTATCGTTTCGATGAGTGATTTGTTAACAAAAACAGGGATAAATGAAGCGATGATTTCTCCCTTTGCAAGCCTTGTGAGAGGGCCTGTGACTGCCTATTGGCTGATTGGAGGCCTGATGTTCGCCATTTCTCTCTTCTTCTGGCCTTCTCCAGGTGTCGCTTTGATCGGCGCCGTCCTGCTCCCCGCAGCCGCACGTGCCGGTTTGACGCCTCTTGCCGCGGCCATGGCCATGAACTTATTCGGACACGGTTTTGCCCTCTCAGGAGACTTTGTCATTCAGGCGGCGCCAAAGCTGACTGCAGATGCAGCAGGCATTCCAGTCGGTGATGTCGTCTCGGCCAGCATTCCGCTTGTGCTGATTATGGGTGTGACAACAACAACCGCTGCCTTTATCATGATTCAGCGCGAACGCAAAAAGCAGAAGCATCCCGCTTCTTTTTCCCCCGTTCTTTCCGGCGAACAAGACAACTCGCTGTACTTGCCAAAACGCCTGCGGTCCATACTGGCTTTTTTGATTCCGCTTGCCTTTCTTGCAGATATCGCCTGCATGCTCTTGTTTAACCTACAAGGAAATGATGCCACCGCGTTAATTGGCGGGTCTGCAATTTGTATCCTCTTTACCGTTCATTTTTTCGTGTATAAGCATAAAGGGCTTGAAAAAATCACCGGCTATTTTATTGACGGATTTAAGTTCGGTTTTAAGGTTTTCGGCCCCGTCATCCCGATTGCCGCTTTCTTTTATCTTGGCGACTCAGGCTATGAGAGCATACTGGGCACTTCACTCCCTAAAGGTTCCCACGGCATTGTCAACGATCTTGGCATTGCTTTATCCCATATGATGCCTATGTCAAAGGAGCTTGCCGCCGCTGCATTAACTGCCGCTGGAGCCATAACAGGCCTTGACGGCTCAGGATTTTCTGGCATTTCTCTCGCCGGCTCCATCGCAAAGCTCTTTTCGTCCGCTCTCCATGCCGATCCCGCCGTTCTGACCGCGCTCGGACAAATCTCTGCCATCTGGGTGGGCGGAGGAACACTGGTCCCATGGGCGTTGATTCCCGCGGCGGCCATTTGCAAAGTTGATCCTTTTGAGCTTGCCAGAAAAAACTTCATTCCCGTCGCGATTGGCCTTTTGGTGACAACCCTCGCAGCTGTGATGATGCTTTAAAACAGCACGAGTTGAAATATTCAGACTTTTTCTATACAATCATGGAAAACATAGAAAAGGGGGAAGCGGCTTTGTCCATATCCACACTGCAGAAAGAGATAAACAAACAGCTCGACAGCTGTTTTGAAGAAATGGTTGAGATCAGGCGCCATTTTCATATGTATCCTGAGCTTTCATTTCAAGAAGAAAAAACCGCCGCATTTATTGCTTCCTATTATGAATCGTTAGGAGTCCCAATCCGCACAAACGTTGGCGGCAGAGGGGTTTTAGCATATATAGAAGGAAGCGAACCCGGCCCTACAGTCGCTTTGAGGGCCGACTTTGACGCTCTCCCCATTCAAGATGAAAAAGATGTCCCTTACGCCTCCAAAGTGCCTGGTGTCATGCATGCATGCGGCCACGACGGCCACACCGCAGCTCTTCTCGCAGTGGCCAAGGTCCTTCACCAAAACAGACATGAACTGAAGGGAACATTTGTGATGATCCACCAGCATGCAGAAGAATATTATCCGGGAGGCGCAAAGCCAATGATCGATGACGGCTGTCTAGAAAACACGGATGTGATATTCGGCACTCATCTTTGGGCAACTGAGCCGCTCGGAACTATTCTCTGCCGCCCCGGCGCCGTAATGGCGGCGGCAGACCGATTTACGATTAAAGTCTTCGGAAAGGGCGGCCACGGCGCTCATCCGCATGATACTAAAGACGCCGTCCTGATCGGTTCGCAAATCGTTTCCTCTTTGCAGCACATTGTCAGCCGCAAAGTCAATCCGATTCAATCCGCCGTCATTTCGACAGGCTCCTTCATCGCCGACAATCCGTTTAATGTCATCGCAGACCAAGCAGTACTCATCGGCACAGCGCGTTCTTTTGATGAAAATGTCCGGGACATTCTGGAGAAAGAAATTGAAGCGGTTGTAAAAGGAATATGCAGCATGCACGGCGCGTCCTATGAGTACACCTATGAACAGGGTTATCCGGCGGTTGTGAACCATCCTGCCGAAACGAGCCACTTGGTGAGCACCGCAAAGAATACCGAGGGCGTTCAGCAGGTCATTGACGGTGAACCGCAAATGGGCGGCGAGGATTTTGCTTATTACTTACAAAACGTGAAAGGCACTTTTTTCTTTACAGGTGCCGCTCCCGAACAGCCAGATCGAGTTTATTCCCACCACCATCCGAAATTTGATATCAACGAAAAAGCCATGCTGACAGCGGCCAAGGTCCTTGCCGGCGCTGCGATCACCTATCATCAGCTATAAAAAAACAGCCGGAGTGTTTATTCTCCGGCTGTTTCCTTTAATATCCTCAGATGAAAAACATGTCTTGCCGTTTCTCCAAGCTGAGCAAGCAGCTTATAATTGGCAATTCCGCCGACTGCCGCTCCTACGCCCGGCAAAAGCTGAAAAAGCTTCACGACGTCGATATAATCGCGATATTCCTGCTGGAACACTCTCCAGTCGATGCTCTTTTTCTCCGTCTCCCAATTTTCGATGACAGAAAAAAGCGATTTACGGCCATCATCACTCGAAAACGCAAGCTGAAACACGAGCAGCAAAAACATTCTTTCTTGTGCATCCTTGACATCAAAGCCGTAAATGGAAGACAAGGTAAATAAACACTTCATCTTAATTGAAAGCAGCAGCGGAAAATCAGCAATGCCTAAAAAAATGCCGCCCGCTCCGGTTCCGACTCCCTCAGCAGCCGCCACCTTCTGATAAGAAATAATCGTTTTTTTCGCCAATTCGTTTTTTTCACTGAGCGACAGTGCACTTGTATCCTTTTTATAAGTGATGATATTGGAGCCGGCCATTGTCGCTTCTACCATTTTTCTTACACTATCGGTGACGACCGTATGGATTTTTTCAGGAATCCGTTCATTCACCTTCGTCTGGACACGCTTCGAAAAGCGTTCAAACATGGAATCCTTTCGCAAAAAATGCATTTTCCATTCCAAAGCTTCCTGCATCAGCAGCTGATTATCTGTCATTTGATTACCTCTTTTCAGTTCACAGCTTTCCGTGCTTTTTCAGCCTGGTTGTCATATAAGCAGGCAAAACAACAAAAATCAGAACGGCAGAACCGATTAGCGCGTACAGAAAACCGGTCAAGCCGGCTGCATAGGCAGATGCAACAGACATCAGCAGCGCTTGAATACTAAGTGCAGTTTTTAATAGAGAGAAATAGCTTTTCAGCTTTGTTTCTTTTTTCACAGGGTACAGCTCTTGAAGCGCCAGATGGTCAAAGTGGCCGAAGAGCGGCAGAAGCTGAATGCCCGTAATGAAAATGGCAAACACAGTCAAAACCGCTGCAATCAGCGGGCTAGCTGAGACATACATAATGATCAGCGCGAAAACGATCGTTAATCTGACAAGAATGCCCAAATAATCACTCGAACGCAAAAAGGCGCGGGTGAACATATAGGCAAATGTTTTGCGCTGTTCAAACGGCACAAGCCGCAGCAAAAAGTCGAGATAAGCTCTTCGTTTGGCTTGCTTTCGCAAATGCGGCACATCAGTAAACAGGTTGGCAATCCGATAGAAACGCTGCTTTCGTCTCAATTCGGACTCAATATGGCTTTCCCATTTAAATGTTTTCCGTTTTGCTGCGGAAGACATATACAGATAAAGAACAGCCATAATGACATAGACGAGAAGCGCATACATATAAACAGATTGGAAAACAAAATAAAGAACGAGTGTATTCGCCGCAAAGCGAATGATGACGTCCATCCGTTTCATGCTGCGGTCGTTTTGGAAAGTCGTGCGCCATTCCATTACCTGATTCCACGCTTTCAGCAGCAACAGTTGGACAAAGACCGCGGCATACGATACGAGCGAAGCCCCCGGTGTGACTGCGAAATAAAGCGGCATCGCAACGATGCTCAGCGCAATAAGCGGAAACAGCTGAGACACATAGCTGTAGACAAACGCCTGCTTCAAGTAAGGCTCCATTTTTGCTTCAAGAGGCAATAAGAAAACAAGGTCAGCCTCCTTCAAAAGCGTTCGCACATAAGAGCTTGTCAACACGAGCGAAAACAGCACGGCCATCACCCAAAAGGACGGAAAGTGAGCGGGAATGTCCCGTATCCATTTGCTGTACCAGCTTGCAGCGCCCGCTAGAAAAAAAATCAAAACAATGACGAGGTGATCATTGAGCATATATTTCATGTATGTTCTTGTTTCTTTGATATGCTCCTGCAGCCGCGACTGCCAAATATCAAGCATATTATTCATGGCCAGCGTCTTCCTTTGTAAGCTCAAGATACAAATCGTCCAGCGCCGCGTCCTTCATTCCAAACTGCTCTCTGAGCTCTGACAGCGTGCCGCGCGCCCGCACCTCGCCGTTATGTAAAATAATAAACGAATCGCAATAGCGTTCTGCCGTTGCCAAAATGTGCGTTGACATCAGCACGCTCGCCCCGCCCTTTTTCGCTTCATTCATCCGCTCAAGCAGCGCGTTAATGGCAAGCGGATCAAGCCCTAGAAAAGGCTCATCAATAATGTAGAGCGCAGGCTCTGCCAAAAATGCGCACATAATCATAACCTTCTGCTTCATTCCTTTAGAAAAATGGGCCGGGAACCACTTCAGCCTCTTTTCCATTCGGAATTCCTTTAAAAGCGGAGGCAGCCTTTTCTCCATCGTTTCTTTTGACAGTCCATATGCCATGGCTGTTAGTTCAAGATGCTCCATCAGCGTCAATTCTTCGTATAAAACAGGTGTTTCAGGTATATAGGTAAATTGTGAACGGTAGCCTTCCGGATCCTCAGCAAACGTTTTACCGTTTAATTCGATTGAACCTTTATGCGGGTCCATCAGCCCGATGATGTGTCTGATTGTTGTACTTTTACCAGCACCATTCAGCCCGATTAAGCCAACAATTTGATTCGGTTCAAGGGTGAATGATACGTTTTTTAAAACCGGATTCCTTGTATATCCGCCGGTCAAGTCTTTTACCGATAGCAGAGACATAGTTTCTCCCCTTATAGTGTTTTTCTTCATAGTACCAAAAACAAGGCCTGATTTGAAACAATTCCCTTTTAACAAATGATGAATTTGCTGTCATAAAGAGACAGGTTCTGGACATCATAATAGTTGTAGAGGAAAAGCATATCAACTGAAAAATGAGGTGTTTGTCAAAGACGTCTTAGAAACAGTTGGATAGAAAATAAACATGTCCAATGCTCAAACCATTTCTCTTCACTGAATTGATGAATTCTTCATGTATGAAGCAAATTGTCAAATGAGGTGTTTATCGCAGGAATCGTTAGGCATTAAACAAGTCTTCATTTTATTGACAAATGAGGTGCTTACCAAAGGCATAACACATTTTCTTCATATAAGCTCTTCCTCTGCATTCAGGGTGAACGCTCGCCGTTCATCCTGTTTTCTATTTTCTGCATTTCTGTGGTACGATGAATGTATACATACTAAACAATTTCATAAGGAGGAACCCTCATGCATTGTGCAGAGAATTGTATCTTTTGTAAAATTATTGCCGGCGACATTCCATCCGCGAAGGTGTATGAAGATGAACATGTACTTGCCTTTCTTGATATCAGCCAAGTGACAAAAGGCCATACGCTTGTCATTCCGAAAACACATATTGAGAATGTATATGAATTTACAGATGAATTAGCAAAACAATATTTCCATGCTGTTCCAAAAATCGCCCGCGCTATCCGGGATGAATTTGAACCGATCGGCTTAAATACGCTGAACAATAACGGCGAAAAAGCTGGACAATCTGTGTTCCACTACCATATGCATATTATCCCTCGCTACGGAAAAGGAGATGGATTCGGAGCGGTTTGGAAAACGCATGCTGATGATTATAAACCGGAGGATCTGCAGAACATCTCTTCCTCTATCGCAAAACGCCTGGCCTCATCATAAGATGAGGTTATTTTATTTTGTGAACATTTCGCAAACATCCGTCAATTTCTTTTGATAATTCTAATTTTTTATCAAAAAACTGAATTTTTGTGATAGGATAATTGTATTATTTTATACATTAACGTGGAAAACAGGGAGAGATCATAATGGAACGTACAACGAATTTTAACGCAGGTCCTGCAGCGCTGCCACTGGAAGTTCTGCAAAAAGCACAGAAAGAATTTATTGATTTTAACGAATCCGGCATGTCTGTTATGGAGCTTTCCCACCGCAGCAAAGAGTATGAAGCGGTGCACCAAAAAGCGAAAACCCTCTTAATCGAACTGATGGGCATTCCGGAAGATTACGATATCTTGTTTCTTCAAGGCGGGGCAAGCCTTCAATTCTCAATGCTTCCGATGAACTTTTTAACACCTGAAAAAACCGCACATTTTGTCATGACAGGCGCTTGGTCTGAAAAAGCACTGGCAGAAACGAAATTGTTCGGGAACACGTCTATCACCGCTACTAGTGAAACAGACAATTACAGCTATATTCCAGAGGTTGACCTTACGGATGTAAAAGACGGCGCATATTTACATATCACATCCAACAATACAATTTTCGGCACTCAGTGGCAGGAGTTTCCGAATTCTCCAATTCCACTCGTAGCCGACATGTCCAGCGATATTTTAAGCAGAAAAATCGATTTGTCTAAATTTGACGTGATCTACGGAGGCGCCCAAAAGAACCTCGGCCCTTCCGGCGTGACTGTAGTCATCATGAAAAAAAACTGGCTGAAAAATGAAAATGCGAACGTCCCAAAAATCCTGAAATATTCCACGCATGTCAAAGCGGATTCACTCTACAACACTCCGCCGACATTTGCGATTTATATGCTGAGCCTTGTTCTGGAATGGCTCAAGGAAAACGGCGGTGTGGAAGCTGTTGAACAGCGCAATGAACAAAAAGCGCAGGTTCTCTACAGCTGTATTGATGAAAGCAACGGCTTCTATAAAGGACATGCCAGAAAGGACAGCCGCTCACGCATGAATGTCACCTTCACGCTTCGGGATGACGAATTAACGAAAACATTCGTTCAGAAAGCAAAAGATGCGAAGATGATCGGCCTTGGCGGACACCGTTCGGTGGGAGGCTGCCGCGCTTCTATTTATAACGCGGTCTCTCTCGAAGACTGTGAAAAATTAGCTGCGTTCATGAAGAAATTCCAGCAGAAAAATGAGTAAAAAGTCTGGCTATGCAAACCGTCCGTTTGGTATACTGTTTGCATAACACATTCTGTAAAGCCTTCGCAATAAATGATGAGCATATTATTGGAGGGCAAAAAGCTTAGCAGAGGAGAGCATAGTTATGAAAACAAAAGAGTTAGTCATTATGGCTCTGTTTGCCGCAATCGGCGCAGCGCTTCATTCCATTATTCCGCCCTTTTTAGGCGGCATGAAACCAGATATGATGCTGATCATGATGTTCATGGGCATTCTGCTGTTCCCGCGGGTGCAAAATGTACTCGTCATCGGGATCGTGACCGGAATCATTTCCGCGCTTACAACCGCGTTTCCAGCTGGACAGATCCCTAACATCATTGATAAACCGGTATCAGCGTTTCTGTTCTTCTCCCTGTTTCTTTTGTTCAGAAAGAGCCGAAAAACAGGTGCAGCCGCTGTGCTGACAGTGATCGGGACCATCTTATCAGGAATTGTGTTTCTATCGTCAGCTTTATTGATCGTCGGTTTGCCGGGCGGTTTCGCCGCATTGTTCGCGGCTGTTGTTCTGCCGGCCGCTGTGCTGAATACAATCTCAATGATCATTATTTATCCGATTGTGCAAACCATTTTAAGACGTTCAAGCTTTATGGAAGCTGCTAAATAATTGTCACACAAAACCTCTTCCGCTTCCGGGAGAGGTTTTTTTGAACAGAGCGTCCGCAGCATGTCAGCATGTTTTAAGCGAGGAGTTTTGTGAAAAAGATAAGACATAGTGTAAAGGCGGTTCCGGTTGAACAAACAAGCGCTTTCTGCCGGATGACTTTCTTGGGCGGATAAGAAGCAGCCTGGCTGAGAAGTCTGATATAGTAAACAGCGCCTGAAGCGAAGGCAAGGGTGATGCAGGATAACACAATCAAAAAGACAGACAACCTTCTCCCTCCTTTTCACTTAAAAAATATGCTAAAATAAAGCAAGCTATGTATAGAAGTTCAGGCTTTCAACAAAAATGAAAAATGCTGAATGAATCCTATTTGAAGAAAAAGACGGGGTGATTGTAATGGCGAGCGGACGTTCTCTATTAACAGGACTATTCGTAGGCGGCATCATCGGAGGAGCAGCGGTTCTTCTTACTGCACCTTCCTCAGGAAAGCAGCTGCGTGAAAAAATGAAAACCAATTATGATTCTTTTGAAGAAACAATCAAACGCTTAAAGTCAGACGGGCTTGCTTTAAAAGACCAGCTGATCAAAGCGGCAAAAGAAAGCACGGATGTTATTAAAGACGTGGGCGGCGAGCTCCAAACGTCAATTAAAAAATGGCAGGAAGAGATCAAGCCCCACCAGCAGGATCTGCAAAAAGAAATTGCTGATATCGAAGAGAAAATCAGACAGCTGGAGAAAACCTTACAAAACTAATATCCTATTCAAAAGAAAAAAATGCGGGCCAAAATTGGACCCGTATTTTTTTTGGCCGAAAAACCCTTCCGCCGCAATGGTTTGTGAATTTATTAAAAAATTCTTACATTTTCATCTTTATTAATCTTTATTTTATTGGCATAATAGAGAAAAAGAAAAAGAGAAGCAGGTGACGTAATGAATCGAGTGGAACCGCCCTATGATGTGAAAGAAGCTCTGGTCTTCACCCAGAAAATGGCTCAGCTTAGCAAGGCTCTTTGGAAATCAATCGAGAAGGATTGGCAGCAATGGCTCAAACCGTATGACCTGAATATTAATGAGCATCATATTTTATGGATTGCGTATCAATTGAATGGAGCTTCCATTTCTGAAATCGCGAAGTTCGGGGTCATGCACGTATCAACCGCATTCAACTTTTCAAAAAAGCTGGAAGAACGGGGATATTTAAGGTTCTCCAAACGGCTGAATGATAAACGGAACACATATGTCCAATTGACTGAGGAAGGTACCGAGGTATTCTGGAGCTTGCTTGAGGAATTTGATCCGACACGCAACGCTGTTTTTAAAGGGTCACAGCCTTTGTATCATTTATTCGGAAAATTTCCTGAAGTGGCAGAAATGATGTGTATGATACGCCATATCTACGGCGATGATTTTATGGAAATTTTCGAAACGTCACTCACCAATATTGACAATGACTTTGAAAGCGTAAACGGAAAATTGAAGAAAAAAGCAAAGGACAGTGCGGCGGATGAACCGGCTGAAGAGCTCGAACCTGTAAACAGTTAATCAAAATGCTTCATGATGTCGATAAAGACTTCCATCAGCTCTTGATAAAGCCCCTGCTCATACAGGGCAAAAATCGTTTCATGAACATCTAATTTTTCATTCAGCTGTCCGGCAAAAAGCGCAAGGAGCTTATCAAAGGTTACAAATCCTTGCGCTTTTTGTGTTGCCAGCTCTTCCGACAATTCATCGCATATCCTCATAACCGCTTCCCCTTCTTCCTTGCTCAGCCCTTTGTCAATGAGAAGCGCATAGAAGGGGTACCTGTCCATATCTACTGTTTTCACTAATAATTGTATGTAATATTCTAATCGCTCAATGCGATGATCCATCGAATCCATCCACACCACTTCTTTCTATCTTTAATCTTATTTTAGCTGATAATTCACTGAGAAGAAAGTTCTAACCCCATATTTCGCAGTTTGTTTGCTTGTTTCAAAAAAATACCTGCCGGATGATATTTTTTCTTAAAAAAGCATTGATTTTTTCTCTTGGGAGGAGTAAATTATTTTGAGATTCTATTCAAGATGTATGGAAGGATGACTTTGATGAATTGCTGGAAGACCATAAATCTCATGAAGGATTATGGCGCCGTTCGCATAATATTAACTGCTGTATGTTTTATGATTTTGGTTTTTATATCTACCTTTTTAGCTTTTGAGCTGCTGCGGCCTGGCACAAGCTTAAGCGATGAATATGTATCTTTATTCGGCGGTTTGCTCGTCGTTATTTTATTTGTACATAAAGTCATCCATGTCCTGCCAATCATCTGCAAAAAAAGAAAAATAGAAAAAAAGTTTTACATATTGCGCATGCGCACATGGAAACGTATACCAAAAACAACAATGCTGATTTCACTCGTCAGCCCGTTCTTGCTGATTACACCGGTA
Organism: Bacillus sp. YP1; assembly: GCF_000877815.1. Classification (NCBI taxonomy): domain Bacteria; kingdom Bacillati; phylum Bacillota; class Bacilli; order Caryophanales; family Bacillaceae; genus Bacillus; species Bacillus sp. YP1. The sequence goes on along the minus strand of NZ_CP010014.1, from coordinate 808,973 downwards.
TTGTTTTACGCAGCACTGGCATTTCCGAATCACGCTCATTATTTTTGCATGATCTCGGGCATTCACGCCGGCTACTGTCTGCCTGATTTCCTGCTGGCTCTCAAGCTGATAAAAGCACCGAAAACCGCTTTTATTGATCAGGAAGCTGACGGCTTGGATATTCTTGTTGAAAAGTAGTCAAACCCTGGTGCTGGTGGCGATTTTTCAATTTGCATTCTATCTTTTTTAATAAATATTTGGTAATGTAATATGGGACAGTTCAGAGAGAGGGGGAATCTCCCATCATTTTATTCTATTTTATCGTGGCTGCCGTGTTTATTTTATATTTCATAAACAGGCTCACCAATACATTATGCCTTGTCAGAGAGATTCCTGAAGAGCGGCAAGATAAGGTATTCCGATTTATTAATGTATCTATATTAATTTTACTGATCTCTTCGTTTGTGGAGATCTCCTTTACAGTGTAAATACGAAAGAAAGCATAGCTGCTGATTAAGCAGCTATGCTTTTTTATGTTGATTAGTACAGCCAAGAAGCGCCGATGATAATCAATAAAATAAATAACACAACCAATAAAGCGAATCCGCCTGCAAATACTTCACCCATCTTAAAAAGCACCTCCTGTAATAAGCTTTATTTACCAATTACATGTTATGCAATTCATGTTTGAAACGATTAGGCGCTAGTGAAAATAAAGGATCGCTTATGTTGCAAGCGATCCTCGGTCTGCTTAGTAGATGTAAGCTGCACCTACGATGATAAGCAAAATGAACAGTACTACGAGCAACGCGAATCCGTTAGAGTATCCTCCGCTCATGTTACATACCTCCTTTTCTTGATCAATATATAAGTATGTCATCAGCAAAAGTTTGACTAGACGAATGCCCTTTATTTAAAATCTTTTTACAGAAAGCCACAATATGTTATGATACGCATAGGTAATTTAATTTGGAATGATTAGGAGTGTTTGAAAACAATGAAGAAAATCGCAATAGCAGCTATCACTGCTACAAGCATCCTCGCTCTCAGTGCATGCAGCAGCGGCGACAAAGAAGTCATCGCAAAAACTGACGCAGGCGATGTCACAAAAGGCGAGCTTTACACAAACATGAAGAAAACAGCTGGCGCAAGCGTACTGACACAGCTAGTGCAAGAAAAAGTATTGGACAAGAAGTATAAAGTTTCGGATAAAGAAATTGACAACAAGCTGAAAGAATACAAAACGCAGCTTGGCGATCAATATACTGCCCTCGAAAAGCAATATGGCAAGGATTACCTAAAAGAACAAGTAAAATATGAATTGCTGACACAAAAAGCGGCTAAAGATAACATCAAAGTAACAGACGCCGATATCAAAGAGTACTGGGAAGGCTTAAAAGGCAAAATCCGTGCAAGCCACATCCTTGTTGCTGATAAAAAGACAGCTGAAGAAGTAGAGAAAAAGCTGAAAAAAGGCGAGAAGTTTGAAGACCTTGCGAAAGAATACTCAACAGACAGCTCTGCTTCAAAAGGCGGGGATCTTGGTTGGTTCGCAAAAGACGGTATGATAGCTGATTTCAGCAAAGTTGCATTCAAATTAAAAACGGGTGAAGTCAGTGATCCTGTCAAAACGCAATACGGCTACCACATCATTAAAAAGACAGAAGAACGCGGCAAATACGATGATATGAAAAAAGAACTGAAATCTGAAGTGCTTGAACAAAAACTAAATGACAGCAATGCCGTTCAGGAAGCTGTTCAAAAAGTCATGAAGAAGGCTGACATCGAAGTAAAAGATAAGGATCTGAAAGACACATTTAATACATCTTCAACAAGCAACAGCACTTCTTCATCTTCAAGCAGTTCCAAATAATAAAAAAGCTGTGCAGGCTCATTGAGCCGCACAGCTTTTTTTATGCGATGGAATGGTTTTGATTTTCTTCTTCATGCTGCTGAGAACTGCGGCGTTCTCGCTCCTTTTCCATCCTCTCCATATAAATCTGCCCTTCTTTTTCAATAAAAGCCTGGTCTACTTTTTCTTCCTCTTTGGCTGCCGCCACAAGTTTATATGCGCTGAAAATGATGCCTACAATACAAAGATACACCCACCATGGAAAAAATAACACGGGCTCCTCCCCCTTTGCATAGATTCTTTATTCTTAACCATATGCGGGAATGAGACGAGTTATGTGCGAGAAAGACGCATCAAAAAGGACTGAGCTGAATATGTCAGCATCAGTCCTTTTTACGTTATTTATGAAATGTCGGTTTATAAAAGGAACGGTTTTCCAGTGCAAATACACGTTCAGTATACTCGCCAGGCTTCACGCGCTCAAGCGCTCTGTCCATCATATTCATTTTTGCATCCAGATTGTCTATATAGTGAAGAATTTCCGCTTCTTTCACCATCGGTGGTTTCGGGCTGCCCCATTCTGCTTTGCCGTGGTGACTCAAAATCAAATGCTGAAGAATTAACACCTCTTCAGAATCGATTTGAAGCTCCTCAGCCGCTTTTGAAAGCTCTGTCACCATGATGGAAATATGGCCAAGCAAATTGCCTTCAACCGTATATGAAGTGGAAACAGGGCCGGACAGCTCCTTCACTTTTCCAAGATCATGCAGGATGACACCGGCGTAAAGCAGATCACGATCAAGAGAAGGATATAAATCTGCTATTGCCTTCGCCAGGTTCAGCATAGAGACAACATGATACGCCAAACCTGAGACAAACTCATGGTGGTTTTTCGTAGCCGCCGGATAATCCATAAACTCAGCTTCGTGTTTTTTAACCAAAAACCTTGTGATTCGCTGGATATTCGGATTTTTCATTTCAAATATATATTGAGTGATGGTATCCATCATTTCATTTTTCGGAATCGGTGCGGTTTCTAAAAAATCATCTATATTGACGTTTTCTTGCTCGCTTACCGGTCTGATATTTCTTAGCTTCAGCTGGGTGCGCCCGCGATAATGATGAACATCGCCGACGACCTTGACAATCGTCTGCGGCGCATAGGTCACTTCATCACTTTGCTTGGCATCCCACAGCTTCGCTTCAATATCGCCTGACTGGTCTTGCAGCATCAGCGTCAAAAACGGTTTTCCATTGCTTGCAATCCCTTTCGTCGAGGATTTAATCAATAGATACTGGTCCACCTGTTCGCCAACCTCATGTAGCATAATCCCTTTAGCCATTCTATTAAAGCTCCCTCCGTATCTTACATAATACCAGTATATCACATACCGATTTTCAGCTATAGAACCTCTTTTATGACACCAAATGGATGATTTGGCTGCTATGAAATGCATCTTTTACGTGCTCATGGCATGTAAAATACAAAATCTGCCTACCGCCTTCAGATAAATCATACAGAACATGTAATACACGTTTCAGCCTTTCCTGATCAAAATGAACAAAACTGTCGTCAAGCTGGAACGGAAGCTTTGACCCACCCTGGCGCGTAACGGCCAAAGCAAATCGGATCGCTGTATACAGCTGTTCACACGTCCCTTGTGACAGCTCTTCCGCATGATAGACAGTTCCATCGCGATGCATAACCATGATCGAATCATCCGTTTCGGAAAAATAAATGGTTTGGTAGTTTCCGTCAGTCAGAGGGCGGAAGAATTCTCCTGCCGTCTCTAGAAGGCGCGGAAGCTCGATTTTTTTATGCCGCTCCAATTTGTTTCTGATCACCTGTTTGACCATTTGTATCGAGGCCCATTTTTTAGCCGTTTCTTTCACACGTTCTTTTTGCATTTCGGTTTGAAGCTTGAGGTCTGAGACCAATCCCGAAGCCTCTAATTGTTCCTGTTTGACTGAGAGCAGTGCGATTTGGCTGCGGAGCTGCTCGATCTCCTCAGTCAGCCGCTCTTTTCTTTCATTCTCAACAAATTGCTTATCTTTCAATTCAGAAAGCGTATTGGAATCCGCCAGTTCAAGTTCCTCCGGGTACCCGCCTTGAAGCTGTGCGTTTACGTGATGAAGCTTGTTCTCCGTATCCTTCAATTGCCTGCTGATGTCGGCTATGGCAAAAAACGCATCTCTGTCTTTTGCAGCAGCCGCGACAAATAACTGTTCGATCTGTGCGTGGAAATACTGTATTTCTTGCTCAAGTTCAAGCATCTGTTCCTTTGTATAATGAATATCTGTTTCAATTTCCTTTTTTTGCTTCTCAATTTCTTTTTCACGTTCAATGTTTTTCCGCAATGTGTGAAGGGCGTCCGAAATGGAGATATCCTGACTCTGATTCACGGGAAGAAGCATACTGACGCGTTCTTCGAATGTTCTCCGGTGCTTTTTCAGCCTGCCTGCTTCAATGGTCAGCTCATGCTTTTTCTTCACTTCTTTTTTAACATCCTTCATTAAGCTGTATGCATCAAGCAAAAATGATGGATCTTCCTTAAATCCGAGCTCATTCATAAAACGCTCAACCTGTGTAAAGGACGGCGCCATTTCGGCTTCCCACTGTTCAAACTGCTGGATGACCCTTTCATACGCCGCCTCTTTTTGCTGGAGCGCTGCACGCTGTGTGAGAAGGTGCTGCTTATTGCGGTCATCCTCCCATAACGCTTCTCTAAGCATTTCAGCTTCTGCTGGTGAAATATCCGTCATGGGCTGTCTTGTCTCTCGGCTGTTTCGAGAAGACGATTTTCCTGATACAAGCCAATACACAATAAGTGCAGCGCCGAAACTTATGGCGGGAATCCATTGCTGCAGCAGAGAAAAGAGAACGATGAACAACATACCAGCTGCAATGACAGTCTTTTTCTGTTTAGCCTGCTGTCTTTCAAAAAACGTTAGCTGTTCTCTGAGCTTCGCTTGCTCTTGGTGCTGCCCCTGTGTTTCATCATATGCTCTAAGAGCAGCTTCTTTATCTTTTCTTTGGCTATCTTCAAGAATCGCGGACGAAGCGGCACGAACGGCCTTTTCCGTGTCTTCCAGCTCTTGCCGGGCAAGTTCAAATGTCTCGTCAAGCTGCCGTTTTCTGTCTCTTGCCTGTACATATTGCTGCACCGCTTGCTGAAGCTGCCATTCATAATCATATGAGGTGTTCATATTCAGGAGCTCATTTTCATCCGTTTTATTGAGCTGTTCCAGCCCTGCCGCTGTCTGCGCAGACGTCTGGCGCAGCTGTGCCTGAATGGCTGCCAGTTGTTCTCCCCAGGATTGGTACATATGAAACGCTGCCGAAAGCTCTTGTATCAGCGTTTCTTTCGCCAATAGTTCTTTATCGGGGATAAGCTTTTGCCTCTGTTTGTCCAACTCCGCCATCTTCACCCGAAGCGCCTCAAGCTGTGCTGATTTCGGGTGAAGATGGGATTCATTTTTTTCCAGCTGATGCAGGCCGTCAGCAGGAAATTGTCCTGCATGTTCCGGAAATTCTGCAATCACCTGTTCGAGTGTCGCTTTTTCATTTAGCAATGGTTTTCGCTCAATCGCTCCCTCAATCATTCGGATATGTCCCGCCGTCTCTTTCAATTCGGTTTCCGCGGCTGCAAGGCGGGCTTCAAGCATTCGTTTTTCCCCGAGAAGCTGATGATAGCCCGCTTCCTCTGCTTCAGCCTGTTTTAGCTTCACTGCCAGCTGCTTAAGCGTTTCCAGCTCCTGATTCAATTGAGGGTTTCGCCCATTTGGTTTATAGAGCCTTTCGCTTTCCTTCGTCAGCCTTGAATCAAGCTTTGATACGGCTTCAGCACCAAACAAGCTGGAAAAGAGCAAAAATTCCCCTATCTTGTCCCGATTAAAGGCGTGAATTTCCTGCAGCCCGAATACGTCGAACGAATATATGGCTTTGTACAACGACCTGTCTGTGCCCTGGAACAGCTGCTTTAAAACATCTCCCTGCTTTACTTCGCCCTTTTCTGTGTACACGCTTAGTTTTTCGGCAGTCCCTTTCGTCCGTTCGATCTTCAGCACTCCATACTCAGGATGTTCAGCTTCAAGAACACCGCCGTAGACACCGCCTGTTTTCGGTTCATATTTTTTCGTTTTCGGAAAACCGAACAGCATGCTTTCAATGAATGACATCATCGTCGTTTTTCCTGCCTCATTTAATCCGTAGATGACTTGGACAGGAGAGGCGGAAAAGTGAAAGGTCCGATTGGAAAATTTTCCGTATTGGTAGATATGTAAAGATATAATTCGCAAAGCTGTCACCGCCTCATGTATCAAGCACCTTAAGCTGTCTTTTCAATAATATCTGTGCCTGCTCTTTTATTTCCTTTACCTCCTCTTGGCTAAACCGGTCCGCGTGCCTTCTATACACTGGATGCCGCTCAAGCCCTTCCAGCACGTCTGACAGATCGCTGCGATCAATGTCTTCAAATAAACCGCCAAAAAAAGGATCAAGGTTTGTTAGGTTTGCTTCGTTTTCTGTCTCATCGTCCAATCTAAGAGGCCAAACGAAATGTTCCTCTTCCGCTTCTTGTTCCTGAAGAGCTTCAAGAAACTCATCCAAGGTGCCTTTTGGCGCCTCCAGCAGCCATTCCGGCGCCGTCCCTTGTAAAACAAGCCTTACACAAACAGGGCTCCCCTTTTTCCGCAGCTTCGAAAACGTGTCCTCCACCATTTGGAAGAGGGCTGTCATATTCTTTGCCTCCGTCACATCAACCGCCGCTTTTTCCCACAGGACATCATGCGCTCTCTGAAATTCATAAGATATATCTCCGTTTGTCACATGAACGAGATAATAGCCTTTATCTCCCGTCTCCTTTATATGGCGTGCTTGCGTGTTTCCCGGGTAAATGACTGCCGGATGCTCGGCAGATAGAACCTGGCGTTTATGTATATGGCCAAGCGCCCAATAATCCATCCCGCTTTTCACGAGGTCGTCATGTGTAAACGGGCAATACGGATCGTGTCCTTCAGATCCTGACAGCGTGCCGTGGAGCATGCCGATATGAAACGGTGCGTCAGTTGATCTCCGATAGCGGGCGGCTTGGTTTTCCGTCACTGCTCTGGCTTGATAGCTGAAGCCGTAAATGCTTGCTATGCGCCTGCCTTCTTTAAAAAACGATTTTTCTTCTGGAACAGCGGACGAAAAAATATGGACATTCTCAGGCCATTCAATCGGCGTCCACTCCCCGCCAAGATGATCGTGATTCCCAAAGATGACGTATACCGAAATCCCGCACTCTCTGAGTCTTTCAAACTGTTTTTTCAAAAAGAGCTGAGCCTTTAAGCTTCGATTGGCTTCATCAAACAGATCTCCCGCCAGCAAAATGAAATCAACGTGCTCTCTCACTGCGGCGTCTATCATATGTCTCACGCTTGCAAACGTGCTTTCTTTAATCCGGGCAAAAATCGGCTCCGGCAGATGCGATATCCCGTAAAACGGGCTGTCAAGATGAAGATCTGCCGCATGAATAAAGGTTAGATCAGTCAACATTCTGCTCCTTTCCAGGATGAAGTACCCTTATTTTAGCACCGAATTCTTGCGAATGCACGTTCTGTCAAAAAAGAAACAGCCTGAGAATCCCCAGGCTGTTTTCCAATCAGTTTTTCGCTAAACGTAGCGCTTGTTTGATCGCTTTGAACGCGCTTGAATTGCCGTAAATTAATACACCGCCTTTATAAATTCTGGCGCCGATAACGGCCAGTATGACAATGGTGAGCAGTGTGATTCCGATTCCGACAGCCGCCTGCCAGAACGGAATATCAAGCATGCCGACGCGCAGGAACATAATCATTGGCGTAAAGAACGGAATAAACGAAGTTACCGTAATAAATCCTGCGTCAGGCGCATTCAAACCGAACATCGCGATCATAAAACCGGCGACAACCAAAAGCGTCATCGGCGTGATCGTTTGCTGCACGTCCTCTATTCTGCTGACGACACTGCCAAGAAACGCGGCAAGTGTCGCGTACAAAAAGTATCCGAGCAAAAAGAAAATGACAGCATAGATGACAGTGGTTGCAGATACGTCGGTCAAATTAAGGAATCCGCCGACAGATGAAGCCGTTTCGCTCTTTTGGTTCAGCTTAAGCGACAGAGAGCCGGCTCCTATAATAATAGCAAGCTGTGTGATCCCGACAAGCCCAATACCAAGCAGCTTTGCAAACATTTGCTGGATCGGCGGCATACTTGAGATCAGGATTTCCATAACTCGCGAAGATTTTTCTGTAGCGACCTCCATCGCTATCATGCTGGCATACATAATCACCGAAAAATAAATGACGAACAGCATAATGTAAACAAGCCCTACCGTCTGGCCAAGCTCTTCCTCAGACTTTGCCCCTTCTTTCAGCGCCTTCTGCCCCACAGTAACGGGCGCATAAAGGCTGCTAATCGTTTCCTGCGACACGCCGAGCTCCGCTGTTCCGACAGCTGTTTTGGTTTGCGTCAGCGCCTGCTGCAGCGTTTGATACGTGCTTTCATCAGAAATCGTTAACGCTTTATATGTTCCTGAAATGGTCCCTTTTTCATCTCGTTTGATGATGAGCATGCCATCGAGTGATTCATCTTTGACTTGCTTTGTGACCTCATCCTCCGATTGCTTCGACAGCTTCACATCAAGATCGCCGTCAGTATCCACCGCTTTCAGCTGCTTAGAAAAAACCGGATATAATTCGTTTGTTTCATCAACAACGGCGATTTTTTCTTTCGCATCGTCACCTTGAAACAAAGAAATGATCGACTCCAGATTCGTTACAACTAAAACAAGCAGCACCGTGATGACAGTCGAAATAATAAAGGATTTTGCCATAATCTTATTTTTGTATGTATGAGAAAGCATGATCCAAAATTTATTCATAGACGGCCCCCACCTTTTCTATAAAAATATCATGCAGTGACGGCTCTTCAAGCTCAAACTTTCTGATAAACCCTTTTCCTTGGAGCATAGCAAAAATCTCTTGAGAAATGTCTTCATTGGCAATCTGCAGCTTGACGCCGTCTGCCGTTTCCTTCCATTGAAGAATGCCTTCATGGGACTGCAAAAAGCGCAGATCGTCATCGGAGTGAATGGTAACATTCTTTTTACCGAAAGAACGCTTGATCTCCTTCAGCTTGCCTTGTACAACCGGTTTTCCTTTCTGCAATATGCAAAGGTTCTCACAAAGCTCCTCCACATGTTCCATCCGATGGCTTGAAAATAAAATAGAAACGCCGCTGTTTTTCAGCGAGATCACAGCCTCTTTTAGCAGCTCAACATTGACAGGGTCCAGGCCGCTGAAAGGTTCATCAAGAATCAGGAGCTCAGGCTTATGCAAAACTGCTGAAATAAATTGGATTTTCTGCTGATTCCCCTTTGAAAGCTCTTCCACCTTCTTATTCTCGTAATCTGTTATATTGAAGCGTTCAAGCCATGTACCGAGCTCTTTTACAGCCTCCCGCTTCTCCATCCCTTTTAATCTGGCAAGATAGACGAGCTGATCCCTTACCTTCATTTTCGGATAAAGGCCCCGCTCTTCCGGCAAATAACCGATTTTGTTGCTGATATGATAATTCACAGGACGGCCCTTCCACCTGATTGAGCCCTCCGTAATGCTTAATAATCCTAGGATCATGCGAAACGTCGTTGTTTTTCCCGCTCCGTTTGCGCCTAATAGACCGAACATTTGCTGTTCCGGAATATCTAAGTCCAATCCGTCAACGGCTTTATAATCTCCAAATGTCTTCGTTACGTGATCAATTGTAAGCACTGAATCTCCTCCTTCCCTGACCCATTATATACTAATTTTGGATAAAGCATAATAAAGGATTTTGATTTCCTTTTTAGAATATAAATGAAGAAAGACTGATAAACCTTAAAATGGAGGAGAAACCTGATGGCTGATTATTTCCTTACCGTATTTGATCCTTCGGGGAACACGCTGGTAAACGAGCAATTCGAGGCAGAACATGAAGAAGCGGCAAAAACGCATGGTGAAGCCCTCTTAAAAGAAAAAGAGCTTCATAGTCATACTCATCGTTTAGTCAATGCAGCCGGAAAGCTGATTTTGTTTCACAGATGATCAGCTTTCCGGCTGATCTGTTACGCTTGAAACTTCGGCTCCCGTTTTTCTAAAAAGGCACGGATTCCTTCTTGGTGATCCTTGGTCCTTCTCATTCTCTCTTGGGCGCTGCGCTCAAGGGATAGCACTTTTTTCAGTTCTTCAATTTGGAGGCTTTGAAAAATACCTTTCGTTTCGATCATCGCCAAAAGAGGGGAGGCCAACAGGGTTTCGATAATGGGTCTTGCGCCTTCGGCAGGGTCTCCGGCAAATGTCCCATCAAGAAGCCCCATATCGGCAGCTTCCGAGGCAGATAGTTTTTTTCCGCTCCAAATCAGTTTTTTCGCTTTTGCTTCACCGATTCTTTTCTTCAGCAAATAATGTCCTCCGCCGTCCGGAACTAGCCCAATGCCGATAAAATTCATCGCGAGAACGGCGTTTTTTTCAGCGAGCACAATGTCCGCACAAAGCGCCAAACTCAGGCCCAGTCCCGCAGCAGCACCATGAATGGCTGCAATTGTCACTTTCTTCATCTGATATAAATTCAGGGTGACAGCCTCAATCGTATCCATCAGCCGTTTAAATTGGTCAGGGTCATGCTCTGACGTCATCATCCTGATATCACCGCCGGCCGAAAAGCCTTTCCCGCTTCCTCTCAGGAGAACGATGAGCGCCTCGCTTGCAGCCGCCATTTCGACTGCCTCCTTCAATTCAGACAGCATCTGTTCATTCAGGGCGTGATGGGCATCAGGCCGATTCAGGATAATCTCTGCAACGGCCCCATTACATGCATATTGAACAAACTCCATTAAAAGCACCTCCATGTATGCGCTTACTTTTTCTTTCTCCTATACATTCCCCGCCATCCCCAAATAAACCTTTTTATTTTTCAAGGTCAATAGATACTGAAAAATGCATATTGTTTGAATGGAAACATAAAGTTTTATATAGTGAAAAAGAAGGGATATCTTGATGAGAAGGGAGGAAAGGAACATGGATAAATTGCTGATCAGTTTTCTGTTAAGTTTATTTATGGTGTACTTTCCCCCTTCGGACGTGGTTCTGCCTTCCCAGTTTGAAGCAAGCACTGACAGCTATGTGCCTATGTCTTCATATCCGCAGGAAACACAATCGGCAAAAACGCCATCGCCGGGCAGCATGCACCCGGCTGAGCTGATCAAAGAGTACAGCCCGCTGGCGCAGTCTGTCAGGCAGCTCTCTGTCAAACCACTTGACGAACCGCTGATAAACAGGCTGGAAAAGGCTTTGGCCGTCCCTGTCAAATACCAGTCTAACTACCTCCGAATATAATTTGCTCAAGTTTTATTTGTAACTCACCCCATACTGCCAACACTACATTCGGAGGGATTTTCATTGAATATTAAAGAAAACGATCTGCCGGGCATCGGCAAAAAGTTTGAAATCGAAACAAGAAGCCACGAAAAAATGACGATTATCATTCATGATGACGGAAGAAGGGAAATTTACCGGTTTAATGACCGGGACCCGGATGAGCTTCTTTCAAATATTTCATTGGATGATTCTGAAGCAAGGCAAATTGCAGCTATTCTTGGAGGCATGGTCTATAAACCGCAAGCTCTGGAGTCCATCGAAATGGCCTTCAGCGATCTTATTATTGAATGGTTTAAGGTCGAAAAAGGCGCCAAATCGATCGGGCGCACACTCGGAGAGCTTGATGTCCGCCAGAATTACGATGTCACTGTGATTGCCATTATCAAACACAACCAGGAAAAGCTCCTAAATCCCGGAGCGGATTCGATTATTGAAGAAAATGACACCCTTGTCCTCTCAGGTGAGAGAAAGCATCTGAAGAAACTGATTCACGATTTTCTTTCTGGAGAGGGCGTGTGAGCCCCGATGGACCATCTTGTATTTGAAGTCGGAACTGCACTTGTCCTTGTGGCAATCGCCAGTGTGATCGCCAATAAAATTAAATTTTCGATTATTCCGTTTCTGATTGTGCTGGGAATGCTTGTTGGACCGCACGCGCCGAAAATGGGGATTATTGATCTAACATTTATTCAAAGCAGTGAAATCATCGAGTTTTTCGGGCGAATGGGCGTACTGTTCCTCCTCTTCTATCTCGGACTCGAATTCTCTGTCGGGAAGTTAATCAAATCAGGAAAATCAATCGCGGTCGGCGGGACGATTTATATTTTGATTAACTTCAGCCTCGGACTGCTTTACGGGTTTATCACCGGATTTTCCTTTCTGGAAGTCCTCATCCTCGCAGGCGTCATCACAATCTCATCAAGTGCGATTGTCGCAAAAGTGCTCGTTGATTTAAAAAGAACTGCCAATCCGGAAACCGAATTGATTCTCGGCATCATCATGTTTGAAGATATTTTCCTTGCCGTATATCTGTCCGTTGTTTCCGGCCTTGTACTAGGTGATGCGACATCCGTAGGGAGTGCACTCTTGTCCATTTTGATCGCCTTCGGTTATATGCTGCTGTTTTTTATCGCAGCAAGAAAACTCCCGCCGCTGTTGAACAAACTGTTGGACATTCGCTCAAACGAAGTGTTTATTATCGTCATTTTCGCAGCACTCTTTTTTATCGCCGGGTTTTCAGAGACGATTCATGTAGCAGAAGCAATCGGCGCGCTGCTGCTCGGTTTGGTCTTTTCAGAAACAGAGCATTCCGATAGGATTGAACACCTCGTTGTTCCGTTTCGCGACTTCTTCGGTGCGATGTTCTTTTTCAGCTTCGGCCTCAGTATCGATCCGTTTTCGCTTGGTGAAGCGGTTTGGCTTGCGTTGGGTGCAGTGATTTTGACCATTCTGGGAAATTTTATCGCCGGAATGGTGGCAGGACGACGCGCAGGGCTTTCTCATAAGGCTTCATCGAATATCGGGCTGACGATCGTATCGCGGGGAGAATTTTCGATTATCGTTGCGAATCTCGGAATAGCCGGCGGACTGTCGGCCACATTAAAGCCGTTTGCCGCATTATATGTCCTCATTCTGGCGATTTTAGGACCGCTTGTAACAAAGGAATCAAAACGAATTTACCGCTTGCTGAACAAGGTATTTAAATGGAAGCCTGAGGTTCAGCCCGCAAAAAAACAGGGATAAAAAAAGCAGCACTGTGATCAGTGCTGCTTTGTCGTCTTCTCAAAAATCTGCTCTAAATATTTGATTTTTTCGTCCGTGTAGTGCTCGAAGCGCTCATTGTACGATTTCGGATCTTTCGGATTCGCAAAATGCGTGATTTTCCCTGTATCCCGATCAATAAATTTACTAGCAGCGCCGCAGCCGATGCCAATAATCGTCTGCACCTCTTCCATAATCATAATGTTGTAGATGCTTTCTTGTCCCGGCAAAGAGTATCCGACGTTTTCAAGGTTTCCAAGAATGTTTTTCTGGCGGTATAAATAATAAGGCACGTACCCATGCTCTTTCGTCCAGGCTACCGCGTCTTCCATCATTTGAGAAACCTCTTCCCTGCCGGCAACTTTGTACTTATGCTTGTTTCTCGTCATTTCTGACGCCCGTTTAAATGAAAGAGTATGAACGGTAAGGGATTCCGGCATCAGTTTTTCTGTTTCTGAAAGACTGTGCCTAAACTCCTTCACGCCTTCCCCAGGCAAACCAATAATCAAGTCCATGTTAATATTATTCATGCCGTGCTGGCGTGACAGATGATATTTCTCAATGGTCTCTTCAACCGTATGGTGCCGCCCGATCGCCTTTAGCGTTTCGTTTTCGTAGGATTGCGGATTGATGCTGATCCGATCAATGTCATATTTGTTTAAAACGGCGAGTTTTTCTTCTGTAATCGTGTCAGGACGACCGGCCTCCACCGTAATCTCACGAATGTTTTTCACATCCGGGAAGGAGCGGACCATTTCTTCATACAGCAGATCCATCTCCTCCGCTGTAATGCTTGTCGGCGTCCCGCCGCCAAAGTAAATGGTTGTAACCTTAACATCATGCTCCTTCAGCCATTCACCAATCTTCTGCATTTCGTAATGCAGTCCCCATAGGAATGAGCCGACTCTGCCCGCCTGTCCTTGGATAGCGTACGCAGGGAATGTGCAATACGCGCATTTTGTCGGGCAGAACGGAATGCCGATATAAATGCTGACTTCATCCTTTACTCGGTACAAATCCGGAACTGCCGCCAGCTGACGGTCAACAATTTCCTGCATTAGCATGATTTTTTCATCATGAATTAAATAGTCTTTTTTCAACTCAGCATGCGCTTGCTCCTTGGACATTCCGCTTTGCAGTTTTTTATGAAGCAGCTTTGTGGGCCGGATTCCTGTGAGGATTCCCCACTTCTGCGTAATGCCCGTATGCGCCTGAAGAAGATTGAGATACACATAAGAAATTGTGTTTTTCACTTGCTTAAAAGCTTCTTTTTCATTCATGCCGGGAGAAAAGAATTTTGTATGCTGTTCCTTTATGCCAGTTCCCTTCACTTCTCCCGAAACCGTCACATGCTCATCCGTTTGTGACAACGCTAAAGAAATGACAAAATCTGCGGGCTCCTCTCCGCCATACGCAAGCTCGCACTCTTCATAAAACAAATTTGCAATATTTTGCAGAGGCCGATGCAGGCGGTCATCATGTATGCCTTCTATTTTAATTTGCAACTTCATCACCTAATTTATCAGATTCAAAACTTTCTTTAGTGTACAGAAATAAACTGCTAAAATCAATCCGGCAAAAAAGCCGCCGCACCTGTCAGGGCGCGAGCGGCTTATTTACACACGTTTCATGTGGAACTTATCAAGAAATCCTTTTCGCTGCTGCATTCGGAAATATTCCTTCATCATATAAGCGACACCTTGCTCGTCATTGGACCTTGTAACCCAATCTGCCTTTCTCTTAATTTCCGGAACGGCATTCCCCATCGCTACCCCAAGACCGGCAAGTTCGATCATCGGCAGATCGTCATACTGATGCCCAATGGCCACGACATCATCCATACTCAGGCCCAGCTCTGAAGCGACGAGGGCCAAACCCGCTTCCTTCGAGACACCTTTCGGGACGATATTCAGCTTCTCATCGTTTACGCGAATCACGTCCACCGCAGGGAAGGCTTTTGTAATCGTTTCTGTAATGTCATGCTGAATGTCGTGCTCCGTGTACACCTCGATGACGGGTGCACTCACCGGCTCATCCATGAGGAGATCGCTTAATGATTCAACGAACTGGACTGGATAAAAGATCGGGTCAGACGGATGAATGAGTGCTTTCCCCAATAAATTCGAATTCACCTTTTTCTTGTTTCCGATGGAATACTTTTCGTGAAGAAGCCGAATATTACATTGATAACTCTCCAGCACTTGAACAATGTTAAAGGTATGATCATCAGAAATTCTTTTTTCAAAAAACGGGGCGTCAATTTTCTCAGCGATATATGCCCCGCTATGGGTGATCAGCTTGGCATCAAGCTTTAGCGATTTCGCTATTTTCTGTGCTGAGCGAAAATGACGGTTGGTCACAAGTGTGACGTAAATCCCTTTTTTCTTTACATATTCAATCGCGTCTTTCGTTGCCTGATGAATCTTCCCGTTCGACCGAAGCAGCGCTCCATCTATATTTAAGGCAAGCAATTGTTTTGACACAGAGATGTCCCCCTCCTTGATGACTGTACTTGTGTATAGGATATGACCCTGTCTCTGTGTTTAGAACAACCTTTTCTTAAAGCAAAAAAAGCCTGGCTCAGCAGACTTTATGTATGGCTTGTTGATAGGATACGATCGAAGCAGCCATTCTCCCTAATATCGTTATTTCGATTTACGAAAAATCATGTATAAGGAACCCCTTGTTTGACCAATGATGCGCTCCGAACACTTACTCTCTGTTGCTTATCCCCTCTATATAACGGCATGATATGCGACCGTATCCATTTGAAATAGGTAAGTGTAGGCGCTTTCAATGTTATTATCTCAGTTTTCCTTTCCGATGACAAGGGTTTTTTTAACTAAAAAAAGTAACCAACTTTTGTATATCCGTGGTAGGATCAGTTGTTAATTTTTAGGACTATACACTTGATCCAGAACGTACATTCCCATACAATATAAATAATAAACGAAAAAGCGGTGTTTATATGGCTGATTTAAAAGAAATATATAATGAAGAACTGATATCTCAGTTGATCCATCATGTAAGGTCATCCTATCCTGATTTTAACAAAAACAGATTCTTGGATATATTACGGCTGGAGGACTGGCCTGAACTCACTTTAAAAGAGCGGATGCGCCGCGTGACAGTTTCTTTATACGAAACTTTGCCAAAACAATACGTTGAAGCGCTCACAATTTTACGGGATACAGCCCCTCATTTTAAAGGACTCAGCGGAATTTTATTTCCAGATTATGTGGAACAGTACGGGTTAGCGCATTGGGAAGAATCAATAAAGGCATTGGAATACTTTACGCAATATTCGACCTCAGAATTTGCTGTAAGGCCTTTTTTGCTGTTAGATCAAGAAAAGATGATTGCACAATTGCTTGCATGGTCTGAGCATAAAAATGAACACGTGAGAAGACTTGCAAGCGAAGGCAGCAGGCCCCGCCTGCCATGGGGAAAATCGATACCGGCTTTGAAATCGGACCCTTCCCCCGTATTGCCGATCCTTGAGAAGCTGATGCAGGACGAGTCCTTATATGTAAGGAAAAGCGTGGCCAACAACCTTAATGATATATCAAAAACGCATCCTCATTTACTGAGTAAAGTCGCAGATCAATGGTACGGAACACATCCCCATACAGACTGGATTATCAAACACGCCTATCGGACCTTATTAAAAAAGGGTGATAAACAGGCCTTAGCGCTTTTTGGTTATGAAAATGCTGATTCGATACAACTACATGATTTAACATGCCAGCCCAAACGTATAGTTATTGGCGAAAGCCTTGAATTTTCTTTCTATATTCATTCAGACAGGGATCAAAAAGTAAGAATTGAGTACGCAATTGATTTTGTAAAAGCAAGAGGCCAGCGTCATCAGAAAGTATTTAAAATAACAGAAACAAATATACGAAAAAACGAAACGAAATCATACACAAGAATCCAATCCTTTAAGGATTTAACCACCAGAAAGCATTACAAAGGAATTCATACATTATCAGTCATCATCAATGGAGAGGTAAAAGATTCATTGGATTTCCAAGTTTGCTGAGTGAATAAAAAATCCCTTCTTATCCAAGAAGGGATTTTGCTTATTAGCCTTCAACACTGCCGTAAAGCTCTTCTAAAGGCTTCATAATGATTTTGTTCAATTCACCAATCAGCATGCTCATGCGCTGCTCCGCTTCCATCAGCTGAGAAATTTTTTCGTGCTGCTGTACAAGCGCAACTGTTTTTTGAGCCTGCGTCACTTCTTCTTGTGTAATCTCTTCTCCTGCCATTTGTTTTTGCTGGAGTCTAAGCTGTACATCACGGAAGTTTTCGAACATGCGCTTCGCTGATTCATCTGCGTTAACTTCGTCGTAAAGGTTTTTTAAACGGGTGAACTCTTCGCTCCCGCGTAATGCATTTTCCAGATCATACGCTACATCATAAAAATTAACAGCCATTGTAAATAGCTCCTTTCATCATTGCCGTTTGACATACCACTCCACTATAACAGACTATGGAGCTCCTTTCATTAATCAAAACCCATTTCTTCTTAAAAAAGGATGACAAACAATGCTTGAATCGCGCCTATAATTCCGCCGAGAAGGCCCCCCAAATAGGTAATCATTTTAAATTCTTTTTTTGAAATGGACAGCACCATTTCTTCAAGACGCTCCACCGGGAACTGATCCACCTGCTCCTTGACGATTTCCTCAAGACGCAACCGTTTTAAGACACTTTCAAGGTTGGACGAAATCCCTTCAAGCAATTTGTCTAACAGTGCCGGCAGCATTTGCTGGGTCAGCTCAGATTCATAGCGGACGGTAAGCGTGCCAATCGTATTGTCGAAGAAAGGGGCAGTCGAAAATGCTTGCAGCACTCTTCGTTTCAAACTGAAAATGAGCGCCTTTGCATTCCATTTTTCATCTGCTTCATTAAACGTATACTCCCTCAGCTTGCCCCATTCGTTTTTTAAGAGATCAGAAAGCAATTTATTTGTTTCCTCATTGCGCAAGAATTTCAGCAGCTCCGGCAGCACGCGATCCGCAAGGCTTGAATTGCCAAGAAACATTTGCACCATGCTTCCAAGCATGCCGCGCTCTTTTAAAAAGTCATCAATCATATTGCCAAGACGGATTTTTCCTTCATCACTTTCAAAATAACTGACACTCCGTGACAATATATATCCTGAAATCATCGGAATTTTTTCCTCAAGCTTTTCCTGCACCTCTATAGGCACCAGCTCTTTTAACGATTGGTCCCCGTATTGGCGGAAAAGCTCATTCAGCTTATCATCGGTCCAGCTGCTGATCCATGCATCAGCAGCTTTTTCTGGGCGCTTCATCCCGGCTTTTTCAAGCGCTTCTTTTACTGTCACTTCAGAAAGTGACAGCTTTTGAATCAGCTGTTCCCCCACTCGAAGAGCCTGCGTTTTGGCTGCATCGGAGACGAGCCGCTTTTTAATGCCTTCAGGGGTTAAGAGATGATTGACTACCATCAGTCCCATTTGTTTTGCAAGTTCATCTCGCCGTCTCGGAATCAGCCCGGGCGTAAAAGGAACTCGCTTCCCAAACAAATAGTACGCTTTATACGGCCTAAACAGCATTTGAATTGCTAAATGATTGGTCACCGCTCCAATAGCAGCGCCGATCACGATCATAAAAATAAAGGTTCCTGCAATACCCATTCCTATTCATCTTCCTCCATCTGTGCTTCAACTTTTTTCATATAGATTATGTACCTATACGTATTATAGAGGCTCATGCAATCACTTAGCAAACGAGGAGACAAATTCCTGTTCTTAGAAAATCAGCTTGTTCTTTTGGAATAGGGCAAGGTGGAGAATCGTATTCTGTAAAGTAGAATACCGTCAGCTGCGTTCGTCTTACATGTATTTAGTGTAAAGCTGCGGACACCCGCCGGCAGCTTTTGAATAAAAGGGGGAGTCTCACCATGATAACACTCGGTTTTATGTCCTTATCCCGCCAGCATGAAGCGGATTATTCCGCAGAACTGGCCAAAAGAGCACCCGAATTCGGCATACGTTTCATCCGGTTTACACCATTTGATATTTCACCTGACACTTTGCGTGTCAAAGCATCGGTCTATCATTCGGCCAGCAGCACATGGAACGAAACTGAAATGGCGATTCCAGATTATATTTATGATCGCTGTTTTTACGGCAAGGATTCACATTCCCAAAAAGCAAAACCAATCGTTGAGTGGCTCAAAAAATATCCGAAAACGGAATTTATCGGGCGGGGTCTTCCCGATAAGTGGACCGTCCTTCACGATTTGCAGCAGCACTCTGTAATCAATCCCTATATTCCCGAAACGATAAAGGTGAGCCGCTACGAACAAATTCACTCCTTTTTATCCAAAGAAAAAGCCTGCATCCTTAAACCGGCATTTGGCGCGGGAGGCAGAGGCGTGATTCTTTTGAAGCTGGGCAAGAAAAACATCACTGCTACTTATCACATCGGAAAGGATAAGCAGACAAAAACGTTTTCCAACCAGACTTCTTTTAAAACATGGTGCAAAAAAGTGCTTCAGCATCAATATTTGCTTCAGCCTTACTTAAACATTCAAGATAAGGAACAATACCCTTGTGATATTCGTCTGTTTATGGAAAAAAACGAAGCATGTGAATGGAATACAGTCGGAAAGGCAGTAAGACGCGGATATAAACACGGGCTGCTGGCCAATTTGTCAGGCGGATCTGATGCGCTGACATTTGACTCCTGGTTTGAAGATATACCGAAAAAACAGCAAGTGGTCTTACTAGATGATGTGTTTTCGATTACCCAATCGGTTCCGTATTATCTTGACGAGCGCTATGGGCCGTTGTTTGAACTCGGTCTTGATATATGTCTTGCTAAGGACGGGAGAATTTGGATTTTAGATATCAATTCCAAACCAGGCAGAAAGTCAATCCTGCGTGTCTCTCCCGAGCAAAAAGAACAGCTGTACACTTGTCCCCTAAAGCGCTGCCAATATCTGTTTTCTGAGCAAAGCCAGAAAGGAGTTCTTCCGCGTGAATCCTAAACGGTTTTTGATCGGCATAGACAAAACCAGTGAAAACACCCTGTTTCTGCCCTCTTCGCTGAAGCAAGACGGACTTTTGCATGCTGCATTCGGAACGAAGGTTGTCAGATGCCACGTTGCTTACAGACGGCATCTGGAACAAACCGTGCTTCTCTCTGAAAATCTGTTTCATGAGCTTTTGCTTCCCCACCGAAGCAGGGCAGATATACTGATTCATGATCATACAGTGCATATCGGGCCGTTAGTCGGCATCTTTACGGCAGGGTTTACTGTATCTCTTGAACGCCCATTTAAGGATCGTTCCCTCTTTTTTTCTAAGCTTGTCACGTTACACGAGCAAGCCGGGGGCTACTGCTTCGTTTTTGGCGCGCACCAAATCAATTGGGAGGAAGGCACGATTGAAGGCCTCCTTTACAGGGAAAACGGCTGGGAGAAAAAAATCGTTCCATTGCCGAACGTCGTTTATGACCGTTTGCCGAACCGAAAAATTGAAGATTCACTTCTCTTGCAACATACAAAAAAGAGGCTGATCGATGAATATCAGATCCCATGGTTTAATAAAACGTTTTTCAATAAATGGAACGTTCATCAATTGCTCGAAAAAGATCCAAGAACGGCACCCTTTTTGCCTAGATCCGAGCTGACACCGTCTGTGGAGCTGATAGATGAGCTCTGTGGCGCATACAAAAAAGTCTATATCAAACCGGCAAATGGAGCACTCGGCACCGGCATTTATCAGCTGACAAGAACAGATGGCGGCCTGACGGTAAAGCATACGAATGACGCCAAAACTTTTACATCAATTGATTATTCCGATGCCGCCTCATTCCTTGCAGAATTTCAAAAACATCACAACCCGTCCGACTTTCTCATTCAGCAAGGTGTTGATCTCATCGAATTTCAAGGCAAACCAGCGGATTTCCGTGTCCATACCAATAAAAACAGAAAAGGAAAATGGACAGTGACAGCAATCGCCGTAAAAATTTCCGGAAAGAACAGCATTACAACACATCTTTCTAACGGCGGCACTGTAAAGACACTTGCGGAAGTATACGATGATCCCGCTGAAAGAGTTGAGGTCATTAAAAAGCTTTCTGCAGCGGCACTGACGGCAAGCCATGTCCTTCATGATCATATCGAGGGGTTTATCGGGGAGATCGGTTTCGATTTTGGCATTGATCAGAACGGTAAAGTATGGATGTTTGAAGCGAATTCGCGCCCGGGCCGAAGCATTTTTTCTCATCCAAATTTGCATCATGTTGATTCTCTTACAAAACGAAGAAGCTTTGAATACGCGTCATATTTATCTGAGAAGGCAATCATATCTCCTGAAGCATTGTGGCCTTCGTAACCTGTCCGCTTTTTTAATAAAGCGGGCTTATCTTTATCCAAAGCTGGGACAAACTGCATATTTAGGCCTCTTCAATGATGTTCTGAAACAATGATACAATGAACATAAGCCGTTTTTATTTAGGTCAATTGATACCAAATGTAAGGAGCGTGGCCGTAATGATTTCTCATTTCAGCTGGAAACCTTTGTTCCCAAAAGAAAAGCTGCCCGGATGGAAAATTTCATTTTATTATAAAGGGACCCATTATGAAGGCATCTATCATAAGAGCGGTGAGATTGAATGGGGAGACTTGTTTCCCGCCCGCGCTGACGAGCCTGCTCTTACAAACGAGATACATGAACTGATGCTTTTTCATATTTATGACTAGCTTAGCCTAAACGGCTAAGCTTTTTTTATTTCTCAAGATTTACCACACAATTCTCCGCATGATTTTCCGGCCATTTTAACATAATACGTAGTAACAAGCCGGCAAAGCATTGGGTTACGCCGAGGCGGCAGTGACACCCGAGAAGGGTTCACAGATTGGTGCAACTCCAGTTAACCCAACCATACTAAATAAAAAGGAGATTTTACACATGGCTAACCAAAACTCTTCAAATGACTTACTAGTTCCTGGCGCAGCTCAGGCTATCGATCAAATGAAACTTGAAATCGCTTCTGAATTCGGCGTTAACCTTGGAGCGGACACAACTTCTCGCGCTAACGGTTCTGTCGGAGGAGAAATCACAAAACGTTTAGTATCTTTCGCTCAGCAGCAAATGGGCGGCAGAGTTCAATAACAATTCAATATATGGCTATAGAGGGCGCGGTTTCCGCGCTCTCTTTATTTTGTCACCCTTTTTTCCTGCTCCACATATCCTAGAAAAAAAGGGAGGGAATCGGGGTGTCATTCATCACCATTGTGAATTGGGAGCTGGTTCAATTCGTAAGTGTATCCATGATTCATGAATATGTTTCCCATCGTTCTGTTTATTTTTACAGGTATTCTTTCCCGCGCTGTTCAAACTGAGAACATCCTTTTATAATAAAAGGCGAGGAGGTTTTTTGATGAAAATCGCTTTATTAGGAGCCAGCGGCCGCGTCGGACAAGCCTTTTTAACACAAGCTGCAGCAGATGAAAGATTTGATATTTTCGCTCTGATCAGATCTCAACATGCTGATCTTCCCCTTTCAAAAGACAGAACCGTCATGGGGAACGCCCGCCGCTTAGATGATGTGAAAAAAATAATGGAGAATGCTGAAATCGTGATCAGCTGTCTAGGCACAGATGGTGATGATACCTTGTCAACTGCTATGGCACACATTCTCTCCGCTATGGAGGAACAGCATATCAAACGGCTTATTACGATCGGCACCGCAGGGATCCTAGATTCCCGATATGAACCGGGAAAATACCGGTTTGAAACAAATGAATCGAAACGAAAGCAGACCCGCGCAGCCAAGGAGCATGCAAAAGTATACGAAATGCTTAAACAATCATCATTAGACTGGACAATCATCTGCCCCACTTACCTCCCGGACGGAACAGCAACCGGCGTTTATCGTACGGAGCGTAACGTTTTGCCTGAGGGCGGCACAAGCATTTCGGTCGGCGATACTGCGGACTTTTTATATCGTGAGCTCGTTACAGGTGAGTATGTCGGAAACCGTGTCGGACTGGCTTATTGACTACATAAACCAAAAACCCAAAACACGATTGTTTTGGGTTTTTGAGCGTTATGCAATGGAATGTTTCTGTCCCTTTTGCAGTTCATACATTTGATAATATTGGCCTTCTAATGCCATCAGTTCCTCGTGGTTCCCTCTCTCAACAATTTCTCCTTTATCAAGAACCAAAATCTGATCAGCATTTCTGATTGTTGAAAGCCGGTGAGCGATGACGAAGGTGGTGCGTCCTTGTTTGACGACATCAAGCGCCTTCTGGATCACGGCCTCTGTCTCTGTATCAATATGCGCCGTTGCCTCATCTAAAATCAAGATCGCGGGATCAAACGCCAAAGCTCTAGCGAAAGAAATTAACTGCCGCTCTCCAGAGGATAGCGTGCTGCCTTTTTCAATCACGGGCTCATTAATGCCCTTCGGAAGCTTCTTAAGAAGAGGCTCAGCACCGACTTGCCGCAGTGCATTTTTTATTTCTTCTTCAGTCATTCTTTCGTCATCCAGACTTACGTTAGATCCGATTGTGCCCGAGAATAAGTACGGGTCCTGAAGCACAATACCCATATGGGATCTGAGTTCCTGTCTTGACATGTTGTAAATGCTTTTTCCATCAATTAAGACATCACCTTTTTGCGCATCATAAAAACGAAACAGAAGATTCAAAATCGAGCTTTTTCCTGATCCGGTATGGCCGACGAGCGCTACGGTTTCGCCTTTTTGCGCAGTAAAGGAAATATGCTTTAATACCTCTTTACCTTCTTGATACGCAAATGACACATCACGAAATTCAACCCGCCCCAGCGCGCGCTCCTTCGCCGGTTCACCCGCTTCTTCCGTATTCTTTTCTTCAAGCAGTTCAAAAACACGCCCGGCGGAGACCCTTGCAAGCTCCAGCTTTGAAAACTGATTGACGATGCCTGTGATCGGCTGAAATAACCGGTTCAAATAATCGACAAACGCGTACAGCACACCGATAGAAACAATCCCCGCCGCATTCAGGCTCGCACCGCCAAAATGCCAGATCAGACAGACGAACGCAAGATTGCGGATGACATTGACCAGATTATGGGACATTAAGGAGTTTAAATTCAGCATCCTGTTTTGGAAATAAAAATGTGATTCATTTAATTCCTCAAATTCTCTCATTGTTTCCTTTTGATGGCGGAAAGCCTGAATAATGGTCATGCCTTGAATTGACTCATTCATTTTTGCGTTAATGTCACTGTTGATCGAGCGGATTTTTTGGTTGTAATATGACGCATATCTCCGGTATATGACCGACCACAGCCAGATAATCGGCACAATTGCCAGACATACAAACGCAAGCTTCACATCAAGCAGAAACAAAGCCGTGAATATCCCGAACATATAGATTCCGCTTGTCACAAATGTTGAAAGCACTGTGACATATAAATCCCTAATAGCCTCCGTATCATTGGTAATCCGCGCAACGACTTTTCCGGCCGGAAGGTTGTCAAAATAGCGAATCGGCATTTTCTGTATGTGCGAAAACACGTCCTGCCTCATCTTTTGAATAATCCGATTGGCGCTCATCTGCAGCAGATAATGCTGTCCGTATTGAAAGAATACCGAAAACACAAGCAAGCCCCCATACAGGCAGATCAGTAACACCATTCCCTTTATTTCCGGCTGATAGAACTGGAAAAGTTCCTGCTTAGTCAGCTTTTCGGCAGCATATGCCCGGCTCTTGTCTCCGTTTGTGATCGTCAGCTTCCCGTCAGAAACCGTTCTATTCCCGTCGAAGCTGACAGCCTGATCAACAAAATAGAACGCCATTCCCACTTGATAAATATGCGCTTCTTTTGCTTTTGAAACAGGCTCCTGCAAGCGGTCCTCTCTGACATATGAGACGCCGTGAAACTGAACGGCATTTTTATCTTTTTCCGCAGCTTCATACCATGTTTTCTCAATGCCGAGGATATGGTCGTCTATCATTTTTTTGCCAATAAAGGGCCCAGTCAGTTCTGCACCGACGGCAACAGTTAGCAAAAGGACGGCTGTGATCAGCAATTTTCGATAAAGAAGTGCGTATCTCCATAACGTTTTTCCTATTTTCATGCCCCTGCTCCCCCTTCTTCCGCAGTGAACAGCTGCTGTCTTTCATATTGTTCCCGGTACCACCCATTATTGGCCAGCAGTTCTTGATGCGTGCCTCTCTCAGCAATGACGCCGCCGTCCATCACAAGGATCAGGTCAGCGTGCTCTACCGCGGATAATCGGTGTGTCAAAATAAATGTCGTTTTTCCTTTGCGGTTTTCTCTGATGTTCTTGATAATTGCAGCCTCTGTTTTGGCATCTACAGCGGAAAGTGAATCATCCAGAATCAAGATTTCCGGATTCGCCATGAGTGCTCTCGCGATCGAAATTCTTTGTTTCTGCCCGCCTGACAGTGCCACGCCTTTTTCACCGACCATTGTCTCCAGACCGGACGGAAGCATGTGCAAATCTTTTTCAAAATGTGCTTCGGCAATGGCTTGCTGAACCTCTTTATCAGTTGCATCCTGTTTTCCGTATAAAATATTTTCTTTTACAGTCCGTGAAAACAGTAAATGATCCTGAGGCACATATCCGATCCATCCGCGGAGACGGTCAAGAGGGATTTGCTGAATCGGTACACCTGAAAATGTAATGCTCCCTTCACCTGGAGGATACTGGCGCAAAAGCTGCTTAATAATTGTCGTTTTTCCGCTCCCGGTTTTACCTGCAATCCCGACAGTCTGCCCTTTTCGCACCGTAAATGAAATATCCTGAAGATTGTCACTTGTTGAGCTTGGATATGTAAAGCTGACATGACTGAAAACGATATCTCCAGGCTCTTTAAGATCAGCGGGCTGTTTTGGATCTGTCACATCCGATTCATAAGAAAGAGTTTCATTTACCCGGTCTAATGACGCATTGCCGCGCTGCATCACGTTAATGAGTTCACCGATTGCAAACATCGGCCAAATCATCATGCCGAGATAAACGTTAAAGGACACTAACTCTCCAAGCGTCAGCTCGTTCCGGAATACAAGAAACGCTCCGTAGCCGAGCCCAATCAGATAGCTTGCGCCGACAAGCAGTTTCACCGTCGGCTCAAACAGTGAATCAATAAAAGCCACTTTCATATTTTTCTGATAAACATCAGCGGTCATTTCATTAAACCGGCGAACATCGTTTGTTTCCTGAACATACGCGCGAATCACCCGCACGCCTGAAACAGATTCCAGCACTCTGTCATTCAGCGCCCCGAACGCGTTTTGGGCCTCAGTAAACCGCTCATGAATTTTACTTCCATATAGACTGATTGCAATCGCCATGACTGGAAGCGGGATAATGGCGGCAAAGGTCAGCTTCCAGCTGATCAAAAACCCCATTGTCAAAAAGATCGTCATCATAAACATCGTAGAATCGACTAACGTCAAGATGCCAAATCCTGTCGTTAAACTGACGGCCTGAAGATCATTTGTCCCTCGTGCCATTAAATCGCCTGTCCGGTTTTTTTCATAAAACGGCGGCGACATAGTCAGCAAATGCCCCATCAGCTTCGTACGAAGAATTTTCTCCATCAGATTCGCTCCGCCAAACAGCTGATGCATCCAAAAATAAGACATGATATACACGGCCGCCGTCAGCATAAAAAAGATACCGATATAAAACAGCAGCCCTTCCGCAGTAAATGCCCCTGCTTTCATATCATCTATGGCGTTCCCCAAGAGCTTAGGCGGAAACATTTCAATGACATTGACTGCTAATAAAAGGACAATCGCAATCGTATAGCGCAGCCAGTACGCCTTAAAAAACCAGCCAAGCTTTTTCAAAACTGAAAACATCTATCCCCATCTCCTTATCAGCCGCCTTCTATTTTTTCCTTGCAGCTTTTTTTATCCAGTTTGGCACGAACAGCTCTCGCCTCTGTATTTGTCTTCACATCCCATACACCTGTCTTTCCTTAGATTTTGTATATAAAAAAGGCATGAAGCGTCAGCTCCATGCCTTTTTTAACCGATATGTTACGCACAGCGCTTTTCAGCGCGCGGTCCGACCTAAAAAACCGTTCACGAAAACAGAACAAAAGGTTTGCCGCGCCAATATGAAACTGTTTGATAAACACGCAAATTCCTTGGCATAGCAAACCCTCCTTCCATTCTGATTTCATCTTTTTATCATCATATAAACAAAACCTTTTATTGTCAATCATTACTTGAATAGGAAAAGGTTAATTGTGCTCAAATTCGGGTAGTAGTGTTGTAAGACGCTTTGAAAGGGTGAGAAGGATGTTCCATGCTGACCGTATCATCGTTGCGTTTGACGGAAGTGAAAATAGTAAGAAAGCGCTTCAGACAGCCATTGATCTTGCTAAAACCGTAAATGCCGCTATTACCGTCGCCCATTCACATGATATGAAAGACAATCAGACCGTCATCGACCCGCCCAGACCCGCAGCTGAGGCAAGCTATATCAGCGGAGGCATGACAAGTGTTCCTGATCCGCTGATATCGGATGTAACATCACCTGAGCCAATGATCTATGAAGACCGTACGGAAGAAGTCATCGCCGAAGCCAGAATGATGCTGAATGAACAGCAGGCAGATGGAGATATCGATATATTAGAAGGCGATCCGGCTGAATCAATTATCGAGCATGCAAACCGCATTTCTGCCGATCTGATCGTAACCGGAAGCAGAGACCAAAACAGGCTGAAAAAGCTAATATTCGGAAGTGTAAGTGAAAAGCTTTCAGCGAAATCGGATATACCCGTCCTGATTGTAAAGTGAGCACGCCCTGTGCTCACTTCTTTTATATTCATAATTGTGAAAAAACATAGATTTTCGTTTTTTTCTGTTATAATGCTTTCGTGCCCAAAAGCACAAAAGCATTAAAGATAAATATGGGGTGTTATTTTGGATTCTCAAAAAAAGCTGACGTTTCCGTTAGCCGTCGGTTTATTTATATTCATGTTATGCATTATTATTTCTTGCTTATTCTTGCTTCATGTAGAACCTCATATCCCGCTGTTTTTAAGTGTTGTCATGCTTTCAGCAGCAGCTTTATGGTTTGGATTTCCCTGGAAGAGCATTGAAAAAGGGATTGTAGACGGGATCAAAAACGGCGTACAGCCGATTATCGTTCTAGCGCTGATCGGCATCTTAATCGGCGCCTGGATGTACAGTGGCGCCATACCGACTGTGACAGTTTATGCCCTATCCTTTATTGAACCAAGCCATCTTCTGTTGACTGCTTTGTTTTCATGTATGATCATCAGCACACTTGTTGGCTCAAGCCTGACAACTGTAAGCACAATCGGGGTAGCGCTGATCGGCGTAGCGAGCGCGGCTGGCGTTCCGCTTGAATGGACAGCAGGCGCAGTCATATGCGGCGCTTGTTTTGGGGATAAAATGTCGCCGATGTCGGACACAACCAACTTTGCAGCCGGAATAGGCGAAATACCAATCTTTGAACACATTCGCCATATGATGGGCACAACCATTCCAGCTTTGCTCATCACTGTCGTTCTGTTTTACTTTCTCGGTTCATCAGTGTCAGCGGACGCTGCTTCAACCGATAATATTCAGCAGGTCATAACCGGAATAAAAGATGCTGCAAACGTGACACCGTGGGCCCTTCTTTCTCCGCTCTTAGTCGTTTTGCTGGCAATGAAACGGGTATCAGTAATCCCCGTTCTGACTGCCGGAATTATTTCCTCGGGAATTTTGACTGCTATTTTTGTACCCGACAGCAGCCTGCAGGCGTTTATGACAGCTTTGCAAAATGGCACAACTTTCGAAACTGACAATGAGGCAGCCGCTAAAATTATCAACAGAGGCGGACTGCAATCCATGATGGGCTCTGTCTCTCTCATTATGATTGCTTTTGCACTCGGCGGATTGATGGAGAAAATCGGATTGATTTCTGCACTATTGGAAGGCGTCATGAAAGGCATCCGCTCAAAAGGCCGTCTTGTTGCAGCAACTGTCTGCTCAAGCATCGGCGTCAACTTGGCAACGGGCGAACAGTATTTATCGATATTAATACCGGGACAATCATTTAAATCTTTATATGACAAACGAAACATCCAGCGAAAATTTCTGACAAGATCATTAGAGGACGGCGGAACATTAATTAACCCATTGATTCCTTGGGGCGTCAGCGGCGCATTTATGGCGAGCGCACTTGGTGTTCCAGTCATAGACTACATCCCGTTTACGTTCTTCCTCTATATATCGCCGATGATCTCCATTTTGATTGGATTTGTTAAAAAATAAAAAGAGCCCCGCTGTAAAAAGCGGGCTCTTTTCTTCGTTCATTTATGAAATGCTAGCAGCCTGTTGAATGCTTTCTTGAAAAGCAGCCTGAAGCTGTTTGGTCACCGGTCCGGGTTTCCCGCTTCCGACCGATTGTCCATCGAGCGTCACGACCGGAATAATTTCTGCCGTCGTTGACGAAATAAAGATCTCTTCCGCCTGTTTCAACTCTTCTTCACTGACAGGAGTCTCATCCAGTTTGATCCCATTCTTCTCAATCAGTCCTAAAATATTCATCCGTGTAATTCCATTGAGAATGAGCCGATTAGCCGGATGTGTTCGCACCGTGCCGTTGATAACGGCATAAACGTTAGAGGATGTACCCTCCGTAACAACGCCGTCCCTAAGTAAAATGGCTTCAAATGCTCCCGCTTCATAGGCCCTTTGCTTCGTCATGACATTATACAGTAAATTCAGACTTTTGATATCACATCTTAACCAGCGAAGATCCTCATCTGTAATGGCCGCCACTCCGTATGCCTGCTCTTGCTCCGGTTTTTTCACCGTAAACGTATAAGCAGTAGTCTGCGGCTCGAGGCCGGCTTCATACTGGTGTTTTCGCGGGGCCACACCTCTTGTTGTCTGAATGTATACCGCTCCCTCACTGACCGCATTTTCCTGTACAAGCTTTTGCAGGTCCCACTCGAGATCTTCTATACTGAATGGCAGTGAAATTCCGATTTCAGCAGCACTTCTGAAAAAACGCTCTGCATGCTCACGTAAGCCGAACAATACTCCTTTGTACACCCTGATCACTTCATAGATGCCGTCACCAAACTGATAACCGCGATCTTCCAAATCGATTGATGCTTCACTGCGCCCAATCAGCCGGCCATTGACTAAAACCTTCATAAAAGCCCTCCCTTTTCGAGATGTCCCTGATGTCATTCAAGCTGTCATTATCACTAATTCTACCATATTGGACAAGCTGAAAAACAGAAAGATCAAGAGATCTATAGCGGAAAGGAGTTTATTTTTTCCTTAAAATCTGACATTTCGACAAATTTTCTATGTGCTTTCCAGTTTTATTCCTGTATACTTGACTGGTAATACATAGGTTGTAAACATAAGGCATCTTCATAAGCTGCCTGCTGTACAGCATTATGTAGAGATTTTATGCCAATGGAGAGATTGTTATGCGACAAACGAGAGGAGAGGCTTCTCCTTCTGCAGTTTCGCTTGCTTTTAAATTTGCAAGTTTAGCAGTTTTATGTGTGCTGCTTTTGCTTATGGTGATTTTGGGTTATTCTAACAGTTCAACGAAAGCAAAGGAAGTCACTGTCACAACTAACGGACAGCTTCGAGATGAGAAGGAAAGCCTTAAGCTGAAAAACGACTCCCCCGATCTGCTGATAAAACATCTGCAGACAAAGCAGGACATGGGAGATAAAACGGTTTACTTAACCTTCGATGACGGCCCGTCAGCCTTTACAAACCGCTTGCTCGATGTGCTGAAAAGCGCTGATGTAAAAGCGACGTTTTTTATGCTGTCACCGCGGATGAACGAATTCAAACAAGCTGTGAAAAGAGCAGAAAAGGAAGGCCACGCACTCGGTTTACATGGCGTTACCCACAATAACAGATTGTTCTATCAAACACCGACATCTCCGCTAAAAGAAATGCAGCAGGCGCGTGACACGCTGCAGGACATTACAGGATATAAAACCGCTCTTGTCAGAACGCCCTACGGAAGCAAACCGTCACTAACCCCCTCACAAATCCGCAATCTTGAGAAAGACGGTTTTGTATACTGGGATTGGACGATTGACAGCATGGACTGGAAATACCGAAATTCAAAGTATGTGACGGCCGTGTTAGAGCAGCTTGAAAATATGGAACACAGCTCTTCAGGCCTCCCGAATGTGATTCTCATGCATGATCTTCCCGCTACCGTAAACGCGCTGCCGGTACTAATCAATAAATTAAAAGAAAAAGGCTATTCCTTCGGAGTGTTAGAGGACACAATGGTTCCTGTTCATGAATAAAAAAGTGAGGCGCATAAGGCGGCTCACTTTTTTATGCCCAAACTTCGGGCAAACTCGCCGATTTTTTGATGGATGACCATGTCAAACAAGCTGTCACAATACGTTGGTTCAAGGTTTATGATGACTTTCTTCATGCCGGGAATCAGACTTGCATCCTCAGGCACAAATCTAGCCGGAGCCACTTCGAGAGACGTGCCGATAACCAATAAAAGATCTGCTTGATCCAGCTTTTCATAAAGGGTGTCAAAGTGCATGACGGCGTCGCCAAAGAGAACAACATCGGTTTTTAATACCGTTCCGCAAATGTCCCCATTGTTTCCGGCCGCCGTGCACTCCGGCACCTCCCGCTCCAGCAAATGGGGAAGATCATATCGGGCGCCGCATGCCGGACAAGCTGCTGTCTGGATAGAACCATGCAGTTCGTATACATGCCTGCTCCCCGCTTTTTTATGAAGACCGTCAATGTTTTGCGTGAAAATATCGACCTGCTTCCCTTGCTTCTCCAGCTCAGCTAAAAGCAAGTGTCCTTCATTCGGTTCAAAGCTGCCGCTCATTTTCATCTGGAACAATTCTTTGAATTTGGGCCAAAACAGACGCGGATGACTTAAAAAATAATCAAGGCTCATCGCTTCCATTCTTGAGGCATCTTCCGTCCAAATGCCCCCTGCTGAACGAAAGTCGGGAATCCCTGATTCTGTGCTCATTCCCGCTCCGGTCAGCACAACAATTCGCTGTGCTTCATGTAGAATACTTTTGAATGCTTCCAACTCAACACCGCCTTTTTCTCTTATTTTACCATGAAAAAGACTCCGCCTCTGTCAGACGAAGTCTCTCTTTTAAGCCCGTTCCTTTTCCTCTTTATTTAGATTCACCTGGAATGGGTCGCTTTCGTGCTTTTGCTTGACAACAACCATTTGGCCGGGATATGCAAACTGGACACCTTCTGCACCTAAAATCTCAATAATTTTATAGTTGATATCCTCTCTAATATTAAGGTTTTCAGCCCAAACTGTCGTTTTTGTATAGAAGTTAAAAAATAAATTGTAGTAGCTGTCGGCAAACGTATCGAAGTTGACCATGATTGTTTCATTATCAACGCCCTCATGCTCTAAGAGCATTGTTCTGAGAGAATGAATGGAGCGTTCAAGATTCTCAATCGGCGTAGCGTAGGACACATGGATGGAAAACGTAATCTGGCGTTTGGTCATTCTTGTCCAGTTCGTGATCGCTTCCATCGACAGCGTAGAGTTCGGCACCGTTACAAGCGCCCCCTGTGCTGTTCTGAATCTCGTGCTCCTAAAGGTAATATCCTCGACTGATCCTGTTACTGTCGACGTCTCCACCCAGTCACCAATTGTAAACGGCTTTTCAGTAATAATAATAATACCGCCGAAGAAGTTGCTGATGGTATCCTTCGCGGCAAGCGCAAAAGCCAGCCCGCCAAGACCTAGGCCCGCTACAAATCCGTTGACATCATAATTGAATTCCTGAGCGATCACACTGACACTGAGCGCAATGATCACAAAACGGAGCAATTTGGATAAAAACGGGGCCAGAATGTCATCCATGTCAAGCTCAAAGCGCTGATTCACCTTATGGAAGATAAACGACGATGTTGCGGTCAAATTACAAAGACCCCAGCACAAGAGCGCCACAATCAGTGAGCGGTATATTTTGCTGATGACCGGCATTTGCTCATCTAAAAACGGTGAATACCGGATCGCTAAAAACAGCCCAAGGGCAACAAAAAACCATCTGGCCGGTTTATCAAACGCCAGAACCACCTGTTTAAAAATTTCTGTTTTCGGCCGGTTTGTCAAATTAAAAAGCAGGTTAAAGAAATATCTTGTGAATAATTTTCTAAGTATAAGAAACACCAGCAAAATCGCCAAGCTGATGCCGATTTGAATGATGATATCAAGCGTAAAATACTGCTGCAGATAATCCGGCATGACTGTCTCCCCTCTATCCCAATCAATTGTTTATTATACTAAAATATTCGTAAAGATGTTCATTTAAATGTCTTTTGCAGCACAAAACCCCGGCGAAACGCCGGGGTCATTTCTCAATTCATCTATCAGCCAGATTCAATAGGGACAGTCACTTACCTTTTTTCGTTTGTGTCTGATCAAGGAGAGTTGCTTTTTGCATTTCAGCATCCGTTTCGGCTTTAATTCTTTCCTCCACTCTGATTCTCCCTTTTCCCATGATCTCGCCTCCTTTTTTGCTATTATAAAGGATCATATTTTGTTGTGAACATGTCGAAAGACCTAATTTTCTGACGAAATGTGTTCTGATACGCTGAGTGTCTTTTTTTAGTTATACGCATTCCTCAGCCCGGACCATTCCGATATGGCAGAAAAAATTCACCAGTTTGTATCGCGGTGCATATATGGATTTGATACAATAACAGAAATGCCCATACGAGGAGCTGACTTAGCTTGTACATCATTGCCCATCGCGGAGCATCCGGCTACGCTCCGGAAAATACGATTGCCGCATTTGACCTTGCGGTGAAAATGAATGCAGATATGATCGAACTGGATGTCCAGCTTACAAAAGACAGGCAGATTGTTGTGATACACGATGACAGGGTTGACCGAACAACAAACGGATCGGGCTTTGTTAAGGATTTTACCTTGGAGGAATTGCAAAAACTCGATGCAGGAAGCTGGTACGGTCCCGCTTTTCAAGGAGAGCGTATTCCGACCCTGGAAGCGGTGCTCAAGCGCTACCACAAAAAAATCGGCCTTTTAATTGAACTAAAAGGCCATCCGTCTCAAGTCGGAATTGAAGAAGAGGTGGGACAGCTATTAGGGCAATTTTCTTTTTCTATCAATAATATTGTTCAATCCTTTCAGTTCCGCTCCGTCCAAAGGTTCCGCGAGCTTTATCCTTCGATTCCGACAGCGGTCATTACAAGGCCCAACTTTGGCATGCTGTCCAGAAATCAGATGAAGGCCTTCCGCTCTTTTGCAAACTATGTCAATATAAAATACACACGGCTCAACCGTCTGATAATCGGCTCCGTCCATAAAAATGGCTTAAACATATTTGCATGGACTGTCAACAATCAAAAGACAGCGGCAAAATTACAAGCCATGGGCGTGGACGGCATCGTTACAGATTACCCGGATTTCATCATAAAGGATGGCAAACATGAAAATATATAGCGCGGTTTTTATCGGAGGCGCGCTTGGCGCCTGCCTCCGATACGGATTAAACTTATGGATACACACCGGTCAGTTCCCGGCGGCAACCTGGCTGGAAAATGCGGCAGGCAGCCTTCTATTAGGCATTTTGACCGGATTTTTTATGATCGGGGCAAAACGGCCTCTGCTGTCGGCTTTTTTAGGCACCGGCTTTTGCGGAGGCTTCACAACAATGTCCACGTTTTCTAAGGAAACAGTGATGCTTTTGCAAGGACAACCCTCATTGGCTCTTTTATATATGGCAGCCTCATTGATATCAGGGATCATATTTGCACTGATTGGTGTTTTTGCGGGACGGCGCATAGCAGGCATTCAGCAAAGAAAGGGGCTGCAGGAAAGATGACACTAGCGGGTATTTTCATAGGGGGCGGACTTGGCGCAATGCTTCGCTTCTGGCTTGGCAATGTCATAACCGCCAAAACCAAAGGTCTGAGCCTGCCCATTGGCATACTGACAGTCAATATTCTCGGAGCTCTCGGGCTCGGAATATTTACAGGACTTCACGTTGCAAATGCTTCGGTCTCGCTTATCATCGGCACGGGGTTTTTTGGCGCCTTTACGACCTTTTCCACCTTCAGCGTTGAAAGTATTCAACTCCTTATGGCCAAACGTGTAATAGAAAGCATCTTGTACATCGCCCTGACACTTTGCGGATCGCTTTTGACATTTTGGTGCGGCTGGACAATCACAATGTAAAAAAACCTTGAGCTTATTTCTCGCTCAAGGTTGCACTGTTCAGCATCACAGGCTCAGGCAGCGGCAGCTTGTGGTGCGCCGTAATCCCGGTTGTGTTGCCGGCTTCTTCTTTTATATCGATTTGCTTGATTAATCGGCCGTCCATCTTCAGCACCTTTATCGTATATGAACCGATGCGAATGGATTCACCAGCCTCAATATCGATGTTTTCTTTTAATATCAGCCCGCCGATCGTATCGACGTCTTCTTGAATCGATGCGCCAAGAAGGCTGTTCACCTGATCGATCCGAACCTTTCCATCCATCACATAATGGCCGTCGCCAAGCTTTTGGATCAGCGGCTGTTCATCTTCATCAAATTCATCTCTGATCTCTCCGACAATTTCCTCAAGAATATCCTCTGTCGTCACAAGTCCCGAGGTTCCTCCGTATTCATCCGACAATATAGCCATATGAATGCGCTCGCGCTGCATTTTAATCAGCAAGTCATGAACCGGGATCGTTTCAATCACTTCGATGACCGGCCTCACATACGGATGGATCGTCATCTTCATTCGTTCTTCTTCTGTCATAAACAGCAAATCAGAAAACAAATGCTTCGTATTGACCAAACCGATCACACTGTCTTTGTCTCCATCTGTGACTGGCCAGCGCGTGTATTTTTCCTTCAGCATGACTTCGAGCATCTCGGCCATTGTCATCTCAGTTGACACAGCAGCCATTTCCTTCCGCGGTATCATAATCTCTTTGGCGATCCGATTATCAAATTCAAAAATCTTATTCACATATTTATATTCAGACGGATTAATCTCTCCGTTTTTTAAACTCTCAGATAACAGCATCCTGAGTTCTTCCTCAGAATGGGAACCATCATGTTCTGACGCAGGCTTCAAACCGAACATCCCGCATAAAAGCCGCGCCGATCCATTGAGGATCCAAATAAATGGAAACAGTAGCAAATAGAATAAACGCAAAGGGCCCGCTATCAGTAAAGTCAGCTGTTCTGCCTTTTGAATCGCGACCGTTTTCGGGGCCAGTTCACCTACAACAACGTGCAGGAACGTGATCAAGCCGTACGCGACTGCAAAAGAGGCTGCATGTGAAACCGAGTCTGGCAAGCCGAGCGGTTCAAACAGTGGATGCAGCAGCCGTTCAAAGGCCGGTTCACCCAGTACGCCAAGTCCAATTGATGTCAATGTAATGCCCAGCTGGGATGCGGATAAATATTCATCCAAATCTGTAATGACACGCCTTGCGAGTATCGCCCGTTTGTTTCCTTCTGTGATAAGCTGATCTATTCTGGATCTCCTTACTCTAACAATCGCAAACTCGCTTGCAACGAAAAACGCGGTTAAAGCAATGAGCACGCCAATTAAAATCAGACTGTCAATATCGTCCATTTAACCCTATCCTCTCAACAAAGGATAAGGAGTCACCTCCTGATATAATCATTTTTCCTTAACATTGAGGTACGCGGTGTATTGTTGCCTAAGCAGAGGGCCCCATCATACCACCTCCAAAAGTCAAAGTTTGATTATAAATTGTATATTTTATTGTAACACAACTCATTCCAAAAATGATTTTTAATTTTTAGACTTTTATCATGAAGAAAGCCTTAACTGCATGCCTGCTTGTCAATTCTCCGCCTGTCTGGATTGGAAGAGGAAGGATTTTGCGGATATAAAAAGAAAACAGCCTTGAAAACTGTTTTCTTTTCTTTGCCTTCTTAAGCAAAATCTTTATATAAAGAAATGAAAATGTCCCGTGAGTTTTTAATCTGCTCGATCGGCACACTGAAGGATAATCGGAAATGCCCGCTCATTCCAAAACCGCTGCTCGGCACAATTAATAATTTGTATTTTTGGGCGGCATGCACGCAAAATGCAACTTCATCTTCAATCGGCGATTTCGGAAAAACAAAGAAACCTCCCTTTGGCATTTCAAATTCAAAACCGGCTTCTTTTAAAATGTCTACCATTAAATCCCGGCGCTCTTTATAAGCGCTCGCGTCTACTCTTAAATCATCCATTCGTGCCACAGCCCGCTGCATCATGACAGGGGCATTCACAAATCCAAGCGTTCGATTACAATACACAAAAGCGTTGATCAAAAGGTCCGCATCCGGCATTCGGCTGTCCAATCCGATATACCCGAGCCGCTCTCCGGCTATGCCGAGATCTTTACTGAATGAGCTGGCCAATATCACACGATGGTACGATCGAAACGGATTTGCCAGCTCTTCATCATAGATTAATTGACTGTACGGTTCATCAAACAGCACATAAATCGTCTGGCCGCTCTTCTCTTCTATTTCTTTTAATAAAGCGCCTAAATCGTCTATATTTTTCTGGCTGAGAACAGTGCCTGTGGGGTTATGCGGTGTATTGAGAATCAGCCCTTTCGTCTGTGGAGTGATCGATTGCCTTACCGCTTCAATGTCGATCTCAAACCGGCTTGTCAACGGGCAGCTGACGGCCTTTCCCCCGTAGTTCTCAATATACAACTTATATTCGGCAAAATAAGGTGCGAGAATAATGACCTCTTCCCCAGGGTTTACGATGCTTTTTAACGCAACATTCAAAGCGCCTCCCGCACCCACCGTCATGACGATACGCTCCGCTGAGAAATCAGCTTCAAAACGTGACCCCAGAAATTGCGCGACTTTTTCTCTCGCTGCAGGAAGCCCTTGATTTTGTATGTATCCGTGGCTGCCTTTTTCAGCTTCCTCTATTAACGCTCTCTTAAAAGCTTCAGGCGGTTCAACAATCGGGTTGCCGAGTGAAAAATCAAATACCTGGTCTTCCCCGAACTCCTTCTTCAGCCTTGCACCTTCATCAAACAGCTTGCGAATCCATGATCCTTTATTTAAATTTTCTTCAACTTCCCGGGATAACCCAGCCAATTTCATCTGTCCCTTCCGCATATAAAAATTTGAAAATTCTATCTTCCTATGTTACTTCAATCAGATGATGAATTCCACAACTTCCAATTCCGGTCTGAAAAAAACAATAAACTTGTGCAAGACACCGTTCATATATTAAACTATTCTCATAACTATAACGTGATGGTTGGGAGGGATATAGATGGGGCTGAGACTTATCGCATCAGTGAACTAGCGGCACTCGCCGGAGTAACGAAACGGACAGTTGATTATTATACGAATCTCGGTCTGCTTACGCCGGCCAGATCCTGTTCAAATTACCGTTACTACGACGAAAATGCACTCAAACGACTTATATTTATTGTAGATTGCAAGAAGCAGCGATTGGCCCTGTCCGATATTAAAGATCGACTGGAGAACCAGTTTCCCTCTTCAGCTAAACTTGATGATGAAATTGGAAATCTGGCATTAGAAATTGATCATATGAATCAAAACATCTCCGGAATCTTGCATCGGTTTGAACGGCTGAAGCCCGAGGATCGTGACAAGCTGAAAAGCAAACTCCCGCCTGAAAAGCTCGCCGTGTTCCAATCATTTATGCTGCTGTTAAGTTAAAACCATTTTATCTAACAGGAGGTGTTACCTTCATTCTCATTGCTAGAGTGAAGGTTCTAATTGGACATAGTGAATTTGATTTTAGTTGCTGTTTTAATCGCCCTGACGGCATTTTTCGTGGCATCTGAGTTTGCCATTATCAGAATCAGAGGCTCACGGATCGATCAGCTGATCGCGGAAGGAAATAAAGCAGCAATAGCCGTAAAAAAAGTGACCACGCATCTTGATGAATATTTATCTGCGTGTCAGCTCGGAATTACATTGACTTCCATCGGATTAGGGGTTTTAGGTGAATCAACGATCGAAAGGCTGCTTCACCCGCTTTTCGTCCAAATGAACGTTCCAGGTTCCCTTTCACATGTCATATCGTTTATTTTTGCGTATGCCATTATCACGTTCTTACACGTTGTTGTCGGAGAACTTGCACCTAAGACAGTCGCTATCCAAAAGGCGGAAGCAGTGTCTATGCTGTTTGCGAAACCGCTGATTTGGTTTTACCGCATCGCGTTCCCATTCATTTGGCTTTTGAACAATTCCGCACGGTTATTGACCAAAGCATTTGGCCTGGAGACCGTTTCAGAAAACGAACTGGCTCACTCAGAAGAAGAGCTGCGAATCATTTTGTCTGAAAGCTATAAAAGCGGTGAAATCAACCAATCAGAGTTTAAATATGTGAATAAAATCTTTGAATTTGACGACAGGCTCGCGAAAGAAATTATGATTCCGCGGACCGAAATTGTCAGCCTTCCGCATGATATCAAGATTTCTGAAATGATGGACATCATTCAGATTGAAAAATATACCCGCTACCCTGTGGAAGAGGGCGATAAAGATAACATTATCGGGGTTATTAACATTAAAGAAGTGCTGACCGCCTGCATCAGCGGTGAGGTATCTGTTGATTCCACCATTTCTCAATTCGTCAACCCTATCATTCATGTCATTGAATCTGCGCCGATCCAAGACCTGCTTGTCAAAATGCAAAAAGAGAGGGTCCACATGGCCATTTTGTCTGATGAATACGGCGGTACTGCCGGGCTTGTGACGGTTGAGGACATCATTGAGGAAATTGTCGGTGAAATCCGCGACGAATTTGATATTGATGAAATTAGCGAAATCCGCAAAATCGGCGAAGGCCATTATATTCTTGACGGAAAAGTGTTAATTGACCAAGTAAACGACCTGCTAGGCATTCATTTAGAGAACGAAGAAGTCGATACAATCGGCGGCTGGTTCCTTACTCAAAAATACGATGTTGAAAAAGATGATTCCATCATCGAAGAGGGCTGCGAATTCATTATTAATGAAATTGACGGCCACCACGTCGCATATATTGAAGTGAAAAAGCTTCAAGAAGAAGAACTTCTGGAGACAGCTAACCAGCAGGAAGCATAATAAGAAAAGCACCTTGTATAAGGTGCTTTTCTTATTTTTACAGTTCAGGGTAATCTCTCAGAACGCCTTATAGCTGATCAAGTTTATTCTCTAGTTCTTTAATCCGCTGATTCAAAGCCTCTGTCATTGCTGCAAGTCTTTCCTTTGAAGGCAGGTGGGCAAAATCAGCCTGGTGAAGAGGCTCACCGATAATCAGCTTCATTTTTCCTTTTTTGAATAATTCTTTTCCGCTTGAAGGGCCCTGATATGCAGCGGGGACAAGCGGCGCTTTCCCCATTTGCGCAATCGTCACCGCACCTCTTTTCAAAGGCACATCCT
This sequence comes from Bacillus sp. YP1, assembly GCF_000877815.1. Taxonomy (NCBI): domain Bacteria; kingdom Bacillati; phylum Bacillota; class Bacilli; order Caryophanales; family Bacillaceae; genus Bacillus; species Bacillus sp. YP1. The sequence goes on along the minus strand of NZ_CP010014.1, from coordinate 768,503 downwards.
CAGAGGTTCTTGTTCCGCTTGGGAAGATACCGACGATCTCTCCTTCTTTCAGCAGCTTAATCGGCGTTTTAATACTGCTTGGCCCGGGATTTTCCCGATCTACCGGAAAGGCATGAATTTTCTTCAGAAACGAACCGATCCATTTATTTTGAAAAAGCTCTTTTTTCGCCATGTAGTGTATTTGATAAGGAAGAATCCCGACTCCGAGTGTAATCACATCAACCCAGCCGGAATGTGTACACGCGATGACAAAACCTGAATCGGCCGGAAGGTTTTCTTTGTTATACACCTTCACTCCTCCGCGAAGAGAAAGAATAACTTTTAAAGCATTTGCACAAAACTTATACATATCGCACTTCCTTTGTCGTAATCAATGATTCTTTCTGTCATCTATTATAACAACATTTTTTATTACCTGGTACTAATTTTTAAGATTTCTCCCGTTAAAACGCCAAAAAGCTGAGGATTCGCCCTCAGCTTTTGTTATATTTCCTCTCTGGTCGGCGGGGCCATAAACTCCGGTCCGACAGGGTCTGATATCGTATTTTCCAATATAGTATTGATATCTTTCTGATCTTCACTGTTCAGCGTCCAGCCTGTAATCTCAGATAGGGCCTCAAGCTGCCCAGGCTTTCTTGCTCCCCAAAGAGCGATATCCGCTCCCGGCTGATCTAAGATCCATCTGACAGCCAAGTGAATCACTGATTTTCCATAACGTGTCTTCGCCAGCTTATCCAATTGATTCACAGCAGAAAGATACTCTTTAAAGCGGGGCTTCTGGAATTTTGGATCGTGATTACGCAGATCATCGCCCTCAAATGTATATTCTTCAGTCATTTTGCCTGTTAACAGCCCTCTGCATAAACTGCCGTATAATAATGTTGTTATCTTGTTATCTTTCGCATAAGGAAGGACACTCTCTTCCATCTCTCTTTCAAACAGATTATATGGAGGCTGAATCGTATGGAGAGGTGCGACGGCGCGAAATGTATCCATTTGCTCAATTGAAAAATTGCTGACGCCAATCGCCCGGATTTTTCCCGCATCATATAATTCCTTCATGACTTCAGCCGTTTCTTCAATTGGCACAAGCGGATCGGGCCAATGCACCTGATAAAGATCAATATAGTCTGTTTGAAGCCGCTTCAAAGAATTCTCAACTTCCTCTACAATTCTCGCTCTGTTCGCATGGCGGAACAGCTGGTTGTTCTTCCAGTCCAGAGCCGTTTTCGTTGCGAGAATCACCTGGTCTCTTTTGCCGTACTCTTTGATTGCCTTTCCGACGATTTCCTCGGACTGCCCGAAGCCGTAAGCCGGCGCGGTGTCAATCAGTGTAATCCCCTGATCAAGAGCGGCGCGGATTGTTTCAATCGATGTTTTTTCGTCAGTGCCTCCCCACATCGTTCCGCCAATGGCCCATGTGCCGAGGCCGATTCTGGAGGCTTCTATTCCTGTATCTGCTATACTGGTATATTCCATTGTGCCACTCCTTCACTTTTTCACTATCTTTTCCCCTCTGGAAAAAATGTTAAACATTTCTCCGCACTATCTTTTGCGGCCATTTTTGGGTACTATATAGTAATGGTGTTTGATTAGGTATAAAAAAGCCGTTTGCATGTAATGTGCAACTTTAAACCTTTCTTATGCGTGTATAACATAGAGGGGAGAAAAGGCAGTGACGATCGATGAAATTTACCAAATGTACATGAATGATGTTTACAGGTTCCTGCTCTCCATGACAAAAGACAAGCATCTTGCTGAAGACTTGCTGCAGGAAACCTTTATGCGGGCATACATACACATTCACTCCTATGATCACAGCAAAGTAAAGCCCTGGCTTTTTCAAGTGGCGCGAAACGCCTTCATTGATTACGTCAGAAAGCATAAGAAAGAAGTAACCATTTCTGATGACTTAATCGGAAGCCTCTTTCAAAATGCTGTTCAAAGTCCTGCCCATCAGGTAGAGATAAAGGAAGTGCTGACTGGTTATATGTCCGAGCTCCCCGATAATTATCGGGAGGCCTTAACGCTATATTATTTAAAAGAGTTAAACTACAAAGAAGCATCCCATATTATGAATATTTCAGAGGCGAATTTTAAAAGTGTTTTATTTCGTGCCAGACAGCGGCTGAAAGCACTTTATAATAGAGGTGTTAATGATGAATGAAGAATTTAAAAAGCGTTTTGATCAATATAAAAATGGGGAAATGAGCGACCAGGAAATGACTGCATTTGAGGAAGAACTTGAGAAGCTCGAAGTATATCAGGAACTGATTGACAGCGAACTAGAGGACGATAACGATTGGGATCTCAGCATCAGTCCTGAAAAACAAAAAGCGATTTTAGCCTACGGCAAACGCAAGTCTTATTTGCGAATTTCTGTGCTTGCCGTCATTTCGACATTGATGATTTTGCCGCTTTGTACGCTGGGAAGCTACCTCTATTACGGAATGGGTGGGAAACACAGCACCGGCAATGAGTTTATGGAAACTGCCGCAGTCACTGTAGCCCTGACCATGCCGAATGTTCTTGTTGATACTTCCGGACTGAAAAGCCAAGTGAAGCTATTTGGAATGAATACGGAATTCCCGCTGCAAAAGCAGATTGGCACGAAGACGGCTGCCGTAGGGAATGAACGGGTTGAAATGTTTTATAACAAAGTAAAAGCGCCGGCAGTAAACTACTATGACTTAGAAGTGAATAAAACCGGCCATTACTTTACACATCCTTCAAACAAGTCTGAACAAACGACCGCAAAAGCAGAAAAAACGTTAAGCACATTGCCTGAAGGAACGGTATCAGAGGTCTACCTTTCATATGACCGTGCATATCCGACAAAAGACGTGTATAACAAATTCAAAGGCTATGATGTGAGCTTTTTGTGGAACGCAATCGAAACAGAGAAAAACACAAATAAGACAGCTTCCACAGAACCTCTTGGCTATCCTGGAAAGGATTCAAAGTTCTTGGCCGCCCTTAATACAAAAGGCAAGTCGAATGGCGATCAGTTTATCAACGCCCTGAAATTCATGTCCAAACACGAAAAATGGGCTCAGGTCATTTCAAAACGGAAAGACCTGAATGTAGATAACCGATTAGATTATGTAGAGAAAAACGGTGTCAATGTATACGGTTCGGTCGTTACAGGGCCAACCAAGGAAATCCAGCGCATGCTGAAAAATAAATCTGTAAAATCAGCGAATGTCGGCGAGGTGGAATTATGGAACTGGTAAGAATTTTTAAAGAACACAATGTATTCGGCTGGATCTCTGTCGGGACAGCGGTTCTGTCCCTGCTGTTGCTGAATTTGGCCATTATCAGCAACGTCACGTTTTATTCCTATCAAATGCTTCCGTTCGCCATGGCTGCCGTTCCGTTCGGCGTTGTTGAACTCTTCATCAAGAGAGGGCGCACAGGTCCAGGCCTGCTCGGCGTCATCCTTAATCTCTTTGTGATTATTTGTGTGTATACCATTGTATCTGTAGATACGAATTTACAGTTTGGCTTTTAAAAAAGACGCCTTTTCAGGCGTCTTTTTTCGTTATACCGGTTTTCGGAACAAATAACTTTCTATAGTAAAACCCATTTTATCTGTATAAAATCGATGTGCGTCTTTACGCTGCAGGCCAGATGAAAGACTGACAAAACCGAGTCCGGCTTTTCTCGCCCAGTCTGAGGCATAATCCAAAAGCATTTTGCCGTATCCCTTTGATCGGCAAGGTGCCGTTGTAACAAGATCCGCAATCCACAAGTGCTCTCCTTTATGAATGGAAACTCTCGGCAGAGCCCCGCACAGCGCTCTGATTGCTGTATTTTCATATAAGGCAAACAGCATATACGATTCTTTCTGCACACAGGCTTCAAGCCTTTGTAAATACGTCTCTATATCCAGTTCTGTTCTCAATTCACTCATAATCGGATACGACTCAGCCCATTCTTCTTTCGAGGTTAATTGTTTCATATGGATCATCTTCTCAATCCCCTTTCCTTTCGTTACAATGATCATAGCTAATAAATGGCATTTGCCAAATAGCCAATATCAGAAAAAATGACCATGCCAGCTACAAAGGAGACATGAGATGGATATTACGCCGTTTCTTGATAAAAAGAGCAAAACACCGCTGTATGAACAGCTTTATACCTTTTTTAAACAAGAAATTTCACATGCGCGAATCACAAAGGGAACAAGACTTCCGTCAAAACGCAGGCTCTCCAGCTTGCTCGATGTCAGCACGGCAACTATAGAACGAGCTTATGAGCAATTAACTGCTGAGGGCTATGTCAAAAGCAAGCCGAAAATCGGCTGGTTCGCGGCGGAAGTAGAACCAGGATTCCCGACAGCTCCTGACCATTTTCAGCAGTCTGTACAGCCGGGATTACATGAAAAGAACGCACCTGCTATTGACTTCCATCAGGGCAGCGTTGATCCGACCCTCTTTCCCTTTAACGCATGGAGAAAAAGCATAGTAAAAAGTCTTGAGCGCTATTCCGGATTGTTTCACACCTCTGGCGACCCTCAAGGAGAATACGAACTCAGACACATGATTGCCCGATTCGTCAGGCTGTCTCGGGGAGTAAATTGCGAGCCCGGCCAGATTATCATCGGCGCAGGAACCACCGTGCTTCTGCAAATTCTTTGCCTTTCGCTAAAGCCAGGTACAAAAATCGGTTTTGAAGAACCAGGCTTTCACCGTTCAAGAAGGATGTTTGAAGCAAATCACATGGATGTCACTCCGATTTGTTCTGATGCAGAAGGCGTCCTGCCGGATGAGCTCTACCGTCAGAATCCTTATCTCATGTATACGACTCCTTCGCATCAGTTTCCGATTGGGACCATTATGACGATTACCCGCAGACAGGAGCTGCTGGCATGGGCGGCAGAAACAAATTCATTCATTATAGAAGATGATTACGATGGAGAATTTCGCTACAGCGGCCATCCCATTCCGTCTTTACAGGGTCTTGATCCGAATGGCAGAGTCATATATCTGGGCACTTTTTCAAAGTCACTTCTGCCTTCCTTGCGGCTCAGCTTCATGATTGTGCCCCCTGAACTCATGGAACCGATCCAAAACAATGCTCAGTTAATGAAGCAGACCGTTTCTGCCCACTCGCAATTGGCACTGGCAGACTTCATCGAAACCGGAGAGTGGCAAAAACACATAAATAGAATGAGAAGCTTATACCGAAAAAAACACGCTATCCTGTTAGAAGCCATTCGCTCTGAACTGGGAAACACCGTTGAGATTCTCGGTAAGAACTCGGGGCTTCACATTCTGCTGCGCCTTTTGTTTCCAGCAAGTGAGGAAGAAGCAATACAAGCAGCCGCAGACCACGGTGTAACCATCTATCCCGTGTCTCCCTCATATAAAGAACAGACGCCTTTTGCTTCTGTCTTAATCGGTTATGGCGGTTTGTCAGAAGAGGACATCAGGCTCGGCATCCAAAAACTGAAAACGGCATGGGCACCGTTGATATCATCTTATTAAATAAAAAACAGGCCCCGGAAACGGAGCCTGTTTTTTTAAAATGATAAAATTCCGATTAAATTTAAGAACACGATAATAATGGCAAGCGGCACGATAAAACGAAGCAAATAAAACCACGAGTAAAAGAATGCTTTACCTGCATTTGATCCATTTCGCATTTCAGCCAAGAGTTCGCTTTTCGAAATTTTCAGCGGGATAAATAGAGAAATTAACAGAGCGCCTGAAGGCATCAAAACATTGCTGACGGTAAAATCGGCAATATCAAAAAATGTTTTGCCAAATAGGTGCACATCACTCAATACGCCATAAGACAAGCAGCATGGGATTCCGACCAAAAAGATCAAAAGCCCGCTCGTCCATGACAGTTTTTTTCTCTTCTTTTCGTCCCCTTTTCCGATTGTGGCAACGATAATTTCAACCATCGAAAATGCTGAGGTTAAGGCTGCAAATAAAAATGCAACGAGAAAACCGATAAAAAACAACGTGCCGAACGGAAGCTGTTCAAAAACGGCCGGAAGCACTGTAAACAGCAGTGTCGGTCCTTCATTTGGCTGAAAACCGAATGAGAAAACCGCCGGAAAAATAGCCAAACCTGCCAAGAGTGTCACAATGATATTCATCAAGACAATGGAGGCTGCCGAACGAGGGATATTTTGTGTTTTCGGCAAATAGGAGCTGTAGGTCACCATCACCGAAACCCCCAGTGTTAACGTAAAGAAGGCCTGTCCCAGCGCGAATAATATGGATTCCGGAGTCAGATCGCCGAAATGAGGCACAAGCAGAAACTTTACGCCTTCCATTGCACCATTAAGCGTAAGAGACCGAAGAACGAGCAGAATAAACAATAAAAACAAAATCGGCATCATCACCGCGCTTACCCGTTCAATCCCTTTTTGAACCCCTCTTGCGACAACGATGACAGTAAGTACCATAAAGACAAGCTGAGCCGCGAGCGTCTGCACCGGATTTTGGATAATAGAAGCAAAAAGAGAGCCATACTGTGCTTGAGAAAGCCCGGACAGTGAGCCTGACGCCGTTTTTACGATATACAGCAAAATCCATCCCCCAATTACACTGTAAAACGACAGCACTAAGAAACACGCGGCTACGCCGATCCACCCTGTAAGAAACCAAGCTGATCGCGGCGCTTCTTTTTTATATGCATCAATGGCATTCGTCTGGTTCCGTCTTCCAAAAATAAATTCCCCCACCAAAAGCGGATAGCCTAAGAGGATGGTAAATAACACGAAGATAAGAAAAAAGGCTCCTCCCCCATTGGTCCCCGCTACGTAAGGGAACTTCCAAATCGCGCCCAAGCCGATAGCCGAGCCGGCCGCTGCCATGACGAAACCGATTTTCGAAGCCCATTGGACTGGTTTTTGCTCAGACAATAAACGTCACTTCCTTTCCAGCCTATATTATCTCTTATTTTTGTCTTCATTTCTATAGATTCATTTGCCAAGAACAGAAAAGAGAGCGGCCTGTATGGCCGCTCTCTTTATCAAAAGGTTATTGATTTAATTTTGAATGCTTTCTTGAATACAGGAAATAGATTACCAAGCCGATTAACAGCCACACTAGGAAGCGAACAATCGTCACCCACCCCAGATTTAAAATCAAGAACAGGCAGAACAGAATCGCCAGGCCTGGGATAAACGGAACTCCCGGGCATTTAAAGGCTCTCGGAAGATCCGGTTGCTTCTTTCTCAAAACGATAACTGCCACAGAAATCAGTACAAATGCCGACAGCGTCCCGATGTTCACCAGCTTTGCAAGTTCATCCAGCGGAACAAGTGAGCCGAGAAGCGCCGACATCGTTCCGAAAAACCAAGTGGCTACATAAGGTGTTTTGTGCTTTGGATGCACTTTAGAAAGTGAGCCCGGCACAAGCCCGTCACGCGACATGGCAAACATGACGCGTGTCTGCCCGTAAAGCATGACGAGCATAACTGTTGTCATTCCCAGCACGGCGCCAATATCAATGATGCCTGCCACCCAATTTTGCCCTGCGCTTTGAAGAACTAGAGAAACCGGATGATCTACACCCGCAAATTGAGCAAACGGGATAACCCCAGTCATGATCGCTGATACGGTGACATATAAAATCGTGCAAACCAATAAAGAGAAAATAATGCCTTTAGGCAGATCCTTCGCGGGATTTTTCGTTTCTTCCGCAGCAGAGGATACAGCGTCAAATCCGATAAAAGCAAAGAATACGAGCGCCGCTGCACTGAACACGCCGCCAAAGCCCATTGGCATAAACGGCTGCCAGTTGTGCGGCTTCACGTAAACGGCTGCCACCGCGATAAACAGCAGAACAACCAGTATCTTCAAGATAACCATGATATTGTTGACTCTTTTTGATTCTTTGATGCCTAAATAAAGCAAATATGTTATCGCCATTACAATGACGAATGCAGGAAGATTAAACAGGGTAAAGGTGCCTTTCACTGCGCCCGGTGCCGCTGTTAAAGCAACCGGAATATGAATGCCGAGCCCTGATAAAAACGATTGGAAATAACCAGACCAGCCGACCGACACTGCACTTACCGCCAGCATGTATTCTAAAATTAAATCCCACCCGATAATAAAGGCCATAAGCTCTCCCAATGTCGCATAAGTGAATGTATACACCGAACCTGAAACAGGCACACTTGACGCAAATTCCGCGTAAGACAGGGCGGCGAATAAACAAGCCAGCGCCGCCACAACAAATGAAATCGTCAGCCCGGGACCGGCCGTGACTGCACCTGTTCCCGTCAGAACAAAAATCCCTGTGCCAATAATGGCGCCGATTCCAAGCAACGTTAAATCAAATGCCCCTAATTCTCTTTTTAAAGACTTTTCACCGCTCGTCGCAGCGATTAAATCCTGAATGCTTTTCTTCCTAAAAACGCTCCCTTTCATTCCCCTTCAACTCCCGATCATCTATTTTTATATATTTTATTTGAATTTTCTGAATTCATGAGCAACAATGGTCATTTTTCTTTTTTTCTACTATATTTGTACTGGTCGCGAATCATTCCTTTCTCCTACTCAATATTATATATAAAATTGCAAAAATGAAAACAAAATTGTTAGAAAAATCGACAAATTTTTTATTTTTAATTTTTTACCGCACAAAAAAACCAGCTCTAGAGCTGGTTTTTCGTTGATTACGTTGAAATAAAACGGCCGCCATTCACATGAATGGTCTGCCCTGTCATATAGGAAGATTCGTCAGACGCCAGCAGAACATAGGCGCCTGCATGCTCAACCGGCTGTCCCGGTCTTCCCATTGGGGTATCCAAGCCGTGCTGTTTCACTTTTTCCTCAGGGAATGTCGCCGGAATAAGCGGTGTCCAAATCGGACCGGGCGCCACCGCATTCACTCTGATGCCTTTATCTGCAAGCGACTTCGCCATGGAACGCGTAAAGGAGACAATCGCACCCTTTGTGCTGGAATAATCAATTAACGCCGTATCCCCTTCATAAGCGGTAATCGATGTCGTATTAATAATGGCACTCCCCTCTTCCAGGTGAGGCAAAGCTTTCTTCGTCATATGAAACATGGAAAAAATATTTGTGCGAAAGGTTTTTTCCAGCTGTTCTGTTGAAATTTTGAGAATGCTGTCCTGCGGATGCTGTTCAGCGGCGTTATTCACTAAGATATCAAGTTTACCAAAATGGTCCACTGTTTGCTGCACAGCTTGTTCACAATGGTTCTCGTCCCCGACATCTCCCGGGATAAGCAGGCAGCGGACATTCTCCTTTTCGATCCGTTTACGTGTTTCCTCTGCGTCCGAATGCTCGTCTAAGTATAGAATGGAGATATCAGCCCCCTCTTTAGCAAAGGCAATAGCTGCTGCTCTCCCTATTCCGCTGTCGCCTCCAGTAATGATCGCGACTTTTCCTTTCAGTTTTCCGCTTCCTCGATAATCCTCGTCCTCTGACAGCGGCAGCGGGTTCATTTTTGATTCAATGCCCGGCTGTCTGTCCTGATGCTGCGGTTCTTGTCCTTCTGTTTGTCTGTCCATTGGGTTCACATTCATCACTCCTAGACATGTGGTTGATACTGAACGTTACCACACGACAGAAATGAATAAACGCCAAAATATGTTATGAAAGAACTTCCTCGGGAATGGCACCAGTATATTTCGCTGACGGGCGGAAAATCATGTTGTTTTCTGCCTGTTCCAGCACATGGGCGCACCACCCTACCATTCGGCTTGCTGAAAAGGTCGGAGTAAACAATTCATCGTCAAAATCGATGGCCTTCATCACTGCAGCTGCGTAAAATTCAACATTTGTGTACAGCTTTCGTCCCGGTTTGTAGATTTCAAGCAAACGAATCGCTTCTGCTTCTACATGCAGCGCAAGATCAAGATCACGGTCATTGCCGGCCACCTCTTCTGCTTTCTGTCTTAAAGCTTCTGCCCGCGGGTCTTTTGTTTTGTACACCCTGTGGCCGAATCCCATCAAGCGCTCTCCTTTTTCGAGTTTTTCTTTCAGATATGCTTCAGCATGTTCTTTTTCTCCAATGTCTTCAAGCATTTTTGTCACCGCAGAAGGAGCGCCTCCGTGCAGCGGACCTTTCATCGTGCCGAGAGCAGACGTGACGGCTGACACTAAATCACTCTCTGTAGATAACGTGACTCGTGCCGAAAAAGTGGATGCGTTCATGCCGTGTTCCATGGCCAGAATCATATAGGTTTCAAGCGCTTTCTTTTTTGCCTCTGAAGGTTGTTCACCTGTGAGCATATAATAGTAGTTTTCGACATGTCCGTACTGGGAAGAAGGTGCAATTGCTTGTTCACCGCGCGTCCATCTTTTTCTGTATGCGATGATGGAAGGCGTGATTGCAATCAGCCGGATTGCTTCCTCTGTTTTCGGATGGAATATGTACGTATTTACCCCCAATGCTGAAACAACCGTTCTCAGCACCGACATATCGTCCATGTTGTTTGGCAGTGATTGAATCAAGCGCTCAATGTGTTCCGGAAGATTCCGTTCCGCAGCCAGCTTATCTTTAAATACCTGCAATTCTTCAGTTGAAGGCAGTTTTCCAAATAAAATCAAATAAGCCGCTTCTTCAAAGCTATGATTCAGTGCGATGTCTTTTGCATGATGTCCTCTGTAAATCAGACGCCCTTTTTCACCATCAATATGGCTGATGGATGTTTCTACACATGTAATTCCCTTTAATCCGTAATGTACCATTTGTATTCCCCCTATCCTTTTCTGTTATTATAGTAAATATAATATTTAAAAAATAATGAATATTTTAAAGGGAATTAATTAAAAATATTAATCAGAGGGAGAATAGAAATGGATTTCAAATGGCTTCACACCTTTGTGACCGCTGCAAAATATGAGAACTTCCGAAAAACGGCGGAAACGCTTTTCTTATCTCAGCCTACTGTGACCGTACATATCAAGCAATTAGAAAAAGAAATCAGCTGCAAGCTGTTCGAGCGTAAAGGCAGGCAAATCCAGCTGACTGATGAAGGCAGGGCGTATTTGCCGTATGCGCTCAGGCTTCTTGATGATTATGAAAACAGCATGGCAGAGCTTCACAGAGTGAGACAAGGCTACTCTCAAACCTTACAGCTCGCGGTTTCTCCGCTTATTGCAGATACTGTGCTTCCTTCTGTCATGAAACGGTACACAGCAATGAATACGGAAACAGAAATGGCGGTTACAATTTTCGAATCAGCGGAAATCGCGTCACTGATTAAAGCCGGGGAAGCAGATATCGGACTAAGCTGTTTAAAGGTACAGTCTTCATCTTTAAGCTGCCACTGCCTATACAAAGACCCTGTCGTCCTTGTTGCCCCGCCCGATAAGCGTTTCATAGAAGACAACGAAATTGATGCCAAAGAGGTGCTCGAACAATACCTGCTTTTGACCCACAATCACCCTGATTACTGGGACGACTTGCTCCGTCAAGTCAGAATGACTTTTCCATTTGTGAGAACAATGAAGGTCACTCAAACACATATAACGAAACGGTTTATCAAGGAAGGACTCGGAGTTTCATTTCTGCCTTTATCTACAGTAAAGCGTGAGTTAGCAGAGAAACAGATGATCAGAATTCCTTATCAGTCTGTACAGCTGCCCTATGCCGGCGCTTACGCGATTGCCCTTTATGAAAATAAGAAAGAAAAAAAATTCTTGGATTTTTTATCACATTTTCATTTTTAGGAGCAACCAAAACGCCTGTGCTCCGTCTAATGAAAAAAACCCGTTCCAATGAACGGGTTTTCTCTAAAAATTAGAATCTTTTCGCACCGAGGTAACGAGGCTTCCAGTAGCTGTTGTTCAGGCTGCTGATTTGTACGCCGTCAGATCCTGCATGAATGAAACTGTTGTTTCCAATGTAAATCCCCATGTGAGAAGGGCCGGATTTATATGTTGTGAAGAAGACGAAATCACCAACAGACGGGCTGGCAATGCTCTTCATAGAACTCCAGTATCCTGCAGTGCTTGTTCTGCCCACACTTGTTTGTTTATTCAGTACGTACCAAATGAATCCGCTGCAGTCAAAGCCTGAAGTTGTCGTTCCGCCCCATTTATATGGCGTTCCGACTAACGCTTTTGCATCAGAAACCAGCTTGCTCACATTAAGTGATGTAGATGACGTTTTGCTGCTTGAAGATGATGAAGATGAAGCAGGTTTTGAGCTGCTTGTGCTTGTTCCTTTCACCTTCAATACTTGGTTGACATAGATTACATCTGATTTTAAGCCGTTTAAGCTTTTTAATTTGCTAACCGTAGTGCCGTATTTGCTCGCAATTTTAGAAAGGCTGTCTCCGCTCTTCACTTTATAAGTAGAAGTTGAAGACGATGACACTTTTGATGAGCTGGAGCTGCTTGAACTAGTTGAACCTTTCAGTTTCAGGACTTGTCCAACACGAAGCAAATCTGATTTTAAGCCATTCAGCTTCTTCAGTTCATTGATTGTCATGCCGTATTTTTTTGAAATTTTCCAAAGGCTGTCCCCGCTCTTTACTTTGTATGTAGAAGAAGAGGTAGAAGAACTGCTGCTTTTTGAACTTGTAGATTTGCCGTTAATCGATAAAGTTTGTCCCACATAAATAATGTCTGAACGAAGGTGGTTCTCTGATTTAATTTTACTGATCGTTGTGTCGTATTTTCTTGAAAGATCCCATAACGTGTCGCCTTTTTTCACCTTAATGCTTTGTGCAGATGCCGCTCCTGCAAATAACGTCGATCCTAAAACGACTGCTGTCGTAGCTGTAATGATTTGCTTTTTCATATTTTCCTCCCCAAATGTTAACTCTATATATATGTATCTCTTTTTTTTAATTAATCTTATTGATTTCTATTATAAGGATAGATTCCCATCAGAAATAGTCTTGACTTCATGTGACAAATTTCTTAATTATTCGTTCTAAAAAAAAGTTTTTAAGGGTATTAAATATTTCATTTTCGTTGCAAAGGTGACAAAAAACGAGTGCTTTTGTCATGTTTTATGGGATGTTTTTCAACATAAAGGAAATAAATGAAAAACTTTCGGGGTCGGCTCACATATCGGAAAAATGAGTGATAAAGAATATTCGAGGAGAGCTGTGGTTATCCGCAGTTTTTTTATTTAAACAAACATATCATGCAAAGACAGAGAGGTAAAGATTTTTCTGAAAAATGAATGCTTTACATCAAATAAGGCAAGATAACGAAAAGCGTTTTTTCATTTCCTTACAAGGCTTTACTTATTGTTTACATGATCAACAGCCGCATTTAACAAAATTTCCCTAACATGATAAACGGAATACATTAAAGGAGGCATGAAAATAATGAGTTTGTTTCAAAATATGAAATCAAAACTTCTGCCAATCGCCGCTGTTTCTGTCCTTACAGCTGGAATCTTTGCCGGAGCTGAGCTTCAGCAAACAGAAAAGGCCAGCGCCAAAAAACAAGACAAAGCTGAGATCAGAAATGTCATTGTGATGATAGGCGACGGCATGGGGACGCCTTACATAAGAGCCTACCGTTCCATGAAAAATAACGGTGACACACCGAATAACCCGAAGTTAACAGAATTTGACCGGAACCTGACAGGCATGATGATGACGCATCCGGATGACCCTGACTATAATATTACAGATTCAGCAGCAGCCGGAACAGCATTAGCGACAGGCGTTAAGACATATAACAATGCAATTGGCGTCGATAAAAACGGAAAAAAAGTGAAATCTGTACTTGAAGAGGCCAAACAGCAAGGCAAGTCAACAGGGCTTGTCGCCACGTCTGAAATTAACCACGCCACTCCAGCCGCATATGGCGCCCACAATGAATCACGGAAAAACATGGACCAAATCGCCAACAGCTATATGGATGACAAGATAAAAGGCAAACATAAAATAGACGTGCTGCTCGGCGGCGGAAAATCTTATTTTAACCGCAAGGACAGAAACTTGACAAAGGAATTCAAACAAGCCGGCTACAGCTATGTGACAACTAAACAAGCATTGAAAAAAAATAAAGATCAGCAGGTGCTCGGGCTTTTCGCAGATGGAGGGCTTGCTAAAGCGCTCGACCGTGACAGTAAAACACCGTCTCTCAAAGACATGACGGTTTCAGCAATTGATCGCCTGAACCAAAATAAAAAAGGATTTTTCTTGATGGTCGAAGGGAGCCAGATTGACTGGGCGGCCCATGACAATGATACAGTAGGAGCCATGAGCGAGGTTAAAGATTTTGAACAGGCCTATAAAGCCGCGATTGAATTTGCGAAAAAAGACAAACATACACTTGTGATTGCAACTGCTGACCATACAACCGGCGGCTTTACCATTGGCGCAAACGGGGAAAAGAATTGGCACGCAGAACCGATTCTCTCCGCTAAGAAAACACCTGAATTCATGGCCAAAAAAATCAGTGAAGGCAAGCCGGTTAAAGATGTGCTCGCCCGCTATGGCAATCTGAAAGTCACATCTGAAGAAATCAAAAGCGTTGAAGCAGCTGCACAGGCTGACAAAAGCAAAGGGGCCTACAAAGCCATCATCAAGATTTATAATACTCGCTCCAACAGCGGATGGACGAGTACCGATCATACCGGCGAAGAAGTACCGGTATACGCGTACGGCCCCGGAAAAGAAAAATTCCGCGGATTGATTAACAATACGGACCAGGCAAACATCATATTTAAGATTTTAAAAACTGGAAAATAAAAAGGATGCAGAACGCTGCATCCTCTTTTTTATAAATATCTGCGGTGAACACCTTTTCCGTCGTACGAAAACATGACTTCCTTATCCTCAAGCACAGACTCAATGTGCACGCTTCTTCCCCAAAGCTGGAATAAATAAGGAAGCACCTTCTCCAAATATTTCAAATCTAACTCTATTCCTTCATACCAATGCTTAATATAGAGCTCGTTATTTTTCATATAATCGCCGTCGTTTACTGTCAAATATGGAAAACCGCCATTTACCCGCATGCTTACGAGCTGGTCGCGCACCGACTTCCACTGTTTATCGATGATTTTATAATCTCGGCCCTGTTTTTGAAATAAATAAAGATCCTCGCGCATGACTAATTCTTTGGTTAAATAATTGCGGATGAAAGAGATATCGGATTCAATCTCCCTGACCTCAAACATTTTCTCCCGGCCGGAGTCAGGCTGCACGCCCATTTTCTTCATTTCCTCCGTCGGGTTGTTGTACCTCTCCTCAATGTCTTCAAATATTTTCAGCCCTAAATAATAAGGATTAATGCCTGTTTTGGACGGCTGAACGACACCTGCATTCAGCTTGGCGAACTCGATCGCTTCATCAGAGGTTAAATCAAGCTCACGTATAATTCGCTGGTGCCAATAGGAAGCCCAGCCCTCATTCATAATCTTGGTTTCCAGCTGAGGCCAGAAATAAAGCATTTCCTCTCTCATCATCGTTAATATATCACGCTGCCATGGCTCCAGCTCCCGGGAATGCTCCTCGATAAAAAGCAGGATATCTTTTTCAGGCCGCGGCGGGAACGGTTTTTTCGATTTTTTCACTTGTTTTTTCGGTTTCTTTTCATCCAAAGACCATAGATCATCGTAAGGCGTGGCTGCCTCTTCAATCTCCTCTTCCTCATCATCCACACTCCATTGAAGCTTTGGTCGGACCAACGACGGATCGATATGCTCCTGAATCGAAAGGATCGCATCTAAAAAAGATTCCACTTCTTTTATCCCGTGAACCTGTTCATAGTGTTTTATCCGTTCAGCTGTTGCCGCCATGCTTTCCACCATATCGCGCTTCGTGTTTTGGAAACGGCAGTTGTTTTTGAAGAAATCGCAATGGGCAAGAACGTGTGCGACAATCAATTTATTTTGGATCAGTGAGTTGCTGTCCAGCAAAAAAGCGTAGCATGGATCTGAGTTAATGACCAGCTCATAGATCTTACTTAACCCTAGATCATAGTGCAGCTTCATCTTATGAAACTGCTTGCCGAAGCTCCAGTGGCTGAATCTTGTCGGCATCCCGTACGCGCCAAATGTATAAATAATTTCAGCCGGGCAGATTTCATATCTCATCGGGTAGAAATCAAGGCCGAATCCTTTTGCAATTTCGGTAATTTCCTCAATTGCCCGCTGTAATCCCTTCTTCTCCTCCGCGTTCAACCGAATCCCCCCTACTTGGACTTATCTATAATGTATGAGCCCGCCATACAAAAGATGATAGTCTCACTCGGGCAAGAAAAAATTCCCCCGGCACATTCATCTGTTTGCTTATTGGATCAGTGGGTAAACACACACCATACTACGAAAAAGGAGCGATACCAATTGAATGTAGCAGACGTGCTTTCTTCTTATCTCAGTAAGCTGCCAAACGTAATCATTGCTTTACTCGTCTTATTAATCGGCTGGGCTATTGCTAAAATCATTGAAAAAGCGGTATACAAAGGACTCAGCAAAACAAAAATCGACGACAAGCTCTTTGCTGGGAAAAAGCCTTCACGCTATTCCTCAGAAAAAGTGATAAGCAAGGTCGTTTATTTTATCGCACTGATCATCGTCTTTATTTTATTCTTTAACATTTTGCACCTGACAACAGTGGCATCGCCGTTTGTCAGTATGCTTTCGGCGATTGCAGCTGCGATCCCAAGCGTGCTGAAAGCCGGACTCATTCTGCTGTTAGGATGGGCTGCAGCCTCTGTTTTAAGCTTCCTTGTCAAAAAAATCGGGATGAAGCTGAACACGAGTGACAAACTGCGCAAGTGGAATTTGGTGTCTGAAGGAAAAGATATTCACCAGGCTGTCAATACCGCTTCACAAATTGTCTTTTATCTCGTGCTGCTTGTTTTTCTGCCGGGGGTCTTATCTTCTTTGAAAATCAGCGGCATTTCAGGTCCTTTTACAAATATGATGGAAAGCGTGCTCGCTTTTCTGCCGAAATTATTTGCAGCGGCGCTTATCGTATTAATCGGCTGGCTTGTTGCCCGCCTTGTCCGTGATATCATTACGAATTTCCTTGCAAGCATCGGCACGGAAAGATTCGCGGCACGTATGGGTTTATCAATTTACTTAAAAGACACAAGCCTTTCAGCAGTCATCGGAACAATTGCTTATGTGCTCATTATGATTCCGGTGGTCATTTCAGCGCTTGATCAGCTGGATGTCGCCGGCATTTCAAAACCAGCTGTCTCTATGCTGAATACGATTTTAAACATGCTTCCGAACATCATAATTGCCATCGTGCTTGTATTAGCGGGTATCTGGGCAGGAAAATGGGTGAAATCCATGGTGTCCGGACTGCTCCATCGCGCAGGCTTTGATTCTGTCTTAGGGAAAATGGGCATGGAAGCAGGAACGCCTGCAAAGCTGTCCTTGTCTCAAGTTGTTGGTATGATTGCGCAAATCATTGTCATTCTGCTCTTTACAGCTGAGGCGCTTCAAATTGTTCGGTTGCACTTCCTCGTAGAAATTGCCACTGGCATCATCGCGTATCTGCCGAATGTCCTTGTCGCAGTATTCATTCTCGGACTCGGCCTTTACGCAGGAGAATTGGTGAGAAAAGTGCTCTCAAGCATGATAAAAGGCCAGGAATTCAAGTCTTTAGCGCCTATTGCTAAATATACGATTATCGCACTTGCTTTCTTTATGGCCCTGGATCAGCTTGGTGTCGCTGCGACAATCGTCAATTCCGCGTTCATCATCGTACTTAGCGGCTTCGCACTCGCTTTCGGTTTATCCTTCGGCCTTGGCGGTAAGGATTTTGCATCACGCTATCTGTCTACATTTGAACGCAAAATGCAAAACACAGAAATCGAAAAAAACCGTAAAAACCAAAATCCGCCGAATGACATGTAAGCAAAAAACGTGCACCCAGCTGGGTGCATGTTTTTTAATTCCTTTTTTTTCATTTTTCAATCGATTATGATAAGATATAGAAAATGTCTTATTCTGAGGTCTTATTATGAAGTTAACCAATTATACAGATTATTCATTAAGAGTGTTGATTTTTCTGGCTGCAGAGCGTCCCGGAGAACTTTCAAATATAAAACAGATTGCCGAAACGTATTCTATTTCAAAAAATCATCTCATGAAAGTCATATACAGGCTCGGCCAGCTCGGCTACGTAGAAACGATACGCGGACGGGGCGGCGGCATACGATTAGGCATGGACCCTGAAGACATCAACATCGGTGAGGTTGTCAGAAAAACGGAGGACGATTTTAATATTGTTGAATGTTTTGATGCGAACAAGAATCTCTGCGTTATTTCCCCGGTGTGCGGCTTAAAACATGTGCTGAATGAAGCGCTTTTGGCCTACCTCGCAGTTTTAGACAGATACACACTGCGCGACCTCGTCAAAAACAAAGAAGATATCATGAAGCTTTTAAAAATGAAGGAATGAATCAAGATTCCTTCTTTTTTTTATGCCCTTTTTCCCCCTTATTGTTAAGATAATATGGCTAATTTTATAAAAAGGCAAAACGATGAGACAAATGTGCCGATATAAAAAAGAAACAGCAAATGCAAAATCATTGGGGGAAAAAGGAGAGCTAAGATGAAAAAGAAATTAGCAGCAGGGCTGACAGCATCTGCGATTGTCGGCACAACTTTAGTAGTGACACCAGCTGAAGCAGCAACGATTAAGGTCAAAAGCGGAGATTCTTTATGGAAACTGGCCCAAACCTATAACACAAGTGTGGCGGCCCTCACATCCGCCAATCATCTTTCGACTACTGTTCTGTCGATCGGCCAGACGCTTACTATTCCAGGCAGCAAATCCAGCACTTCTTCATCTACTTCGAGCTCAACAACCAAGAAGAGCGGAAGTTCTGTTTACACAGTGAAAAGCGGAGATTCACTTTGGCTGATCGCAAATGAGTTTAAAATGACCGTGCAGGAACTGAAAAAATTAAACGGACTAAGCAGCGATTTAATTCGTGCTGGGCAGAAATTAAAGGTGTCCGGTACAGTTTCTTCAAGCTCTAGTTCCAGTAAAAAAAGCAACTCTAATAAGAGTTCAAGCTCCAGTTCAAAAAACAGTTCTAATAAGAGTTCAAGTTCTTCATCTTCTACGGGAACATATAAGGTGCAGCTTGGAGATTCACTTTGGAAAATTGCAAACAAAGTCAATATGTCCATCGCTGAGTTGAAGGTCTTGAACAACTTAAAATCAGACACCATTTACGTGAATCAGGTGTTGAAAACAAAATCAAGCGGCTCTGATACGTCTTCTAAAGACAATTCATCCAAATCGAACCAAACTTCAGCAACAACTAAATATACCGTTAAAAGCGGTGATTCACTTTGGAAAATCGCAAACAACTATAACCTGACTGTACAGCAAATCCGAAATATCAACAATCTGAAATCAGATGTGCTTTACGTTGGACAAGTATTGAAGCTGACAGGTAAAGCATCTTCAGGCTCTTCATCGTCGTCTTCTTCTTCGTCAAATGCAAGCTCCGGCACGACGACTACATACACGGTGAAAAGCGGTGATTCCTTATGGGTGATTGCACAAAAATTTAATGTAACAGCTCAGCAGATTCGTGAGAAAAACAATTTAAAAACGGATGTCTTGCAGGTTGGCCAAAAGCTGGTCATTTCCGGAAAAGCTTCATCATCGTCTTCATCCGGTTCTTCAAACACCACCAGCTCAACGAGTGCGAAGATTAACACAATGATTTCGGCCGCTAAAGCGCAGCTTGGGGTTCCGTATCGCTGGGGAGGCACGACACCGTCCGGGTTTGACTGCAGCGGATTCATTTACTATGTACTGAACAAAGTCACATCCGTATCTAGATTAACGGCAGCGGGATATTGGAACACAATGAAATCAGTTAGCCAGCCTGCTGTCGGAGATTTTGTTTTCTTTACAACATATAAAGCCGGCCCTTCCCACGTCGGAATTTACCTAGGCAACGGGGAATTCATAAATGCCAACGATTCCGGAGTTGTCATTTCCAATATGAACAACTCTTACTGGAAACAGCGCTATCTCGGTGCAAAACGATATTTCTAAAAACAGAAACTGTGCGGCCTTAACGGCTGTACAGTTTTTTATTAGAGCCTAAAGACGTTGATGCTGATCATATGATTTGTCACCGGATAAAAATAGACTTCGGCCCGAACAGAAAAAGTGTCATCTTTCTGTCTGACTGTCACCCGAAAGACATCTTTCGTCTGCTGATCATTCACCTCTGTACGCCCCATATAAGCATAATCAGAAAATGAAGCGCCCTTATATTCATCCTGAATTTTGCTCCAGGCAAGCTGTTCCCACTTTTGAACGGACTCGTCTGTGTCCGTTGAATGACCTTTTGCAGCCATTGACACGATAATCAATCCGCAAAAAAGAAGCGCGATGGTATACGGCAGGGATTTCATTTTTTCAGTCTCCTGTACCCAGAATATATTCCCTCATAGGTTTACCAAAAGCGATATCTTCATTCAGGCATTTTGATTTTATGTCTCCCTCATATTGCTACCCCTTTACTGACGCAGACGGCAAGTTTTGCCCCGTCAATAACAGAGGATGCGGCATAAACTAATCATGAACTTCTCACCCAAGAAAGGAGAAGCGATTCATGGATTATGCCGATTACGATAAAGCGCTTTATTACACCCATCGTTCTCAATGGGATAATTTATTAATTTTAATGGTGCGTACAGAGGACGATTTGTTATCAAAACGAATTGAGCATTTTCTGCATGCGTATCATTTTGAACAGGATTACGCCGTTTTAGAAAAGATGCTGTATTCCCTTCTCCGATATATTGATCATGCCACAGAGCTGACTTATGAAGATCAAATAGCCCTTCTCACATAAACAAATCCCGGCGTTTAGACGCCGGGATTTCCTGCTTTTGCGAACATGCTGAGTTCTTCGACAAGCTCTTTTATGCTTTCCTTAATGTTTTCAGCCACTGTAGCATTTTCAACATCAATATGCACCGGATCAAGCACCAGCTGCTTCGGAATGACATTGGCGTAGACACCCCGCATCACAGTTCTCATATTGTTCAGCGCATTGATGCCGCCTTTTCCGCCTCCCGCTACTGCCAATAATGCAACGGGCTTATATTTGAATTGTTCGCTGCTTAGAAAATCCAAGGCATTTTTTAAAGCGCCGCTCATGCCGCTGTGATATTCAGGCGATAATAATACAATCGCATCCGCTTTCGTAACGCGTTGCTTAAGCTCCTGTACTTTCAACAGTTCAGATTGTTCCGCTTCACCGTTAAAAACGGGCAATACAAACTCGCTTAGATCAATCAAATCCGTGTGATACAGAGCTGCAATATAGGATGCTGCAATTCTTGTTCTGCCATGTTTTCTAGGCGTGCCATTTATGACTAACATGTTCATTTCGAGATCTCTCCATTCAGATTATATTTCACTGCGAAAAGCGCTGCTTGCGTGCGGTCGGCCACTTCAAGTTTTGCTAAAAGATTCGATACATGGGTTTTTACTGTTTTTTCTGAAATAAACAAGGCTGCTGCGATTTCTTTATTGCTTTTCCCGTTTGCTATTTCAGTCAGAACGTCTTTTTCCCTTCTTGTTAATTGATAGTATTTTTCTTTTTCCGGGTCGTGCTGATTTTTCATATGTGTCAGCACATGGGGCATAATAGCTTTAGAAAGCTTGTATTCGCCAGCATGCACTTGTCTTAGTGTTTTCACCAATTCCTCGGGCTCCGTATCCTTTAATTGATACGCCTTCGCGCCTGCCTGAAGCGCGGGGATGACGTGCTCCTGATCAGAGTAGCTCGTTAGCACAATGATATTCGTCTCCGGAAATTGCTGTATTGCTTTTTTAATGGCTTGAATGCCGTCCATCTCGGGCATAGACAGATCCATTAGCACAAGATCCGGCTTTGTCTCTTCGATGACACGGAGAGCTTCTATTCCGGTTGCAGCTTCTCCGACAACTTCAATATCATCCTGGGTGGCAAAGAAAAAACGCAGACCCTTTCTGACAACATGATGATCATCAGCAATTACAATTTTCATACCGCCCCTCCTTTTCGGCTTGTTAGCGGAAGCCTGATGGACAGCTTTGTTCCAGTTCCAAGCGCTGACTCAATCCAAAACTTAGCTCCGGCTTTTTCCGCTCGCTCTTTCATACCTTTTATGCCAAGTGAAGGCAGACCGGCATGCGCTTCATAGCGAAATCCTGCCCCATGATCGATGATATCCAGCTTCGCATGGCACAAAGAAGCAGTCAGACTAACATACGCCGTATCCGTTCCGGCATGCTTTTTGCAGTTATTTAAAGCTTCCTGTACGACACGCCATAGCATATGCTCCTGCTCATCAGTCAGAACAGGACAGCCTTTTTGTGTAAAAATGATCTTCAATCCAATGAGCGCACCATAGCTTTTAATGGCTTCAGCCAGCCCTTTTTCCAATCCTCCGGGGCGAAGCTGCCAAATTAACGCTTTCATTTCTGCGAGCGCGTCCTGTGATAGGTTTTGGATGAAATCAATCATCTGCTGTAAATTTTCATCTTTTGTTAGTGTCTTCGCAGCTTTGGCAGTTAAACTGACGGAAAACAGCATTTGATTGACTGAATCGTGAAGCTCCTGAGCGAGGCGGTTACGCTCCATTAAAAGAGCATTTTTTTGTTGATATTCAGAAAGCCTCATACGCTGGATTGCCGTTCCGATCTGAAAGGCGACAGACTCGAGTAAATGCAGCTCTTCCTCATCAAACATGGTTTTTCCGGCCGCCGCTACATTTAACAATCCGAATCTTCTGTCCCCGTCTTCTAAAGGCACAGTTGCATGATGCGTAATCCCTTCTGTGTCAAAACAATGCAGGTTTTCTGCTGATTCGATGCGTTTGCAGTTCATGATATTTGCAGCCTTTCTAAGCCCTCCGTTATTGAATTTCGTCAGACAGTAACACTCCCCTTCGCACATCAGCACTTTTTCCTTGCGGCTTAAAGCCGGGGGCAGATAAGCGTCGGCCGCTAACGTATAAGACCCATCTTCTTCGATCAGAAAAATCCATCCGGATTGAAGGTTTGTCAGACTCAGCAACTCTTTTAAAACCTCATCCAGTGTTGCTTTGATATCGTGCCCTTGATTTAAGGTTTCCGCAATCGTTTTCAGCGTTTTTAATTTTTCCATCCTCGTTTTGCTCACGTTTCTCACTCCGGCATTGATCTTGTATTTAAGATTATACCAGTTTTTTGTATTTCATTACTTCACTTGTAGGATGATTTTCTTTCAGACTTTTGGATGAGAAAAAGAAAAAGCCGGATCATTTACAATGACCCAGCTCATACTTGAATTATTTTGCTGTTGACTCAACAATTTCATCCACCGTCTTCATTACATCTTCAGAAAGGGAGGCAAGACGCTGTTCACTGTCTTCCAAAGATGACCCTTTTACGGCGAAATAAAATTTCACCTTCGGCTCAGTTCCTGAAGGACGAAGACAGAACCAAGACCCGTCTTCCAGGAAGTATTTCAATACATTTGATTTTGGCAAGTCGATGGCTTCTTCTTTGCTTTCAGTCAGAAGCGTCCGTTTGCTTACAGCGTAATCTTCTGCTGTGACAACCTGTTTGCCCGCCATTTTCTGCGGCGGATTTTGTCTGAAGGAAGCAAGAATCGCTTCAATTTGCTCTGCTCCTTGTTTGCCTTTCAGCGTCAGGGATTTCAGCCCTTCACGATAGAAACCATACTCGTTAAAGAGATTGATGAGCGCCTCATACAATGACATTCCCTGTTTTTTATAGAACGCGCAAACTTCAACTGCCAAAAGCGCAGCCTGAATGGCGTCCTTATCGCGGGCAAAATCCCCGATTAAATAACCGTAGCTCTCTTCATAACCGAATTGGAAGGTATACTGGCCTGATGCCTCGTATTCCTTAATCTTTTCACCGATAAACTTAAAGCCTGTCAGCGTATCAATCGTATCAAGGCCGAATGAAGAAGCTACAGCACGGCCGATTTCGCTTGTGACGATCGTTTTGAGAACAACACCGTTATCAGGCAGGATACCTTGTTTTTTCTTTTCAGAAAGCAGGTAATGAAGCAGCAGCGCTCCGGTTTGGTTTCCTGTCAGCACTGTATATTTGCCTTGATCGTTTTTCACCGCGATGCCAAGGCGGTCAGCATCAGGATCTGTCGCGATGAGAATATCTGCATTCTGCTCCTCCCCAAGCTTAATGGCATATTCGAATGCCGCATGCTCTTCCGGGTTTGGCGATGTAACAGTGGAGAAGTTTGAATCCGGCAGTTCCTGTTCTTTGACAACCGTTACATTTTTGTAGCCGAGTGCTTCAAGTCCGCGTCTGACCGGTTTATTTGCAGTTCCATGCAGCGGTGTGAAAACAACCTTTACATCTACGTCTTCCGATAATTCAGGATGTACAGAAATCGACGTCAGTTTTTCTGTATAAACTTTATCAATATCTTCACCGATGATTTTGATTAAGCCTTTTTCTTTTAACTTATTTTCTTCGTCCACTGTGATCGTCAGCTCATTTTCAATCGCGTTTACCTGCTCAATGACGATGTCCGCTTCCTTTGGAGGCAGCTGGCCGCCATCATCCCCGTATACTTTGTAGCCGTTATATTCAGGCGGGTTATGGCTTGCCGTTACCACAATTCCACCATAAGCGTTCAGCTGTCTGACAGCGAATGACAGCTCTGGCGTCGGGCGAAGCTCATCAAACACGTATGTTTGGATGCCTTGTGTCGCAAGTGTTTTTGCCGCTTCCATCGCGAACTCCGGAGATTTATGGCGGGAATCATAAGCAATGACAACGCCCCGTTTTTTCGCTTCCTCACCTTGCTTCGAGATGTATGCCGCAAACCCGGCCGATGCTTTGCGCACAGTGTAAATATTCATCCGATTTGTCCCGGCGCCGATTTCCCCGCGCATTCCGCCGGTACCGAATTCAAGGTCTTTATAGAAACAGTCCTCAAGGGCCTGTTCATCTCCTTCTAATTCAATAAGGCGCTCTTTTAATTCCGGATCTAAATGTTCTGTCTGTTTCCAGCGTTCATAGCTCTTTCTCCAAGTCATATTCGTCCTCCTATGTATCAGCTTATGCCATTATTTTATATGAAGCGGGTGCCTCTGTCACTTGATAACCTGAGATCTGGCACTTTCGGCACGTAAAAAGAAATAACGGGCTGCAGACAGCCCGTTATGATTTATTGCTCAAGCGGTACGACCGCATCGTGTAAAAGTTTGTTGAGGTTTTCTGTATGTTTGTTTTTCGCCTGCTCATCCCATTGGAATCGCTCGCTCATAAAATCAATAACGGCATCTTTATATGTTCTTACCCAATTGATATCAAAAAATAAACGTCCCGTTCTGCGGACAAAGAAGTCAGCAGGAGTTGCAGTCATCTCTTCTTCTATACTGTATTCTGCCTCAGCAAGAATATGAACCGGAATGTTGCGTTTCGCGGCCTCATCTTTCAGCGCTTCTACCCGGTCAAAGACGCGATCTACGTTAGAGCCGTATCTGATCGCAAGCTGTTTTGCGTCTTTTTCTGATAAACCGGCTGCAATTCCTTCTTTTGTTTTCGCGGTAACGAAGGACATAAGATTTTTCGAACCGCCGACGTGCCCGCCAGAGATTGGCATGTTTTTCGTTTTACATGGTCCAAAATCCTTTTCGCCCTCTTCTTTTAAGCGATCACGGACAAGATCAACGATGTGCTCCGCCATTTTTCTGTATCCAGTCAGTTTTCCGCCGGCAATGGTGATCAGGCCTGAGTCAGATGTCCAAATCTCGTCTTTCCGTGAAATTTCAGAAGGATCTTTGCCTTCTTCATGAATCAGCGGACGCAGCCCCGCCCAGCTGGATTCGATGTCATTCGCAGTGATATTCAGTTCCGGGAACATGTAATTGATTGATTTGATGACATAATCACGATCCTCCGTTGTCATCCGCGGATGCTCCAGCGCCTCTTTGTAAACAGTGTCTGTTGTTCCCACGTATGTTTTGCCTTCACGAGGAATCGCAAATACCATCCGGCCATCAGGTGTATCGAAATATACAGCCTGTTTCAGCGGAAAGACAGACTGGTCAAATACAAGGTGAATGCCTTTTGTATGCTGCAAATGCTTTCCGTTTTTCGAATGGTCTTTTTCTCTGAGCTGATCGACCCAAGGGCCTGTAGCATTGACAATTTTTTTCGCATACACTTTATATTCTTTCTTTGTCAGCACATCTTCAATTAATACGCCGACGGCTTTGCCTTTTTCGTAAAGAAGCTCCTTCACTTTGGAGTAATTCACAGGCTCTGCCCCGAATTTCACCGCTTCCTTCATGACTTCGATGGTCAGTCTCGCATCGTCAGTGCGGTATTCCACATAGTACCCGCCGCCTTTTAAGCCGTCTTTTTTTACCAAAGGCTCTTTTTGCAGCGTTTCTTTTGCTGTAAGCATGCTTCTTCGTTCTGACTTTTTCACACCTGCAAGGAAGTCATACACTCGTAACCCGATAGATGTTGTAAATGAACCGAATGTGCCGCCTTTATGAAACGGCAGCAGCATCCATTCCGGTGTAGTGACATGCGGGCCGTTTTCATACACAATCGCCCGCTCTTTTCCTACCTCAGCGACCATTTTCACTTCAAATTGTTTTAAATA
The DNA here is from genome assembly GCF_000877815.1 of Bacillus sp. YP1. Taxonomy (NCBI): domain Bacteria; kingdom Bacillati; phylum Bacillota; class Bacilli; order Caryophanales; family Bacillaceae; genus Bacillus; species Bacillus sp. YP1. The sequence goes on along the minus strand of NZ_CP010014.1, from coordinate 741,948 downwards.
GCGCAAGCCGCCATGTACCAGCTTCGTTGATCGGCTTGATGTTCCCGCCGCAAAGTCCTGCATTTCGCTTAGTGCGACCTTCATTCCCCTTGATGCCGCGTCAAGAGCTGTTCCGGCTCCTGTAATTCCTCCTCCGATAATAAATAGGTCATATGTTTTTTTCGTCATGTCTGTCAGCATGCGATCTCTTTCAAGACTTGAAAATTGATGTTTCATCATTACGTTTCCTCCTTGTTGTCACGGTAAATAGAAAAAGAGACCACAACAGCCAAAGTGCATGCTTACACTTTGGTGCTGTGGTCTCTCCTCATCTCAGGACCGTTCTTATTAACTTGTAACCATTATACCATAGTATTACTTTATTTGAAAGCCATAGCTGCTTTCACGGCTTTTTGCCAGCCTTTATACAGCTCATTTCGTTTTTCTTCTTCTAATTCAGGCTCAAACCGTTTATCCAGATTCCACTGGTTCGCGATTTCAGAACGGTCCTTCCAGAATCCCACAGCGATACCCGCCAAATAAGCCGCGCCAAGTGCAGTCGTTTCATTAATTTCCGGGCGCTCCACAGGAACATTCAACAGGTCTCCTTGGAACTGCATTAGGAAATTGTTTTTCACAGCTCCTCCGTCTACACGAAGCGTCTTTAATGAAATGTTTGAATCTGCTTCCATTGCGTCAAGCACATCTTTTGTCTGATAAGCCAATGACTCCAGTGTCGCACGGATAAAGTGCTCTTTTGTTGTCCCTCTTGTCAGGCCGAAAACCGAACCGCGCACATCACTGTCCCAGTAAGGCGTGCCCAGTCCGACAAAGGCCGGAACAACATACACGCCGTCAGTTGAATCCACTTTCTCTGCATAAGATTCGCTAAGCGAAGAGTCCTGGAACATTCTCAATCCGTCTCTAAGCCACTGGATGGCAGAGCCAGCGACAAAAATGCTTCCTTCTAACGCATAGTTCACTTTTCCGTCAATGCCCCAAGCAATTGTTGTCAAAAGCCCGTGTTCGGACTTAATTGCTTTTTCCCCGGTATTCATCAGCATGAAACATCCTGTGCCGTATGTGTTTTTCCCCATGCCTTCTTCAAAGCATGCCTGGCCGAACAGCGCGGACTGCTGGTCACCTGCCGCTCCAGCAATCGGGATATTTTTTCCGAAGAAGTGATAATCAACAGTCTCCGCATACACATGAGAGGACGGCTTCACTTCAGGGAGCATGGATTTCGGTACGCCTAGAATGTCGAGCAGTTCATCGTCCCATTTTAAATCGTAAATATTAAACATCAGTGTTCTTGAGGCATTGGAGTAATCGGTCACATGCGCTTTTCCGCCTGACATTTTCCAAATGAGCCACGTATCAATCGTTCCAAACAGCAGCTCGCCTTTTTCCGCTTTTTCTCTCGCGCCTTCCACATTGTCTAAAATCCACTTCACCTTCGTGCCGGAGAAGTATGGATCGATTAAAAGCCCAGTTTTTTCTCTGAATTTATCATTATATCCTTTTTCACGAAGTTCCTCACAAATGCCGGACGTCTGTCTGGACTGCCAAACGATTGCATTATAGACAGGACTTCCTGTATCTTTATCCCACACAACCGTCGTCTCGCGCTGGTTCGTGATGCCGATGCCGGCAATTTGAGAAGCGCTGATTCCTGATTCAGAGATGACTGAGGCGATAACCGCGAGGACAGAGCCCCAAATTTCATTGGCATTATGCTCAACCCAGCCAGGATGCGGGAAGTATTGTGTAAATTCCTTTTGAGCAGAGTGGACAATTTTGCCTTCTTTATTAAACAGAATCGCTCTTGAACTTGTCGTCCCCTGATCTAAGGATAAAATGTACGTTTCCATAAGATGTCTCCCCTTTGATTAAATATATTTAGAATTTGATAATGTTTTAGCAGAATGTGATTTCGTATAAACATAGAGTCCTAACAATACCACAACCAATATAACGCTTACAATCCAGAAGCTGCTTGTGATGTGCCCTTTAAATGCAGCGTTGTAAAATACACCGCCGAATGATCCGCCTAAAATCGGGCCGACTACCGGAACCCATGCGTATTTCCAGTTTGATGAGCCCTTCCCCGGAATCGGAAGAAAAGCGTGGGCTATCCGCGGACCTAAGTCACGTGCAGGATTGATAGCATAGCCGGTGGTGCCTCCCAGAGAAATACCGATTGCTACAATGAGGAAACCGACGATTAAAGGATTAAGTCCTTCTGTAAATTGATTTGCCCCAATGGCCAAGATTCCAAGCACAAGGACAAATGTCCCAATCACTTCGCTTAAAACGTTTGCAAATGTATGCGGAATGCTGGGCCCTGTTGAGAAAACACCCAGCTTGGCAGCGGGATCATCCGTTGACTTCCAGTGCGGGAGGTAGTGCAGATAGATAATCACCGCACCGATGATCGCTCCGATCATTTGCGCCGCAATATAAACCGGAACCTCTTTCCAAGGAAAATCTCCTACAAATGCAAGCGCTATCGTTAGCGCCGGATTCAAATGGGCACCGCTGATGCCGCCAACCGCGTATGCCGCCATCGCAACACCCAATCCCCATCCAAATACAACAACAATCCAGCCAGACTGGAATGAAAGCGATTTCTTTAAATTGACACCTGCACAAACACCTGCACCAAAAATGATAAGCAGCATCGTACCGATGACTTCTCCCCAAAATGCTGTCATAGCACATTCCTCCTAAAGTCACGATTAAAAAGCATGATAGAGAAGAAGAGAATAAAAAAACCACAACAAACCGCTTTACGGGTGCATAAACATTTGCCGTAAAGAGCTGCTGTGGTCTCCGAGTTCTCCATCACAATGTATTAACCTAGTGCAATTGTATCAGTGCATGAAAGCGGTGTCAATCACTTTCCGTCAAAAAGTTTTCATATTTTTTCCACAATTTGGTATTAGATGTTGTGACAGCTACAGCCCCCGCTTTCAATGCCTGCTCTACATCCTCTTCCGTACGGATGAAACCCCCGGCAAAGATGGGAATCCCTGTTTTCTCTTTTATTTCCTGAATGAGTGACGGAACGATGCCGGGAAGCACTTCGATGAAGTCAGGCTTATGCTTGCCGATAAACTCCATGCTTTTTTCCATCGCGCTTGTATCAAGCAAAAACAGGCGCTGAATGGCATAAATTTTCTTCTGCTTCGCTTTGGCAATCACATTCGATCTTGTGGAAATAATCCCAGCGGGCTTGATATCCTGACATATAAATTCCGCACCGTATTCGTCATGCTTAATCCCTTGAATGAGATCGACGTGCACCATCATGTTCTTTCCGTGCTTTTGCGCTTCTTTGATCACGCCCTTCAGCTGGCCAAGATGAATATCAAGAATAACACCGTAAGAGAACGAACTGTTCAAAAACTCATCAAATTGCTTCATATTGCGAATAGCCGGTAAAATCGGCTGGTTGTGAAAACTCATCATGTGCTCCTTTAATAAATCACTTTTATATTATATCGTTTGAAAGCTTTCTTTCACCGTTTTCACGATAAAGGAAAGGTCCTCTTCTGTCAGGCAAAATGGCGGCGCAAGCTGGATGACATTGTTGTAGCCGGCGACTGTATCGCCGTTTTTGCCGATGATCAGCCCTTTTTCTTTGCACGCCGCAACCACTTGGTTTACTTTGGCGGCATCAGCCGGCTCTTTAGTCAATTTATCTTTGACGAGTTCGATTCCAATCAGCAGCCCTTTTCCTCTAACATCTCCGACTGCCGGATGTTCTCTCAGAGGTTGAAGCTCACCTAAAAGCTTTGCTCCAAGATCGCGGGATCGCTGAATCAGCTGTTCGTCCTCCATAATTTGCAGGTTTTTCAACGCCAAGGCACAGGCAGCCGGGCTTCCGCCGAACGTGTTCACGTGGCGGAAACGGTCATAAGGAGCTTCCCCCTGATACGCTTCGAAAATGTCCCGTTTCACAGCAGTCGCTGACAATGGCAGATACGCGCTTGTGATTCCCTTTGCCATCGTAATGATATCAGGCTTCACACCGTAGTGCATAAACCCGAACGGCTCGCCTGTCCGTCCAAACCCGCAGATCACTTCATCGCAAATCAAAAGGGCTCCGTGGCGCCGGCAAATGTCCTCCACCTTCTTCATATATCCGTCCGGCGGCATTAGGATGCCTCCGCCTGTAATGATGGGCTCCATAATGACCCCGGCAATCGTTTCGCTTAATTCCCATGTCATGATGCGGTCGATTTCATTTGCGCTTTCAAGCGTGTCTGCATCATCAGGATTCCGGTATATATCTGGCGGAGCTGCATGCAGGAACCCTTGGCTCAAAGGCTCGTATTTATATTTCCGCTGCGCCTGTCCGGTAGCTGAGAGCGCTCCCAATGTATTGCCGTGGTATGCCCGATATCTTGAGATGAATTTATAACGGCTGTGGTCGCCGTTTTGCAGATGGTACTGGCGGGCAATTTTAAAAGCAGTTTCGTTTGCTTCCGATCCGCTGTTGGAAAAAAAGATAACATAATCGCCGCCAAGCCATTCATTCAGCTTTTCCGCCAGTTGAATTGCGGGTGCGTGACTTTGCGTTAACGGGTAGTAAGGCAGCTCCTTTAGTTGCTCATAGGCAGCCTCCGCAAGCTCCTTTCTGCCGTAACCAATGTTGACGCACCACAAACCGGACATCGCATCCAAATAGCGGCGTCCGTCTATGTCGGTTACCCAGGCCCCCTCGGCCTTCTGGGCTATCAGGCTGTCCGCTTGATGCGCTCCCTTCATGGCATGCCACACAAATTGCTCATCTTTTTGCTTTAATCCCTGATTTTGCTGAATGTTTTCCATCCCCATCATCTCCATTTCATTAGCGTTCCCTATAATGCCAATTCAATTGAAACAGACCTTCTCTTTATGTGATGTCTTGGTGATGATTTCCCTGCCTTCAATATAAAGCCAGACCGGGTCAGAGTCAATAAACCGCGTAAATAATAAAACATCCCCTTTCTCAAGAAGAAAGAGGATGCAGCTTCCAAAGCAAAACAGGCAAAGTGGCAATGCTCAGCATCGTACTGATAAAGGTCGCACTCGAAACAACTTGGACAGCCATTGCAATAGCAATGTGAAGCCTAGCCGTTTTCTGTATGATATAGGAAATGGCGAAAATACAGAAACTCCATAAGGCACCTCCACTACCTACTTTTATTTTAAAGATAGCACCTAAACAATTACGCTTTTGTTTTAAAAAACCCGCCAATTCAGGCGGGTTTTTTGGGAATTATTTTTTATATTGAATATGATAAATATCACGCCGTCTGTCTTTTAGCTGGCGCACTGTACCGTTTTGGCGCTGTCTTCTGAGAATTTCCAGGTCAACATCGCCGATGACGACCATTTCAATATTCGGGTTTGTTTCGCCGACAATGCCGTCACGAGCGAATTCAAAATCAGACGGGGCAAAGATGCCTGACTGGGCGTATTGGATATCCATGTTTTCCGTTTGCGGAAGGTTTCCGACCGTTCCAGAGATAACCGTATAAATTTGATTTTCAACCGCTCTAGCCTGCGAACAGTATCTGACACGCAGATAGCCTTGACGGTCTTCTGTACAAAATGGCGTAAAGATGATTTTGGCTCCTTTATCAGCCGCAATCCGGGCAAGCTCAGGAAATTCAATGTCATAACAGATCTGGATCGCGATTTTCCCGCAGTCCGTATCAAACACGCGAACTTGGTCTCCTGCGCTGATCCCCCACCATTTGCGTTCATTCGGCGTAATATGGAGTTTGTATTGCTTCTCGATCGTTCCGTCCCGTCTGAACAGGTAAGCGATATTATAGATCTTGCCTTCCTCTTCGACGAAATGAGATCCGCCGATAATGTTGACGTTATACTTCACAGCCAAGTCAGTAAACAGGCTGATGTAATCTTCTGTATACTCGGTAATTCTCTGCACCGCCAAGCTCGGTGACCGTTCCTCAAGGAAGGACATCAGCTGGGTTGTAAAAATTTCCGGGAACACCGCAAAATCAGATCTTGCATCGGAAGCAACATCGACATAGTATTCTACTTGATTCGCAAATTCCTCAAAGGAATAAATTTTCTTCATTTCGTATTGGATCACACAAATTCTAACAGGGAACGCCGATTTATAATAGCGTTTTGTCTGCTGCGGTAGATAATCCACATTATTCCATTCCATCAGCGTCGCATACTTGATCGAAGCTGTATCATCCGGGAGATAGTTCGGGTTAATTCGCATAAGGGTAAAGCCGTTCATCAGCTGAAAAGAAAGAACCGGATCGTAAATTTGGTGGCGTGTCACCTGTTCAACATACTCTCTCGCTGTCATTTCCTCTGCATATTTGTGATAGTTTGGAATCCGTCCGCCTATGATGATGCTTTTCAGGTTTAAGCGTCTGGCTAAGTCCTTTCTCGCCTCGTACAAACGGTGGCCAATCTTCATTCGTCTGTACTTCGGGTCCACCATGACTTCAATTCCATACATATTCAAGCCGTCAGGATTATGGTTGGTGATATAACCGTCATCTGTAATGTCCTGCCATGTATGACGGTCATCATATTCATCAAAGTTAATCAGGAGACTTGAGCACGAACCGATAATTTCACCTTCGAATTCTGCACAAAACTGCCCTTCTGGAAAATGCTCCAAATGGCTGATTAAATGCTCCCGCTTCCAAGGCTCCATTCCTGGAAAGCAGTCCTTTTGAAGATCGATAATCTTGTCGATGTCTTTCTCTTCGATATTGCGGATAACCATTTTCTTTTCAAACCGGGTCAAATCTAATTTCTCAGACAACCTACTCGCTCCTTTCTAGTTTTGTGAGTTCAGATGATCAAGCAATAGGGCGAGCTCCATCTCCGTCATTGATTCAAGCCTGTGATCATAGTCTTCAAACATCAAGGTACCCGTTACTTTATTCGGGACAATGACACACTTCATGCCTGCACGTTTCGCAGCAATCGAACCATTGACAGAATCCTCAAACGCGAGACATTCCGCTGGCGATACCCCGAGGTTCTTTGCCGCCAATAAATAGAGTTCAGGATTCGGCTTCACCTCTTCCACATCATCAGCCGTTTGAATAACTTCAAAATCATCAAACAGGCCGATTTGCTTCAAATGGCCGGAAACCCATTTATAATCAGAGCTGGAGGCAAGGCCTATTTTTAAGCCTAAATCCTTTGCCGCATTCAAATACGCTTCGACACCAGGTCTCGCTTTTTCTGTTTCCATGCGTTTGGCGAACCGCTCTCTTCTCAATTGTGTGAGCTCTTCATGGTTCAGCTTTTTCCCGATCTGCTCTTCTAAATAGTCAAATGGCCGGAAACCCGCAGCAGTTCCGATGACCTTCCCCCAGACAGATAGCGGCAGCACTGAGCCGTGCTCTTCAAATATTTCCTGAAGAACCTCATATTCGTGTGTTTCTGTATCTAGAATAAGCCCGTCAAAATCAAAAATTAACGCTTTAATCACTGGGTACAACTCCTTTAGTCCGAATTGAGACATATGTATACACTCAACTATACCCCGAAACAAGTCTGCTTTCAAAAAGTAAGGTTTTATGTGAAGAAAGAGCCTGCACACTGCAAGCTCTTTCTTATTAATGAATGTTTTGGTGAGAAATGTTTGTCAGCGCTGATCCCGCAGACTCGTTCGACATCTGATTGACTGCCAGGTCTCCAAGCGCAACGATCCCGACTAGATTGTTTTGATCTACAATAGGAAGGCGGCGGATTTGGTGCTGGGCCATCAGCTGCGACGCGTCTTCCAGACTCATATTAGGGTTTCCTGATACGAGTTCTGTTGACATCACTTCTGAAACGGGTGTCTGGCCATCACGGCCCTGAGCTGTAGTTCTTAATGCAATGTCACGGTCAGTCAGCATTCCTTTTAAAACACCTTGCTCTACAACGGGGATCGCCCCGACGTTATGCTGTTTCATTAGAGAAGCCGCTTCCTGAATCGTTTGATTCGGAGAAACGGTTGCCACCTGCGTTGTCATTGTATCTTTAACTGAACTCATTGTCAGCACCCCTTTCAATCATTAGTATGTTCAGACACGAGCCGTTTAAAAAGGGAGTTAGAGGAAAGGTTTTATGATATGATTTCTCTGATACAAAAAGAGCTTTTCTAAAAATAGAAAAGCTCTTGCCACATGATTATATCAGCCTTCTTTGACCGAAAAAGGCTTTGTTAGTCTTCTTTTGAAAGTCAGAAAAAGCAAACGGAAAATAAATCCCAAAATCATTCAGCATCTTGCTGTTTTTTTCAAAAATCGCCTGATCACTCAAATCAGAGTGCGGCGAAGGCTTGGTCAGGATAATATGTATCATTTGCAGACAAGCCATAATTTGAAATGCTTCTTTTAATGTTCCTTGGTAATAATGGTTATTTAAAGACAGAACGCCTTTCTTTTTAAAGCGCTGAATGTCCAGTTCGGAGAAATAAAGAGGAAATACATCATGGATCAGCTCCATAGACAGCTCCTTGATAAAGCTCTCCTGTTCTGCAGTTGCTGCGTTCACAATTCTCACGTCAATCACCTTTCTTGCCATCGAATATCCTAAGTCTTACTCAAGAATAGCACAGAAAAAAACGCGAAAGCTAAGGTAAGTGTTTCCTATGAGAAACAGCAGCCTTCCGCTTCGAAAAGGAGCCATTTAACATGAACCAAAAAGGCAGAGGGCTTGAGATCCTCATCAATGAAAAACAGGACGGCCAATGGCTGTTTTCCGTACTCAAAACAGCGCTCAAAGCTTCTAAACCAGTGATACAAGACTGGATGTCCCATCAACAGATAAAGGTCAATCACGAATCCGTCTTAAACAATATGATTGTAAAAAAGGGAGACCGTGTGTTCATTGATCTTCAGGAAAGTGAAGCATCTTCGGTCATTCCGGAGTATGGCGAGCTTGATATTTTATATGAGGACAATCATATGCTCATCGTCAATAAACCCGCTGGCATCGCGACGCATCCGAATGAGGATGGGCAGACCGGCACACTGGCTAATTTGATCGCGTATCATTATCAGATAAATGGCGAAACATGTAAGGTGCGCCACGTCCATCGTCTTGATCAGGATACATCTGGCGCTATCGTTTTTGCCAAGCATCGTTTGGCACACGCCATCTTAGACCAGCAGTTAGAGAAAAAGACGCTGAAGCGTACGTATACCGCCATCGCTGAAGGTAAGCTACGGACGAAAAAAGGGACAATTAATTCACCAATCGGCAGAGACCGATCACACCCGACAAGACGCCGGGTTTCACCAGGCGGGCAAACAGCCGTCACTCATTTCAAGGTAATGGCCAGCAATGCGAAAGAACGGCTGTCGCTCGTTGAATTAGAGCTGGAAACAGGCAGAACACACCAAATCCGTGTTCATCTGGCGAGCCTCGGCCATCCGTTGACAGGAGACTCGCTTTACGGAGGCGGGAGCAAGCTGCTAAACAGGCAGGCACTGCACGCCAATAAAGTACAAGCGGTTCACCCGATAACAGACGAGCTCATAGTTGCTGAAGCCCCTTTCCCTGCTGATATGAAAAACCTTTGTCGCACATATTTTTCATGAAGAAAAGCCGCAGGCACTGCCTCGGCTTTTTAAGTCACTCGTTTTCCATATATAATATAGCGCTTCGGGGCATTTCCGACGTATGAAAACGGATAACAGGTCGTCAGAATCAGCTCTTCCTTTTCATGCTGGAGCGTGATAATAGATGTGTCATCCTTATCGACAATTTTTGTTTTTACAATTTCATATGTGAATTCTCCATATGACAGGAGAATGCGGAGCCGATCCCCCTTTTCCAGCTCTCCCGTCCGGCGAAACACGGTATCCCGATGCCCCGACAGCACAATTTGTCCGTTTTCATCAGGATAATAGCTGTCCTTGTAATGCCCGACACCTTTTTCTAAATCATCAGCATCAGTGCCCTCCACGATCGGAAGCTCTGCATTGATTTTCGGTATTTCCAAAATGCCGCTCGCTTGGCCGGTCTCAGGCTTAAATGATGCTTTGTTCTTTGCTTGATCTGTGCTATTTTTCGTCCCCAAAAGTTCCTGCGGCTTTTCAGCCGCCAGTTTTGCTTCTTTTAATGTCTGTTCTGTTTTCATATTCGTATCGATCAATTTAAAGCCTCCATAGCCTGCGATCAATAGGCCGGCAGCAATGATGAATAGTGGAATAACTTTTTTCACGTTCTGGAGGCGCTCCTTTTTCTTCTGACATATAGATAAGTTCCTGACAATGTCACCGCCGCACCGATTACGATAAAGTTATAGTAGTTTGCTGATGTATCTGGAAGCGGATGCTCAGACCCGCTTTCCCCGCCCTCGTTTCGTAACGGCAATGTGCTGATGCTATTAGCAGTATCAGCGTTTTTTGTGTTGTTGATTGGTATTTCATTGAATCTCGAAATGGCTGAAGGCGGCAGCTGATGAACCGGTGCTGTTCCCGGAGTTTCTTTTATATCAGGCAAATCTTCACCTGGCCTTGGATCCTCTTTAATCGGATCCTCCGTCACCGGATCATCTCCAGGCTCTTCCGTAATAGGGTCTTCTGTTACAGGGTCTTCAATATCACTGGCTTCAGCAAGCTTAATTCTTCCCTCTTTTGTATACGCAATTGGCTCATCAAAACTTTTCACGTACTCAACTGTCGCTTCCAAATCCTCAGGCCCTGTCACCGGATTTTTTCCCAGCAGTCCGATTGGCTGATATTTGGTCCCTGTCGCCGTCGCCATAAAGTTGTTGACAGTCAATGTATATGTGGCATCGGGCTGGATCTCGGTGCCATCTGCCATTTTTAAATCAACTGCTTTTCCGGTTTCTTTATCCCACGTATACGTAAACCCGCTGATGCTGTAGTCAGGCCCAAAAACCGGCGAGATTTGAGCATTGATAATCTCTCTTAAATCTTTTCCTTTAATCTCAAGCTTCGTTAACACATTTCCAAATGGCTGAATATTGTAAAGATCTCCCCACGTAATTGGGCCCTTCTTCAGCGCTTCACGTATGCCGCCGCCATTCATAAGGGCAAAATCCGTTTTCATGGCAGTTCTCATACCATCCGCAATCAGGTTTCCAAGAGGTGTATCGCCGTCATTTGAATCCCCCCCTTCCATATCAACAGCGGCTTCGCCGACTACCTCGCTGATAATCGGTTCCGCAATTGTTTCGTATTTCTTTAAAATGTCTGACGCGCTGACATCCGGTTCGATTTTACTTTGATCAACATATACGATTTCCGCGGACTTTTTGACAATGTCTTTTGTCGTTTTATCGATCTCTACATCAACGACACCTATCGCTTTTCCATATTCAAACGCTTGAACAATCAGTTTTCCATTCACTTCACCGTTAACAACCTGATGATTATGCGCGGCAAAAATCACGTCAATTTCAGAATCTGTTTTGTTTGCAAGATCAGCGGACTCACCGGTAATGGCGTTGCCGTTTTGTTCAGCTGACATATGTGCGAGAACCGCGATGGCCTTCACGCCTTTTTTCTTCAGCTCTTTGGCCGCCTTATTCACCGCTGTTGCTTCATCTGTAAACTTGATATTTTTTATTCCTTCAGGCATAACCATGCCAGCTGCCGACTGTGTGACAACTCCGATAAAAGCAACGGGTACGCCCTCCACATTTATGATGTCATAAGCCGGCAAAAAGGGCTCTCCAGTTGATTTCATTTTACAATTGGCACATACAAGGGGAAAGTTCTGTCCATCATAACCGCTTGTGCCTTTCGGATGATCACCGCCATTTAAGATCCTCAGCAGTTCATCCGTGCCTTCATCAAATTCGTGGTTTCCCACGGTTCCGACATCAAATCCGATGTCCTCCATCAGTTCTACAGTCGGTTCATCCTGAAGAAGAGAGGAAACTGGAGAGCTTCCGCCGATCATATCTCCTGCGTGCACAATCAGCGAGTTTTTCTTTTCAGCCTTTTTTTCTTTTAAATATGCGGCGGCATAATCCATGCGTCCAAACGTGCCGTCTACAGTTCCATTTCCATCAAGATCAAGCTCATATTGCTGATCAATTTTGCCATGCAAATCATTCATGCTGAGAATTCTAAGCGGCACATGTTCTTGAGGTGCCGTTTGCCTTTTTTTATATCCCGCGCTCTCCGCTTCACTTGCTGAAGCGAAGAAAATTCTGTTTTCCACAGCTACCTTCTTCCAGTCAGCTGGCTGCACATATGTTTTATTCGACGAATCCCCTACATATCTTGTCAAGCCTTTCCTTTGCTCTCTGGCTCTGAATTCAAACGGCATTTCCATGAGCAGATCGTTTTCATTCCAGATTCCTTTTTGGTCTTTTTTTGCAGTGGCTACTGCGGCCTGAAACTGCTGGTAATCCTCTTCATTGTCAACCGGCCAAATAAAATACGTCGGAGCATATCCATTTTTCACAAGCTCTAAGTTCACGTTTGATCCTGATTCGGTTATGACTTGTCCGAGAAGTCTGCCATAGCTGTCCTTGGCTTCACTTCCGACCTTGACAGTAATTTTATCACCTGGGGACAGAACCGTTTTTAGATAGTCAGATGCTTTTTTGCCAAATCTTAATTGATTTTCATCTGCGTCATTTTTTGGTGTGTGATATGTTTCGGGTGTATCTACATTTACAAACCGGATTTTTGTCGTGCCAAGCACCGGAGATTTGAGATGAATGGTATCGCCGTCAACGACCCGGTCAACAATCCCTTCATATTCTCCCTCCGCAGACGGAGGTGCAGGCTGCTCTTCAAGCAGCTTCAGGTCAGCCGATTTTCGCGGAAGCAGCTGAAAGGTTTGGTATCTGCTTAACACACCGGTAAAGTCATACCATTTGCCCTCATCAAGCTCGTCTATCACCCCTGTTTCATTCATAACCCGGAGCGTCATTGCATGATGGTCGTCATCAATCATTGTTACATTGTAACCGCCGCCGGCAGGAGAACTTGGAATTGAGGAAACAAAAGCGGTTAGTTTCACAAGGCGTCCTTCATACTGATCACCTAGGCTGCCGTTAATAAGTTCATTGATTGTTAAGTGTTTGGGGGCGGGGAGGGATTGATTTGACTGGTTGATTTTGATGCCTGATGAGCTTGGAACGATTTCTTTCAGCCCCTGGTAAGACGTGATTTTCCCTGTCACCGTGACATCCATACCCTCTTTTAATTCGGGAAATTGTTCAGGGGATGGCGAATAAATGTTAATGCCTCCGGTTTCATCTTGCAAAAAGGTCGACAGCTTCCCGCCTCCGATTGCGTTTTGATCAGCTGTAATGATCCCTTTTATCGTTACTTCTTCATTCAGCCTTCCCCGTGCTTCATTTATGGTCACTGGCTGTTCAGCCGGCGGAGTTTTCGTGTCATCGGTTACGTTCATCGACTGAACGTTTTTAAGTCCTGTCGTGTTAAAGTAATTTTCAAGCTTTCCTTGAACCGTTATCTTTTTCCCAAGAAGAAGCGGATTGGTTTGCAGCCCAAATTGGCTTCTGAAGGCGGAGGGGATTTGCACAGGAAGGATGTGATCAGGCGATGTCTCGTTTTTACGGTCTGCCAGCGCGACATTATAATCATTTGAAAAAGGACTTGTCAACTTATAATGCAGTGGGGAAACAGCCTGGCCGACTGCATATCCTTCGATAAGCGCCTGTCCTTCTTTTTGCTGTATTGCCTTCTCAACTGATATAGGCTGCTGCGGTTCAGCTGCTTTTACAGCTTCGCACGTGTACATTACATTTAAGAACATCAATGCCGTGATCAACACAATATGCAGAATACGCCTCATCATATTTCCTCCCTTAATATACACATAATGACAATGACTTTGTCTGTCTATCATTTCGACAGACAGCATATAATTCCTTTCAGGCTTCTGCATAATAAGCGGCAGACTGACACAAAATACAGCTGATCTGAAAAAAAAGGAGGAATTCGGTTTGGATCAGTTCAATCAGCAGCAGCAATCCCAAATGAACAAAGGTATTCCTGGCAAACCGCATAAAAACCATGGCGGACATGAAATGTTTGATATGCATGAGGTGCTTTCCGGAACACTTACTGTGCTTGATCAGTTTATGATGCTGAGACAATTCTGTAAGGATCAAGAATTATTAAACATCCTTGATCGTCAACATCAATTCATCACATCTCAATACAATATAACTGCAGAATGCTTCAAAACAGGAAGCGAACCTTCACAAAAAACAGCAACTTATATGATGAAGGAAGACAATCAGACTGTTTACGGCATGCAGCCGTCACAGCCTAAAAAACCTGTTCAATCCATGAATGATATTGATGACAGCATCATCAGCCGACAAATGCTTTGCGCGATTAAAGCACAAGCTTCTATGCTGACGATGGCTTCTCTGGAAATGACAAATCCGGCCGTAAGACGCGTACTGTCTGCGCAAATTCAGGAGTATGTTGAAATGGCATTTGAAATTTTCCTATACCAAAACAAACACGGCTATTACCAGGTTCCTCAGCTTGATGCGCAGGATATGGAACAGCTGAGAAATTCATTCGCCCCTGCCCAAGGACAAATGCCTCCGACACAAGGCGGAATAGGTCAGCAAGGACTTCACTAATAACAAAGGCATTGGATAGATACTATCCAATGCCGCACTGTTTTTTTCAAATTTCTTCTTAAAATCCTTTTCAAAATGATCAAGACTTTCCTTTGTTGCTGATTTAAACCCTTTTTCAAAGTCCCCTTTTTTTGCTGTTTCCTTAATCATTTCTGAAATAATGTCTTTCCCGTATTTGCCGGTCAGCTCATCGATCATATAAAAGCTTTGCAAATAGACATCAGTGTCATATTCGGCTCTGGCTTCCTGCCAGTCTCGATCAGTCTGCAAACGGTCAAAGGGCACGACAGAAAACGTGATCGGATCTATGAGCAATTCATAGTTCGCAATCCACTCACTTAACCCTTCATGAAACCATAACGGAAACTCATCGGGATCCGTCTCAAGCTCCTTCAATTTCTGATGAAACGCATGGTGCGAGTATTCATGAATCAACAATCTCTGGTACAAATAAACCGCTACCTCGTCCCCTTCTAACAGTTTCTTTTTCTCTTCAGGCAACAGTCCAATCAACTGCTCCCGCTCAGAATAAAAACCAACTACATCCAATAAACCGGAGTAAGCCTCCATCTGTTTTTCATTAGGAAAAAAAATAATGTCAATAGGCTTTTGATTCGAATCTCCAATCATAATCTGATTAATACTGACCGCATATTCAAGCGTTTCTTTCATCAATGGCAGTAAGGACTTTTCCTTAGAAGTGTAATAAATATCGGCCTGTTTGAATGACTCTTTCTTCATGTGCTTCGTCACTTGTTCTTTTGTTATTCCAGATGCCTGACCTGGAAAAGACAGGATATACATCGCGCTTGATACGATGGCTGAGCTTACAGCCAGCATCACAAGGACTCCGCACAGGAATAGAGCGGATGCCGCACGCTTTCCTATGCCATCCCGCAAACGTCTCCCTCCCTGAGCCGGTCCGTCTTGTACCTTTTTATTTTTACTCTATGCAGCCTGAGTTCGCAGTGTGTCATTAACGCAAAGAAAAAGCCGCACAAATTGTGCGGCTTTTTTTATTTATTCAGCGTTAGGGAATACGCGCTGTACAGTTTGTGTAAATTCATCAAATAATCCGGCGATTGGGTCACCATTTTGAATGCGCTTTCCATATCCTTGCATACGCTCTACAAAATCAGGGTTAGCTGAAACGTAAACATTATCAATGTTTTTGTCAGTAGATCTTACCTTTTTGGCTATTTTTTTCTTCAAATTGTCTTCTACTGCACCTTTATTTCCATTAGTTAAAACGACTGCAACGTAAGCTTGATTTCCAGCAACAATGACATCGGCATGTTTTACTTCTTTTAGGACTGTTACTTTATCAGCTGCTTCATCAGCAACCTCGAGTTTCCGGTCGTTGTTATTATCGTCATTTACACGATTGTTATTGTTATTGACATTATCAGTAACATTGTTGTCAACATTATCCCGGTTGTTTACATTGCGCATATCGTCATTGGCCGGATTTCGATAATTTACATTTCTTACATCATTATTATCACGTCTGCCCTCACCTTGGTCGGCCACACCGCAGCCAGTCATAAGCAAAGGGATAAGAAGCACAGACGCAAGAACTTGTTTTTTTCCAAGCATGTGAATTCCTCCTTTATCACTTTACGTATAGGTTTTTCTAACTGGCTTTAATTATGCATGCAAATCTGGAGGAAATGCTTTCCCGGGAAATATAACGGTTAATTTGTCTAATGAGGGGGAAAATATGAATACACTGCAAAGGAGGGATCATGTTGTTCAACCAGCGAAGAGGAATCAGCCCCGCAGCATTGATCATAGGATCAACTATGCTTATTGCTGCATTATCACCTCAGATCCGCCACAGAATCAGCGGGTTTATCACAGGACAAATGAACAGACGAAATTCAGAAAATAACACGTTTGATGCTTCTAATGTAGGAAACATAGTCAAACAAGCATTTGGCGGCGGCAGCGGTGATAACCAGGACCGTTCGCAGCATCAAAGCCAGCGGCAAAATGGCCGTCAGCACCAGCACGCAGGACAGCAGCAACCACAGCATCAGCATACACAGTCTCAAACTAGGCAAACTGAGACAGCCGCGAAAAAAAGACAGCCGCATTATGCTGAACCCATCCATTTTGAACAAAGCGCAATGAATGTCATGGACGACAACACGATGATGGAAATGTTGGAGGACTTAGAACCCGGCCGTTAAAAAAACGTGTAACCTGTCAGATTGCATAAGGGCTCAAATAGTTAATTATATTGCCCTTTAAGGTGGTTTTTTCTTTTAAATTTTCTATATTTCCCCGCCTGTTTTTGAGTGCAATTGATGAGCTAAAAAAATCCTTCTTTCGTTCAATGAGAACGTTTGAAGGATTTTTTTGTTTATGCTGCCACTCTATCCGAAGCAATCTTTATCGATTCATTATTAGCTCCCTCATCAAGCTGAAAAGGACAGAACACTATTCATTTTGTTTCTTGCTTCAACACTCAACATTTAGAATTTACTCGAGCGTTGGAAAATACTGTTGACTATTCAGTTGAACTGTATTACATTATTATTAAGTTGAACTATATAGTCGAACTGAATAGAGGGTGCAGATATGAAACACAAATTATTACCATTGTCTGAAACCATGCATTATATTTTATTAGCTCTGCGTGAGCCGCTCCATGGCTATGCCGTAATGCAGAAGATAGAAAAGATAAGTAACGGTACTGTTATTTTAGCAGCGGGTACATTATACGGTGCAATTGAAAACTTGAATAAGCATGGTTGGATTGAACCTGTTGGAGAGTCAGGCCGGAGAAAAGTTTACATGATAACTGAAGAAGGAAGCGCCATTTTAAAAATGGAACAAGATAGGTTATTGCATATTTTATCCTTGTACGAAGGAAGTGAATCGAATGAAGAAATTTAAGATGTTTTTTGATATTGAAAAAGAGGAACAATGGCTGAACGAGCAATTACAAAAAGGCTATCGTTGTACAAATATTAGTGGATTAGGAATATACACTTTCGTAAAAACCGACAAGAGATATGTGATCAGACTGGATTACCAAGATATTTTACCAAAGAAAAAGTTCAAAGATTACAAAGCGATATATGAAGACTTCGGTTGGAATTATATAAATGGCCCTTGGCTTAGTGGGATTCGATATTGGCAAAAAGAAGATGATGGTCAAAATGAAATCTTCTCGGATCGCCAATCAAAGAGTAATTATTATAAAAGATTGATGAATTATTCTTCTGGTTTAGGTTTCATGTGTTTGTTTTTTTCTTATATGATCTATAAGGATTCAGGTTTATATTTAACTGAAGGTCTTTGGAGTATGAAAGGTGAATGGTTTTGGAAAGCATTTTTATTTGAAACTCCATTTGCTCTTTTGAGGTCGCTTCCCGCCCTTATGGTTGTTTTATTTGCGGCCAGTTTCTATAAAGTGTATCGAAAGTATTCAATGTTAATAGAAAAATAATGCGAAGAGGTTCATTATGAACTTTTTTAATTCAATGAAGCACGATTGAATTAGATTTGGATACTCATCGTCTAGCAGGAATCTTTTATGTGTGCCTCAGATTAGTTGGCGTCTTCCAAGATACCATGAATACTCGTTAAAAAAGCAATTTTCATTTCAATTAAATCAATCCATTGATCAGCAATGCCGGCTGATCTTCCCCAAAAATGAGAAAAAGAAACCCATGAAACCTTTATATTACAAGGTTCATGGGTCTTATTAACGTGTAATCCCTGTCGGATTACACGTTTTCATATGTTACGCTTCTTCAGCTTCAATCACTCTGGATTGATCATGAAATGCCCCTTGATCAATTTCCTTTGTGACCTTACTTGTAATAAGACCGGATGTCATGCTTCCGCTGACATTCAAAGCAGTACGCCCCATGTCGATTAACGGTTCAATTGAGATTAACAAACCAGCGAGCGCGACAGGCATGTTTAATGATGATAAAACAAGAAGCGCCGCGAATGTGGCTCCGCCGCCGACTCCGGCAACACCGAAGGAGCTGATGGCAACGACTGCGATAACAGTGATAATAAACACCGGGTCAAATGGATTTTGGCCGACAGTCGGAGCAATCATCATCGCCAGCATCGCAGGATAAATGCCGGCACATCCATTTTGGCCGATCGAAAGACCGAACGAACCGGCAAAGTTTGCGATTCCCTCCGGTACACCCATGCTTCTCTGTGTTTTAATATTCAGCGGTAAAGCACCTGCGCTAGACCTTGACGTAAATGCAAATACAAGTACAGGCACCGCTTTTTTCAAATAAATCACCGGATTCAAGCCACTGAACGTCAGCAGCAGCAAATGAATGATAAACATAGTGATTAACGCGGCATATGAAGCAATCACGAACATGCCCAGTTTTAAAATGCTGTCAAGATCACTCGTGGCAATCGTTTTTGTCATGATGGCCAGCACCCCATAAGGCGTCAGTCTCAAAATGAGTGTGACAACACGCATAACAATGGCATAAACGGCATCAACCAGTTTTTTAAATGTTTCTGCCTGTTCCGGCTGTTTGTGTTTTACTCCAAGGAATGCCACTCCAAGGAAAGCGGCAAAAATAACGACAGCGATTGTTGAAGTCGGTCTAGCTCCCGTGAAATCTAAAAACGGGTTTCCAGGCAGCAGTTCAACAATCTGCTGCGGCAGCGTTTTCGCTGTCATATCCTCTGATTTCTGCTGAAGCTCCTGTCCCCGTGAAAGCTCTGTACTTCCTTGGTCAACCTGAATCGCCTGCAGATCAAATGAAAGTGCGGACGCGATACCGACAGCTGCAGCAACAGCTGTTGTTGCTACTAAAATCCCAATAATCAAACCGCTGATTTTTCCAAGATTTTTTGTCAGCTTCAGCTTTGTAAATGCGCCGAGAATCGAAATAAAGACGAGCGGCATAACAACCATCTGAAGCAATTTGACATATCCGCCCCCGGCAATATTAAACCAGTCGGCTGTTTGAATGACTATATTAGAAGTCGGGCCGTAAATCAGCTGAAGCGCAAATCCGAATACAATTCCCAGCCCCAGCGCAGTAAATACACGTTTAGAGAAGGAAACATGTTTTTTCTGCATAACAAAGAGCCCTAAGATAAGTAAAAATAAAATAAATACATGTAATACAACCAGTAAAGTCTCCAAAGCAGGTAAACTCTCCCTTCAAATTTTCTCATTTACTATATTACACTAATTCCGATGGGTCAAGTGCGAATTATTTTAACTTATCAATTCAAGTAAAAAAACCTTATATAATGCCTTTTTTGTTCTTTTCTTTCCCTTCCATCTTTAGTACCTTATATAAGGGTGATAATATTGCTGAAAGAACTGTTTGTAAATTTGACCATTTTAATCACATTTAATTATCTCTTCACCCACCTGTTTAAAGAAAGGCTAGTACATAAAAAAGACAGCATATCCTTTCAAGCTGTTAAGGGACTGGCCTGCGGTTTGCTCGGGGTTATTCTGATGGTTTTTGGATTTACCTATCAGCATTCAATTATTGATCTTCGAAATATCCCTATTATGATTGCCGCTCTTTATGGAGGCTGGGTTTCAACGGCAACGGCCCTGGCCATGATCACTGCAGGCCGCTTGCTGATTACAATGAACACATCTGCACTATACTCGGTTATTATCATTTGTATCGCTGCCATCCCGTCACTCATTGTTTCTAGAAGAAAAAAAGTTCAACTAAAACATGCTTTCTATCTTTTAATAATCACAAATAGCTTGATCTCCTTTTCCTTTTATTTTCTTATAGATTTACATTCATACGAACTTCATTTGTATTTTTGGATCATATCAATAGCGGGCGGCATGCTCAGTTTATATATTATTGATCATGAAACAAATGCACATCTTCTTTTTAAACAATATAAGTTTCAGGCGCACTTTGACTTTTTAACAGGCGTGTATAACCGAAGAAAGTTTGAAGAAACCACAAAAGCTCTGTATCAGCAGGCGGCCGATACCCCGCATTTTCAATTTGCACTGATTTATATGGATATCGATCATTTTAAGACCATCAATGACCAATATGGCCATCATGAAGGAGATCAGGTGCTCAAAGAGCTGGGGTTACGTCTGAAGCAGAGCATCCGAAATACTGATCCTGCCGCTCGGATCGGCGGTGAAGAATTTGCCGTTCTCCTGCCGAACTGTTCTCTTGATAAAGCTGCCCGGATCGCTGAACGGATCAGGAGCACTGTAAGTGATGCACCGATTGTATTAACAAACGGCGAAGAGCTTTCAGTTACGATATCACTAGGGGCCGCTCATTACCCCAATAATACGGAACAGCCAGGATCCTTGCCCATTCTTGCCGATCAAATGCTTTACAAAGCGAAAGAAACGGGACGGAACAGAGTGTGTTTTTCAGAAAAAAAAGAATGAATTCAATGTTCGAATTCATTCTTCCAATCTGAAAGACGTTTCAAAGGCAGAAAAGCCGGGACAAGATCTCCCTGATATTCTTTTTCTATAAATGCCGCTGTATCATCAGCTTGATAAAGCTCAAGAATGGTTTGCAGCGCTTCCCGATCTTGATCCTCCGCTCTGACAACAATCAAATTCATCTCTTCCCCAGACATGGGTCCGCCGCTCTTTAGCGTATGCTTTTTCGGGTTCAGGCCCGCTTTTTTTGCTTCTGATGGTTTCATGACAAACACGTCGGCACCGCTTACTGCATCCTGTTGCCGGACAGCTTTTAATTTCAGGTGTCTCGGATTATCTTTAATCATATCAACTGAACCTGTTCCGTTAAATCCGTTTTTCAGCGTTAGCAAACCCGCTTCCTGGAGCACCGTAAGCGCCCTGCCAAAATCGAACGCTTTATCCGGAACAGAAACGACAGCTCCTCGCGGTATATCTAGGATTCGGTCATATCGTTTTGAATAAATGCCCATGGGCGTTATGTAAGTCGTTCCGAGCGGTGCCAAATTAAGTTTGTATTTTTGAGTGAACGACTGAAAATATGAAATGGTTTGAAAGGCGTTGGCATCAATTTCTTTGTTAGCAAGTGCGATATCAGACTCCGCATAATCAGAAAAAGGGATCAGCTGAATATCCAGCCCTGCCTCTTCAGCCTTTTGAGCAATATAGTTCCATATTGCCCCGTCAGACTCAGCAATCCCGATTTTTATCGATTCATGTTCTGCAGACGGTGAACATGCAGTAAATGAAACGAGAAGAACAAGGACAAAACTGCATATAAGCCACTTTTTCATTGTGACCATACTCCTATCTATGTATTAGAGCATGCAAGCAATATCAGACATAAAAATCATACGCTCTCTTAGTTGATAAACGTTGTCATTTGTAATATTGATTAACTTTTACCTTACTCATATCCAATAAGGTTGTCAATTCCTATTACTTATCTTCCCAAAATGAAGAAATACTAAGGCAAACGTATGATCACATATCGAGAAAGCAGATGAATTTCCGCAAATAAATATCAAATTGAAAAATAAATATGGTATTTTCCGAAAAAAGTTTCAATAAGCAGTTGTTTTTTCCGAAGATTACTGGTAGAGTAAAGGTAATTATTTTTGTTCGAACTATCTTTAAGAAGAAAGTTTTGTAAGAGTTTTCGTCTTGAAAGTTTGTTAAGAGCAAGAATAGTGAATTTAAGCGTTATGATCGCTTTAGGAGGAAATTTCATGTTAGAAGGTAAAGTAAAATGGTTCAACTCTGAAAAAGGTTTCGGATTCATCGAAGTAGAAGGTCAAGACGATGTATTCGTTCATTTCTCTGCTATTCAAGGCGAAGGCTTCAAAACTTTAGAAGAAGGCCAAGCTGTTTCTTTTGAAATCGTTGAAGGAAACCGCGGACCACAAGCTGCTAACGTTACTAAAGAAGCGTAAGCATAAATTGATATGAAAAACTGCAGGTGCAAACCTGCAGTTTTTATTTTGACAAAAAAGCTGTTTTGCATAAGCAAAACAGCTTTTTTTATTAGTTTGCAATATCCCGCTTCATGAAGATTCCGAAAGCAAGCAACAGGAAGATGATAAAGTAGATCGCCAGCATGACGAGAGAAAACGTCATAGTCATCCCTTTTATTAACGGTGTGCCATCCACATACTGAGTCAAGTCGACATTAGCAAACAATATATACTTTGCCCAGTCAAATTTCGCTGCAATAAATGCAGTTGCAGTCGTACCGGCAACCAACAAGAAGATGGAAAAACCAACCGCAAGAGAGCTGTTTCTGAATACCGCAGACAGCATAAACGCCATCGTCGCCACCATTAAAGCCGAGACGGATTCAGAAAGATACGTTGTGGCCAAATGCCCCATCATGTTTTGCTCAATGACATGGCCATCCTTATAGATTAAATGAATGTTCACGGCGGTTTCACCACCCGTCCCGAAGAAGATCAACCCTAATAAAGTAGAACCGATAAATAAAATCAACAGCAATAGGAGCCCAAAGAGGAGAACTGTAATATATTTGGACAGCAAAATTTGAAAACGGCTGAGCGGCCGAATCATTAATAGCTTAATCGTTCCCCAATTAAATTCGTTCGCGACAATTCCGGCCGCGATGATAATAGTAAACAGACCGGTAAGGATGGTAAAGTTTGCCGAATCCGTTACATAAGACCATGCCGTATAGCCCGTGTCACTAGGGATATTATGCTCGATGCGATAGTCGTTGAGTGTGATTGTTTCTTTATACCCATCTTTCAGTGAAGGATCTTCTTTGATTTCTTTCTTTAATTCGGCGTTTTGTGCTTGAAGTTCTTGTTTCCAATGGGAATTTGATTCACCAGCAGAAAAATGATTCGCCAAAAATGCAAATCCAACCATTGTCAGCCCCAGAATTCCGATCATCACCCATGTTCCGGCACGGCTGAAAATTTTGAGCCACTCATTATAAATCAAATTAAGCATGCTGAACCTCCTCTTTTGTTTCACCTGTCATTTCTAAGAAACGGTCCTCTAATGATTTTGTTATGACCTTGACCTCATAAATACGGATTTGCTGCATCACCAGCAATTCAATAACCGCAGGGACTTCTTCTTTAGCCAGTTTGATTTCTACACCATTTGTCTTACTCAGCAAATCGTACTGATTTAAAACAGCAGCGGCTTCATTCGGCTGCTCAACCTGGAAGAAATATGTATCGTTCTCATCAATGTTTTCATCTTTTACATTTTGAATATCGATCAGCTTTCCTTTTTGCAGAATCGCAATTCGATCACACATCAGTTCCATTTCTGACAGCAGGTGGCTTGAAACGATGACAGCCATTCCTCTTTCTCGGGTCAGCTTCTTTAAATGATCTCTGATTTCTCTGATCCCCGCCGGATCAAGGCCGTTTGTCGGTTCATCCAAAATCAGCACTTTCGGATCGTGCAGAAGGCATTGTGCCAAGCCAAGACGCTGTCTCATCCCCAGAGAATATGTTTTCACCTTGTCGTGGATTCTGTCTGTTAAACCGACCAGTTCAACAACTTCATCAATTTTTTCCTTCGTGACACCCTTGACCATCCTTGCGAATTGCTGGAGATTTTTATATCCGCTCAAAAATTTATACAGCTCGGGATTCTCAACGATCGCTCCGATATGCTTAATCGCCTTGGCATATTCTTTCGTAATTGATTGGCCGCAAATGAGGACATCACCTTTCGACAGCTTCATTAACCCCACCATCATCCGGATGGTTGTCGTTTTCCCCGCTCCGTTTGGTCCTAAAAAACCGAATACCTCGCCTTCACGAATCGTAAAACTGAGATCATCAATGATCGTTCGGCCTCTGATGTTTTTAGTCACGTTTTTCAATTCCAACACTGTTTTCATCATATTCCTCCTCTTTCTAGCAAACTTCCATTTTTGATTTAAACCATTGCAAAACAGACATGCCTTCCTGTTCACGAATATCTTCTACTTCACGCTGCGCAACTTTTTCTCCATTGGCGAGGATGATTACTTCATCTAACAAAGTCTCAATTTCATCAATTTCATGTGTCGCGATCACGACAATCTGCTGCTCAAAATCAATGTACGACACAAGGCTGTTTACGATGGAATCCCTGACCATCGGATCAAGCCCGGAAAAAGGTTCATCAAGCAAGATGACGTCTGCCCGTCTCGCTAAAGCAAGAACGATTTTCAGCCTGCCCCGATTTCCTTTTGATAGCTTTTTGATCTTTTTTTCCGGATTCAGCTGCATCTCATTCAATAGCTTATAAACCTGTTCTGTATGAAAATCAGGAAACTGCGACTGATAAAAATTCACCATATCTTTAACAGTGAAATGCGGATAAAACATATCAAGCTCAGTAAGATAAGCCGTTTGACGCACCATTTCTCTCGTAACCTGCTCTTCATCAACTTTTACAAATCCTGAAGTCGGAAACAGAAGGCCAGCCATCATTTTCAGGGTCGTTGACTTGCCGCTGCCGTTCGGTCCGATCAGGCCATAAATCCGTCCGGATGATAGGGTGATTGACACATCATTGACGGCCGTATGGCGGCCGTATTTTTTTGATACATGTTCTAGCTTGATTTCCATTTTAGCCTCCCTCTGTGAATGTTTTAATCCCTTCTAACATTTCTTCTTTCGTTAGCCCCAGCTCTTTCATTTGCTTGACAAAGCCTTCCAGCACCTCTCGTGTCAGCTTGTCTTTCAGCTCGTCTACGATTTCTGCTTTTTCCGC
Organism: Bacillus sp. YP1; assembly: GCF_000877815.1. Classification (NCBI taxonomy): domain Bacteria; kingdom Bacillati; phylum Bacillota; class Bacilli; order Caryophanales; family Bacillaceae; genus Bacillus; species Bacillus sp. YP1. The sequence goes on along the minus strand of NZ_CP010014.1, from coordinate 716,695 downwards.
AATAAACGTCCCTTGACCTCTTCTTGTCTCCACAATACCCAGCCTTTCCATCTCACTGTAAGTTCTTTGAATTGTATTGGGATTTACTTTAGTTTGAATCGCCATTTCTCTTACTGAAGGAAGCTTGTCTCCTGGGAGCAGCTCCTTCCTGACCAGCCTATAAAAGATCTGATCAGCGATCTGCAGATAAATCGGTTTCGAGGATTGGAATTGATTGTCCATATTTACACCTCTACTTTACGATCAAGCAGTTTTGAAGCCATGATGAGCAGCAAGAATGTGATGACTATAGCAATAGGAAACCCTAGCACAGACAGATGGATAGGTTTTAGTTCCAATCTCCAAACATTGTGGAAGTGGAAATCAAAATTGCAATAGACTGTTACAGGCCAGAAATGCTTTTGAGATTCAACCAAAGGGCTTATGATGTATTCATCGAAGAATAACCACATTGCGACCAACAGAACCATCGCAGCCCACCGCATTCCGCGCCAATTTCTGAGAGAGTGAAAAACAGTCCAAAACACAATGACTGTTACTGACATATCTAACGAAGAAATAAGCCCATACATATTCAGCAAAGCCACTGTACTCGTTATATCAACTTGATGCTCCAGCAGATTTTTTACAGAGAGCATATGATACATCCATATGCCATAGGCTGTTAATGCCAACTGAATCACAAATTGATAGAGCAAAGATGCTGCCAATTTAGAAGAAAACAGCCATAAGCCGCCATTTGGATTGTACAGCCAAAGCTGTGATTTCCCTTCCTTGCGAAGGTGATAAAACACAAAAACAGGAGATAAGAAAAGCAGAAAAAAAGCAACTGCAACAAAAAAACCAAAAATGACTAGAGGTTCTTTCGTGCGAGAAGCTATAATATGGCCTGTTCCCAATAAGAAAATGATTCCGCATATCCATACTAGCAGCCACATTCTTGAAAGCTTGATATCTTTCTTTAATAAACCTAAAAAAGAATTCATGTCTTTACCTCCCGGAAAAAACCCTCGGTGTATGAGTAACATAGTACACTAGATCAAGATGGAATACAACATATTCCATGGATTTATTTGATAAAAACCGAATTGATGGAAACAGCAAAAAAGGCAAACCCGCATGAGTAAACGGATTTGCCTTTTTCATTACTTTTTCTTATTTTTCATAGAGAGCAGCGCATCACGATAGCTGCGGTCCTGCATTTTGTCACTTTCCTCAGTGACCTCTTCTTCTGCATGAACTTCATCAGAATGCTTAAACTTTTGCAGCGCCTGCCTGTAAATATTATCACCCATTGTGTCACGCTTCTCTTTTGGAGAATCGTTTTTGACAACGGATGGCGTATGCTCGGCAGCCCTTGCTTCAGCAGGGTAATGCGCTTCGTTTTTTTCCTCTTCTGGAGGTGCGATTTTATCGGTTGCTTCTTGCTTCTCAGGTCCAGGTGAGGCGTTGCGGACGTTAAATGTAATAAGGGCCGCAATGACAATGACAGCAGCAATTATTGCTATAATAATGGCCATTTCAACCTCTCCTTACTGTCCTGCTGTTAGGTTTCCTGTGACTTGGCTGACACGTCTTCCCAACGCGCGTCCAAGCTGAATACCTTCCTCAGACATTAACTCATCACTGTCTACCGGACAAGTGACACCTGCTCCGTAATAAGAGCCATAAAGTGCGTTTTCAGGCACGTTGCCAGGCAGTCCGACAACAATCATGCCTTGGTGGAACATCGGCGTGATTAAATTGTGCATTGTCATTTCCAAGCCGCCGTGTGTTGTTGCCGTTGTGCAGAAGACAGCACCGACTTTGTTGATCAGCTCGCCTTCAGCCCACAAGTAGCCAAGTCTGTCGATCCAAGTTTTAAGACCGGAGCTGATTGTTCCGAAATGCCCTGGGCATCCCCAAATAATCGCATCCATATCTTTAAGCTTGCGGATATCAGCCTGATCTACATGGTCGATGAACACTTCAGCCGCGTCGTTTTCTCTCGCGCCTTCAGCAATCGCTTCTGCAAGCACTTTAGTATGTTCGCCTTCACTATCATACACTACATAAATTTTCATTCAGGAAACCTCCCTGTACAGATTAAGATTCCTTAGCTTCTTTTGGAGCAGGAAGTAATGAAAGCTCCTCTTTTTTCTTCTTACGCAATTTATCTTTTCTGACGTCACGCAGGAAGATACTTAAAATCAAACCTGCTACACAGAATAAGGTTGCCCACATAAAGGCATCATTTATCCCCATGACATTGGAATCGAGTGACGCGTGTTTATAAATATGTGAGTACACATATGTTTTCGCCGTATCATAAGACACATTCATATTCACCATTAAATTCGAAACTGCATTTTGGAACGCATGGAGGAAGTTCGGGTCCGCCGTGCTTGTTTTATCTGCAATTTGTGAATAATGGAATGTCGTCCGGTTTGTATAAATCGTCGTAATTAAACTTGTTCCGATTGATCCGCTGATTTGGCGAAGCGTGTTGCTCATCGCCGTTCCGTGGCTGTTCAGACGGGCAGGAAGCTGGTTCATCCCGGCTGTCATGACTGGCATCATTAAGAGAGACATACCAAATGCACGAATTGAATAGATCAGCATGATGTGTGTATATGGTGTATCAATTGTCAATTGCGTGTATTGATATGTTGTTACCACTGTCACGAGAAGCCCGATAATCGCAAGCGGTCTCGGTCCGAATTTATCGAACAAAATACCTGAGATCGGTGACATAATCAGCATAACGATCGCACCCGGAAGCAGAAGCAGACCGGATTGAAGCGCCGTAAAGCCGACCAGGTTTTGCAGATAGATCGGTAAAAGGAACATACCAGTGTAAAGTGCCACTGTTATAATGATATTAATGACACTCGAGAGTGAGAAAATGTCATATTTAAACACTCTGAAATCAAGCATCGGATCATCATGACGCAATTGCTGAACAACAAAAGCAACAATTGCAATGGCTCCGATAATAACTGTAGACAATACAATCGGGTCGGTCCAGCCGTCAGATCCGGCTTCACTGACCCCGTATAATAAGGAGGCGAATCCGACAATCGAGAGGATTGCGCCAAGAGTATCGAGTTTGATTTTTTGCGGCTCCACCATATTTTTAAAGATGAAGAAAGCCACAATGATTACAATTGCGCCGATCGGCACAAGTCCGTAAAACATAATGCGCCATGTATAATGCTCAATAATCCATCCGGAAAGAGTCGGGCCGACCGCTGGAGCAAACATCATCGCTAGCCCGAAAATCCCCATTCCTTTCCCCCTGCTTTCAGGCGGGAAAATTAACAGAATGGTTGTCATAACGAGCGGCTGCAAGATACCTCCGCCCACGGCCTGAATCAAACGGCCGATCAGCATTGTAGAGAAGTTAGGCGCGATACCGCAGACTAACGTACCGAGCGTAAAACAAAACATCGCGACGAGAAAGAGACTCCGCTGGCCAAATCGTGTAATCAGGAAAGCAGATAACGGAATCAATACACCGTTAACAAGCATGTAACCTGTTGTAAGCCACTGAATCGTCGTTGCACTTACGCCAAATTCAGTCATTAAGTGCGGCATTGCAACATTAAGCAGTGTTTGGTTTAGGATTGCCAAAAATAAACCCGCCATTAGCACAATCAGCAATGACATAGGGTTTTTTGCATTTTTTTCTTTGCCTGTAGCCATCTAAGACAACCTCCTTTCATGGTTTGATGACTGATCTGTTTTACTCAGAAATTTTAACAGATGCATTCATTCCAGGAAGCACCTTATCAGATGGGTTTTTGATTGAAATTTTCACAGGAATTTTTTGTGTTACTTTTGTGTAGTTTCCGCTTGAATTTGTAGATGGAAGCATATCAAAAGTTGAGTTAGTCGCATAGCCAATTTCTTCTACAGTACCGTCAAATGTTGTATCAGGGTCTCCGTCAACTACTACGTCTACACTATTTCCTACTTCAATATCCGCAATATCTGTTTCTTTAATATTTGCTGTGATGTATAGGTTGTCCATGTCAATCGTTTGTGCAATTGTTGTACCAGCTTGTACGGTTTGTCCGTTTTTCACTTCGTTTTTCACAATTGTGCCATCCATAATGGATTTTACGTCAACAGTTTGTTCACCTTTGATTTTTGCAACTGTGTCGCCTTTTTTCACTGTTTTTCCTTCGTCCAGATCCCAGTCAGATACTTTACCTGCTGCTGGAGCAGTAATAGCAGCCATATCGCCCGCTACTTTTGCTTCATCTGTTTTTACATAGTTTGTGCTTTGATAATAGTAGTAAGCACCTCCAGCTATAATTGCAAGAACAACAATCAAACCGATAATGTTGGTCAGAATTAAACGTCCTCTGTTCATTTTGTTTTCTCCTTTCGTTTCATCCTCTATCATTTTGCGGAAAGCTGGTGAAAATATGTGAGAAGTTTTTAATTACCGCTTTTTTCTGAACAGCCTTCAGCAAGCTTCGTTAAGCTTCCGGCTAGTTTGCGCAAATACTGCAGCTGGGAGGTATCAAGCTTTTGGTACAAGCCAGCACCCATTTTTGCATATTGCACAGCGGCTTTTTCTATCAGTTCTTCCCCCTCTTCGGTTAACTGAATCATGACGATACGGCGGTCATCCGGACTGTCATATCGATTCATCAATTGGCGCTTATACAGAATATCTGTCATCCGCGTCACAGAAGCAGGCTTAAGATCAAGCGACATTGCCAGCTTGCTTAGCGGGGTGCTTCCGCTTTGATGAATTTTAAACATCAGCAAATATTGAAGGACTGTAATATCAAAAGGCTCAAGCACAATCTCCAATATCTTCTTCTGTTTTTTATATATCGCCCGAGACGTATCGAAGAGCTGTTCAAAAGTGAGCAAAGCACGTTCTGATTCAGTCAACTCCTTTTCACCTCATTCCTCAATAATAGTTCACAAGATAAAATATTAATAAATGAAAGAAGATTTGTCAAAGGAAAAATTTCTTTTTCTCCCGTATTTTTTTCGCAAGCGTTTTCTTGCTTTTATTAAATAAAAAAAAGCCCTGAAATGGGCTTTTCATTACGAAAATTGATGGCTTACACCAGACTCTTCATTTCTGAAAAAGTTCTTTAGAGCCTGAAAAACATCAGATTTCTGTTTTAAAATATAGTACTTAAATTTCTCATCTTTTACATTTTTATATGCAGACATTAACGTTGAATGCCTGTTGTACTGATTGACCTCGCCGTAGCAAAACAGATTGGCCTTCTTCATAATATCATTGACCAGCTTCACACAGCGCGCGTTATCAGATGTCAGGTTGTCACCGTCAGAAAAATGAAACGGGTAAATGTTATAGCGGGCGGGATTGTACTTTTCATCAATAAGCTCAAGCGACTTCCGATATACGGAAGAACAAATGGTTCCGCCGCTTTCTCCCTTTGAGAAAAAATCTTCCTCCGAGACCACTCTTGCTTCTGTATGATGGGCAATAAATTCAATTTCCACAGTCTCGTATTTTGTCCGCAAAAAACGGGTCATCCAGAAAAAGAAGCTTCTGGCCATGTATTTTTCCCAAACCCCCATACTGCCGCTTGTATCCATCATGGCTAAAACGACGGCTTTTGATTCGGGCTTTGTGATGTCATTCCACGTCTTATATTTCAGGTCCTCCGGATAAATTGGGTAGAACGACGGTTTTCCTGACATTGCGTTTCGTTTAAAGGCTGACATCATCGTTCTTTTCTTATCAATATTACCGGTTAACCCTGTTTTACGGATATCATTAAACTCGATATCTGTATGAATGATATTGTCCCGCTCTTTTTGCTGGAGATTCGGAAGCTCTAATTCTTTAAAAAGCGCTTCTTCTAAATCCATTAATGAAACTTCCGCTTCATAATAATCCTCGCCTGCCTGATCACCGGCACCCTGCCCTTTTCCAGGCCCTTGTTTTTTGTCTGATCCATCCCGGGCCACAACATCTCCAACCTGGCTCTCGCCGTCTCCTTGCCCTACATGTTTATTTTTATCATAGTTATAACGGATTTTATACTCATCAAGTGAACGGATTGGGATCTTCACTACATCTTTTCCATTAGACATAATAATGCTTTCCTCAGTTACGAGGTCCGGAAGATTGTTTTTGATCGCTTCCTGCACTTTTTTCTGGTGGCGCTGCTGGTCATCGAAGCCTTTGCGATGGAGGGACCAGTTTTCCTCAGAAATCAAAAAATGGCCGCTGTCATTTTGGGACATGAATTCCCCTCCTTAACCATTTGTGGTCGTGATACATACGTATTCCGGCTTGTGCCAGATTATGAAACAAGTCTTTTGAAAAGATTTATATTCATCATATGCACATATGCATGTTTAATTGACAAACTATTTAGAAAATGGGACAAAATAACCCGCCCTATTCGGACGGGTCACGTTGCTTATCGGTTCAGCAGGCTGCCGACATATTTCAGCAGCTCATTGGCGCTCGTCGAGTTGTAGCCGTGCTCATCAATTAAACGGGCCACGACTTCATTTACCTTTTTCAGCTGCTGCTCATCCGGCGTTTTTGTTGAGGTCGTAATTTTAACGACATCCTTCAGATCAGCAAACAGCTTTTTCTGAATAGCTTCACGCAGTCTTTCATGGGAATTGTAATCAAACCGCTTGCCTTTTCTCGCATAGGCTGAGATGCGGATTAAAATTTCTTCGCGGAACGCTTTTTTGGCGTTTTCCGAAATGCCGATCTGCTCTTCGATGGATCTCATCAGCTTTTCGTCAGGGTTCATTTCCTCTCCTGTCAAAGGATCACGAAGCTTGTTTTTATTGCAATAAGCCTCTACGTTATCGAGGTAATTGTCCATAAGTGTTTTTGCTGATTCTTCATATGAATACACAAACGCTTTTTGAACTTCCTTTTTCGCAATGTCGTCATATTCCTTGCGGGCGGCAGAAATAAAATTCAAATACCGCTCCCTGTCCTCGCTTGAAATTGATGGGTGCTGATCAAGACCTTCTTTTAAGGAACGAAGGACATCGAGAGAATTAATCGATTCCATATTTTTTCTGATAATCGTTGAAGAAATCCGGTTGATCACGTACCGCGGATCAATGCCGCTCATGCCTTCATCATTATATTCTTTTTTCATATCCTCAACGTCGACAGAATTATATCCTTCCACACTTTCTCCATCATACAGTCTCATTTTCTTGACCAGATCAATATCCGACCGCTTCGGCTCTTTTAACCGGGTAAGGATTGAGAACATCGCGGCGACCTTCAACGTATGCGGGGCAATATGAACATCCGCCACATCGCTTTCTGCAATCATTTTTTCATAAATTCTCTCTTCCTCAGACACTTTTAAATTATAAGGAACCGGCATCACGATGATTCTTGAGTGCAGGGCTTCATTCTTTTTATTAGAAATAAATGAGCGATACTCCGTTTCATTCGTGTGAGCCACGATCAGCTCATCAGCAGAAATTAACGCAAACCGCCCAGCTTTAAAATTCCCTTCCTGTGTCAAGGAAAGCAAATGCCAGAGAAATTTCTCATCACATTTCAGCATCTCCTGAAACTCCATCATCCCGCGGTTCGCTTTATTCAGCTCTCCGTCAAACCGGTAAGCACGCGGATCTGATTCTGAACCGTACTCGGCGATTGTTGAGAAATCAATACTCCCCGTCAAATCGGCAATATCCTGAGATTTCGGATCAGAGGGACTGAATGTTCCAATTCCCGTACGCTTATCTTCTGAAAAGAAGATGCGCTCCACCTTCACATCCTCAATTCTTCCTCCGTACTCTTCCTCCAGCCTCATGACATTTAAAGGAGAAAGACTTCCTTCTATTCTAATGCCGTATTCCCTGTAAAAGTCATCGCGTAAATGATGGGGGATTAAATGTAGAGGGTCCTCGTGCATCGGGCAGCCTTTAATCGCATATACAGCGCCATTATCTGTCAGCGTGTACGCTTCGAGACCTTTTTTAAGCATTGTGACCAGCGTGGATTTACCGCCGCTCACAGGCCCCATCAGCAATAGAATCCGCTTTCTGACATCTAGACGTTTGGCAGCCGGATGAAAATACTCTTCCACAAGACGCTCCAGAGATTCTTCAAGCCCGAACAGCTCGCGGTCAAAAAAACTGTACTTCTTGCGTCCGTCAATCTCCTCTATCCCGCTGTCTTTTATCATATTAAAAACTCGAGAATGAGCAGATTGCGCGACCATCGGATTTTCTTTAATAATCTCCAAATAATCGGCGAAAGTTCCTTCCCATTTCAGCCGCTGCTCTTCCTCTCTGTACTTTTCAATTTTCTTTAATATATCCATAAGGACCTCCTCTATCATGTTTGATACACTATGCAAATAAGGTACTTTGATACAATCTATGCCGCCATCCCGTGATACATGCTTTGGTTTCTTAAAAATAAAGATACTTATACATCGTTGACAAGGCAGACCGCGACCGTTCATAATAAAGAAAAATACAGAATCATCCAGACTCGGACAGCACGGAAAAATTGAAGAGGGGGAGAGACGGTGAAAACAATCATCATGATGGGTGTCATTGTCACTTTTTTAGTATCAATTTTTACCGCAGGATACGAAAGCAAGCCTGGAAAAGAATAAAAAAGGGTGCTCCTGAAAGAGCACCCTTTTTGTATAACAGAACAATGTTTTACAGTTTTGTTTTTTCTTTAATCTGTGAATGCGGATCGCATTCATATTTGTTTTCGTACTCAATTGTTCCGATACTGCATCCCGGCCCGATGATCACTTCTTTTCCCCTGACAACTGCCGCTTCGGTATTCTCCAAATAAACCCGATCGCCTTCTATGACATCGGCGATCAGCTTCACTTTCTTCCGATAAAAAAAACTCGCGCGTCTTTTCACTGTAATTGTTGTTCCGCCGATTTCCTGCACATGGCTTATATCATGGCTCAATCCCAGCTTGATCTCACCCGAATTTAATAACCCCGATACATCAACACAGCCTGTGACATGGAACATTTCTGTTTCACAATCACCTTTTACGCTAAGCTTCCCTTTCACATCGCAGGATTCTCCAGTCATATTCCCGCCAATTTCAGTCTGGCCTTTCAGATTGAATCGATCAAATTGAAGTGAGCCGCTGACTTTCATTGTCCCATATATATTGATTTTGCCGGCTGTCAGATCGCCTTTACATTCACTTTCTCCGAGCACACGCAGCCGCTCAGTCTCTGCTTTTCCGAGAAAAAGGCCCGTTCCGTATATGCGGCAGCCTACAGCAGACAGCCCTTCTCCAACTACACCTTCTCCTTTGATGCTGACATTGTGATACGCGCCTCCTGCGGCATGCCCAGCGCCATATAATTTTAAATTTCCCAGTTTTGTTGTCTCCATTACGATCCTCCTTACAACTTTGTGGATGTTTCAACCGACGCGCTTGGATCACAGGTATAGTCCCCACTGTATTCGACGGTTTCAATCTGGCAATCCGGGCCGATGACCACTTTATTACCGCGCACGGTTTTCGCCTTTGTATTTGTCAATTCAATCACGTCACCTTCGATCAGCTCTGCTGTTAGAACAGGCTGCGGCATCAATCTGAGCAATGTCAGCATTCCTTTTCTGCAGGTCACTTGAAGATGGCGGCAGCCGATCTCCCGCGCATAGCTTTCCCCTGCAGAAAGCTTAATGATCACCTGGTCTGCATTTAAAAGCCCGCTGATTTTGCATTTCCCTTCTGATTGAAAGGTTTCTGTTTCACAATCTGCTTCCATGACAGCTTTTCCGCTAATGTCAATTCCATCAGCCTTGACAGTGCCGCAAAATGTTGATGATCCAGCGATTTTCAATTGTTTTGCAGATACCTCTCCTTGAATAAAACCAGTGCCATTCATCCGGATAGATTCTGCTTCAACGTCTCCATGTATCTTTCCTGAACCGCTGATGGTTACCGCTTTCGCTTTGACGCTGCCGTCCGCTTTTCCGTTTCCATTAAAAGAAAAAGTATCACACTCCACGTCCCCGGCCACTGTCCCGCTGCCATTAATCTCAACAGATTGAAATGTTCCTCCCTTTGAACTTCCTGATCCGTTTATCACCAGCTTTTCCACTACATCCATCGATGGCCCTCCTGCATAAATGTTGTTTTTAATTCCTCTGAAGCTTTTAATAAATCTACCCGTTCCACAACCTTTACGGATGATTCAAACAAAATGCTGTCCGCCGCAGCCGCTATAAAACAAGTTGTGACACCGAGCTTGCGGAGCACAATCAGCTCCGTCTGTTTTTCAATCTCTTCATTATCATGCTTCTTTAATACCTCTGCAGCCATTTTTGCTTCTGCAAGGCTGACATTTCCAGACTGCAGCAGTCCCTCAAGCACATATAGCGAAAGCAAATCGCTGGATGAAAAAACCGGACTTCCTCCGTCTTCTGAATAGGCTTCAAGAGCAGGCCTTGAAACCAAACCTTTATGAAGCAATTCATCAGCGGTCATGCTGACATCCTTCATTTTCGGCGACAGCATTTCCCTCATTTCATCCAAAGACAAATTTTCTTTCATCTTTTGAATCATTGATATACGTTTTAAAATCTCCTCTCTCGGAAAAAACGTCTCTTGCCCTGTAAATGTGGATTTACGAATAAACCATTCCTCAGGTATTAAGTTTTTCCGCTTCCATCGATACAGCTGACCGTATGAAATCGATGTTCTTTCAAGTAATTCTTTTTTAGAGATTAATTGTTCTTCCATAAGTCCAGCTCCTTTGTTGGGTACATTGTAACATAACACTGTTACGTTGTTAAGCCCAAAAACGAAACAAAGCATTTCAACATCCGCAAAAAAACCCGCCCATCATCGATGAGCGGGTTTTTTCACTATTTTAAATCACGGTAATTTTGCTGGCGCAGCGCTTCATAAACAAGAATCGCGGCAGTATTGGACAGATTTAACGATCTGACGTGCTCTGTCATCGGAAGACGCAGGCAGCGGTCCATATTATTTTGAATTAAATCCTTTGGCAAACCGCTTGTTTCTCTTCCGAACACGAAGAAATAATCCTCGTCAAGATCAGTGTAATCAAATGATGTATGAGGCTGCTGGCCAAATTTTGTAATAAAGAAAAACTTGCCTTTTTTATATGCCTCAAACAATTCTTCTAACGAATCATGATACACAACGTTAACAAACTCCCAATAATCGAGTCCGGCACGCTTCAGCATTTTATCATCCGTTGAAAAGCCGAGCGGACGAATCAGGTGTAGCGTTGTATTGGTTGCTGCACAAGTACGTGCAATATTCCCTGTGTTAGCGGGAATTTCTGGTTGATATAAAACGACATGTAATGCCACAATGTTCACCTCTGTTTTTCTTATCCGCCCATCATTATAACATTAATTACTCTTTTGTCGTATCATCAACGATATGAAAAAAGGCATATCGTATTGACGGCGTGTATGCCGTAGAATCCTCATATGACCAATACCTCATCCTGCTGTCATAAGTCTGGGCGTTGACAAGCGGCATATTGCCTTTGTCCTTTGCCACGACAATCGTTGTATGATTAAACCGGCCGTCTCCTTCGAAGTCATAGCAAATCACATCGCCCGGCATCAGTTCTTCCGCTGATTTCACCCGCACCGCACGCAGTCCGGCCTTTGAATTCGACAAATACATTTTCATAGAGTGAGCCACCGTCCAGCTGTAGCTCCATGAGCTTTGTTTCATCCACCAGCCTGATCCCCTGTTCGGATGACCGCGCATCGGCGCGCCTCCTGCATGAAGACACTGAGAAATAAAATTTGTACAGTTATCGCTGAAATTTTTATAAGCAGGATTGCGCTTGTTCCAAAATTTCTCGGCATATTGGACAGCGCCGAGACGATCGTATTGAAAAGCCCTGCCAAACGCTTCTCTTTCCTCTTCAGCTTCAGAATAGTCAATAATACTGGTCCCTTCATGAAATCCAGCCGGCTTTTTCGCAATTTCCTGATCACTAATCAAAATGTGATCATACAGGAAAGCCATTCGCTCCTCTATGTGCTCTTCTATATACAAGCTGTCATCTTGTTCCTTACACACGTATTCGTAATGAATGGTATACGAAAGGCAGGTCGTTCCGTCATCCTCAACCCGCACATGATTAATCACGGCCTTTGCTTTCGCTTTTATGATGTCAACTTTACGTTTTTCCAGAAGCTTTTTCTTACGCTCCATGACTTTAAGGTCTCCGACTTGAGACTCCTGTCTCATAGCATGCCCGTTAACCAGAAAGCCCAGCCGCTCCTCCGCTAATTGTTCTAAAATGTGCTTCAAGCTCACCCCACCCGCCATACTTTTTTATAGAGAAAAAACACTTGGATGATCTCAAGTGTTTTTTCCTTCTGCTCTATACGTATGTCAGGACAAGCCTCGTTTAGTCATGCCTGAAGCTTTTAGCAAATCAATTCCTTTTTCAATTTCCAGCTTTACCTCTTCATCCTTCTCTTTTTCCAGCGCTTTTTCAAGCTCTTCCGCGTATGCGGGGTCTCCGATTTTTCCGATTGCCCATGCGGCTGTCCCCCTGATGACAGGACGCGGATCCTTGTGCATCAGTTCCGTCAATTCAGGCAGTGCGGAAGCATCCTTAAAATGCGCAAGCGCGAGAATGGCGTTTCGCTGAATCGGTTTTTTTCCGCGCCAAGAACCTGAGACATGCCCGAATTTCTCCTTAAATTCCCGATTGCTGATGGTCAAAAGCGGCTTCAATAACGGTTTGGCAATCTCAGGATCAGGCTCCATTTCCGGATGAAGATGAAAATCCTTCCCTTTATTGAGAGGGCATACCGTTTGGCACGTATCGCACCCGTACAGGCGGTTTCCGATTTTTGTCCGGAATTCATCAGGTAAAAATCCTTTTGTCTGGGTCAGAAAAGAGATGCAGCGCTGCGCATTAAGCTGCCCGGGATTAACCAGTGCTCCCGTCGGACAGGCGTCCAAGCATTTCGTGCAGGACCCGCACATATCTTCAATCGGCACATCAGGCTCAAAAGGGATATTTGTGATCATTTCCGCCAAATACACATAAGAGCCATACTCGGGTGTTGTGATCATACAGTTTTTCGCACTGAATCCAATTCCGGCACGTTCCGCAACGGCGCGATCAGACAATTCACCTGTATCAACCATTGACTTCGTTCTGATATCCTCATGCTTGCTTTTTAGAAAATCCTCCAGCAGATCAAGCTTTTCCCTCAGCACATCATGATAGTCTTTTCCCCAGGAGGCTCTGCAAAAAATGCCCCTGCGCTCAGTTCTCGTGCTTCTCGGCGCATCCTTCATTCTGGAAGGATATGCGAGAGCAATTGCCACTATTGATTTCGCTTTCGGCAAAAGAAGCTTCGGCGTCACCCTTTTTTCGATATCCGGCTCTTCAAAGCCGGAGAGATAGCCGAGTGATTCTTGAAGAATCAAACGGTCTTTTAAACTGTCAAAAGTATCAGCGGTCGTAAAACCAATCTTGTCCACGCCAATTCTTTTCGCGTATTCAATTAATTCTTCTTTGAGCTGATAAACGTTCATGTTTTGCACAGCCTCCTTTCTTTGTGATAAAACGATACAGCGTTTATAATAGGTTGATATCACGTAACTGGAGTGAATGCTAGTGAATATCAAACTTGATTCTGTTATTACTGAACGTGCGGCCGGCTTACATGCAGCTGCTGTCATTTATGAGAATATCGAAGTCGGCTCCTCACCGCAAATGCTGAAAGGCAGACTCCGCCTGTTTCAAGAATCCTTGTTTTTCGACTATGCGGACGGCGGTATATCCGATGAATCCTTCGTCAAGGAATGGCAGAAACTCTTTAAACAGCTTAACCCTTCATTTGAGGGAGAAACAACCCCAATGGAGGACATGCTGGTCCCGATATCCAAGGAACAATTCATGGAAAGTAAAGACTCGGCCCATGACACAATCGATTTTTTCGCATTAAAATATTCTCTGCCTATTATGATTTATGATGCCGGAAAGCTTCATGAGCCGGTCCGGATCTCATTGGGAGAAAAAGAAAACATACTGCTTTTCTCTGATGAAAACGGCATTTTTGGCGATTTCAAAAACAGCGTCAACCACTATCCCGTTTCAAACGAGACTAAGAATATGCTGCAAATCATTTTTTTCCCGCCATCGATTGAGAATAGCAGCGCTGTTAACCTCTTATCATCATTAACGAAAATGTTTGAACAAATTCACGGCGGCACCCATACAGTACATTGGCTTACGTAAAAGAACACGAATACCGTGTTCTTTTTCACATAAAAAAACGCAATACTTCGTTTATCTGAGAAACGAAACACTGCGTTAATAACGTATGTATGGAGCGGGTGATGAGAATCGAACTCACGACATCAGCTTGGAAGGCTGAGGTTTTACCACTAAACTACACCCGCATTTGTGATTGTCAGCAACAGTACCGCTCTGACTTTTTTTATATTACATGTTTATTTATTTTTCGTCAAGGGAATATAAAAATTTTGTCGAAAAAAAGTTATCTTTTTGTAAAGTTGTTAAGTACCATTTACATAATGTTAAGTATACTATACAATATAATCAATCGAGATTGTGAAGGGGACAGACGTCATGATGAAAAATAAAGTAAAAGAGCTGAGGGCACGCTTCGGCTATTCTCAGGAAAAACTCGGAGAAACGGTCGGCGTCACAAGACAGACTGTGGCAGCGATTGAAAAAGGCGATTATGTTCCCTCACTGCTGTTAGCACTGAAAATCTGCAAAGCCTTCTCCATGAAAATGGAGGATGTCTTTTGGTTAGAGGAGGAAAACTAAGATGAGCATGAAAACAAAAGCAGCTTTTCACCTTGTTTTATTTGGCCTTGCATGCTGGGCGCTGATTTCATACTTTGAAGCCTCAGAAGGCATAGCATCTTTTTTCGGCACAAAGAGCGGCGGGATGGTATTTGATTTAAACCTCACTCCCTTTATTCTGTTTGTTGCGGCGTCTGCGGTTTATTTGTACTTACAGAAAAAAAGCCGCCCTGCCAGAAAGCAGCTACTTCTGCCTGATGAGTTTGAAGAGCAGGATGAAAGAGAGCAGATGATGACGGCAAAAGCATGTCGCGCGTCATATATCGCTGTC
Source organism: Bacillus sp. YP1 (assembly GCF_000877815.1). Lineage (NCBI taxonomy): Bacteria > Bacillati > Bacillota > Bacilli > Caryophanales > Bacillaceae > Bacillus > Bacillus sp. YP1. The sequence goes on along the minus strand of NZ_CP010014.1, from coordinate 701,596 downwards.
TACTTCTCGCTGCCTGCCGCAGCGGTTCTTCTCATTTTTTATCCGCTATTTCAATCGCGCATTCCGTTTTTCCCTATTATTATTGTGTTTATCATCATGATCATCCAGCACCTTTCCTACGTCATCTCTTTCAAGAAAAACGAAAAAAACTCCGGCGCGCTGTAATCGGCCGGAGTTTTTTCTTACCAGCTTGCTTTTTTCACACCGGGAATCCGGCCTTTATGGGCCAGCTCCCTGAAAGCGATTCTGGACATTTTAAACTTCCTCATATATGCTCTCGGGCGCCCCGTTACCATGCAGCGGTTGTGAAGCCTTCCCGGTGCTGAATCTCTTGGCAGCTTGCTGAGTGCCTCGTAATCTCCTTTTTCCTTCAACTCGCGTCTAATACCAGCGTATTGCTCAACAAGCTGTTGGCGTTTTAACTCTTTTGCCACTTTTGATTTTTTAGCCAAGTCACATAGCCTCCCTTTAAATCGAAATTGTTACGATTTAAAATGTATCATGCACCATTCAAAAAAGCAAGCATACCGCTTTGTAAAACAGACGGCCTGAAGCCGCCCATTCTAATGATGCAATTCCACATAATACAGTAACGCATCTTGATGCTTAATGAGCTCTTTTTTATGTTCAGAGGTGTGCATTGTCTCGTCAGTCCCTCTAATACTGCTGCCGATCAAAGCAGGCTTCTCGAAAGTAATCGGTTCCGGCGATGAAATATTCTGAGTCATTTCCTGTGTTGTGCTATCGTCGCGTTTCACCGATGAATCAGCCGCTATAGTTCCCTGTTTATCCACAATGCCAAAATGAATGGTGGTATGTTTATTCTTTCCTTCCCCCTCTTCATTCTCAAAATAAACAAATTGTATGGTATCAGTTTTTTCCTCTGAATAATCTGCACGAACCGGTCCAAACCTCTCAACAAGCTTTCCCTTTTGATAATGTTCGATGTACATGTCAGCTGAAGAAATACCTTCACCGATATTGACGGCTTCGGCAGTGAATGCCTGTGAAGCTGCGACATCCATTCTGTTTTTTTCAAGATCTGATATGTCCGCCGCTTTGATTTCCATCTGTTTTGAATGTCCGCATGCTGACAGCATAGCTATGAGGCAAATGACTGCCGCGCTTCTCAATGTTTTCAGAAAAAAAGCCCCCTTTTTTTGAATATCATACCATGTTCGGGGGGCTGTATTTTAGTTAAACTCATGCATTTTTCTCTTTGACAAAATAAGTGTTTCCTACCGCTTCTCCCCTTTTGTTCTGAAGCTTTCTCGTCCGATCATTTTCAAACGGCAAAAGCGGAAATACAAGCTCTGCAAAATAATACGCTTCTTCTAAATGCGGATAGCCGGAGAATATAAACGATTCTATGCCGAGTGCCTGGTACTCCGCTATCCGGTCGGCAATCGTCTGCGGATCACCGACAAGAGCTGTTCCTGCCCCTCCTCTGACCAGGCCGATCCCCGCCCACAGATTCGGGCTGATTTCAAGCTTCGTCCGATCGCCTTGATGAAGGACGGCCATCCGCTGCTGGCCTGAAGAGTCGTAACGGCTCAAAGCTGCCTGCGCTTTGGCAATGGTGTCATCATCTAAGTGGCTGATCAAGCGCTCTGCCGCTTCCCATGCCTCTTGTTCAGTTTCACGGGCAATGACATGCAGCCTAATGCCAAATCGAACGGATCTCCCTTCTTTTGCCGCTTGCTTTTTGACTCTTTCTATCTTTTCTTTTACTTGTTCAGGCGGCTCACCCCATGTCAAGTACACGTCTGTATGCTTTGCGGCAGCTTCAATTCCAGCCTGTGACGAACCACCGAAATAGATGGGCGGATGCGGCTCTTGCTGCGGCGGGAAAAGCAGATTGCTGTTTTCCACTTTTATATGCTTTCCTTCATAGGAAACCGTTTCTCCCTGCAAAAGTCTCCGCCAAACGGTTAAAAATTCGTCTGTTGCCTCGTAGCGCTCATCATGGCTGATAAACAGGCCATCGCCTGCCAGCTCATACGGATCGCCCCCTGCCACAACGTTGATCAGCAGCCGGCCGTCTGAAATGCGGTCTAGGGTGGATGTCATTCTGGCTGCCAGAGAAGGCTGCATTAAACCAGGTCTTACCGCGACTAAAAACTTTAAGTCCTTTGTTTCTCCTGCCAGTGCCGAAGCTGTAAGCCACGGGTCCTCGCACGATCTTCCCGTTGGCAGAAGAACTCCTGTATATCCCAGCCTGTCTGCCGCCTGGGCGACTTGTTTAAAGTAAAGATGATCCGCAGTCCGTCCATCACTTTCAGATCCTAAATATCTCGCGTCTCCATGAGTCGGTATAAACCAAAGAATTTCCATATTCATCTCCCCTTTATATCTTTTATCCTTCGTAGCTGTTTCTCCACTTTAACAGCTTTCGTTCAAGCAGCCTGACGAAGGAATCCGTCAGCTTTCCAACCACTGCAAAAATGATAATCCCTGCAAAGACTTTATTCGTTTGTGAAAACTGTCTCGCATCCATGATCATATAGCCGACTCCCGAGCTTGAGCCCATCAGCTCTGCCACAACGAGCCCGAGCCATGCAATGCCGAGCGATAAGCGAATGCCTAGCAATATATTGGGCAGGGCTGCCGGCAATATCACTTTGAATATCTGCTGATGCCATTTAAATTCAAGCACCCGGGCGACTTCAAACAGCTTCGCGTCAACCCCGCGGATGCCGTTAAACGTATTGATATAGACAGGAAAGAAGGCACCGAGCGCAATCAGCAAAATTTTAGATACTTCGTCAAATCCGAACCATAAAATAAACAGCGGCGTGACGGCCAGATGAGGTACGGTTCTAAGCATTTGCAACGACGGATCAAGATACAGCTCCGTCCGTTTGGAAAATCCGGCCAAAATCCCGATCATCAATCCAAGCCCCGCGCCAAGCAAAAAACCAAGCGCCGCCCGATAAATGCTGATTTGCAGATGGCCGAACAGTTCGCCGGACAAAATAAGCTCCTTAAAGGTCAGAACAATCGTAACAGGTGTAGGCAGCACTGTAGCAGACACAACCCCCAGCCCGCCGATGACCTGCCAGATGGCAATGATGACAGCGGGCAGTAAAAGCCCCTTCATCCAGCCGTATCTCTTCCTTCCGGGCTTTTTTCGCACCGCTTCCGCATTCGTTTTGGGCAGCGAGCCCGCAGCCTCTGCTTTCATCATTGATCACCTCCTGAGGAATGTTCCTTTAATGCTTTTTTGATAAAAGTGTTATCGACAACATCCTTCACATCAATCTTCTTATCTATCGCCTTTGTTCGAAATTGAAAATCTGCTGTTTCCTGCTGTGCTTTCACAATGTCGTCACTGATGATCTCATTAAGTGGCTCAGTATTTTTCAGCACATTTTCGACGACCTTTTTATCGAGATCTTTAATGTCAGAATATAAGTCCGCTGCTTCATCCAGATGTTCCTTTTGCCATACAACGGCTTTATTAAACACCTTCAGAAAACGGACCACTTCGTCTGGATGCTCTTCTGAAAACTTTGTTCTTACTAAAGTAAAACCCGGTGAATATAAATCTGTGCTTTCTCCGTTCACAAGGATTTTTGCCCCGTGTTTCATTGTTTCTAAGGACAAGTACGGCTCCCAAATGGACCAGGCATCAACAGATCCGTTTTCAAATGCGGAAGCTGCTTCATCAGGCTGAAGCTGAATAATTGTCACATCGTTAGCTGACAACCCCACTTGATCAAGCGCTTTATACAAAAAATCAAACCCGCTGCTGCCTTTGGCGACTGCAATTTTCTTCCCCTTTAAGTCCTTAACGTCTTGAATGCCGCTGTTTCGATTGACAAGGATGCCGTTTGCTTTCAAGCCGTCCTGAGACAAACCGATTTCTTTAAAGTCAATGCCTGCCGCCTGTCCAGCGATCACAGGCGAATTACCGACTTGAGAAAAATCAAGTTTGTCTGCCGCAAGGCCTTCAAATTGGGGCGGACCGCTTTGAAACTCCACCCATTTCACTTTGATGCCTTCTTTTTCAAATGCATCTTCGAACCAGCCTTTTTCCTTTGCGATCAAAAGCGGGCTTAAGCTTTGCTGAATACCAATACGAATTTCCTTCAATTGTTTGTGGTCACCGCTGGCTCCATTTGCTCCACAGCCTGCGAGCAGAAAAATAACGGCTACCAATACAATGAGTCCTTTTTTCATTTCCGCTTCCGCCCTTTCTATATCCCTGATCCTTCTGCGTACTCCAAATCTTCTGTTTTCTCGAATTCCGACAGCACTCTCTGTCTGATCGCCTGGAAATCCGGAGTCGTCCGGTTTCGCGGATACGCCAGCTGAATGGGCATCAGCTTATGGATTTTCCCCGGTTTGGCCTTAAGGATCGCAAGCTCATTTCCTAAATAAACAGATTCATCTATATCATGAGTCACGAGAATCATCGTTGTTTTTTTCCTCCTCCATATATCCAGCAGCACGTCCTGCAGGTGTTTTCTTGTAAAAGCGTCGAGTGCACCAAACGGTTCATCTAAAAGCAGCACCTCAGGCTCCCGCAGCAGGGCCCGGGCGATGGCTACTCTTTGTGACATGCCGCCTGACAGCTCGCGCGGATATGCTTTTTCCGATCCTTTCAATCTGACAATCTCGATCAGTTCATCCACCTTTTGTTTGACTTTTGGGTCCTTCAAATTCAAGTCGGCTGCAATATTCTGCTCAACAGTCAGCCAAGGAAAGAGGCGGTGTTCCTGAAAAATAAATCCTTGCTGAATACCCGGAGCTGTTACGCTGCGGCCGTTAATTTCAACACTCCCGTCATATTCAGAATCAAGCCCTGCAATAATCTTTAACAGGGTGCTTTTTCCACACCCGCTCGGTCCGATAAGCGTTAGAAATTCGCCTGGTGCGATTGATAATTCTATGTTCTCTAAGACCGTGTTTTTGCGGCCCTCTTGAACAAATGCCTTTTCTTTGATGCTGATGGTCACAGCCACTTTTATCCCTCTCTTTCTGCCAACCCCGCCTTCAAAAAAACAAAAAGGCCCCCATCTCTGTTCTTGTAGAGATGAGAGCCTTCGGCGGTCCGATCAGCTGCCCAATTGTTTTTTTGTTTGAATAACATGTTAATTCAAATTATTCCGATATGTCAACTCTTTTTTAAATACGATTTTTGATATCCTTGTTTATCACTTACTCTGCTTGTTTCGCAAATAGAGAAGGAAAAATTATTTCTCCAAAAATTATTAAGTGTCATAAAAAGCTGTTACAACAAGGTTTTTCAACACTTTCGATACTAGATATCGATTAATAGAGATAACTATTTTATAATAATTATAAAATAATATTGACTTTTTACTTAGAGATGATATTATGTTCTTATAAATTCCAAGAGGTGATAACATGAGTTCAAATAAACTGACAACTAGCTGGGGCGCTCCGGTTGGAGATAATCAAAACTCAATGACTGCCGGTTCTCGCGGACCAACTTTAATTCAAGATGTACATTTACTCGAAAAATTGGCCCATTTCAACCGAGAACGTGTTCCTGAACGTGTTGTTCACGCCAAAGGAGCAGGCGCACACGGATATTTTGAAGTGACAAACGACGTAACAAAATACACGAAAGCCGCTTTCCTTTCTGAAGTCGGCAAACGCACACCGTTGTTCATCCGTTTCTCAACAGTTGCCGGTGAACTTGGCTCTGCTGACACAGTTCGCGATCCGCGCGGATTTGCTGTTAAATTTTATACTGAAGAAGGAAACTACGACATCGTCGGCAACAATACGCCTGTATTCTTTATCCGCGATGCGATTAAGTTCCCTGATTTCATCCATACACAAAAAAGAGATCCAAAAACACACCTGAAAAACCCTACGGCTGTATGGGATTTCTGGTCACTTTCACCAGAGTCACTGCACCAAGTGACAATCCTGATGTCTGACCGCGGAATTCCTGCGACACTTCGCCACATGCACGGCTTCGGAAGCCATACATTCAAATGGACAAATGCCGAAGGCGAAGGCGTATGGATTAAATATCACTTTAAAACAGAACAAGGCGTGAAAAACCTTGATGTCAATACGGCAGCAAAAATTGCCGGTGAAAACCCTGATTACCATACAGAAGACCTTTTCAACGCAATCGAAAACGGTGATTATCCTGCATGGAAACTATATGTGCAAATCATGCCTTTAGAAGATGCAAATACGTACCGTTTCGATCCGTTTGATGTCACAAAAGTTTGGTCTCAAAAAGACTACCCGTTAATCGAGGTCGGACGCATGGTTCTAGACAGAAATCCGGAAAACTACTTTGCAGAGGTAGAACAAGCGACATTTTCACCTGGAACCCTCGTGCCTGGTATTGATGTTTCACCGGATAAAATGCTTCAAGGCCGACTTTTTGCTTATCATGATGCACACCGCTACCGTGTCGGTGCAAACCATCAAGCGCTGCCAATCAACCGCGCACGCAACAAAGTAAACAATTATCAGCGTGATGGGCAAATGCGTTTTGATGATAACGGCGGCGGATCTGTGTATTACGAGCCTAACAGCTTCGGCGGTCCAAAAGAGTCACCTGAGGATAAGCAAGCAGCATATCCGGTACAAGGTATCGCTGACAGCGTAAGCTACGATCACAACGATCACTACACTCAAGCCGGTGATCTGTATCGTTTAATGAGTGAAGATGAACGTACCCGCCTTGTTGAAAATATCGTTAATGCTATGAAGCCGGTAGAAAAAGAAGAAATCAAGCTGCGCCAAATCGAGCACTTCTACAAAGCGGATCCTGAATACGGAAAACGCGTGGCAGAAGGCCTTGGATTGCCGATTAAAAAAGATGCTTAATGGAGAAATGCAAAAACCCGCTGTAGTCAGCGGGTTTTTTTATATTTAGTTACACATTGCGTATGCTTCTCATCAATCTTCATATAAATTTCTTCCATGAGTTCCGCGCTGTTTATAATCTCTCGTTTGTTTTTTTCAATCAGCAGCTCAAGCGGCAAAATCTGATTCCCGTAGGTTTTTCGCTTCCTGAATCGTTTTCTCCCCTTTTCTTTTTTGACTCCCATCAATAATCCCTCCTTTTTCATACAAAAAAGGCCCTTATCTAAAAGATAAGAGCCTTCGGTGTCCCGATCAGCGCGATAAATTTGAAAAATTTGTACTGACCATGTTAATTCATACAATACCGACCTGTCAACTATTTTTTGAGGGTATTGATACTATATCAGATTGCATCCCCGCTTTTTCCTTATACACTCTTATCCCCTGACGCATAAGCTAGAGAAACTAGAATACGAGAGAAAGAGATGTGGGTGTGTGGAAAAGACAAAATTGACCGGACGTATCGTGACACGGGATGATCCGGACTTTCGAGTTAAACGATGGGAGACTACGTAAATTGGCCAGATATCAAAATCAGAAACTGGCCAAGAACATATTACGGCGAAAACGTTGAACGACTCCGCCGTGTCAAAACGAAATATGATCCAGAAAATGTTTTCCGCTTTGAACAGAGTATTCCTCCGCTTCGACGCTCTCTGTTTTTCAAAAAAATGAAGATGGAGCATTCTCCATCTTCATCTTTTTTATTGATATAAATTGCTTCCCGTATCGACAAACTCTTTTGCTTTTTCTTTTAATCCTTTATTTATGGCTTCTGCTTCACTGAGATCGTTTTTCTTCGCATAATCCCGAATATCCTGTGAAATTCTCATGCTGCAAAATTTCGGACCGCACATGGAACAAAAGTGAGCGGTTTTTGCTCCTTCAGCAGGCAGAGTTTCATCATGGTATTCAAGGGCTCTCTCCGGATCAAGAGATAAATTAAACTGATCCCGCCAGCGGAATTCAAAACGGGCTTTCGATAACGCATCATCCCGGGTTTGTGCTCCGGGATGCCCTTTTGCAAGATCCGCAGCGTGCGCAGCGATCTTATATGTAATGACTCCTTCACGAACATCATCACGATTTGGCAGCCCCAAATGCTCCTTCGGCGTTACATAACAAAGCATTGCTGTCCCGTACCAACCGATCATCGCCGCTCCGATCGCTGAAGTAATATGGTCATATCCCGGAGCAATATCCGTTGTCAACGGCCCCAATGTGTAAAAAGGCGCTTCTTTACAAATGTCCATTTGTTTATCGACATTCTCTTTGATTTTATGCATCGGAACATGGCCAGGACCCTCAATCATCACCTGAACATCATGCTTCCAGGCAATTTGCGTCAGCTCTCCAAGCGTCTCTAATTCAGCAAACTGCGCTTCGTCATTGGCATCAGCAATTGATCCGGGACGCAAACCATCCCCAAGAGAGAAAGCAATATCATACATTTTCATAATCTCACATATTTCTTCAAAATGTGTGTATAAAAAGCTTTCTTGATGATGAGCCAGACACCACTGCGCCATAATCGCTCCCCCGCGTGACACGATACCAGTTGTCCGTTTGGCAGTCAGCGGTACATACCTAAGCAAAACACCCGCGTGAATCGTAAAATAATCCACTCCCTGCTCTGCCTGCTCGATTAGCGTATCACGATAAATCTCCCACGTTAAATCCTCAGCTACGCCGTTTACTTTTTCAAGCGCCTGATAAATCGGAACAGTTCCCACAGGCACGGGGCAATTGCGGATAATCCATTCACGCGTCGTATGAATATCTTTTCCGGTAGAGAGATCCATCATCGTATCCGCCCCCCAGCGGATGGCCCACGTCATTTTTTCCACTTCTTCTTCAATGGATGACGTAACCGCTGAATTCCCGATATTTGCATTAATCTTCACATGAAAATTCCGGCCGATAATCATTGGCTCACTTTCAGGGTGATTAATGTTTGAAGGAATAATCGCCCGGCCGCTGGCTACCTCGTCTCTGACGAATTCAGGAGACACATGCTCACGAATGGCGATAAATTCCATCTCAGGTGTAATGATCCCCTTTTTTGCATAGTGCATTTGTGTGACATTTTGACCTGCCTTCGCCCTCAGCGGTTTCCGCTTTAATCCTGGATAGCTTACGTTTGGTTTTGCTTTTTTATAACCGTTATCTTCTGGTTTTATAGCCCGACCTTCATACTCTTCCACGTCACCGCGCTCTGTGATCCATTTTTGGCGGAGCGGCTTTAATCCTTCTTGAATATTAATGGTTACTTCAGGGTCCGTATACGGTCCGCTTGTATCATAGACACGCACAGGCGCGTTTTCCTCTTCGCCGAACGATCCCGTCGTCGGACTCAATGCAATCTCCCTCATCGGCACTTGGATGTCCGAAGAAGAACCCTCCACGTATACCTTCTTGCTGCCTGAAAAACTTGACATAATGGAAATGTTGGCTTGCTGCACTGAATTGTTTTGCATTACTTTTCCTTCCCCTTTCTACGTTTGAAAGGACAAAATCAAGCCCATAACCAGCACAAAAAACCGGATTCATATAAATGAACCCGGTTACAGTCAGAAAGAAACATATTATTGCCCAGCAAGACAATAACAAAAACAATTCCTCTACTTCCCCACGCTGGTACGAACCAGATCAGGTCCAAAGGGTTAAGAAGCTTGCCTTCTCTCTCAGCCCGAAAGCGGGCACCCCCAGTAACTATTGATTTCGCACTCATCTTATCATAAAATCAATCTGAAAAAAAGAGGAATATAGATAATATTCAGCCAATTTCACCCTAAATATTTGACCGGCAACGGGATTTCAGCTATTTCATGTTCAGCCATCATCACCCGATATGCCTTTGCACCCGACCTTGAACTCACAGTCTGAAACAGCTGATCATTTATGAAATGGAGAGCAGCCCCATCATCCGCTGCATAGCCACTGCATAAGAACTTGTTAGATATCAGCTGGTGGTATGCCGGTCTCCGATCCTTTTCCCCGTCATAATGGGGACAAAAGCTCCCTTGCAAAAAACCTAAACTTTTCAAACTTGTCAGCGGTCCGGCTGAATCTGTCACCCCTTCTTCAAACCAGCAGATCGCACCGGCACTTATTCCAGCTACAACCACACCGTTCTTCCATGCTTCCCTGAGAATATGGTCCAGCCCCCACTCTTTCCATAACAAGTAAATTCCGCGTATTTCCCCCGCCAACATAAATCACGTCCATTTCCATAACAAAAGAAGCTAAATCTGATGATGGTGGCTTAAACAAAGATAAATGAGACGGCACGCAATCCAATGTTTGAAATGCATGATAAAACCGCTGAATATAGTTTTGGGAATCTCCGCTCGCCGTCGGCAAAAAACAAATACGAGGCTGCTCTCGTTTTGATTGATTGAGGATATATTGATCGAGGGACAAATTATCCGGCTCCATCGAAAAACCCCCGCCCCCCATCGCAATAATCTGCTTCATCATCACACCCCCCAACAAAATTTGTTGCTTATTATAGCATTTTGTATAGAAGCAAGAAACAAAGCCAAATACTTTCTTATCAGGAGCTGCTAAAAAAACAAAGGAGGTGGTTTCCCATTGAACAAAGTCTTTGTCCCAAAGATATTCTTGATTTGTTAACAACAATAAAAACCAGCATTAACAAATACACTGTCGCAACAACAGCAACCGAAAATCCCCACATCAGAAGAGCATTGCATGATCAATTAGATACAGCTGTTTATCTCCATGATGAACTGTCAGATCTTCTGTTAGAAAAGGGGTGGCTCGGGTGAGCAATTCCAAATCGATTCGCTTTTATCTTACAGCAAAGACCACAAATAGAGACGGGATCTCAAAGATGAGATGCCGTCTCTTTTTTATTGCTCCACTCTTCTTAAAGCCTCATTTACCGTTTCTTTTATAAACACGTCTTCACCGCTTAATCGGTCTAAACTGAGATCACCGTTTCTCAGCCTTTCGGAAATACTGTTTATATCCTCCTCTACTGTGATTTGCAGCTCACCAGCCAAAAACATTCTGTGTAATTCATCTGCAACCAAACTTTCTTTATTCACTTCCATCCACTCCTTTATTTTCAATATTATTCTTAGTCTGTCCCTAGGCCGAGACGAATAATAGGAAAAAAGTATGAATCAGATGAATCTTTTTTCCTCCTTCTTACGTATATCTGTTGAGAAAAAAGAAAAAGGGGAAGATCTAACATGTCACTTTTTAAGAAGCTTGCGGCAAGTGCCGGAATTGGAGCAGCAAAAGTTGATACTATTTTAGAGAAAGACGCATATTTTCCTGGAGAAGAAGTACGGGGAACGGTACATGTCAAAGGCGGAAAAATCGCTCAGGACATCCGTTATATCGATTTACAGCTTAGTACACGGTATGTCATTGTAAAAGACGATGAAGAGCACCGGAAATACGCTACAATTCATTCTTTCCGGGTCACTGGTTCATTTACCATTCAGCCTGGTGAAGAGCATCAATTTCCGTTCACATTCACTCTGCCTCTAGATACGCCGATCACTGTAGGGAAAGTAGAGGTTGCCGTGGTGACAGACCTTGACATTCAAGGCGGTATCGATAAATCCGATCATGACCGCATTTTCGTTGAAGCGCACCCTTGGATTGAAAATGTGCTTGAAGCAATCGAAAACCTGGGCTTCCATCTTAACGAAGCAGACTGCGAACAAGCGCCCTACTTCCAGCGTCGTCTTCCGTTCGTTCAAGAATTCGAATTCGTTCCGACTTCCGGATATTATCGTCAGATGCTTGATGAATTAGAGCTCATTTTCCTTTTAGACGAAGACGGTTTGGAAATCATTTTCGAAGTCGACCGCAGAGCAAGAGGACTCCGAGGGTGGTTGGAAGAGATGTATAATGACGGAGAACAGCTTGTACGCGTCCGTTTCAGCCAATCAGAGCTTGAAGATACAGAAGAGCTAGAAGAGGTGCTAGAAGAGATCCTAGACCAATACGCTGAGTAAGTATAAAAAGGAGCCTCGGCTCCTTTTCTTTAATAAAAAATAAAAACCCGTTTCTGTTAAGAAACGGGTTTTTCAGTATACCGGTGGTCGGGGTCGAACCGACACTCCAGAAGGAACACGATTTTGAGTCGTGCGCGTCTGCCAATTCCGCCACACCGGCAAGTTTTACGTCGTATCTAACCGACGAATATAAATATATCATGGATCTCATAAAGTGTCAACGTATTTCAAAAAAGTTTTTATGGAAATATAAAATAAAAGTGTTGAAAGACTAGCTATACAGCCGCTTTATAATAGGCCTCGGAACTTAACTTGTTATGATAAATCAAAGCATTAAAAAAATGATCTACTTATGTAGATCATTAATATGATTAGTTATAATGATAAAACACAAACACCAATTCAACTTACCATGTAAGTAAAATTGGTGCCGAGGGCCGGACTTGAACCGGCACGGTAGTCACCTACCGCAGGATTTTAAGTCCTGTGTGTCTGCCAATTCCACCACCCCGGCAATAAGAAGGCGACACCCGGATTCGAACCGGGGATAAAGGTTTTGCAGACCTCTGCCTTACCACTTGGCTATGCCGCCGTAATTGGAGCGGAAGACGGGATTCGAACCCGCGACCCCCACCTTGGCAAGGTGGTGTTCTACCACTGAACTACTTCCGCATTTTTAATGGACTTAATACATTATATGCAGTTGATATAAAAAGTGAGACTGGGCTAGCTGGATTCGAACCAACGCATGACGGAGTCAAAGTCCGTTGCCTTACCGCTTGGCTATAGCCCAATGATAATATGGGGCGATTGATGGGAATCGAACCCACGAGTGCCAGAGCCACAATCTGGTGCGTTAACCACTTCGCCACAACCGCCATAATCTCAAGATGTCATAAATTTGGCAGGGGCAGTAGGAATCGAACCCACACCGGAGGTTTTGGAGACCTCTGTTCTACCGTTAAACTATGCCCCTATAAATGATGGAGGGGGGCAGATTCGAACTGCCGAACCCTGAGGGAGCGGATTTACAGTCCGCCGCGTTTAGCCACTTCGCTACCCCTCCACATTAAATTTTTAAAAAACAGTGCCGGCAAGAGGACTTGAACCCCCAACCTACTGATTACAAGTCAGTTGCTCTACCAATTGAGCTACACCGGCATAGGTGGTGGCTCGGGACGGAATCGAACCGCCGACACACGGATTTTCAGTCCGTTGCTCTACCAACTGAGCTACCGAGCCTAAGTATTCAAATGGCGGTCCGGACGGGACTCGAACCCGCGACCTCCTGCGTGACAGGCAGGCATTCTAACCAACTGAACTACCGGACCATTTTAAAATTTGGTTGCGGGGGCAGGATTTGAACCTGCGACCTTCGGGTTATGAGCCCGACGAGCTACCGAACTGCTCCACCCCGCGATGATATAATGGTGGAGGATGACGGGCTCGAACCGCCGACCCTCTGCTTGTAAGGCAGATGCTCTCCCAGCTGAGCTAATCCTCCATCATATAATGACCCGTACGGGATTCGAACCCGTGTTACCGCCGTGAAAGGGCGGTGTCTTAACCGCTTGACCAACGGGCCCAGACTTTCAATTGTAATTATGTATAAGTATCAGTGGCGGAGAGCAAGGGATTCGAACCCTTGAGACGGAGTTGACCGCCTACACGATTTCCAATCGTGCTCCTTCGACCACTCGGACAGCTCTCCAATAATGGCTCCGCAGGTAGGATTCGAACCTACGACCGATCGGTTAACAGCCGATAGCTCTACCACTGAGCTACTGCGGAATGAAGTCTGCCTGGCGATGTCCTACTCTCACAGGGGGAAACCCCCGACTACCATCGGCGCTGAAGAGCTTAACTTCCGTGTTCGGCATGGGAACGGGTGTGACCTCTTCGCCATCATCACCAGACAATTTCAGTGACATTTAACATTATACTATGTATTCTTGAGAAAATCAAGTGTTTTTTTGAAAAACTTATTCTCTCAAAACTAGATAACAGGTGTGACATCATTCAAAAATATGGTTAAGCCCTCGATCGATTAGTATCTGTCAGCTCCATGTGTCGCCACACTTCCACCTCAGACCTATCAACCTGATCATCTTTCAGGGATCTTACTTCCTTGCGGAATGGGAAATCTCATCTTGAGGGGGGCTTCATGCTTAGATGCTTTCAGCACTTATCCCGTCCGCACATAGCTACCCAGCGATGCCCTTGGCAGAACAACTGGTACACCAGCGGTGCGTCCATCCCGGTCCTCTCGTACTAAGGACAGCTCCTCTCAAATTTCCTGCGCCCGCGACGGATAGGGACCGAACTGTCTCACGACGTTCTGAACCCAGCTCGCGTACCGCTTTAATGGGCGAACAGCCCAACCCTTGGGACCGACTACAGCCCCAGGATGCGATGAGCCGACATCGAGGTGCCAAACCTCCCCGTCGATGTGGACTCTTGGGGGAGATAAGCCTGTTATCCCCGGGGTAGCTTTTATCCGTTGAGCGATGGCCCTTCCATGCGGAACCACCGGATCACTAAGCCCGACTTTCGTCCCTGCTCGACTTGTAGGTCTCGCAGTCAAGCTCCCTTGTGCCTTTACACTCTGCGAATGATTTCCAACCATTCTGAGGGAACCTTTGGGCGCCTCCGTTACCTTTTAGGAGGCGACCGCCCCAGTCAAACTGCCCACCTGACACTGTCTCCCCGCCCGATAAGGGCGGCGGGTTAGAAGGTCAATACAGCCAGGGTAGTATCCCACCGATGCCTCCACCGAAGCTGGCGCTCCGGTTTCCAAGGCTCCTACCTATCCTGTACAAGCTGTACCAACATTCAATATCAGGCTGCAGTAAAGCTCCACGGGGTCTTTCCGTCCTGTCGCGGGTAACCTGCATCTTCACAGGTACTATAATTTCACCGAGTCTCTCGTTGAGACAGTGCCCAGATCGTTGCGCCTTTCGTGCGGGTCGGAACTTACCCGACAAGGAATTTCGCTACCTTAGGACCGTTATAGTTACGGCCGCCGTTTACTGGGGCTTCAATTCGCACCTTCGCTTACGCTAAGCGCTCCTCTTAACCTTCCAGCACCGGGCAGGCGTCAGCCCCTATACTTCGCCTTACGGCTTCGCAGAGACCTGTGTTTTTGCTAAACAGTCGCCTGGGCCTATTCACTGCGGCTCTCTCGGGCTTGCACCCTAACAGAGCACCCCTTCTCCCGAAGTTACGGGGTCATTTTGCCGAGTTCCTTAACGAGAGTTCTCTCGATCACCTTAGGATTCTCTCCTCGCCTACCTGTGTCGGTTTGCGGTACGGGCACCTCTCACCTCGCTAGAGGCTTTTCTTGGCAGTGTGGAATCAGGAACTTCGCTACTATATTTCGCTCGCCATCACAGCTCAGCCTTATGGGAAACGGATTTGCCTATTTCCCAGCCTAACTGCTTGGACGCGGATATCCAATACCGCGCTTACCCTATCCTCCTGCGTCCCCCCATTGCTCAAATGGTGAGGAGGTGGTACAGGAATATCAACCTGTTGTCCATCGCCTACGCCTTTCGGCCTCGGCTTAGGTCCCGACTAACCCTGAGCGGACGAGCCTTCCTCAGGAAACCTTAGGCATTCGGTGGAGGGGATTCTCACCCCTCTTTCGCTACTCATACCGGCATTCTCACTTCTAAGCGCTCCACCAGTCCTTCCGGTCTGGCTTCACAGCCCTTAGAACGCTCTCCTACCACTGTTCGAAGAACAGTCCGCAGCTTCGGTGATACGTTTAGCCCCGGTACATTTTCGGCGCAGAGTCACTCGACCAGTGAGCTATTACGCACTCTTTAAATGGTGGCTGCTTCTAAGCCAACATCCTGGTTGTCTAAGCAACTCCACATCCTTTTCCACTTAACGTATACTTTGGGACCTTAGCTGGCGGTCTGGGCTGTTTCCCTTTCGACTACGGATCTTATCACTCGCAGTCTGACTCCCAAGGATAAGTCATTGGCATTCGGAGTTTGACTGAATTCGGTAACCCGGTAGGGGCCCCTAGTCCAATCAGTGCTCTACCTCCAAGACTCTTACCTTGAGGCTAGCCCTAAAGCTATTTCGGAGAGAACCAGCTATCTCCAGGTTCGATTGGCATTTCACCCCTACCCACACCTCATCCCCGCACTTTTCAACGTGCGTGGGTTCGGGCCTCCATTCAGTGTTACCTGAACTTCACCCTGGACATGGGTAGATCACCTGGTTTCGGGTCTACGACCACGTACTCATGCGCCCTATTCAGACTCGCTTTCGCTGCGGCTCCGCATCTTCTGCTTAACCTTGCACGGGATCGTAACTCGCCGGTTCATTCTACAAAAGGCACGCCATCACCCGTTAACGGGCTCTGACTACTTGTAGGCACACGGTTTCAGGATCTCTTTCACTCCCCTTCCGGGGTGCTTTTCACCTTTCCCTCACGGTACTGGTTCACTATCGGTCACTAGGGAGTATTTAGCCTTGGGAGATGGTCCTCCCGGATTCCGACGGAATTTCACGTGTTCCGCCGTACTCAGGATCCACTCAGGAGAGAACGAAGTTTTGACTACAGGGCTGTTACCTCCTATGGCGGGCCTTTCCAGACCTCTTCATCTACCTCGTTCCTTTGTAACTCCGTACAGAGTGTCCTACAACCCCAAGAGGCAAGCCTCTTGGTTTGGGCTAATCCCGTTTCGCTCGCCGCTACTCAGGGAATCGCATTTGCTTTCTCTTCCTCCGGGTACTTAGATGTTTCAGTTCCCCGGGTCTGCCTTCTCATATCCTATGAATTCAGATATGGATACCACTCCATTACGAGTGGTGGGTTTCCCCATTCGGAAATCTCCGGATCAAAGCTTGCTTACAGCTCCCCGAAGCATATCGGTGTTCGTCCCGTCCTTCATCGGCTCCTAGTGCCAAGGCATCCACCGTGCGCCCTTTCTAACTTAACCGTTAAAAAGAATCACTATGTGATATCTTGTATTACTAATTGAATGTGATGTCTACTGTTATCTAGTTTTCAAAGAACACGTTTCGAAGGAATGATCCTTCAAAACTAAACAAGACAGGGAACGTTCTGTTTATAAGACCCAAGGTCTTATATTCCGTATAATATCCTTAGAAAGGAGGTGATCCAGCCGCACCTTCCGATACGGCTACCTTGTTACGACTTCACCCCAATCATCTGTCCCACCTTCGGCGGCTGGCTCCTAAAAGGTTACCTCACCGACTTCGGGTGTTACAAACTCTCGTGGTGTGACGGGCGGTGTGTACAAGGCCCGGGAACGTATTCACCGCGGCATGCTGATCCGCGATTACTAGCGATTCCAGCTTCACGCAGTCGAGTTGCAGACTGCGATCCGAACTGAGAACAGATTTGTGGGATTGGCTTAACCTCGCGGTTTCGCTGCCCTTTGTTCTGTCCATTGTAGCACGTGTGTAGCCCAGGTCATAAGGGGCATGATGATTTGACGTCATCCCCACCTTCCTCCGGTTTGTCACCGGCAGTCACCTTAGAGTGCCCAACTGAATGCTGGCAACTAAGATCAAGGGTTGCGCTCGTTGCGGGACTTAACCCAACATCTCACGACACGAGCTGACGACAACCATGCACCACCTGTCACTCTGCCCCCGAAGGGGACGTCCTATCTCTAGGATTGTCAGAGGATGTCAAGACCTGGTAAGGTTCTTCGCGTTGCTTCGAATTAAACCACATGCTCCACCGCTTGTGCGGGCCCCCGTCAATTCCTTTGAGTTTCAGTCTTGCGACCGTACTCCCCAGGCGGAGTGCTTAATGCGTTAGCTGCAGCACTAAGGGGCGGAAACCCCCTAACACTTAGCACTCATCGTTTACGGCGTGGACTACCAGGGTATCTAATCCTGTTCGCTCCCCACGCTTTCGCTCCTCAGCGTCAGTTACAGACCAGAGAGTCGCCTTCGCCACTGGTGTTCCTCCACATCTCTACGCATTTCACCGCTACACGTGGAATTCCACTCTCCTCTTCTGCACTCAAGTTCCCCAGTTTCCAATGACCCTCCCCGGTTGAGCCGGGGGCTTTCACATCAGACTTAAGAAACCGCCTGCGAGCCCTTTACGCCCAATAATTCCGGACAACGCTTGCCACCTACGTATTACCGCGGCTGCTGGCACGTAGTTAGCCGTGGCTTTCTGGTTAGGTACCGTCAAGGTACCGCCCTATTCGAACGGTACTTGTTCTTCCCTAACAACAGAGCTTTACGATCCGAAAACCTTCATCACTCACGCGGCGTTGCTCCGTCAGACTTTCGTCCATTGCGGAAGATTCCCTACTGCTGCCTCCCGTAGGAGTCTGGGCCGTGTCTCAGTCCCAGTGTGGCCGATCACCCTCTCAGGTCGGCTACGCATCGTTGCCTTGGTGAGCCGTTACCTCACCAACTAGCTAATGCGCCGCGGGTCCATCTGTAAGTGGTAGCCGAAGCCACCTTTTATGTTTGAACCATGCGGTTCAAACAACCATCCGGTATTAGCCCCGGTTTCCCGGAGTTATCCCAGTCTTACAGGCAGGTTACCCACGTGTTACTCACCCGTCCGCCGCTAACATCAGGGAGCAAGCTCCCATCTGTCCGCTCGACTTGCATGTATTAGGCACGCCGCCAGCGTTCGTCCTGAGCCAGGATCAAACTCTCCGATAAATGGATCACAGGTTAAGTCCACCGCTTCCTGCGGCGACACCTGTGTGACCTGCGTCATGCAGGCCCTAGTTTGACTGACTACGCACATCGCTGTGCGATTTTTTAAAAACTGAATTAACAGGTACGTTTTGTCTTGTTTAGTTTTCAAAGATCATTTTCACTTCTTGTTGAAGCGACTTTATTAATATAACATTTTGACTTTCTTTTGTCAAATGTTTTTTTGATTTATTTTCCCGCCGCTGTGAGCTTGTTTTCTCAGAAGCGCATCAGCGACGTTTAATAATATAACACGGTCAAGAATCAGAGTCAACACCTTTTTTAAAAGAATATCCTCGGTGATAGACAGCCTGTCCTTTCGTTTCTATCTGGCAGACGTTGATAAGTCCCTTTTCTGTCAAGTAATCAAGCATAACGCCAAGATCTTGGGTAAAGTGCTTTAGGTCATGATGTTGAAGAAGCTCACCGAATTGCCAAATGTCTTTTTCTTTCATTACTTCGAAAAGATGCGCCGAACCGATCTCGGCTTTGGAATGGATGAGAAAATCATTTGCTAAGAATAATAATTCAAGTCTTTTTTCCAGGCTCTCGTGACTTTCAATCAGCTCGGAATATAACTTGTACACTTGCGGCTCCATCTGGCGCACTTGGCTCCACACCGTGGTTTCGGGATGGAATCCTCTGTCGATTACTTCAATACGTGCTAAATGATGCAGCGCATGAACAACGGCGTTGTAGGCATCTAAAAATTGATTGGCTTCAAAAAAAGCTTTCCCTTCAACATACCTTCTGATTAATTTGCCGTATTCGAGTCCGATCTTCAGTTTACGTTCGGCAAACGGAAATGTATTCAGCCTGTCAATCAGTTCAACTACGTATTCATTACGGTCAAACAAGACTCTGCCATTTACAATCCAATCTATGATTCTTCTATTTGTTCCAAGCAAAATCCATTCTTGAATCTGAGAATCTGTTACCACATGCAAAGAAGCTGTTTGATGATCAAATTCATAATGCTTTATAAAAACTGGCTCATCAGCATCCTTTACAATCACCAGCAAAGCTGCATCAAAGTTATCTGTTAAGGAAGATGTTTTGTTTCTTCTCTCAATCATAATGACAGCCAATGTATTGGGGTGACTTGCTCTTTCTTGGTAAATTGGACGGAGAAGATTTTCCATCACTATTCCTCCAATGCAATTGTTCAAATTTTTTTATTCTCTATTTGATTCAATTCTATGGTTAAAACGAAATTCCTTTTTTCTAAACACATTGAACTATTATAAACAATTTCACAGTAACTCTCCATATGTAAATTCCAGTTCAACCGAAAACATGAAGAAAATCCCATCGGGTTTGTGCTATAGTTAAATCAGAGGGGGATGGACATGGCGAAATACTCCAGCAAAATTAATAAAATCAGAACATTTGCGTTAAGTTTGGTTTTCGTTGGGTTTATCATTATGTACATCGGGATCTTTTTCAAAGAGTCAGTTTTGCTTTCTAGTTTGTTTATGATACTTGGGCTTTTATCCATCGGTCTCAGCACGGTAGTTTACTTTTGGATCGGAATGCTTTCGACCAAAGCGGTTCGCGTCATTTGTCCGGGCTGTGAAAAAGAGACAAAGGTTTTAGGAAGAGTCGATATGTGCATGCATTGCCGAGAGCCGCTGACTTTAGATAAGGGATTAGAAGGAAAAGAATTTGATGAGTCTTATAATAAAAAGAAAATGTCGAAATAAAATAAGCTGACCGTTTCGTGCGGTCAGCTTATTTTTAATGATTTTCTTTTTTCGAACACTCTTGGCAGACGCCGTAAATTTCTAAACGGTGGTGGCTGACCTTGAAGCCCGTGACGTGGGCAGCGAGCTGCTCCACTTCATCAAGGCCCGGGTAGTGGAAGTCCACAATTTTACCGCAGTTTTCGCAAATCGCGTGATAGTGATCAGATGTCACAAAATCGAATCTGCTGGAAGCATCACCGTATGTGAGCTCTTTTACCAAACCTGATTCTCGGAACACACGCAAATTGTTATATACCGTCGCTACGCTCATGTTAGGAAATTTCCCTTCCAGAGCTTTATATATATCGTCCGCTGTTGGATGAGCCATAGAGTTAACGAGATATTCCAGAATCGCATGACGTTGAGGAGTAATGCGAACTCCGGTTTCCTTCAACGTTTCTAAGGCTTCTTTTAGTTCATGTGCAGCCATCCGTCATGCACCTCTCTTCTAAAAAAAATTCTTACATTGTAATGTTTATAATTAGTGTAACTCTTTCTACGATAATTTGTCAATTGATATCAGGGTAAAAGTAAGCATAGGCTCATAGAGATTTACTTTTCCGACATATCTTTGAGGGTTTGAAGCGCTTCGGCTACATGGTCCTTTACTTTTACTTTTCTCCATTCTTTAATGAGCCGGCCTTCTTTATCAATTAAAAAAGTGGAACGTTCGATTCCCATATACTCTTTTCCGAAGTTTTTCTTCAGCTTCCACACATCAAACGCTTCCGCCAGCTTATGCTCGTCATCAACAAGAAGCAGAAATGGCAGGTTATGCTTCTCTTTAAATTTTCCGTGTTTTTCCTGGCTGTCCGGGCTGACGCCAATAATGACGGCATCCAGTTCGGCGAAGCTTTCGTGACTGTCCCGAAAATCGCATGCTTCAGTTGTACATCCCGGTGTCATGTCCTTTGGATAAAAATAAAGCACGATGTACTTTCCTTTATAATCCGATAATTTTACTGTTTCCCCATGATCGCCTTTTAACTCAAGATCAGGCGCTTTTTGTCCGATTTCTATAGTCATTACGTTACCTCCGGATGTTTTTTTATTAAGCGTATCCAATTCTTGTCCGGATTACAACCATCTCAGCTGAATCTGAAGCCCGAAGCCATTGTTCTTGTTCGGAAGCATGCTACAATAGAAAGGACGCATGGAGATATAGGAGGTTTTTATTCTTGCATACAAAATCAATTGAACTTCACAATGAGGCATTACAGCACATTGTCGGCGGTGTAAACAGCCCGTCTAGATCATATAAAGCAGTCGGCGGCGGTTCTCCTGTTGCAATGGAGAAAGCAAGCGGCGCTTATTTTTGGGATGTGGACGGCAACAAATACATCGATTATTTAGCGGCGTACGGTCCGATTATTACAGGACATGCCCACCCACATATTACAGAAGCGATTAAAAAAGCGGCAGAGAACGGTGTATTGTATGGAACACCAACGAAACACGAGGTTACATTTGCAAAGATGCTCAAAGAAGCCATTCCCGCTATGGACAAAGTAAGATTCGTCAATTCGGGTACAGAAGCCGTTATGACGACCATCCGCGTGGCTCGCGCATATACAGGCCGGACAAAAATCATTAAATTTGCGGGCTGCTATCACGGGCATTCGGACCTTGTGCTTGTCGCCGCAGGCTCCGGCCCGTCTACTCTCGGCACACCAGACTCAGCCGGTGTACCGAAAAGCATTGCAAACGAAGTGATCACAGTACCATTTAATGATATCGATAGCTATAAAGCGGCTCTTGATAAATGGGGCAGTGAAATCGCGGCAGTTCTCGTTGAACCGATTGTCGGCAACTTCGGTATCGTCGAGCCGAAAGAGGGCTTCTTAGAAAAAGTAAATGAATTGACACATAATGCAGGCGCTCTCGTTATTTACGATGAAGTCATTACGGCTTTCCGCTTTATGTATGGCGGCGCGCAGGATCTCTTACAGGTGAAACCAGATTTAACAGCACTCGGGAAAATTATCGGCGGCGGACTTCCGATTGGCGCCTATGGCGGCAAACAAGAAATCATGGAGCAGGTAGCTCCGCTAGGGCCTGCTTATCAGGCAGGAACAATGGCAGGGAACCCCGCTTCCATCCTATCAGGCATCGCTTGTCTGGAAGTGCTCAAAGAAAAAGGCGTGTATGAAAAGCTTGATCACCTTGGCGCTATGCTTGAGGAAGGCATTTTGAAGCACGCAGAAACACACGGCATCACCATTACGGTCAACCGGTTAAAAGGTGCGCTCACGGTATACTTCTCTGATGAGAAAGTGGAAAATTACGAGCAGGCTGAACGGAGTGACGGAGAAACATTCGCTACGTTTTTCAAGCTGATGCTGGAACGCGGAATTAATTTAGCACCTTCTAAGTATGAAGCTTGGTTTATTACCACAGCACATACAGAGCAGGATATTAAAGACACGCTTGCAGCGGTCGAGGATGCTTTTAAACATCTTAAAAACTAGAATCAGATACTTTGAACAGGAGCTTTGGGCTCCTGTTTTTTTATGGAATCAAACAACGTGTAAGATTTTGGTCTTTTTCTAGAAAAATAGCTTGAATATTTGTATCGATCCCTGTATATTACTTAATTGTTTAGCAAATAAACTAACCGGGAATTTTAAGGATTAGCCCATTTGCTATGTCACACAATTTACTATAGAAAGGAATGCACGCACAAACCAATGAAACTTGGTGCCCGCATTTTCAAAACCGGGATTGCGATTACACTTGCTCTTTATTTGGCTTCGTGGATCGGGCTTCCCGCGCCGATTTTCGCTGGAATTGCAGCGATATTTGCGATCCAGCCGTCGATTTACCGCTCTTTTCTCATTATTATTGACCAGGTTCAAGCAAATATCATCGGAGCTGTGATTGCCACAGTGTTCGGCCTTATTTTCGGACCCAGCCCGATTATGATCGGGTTAACAGCAGTTATTGTCATTACAATCATGCTGAAACTTAAAATTGAACATACAATTTCAATTGCTCTTGTAACAGTCATTGCGATATTAGAATCTGCCGGTGACGACTTTTTAATGTTCGCGCTGATCAGAACAAGCACAGTCATCTTAGGGGTGCTTTCTTCCTTTATCGTCAACCTTGTGTTTTTGCCTCCTAAGTACGAAACAAAACTGATTCATAATACCGTCGAAAACACCGAAGAAATTATGAAGTGGATCAGATTGTCCATGCGGCAGTCGACAGAGCATTCGATTTTGAAAGAGGATATTGAAAAACTGAAAGAAAAAATGATCAAGCTTGATCAGACATATCTTCTATATAAAGAAGAAAGAAGTTACTTTAAGAAAACGACTTATGTGAAATCAAGAAAGCTTGTCCTGTTCAGACAGGCCATTATTACTGCAAATCGGGCGCTTGATACATTGAAGAAGCTGCATCGTCTGGAAAACGAGATCTATCATATGCCGGAAGAGTTTCAGGAAACATTGACTGAAGAACTTGATTACCTGCTTTACTGGCACGAACGGATTTTGATGAGGTTTGTCGGAAAAATCAAGCCGCATGATGACGCGGTTGAAGAAGGCATCCGGTATAAGCAGCTTTTAACAAAGTCATTTTTAAAAAATCAGCAGAATACGGATGAGGAGCTTATTGATTACAACATGCTCAATATTATGGCAAGCGCCGTGGAATATCGCGAGCAGCTTGAACATTTAGAAACACTTATCACAAGTTTTCAAACGTATCATCCGAAAGACTGCGAAATAGAAACAGAAGAGTAACCCGGTTAAACAGCCGGGTTTTTTTATATACAAAAAAATCTTATATCCTTCGTTAAAAGGATATAAGATTGGTTTTAGTTCAA
This sequence comes from Bacillus sp. YP1, assembly GCF_000877815.1. NCBI lineage: Bacteria > Bacillati > Bacillota > Bacilli > Caryophanales > Bacillaceae > Bacillus > Bacillus sp. YP1. Next base: position 677,447 of record NZ_CP010014.1, on the reverse strand, counting down.
ATTTTGAATGGTAAATAAGTGCTTGTATTGGCTCTCATAGTCCATGAGTTCATCATGGGTTCCGATTTCAATGATTGTCCCGTTTTCCATGACAACAATCTTATCCGCATGGGTGATTGTCGATAAACGGTGGGCGACAACAAAAGTTGTTCTATCCTTCGCCAGTTTGTCCATCGCTTCTTGAATGTAATGCTCACTTTCCAAATCCAGAGCTGATGTAGCTTCATCTAAAATGAGGAGCGGCGGATTTTTCAGGAATACCCGCGCAATTGAGATCCGCTGCTTTTGTCCGCCTGAAAGCTTAACGCCTCGTTCCCCCACCCGGGTCTCATATCCTTCTGGAAAACTCATGATAAATTCATGGGCATTTGCAGCTTTGGCGGCTTCGATTATCTCTTCAAGTGTGGCATCAGGCTTGCCGATCGCGATATTTTCCCGAATCGTTTCACTAAATAAAAAGGTATCCTGAAGCACCATACCAACCTGGTTGCGAAGGCTTCTTGCTTCATAATCGCGAATATCCGTCCCATCAATCAGCAGTCTGCCGCTTGTTACATCATAAAATCTTGGGATCAGGCTGACGAGCGTTGATTTTCCTCCTCCGCTCATGCCGACGAGAGCTACAGTTTCTCCTCTATTTACTTTTAAGGATACATCATGAAGAATATTTTCTTTGTCCTTCTCATATTGAAACGAAACGTTTTGAAACTCCACTCCTCCGCGAATCTGATCGGCCTTTATCGCATTTGGTTTGTCAGTGAGTTCGTAGGGCTCGTCAATAAATTCAAATACCCTGTCCATTGATGCGATTGACTGTGTCAAAGTTGTAGAGGAATTGATCAGCCTTCTAACAGGGTTGTACATTCTGTCAATATATCCGACAAACGCGACCATTGTTCCGACTGTCAGCGGTCCATTAATGACAAAATACCCGGCGCACGCTATGACGATGAGCGGCGCCAAATCTGTAATGGTATTAACGACCGCAAAGGTTTTGGCGTTCCAATTCGTGTGTCGGATGGCTTTATCTAAGAAATGACCGTTTTTCTCATTAAATTGAGCCTGTTCATGATCTTCTATCGCAAAGCTTCTGATGACAGGCATGCCTTGAATGCGTTCGTGCAAATGCCCCTGCACTTGAGCAAGAGCCTGTGAGCGCTCCCTTGTCAGCTTTCGTAAACGGCCGTAAAAATACTTCACTGATATTCCGTATAATGGGAATAAAACGATAGAGATCAGCGTTAATTTAATGTCCAGTGTGAGCATGATAGAGATTACAATCAAAATCGTCAGCATATCGAGCCATATATTCATCAGCCCTGTGATGACGAAATCCTTTGTTTGTTCTACATCATTAATCACTCGGGAAATGACTTCCCCTGTTCTTGTATTCGCGTAAAAACGCAGGCTCAGTTTTTGTATATGGTCAAACAGCTTAGCTCTTATATCATAAAGCACCTTGCTGGCAGTCCACTGGGCAAAATATTGCCGGTAATATTCAACAGGCGGGCGCAAAATTAAAAATAAGGCGAACATGATCGCCATAATCGTGAACAATGACGTTGTTTTGTCACTAGCCGTGCCGCCTCCTTGAATAATGTCGTCAACTACGTACTTCAGAAGCAATGGGAGAGCAAGCGGAATGGAGAATTTTACGATCCCGATTAACACTGTAACGAAAATTTGCTTCTTATAAGGTTTGACGAATTGCATGTAGCGTTTCATAACCCCCACGTTGATTCCCCCTCTCTCTTTATCATGATGTGTGTGAGCCCATGTGAAAAACCTGTTGTACCCCGCAACAGGTTTTTACGTAACCATTATTTTGTGTAGCGCAAATACCGTTCATACCACATATCGACAAACTCGGGTGCAAACGGTCCCTGACGCTGGTGAATCCAATGGAGCAGCGTATTTAAGTAGTCTCTTAAAATACTGTCGATTTCTTTTGGATAATTCATGGCTTTCCGATGATCATCATATTCGTCTTCATCGAGAATATTGTAGGTCATGTCAGGAAAAACCTTAACATCTAAGTCATAATCAATATATTTAATTGCTTCGCCATCATAGGCAAACGGAGAACTGATGTTGCAATAATAATGAACCCCGTCTTCCCTCAGCATCCCGATGACATTAAACCATTGTCTTGCGTGAAAATAACAGATTGCGGGCTCTCTGGTTATCCATGTCCGGCCGTCTGATTCGGTTACCATCGTCCGGTCATTGGCTCCGATGACACACATTTCTGTACTTTTTAAGATTGTTGTCTCATTCCAAATTCTATGAATCAGCCCGTTGTGCTTATAGCTGTGAATTTGAATGGTTTCTCCTTCCTTGGGATAGCCCATATTTCTCCCCTACTTTCTATAAAGCCCTACAGTTAGTATGTCCAAATTTGCTTACCGACAACGTCTTTTACCTATTATAACGTTACAAATTGAAAAATGAAAATAAAAGAGCCATTCCGGCCGGGGAATGGCACATTCCTGCACTACACAAAGGAAGACGGCTTTTCTGAGCTGCGATATGAACGAATGACCTGCTCTGTCTGCTTTTGAAACATATCCTGTATATCGGCAAGGTGTTTCCGTTTTACCGCAATTTCAGCCTGAATCCCACGCAGCTTTGCATCCCTTTCCAAATGCCGGAGTTCCGCCTCAATTTGTTTGCAGCGGTCGAGCTCTGATTGGAGATCGAGAAGCTTATCCATCGTTTTCATCTGTTCACTTACCAGCTTTTCAAATTCCGTCATCGGTTCCTCCTTCAGCCTGATGAAAGTATAAACATTTCCTCCTTTAATCATTTCGATCTCCATAAAGCAAACCCTTTGACTCATTCTGTAGACCTTCCACAAGTTTTGTCGTTTTTCAAACAGAAAAAAGCACTTCCACCCGAAGATGAAGTGCTTTTTTCTGTTTCAGTGATTAGCTGTTTTGTTGTTTGTTTTGTTCAGCAGATTGGTTTTGCTGTCTTACCTGCTGTACGTCAGTTTCACTAGCGAATTCAGTGCCGAATTGACCTTGTTGGCCAGCTGATTGCTGGTTTTGTTTTCTGACTTGCTGAGCGTTTGTTTCGCTAGCAAATTCAGTGCCAAATTGACCTTGACCAGCAGCTGATTGTTGGTTTTGTTTTCTAACTTGTTGAGCGTTTGTTTTGCTGAAGTTATTTGAGTTAGCCATTGTTATCACCTCCACGGTCATTAGAATGTGCAGGTGATCGTATAGCTATTCCTCTTTTTTAAAAATTTTTAAACGAGCAGTGAGCGTCCGCCGTCAACGATAATTGTCTGTCCGCGGATCATGTCAGCCTTGGAAGACACTAGAAACTCCACAGTATCAACCATGTCTTTAATTTCGACCATGCGTCCCGCCGGCGTATTTTGGCGCGCATCCTCAAGCAGATCTTCTCTATTCGGGAAGTGCTTCAGCGCATCTGTGTCGATCGCTCCGCCTGAAACAGCATTGACGATAATTTGTTTTGGTGAAAGCTCAACGGCAAGATAACGGGTTAAAGCCTCTAACGCTGCTTTTGATACACCGACCGTGGTGTAGTTTTCAAGATAGCGGATAGAGCCTAATGAACTGATGCTGACAATATGTCCGCCACCGTTCTTCTCCATTAGCTTGGCAGCTTCCTGAGCGCAGAAAAGCAATGCTTTCGCATTAATGTTCATCGTCCAGTCCCAGTGTGTTTCTTCTAATTCCATGACAGGTCTTAGTACTCCTGATGCGGCATTATTTACAAAAACATCAAGTCTGCCGAACGTTTCATCAATTTGCTGAAACATTTCTTTGATTTTTGCAGGCTGTCCTACGTTTGCTTTTACGACAAGAACTTTAACGCCAAGCTTTTCGATTTCTTCCGCTGTTTCTAATGCTGCTTTTTTGCTGCGTGCATAGTTAATGACGATGTTATAGCCGTTCTCAGCAAGTCTGATCGCGGCCGCTTTTCCGACACCGCGGCTGCTTCCTGTTACGAGTGCACATTTATTTTGTTCCATTTTTCCTCATCTCCTTGTAGCGTATAGTTCTTTTATTTCCACAAACAATAATGGCAAGAACTTTAAAGGGGGTCTTCTGTTATGTATGTCGGACGTGATATGAGCGAATTGAACATGGTTTCCAAAAAAGATTGGAAGAACAGTGAACTCGCTTATTTTCATCATGCCTTTCAGCAAATTATGCCTTATTTGAACGAAGAAGGCCAATCAAAATACCGGGAATTAACGCAAGAAATTGAAGCGCGCGGCGGAATGAAGCGCAATGAAGCGGACTACAGCCACGGCACGCGCGTCTCTTACGATTAAGAATGGTTTACGGAGCAGCCGAGATGGCGGCTGCTTCTACTGCCATCTTCCAGATTTTTTGATGTGACACCGGGAACGCAAATTGTTCGAGCTCTTCTTTCGTTACTTTTTTCAGCTCGCTGGTATCCGACACTTGTTTTACTTTACCGAAAAACACTGAAATATTCCATACCAGGTGGGTGAAAACATGCTCGACTACACCTTGCAGATCACTGATATCAGCTTGTATGCCATATTCGTTTTCTAAGAAAGCAATGAGCTGTTCACGCTCAGTTTTGATCCCTTTTTGTGTTTCAAGATTAGGGAATTCCCACAGGTTGGCGAGCAAACCTTTAGACGGCCGTTTGTGGATATACACTTGTCCGTCTTCATCAGTCAGTACGATCGCGGCCATGGTTTTGATCCCGGGCTTTTTCTTTTTGCTTTTTACCGGAAGCTCCCGTTCAGTGCCTTCTTCAAATGCTGAGCAATGCTGCTGAACCGGGCATAGCAGGCATGAGGGTGATTTTGGCGTACAGATCAAGGCTCCAAGCTCCATCAAGCCCTGATTAAATTCAGATGGTTTTTCTTTGGAAATAAAAGCTCGTATGGCGTCTTCAAAGATCGTTCTTGTTTTTGGTTTGGCAATATCATCCCAAATAGAAAGAATTCTGGACATGACACGCATCACATTTCCGTCAACTGCGGGAATGGGTTTATTGTAGGCAATGCTGAGCACCGCTCCCTTTGTATAAGGGCCGACGCCTTTTAACCCGCCAAAATCTTTCTCGTCTGGAGGGACAATGCCGCCGTATTCCTGTTTCACTTCTTTTACCGCGCTTTGCAGGTTTCTAACTCGCGAATAATAGCCGAGCCCTTCCCATGCTTTGAGCACCTTTTCTTCATCAGCATCAGCGAGCGCTTCCACTGTCGGGAATTGTTCCACAAACCGGAGAAAGTAAGGAATCACTGTCTCTACTCTCGTTTGCTGCAGCATCACTTCAGATACCCACACCTTATATGGATCTTGGTCCTCTCTCCACGGCAGAACGCGCTGCTCTCGTTCAAACCATGAGATTAAATCATCGCGAAATTGCTGTATGTCTTTTTGTTTTAATTTGTCTTCAAGTACGTTCATATGTGTTTCTCCCCAGTCTTTCGCGCCCCGCTTTTCTTTAGACTGTTTTTTGTTGTACACTAAGGGCACAGTACGATAATATGTTACATTAAATAGTAATAAAGAAAAAGCGGAAACATATGAGAACGATTGAATCAGTTTAAAAATTGGGTATATGAAAATGGGGAATTTCTTACAAAGTGAATGTGCAGGATCATCCTGCAAGGAGGTCACCTATGGATACGGGCACACATGTCGTTATGGGCATCGCACTGGGCGGTATTGCGACGCTTGATCCTGTTGTCGGATCAGATCCGGCAATGGCTCACGCTGTTATGATCGCAACGCTTGCGGGCTCTCAGGCTCCGGATATTGATACTGTGTTAAAGCTTAAAAACAATGCTGTTTATATAAGGAATCACAGAGGATTTACCCATTCAATTCCCGCCGTTTTGTTTTGGTCTGTCATCATCCCGGCGATTCTGTATTTATTTTATCCTCAGGCTGATTTTCTGCACCTGTGGCTGTGGACACTGCTGGCAGTCGTTCTGCATGTCTTTGTTGATATATTCAACGCCTATGGAACACAAGCCATTCGTCCGTTTTCGAAAAAATGGGTAGCGCTCGGGCTGATTAATACGTTTGATCCGTTTATTTTTATCAGCCATCTGGCAGCTATCGCGATTTGGTATGCAGGCGGCAGTCCCGGCATCACGTTTCTCAGCTTATATATCATATTGGCAGGCTACTACTTGGTGCGCCTGATCATGCAGCTGAGAATTAAACGGAAGCTTCATGAGATGATTCATGATGAGATCGAAAGCATTATTATTTCTCCAACGATGAAATTCAGGCAATGGCGAATCGCAGTGACGACAGCACATGCTTTCTATGTAGGAAGAAGCATGGAAGGACATGTCGTGATTCTGGATACATTTAATCGGGTGCCTGTTCCTGAAACCGATGTAATGCATGCGGCAAAGCAGGATGATAACATCGCGGCGTTTCTGTCCTTTTCTCCGGTATACCGGTGGGAAGTGGATACGTTTAAAGATCATTATGAGGTGAGATTTATCGACCTGCGTTATCGGAGCAAAGGCCATTATCCGTTTGTCGCAATTGTTCATATCGGCCATGATCTCACGATTCGTTCGTCCTATACGGGATGGATATTCAGCGAAGAAAAACTTCAGAAAAAATTAAAGCTCGGCTCTATATAGAGCCGGGCTTTTTACGTCTTATATAGAAAACAGCAAGCAGCAGACTGACGAGAGATATGATCGCCGATATTTTGAAGTATGGCGGATAGTAAGTCAGCTCAATGTGATTGTCTCCCTTTTGCGCCTTGAAGCCTATAAAAGCATAATCCGCTTTTTCGATCTTCTGTGTTTTTCCGTTGATCTTCAGCTCCCAGCCTTTTTCATATGGGATCGGAAGCATGATGTACTGATCTTTTGACAGATGATAGGCAAAGGTCAGTCGATTTTTGTTCCAATTCAGTTTGTCTGCTTTCTCTGTTTTATTTTGCATTACAGCGTTTTTCAGCGTTTGGTAATTTTCTTCATAGAGCGCTATGTTTCTCAGCTCATAGGTTCCTTTCGGAAGATTGATTGAGATATGGCCTGATTTAGGCACTCTTACCGTTATATTATTTACTCCGGTTTTATATATCGATTTGTTCGATTTCCTTGTTGTGACATAATCATTTACCTTTAACGCAAATCCTCTGTCTTTTGCTTTGCTTTTCAAATAAAAGCTGACATAGTAGTCTCCCGGAGCGGATGATGGCTGTTTCGGGGTGATGATCAGCTCTCCTCCGTTTTCTCCAGTTACGGTTAGCAGCCCGTTTTGATACTGGGCTTGTTTTGCGGTAATGTCCGACTTGGTGATCAAATTGGACGGTTTTGGTGTCTGCTCCGTTTTTCCTGATGGATCTTTTAATATGATTCCTTTCAGCATCGCCTGTTCTTTCGCAAGAGCGGGCAATCGGTCCAGCTCACTTTCGCTGTATATGGCATCCGCTGTTTTGACGAATGGAAGCATGTACTGATTCTCATAAACTGCATAATGCTCTGTTTCTAAATGCTTTTTGAAGCCGTACGGGACGCTGGCTTCGTTTGTTTTTTCGGTCATATAATATTTGCCGTAAAGCAGGCTGTATAAATTCGCCCTGTCTCCCAATGACGCGTAACGGCTGACGCTTTCCCTGCCCATATCGATGCTTAAATCATTCCAATAGAAGGCCAGCAGATCTTTGTTTAAAATGCTGGAATACGCGCTGAAGCCATTAAATCCGTAAATGATTGGCGTATTATTGCGGACCCCGTTCATCCAGTCGATTCTCATGAGCGGATCATCGTCTTCCTTCTGTAAACGTCTGATGAGCTCAGATGATTCCCGCCCTCTGTATTCCTCACTTGTAAGATATTCTTTTGTCACACTGTCCAAATCGCCGCCTTCTGAGAGCGCGTATTTTTGATAGGAGTTGGCGACAAACAGCGAAGAAAGAATGATTATACCGTACACAGCCATTTTTGCCCGTTTTTTCGCAAAAGCTGCAGCAAACAAGGCTGCGATTGTCATGAGTAAGAGCAATAGAATACTTTCATTCGCAGGCTTCCATATATCGAGCTTATACCTTTGGATATGATACAAGTAAAGAAGCAGGACGATAGCTGCGGCCGGGAGCAGTTCTTTCCGTTTCAATTCAGACAGCTGTGACAAACCAGCCGCAGCTGCTCCTGCAATGGTAAAGGCCAGAACATATTCAAACCGGTTTTGCGGGGCGGAAAAACCGTTAAAGACGCTTGCCGCATACGGACTGAAATGAAACAGAATAAACAGCAGGCTCAACCCGGCAAAGAGACGAAACACACGGTTTTTGTAAAAAGAAATCATAAACAAAAACAGCAGAAAAGCGGCCGGCACAATGATGATCCGGCTCGAAAATAAGATATTATCATCGAAATTGAGCCACTCTATTTTCTGGCTGTATGGAGGGCGCAGGTTGTTTAAAAAACCGTATACTACCGGCACAAACGCCGCCGCACTGATGCCAAAAGAAATGAAGCCTGAAACGAGAAATAATCTGATTTGAATCCATCTTTTCTCTTCATGTGGTTCCAAACGGATCAGCCATCTGAACAGCACATAGATTCCGATGAATATAAGGTTTATGTATGCAAAGTAAAAGTTATTGATTAACGTCAGCGAACACGCAACGATAAACCACGCCGGACGCCGCTCTCTAATAATTTTTTCTGCGCCGAAAACAAGCAGCGGAAGCCAAACCATTGTATCGGTGAAAAATTCCCAATACGCTTCGTGACGGAAATAAATAATTGAGACGCCGTATAACACAGCTCCCGTGAACGATGCCGCCCTGTGCTTGAGAAGATAATGAAAAACAGAAGCGGACGTAAAGATGATCAAGCTCAATTTGAAAATACTGATAAAAACAGCTGACTCTGCCCAAAAAAGCGTATCCGCTTCTCCGATCAGCTGGACGGCTTGAAGCAGCCAAACAGCGGCAGACACAGCAAGAAAAAGAAAAGACGCAGAAAAATAATAGCCGAGCTGACTGAATGTGCCGCCGCCAAGTCCGAATGAATAATTGTAGAAAAAATTCCCGTGTGTATATTGGTCAAATAATAATTTTTTAAATACGATCATTTGCGCAAGCCCGTCACCCGGACCTGTCATATACCTGCCTTCCGCCCATTCTTTCACAAAAAAAGCGTGTGCCAGAACGGACACCAGCAAACTGGCCGCATAGATCATGATATGTTTTCTTTTCATATAAATTCTCCAGTCTTGCTTTTAAGATAATAGACACGCAAAAAAAGCACTGCCAATGGCGCTTGGTATTTTCAGTGCATTTTTGTCAGACGCCGCATGCTTTTTAATTCGTTCGTTTCAGGCAGGTCTTTGTTCGGGATATTCGCTTCTTTGATCAAATAATGCGGGCGTTTTTTTGTTTCATAATAGATTCGGCCGATATATTCACCTATTATTCCAAGACTTAACAGCTGTACTCCGCCGAGAAATAACACTGCTGAGATAATGGTGAAATACCCAGGCACAGAAATACCGTTAGTCAGAATTTTAACGAATGTGGCAATGATATAAATGATGGAAAGCAGCAGGATGAAAATGCCTGTATAAAAACATAATCTCAGCGGCTTATGATTAAATGAAACGACGCCGTCCATTCCGTAGTTAAACAGACTGCTGAACGACCATTTGGAGGTGCCGTTTTTTCGTTCGACATTTTCATAAAATACAATTTTCTGATCAAAGCCAATCCAGCAAAAAAGGCCTTTTGAGAAGCGATTTCCTTCGCTCAGCTTCAAAAGTGCATTCACAGCTTGGCGGCTTAACAATCTGAAGTCACCGACACCGTCACGCAAATCGACTTCCACCGCTTTATTAATGAACTTGTAATACATAGATGATAAGAGTGAGCGGACAAAGCTGTCCCCTTTTCTGTTCCTTTGGGCAATGACTTGGTCATACCCTTCTTCGTAGCCTTTGATAAATTCTTTCAGCAAATATGTCGGATGCTGCAGATCGGCATCCATTACAATAACCGCCTCGCCCTGAACATGTTCAAAGCCCGCCAAAATTGCGGCTTCTTTTCCAAAGTTTCGAGAAAAAGATATATATTTTACCCGGCTGCACGTCGCTGCCAAGTCTTTGATCTGCTGAAGCGTGTCATCAACACTTCCGTCGTTTATGAAGAATATTTCATAGTCATAATGAATGTTTTTAAATTCCTTTTTTAAAGATTCATGAATGAGTTTGACATTATACCCTTCATTGTAAGACGGGATAATAATCGAGATTAATCCTTGCTTCATTAAGGCACCTTCTTTTTATTATTCTTTTTAAGTATTGCCTTAGGGGAGTTTTACACAAATCTTCAGTAAGGCTATTCCTTTTTTTAAAGTCGTTTAAACCTGTTTTTTGTTACAATTTTATGGTGACATGCATGATTTTTAATGTTATTTTGTCATGTTTAAAACAGACTATGAAAAAAACGCACAGAAAAAGTCTGCCATTATGACAGACGGATGGAGAGAAATTTTAGCTTATTGGTTCTTAAGATATTCCAAAATCAGCTGATTGACGATGGCTGGCTTTTCGTGGTTAATCCAATGGGAAGCTTCATCAACAAAGATGAGATGTCCATTCGGGCAATGCCTTTCCGTCTCTTTAGCAAGCTTTCTGCTCAAAAAGCGGTCTTCCATTCCCCAGATCATTCGGTAAGGTACTGTTTCGTAAGAGGGTTTCTCTGCCAAGCTTCCTTTTCTGAGGGCTCTGTACCAGTTCAGCATAGCTGTCAGCGCGCCCGGCTGTTTCCACGCTTCTTTGTACCTGCTGACATCCTCGGATGTAAAAAGCGCGGGACGGTCGGATAATCCAATCGCTTTGTCTAATGTTTCATAATCATTTTCCCTTAGTGATGCCTCCGGTATATCGGGGAGCTGGAAGTATGCGATATACGAGCTTTTCAGCCATTGCGGCGGATAAAGCGGCGTTACGGTTTTCATGACGTGCGGGTGCGGGATATTGATCGCGATCAGTTTTTCAAGATATTCCGGGCGTGTGGAAGCCAAATGCCATGCGACAGCCCCTCCCCAGTCATGACCGATGACAATTGCTTTTTCATCAGTGAATTGCGTAATAAGCCCGATGATATCATCTCTTAATGTATCAATCCGATATGAATCAATTCCTTCCGGTTTGTCACTGAGATTGTAGCCCCGCTGATCAGGAGCAATGACCCGGTAACCCGCATCAACAAGCGGTTTGATTTGATTTTTCCAGCCGTACCAAAACTCAGGAAATCCATGGAGCAGGACAATTAACGGGCCGTCTTCCGGTCCTGCGGCTGCAACGTGGAGCGTGATTCCGTTCGTATTGACAAACTGGCATTTAACTCCGTCCACTTCTATCTCCTCCTTGACTGTGCGTCATGATTTTCAGCCTTTTCTCCGTTAGCATAAATGTTATGACACAGGCGGCAATCAGCAGGATAAGCTGAAGAATAAACAAGTTTGATCCCAGCAGCAAACCCATTCCCGCAATCACCAAGCCTGACAGGATCATTAATGATGCACTGTAACGGTTCGCTTCATTCCATAATCTTTGATCTGACATTGAGCGTCTCGTTCTGTATCCGTACACACTGTTGATCGATTTGGGAGGAAACAGTTTGATCAGTATGCCCGCAATGATCATAAGCCCTCCGCCGACTAAACCCGTCATATCATCATCTCCTTTCTCATTGTTACGTGCAGAAAGGAGAAATGTTTCATGCATAGGCAAAAAGACAAGCCTCGGCCTGCCTTTTTATCGCATTTGTAAATCCTTTGTGTGAATATAGCCTTTAACTCCGCCATAATCCACGAACGCCCAAGTGAAGTCAAATCCGCCGTTTTCACTGAATCCCCACCCAAGTATTGTCACCTCTGTTCCAGATGAGAGCTGTTTAGCTTTTCCATTTTCGGGCGTCGGTGCATAGAAGGCTGTCTGTTTCATTGTTTTCGCTTGGCTTGCGGTTTTCATTAAAAAGTGGGTTGAAATATACGCTTTTTTTCCTTTGAAATGAATTTGAGCCCAATCGGCATTTACAAATCCATAGACTTTTACTTTTTGTTCTGATGATACAGTGCCGAGAATGTCACCTTTATGATTTGGCTCAGTCCGGACATTCAGCTTTCCTGTTTTTATGATGTAAGAATCGGATGATGGCATGCTGACAGATATGTCGTGAAGGGGCGCAGCTTTTGCTGCGGGAGCGGAATGAAGTGCTGTCAAACCCAGTCCTGCGGCAGCTGTTAAAGCGAGCATTACTTGTTTCTTTTTCATATAAAGCTCCTCCTCGCATTTTGACAAGATATAAGTGGTATTCCCTGATTGACAGGCTGGTGAAACATGTTTTGTTTATGATTTCTTCCTGTTAAGGTAATTTTAAGAAAATGAAAAAACCTGCCGGTCGTTAACGGCAGGTTTTTAATGCAAAAGGCCTCTGCTTTGATTTAAGTAATCATTCACGTCGTTACGGGAGCTTTGAAAAAGGTGGAGCTGGCCGCCATAGTTTTCAATCCATTGTGTGACGATTTTTTCAGTCATTTTTTCACCTTGATAGGCGTGTCCGGCTTTTGCATAGGTTGCTTCGAAATCGCTCCATAACAATTCCACCCACGTTTTTGCCTGTATATAGCTGATCATCTCGTTCTTTTCCAGAAGCAGATTAGTCAGTTTCTCAATGTACATATTCATGTGTGCAGTCTCCTTTCTTCAGGAAAAAAATAACGCTTTATTACGTAGTGTTCTCCATATACTAACCTTACGTCTTCATCTGGAAAGACGCAACTTTTTGATCTCGAATCTAGGGGGATATGACATGGTCCGAAATAAAGAAAAAGGATTTCCTTACGAAAACGAAAACAAATTTCAGGGTGAACCGAGAGCAAAGGACGATTATGCTTCAAAGCGTGCTGACGGATCTATCAATCAGCATCCTCAAGAAAGAATGAGAGCCTCAGGCAAACGGTAAAGAAGAACAGCTGCATACACTGCAGCTGTTTTTACCCTTTATTGACTTGATATTCGTAGACGCTCTTCTTTTCTGATAAGTGTGCGAAGGTAGAAAGCACAAGTCCGCATGCAGTCATAAGCGCACCTCCTGCAAACAGCCAGGAATAAGAGCCTGTTCCGTTTAAAATCATTCCGCCGATCCATGCACCAAGGGCATTGGCAAGGTTAAATGCTGATACGCTGACAGCTGCGGCAATGGTTGTGCCGCCCTCAGATGAGGAAATGACCTTTGTTTGCAGAAGAGGCGGCGTGCCGAATGCGCATGCCCCGAATAGGAACGTTGCCACAATGGCTGCAGCCGGGTAAATGGCGATGTAAGGAAATACAGCCAGAACACCGATTAAACCGATCATTACGCCGATCATCGTCCGAGTCAGCAAAGGCAGCGGTACCTTTCCAGCAAAGAAATTCCCGGCAACGCCTCCCAATCCATACGCAAAGAGAGCACCTGTAATGCCAACCGTGCTGAATCCGGCTGAATGCCTTAAAATGGGTTCGATAAAGGTGTAGGCGATAAAGACACCGGAATAGCCTAAAATGGTAATCGCGAAGGAAAACAGCACTTGTTTGTGTTTAAAAACACCCCACTCATTCATAAGCATTGGGATCACTTTTGGTTTTCTGTTCGGCACGGCAGCCATAAGGCCTAAAAATCCGATGACACCAAGTGCCGTAATGATGGAAAACACCGCTCTCCAATTCAGGACATCTCCGAGATAAGAGCCGAATGGAACACCAAGCATTAGAGCCACTGTCAGTCCGCCGTTCATTGAAGCAGCAGCTGCAGCACGCTTTTCCGGCGGAACCATTTCACTTGCGAATACCATGGCAATCGCGAAGAAAGCGCCGTGAATGGACGCAGATAAAATTCTTGAAATGGCCAATACCGCAAAATTCGGCGCCAGTGCGCTCATCAGGTTGGAAAGGATAAATATCGCCATCAGCCCAAGAAGCACAGGCTTTCTCGGAAGCTTGACGGAAATGATGGTGACGAGCGGCCCTGTCAAACAAACGCTTGCCGCATAAGCCGTGACAAGAAGCCCTGCGGATGAAACCTGTATATGAAAGTCATTGGCAATCGACGTCAAAATACCCATCACCGCGTATTCTGTATAGCCGATTGAAAATGTACAAATCATAAGAACAAATATAATAAATTTTACAGATGGGTTTTTGATACTCAACGTCATCGCCTCCTTTGATTTTAAAAAACAACGAGTTTCATCTTAAAAGATTTTTCAAGTGAATTCAATGATTTTTTCTTTAAGAATTCGTGTAAATGTGCTGCAAACAAAAAGAGGCTGATCATCAGCCTCCTGTTACGCTTTATTCTTTTTCTTGCAATACTGAGATTGGCAGCGCTTCCTCTTGCTGAGGGGAAGAGGTCCTGTATCCCCATGCGAAAACGCCATTTAAATAACTGATGGTAAACTCGTCCTCAGTGTTTTCCACACGATATGTTTCTCCCGGTGAGTAATCTTCCGGGTTCAGCAAATATGCTTTTGCCATCGTAATTTTCCGTTCGAGCACTGCCAGTTCGTTTATGATTCCATGCTGTTCGGCTTTTCTTGCTTTTTCAGAAAGTAATGCGATTTCGGTATTGAGTTCGTGAGGTGTCATTTGACTGTATCGTTTCTCCATTTCAGTACTCCTCTTCCTGCAGTAATTGCTCGATTAAATCGAGTGAGAATCCTTTGCGGAATAAAAATTGTTTGACCTTCATGGCGCTTTCATATGAGCCGTCATAGCGGTATTTTCTAAACGCTTTTTCCGCGTGAAGGCGCAGCGCTTCTTTCTCTGTGTCTTCATCATTTTCATATTCAATCTGATCCATCGCCGCGCTGATAACATCAAATGAGAAGCCCTTGCGCTGAAGCTGCAGCTGGGCGCGCTGTTTGAATTCTTTCGTCGAAAGCTTTTTATCTTTTTTGAGAAGCTTTTCAACATGCTTGACCGCTTCTCTTGTCTGATCTTCAAAGGAAAAGGAACTTAGCGCCTCCTTAATTGTATCGTCATCAATTCCCTTCGCTCTTAGCTCTCTGAACAAAACATCAGGGCCTTTTCCGTTTGTTTTTTTGTGAGTGCTGACATAGGCTGCGGCAAATTCCTGGTCGTTTAAGTACTTGTAATCGTTAAGCCTATGGATGACTTCCGCAATGACGGGGGGCGAGGTTTCTTTTTTCTTTAAGTGGTCCTCGACCTCTTTCGTCGACCGCATTCGATAGGATAAAAAGTCAAGCGCACGGTTGAAGCCTTTCTTCACTTCATCGCCGTATTGAATCTCAATGATGTCAAGATCATCGAGTTCTTTTCCCTTCTTGAGCTCAAATTTCACGAGCACATCCGCGTCCACACTGAAGGCGTATTTATCATCCAGAAAAATATTGAAGCGTTCCGTATTCTTTTTTTGCGTTGATATTTTTGTAATAAACGGCATCTTAATCTCCCTTCTCAGGCCTGAAACGCGTTTTCTTTTATTACAATGAGGTAAAGTATATTTATTAGAACGATGAGGAGAGATGTTCATGAATATCGCAATGACGGGCGGAACCGGTTTTCTCGGCCAGCATCTGACAGGCGTTCTTACCCGCCAGGGACACCATGTTTATATTTTATCAAGAAACGCAAGGGAAACTGAACAAAAAAATATGACATATGTCCAATGGCTGACGGAAGGAGCCGCCCCGGAGCAGGAACTTCCTCATATTGATGTCTGGATAAACCTTGCGGGAAAATCGATTTTTGGCCGCTGGACAAATAAAACAAAGCAGCACATTCTCTCCAGCCGTATCAATGCGACGCGTGAAGTGCAGCGGCTTATTCAGAAACAGAAGGAGAAGCCGAAGACATTGATCCAAGCCAGTGCCGTGGGCATTTACGGCACAAGCCTTGAGAAAACTTTCACAGAGGATTCTGCAACGTCAGATGAGGATTTTCTCAGTCATACTGCACACCTGTGGGAAAAGGAAGGACAGCATATTGAAGCGATGGGTATCCGGACAGTTTATGCGAGATTTGGCGTGATGCTTGGAGAAAAAGGCGCTTTACCGCTTATGGTTCTCCCCTATAAGTTTCTGGCCGGCGGAACGATTGGAACGGGAAGGCAGTGGCTGTCATGGATTCATGTCGAGGATGCGGCCCAGATGATCCGATATGCGGTGGAAAACGCCGGCATCTCAGGCCCAATGAATGTCACCGCACCCAATCCTGTGGACATAAAGCAATTCGGAAAAGCGATTGCACGGGTGAAGCACCGCCCGCACTGGCTCCCCGTCCCGGAATTCTTTTTATCAAAAGCATTGGGTGAAATGAGTCTTTTGATTGTGAAAGGACAGCGCGCTCTTCCTAAAAAAGCGATAACCTCTGGATTTCGTTTTACATATTCGGATCTTGAATTTGCACTCTCACAGCTGATAGCGGACCGAAAGACTGTATAAAAACAGCAGGAAGCGTCAACCTTAAGAATAACATGGTTGAAGGAGGTCCTTTATATGGAAAAAAAGAGGGAGAAGCACCAGCAAGGCGCCAACCTGAAAAAAATGCAGGAAGTTCTTTATTCAGGCGAATTTAAAAAAGCGGAAAAAGCTGCTAAGCGAAAGTAGGAATACATAGCTCCTTAAAACCAAATACTATCTTTGTTTGATATCACTTTTTAGGGGGAATTTGATATGGGCAGAAATCATATCCACAAAAACCGTGATAAAAACAAACAAAAGCTTCCACAAGTTCCCGATGCATTAAAAAGGGAAACTGACGGCGTTTACGAAGAATATTCAACCGAGCTTGCTGATACAGATGACCGCGAAGCGCAAGAGCGTGCGAAAGCAGCCGACAACAGAGCGAAAAAGAAATCTCGTTAATGAAAAACCCCTTGTCTCCGTTTGAGACAAGGGGTTTTTTACATTTCAGTGAACCGGTCGCGGATCGGTGTGCGTTTTTTCACTTCCGGCGCCTCGTCAGGATAACCTGTTTGTATGATGGCGGCGAAACGCTCATTATCCTGCAAACCAAAGGCCTGATGGACTTCTTTGTCATAAAGGATTTTTCCGCTTTTCCAAACCATGCCGATTCCTTTTTCCCAAGCAAGAAGCTGAAGATTTTGAATCAACGAGCTTGTTGCCGCAAAATCGTCGTCCCGCGCTCTTTCGTTTTCATCTTCCTGAAACACGACGAGGAGAAATCCCGGAACGCGCCCAAGTGTGTTTTTGAAATTTTGAAGCTTTTCCTCTGTCATATCCGGCTTGGATTTCTTAGAGAACGCTGCAAATGTATTGATGAGGTTCGCTTTACCTGACTCACTGGAAACGTAAATAAATCTCCATGGTTCTGTCACTCTGTGATTTGGCGCATATTTTGCCGTTTCAAGCATGTCAAGAATGACTGCTGAAGGTACTGGCTCTTGTTTAAACTTTCGAATCGATCTTCTGCTGCGTATGATGTCCCGCAGTACTGAATGCTGATGTATTTGTTCGGTTTGAGGCATACCGTCTCACCTTCCTATGCAATTGAAAATGATTATCATTTCATAATGATAACGGAAAGTGCATCTTTTTGTAAACAATCATCCGTATTAGATTTTAAGAATACGGGTTTCTGAGTAAACGGCTGTTCCTGTCATGTTCACTTTCACATGGCCGCCGGCTTCGTTCATTTCGATCTCCACTTTTCCGTCTTTTCCAATTTCCTGCCCTTGTTCAATGATAAATTTATGCTGCTCGGCATTGCCATAATGTTTCATATAAGCCCCCATCACGCCGGATGCTGTGCCGGTCACGGGGTCTTCAATCGTTCCCGAATACGGGGATGAAAAGTGGCGTCCGTGCAGGTCGCTGTCGGGATGAACGGTTTCAAAGGTAAACGGATGGACTGAAGCTTTTGGCAGATCAATTAGCACTTCCGGAAATTGTTTGTTATCTGGCACCATTTTTTTGGAAGCCTCCAATGATTTAAGCGGAACGATGGCTGTCCATATGCCAGTGCTGCCAAACACAATCGGAAGGTCTTCATGAAAATCCTCTTCGGTGATACCCAGTGCGTCCGCAAGTTTTCTCCGATCGCCTGTAAATGGTTTGAATTGCGGAGAGGCCTGTTCAAGCGTGATATGAATACGGCCATCTTTTTCAGAAATCTTCACAGGCAGGATACCCGCTTTCGTTTGGATGCTGTACGTTTTACCGCTCTCCAGCATTCCTTTCTCACATAATGCGTAAAGAGACGCAACTGTCGCATGACCGCACAAATTCATTTCGTGTCCAGGTGTAAAGTAACGGAGTTCAAGATCGGCCGACTCGCTTTTTCGGATAAAGGAGGTTTCTGAATACCCGGCACGCTCAGCTATGATCTGCATCTCGTCTTCCGTATAATCGTCTCCCTGCAAAACGACGCCTGCGGGGTTTCCTTTGCCGGGACTGCTTGTAAATGCTTCATATTTTAATACCTCTGCTTCTTTCATTCATCTGCCGCCCTTTCTTTATCAATGTCTCTGTCAGTATAGCAAAAATAATTACGAATCTTCAGTCATTATCAAAAAAACCCATTTTCTTTTTTAAGAAAATGGGTGTAACGATTAAGAATTTCTTGTTTTATAGAGCAAATAAATAAAATAAGGTGCGCCGATAGCCGCTGTAAAGACGCCGGCCGGCACTTCCACCGGAGCAAATAAGGTTCTGCCGACGATATCAGCTGTTAAAACGAGCAGAGCTCCAATAAGTGCCGACGCTGGGAGCAGCGCGCCATAAGATGAGCCGACAAGCCGTCTTGCAATATGGGGCGCCATCAGCCCGACAAAACCGATTGTGCCAGCAACTGAAACTGCACAACCAGTAAGTGCCGTACTCAAAAGTAGCAAGAAAAAACGATTTCGCTGCACAGCGCTTCCTGCACCCGCCGCAATATCTTCACCCAGCACCTGTATATTCATATTTTTTAGCGCGACAAAACAAATGAATAAGAGAATGACAGATAAGATAATAGCTATTTTTACATGCTGCCAGTTTGACCCATAAACTGACCCAGTGATATATACATTGGCTTGTGATGCCCGGTAAATCGGGCCTTTGATCATCAACAGGGTAGTCATCGCCTGCGCCGACATTGAAAATCCGATTCCGATAAGCACCAGCCGAAATGTGGAGGCGCCATTTTTGTATGCCAGTAAATAGACGATGAGCCCGACAGCCGATGCGCCGATAAATGCGGCTGCTGGAAGCCATGACAGACTGATCGTAAGTGAACTGCTGCGGTCTGAGAAGAACATCATTAAAAGCACGACCGCTACCGCCGCTCCTCCTGTTATTCCGATAATATCCGGAGATGCGAGAGGGTTTCTGACGAGCCCCTGCAATATCGCGCCTGCCGCTGCCAAGCAGACACCGGCGCATAAAGCCGTCAAAATTCTTGGCATGCGGAACGACATGATCATCAGTTCATCCAGCTTGGAACCTGCACCAAAGAATGTTTTTGCTACATCCCAGGGAGGAATAAACCTTTGTCCGAGACCTGCGCTTATGATGAGTACAGCAGCTGTTAACCCTAGTAAAATTAAAAAGACGATCCATGCTTTCTTTTCAGCCGCAGTAACGCCAAAACGAAGTTTCATAGCTTCGCCCCCCTTCTTGCGATGTACACAAACACAGGCATTCCGATGATGGCGGTCATGACCCCGACAGGAACTTCCTGAGGCATAATGATATATCGCGCACCGATATCCGCGCAAACAAGCAAAATGGCACCCAAAACAGCGGAAAATGGCAGAACCCAGCGATAATCATTACCAACGACAAAGCGGGCAAAATGCGGAATAATGATGCCGATAAAAGAAATCGGCCCGGCAATGGCGACAGCGGACCCTGCAAGCATGACAACACAAAGCGCCATCACAAATTTCAGCAGGCCTGTTTTTTGGCCGAGTCCTTTTGCCACATCTTCTCCCATAACGAGGAGATTAATTTTTTGGCCGAGAAAGAAGCAGATTACCAGCGCTGCCGCTGCATATGGAAACATCGTCATCAACAGATCCAGACTCCGGCCCTGCACAGAGCCAGTCAGCCAAAAAAGCACCTGGGCAAGCTCGAGTTCGTTGACAGACAGCAAGCCCTGTGTCAGAGAAGAAAACATGGCTGCCATGGCAGCTCCCGCCAGCGTCAGTTTGATTGGCGTCAGCCCTTCCCTCCCAAGCGAGCCTGCTGCATAGACGATCGCGGCGGTAAATGCTGCCCCCAGAAACGAGCTCCATACTAATGCCTGAGGTGACTGAATATGCAGAAAAAACGATCCGGCAACAATAAAAAAACCTGCACCGGCGTTAATCCCGAAAATCCCCGGTGACGCAAGCGGATTTTTTGTGAGCGCCTGCATGAGAGCGCCTGCGGCTGCAAGCGAGGCGCCGACGACTGTCGCAACCAAAGCGCGCGGAAGCCTGACATCCTTGATGATGACATGCTCATTTGTTCCGTTGAAGGAAGTAAATGCCTGATAGACCTGTCTCCATGACGTACCTGTATAGCCGTACACGACGCTTGCGCAGACAGCCGCCAGTAAAATGAAAATCAGACATACTAACACAATCCATTTTGAAGATGCCTTTTTGCAGATCATGATCTAATTCTCCTAGTTATTTACTATGTAATGTTTGTTTTTGAGAATAATCCTCAATTAGGGATTGACACTCTTAACACTGCTTATTATGATCTAAATGATAATGAATTTCAATATCGGGAGGAAAAAGATGAAAAAGCATATCAGCATGCTATTCGTATTTTTAATGGCCGTTATGGTACTTTCTGCCTGTAATAGTTCAGAAAGTTCAAGCAACAGCGAGGGGTCAAGCAGTAAAACAAGAACGGTCAAACATGCAATGGGGACATCAGACAACATCCCCGCCAATCCAAAACGGATTGTTGTTTTAACTAATGAAGGAACAGAGGCGCTCTTAGCGCTTGGCATTAAGCCGGTCGGAGCCGTAAAGTCATGGAAGGGCGACCCGTGGTATGACTATCTGAAAGATGACATGAAAGGTGTTAAAAACGTCGGTCTTGAAACGGAACCGAATGTGGAAGCCATCGCAGAATTAAAGCCTGATTTGATTATTGGAAACAAAGTGCGCCAGGAAAAAATTTATGATCAGTTAAATGCGATTGCGCCGACTGTTTTTGCTGAATCTTTGGCCGGGAACTGGAAGGATAACCTGACTCTATACGCCAACGCGGTGAATAAGGCGGACAAAGGCAAGGAAGTCATTGCCGATTTTGATAAACGTGTTTCTGATTTAAAAAACAAGCTGGGCGACCAGACAAACAAAACCGTTTCAGTCGTACGCTTTTTATCCGGTGAATCAAGAATCTATTATACCGATTCATTCTCAGGGATTATTTTAGACCAGCTTGGCTTCAAACGCCCTGAAAAACAAGTAGAACTGTTCAAGAAACAAAAGGACCAATTTACGTTCTCAACTGACAGTAAAGAATCTATTCCTGATATGGATGCTGATGTGCTGTTTTATTTCACTTATAAAGCCGATAATGCAAAGGAAAATGAAAAATGGGCCAATCAGTGGACAAGCAGTTCACTATGGAAAAACCTAAAGGCCGTGAAATCAGGTAATGCGCATGAAGTCGATGACGTCGTATGGACAACCGCAGGCGGAATTAAAGCCGCAAACTACCTGCTTGATGATATTGAAACCTACTTCTTAAAAACGAAATAAAAAAAAGACTCCGTCTTATTAGACGGAGTCTTTTTTGCTTTTGCCAATCAGACGTGTAACGAGGAACATGGTGACAGAAAGAGATCTGTTTTTCCGATACGCTAAGTATTTCCCTCGCCACTCCGGTTTGTATTTTTCTTTAAAGGCTCTTAGGCCGCTGAAGCTGTACATGTATCTGACATTATTAAAAATGACAGCGGCAAACCTTTCGGACCAGAAGGATGTAAAGGCAGTGCCGACATTAGCCAAGGGTGCCATCCCCATATTAAATGACGTGCAGCCCTCTTCCTTTGCCCATAAAAACATACGGATAAACAATGCGTCCATAATGCCATTTGGAGCGTCGCCGCGATAGCGCATTAGGTCAACCGATATCTCTCCCTCCTGGTACATCGGCATGACATTTGCGAATGCAACGATCTCTCCCTCTGCATTTTTCATATAGGCGATCGGCGCTTTCTGTAAATAGGAAGGATCAAAAAATCCGAGCGAGAATCCCTTCTCCTTTTTCGAGCCGAGCCATTCGTCTGAGATTTGCTTCAGCTCCTCCAAAAACGCATCAGAAAATGGGGGATGATCCACATGGAAAGTATACTCCTCCCGCTCAAAGCGGTTATTGATTGCCCGAAGGCCGGCTTTTTTCTTCCCAGTCAAGGTGAATGTATTTAAATCTACATATGCTTCCTCGCCAAGTTTAAAGAAGTTGTAGCCAAAATCGTGATACAGCGCCATGTCCTCTCGTTCAATTTGATAGAACAAAACACTGAATCCCTTCTGATGCGCTTCGTTTAGAAATTCTTCCAGCACGAGCGGGAATGATTCTCTTTGGCCAGATGGATCGCCGAGCACGACCAGCCTTCTGGCGATTTTCCCAAATAGAAGCAGTGCATTCCCATCGCTGGAAAAATAAAACCGCTTATCTCCAAGAAAACCAAGATGGCTCAGCGCGTTGCCGCCTTTTTCATTAAGAAACGCAGCAAGACGCTCAGGGTCAGCTTGCTCTCCGATCGGTTTCGTTCTCTTATGATAGACCACTGTAAATATAAAGAAGAACAGCGGCACAATGATGATCGCCATGATGGTTGCATGTGTAATATGCGAGGTGCTGTGGACGAAATATTCGTGACGCAGCACCTTCTTCATCCGGTCCCAAATAAAGCCCGCGATCAGATTGTAGTTAAAGAGCGCCACAGTAAACAGCGCCACAGCGAATATCAATTGTCCCAGTGTATAGGATGCCTGTTCGCGGACAAATTGTTTTTTCAATAGCACAAGCAATACGATAATCATCGGCAGTACGAATATCGCGCTGATGTTAAGCCCTTTTAAAAAGCTGAACACAAAGCCGCCGACAAGCGCTGTAATGGCCATCGTATAGGAACGTTTTGTCCGTTTATAAAGCTCGATCGGCAAAATTAGCAGAATGAGTGCTGAGCTTAAGGACAGGCCGTTGAACAGCAAAAGCGCCGGGCGCGGAATGTGCGGTATAACCGTCAGCCGGTCAATCGGCAAGGAAACTGAGGCCAGGACAATCAGACCTGCTACGAACACAATAAGGGAAAGCGAGCCTTGCAAAATTCTCACTAATACCGCACGCTGAACAACAAGCAGAACGTTTGTCGTCTCAATTGCCGGTGCGATGCGCGGGTTCGTTTCGAGCCGCTTCATTGTATTTTCCGTCAGGTCGCCGGCGGCAAAGAACAGCCCCAAGATAAATGGGATAAATGAGTAGGCGAGCCTGTACAACACAATAGAAGTAACGATGGCCTCCTGATGATAGCCAAGCTGCTCCATCCCCAGCAAAAATAAAAGGTCAAACGAGCCGAAGCCGCCCGGCACGAGGCTGATCATTCCTCCGATCGCCGCAATGACGAACACCCCGAACACATACCTGATATCTGCATGAATGCCCATAGCGAACAAAGCAAAATAGATGACGATCCCGGCCATGAGCCATTCAACAACTGAAGCTCCAATATATGCGAAAATCGGATTTTTCACTTTATCCGCATTCTCTTCGTCCCCAGCTTTGCGGTCTTTTATTTTGGACACCGCCAAAGACAGCGGCAATATCAGCGCAAAACCGATAACGACCGCCCATAGCCAAGGCTTTTCATGAATCACTTCATCCACTGGCAGCACTCTCGCAGCGACGAAAATGCTGAAAACAGATAATCCGAGCAGCATAGATGATGTGAGCCAGGCGATTCCTTTCACGAGTGCCTTATGGTCTTTCGTATGCTCCTTATATAACATCATTCTTAACCCGACGCCGGCTAAACCGCCGAAGCCCAGCACATTATTAAATGAATTGGCGATCCAGGAAACCCTGAATACTTTTCCGTTTGTGATCGATAGGCGCAGTGAGTATTTCAGGACGTAATCATACAGCGACATGGCCGCAACAGCCAGCAAGCCGATCAACACAAGCATGAATAAGTCCGTTCGTTCCAGTCCGTTGATGACCATGAGCGTACGTTTGAAAGACAGATTTGTCAGTTCTTTTTTCGATTGATAAATAACAAATAGCAAAACAGCAATAGGAAAAACGATTTTTAATATTGATAAAGCATTCTTTTTAATCAGCAATGGTCTCTCCAATCATATTCTAGTTCGATCCTCTCCCCCAATAATCTCCAACTCATTATACACTACCGTTATTTTTCGGACAAAGTCCCGCATGCGGTTTCTGCTCACTTTCTTTCTGGAGTGAAAATCGAGTAATATGGTAAGAGGAGTGAATGATGAGGAAGTGATGAAATGGAATATAATTTACACGATACAACAGTATTAAACGAAAACATTCTTTCATCGGAGGAACGGGAAATATGGGTGCTCTATATGAAAGTCTTAACGTCCGCCGGGCTCGGTGATGTGTCCGAGTGGATGAAGCTGGATATGAGCATGCCGCAAATGAAGGTGCTGATGCTATTAAACAACCATGGAACATTGAAAGTGAGCGACATTGCTGAAAAAATGGGGGCTTCCCTGTCCAATACAACTGGGCTGCTTGACCGGCTTGAAAAATCAGGATTTGTCAAACGCTCACATTCTGAAGAGGACCGCCGCTCTGTAGTTGTTCAGTTGACAGAGAATGCGAAAAAGATTTTCCGGGGTTTGTATGAAAAAGGCCACCTGAAATTGAAGCGTTCATTAGAGCTGCTGTCCCCTGAAGAAAAGCAGGCTGTTTCCGAAGGGCTGTCTATCCTTTCAAGAGCATTAGAGAAAGCGAAAAAAGAATAAATCTGTAAGTCTGTCATCCGCAAACTGCGGGAGCAGGCTTTTTTTATTTGACATTTAGTTCATTTAAAATGAATAATATACTTTGAATGAATAAAAAGGGGTTGATGAATATGTCTGAAGCATTAACAGAGCAGAAAGGCCAAAAGTGGGCGATCAGCCTGTTTACGATTGGTGTATTTATGGCTGCGCTAGATAACGGAATTATTTCAGCTGCCTTAACAACGATAAACGAGTCGTTTTCCGTTTCTCCTTCCTGGGGATCATGGGGCATTACCCTTTATACGCTTGGTCTTAGCGTCAGTGTGCCAATCGTCGGAAAGCTTTCCGACCGCTACGGCAGAAAAAAACTCTTTCTCATTGAGGTTTGCCTGTTCGGACTTGGTTCTTTGCTTGTTGCTTTGAGCCAAAGCTTCCCGCTCTTTCTGATATCGCGGCTGATTCAGGCGCTTGGAGGCGGCGGGATTTTCATCATCGGCAGCTCTCACATTCTCGCGACTCTCCCAAAGGAAAAACAGGGGAAGGCCCTTGGGCTGCTTGGCGCAATGAACGGGATGGCCGCTGTGCTCGGGCCAAATATCGGAAGCTTTCTGCTTGATTGGACCGGGTCTTGGCATTGGCTATTTTTGATTAATTTGCCGATTGCCGTGCTATTGGTTGTTTTCGGCGCATACTTTATCGCGGAAACAAAAGCACCTGAAGCTAAGCGCCTCGACACGGCCGGAATCTTCCTTCTATCCCTGTCGATTTTAGCCGTGATGTACGGCATGACGAACCTTGACGGGGCAAATCTCTTACACAGCTTGGGGAATCCGGAGGTTTATGGATGTATTATTTTTGGCATACTTTGTTTTGCAGCGCTTATCTCGTATGAAAAGAGAGTTGAAATGCGAGGAGGCGATCCCATTTTGGCGTATTCTCTGCTGCGAAACCATATGTTTCAGCGCACGCTTATCATCGGTTTGTTATCCGGGGGGCTCTTGGCGGCAGTTATTTTTATCCCATCATATGTCGAGCAGTATTTGGGTGTCCCTGCCGCAAAAGCAGGCTATTGGATGACACCGCTTGCGTTGGCTTCCGGAATCGGCGCTTGGCTTGGCGGAGCGCTTACCGACAAAAAAGGTCCTGTAAAAACCGTTATTCTTTCGGGAATCATCTCATGTGCGGGGTTTGCTTTATTTCCGCTCTGGGTGACGGAAAAATGGGAGTTTGTAATCGCTAGTGTAGTCGCTGGCATCGGTTTTGGCTTTCTGTTAGGCGCTCCGCTGAACGTCCTTGTATCAGAAGCGGCAAAAACAAATAAGGGTACAGCTCTTGGCACGCTTTCATTAGTAAGACAAATTGGACTGACCTTGGCGCCTACTCTTTATGCAGGTTTTATCACAGCCGGGTTTGACCAAATAGGTGATGAGATCAGCAGCCGCTTATCGGACAGCGGATATTCAGAAAAGGCGATGCAGATCATTCCGGAGATCGACAGTTCTGATGTTTCTTCTTTACAAGAACAAATCGAACGCATTCCCGTTCCTGAAGTCAAAACCGCGATAAGCGACGCCATTCATGCGAGTGTCGCCAGCGGCTATGATCAGTTATATGCAGCGGCTGCTGTGATCTCACTTCTGGTGATTGCTGCTATCAGTATTCCGGCTTTCCGCCGGCAAAAGCGTTAAGACCACCCCATTCGTCTGGAAAGCTCCGTAATATGAGCGATATGGTGATGTGAGTGCCAGACATACAGGCCGAGCGCGTTGTCCAGAGTAATGATCTCCTTTGTATCAGGGTGATAAAATCCGCGCTTAAATTGCTGATCCGTCAGGGTGCGGAGCAGAGCCGTCCATCTTCCGTGAAGCTCCTGCAAAAGCGCGAGTGAGCCGCTCGGATCTGCCGTTTTAGAGTCTTTTAGCTCCGACCATGCTTTTTCATCATACGGACGGATAGCCGGTGTCTCTTCCGTCAAGCTCAATTTAAAACGAATATAGCTGTTCATATGACTGTCAGCCAGATGATGAATAACTTGCCGAACGGTCCATCCACCGTCCCGGTACGGTGTGTCAAGCTGGCTGTCCGTCATGCCCTCTACAGCTTGTTTCAATTTTGCCGGCACTTCTTCAAGCACTTGAATCCATTTATCTTTTTGCTCCTTCGATATGGATTCCCTCGGCTTGTATTCTCCTATTGGGTAGCTTAGATTGACTGATGTCATGCATGTTCTCCCTTCTATTCAAGCTTCTCCTTTATTTTACAAGAAAAAGATTGTGTATGCTGTATGATTTAATACACAACAAGCGGCAGGAGCCCTCCTGCCGCTTGCTTTTCACCCTGCGTGATCACGCACTTCGACTGTTACCTTCTTCTGTTTTGGCTGATAAATTTTCCCCACAAATAAATACCCGTATTTGAATTTATTCAGTGCCCACGAGGTCAGAATCGGGCCGGCTGTGCACACGGCAAACAGCAGGAGAACAGCCGGTACGGCAGGAATGTCGGGCATATTCAAAAGCAACACGTAGCCTATAATCATAAAATAAGCATGAAGCAGATAAATCGAAAAGGAATAGTTGCTGATAAACATCATGATTTTCGGCACATGCTTCATTTTGGAAAACAAGTGAAAACACAGGAAAATCATGCTTGTTGAATACAGCATGATATCAGGTCGCTTCGAGCTGATCATGCCGATTTCACCGACATAAGAAACAGTGACAACCAGCGCCCCAGAAGCAATTGCGGCGCCGTACACCACCCAGCGGTATTGGTTCAGCAGCGCTAAAAAACGCTTGTATTCTTTTCCGCAATAGTAGGCTAGACAAAAGTAGAAAAGCCAGCCTGCGAACGGAACCCAGAAGAACGGAAATGCCCCGCCCTCTTCAGAAGCAGGAGCCGGGCTGGCTGCGGAGAAATAGCCTAAATAAGCGGCTGTCACCACAAATGAGATAGACAGCACCCATTTCGGCGATGCTTTTTTCAAATACTCATGAAACATCATATGCAGCATGTAAAATTGAAAGATGACGAGAATGAAGTATCCGATAAAGTTTCCTAAGAATACGTTCGCCAGATATTTTTGCACAAACGCGAGAAAGGTTACCTCTCCCCCCATCGCACTGGTCATCAGCAGCGCATCGATGGCCGCGATAAATAAAAAAGGAACAAAAATCACTTTTCCCCGCTTCTTTAAAAAACCGTCAGGCACCCCATCAGGATAAGAACGGGCCAGTAAAAATTCAGAGATGAAAATAAAAGCGGGCGTGCTGAACATCAGGAGTGTTCGGAAAGAATCAACAGTGTGAGAAATATCTGCAAGAGCTTCTGCCTGAAGCATCAGGACCATTGAAATGATATGGAGCAAGACGACACTTAAGCACGAAATGCAGCGGATCATAAAAATTTCTTTAATTTGCATAACAGCGCTCCTTTTATTTCAAATTGATAGAAATCGATGGTTGTACCTTAACATGTCCGCTCTATTTGAAAAAGTGCCTGATGTCATAAATTGACGTATGCATGATAGACTAAGGTCATAAACCCCTCTGGCTTATTGGTGTATCTTTCTCAGACGAGATTGCTAGAAAAATGCAAAAAACCTGCCGTAACGGAGACTGCAGGTTTTTTATGAAGATATTAATTTGTATTGAGGCCTCCGCCATTCAGCCCTTCTTTGATATAGCCGTTCACTTGGCTATTAGAGAGCAAGCCAATATGACCGATGCCATAAAGCTGGATGTTTCGCGCTCCTTGTAACCGAGACAAGCTATTGATGACAATTTGATCATTGAGACTGTAAATAGATGTATAGAGGATCTTTTGATTAGGATCTGTACCCGGCAGCGCCGTTGATGACACTAAACCATTAGCCCCTCCAAGCGTTACGACATTTTGAATCTTATTGCCCCCGCCTAAATATTTAATATAGTACAGCGTATTGGCGCCTCCCATACTATGAGCCACAATATCTACTTTTTTTGCCCCCGTCTCTTTTAAAACACGGTCAACATATGAAGCAAGCTGCGGGCCGTTATTTAGGTTATTTCCTGTTTTATCATAAAAATCAATTGCGTACAGTTTGTTGCTTTGCCAGCCTTGAGAAATTAAGTAGTTTTTAATAGCGAAAAAGTTGTATGATGCACCACTTATTCCATGAACAAGAACGACAGGATTATGTACTGATTCAGCTTTTGCGCCAGACGGCGGAGCGGCTAAAACAGATAGAATCAGCGATAAACAAATAATGAATGCCATAAGTACTTTTTTCACGTTTATTCCCCCTTAAAATGTTTATACCACCAATTTCCTATTATACATAAAAAATCAATATGGTTAATATTTTTTCTGAAAATTAAATTTAAATCTCTTTTATATTGACGGAGATAAATCGGATACCTTCTGACAAACCTTTTATCTTCATTTCCAAAGAGCCCGGTTGTGTTCCCTTCCTCCCTTTTCTATAATAAGGGGAATAGGCAGTTAGAATCACATTGAGCACCGGCTCATCTGTTTTGCGAAACAGCCAGACACGGAGGATAGCATGAGAGTATTAAAATACGCCATATTAGGGCTTTTGCGAAAAGGCGAATTGAGTGGATACGATATTACGAGTTATTTTAAAGAGGAGCTCGGCCAGTTTTGGAGCGCCAAGCACAGCCAGATTTACCCTGAGCTCAAAAAGCTGACGGATGAAGGATTTATCACGTTCCGGACAACGATTCAGGGCACAAAGCTGGAGAAAAAGATGTACACCCTGACAGACAGCGGAAAGCAGGAGCTGCATGACTGGCTGATCCGCCACCAGCCGATACCCGAGACGGTGAAGGATGAATTTATGCTGAAGGCTTATTTCATTTCTTGTCTATCGCGCCAGGAGGCTTCTGATTTGTTCAAAGACCAGCTGCAAAAACGCCAGGCCAAGCTTTCTGACTTACAGGGAAGCTATGAAAAGCTTATGGCTTCAGCAGAGCCGATGTCATTTTCTTCACCGGACTTCGGCCACTATCTTGTGCTGACGAAAGCGCTGGAGCGGGAGAAAAATTACGTTTCTTGGCTGGAATCAATTTTAGCTATGATAGATAAGGATTAACCGCAGTTCAGGCTGCACCCATACGAATGTACCCACATGCAAAAAAACATCTGCCTAAACGGCAGATGTTTTTTAGGCTCGGAGCGCTTTCAGCCCCGCTGCGAAAGTGATTGCTGCAAAAGCAAGCAAGATGCCGCAGATTCCGAGAATATCTGTGACGCGGGCACCGTTAGCGATAATCTCCGTCAGCCCGCTCATCGCCCACTTTTGCGGAAGAAATTGAGCGATGGATTGCATAAATTTCGGTTCAATGTCGATCGGCCAATACATCCCGCTAACCATACATGTTGCGATGACAAACAAGTTGCCGAACGCAAGCTGCTGTTCTGGCGTTCTGACATTGGCCGCAATCATCAATCCAATGCCGACAACGGTCAATAGAAAAAGTGACACTAATACAATAACTGCAGCCGGATTCCCCCAGTTGATGCCAAACAGCCAATGGGTTGCGAGAAGCAATATGCCAAATTGAATCCAGCCAATGACAAAGAAGGACAGCACATACCCAGCACCGATTTCGGCTCGGCTGACAGAGGCTGTAAGCAATCTGGACCATACGCCGTTTTTTCTTGCTTCTAAAATGGTTCCAGCCGCTCCCATCATGGTCAGCATGACAAACAGGATGGAAAACCCTGCTGCTCTGGAGGCTGTGTCACTTGCTTCCGCACCCTCTTTTTTATCACTGAGCGTCTGTCGTGTTACAGCCGGAACTGTATCTTCATGTTTTTTGGCGAAAACGGTTTTATACGCAGCCTTCCAGTTCTCTCCAGCTGTCTGCGATGCCGTTTTTGCCGCGGTCACCTGAATATTGAGCGTTGCCAATGTGCTTTCTGCATATTGTTTGACCATCGGCGCTTCCGACAGCTCAGGGCCGTGACGGAAAATCAGTTCAGGATGTTTGTCTTTTTCCAGCTGTGTCTGGAACGAGCGGGAAATGACGATGATCCCGGCAATTTTCTTTTGTTTCAGCTTTTCTGACGCTTTGCTTTCAGACATGTTTTCGAATACATACATATCATCGTGTGCCTTCAGCTGCCGAATATAATGCTGTGAGAGAATCGTATCGTTCTGATCAACGATTGCAAGCCGCACCTTATCATCATTGCCGCTGAGCATACTCCCAAATACAAAGGTAAGCAAAAGCGGGGCAGCAAACATGATCAAATAGTTCTGTGGCTTCTTAAAAATGAGAGAAAGCTCAATGCCGCAAATGGCTAGAATTTTTTTCACCTTTTGTACCTCCTTATCTTGTATGAAGCCGTCTGATACCAATTACAAGTGAACAAAAGCCGATCGCCGCAAAAAGAAGCACAGGCTTTTGAAGGTCAGCCCAGCCTCCCCCTTCCATTAAAGAAAGAAAGCCGTCAAGCGCCCAGCGATTTGGCACCGCTTTGGATACAGACTGCAAGACGTCCGGAAATTGGTACAGCGGCAGCATGGACCCGCCGAGAACCGCAAGCAATTGAATGCCGAAGCCGCCTATCGCATCTGCAGTTTTCATATCGCTGATGCACGAGAGCAGCATTGAAATACCAGATACAGCTGCGGCGTAAGAAAGCCCGAGTACACTCACGAAAAGCAGATTACCGCCCCAGTCCACACCAAATACATTGATTGTGACGATCAGAAATATGAAAAATTGTATGATGGCAAACAGATACGTCCCAAACCATTTTCCGAAGAGAATGACGGATTTTTGCGCAGGCGTCATCAGCATTCTGGCAAGCGTCTCCGTATCCTTTTCCTGTAAAAACGATTTCGCCCCGACTGTCATATGAAACAGCATAAACATGCAAAGCATTGCCGCCGAATAGTATTGAAAACTGGTAACGGCCTTGCTGCCGACAGATTTTTCTGCAATAGTCAGCTTGTCACCTGTTTCTTTTTCAAGCGTCTTTACCAGCTTTTCTGCAAACTGTGCAGGGTCAAGTTTTCCTTGCTTTACAGCTTCCGTTTTGCTGATGTAGTCCATTGAGGCTGACGCGGCTTCCTTTACCGCTTTATATTGCTCTATAAAAGAGCTTGCAGCTGTTTCGATGATGGAAGTTTTCAATGTTTGATCAGGAGCGGCATAAACAACAGCTGAGGTTTTGCCGGCTTCCCAATTTTTGGGGATGACGATACCTACATCGATTTTCTTTTCATCAAGCAGTTTTTTCATCTTGTCTTCGCTGCCGGCTTTTGTGACCTTTATCGACTTCATTTTTTTGAGAACATCTTTTGTAAACATGTTTGCTGCATCTGACTGGTCTGATTGAATGTAGCCGACTTTGATGTCATCAATCCGGCTGCCTCCGTCAACAACTGATCCGAGCGCTGCGCCTAAAATACAGGTTAGGATGAGCGGCATTAGGATAAGCATCATAAACCCTTTTCTGTCCGTGATTCTGATTTTCACATCTTTCCATGCGATCCATATGCTTTTTTTCATGGCCGTCCCTCATCAATCCCGCAACGTGCGGCCGGTCAGATTCAGAAACAGTCGCTCCAGATTCGGTTCCTGCACCTGAAGAGACAGCAGGCTTATATGATGAGCAGCGGCTTCAGCAAGCAGACTTGTGACGACTTTCTCATGATGGGCCGCAGAAATGTCAATTTTGAGCTCTGACTCTTGGACTGTTACATCATTCACATGAGCCAGGGAACGGATCGCCAAAAGAAACGCTTCATCGATCCCGCTGACCGTGAGCTGAATGATGGTATCGCCCCCAAGGCGGCTGCACAAATCAGTTTTTGTGCCAATCGCAATCATTTCCCCCTGATCAATTATCCCGATCCTGTCGCATAAAAACTCAACTTCTTCCATGTAATGACTCGTATAGATCACCGTCATGCCCGTTTCGTTGAGCTGTTTAACCGTTTCTAAAATGTGATTTCTCGATTGAGGGTCAATACCGACAGTAGGTTCATCCATAATCAGCAGCTCGGGCTTATGCATTAAAGCCGCACCGATGTTGATTCTTCGTTTCATCCCCCCGGAGAATGTTTCAATCTTATCTTTAGCCCGCTCAGCCAGACCGACATATTCAAGGACCTCTGCCGATCTTTTTTTGGCCTCACCATGCGTAAGTCCGTACATTTTCCCCCAAAACATAAGATTCTCATGAGCCGTCAGCGTCGGATATAATGCAATTTCCTGCGGAACAATGCCGATTTTTTGTTTCGCTTTGGCCGTTTCTTTTCCGATGACATAGCCGCCCACCGTGATGTTCCCGCTGTCATGCGGCACAAGGCCGGAAATCATCGAGATGGTTGTGGACTTCCCCGCACCGTTTGGCCCGAGCAGACCGAACGACTCCCCCTTTTGGAGGGAAAAAGAAATACCTTTCACGATTGTTTTTTTCCCATATGCCTTTTTGATATTTTCTGCTTGCAGCACGTCGTCTCACTCCTTT
Source organism: Bacillus sp. YP1 (assembly GCF_000877815.1). NCBI lineage: Bacteria > Bacillati > Bacillota > Bacilli > Caryophanales > Bacillaceae > Bacillus > Bacillus sp. YP1. Next base: position 644,024 of record NZ_CP010014.1, on the reverse strand, counting down.
TTTGATCCATTGCCATTGTAGAAGAAGGAAAGGCGTGCGGCATGTAGCGGCAGATAGAACATAGGGCATGAAAAAAAGGCCTGTAAAAGGCCTTTTCAGAGAAGCGTATATGCAAAACGTCATATGTCAAAAGACAGATACACCATATCTGACCGAGTAAATGGCGGCTTGGGTTCTGTCCCTGACAGCCAGCTTGCTGATAATATTTGAAACGTGGTTTTTGACTGTGCCTTCTGTAATGTAAAGCTTTTCGGCAATTTCTTTGTTATTCAGCCCGTACCCCAGCTCAGCCAGAACTTCGATTTCGCGCTCGGTCAGGCCGAGCAGCTCCTTAGGTTTTTCTATCTCATTTATTCCTTTCAGCTGTTTTTCACGCTTCCATTCATTCAGCATTTGGGCAGTCAATTCCGGCGGAAGCACCATTCCGCCAGAATGAACAGTCATCACCGCTTTTACAATCGTATCTGCCGACATATCCTTCAGCAGGTACCCGCTTGCTCCTTCTTCAAGCGCTTCAGCAATCAGCGCTGAATCCTTAAAGGTTGTCAGCATCAAAACCTTTACACCGGGCAGCGAGCTTGTGATTAATTTTGTTCCCTCCACCCCGTTGGAAACCGGCATGCGGATGTCCATTAATACGATATCCGGCTCCAGCTCTTTCGCCTTTTCGAATGCTTCCTGTCCGTTTCGCGCCGTTGCGATCACATCGAGCTCTTCTCGGAGCTGGAGCAGGGATGCCAGCCCTTCTCTGACGATATCCTGATCGTCGGTAATGATGATCTTAATCATGATAAACTCTCCTTTTGCTGCACGGGCCTGAAGCTCCATTTTTTATTGGCAAGTGAAAATTCTGCATTCACAGTAAATCCTTGATCCTGTTCGCTTTCAAAGCGGATCATTCCGCCATGTTCCGCTGCCCGCTTTTTCATATTCAAGAGGCCAAAACCAAGTGCTGCCTCGGGATTGCCTTTGCCGTCATCCTTAATGACAAGGCTGATGCTGTCCGTTGTGCAGGCAAGCTGTATCGAACAAGCTGTGGCGCCGCCGTGCCGTTTGGCATTGGTCAGTGCTTCCTGCACCGTTCTGATCAGGGTCGGATGAAGAGACAGCGGGATGATTGCAGGATCGCCGCTGACCGCAAATTCTGTTGTGACTCCTGCATTTTTGCAAAAGTCCTCTGTCAGCTGTTTCAGCGATTCGATTAGCGAAGGATCGTTTTCAGTTTGCAGAGTGCGTACTGATAAGCGGACATCATCAAGCGCTTCACGGGCAAGTGTTTCACAGACACCTACTGTCTCATCCGCTTTTTGGCTGTCTCTTTTTTGCCATTCACGCAAAAGCTGCAGCTGGACAAGAAGGGCCGTCATTTTATGCCCCACTGTATCATGGATTTCCCGCGCCATTCTGTTCCGCTCGTAAATGGCAGTCAGCTCTTCAACTTGCTTCGCATATAAATGGAGCTCCTGATGTGCGGCAGACAGCGCCAGATGGGACTCCGTCAGTTCCTGAAACTGCTGTTTTGCCGTATCCTGAGCCTCCAACAGCTTGCGGATTAATTTGCCCACGACACCGCAGAAGACAACGAATGTCATGCTGATGCAATGATCCATCACATATTCATCACCAAGCATATGATATGTGCGTAATAGAACAATCAGCCACATCATAAAACAAAAACACAGGACAGACCATACCGTTTTTCGGTCAAATCCCTTCAGAAAAAAGGTAACAGCAACCGGGCTGAGCAATGTAATATATAAACCTGTACCCGGAAACATGAAACCGAACGAAAAGCCAACTGCAATATCAATTAGACAAAAAATAATTGCATATTTCTGTACCCTTAATAAGAGATGATTTGCTAAGAATACACTCGCACCGCCAGCGATGAACAAATACTCAAACCAGCTGTCATCCTCTACAAGAAAAAAATAAACCGAACAGCTTACCATTAAGGTGAAAATCCTAGTAAAAAAAAGAGCCTTCACGCTCATCACTCCCGATACCCAATTCCCTTCTTATCATACCTGCCTGAGGGCATTTTTGACAGGAGTTTCTGGAAAATAAAAAATCCCCCTGCCGTTTTTTCGGCAAGGGGATTGCAGTTAAATCACAAATGTAATATAGGCGCCGGAAACAGGGTCTTTCACACGAAAACTGTTTTCCGTCTCTTCAATCGAATACCCGGCATGTTTGACTCGGTTCGCCACTAAAACCAGCTCCTCTTGGTGAGGCAGGACAACAGTGTAATAGTCTAGTCCGCTGGCATTTGTCGGTTTAGGCGGCGCATTTCTTCCCGCCCAAATGTTTAAGCCGATATGATGGTGGTACCCCCCGGCTGAAACGAAGAGGGCGGACATGCCCGCATAGTTTCCGACAATGTCAAAGCCCAGTACATCTGTGTAAAACGCCTTTGCTTCTTTCAAATCACTGACATGCAGATGAATGTGTCCGATGATTGTATCGTTCGGAAGCGATGTTTTCCGCTCATCTTCTGCCTCTTCCAGAAGGCCTTCAATGTCAACAGCGGTTGTCGTCATGACGTAGTTGCCTTCCAGATCACGCTGCCACGTGCTGCGGGGGCGGTCAGCATACATTTCAATGCCGTTTCCGTCAGGATCAGACAGGTAGAGCGCTTCGCTGACAGCATGGTCTCCATGCCCGATAGCAATGCCGTGTTCAATCAGGCGGGCGAGCGCGATCCCAAGTTCCTTCCTGTCCGGAAGAAGAATCGCAAAGTGATAAAGGCCTGTCACAGACCGTTCAGGCAAGACGACAGCGCTCGGATTTTCTTCAAGAATAAGAAGTACGCGTTTCCCGTCAGCCGTTAATTCAGCTTGGCGATCCGTCTTTTTTAAGACTTGAAAACCGATGACGTTACAGTAGAACTGAAGCGAACGCTCCAGACTGCGAATTGTGAGTTTGGCATAGCCAATGTGTGTATCCTCATGAATGCTGGTCATGCTGCATGCCTCTTTTCTTATGCTGAAACGTTTCCGTTCTTTTTTCCTTTAAACACAAATGGGTCCAGCGCCAGGAATCGACTTCCAGTAAGCGCCAGGTGAATGGATGTCAAAAGCAGAAGGTAATCAAATTCTGCATTGCCCATGAATGGCACTTTCAGCTTAACAGTGATGATGGCGCCGATCAGTGTAAGAGCGAACAGTACACCGACAATACGTGTAGCCAATCCGAAGAAGACAAGCACTCCGCCAATGAGTTCAATCGCTGCGATGACATACGCCATAAAGCTTGGAAGGCCTATGCTGCCGAAAAATTGGATGGTGCCCTCCATTCCCTGAAACTTTGATAAACCGTGAACAAAAAAGATAATACCTGTAATAAGCCTTAAAAGTAATGTGCCAATTTCAAATGATTTATTCATTTTATCCTCCTTGATAAAAGTTATCACTTACTTAATGTAAGCTAGTATATATACATAACTTGTTTACGTCAAGTAATTTCGTTACATTTTACGAAAATGAAATAAAAGTACTATAAAACTGTAACAAAAAAGACCTCTGTGCAGGACAAAGGTCTATTTCTCAAATTGGCTTTCATATAAGTCACTGTAAAATCCTTTTTGCCGAATCAGCTCGTCATGGCTGCCTTTTTCAATCATTTCACCATCTTTTAGCACCACAATCTGGTCCGCTCTTTGAATGGTGTTCAGCCTGTGGGCAATGATGACGCTTGTTCTTCCTTCCATTAAACGGGCGAGCGCTTCTTGAATGTTGACTTCTGTAACGGTATCAATGTTGCTTGTCGCTTCATCCAAAATGAGAAGAACCGGATCGGCAAGCACCGCCCTCGCTATAGAAATCAACTGCTTCTGTCCTTGACTGATGCCCGAACCGTTTTGCGTCAGCACGGTGTCATACCCTTTTGGTAGCCTTTCAATAAAACTATGGGCATTCGCTGTTTTTGCAGCGGCTTCGACTTCCTGATCAGAAGCATCGAGCCTGCCGTAGCGAATGTTTTCTCTGATCGTTCCCTGAAATAAGAAAGAATCCTGAAGAACAAACCCCATGTTTTTTCTGAGGCTTGCTCTAGTAAGGGTTTTAATATCTATACCGTCGATTAAAATTTTTCCATCGTTAGGCTCGTAAAAACGGGCGATAAGGTTAGTGACGGTTGTCTTCCCCGCCCCCGTCGGTCCGACAAACGCGATGGACTGCCCCGCAGGCACGGTAAACTGTAAATGCTTCAGTGTCTGCTGCCCTTTATCGTAACCGAAGGACACATCGCGGAATTCAATGCTGCCTGTTTGGATGGGCTGATGCACGGCGTTCTCTTCATCCTCGCGCTCTTCTTTTTCATCAAGCACGTCAAACACCCGTTCAGCGCCGGCGATTGCGGACAGCATCGTATTAAACTGGTTGGCCAGATCGTTTAAAGGGCGTGTAAATTGTCTTGAATACTCGGCAAAGACGACGATGGAGCCGATCGAGATCCAGCCTTTCAGCGCAAACAAACCGCCGATTGCCGCTATCATTGTAAAGCTTAAGTTATTCAAAGAGTTCATGACCTTCGGGATAAACCCGGAAATCGTCTGCGCCCAAAAGCCCGACGTCTTGAGTGCAGCGTTTTTTTCGAGAAATTCAGCAGTAATCTGCTTCTCACGTGAATATGCTTTGATGACCTTTGCGCCTGAAACAGATTCCTCAATATACCCATTCAGATCACCAAGGTTTTTCTGCTGTTCTTTAAACAGCTTTCCCGTTCGGTTGGTGATCCATTTCAGGCTCGCTGCCATCACCGGAATAATGGTCAGCGTAATCAATGTAAGGAGCGGGCTCATGTACAGCATCACCGCAATCGTCCCGACAAAGGTGATCACACTTGACAAAATTTGAATGACTGACGTGTTTAAGGTAGAACTGACATTTTCGATGTCATTCGTCACCCGGCTCATCAGCTCGCCGTGCCGCTGTTTATCAAAAAATGGAATCGGCAGCTCATGCAGATGGGTGAACAATTCGCTTCTCATTCTGAAAACCGTGCCCTGCGAGATCGTAATCATCCAATAGTTTTGAAACCAAAGCGACAGGGACTGAATGATATAGATAGCGAGCAGAAGAAGCAAAAAAGGAATCAAGCCGCTGACCGTTTTCCCGACGATAAAATGGTCGATGGCCTTTCCGATCACAAAGGGACCAAGGAGCCCGAATATGGCGCTGATGACAACCATCAGCATGACAAGTATGAGCAGTCCTTTTCTTTCAGCCAAGTAAGACCAGATTCGTCTCAGTGTGCCCTTTGTATCCTTTGCTTTCGCCCGCTTTTTCGCGCCTTCTTTTTTGTCAATTGGCAGTTTGGGATATTGGAAAGGCTTGCGGATGTCTTTTAGCATGACTCGCTCCCCTCCCTTCCGAATTGTGACTCGTAAATGCGCTTGTATAACTGAGATTCAGAAAGCAGCTCACTGTGAGTGCCTTTTTCAATCAGTTCGCCGTCCTCAAGCAGCAAAATCTGATCAGCTTTCATCGCCGTGGTTATTTTTTGTGTAATGATCAAAGTTGTGCAATGGTATGTGCTGATTGCTTCAAGCAGCTTCGCCTCCGTTTGCAGATCAAGCGCGCTTGTGCTGTCATCTAATAGAAGGATAGCCGGTTTTCGAATCAGTGCCCGCGCAATGGAAATTCGCTGTTTTTGGCCGCCGGACAGGTTGACGCCTCTTTGTCCCAAAACTGTGTCATATCCATTTGGGAGCTTCAAAATCGTTTCATGAATTTGCGCATGTTTGGCCGCATCCATTATTTCATCTAGTGAAGCATTTTCTTTGCCCCAAGCGATGTTTTCTTTGATTGTGCCGGAAAACAAGAGGACTTCCTGCGGTACATATCCAATTTGCCTGCGCAGCCCTTCAGCCGGAATATCTTGAACCGGCTTTTCATCTATGTAAATGCGGCCTGAATCCGGCTGATAAAGCCGCGGAATGAGCTGAAAAAGCGTGGACTTGCCCGAGCCCGTCGCACCGAGAATCGCGATCGTTTCTCTTGGCTTTGCGGAAAATGAGACATTCCTGAGCGCTTCTCTGTCCATTTCAGGATAGCGAAAGGATACATGCTGAAACTCCATCCGTCCTGACAAACGATCAGATATGATGCCTTCCTCCCGCTCGTCGCCTTCTGTTTCAAGCACCTCGCCAATTCTATCCCCTGAAGCCTTCGCCCTGGTGAAAATCATAATCAAAAACGGAAACATCGAAAGCGCGCCTGTAATTCGTGTTGCGTAGTTAATTATCGCAACAACATCGCCAACCTGAGTGCTTCCGCTCGTAATACTGTAGGACCCCGCCCACAAAATCAAAAGGATGCAGAGATTCATCAAAAGCATCAGTACAGGCATCGTGAATTCCACAAGCTGAAAGGCCGAAACCGTTTTTTCCATCAGCCTTGTGTTGGCTTTGATAAATCGTTTGACTTCGTGGCTGCCGCGAAGCAGCGCTTTGATCAGCTTGATTGCAATTAAATTTTCCTGCATGATGGTGTTCACTTGATCCAGCCTTTTCTGCACTGAGCGGAACAGTGCCCCGCCTTTCCTTAATACCCATAGCAAAAACAAGATCAGGATCGGAATGGTCACAAGCAGAAAAAAGCCGAGTTTCACATTAACGGCAAGCGACAGCACAATGCCGCCTGCAATCATTAAGGGAGCCCGCAGCATAAACCGCAAACTCATAAAAATCATATTTTGAACCTGTGTGACGTCGTTTGTCAGCCTTGTAATATAAGAAGAGGACGAAAACTGTCCAAATGTGGAATAGGAGAAGGACTGGATTTTTTGAAAAAGCCCTTTTCTCGTATCATAGGAAAAGCTTTGGCTGACATGGGCGGCATAAAAGGAATTCAGCATCCCCGCCGCAAAGGATAACACGGTCAGCCCGATCATGACCGTGCCCCATATCCATACATGCCGCAGATCTTGCTTCAATATCCCATCGTCGATGATTTTTGCAATCAATAAAGGCTGCATCAGTTCAACTGCAAGCTCCGTCAGCATAAGAATCAGAGCAATTCCCGCCAGCAATGAATGTGGTTTTAAAAACGACAAAGCCTTTTGCATGTAAAAGCCTCCAAACCCCTTTTAGCAATATGTACTTTTTATTTTAATTGTTTATAGGGCTTGATGAAAGAATTTTACTGTCATGAAGTGTTATGAAAGCATAGAAAAGCACTGAATTTATCTATAACCAAAATCACTTTATCTTTTATTCGAGAGCTATTCACTGCTGATCTGCGTTCATTAAAAAATATCAAAGATTTTACTCTACTCAAGTTGAGGTGCTGGATAGACTTAGATAAATTAGGAAGATTGCTGGAACCGTAGGAATAATGAAAAAGATAAATTTTAAAATGAAGACCTTTTTGCGAGGAATATAATCTCATAAAAATGCGGTGAAAAATTTCTAAAATCTAATTAAAACTCTAAATAGAGTGCATTGTTAAGCACTCTATTTAGAATCTGTACATTTTAATGTTACCGAATAAAAACTAAAACCACTCCATATCCCTTACTTTTGTCGAACTCTTTGATGACTCTCATGACCTGCCACCTTTGTTTAGGAGATACCGTTTTTGTAGCAATTCCGTTGTTATGCGCTTGAATAAAGTCTCCGGCTTCTACTGTGCTGTCGCATCTTACATAAACCTGTCCTACAAGGCCCACAACATTCCATTCATCCCTCTCTTCCCTAGAGGCATAGTTCTTATCTGGCTTATAATCAGGGTTTTCCATAGGCGCCATGACGATTTGGCCATTGGCACCTTTCTGTTTTTCATAAATATACCCGCCAAAATCATTCTTCAGGTATCTTCCAGACCAATGGAAGCTTGACTCACCAAGTATCACACCAGCTGTTTCAGAAATAACTCCAAGCATAAAGTCACCTTTTTTTGCAGGTCTAATTTTATCACCCTCCAATGTAACTAGGGTTCCTGCCGGAATTTTTTCACCGCTTAGGCTCTCAAAATATTCAGCGTAATCCGAGAACGTTTGGGAACTTTTTATGCTTCCTGAAGCCTTAATCGTTCCATCTTTTGCATGAAATTCTATCTTTCTGTTTGATGAGGATGGTGTGCTCCCACTTGCCCATCCTAGAGCAACTGAGTCTGAGTTCGGATTGATCGTATTATATGAGGCTATCACAGAAGATTGAGCAGCCCCAGTTGCTCTGCTTCGAACAGATCCAGCTACAAAATTATTATTTCCAGTAGCGTGGGAATCACGAGAGCCAATAATCCCGCTTCCTTTATGTTTAAACAAAAAGTACGGCGTCACAACGCCGCCAATCTTAAAATCTGTTTCGTAGCCTGAAAAGTCACAATTAGAAACATTAAGATCAGGGTCAACAGAAAAAATCCCAACTGTACCACTGTTATTTTTAGGCGATCTTTGCCCCCATACATTACTAACTACAGACTCGTACATACCGCTCCCAAAAACAACACCCTTTTCGGCTGAATCGATCAATGTCACACCATCAATCATTACCTTGCCGACGGAATTGTCGCCACCTACAATATAAAGATCATTATCAGCAGTTTTAAATCCTCGAATCGTTATATTCTTTAAATTGATTAGACGCCCTTTATAATACACGCTTACGACTGAATTTCCCTTATAGTTAATGGAGGAATCATCGCATATAGCATGAAAATTAACCACATTGACGCCATCGTAACCTGAAATTTGCAATGCATTCGGCCCTGCCCCTTTGTACAGATCACTCGGCTTAGGGTTATATGCGATACAGTTAGCCAGCTGAACGTCATGAGCTGATGCTGATTGAGGATCACTTGCTGTGTGGTGTCCTATATGCCGAATGCAAAAACTAATTGCATTTTCATAGGCGCGGCAGTTCACAAGTTGAACTCTTTTTGCGGCCGGAGCATAATCATGAGCTTTAATTTCAAATCCTCGAACTCCTCCAATTGCGATGCAGCTATCAACCATTACATCCTGAGAGCCATCATCGATTTCAAAACAGTTTGTATTTGAAGACCCATCATTTAACCCCATCGGATGGTAAGAAAGACAATGACTGAAAGTCGTATGCTTTCCAAAGTGACATGTGAAATTATCATCGCCAGAGCCTGTTGCTTCGCAATATGAGAAGGTTACAAAGTTGCAGCCACCAGGCTGATAAAAGGTAGGATCATCATTTTCTCCGTGTCTGTTATAATTAGGGCTTGTAGCATCAAACCCGTGAAGGCCGGCATTTTTTGCAAAAACATGCTCTACAAAAGAGTAATCCACATTTGCAAAAAGCAAGCAGCTTGAAGTGGGCCCCTTAGGGATCTTCCATCCAGCAGGACGCGTATCTTTATTCCAGTCCAGTGTCAAATGTCCAATGTAGATATTTTCATTACCATTTGTATGATCACTATTGGTGAGTACAGAGTGACCAACTGGCGTATCGTCTAATAACTTGATGATGGTCCTTTTTTTACCCGCTCCAACCAGCATTGTATTCGAAGGAACGAGCAAGCCAGATACCCTAAATACGCCTGCAGGGACTTTTATGAGATAGCCACCTTCGGCCATCGCATCATGAAATGCTTGCGTATCATCTGTGACCCCGTCTCCTTTAGCTCCATAATCCATTACGTTTCGTTCATCAAGGTACTCAAATCTGTTCTCATACATTTTGAGTCTTTCATTTAAGTTTTCAAAAGTTGTTATTCCATTACTTAATGCAATCCCAATTTTACTATCAATCGTTTCGAAATTCTCGGCAAGCTTGGAATCAATTTCAATACTTTCAGTGCTTTCAGGTTTGTAAAGACCTAAAAACGTTGTATAATTTTCCATTTTTACTCCCCCTATTGGTTTCAATTTTTAAGAAACATAACATCCCTTGCACTTATAAGTGGCAAACGTATGACAAACAAAAAAGCGCTGTCTTTAAACAGCGCACTGATCAAATAATTTCACCTATTCATTTAGTATTTTTTCCACACGCTCCCGCATCTGCGGTACGCTTAATCCGATAATCACCTGAAACGCCTTCCCGTTCCTGACAACGCCGTGTGCGCCAAGCGCGCGGAATACGCTGTCGGGTTCAACCTTTGTTTCATCCTTGACACTGACTCTGAGGCGGGTGGCGCAGTTTGTGACTTCAGTGATGTTGTCTTTTCCGCCCAGCGCTTCAATATACAGAAAAGCGGTGTCATCAGCCGTTTCAGCAGCGGAGGCCGTTTCATCCTTGTTTTTTCGTTCTCTGTATTCCTTTTTCGAATATAGCTTTGTTTCCTGCTGTTCATCCTTTTCCCGTCCTGGTGTAGCGATATTGAATTTGAGGATTAAAAATCTGAAGACAAAAAAATAAATTGCTGTAAACGAGAGCCCGATCAAAATTTGATACACATATGTCATACCGTGGCTGCCAAAGAGCGGAATCCAGTTCAAGGTCACCGCCTCAATCAGCCCGCCTCCCATATTTCCGACGACGCCGGCCATATACATAACTGTCGACATTGTGGCGGCAAGCACGGCGTGAACCGCAAATAAGAAAGGTGAAATGAATAAGAACGTAAACTCAATTGGCTCTGTAATACCGGCGACAATCGCTGTCAGTGTGACAGGAATCAGCAACCCTGCGACGAGTTTTTTCTTTTCCTTTTTGGCTGTCACATAAAAAGCCAGGGCGATACCCGGAATACCGAAGATTTTCGAGTTGCCGTGAAGCGCGAATCCGCCTTGCGGAAAGAGCTCCTTCAGCGGTTTGGCGCTTTGCGAATATTCGCCAAGATGCTGTGCCCAATACGTGACGATCCCGCCTTCCGCTACAGCCGGGCCATAAATAAACGGCGTGTAAATAAAGTGATGAAGGCCGGTCGGAATTAAAATCCGTTCCAAAAACGTGTATATCCAAACGCCCACCGCCCCAGAAGCAACCAGGAAGCTTTGAAGCGAGCCGATTCCCGATTGAACCATCGGCCAAATATAAGACACAGCCAAGGCAATTGGGATCATAATAAAGAAGGAAATCATCACGATATATGTTGAGCCTTGAAAGATGCCGAGAAAATCGGGCAGTTTTTTATCAAAATAGCGATTATGCAAAAAGACGACAATCGAAGAAATAAAGATGGCTCCGATAATGTTGGTATCGAGCGTTTTTATGCCCGCAATCATCGTTAACCCGCTCGTTCCGCCGACCTCTTGATTCATGTCGACGCCAAATGCTCCTCCCCATACCGTCAATATCGCGCTGACAAAATAGTTGAATGTCAGGTAGACGGTAAGCGCTTCCAAACAAGCGCGTGCCTGAGCTTTCTTCGCCAAAGCAACCGGGATGCCAATGGCGAATAAGAGCGGCATTTGGTTAAAGACAGTCCAGCCGCCCTGCTCAATGATATACCAGCACTGATACCAAAAACCGTCAGGATCGGCGAGCGGTCCCATGAGGGTTTTATTTTTAAAGAGCGTGCTGATACCGACGATAATGCCGGCGAACGCGAATAATAAAACAGGCACAAACATCGCGCTTCCAAAGCGCTGAATTTTTTGCATCATACCAGAACCCCCTGCTACTCATTGTCATTTTTTTCTGCCTCTTTGTAATCAACATATGCGCGGAACAATGCTTCGCCAACGAGAAAAAACGGTGCAAAAGCGACAATTTCCGTTTTATCGCTTAATGTCACAGGTTTGCTTGTCGCATAAAGATTATGCGGAGTCAGCTGGGCGAGGACATTGTTTTTTAAATTCGTAATGGAAATAAAGGGAATACCCTTTGCAGAAAGCATTCTTGCCTGAGGAATCAGCTCCGGTGTTTCTCCGGAAAGAGAAATGATGATAAACAGATCGTTCACTTTAAAATCCCCGCGCATCAGATTAAATTCATTCGTGTCTTCAATCAAAATAAGATAGCGATGACGCGGAATAAACATTCTTTGCAGGTCGCGGGCGCATATCTTTTGCGCATTTCCAGAACCGTAGACGAAAATGCGGTCAGCTTCATCAATCAGCTGGCACATGTCCGTCATGTCCTTTGTCCTTAAGAACTTCAAATTTGCTTCAATATCATCAAGCAGCTTTTCAAAACTCATACTCTCGCCTTCTTCCGGCTGATCTTCCCACTTTAAAAAGACGCGAAATTCACTGTAGCCACTGAAACCGAGCTTTTGGGCAAGCCGTAAAATTGAGGAACGCGATACACTGCAAGCTTTGGCCAGCGCATCGATTCCAAGGTGATAGCATGTGTGCTTATGATTCAATATATATTTTAAAATATGAAAATCGTTGTCATTCAATTTGCTGTAGTGCTGATTGATCAGTTCTTCGAGCTGCATATCAGATCCCCCCATTTTCTTTCTATTATATACAATTACAGATTCGAAAATGGGGGAATTTCAGTTATGATATACGGGTCGGGCTTTGATCAAGCTCAGGCCAGAAGTCTTTGTTGGCCTCCATTAAATCCTCGAGAATGAGTCTTGCCACACGCGCGTTCGGCACTGTTTTTGACAAAATTAGCGCCTGCCACAGCTTTTGGAACGATTTCTCCGCCCATGCTTCAACAGTCAGCTTCTCAACGGATACCTGCTGCTCCATAAGCCCTTTTTGGAATTGCGGAATGGTGCCGACGGTAATCGGTTCAGGCCCATTTGAGCCGACAATGCATGGCACCTCGACCATCGCAGTCGGGTCAAAGTTCGCAATTGCGCCGTTATTTTCAACGATCAACAGCATTCTTTCACCTGTGTTGTAGGCAATCGCCCGGGCAAGATCAACGATATATGATGCGTGATCATCGATTTTGATTTCGCTGTTTTCCGAGGACTGCTCACGTGTGATCATGTCACATTGGCTGAAAATAAAAGCTTCGCGCCCTTCCATCACTTCATTTGCCCGCGTATGATTCGGATTTGATTTTTTCACCATATCATCCGGGAACAAATAATATTGCAAATACGTATTCGGCAGTGTGTCAGGATCTGCTGCCTGCACGTCACGCGCTTTGGCGAATGTGTCATTCCAGCTCGCCTCCACCGCTTCAGCCTCTGTTTTCGGAATATAGCCGTATTGAGATACATGCTCCTTCAGCTTCGGCATTAAATCGTTGCCCTCTTGATCCTGAATTGATGTCCACCAGCCGAAGTGATTTAATCCGTAATAGCGGACCTTCATTTCTTTTCTTGAGGATAAGCCAAGAATTTGCGCCATCCGGTCTTCGATCCCAACCGGCATATCACAGATATTGAGAATTTTAGAATTCGGTCTAAGGCGTCTCGTAGCTTCAGCCACAATTGCCGCCGGATTGGAATAATTGAGCATCCACGCATCAGGCGAGTATTTTTCCATGTAATCTAATATTTCAAGCACACCGCCGATCGAACGCATACCGTATGCGATCCCGCCCGGCCCGCACGTCTCCTGGCCGACAACTCCGTACTTTAACGGAATTTGCTCATCAAGCGCACGCATCGCGTATTTCCCTACTCTGATGTGCGCCATAACAAAATCGACATCTGTAAAAGCTTCTTCCGGGTCAGTCGTCGCTGCAAATTCAATATCCGGCGCTTTTTCTCTGATAAAAACGTCACAGGCGCCTGCAATTCGATCCTGTCTCTCCTTATCATTATCATACAGCTTCAGCTTTCTGATCGGAAACTCCTCCAAATGGTCCAAGAGCATGAGTACGATCCCTGGAGTGAAAGTGCTCCCTCCGCCCGCTATTACGATTGAGAATGATTTTTTCTTCATATGACGACCTCCTTGATAACGTTTACATTCCATTTATACCATGAGATAGCCCGTCCCGTAACACGTTTGGCGCACTTAGGTCATTTGATCAACTTTAGTGTTTTTTCCCATAGAGCGGGAAATTTCTCATTTGCCTTATGTCTGAGAGATTTGGTTTTTTTACCTTTTTTGTAATCTTAAAGTCTCACCAACTGTGAATTTTAAGTGAATATACGCCCTTCCAATTCTTATGAAAAGGTTCTTTTGTACGATTCGGATACATGCCGAATTATTTATAATCATTTATATAAAACATCCAATTGTGCGTGAATTTAGAAAAGGCAGGGGACAAAAGTTGGACTCATATAAAGTCATTGAGCTGGCAAACAAGTATAGTGCGGCCGCAGAAGAGGTCAGAAGCTCCAAAATGCTGCTTGAATCCCGGTTATCTGCATTGGGAGATGCTTGGCAGGGCAAAGCAAGAGATTCGTTTGACCAGGATTTCGAGGAAACGAAAGCCGCCTACGATCAATTCGAACAGGAGCTGCTTGAAACAAGCCAAGAGCTGAAGGCTGCCGCTGTCAAAATAGAAGAACGAAAAGCTGAAATTGCCAGAATGGAAGAACTGGAGCGTAAAGCAAGAGAGGAAAGACATAAACTCGGGAGGTGAACGGTGTGTCAGGAAACATTGCAATTGATCCGGATAAGCTCGAACAGCTTGCAAATGATGTAGTCACTGAATTAACTGATATGGAAAAAAAATATAAGGACCTGCATGTGGAGCTGGGGCAGATGATTTTGCAATGCGATCCCCGCTACAGCAGCTGTTTTTCCGGAGTGGGCGATGCGTGGAGCTCAGGAAAAGCGCTCGTCACCAAGCTGAGTGACAATGAGATTTTCATCAGAAAAACGGGCGATAAATTTGTGGAACAAGATGATATTTTGCGAAAGCTCTACAATGCCTACGACAAATACGGTACGATGACAAGCTTAACCGCCCTTATGCTGACGCAGGGAAAATATTACGGATTAGGGCTTACGAAATTTGTGAAACAGCCAAGCGGCTTGCATACAGCCCAGCACTCAAAACTGCTCTTGGATATTTCCAGGGCCGTTGACAGCTCACGTTATCAAAAAGCAGCAAGAGTGCTTTTGAATCCTAAATATTTGCTGAAAAAGACAAACCGTCCATTTTCAGATTTGGTACATAAAAAGTTTACAAAATACTTCCCTCAGGACACGGTGGATTTTTCAAACAGCGTCAGAAGCTACACAAAAGGATTTCTTAATGAAGCCGGCGTACGCTCCACTTTGAAGGATGTGGGAAAAACGGGCTTGAGATTCGCGAAAGGAAATGCCATTACCGCCACACTGATTACCGGTGCGACCGAAACATTCGGAGCAGGCGTGAAAATTGCTGAAAATTATGCAAAATACCAGGACAAACCCGAAGTTCTCAAGCGTGAAAACGCCAAGGCCGTCGGGAATGCTGTGAATAACACCATTTTTATTGCCGGCGGTGCCACAGCTGGTGCTGTCATCGGCGGTGCAATTGGAAGCTTTGCAGGACCTGTGGGTACTGTCCTTCTTGGGGCAGCAGGTTCATACATTGGCGGAGTCGTCGGAGAACAAATCGCCAAATATACAGCCGGTTTTGCCGAAAAAGCAGCCTTAAAGCTGAAAGAACCGATCCATGCTGTCGTTGATACAGCCAAAAAAGGGCTGGAATCAGCCGGCAAAGTCGTCAAATCAGTGAATGACGGCATAGATGCGGCGAATAAATCGATACATAAAGGGATAGACAGCGCGAAAAAAGGAATGGAAAAAGCAAAGAAAACAGCGGATTCGCTCATACACGGCGCAACCCATTTCCTTAAAGGGAAATTTTCATTTGGATAGGAGAATAAACAATGAAGCAGTTTACAATTAGCATAGAAGAACTCTTATTTTGCTTTTACAGCGAAGGGTTTTTTGAACAGGGGATGGCCTTGAAGCAGGCCTATTTTCCGGAAATAGAAGATGAACAGCTCGGCGCTTTGTTCGAAGCAGCTTGCCGCTCACTCTTAGCTAAGGATGCAGCGGAATATCGGAACCATCAATATCGGTTAAAGGACGAGTACTGTCCGTTTATCCATGTATTAAACGACGCTGACTATACAGTGAAGCTTTCTAAATT
Organism: Bacillus sp. YP1; assembly: GCF_000877815.1. NCBI lineage: Bacteria > Bacillati > Bacillota > Bacilli > Caryophanales > Bacillaceae > Bacillus > Bacillus sp. YP1. The sequence goes on along the minus strand of NZ_CP010014.1, from coordinate 628,153 downwards.
TAACGGGCAAGGCGCCGAACAGAATGTGTCCTGCCATGTATCAAAATTCGGCACCTACTCTCACGAACTCCTTTTTGATGAACAAGTCCATCGCATTACAAAAATGGAATCAAGTGAAGGGTTACTTGCTAAGACAGATGAGTTTTTACATATAATAGATACAGAGGATAAAAGAGAATCGATTGTGACATTGACATCAAATGAATTTGAAAAACTCTTGGAGGGCGCTTCAGACAACCCTTCATATCTAAAAGAGTTCCTTGAAAAACATGACCACCAAGAGGACGTTACCCGATTTGCAAATGATCTGGCTTTGCGGAAAGGGAAAATGGATACACTTATGCGTCTGGCATATGGCAAAGATAACACTCCTGAAGTGGCTGACATGGCATTTGTCCTGCCGGGGGCCCACCATACTTGGCTTGTCACAGGCATCACCCAGAATGAATTTTCTATCCTCCCTGCTCATAAGGATGTTGTAAATCAAATCATTTCAAAATGATAAGAATTGAATTAACAAAAGGAGAAAAGCATTGAAAAACCAAGAAATCATTGAAGTCAAAAGCAAAATGTTCCTGAGAATATGGGCTTTTGTCGGATCTGCCGGTATGGGATTAGCATGTTTGTGGCTCTTTTATATGGGTATTACGTTTCAAACGAAATATTACCTATTAGCCATTCCTGCTGGCTTTCTGTTCACCTTGTTTTGTTTATATTTATTTATCATCTTCTTTCCGGCTTTCACCCCGCGGGGAAATACCATTTTCCGCATCAAGACAGGAAAAAATGGAGAAGTGTTCACTGACAAAGTGTCTGTTACGTTTACTGATATCAAGAAAATTGAGATGAGCCGCCATAAATTTAGTCTAAAAGGAATTTTCCAAGAAGATATATTGATCCAAACTGTTGATCAGAAGACCATTCGCATTCCCACTTGGAACATCATTCCGAATCCGTTGTTTTTCGAAGCGGTTGAACGCTATATCCTTCCCCATCTGAATGAAGAGGCGAAAAGCAATTGGATCGGACAGTTTACAGACATCCAACGCAGTGCGTATTTGAAGGAATTTGAGAATCATCCGAAGCTTTAGGGGCAGCACATGATTGAAGTAAAAAGCATGATGTTTCTAAGGGCTTGGCTGTTCCTCGCTACAGGGGGCGCCTTTATTGTGGGCGTCTGGCTGGTGTCTGAAGCCCTCACGTTTGAATCTAAATATGCCCTGCTTTATTTGGGCGGCGGATTACTGGCGATGATTTATGGATTGATCACATTCTTTATGGCTTTTCCTGCGTTCACAAGCCGTGGAAATGTCATTTTCAGCATAAAGACCGGACCTAGTGGCGAGATCTTTTCGAGAAAGCGCAGCGTACTGTTTTCCGAGGTGAAGCGGCTTTATATGGGACGTCATCAATACAGTTTGAAAGGGATCTTTTTTGAGGATATTATCATCGAGAAAACAGACGGGAAAATCGTTCGCATCCCGACCTGGAACATCATCGCGAATCCGCTGTTTTTCGAAGCGGTTGAACGCTATATCCTTCCCCATTTGAATGAAGAGGCGAAAAGCAATTGGATCGGACAATTTACAGAGGTTCAGCGAAAAGCATATTTGAAGGAATTTGAGAATCATCCGAAGCTTTAAAAGCTCTCCTCCTCTATAATGAAAGATAAATGCAAATTGAGGAGTGCTCATGATGCTGATTACCATTCTTTTATTTCTCGCGGCAGGGCTTGCTGAAATTGGCGGCGGATATCTGGTTTGGCTATGGCTGAGAGAGGCAAAGCCAGCCGGCTACGGAATTGCCGGGGCGCTGATCCTCATTGTATACGGCATTCTTCCGACGTTTCAGTCCTTCCCATCTTTCGGCCGTGTATACGCCGCTTATGGCGGAGTATTCATCGTGCTTGCGGTCCTGTGGGGATGGCTTGTTGACCGGAAAACACCTGATCTGTATGACTGGATCGGCGCATTCATTTGTCTCATTGGTGTCTGTGTTATTTTATTTGCGCCGCGCGGATAACAAAATGGCCTGCTTATGAAGCGGGCCATTTTTGTTTAATCCTCTTTTAAGCTGTTCAGCTGCACTTCATGCTCCTGCTGCGGTTCGTCAAGCGGATAAATTCTTGCTGTTCCGTTTTCTTCATTCACGTGCTGAATGTATATAGGAACGCCGTTGTATGTTACTTTTTTCATATCGGGAGATTCTACAATTTCTTTCGCCCTTTGAATATTCATCGTAACACCCTCCTTCAATACATAACGTTTCCATTTCCTGAAGGAAGTATGCTTTATGATTCAGCGGACAAGTTGAATTTTTTCAGGCGTTTGTAGAAAGTGCTACGGGGGATCCCGCTGATTTTGGCAGCTTGAGAGACGTTTCCTTTTGCAGATTCAAGTGCTTTGATCATCATATCCTTTTGGATTTGCTCACGAAAGGTAAGCACGCCGGCAGCAGCCGGCTTTTTTTCTGCAGAGCTGGCCGGCAATCCAGCAGCTTCCAGTAAAGCGGGTAGCGGTTCATCCCTCAGCTTGCCGTCCGGAAATCTGATAGAAAGACGTTCAAACACATTAAACAGCTCACGGATATTCCCCGGCCACTTCCATTGCTTCAGCACATCACAAAAATCAGAAGGAAGTTCGCCGGGCCAATGATTCTTCTGTTTGTAGTACTCAAAGAGGTCCGGGATATCCTCGGTGCGATCGCGTAATGGAGGGAGTTCAATTGGATAGACATGAAGACGGTAAAACAAGTCCTCTCTGATTTTTCCGTTTTCGGCAAGCTCGCGTAAATCACAATGTGTGGCGGCAATAACTCTGATATCAACCGGAATTTCTTTCGTCCCGCCGATTGGCGTTATCTTACGTTCCTGAAGCACTCGTAAAAGCGCAACCTGCATCGAGTGGGAAATTTCTCCGATTTCATCTAAAAATAATGTGCCTTGATTCGCTTTTTGAAAGGCGCCTTTATAGCCATTTCGTTTCGCTCCCGTAAAAGCGCCCTCTGCATATCCGAATAGTTCGCTTTCAATCAAATCAGACGGAATCGCTCCGCAATTGACAGCAACAAACGGACCGTGCCGTCTCTCACTGTTCTCATGAAGCGCGCGAGCCGCGACTTCCTTTCCCGTACCAGTTTCGCCCGACAAACAGACCGTTGCATCTGCCGCAGCTGCACGTTCAAGGTTCATCAGCATCGCTTGCGATCGACCGCTTTTCCCGATCACTCCATTGAATCGAAACACCTTCTTTTTCTTATGTTCCGAAAGATAAAAACAAGTGCCGCCATCTCCTATGGTGACAGCTTTTTCGATTGAGTAGCCCCGTTCCTTCAACTCATACAGGTGCCGGCCCTGCCAATCAGGCATTGAGGTTCGAATCGGTATGCTCGCACTGATGATGTGCTGCTTGTTATTGCATAGCACCATCGGCACACTGGATGCAGCCCTCTCTCCAAAACGGCTGATCAGCTCGAGCTCTTTCTCACGGCTTTTAGCTGCGAGTTCCCGTTCAGCTGCATAGGCGATCGCAGTGGCAATACCGAGCATATGAGGATGAGCGCCTGCCGCCGGACACGATATGTCAATCACACCCGCAAGGCTGCCATCCTCATGGTGAATCGGAGCGGCTGAACAGTTCCAAAGATGGGAAGCAATGGAGTAATGCTCTGATCCTTGTATCGCAACCGGCTCGCTAATGTGGAGCGCCGTGCCAATCGCATTTGTTCCGACAGCCGTTTCCGTCCAGCATGCCCCTTCGACAAAGTTGATGCGTTTGGCTTCATAGAGCGCGCGGGAATGGCCGTCCAATGCCAGAACAACACCGTCTGAATCAATTAGCAGCGCCATCATTTCCATTTCTTTTATGGCAGGCAGCAGTTTTTCGAGGTAAGGCTTTGCGGTCGTCAAGAAGAATGAATGTTTTTTTGACTGCTGATCCAGCTCCGTTTGCTGTAAAACCTTCGGGCCTTTTTCTAAATAAGGATTGACCTCAGCTTTTTTGCAGCGATGCCATGACTCGGCAATCCGTTTTCTTAATCGGGCTTCGTCAAGCACACCGTCTTTCACAAAACGTTTCCAGGTTTGCAAATCGTTTGGGACCGCATTCATTTCCTTGATCGCTCCTCCCTTACACGCCGTTTTCATCTATTGTAGGGGAAAAATAAAGCGCTTTCAACAATAAAAAAGCAGGCGCCTTATATCCATGCGCCTGCTTTTTCCTTTATTATGCATGTACCGCAAGGCCGATCGTGCTTAACAGCGCCTCATGCAATGTTTCCGATAAAGTCGGATGGGCGGCGATAAAATGCTCCGCCATATCTGCCGTCATCTCACCATTCATGATCGCTGCCGCTTGGCCGATGAGCTCGGTTACGTCCGGGCCAATCATCGAGACACCTACGATTTCGCCGAATTCCGGTTCAGCCACGATTTTGACCTTTCCTTCCGCTTGCTGTTTAATGAGTGCCTTGCCGTTTGCGGAAAAAGGAAATTCGCCAATTTTCACATCGCCGTATATGCTTCTTGCCTGACGTTCTGTCATTCCGATACACGCGATTTCCGGGGACGTATAGATGCAGCGCGGCACATGTTTCTCATTGATTTTGACATCCCTTCCGGAAGCATGAGAAGCAGCGATGATGCCCTCATGAAAAGCGGCATGCGCCAGCTGAATGCCCCCTATAGCATCTCCGCACGCGTAAATATGAGGCACGTTCGTTTGCATGTGCCCATTCACCGGAATGCCCTTTGGAGAAAAATCAACTTCGGCCTGTTCAAGCTGTAATCCGTCAAGACGGGGTTTTCTGCCGATAGCCACCAGCACATAATCGGCCTTCGTTTTAAACTCTCGCTGACCGCTTTTCCATATTGCCGTTTTGGCCGTCCGATCCACCCGCTCTAATCTGGATGAGGTATGCACTTCGACACCGTCTTCCTCAAGTTTCTCCTGAAAAAGACGGGCAATATCTTCGTCTTCAGCCGGGATCAGCTGGTCCGCTGTTTCAATGATGGTCACCTTCGATCCCAATCTGGCGAACAGCCCTGCATACTCACACCCGATGACACCGCCGCCGACAATGACTAGTGAAGACGGAATCTCGGAAAGAGAAAGCGCGTCTTTGCTGTCGAGGATCCATTCGCCGTCAAACGGGGCGAAAGGCAGCTCGATTGGCTCTGATCCGGAGGCAATCAATACTTGGTCCGCCTCTCTGATTTCTTTTCCTTTTTCTCCTTCGATCAAGAGCTTTCTTTCAGAAAGAAAGGAGGCTGTTCCCTTTACAACCTGTATTTGATTTTTCTTCATTAGGTACTGAACGCCTTGGACAAGCTGACTGACAACCTGTTGTTTCCGGCTTTGCATTTTACTCCAATCGACTGATATCGCACCTGCCGGAAGTTCGATTCCAAAGCTGTCGGCATGCTTGATTTTATCAAGAACGTTTGCGCTTTCTAACAAAGACTTTGTCGGGATGCAGCCTTCATTCAGGCAGGTCCCCCCAAGCTTGCCTTTGTCAATGAGCAGCACGTTTCTGCCCTGCTGTGCCGCGGAAACCGCAGCCGCATAGCCTGCAGGTCCGCCGCCGATAATGGCTAATGTCATGTCGTTTTCACCTGCTTTTCCTATAAAATTAATGCTGCGGGTTCTTCCAAATATGTTTTCATCGCCTTCAGGAATGCAGCGGCTGGGGCGCCGTCACACGCTCTGTGATCAAATGTCAGGCTGAGCGGCAGGATTGTGCTTCTGACGATCTCCTCCCCTTGATACACCGGCGTATCATAGCTTGCTCCGATGCCGAGAATGCCTGTTTCCGGCGGATTTAGTATCGGTGTGAAATGCTCAACTCCAAACGCGCCAAGGTTTGTAATGGAGAAGGTAGAGCCTTGCAGTTCTTCGCTTCCCGCACGTCCCTCGCGTGCTTTTTTGGCATTTTCTGAGATAGATTGAGCCAGTTCAATCAGCGATAGCTTTTCAGCATGGCGGATCACAGGCACCACTAAGCCATTTTCCAAGGCTACAGCCATACCAAGGTGCACATGAGGATGTGTGATGATGCGCTCATTTTGATAAAAGCTGTTCAGCACAGGGTGAGCTTGCAGAGCGAGAACGGCGGCTCTTGAGACAAAATGAGTGATCGTCAGTTTTGTGCCGTATCTCTCTTCCGCAGTTGGTGAAAGCTGTTTTTGAAGAGTGGCAAGCTTGGTGATATCAGCTTTCATCGTGATCGTCAGCTGCGCGCTGTTTGCCAAGCTTTCCTGCATTCGGGCAGCGATGACCTTTCTCATGCCTGTCACCGGGATTTCCTGCGCTTTCTGCTCCGACACAGGCTTTGCCTGATCTTTTTTCTGTTCAGCAAGGGCCTTTGTCACGTCATCCTTCACGATTCGTCCGCCTGGTCCAGTTCCTTTCAGCTGTTTTAGGTCTAATCCTGCTTTTTCTGCTATTTTTCTGGCGACTGGAGATATTTTCATTCGATCTTTTTTGGAGGCTGCGGGTTTGTTTTCTTGTTTGACGGGCTGGATGGCTTGCGGCACACTGTCTTCAGCAACAGGCGCGCTCGCCTCTTCCTGCACCGACTCATTGGCGTCCCCGATATAGCAGATTGCTGTGCCGGGCGGAACCTCTTCTCCCTCTTTCACTTTGATATCGATCAGCGTTCCTTTTTCAGGCGCTTCGATCTCCATTTCAATTTTCTCCGATTGAATGCTGGCAATGCTTTCTCCCTTTTCAACCGGGTCGCCTACTTTTTTATTCCATATCGATACTTCCCCTTGTTTCATAGCCATTCCCAATTTTGGCATCACTACTTTTACCGCCATTTGTGTCCCCCCTTTAATTCATTGCCGGCTCGCCAAGCAATTCAAGCGTGACGCTGACAATTTTATCTGGTGTCGGCAAATATTGATCTTCAAGCACTGGTGAAAACGGAACCGGTGTATGCGGCGCTGTAATCCGTTTAATCGGCGCATCAAGCAAATCAAAGCCCTTGTCAGCGACAATCGCAGCAATATCCGTGGCAATGCTGCATCGCGGATTGGCTTCATCAATGATGATCAGCCGGTTTGTTTTTTCTAACGATGTGAAAATCGCATCCTCATCCAGAGGGGACAGACTGCGCGGATCAAGGACCTCGGCTTCGATGCCCCTCTCTGAAAGCTGTGCAGCCGCTTCAAGCGCAGTATTGACCTGCTTGCCGACTGCAAAGAGCGTAACATCATTGCCCTCGCGTTTGATGTCCGCCTTTCCGAGCGGAATTGTATAATAATCTTCCGGCACCTCGCCCTTCATGTTGTAGGACGTTTTGTCTTCAAAGAAGAACACCGGATCATTATCTTCTATTGCTGAAAGCAGAAGACCTTTGGCATCATACGGATTGGATGGAACAACTGTCTTCAGTCCAGGAATGCTCGTGAAAAGGCCATACAGCGCTTGTGAATGCTGGGCAGCGGCCCGGAACCCTGCTCCGTATGTGGTGCGGACGGTAATCGGCACTTGCGCTTTTCCGCCGAACATATAACGGAATTTCGCCCCTTGGTTGATCACCTGGTCAAAGCACGTGCCGATAAAATCGTTAAACATCAGCTCGGCAATCGGTCTCAGCCCGGTTGAAGCCGCAGCCATAGCCGCACCCATGTAACCCGCTTCAGAAATCGGTGTGTCCAGCACTCTTGTGCGCCCGAATTCCTGTACGAGTCCCTTTGTGACCCCTAATACACCGCCCCATGCTTCATCATCCTGCAAATGATCGACCGCCGCTCCCCCGGCGACATCCTCACCGATCAAAAGCACATTTTCGTCTTTTCTCATCGCAAGCTTCATTGCTTCATTGATCGCATCTGACATGCTTATGACTCTCGCCATCTCTTACATTCCTCCTTTTTCATATGACACATACACATCTGTTAGCAGCTCCGAATCTTTTGGATATGGGCTGTCTTCGCTGAACGAGACGGCTTTTTCAATCGATTCGCTGACACGCTGTTCAATGTCTGACAGCTTATTAGCATCTGTTTCTTTTAAAAGGTAGTTTTTAAAACCTTGAATGGCATCCTTTTCTTCAAGGTGCTCAACTCTTTCATCCTTCGTTTTATAGGTTTGGGCATCTCCTTCAAAATGGCCGTAGTTTCTGTAGGTCATACATTCAATCAAAGACGGGCCGCCGCCGTTTCTTGCTCTTTCTATCGCTTCCTCGGCTGCCTGGTAAACTGCTAAAATATCTTTGCCGTCAACTGTAACCCCCGGCATGTTATAAGCAGCCGCCCGATCGGCGATTGAATCACAGGCTGATGCGTACTCAAATGGGGTAGCTTCGCCATAGCCGTTGTTTTCAGCAACAAATACGACAGGAAGGTTCCATACAGCCGCTAAATTCAGCCCTTCGTGGAAGGTGCCTTGGTTATTTGCCCCGTCCCCGAAAAAGCAAACGCTTACATTTTTGGTCTGTTTATATTTAGCCGTGAGCGCTGATCCGCATGCGAGCGTAAAGCCGCCCCCGACGATTCCATTTGCGCCTAACATGCCTTTATCAAGATCCGCAATGTGCATAGAACCGCCCTTGCCTTTGCACAATCCGGTCGCTTTCCCGAAAATTTCCGCCATCATGCCGTCCAGGTCACAGCCTTTGGCGATACAATGTCCATGTCCCCTGTGGGTGCTTGTAATGCTGTCGCCATCATGTAAATGAGCGCACACCCCTACAGCCACAGCTTCCTCACCGGCATATAAATGAACGAATCCGGGAAGCACTCCCTGGGCGAACAGTTCATGCACTTTGTCTTCAAAGCCCCTGATCTCCAGCATCTTTTGGTACATCCACAGCGCTTTTTCCTCAGTTAATGATAAGCCTTCTCGTTTTAACAATTCCATTTTGTGCGCCTCCTTCTATTTAGGGTTCACCATTATAAATGCAAGAAGTGTGCCAGTCTTTTGAGCCCGTAAAACCAGTCTTCTCGTCTTCACTTTGGAGACAGTTTGAGACGTGTGTCTCGTTTTGTCTCAAACTGATTCATTTGTCTCGTTTTACAGCATGCAAAAAAGACCGGATATCACCCGGCCTTTGACAATGATCGACGTATTTATTTCCTTGGAAATCTTTTTAACTTCCTAGTTTCTCTGCCTCGTTTGACTGAATAGCTGCTTTTGAAAGAAAATCAATTGAATATTTGACATATGCGATACCGCCATCTTTTCGGCATCTGTTTTTGATAACCCGCTGGCACACATGTTCACACTCTTTTCTACATATGTGCGTGCTACAGTTCATGCTTTTCTTCAACAGCCCGGTTCAGCGCTTGGAGCATGTAGCCTATGCCTTTGTATGATGATAGCGGCCAGCTGATATGCTGGTGTTCTCCGATGACGGCGTTTAGAATGCTTCGATATTTTTTTCCGCCAAGCATGACTAGCTCTTCGATATCAGAAAAGCCTTTTTCGTGAAATTGACGGCGCAGCTCGTCCGCTGTCATGATTTCCGGATGACCGGTGCCAAAAGTGACATCGTAATTTCCCGAAACGAGATCATCAGGACGGAGGAACCCGTGCTTCGCAGACAAAATCACCCACTCATCGAAAAATGCTTTCGCATACCGCTCGCATGCCTGATGAAACGGGCTGAGATAAGCGTCCTCTGCTCTTACCGGCCCGGCATCAGGCTGGACGTCCCAGATTTTTTTCTTGCCGCAGGGGATGATGCATAGCCGTTTCATTTTTCTCTCCCCCTTTATAAGATATCTCCACTAAATATACCATTATTTTCTTACAATAAATTAGAGAAAAGACAGGCTGAGTAAAAGCTTCGTACAAAAAAGACCCGGATTTACCGAAAATCCAGGTTTATTTTAGTCAAGAATTGTGTAAAAATCCCTTTATTTTGTTAGCCTTTTTTGAATCAAGCACTGCTGTTACTCTATCCCATCAAGATACTTTCTCTCAAAGTCGTCGAGCAATGCACGCACTTCATCTGTTGACTTTGTGTTCATGCATTGATTTCTTAATTCACTTGCCCCTCGGAACCCGCGGAGATAAATTTTGAAAAAGCGAGGAAGAGGCTTGTACGGACGGGCTTCTAATGCTGAATATTTATCATGAAGATCCAGATGCAGCCTTAAGAGATCAAGCAATTCCTTGCTGCTATGCTCTTTCGGCTCCTTTTCAAAGGCAAATGGATTTGTAAAAATACCGCGCCCTATCATAATGCCATCAACACCGTATTGTTCAGCAAGTTTCAAGCCGGTTTGGCGGTCAGGGATATCTCCGTTGATTGTCAAAAGTGTATCTGGTGCCACCTCGTCACGAAGTTTCTTAATCTCCGGGATGAGTTCCCAATGGGCATCTACTTTGCTCATTTCCGCTCTTGTACGCAAATGAATAGAAAGATTGGCAATATCCTGTTTCAAAATGTGTGTCAGCCACTCGCGCCATTCATCCACATCCGTGTATCCAAGTCTTGTCTTCACGCTTACAGGCAATCCCCCTGCTTTTGCAGCTTGTATTAATTCTGCCGCAACTGCAGGACGGCAAATAAGGCCGCTTCCCTTTCCATTCCCCGCAACATTAGGCACAGGACAGCCCATATTGATATCTAGTCCTTTAAATCCTAACTCTGCCATGCCAATACTCATTTTACGAAAGTTTTCAGGCTTATCTCCCCATATATGGGCTACCATTGGCTGTTCATCCTCTGTAAAAGTTAAACGGCCGCGTACGCTATCCTTCCCATCCGGATGGCAATAGCTCTCTGAGTTTGTGAACTCTGTAAAAAATACATCCGGTCTGCCTGCTTCACTTACTACATGCCGGAAAACAACATCTGTCACATCTTCCATTGGTGCCAGTACAAAAAATGGCCGTGGTAATTCACGCCAGAAATTTTCTGTCATAACAAAAATCAAATCCTTTCATTAGGGGATACGGCTATACCTTTATCTCAATATTAAAAAACTGACCATGCTTTCTTTTTACACTTGTCGCATGCGAAAGCATTTCTTATCAATCTATAGTAATTTTTGAACATTTCACGTGGGATGACCATCTATACCTATTTTTTATATTGTGGTTAACACTGGCGCTGACCTTCGTCTTTCTTAGTGGCCTTGCTTTTGAACTTTTTGGATAAAAAGGATTCCAACCTAAATAGAATATCATATGAGTTCTCCATATTACCAACGCAAAATAATTGCCCTGTTATTGAAGATAAGATATTTAACGCTACACCATATCCGTATCTCAATATCATATTTGCGGAAAAACTAATTTCAAGAGATAAACTTTGATTAAGCAAATTGAGTTGGGGGTGGTATAACTAGTACTCAAGAGAATGAAAAAGCTTTAACTTACGGCTTGCTACTACTTGTGAATCACATGTGGTAAAGAGGATGAGAACGGTAATCCTGCTCCAGAACCAATAAAATAGACTGCTGACTAAGTGTCGCAGTCTTCACTCATAAGATAATTAAGAAAGTGTTCATTTTCTTTCATCATTAAATAGGCATCAGAAGTTATTGCTTTAATTTCGAATATCCTTTGTTATCCCTGTAATTATTTGTATAATAGTGAAAACTCCCAAGAAAACAGTAATAATATTAAACCATGGATTATCATAGAATGAAAGATATGTTTGAAAGAAATCTAGTTCAACTATGTTTGCTGGGAATCCATTCATTTCTCTATACTTAGGACCCCATCCCGTTAATTCTACAAAATTAAAATAAAGCTGAGATACTAAAAATGCCAAAAATGTTTGAAACCAACTTCTTTTATATAACGGTCGTTTTTTATATACTTTATCCATTTAGTTATCCATTTCCTTCTCTGCAATACTTTTTAGCTAGTATAACCATTGTTGGTATTACTGTAATAGTTTTTATCGTCTCGGCACTATTATTTTAGTGCTCATACGTTATTCATTTTAAAATGGGGTTGGCCATCATTTTCACCTCTTTCGTTTATTACAATGTTTCAACTTTTTACATCGAATGACTCTTGAAATGATATACGCCATACCTTTCCTTATATTCCTATCATCAATATTTCACACGTAATAACTGCAAGTCAATATATAATTTTACAAATTATGAAAAATATATCTATGATTTTACATCATTTTACTCATGTATTTTAATCATACTGGAAGGAAATTTTTCCGGTTAAATAACGCTTTTTTTCACCCGCTTTTCAACACGTTTTTTCAATTCTTTTCGCCAGTTAAAATAAAGATCTCCGAGAAAAGAAGGAAGATAAAATTGGGGAAAGACAGTTAGGACAAGGGCTGCGCACGAAAAAGACCCGGAAATCGGAATTGTTTATTTTACCGAAATCCAGGTCTTATTAGGAAAACTATTTTATGACTGGGAAATGTTCTTTTTAGTTAGACGATTTCAATACAAGTCTCGCCACTGCTTCAACATGCGCCGTCTGCGGAAACATATCGACAGGCTGAATATAGTCCACGCGATAGTCCTTCGACAGCGTCTGCAAATCCTTCGCAAGCGTGGATGGATTGCAGGAAACGTAGACGAAGCGTTTCGGTTTGACTTTTTTGATCGTGTCCAGGAACGTGCTGTCACAGCCCGTTCTTGGCGGGTCTACAATGACGACGTCCGGGCGGAAGCCTTCTTTCGTCCATTTCGGGAGCCAGTGTTCGGCTGTTCCTGTTACATATGTGGCATTTGCCATGCCGTGTTTTTTGGCGTTTTTCTTAGCATCGTCAATTGATTCCTTGATGACGTCCATGCCGCGGACTTCCTTCGCTCCGTCCGCCACCCACATGCCGATAGTGCCGACGCCGCAATACGCATCAACGACTTTTTCTTTTCCGGTCAGCTGCGCCGCTTTTTTCACTTCATCATACAGCTTGACGGTCTGTTCCGGGTTGAGCTGGAAGAAAGCGCGGGCACTCAATTCAAAAGATACGTCGCCTAGCACTTCTTGAATTACTGTTTTTCCGGCGAGCTGTTTTGTTTTCTCACCAAAAATCACTGAAGTTTTCGCACCATTTACATTCTGAATAATGGATTTGACCTCTGGCAATCGCTTTTGAATCGCTTTGACGATTTCTTCCTTGTGCGGAAGCGTTTCTTTTGCGGTTACAAGCACGACCTGCACTTCGCCTGTTTCAAAGCCGACTCTCGTCACGATCGTGCGAACGTCGCCTTTTCGTTTTCTTTCATTATAAACAGACACATTGAAGTCCTCTAAAATGCGGCGGACGATGCCTGTTGTTTTGTTCGTTGCCGGATGCTGAACGATGCAATCTTTAATCGGCACGATATCATGGGAATCAAGGCCGTATAAGCCGGCGATGATGCTGCCGCTTTGCGAGCGTCCGATCTGGAATTGGCTTTTATTGCGGTAATTCCACGGGTTGTCCATGCCGATCGTTTCTTTGATTTCCATGTTTTCAACTTTAAACTTCGTATGGCGTTCAAGAGACTGAATGACGATATCGCGTTTTTCCCGAAGCTGCTGGCTGTATGCAAGGTGCTGAAGCTGACATCCGCCGCATTGTTCATAAACAGGGCAAGGCGGTGCCACCCGGTGCTCAGATGCCTTGCGGATTTTCTTAATGCGGCCCTCCGAAAACTTCGGCTGGACCTTTGTGGCCTGCACAACAACTTCTTCGCCAGGAAGCGCGCCGGGTACGAAGACGACTTTTTTCTTAAAATAGCCGACACCTTCTCCGTTAATGCCGAGACGCTTAATCGTCAGCGGAAAGGTTTGTCCGACCTTCAGTTCGACGGGCGCCTGTTTCTTTTGTTGGTTCACGTTGTTCTCTCCGTTTCTATATAAAGCTTTCTGCAGATGGCAGAAAGTGAAATGGTTTTTTCACATCTTTCTAGTATAACACGTTTGCAGGATTTCCTTCATTGTCAGATGAATTATTCTATACTCCTCCACAAATATAAAGACGCATAGCTTAAATAAGGCTCCCACTCCTTGCTCATCGCCAGCATGACATCCTTTGCCGGCTTATCGTCCAACTGAAAGTGGCGTTTGATGGCATTCTGGAGGCCGATATCGGCAAGCGGGAATAAATTGGGACGGCCAAGTCCGAACATGAGGATATTTTGCACGGTCCACGGGCCGATACCCCTGATTTTGATCAGTTTCTTCATAATGTCTTCATCCGCCATATGCGGCAGCTCTGACAAGCTGAGTGTGCCTTCTGCGATCATCCTTGATGTATCAATGGTGTATTCCGCTTTTCTCATGCTGAATTGCAGATCACGCAGATCCTGATAATCGAGTTCTGCAATCGTTTCCGGCTTTGGGTAGCACCACACGCCATCCTTCTGCTCGCCAAACGCATGAACAAACCGTTCTGTTAGCGTGTAAGCGAAGGAAAGATTGAGCTGCTGGTGGATAATGCATTTCATCATGCAGTTGTACACGCTGTAGTCCAGAACAAGCGGCGTCCCGGCATGCTCTTCAAAAATGGCGGACAGGCTCGTTTTTGAAAAATGATCCAGAACGTGCTGCAAATGATTTTCCCATTGAAAAATCCGCTTGATTTCCTTCATCATTTCTCCCTGATCCGTTTCCCCGCTGACGAGGAACTCAGGATCGCCCGCATGTCCTAACGCTTGTACCTTTACAATACATACGTCCCCCGCTTGATTTCTGATTGGCACACGGACTTCCCTCGCCTCTCGATCAACAGCATTGAGGGGGTCTAAAGACAGCCTGTCCAGCACGCGGTCAAAATGATACGGAGGCGTGACAGATACTTTTTCCTTCCACATGAGATCCACCCTTTTTCCGTTTTTGTTCAGTATAACATGCCGCTTGAATTAGGCAGAGAGTACCGTATACTTTTCTCATAAAGACCGCATGATATAATGGCAGGTGGGGGGGTGTTTTTGATCAACATTACCGCAATCACAACAGAGCATCAGCTGCTGAAAAATATACCGATCGAACGAGTGGAACAGCCTGATATTGCATGGTACTGGGTTGATTTTTACGGCCCGGAGGATACGGAAACGGCGTTATTGAGAGATTTTTTTCATTTTCACCCGCTTGCCATTGAGGATTGCTTCCAGCATATGCAGCGGCCGAAGCTTGACCATTATGACGGCTATCGTTTTTACGTGATTCATGCGCTGAATAAGGAAACACTTGAGACGGAGGAAGTCGATATCTTTCAAGGCGAAAAATTTGTCGTCACCTTTCATTTACACGAAACGCCCGGTATCGCTAAAGTCCGGGAGCGTTTGTATGCTTCACCGGATATATTGAAAAAAGGGCCCGGGCATATTTCTTATATGATCATGGATCAGCTAGTTGATGAATATTTTCCTCTCGTGTATAAAATTGAAGACCGGCTGAATGAAATTGAAGAAAGCCGTCCCCACAAAACGTATGGAACGCTGATGAACGAGGTGTTTGATCTCAGAACAGACCTATTGCATTTGAGACGGACGATTATCCCGATGCGTGATTTGCTCTACCGGATTTTAAGCCTTGACCATGTGAAAGAGCAGCGGGAAACGAAAGCCTATTTCAGCGACATATATGATCATTTGTTAAAGTTGTCTGAAATTGTGGAATCCAACCGTGACATGACGTCCGACTTGCGTGACAGCTACGTGACGCTAAACTCAAACCGGATGAATGCGATTATGATGACACTGACGATCGTATCAACCATTTTCATCCCGCTCACCTTTATTGCCGGTGTATACGGTATGAACTTCGACTTTATGCCGGAGCTGCATTGGAAATACGGATATTTCGCTGTACTTGGCCTGATGGCCGCGCTTGTGATTGGAATGCTGATTTGGTTTGTACATAAAGGATGGTTCAATATTTTTAAATGAGGACAGCGAGCAGCTGTTCTTTTTTGTTGTAAGCCGATCGCTATGCATATTCTGTTCATATTGTTTATAATGGAAAAAATATTCAGGGAGTGATTAGATTGAAAATTGCTGTCATCGGACTCGGCAATATGGGACAGCCCATTGCCCGAAATGTTCTTCAAGCAGGCTACGAATTGACTGTCTATAACCGGACGAAACAAAAGACAGAAGACCTTGTCACAGAAGGCGCACAGGCAGCTGATACGCCGCGGCTGGCGGCAAAATCCGCTGATATTGTCATCACAATGCTTGCAGATGATGATTCTGTCAGCACCGTGACATTCGGAGAAGACGGGCTGCTTGAAGGATTAGCAGAGAACGGCATTCACATCTCGATGAGCACAATCAGTGTTGAGTTCTCAGAAAAGCTCGCAGCGGCTCATGCAGAGAAAGGACAATTTTTTCTCGCCGCTCCTGTCCTTGGCAGACCGGATGCCGCAGCCAAAGCCGCGCTCCGTATCATAACAGCCGGACCGGCGGAAGCAAAGCAAGCTGCCAAGCCTCTGCTCGACAGCCTGAGCCAGCAGGTATTTGACGTCGGCGAAGAAAGCAAGACGGCAAATGCAGCCAAAATCAGCATCAATTTCTTGCTCGTGTCCATGCTGGAGGCGTTATCTGAATCCTTCTTAATGATGGAGAAATACGGCTTAGAACAAAAACAATTTTTAGAAATCGCCAGCGCGCTCTTTGGTTCTCCAGTCTATCAAAATTACGGAACCATTATGGCCGAGCAGAAATTTGAGCCGGCCGGCTTCAAAATGTCTTTAGGGCTGAAGGATACCAACCTGGCACTCGCCGCCGCAAAACGGGTTTCTGCAAATCTTCCTCTTGCCGAGCTGGCCAAGAGCCATTTTGAAAGCGGGATTGAACAGGGCTTCGGAGATCTGGACTGGGCCGCACTGATTAAATGTATAAAATAAAGAAAAGCCTCTCCATTTCAGGAGAGGCTCTTCTCATTACAAGGACGGCATCTTCATTTCTTTCTCAAACATCAGATCATCAATGCTTTTAAAAGTGTAGCCCTGTTTTTTCAGATCTGTAATCGCGTCATCCAGTGCTTCAGCATTGTCCCTTGATACGGTGTGCAGCAGGTAAATGGCTCCCGGGTGCGCCTGCTTAATCATATGATCGTAGGCATATTTCTTCCCCTTTTGGTTGTTGATTTTCCAATCAACAAAAGCGACCGACCAGAAAACGGTTTGATAGCCGAGGCGTTTCGTTTCTTTCAGTACGTACTCACTGAACACGCCACGCGGCGGACGCAAGTACAGATTGTCCTGCTTTCCCGTAATTTTATAAACCTCTTCGTTGACTGAATCTAGTTCATCCTGAATCTGATCAGCTGTTTTTGTCGTTAAATCCGGATGGTGAAAGGAATGGTTGCCGATAATATGGCCCTCATCTGACATTCGTTTGATCAGCTGAGGCTGGTCCTTTACGAAATGCCCGGTGACAAAAAACGTTCCTGTTACGCGATGTTTTTTTAAGACATCAAGCACTTTTGGCGTATAGCCATTTTCATATCCGTTATCAAACGTTAAGTAAATCGTTTTTTCCTTTGTATTCCCTAAATAAAACGCGTCATATTTTTCAATTAAACTGTTCAGCTGCTTCCCGGCATCTGGCGGCTGATGATTGACACTTCGTTTAAAGCCCCAATTAATCGGCTCATTCGGCACCGCTTCCGCCTGTGCTGCACCTCCGGCAAGCAATACGGCGGCGCAGCATATTGAACACATCCACTTCATGGCCAGCGCTCCTTCTGCATTTTTTCTTATTTTACAGATAGGGGCATTGTTTTATACTGTTGCTTTATGCCAATAAAAAAACCGCGGCGGGCACGCGGTTTTATTCCCAATCTTTTTTAAAACGTTCGTATTTGGCTTCCAGGTCATCAAGCATGCTGATAAGCCTGTCTATATCTTCAACGTCGGTTGCTTCAGGGTCTAATGAATCGATGACGTTCATAAACATGTCAAGTCTGTTCTTTAAATAATCAATCTGCTGATCTTTATTGTTTACGGCGTTCCCCATTCTGTTCCTCCATTCATTTTTTATTATGGTAGCTCATTTTTTGCCGTTTTTCAATCGCCGCGCTACTTGCGATCTTGGCAAATCAGGTCTAAAATTAACTGTTGGCAGCGTTAGTATGCCCATTTATAAAGGAGTTAGATAGTCATGACACAAAACACGAAGCTGCGTCCGATTACGCCCGAGTTTGACCCTTGGGAAGCCTATATGGATGTTGACCAATACGGAGACATGCAGCTGACAAACGTTGAATTCACAACGACGACACTGTGCAATATGAGATGCGAGCATTGTGCTGTAGGCTATACATTGCAGCCTAAAGACCCGAATGCTCTGCCAATAGATCTTCTGTTAAAACGGCTGGAGGAAATCCCGCGCCTCAGATCCATCAGCATCACAGGCGGAGAGCCGATGCTTTCGTTGAAATCAGTAAAAGAATATGTTGTTCCTTTATTGAAATATGCCCATGAACGGGGTGTGCGGACACAAATTAATTCAAATCTGACCCTCGACATCGAGCGGTACGAATGGATCATTCCGTATCTCGATGTGCTACATATTTCTCATAACTGGGGTACAGTTGAAGATTTTGCTGAAATCGGCTTTGCCATGATGGACAGAAAACCGACCTTCGAACAGCGCGCGCGCTATTTTGAAAAAATGATCGAAAACAGCCGCACGCTCGTGGATGCCGGAGTAATGGTATCTGCGGAAACGATGCTGAACAAACGAACTCTTCCGCATATTGAGCATATTCACCGCCAAATCACAGAAGATATGAAATGTCAGCGTCACGAGGTCCACCCAATGTATCCAAGCGATTTCGCAAGCGCTCTTGAATCCCTCAGCCTGAAAGAGATGAGACAGGCCATTCACCGCTTGCTGGATATTCGTGATGAAAATACGTGGATGCTGTTCGGAACGCTGCCGTTTTATGCCTGCAGTCCGGACGAAGACGACCAAAAGCTGCTTCGCCGGCTTCGCGCGGCGAAAAACGTCACAGTGCGAAATGACCCTGACGGCCGATCCCGCCTGAATGTGAACATTTTCGACGGAAACATTATCGTGACCGATTTCGGTGATACCCCGCCGCTTGGCAACATTCAGACGGACAGCCTCCCTTCCGCCTATGAAAAGTGGAGAGAGACCAAGCTTGCGAAGGAACTAAGTTGCCACTGCCCGAATGTCCGGTGCCTCGGACCGAATGTTCTTGTCAAAAACAGTTATTATCAGGATACAGACTTCACAAAACGTCAAGCCAGGAGTTAGATGCGGATGAAAGAAACACTTACGGAGATTTTTCAAAATAAAATCGTCGATATTCTCCTCGTTGCCGTTATCCTTTGGATCGGTGTCTTTATCATCAACCGGCTGGTACAGCTATTTTTTAAACGGACGGATTTTATTGAAGAAAAAAAGGAAAAAACGATTGAAAGCCTTGTCCGTTCTGTCACCCAGTATACGGCGACAATTGGTTTTATTTTTTACGTTATTTCTTTATTTGTGCATGATTTCGGCAAGATATTGGCCGGGGCGGGCGTAGCAGGTATCGTGATCGGTTTTGGCGCCCAATCGCTGATCAAAGATGTGCTGGCTGGTGTGTTCTTAATATATGAACGCCAGCTGCACAAAGGCGATTATGTCACCATCAACAACTTGTTCAACGGGACAGTGGAGGAAATCGGCCTCCGCTCGCTGCAAATCCGAGAATGGAGCGGGAAGCTGCTCACCATCAGCAACGGCGAGGTCAGACAAATAGAGAACTATAATATTGATTTTATGCGGATTACCGAATCCTTTCTTATCAGCTTTAAAGAAGATCCGGACCGCGTGTACAGCGTGTTGGAAGAGGCATGTGACATGCTGAATGAAGAGCTTCGTGATTCATTGAAGCGGGATGTATTCGGCAATCCGACAGAACCATTTCAAATCCACGGCATCACCGCATTGAATAAAATCAATCGCGGCGTCGAATTTACGGTTAAAGGCATGGTGAAAGATGATGATTATTTCAGTGCCAGCCTTGCAGTCAGACGGGTTCTCGTTCGCCAGCTCTACCAAAACAATGTGCAAATGCTTGAGGAAGCGGTCCGAATCGAGAGAACCCAATAAACAAAAAAACTGATTCCGAGTTGGAATCAGTTTTTTATTTATCTTGGCAGTGAGGAAAGCTGAAAGCCAAATGTGACATGATCTTGAACCGGAATCCACGCGCCGATGCCCTGTGACGTGACATTTTTCACGACGAGTTTTCGTTTATTTCCTTTCAGCACTAAGTACACTTCTCCGTAAGTCACTTTTCCTTTTTCATTCACAGCCGGTGCATATGCATGTAAATAACCGATTTTTTTAGGAGCGACTTTATAAATCTGATCCCGTTTTGTGCCAGCCCCAATGACCGTCTCAAATGCAAGCGGAAGGTTCGTTTTCTTCATTGCTTTTTGCATCATCATGCTTTTGACATCTTCAGCATTTGGAACTTTAGCTGTCAGGCCGCCCTTCACTCTGTACTGCTGTTCCTGGGCATAATGCATTTCAGCCGTTTCTTTCCCGCCGCGGTTATCCGCACGGTTTGTATTGATTTTTTTATATTCCCAGTTTGCGACTGTTTCATTTGATTCATAGCCGAGCGCCCATTTCCCGAGAAATATTGTCGCCCGGTACCCTACTGCAAGCGGTGTGCCGGATATGTTGGATTCATTCAGCATTTTGATGAGATGCGGATTTTCAATCTTCACCTCAGAATGATCGAGCAATTCCTTTGCCAGCTTGCTCGGCTGAAGCATTGGCTGATCCTGTGAAGCATTCGGATACGTGTTTTCCTTTGAAATGCTTGCGACAGAATTAGGAACCTTAAACTGCTTTTTCGCGTGGATGGGCTGAACGCCGAAAAAACTAAAGAATAACAACACGATAAGTGTGGAATGAAATAGCTTTTTCATCATATCACTCTTTCTATGGCATTTTCCCTTAGTCTTTTCATCCCGCTTTGTTGTTATCCATCATTTTTTCAGGTTAAAGAAGGAAAAAGCCGATCGCCATAATGACATATGCAGCAAGCAGTGTCGCACCTTCAAACCAGTTGGAATCCCCGTCATTCGAAATCGCGATCATCAAGAGAACCGCTGATACCATCGCGACGAGCTCAGGCAATGTAAATACAAGCGGCATGCTTGTCGGAAAAAAGATAGAACAGATGACGAGAACCGGTGCGACAAACATAGCGATCTGCAGCGTAGAGCCTACTGCAATTTCAACAGCAATGTCCATTTTATTTTTGAAGGCCATAATAATCGCTGACGCATGCTCCGCCGCATTTCCTACAATCGCCACGATGATGACCCCAATAAACAGCTCGCTCCACCCGAACTGTTCAGCCACCGAGTGAAAGGTATGGACCAGGTTTTCGGATATGTATGCAACCACAATCGTTGCCGCAAACAAGACAATCGTCGCAACCTTCCCTGACCATTCTGGCTCTTCCTCTTCTTCAGTCTGAGCGGCATTATTCGGCTGATAAACGCCCCGATGCGTGACAAGTTTAAAGTACAGCGCCGCCACATATAACAGAATCATAATGATGCTGATGCCGATGCTTAAATTGAGCTTGCTGGCGTTTCCCATACCAACAGAGAATACCTCCGGAATCACAAAGGCGACAATGATGGCAAAAATCAGAAGCCCGGAGTTATGGCGGGCATCATGGATATTAAATTCCTGCCGCTTATATTTTAAACCGCCGACAAAAAACGATAGGCCCGCTACCAGCAACAGGTTCCCCAGCACTGAACCGGTTAAAGAGGCAAGCACGATTCCTGTCAGGCCTTCTTTTAATGCAAAAAGGGAAATAATCAGCTCCACCGCATTCCCGAAGGTTGCATTCAACAAACCGCCGATACGCGGTCCTGCAATGATGGACAGTGATTCTGTCGCCCTCCCCATATAGCTTGCAAGCGCGATAATCGTCACGCAATAAACTGCAAATAGAACCGCGGAAGGCCAATGCATCAAACTGCCAATCACAGAAAGCGGAACACCGGCCGCCACTAAAATAAAAAAGATACGATTCATGGTGAAATAGCTCCTTTTTTATGACTTGTTTTATTTTTATTCTTCACAAAAACCTTCATGATTACACGAGGGCAAATGTATAGCGTGATATAGGCTTTTTTCAGGTTGCCTGCTTTTGGAAAACATTGTACGATCAACATAGATTCCACATAAGGAGAACTGACACGATGTCACGATTTCATTTCTTTATCCTTGTCTTGCTCGTATCCATTTCCGGGTTTTCACAAGGCATGCTGCTGCCTGTCATTTCAATCATTTTTGAAACAAATGGAGAATCCGCTGCGATCAACGGCCTGCACGCGACCGGGCTGTATATCGGTGTGCTTTTGGCTTCGCCGTTTATGGAAGCGCCGCTCAGAAAGCTCGGGTTCAAGCCGCTGATCGTCATGGGCGGAAGCATTGTCATTTTAAGCTTATTCGGATTTATTTGGCTTCAGTCAGTTTGGGTCTGGTTCCTGCTTCGCCTGTTCATTGGAATCGGCGACCACATGCTTCACTTTTCTACGCAAACGTGGGTGACCTCCATGTCATCAAAACAAAATCGCGGAAGAAACCTGTCTATTTACGGGCTTTCCTTTGGCCTTGGCTTTGCCGCGGGCCCGTTCATGGTGCCGCTTGTCAAGCTGAGTCCGTCGCTTCCTTTTATCGTGTCCGGCTGCATCAGTCTGTTTGCGTGGCTTTTTGTTTTCTTTCTACAAAATGCATACCCGGAAACCAGTCCTCATGAAACCAAATCAGACAATAGTTTCAGGCGATTTTATCAGGCCATGCTGTTTGGGTGGGTTGCCTTTATGCCTACATTTGGCTATGGCTTTCTGGAAACGGCGCTGAACGGAAGCTTTCCGGTGTACGCGCTCCGTTTGGGGATATCAGTAGACGCTGTAGCGATCATCCTTCCCGCATTTGCGATTGGAAGCATTATCTTTCAGTTTCCGCTCGGCATCCTCAGCGATAAATACGGCAGGCGGAATGTGCTGCTGGTGATTTTACTGACTGGGGCTCTTTGCTTTTTCATCGCCGGTGTATTTCCTTCGCCTTACGTGATCGGCGGCTGCTTTTTTATTGCAGGAATGGCAGTAGGATCAACCTTTACACTTGGCATCAGCTATATGACAGATCTTCTTCCGCCTCACCTCCTGCCGGCGGGAAACCTGCTTTGCGGCATTACATTCAGTCTCGGCAGCATCCTCGGCCCGGTTGCCGGCGGCTGGTATATGCAGACATTTGAAAGCGCAAACTTGTTCTACTTCATTACTCTCACGCTTAGCGCTGTGTGGCTGGCCCTTGTGCTGGGCAAACCGAAAAGCTGGTCACCGGCTGAAACCTATTCTTCATCTTCTTAATCAAAAAGCCTCCCGACATCATGTCAGGAGGCTTTTATGCTAATGGTAGCCGTTTTGTCCGTTGGCGCTTCCGCTTGTTTTATGGCTCGATTTGCTTTTCGAATTTTGTTTGTTATGGCTTCCGCCTTTTTTCGTATGCTTGGTCATCACGATATCCCCCCGACTTCTTTTTGAACCGAAGTTCGTTTATAGGGTGCGCTAATGGTAGGGATTTTCATCAGGAAGCTTTTTACGTTTATGTAAAAGAGCGTTGATTTCTCCGCCTAGGATAATTAAAATGCCGCTCAAGTAAAACCAAATCATCAGAACGATGATTCCCCCGATGCTCCCGTAAGTGGCGCTATAGTTCGCAAACGTGCTGACGTAAAATGAAAACAATGTGCTGACAATGATCCAGCCGATAGTCGCAAAGACCGCACCCGGCATGACAAACCGGAGAGACAGCTTTTTGTTCGGCGCAATCACATACAGCGCGGAAAAAACAATCAAAAGCACAAGCGGGCTGACACCCCAGCGAATGGCGGCCCAGACGGATAAAAACAGATCCGACGCGCCGACAAAGTCAGAAGCGAGCCTTCCAATCTCCCGGCCAAATACCGGCAGAAGCAAAGCCACTAAAATCGTAAATACCATGGCAATCGTCAAAAAAATCGAGGTTAGACGAACAATGATAAAAGAGCGGTTTTCTTCCACATCATACGCGTGGTTTAGCGACCGGACGATCGCGTTCATTCCATTAGACGCAGACCATAATGCGGCGATAATCCCGAATGACAGCAAACCGCCATTTCGATTATTTAAGGTTTGATGGGTAATGGATTCAACGAGAGACATCGCACTGGCGGGAGCATATTGTTCTATGACTCCTAAAACATCATCGGTAGAAAGCGGAAGATACGCGGTGAGCGTCAGCATAAAAATCAAAAAAGGAAACAGTGACAATAGAAAAAAATACGCCAGCTCCGCTGATTTACTTTGTCCTTCATGAAGGGTGTATCTGCTGAAAAGCTCTTTCAAAAAACTCATGTCGTCTCACCTCGCATGTTTGATCATTTTTTAAAAAAATGCTCTTTCGTTTCTTGCACGAGTTCCATCACTTGCGGCGTTGTTTTCTTCAGCTCTTTCACCTGCTGGTTCACAAAGTCGACTTCCTTTGAAAGCGTTTGGGCGAGCTTTTTGGCCTCATCCACTTTTGTGATGACAGTGTTTTTTAACAGCTCTGGGTTGCTTTTGTACAGTGAAAGTTTATGCTTGCATGTCAGCCATCTCATGCCGCACGCCTGTCTTGTCGGCTTATGGAGCAGTGATAACGCCGCGCCTGCCGCAGCTCCGAGAAATATCCCTTTCAGCATTAAACGTTCGTTGTTCATGCAAATTCTCCTTTCACTCACAATTGTTTTTCTTTTTGAATGGATGCAAGCAACTGCTCACAGCCCGTTTTGATTAATTGGCAGACCTCTTCAAAGTTCCCTGTGTAGTAAGGATCGGGTACGTCAGCCAGATCTGAATCTTCAACATAGTCCAAGAGCCTTTTGATATGCGAGGTGTTTTTAAAACCCGCCATGCTTCTGAGGCTCCCGATATTTTCTGCGTCCATCGCAATGATGTAATCAAAATCGTCCAGATCCTGTTCGCTGACTTGACGCGCCAGCATGCCATCAAAGCTAATTCCTTCTCTGCGCAATATCTCCTGCGTTCCCTCATGCGGGGGGTTGCCGATGTGCCAGCCGCCAATACCGGCTGAGTCCGCCTTGATTTTCCCCTCTAATCCTTTTTTGGCTGCCAGGTCCCGAAAAATCGCTTCCGCCATCGGAGACCGGCAAATGTTACCTAAACAAACAAATAACACGCTTATCATGATGTCCAACCTCCCTATTCTTTGCCCCTATTTCTCTAAAAAGAAACCTTCATGAATATCTTAGTAGGATGTTCATTTTCTTTTCAACTGATGTCTTCACTTTTTTGGAATGAACAGCCTGCTTTTAGAATAGGGTTTTTTTCTGATGGAATTCTGTTAGAATAAAACATACCTATATTGCGCATAGAAAGGATGGAACCCTTTGTCCAGCCCAAATACAGAAACATTAACTCAAATGATTGAAGAGATTTCCCAAAAGCTGAACATGCTGAACGTCGGCGTAATCAAAGCGGAGGATTTCAGTGATGAGAAGATTGAAGACCTCACGTACCTTCACAGCATGGTGATGAGAAAAGAATCATTCAGCCCAAGTGAAATGCAGGCGATTGCTCAAGAATTAGCCTCGCTTCGTAAATAATGGAGACTGGCCGGAAACTCGGCGAGTCTTTTTTATCATTTCCCCAAACCAAAACAGCAAAGTGTTCGAATAAGATTTGAAGGAGTACAAGCATGCAAACGACATCTATCAAAACAGCATCCGGAATGTATATCAACTACTTCTTTCTGGGGATGGTCAACATCATTCTCGCATCCAATATGTCTTCATTAACAAAACAGTGGAATACCGATCCGACCGGCATCAGTTATGTCATTGCCGCTATCGGGTTTGGCAAACTGCTGACATACGGCATTTCCGGCGTTCTATCAGATAAAATCGGCAGAAAGCCGCTTGTTGTCGCTTCTGCGGGAATTATGGCCGTCTTTTTAGTCGGTATTCCTTTATCACCGAGCTATGAGCTGGCGTTTGTGTTCGCCTTATTAGCCGGAGTCGCAAATTCAGCGATGGATGCCGGAACATATCCGGCCCTAACCGAGCTCTTTCCGTCTGCTTCCGGTTCGGCGAATGTCTTGGTCAAAGCCTTTATGTCTGTCGGGGCCGCACTTTTGCCGCTTTTGATCACATTTTTATCAGACCACAGCATGTTTTACGGATTTGCTTTTTATCTGCCGGCAGCGGTCTATCTCCTGAATATTATTTATTTATCAACGCTTTCGTTTCCTAAAAAACATAAGAAACCAACTAATAGCGGCCAACAGGAATCTCCCGTTTTCTTGTCTGAACCCGTTTTTCAGAAAGAAGGCACCGCACTGATTATCATCGGTTTTACATCCACGGCTTTATTTACGGTTTCTCAAATCTGGCTCCCGAGCTACGCGCAAAAAGCAGCCGGTTTAGCTGAATCAGCATCTGTACAATTGCTGAGCTATTATAGTATAGGATCTCTGGCATCTGTTTTATTATTAGCCGTTTTGCTGAATAGATGGGTCAAACCTGTCTTCATAACGCTCTTATATCCTATTATTACTTTATGTACGCTCGCAGTCATGCTGACCGTTCATATCCCAGTTGTGCTGGACATCACTGCCTTTTTCTTAGGCTTTTCAACTGCGGGTGTGTTTCAAATTACCATTACGTTAATGACAGAGCTTTTCTGGAAGCGAAAAGGAACCGTTACCGGAATTGTAGCGACCGCTTCAAGTCTTGCATCGATTCTGCTGCCGATTGCAACAGGGCTTATCGCAAAAGCGGGGGGCATCGCTCATATTTTCATATTCGACTTCGGCATTGCGGTCATCGGAACCGCTGCAGCTGCTTTCTTGTATTACAGGTACAAGAAACTGACAGGTGCTCAAGCCTAAGCAACAAAAAAACGGACGCCCGCGGGCGTCCGTTTTTTCTTATTTCTCAAGCAATGCCAATGACTCGCGGTTAAATGCCGGTATATCGTCCGGTGTGCGGCTAGTGACCAATTGATCCTGGCAAACAACCACTTCCTTGTCCACAACGTCGGCACCGGCGTTTTCCATGTCAACACGAATGGACGTATAGCCCGTCGCTTTTCGGCCGTCGAGCGCTTTCGCATTGATTAAAAGCTGCGGGCCGTGGCAAATGGCGAATACCGGTTTTTTGTCAGTCATAAACGCTTTTGTAAATTGGACGAAACGATCGTCAGCGCGAAGCTGGTCTGGTGAAAATCCTCCGGGAATCAAAAGCGCATCAAAGTCTGAAGGGTTTACGTCGTCAATGGACGCGTCAACCGTCACTTCCGCTTTTCCCTGCTTGCCTTTTACTGTTTTTCCTTTTTCTTTTTCGATGACAGTCAGTTCATGTCCCGCTTCTTTAAAGGCTTTCGCAGGCTCAGTGTACTCGCTGTCCTCAAAATAATCTGTTAAAACAACTGCAATTTTTTTCCCCATGATTCATAACCTCCCGCTTTATATGTCTACATAAAACACTCTACCCCAGCCACACTAAAATAAACATTCCGCGATTTGTGACAAACGATAAGCATAAATACCCAGTATTTGTCGCTTGATACTGCTACATAATACTCATTTTTCTCCCTTTTACAATAATCATAAAGAAACACCTACAAATAGTTACAAAATATTCTTACAATAGGAGCTGTAACACAAATTTCGTTGAAAGGTGGAGAACTGGTGAGAATACAGAAAAGACGAACACACGTCGAAAACATTCTCCGTATTCTTTTGCCCCCAATTATGATACTTAGCCTAATCCTCCCAACACCACCCATTCATGCAGAAGAAAGCGCGGCTCCTCAGGTGCATCTGAGTATTTTGGCTACGACTGATATTCATGCCAACATGATGGATTACGATTACTACAGCGACAAAGAAACGGCGGATTTCGGTCTGGCGAGAACAGCGCAATTGATCCAAAAGCACCGCGAGCAAAACCCTAACACCCTGCTTGTGGATAACGGCGACTTGATTCAAGGGAATCCGCTGGGTGAATACGCGGTGAAATATCAAAAAGACGACATTATCTCCGGCACGAAAACCCATCCGATTATCAGCGTCATGAATGCGCTGAAATACGACGCCGGAACGCTTGGCAATCATGAATTCAACTACGGGCTCGACTTTCTCGACGGCACAATCAAAGGAGCCGATTTCCCGATTGTAAATGCCAACGTCAAAACAACTAGCGGCGAAAACCGTTATACGCCGTATGTGATTAATGAAAAAACTCTCATTGATGAAAACGGTAATGAGCAGAAAGTAAAAGTCGGTTACATAGGCTTTGTCCCGCCGCAAATCATGACATGGGACAAAAAGAATCTCGAGGGGCAGGTTCAGGTGCAGGATATCGTAGAATCCGCCAATGAAACAATCCCGAAAATGAAGGCGGAAGGCGCAGATGTCATTATTGCCCTCGCCCACACCGGCATTGAAAAGCAGTCACAATCATCAGGTGCAGAAAACGCCGTATTTGACCTTGCCACCAAAACGAAAGGCATTGACGCGATTATCTCGGGCCATCAGCACGGACTCTTTCCTTCCGCCGAGTATGCGGGTGTTGCTCAGTTCAATGTGGAAAAGGGAACAATTAACGGCATTCCTGTCGTCATGCCAAGCAGCTGGGGCAAATATTTAGGCGTGATTGACCTCAAGCTTGAAAAGGCGGACGGCTCATGGAAGGTAGCAGATTCCAAAGGAAGTATTGAATCTATTGCTGGCAACGTCACATCAAGAAACGAGACCGTTACAAACACCATTCAGCAAACACACCAAAACACACTGGAGTATGTCCGAAAGCCAGTCGGCAAAACCGAAGCAGATATTAACAGCTTCTTTGCACAGGTCAAAGATGATCCTTCCATTCAAATCGTGACTGACGCGCAAAAATGGTATGCCCAAAAAGAAATGAAGGATACTGAGTACAAGGACCTTCCAATTTTGTCTGCGGGGGCGCCGTTTAAAGCAGGCGGCAGAAACGGAGCCAATTACTATACAAACATTCCAGCCGGAGATCTTGCGATTAAAAATGTCGGTGACTTGTACCTTTACGATAATACTGTTCAAATCGTCAAGCTGACAGGCAGCGAAGTGAAGGACTGGCTGGAGATGTCAGCAGGCCAATTCAACCAAATTGATCCAGCCAAAGGCGGCGATCAGGCCTTGCTGAACGAGAATTTCCGCTCCTATAATTTTGACGTGATTGACGGTGTCACATATCAGGTCGATGTGACAAAACCGGCTAAATACAATGAGAACGGAAAAGTGATCAATGCGGATTCATCCCGGATCATCAACCTTTCCTATGAAGGCAAGCCGATCAGCCCAAGCCAGGAATTTCTCGTGGTCACCAATAACTATCGTGCGTCCGGAGGCGGCGGGTTCCCTCATCTGACAAGCGATAAAATTGTCCACGGCTCTGCGGTTGAAAATAGGCAGGTGCTGATGGATTACATTATTGAACAAAAAACAGTCAATCCAAAGGCAGACAACAACTGGTCAATCGCGCCTGTTTCCGGCACGAATCTGACGTTTGAATCCTCGCTTTTGGCCAAGCCATTTGCCGATAAAGCAGACGACGTCGCTTATGTAGGCAAGTCTGCGAATGAAGGCTATGGTGTGTATAAGCTGCAATTCGATGATGATTCAAATCCAGATCCTCCTAAAGACGGACTGTGGGATCTGACCGTCATGCACACCAATGATACGCACGCACATCTCGATGATGCAGCGAGACGAATGACGAAAATCAACGAAGTACGCAGCGAAACAAATCACAACATTCTCCTTGATGCGGGAGATGTGTTTTCCGGCGATCTGTATTTTACAAAATGGAACGGTTTGGCCGATCTGAAAATGATGAACATGATGGGCTATGACGCCATGACCTTCGGAAATCATGAATTTGACAAAGGCCCGACAGTGCTTTCTGATTTTCTAAGCGGAAACAGCGCGACCGTTGATCCGGCGAACCGCTATCACTTTGAAGCGCCGGAATTTCCGATTGTCAGCGCAAACGTAGATGTGTCAAATGAGCCCAAACTGAAATCATTTGTCAAAAAACCGCAAACCTTTACCGCAGGTGAAAAGAAAGAGGCCGGCATCCATCCTTACATTCTGTTAGACGTTGACGGGGAGAAAGTCGCCGTATTCGGCCTGACAACGGAAGATACGGCCACCACATCAAGCCCGGGCAAAAGCATCGTATTCAATGATGCCTTTGAAACAGCACAAAACACCGTCAAAGCGATTCAGGAAGAAGAACAGGTAAATAAAATTATTGCTTTAACCCATATCGGTCATAACCGTGATCTTGAGCTAGCCAAAAAAGTAAAAGGCATTGACTTGATCATCGGCGGACACACTCACACCCTCGTTGACAAAATGGAGGTCGTAAACAGCGAAGAACCGACGATCGTGGCGCAGGCAAAAGAATACGGCCAATTCTTGGGGCGCGTTGATGTCGCGTTTGATGAAAATGGCGTTGTGCAAACAGACAAATCAAATCTGAGCGTGCTGCCAATTGATGAACATACAGAAGAAAACCCAGAAGCAAAACAAGAGCTCGATCAGTTCAAAAATGAATTAGAAGACGTAAAAAATGAAAAAGTCGGCTACACGGATGTGGCGCTTGACGGCCAGCGTGAGCATGTGCGCACGAAGGAAACAAATCTCGGAAACTTCATTGCGGACGGTATGCTGGCAAAAGCGAAAGAAGCAGCCGGCGCCAGAATAGCGATAACAAATGGCGGCGGCATCAGAGCCGGCATTGACAAAGGTGATATCACACTCGGCGAGGTGCTCAACGTGATGCCGTTCGGCAATACGCTTTACGTGGCCGATTTAACCGGAAAACAAATTAAAGAAGCCCTTGAACAAGGCTTAAGCAATGTGGAAAATGGCGGCGGCGCTTTCCCTCAGGTGGCCGGAATCGAATATACCTTTACATTAAACAACAAACCTGGACACCGTGTGTTAGAAGTGAAAATTGAATCGCCTAACGGAGACAAAGTTGCTATAAATACGGATGATACCTACCGCGTGGCAACAAATAATTTTGTCGGTGCCGGAGGAGACGGATACTCTGTCTTTACAGAAGCCTCCCATGGTGAAGACCTTGGCTACGTTGATTATGAGATTTTCACCGAACAGCTGAAAAAACTAGGAAACAAGGTCTCTCCTAAGCTTGAAGGACGGATCAAAGAAGTATTCCTGCCGACAAAGCAGGAGGACGGCAGCTGGACACTTGATGAAGACAAATTTGCGATTTACGCTAAAAATGCCAACACGCCGTTTGTCTATTATGGAACACATGAAGGATCTCAAGAGAAGCCTATCAATCTTAAAATGAAAAAAGATCAGGTCAAACTTTTGAAAGAAAGAGAATCAGATCCTTCATTGACGGTGTTCAACTACTGGTACAGCATGAAGATGCCAATGGCGAACCTTAAATCAGCAGACACTGCAATCGGAATCAAGTCGACGGGAGAATTGGATGTGTCACTGGCAGATGTATATGACTTTACAGTGAAGCAAAAAGGAAAAGAAATAAAATCATTCAAGGAGCCCGTTCAGCTTTCGCTTCGCATGTTTGATATTGAAGAAGCCCATAACCCTGCCATTTATCATGTCGACAGGAAAAAGAAAGCTTTCATAAAGACAGATCACGGATCAGTTGACGATGATATGGTGACAGGATATACAAACCACTTCAGCGAATACACGATCTTAAATTCCGGAGAGAACAACAAACCGCCTGCATTCCCGTCAGATCAACCGACAGGCGGTGATGACGGCAATCATGGCGGCGGCTCCGACAAACCAGGCGGAAAACAGCCAACTGACGGAAACGGAGGAAATGATACGCCTCCCGGCACTCAACCGACTAACGGCTCTGGAGGAAACGGTTCGGGCGGATCAGGAACAGACGGTCCGGCTGGCGGCCTGCTTCCGGACACAGCCACATCCATGTACTCGATCCTGTTGGCCGGATTTCTGATCAGCGCACTCGGCACCGCAATGTACTTACATCAGAGGAGAAAACAGAATAGAGCGAATCAGGCATAAAAAAGAGCTGCTCGCTAAGCGAGCAGCTTTCTTTATTTAAACCCACTTCACAACATCTTCAACAGCAGATCTTGTTTTCGGACGAGGGTCTCTCACTCGGTAGCCAAATGCCACCATCACAGAAATATCGAAGCTTCCGTTTTCCAGAAGGCCTTCTTCTTCAAGAACACGGTGAATGTGATCGTACTGGAAGCCTTCTATCGGGCAGGAATCAACACCGATTTGCGCAGCGGCAGTCATCATGTTGCCAAGCGCGATATAGGTTTGTTTTGATGCCCAGTCAAACAATGTTCTGTCACTTTCAAGCAAATGCAAATCGTTTTTCTGGAATTCTTCTGTTTTGCTTAAATAGCCTTCGTACACGTCTTGCGGCATTTGTTTTACTTCTTTTAAATGACGTTTGATGTAGTCCGCATTATATTTGATATCCTTCGCTGTACGCGCAAGAATCAGGACGAAATGGCTTGCGGTCGGCAGCTGCTTTTGCGCGCCCCATGTGTATTCACGAAGCTTCTCGCGGAACTCCGGATTTTGGACGACGACAAATTTCCAAGGCTCAAGGCCGAGTGAGCTCGGAGACAGTCTTCCTGTTTCTAAAATAAATTCAAAATCGCTGTCTGACACTTTTTTATTCGGGTCAAATTCCTTAGTCGCATGCCTGAAATTGTATGCATCCAGAATTTGTTTCTTTAGATCTGCCATGTAAAACACCTCTCCTTTAGGTTACTCTCATCTCTATTGTAGCCATTATGATAAAAAGTAAAAGTACGCACATTTTTGTTGGATAGTATCAATTTTGATACCAAACAAAAAAGCGCGCTGCCGCAGGCAGGCGCCTCTCTCATTTCCCCCGCCGCGCAAAATCAACAAATCGGAATTTGTCGAGACGGTGTCTGCTTTCCGTATATTGAAACAAACTGGTATCCTCCAAAAAGACGTAGTTTCTCACCACGACCATATGGTCATAGCCGCGTAAATCGAGAAGCTCTCTGTCCTCGTCCGTACACGGCTCGGCGACAATTTCTTTTTGGGCGTAACTGATCGAAAGACCGAGCTCTCCTTCTATATACTCATATATGGAGTTTTCACAAATTTCTTTCGTCAGGTGAGGGACATGCTTTCTGAAAAAGTAATCCTTGTCCAAAATCACATGTTCCCCGTCAATCTTTCTAGACCTGATGACTTCCCAGATGTCGTCATCCAGATTGGCCCGGAGCTGTTTTTGGATCAGCTCTGACGGAGGCGCCAGCCCGAATTTGTGTACAGTTGTTTTCGTTTCTTTGCCAAGCGTTTGCGCGAGCTCCTTGAAGCTGACAAGGCCCGAAACGGGAAACTGCATTTTTTCACGATTGA
This sequence comes from Bacillus sp. YP1, assembly GCF_000877815.1. Lineage (NCBI taxonomy): Bacteria > Bacillati > Bacillota > Bacilli > Caryophanales > Bacillaceae > Bacillus > Bacillus sp. YP1. The sequence goes on along the minus strand of NZ_CP010014.1, from coordinate 594,753 downwards.
GCACGACGGAGCCTTTTCCCCTGATTTTCTGGATATAACCGTTTTGCGCGAGCATATGAAGCGCCTTTCGGACCGTTTCTCTTGATGTACCGTACTGTGCGGTCAACTCATGTTCAGACGGAAGAATCTCCTCCGCTTTCCATCGGCCGCCTTCAATTTGCTGTGCGATGTCTTTATAAATTGTGATGAATTTATTCACCTTCATTATGGACCACCCAGCTTAGTTTAACACGGTTTCGTTAAACGATAAACAATGGACTCATACGGGCGAAGCGTCATGTTCTGAAGCCCTTCCCTTGCTTCATCGTTCGTCAACAGCACCTCTGCCTTCCATTCGTCAGGCGCTAAAGAGTCCGGCAGTGTAAAGGCCGCCTCTGTCCCGTAAAAATTATTGATCACGAGCAGCTTTTCATTGCTGCCGTGTCTGAGATACGCAAAAATGTTCGGGTCATCCTTTGCAATTATCTCATACGTACCCTCTGTCACAATGTCATACATTTTGCGAATCTGAATCAATTTTTGATAATGGTAAAACACCGAATTCTGATCCCTCAGCGCCGCTTCAGCATTGATTTCCCGGTAATTTCCTGCAACCGGTATCCATGGTGTGCCCGCTGTAAAACCACCATTTTCCGTAGCATCCCACTGAACGGGGGTTCTGGAATTGTCACGGGATTTCGCCTGTAAAATGGCTGTAATATCTTGATCAGCCATTCCTTTTTCCTTAAAGGCGTGATACATGTTCAGCGATTCGACATCCCGATAGGAGCTTATGTCAGTGAACTTCGGATTCGTCATCCCCAGCTCCTCGCCCTGATAAATATAAGGCGTGCCCTGCATCAAATGAATGGCCGTAGCAAGCATTTTCGCCGATTTCACCCTATATGCGCCATCATCTCCATATCTTGATACAACGCGCGGCTGATCATGATTGCACCAGAACAGAGCGTTCCATCCTCCTCCTGCGTGCATCCCCGTTTGCCAGTCAGATAGGATCTCCTTCAGCTTCAAAAAATCAAACGGCGCCAAGGCCCATTTTTCGCCGTTAGGATAGTCAACCTTGAGATGATGGAAGCTGAATGTCATATCAAGTTCTTTATTGTCAGGATTCGTATACCGGATACAGTGGTCTACGGTTGTTGAAGACATCTCACCGACCGTCATGCTGTCGTAATGCGAAAACACCTTTTCGTTCATTTCATGCAGAAATTCGTGCACCCGCGGCCCATCAGTGTAAAAAGAGCGGCCGTCGCCTTCCTCCGCATTCGGAAAGCGCTGATCTTTAGAAATCAGGTTGATGACATCAAGCCTAAAGCCGTCTATTCCCTTTTCAAACCAAAAATGCATCATGTCATAGACATGCTTTCTGACCTCTTCATTTTCCCAATTCAAATCAGCCTGTGTCACATCAAACAGATGCAAATAGTATTGGCCTGATGCTTCGTCAAGCTCCCATGCCGAGCCGCCGAATTTCGATTCCCAGTTCGTCGGAACAGAACCGTTTTCCTGTGGGTCTTTCCATATATAAAAATCACGGTACGGGCTGTCTATTGAAGAGATCGCCTCGCGAAACCATTTGTGCTCTGTTGACGTATGATTGACAACAAGATCCATGACGACTTTCAGGTCTCTTTTATGTGCTTCGGACACTAGCCGCTCAAAATCCTCCATCGTTCCGTATTCAGGATAAATCGAGTAATAATCACGAATATCGTACCCATTATCATGCTGCGGAGAATCATAAATCGGCGTCAGCCAAAGCACATCCACCTGAAGTGTTTTTAAGTAATCAAGCTTTTCAATAATGCCGTTCAGATCGCCGACACCGTTTCCTGTCGTATCGTTAAAGCTTTTCGGATAAATTTGATAAACCACAGCTTTTTTCCACCATGGCGTTTGTTCTGTTTTCATCTGTTTCCACCACCATATTTAAATTGAAAACGGGAAAAGGGAACGTTCAACACGTCCCGCTCCCCATTTGTTATTTATGTTTGAATCTCGCATACGCGTATGTTCCGGCAAACGGCACGATCAATACAATAGCCATCCCGATTGCAAACGCGCCCCAGTACTGGCTCATGATTGAGAAAATCCCCGGCACGCCGCCGACACCGACGGAGCTTGCCAGCACACCTTGAGAAGAAATATACATTCCGGCCAGGCCAGAGCTGACCATTGCAATGATAAACGGAAATCTGTATCGCAGATTCACCCCAAAGATGGCAGGCTCTGTAATGCCAAGATAAGCAGAAATCCCTGATGTGAGGGAGAGGCCTTTTTGTTTCTCATCCTTCACGATAAACATCATGGCCAGAGCTGCCGAACCTTGTGCGATATTAGAAAGCGCCAGCATCGGCCATAAAAAGGTGCCGCCGAGCTTTGAACCGATGAGCTGCAGGTCGACTGCAAGAAACGTGTGATGCATACCGGTAATCACGAGCGCTGAGTAGAAACCGCCATATAACAGACCGCCCAGTGCGGCAAAAGAACCAAACACCGAGATAAGCCCTGAAGTCAGTACATTACCGATCGCAAATGTAATCGGGCCGATAATGATAAAAGAGGCAAATCCTGTTAAGAGAAGCGTAATTGGTGCGACAACGAGCAGCTGTATGCCCTCAGGTGTGCGTTTTGTTAAAAATACCTCAATCTTCGCCAGCATATAAGAAGCAAGCAAAATTGGGAGCACCTGACCCTGATAGCCGACTTTCTGCACCTCTAGGCCGAATAGATTCCATACCGGGATCTCTCCGCTTTGTTCTGCCGCGCCATATCCCCACGCATTCAGCAAATCAGGATGCACGAGCATAACTCCGAGCACAATGCCGAGAAGCGGATTGCCGCCGAACCGCTTGACGGCAGACCATCCGATTAACGCAGGCAAAAACGTAAAGGCCGTGCCTGCAATCAGGTTAATCATATTAGCAAGATCCGCCCACTGCGGATAAACCTGCACAATCGATTTTGTGCTGAAGAAAATGCCTTCCGCCGTTAAAATGTTATTGATCCCCATTAAAAGACCCGCCGTGACAATCGCAGGCAATATTGGAATAAAAATATCTGCAAGCGTTTTCACAGCACGCTGCAAAGGATTCATATTTTTTTCTGAGGCCTTCTTCACTTCATCCTTTGTTGACTCGCCAATCCCCGTTTCCTTGACCAGTTCAGCATATACTTTGTTGACAGTTCCCTGGCCGATTACGACCTGAAACTGTCCGTTTGTCGAGAATGATCCCTTTACCACATCAATTTGATCAAGCATCTCTTGGTCAACCTTGCTTTCATCTATTAAAGCAAAACGCAAACGTGTAACACAATGAGTTGCCGCTGCAATATTTTCAGCACCGCCGACTGCTTCGACAATCTGACGTGCCGATTTGTTCAGTTCCCCCATGCCAACCCCTCCGTATCCGTTTTTATAACTTGTATATACAACTTATAATCATATTGTATTCCTGTATATACAGGTAGTCAACACTTTTTTATAGCGCTTTCATCCTAGTCTGGAATATATGAAACAGACAAGGTTACCCTAAAAGTCACAAGCACTTATTGTGACATTAAAAAGCAGGGTGAGTCTCTATGAATAAACGCGACAAAGCGCTTCAGCTCATCAAAGAGCTTGAAGACAATCAGGACAGACCGATCTCTCCCAATTTGAAGGAAAACCTCGATAATCTGACCTTATTAACAGAAGGCTGCTCAGACATCGTATTTAGACAATTTGACTTTGGAAACGGGCTGTGCGGATTTATTGTTTATATCGAAGGAATTGTAAAATCTGAACATATTCAGGATCACGCCCTCCGCCCTTTCTTAATGCATTTGACGGATCAAATAGATGAACATGAAGAGGCGCTGCAAAATACTCTATCAATTTCAAATGTTGCAATAGAAACGAGTATGAGCAAAGTGGCTGCATCCATCATTGAGGGGAACGCGGTTTTATTTGCCGACGGGCACTCAAAAGGCCTGATCTTAAATATAAAAGGCGGACAAAGAAGAAGCATTGAAGAGCCGATAACAGAATCGACCATCAGAGGGTCAAGAGAGGGCTTCACTGAAAGCCTCAGGGTCAATACCGCTCTTGTGCGGTTTCGCGTCAAAACGTTTCAGCTTAAAATGATCTCGTTTAAAATCGGCACGAAAACCAAAACCGATGTTGTCTTGGCCTATATTGACGGGCTTGCCGATCCAAAGGTCATTGACAAAGCAAAAAAAAGAATCAAAAAGATAAAGATTGATGCTGTCTTAGAAAGCGGATATATTGAAGAATTTATCGAAGACGACACGTACTCGCCATTCCCCCAGCTGCAATACACAGAAAGGCCGGACACCGTCGCCGCCCAGCTTCTCGAAGGCCGATTTGCCATTTTCACAGATAATACGCCCTTTGTCTTAACAGGCCCGATTACGTTTTGGCAGCTTATGCAGGCCAGTGAAGATTACTATGAGCGTTATTTGATGTCTAACTTAATCCGCTGGCTTCGCTATATGTTTTTATTCGTTGCTTTATATTTGCCGGCTATTTATGTTGCCGTTATTACATACCACCAGGACTTAATGCCGACAAACTTAATGTTCAGTGTGGCCTCTGCGCGTGAACCGATTCCTTTCCCCGCCATCATAGAAGCATTGATTATGGAAATTTCTTTTGAGGCTCTCCGTGAGGCGGGAGTGCGCCTGCCGAAAACCATCGGCCAGACCGTCAGTATTCTCGGGGCCCTAGTCATTGGGACAGCCGCTGTTGAAGCGGGAATTGTGTCTGCCCCCATGGTGATCATCGTATCGTTAACAGGGATCGCGTCATTTACAATTCCGCGGTTTAACTTAGCTATCTCCATCAGGATGCTTCGTTTCCCGCTTATGTTTTTGGCAAGTATTTTTGGGATATTCGGCATTATGCTCGGCACGATTATCTTAGTGCTTCATTTATGCAAGCTGCAATCTTTCGGCATTCCTTATTTATCCGGGATTTCTCCGTTTAAACGAGATGAAGTAAAAGATATTTTTGTCAGGGCGCCTTGGTGGACGATGACCAGAAGGCCGGGCACGTATTCGCGCGGCAACGGACAGAAGGGAGCGAAAAGAGAGGACCCAAAAGATGAAGAAAACAATATATAAGTGTGTTTTGCCGCTTCTCATTTGTATCCTTCTAACGGGGTGCTGGGACCGGACAGAAATCAATGACATTGCATTTGTTGTCAGCTCAGCCATTGATAAGAAAAAAGATCAGTATCGAGTGGCCATGCAGATTCCCTTGGTCGGTCAATTAGGCGGACAAACAGGGGGCGGCGGCGGAACTGCCGGTTCAAAAACATGGTATGTTGATTCAGCTTCCGGCACTACGATCAGAGAAGCGAACAACAAGCTGCAAACCTCCTTGTCACGGACAATCAATACGTCCCACAGACGTACAGTCATTATTGGAGAGGATATGGCGAGAGACGGCGTTGCCCCAGTCTTTGATATTTTAACGCGAAATCCGCAGAACAGATTAACGGCGCTCATTTTAGTCAGCCGGGGAGAAGCGCGGGACATTTTAAACACCGATGTTCAGCTTGAACAGTTTCCGGCGGAAATGATTCGGGAGCTGGCCATTATCGCAACGAGCCGCCCCGTTTTTTTAAGCAGATTCATGTCTGATCTAGTAGAAATAGGCAGTGATCCGTATGCACCGGTCATCTCTGCATCTAAAACAAAACCTGGAGGGAAAGGCAAATCTAATTTGAAAATTGACGGGCTTGCGATCTTTAAAAAGGACAGATTGATGGATATTTTCAAAGATGAACACATGACAGCAGCTCTGATGTTGCTTAATCAAGCCCGCCAGCCAGAATTCATAGTAGACCTGCCGAATCAAATGGGACAAGCATCCATTCAGCTTCAAAAGTCCAATGCATCCTTTCATGCCGCTGAAAAAAACGGAAAGCTGTCAATGACAATCGAGATCAGAGCCAAAGGAATTATTATGGAAAACCAATCAACCTATGAGACGAGAGAAACCGACCAGTATTACATCATTCAAAAAGCATTAAACAGAACCATAAAGAAGGACGTGATCAGCACCGTTCATCGTTTGCAAAAGCTAAAGGCGGACCCGGCCGGCTTTCAAGACAGGACCATCAGAAGCACGGCAACCACGAAGAATCTGCTGAAAAAGGAATGGGAAGAGGTATATAAGGATATGGAGGTTCACGTCGTCCCAATTGTGACGATTGAGCAGGGCGGTGTCCTATACAAAACGATCAGCCATTAATGGAGGTGCGTCAGCATGATCAGCTATATCGTACAGACATTGATTGTGTGCATTGCCATATACGCATATGAATGGAAGAATTTTCGTTCCGCTAACAATCTAACAAAATGGGCCTTCAGCCTGCTAATTGCAGGAAGTGCTTTTCTATGGATTTATATGAGAGTGAATCCCCTGCTTCCGCGGCTGGGGCACCTGTTTAAATATATTCCGTTTTGAACATGACAGAAAGGATGTGCTTTATGGACAAGACCTCTGCATACCAAGGATTATTTTTCGGAGCTCTGTATACGTTAGCGGTCGGATTAAAGCATGCTCCGATTCTCATGATCGAATCAGCAAAACAAAATGCCTGGCACAGCTACATCCTCGGCGTTGTCATCGTGATTCCGGCACTCTGGCTCATGCATAGGCTGATGAAAAAGCATCAGGATAAAAATATCTATGAGCTGCTGAGCGATTCCTCACCAATCGCAGGCCGGATTATCATTTTACTGTTTTCTTTGTATTTCCTGTTAATCAATGCTCATGATATACGTTTTTTCATCAATTTGATTAACATTTTATTTCTCCCGAGAACACCAATGGCTGTTCTGGGCGGTGTTATTATCTTTGTGGCGATCTGTATTGCCAGAGAGGGAAAAGAAACATTGACCAGAATGGCGCAGATATTCTTATTTCCATTCGGCACCCTGGTCTTGTTCCTTCCATTCACGCTGGCCACACAAATTGAGCTTCAAAACTTGACGCCTGTTTTTGAAGGTCTAATCCCATATCTTCAATCAGGCTATTACGCGTTTGGGACAATGGGGGAATTGATTATCCTTCCGCTTCTCTTCTCAAACCAGAGCGTCCCGCTAAAATACACCATTTTCGCGATACTGCTGGGTGCTTTATTGCTGGCCGTGATGTTATTTTCTTCAATTTCTGTCTTTGGTCCCAACCTGACATCTACTTTCTTTGATCCTGCTTATATGGTCATCAGGCAGATCCGCATTACGGATTTTCTGGATCGCTCAGACCTGGTCATCGCGGCTTTTTGGATTCCGGTCATTATGGTGAAGATAGCAGGTTCCCTATATATCGTGGTATACGGCCTTTCGTTTTTACACTCAAAAATCGACCCGAAAGCCATGTATACACCAACCGGCATGTTCTCAGTCGTATGCAGCTTTTGGTTCTTTTTAAATACAAATCAGCTAATCGACTTTAACAGAATCAAACCAATCATTAATGTAGTGATTTCTCTTTTGCTGCCTTTACTCATTTATTTGATCATAAAAAGCAAAGCGTTGTTCGGCGCCAAAGCAAAGCACTAGGAGTTTTTAGCTTCTTTTGTTTGATAAACAGGATTCTGTTTTGTTTTTCTTATATCTTTCAGGTAGTACTGTTCAGATGTAAAGAATTCGGTGTACAGCGCTTTTACCTTTCTGCTCAATAACAACAGCGCAATCACATTTGGGACGAGAATAAAAGCCAATGCTAAGTCCAAAAAGCCCCAAATGGCTTTTGCTCCGCCTGCGGCACCTATGATAATAGCCGCTAAATAAACGAATTTAATCACGTGTCCTGCCAGCCGCCCGAACAGAAATTCAGCTTGCTTTACGCCGTAAAAAATGACAACCATAATGGTTGATACGACAAAGAAGACTAGGGAAACCGAAACGAAGTACCCTCCGCCAGAACCGAAATAATGCTGAAATGCAGCCGTCGTCAGTGCTGCCGGATCAATTGAGGCGTTCTTCCCTGTCCAGACACCAGATGCAAGAACGACAAAAGCGGTGGTCGTGCAGATGATCAAGGTGTCAATGACAATGCCGATCACAGACCAAAACCCTTGCCGCACAGGATGATCAGTCATTGCTGCCGCATGTGCAATCGGGGCTGTTCCCATTCCGGCTTCATTAGAATAAAGCCCGCGGGCAAATCCCCAGCGAACGGTTTCCGCCAACGCAGCACCTGCGAACCCTCCAACTGCTGAAGAAGAGGTAAACGCATTTGAAAAAACGAGAGAGAAAAACGCCGGCACTGATGATAGATTCATGAGAACAATTAGGAGACCGGCACCTGCGTATGCCCCTGCCATAAGAGGCACGACAAACTCTGTTACTTTTCCGATCCGCTTTACCCCTCCTATCACCACTAACCCAATCAAAAACGCAATTCCGATTCCTGCGTATATTTTATTGAAAGAAAACGTCTCAGCAAGCGAGACTGAAACCGAATTTCCCTGAACCATAATGCTGGGGATCAGCTCCACAATCAGCGCAACAGAGAAGAATACGCCGAGCCATTTCATGCGCAGCCCTTTTGTTATGTAATACATCGGTCCCCCGACGTATTCACCCTGCTCATTTTTTTCTCTGTAATGAACAGCAAGAACACTTTCAGAAAACTTAATCGCCATGGCAAATAAGGCAATCAGCCACATCCAAAAAACCGCTCCTGGTCCTCCAAACATAATAGCGGCGGGCACACCGACAATGTTCGCTGCACCGATCGTTGAACTGAGGGCTGAGGTCAATGCCTGAAGCGGTGTGACTGTGCCCTCTCCCTTCGGTTTTTTTCCTACGCTGCCGATTGTCTGTTTGAAAATGTATAAAGGATAGCGAAATTGAAAACCTTTCAGCAAAATAGTGAAATACAACCCCGTCCCCGTCAGCAGGATGATTAGCGGCGGACCCCACAGCCAATCAGATATATGCTCTATCCATACTAATAGTCGTTCCATCCCATCACCCTTTTTTCGTTTATGAATCATTTCCCATAGATGGAAAAACATAAACCTTTTGACATAGAACTTGGAACATAAAAAGGATGGCTTTTATCAATCGCCATCCTGCAGAAAAGACAAATCAGCTGGAAGAAGGTCTGTTTCGTCCAAGCCGGTCATATACTTTATTCTTATAAAAAGCGGATGCTGGCTTTGAAAACATGCCTTTTTTGTCGACAAGCTTATCAAGCAGCAATTGCTTTTCAGATTTTTTTCTGATTAATTGCTCGCGTTCTTTTTCGTCATAGCACTTTTCGATTAAATGGTCGATGGTCATAAGCTCTTTTTTGAGCGCGCCCTCGTCCTCTGCCATTCCCGCGTTTTTCAAAATACGATAGCCCATGCGCAGCGATTCCGGCAAGTGTGCCGCGTCATCCTTCGGCAGCGGCTTCCCCATTCCCGGGAGGTTTTGAAAGTCCCCGTCTTTGATGGCGCGCTTAATTTTATCTTCAGACACAATATGGGAAAAATCCATCATTTCACCTCTTTTTATCTATACCTTATATTTTATCATACAATTCTCAACGCACCATTTTATTCCTTTATTTCTAGAAAGATACCTTGTTTTACATTTGGTAATATCAAAGCGAAACGTTGATTCGACGGCGTTTTTCGCCACTTTCTCCATCATACGATTTTCACTTTTCTAATCTGCTGATTCGTGTTATATTGGATACGTTCGTTTTTTCTATCGTTTCGCTCGAACTGGATCGGAAAAAAGGAGTGTAACAATGAAAACATTTATAAAAGAAAGAGGACTGGCCTTCTTCTTAATTGCGGTCGTCCTGTTATGGATCAAAACGTATGTCGGTTATGTCCTGAACTTCAACTTAGGAATAGACAACACGATACAAAAAATATTGCTTTTTGTGAATCCTCTTAGCTCAAGCTTGTTCTTTCTTGGCTTTGGACTCTTGTTCAAGAAAAAATTACAGCAGACAGCCATTATAGTGATTCATTTTTTAATGTCTTTTTTACTGTACGCAAACATTGTGTACTACAGATTTTTCAATGATTTTATTACAATTCCGGTCATTATGCAGGCTAAAACAAACGGCGGCCAACTCGGTGACAGCGCATTTTCGCTGATGAGACCGACTGACGCCTTTTACTTTATCGATACGATCATCCTGATCATCTTGGCGATCAAAGTAAACAAGCCTGCCGAAACGTCAAGCAAAAAATCGTTCCGAATTATTTTTGCGTCTTCAATTCTTGTGTTCTTGATCAACCTGGCAGTTGCGGAATCAGACCGTCCTGAATTGCTGACAAGATCATTCGACCGGAACTATCTTGTGAAATACTTGGGAACATACAATTTCACGATTTATGACGCTGTACAGAATATCAAGTCCAACAGCCAGCGCGCGCTTGCCGATTCCAGCGACGTGACGGAAGTGGAAAACTACATGAAAGCCAATTACGATGTGCCGAATAACGTGTATTTCGGCAAAGCGGAAGGAAAAAACGTCATTTACGTTTCACTTGAATCTTTGCAGTCATTTATTATCGACTATAAAATTGACGGCAAAGAAGTGACACCGTTCTTAAATAAACTGGCACATGATAACGAAACGTTCTACTTTGATAACTTTTTCCACCAAACGGGACAAGGTAAAACATCTGATGCTGAATTTATGATGGAAAACTCTCTGTACCCGCTGGCTCAAGGTTCAGTTTTCGTAAACAAAGCACAAAACACGCTGCAATCCGTTCCGGCGATTCTGAAGTCTAAGAATTACACATCTGCTACTTTCCACGGGAACACGCAGACGTTCTGGAACCGTAACGAAATGTACAAAGCGGAAGGCATTGATAAATTCTTTGATTCTGCTTACTATGACATGAACGAAGAAAACACGAAAAACTACGGCATGAAAGACAAACCGTTCTTCAAAGAATCAATGCCGCTGCTGGAAAGCCTGCCGCAGCCGTTCTATACGAAGTTCATTACCCTGTCTAACCACTTCCCATTCGGAATGGATGAGGGGGATACAGACTTCCCGGCTGGAGACTTTGGTGACTCTGTCGTCGATAACTACTTCCAGTCAGCCCATTACCTTGATCAGTCCATTGAACAATTCTTCAATGATCTGAAAAAAGACGGGTTATATGATAAATCGATTATTGTGATGTACGGAGACCACTACGGCATCTCTGAAAACCACAATAAAGCGATGGCGAAAGTGCTTGGCAAGGATGAAATCACTGATTACGACAACGCCCAGCTTCAACGGGTGCCGCTCTTTATCCACGCTGCCGGCGTGAAGGGCGAGAAAGTTCATAAATATGCCGGAGACGTTGATGTGGCTCCTACCATTCTGCATCTGCTCGGAGTGGATACGAAGGACTATCTGATGTCCGGGTCTGATATTTTATCGAAAGAACACCGTGAAGTGATTCCGTTCCGAAACGGAGACTTTATTTCACCGAAGTACACGAAAATATCCGGTAAGTATTACGACACGAAAACCGGAAAAGAACTCGATGAATCCGAAGTCGACAAGTCAGAAGACTCGCTCGTCAAGAAGGAACTTGAAATGTCCGATAAAATCATAAACGGAGACCTGCTGCGGTTCTACGAGCCGAAAGGTTTTAAGAAGGTGAATCCTTCTGATTATGATTACACAAAACATGACGAAGATTCTTCCGAAACGTCAAAGGATAACGAAGATAAATAAGAAAAAGCGGAGAGGTTGCCCTCTCCGCTTTTTTTATTTGACAGCAGCCCTCAATTCTTCCGCCGCAAATTCCACATTCGGGCCAATAATGACTTGAACCGATTGCCCGCCTGATTTGACAACCCCTTTTGCGCCTGCTTTCTTTAGCAGCGCTTCATCCACCAAAGCGGTATCCTTCACAGTCAGTCGCAGCCTTGTGGCGCAATGATCAATGGTTTGAATGTTTTCTTTTCCGCCGAGCCCTTTCAGCATGATGTTTTCATTTACATCCTGAACAGTATTTTCATCCAGCACTTCATCTACATCATCGTCTTCCCGTCCAGGCGTTTTTAAATTCAAAGCCTTAATCAGTACATAAAACACGATAAAGTATACTGCCGCATAGCATATACCTACCAAAAGCAGAAGCAGCGGTTTTTCTGCGATTCCATAGCTGAGCACATAATCGATAGCTCCAGCTGAAAAAGAAAAGCCTGAACGGATGCCGAGCCAGTTGACGATAAATAAAGATAACCCGGTTAAGACCGCGTGAACAGCGTATAAAAGCGGAGATAAAAACATAAATGCAAACTCAATCGGCTCCGTAATCCCTGTGATAAACGCCGTTAAAGCAAATCCAATCATCATTCCAGCCGTCGCTTTCCGTTTAGACGGCTTCGCAGTCACAACCATAGCCAGACAAGCCGCCGGAAGACCGAACATCATGATTGGGAAGAATCCGGTCATATATGTGCCCGCTGTCGGATCTTTCGCGAAAAAGCGCGCCAGATCCCCTGTCACTCCGTTATATTCTCCAAATTGGAACCAGAAAATATTGTTCAGCACATGGTGAAGGCCAAGCGGAATTAACAGCCTGTTGAATAGGCCGAATATGCCTGCCCCGATGCCGCCGAGCCCGAGCATCCACTCTCCAAACGAGTTTATACACGATTGAATCGGCGGCCAGACGACTCCGAATATGCCCGCTAAAATGATCGTAATAATGGCTGTTATAATCGGCACAAGCCGTCTGCCACTGAAGAACCCGAGATATTCAGGCAGCTTGGTATCCTTGAAGCGGTTATAGGTGTAACCGGCAATTAAACCGGCAATAATTCCCCCAAACACCGCCATGTTATTTGTTTTATCAATTGTCTTTGTTGCCGCGTCAAGCATCAGATACGATATCGCCCCTGATAAACCCGCGGCCCCATTGCTGTCTTTTGAAATGCCGATGGCAATTCCGATCGCAAAAATAAGCGGCAGATGATCAAAAACCGCCGTCCCCGCCTGATAAACAAACGGGATATTAAATACATCCTCTCTGCCAAGCGCAAGGATAATTCCAACCGCAGGCAGAACCGCAATCGGGAGCATAAATGACTTCCCGAGTTTTTGTAAAAATGAAAGCATACCCATCCCCCTCATACCCTTTTTTTTCAAATATACCATATAAGATATCTAGTGATCTATACCAATTTTCCCGGGGGTATTTCTTTTTTCCCAGGCCCGTGTGTTTCCTATTTTTAAGACAGTTGTGGTAAGCTTAATCTAGATTATTTAAAAAGAAAGCGGGAATGACAGATGATTGTAACAAACGATCAAGAATTAGAAGGTCTGAAAAAAATCGGAAGAATCGTCGCGCTTGCGCGTGAAGAAATGAAGCGGAAGGCAGAGCCCGGCATGAGCACAAAAGACCTTGACCTTATCGGAAAAGCTGTGCTTGATGAGCACGGCGCCGTTTCAGCTCCTGAGAAGGAATATGATTTTCCAGGTGTGACATGCATCAGCGTAAATGATGAAGTGGCTCACGGCATACCAAGCACATCCAAAATTTTAAAAGCAGGGGACCTTGTCAACATCGACATCTCCGCTGAATTTGGCGGCTTCTATTCCGACACAGGCATCTCATTTGTGCTCGGTGAAGGAGAAGAACGCCTTCATAAGCTTTGCCAATGCGCGGAAAACGCATTTCAAAAGGGGCTTCAGCAGGCAAAAGCGGGCAAGCGCCAAAACCAGATCGGAAGAGCCGTTTATCATGAAGCACGCTCTCAAGGCTTTACCGTCATCAAAACCCTGACCGGCCACGGAATCGGCCGAAGCCTGCATGAAGCGCCGAACCACATCATGAACTATTATGATCCGTTTGATAACGCACTGTTCAAAAATGGCACAGTCATCGCGCTTGAACCGTTTATTTCAACGAAAGCAGAAACGATTGTTGAAGCTGGAGACGGCTGGACGTTCAAGACGCCGGATAAAAGCATGGTTGCCCAAGTTGAACACACGATCGTCATCACAAAAGATGAACCGATTATCCTGACGAAACTGTAAAACACATTCCGGGCTTCCGGCAGGTTTAACCTCCTCCAATAGCAGGTAAAACATCATTATTCTGCACGAGGAGGTCTTGCAATGAACAGAGATCAAGAAAAAATCCAAATTGAAAACGAAATGAACGCGATGCATGGCACAATAAAAGAAGACATTTTAAAAGACTTTGAGGAATTTAAAGGCTACTTGAAAAAACAAGTCAACCGAGGCAAAAAGCTGGGATTGGATGACGGCAAGCTTGTAAAAAGCGCTGCGATCCTGGGAGACTACCTCGCAAAGCATGAAGAGCCGCAAAACGGTGAAGAAATGCTGCTGCAAGAGCTTTGGAGCGTTGCAGACGAAGATGAGAAAGAACATTTGGCACAGCTTCTGGTCAAATTGGTTGATAAACAATAAAACATGAGCCGGGCGATATGCGCCCGGCTTTCTTGATATTGTCACAGCCCGGCTCTTTCAGATATGCTACACTACTATTATGTCTGTGAAAGGAGCCTTTATCTGCATGTGGTTTATTATTTTCGGCATCATTTTTTTCATTGAAGGCATCATTATGACCGTTTACGGCGTTAAGAAAAAAAACGGGATGCTCACATATATCGGCATTGTTTTCGCCATTATGACATTTGGCGTTGTCATGATCAAACTAACCGGCCATTAAATCATATTCGGCTTTTGCTCCGCATATACATACAGAAGAACATTCGTACATCTAGTGCGAAAGGCTCAGTTTTCCCCGCATCTCTTTTCAGCATCTTTTTATAGATGTTACAATGCCAATCGTTTCGAAATCAGATAGGGAAAGGAGTTTTCTGACATGCATTACGGCAGTAAAGGCTGGTATGTGGCAGAACTAAAAAAGCAGGGGATCACGCACCATGAGGGAAGAAAGCTTCAAAGCTATAAAACCTATTTTCTTGCCAACCTGCTTGAAACAAAGAAAAAACAATCTTAAATATGGCAAAGCCGCGCACGTTGATATGCGCGGCTTTTTTCTATTCAACCGGCAGCAGCCTGTCCTTCTTTTTCATAAAGGACGCTCTCCAGCTTTCCGATAGTGCAGCCTCACTTAAAATCAGTTCTATGGCGGTGAGATTTTTTGCATTATGGTAGTTGATGCGGTTGGCGAACTGGACGGAGATGCCCTTCTCTCCTCTGGACAGCAATTCAAGGTTCGCGCCGGGAGACACCCTGCCCTCCTCCAGCACGCGAAAATAAAACCCTGTATAGCCGGTTTGCTGGACCTTCAGCACCATTTCTTTTACACCAAACTTTTTCGCCAGCTTTACACACGGCTGGCGCGGCTGGCTGACCTGAACAACAGCTTCATCAAGCCTGAACACATCCCCGATGCAAACATTCTCCTCAGTCAGGCCCGCGACCGTCAGATTTTCTCCAAATGCGGCATTTGACAGCGGTCTTGAGAGGAACTCTTCCCAAAACGGATAATGCTCCGCCGGGTAGACACAGACAGCCTTATCAGGTCCGCCGTGGTTGACGAGGTCCGCCTGTCCGTCTCCTTCAAAATTCTCCCGATACAGCATGACGGCTGATTCAGCCGGCCGCTTCATGATGCCGGTTTCGATTTTCTTTCCGTCATATTCAAGCGTCTGCGGTTTTCCCAGATTAAGAGAAAGAACTGAATAGCGCTCTGGTTTCATACAAACACATCCCCTTTACAGGTTGTAAAATGATTGATTATCATAAAAAGAAAAGGTGGTTTTTACATGCTTCAATACCGAATCATTGTAAACGGCCGGGTTCAAGGTGTGGGCTTTCGCTATTTTGTTCAAATGGAAGCTGATAAGCGAAAACTGGCCGGCTGGGTCAAAAACCGTGATGACGGGCGTGTCGAGATTTTGGCAGAGGGTCCGGAAAACGCCCTGCAATCGTTTGTTGAGGCTGTAAAGAACGGAAGCCCTTTCTCAAAAGTTACCGACATCTCTGTGACTGAATCCCGCAGCCTTGAAGGCCATCATCGATTTTCTATTGTTTACTCATAAGGCTTATCTTGATAAAAGTAATTCGGCTTAACGATTGAGTTATCATAGGATCGGTGGAAGATATGAGTGGCAGCGGGTGAAATTGGCGGAATCAGCCACGTCCAGTCCCCCGTCAGCTTTCTGCCCGCTTCTTCCTCCTGTTCTTCAAACCGTTTAAACTGGCTTGCCGCTGTATGATGGTCAACGATGCTGACACCCTGCTTTTTATACGAGTGCAGCACTGCTTTATTCAATTCAACTAGCGCTTGATCCTTCCATAAATCCGTATTGTAATCAGCGGCGATACCGATCACGGACGCTACTTTTTTCAGCTTGTCGTACCGCTTTTCATCTGCTAGGTTTCTCGCTCCGATCTCCGTGCCCATATACCAGCCGTTAAATGGCGCGGCATTATAATGAATGCCCCCGACCTCAAGCTTCATATCAGAGATGATAGGCACGCCGTACCACTTCAGCTCCAAATCAGCAAACGCCTCGATGTCCGGATGTATGATTGGAACCTCGATCACAAGTGAACGCGGCAGCTCATACCAGACAGGCTGTTCGTCGCCTTTCATGCGAAAAATGAGCGGCAGCAGGTCAAAATCCGTTCGCTCTCCGCGCCAGCCGAGCTCTTCGCAGGCTGCTGTCAGGGAACAGGAAGCCGGGTCGCCGATTCTTTCTCCGTCTGACTCATATCCAGCGTACCGGATCAGCTGATGATTCCAGATCTCGACTTGCTTTTCACCCTTCTCTTCCGGAGGGAAAATCGTAATGGTCGGTCTGATTTTGCCGTTATTGGTGGCGGTTTCAATATGGTCAAAGAGGGCGTCACGCACTTCCTCCTTCGTCCGGACGTCTCGTCTGTCAATAACATTCAGCGAATTCCAGAACAATCTGCCGATGCAGCGGTTGCTGTTTCTCCAAGCCATTTTCGCTCCGTGCTCTAGCTCTTCCTTCGTATGTACATAGCTCCCGGTCAGGTCAATTTCACTTTTAATGTCCTCGAGACGGTCTTTCACTTCCTCCTCCTTTCCCAATTCCTGATAGCATGCGGCAATAAACGCTTTCGCTTCGTTCCAGAGTATTTCTTTTTCTTCCAACAAACTCTCCCCTTCACATCACTTCATGCTTTTCATTGTATCGTTTTTAAGCGGCAAGACAAATGATTTTTCTGCAACTTCCTGGAAAACAATAAAAAACACCCGCGTGGTGCGGGTGTCAAATAGACGATAATCGATTTGCCAATTCAGTTAAGTCACTTCGAAAGTTTTTGCCGGTCATCGGTATGCCGTGCCCTGTCAATAACGCTTCCGGTTCAAGACCGGCCAGCTTCAGAATGGACTCAGCGGCCGTCTCTGTGTCAGGCGTGAAATAAGCCGGCGGCCCGTGAAGCTCCTGTTTTTGTATCAAGACGTCAGCCATTTTCTCCTGTTCCACTGTAATAACAGCATCACCTGCCACAAGCACGCGGCCGTCATCGCGGAATAACGAAATATGGCCCGGCGTGTGTCCTGGTGTCGCGATCCACATCCACTCGTCAAGAAAAGGGACTGAACCGTCTTCCGGCAGTGCCTGAACATGTGAGGAAATATCGATGGAGTGCCGCGGAAACAGCGGCGACAGCTTGGCGACCAGCCCGCTCTTGCTGTCAGGACGAGCCGGAGGATAATCCTCTTTACCTGTTACATAGGCCATTTCCCGAGAATGGACATAAACAGGTACATCCCAATGCTCAAGGATCTCTTCGATTGCCCCAATATGGTCAAAGTGCCCGTGTGTGAGGATAATCGCCTTCAGCTGAAACCCTTCACCGAATCTTTGTTTGGCTTCATTGACAATCATGCCGGCTGATTGAGGCATGCCGGCATCAATTAAAACAAATGAGTGAGGTTCAGAAGGCAGCTGAATAAAATAGACATTCGCAATTTGCACAGTCAGGCCGTGCACCCCTTTTGCCGCTTCGAACCCCGTTCCGCTTCTGACTGAAGTCAGCGGCATATAAGGATCACTCATAATGACACCTCCGGAATGTTATATGCCGTTAGTGTGTGTCATTACGCCTGAATTATCATACGGAAATAGAGATCGCACCGATCAATAGAGCGATAGCCGTCATGACGATCACTGCGAGAACCGCCCATTTCAATGCGAATTTTTGATGGTCATCAATAGAAACTCCGACGAGTCCGACAAGCAAATGAGTGGATGGCACAAGCGGACTCAGCATATGAATCGGCTGGCCGATAATAGAGGCTCTTGCAATTTCCACTTTATCCACACCGTATGCGACAGCTGTTTCTGATAAAATCGGCAGCACCCCGTAGAAATACGCGTCATTCGGCATCAAAAATGTGAAAATACCGCTTGTTAAGGCCACAATCGCTGGGATCAATCCGCCCATTTGTTCCGGTATCATGGACACGAGTGAGATCGCCATTTCATCAACCATTTTCGTGCCTGTCAAAATCCCCGTGAACACCCCCGCGGCAAAAATCATTGAACCGATAGCCAGCACGTTGCTGGAATGCGCTGCGATGCGCTGTCTCTGATGCTCGAGATTGGGATAATTCACAATCAGCGCAATACAAAACGCAATGACAAACAGTACGGTTAAACTAACTTTACCCGATACTAAACATCCTATTAAAGAAAGCGTTAACAATAAATTGAACCACCAAAGCTTCGGCCGCTTCCACTCATCTTCAACCGCTGCCGCCGGTTCATTGGCATTGGCTGGCTGTTTCAGTTCAATCACACCAAGGCGCTTTCGTTCCGCTTTTCCAAGCACATACGCAACCGCCACCATACAAAGCATCCCGCTTGCAATGACAGGAATCATCGGCCCTGTAAGCTCAGCTGGATCAACCCCCAGCGCACTCGCCGCCCTCGGCGTCGCACCGCCCCATGGAATTGTGTTCATGATTCCCATGCCGACTCCCGCGATTCCCGCCAGGATAATTGGCCGGATGCCTAGCAGCAAATAGAGCGGAAGCATGGCGCTTGTCGTAATCATGTACGTTGTCGAGCCATCTCCGTCCAAGGCGACGAGCATTGTAAGAACCGCTGTCCCGACAACAATTTTTAAAGGGTCTCCTTTGACCATGCTTAAAATTTTGCCAACCATTGGATCAAACAGGCCTGTATCAATCATAATTCCAAAATATAAGATCGCAAACATAATCATGACCGCAGTCGGCGCGACTTGCTGAATCCCCGAAATCATCATGTCCCCAACTTCAGTAAATCCAAATCCGGCGATAAGCGCAAACACAGTCGGCGTCAAAACTAATGCTGTTAAAACAGAAAGCCGTTTTGTCATGATCAATGCCATAAACACAAGCATCATGAGAAAGCCTAAGATTGCTAACACATCCATTCCCCCTTAAATGAATCCGCTTACATTTTTTTCTCCCTTACTCCCCTTTTTGTCTTGCCTTTTTGCCATCGTATGGGAAAACCAACCGCAAGTAAATAATTTGGTTTTTTTGTATTTTTAATTTTTTAAAACCGTTTTGTTCTTTTTGATCAATTTTCAGCATGAAAAAAATCCCGGGATGCCGGGATCTTAATTTCCTGTCATGATGCTTTGATAAAAAGCAGATTGCTCTTCTAAAAACCGTTTCGTTTCCCTGCTGTTCAAATAAAAGCTTTCCCAGTCCTGTTCGTTTATTTTCCGCTTCCATTCAGGTGAAGAGGTGACCTTCTTTAGCGCTTGATCCCAATAAGAAATCTCTTCCTCAGACATATTTTTCGGGCCCAAAATCCCTCTCCAATGAGAAAAAACAAACGGGATTCCCTGCTCCTTCCACGTCGGTACATTTGGAAAACCGGGAAGCCTTTTATCAGACGTTACAGCGGCTAACGTGATATCGCCGTTTCGTTCATATGGTTTCGCTTCAGAAAGTGTCATGGAAGCCGCTTCTATCTCATGTCTGATCAGCGCCTGAATGAGCTGTTCGCTGCTGTCATACTGTGAGAATTGAATGTCAAACGGGTCAATGCCGTACATATCTGCCGCTCTGACGAACGAGAGCTGATCATCATTGCCAAACCCCGGGGCAAAGCCGATTCTCACCTTGCCGGGATGCATGTTGATCTCATTCAGCACATCCTTGCCATTTGTTAACGCTGATCCTTTTGGCAATGCAATCGTCTGCCATTCCTTGGAGAGAATGGCGAGCGGCGTAAAATCGGACATTTTTAATTTGCTTTGCCCGAGAAGATCATTGCTCAATATTAGGCTGGACGTCATGCTGATGGTTTGTTTGCTGCTTTTGTTGACATATTTCCAGCCTTTCTCTCCCCCGCCGCCGGATTTATAGACGATATGAACATCATCCTTCACGATCTGCTTCTGCCTCAAAACTGATTGGATCGCCTGCGCTGTGACATCCCAGCCGCCAGAAGGTTCGGCAGGGACGACAATTTCTATCGGCCCGTCCGGCAGGCGCGGCGCAGCCGCCTGCCTGATATCACCCTGCATAAAGATCAATAGAAAAATCAATAGGATTATAGATTTTTTCATATCTAATCCGCCGCCAAATAATATTTTCTCTCCGGCCTGCCGATAATCCCGTATTCAAGCTCGGCTCTTGCTTCTTCCTTTGACACAAGATACTCGGCATAACGGCGGGCAGTTGTTCGTGACGCCCCCATTTTTTCCCCAAGTTCCTCCGCTGTCAATCCTTCTGACGCAGTCTGAAGCGCTTCCTTAATTTTTCGCAGTGTAATCGAATTAATGCCAGTCGGCAAATCCTCTGCCGGCAAAGCTGTCTTCACACTGTTCCCAAAAATATGGTCGATCATGGATTGGCTGACCTCCGGCTGAGACATGAGCAGCTTCCTTTTTTCTTTATACTGAAGCAGCACCTGCCTGAACTTGTCAGCCGTTACAGGTTTGATCAAATAGTGGGCAATTCCTGCTCTTAGCGCTTCCTGCAAATGCCGGGTTTCTGTTGCCGCTGTGATAATCATAATGTCCACTTCAGGAAATCGGCTTCGTATATCAGGAATCAACGCGGTCCCAAGCTCGTCCGGCATATAAATATCCAGCAGAAGCAAATCAACCTTGTGTTCCTTCAAAAGCGCCAATGTCTCTTTTGCGTTAGCCGCCTTGCCGATAATCTTGAATCCATCAAGCTGTTTAATCAATCTCTCATGGATTTGCGCAACTCGAAAATCATCCTCCGCAATCGCGATGTGAATCAAATGGATTCCCCCTTTGTTTCTCCTTCGGTATAAACACAGTGAATACCGCCCCGCCAGTTTTTTGATTCGCCAGTTCGATCCAGCCGCCCAGTTCACGCACTGAGTCTTTCACATTGGCCAGACCGTAGCCTCTCCTCATCCCCTTTGAAGAATAGCCTCTCTCAAACACAGCTTCTATTTTCTCTGGCGGCACACCGGGCCCTGTGTCTGATACTTCAATGACAATGTCATGGCCCATATCCGTGATAAAAAACAAAACTTCCTTCACGCTTTGCTCCGCTACAGCTTCGAAAGCGTTATCAATTAAATTGCCAATAATCGTAATAAGATGGGACAAGCCGATATGCGCAGGAAGAGGCGCGAGTGAGCTGTTCTCATCAATCACCAGCTTGACCTTCTTTTCCGATGCCTTGCTTATTTTCCCTAACAAAATGGCCTGCACCTGCTGCGAATGGATGTTATGGAATAAAAGATCATGCTGTTCATTTTGCATCACATATTCCTCTTTAATCAGATCAATGGCTTCATCATACTCCCCAAGCTCAAGCAGCCCTAAAATCGCATAAAGCTTATTTGAAAATTCATGAGTCTGCGCCCTGAGATCCTCTGAATATTTGCGAACCTCTGTCAATGTGTCGATCAGCTTCTTCAGCTCTGTTTTCTCCCTGAAGCTGACGACAATCCCATACGCCTGCCCGCCTTGATTCATCACTTTCGTATTGATAATAAACACTTGATCGTTGACGCTTACCTCCTGGTTCGGCAGCATTTCTCCTTGTTCAAGCACAGACATCAGCCCTGCTCCCGGCATGACGTCATCTATAGGAAGATGGATCACAGGCTCGGGCAGCTTCAGCATCTCGGCCGCCGATACGTTCATCATGGTGACGACGCCTTCACGATTGGTGGCAATAATCCCTTCTCGAATCGCGAAAAGCATTGCGTTTCTCTCACGATATAGAGCCGCGATCTCATGCGGCTCAAGCCCAAGCGTATCCTTTCTGATGCTTTTCGCCAGCACGGCGGCGCCAATAAATCCGAGCAGCAGTACAAGCACAGCAATCACACTCAAATTTCTCAAATGCTTTTTGATGCTTTGCTCTGTCTCCGTTTGCAGAAAATCAACAGACACGCTGCCGATCACTTGGCTGTATCCCTTCTGTTCTTTTATGATCGGCGCGCTTCCTCTGATCACTCTTCGTCCATCCGCTTTTGTTTCAGAAACATGCGAACCACCAAACAAAATTTCTCTGCTGCGCTCCAGTTTCTTTAATCCGCTTTTTCCAGAGGCGCTGCGAATGTCTCCTTTTTCGTCCAAAACATAAATGGCAAACGCGCCAGTCTGTTCTTTCATTTGTTCAATGACCTCTTGCGTCTCAGCCGCATGTCCGCCTTTTCTCTCAATGAGCTCTTTAACCGGCGGCATATAGGAAATGGTTCTCGCCGTTTGAACCGCCAGCTGCTCTGCCTGTCTCCGTTCTCCCTGTGTATGCTGAACGGCTAACGTAATGGTCAGCACACCAATGACAAAGACCAGCAGAGCCGCAATCAGCCCCATTATTTTTGTTTGCAGGGAAAAATGGAACCGCTTTTTCACCACAGCACCAGCCGTCCTTTCTACCTAGATCATACCATTTTTCACAGGCAATTTTCTCATTTTTCAAAATCCGTTTTCTTGCGAAGGAGTGAAAATAAAAAAAAGGCAGACCGCGTCTGCCTTTTTCTTTCTACCATATTCCTAGTACTTTCCACCATAATCCGCCGATCACAAGCCATACGATGATATGAACAATCGACAGAATAAATCCGATGGACCACCATTTGCCTTGTGGGATGTAGCCTGCTCCGAAGAAGACCGGAGCCGCTCCAGAACCGTAGTGAGTCGTTGACCCGAACAGGTTGCTGATGAACGCGAGGCTCAGCGCTGCTAAAAGCGGCGGTGCGCCCGCTGCCACGACGACAGCCAAAAATGCTGAATACATCGCACTGATGTGGGCTGTAGCACTTGCAAAGAAATAGTGAGAGTAATAATACACAACAATTAAAATGATGAATGCCACAATCCAAGAGAACCCTGATACGGATGATTTCATGGCATTACTGAACCAAGACACCATGCCTAATTCATTCAAGAAGTTGGCGAGCATGACAAGCGCCGCAAACCAAGTGAGCGTATCCCAAGCGCCCTGTTCTTTCTTGATATCATCCCAAGTCAGAACTTGTGATAATAAGAGAACGGACAAACCGATCAATGCGGTTGTGGTTGCGTCGATGTTGAAGCTGCCGCCAAAAATCCACAGCACAAGCACCAAAAGAAACACGATAACCATGGAAAGCTCTGATTTTTTGAACGGTCCCATTTCTTTCAGTTTTTCTGTTGCGATTTTCGCCGCATCCGGTGTTTCTTTGATTTCCGGCGGATACAGCTTGTAAATCACAAGCGGCGTGATGATTAAGCTTACAAGTCCCGGTACAATCGCGGCAATTGCCCAGCTTGTCCATGTTAAGTCCACCCCTGCGACATCATGGGCCAGCTTGGCAATCAGCGGGTTCGCCGCCATCGCTGTCAGGAACATAGCAGATGTGATCAGATTCCCCTGAAAACCGGTTTTTAATAAGAATGCACCGATTTTTCTCTCTGTTCCATTTGCCGGGCTTGATCCGAATGTTTCGGATAATGATCTGATAATAGGAAATATAATGCCTCCTGCACGCGCCGTATTACTTGGAATAGCAGGTGAAAGTATTAAATCACTGAATAGCAGTGAATAAGAAAGTCCAAGGGTTTTTTTCCCGAATTTCTGAACGAATACATACGAAATTCTAGCACCGAGCCCGGTTTTGATAAATCCCCGGGAAATAAAGAATGCGATAACGATAAGCCAAATGGTCTTATTCCCGAATCCGCTTAATGTATCCTCAATTGATAGTGTTCCAGTTAGTGCAGTAACCGCCAATGCAAAAATTGCAATTGCACCCATTGGCAAGGGCTTGGAGATAAAGCCGATAATTGTTGCGACAAAAATCGCAAACAAATGCCAAGCTTTAGGTTCAAGTCCGGACGGAGCGGGAATAAACCAGATGATTAGTCCCACAGCGACAGTAATAAGCAATGGAACAAGCTTTACTGCTGACTGTTTTCCTGCGTCTTTTTCTGAAGCCATAAATAGGTCTCCTCCTATATACTTGTTTTCCGATCCCCTTTTCCATTCTACTCCTTAACTAAGTTAATAAACATTTTAATTAATTAAAAAACACAAAGGTTAGCACCCTTTGTGTTTTTCACTTTCTTAATTTAATTTACCCGCACCCGCTTGATTTATGACATTTGATTTCACATTAGCAGAAGCATCAATCGATCCATGCAGAGACGGCGTCCAGCCGACAGAAGAGCTCAGCCCGTTTGCAGCCGATGCGTTGATCTGTGTGCCGTTCAGCAACGTGCCGGAGTCATATAAAGCCGTTCCCCCGCTGAATACGCTGATCGTTTTAGCAGCTGACAGTCCCGGTACGTCAATGACATTGTTTTGGGCATAGATTTTAGATGACTTTCCGATTCCCCATGCATAGCTGAAAGGATAACTTGAAGAGCTTGTGCTTCCTTCATAATAGTTGTTGTATACGTGCACTTGCCCGAAGCGGACTCTCGGCGCGCGCTGGACAATATTTTTGTAGCGGTTATGATGCAGCGTAATTTTTAATTTTCCGTCATCGGAGGTTTTACTGTCACTTGATCCGAAAATGGAGCTTTTATCATGATCGTGATAATAGTTGTAAGACATCGTGATATAGTTAGCACCGTTGGAAGCATCCGTTTGGCCGTCATGGTGCTGATATTTTCTTCCATAATATTTCGGTGATGTGCTGTCCGGACGCGAACCGTCATTAAATGTACAGTGATCAATCCAGATGTGTGTGCCGCCGTTTATCGTGATGTTGTCGTATTGTGAGTTCCAGTTCCCTGAGCTTCCGTCAGTCGGATCCCATTGCGGAAAATAATCATAGGCATCCTGGAATTCAATGTTGCGAATAATGACGTTATCACTCTTGATTTGGAAGTTTCCTCCCACGACTTTAGCGTTAGTCCCTGAACCGACGATCGTCGTGTTTGCAGGGATATCCACCATGACCCGTGCTTTTTGGTTTTTCTGAGAGCGTGCTCTCGCTTCTTCTTGTGTTCCCGACGGCTCTTTTTTGCCCCATGTGCTAGGATCATAGGCTTTCAAATATTTGTCCAAATCATACTCCGGATCTTTATAGTCATTTAGACCAAGCGGCTTCAGATTGTCATCTACGTTCATGTCAATCGTTCCCTTGATATAAATGATTTTTGGCGTTGTGTTCGTTTCCTTCCCTAATGCAGAGACAAGCTGGTTTCTGTTGCTGACGGTATACACATTTGAGGACGATGCTTTTGCCCCGCCTGTCGTGCCGGTCGAGTACGCGCCCCAGCCATCATTGGATCCCAACGTCTGGTGGCCTAAATCAGCTGCGTTCACGCCAGCTGGAGTCAATCCTAAAAACAAAGCCGTAGCTAACATCACTTTTTTCATCCACTATGTACCCCCATTTTCTATTTTGTGAGATTTTATTCCAATTTATCACAAAAATATAATAGCAAATTGAGGGACATTCAGAACCGAAAATGTTCCGCTATCCTATTGCGGCATTCTGCAAAATGCCACCGCAAAGACCGCAAAAAAACCAAAAGGCCGTCATAGCCTTTTGGTTTTTTCCTTGCTTTATGCCCAAGCTTTCACTTTTTCGTTATCTGTCACAAAGAGAAGTACTTTTCCTTCATCTAAGCGTTTTTCAAATTGAGCGGCTTCATCTTGAGAAAAACCGATTTCGTGAATTTTATTGCGGAGCTCATCTCCTTTTTTATTGAAGATATTTCCCACCGCGTGCTTGAAACCTGTTTCTTTGGCTCCGATCGTATTGGCATTCGTGTTGTCTGCCAGGCGTTCCGTTCTGTCATCGTCGTGAGCTAAGACGTATACATCCTCTTTCGCAACACCCATTTTCTGTAATTCCTCTACATCCTTCATGAGCTGTTCGTCATTTGTATACTCTTTTACAACTGGTTTCATGTCGATATTCCTCCTTCATGTTTTCTATATTTCTTTCATACCCGATCGTCTGTACCTGAAACAGATTCCAGAACATTAAAGAGAAAAACAGGAGGAATGGTAGTAGCTATTTGTTTTCCGTCCATGGTAAAGTGATAGGAACGGGACCTATTTTCAGAAAAATCAAAATTAAAGAGAAGCCGCTGCACGGAGCACACGACCATGAAACGCTGCCTTTATCCGTACGAGCAGGAGGTATGTCTAATGCAATACTTTTCACCAGAACAGCAATACAATGCTTGGATTGTGAGTGATTTAGTCAAACAGATTTTCCATAAGCGTGCCGGATGTTCACCAGGAATTCACGAGCTTGCGGTTTTTGCCGAGGAACATTTTCATATCGATATCGACTTTGTTTTCTCGATTATCATGAATATCGGCGACATTGAATTTGCACTAACAGATGAAATAGAAAAGAAATTGTCCGGTTATCTCAGCACTCTCCTTCCTTATGTCACTGCTGATATGTTCGAAACCTCTAAAGCCAACGCCCATGCGTTTTTGTCTCGAAGACACGGTAACGCTGCATACCACTTATTTGTGTCTGATGATGCTTTCATGAGAAAGCAGTAAAAACGCATCTTTCTTTACTAAAAAAATATTGACATGATAAGCCATGCTATTATAGTGTTACATGTGATAATGATTCTCATTACTAAATCTTAAAAAAGGAAGAATGACATGCGCACCTATTCTAACAAGTTGATTGCCATCATGAGTGTTTTATTGCTCGCCTGCCTCATTGTATCTGGCTGTTCATCAAGCCAGAATAACAACGGAAGCGGCAAAAGTGAGTCTAAGGATTCCAGAGTGATCCATAACGAAGAAGGAAAAACGACAGTAAGCGGCACACCTAAGCGGGTGGTTGTGCTTGAGCTTTCATTCTTGGATGCCGTTCGCAATCTCGGCATTACGCCGGTGGGCATAGCCGATGACAACAAAAAAGATATGATTAAAAAGCTTGTCGGCAGCTCCATTGATTACACATCTGTAGGCACACGCAGCGAACCCAATCTTGAGGTTATCAGTTCCTTGAAGCCTGATTTAATCATCGCTGACGCTGAGCGCCATAAAAACATTTATAAACAGCTGAAACAAATCGCTCCGACGATTGAATTAAAAAGCCGTGAAGCGACATATGACGAAACGATCGACAGCTTTACGACCATTGCTAAAGCATTAAATAAAGAAGATGAAGGAAAAGAAAAGCTTGCCGAGCACAAAAAAGTCATCAACGATCTAAAAGCCGAACTTCCGAAAGATGAAAACCGCAACATCGTTCTCGGCGTTGCAAGAGCGGATTCCTTCCAGCTTCATACATCATCATCCTATGACGGAGAAATCTTTAAAATGCTCGGCTTTACACACGCCGTGAAGTCAGATAACGCCTATCAAGAGGTCAGCCTCGAGCAATTGAGCAAAATCGATCCTGATATTTTGTTCATCTCAGCCAACGAAGGCAAAACCATTGTAGACGAGTGGAAAACGAACCCGCTCTGGAAAAATCTCAAAGCGGTGAAAAATGGACAAGTCTATGATGCGGACCGTGACACTTGGACAAGATTCAGAGGCATCAAGTCTAGTGAAACAAGCGCCAAAGATGTGCTTAAAAAAGTGTATAATAAATAGGACAAATGAGAAGCGAGGGGAAATCCTTGCTTCTTCGTTTTTGCAACCAGACGCAGTAAGGAAGTGAGACTGTTGTATCATTCAGCCAAACGGCGCTCATCATCAAGACTGATGATGTTCATCATTGCACTGATTATTTTTATATTTGGGCTTGGGCTGAATCTTTCAGTAGGAGCCTCAGACATCGGCATCATAGATTCATTGAAATATCTTTTTGTATGGGACGGTTCAAAGGAACAGCTCATCATCTCTACTCTTCGCCTTCCCCGCACATTAATCGGCGTTTTTGTCGGCGCCAGCCTAGCTGTAGCAGGGGCGCTGATGCAGGCTATGACCAGAAATCCTCTGGCTTCACCCCAAATTTTCGGTGTGAATGCGGGTGCATCGCTTTTTGTCGTTGCTTCTCTCGTCATTCTGCCGGCATCGCCCTATTCATCTGTTATATTCGCTTTTGCGGGTGCGGCAGCAGGCGGCGCGATTGTGTATATGATTGCCTCATCCGGCGGAATGACACCTGTTAAGCTGGCGCTGTCAGGAATGGCCGTGCATTTGTTCCTCTCCTCTATGACACAGGCCATCATTATTTTAAATGAGTCAGGTGAGGATGTTCTGTACTGGATGACAGGCGCAATCGACGGCAGCAACTGGCAGGATGTCATAACCATCGCTCCGTTTTCTGTCATTGGCATCGGGCTTGCCCTCGTATTTTCCGGTTCTGTTTCTGTTCTCGGTCTCGGAGACGAAACAGCAAAAGGGCTTGGACAAAATATGAACGGCATCCGGATTCTGATCAGTTTGATTATTTTAATCCTTTCCGGCGCTTCCGTAGCCGTCGCCGGGCCGATTGGCTTTGTCGGGCTGCTCGTCCCGCATATTGTTCGCAAGCTGATCGGAGAACATTATCAATACGTGCTTCCGTTTTCGGCACTGTTCGGTGCCATTTTGCTGGTGTACGCAGATGTTCTGGCCAGATGGATTGCATTTCCTTATGAATCACCGGTCGGCATTGTCACCGCGATTATCGGAACGCCGTTTTTCTTATATTTGGCAAGGAAAGGGCGAAACCTGAAATGAAGAAAACAACCAGAAAACAAAAACGCCCCTTACTGGCGATAATCATATTGGCCGTGATTTTGATCGTTCTGTCCGTCATCAGCATGGGAATCGGTGCATTATACATTTCACCTGATGCGGTAGTGACGAATCTGCTGGGACTGGATCATTCCTTTGAATTTATCATCCAGCAATATCGCCTTCCCCGCATCATATTAGCAATTTTGGCCGGTGCAGGGCTTGCCGCTGCCGGAGCGATTTTACAGGGTGTGATCCGAAATCCGCTCGCTTCCCCGGACGTTGTCGGCATTTCAAAAGGCTCCGGACTTGCGGCGATGGCTGTGATTCTCATCTTTCCTGAGTCGCCGGTATACGTGCTTCCGTTCTCCGCATTTGCCGGAGCCGCCATTATTGCTGTACTATTATTAATGATAGCCCGAAAAAAGAGCATTCAGCCCTCTTCACTGGCTTTATCAGGCATTGCTTTAGGCGCGGTCTGCCACGCCGGAATGCAATATATGATGGTCAAGTTTCCGGGCGACGTGAATGCTGCACTCATTTGGCTGACAGGAAGCCTCTGGGGAAGAAACTGGGAAGAAGTCAAGCTGCTTGCGCCATGGCTTTTAATTCTTTTTCCGATCGTCTGCATACTCATACCGAAGCTGGATCTTATGTCACTCGGGGATGAGCTTGCACAGGGTCTCGGAGAAAACGCAAACCGGCTGAGATTCATCCTGATTTTCACCGCGGTGGCGCTGGCGGGAAGCTGTGTAGCCGTCGTCGGCTCAATCGGTTTTATCGGCTTGCTTGCTCCGCATATCGCCAGACGGCTTACCGGAGAAAAAGCTAAATATTTACTGCCTGCATCGGCATTGATTGGTGCTATTATATTATTAATTGCAGATACGTTAGGGCGCGGCATCATGCCTCCGGTTGAAATACCTGCCGGAATACTGACAGCCGTGATCGGCGCGCCTTATTTCTTATATTTATTGAAATTCGAAGCGAGGAAACAGTAGGGAGAGGATACCATGGGAAAACTGGCTGCAGACCAGCTCACTCTTTCATATGACAGTACAGTGATTATTGACGGAGTCGACTTAAAGATAGAAGAAGGAAAAATCACTGCGCTCATCGGCGCTAATGGCTGCGGTAAATCAACAATCCTCAAATCGCTCGCCAGGCTGATGGCCCCGAAAAGCGGTACAGTGCTACTAGAAGGAAAAGACATCCACCGCCAGCCATCAAAAGAAGTCGCAAAAAAACTGGCCATTCTTCCACAATCTCCTCAGGCTCCTGAAGGATTGACGGTAGAGGAATTATGCTATTTTGGCAGACATCCTCACAAAAAGCTGTTATCCAAGCATACCCAAGAGGATCATGACATGGTAGAGTGGGCGCTGGAAGCAACGGGCATGATTGAACTGAAGGATCGGACGCTGGATGCCCTCTCAGGCGGCCAAAGACAAAGAGCCTGGATTTCAATGGCACTTGCGCAAGGCACTGATTTGCTTTTGCTTGATGAGCCGACCACGTATTTAGACATCTCACACCAGATTGAAGTGCTTGAACTGCTGAAAAAGCTGAACCGCGACCATGGCCGCACCGTTGTCATGGTGCTCCATGATTTAAACCAAGCCGCTCAATATGCTGACTATCTAATCAGTGTGCTGGACGGAAAAATATACAACGCCGGAACACCGGAAGATGTGTTCACCCAGCCATTTTTCCGTGAAGTCTTCGGCTTGGAATGCTGCATCATGAGAAGCCCGATCGACCAGAAGCCAATGTGCCTGCCGACGGGACTGTGCCCGAAATTACGGGCGAAATGAAAAGGAGAGGAGCCCCCTCTCCTTTTTTGTATGCCAGCTTACCTTTTGTATTTCCTCTCCTGTCCATGTTACAGTGGTGTCAACCAAGTGATAGGAGGATGAAAATGACAGCATCTCAGCAGCAAATTCAATTAGCAAGACGTCCACAAGGTATTCCTGTTCATGAAGACTTTCGCTTTGAAACCATTCCGGTTCCTGAACCCCAGCAAGGGGAAGTGCTTGTCAAAACGCTTTATGTTTCGGTTGACCCTTATATGCGCGGCCGTATGCAGGATACGAAGTCATATGTTGAGCCGTTCGCCTTGGATGAAGCGCTTTCTGGCGGGGTTATCGCTGAAGTCGTGTCAGACGGCGACCAATTGAAAAAAGGCGATATCGTCATCGGAAATCTCAGCTGGCAGGAATTTTCCGCTGTGAGCGAGTCTGCCTTGCGAAAAATTGATACAAGCCTTGCTCCCGCTTCGGCCTATCTCGGCATTTTGGGAATGACCGGCTTAACAGCATACTTCGGATTGCTGGACATCGGACGCCCGAAGGAAGGCGAAACCGTGGTTGTCTCCGGAGCTGCGGGAGCCGTTGGTTCAACAGTCGGGCAAATTGCCAAAATCAAAGGCGCTCGAGTTGTCGGTATCGCGGGCTCTGATGAAAAAATCGACTACTTAAAACAGGAGCTGCAGTTTGACGAAGCCATCAATTACAAAACAGCGGGTGATATTCAAAAAGCGCTTCAAGACGCTTGTCCTGACGGTGTCGATGTGTATTTTGACAATGTCGGCGGACCGATTTCAGACGCGGTCATGAACCTGCTCAATGAATTTGCCCGCATTCCGGTGTGCGGCGCCATTTCTTCCTATAACGCAGAAAGCGAAGCAGATGACATGGGCCCTCGTGTCCAATCAAAACTCATTAAAACGAAGTCGCTGATGCAAGGCTTTATCGTAAGCGACTACTCCGATCGTTTTTCTGAGGGAGCAAAACAGCTGGCCGAATGGCTGAAGGCTGGTAAACTCCATTACGAGGAAACCATCACAGAAGGCTTCGAAAACATTCCTGACGCGTTTCTCGGTTTATTTAAGGGAGAAAATAAAGGGAAACAGCTGATCAAGGTCAGTGATCCGAGCTGAATGAAGATGAAAACGGGAGGGCTTTTTGCCCTCCTTTTGTGTTTCGATGAGATCAGCTGCGAAGAATCAGCGTAAGAAAACCATCTTCATCAGGTTCCGTATCTTCCAAAGTGAATCCTGCTGCTTGAAAGCAAGCTAAACTGATTCGATTGTCTTCTTCAATGCATGCCACCCATTCCCGCACGCTAGTAAAATCAGGTTCGGTCAGCAGCTTTTGCAATATCCGTTTTCCGTACCCTTGAAGCCGGTACAAGGGATTGACGATCAATCCAATATACGTCCGCTCCTCCCCGAACTCAATAACGGCCATCCCTGCCGGCAGCTGTCCATCATACGCCATGATGACAGTATCGTGTTTATCTTTATTTACTCGTGCATACCACTCATCTAATGGCAGCATCCCATCCATTCTCCGTCTGGTATCCTCATTCTCAAACCAGTGTTCAAGAATTTTCAGCTCTGACTCCTTCACTGCTTGAAACCTGTCTATTGAAACCACCTTCCCACCCCCTGCGCAAAACTTTTTCTATTATTTTACAACAAAAAAAGGGCTTTTCGCCCTTCTTTTTATTTCGTCTTCAGTTTTCCGCCTGCATACACAGCTTCACTCAGCTCAACACCAAGCTTCTTCGCCATTTTTTTCAGCTTAGATTCCTCCAATTTTGTCACAAGGCTCAGCACGTTGCCTTCTTTTCCGGCCCGGCCTGTTCGTCCTGATCTGTGGACATAGCCATCTTCATCTGGAATATCAGCATGAATCACGTATGGCAGGTTTTCAATGTCTAAACCGCGTGCGGCAATGTCAGTCGCCAATAAAAGAGGAAACTCTCCGTCTTCGAATGCGGCAATGATTTTTGCCCGCTCCATTTTTTTCGCTTCACTGTGCAAAACGCCGAGTTCAACGTGGTGATATGCCAGTTTTTCCGCATATACACTCAGGTTGCCAATGTCTCTCACAAATACGAGTGCCTGCATGCCTTCAAGCCTTGACAGCTTTTGCAGCAGCTTCACTTTGTCGCGCTGGTCGCAAATCAGGTATTGATGTTTCACTTTCCCTGCCTCCGCCTTGCTTCGCTGCACCTTCAACACCTCAGGCTCTTGCGCCAATTCGCGGAGCACATCCTCTGTTTCCTTTTTAAGCGTGGCAGAGAAACATAGAAGCTGGCGGTCTCTTAATGTCGTTTTAATAATTTGTTTGATCGTCTCGCGATGCTCCGGCAGGATAAGCTGATCCGCTTCATCAAGTACAATCGTTTTCACTTCATGCATTTTGAGTTTCTTTGCTTTAATCAGTTCAAATACCCTGCCTGGCGTGCCGACGATGATATGCGGATGTTTCTTCAGCTTTTCGACCTGCTTCTTCACATTCGCCCCGCCGATTAAGGAAGCCGCGCGCAGCTCTGAGCCCGCTTTCCAATCCTGAATCACCTGAAAAATCTGCATCACCAGCTCACGCGACGGCGCTAAAATCACCGCCTGCGGATGCTTCTGGTCCGGCTTGATCCGCTCTAAAACCGGCAGCGCATACGCCAGCGTCTTTCCTGTGCCTGTCGGCGATTCCGCGATGACATCCTTTCCATCCATGATCAGCTGGGCTGCCTGCTCCTGAACAGGGGTTGGCTTTTGAAAGCCGGAAGCATTCCAATTCTCTTGTATAAATGATTGTGCATTATGTAAAAATGGCCAAGTTTGCGTCATTTTGTTCTCCTCAATTCCTGAAATCTATTCCATAGTATCTCAAAACCTCGCCCGGAACGCAATTTTTCTTTTTCTTTCCTATACCTTTCAACATTCCGAATCCTCCTTTATAATCAAAAGGGTGAATATTACACGCCGATTGTGCGTGTTTGATAACGATAGAGGTGTAAACATGAGTATTTTATCTGTAAAGGATTTAAGCCACGGCTTCGGGGACCGGGCCATTTTTAATAACGTTTCCTTCCGCCTGTTAAAAGGCGAGCACGTCGGCTTGATCGGCGCAAACGGTGAAGGAAAATCAACCTTCATGAATATTATTACCGGAAAGCTTGAACCTGATGAGGGAAAAGTCGAATGGTCAAAAAATGTCCGTGTCGGCTATCTGGATCAGCATACCGTGCTGGAAAAAGGAAAATCCATTCGCGACGTCCTGAAAGACGCGTTCCATTATCTATTTGCGATGGAAGAGGAAATGAACGAGATTTACAACAAAATGGGTGAAGCAGATCCCGACGAGCTCGAGAAGCTGCTTGAAGAAGTCGGCGTCATTCAAGACGCGCTGACAAACAATGATTTTTATGTCATTGATTCCAAGGTGGAGGAAATTGCCCGCGGTCTCGGTTTGAGCGATATCGGATTAGAGCGAGATGTCACCGATTTGAGCGGCGGACAGCGCACAAAGGTCCTTCTCGCTAAGCTGCTCCTTGAAAAGCCGGAAATTCTGCTTCTCGATGAGCCGACCAACTATCTTGATGAACAGCATATTGAATGGCTGAAACGATACCTGCAGGAATACGAGAACGCGTTCATACTGATTTCCCACGATATTCCGTTCTTGAATAGTGTCATCAACCTGATTTATCACGTTGAAAATCAAGAGCTGACACGCTATGTCGGCGACTACCATCAGTTTATGGAAGTCTACGAGGTGAAGAAACAGCAGCTTGAAGCGGCCTATAAAAAGCAGCAGCAGGAAGTCGCAGAGCTGAAGGATTTCGTCGCCCGCAACAAAGCGCGCGTCAGCACGAGAAACATGGCGATGTCCCGCCAAAAGAAACTCGATAAGATGGATATGATCGAGCTTGCGGCAGAAAAGCCAAAGCCGGAATTCCATTTCAAGCCGGCGAGAACGTCAGGCAAGCTGATTTTTGAAACGAAGGATCTCGTGATCGGTTACGATTCCCCGCTGTCCCGTCCGCTCAACCTCCGCATGGAGCGCGGCCAAAAAATTGCCCTTTACGGCGCGAATGGGATCGGAAAAACGACATTGCTGAAAAGTTTGCTTGGTGAAATCCAGCCGCTCGAAGGCTCTGTTGAACGCGGTGAGCACATCTATACCGGCTATTTCGAGCAAGAGGTCAAGGAAACAAACAACAATACGTGCATCGAAGAGGTATGGAGCGAATTCCCTTCGTATACGCAGTATGAAATCCGGGCCGCTCTGGCGAAATGCGGACTGACGACAAAGCATATCGAAAGCCGCGTCTCCGTATTAAGCGGGGGCGAAAAAGCGAAAGTCAGATTGTGCAAGCTGATCAATTCGGAAACAAACCTGCTGGTGCTCGATGAGCCGACAAACCACTTGGATGTCGATGCGAAAGAAGAGCTTAAGCGCGCACTCAAAGAATACAAAGGTTCCATTCTGCTCATTTCTCATGAGCCAGATTTTTATATGGATATCGCGACAGAAACGTGGAACTGCGAGTCTTGGACGACGAAAGTGCTTTAATTTATAAAAAAACCCGCCTGCTGAAGGGCGGGTTTTTTTACTGCCATTTTTTCTGAACGATTCTCAGGAGCTCTCTGTCTTTTAAAATGAGCTGCAATGGAGATGTGAATTCATCAAGTGTCAGCTCTCTTTTGGCAGACAGCTCAAAGTCTTCCTCATCAGCCCATGCGGTGAACCATTCAACCGAAAAGCTGTTTTTCATGACGCTGTGTATGTATTGATAGAGCGTTTCTAAACATTTTAAATCTAACTCTGTAGGTACTGGTTTGTCCATTGCAAAAGTGCCTAAATATTCATGAATTTGTACTTGATAAGGTAAAGTGAGATTATTAGAAACATTTCCGATTTCTTCAACATAAATACCAGCTGCCTCAGGCCCTGTCCTTACTGGATGACCTTTATTAGTTGTAGCTTTTGTATGACCAAAAAAACCTGTTTTTAATGGTTTTTTTGCAGCTAGGTAATAAAATTGAGTCATTTTTTCTCTTTTCCTTCCTGTTTTAATACTATAATATAAATTAATGACATCAACTATTCATAAAATAGACATTAATCCATTGTGCAAAATAAATGTGCCAAAAAACTAATGCCTTGTCAACTATTTACTAAAATATATTTTAGGTCAACTAGTGTATCTAAGTAATATTGAAATTTTTGATTAGTTATTTTTTTCTTTTTCAAGAATCCCTCTAATAAACACTAATTCTTTCTCAATTTTTTCTACATTACCTTGTACTGTAAAATTACTAATATAGTTACCATCTTTACTTTCAAAAATTTTGTTTACTCTTTTACCATTTTGAATTGATTCCCACATTAAAGCTCTTCTGTAATCCTTATTATTATTGTACTCACTTCTTTGAATATTTTCATGGCGAGACTCAGAGATGGTTTCCTGAACTTCAAATTCTTCTCTTTTACTTCGTAAACTTTTTAATAAAGCTTCGTCTTGAATAGCAAAACATTTTATTATTTTCTTAAAATTAACTATATGATCTTTTTTAAGTCGGCGATTTCTTCTTTATTAAATTCAATTGCATTATATTTATCAATTAAGACTTGACTAGCTTGTTTAATATTAAGAGCTAATGGAATATTAGTACTTTCAAATCGTTTAATTATCTGTTTTCGAAAAAATTATCAACCGCATACCCCCATATCAATAGAATGAATGTCCGCCTTTTCTATTGTATGTATGGTAATGATAATAATAAGTACCCTTCTTTATTTTACCATCTTTCTTATTATGAATTTCTGGGCCAACAGGTTTTCTTCCACCGCCCGCAGTTTGTGCAACATTTTTTGCTTTGCTTTTAGAAACTGACCATACGTCTCCCTTTCTTAGTCTAGAAACTGCTTGTTTTTTCGATAGTGCTGGTCCAATATACATATTTGTTTTATTCTTATTTAGAGTCGCAGCATAATAATAGTACTTTTTCTTTTTCTTTAATTTGCTTCTTACTTTAGTAGCAACAGTATACGTTACACCCGCTATAACTATAGCCAAAGAAGCAGCAACCAAATGCTCAACTAAAGCGCCACCAACTACAACAGCAATTGGAACTAAAAAAGCGAAAGACGCTTGTGCTTCTTTAGTATTTACATCATAAACTTGATTGGTATCAAGGTCTTTGAAAGTAGCCACAATATCATCGCCATCAGCTTCTTCGATATCAACTTCATATTTTTTTTCGATATCTTTTCCATCTTCATCTTTTTCCACAGATGTTACAATAGCTGTCGCGTCCTCTTTATCAACTTCTGCAGTTACTGTTTCAGAACTACTTTCATCTAAATCTTCATCAATCAGTGATTCTGAGTCACTCCCATCTAAATCTTGATCAATTCCGAAATCATCTGTTTGGACGTCCACTTCAGCTTTAATCGTGTCTTCATTATTTTTAACTATTTCAACTGAATCCGGATCCACTATATCTCCATTTTCCACCAATGCTCTTTGTAGGTCTTCATTTGTAATCTCTACTGGTGTTTCAGCACCTGCACTCGCTACATTTTTTTCAGGGATAATAGATACAATTATGGCGAATATTAGTGAAATCGCTATAAATTTAATTGATTTTTTCATTGTTCGTCTCCTTTTTTAGACTAATTAAGCCATTCCCCAAAGATTTCATATCTGACTTTTCAGATAAATAAGGCGTTGAGTATTTTTTTAAAGTTTTATAAATGGAAGTAAAGCGGCTCTTTGTTTTACTATATTTAACTGGTTCTTGCATTATTATATTAGCAATAACTCCACTAACAAAAGGAGTTGCCATGGATGTTCCACTAACATTGATATAATTATCCTTAGGAGAAGTTGTAAGAATATCTTCACCTGGAGCAACAAAATCTATTTTTCCCCTTGCAGAGTATTTTGCTCTTTTCATTTTTTTATTTATAGCTCCAACTGAAATTACATTTTGATATCTTGCAGGATAATCAGCATTTAATCCATAATTATTTCCAGCAGCAGCTACTACAATAACTCCCTTTTCGTTAGCCTCATCTATAACTCTTTTTAATTTTTGATCACTTTTTTTCAATCCAACACTAATGTTAACAATATCTACATTATTATCTATTGACCATTCAATCCCCTTAACAATAGACTCTACACTACCACGTCCTTTATCATCCAATACTTTGACCGAATAAATATCTGCATAGGGAGCTATTCCTAATGTACCAATCTTATTATCATTAGAAGCTATGATTCCAGCTACTGCAGTTCCGTGGCCAAACTTATCCTCGATAACACCTTTACTAGGTTCAAGAGCATTATATTCTTTCTTTACAACACCTTTTAAATCTTCATGATTTGAATCTATTCCACTATCAAGAATGGCTATAGATATGTTGGATTTTTTCTCTATTTTTTCATTCTTCCCAATTAGCCTTAAT
Source organism: Bacillus sp. YP1 (assembly GCF_000877815.1). Taxonomy (NCBI): domain Bacteria; kingdom Bacillati; phylum Bacillota; class Bacilli; order Caryophanales; family Bacillaceae; genus Bacillus; species Bacillus sp. YP1. Next base: position 556,442 of record NZ_CP010014.1, on the reverse strand, counting down.
CCCCAAGACTCGACTTGTTGAGTCTTATAATCTTTTGTTTCTTGCCCCTTTTTTCTTAGCACTTTACTCCCTTGGGATTGATTTAAATCAATGAAAAATAGTAATATTATAATGGATAATATGGAAATAAAAATAAAAATATACCTTTTCAGTTAATTACACCTCCTTTTTCCAATAGTATTCTACTACAAAATGTAATCTCCCTCAATATATATTTCCCATAAATATAAAAATACAAGAGAAAAAATAGTTAAATAAACTCATTAAACCCCCAGAACGTTCTCTTGTTATAAAAATTAAATAGAACCTCACGAGTGATATAATTCCCTTCTTCAGATAGATTGATTTAAAAAGCTTTTAATGTTTTTAAGGGAATAACCTTATGGTGAAATCTCGTTTAAGAGAAAGATTGGCACAGAGATTTTGAATGAAGAAGAGAAAGGTACAAACATCGTCGTAGGAATTCAATACCTCCATAGGCTTTGTTGGGTAAAAGCTGCTTTAGAGGAAAGAAGAGGTAAGCCAAGGATCCCCAAAGAAAAGACCTGTAGGTAAATCCTGAAGTTCCCATTATACAAGAGATGGCCGCTGGGGAATATGCGAGGTCATGAAAGTCTCAAGAGGTGGCTTTTATAAGTGGTGGAAAGATTGGAATGCCTTCGGAGAAAACATTGGAAGCCCAGGATTAAAAATATCCTGAACGATGCCCCCGGAAACTGAAAGGGAGCAATAGTTACAGACGTGTAAAAGGTACTTTAATATCGTGATTCCAATAGAAATTAAACGACCTGAGCCCGTCATGTACATATAGGACTCAGGTCGTTTAAAACCTTTTTATTCCTGCCTACTTGACAGGAATAACTATTCCTTTTTAATGACCCGCCTTAATTCCGGCAAGATGTTTACGTCCCATGAGAAGGACAAGCATGCCGACAAAAACGACGATCCCGCCTACTGTATATGGTGTGCTTGCGGTGAAGTGCTCTGACAGCATTCCCGCAATCCACGGAGCGAGCGCACCGCCGATGAAGCGGACTGAGCTGTAGGCTGAAGACGCGATTGAACGTTCAACCGGCGCAGAACCCATCACAGCGGTTGTCATGATCGTATTCACCATACCGAGGACAGCACCAGCGACAACGATACATGTAATAATCAATGTCTGATGCTCTGTCCAGATCCCCATGATCATGAGAATGACTGCAAAGGCGATAAAGAGAACAACCAAGGAACGCACTGTGCCCAGCGCTTTGTGCACGAGCGGCGCAGTAAAGACTGACGTAACAGCCAGCAGAAGACCCCAGCCAAAGAAGACATATCCGAGACCGTGTTCATCTAAATCCAGTACGAACGGAGAATAAGCAAGCAAAATAAAAAATCCAAAGTTGTATAAGAACGCAGATACCGCCATCGTCAGCAGACCTTTATATTTGAGCGCCTTCATCGCATCAAACACACCGACGCGTTTCGCCGGTTTCGGCAATTTCGGCAGCATGAAAGAAATCGCGATTAACGCAATAAACATCAGGACAGATACCCCAAAAAACGGTGCGCGCCATGAAATGCTTCCAAGCTCTCCGCCTGCAAGCGGCCCGACGGAAATCCCGAGACCGAGCGCAGCCTCATACAAAATAATCGCTTGGGCGCTTCCTCCGACTGATACACCAACGATGACCGCAAGCGCTGTTGAAATAAACAAAGCATTCCCTAATCCCCAGCCGCCGCGATAGCCGACTAACTGAGCGATTGAGCTTGAGCTGCCGCCAAGCCCCGCAAACACAATAATAAAAATAAGTCCGAGAATTAATGTCCATTTCGCGCCGATGCGGCTGGAAATGGCTCCTGAGAAAAACATCATAAATCCGGTTACAAGCAAATAACTTGTAAACAAGAGTGATACTTCACTAGGTGAAGCATGTAGTTGTGCGGCAATGGCCGGAAGAATTGGATCGACCAGCCCGATTCCCATAAAGGAAATCACACAGGCAAATGCGACAGCCCATACCGCTTTTGGCTGGCTGAGCAAACCCGTTTTCTGATTCACTTGTGTTGTCTTATCCATTTGACCTAACCTCCATCTTTATTCCATTAAAAGAAACGCTACAAAAATAGCGTTTAACAAACTTTTCATTCGATTGATTGAATGGCGCGTTCCGCTTTGCCTTTCATGCCTTGCAGGCGTTCTTTAAAGCTTTGGAATGTGCGGATTTTCTCATCAATCAAACTCAGCTGGTGATTCAGGGTTTCCTGAATTTCCTCCAGTTTTTCTTTCCGTTCCTTAGGATCCAGTGACAACAAATACCCCTCTTTGTTTAACTCTAGCTGGCGGCTGGTTTCCATGAAATGCTGAAGCTCCTGAAGGGAAAAACCGAGCACCTCTTTTGTGCTGATGACTTTCTCAAGCTCCTCCATATCATCCTCTGAATAAAGCCTTACACCGCCGTCTGTCCGTTTCGGCGCCGGAATCAAGCCGATTTCTTCATAAAACCGGATGGTCCGCTTTGTCAGTCCGCTTCTTTTGGCCACTTGATCAATCTTCATCCATTCCAAGGTAAATCCCCCTTCGCCGTTTCTGTTACCATTATACACCTTTTGAACCTTAACGTAAACGTTAAGTTTTAAAAAACAATAAAAAAGACGAGTAGCATAAAGCACCCGTCTTTCACTTTCCTGTTTAAGCTAAACTTCCCGCCACTGACAGAGACTCTTTTTGAAGGCTTTCAGAAAGCACTCGATACGCGATCACTTTCTTCTTGTACTGTTTCACGACGTCGATATGGTCGTCGTAGCGGTACACGAACAGCTTCACGTCTCTTTTTCCTTTTTTTGTATCTATCACCAGCGGCGTGCCGCCGTTTTCCGGATGTAAATAACGCTCTTCATCACCTGGATAGATATAATATTTCTCCAGGAAGACAGCTTCGTTAAATTGATCAATCACTTTCTGCTTCTCTGTACCCTCGAGACGTTTTCCATCTAGAGAGAGACTCGCATTTTCGCCACTAAGCTTGGCGTGCACTTCAAATTTGCCGAGCAGCCATTCTATGACGCCTGTAGGAAGACAGGTTAATACGATTTTCACCAGACTCATGAGAATTAACATCACGATCGCCCATGTCATACTTCATCATCTCCGTTAGTTTTCCATGTGCCGCTGACACACAATTTTATCCTAACATAAGCAGGCCGGTTCGTTTTTGTCCATTATGTGAAAAAAAGCGCGGCCTGCTGCGGCCACGCTTTTTAGCTTTCCAGTTCTTCGATCATGAGGGACAATTCTGTCCAGCGGTCCATCGCAGCCTCAAGCTCTTCCGCAGTTTTCGCCTGCTCGGCCATCAGCTCTTGGATTTTGCCAAAATCACTGCCTGCTGCGGCGATGTCAGCTTCGAGCTGCTCATGCTTTTCTTCCAGCTGGGCAATTTTATCTTCGATGCCGTCCCATTCCAGCTGGTCTTTGTAAGAAAGCTTTTTCCGTTTTTTCTTCGGCTCGGCTTCAGCCGTTTTTTCCTCAGCTGTCAGTTTTGGGGCCGCTTTTTTCGCTTTTGACTCCTCCATATAGTCGCTATAGGAGCCTTGAAAGCGGGAAATGACGCCATTTCCTTCAAATACAATCAAACGGTCGACGACGCGGTCAAGGAAATAGCGGTCATGGGATACGGTGATGACGACGCCAGGGAACTGGTCAATATAATCCTCAAGAACGCTTAATGTTTCAGTATCCAAATCGTTCGTCGGCTCATCGAGAAACAGGACATTCGGCTCCTGCATGAGAACCTGAAGCAAGTATAAACGGCGTTTTTCCCCGCCGGACAGCTTGCGGATATACGTCTGCTGCATCGAACGCGGGAAGAGGAAACGCTCGAGCATTTGTTCAGCTGTAATCATATCGCCATCTGCCGTTTTTACGACCTCCGCCGTTTCTTTTATATAGTCAATGACCTTTAACTCACCGTTCATTTCACTATGATCCTGAGTATAGTAGCCGATTCTGACCGTCTGTCCGATCGTAATATCGCCTCCGTCCGGCGTATGACGGCCGGCAAGGGCATTTAACAGCGTTGTTTTCCCGATGCCGTTCGGCCCGATGATCCCGATCCGTTCACCTGGTATGACAAGTTCATTAAAACGGTCGACGAGCATGCGGCCGTCATAAGCGATCATGACGTTCTCCGCTTCAATAACCTGTTTTCCGAGACGGTGCGAGCCAATGGCAAAATCGAGTGAACCTGATGACTGAGGGCCTTTCTGCTCTTTAAGCGACTCTACCCGGTCAATTCTCGCCTTTTGTTTTGTGGAGCGGGCTTTCGCTCCCCGTCTGAGCCAAGCCAGCTCGCGGCGCAGCAGGTTTTGCCGCTTCGTTTCCTTTTGCTCAGCCTGCGCTTCCCGTTCCGCGCGTTTTTCTAAAAACACTTCATAGTTGCCTTTGTACGTGTAGAGACTGCCTCTTTCAAGCTCATAAATGCGGTTGGTGACACGGTTTAAGAAATATCTATCGTGCGTCACCAGCATGACGGCGCCGGGATATTGGCTTAAATACCCTTCAAGCCACTCAATCGTTTCATTATCCAAATGGTTTGTCGGCTCGTCCAAAATGAGCAGATCAGCGGGCTGAATTAAGTTTTTGGCAATGGCTACCCGTTTTTTCTGGCCGCCTGAGAGCTCATTGACCGGTTTTGTTACGTCGTTGACGCCCAGCTTAGACAATACGGTTTTTGCCAAGGTGTTTGCATCCCATGCATTGTTTGCGTCCATTTTCGCTTGTGCTGCCAGCAGGTGTTTCTGGCGCTGTTCATTTTCGGGATCTTTCCCCAGTTCATACAGCGCTTTTTCATATTCACGCAAGGTTTTCATCACAGCCGATTCACCGGAATAGATATGCTCCAGCACTGTTTGCCCCGCAGGCAGCTCCGGGTCTTGATGAAGAAATTCGACCTGCACGCTTCCAGATTTCGTGATTTCTCCTTCTTCGATAGATTCCAAGCCGGCAATCACTTTCAGCAGCGTTGATTTTCCTGTTCCGTTCGGTCCGATCAATCCGATTCTCTCATTCTCTTCAATATGAAAGGAGATATGGTCAAATAATGTTTTATCTCCGTATGTTTTATAAAGATTTTCCGCTTTTAATATGCTCATGGTTCCTATCAATCCTCACGTAAGTTCATGTGTACATTTTAAATCAGCCGCTGGAATAAAACTAGTAAAACGTCAGACGAATTTCATGGAAATGCAGGATAGAAAAAGACCGGGGACATTTGTCCCCGGTCTTTTACTCTTCCTCAAGCGCTTTTTCGGCCATTTTTGCAAGATGCTGTGCGCTTCCTGAAATCTCCTGCATTGTGGCGGAAATTTGTTCAACAGCAGCGGCTTGTCCGTCTGTATGCTGGTTAATCGACTCAATGGATTCCTCCAGCCCTTTCAGCAGGCTGTGGATTTTTTTCGTAATCTGGTCAATTTGGCCGACATTTTCTTTTGAATGCGTTGCTAGCTTTCTGATCTCATCTGCGACGACAGAGAAGCCTTTTCCGGACTCCCCTGCTCTTGCCGCTTCGATCGCGGCGTTCAAGCCGAGCAGATTGCTTTGGTCAGAGATGCCTTTAACAGTTACTGAAATATCGGCGATTTCACCGGCGCTTTCGCTTACTTTTTTCGCCTGAGAGGAAATGCCCGACATTTGAGTTGAAAACCCGTTAATTGATTCAGAAATGTCGGAAATAGCCGCGGCTGTTTGTTCAACGACAGCTGATAAGCTTTCCGCGACATCATGCAGCTTTGACGACTCCTCAAGGCTCGTTCCGAGGCCGACGCCTCCAATGACTCTTCCATTCTCGTCGTGCAGCGGGATGGCACGCGCGATCAATGGGAAGCCGAACAATTCTTTCGGAACCATGCTCGTCTTCTTCTGATTGCTTCGGATGGCATCTGTGATGATATCCCCTTCCTGCAGCGGATCGCCGGCTTTTACGTTCAGCGAAAAGGTTTTGGCCGGTATATTCACGAGCAGTTTTTCCGTATCATAAATGCCGATTGTAATATCATCCTGAACCAGGCTGTTTAAATAAGGGGCTACTTTGATAAATGCGTCCAGAATATCTGCGGTTTCTTTTTCCGTATTTATGGTCAATTCCATTCACTCCTTTTCATTAATAAGGGAAGCTGCGTTTTTTGTGCTGGACCGAGATCCATTTCAGCGTTGTAAATTCTTCGAGGCTCCACTCACCGTTTAAACGGCCGAGGCCTGATTGCTTTTCACCGCCGAAGGCTACATTCGGTTCATCATTGATGGTCGTGTCATTGACGTGAATCATGCCTGTTTCAATGCGTTTCGCAAAAGCCACGCCGCGCTCAAGATTTGACGTATGTACGGCACCGCTCAAGCCAAACGGGGTTTCGTTTGCGATATCCACCGCTTCGTCTTCTGAATCAAACTTCATAAAGGAGACGACTGGTCCGAACAGCTCTTCCTTGGCAATGCTCATGAACGGTTTGACGTCTTTTAAGATCGTCGGTTCCACGATCGTCCCGTTAAATCCGCCAAGCTTCACTGGTACAGCGCCTTCTTCAATTGCTTGCTCAACAGTCTTCATCAGCCCGTCCGTCTGTCTGCTGTTGATTAATGGCCCGATAATCGTATCAGGATCCATTGGGTCGCCGACTTTCAGCGATTCCACTTTTGCCTGGTACAGCTCAAGGAACTTGTCATAAATAGAAGAATGAACAAGCACGCGGTTGGCTGACATGCAAATCTGTCCTTGATGTGTAAATCGGCTGAACACCGCCGCATTGACCGCATATTCTATATCTGCATCCTCAAGTACGATGAAAGCGCTGTTTCCGCCAAGCTCAAGAAGCGGCTTTTTAAAATGCTTCATCGCAAGCTGTCCGATGTAGCTGCCGACTTTCGTAGAACCGGTAAATGAGATGATCCGCGGCACTGGATGCTCAACAAAGCTGTCGCCGATTTCTGCAATGTCTGTGACAACAACATTCAGCAGCCCCGCTGGAATTCCCGCGTTCTCAAAAATTTTCGCGATCAATGTTCCGCCGCAAATCGGCGTTTCCTCATGCGGCTTTAGCACAACGCCATTGCCGGCTCCGAGTGCAGGCGCCACTGATTTCATAGATAAAAAGAATGGGAAGTTAAACGGGCTGATGACACCGACAACGCCTGCCGGCACGCGATATAATCTGTTTTCCTTGCCATCTATTGTGGACGGAAGAATTTTCCCCTCCATGCGGATTGGGAACGTTGCCGCTTCTTTCATGATGTTTTTGACAAGTCCTATTTCAAAAGCCGCTTTGAGCCTTGTACCGCCTAGCTCCTCCATAATCAAATAAATAATGGCTTCTTCATTTTCTTCAATATACGTGACGGCTTTTTCTAAAATGGTTCTTTTCTCAAACGGATTGACCGCATCCCATTTTTTCTTTGCCAGCGCCGCTGCCCGATACGCTTCATCTACATCGTCAGCAGTCGCTTTACGGAATGTTGTGAATGTTTTTTGAGTATAAGGATTTTTGTTTTCCAATACATTTGGGCTGCTGCCCTCCTGCCATTTCCCGCCGATAAACTGTTTATTCAACTCTTCATATTGAAACATGGTCAGCATCTCCTTTATAACCGCAAATCAAAATATGGGCGAATCTATTTTTTCTATCGGTTCATCTTGCATAAAATTGAATATACGATTAGTAAAAATTACTATCCTATGATACGACAACGCTGTTTCGCTTCTATCATTTAAAGCAGAAAAATATTTTATTGACTGCGTCAAATTTCGACAATATAATACAACAAGAACTGTATATAATGATTAGAATATTTTGAATATTTACAGGAGGAACTTTTGATGAGTTCATTATTTAGAAAAAAACCGCTTGAAACATTGAGTGCGCAGAGCAAGTCAAAAAGCCTTGCCCGTACGTTAAGCGCATTTGATTTAACCTTGCTCGGTATCGGTTGTGTCATCGGTACAGGGATTTTTGTCATTACAGGAACAGTGGCAGCGACCGGTGCAGGTCCCGCCCTCATCATATCGTTTATTTTAGCGGGGCTCGCCTGTGCGCTGGCTGCTTTCTGTTATGCTGAGTTTTCGTCTTCTATTCCGATTTCGGGAAGCGTGTACTCCTACTCATACGTGACACTTGGAGAGCTGCTCGCCTTTTTGATCGGATGGGATCTCATGCTTGAATATGTCATTGCACTGTCGGCGGTTGCCACCGGCTGGTCTTCATACTTTCAATCACTGCTTGCCGGCTTCAATCTTCATATTCCGGCTGCACTGACAGGAGCGCCGGGAAGCACGGCGGGCGCCGTATTTAACCTTCCGGCTGCGGTGATCATTCTCCTCATCACTGCGATTGTCAGCAGAGGCGTCAAGGAAAGCACACGCTTTAACAACGTCATCGTACTGATGAAAATCGCGATCATATTATTGTTCATTATTGTCGGCATCGGCTATGTGAAACCGGATAACTGGTCTCCTTTTATGCCTTTCGGGATGAAAGGCGTCATACTTAGCGCCGCCACTGTATTCTTCGCGTACCTTGGGTTTGACGCGGTTTCTAACGCGTCAGAGGAAGTGAAAAATCCGCAAAAAAACATGCCCGTCGGCATTATTTCAGCTCTAGCCGTCTGCACGGTTCTGTACATCGCGGTATCGCTTGTGCTGACAGGCATGATGCCTTATGCCAAATTGAATGTCGGAGATCCTGTATCCTTTGCTCTGAAATTCGTCGGACAGGACGCTGTTGCCGGAATTATTTCTGTCGGTGCGATTATCGGGATTACGACGGTGATGCTCGCTTTGCTGTACGCTCAGGTTCGTTTGACATTTGCCATGAGCAGAGACGGCCTTCTGCCTGGATTGTTCGCAAAGGTTCATCCGTCATTTAAAACCCCGTTCCGCAACACATGGCTGACAGGGATCGTTGCAGCGGGAATCGCCGGCTTTATTAACCTCGGAACGCTGGCCCATCTGGTGAACATGGGAACACTTGCCGCGTTTACGGTCATATCTATTGCTGTCATTGTGCTAAGAAAGAAACATCCTGAAATCAAGGCGTCCTTCAGAGTGCCGTTCGTTCCGGTTGTGCCGATTATCAGCGCAGGCATCTGCCTCTGGTTCATGTACAGCCTTCCCGGCGTCACATGGCTTTCATTTGTCATCTGGATCGCTGTCGGAACGCTGGTTTACTTCCTATATTCGAGAAAACACAGCTTATTAAACAAATAATCTCTTTTCAGCCGGCGGTGCCTCACCCGCCGGCTTTTTCCTTTTTTTATGTGCTATACTTTGAATACATATGAGAAAGGGAGACACACAGATGAAACGATACCGCACTTTATTATTTGATGTAGATGATACCATCCTTGATTTTCAAGCGGCAGAAGCTTTAGCCCTGCGTTTGCTGTTTGAAGATCAGAACATTCCTTTAACAAATGACATGAAGGCGCAGTATAAAACCATCAATCAAGGTCTCTGGAGAGCCTTTGAAGAAGGTAAGATGACACGGGATGAAGTCGTAAACACACGTTTCTCCGCTTTGCTCAAGGAGTACGTTTACGAAGCGGACGGCGCTTTGCTTGAGCAAAAATACCGCCGCTTTCTTGAAGAAGGACATCAGCTTATTGACGGTGCATTTGATCTCATCTCAAATCTGCAGCAACAGTTTGATTTGTACATCGTGACAAACGGCGTGTCTCACACACAATATAAGCGTCTCCGTGATTCAGGATTATTTCCATTCTTCAAGGACATTTTCGTTTCTGAAGACACAGGCTTCCAAAAGCCGATGAAGGAATATTTCGATTACGTATTTGAACGGATTCCTCAATTTTCAGCAGAGCACACATTAATCATTGGGGATTCACTGACTGCTGATATCAAAGGCGGACAGCTCGCCGGACTTGATACTTGTTGGATGAACCCTGACATGAAGCCGAATGTGCCAGAGATCATACCAACCTATGAGATTCGTAAGCTTGAAGAGCTATATCACATTTTGAATATCGAAAATACCGTCAGCTCCTAATCAGGCTGACGGTATTTCTTTCATAAGAATCTTTTTTCCTCTTGATAAATTCTTCACCTTATGAATAATATGGTGGTATGCTTTGGTTATATATGTAAGGAGGAGACTCAATTGGCTATCGCCGCCCCGTTAAAAGAAAAAACAGTTCAAAAACCAGGCACCACGGTGTATCCGATTTTGATTATTATCGGAATTTGCCATATGCTCAACGATTCGCTTCAGGCTGTGATTCCGGCCATGTTCCCTATTTTGGAACGCTCCATGAGCCTGACGTTTACACAGCTCGGCATCATCGCTTTCACATTAAACATGGTGTCATCCGTCATGCAGCCTGTTGTCGGCTGGTATACCGATAAACGGCCGCGGCCGTATGCGCTGCCAGTCGGTTTGACCGCCAGCATGCTTGGCATTTTAGGCCTTGCATTTGCCCCGTCATTCATAACGATCCTATGCTGTGTGTTTTTCATTGGATTAGGCTCGGCCATTTTCCACCCGGAGGGCTCCCGTGTGGCGTATATGGCCGCCGGCACAAAACGCGGGCTCGCCCAGTCGATTTATCAGGTGGGCGGAAACTCAGGCCAGGCGATGGCGCCGCTGATCACCGCGCTGATCCTTGTACCGCTCGGGCAATTCGGCGCTGTTTGGTTCACGCTTGTCGCCGCGCTTGCTGTTTTGTTTCTCATGTATATTGCGAAATGGTACGCCTCACGTCTCGGCAGCCTTGCCCAGAAATTAGGCAAACAAAAGAAAACGGCTGAAAACACGGCCATCACCAAATCTGTTGTATCTGCTCTTATTATTATTATATTTCTCATTTTTGCTCGTTCTTGGTATACGAGTGCGATCGGTAACTTTTACACGTTTTACGCGATGGATACCTATCACGTAAGCATTCAGCAGGCACAAAGCTATATTTTTGTCTTCTTGCTGTTCGGTGCAATCGGCACGTTTCTCGGCGGCCCGCTTGCAGACCGTTTTGGAAAACGCTTCGTTATCCTCGGTTCGCTGTTATGCTCGGCGCCGCTGGCGATTGTGCTGCCATTTGCCGGCCCGGTTCTCGCCTATGGCGTGCTCGCATTGATTGGCTTGGTTCTGATGTCGAGCTTTTCTGTAACGGTCGTCTACGCACAGGAGCTAGTTCCTGGAAAAATCGGCACAATGTCCGGTTTAACCGTCGGGCTTGCCTTCGGGATGGGCGCGATCGGCGCTGTGGCGCTGGGCGCTCTGATTGACGCAGCGGGACTGACCCCGACGATGATCGCCATTGCCTTTCTCCCTGTTCTCGGCATCCTTGCCTTCCTATTGCCAAGTGACCAGAAGCTGAGAGAATGGCATAGCTGAAAAAACCCCTGCCAGGCGGCAGGGGTTTTTTAATCCAGCTGGATAAAATGAGTGTCAGGCACTGCGTGCTTCGGGATAAAGCCATCCGCAAAGTCCGGAAACGCCGACTGTATTTCATCAATCCATCTTTTCAGATTTAATATATACGGCATATAAATCATCTCAATTGTCGCTTCGTCTTCAATCCGATAGTACCAGCAAAGATTAAACTCTTTTTCTGTCACCAGTGTAAACCCAGAGAAATGATAGAAAATCAGCGGCGTTTCATCTATATACACGCGGCCGTCCTTTTGCCCGACCTTATAGTTTTCGATATTCCAAAGCGCTGTATTGGCTCCTATTGATTTGACAACATGAACACCTTTAAACTGCGCCGGCCATTTCTCCACATATCTTTGATCACCGTATGTCTTTCGTTCCGTATCCATTTCGACCGTGCAAAATTCAATACAGTCCTGTCTCCACTGCCACACCGCTTCATATGCTTCCTTTGTATTACCGGCACCGACAAAGCCTGTATTAAAGCGTCCGGTTCGGTCGTAGTAGGACATGAAGCGCGGCGAATTACGATGATCAGTCAAATACAGAGACGCCGTTGGGTTTTCTGCAAAAATACGCGCCGGATCAGAAAAGAAAAATAGATCCGTATCCATATGGGCAAAGTACTCAGCGTCATCCCACTTGCTCATCACATGAAACAAAAAGGCGGGCTTTAACGTCCAGCAATATTCATGAAACGTTCTGTTGCTTTTCGCTTTCAACAGCTCCGGGTCTTCCATTTCATGCAGCTGCACAAAGGTTACATGCTCCCATGGCACGTGCTGAAGCAATTCATACGCTTTCTGGTCGACACACAGCACATATAAATGAAAATCATCGCAATGCTCATGGAGAGAATGAATCATAGGCATGAGCTTAAAGATATGTGTCCTTGACACTATCGTTGAAAAATGAAATGTACTCACTTATACCACATCCAATGATCTAAGATCCACGTGCAGCAAATCGTTGACAAGCGCATACAGTGCGTTGGCAAAATCGTTCACGCCTAGCTTTTTCTTCGCTTTTGGCAGAAGCTTGCGGACAGTTTGTAAATCAAAGCTTTTCGCCGTCACCCTTGGGGCTTTCTTTCGCCAATCCGGATCAATGTTGCGCTCTTTAACAACATGCAGAAGCTCAAGAAACAGATTCAGCAGCATATCATATTTCTGAGACTCCAGCAGCTTTTGAATATCAGTCATGATTCTGTTCGTCATGTCAGGCGGGAACGGCCCGTTAAAAGCGAGATGAACGTCTAAGGAGCGGATGTTATTGTATTTATCGCACATATAGGCAATGTTGGCCCGAATATCATCTACAGACTTACAATTGCTTGGATGTTCCTGATGAACACTGACAATATCGCGGCGAAGCCTGAAGGTCAATCCGGCCTGATGAAGCCTGATCCCGAGGTCATAATCCTCAAACCCGTACCGCACAATGCCTTCGTCAAATAAACCGAGGTCAACCACATGCTTGCGTTTCACAGAGGAATTATTCGTGATAAAAAAGCGCCATGGCATATGATAGCCTTTCAAGTCATCGCCGTACTCATCTAAAATCTTCTTGAGCACGTCTATAAAGTCGGTATCGAGGTCAAAGCTTTTATCAAGAAAGCTTCCGTTTTTGATGTCCGCCTCCTCCAGCAGCTTTTGTTTGTCTTTCTTCGGCATTTCACCTGTGAGCTTTGCGAGCTGTTCCTTATGTTCTTCTTCAAACCGTTCATAATAAAAACTGTAGATCCGCTTCCAAAACAACCCGCACACGACGAGATTCTCTTCGTTCTCATGGGCTTTAATATGTTTTGCCACAAGGTCCTTTGCCGCAAGCATATCGCTGTCATGGAAAATCAGGATATCTCCTCTGGCATTGCGAAGCGCCTGATTTCGTCCGTACGCAATGCCCCTGTTTTCTTTAATCCGTGTAAAGATCAGCGGAAAATCAGCTTGAAATGACTCAAGCATCGAGAGCGTCCCGTCCTCAGAGCCATTGTCCGCTACAATGACTTCGAATTCTTCATCGCACTCCTGCTGGTTTAATGACAGAAGGCTGTTGTAAAGACGCTCCTTCGAATTATATGCAGGAATAATAACGCTTGCTTTCACTTCATTTTCACTTCCTGTATTTACTCATTTATTTGTTGTCATCTTTTGAAGCAAAACCGTTAAATTCAGGGTCTAACGTTTTGATGTGCTGAATGATATGCGGCAGTGTCTCTTGATACAGTTCATGCACAAACGGCAGATCTGTGCGGGTTGTTTCATGAATCTGTTTGATTTCATTGATGCTGACGATTCGGTATCCGCTGAAATGATAAAAGATCAGCGGACTGCCATCCTCCAGCACGATCCGGCCATCTTTCCAGGAAAACGTATGCTGCCCATAATTCCAATGCCCGATGTTCACGCCGGGTGTTGTAATGTCACACACATTCGGAAACAGCTCAGACATATAATCCAAATAGCCCTGATCACCGAATTTTCCTTCACCCGGTGCATTTTTGCATTCCTCAAGACAGCGTTCCTTCCACCACTCCAAGCAATCCATGCCTGCATCATCATGCTTGAAGCTGATAAACCCGGAATTATATCTGCCTAAAAGACGCTGCAGCATGTCAATCTGCTCTTTCTCAAAAGAAGGGATTACAATATCCCCCCGTGAAAGCAGCACCGAGCAGTCCGGCTGGTTTTCAAAAATCGGCGATGGATCTGCATAGAAAAAGAGATCCCCGTCAATATACGTCACACGCTCCAGCCCGGGATTGCTATTCAGCACAGCTTGCAGAAAGATCGGCTTCATCGTCCAGCAATACTCACTTTGATCTCTAGTTTCCTTCAGCTTCAATAGCAATTCATTTTCAAGTGCGGCCACCGGCACAAGGTTCAGCTGCTTCATCTTCAGCTTCTGTAACACGCGGTGCGTATCTTCATCCATGCAAAGTATAAAAATGGGACTGTCTTGATCAACTAGCTCTAACGACTTAAACAAAGCGACTGCCTGATATAATCTTCCTTTTGATAAAACGGTGCAATACGCGCTGGTCACAGTCTTGTTCACCTCGTTTCACATTACTTTTTGAAGAATTCCGTATACCACTCAATCGTTTTTTCAAGTCCCTCATCAATGGTGTAGGCCGGTGTCCAATTCAGCAGCTTTCTTGCTTTTTCCGCGGATAAATATTGATGTTTGATTTCATTGCTTCCCTGATTCAGCACCTTAGGTTTCAGATTACTGTTCATTTTCTTTAATATTTTCTCTACCAGTTCAAGTACGGTCAGCTGGATCTCATTGCTGAAGTTAAAGGCCTCTCCGGCAAGATTGTTTTCTTCCATTTTTTCTGCAAGAAGTAGATAAGCCTGAACGGCGTCTTCAATATAGAAATAGTCCCGTACAAATGTGCCGTCGCTTCGGATTTCCGGCGCTTCCCCGTTCAGCACAAGCTGAATCGTCTGAGGAATGATGCGATTGAAGTTCAAATCTCCGCCGCCGTATAAGTTTCCGCAGCGCGTAATGCAGACCGGAAGCCCGTACGTGTGAAAATAGGTGTGGCTGATCAGATCTGCGCAGCTTTTTGAGACGTCGTACGGGTGCTTGCCTTGCAGCGGCATGTTTTCATCGTATGGAAGGTTTTCTTGATCGCCGTAAGCTTTATCACTTGAAGCGACAATGACCCGCTTAATTAACGGATGCTTGCGGCAGGCTTCGAGAATATTCCAGGTGCCGAGGATATTCGCTTCAAAGGTAGAAATCGGGTTGCGGTTTGCTACGCCGACAATCGCTTGTGCAGCGAGATGAAAGACAGTGTCGATCTCATACTCGCCAAGCGCGCGTTCAATCACAGCCAAGTCCTCAAGAGAGCCCCGCACGATATTCATTTTCTTGATATGTTCTCCCTGATAAAGATTGGATTGAGGCACATGATCCCTGACAAGCCCCGTAACATTTGCGCCCTGATCGATCAGCTCTTTCACCAAATAGCTTCCTAAAAGACCTGTGCATCCCGTGACAAATACGTTTTTATTTTTCCAGAAACTCAAATCGATTCACCATACCTTCCATACTTGTTGTCCTTGATTCCACATTTTGTTGACTTCTAAGAGATTTTTATACGTATCGATGGCCGTCCAAAATCCATAATGGCGGTACACAGCAAGCTCCCCGTCTTTGGCAAGGTTCTTCAGCGGTTCATCTTCGAACATCGCGTTCCCGTCCTTCGGCAAATACTCGAAAACCTTTGGACTGAGAACGAAGAATCCGCCGTTGATGATTCCGTCACTTGATGTCTTCTCAGAAAATGTTTTCGCCATGCCGTCCTCAACCGTCAAGGTGCCAAACTGCGAGACTTTGTCAATGCCGGTGACAGTCGCGGCAACACCTTTTGTCTGATGATAGCTGATGAGATGGAAAAGATTGATATTGGCCAGCCCGTCCCCATAGGTGAGCAGAAATGTTTCATCACCTATATAGTCTTTCGCCTGCAAGATTCTTCCGGCTGTCAGCGTATCTTCCCCAGTCTCCAAAAACGTAATTTTCCACGTTTCAGGCTGCCCCAGGATCTGTACCTCTCCCGTAGAGCTGTCGAGTGTCAGGCTGTTGTGCTTCCATTCATAGTCGAGAAAGTATTCCTTGATTTTTTCTCCTTTATAGCCCAACAGCAGAATAAACTCGTTTACTCCGTAGTACTGATAAATTTTCATAATATGCCATAGAATCGGTTTGCCGCCTATCATGGCGAGCGGTTTAGGAATGTCATTCGTGACTTCACTCATTCTCGTTCCTTTTCCGCCGCAGAGAATGACCGCTTTCATCTCTACCCCTCATCTCTATGAATATTGAGTTCGAAACCTGGTACATCTTCACAATCTATCAAGGCATTTCCCCGATAATTTGTCCGATTTCAATACCGGTTTCAAAATCTACTGTAATGATATGAGAGAAAGCCAGCCTTGGTGACCAAATGGAATCTATTTTTTCAAGTTGGTTGTATAACCAAAAAAAGAGCCTTGAGCGAAGGCAATGCGCCCGCTCAAGGCTCTTTTTCATCTTATTTGATTTCTTTCTCCTTGCCGTAATGATAGTCTGACGGATCAACGGCTTTGAAATCATTTAGTTTATGGAACCTCAGCAAGTCTTTGTACAGGACACTGTCTGAAAGGCTCAGCTGCTGGTTCACTCTTGTTTTCAGATTCTTCGTTTCTTCATTCGCTTTCAGTTTTTCACCAGTCTTCGTATCATAAATGACATTGTCGACTGATGTGTACTTCGGCGTTACGAAGTCTCCGTTTCTGAATGCCACTGTATCGTCGTGGTCTTTAGAGAATAAGTCAGTACCAAAGTTGATGTATTTCTGAGAATCAATTCCTTCTAAGTGCAGAATTGTCGGCATGACGTCAATTTCGCCGCCATACGTATGGTTCACTCCGCCTTTTTTGCCAGGAACGCGGATCATCAGCGGCACACGCTGGTTCTGTGCGTTTTGATAATCTGTGATCTCTTTTCCAAGAATCTCTTTCATCGCTCGGTTATGGTTTTCAGAAATACCGTTATGGTCACCGTAAATCATGATGACTGAGTTGTCATACAGGCCGGCTTCCTTCAGCTCCTTGAAGAATTGCTCAAGCGCTTCGTCAAGGTAACGCGCTGTCTGGAAGTAGCTGTCAACTGTGTTATCGCCAGTTGTCGCTTTTTTAAGAGACGCGTCTTTTTCATCCAGGTTAAACGGATAATGGTTTGTCAAAGTAATCAAATGCGCGTAAAACGGCTGTTTAAGAGACTCAAGCTTTGGAATCGATTCTGTAAAGAACGGCTTATCCTTAAGTCCCATGTTAATCACATTTTCATCTGACATATCATACGTGCTTGCGTCGAAGAACTTGTCATATCCGATATGTTTGTAAATCTGGTCACGGTTCCAGAACGATTTGTAATCACCATGCAGGACGGCGCTTGTATAGCCTTCCTTCTGGTCTAAAATCGCAGGAAGCGATTGGTAAGTGTTTTCGCCTTTCGTCACAAACGCGGAGCCTTCAGGAAGACCGAAGATCGAGTTATCCATTGTCAGCTCGGCATCAGATGTTTTTCCCTGGCCTGTCTGATGGAAGAAGTTATCAAAATACGTCACATCTTCCCCGCCGTGCGCAAGTTTATTTAAGAAAGGCGTCACCTCTTCACCGTTTAGCTTGTAGTCAATCAGGAATGACTGGAAGCTTTCGAGGTGAATTTTAATGATATTTTTGCCTTTGGCAGAGCCGAAGTACTCGGCGTTTGGTTTCGCATAATGAGACGTCGTGTAATTCTCGACGCTTGTTAAATCATCGCTGCTTGCATAGGCCCGTTGCGTTTCTGTTTGAGCCGTCTGCACACCGTCATAAATGGTGTAGTTGTACAGACCTAAATACTTCACGATATAATTGCGGTCAAACGTTCTTGTCAGCAGCTGCGGACGGTCTTTTTCCGCATAGTGCAGGTTGATGAAAAACAGTGCGATCCCAGAAAGGATCACTAAAGACGCAAAGCGTTTTTTCATTTTGTATTCTTTTAATTCAGGTCTCCAGATCAATACCGCAATCAAAATGATAATATCTAAGAAATAGAAAATATCATGACCGGCCATGATACTGAAAATCCCGTCTCCCATGTTTCCAACGTTTCCGGACTGTTTAATGTTCGGGAACGTCAAGAAATCGTCAAAGAAACGATAGAATAAAATATTTGCATATAACACAAATGTCATCAAGAAATCGATAATCAGCATAATAATGGCTGATTTACGCCCTTTCGCCAGCAAAGCCAGTCCTAAAAAGAAGACGGCGCTTGAGAATGGGTTAAATATCAGGAGGATCTCCTGAGTTGTGCCTTTTACCCCAAGATTAAACTCAGTCTTGTAGGATAAATACGTTTTTGCCCAAAACAGTATAACAGCCAGCACAAAAAAGCTAAGTTTGTAAGAAAAAAGTTTCTTCATGGCAACCTCTACTTTCTTAAACACTTTAAGTTCTTCATTCATATTTACCTGCTCTTTATATCCTGCCTTCCAATTCCTTCTTTCCAAACAAAATCAAGGCATCACACAACAATAAATACACCGCGGCAAGCCGGAATATTTATGTTTCGCACCATATCATTTTTATTACAACCATTTGGAAACCAATCACTGGACGAAAGAAACCTTCATTTCGTTTCACATTTTTTTCTCAGAAATAAAAAAAGGATTTCTTTTGTCATGTGTGCCTTTGAAAAAAGAAATAGATACCGAGTATAAGAATAACATAAACTAGCAAAAACGAAAAATAGGTTTTGCAGACAGCCCGCCCTTCCGGCGGACTGAAGTTATTGTATGCATCAATGTTTAGCGCGATCACTATTTTTTCTAAAGGGCAAAAAAGACTGGATGTCTCCAGTCTTCTTTATCTATATCCCTGCCCAGACATCCTTAGCGTACATACCGGTATCCTGCAGATGTCTCAGCCAGTTTTGCGCTTCTTGCTCCCCGGTGCCATGAACAGACTGATACGCCTTTTGCAGTGCCGCCTCCACATCCGGGGCCATTTTGCTGCCGTCACCGCATACATAAAGCCTGCCTCCGCGGTCAAGGATCGATATTAACGTTTCTGCATGGTCAGCCATGACATGCTGGACATACGTTTTCGGCATGCCTTCTTTACGGGAAAAGGCTGTGTGGACAGTGACGATTCCGTCTTTTTCAAACTGCTCAAGCTCATCGCGGTATATAAAATCACGATCGTTTCTGCATCCAAAATAGAGATGAGCTTCACCGAGCGTTTTCCCCTCCCGCTTTAAAACTTCGCGGGCTTGAAGGAAACCGCGGAATGGCGCGACTCCCGTGCCAGGTCCGACCATAATGATTGGCGTTTCAGGGTCTTCTGGAAGCTGAAACCGAGATTCTGGTGTGCGTACAAACATCACGAGATCATCACCGGCTTGGCGCTCAGCTAAATCATTTGAAGCCACACCCCTGTATTCGCCACGGCCGCTCCACGCAGGGCCGCGCACGACACCGACTGTGATCGATGCTAGCCGCGGATTCACTCTTGGAGAGCTTGAAATTGAATAATATCTCGGTTTTAACGGACGTAAAAGCTCTAAAAATCGTTCAAACGGCATGTCGCACGCTTCGTACTTTTCAAGCAGATCCAGCATGGAAATTCGTTTTTTCAATATTTGCTCCTGATAAACACCCTCTGCTGACAGTTCTTCTAATTCACGCCTATGCGGCGGACACACTGTAAATGCCGCCAGTTCACGTATTTGCGCTCTTGTGGCTGCTTCCTGCACCTCGACGCTGTAGCTGAGAAGATCATGCAGGCTGACAGGACGGCCCAATGGCAGATGCCCCGCACTGCGGCCGCTTGCCGACAATGTCACTTGGTCGGTTCCCTTCAGGCCGAATCTGTGGAGAATCCGACTGACATTGGTTTGGCTGTTTTTTGGCAATACGCCAAGATGGTCGCCCTCTTGATATTCAACATCCGGCGGCAATGTAATTTCGATATGGCGAGTGCTTCGATCGCTGTCTGCGGACTGGAGTTCACGATTTTCGGCAATGGATGCGTGAGAGGCTTCGTACGATCTAGCGAGCGGAGACTCGCCCAGCCCTCTGACAAACTGAAGGCTCAGCGTGCTTCGTTCCTTATCAGCGTTTTCATTAAGCTCAAGTCCGAATGCTTTGATGGCGTCCGCCCACATGCTTTTTTTCCACTCGTCAAGCTGCCCTTCAAAATCACCGCTGACATCTCCTTCCCCGCGCCCAGAAAACCGAGTCGCGCCTTTTTCTGCAAGCTGCTCATCAATGAATCTCGGCACGTATTGATACGTGCTCGCCCAGTTGTGGTCGCCGCAGCCAAATACCGCGTAATGGACGCCCTCAAGCTCACCCGGTTTGATTTCTTGAAGCCACTGCACGAACTGTCCGGCATTGCTTGGCATTTTTCCATTATAAGACGAGGTCACAATGACAACCGCTCCCTCTTTCGGCAGCTTTCCAATCCGGTCGTTCAGAGGTGCTGTCTCTGTCCTTACGCCGTGAAGACTGGCAGTATCAGCAAGCTCCCGGGCGACGCCTTCTGCAGTGCCAGTATCTGAGCCGTACAGCACGAGAAGCGGGCGGTTGTTAAGACCGATGACCGATGCGCCCTTTGCTTCCGTTTTCTCCTTTTGCTCATAAGGCGCGGCTTTTTCATCTGCCTGAGCGTCCGCATGAATGGCTTCCTGATGACGGCTTTGAACCCTAATGTGAAAATCGCCCGGCTTAAGTGTTAAGGTTTGTTTGATATCAAGCTCATAATTCTCATGATCAATCAGTGTGAAATATTTTAAAATCATCCCCAGCACAAGTGTGGCTTCATGAAGGGCAAACTGCATGCCGATACAGGCCCGTTGTCCATTTCCGAATGGTTTGTACGCATGATGAGGCACTTGGTCCTGATGCTCGAACCGTTCCGGCCGGAATTCCTCGGCGTCCTTTCCCCAAGCGTCTCGATCACGATGAAGCTGCGGAATCAGCACAGAAATTCTGTCTTTCGTCGTGATCGGAAATTTCCCGCCAATGACTGTGTCTTCTTTTGGATAAAGGCTGAAAGCCGGAGCTGTCGGCCATAAGCGCAGTGATTCATTTAAAATCATCCGTATGTATTTAAGCTCCAGCACTTGTTTATAGGTCGGCGCTGCATCTGTCAGCACCCGATCGACCTCTTCATACGCCTTTTTCAGTTTGTCAGGATGCTTCAATAAAAAGTAGGTCGCAAAGGAAAGCAGGCCGCTCGTTGTTTCATGGCCGGCAATCAAAAACGTAATAATTTGAAAGCGGATATTTTCGTCGTCGAGCTTTTCACCCGTTTCCGGATCTTCCACATTCAGCATGCGGGCAAGCAAATCTTTTTCATCCTGGTCTCCATTCGCCCTGCGCTCTGCAATAATGCTGTCGACTAAAGAAAACATCGTTTGAATATCATGGCGGAATTGCCGCTTTGTTCTGACCATAAGCTTATCTTGAACATCAAGCCGCTGCATTTGATGCATCGCTTCATCAAGCGCCCGCACCATGCTGTTGATAAACGGGTGGGGCGTTTCTCTGTAGTAACTGTTAAAGCGGTAGTTAAACCCGCATAGCCCAATGGTGTCAAGCGTCAGCCTCGTCATATCCCCCGGGACATCAACTGCTTCATTCGGATTAAGCCTGGCCCATTTTTGAATAAGCTGAACAGCGATATCGACCATTTTTTCATGATAGTCCTTCATGGCCCGCTGGCTGAACGTCGGCATCAGAATGTTGTGCGCTTTTCTCCAGTTAGGCTCATGCGTCCAGCTCGTAAACAATCCATCACCGGAAAACGCGCGGACCTTCTCCAAGGCGCCTTCAATGCTTTTATCAAACCGTTCTTCATCACAAACCTCTTTCACCAATTCGTGGCCGGACACTACAATGGTCGTGCCCGCGGGTGTATGGATTTGAAAAATCGGGCCCTGTTCTTCCGCCAGTTTGATCAGCGAAAGCGTCGGCTTGTCTTTATCGATTAAAGGCAAATTGCCGAGCGGTCCAAACGTCTTCGGCTGAGGAATCGGGCTTGTTTCCTTCATCGAACCATTCCTTTCCGTATGAGATGCCTTCTATTTGACTACATTTCCCTTTCATGGTCATGATTATTCCGTTCTCCCAATTGACGCATGATTGCTGTTTTTTCTATACTTGAGAAGCTGTACAATACGCGAATAAGGTGAGTTTATATATGGATTTTGAAATTCGGTTTTTATCCTTTTATGTCATACAGGTGGAAGGCAAAGATGAGCAGGCGAACAAGCAGTTCAAGCACTTCCAGACCCTTGACACGGAAGAATTTGAAGAAAGCGAGCTGAAGGACTTTCTCGACGGGGAACTGAAAAAAATCGTCAAACGGAAAGCAGACCGCCATCCGCAGTCCGAGCAGGTGCCGACGAAAATCGGCCATTTTATCGTCGAGCCCGGCCACGAGCTCGATTCCAACCCAAACTACAACATGTTCAACCGCGCGCGTCTGGCGGAAACAAAAGAAGACTTCAATGAGCTGAGCGAGCAGTTCGTCCGCACGTACCTTGACACAAGCGCGGTTCGCGGCGGCGTGTTTCTCGTCGCTTCGGCCGTACCGAGAAAATACTTTGACGAGTCATTTGTCTTTATTATGAAATGTGACTTTGAGCCGAAGGTCGCCCGCATCTCTGACACGTCTTCTCTCATTAAAAAAGTCGAAATGGCGATCACGACAAAAAACATGAAAAGCATCCAATACCCGTACATGCCAGAGGAAGGAATGGTCGAGGAAGGTGAACTGAAAATCCACCAGGCCTCGCACGCCCGCTATTTTGAGGACTTTCTGAAATTCGTCGAGTACGGAGAATCGATGCCGGAAATCATGAAAAATCAGGTCATGAACATGGTGCAGGAGCACGTCTACGAGACATTTGAAGACAACAGCGAAGAACTCAAGCAGTTCGAGCACGACATTGAAATATGGGAAGCAAGCGAAAAACGGGAAATCCAAGAGCGCCTCGACACCCATCAAGTCATCGAAGCCTCCGCCCAAATCATCGAGCACACGCCAGAGGCCCAACTGAAAATGAAAGTCGGAGAAACAGAGATTAAGGGATTGCTAGCGGATTTTGGCGATTCTATTCATCTCGCAAAAGTAAACGGGCGCTATGTCGCGCTGATTGAAGCCGAGACGATTTCGTTTGAGAAAGGCAGTTCACCGGTGGAGTTTTATAAGCCTGAGGGACTGCATGAGGTGATTGAGCGGATACAACAGAGGAACATAGAGCAGTAGTGATATAAATTTTTCAAATTATTTAAAGAAAACATAGTCTATTAGATTTATGTATTTTTAAAAAAGGCAGGTAATAATATTTGTTTATTACTTTTAAAGTTAGAAATACTGAATATTTTAGAGTAACGCTGCCAGCAGTATAAATGCAGGCAGCGTTTTAATTTATCGTTTGACTATAAAAGCTGGGGTTTTAATGTTAAATTTTGCGCCAGAGGCTCTATTAGTAGCTATAAGTCTTACTCGGGCACTATTTTTCCCCTTTTTTAGTGACTTCTGATTTTTCAACTTAAACACCTTTGCTGGAGTTGAGTGGCTAAAGGAACCCTTTTTCACTTCATTTACAACCCAATCATGACCATTCCACACTTCTACTCTCATTGAGTAATCAAATGTTGCAATAGAACCTCCACCATATTTTGCTACACAATCAATCGATGTGGCCTTCTCTGAATAAGAATCAGCATCTGTACAAATTTTCAACACATAATCTGAATAATAAGTATTACATGGCATACAAATTTCCCCTTCCTAAGAATTCATTTCACAGCACTTAAAATGTTTAAAAATACTGTGTTCATCTATAAGTGGCAAACGTATGACATTTCTAATACCCTTCCCTCAACACCGCATAGCACTCCCCAATCAGTTCTTCCGCTCCCGGCTCTCCTTTCAGCCCGCGGCGGACGATTTCCGATGATAGGTTCTGGACTTTGAGCGCTCGTGGGGCTCTTCTTTTGTAGTACGCCTGTAATGCTGTTTCGTGGTCGGCGTGGTTTTGGAGTTCTTCGGCGAGGACGATGGCATCCTCGATCGCCATTGCCGCTCCTTGCGCCAGGGTCGGCGCGCCGGCGTGGGCAGCGTCTCCTCCGATGACGACGCGGCCTTTGTGCCATGGCTCCTGCACGGCGACCTGCTCCAGTTTGTTAAAGATGACAGGATGCTGTTTTGACATGTGCTTTGTGACAAAATCCAGCCCCCGAAAACCAGAAAGAATCTCTTTTACTCTATCAAACCGGGTATCTTCCTCATCCCAGTAATCGCTCGTGCAAGGCTGGAGGACGAAGACATAGCCAGCGTGTTCTGCCAATGGCACGACGCCAATTTGTGTATCCCCGCTTCTATACATGAATGTCGCGTCCTCAAATGTAAAATCAGGAAGTTCGATATAAAAGCGCCACGCCCCCATGCCGAGGTACTCTTTTTCTGTTTCCTTTTGCAGCATTCTATCGCGAACAACGGAGTGAATGCCGTCAAAGCCCGCCAGAATGTCAGCCTGCATCTTTTCCCCATCTTCACATACGGCAGTGACCGATTCAGCTGTTTCTTCATAAGCGACAACCTTTTTCCCCCACTTGATGTCTACACCCACTGCCTCGGCATGCTTCATGAGAATGTCATTTAAAGTTTTGCGCAGGATATTATTGCGTCCCGGAAGTGAATCGTCTAAAAAGGATTCACTGACTTGAAACAGCAAATTCCCCTGTTCATCAAACGTTTTAAACCATTCTGTTTGAAAGCCGTGCTTACAGCACTCTTCGAATACGCCCAGTTCTTTCAACACCGCCAGTGCGTTTTGCGGCTGAAGAATCCCCGCACCTGTTTTTCGGTTTTCTGAAGCCGCTTCACATAAGGTGACGGAAAACCCTGCCTTACGGAGAGAAATGGCCGCTGACAAGCCGCCGATGCCGCCTCCTGCAATTAACATATGTTTCATATCAATAACCACCTTTTCAGCTCTATATGTATTAGTTAGGCGCCTAACTACATTACCTTACTATGTCCCAAGAAAATCTGTCAATCATCTCCAAGCCAAGTTGCGTTATGGTTTTCCCTCCTTTATAATCGTGTCACAACGAATGTACGGGAGCTACTTGCGATGGAATTAAAACATTTACCGAAATATAAGCATATAACAGAGCACGCCGAAACGTATGCCAATATTGACGCCGGCTCTCTTGAATTGTTTTTATCTCTTTTTGATATTTCAAAAAAAATGAATCATGTGATGGAGCATTACTTTGCTGGCCGAGGGCTGTCAGAAGGAAAATTCAAAATCCTGATGCTGCTCTTTGATGCCAAGGATCATAGGTTAAGTCCGACAGAGCTTGCCAAACAGTCAAACGTCACGAAAGCGACGATTACAGGCCTGCTGGACGGGCTGGCGAGGGACGGTTTTGTCAGCCGCAGGCATCACACAGAGGATAAACGAAAAATCAGCATTGAACTGACAACGGAAGGCAAAGCACGCCTTGAGGAATTTCTGCCCGGCCATTTCAGCAAAATCTCAGCGGTCATGGAAAACTACAGCGACGAGGAAAAAGGCATGTTCGTAAAGATGCTTGGTGATCTTTTTGAAAGGCTGAGCGTGTTTAAAGACTAAAAAACCCGTCCGATCCGGACAGGCTATAGCGTCTTTTCTTCTGCAGCCGGATACGCATCCGGCTGTTTTTTCTTTATGACCGTAACAAATATGCCGCCGATGACACATGCAATGCCGATGAAATGCACAAACTCAAATGGCTCCTTCAATATCACGCCTGACAAAATGACAGCGGAGACCGGAAGAACGGATGTGAAAATGCCCGATACACCCGCCGGCACCTTCGTCACCCCGCTATACCATAAGTAAAACGCCAAAACAGTGACAAAAAGCGCGTAATACAGCACATACGACCAATCCAAAACAGTCGGCACGCTGTAATCAAATGAAGAGGCCTCAAACAAAGCAAACGGGAGAAAAAACAGGAAGCCGAAGAGCGATACGAAGGTCGAAATCGCCAGTGCCGAAATATGCGGGGATAGCAGCTTGGCCATCAATGTAAACAACGCTTCGCCAATGACTGCAGCAATGATCAGCATGTTCCCGAATAAGGCGTGCGGCGTCCCGTCTTGGCTCCCGGCTCCAAACAAATTAATCGCCATTACGCCGCAAACCGCCAGCAAAATGCCGATCAGCGTCTTTTTCTCAATTTTTTCTCTAAGCAGGAAAAAGGATAAAATACCGATCACCATGGGGGTTGTGCTTGTCAAAATGCCGCTTTCCGTTCCCGTCGTATATTGAACCCCATACAGCAGGCAAATACTGAACAAAAACACGCCTGTGAATGATTGCACCAGTAATACGAACACATCTTTTTTCGTCAAAGCCGGAAACCCTTTTTCAATGCAAAACAGCAGCATGAGCAATACGACAGAAGCGATCAAAAAACGCAATCCTGAGGAAAGAAAGACCGGAATCCGTTCGACCATCAGCTTGCCGACAACGACAGAACTGCCGACGATCGCCATAGCTGCTGCCAGAGATACATATGCGCCCATTTGTTTTTTCACCAATACTCCACCTGCCTTTTTGATGTATGGCAAAAAGCGCCTATCCAATGACAGACGCTTTTTCATTAATCATCACTGCTCAAAATGCCGAAGAAGCGGAGCAGGTTGATGAACAAGTTGATAAAGTCTAGGTACAGCGATAACGCCATAACCGGAATCAAGTCTTCCGTAATGTGGCGGTGTTTGATTTGGTTCAAATCATACAAAATGTAAAGGGAAAAGACGATGGTTCCGATCACGGAATACGCCATCATCGCCGCTGAGTTTAACGGGCTGAAAATGTTGAAAATCCCTACCACTGCGAGTGCGAGCACCGCAACCAGCAGAAACGACCACAGGAAGGATAAATCCTTCTTCATTTTTGCGCCGATTGTGCCTAAGACGGCAAAAATGACAAATGTAGAACCAAAGGCTTCGAGCACGACATAGGCGCCGGCGATGGAAGCGTAATGGCTGACGATCGGAAATAAGGTAATGCCGGAAACGAACGCGAATGTATATACAAACGCATACCCGACCGCTTTTCTTCTGCGCATCCAGAAGGCCAGAATAATCATCGCCACTTCAAGAATAGAAAGCGGCAGCATCAAAGCGACAGGAACAAATTGGCCGATAAAAAGGCCGACAGTCGCGATCAGCAATGTGAAGACAAAGACTGTCAAAATGCGTTGCATGATCGATTGCTTACTCTCGTGAACCGTAGCTTGCATGTCAAAAATCCTCCTAAAAAATGATCTTAAAGGTCTATTATATAAAAATTGGATGAAATATGTATATGTTTTAAGGAGAATTTAATGAAAACAAACGCCCTTTACATTATCATTTTGATTCTTTCCTTTTCAGCGAAAAACGGTGCTTTTCTATTTTCTCAATTTGGGTAATCTGAGAATCATGAACCGTAATCTGAACGGTGCCGAAATCGAGTGTTTCCAGCGAGCTGATGATTTTTTCAATCACTTCCGGATCAATCGTTGATTTTGAAACCAAAAGACCTTCCCCCCTGTTGAATAGGTTTTAATTCACAGTATTCTTATAAGAATTATAATATTATGTTTTTTTCGATAAATCAATGGTGATTTCTGTTCAAATCAAAAAGGCATATGATCACCCGGTGACGGACAATCATATGCCTGGAAACTTCCTATTTGTTTTCTTCCAATTCCTCAACAATACAGCGGACACCCATGTTTTCTAATGCCTGCTTCAGCGTACCGTACGTTTCATATTCACTAAAATCAAGCCCCAATTGAATCGATGTTTGGGCCACATCCGGGCGAATCCCTGAAAATACGGCTTTGACGCCTAATAAGAAAAGCGTTTTAGACAGATTGTACAATTGCTGAGCCACCATGGTATCCACAATCGGAACACCCGAAAGATCAACGACGAGGCTTGTGATTTTTCTCTCGACACAGCGGACCGGCACTGTTTCTAAAATGACTTGTGCCCGTTTTGTATCAATTGAGCCGATAAGCGGCAATATCCCGATTCCATCGGCAATGGAAATAACCGGGCAGCCAAGCTCTGAGATCAATTCCTGCTGAGATGTGAGCCTCATCAGCATGAATTTTTGGTACTGCTCGGAGAATTCAATAATCAGCTTATCGAACGACTGATTCACAATGCGGTTCCATCGGTCTGCATCCTCATTTGTCACAATCTCCTGATTCTCTTTTATAAATGTGACGACTGCGTCCCAGAATGAGATTCTTGAATTGGATATGGCTTCTACGACCTCATGAACTTGAACATCCTGCTCTACCCTGTTTTTCGCAACGTTTTGCGCCCATTTTGTCATGTTTTCTTGAAAATCGGTTTGATCCTCCAGAAATGCGCTTGCGATTGTTATATTGGTAAATGTATGCTGCTCGGTTAAAAGTGTTTTCGTTTCTTCACTTAAATGGCTGGCGGAATATAGCTCGCCTTTTAGCTGGCAACGCAAACTGAACCATTTCTCAGTAATATCCGCAGTGTTGTCTATGATATATTGATATAATAATTGATCGATATTCACGGTCTGTCTCCTTTTTCGTAATAGAAGCACTTTCATTATAAAATGATAAATCGGAATTGTGAATAAGACTAGAGAAAAATCAATTGATTCTGCTCTCTGAGAGCATTCCTGCTTCATATCCTTAGGCGAATGCACCAATAAGAGTCCGCCCGCATAAACTGCAATGTACAGTTTACAATGAGAAAGGACGTTATCACATGTATTATGTTGATCCTTATATGTTTGCGGGGCATTTTTATGAGCCTTGGCCTGCTTTTGAATATGAATACCGATATCCATGGCCTGGCATTGGCAGCGGCGCTGTTCCGGGCTTCGGCGGCGGCTCCGGCCCTGGCATTGGCGGTGGTGCTGTTCCAGGCTTTGGCGGCGGCTCCGGCCCTGGTATTGGCGGTGGCGCTGTTCCAGGCTTTGGCGGCGGCTCCGGCCCTGGTATTGGCAGCGGTGCTAGCCCAGGCTTCGGCGGTGCGCCGCAGGGACCTCCTCCTTCCCAAATACCAGCGAAACCCCCAAAACCGCAGGGTTCTCAAGGAGCCGTTTTGTTAGTTGAACCAATCACCATTCGTCCTTGCCTTTTCCGATTTACCTATGTTTGGTTAACCAATGGCCGCTCCTTTTGGTTTTACCCGATCATCCTTGGCAGAAGATCCGTCGGCGGCTTTTATTGGGATTCCTCACGTCGCCGCTGGGTTTACTTCGCCTTAGACACAAATCACATCGATGTTGTAAGCTGCTCATTTTAAAAATCAGCCGGTTTCCCGGCTGATTTTTTTATGTTACTTCGGCCGTAAACAGGTTATAGTATTATTATCTTTTCAACTTGGAGGTTTCCCTATGATCAAACAAATTGGCACTGTTGCTGTATATGTCGAGGACCAGCAGAAAGCGAAGCAATTTTGGACAGAGAAGGTAGGCTTTGATATTGCAGCGGACCACCCAATGGGACCTGAAGCAAGCTGGCTGGAGGTTGCGCCAAAAGGGGCCGAGACTCGTTTAGTCATTTACCCGAAAGCCATGATGAAAGGCTCAGAGCAAATGAAGGCTTCTATTGTGTTTGAATGCGAAGACATCTTTGGTACATACGAGAAAATGAAGACAAACGGTGTAGAATTTCTCGGTGAGCCCAATCAAATGGAGTGGGGCACCTTCGTTCAATTTAAGGACGAAGACGGAAATGTGTTTTTATTAAAAGAATAAACTGTTGCGCACGGCGGTTCGATTCCGTCCTGCGCTTTCTTTGACATTGAGAATGAATTTCATTTACAATTATTCATATGTGAGAATGATTGGAGTGAGACAAATGTTTGTACAGTTGAGAAAAATGACGGTTAAAGAAGGCTTTGCAGATAAAGTTATAGAACGTTTCAGCGCTGAAGGAATCATTGAAAAACAAGAAGGTTTAATTGATGTGACAGTGCTTGAGAAAAATGTGCGCCGCGGTGATGAAGAAGTTGTTGTCATGATTCGCTGGGAATCAGAGGATCACTGGAAGCAATGGGAAAAAAGCGATGCTCATATCGCCGGCCATAAAGCAAACAAAGGCAAACCAAAGCCTGACTATCTGATCAGCACTGAAGTGAGCATGTACCATGTACGTGCTGTCAAACAAGGGACATACAATCAATAAAAAGCTTGCGCCTTGCTGCAAGCTTTTTTCTAAGAGTCATGTTGATCTGCTTTGTTCATACGTTACAGTATACAGCGGCTTATTTTTATGCCATTCTGCAAATAACACGTCCTCTGTCTTATCAATGTTCTTCTTTTTCAATTCTTGTTTCAGCCACTGTTCATCCACACCTGCTTCCTTCAAATTATCCCGCACAATCTCTCCATCTATGATTAACGTGATCGGCAGAGAAACGGACTTCGAAGGAATCTGCAAATCCTTATTTGTCGGTTTGTCAAAGTCTGATTTTGGAAGCACGCTGACCATCCCGTTTGTTTCAAGAATCGCATATTCTACTTCTTGGATCGAAAAACTCCCCGCTTGCCTCAATAGGCTTTGCAGCTGGTTAATGTCTATCTTATTTTTCTTCATTACTTTATATTGAAGCTCTCCTTTGCGGATGACGATATTCGGCTCACCCTCCAAGAACTTTCGCGATGATTTCATTTTTTGCGTGATAAATTCAATAACATAAATCAGCACGCCCCACAGCAGCGAAGCAAAAATGATTTCTTTGATTTTGATATCATGATCGTAGACGGCATTTCCGACCAATTCTCCTAAAATTAAAGCAGAAATAAAGTCAAACGGCGTAATTTGAGAAAATTGGGTTTTCCCGAGAAGCTTTAAGATAATAAATAAAATGCCTAAACCGCAGACCAATTCTACCGCAACACTTAAATAATCTCCCATATTGATAGCACCTACTTCTTGATTATACTATCAGTATGGTCAATGGTTTCTTTTCTAAACCGGAAAAGCTCCGCTCAACGTTGCATGGTGCATTGGAGCATGTCATTGAAAAGCTGCTCTGCATCACTGCGGTCAATCCTGACAAGCGGGTCATTGAGGAAAGCTTGAAACGCGAGGCCAGTATCCTTTGTTAGACCTGCTTCCGACACTGCCTCTTGATTGGATATATGCCTAGCCGCCAGCATTTCCACACCTCTCGGAAGCGCTCCGGAAAAAATCGGCTGGACACGGTTCCTTGTGATGAATGCGTTTGTTTCGACAATGGCTTGTATAGGAAGGTTTGAGACCTGGCCTTGATTCGGCATATTTACATTTGTGACGAGTTCACCCAATCCGAGAAGAGCCGCTATGATGTTCACGCCTTCTTCTCCCGAAGCTTTCTCAGCAACGCCCCGTTGTTGCACGATCAACCGTTCTGTTTCTTGTCGTTTCTCTGCTCTGTCTTGTTTTCTGAATGATATAGGTGTGAGATGAAATTTCCATACTTCAGGCTGTTTGAGGTATGGACCGGGAAGAAACTCTGCCAGATGCCTGTCTCCCGCAGCAGGGATGGCGCCATACGTTTCAAATAAATCAAACGCAACACGGTGTGCCGAACAAAAGACGCTGTCCCTCCAGCTTTCCCCCTCCAGCTCATATCCTGATTCCCCATAGTGCGCGCTGAATTCACGGAATATAGGCAGCAGGTCAATATGGCGATAAGAGGCTTCCGTAATCCATGTAAAATGGTTAATGCCGAGCACATTAACGCGGATATCCTCACGCCGCGGCACCTCTATCCCCAGCCTTTCCGTGACCATTTCCGCCAATAGCTTTTGCGTCCCGAATACCTCGTGGCAGCAGCCAATCGCTTTGATGCCGGGAAACACTTTATACAGCACTCTTGTACAGACAGACATCGGGTTTGTATAATTAATGACCCATGATTCAGGTGCGTAGTCTCTTATTGCCCGGGCAATTTCCGCAAATATCGGCACAGCACGCAAGCCCCTGATGATCCCTCCAGGCCCGACAGTATCACCTACAGACTGATAAATACCGCAGCGCTCAGGCAAGTGGACATCGACTTCCATATCATCCAGTGATCCCGGCAAAATGGAAATAATGACGATATCAGCGGCTGATAACGCCTTTTTCAAAGTAGAAACAGCCTCATATCTCCATCTGCCGTTCCCGCTGTGATTGCCGATCACTTCATTTTTCTGAGCGGCTTCAAAATCAAGATCATAGAGCGCCACCGTGCCTGACATCCGTTCATCAATCGACAAATCCCTCATCAGGCTTCTGGCCCAGCCTTGGGACCCCCCGCCGATATAGGCAATCTTAATCTGATCTAATGTACTGATATGAAACACTCCCTTTCTCAGCCTTTCACCGAACCGATCAGCATTCCTTTTGCAAAGTGTTTTTGTAAAAATGGATAGACCGCCAAAATCGGCAGCGTCGCAATGACAATGACAGCGAGTTTAATTCCCTGCTCCGGCGGAACTGCATTTTGCATCGTATCACCATTGGTCGCCGTTAAATCCGATAAAATTGTGACTTGGCGAAGCACCATTTGCAGCGGCCATTTTGCACTGTCATTGATATATAAGAGAGCGTGGAAGAAATCATTCCAAATCCCGACCGCATAAAACAGCGCAAAGGTCGCAATAACTGGCTTTGACAGTGGCAGGGCGATCCGCCAGAAGACGCCGATTTCGGAACAGCCGTCAATTTTTGCTGATTCCTCCAGCTCGCGCGGCAGCTGCTGAAAGAAGTTTTTGATAATAATAAGGTTGAACGGATTAATCGCCATCGGCAGAATCAATGCCCAATACGTATCCAAAAGGCCAAGTGATTTTACGACAAGGTACGTCGGAATCATGCCGCCTGAAAACAGCATGGAGAAAATCACCAGATTCAACAGCAGATTCCGTCCCTTCACATGCCGCTTCGCCAGCGGATATGCCATCGTGAAGGTGAAAAACAGCTGTACAGCCGTCCCAACCACCGTGATGAAGATGGACACGCCCATGCTTCGAAGGAACGTCGGTGTCGAAAACACATACTTGTAAGCATCAAGTGTAAAGGTTTTCGGGAAAATAAAGAAGCTCCGCTGGGCGAGTTCCGCTTCTGTCGCAAAGGAACCGGCGATAATATATAAAAACGGCAAAATGGTAATCGCGCCGACACCGCCGAGAAACAGAATGTTGCAGACGTCAAACACCCGTCCGGCTTTGGTGTTGTGCATCGTGTGAATTTCAGCCATACCTCTCCCTCCTCTAAAACAATCCTTCCTGATCAAACTTTTTCGCAATGTAATTGGCGCCAAAAATCAAGATAATCCCGACAACTGATTTAAACAAACCGACCGCCGTGCTGTAGCTATATGCCCCTTGGGTAATCCCCATCATGTACACATACGTGTCGAAGATGTCAGCCACACTGCGGTTGAGTGAGTTCGTCATCAAATACACCTGTTCAAAGCCAAGATTCAAAAAGCTGCCGATTCTTAAAATCAACAAAACGATAATGGTGCTTCTGATCGCCGGCAGCGTAATATGCCACATTCTCCTGAACCGCCCCGCTCCGTCCATGATGGCCGCTTCATACTGCTCTTGATCAACCGTAGCGAGCGCTGCCAAAAATAGAATCGTTCCCCAGCCTGTTTCCTTCCAAATGCTTTGCATCACAATCATCGGCCGGAACCAGTCTGCATCCGACAAGAAAGAAATCTGCTCACCTGTCAGGCTCATGATCATTTTGTTGATCACACCTGTATCGACAGTAAAGAAAACGAAGGTGATGCTGACCACAATTGTCCATGATACAAAATGGGGTACGTAAATGAAGGTTTGGATACATCTTTTATACACGGCCTTTCTTACCTCATTCAAAAGCAGGGCTAAAATGAGAGGCGCGGGAAAGGCAAACAAAAGATCCAGGCTCGCCAGCATGAGGGTGTTGCGCAGCAGCCGGAAAAAATCCGGATTCATAAAAAAGTCTTTGAAATAATCAAAGCCGACCCATTCGCTTTTCCAGAAGCCAAGATATGGCGAGTAGTCTTTAAAAGCGATCAGCACGCCCCACATCGGCAAGTATTTAAAAATCAAAAAATAAAGCAGACCGGGAATAAGAAGAAGATAAAGCCATTTGTCCCGTTTGAGCGCAGCCATCCAGCTGATGCCTTTTCCAGCGGTGAGAACAGGTGAATCTCCCTTCTTCGGCACTGTTTCCATATCTGTTCTCCTTTCGTGTTACCGGGGCGCCCGCCGAAAGGCAGGCGCATCGGTTTATTTTGACGATTGGTACAATTTGTTCAAGTCCTTCATCAGGTCATTGCCGCCGCTTTTTTTCCAAAGCTCCACTGCATCAGCGAACCCTTTTTCATCAATTTCTCCAATGATAAATTGTGTTCTCGCGTCGAGGATGATGTTGTCAAGCTGGGCACCTTTTTGGGTATAGACATCAGATACAAGCGACTCAGCCGGGTTAAAGACGGCTATTTTTTCTCCTTCGGTTATGATGTCCTTGCGATGCTGGAAGAGCTTGGTTTTCTGGTCTTCGATGTAATACTCGCTTTTCGGAATCGACATGCTGAACTGTGCCAAGCCTTCATGCTCATACAGGAGAGATTTGTTATTTTTTTCAAGTGAAGTGAATACGCCGTCCTTGAGCTCGTAATTGCGGCCCTTCACTCCGTTGTTCGTGAGAATCTGCGCTTCCTTATCATTCATCTTATCGAGGAAGGACAGCACCTCTTTCAGCTCTTTTTCAGTTTTGACGCTTGATTTTGGTATCGTGATCATGCCTGAATAACCAGATGTCGGGAAAGTGCGCTTGCCATTCGGTCCCTCAAGCGAGCCGACGATATCAATGATATCCTTGTTCGACTCATCCGCCTCCTCCATCGCGCTTTGGATTTGAGACGCTCTTGAGCCTGTATCAACGATGACACCCGCTTTTCCTTTTACAACCGGATCATTCCACTTCGCAGAATCCATGACAGCAAAATCCTTATTAATCAATCCCTCATCATAGAGCTTTTTAAAAAACGTGAGCGCATTCATGTATTCCTTCGTTGTAAAATCTGGAATCAGCTTTCCGTTTTCAACACCGTAGCGGTTCGGAGCGCCGAACCAGATTTGCAGAACATCCCATGGGCTTCCGTTGCCGAGTCCCATCCATTTCGGCACGACCATGCCGTACGTATCATCCTTGCCGTTTCCGTCAGGATCTTTTTCCTTAAAGGCTTTCAGCACTTCATAGAAATCATCAAGCGTTTCCGGCATATCCAGACCGACATTTTTCAGCCAGTCGGTTCTGATGATCATACACGCCCTGATCAGATCCCTCGTTCTGTAGATTCCGTACACCTCGCCGTTCACCGAGCTGTTCTTCAAAATCTTTTCATCTGCCTGGCTTAAATTCTTGTAGTCTTTTAAATAAGGAGACAGTTCCCAAAACGCCCCTGCTTTGACAGACTTGATAAAGCCGGCTGACTTATCTTTAATGACAATCGCGTGAGGCATCTCTCCTGAAGCCATGACGATGTTGAATTTGTCGTTGTAGGATGAATCAGGCACCCATGTGACCTTAATCTCTTTGCCTGTGTATTTTTCGAGCGCTTTTAATGAAGGGCTTTTATCACTCGGGCTTTCCGGCGATAAAAGCGGCGCCATAATTTTGATCGTATCTTTCGAACCGCTTGCTGAATTGGATGTTTCCGAATGGCTGCATCCGGCGATCACCATGGCAGCAAGCGGCAAGGCCATCCATTTTTTTCGCATTCTTATTTTCATGTTGCGTAAGTCCCCCTTTTTTCAATTTGCATTTCCCCTTTGCCCCTCTCAATATAAAGCGCTTACATAAATTCTTGCAATCTTCATTTTTTGCACCATTTCTCCTATGAAATTCCGGCTGTTATCCTTTTTTGCCCGATGTTTCTTTTTTTGCCGGAAGGGAATCTCCGATCAGTTCCAGCGCCGCTATGACATTTAAACACCATTGAGAGACAGTGTTCGTTGTCACCCATGGAAGCTCCTCTAGCTGCGTCCATGTCTCGATGCGCTCCGGTTTGATCGGAAGCGGCGTATGGCTGAGCTTATCTTCTAGCAAAAGATTCCACGCTTTGGCGGCGAGATGAGGATCTTGTTTTTTTCTTGCGGCGTAGGCTGTCATACCGGCGGCGAACATCGGCCAGTGAAAATGCCCGTCATGAAGAGCGGCTCCGCTTTTTTTTCGTTTTTCCTCATCACTGAGTGTGTAAAATTCGCCGAATTCACTCAGCATATCCTCCCATTCCCAGTCATCAAGAAGCTCAGCCAGCTCCATCCACACTTGCGGCGCGCCGAAGGCAATGATCATATGATATCCGCCCGCAATGCCGTCTCCCATATGATGAAGCATCGAGGTCGCCGGATCATATTCAAATGTCGGGCCAGATAATAAGCGGAGCGGCAGCCGCTTCAGACAGTTGATTCCCGTTTCGATTTTTTTGCGATATTCCGGATTTTCGGTCCGCTCCCATTCCGCCAGCCAGTTCGAGCAAAACGCCGCCCAGTCCGGTCCCGTTCTGGCGTGAGTCGGGTGCTTACCTTTCTCGTAAAAAGCGCGCATCGGATCGGTTTTGACGAGGGCATAATCGGCATCCTTCACTTCTGTCAAAAGATCTCCCGTCCGCTCATCACCCGTCAGATAATAATAGAATTTATAAAGCCCGGCCATGCTGATTCTCGCTTCCTTGCAGCCGCATCCCCAGTGCACAACGTTATGCCGTGAGCCAAGCCCGGCGTATTCACCGAGGTGAAAGCTGTCCGTTTCGCTCGTATGGCGGGTCATGGCTTCTGCCATGCGAAAGATATCCTCTCTGCCTGAGCGGAAAAACGCCTGCCACAGCCATAGGGTCGGAACGAGCTCATTGTTTTGCCATGCGTATCCGCCGAGATCGTACCGCCACATATGCCGAATCGGGTCATACGTATGCATGACATCGCCATAATGCCAAAAACCGTACCATCTGCGTTGCTCTACTTCCTTTTTATAAAACAGAAAGGCCGCATCAAGCTGTTCTTCCAGCTCTTTTTTGAGCGGATGGGATGTGTCAATGATGCTCCATACCCCGAGTGCTTTTGATTCGTAATAGACGTCCGGCTCGCATACAATGAGCGGCGGCGCCTGCCATTTGTCAGCCAGCGCATTGAGGACTTCGTCAGACGGCATGTGCGAAAAGCACGCCAGGCTGATTTCATTTGTGTTCGCAATGCCTGTCGGATCAGAGCGCATTTCATCAAAGCCTTCATACGCGCTGGCCACGTGGGTGTTTCCTGTATAATGCCGCAAATCCATCGCTTCGCCGTCCGGAGGCCAAAGCCAGATAGTCATTTTGGGGCGGCTGCCGGCAAGACCTGTGATTTCCAGTGCTGAAGGATATTTCTCAAAGAAATACCGCAGGCCGAGAGCCACACCGCCATTTTCGCCGCTCGCATAGCAAAGCCCCTTCGCCCGGCTGCCATGCAGCATTCCAACCCACGCATAATCTTTTCCGGTCCGTTTTGACAGGCTGTAATGATCGCTGGAATCCTGCACGAGCTTGACATCGTCCCAAACCGTATTCTGTGTGCCATGTGCAAACCATTCCTTATGCTCTTCATCTGGAGACAGCATTTCGCCATTGATTTGTTTTTCATAAAGCGGATATCGTTCATTGAATTTACGTGTGCCAAACAGCTGGGCGGGTTCTTTGTACATCCCTTTCTCTCCCGCAAAGCGGAAATGGCGGTTGTACGGCTCTCCCTCCAAAAAAAGGTCGAATTTGATGCCGAGCCCCTTAATGAATTCTTGTTTACCGCTCCTGTCAATCAACTGCGTGTGCACAAGGCCGATCTCAGACAGCCCGGCATAAAACGTCAATCGGATGACAAACGGCAGCCATTCCTCATTCGTTTTATGGAGCACATGCACTCCCTCGATTTTGACTACTGCTTTGACAGGACCACTCTGCTCAATCGCCGCCCGTTTGATAAAGCTGACAGACCTTTCATGCAAAAGAACCGTTTCCGCCGCCGACTCCTTTCTCGTTTCTCTTATCGCAACGAGCCTCCCGCCTGCGGCGATCGGCTTTCCATTGATCTGCAATGATTGAATGAAATCAGATCCTGTTTTATGAATGGTACAAACGAGTGCTCCTGTATCCACTTGGATATCATGCTCTGTCTCAAGAATGCTGAGCGATTCAGTTGGCTGCGGCACTTCTCTTTTGCGAACTGTAAAACTTTGGTTTTCCTGACCGCCAAACACCGCCGCGTGCTTCGTCCACTTGATGCTCCCGTCCGGCCAATAGGCCGACGGTTCGCTTTGCACATATCGCGTTTCCGCGTTTTCATTCATAAGCGCCAGACGGTCTCCTTTTTTTAATTCTCCTTTTTTCCATGGCACGCCCCACGTCACGCCGCTTGTCAACTTTGGCTGTTCTGATAACCATTTGATCTTTTTCATCTGTCTCTCCCTCCATAGAAAAAAGCTGATTCGATGCAAAGAATCAGCTGTGATTGTCAAATTGAATCACACGGTATTCATGCGGTCCGACCGCCAGCCTCCCCGCTTTGGTCGAACAGTTCGTCAACAAATCCATTCCCGCTTCCGGCAATGTCACGCTCCCGCCTTTTCCATCCATATTCACAACGATCCACACAAGGCCGTTTTCGCCTATACGCGGGGCAACGATCGTGCCGGGTGTCACATCCGACCGGCTGGAAATAACAGCTTCCTCCGCATAATGCCTGACGAGCGCTTCCAGCATCGCATCCCCTTCTTTTCCGGATGGAAGCGAGCCCAGCATGACAATTTTCCCCTCGCCGTAATTCCGTTCCGTCAGAAAAGCATGGCCCGCCCTCGGTCCTGCTTCAACCGTGCCAAGGGTGTTTCCGCTCTCTGTGTCAAACACCGCGCTCCACAGTCCGAGCGGCGCCGTGATGCCAAACGCTTTTCCTGTATTCACGTTCTCATTCATCGGAAAGGTAAAAAGTGTTTTGATCCCTGACGTTTTCTCAAGTTCGCCAAGTCCGCAATCGGTATGAATGGTATGCTCGCATGTGCGTCCTCCTGTCAGCGGCCCGGTGATCCAGATGCCGCCCGCTTCAGCGAATGCCGAAGCTTTTTTGATAAATTCAGAAGACAAATACGGCACAAATGGCGTAAACAGCAAGCGATAGCCGTCCAGTGGAGCGCCTTCCGGAATAAGGTCACGATGAATCCCCGTGTTGAGAATACGTTCATAAAAATGCGTCACAAGCGAACGATGCCGGAGTCCCCGGTGAGGCTCAGTTTTAATAAATGCTTTTGCTCTGTCAGAGTATGTCATCGCCGCCTCGGCTTGAACGGGTTCAGTCGATAGAATAATAGGCTCGATTTCCTTTCTTGCCCGCTCAACCGCCAGCACATTTTGATAGCCGATGGTGGGTTCGCCCCAGGCACTGAGAACCGAACCGTGGGAAATCTCGCTGCCTGAACGCTGCTGTCGCCATAGCCAGTAGCAAAATCCCTGGCTTCCTAAGGCGTAGGACGATACGGCTTCGGCCTGCAAATACCCGTCTGCGTGCGGGTAAGCGGAGCTTTCAAGCGAGGCGGCATACGACGGACTCGTTTCCAAAATCCAAAACGGGCGCCCCTGTTTCAGATTTCTCCATAAATCACAGTTCAATAAAAAGGCAGAGGCGTTTTCCTGCGAAGCGTACGTGTCATAGGAGGCAAAATCGAGATTCTGAAACATTCGCTCATTGTCCACGCTGAACATGACTGATCCGTTATGCGTGATCGGCGCATCTGAATAGCAGCGGATGATTTTGGCCTGTTCATCCGCAAACGAAGCGATCATCTCCATCGAAAACAGCTGATACATAGTGCGTAGAGAGGCATGATGCAGAAACGGGGCCGGTCCCGGCTGCGGGACTTGCTCAAACGTCTGATAGGTCTCGCTCCACACATCGGTTCCCCAAGCTTCATTCAAGCGCTCAATTACCCCGTAGCGATTTTTGAGCCAGTCATGCCATAGGCGCAAGCATGTCTCACACATGCATTCTGCAACATGGCATTTAAACTCATTGTCTAGCTGCCATCCGATCAGCCCCGGGAGCCGGCCAAGCTCCTTGGCGATGGCTGTGGTGATGATGGCGGCTTTTTTTCGGAAATACGGGTTGTTCGTACAGGCATGCTGACGGGAGCCATGCCCCATGATCTCTCTTTTTTCATTGGCATGCATGCGTTCGGGCCGGCCATGTGAGAACCAAATCGGCGGGGTAGGCGTCGGCGTGCACATAATCGTTTCGATCCCGCTATCATACAGCCGGGCGATGATTTCTTTGAAAAAACCGACGTCAATTTTTCCTTCTTCAGGTTCCATGACAGACCAGGCAAATTCGCCGATCCGCACAACATTTACGCCAACTTCACGCATGATGTCAATGTCCTGCTGAATCGTCTCTTCATCCCATAATTCCGGATAATAGCAAGCGCCATGATACAGTTTTCTCATCACATTTTCACCTTTCTTTGATGATCGATTCTGTCAATGGCAGGCCGAGCTCCTTTATGCCTTTTGCCACAAGTTTCGCCATTTCATTTGCGCCTTTTTTTGTAAAATGCGTGTAATCGTTAATCCCTTCTGAAATCATAAAATAGGTGTACACTTTTTCCTCGCCCTTCTCAGTAAAAAAAGCGAGACTTTTCTCCATCAGATCAATGAGCTGGACATTCTCCTCTTCAGCCGTCTGCTTCATGGCAATGCAGTAATCAGGAAAATCGTTCAAAAATACGCCGTTTTCGTAGTGAAAGCGGGCTACGGGGGTGACGAGAAGCGGATGGGCGCCTTTTTCCCGCGCGCCTGCGATATACTGCTTTAAATATTGTTTATAAGTAGTGTAGGGCTCGGTGTAGCGCTCCGGCTTATTTTTCGACGCGTCATTATGGCCCATCTGCACGAACAGCCAATCATCCGGCTCGATCACATCGAGGATTGCCTGAAGCCTGCCCTCTTCCACAAATGTTTTCGAGCTTCTTCCCCCGATCGCTCTGTTGATCACTTGAATATGCTCCGGCAGATGCGAGCCGAGAAACTGCCCCCAGCCCCCTTGATTTGTGCTGTCTCCATACGTTTGAACAGTCGAATCGCCGGCAAGATAAATATGATTTGCCATTTTTCATTCCCCCTCGTTTTTTATACAGCTTCCATCACGGATAGCTCTTCCCTTGAAAAAACCGGTGCGTACAGCGTTTGTGCATTGGTTCGTCCTATCCGTTCTCTAATCATCTTGTCGTAGCGTTCAGCCTTTACGTCTTATCCCTTAGTCCTCCTACAGCGGCGCCTCCGCTTTACTTCCCGCTATGTACAGGGCGGGCTTCGGCGGTTTTTTCATTCCCGTTCCGAGGTAAAAGCTCGTGTGCGGCGGCTGGTTGTAGGCGGTATTCTGCCAGGCGATGCCGAGCCTGTAAACTGGATCATGCATCAGCGTGTAAAAGCGGTGGCGGGTGAGATGTGTCGTTGTATAGATACGGAGCGCGCTGCTGTCTTCCGTTCTCCATATCACTTCTTCCCGCCAGTCTCCGAACAGGTTGGCCTGAAGAACCGGGTTTCCTTTCGTGCCGTTGTTGGACAGCACGCCGGCCGGCTGAAATATCGTCTTCAGACAGCCGTTTTCAGCATCCCATTTTTCAATCTTTGGCCTGCCAATCGTTCCGTCCCAGTCATGATCAAGCAGTTCTCTGACCAAATCACCGTCCCACCAGATGGCGAAATTGGCTGAAGCGGGTGCTTTGTCGCTGATTTTTTCGCCTTTGCTCGTAAAAAGCCCATACGACATGCCATCATTGCCCGGCGGATCAATTCCCCAGACGAGCGACCCTTTGTAGCTTGGGTCAATATGAGCCGCCATGCCCCGGCCAACGTCAGTTCCAGCATGGACGCCCCATAATATCTCACCGGTTCCGGCATCTCGCAGCGACAGTCCGTACGGCTTCGTGGCGTCCTCATGCACCTGGAACACTTCAAGCCCTTTTCGTGACGGGTCCAGATCCCCTACATGCATCGCGTCTCCGTGCCCGAGCCCCGTTGAGTACAGGCCGGTTCCGTCATGATCGACAGCCATTGCGCCGTATATGATTTCATCTTTTCCGTCTCCGTCGATATCCGCCACGCTTAAGCTGTGGTTCCCCTGTCCTGCGTACGCTTCATGTCCCGGCTGGTTGGAGTCAAATACCCAGCGTTTTTTGAGCCTTCCGTTTCTGAAATCGTATGCCACGAGCACGGCTCTCGTATAGTAGCCGCGCGCCATTACAAGGCTCGGCCGCTCCCCATCCAAATAAGCGATCCCGGCGAGAAAACGGTCCATCCGGTTTCCATAGCCGTCTCCCCAATCCTCCAGCTTGCCGCGGGGCGGTTCATATTCCACGGTCGTGAGCGCCTCACCGGTTTCTCCTTTAAACACCGTCAAATATTCCGGACCGGACAAAATTCTGCCCTGTTCGTTTCTAAAATCGGCATGCTCATCACCGATGATATGTCCTTTCCCGTCTGTTGTGCCGTCAGCTGTTTTCATGGCGATTTCTGCTTTTCCGTCACCATCCAGGTCATACACCATAAATTGCGTGTAATGAGCACCCGCCCTGATGTTTCTGCCGAGGTTGATGCGCCACAAAAAGGTGCCGTCCAGTTTATAGGCATCTATGAGCACCTCCCCGGTATAACCGTCATGAGCGTTGTCTTTTGAATTGGATGGGTCCCACTTCAGGATCATTTCATATTCTCCATCCCCGTCTACATCCCCGACACTGGCATCATTGGCTCTGTAAGTGTACGGCTTTCCGTCCGGCGTCACACCGCCTTCCGGTCTGGCAAGCGGAACCTCCAGAACATTTTCCTGCCAAACACGAGCTTCCTTGGAAAGCTTTTCTTCCCGTCCTTTATTGACAGCCGCCACTTGATAAACAGAGTCAGCCGTTCCGTTTTGATCGAGAAAATTAGTGCTTTCAGCGATTGGATCGCGGGTGATCCGCTTTCCATCCCGATAAAGGTGAAAAGCCGTCGTCTCATGATCTGTTCCGAGAAAACGCCAGCTGACAAACACGCCCTGATCTGTCTTTACCGCAATCAAACCTCTGGTCAAGTATTCCATTTGCCTCTTTTTTGGTTTCATTTGATGGGAACGGGCTGCGCGCAGCCCGTTCCTTCCCCCTTTCAGTTAAGGCGTATACATATTTGGTTTTGGCTGTTCCGCCATGCCGTCTCCTAAAAAGAAGCTTGTGTGCGGCGGCTGGTTATAGGCGACATTTTGCCAGGCGATGCCAAGCCGGTACACCGGATCGTGCATCAGCGTATACAGCCTGTGCTCAGTCGGAATGGTCGTCGTGTAAATGCGCAGAGCACTGCTGTCCTCCGTTCTCCACACGACTTCCTCGCGCCAGTCACCGAGCAGATCAGCCTGAAGCGCCGGTGTTGCTTTTGTGCCGTTGTTAGCCGCTGCGCCTGATGCAGTCAGCACATTTTTCGATACGCCGTTTTGATAATCCCACTTATCAATTCGGTTGCTGTCCAGCTGTTCCCGCAGCAGGTCGCCGTCCCACCAGATACCGAAGTTGGTCGAGGACGGAACCCCGCTTCCGATTTTGACCCCTTTCGCTGAGTAGAGAGAACCGTTTGCCCACACTTCCTGTCCCGGATAACGCGGGTCAATATCAGCAGCCATTCCCCGGCCTACATCCTTGCCGGCATAAACGCCCCAAAGGATCTTTCCGGTTGCAGCATCCCGGAAAGATAAGCCGTATTTTGCATTTTTGTCCTCATGTACTTGAAACACCTCAAGCCCCGGCCGGCCCGGATCAAGATCTCCTGTATGGAGGGCATCCCCATGGCCTAAGCCGGTCGAGTACATGCCTTTCCCGTCATGATCTACAGCCATTGAGCCGAAAATAATCTCATCTTTTCCATCCCCGTCAACGTCCGCGATGCTCAGGTTGTGATTCCCCTGTCCGGCAAACGCTTCATTTCCTGACTTTGAGGAGTCCAGCGTCCAAAGCTTTGACAGCTTTCCATCCCTGAAGTTATAGGCAACTAGCATGGTTTTAGCGTAATACCCTCTGGTCATGATCAGGCTCGGCCGCTGTCCATCAAGGTAGGCAATGCCGGCGAGAAAACGGTCAACACGGTTGCCGTAGCTGTCTCCCCAATCCGACACATTGCCGCGCGCCGGTTCAAAATTTGCGGTGACAAGCTCTTTCCCGGTTGAACCTTGAAACACAGTGAGATATTCTGGGCCTGAAAGCACACGCCCCTGTTCATCTCTGTAATCAGCATTGGCATTTCCAATTACTTTGCCCGTGCCGTCTTTTGTCCCGTCTGCCGTTTTCATTGCCACTTCCGCTTTTCCGTCACCATCAAGGTCATACACCATAAACTGGGTGTAGTGCGCGCCCGCTCTGATGTTTTTGCCGAGATTGATCCGCCATAACTTTGTGCCGTCCAGTTTATACGCGTCAACCAGCACGTCACCCGTATAGCCATCCTGTGAATTGTCTTTTGAGTTAGACGGGTCCCATTTTAGGATCAGCTCGTATTGCCCGTCACCATCCACATCGCCAACACTTGCGTCATTAGCGCTGTACGTGTAACCTTCACCCTTTGGCGTCGTGCCGCCAGCCGGTTTATCCAGCGGGACGGAATGATACGGCTGCGCCCATACGGAGGCTTTTTCAGAAGCCGGCTGTTCGGTACCGTTTACAACAGCACGAACCGTATACGTTGAGCCCGCCGATCCGTTTTTATCCACATAGTTCGTGGTTTTGACAGGCGCAGCATTCAGTTTTTGCCCGTCTCTGTACACATTGAACAAAACAGATGCGTTTTCGGTTCCAAGAAACCGCCAGCTGACAAAAATGCCCCCGTCCGTCTTGACCGCTACAAGCCCCCGGTTCAGCGCTTCCATCTGCCGCGCTGCCCCTTCAGCTTTCACAGGACATACAGAGGTTCCCATCAC
This sequence comes from Bacillus sp. YP1, assembly GCF_000877815.1. Taxonomy (NCBI): domain Bacteria; kingdom Bacillati; phylum Bacillota; class Bacilli; order Caryophanales; family Bacillaceae; genus Bacillus; species Bacillus sp. YP1. The sequence goes on along the minus strand of NZ_CP010014.1, from coordinate 511,448 downwards.
CAACAAGACCAGCAACGTAACAGCGGTAAACATGCGTTTCCTTCGTGTAATCATCAGACAGCTCCTTCTCATTTATCTGTAAGCGCTTACTTAAATTGAATTTTATGCGCTGTGTGAGCTGTCTTCAATTTCACTTTTTTGCATCTGCCTATTTCGGACACTGCACTTTTTTGCGTATTTGTCACTTTTTTGTTACCCGGCTTGATGGTGCTGGGCCTCCGTCTTTTGAAATCCCCTAAGAGCAAAAAACATCAACACAAGCCCAAATAAACACGGGCCGTAAAATGGGATCAGGCCAGGAAGCGTATAAAGCAAATAAAGGACAAATCCGCACCCGATCAGCATACAGCCGGTTGTCAGCGGTCTCATGGCGCCAAACAGCAGTGCCTGCGGAATATATTTGCGAAGCGGGAGCTGGTAATGCACATAAAGGGGAAACACATACATCAGCGCGATGATATACAAAAGCCCTGCAAGCAGCGTGCAGCTTGTTACTGCAAAGGACAGCCAATCCGTACTGGCAGAAAAATAATGATAGTTGGCAGACAATATGAGCAAAAGAGCCGAAAACGCCAATCCGATCGCATTAACCTTGAGAAACTCTTTTTTATAGGTATCGAGAAATAACGAAAATATCGGGACATCCTTTTGCCCCATCAGCCATTTCCTTATAATGGCACACATCGCAGCTGTGCTCGGCGCCCATCCGAAAAGAACGCCGCCCAAAAGTGTAAACAACAGCCACAGCCCGTTGAGCCATGCTATTTTCACCACCGCTTCGCAGCCTGCATAAAGCGCATCCGTTACAGTCGTCTTCATCTTCTCACCGCTTGATGTACGGCAAAATCCCTGTAAGCTGCTTTCATGGGGGCCATCTGCCGGAACCCGATTTTTCCTTTTGTTAACACAGGCCCATATGTGCTGCCGTCGTCCATCCACTCAAGAATGGGCAGACCATTGATTGAAAAGTGCACATAGCCTTTGTCTTTGATCAGCTTCATACGATACGGAGAATCAGCGTCGTCTGGAGAAGGCAGCGGATCGGCCCCCATTGCAGCGAGGTGGAAACCGCGGCTTTTTCTTAAATTGCAGGTGCGGAACGCTCTTTCCTCCGCGTATTTTCTGCGGAAATACGACAGGTGGAGCGCGTTGATGTCCCCCGAATGATACTCGGGGTATTTTCCCATTCTTTTCTGGAGACTTGGATCAAACAAATCCTCGCCTCCCATTCCCGCAGCAGAAAAAAACAGCATACACAATCCCGGCTGCTCGATCGGAGAGAAGTCCCATGTCACAATGATGCCGTCTGGAAAGGTTTCCGGACACCAAAAGACAAAGTGCACATCGTCCTGGACATGTGACAGGTGCAAGCTGTGATCGTCAAATGAGATCTGTCCCCCTCCCTCCATCCGCCAGTCCTTCACATCGCTTTTAGACCGGAGCAGATTGCGGTACAAGCAAGCGCCTTCCTTATACATGTTCTTTTCCCTCCCGGCTCACAAGGTGGTTCTTAAGCGGAAGTCCGAGCTCTTCAATGCCTTCTGCCACAAGCTTCGCAACCTCCATTGCACCTTCTTCCGAAAAATGCGTATTGTCCTCAATGCCGTCCGGGTAATTCGGATGTTCATTCGGCTGAAACCAAACGAACAATCGCTTCGACTCCTCTGGCCCGTATGCTTCATACAGCACCCTTGTTTTCGCAAGCAGATCAATCACAGGTACATCGAGCTCCTTCGCCAGTGCTTTCATCGCATCGGGATACTCACCGAGGGAATGCTCGATCCGTCCGTTTTCATCAAAGCGGCGGCGCTGCACCGATGTGACGAACACAGGATGCGCGCCCTTTTCGCGTGCCGTATCTGCAAACAAGGTAAGAAACTGCTGAAATGTGGAGTACGGCTTCGTCCCCCGCGGTTTTTGGTCATTGTGGCCGAATTGAATCAACAAATAATCGCCTTGTGTGATGCGCTCGGCAATTGCTTGAAGCCTTCCTTCCTCCACAAAAGAATTGGTGCTCGCTCCTCCTTTGGCATGATTGCGGACCAGCACACCTTCAGAAAACAATTGCCCGAATACCTGCCCCCACCCCGCCATCGGCGCTTCATGAGGCGGGCAGTCACTCACAGTGGAATCCCCCGCTAAAAATACTTGAATCGGTTTCTTCATCACATGTTCTCTCCTTTCACGGCGTTTCCTGATACATTTGCCTGAAGACACCCGGCGGCATGCCGACCTGTTTTTTAAAAATCCGATTGAAATAATTGTGGCGGTAGCCGACTTCTTCTGACACGTCATGAATTTTTTTATTCGTATTGACCAGCAGTTCTTTCGCCTTTTCGATTCTGATCTGGGTCACATAATCGATAAAATTAATGCCGGTCACTTGCTTAAATGCCTTGCTTAACGTATATGAATTCATGCCAAGCGCATCGGCACAGCTTTCCAATGAAATGTCCGCCATATACTGTTCGTGAATCATCGCAATCACACGTTCTGCCAGCTGCTTTTGCTGTCTGTTTTTTCTGCCCTCAAGCTTGGATAGGTAAGGCGTCACCACTGCATCCATCAGCCAGGCCGCCGCTTCGTTAGGTTCGCGCAATTCTGAAATATCAAGAAACGGATTCCGGTGCTGAAACAGTTCGCTGGGATTGAGCCCGGAATGCAAAATATCCTCCTGAATGCGGGAAAACAGCTGAATCAGGGCGGAGTGCACATGCCTGTCTATAGCCGCCTTTTCCGCCAGTTCCTCCATGCATACACGAATCATTTCCTCGGCCTCCTGTTTTCTTTCCAGCCGGATAGCCTGAACAATTTGTTTTTCCAGTTCAAAAGGGTAATAAGGAGCAAACTGCTCATCCTGAGGGAAGTCGGCCTGCAAATCAATGACCTGATTCCGGTTGGCAAACTGCCTGCAGGATTTGCCGCTTTTCACATTCTGAAATAAAGAAGGAATTTCCGTGACACGCTCCGTCTCGCTGCTCAATGTCGAGGTCAGGCATAGTCCGGTTACATCCCCAAATTGGCGTGCCAGCTCCGTTATATACGCCTTCAGATCAGAGCTGTTTGTTTTCATCACAAGAACGGTGATAGAAAGCCGGCCGATATCAAGTATGGAGAGCTGAAAAACGCGTTTATCCGCCAATTCCTCAGCGATATTAGTCAGTGTAAACACAGCGAGCTGTTCATCATCGCAACAGAAGATGCTTTTTTCACAGCGGAGTCCTGTCAATTGAAGATCCAGCACATGAAACACGTTTTCGCCGATGTTCCAGCCGGCCTCCTCCATCCGAGATCTGAGACTGTCCTCGTTGTCATAGTAAAAATCCCCCTGCAAGAGGTGCTGCAAAAAACTCTTTTTCATATGGGGCGTCTGCCGCAGGAGCTGCTCTTGGAGCTTCCGGCTTTCAAGGGATAGATCCTGCCATCTCTTTTCAATCCACTTGAATTCATCCTGCCCGGACGCCTGCCATACTTTCTTCTCTCCTCCGGTAAACAAGCCAAGCAAATGCTGAATGGGACGATAGATTTTTTTTGATGCATACCATGTCATGCATACCGCCAAACCGATGCAAATGACCAGCATCACGATGATCACTTTTGATAAAAACACCATCGGCGCTGTAATAGCTGAAAGAGGCGCCGCTGACACAAAGGTCCATTGCTGATGCATCCGGTTCATTTCTCCAAAGGAGACAGAATACACCTTGCCTTCCCATTCCATCTGAAAATGACCTTTCTCAGCAGGCTGTTTTTTTATCTCTTGAAGTAAAGTCTTTTCAAAATCTATTTCCCCTTCATGAAACAGCACCTCTTGATTTTGATCTAAAAGCAGCGCACTGCCATCAGGATAGGGGGACAAGCTTTGCAGGATTGATTCCATTTCTTTCGGATCAACCGCCAGCATGATCGCGCCGAACGGTTTCTCCGCCGCGCCCGGAATGAGCTGGATCAGCATCGCTTGGTTTCCCGACCGTTTCCAATAAATGCTGCGGTCTGAGGCAAGCAGCGAGCGATACTTGCGAAGCGCCTCCTGTTCTGTCAAAGCGCTGTATTCAGGGCTCAGCACAAGTGGCCGGGGGCTGTTCAGAAAGATGGAAGCCTGCTCGATCAGCGGCTGCTGGTCCCGCAAAAGAAACAGCTTTTTCGTTAATTGATAGGAGAACGTAAAGTCTTTCTCCAAATCCCTCTCGGCCAATCCATTCATCAGTGAAGAATCGTAGGCCATCTGGGTGAGTGCCAGTTCAAGCACTCCCAGCTTCTCATCCATTCGGCTGACCTCACGCGCCACCTGTGTTTCATGCGATCTCTGCAGCTCTTTCTCCACCTTGTCGATCGAAAGAAAGTAGATTGCGCCGCCAGTCAGCAATCCGGGAATACAGGCAATCAGCAAAATGAAGACAAAGTTTCTTTTGAAATACGTTCCCTTCCAGCGAGAAACCCGTTCCTTCTGTTGAGGCTGTTTTTTCATCCCTTTCCCCCCGCCGCTGTCTTTACTGATACACGCGTTTTTTCGTTTTCAAAACATCAGCAAGAAACGTCAGCGCAAGTCCCTGCCCCCATCCTTGTATTCGTTTGTAAGGCACCTGTTTGTATCCTTCGGCATTTTTCATGACGGCTGTCCCTGCCGATACCTTGCTGACCCGTCCGTCCTCTTCCACCGCATCCAAAATGGCGGCAAGCGATTTCTGCACATATTTTGTATACAGCTTTCCGCTCGACATCAGAGCAGAAGCAATACCCGCTGATGCCGAAACCTCCAGATAAGAATCGGGATCATCCAAAATCGTATGCCACAGCCCTGATTCATCCTGAAGCCGGACAAGCGCGCTCAGCTGGTCTCTGAGCGATCCGTCGATGATCATAAAGGAAGGATGTGTCACCTCAATGAGCGGGAGCGCCTTTGCCATCGTGAGTGCCGCCCAGCCGTTCGCCCTGCCCCAATAAATCCCCGACAGATGATTTTGCGCTTTGTTGTCCCAGGCGTGGTAGTACAAATTCGTGACAGGGTCCTGAAGCACATCCTCATGTCCGTGAAACTGGCGCAGGCCGTCTTCAAAATAATCCTCACGCTCCATGATCCGCCCAATTCTCAGCATAAACAGCCCAGCCATCATCAGCGTATCCGCCCATGCCTGCTCAGGAAACACATATTCTGCCGCATTCACCGTATGCTGAAGGATACCTTCGCCAAAGCGCGGCGCCTTATGCAGCACATATTCCGCCATTTCGGCCGCTGTTTCCAAATACACGTCATCACCCGTCACCTTGTGGAGGAACAAAAGCGTATGCCCGATGGAAACTCCGTTGATCGAAAGCGGCGGCAGCCCATCCTCCAGCTGTTCATCCACCCACGTTTTTAACAGATTGATATATTCCTCGTTTTCCGTCGCTTCATAGGCCTCCGCCACACCGTAAAACGCGACGCCGCCCGGCCAATCCCACGCAAAATCCATCTGAAATGTCCGTTTCACGATCCGGTCAATGACGGACGTCACCTTTTCATCATCAAAGATAAGCTGTGCCATCTGCAACACTCCTTTTTATTTTAATCCGGTCGTACTGATGCCCTGAACGATATATTTCTGAAACAAAAAGAAAACAAGAATCACAGGCAATAACGAGACGGCCGACATGGCAAACATCGCGCCCCAGTTCGAAGCCGACTCTGTATCGAGAAAAAGCTTCAGCGCAAGTGAAACAGGGTAAAGCTCCGGCTTATTCAAATACAAGAGCGGCTGAATCAGCTCCTCCCACTTCCAATAGAAGGAGAAAATCGCAGACGTCGCAAGCGCGGGAGCAATCAGCGGGAGAATGATCCGCCAAAAGCAGGCAAAGCGTCCGCATCCGTCGATTCGCGCGGCTTCATCCAGCTCCTCGGGAATCGTCCGGATAAACTGGATCATCAGAAAGATAAAAAACGCATGCCCGAAAAATTGCGGAACGACAATTGGTTTAAAGGAATTCAGCCAGTCTAATTTCGCAAACATAATATACTGCGGAATCATCAACACTTCATGAGGCAGCATTAACGTCCCCATCATGCACGCAAACCAAAATTTTTTTCCCTTAAACGGAATACGCGCAAATCCGTACGCAATGACAGCCGATGACAGGACGGCACCGATTGTTGACAGCCCGACAATAATCGCCGAGTTTTTAATAAACGTCAGAAACGGCTGTCCCGCAATGCCCTTCCACCCTTCAGCATAGTTACTGAGAATAAAAGGGTCTGGAATGAGAGAATGTGAGGTTGTAAAAATACTGGCGCTTTCTTTAAACGAGCTGACAAACAGCCAAATGACCGGGTACAGCAGTAACACCGCCAGCGTTGCCGTACAAACATGGAACAGTATGCGTTTGGGACTGACGCGACCGGCTTTTTTTCTTTCAAAAACCGGGGCTTTTCTGACAGGCTCGTTGACCGGCTCCATCCGTCATTCCTCCTTTGACTCGTAATGAACCCAATATGACGATGTTTTAAACAATATGAGCGTAATCAGCCCGACAATGACAAGCATGACCCACGCCATCGCCGATGCGTAGCCCATTTGAAAATAGTTAAACGCACGCTGGAACAAATAGAGCGAATAGAGAAGTGTCCCGTCAAGCGGCCCGCCCTCGCCCTTCGAAATGATATAGGCAGGTGTAAATGTCATAAAAGCAGAAATCGTCTGCATCACTAGGTTAAAGAAAATAATCGGTGTAAGGATCGGAAGGGTGATCTTGAAGAAACGCTGCACCCGATTTGCCCCATCCACACTTGCCGCTTCCAAATACGAAGACGGAATGTTTTTCAGCCCGGCCAGAAAAATCAGCATTGACGACCCGAACTGCCAGACGGACAGCAGAATCAATGTCCACAGCGCACTTGTCGGATTCTGGTACCAAAGAATTTTTTGGTCAATCCCGACAAAAAACAGCAGCGCATTGATGACCCCGTCATTGCCAAAAATATTGCGCCACATAATCGCCACGGCGACGCTTCCGCCGATGATCGAAGGCAGATAAAAGAGCGTTCTGTAAATGGCCGTTCCTTTTGCTGCATTGTTTAAAATGACAGCGATAAAAAGCGCGAAGCCGAGGCGGAGCGGAACCCCGGCAAGCACATACGTAAACGTCACCTTCAGAGACTGCCAATACTTTTCGTCACCCGTAAACATTTCCTTAAAGTTGTCGAGCCCGATCCATTTCGGCGCCGTAAACAAGTCATAGCTCGTGAAGGACAGAAACAGGGACGCCCCCATCGGGATCACCGTAAAGCATAGGAACCCGATGATAAACGGAGAAATAAAAGCATATCCCGCCAGATTGTCTTTTCTTATACTCCGGCTTTTTTTCATTGCGTCAGCCCCATTTCCCGTCAATTATTCCTCTCTAATATCTCATTGGCCTTTTTCCGGAACGTTTTGGCGGCTTTTTCCGGCGATACCTTCTGATACAGAATCTGATCTGACGTATCCTTCAGCAGCTTGATGACCTCCGCGCTTCCCACAGGCTCTGGCGGATCGGCTTTGCTGATGTTTTTTGACGCGGTTTCTACATACTCCACGATGTTGGCTTCTTCCTCATTCAGCTTCGGTTTAATCGCATCCGCCACCTTGTCGGAGACTGGAACGCCTCGCTCGCCTTTAATCAGCTGGTTCGCTTCCTCATTATTCACGAAGAAATTAATAAATTTCGCTGCCTCTTTTTTATGCTCAGAGCTTTTCGGAATGGAAAACAGCATACTCGGCTTCAATGTCAGCGCCCTTTCCTTCATTTGCTCCGGCGGCAGATAGAGAGACAGCGGCGAGTCTGTCAGCCGGGCAAAGCCCAAATATTGATTGGAGTAGTTCCATGTAATCGCTGATTTGCCTTTGACGATAAAATCGTCTTCCATCCCTTTAATCTGTGCGCTTTCATCAGGTGTTGGGGACGTTTTCGCTTTCACCAGCCTCAACTGCCGTTCAAAGTAATCGACAAACAGCTGATCATCTTGATACGCGAGGCCAGTGCCGTCTTCTTTGTAAAAGCGCTCACCCTTTGTGCGCAAATAATACGGGAAGAAAATATCAGGCGGATGCATTCCGTTGGAACCGTAGACACCGGCTTTTTCCTGAAGATCATACGCCAGCTTCTCGTAATCCTCCCACGTCCAGTTTTCCTGATTGATAGACACACCGGCTTTTTTCAGCAAATCTTCATTGGCAATCACAGACAGCACGTTGACACCTAGCGTAAATCCATATAGCTTATTATCGATTTTTCCGCCCGACAGCATATTCTCGTCGATTGAACTGACGTCAATCGTTCCATCCTTTGTATACGGCGTTAAATCTTCCAGCTGGTTCTTCTTTCCGTATTGGGCTAAGTAAGCGGTATCCATTTGAATGACATCAGGAAGCTGGCCGGCGGCAGACATGGGCGCAAGCTTTTTCCAGTAGTCATCCCAGTTCGCAAATTCCGCTTCAATATGGACGTGAGGATTCTTTTTCTCGTAAAGTTCAATTACCTTTGTTGTATAATCATGCCTTGGCTGCCCGCCCCACCACGCGATTCTGAGTGTAACGTCTTCTTTTTTTCCCGAGGCCTCTTCACCTGCTGAACATCCGCTGAACAAAAAGACGCAGACAAGGGATAACAGCACGTAACAAATCTTCTTCAAACCAATCCCCCCTTTAATGTAAGTGCTTACATTTTATTTTAAAGCGTTCGGATAGGGCGAAACACTCAAAAAACAGTGGCGAAAGTCAAAAAAACAGAGATGGCTATCCTGCGGAAGCGCCTCCCTGTTTTCTTCTGAATTCTGACGGTGTCAGACCGGTATATTTTTTAAAAACAAGACTGAAATACTTCGGATTATCGCCAAACCCGATTTCTTCAGCAATTTCTGATACACTCGCATCCCGCCTCATTTTCATCTGTTTCATCGCATGTTCAAGACGCACTCGTGTAACATATTGGGAAAATTTCTCGCCTGTTTCCTGCTTAAATAATTTCCCGAGATAATCAGGATTCATAAACAGCATATCCTTCGCTGCCCACTTCAAGGATAGATTCGGGTTTCCGAGTTCGTCGGCAATGAGCCTGATCATTTTTGAAATCACTGCGCTCCCATGCAGGTCACCAGACGCTTCAGCTGTGTCACGAAACAGCTGCCCCGCGTGCCGGAGTTCTCCCGCCTGACTGATGGCCATCTTGCGGTCCGCAAAAACCTCCGCCGCCTTTTCAGCGGCGTTCTCCTCTACGGCGAGCACTGTCCATTCTCCGCTGCTGCAAACCGCTGTCAGTACCGACCCGAGTGCCTCTCTGGCTGCGGCATCAATAGATTGTTCCCCTTTTAAGATCAAGAGGCGGATCTTTTTTCCGGCAAGTGAAGGCGGCGGAGACAACTGGGCTACACCTGCGATCAAGCCTTCCAAGTATTGATCGGCTGCAAAGGAACGGATATGGTCCAGCTCGTGTTTCAGATGGGCTGTTTTCTTTTTGTGCACATCTTGCCGCTTCAGCTCAGCAATGATTTCCTCCAGCGAGCTGATAATCTGCTGTTCATTGCAGGGTTTCAGCAAATAATGCTTCACCCCATATTTCATGGCTTCCTTTGCGTACTCAAACTCTCCAAACCCGGACAGGACGATAAACTGCACCGACGGACTGATGGCTGACACCTTTTTGATCAGCTCAAGCCCGTCCATACCGGGCATTTTGACGTCTGTGATGACGATATGCGGCTGCTTATGTACAATCTTTACATATGCTTCATGTCCGTTCTGCACTTTACCGATCAATGAGGCGCCAAGCGACTCCCACTCAATGATTCCTGCCATTCCATCAAGGATAATCCTCTCATCATCAGCCAGCAGTATTTTATACATCACACCACCTCATTTCGGCACGGTATTGTGATCACAATCCTCGTCCCCTTTTCATGCTCACTATGAATCCGCAAGCCGTATGGCTCTCCGAATGTCAGGCTAATGCGCTCGCGAATATTCCAAAGTCCGATTCCTCTTCCGCCCGTTGATTCAAGAATCCGTCCATCCATGCCAGGGCCGTTATCTTCGACCGTAATACAGACACGTTCCTTTGCCTTTTTCGCCTGAATCCGGATGGCGCATGGCCTTGTAAAGGGTTCAAGCGCGTATTGAATCGCATTTTCCGCAAGCGGCTGGAGCGTCAGTTTCGGAATGAGGCAATGCTTCACCTCATCGTCAATATCCAACGTGAAATTCAGGCGCTCTTCAAATCGAAATCGCTGAATGGTCATATAGTGACGTACAATGTCCGCCTCCTCCTGAATGGTCACGATATCCTTTTTCATATGTATGCTGTTTCGCAGAAGAAAACCGAGCGATTCCACCATTTTTGAGATTTGCTTTTGCTGATTCGCCTTAGCCAGCCAATTGATGGACTCGAGCGTGTTATATAAAAAATGCGGATTGATCTGGGCTTGCAGTGCTTTCAATTCGGTTTCTTTAATAATGAGCTGTTTTTCCACATTTTCTTCCATCAGCTCATTAATCCGTTTCATCATGACAGTAAAATGGCGGTTCAGCATGCCGGCCTCATCCTGTGTATGTTCCGGCAGAGAAAGCGACACACCTGCTTCAATACCGCCGTGCTGTACCGATTTCATCGCGGTCACAAGCTGTTCAATCGGCTCCGTGATGCTGTTGGCGATTTTCCTTCCGAAAAGCAAAACCACACAGAAAAAGAGGAGAAAGCATGTGCCGATCACTGTTTTCATAAAGGAAATTTTCGCGAACATCTGATCAAAGGGGATAACGTTATAGTAGCTCCAATTTTGGTAGGATGATTGAAGATAAGAAATAAAGTAACGTTTGCCATTCTTTTTTATCAAGTCATAACCGGGGTGCTTCAGCGTCTCTTTTGCTGCCTCAGGAACATGCGCTGATGCATGTGCCGTATACACCAAATTCCCGCCTTGGTCAGCAATCATAATGTCTCCGACTGAATCGCCCCAATCCTTCGGCACATCACGAATCATCTGTTTTACATTGACTTGGATCAGCACCATGCCCAAGCCGTTCAGACTCAGCTGGTGATAGGACCTGATCTGCCGTGCTGAAATCAGGACAGGATCTGACCCGCCGAGCGTCATCCAAAGATTTCTTCCATTTTTCGCTTTCGCTCGCTTAAATACCTCTTCCTGCTCCTGCTGCAAAAGATCTGAAGAACTGCTTCCGGCTGAATACTCTGAGCCGCGGGCATCAATCAAATGAATGGAATCGATGTACTTTTCATCGCTGGCATATCCGGCAAGCTGATCCCACAGCTCCTGCTTCATTTGATATTGATCATACGTATCATCCCGATTTTGCATGCTCAGGATGCGCTGAATCTGTTCGTCTGTAATGATTTCATATGACACATCCTCTATCTTCTTCAGCTCGTCTTCGATCCTTTCAGAAGACATCCGAAGCACCTCCGAGGACTTGCGGTAAATCTGCTCATCATACACATGAAAGGCATACTGGACCCCGCTGTATACAAACAGAAAGGATACGGCCATAATCAACGATAGAAACACAAACAGCTTATCCTTAATCTTCATCCGCCTGTACCAGCCAGCAACTCTTTTCTTCATGCCGCCTTTTCTTTCTCCTGCCGCTGATCCATTGACCGAAACGCTTTAAAGGACAGCTTCGTTAAGATCAGGCTGAGTAAACTCCCGCTGAAAAACAATAGAAACGTGACATGAAACAGAACGAGACAAAGCACACCGACAGCGCCCGCCGCCATCAAAAGCGTCACCGCCGGACGGCTGAAGGCAATGAAAAAGCTGATGCTCAGCACCTCTCTGATTTTTACGTCAAAATGAGAAAATACCGGGAACACATACAGCACAACAAACGCGAAAATCAAACTAATGCTCAGGAATACATTGACGAGCACAGGCTGGTCCATCTGAGCCGCTATCCGCATATCCGCAAACAGAAACAGGGCAGCCGTCACAACGATAAGCCCGAGGATCTGTGATGCCCGCCATTCCTTTTTAAACGTCCGAAAAAAGACAGAAAACACCGGGGCATCTGTATTCCCCTTCGCCCATTCTCTCGCCACTGTAAACATTGCGGCAGTAGCGGGCATCAGCCCAAATACAACCAGGCCTGCAAGAGAAAACAAAATCCAAAGCACATTCAAATAGGCCAGTCTCATCACCCACGTACAAAAACGATTCAGCCCATTTGTCACACTGTGTATCATCAACATCACCTTCCCGCTTTGGAAAACGCTTTCATTTTAAAGTAATATGTATTTCTCCTTTCGAAAGAAAATTCCTGCCGTTCTGTGAAAATTTCGACATGATGAGAGACGGCAGCAGCCTTATCTTTTCCTGTAACGCCGGATGGCCTTATCGATCAAATATCCGGCAATGGCTCCGAAAATGACATTGAATCCAAGCATTCCGAGCGCAGCCCCTTCCCAGCCGCGTACATACACGAGGCTGTACCAGATCGCAAACACACCAAGGACGATCAGCCCGGCCAACATCCATTCCGGCCGACTTTTGTCAGGAAATCTCATCCGCATCAAAACGGATACGCCAGCAAACAGACAAGCCGTCACAATCCCTGTCACAAATAATATTGGCCACACATCGCCTGCCCTCCCTTTTAGAAAAGACAAAAAAGCCCCCTGCAAAGGACGCTTATTCTGCCGTAATCTCTTTCTCAAACAAATGATATCCGGACGCATCAGCACCCATGAATTCATATCCCATACGCCGATAAAAGGAATGCAGGGCGTCGCTATCAGCGACACAGTCAAGCCGGATCCGCGTTTTTTCCGGAAAGTGTATGCCCGTCTCCGCCCACTGAAGGACGCGGGCTCCTAGCCCCTGTCCCGCAAACCGGCGGCTTACTGCGAGGCGATGCAAATAAATGGACTCCTCATGCCCATCGTCTCCCCAAAGCGTCCGGTCCCACTCGCTCGGTTCAGGCAGCAGCATCACGACAGCCGCAAGCTCATCATCTTTTTTAAACACAAACACATGTCCCTTTTCAATTGACCCCGTAATATCATGTATATCTTGCCCTTTCAGAAGTCCGCTCCATTGGTTAGAACCCCGATCCCGGAGCCATTCAGCTGTTCGGACGAGCAACCCGGTAATCGATTCTGCATCCTCATAGACGGCCGGACACGCGTAAAATCCATCTGCAATCGTTTCGTTCTCAATCTTAAAAGCTGACATAAAGGCCTCCCAATCAAAAAGTAAGCTTGCACACACACCTTGATTATAATGCAGACCAAACTGCAAAAACAGACCATTTTCTCTGTATGTAAAAGGGTGTATGAAAGAGAGGCCAATCTGCCTATTAGAAAATCTTCTTTTTATCCCGTTCTTCTTTTAAAATTTCAACCGCTTCTCTGAAGCGCATAGAGTGTACGATTTCACGCTCTCGCAAAAAACGCAGGGAGTCGTTTAAATCAGGATCATCCGAAATATCAATCAGCCATTGATACGTCGCCCGCGCCTTTTCTTCTGCGGCAATATCTTCGTATAAATCGGCAATCGGATCGCCCTTCGCTTGGATATAGCTCGCGGTAAACGGCACGCCCGCCGCATTATGATAAAAAAGCGCGCTGTCGTGATTGACGTAATGATCGCCAAGCCCAGCTTCACGCAGCTGCTCCGGTGTGGCGTCTTTCGTCAACTTATAGACCATGGTCGCAATCATTTCCAAATGGGCAAACTCCTCCGTGCCGATATCTGTTAAAAGGCCGATGACCTTATCAGGAATCGTATAACGCTGGTTCAAATACCGGAGAGCTGCGGCCAGCTCGCCGTCCGCTCCGCCATACTGCTCAATCAAATACTTCGCCAGCGTCGGGTTGCACGTACTGACCTTGACAGGGTATTGCAGCTTCTTTTCATACACCCACATTCAGGCATTCCTCCTTATACTTGCCACGGCCATGGCCCTTTTCCCCAATCCCAATCCTTGCCCGCGGGGCTGTTGCCGAACTGCAGAAGCGGTCCGTAAGAGGATTCGAACTGTCTTTTTAAGTGCCTTGAATAGCCGGAATATTGATTGAATTGCTTCAGCGCATCTTCATCATGAGGATGTGTATTTAAATAAAGACTCAGCTCAACAAGCACAAAATCAGCAGCCTGTATTTGCTCAAGCTGACGATAATATTCGGCGTCAACCTTTTTTGCCATGTGCGTCTCCCCCTCGATAAGGGTTTTCATAAAAATCATAGAGATCCTTCCAAAGGGTGCCTTTCCTCAAAGCCTCCATCGGCGAAAACTGCTCCATGTGCTCAGGCTGAAAGGTCATATAAAGGTTAGGGGGCGTTCTGTAATATTTCTTCCCTATGGGCGGACAGGGATCAAAACGGCTGTGAAAGGGCGTATATGATTTGACAGGCGTAAACGGCTGCATATCCTTCATTCCGGCTCCTCCTTTCTCAAAAACAATGACCTTAATAGGTATGAGGCAGGAGGCATGATTATGACTAAAACACGACTTAGCTTTTTCAATAAGAAGACCTTCGGAAGCGCCGAAGGTCTTTCTAGACTATTTAGTCCAAAATGAGATCAGTGTTTCCAATACGCAGCATGAGCAGCCGCAAACTCTGACAGCGAACGAGGTTCTTTTCCCGTCACACGCTTCACTGTATCCGTTACCCGATGTTCCGCACCATGGCTGATTGCCTCATCAAGCTTCGCCATAAAATGGGCATAATCCGCGGGCAAACCTCCTGCCTCCATTTTATGCTGCAGCTCGGAACGAGAAATGCTGACATGCTCCACCCGGCGTCCCGCCGCAGCTCCAATGATCTCCGCCGCTTCGGCATAGCTCAGCGCCTCGGGACCTGTCAGAATATGATGTGTTTGATGAGGAACATCATCAATCAAAGCCCTGACGGCTGTTTCTGCGATGTCATCAGCTTCAATAAACCCAAGTTTTCCTTCACCCGAAGCCGTTGTGATGCGCCCCTCCGTTTGAATAGACATGCGATGCTGGACATTGATGAAATTTTGCATAAAGTATGAGGGCCGCAGCACCGTCCATTCAGGAAACTCGCGCACTGCCTGGTGAAGCGCGCCAAACACGGGACCGTTCTCGGAGACAACAGACGCACTTTGCATCACTACCCGCTTTGCGCCGAGACGCTTTGCTTCCTTTAAAAAGGGAAGCACATAGGGAGCCGGATCAAGTACACCGACCGGAGCAACAAGATAGATGTCTTTTACCTGTTCTAGAGCAGGCGTAAAACTGGAGGCATCCTTCCAATCAAAATACACATGCTCCCCACTTGCAAGCGCGCCCTTTTTTCGGCTTGCAATACGCACTCTGTATCCCAGCTTTATTAAACGGCTGGCAATTCGGCTGCCGACTGTGCCGGTCCCGCCCGTGATTAAAATCGGATTCTGTTTCATCATTTCCCACTCTCCTCTGTTTGCAAAAATGATCCTCCAAAGGCCTCTTTTACAACAAGCGGATTCCAATAATCCCTATAACGCACGATGCGGCCGTCTCTCGTTTCGATGACACTGATATAGCTTTGGCGATAAGGCAGTCCAGTCTCAATCACATGGCCGTCACATTGAAACTCCGCAATCACCGTATTCGAGTCTGCTGAACGGTACACTGTCGGAGTGGTAAATGAAGAAAGATGGATCTGCTTAGGATAATCCTTAATATAGTTGTAAATGGCCGCTTTTCCTTCTATTCTTTTTGGTGATCCCTCCGGCGCATAAGGAAACTCAAATACAGCATTCTCATCCCAAAGCTCCATCCAGCTCTTCATGTCCTTCTCAAGCATATAAGCCATAAACTTTCTCAATGTTTCACATGCTTTTTCAAATTCATTCATCAACATTCATCATCACCTCTTTTTTTATTTCCAGACCATTCAGTCCAAAAAATACACACATGGGCAAAGAATTCTTTACCACATGTTAATCAAGCACTGATAAACTCACGTCAACATGGTCCTGAAGACGATCCATATCTGCCGTCACTTTTGCAATAAATGTCAGTGACAGCCTACTCTGATTCAGGTACCGGGCGAGCGCAGATATATCAGGATCTTCGCCATTCAATTCTCCTTGATCCTTCGCCCTTAAAAGCGCCTGATAAAAAGCGTCCTCAAGCTGCTTGGATTGTCTTTCAAAATACCGGGCAAGCTCAGGGTCATGCGGGATCTGTTCAATCGCACTGTTCATAATGTAGCACGCCTTCGCCCGTTCCGGATCCCTCAGGGCATTGACACCCTCCTGAAAAATATCACGAATGGCTTCCTTTACAGATCCTGGCGCTTCAAGCCTTTCCATAACTGCAGCGTTTTTCCCTTCAAGGTACGATTTCACCGCGGACAAAAACAAATCACGCTTCGTGCCATACGTATCATACAAGCTCTGGCGCGCAATGCCTAAATGAGAGAGCAGATCCTGAAGAGACGTTCCTTCGTAGCCATACTCTCCAAAAACCTCTATCGCCCTGTGAAGAACAAGTGCCGTATCAAATTCTTTATTCCTCCCCAAAAGACGATCACCTCCTGAAACAAATGTTACCAGTTTCCAGACTGAACAGTCAAGAAAAAAGATAAAAACACTCTTGATCTGCAAGAGTGTCCTCTTTATACCATCATCTTCTTTATTTATAACCGTCTTTTCCCCAGTGGCCCATATGGTGGTGATGGTGGCCATAATGACCATCATGATGGTGATAATTATCCTTTCCAACATGGTGATGATGGTGATGAAGATTATCTTTTCCATCATGATGATGGTGATAATAGTTGTGATGGCCATCATTTTCATGGTGCATGTTCGGATAACTTACAGTTCCCGGAGAGCCTCCATAGCCGCCGCTTGGGTAACCGCCGGATCCTCCGTATCCTCCGTACGTTCCATATCCCGGATAGCCGCCGACACCTCCATGTATGCCGTGATCTGGGTAGCCTCCATACATGCCAAAGCCCGGGTGGCCTGTGCTTTGCATGCCATAGCCCGGATAGCCAATACCAAAGCCCTGATAATGACCAAAACCAGGTCCGCCATACATATGTCTTGTATCAGTCATATTCACTCTCTCCTTCACATAGGTTACAGTCCAGAGTATGAGAATATCTTATAGATCGTATAGGCGGCCGCCTACATACAGCTAAAACAATTTCCGGGACAAAAAAAGCAGGCCATAACAGCCTGCTCACTCCTTACTCACCTAAATCAACGTTATGATATACCTGCTGAACATCTTCCAAATCTTCTAATGCATCAATTAATTTTTCAAACTGTTCCTTTGCATCATCCGGAAGCGTTACTTCACTTTGCGCAAGCATTGTCAGCTCCGCTACTGTAAATTCCTCGACACCCGCGTTTTTAAACGCCTCTTGCACCGCATGGAATTGATCAGGCTCAGCATATACGATCACGCTGTCATCCTCTTCTAAAATGTCACGTACATCAACATCCGCTTCCATCAGGATTTCAAGCGCTTCGTCAGCAGTTTTGCCTTCCACACCGATTACAGCCGTCGCATCAAACATGTAAGCAACAGATCCGCTCACACCCATGTTTCCGCCGTTTTTCCCGAACGCCGCACGCACTTCCGGCGCCGTACGGTTTACATTATTCGTCAGCGCATCAACGATAATCATTGATCCGTTCGGCCCGAAGCCCTCATAACGAAGCTCATCGTAATTCTCTTCCGCTCCGCCCTTCGCCTTCTCGATCGCACGTTCAATGATGTTTTTCGGCACGCTGTAAGTCTTCGCACGCTCAAGCACAACCTTCAGCGCCTGGTTGGATTCCGGATCAGGCTCGCCCTGTTTCGCCGCCACATAAATCTCACGGCCAAACTTCGCATAAATCCGACTCGTATTTGCGTCCTTAGACGCCTTCTTCTCTTTAATATTGTTCCACTTACGGCCCATGATGTTCCACTCTCTTTCATATATATCAATCTAAATACTGTTATTCACTTTATCCATTATACCTCAAATGGTTTGGTTGTTTCGAGTGTCTTGCGTTAGAAATAGAAGGAATGCCGCGATGTGGAAAATGGAACGTCTTCCGTAAAGCAAGAAAAAGCCCTAGCTAAGGGCTTTCTTCTGATCACTAAGTTTGTAAGGGGAATGATCGATAAACGTCGTATTTCGATCTGTTGATTCCTTAAATCCGCCGGAGTTTGTCAGGGTTGGAAACGACAGGCTTCCCAAAACTAGAGTAACAGCCAGACACATCATCACTTTTTTCTTAATAGGCATATAAACACTCTCCTTTTAGAATATCTTCTTGGGCTTTCAGCACTTTCCGGTAAAACTTAGCAGCTTGTTCAAAGTGACAGCTGCTTTCAAAAACAGTGGCAGCACTCCGGGCACATGCTTCAATGTAAGCGTGCAGGTTCTTTTTTTCGAAATAGCTTAAAAGATCATGAATTTTGCGTTCATCAACAGTCTCCTTGTACACGGCCTGCAAGAACAGAAACAATTCTTTATAAAATTTGTGAGAACGTGCTGTGATATGGTCTAATCCTTCCTCTATGAACTGAAACGCCTTCTGTGTTTGGCCCGCTTTACATAATGTCCAGCTTAATCCAAACAAGACTTTCGGAAGCAGATCAGGCACTTTCTCTCTGCTTACTTTCGCCGCTTTTTGGAAATGTTCTACAGCCATTTGATCGTCTCCTGATCTGTCATAGCTGTTCGCGATGTTCAATAGAGAAATGGCGATAAACCGATCGTTTTGAATGTCCGTTGCCAATTTGAGCGCCGCCCCTAAATGCGGGAGCGCTTTATCATAATGTTTGAAATCATCATAGTTGCCGGCGATCACAAACAAGCTTTGTATCGTTCTAATGCTGTATAGGGGATTTTTTTGATAAATGTCTAAGGCTTGAAGAATATGATGCATCGACACATGGGTTTGCTTCATGTGATAATACGCTTCGGCCACTTTAAAATGGAATTCCGCTTTCTCAATTTCATCTGACACAAACGGCAGTTCTTTCTCCGCCTCGCGATAATACCCGATCGCTTCCACATATTCTTTTTGATCAAATTCATACATGCCGCGGAAAAACAAAGAGTAGTATTTCAAAAGGCCTGTGAGTTTTTTCTGAGGGGTCTCAATCGATTCAAGAAGCTCTGTCACTGTAGGGCGATTCCCGTAAGGTTGTCCCGGCTCCAAATAATCCAGCATCAGCTGGTGCCGGAAACACATCAGAGAATAATAGATCAGCAAATCCTGATCCTCTTCCATCCTCTGAATGTCCTGCTCCACCTCCGCTTTCAGAACCTCAGCATCCGGAACACTGAACTGGCGAATCATCTTGTACCATTCATTAATCTTAACACCGACACGCGAAGACGGTATGGCTTGACTCAACGGCTTCCCTCCTTCTCTATGAGATATGTCATATTCTATCAATCCCAAATTTTGAAAACAATACAGAAGGAAGAAATTGCTTTTTCATCCTGTCAATTTGTTTTTCTTCGTAAAAAAGAACCCTTTATGCAAGGGTCTTTGTCATTCTATTTCATATACGTATTCACTTATTGTCAACCACAACAAAATCCTGCACCTTCACCTGTTCCTCAGGCAAATCAAACTGATAAAGCATCTTCTTAGAATGGATATCAAACACACCCACATACCCGCCGATGCCCTTTTTATGCTCTTCCTGGGCAACTATATACAATAGATTCCCCTTAAACTTTGCTTCCATATAAGGGAAATTCAAACTATATGTATGAAAAGAAAATTCCTTCCCATACTCCAGCAAGTTCGCCTCACCCTTTTTGTCCTCGTACGTAACGTAAAAACTGCCGCTTTCTTTGTCATAATACACAGTATCTGCATATTCAAGATCTTCAGGATACGCAATATATGTCGCCTTCCATGTCCCTTTTTCAATCACAGTCAATTCATGCTCCGAGCTCGCAACAATAAATTCCTTCGAGTCTGCGAATTGATCAGCGTATGAGGCTAAGCTCAGGGTCTCAATCATTTCCTCTGTTTTTCTGTCAATCACGTAAATAGCCATGCTTTGAATGATATAAATATAGTTCTCATCACTGGCCCCCATCGTGACAAGCGAAGGCAAGGTAAGGGTATATTCCTTCTTCATTTTTTTATCATTTATGCGGATCTCATTCCCCGTCGTATCAACATTATAGGCCTTAACAGACACATCCTTCCCCTCATGCCAAAACGCAAATGGATCTGAAAGCGGATGCTCTTTGATCGCATCCTTCTCCAGCGTGTAGTAAAAAGGCTCGTGTTCCGCCAATAATACAAGTTCTGTTGATGCATAAGATTTCGTTTGAATATAAGGCACATCCGCCACCTTAAACGTACGCCTGTTAAACCGTTCGCCTGTAGAGGTTGAAACCAGCACGCTTTCTTTTATGAAAGGATTGGAGTAGATAAAAAAGATGCGGTCTTCTTCGGGGTGGATGGCGGAAGATTGGACAGGAATACTGTCTTTATTGCGTAACTGAACATACAGAACAAACAGGATGACACATACCATTAAAACTAATAAACCAAATGTAATCCGTTTTTTCGTCATCAACATGCTCCTTAAAAAACAATATAGAATACAAACTTCCAAAAAATGTGTAGCAATCAATATCATTTCGACCATGTTTCCGCCAATCCCTCCACGAATAAAGACACATGCCAAATGACTCATTTTTCCACCAAAACACGTTCTCACACCCACCATCATCCCACCCCGTGGTAAAATTTTGATATTGAGTGAACAAAAGAAGGGAAATGGTCATGAAAGTATTTGAAGCGAAAACACTGCTTTCGGAAGCGGCAGACCGTGCAAAAGAGTACAAAGAACTAAGAACGCAAATGGTTAATTTGAGAAAAGCATTAAAAAGCGTCGCTAATCTCAGTGACAGTGAATTCTCAGGTAAAGGCGCCAGCAACATCAAAGCCTTCTACCACGACCACGTCGGCGTCACCGACCATTGGATCGACTACATCGACATGAAAATCGCATTTTTCAACAGCATCGCCGGAGCCGCCGAGGACAAAGGCCTCTCTGACGCATACATCGAAGAATCCTTCCTGAAGCATGAACTGGAAAATGCGCACAAAAAATCGAAATCCATCATGTCTGAACAGAAAAAAGCGATGAAAGATATCTTAAACGATATCGACGACATCCTCCCGCTCGACTTGTTTTCAACAGAAACCTTCAAAGACGAGCTGGCTGATGCCAACGACAAACGCAAAAAAACACTGGAAAAATTGGACGCCTTGGACGAAGACCTGAAAACAGAATACGCCCTGTCAGAACCAAACGAACAATTCATCAAATCCGACTTCCAAAAGCTCCAAGAAGCAACGGGCAAAGGAAAAAACGCAACACCCATCCACTACAACGCCAAGGCGTACCGTGAGAGCGACATACATAAGAAAAAAGGCGACATTGAAAAGCGGACTGAGGCTTACTTGAAGATTAAGAAAGAGGAAGCCAAGGAACGCGAGATTGAGAAATTGAAAGAAAGACTGAAAAACTACGATTATGCGGATGCCGATGAATTCTACGAAATGGCAAAAACGATTGGCTATGAAAATCTGACAGCTGAACAACAGAGATACCTCACACAGATTGAAAACACGCGTGAGCTTGAAGCAGGCTTCAAAGGGGTCGCCGTCGGCCTTTATGATTCCGGGAAAGACGCGGTCGTAGGACTATGGGATATGGTCACAGATCCGAGCGGAACCGTTGAAGCGATTACGGGAGCGATGGCTCACCCGATCAAAACGTATGAAGCCATTTCAGCGGCAATCGAAGAATCGTATCAAAAAGACATGGTGAATGGTGACACCTACTCAAGAGCAAGATGGGTGTCATATGCGGTTGGCACTGTTGTCACATCAATTGTCGGCACAAAAGGTGTTGGCGCCGTCTCAAAAACTGGCACAGCCGCCAAAGTGACGGCGAAAGTCAAAACAGCAGCAAGCAAATCTGCAACAGCCCAAAAAGCCATAACAGTCTCAAAACAAACCGTTGATCACATCAAACAAAAAGTAAACACAGGCATAGAAGTATCAAAAAAACACGTCAAAACCAAATTAAATCAAATCGGAGATCTCACACTTGCGGATATTCTCCCCTATCATCCCCGTCACGATTTAGTGCCGGCAGGCGTTCCTTACAACGCAGTCAACGGGGTCACGCTTAAAGAAGGACTGCAAAAATTCGCCAAGGTCATCCTTCCGAAACCATACGGAACGTCATCAAGCGGAAGACGAACTCCAGCGCCACATGTACCGCCGGTAACAGTCAAATACGGCGAGCATTTCGCACGATGGAGCAGAAAGAAAGTACTGAAGCCGAATGTCATCTATAAAACAAAAGAAGGCTACACGTACACGACTGACAACTATGGTAGAATTACAAGTGTCAAAGCAGACTTGCAGCTGGGAGAAGCAAAACGAAACCAATATGCACAGACGAATGCTGGAAAGCCCCAAGACCGAAAGCCTGACGATGACGGAGGCCATTTAATCGCCACCCAATTCAAAGGCTCAGGCCAGTTCGACAATATCGTGCCGATGAATTCTCAGATTAATAGAAGCGGCGGGAAATGGTATGAGATGGAGCAGGAGTGGGCAAAAGCCCTAAGCAAAAAACCACCTAAAAAAGTAGCAGTTCAAATAGAACCAGTCTATTCTGGGGATTCACTTAGACCATCATATTTCGATGTAACCTACAAAATTGGGAGCAGAAAAGAAATAAGCGTCTCTATTAAAAATCAGCCTGGGGGTTAAAAGAATGGAAACTAGGAAGATGCAAGATTTGTATCAACTTATTGGAGAGAAACTCAATGACATCATACCTGGTGAATGGACAAAGATATATCTTTATGCAGAAGTATTAGATGACTCTACCATGGTTCTCTTTCACTTCAAGACACCAGAAAATAATCAAATTATTTATTCACAAGATATACCTAGCCATTACAACGTAAGCAAGGATATTTTCAAGACGTTGTTAAGAGAACTAAGAAAACTTTTTGAAGAATTAAGAACTGAACACAGAAATAATAACGATGATGTTTGGACTAACCTTACACTAACATTGGATCGTAGCGGAGAATTCCAATTAGATTATAATTATGATGATATTTTAGCATCAGAATTAGATGGATATGAAAGAATCGCAATATGGGAATATAAAAACCTTGGTATTTTGCCTGAAGATGAGGATGATAAAGAATTTGTAATAAACTACTTCGGTCTATAAATTTAAAAATAGCTCAGCTCTCTCTGCTGGGCTATTTTTTTATAAACCCATCTAATATAAAAATTTAAACTATTATATGTATTGCCGTAATAATTTAAGCACACACGATAAGCGACAACCTATTGTGAATTAATAAAATTCGGATTACAGAGCCAAATTTTCAGGTAAAATGGCTCATTTAATCTTTTCATCTGCTGAGACCAAGATTGATAAACTTCTATCATTGCCTCAAGAATTAAACGAGAATACCACATCGGAGAATTGCGTCAGTTACCAGTAGAAATAGGGACATCCATAACTTTACATTGTCTCTATTGTTACGACATACATGGACTTTCTTTTTGTTTAAAAATGATTTGCCATAATCATACCCTCGACTATTCGGGAGCATTACTCCATTTATACAATACTTTCTCTGCAACATACTTGATAAGTGATATTTCCTTATCTATTATTTCATCATTAAGATTAGGTATGAAATTAACATCATTAGGTGCTTCTTTTGAATGAACCAACGAACACCTTATTAAATAAATCCGTTTTGCTACTGACTCAACAATTTCTGTAGCTTCCAAAGGAAAAAGTGCAGGGTATTTCTCCGAAGGTTTTGAATAGTGCTTACCCCTGCTCTTAATGTCGTCAAGCCATGTAACTACTTCTAATTCAGTTATTGAATTAGTTGCTATGTATTTTACTATTAAGAGTTCGTTTGGTTGAGGAAACCTCGCTTTCCTGACGGCTCTTGTAAAGAAAAATTCAATAACCTGATAATAAGCTAAGTATTTATGTCGTGGTATCTTAGTATAGTTAGCAAAGTTAAAATATCTTAGGGGGGTTTCCTCTAATTCAATATTACTTAAGCATAGTTTAGTATTAGACGTATGCCCTTTTAATTTACTTTCATTTTCAAATCTTGACATCTTGAAACCAAAGCCTAGATTAACATTACATTCAAACAAAATCTGTTCAATGAATTTGTAAAACTGCTCTGTATTTTCAAAAACTTTGTCATTCCAAATTTGTAGGGTAATATCCTTGCCATTGTTTCTCGCATGCTCTATTGCACCATAATCCTCTACAATATACTGGTCATAAAACGTGTGCCAAAAAAGGTCACTCATTTGACCAATATGTCCTATCACTTCACCATTCTTTTCTAATATTATTCCGCCTGTTTGTACATAGTCATAGCCCTTAATTAACTTTTTCTTAGTTAATTCATCAGCAAATTCAATCAACACTTCATAATAATTACCACAATAAGCAGTTGAACTGTCATATCTAAAATAGCAATAAAACATTTCAGGAGTCATATATTTCATGACTTCATCGAACAAGTATCTATCCTTTGAAACAGTGATACTTGAAGACTCTTGTATCACTAGTTCAACTTGCTTAGCCAAAGAGTCTTTAAACTCAGCGTTCATTCCGACTCCGTAATAATTACTAAAAAAATGAATGTAATTCTCCGCTTTCCACGTTTTTATCCATTCCTTTAATCGCTCATCTTCAATATTTCTGTGTCCATATAAACCGCCGCCCATGTGTACCACTCCTAACTCATTTACATTATAATTCCCTACACAAACATAGAACCCTTCCACTATGTTGGAAGGGTTCTGACACTGTGACATCTCGTTTAATCTTTTCTCACTAGCAGTGAACAGCACTCCACATGATTCGTATGCGGAAACATATCCACAGGCTGCACTTCGCGTGTCGTATACCCGCCATCCTCAAGCACCCGCAGATCTCTTGCAAGCGTGCCAGGATTACAGGACACATACACCACCCGCTTCGGTTTCATCTCCACAATCGTCCGCAGGAGGGCTTCGTCGCAGCCTTTTCTTGGCGGGTCTACGACTAGCGTATCGGCCGTGATGCCTTCTTCATACCACTTTGGAATCACGGTTTCCGCTTCCCCAACCGCGAACTCTGCGTTTGTGATGCCGTTTAATTTAGCGTTGCGTTTCGCATCCTCGATTGCTTCCGGCACAATTTCAACACCGTACACTTTTTTCGCCTGCTTTGCCAGGAAGAGAGAAATCGTTCCGATGCCGCAGTAGGCGTCGATGACGGTTTCTTCCCCTTGAAGTTCTGCGTACTCAAGCGCTTTGTCGTAGAGCACTTTTGTTTGCTCTGGGTTAACCTGATAGAACGATCTGGCGGAGATGGCGAATTTGACGTCTCCGATGAGGTCGTAGATGTATTCTTCGCCCCAGATGACGTTTGTTTCGTTTCCGAAGATGACGTTTGTTTTGTTTGGGTTGATGTTTTGCACGATGGATTTGACGTGCGGGAATTGCGCTGTGATGTCTTCGATGATCTTCGCTTTGTGCGGGAAATCGTTTGTTCTCGTGATGAAGACGATCATCATTTCGCCCGTAACAACACCGTATCTAACCATGATGTGGCGGAGCCAGCCTTTGTGGCGTTCTTCGTTGTAGGCTTTGACACCGTAGTTTGCGCAAATGTCTTTGACAGCTTGGACGGCTTCGTCGTTTTTGGATTGCTGGATCAGGCAGGCGCTCATGTCGATGATGTCATGGCTTCTTTGCTGATAGAATCCCGCGACGAGTCCGCCTTCCCGTTCTCCTACCGGCACCTGTGCTTTGTTTCTGTAGTTCCACGGGTCTTCCATGCCGAGTGTCGGGTGCACGGTGACTTTTGAAAGGTCCAGCTTGCCGATGCGTTCTAAGACGTCTTTGACTTGTTTCTGTTTAAACAGGAGCTGGCCTTCGTAGGTCATGTGCTGAAGCTGACAGCCTCCGCATTGCTTGTAAATCGGGCATGGGGCGTCCGTTCTATGCGGGCTTTCTTCCTTCAGCTCAATCAGACGGCCGAAGGCGAACCCTTTTTTGACGCGTGTCACTTTGATTTGGGCTTTTTCCTCCGGCAGGGCGTTCGGCACGAAGATCGGAAAGCCTTGGACCTTTGCGACACCCGCTCCTTCGTGGGTCAAATCCTCAAATGTCACGTCATAGTATTCGTTTTTTTCTACTGGGGGTTTCATTTTCATGTATGTTCACCTCTTGTTTTAAGCGAAAGAAAAACTTGGCTTACAAAGCCAAGTTTTAGTCATCCAGCTGTTCCGCTTTCTCCTTCGGCATGACGACGTGAATGTGCCGGTACAGATTCACGAATTCGCCCGGCAGCATGCCGCCGTACTCGCCGTCCAGGTTCAGCTGCATCTTTTCTGATACATTGACTTTCACGCGGTTCGCTTTTGTATAAATAATGTGCTGGTCGTTGATGTGTTCGCCGCGGAGCGCCATCGTTGCGACCCTGATAAATTCAGCAAGGTTTGCTTTCTTTAGTATCATCAAATCAAACATGCCGTCATTCAGGCTGGAATCCGGCGCGAGTTTTTCGAACCCGCCGACGGAATTTGTCAGCGTGACCAAAAACAGCATGATTTCACCTTGAAACAGCTTGCCGTCATATTCAATCTCGACTTCTGTCGGACGAAGTGAAGGCAGCATTTCCATTCCCTTTAAATAATAAGCAAGCTGGCCTAGCATTGTTTTGAGTTTGCTTGGCACGTCGTATGTCAGCTCTGTCAGACGGCCTCCTCCGGCGATATTGATAAAATACTGGCCGTTGACCTGTCCGATATCAATCGGGCGGGCGACGCCGTTAATGACCGTATCTGCCGCTTTTAAAATATCCTCTCGCGGAATGCCGAGCGCTCTGGCAAAGTCGTTCGTTGTGCCGACAGGAATCACACCGAGTGTCGGCCGGTTGTCTAAAGGCGCAAGCCCGTTGACGACCTCGTTGATCGTTCCGTCTCCGCCTGCCGCAATGATCAGGTCAAACTCACGCAATGCCGCTTCCTTGGCAGCGTGTGTAGCGTCTCCTGCGCATGTCGTCGCATGGGTGGATGTTTCATAGCCGGCTTGTTCAAATTTTTGCAGGACCTGGGCAAGATGCTTTTTAAAGATCTCCCGTCCCGAAGTCGGATTGTATATTATGCGTGCACGTTTCATTATCTCATCATCCTACTTAAGAGTATCCGATCCATTTTTACACTAACAACCTTTAATTATACTATGAGTTAAAAAAATCGCAACAAAATGTACAT
The DNA here is from genome assembly GCF_000877815.1 of Bacillus sp. YP1. Lineage (NCBI taxonomy): Bacteria > Bacillati > Bacillota > Bacilli > Caryophanales > Bacillaceae > Bacillus > Bacillus sp. YP1. Next base: position 484,139 of record NZ_CP010014.1, on the reverse strand, counting down.
AATCTTACAGGTGAAAACGCACAAAAGCCTCAGCAGAGCTGAGGCTTTTTGTTTTTTTTACTCTTCTTCCGTTCCCGGTTTTTTCTTGCGGAACTTCGCCAATACTTCATATACGATTGGCACGATCAAGAGCGTCAGAAGCGTTGAACTGATCAAACCGCCGATAACCGTGACGCCGAGTCCTTTTGAAATGACCTGGCTTCCGCCTTCGAAGCCGAGGGCTAATGGAATCAAGGCGCCGATTGTCGCAATGGCTGTCATCAGGATCGGACGGAGTCGTGTAGAGCCGGCTTCCAGGAGCGCTTCTCTCGTAGACAGGCCTTCCGCTTCCTTATGAATCACGCGGTCAATTAAGACAATGGCATTCGTGACAACGATACCGATCAGCATAAGCATACCGATCATTGCGTTCAGACTGATCGTTTCACCTGATACGTAAAGTCCGACCAGGGCACCGATGACTGTGAACGGTAATGAGAACAGAATCGCAAATGGCGCTAGTGCTCCGCCGAAGGTAATCACGAGCACAAGGTAAACGATCGCTATTGCTGCCAGCATCGCTAAACCGAGCTTCGTGAAGGAATCAGCGATATCCGCTGATACGCCGCCTGTGTCAATCGATACGTTATCAGGATGGTCTAGCTTATCGATTTTCTTCTGGATAGCAGCTGATACGGCTGTGACGTTGTCAGATGTAACCTCACCTGTGACATCCGCATAGACTTTTCCGTCACGTTTTGACACGGTATCTGATGTTGATCCTTCCTTCACTTTTGCCACATCGCCGATTTTGACTTCCTGGCCAGTCGCGGAAGTGATCTTTTTATTCTCTAAATCTTTCACACTCTTATACTCGTCTTTTTCTGTCTTAATGTTCACATCAAGCTCTTTGCCGTCTTTTTTCACAGTTGTGAGCGGTTCTTGTGATGTTTGTGACATTAAGGCCTGAGAAATTTGAGACGCAGTTAAACCGAGTTTGCTTAGTTTTTCTTGGTCAGCGACAAATGTGTACTCATCATATGTGCTGGAAAGGCCTGAATTTACGTTTTTCAGATCCTTTTCATCCTTCATGATTTTTTCAATGTCTTTAACCGTGTCTTTAATATCGTTTTCAGAATCGCCATACACATAGTATGTTAATTGGTTGTTATTGCCTGAAGAGCTGAAGTCCTGTGACTTCCATTCTCCGCGGTCAGATTGCTTTTGGATTTCCTTCAGAACGTTATCTTTTTCTTTATCAAAATCAGGTGTGTCGCTTTCATATTTGATATAGAATAACGCACCGTTAGAATCTCCTCCGGCAAGCGGGCTGCCAGAGCCTAATGAATACTGAACCGTATCGACATGCTTGCGGTCAAGCAGGATTTTTTCTGCTTTTTCAGCTTCATTTTCGGCTTCTTTTTTCGTTTCACCCGGTTCTGGGCTGTATGTGAGCTGCATCGTTTTTTCTTCCTCGGACGGCAGGTAGCTGGCACCGATTAACGGTACAAGGAACAAGCTTCCAAGGAGCATCAGAACAGCGATGATAGACGTGATCCATTTGTGGCTCAGCGCCCAGTTCAATACTTTTTTATAGATGTTTGCAAGTCTGCCAGGTTTGTGTTCTTTCGCTTTAATAGGCGCACCGGTTAATGATTTTTTGAACAGGCTGTGTGCGAGCATCGGCACAAGCGTGATTGAAATCACCAGGGATGCGGCAAGCGCAAAAACAATCGTTAAGGCAAACGGAATAAACAACTCACCGATTTGTCCGCCTACAAGTGCGAGCGGCAGGAATACCGCAATTGTCACAATCGTTGATGACATGATCGGTTTAAACATTTCCTTCGTCGCTTCACGAACCAAGGCTTTTCCGCGGAGCGGCTCGTCTTTGAGTCTCATTCGGCGATAAATGTTCTCGATGACAACGATGGAGTCATCGACTACACGTCCGATGGCAACGGTCATTGCGCCGAGCGTCATAATATTCAATGTGATATCAAGCTGCTGCAGCACAAGGAGTGCGATCAGCAATGATAATGGAATTGAAACTACCGAAATTAATGTTGATTTGATATCTCTTAAGAATAAGAGAATAATCACAATCGCAAAAATAGCACCGAAGATGGCTTTGCTTAACATCGTGTCAACTGACTGTGTGATCGGCTCCGCCATGTCGAGAGTTGCGCTGTAATTGAAGCCTTTATGGTCTTCTTTGAACTTCTTCAGCTCAGCTTTGACATTGTCGGCAACCTCTACCGTATTCGCATCGTTTGCTTTGACGATGTTGATGCCGATGCTGTCTTTGCCATTTGTGCGTGAAACGGATTCAGCTTTTTTCACATCTTTAATTGTAGCAATGTCAGAAAGCTTGACCGTCGGCACTGCTGTGCTTGCGCTTTGCTGCGCCTGTGCTGCCGCTTGTGCGCTTTGGGCTGCCTGTGCACTCTGCGCCGCCGCTTGAGATGCTGCACTGCTGCCTGCACTTGAAGCTGATGCCGTCGGGATTCTCATATTCTTCAAATCTTTAATTGTTTCAATATCGCCGCTGACGACGACAGATTTTTCTTCATTTCCGAATGTGTACAATCCAAGCGGAGTTGTCACATCTGAACCTTGAATCACTTGTTTGACTGTATCTTCATCAAGGCCGTATTCCTTCAGTTTGTCTTCTTTGAAAGAGAATTCAACCTCTTCCACCTGCTGGCCCGATACTTGGACGGACGCAACGCCTTCTATGCCTTCAAGCTTAGAAACGAGGCTGTCCTCCACTTTTTTCGTCAGCTCTTGCAGGTTATCTTTATCACTGGACACACTTAACGTCAGAATCGGGAATGAGTTCAAGCTGTAGCGTGAAATCTCCGGATCCTTCGCGTCATCAGGCAGGCTGACGTTTTCTAACGCTTCAGCTGCTTCTGTTTTCGCTTTGTCCATATCTTTCTCATAATCATATTCAATCATGACCGACGATGCGTTTTCATAGGACGTCGACGTCACAACGCTGACACCGTCCAAGTTCTGCACGGCTTGTTCAACCGGTTTGGTCACTTCATCAGCCACTTGGCTTGGTGTCGCACCCGGATATGTCGTGCTGATCGTCAAGTAAGGCATATTCACGTCAGGAATAGACTCTTGCTTCATATTCATACCCGCATACAAGCCGGCTGCCGTTACAATAATCGTCATCAGCCATACGGCGAATTTGTTTTTCAGAACGAAATTAATAACGTGGTTCATCATATCCTCCATTACATTTTTTATTGACTGACTGGTCATTCTATATAATACTAAACGTTATAACGCAACAACGTCAACTCATATACCAGAAAATTTTACTAAATTTTTCAAGGATTAAGGGGAAGCACGTCATGAATGAAAAAAAAGAGAGAATCATAAAAACCAGCATTCGTTTATTTGCGAAAAAAGGATTCGCAGCTACGACGATCCAAGAAATCGCCAGTGAATGCGGCATTTCGAAGGGCGCTTTTTATTTGCACTTCAAATCGAAAGAAGCGCTGCTGTTATCTGCCTGTGAATATTATATCGGTATGTCTATGAACAAAATGAAAAATATAGAAGAAGATCTTGCTGGAAAGCCGCCTAAAGAAGTTTTGAAAAAACAAATTGGCGCTCAATTTGAGGATTTTCGTGATCATAAAGATTTTATCGTACTTTTGCTTACCGAAAATATCATTCCGGAAAATCAAGAAATCAAGCAATACTTTTACAAAGTAACCATGGAGACGGATAAGCTGTACCGGAACGCCTTGCTGTCGTCCTATGGAAAAGGAATCGAGCGGTATGTCGCAGATCTGTCCATTATGGCAAGAGGCATTGTGCATTCTTATATGAACGTGATGGTATTTAACGGTGAGCTTAATATCGATGCAGAAGAAATCTCAGCCTTTATTATTGAAAGACTGGATGATCTTGTACAGGGGCTGAGCCGTTCAGCACTCAATCCGATTGTGCCAAAAGACATTTTCAACCCGATGCCTGCGGGGAAAGACCAGCTGCTTGAGGACATTCAGAAAGTGAAAGAAAACAGCACGCTGCCCGAGGATATCACCGTGTCACTTGATGTTATCGAGGAAGAATTGGCTCAGGATAAACCGCGCAAACCGATTATTAAAGGCATGCTGTCCAATTTGACCGGAACCAACGACAAAGAAGTTGAAAGGCTTCGGGCCCTCATCTCTGTCTTTATCTCAATTTGACCATAAAAAAAGCAGCCTCTAAGGGCTGCTTTTTTATTAGCGTTTTTTAATTTCTTCAAGCAGAATTTTGTTGACCATCGGCGGGTTGGCTTGTCCTTTGGACGCTTTCATAATCTGTCCGACTAGGAAGCCGATCGCGCGGTCTTTTCCGTTTTTAAAGTCTTCGATTGATTGAGGATTGTTGTCAAGCGCCTCAGTGACAAGCTTCAGAAGCACGCCTTCGTCAGAAATCTGAACAAGGCCTTTCTCTTTCACAATCTTCTCAGCGTCGCCGCCTTTTTCAATCAATTCTTTAAACACTTTCTTCGCGATCTTAGAAGAAATGGTGCCTTTTTCAATCAATTTGATCATGCCGGCAAGGCCTTCAGGTGTCAGGGCAACATCGGCAAGCTCTTTTTGTTCTGCGTTTAGGTAAGCTGACACTTCACCCATCAGCCAGTTAGACGCTTGTTTAGCTTCAGCGCCTTTTTGAACGGTTTCTTCGAAGAAATCAGCCATTTCTTTTGTCAGCGTCAGAACCATCGCGTCATATGCAGGCAAGCCAAGCTCTTCGATATAACGCTTGCGGCGCTCATCCGGAAGCTCAGGAATGCTTGCTTTTACGCGTTCCTTCCATTCATCATCAATGTAGAGCTCGACTAGATCTGGCTCTGGGAAGTAACGGTAGTCGTCAGATCCCTCTTTGACACGCATAAGAATGGTTTTCTTCGTTGCTTCATCATAACGGCGAGTTTCTTGCTGGATGACGCCGCCGGAAAGAAGAACCTGCTCCTGGCGTTTTTCTTCATGCTCAAGGCCTTTTTGAACAAACGCAAAGGAGTTCAAGTTTTTCAATTCTGTTTTTGTGCCGAATTCCTCTTGGCCGATCGGACGAAGAGAGATATTGGCGTCACAGCGAAGTGAGCCTTCTTCCATTTTACAGTCAGAAACGCCTGTATATTGGATGATGGATTTCAGCTTTTCAAGATACGCGTACGCTTCTTCCGGCGTGCGGATGTCCGGCTCTGATACGATCTCAACAAGCGGCGTTCCTTGACGGTTGAAGTCAACAAGAGAATAGCCGTCGCCTGTATGCGTCAGCTTTCCGGCATCCTCTTCAAGGTGAAGGCGCGTGATGCCGATGCGTTTTGTTTTGCCGCCGACTTCAATTTCGATCCAGCCGTTTTCGCCGATTGGCTTATCAAATTGAGAAATCTGATACGCTTTCGGGTTGTCAGGATAGAAATAGTTTTTGCGGTCAAACTTCGTATCCGTTGCGATCTCACAGTTGAGCGCCATAGCGGCTTTCATTGCGAATTCAACGGCTTCTTTGTTCAGGACAGGCAGGACGCCCGGGTATCCGAGGTCAATGACGCTTGTCTGCGTATTCGCCTCCGCGCCGAATGGCGTTGGAGAGCTTGAGAAAATTTTTGATTTTGTTTTTAACTCAACGTGGACTTCAAGTCCGATTACCGTTTCAAAGTTCAATTCTTTTCACCCCTTACAGTTCAGGTTTTGCTTTATGATGGTCTGTCGCTTGTTCAAATGCATGAGCAACGCGGTATACAGTGCTTTCATCAAAGTGTTTTCCGATGATTTGCAGGCCGAGCGGAAGACCGTCTGCTAATCCGCATGGCACGCTGATTCCCGGTACGCCGGCAAGGTTGACCGGAATCGTTAAGATATCGTTTGCGTACATTGTGAGCGGATCCTTCGTGTTTTCACCGATTTTAAACGCAGGTGTCGGTGTAGTCGGTCCAACAATAACATCATATTTTTCAAATACGTCTTCGAAATCCTTCTTAATCAACGTACGCACTTTTTGCGCTTTTTTGTAGTACGCATCGTAGTAGCCTGAGCTTAAAGCAAACGTTCCGAGCATGATGCGGCGTTTGACTTCATTTCCAAAACCTTCAGCGCGCGTTTGCTTGTAAAGGTCGATCAGGTTATCCGCGTTGTCTGTGCGGTAGCCGTAGCGGATGCCGTCAAAGCGTGCAAGGTTCGCTGACGCTTCAGAAGATGACAGCAGGTAATATGTCGCAAGCGCGTATTTACTGTGCGGAAGAGACACTTCTTCCCATGTAGCGCCGAGACCTTCAAGGACTTTCAGCGCTGCCAAGACAGATTCTCTCGCTTCTTTGCCGACACCTTCACCAAGGTATTCTTTCGGAACGGCGATTTTCAGTCCTTTGATGTCGCCAGTTAATGAAGAAAGAAAATCAGGCACGTCCACATTTGCACTCGTGGAGTCCATTTTGTCTACGCCGGAAATCGCTTGAAGTAAAAACGCGTTATCCTCAACCGTACGTGTAATCGGCCCGATTTGGTCTAATGAAGACGCAAATGCGACCAGACCGTAACGAGATACACGTCCGTATGTAGGTTTTAATCCGACAACGCCGCAGAAAGATGCCGGCTGACGGATGGAGCCGCCTGTGTCAGATCCAAGAGAAAACGGAACTTCTCCCGCAGCAACCGCAGCCGCAGATCCGCCGCTTGAACCGCCGGGAACTGTTTCTAAGTTCCAAGGGTTTTTCGTCAGCTTGTAAGCTGAGTTTTCGGTAGATGATCCCATGGCGAATTCGTCCATGTTCAGTTTTCCGATTGTGACCGCTTCAGCGTCTTGAAGGCGCTGAACGACAGTAGCGTCATAGATCGGATCAAAGTTTTCGAGAATTTTGCTGGAGCATGTTGTGCGCAGCCCTTTTGTTACGATATTATCTTTTACGCCGATCGGCATACCGAAAAGAAGACCGTGCTCAGAACGCCCGTCAACCGCCTCATCAAGCTCCTTCGCGTATGCGCGCGCTCTTTCTTCATCTAATGCCAAAAAGGCTTGTACCTTATCATCAACCGCTTGGATGCGTTTATAAGATTCATCAACCAGATCAGAAATCTTAATCTCTTTTTTATGTATGAGCTGTTTTAATTCTGTGATTTTATGATCAAATAATGACATTCTTGTGTCCCTCCTTTAGTCCAGAATTGATGGCACACGAATATAGCCGTCTTTATGGTCAGGCGCATTTTTCATGACATCCTCAACCGGAAGACCTTTACCCGCTTCATCTTCTCTCATGACATTTTTCATTTTCAGCACGTGAGTTGTAGGCTCCACATTGTCTGTTTTAACCTCATTAAGCTCCTCAGCAAATGAAATGATACTGTCGAGCTGTTCAGTGAACATTTTTGCTTCTTCTTCAGTAATCGCAAGTCTTGCAAGGTGCGCAACGTGCTTTACTTCTTCTATTGAAATTCGTGACATATGATCCACCTCCACATATTTCTCCGTTAAGTCATATAATACTGATCATATCAAAAACAAGCCCTTTAAAGCAACAAAACGCCTTAAGACAGGCCTGTGTTTTCGAAACAATACCCTATATATTTTATACTAAAATGAGGCGAAGGAGAAACGAAATATTTTTCTGAATATTTTTACTTTAATTATTTTTTGAAAGCGTTTTATTCTTTATTCCCTTCTAGGTTTGCAACGGTATTTCCAGCTTATGATCAATGTTTCATCGCTTGAATGGCCGGGAATACTTTGTTAGGTTAAGTTACCAAGTGCACCCGCAAAAGAATTTCTTTTGTTTTGCACTTACGCCAGGCTGCTTAACTGGCACCATCAATTTGAGAGGTGATGCAACATTATTAGAAATGAAGAGAGGGTAAAACGTGAGTATTGAAATTATTATATCTTTAGGAATTTACTTTATTGCCATGCTGTTAATCGGCTGGTATGCATTCAAGAAAACCACTGACATCAATGATTACATGCTTGGAGGAAGAGGCCTCGGACCATTCGTTACTGCTTTGTCTGCCGGCGCGGCCGATATGAGCGGATGGATGCTGATGGGTGTTCCCGGCGCGATGTTTGCGACAGGGCTGTCCACCTTATGGCTTGCTTTAGGTCTTACAATCGGGGCGTACTCAAATTACTTGCTGCTGGCTCCAAGGCTGCGTGCTTATACAGAAGCGGCGGATGATGCGATTACGATTCCTGATTTCTTTGATAAACGATTCCAGCATTCTTCATCACTGCTGAAAATCGTATCTGCATTGATCATCATGATCTTTTTCACATTGTATACCTCTTCCGGTATGGTATCTGGCGGACGGCTGTTTGAATCTGCTTTTGGTGCGGATTACAAATTAGGCTTGTTTCTGACCACCGCAGTTGTAGTATTATACACACTGTTTGGCGGTTTCCTTGCTGTCAGTCTGACTGACTTCGTGCAGGGTGCGATCATGTTTGCAGCACTAGTGCTTGTGCCGATCGTTGCTTTTACCCACGTGGGCGGCGTTGCTCCGACTCTCCATGAAATCGGCGCTGTTAACCCACACTTATTGGATATTTTTAAAGGCGCGAGCGTCATTAGCATTATTTCCTATTTAGCCTGGGGCTTGGGCTACTACGGCCAGCCTCATATCATCGTCCGATTTATGGCGATTAAAAACATTAAAGATTTGAAGCCTGCACGCCGAATCGGCATGAGCTGGATGATCATTACAGTTCTAGGTTCCGTGCTGACGGGTTTAATCGGTGTTGCATACGCCCATAAATTCGGAGTTGCTGTAAAAGATCCGGAGATGATTTTCATTATCTTCTCTAAAATCTTGTTCCACCCATTAATTACAGGGTTCTTATTGTCAGCTATTTTGGCTGCCATCATGAGTTCGATTTCCTCACAGCTCTTGGTCACAGCAAGTGCTGTAACAGAGGATTTATACCGGTCATTTTTCAGACGAAAAGCTTCTGATAAAGAATTGGTCATGATCGGGCGATTGTCCGTCTTAGTCATTGCCGTTATCGCGGTACTCTTGTCATTGAACCCGAACAGCACCATTCTTGATTTGGTCGGATACGCTTGGGCCGGCTTCGGTTCAGCTTTCGGACCTGCGATTCTGCTCAGTCTGTATTGGAAGCGAATGAACGAATGGGGCGCGCTTGCTGCCATGATTGTCGGGGCTGCGACCGTGTTGATCTGGATTACAACCGGCCTGGCAAAATCAACCGGTGTGTACGAAATCATCCCTGGGTTTATTCTCAGTATGATTGCCGGCATCATTGTCAGCATGATCACAAAACGTCCTGCAAAAGCCTCTTACCGATTATTCGGTGTCATGGAAAAGCTGTTAAAACGCAAAAAGTAAGCAATAAGCCATCAAGCGCAGCTTGGTGGCTTTTGTGCCCTTGTTTTGCTATAAATACTGTGAGAAAATCATATTTATTTAAAAACACCATAGAGAAGGGGGAAGTTTGCTGTTGAGCTGGTATATTGATCCTGATATTTTATTGAAATTGGGCATTGCCACATTGATTGGCATGGTCATCGGGCTTGAACGCGAATTAAAAAATAAGCCGCTCGGATTAAAAACCTGTATTGTCATCGCAGTCAGCTCATGCATGCTGACGATCGTCAGTATTAATGCGGCATATCATTTCCCTAAATACTACCGCATCATGATGGATCCGCTTCGTCTGCCGGCACAAATCATCTCCGGCGTCGGGTTTATCGGCGCCGGTGTCATCCTGCGAAAAAGCAATGATGTCATTTCCGGCCTGACGACATCGGCCATGATCTGGGGGGCAGCGGGGCTCGGGCTTGCTACGGGAGCCGGTTTTTATAAAGAAGCGTTTGCCAGTCTTCTGTTCATCCTGATCAGCGTGGAGTTTCTCCCATGGGTGGTCAGAAAAATCGGCCCCGACCGCCTGCAGGAAAAAGACATCCGCATCAGAATGTCGCTTTCTGATAAAGACAAAATGACAGAGATTTTAAAAGAAATGAAAAGAAGAGATATCAAAGCACACTCCGTTCGGATCGACGACCTGGGCGAAAAGGATTTTCCAATTATGGAAGTGAAGGTCCGCGTCCATAAAAACAGATACACGACCGATGTCTACTATGACATTAAAGCCATTGAAGGCGTAGTCGGCGTGAAGTGTGATACATTATAAAAGCCAATGGGACTGGAATCCCATTGGCTTTTTCTATCTACACCAGTGCTGAAAAATCAAATGCTGTAATCGGCGTGCCATTCTCTATATCTCTTCTGAAACCGGCCAGCATTTCTTTTTCTTCTTCTCCTATTGTGTTAAGGTCAAACATCTGATGCAGCAATCCGTAAATCAGCATATGGCGAAGGCGGAGGAAATCAGGTATTATCATCAGCCATGCAGGGTCAAGCTCATTTTCCTCCCAGTACCCTTTCATAAAATGCGTCATAAATTCTTCTGTAAACGCAGCTTTATCATCATATGGCACAACAGGATACCACAGGACATTGTAGAGAAGAATGCTAATATCGTTAACAAACCAGTTGTAGCCGATATCATCAAAATCAAATGCCGTGATTTTGCCATGATCCCAGTTAAAATTGCCATGGTGCAGATCCGCATGCACCAAGCCGTAGTTGTCCTGGCTTTTCGGGAGCCTCCGCAGTTCATTCATCAAAGAATCGGCTTGCTGAAACACCTTTATCTGATCTTCAGGCACATATTTTCTCAGCTTTAATTGCTCCTCTTCATCCCATTCCTGTCTTTTGAAAGCGGGATTGCTCAATTTGTAGCTTTTTGTCAGGCTGTGCATGCTGCCTGTGTATCTGCCAAGCTCATAAAATAGCGTTTCATTCCAGTCCGATTCATCCACTTTTTGCCCCGGAGCTTTCTCATACACTCTCAATAAAAATGACCCGCCGTTTCCGTCCGGCACTGCTTCTACGTCTTTTCCGTTCAGCGACGGGAGCGGTTTGGCTATTGAAATTCCCCCTATTGCAAGGTGACGGAGCCATTCCATCTCTCCCATTATATAATCAGAAGATCTCCGAATCGTATGGGTAATCTTTAAAATATAAGGTTGATTGTCTTTCATACATTCATATACATAGTTTTCCGCATCAGCCAGAAAACGCACCTGATCTTTTGAGAAACCGTATCTCGCTGCAGCTTCTGCCAAAACCTGCTCTTCATGAAATATTTTTTTGATATCTTTATGCACGTCTAACATCCTTTCATTGCTATAGATTTGATAATGATTGTTTTCACACGATTTCCAGCATCAACATACCTCCCCTTGATTTGTGTTTCGGCAGAAGCGAAAATAATTTCCCTTTTCCTGTTAATTGTAACATAAAAACCCTTGTGCCAATATGGCACAAGGGTTTTCTATCAGTCATAAATGTGAACAGTCGGCTCTTTATCTCCGGCATTGCGGATAATAACCGCTTCCTGTCCGTCTGAGGACGTGATATTGACTTCGACATCAACTGAGCCTTTAGAGTAGTAGTCCATCACTTCACCCGTTAAGAACTGGGTAAACGCGACAACTTCACTTTTTCCATAGAATTGCATTGGTATGTCAATCTTCATTTTCTTCATTTCATCATTTTCATACAGCGCTGTACCGACAACGCCTGTATAGTTCGGGAAATATTCTTCAATTGAGTTTTTGAACCGCTTAAAGACCTCGGTGTCATCCGGGTATTTTTCTGCTGTGGTTGTATCCGCCGGATAGAATACATATTTTTCATTAATGTCATCCCAATTTGAGATATCAGTAGAGCCTGCTTTGACCTCTGTTTTGGCGATGAAGTTCCCCGGCACAATCGATGTTTTTGACGCCTGCTTGTAGAGTGCGACGGTAATCGGCACATTCTTCAAGTTATCTTTTTTGCGGAGGCGGTTAATAACCTCCTGTGCAATTTTTTCTCCCTGCTGGCGGAGCGTGCTGTCCTTAATCTCCACTTCTTTTTGCGGGTCTCCAGTTTTTTCACGATAGTAATACACGGAGTTTAACGCCAGTCCGATCATGACGCCGCCAAGCTGGATAGAATTCTTGTCTTTTCTGACTAAATAATCGTGCTCAAGCATGGATGCTAAATAAATCGGGCTGCTTTCGTTCTTTTCTTCTGTTGAACCAGAGCTCGGGAGCGCTGGGTTCAAGCCTTCATTTTTGAAGTTTTTATCTTCTTTTTCGGCTTTTTTCAAATCAGAGCCCGTTTTTTTCCGTGCCAGCCAGCTTAATACTGTATCCTCATCTAAATATTGTCCTTCTTGGAACAGATAATCGTCAGTCGAGAAAGAATCTTGGGCAAGACGCATCAGCCCTGTTTCAAACTCGTCAATGTCCAGCCTAGTGTTCAGCTGTTCCGTTGTTAAGCCGCGCGCTTTGCCTGCCTTAAACGGCAGCACCATTTTGTAATAGGAGTCAGAGATATTATATTTCGGGACAATCGCTTTTTCTGACGATTTCGCCGTCTTTTGCGTAATCTCTTCCTCCTTCTCCCCCCCAAAACCTGACGAGCAGGCAGACAGCATTAATACTGCCGCCGTTGCCGCCAATGCCAACGTCTTTTTCAATAGAAAACACTCCTCTTATTTCTTTAGCTCTCCCATTAACTGTTCTTCATTCCACACTTCAATGTTCAGCTCTTGTGCTTTTGTCAGCTTGCTTCCCGCCGCTTCTCCGGCGATGACTAAGTCTGTGTTTTTGCTGACGCTTCCAGTCAGCTTTCCGCCCAGCGCTTCGATTTGCGCTTTGGCTTCGTTTCTTGACAGCTCTTCCAGCTTTCCTGTCAGAACAATTGTTTTACCGGCAAAGTAAGAGTCGCTGTCCTCTGCTTTTACTTTTTTCGGGCCTTTGTAGAGCGTGTTTACGCCCAGCTCCTGAAGTTCATTCAAGAGTTCAAGCATTTCTTCTTTATGAAAATAGGTGATCACAGCATCAGCCATTTTTTCACCGACTTCATCTACCGCGAGAAGTTCCTCTTTAGAGGCTTTTTTCAGGTTCTCCAAGCTTTCAAAATGCATGGCAAGCGTTTTTGCGGCCTTTGATCCGATAAAACGGATGCCAAGCCCAAACAGCAGGCGCTCTAACGAATTTTCTTTTGATTTTTGGATGGAGCTGATCAGGTTTTCAGTGGACTTTTCGCCCATGCGCTCGAGCTGGATGACTCGTTCCTTCGTCAGCTTATATAAATCTGCCACATTGCGGACAAGGTTTTCCTCAAACAGCTGTGTGATCACTCGTTCGCCGAGCCCATCAATGTTCATGGCATTGCGGGAAACGAAATGGATCAGCCCTTCCCGGATTTGCGCCGGACATTCAGGGTTAATGCAGCGAAGCGCCACTTCTCCTTCGATCCGGACGAGCTCACTGCCGCATTCAGGACATTCCGTCGGCATACTGAATTCCTTTTCTTCTCCTGTGCGCTGTTCAACGAGGACATTCACAACTTCCGGGATGATATCGCCCGCTTTTTTGACGACAACCTTATCCAAAATCCGAATGTCCTTCTCTTTAATTAAATCTTCGTTATGAAGGGATGCTCTTGAGACCGTTGTGCCGGCAACTTTTACCGGCTCAAGAATCGCGGTCGGCGTGATCACACCCGTTCTGCCGACATTTAATTCGATATCGAGAAGCTTCGTCACGACCTCTTCAGCAGGAAACTTATACGCGATGGCCCAGCGCGGGCTTTTCGCCGTAAAACCGAGCTCCTCCTGCTGATCGAGGGAATCGACTTTAATGACAATGCCGTCTATTTCATACGGCAGGTCAGCGCGCTTCGCCTGAAGCTCATCGATCAGCGTAATGACTTCTTCTATGTCGCCGCATTTTTTTCGTTCCTGATTCGTTTTAAATCCGAGTTCGTCGAGAAAATCAAGCCCTTGGCTTTGCGTCTCCACACCCATCTCGTCAAGCTCCGCTATACTGTAGACGAAGATATCGAGGTTTCGTTTCGCTGCAATTTTCGGATCGAGCTGCCTGAGAGATCCCGCCGCGGCATTTCGCGGATTGGCGAACGGCTCTTCCTCATTTTTAATCCGTTCCTCATTGAGTGCTTCAAACGAACGCTTCGGCATATACGCCTCGCCGCGCACTTCGATCGACAGCTCACGGTTCATTTTGAGGGGGATATTGCGGATCGTCTTCAGATTCTCCGTAATATCCTCTCCCGTCGTTCCGTCACCTCGGGTGGCTCCTCTGACAAAATAGCCGTCTTCATAACGGAGAGAAACAGCAAGACCGTCTATTTTCAGCTCCACATTATACGCCACATCATCGCCGACGGCTTGGCGCACACGGCGGTCGAAATCACGAAGATCATCAGCATTAAAGGCGTTGCCCAGACTGAGCATCGGTGTGCCGTGGGTGACTTTTTGAAACGCTTCAAGCACGGCTCCGCCGACGCGCTGCGTAGGAGAGTCAGGCGTTCTGAGGTCTGGATGCTCCTCCTCGATCGCGATCAGCTCCTGCATCAATCTGTCATATTCCGCATCAGGGACGCTCGGTTCATCTAGGGTGTAATATTCATAGCTATACTTGTTGATGGTGCGGCGCAGTTCTTCTGCCCGCTGCTTCGCTGTTTCTTTGTCCATCTGCTTCTTCCTTTCCTCTTCGATTACTGCTTTTCAATAGGAGCAAATGCTGCTAACAGGCGTTTCACGCCAACAGGGCTCGGGAAGGCAATATCGAGCTCCGTCCCTTCTCCTTCGCCTTTCACGCTGACGACAGTTCCTGTTCCCCATTTTTTATGGCCCGCCTTATCTCCGACTGCCCAGTTTAAGGTGTCGCCGCCTGTTTTGCTGGCGTAGGATACGGGGCGTGAAACAGGGCCGCGTCTCGGCTGCATTTTTCTCGCAGACGTCGCTCTCGTTTCTTTTTTCTCATTTAGGTTTTCCAATAAATCATCCGGTATTTCAGCAATGAAGCGAGATTCCGGGTTCATATTTGTCCGGCCAAACAAGGTGCGCATTTTAGCATTGGTCAGATAAAGCTCCTGTTCAGCCCTTGTAATCCCAACGTACGCAAGGCGGCGTTCTTCTTCCATTTCCGCTTCCTCCATGAGTGAACGGCTATGCGGGAAGACGCCTTCTTCAAGCCCCATCAAGAAAACAACCGGGAACTCCAGTCCTTTCGCGGCGTGCAGTGTCATCAGGGTGATCGCATCCTTGCCGCCTGACTCTTCCTCCTTCTGATCGAGCTGATCAATATCTGCGATTAACGCCAAGTCTGTCAGGAACGCAACGAGTGTCTTGTCTTCACTTTTCTGTTCAAAGTTTTTCGTTACAGACAGGAACTCGTCGATATTTTCTAAACGGCTTTGGGCTTCGATCGATTTCTCAGCCTTCAGCATTTCTCTGTATTCCGTCTTATCAAGAATTTCTTCTGTCAGCTCTGTAATGGATAAGTAATCCTGCATATTGGTCAGGTTTTCAATCATCTGTCTAAAGCTGTCAAGCGCGTTTGCCGCTTTGGCACTGACGCCGATAAAATCAACCTGCTGAATCGCTTGGAAAAAGGACAAGCCGTTTATGGCCGCATACGAAGCGATTTTTTCAAGTGATGTCGCGCCGACTCCGCGCTTCGGCACATTGACAATGCGCGTGAAACTGATATCGTCATCCGGATTGGATACGAGGCGCAGGTACGCAAGAATGTCTTTAATTTCTTTTCTGTCATAGAACTTTGTGCCGCCGACAATGTTATAGTTCAAACCCGCTTTGAGAAGCGTTTCCTCAATCACACGGGACTGCGCGTTTGTCCGGTATAAAATGGCGATATCCGACAGCTTCCGCTTGCCTGTGCTGTGAAGCTGATGAATTTTGCCGGCCACAAACTGTCCTTCACCGAACTCATTATCACCGCGATAATAGGAAATCTTGATGCCTTCATCGTTTTCCGTCCACAAATTTTTCGGTTTGCGGTTAGAGTTGTTTTTAATGACCTCGTTAGCCGCGCGCAAAATCCGTTTCGTTGAACGATAGTTTTGTTCTAGCAAAATCACGCTTGCATTCGGATAATCTTTTTCAAATGAAAGAATGTTGGTGATATCCGCGCCGCGCCATCTGTAGATTGACTGATCAGAATCCCCGACAACGCAAAGGTTCTGGAAACGCTCGGCAAGCTGCTTAACGAGCATGTATTGCGCCCTGTTCGTATCCTGATACTCATCAACGTGAATGTACTGGAATTTGCGCTGATAAAATTCAAGCACTTCCGGCACTCTGTCAAACAGTTTAATCGTCGTCATAATCAAATCGTCAAAATCGAGCGACTGGTTTTTCAATAGCTTCTTCTGATAATCAGCATATACATCGCTGACCACCTGATCGTAGTAGCCGCCGGCAACTTTAGAGAATTCCTCCGGTTCGGTCAATTCGTTTTTTGCACTGCTGATCGTGCCGAGGATGCTTCTCGGGTCAAACTTCTTCGGATCAAGATTGCGCTCCTTCAAAATCCCCTTGATCACTGAAAGCTGGTCAGCCGTATCAAGGATGGAGAAATTTCGGTTGATCCCAATCCGGTCGATATCTCTGCGCAAGATCCGCACGCACATACTGTGGAATGTGGAAATCCAGATATCGTCCGCGCCGGGTCCAAGGATGCTTTCCACACGTTCTTTCATTTCGCGTGCCGCTTTATTTGTAAATGTGATCGCCAGAATGTTCCACGGCGCCACATGCTTTTCTGCCATTAAATAAGCAATTCTGTGTGTCAGGACACGCGTCTTTCCGCTTCCCGCTCCCGCCATCAGCAAAAGGGGCCCGTCCGTTGTTTTGACTGCTTCCTGCTGAACGGGGTTTAAACCGCTTAGTAATTGATTGCTAATATAATTCAAAATTTGTTCACCCGCCTATACAAAACATATGTTCTATCATAAACCAAATCCGTACAATTTACTACTCGCCTTTCACAGCCGCTACTGTTTTCAAAGCCCTGTCAAAATCTTCATACACAGCATTGCCTACAACGATCACGTCCGCATGCTCTGCGTACTGCTTGGCCGTTTCCGCATCCTTGATGCCGCCGCCGTAAAACAAGGTGGACGTTTCCAATACAGCCTTCGTTTTCTTGACAGCTTCTATGTCTCCAAGCACGCCGCTGTATTCTAAATAAAAAATCGGCAGTTGCAGCAGCTCCGACACACGCGCATAGGCGACAATATCATCCATATTCAGATCGGCGTCCGCTTCAGTCAGTGCCGCGGCTTTGCAATCTGGATTTGCGATGCAGTAGCCCTCCGCCACGATTTCTTCCATAGACATCAGTTCTCCGTATTCCTTCATGGCTTTCTGGTGCATTCCGACAATCCAATCCGCGTTTTTGCTGTTTAATACACTCGGAATAAAATATAAGTCAAAGCCGGGAACGATCGCTTCAATCGCTGATACCTCAAGGACACACGGTACCAAAAACCGTCTTACCTTAGACATCATCCGCAGGACATTATCCTCTGTCACACCATCACTGCCTCCGATAATGACCGCATCCGTTCCTGATTCGCAAAGAATCTCCAGCTGTTCGTCAGGCAAATCTTTATTTGGATCGAGTTTAAAGACATGCTTCCACTCTGTTACATCGTACACGTCATACGTTCCTCCATTCGTTTGTTACCATTTAAACATTATAACAAATTCACATAGCGCGGAAAAACGGAAAAAGCCGTTAATCTCGTTATTCACTGAAAAAGGTGTTTTGATTCTATTTTCATAAAAAAAGAGAGCATAGGGCAGTACCTGCATGGTGAGTCCTGTATCGGCAGGAGCACACATTTTTCACCAAATTCCTTCTGCTATTGTTTGGAAAGTGTTCAACTGTGGAAATGGTTACATAAAAAGGGAGGCTGAGAGATGGAAACCATCATAATAGCACTCATCGCATTTATCATTGGGATCATCGCTATCCCGATCGTCTTGTTTGCCTGGATCTACATAAAGGATGAAAAACAGCAGGAGCACTCAATTCTTCGCAACTATCCCGTCATCGGAAGGTTTCGGTATATCCTTGAAAAAATCGGGCCGGAGCTCAGACAGTATTTATACAGCAATGACAATGAGGAGCAGCCTTTTTCACGAAAGGAATATGAGCAAACCGTCATCTCCGGCAAATACAAAAGCAGAATGATGGGCTTTGGATCTGTAAGAGATTTTGATAAACCTGGCTATTATATCCGTAACGCTATGTTTCCAAAACAAAGGGAAGAAATGCACGTAAATCAAACGCCAAAAATTGATACCCAAATCTATAAAATGGATGCTGACAATCTGTTCAAACGCAAGGAGCATGCCGAACATATCAAGGCAGACCCGTATTTTCTCCATCCTGATGATGTACAGGTGATTGGCGAGCATACATGCGAGAAGCCATTTTATGTGAAGGGATTAGTCGGCCAGTCTGCCATGAGCTACGGTTCTCTTGGAGAACGGGCTGTTACGGCGCTCTCAAAAGGGCTCCATCAGGCAGGCGGAACCTGGATGAATACAGGTGAAGGAGGATTGTCTGAGTATCACTTAAAGGGCGGCGCCGATATCATTTGCCAAATCGGTCCGGGCCTATTCGGCGTGCGCAAAAGAAACGGAGAATTTTCATGGGAGGAATTTAAAAGAAAAAGCAGGATTGACCAGATTAAAGCGTTTGAGCTAAAGCTGGCACAAGGAGCGAAAACCCGCGGCGGCCATGTGGACGGCGCCAAAGTATCAGAGGAAGTGGCAGACATTCGGAATGTCGAACCTGGAAAGTCGATTGACAGCCCGAACCGCTTTTATGAATTCTCAAACCCTCCTGAAATGCTCGACTTTATTGAAAAACTTAGAGATGTCGGACAAAAGCCAGTCGGCATCAAACTGGTCGCAGGGCATCCTGAAGAATTGCATGAGCTTTTCTCTCATATGCAGAAAAGCGGAAAGCATCCGGATTTTATCACGATCGACGGAAGTGAAGGCGGTACCGGAGCTTCCTTTTACGAGCTCGCGGATACAGTCGGCCTTCCGATTATGACAGCGCTGCCTATTGTTGACACGCTTCTTAAACAGTACGGCTTGCGCAGCCAGCTGAAAATCTTTGCTTCCGGAAAGCTCCTGACCCCTGATAAAATCGCGGTTGCCTTAGCCCTCGGCGCTGACTTTGTCAACATCGCACGCGGCATGATGTTTTCCGTTGGCTGCATCCGCGCTCTCGTCTGCCACACCAACACCTGTCCGGCAGGTGTGGCGACGACAGATCCGAAATTGCAAAAAGCGTTGAGCGTTGAGGAAAAACAGCATCGTGTCTGCAACTACGTCATTTCCCTGCGCGAGGGGCTGTTTAATCTTGCAGCCGCAGCAGGGATCAATTCGCCGATTCACTTTTCCAAGGAGCATGTTGTCTATCGGAAAGAGGATGGCAGTATCATCGATATCGACAACCTGATCCATCAATTTGTTTCATAAAGAAACCGCCCTTGCCGAACGGCAGGGCGGTTTTTTATTTGGAAGAAGACTCTGTTTCATTCTCCTTCACACGGTCAAGCGCCATTTCATAAGCGTCATTCCCGTAATTTAAGCAACGTTTCACACGGGAAATCGTAGCCGTGGAAGCGCCTGTTTCTGTTTCAATCTTATGATACGTGTTTCCTTCGCGAAGCATGCGCGCCACTTCAAGGCGCTGAGCCAGCGATTGAATTTCGTTAATTGTGCATAGATCATCGAAGAATCGGTAACATTCCTCCAGGTCTTTCAGCGATAAGATCGAGTTAAATAACTGGTCCAGCTCTTTGCCGCGTAATTTATCGATTTGCATCGTTACACACCTTCTCCTTTACTAATGGAAGCCGCATCAAGATCAGGTACGATATTGATCCAAGTCTTTCCTGGCACAAACGGAAGCCACTTGCCGTCTTTTACCGGCACAATTCTGCCATTCACTTGTTTCCAGTCTGTTTCAATGACGTTTCCGTGCTGAAACAACAGACCTTTTCCTCCTGATTCCAAGTCGATGTCCCGCCTTCCATCTTGATCAATAATATGATGGCTGGCTTCAACAATGAAAATATTTTGCATTGCAACCGGCTTTCCGGTTTCCCGGTCTGTCGTTATGACACCATCAGAGCTTCTTGTATAAGATTCAGCTTTTTTATCATAGTTGTATTCGACAAGATTTGTAACGTTATTTGTTCCATAATCTACCCGAACATTGTAAGATTCATTTGCAGGTTTTGCATCTGATGTTTGAAACAGCAGCGGATTTGTTTCCTGCTTCAGCTTATAACCCTTTTGTTCTGCCGCCTTTTTTATGTAATCATAAGACGTATAGGAATTGTGGGGCGGTTTGCTGAAATCAGCTCTCCAAAATAAGCTTCCGTCAAAATCTAATCCGTTCATATAATCAGCAGCTCCGGATTCTAGCTGCT
Organism: Bacillus sp. YP1; assembly: GCF_000877815.1. NCBI lineage: Bacteria > Bacillati > Bacillota > Bacilli > Caryophanales > Bacillaceae > Bacillus > Bacillus sp. YP1. The sequence goes on along the minus strand of NZ_CP010014.1, from coordinate 463,788 downwards.
CTTTGGCGCCGGGACTCCAGCCGTGATGGACAAATATGCTGTCAAAGCCATTGCTGAGAGTGACGAAATATTCCCGCGCGCTCCGCACAGGTCCGACAGTTTCAGGCATCTGGCTTTGGAAAATGGCCAGAAATCTTGTGATTTGCCCTTCGGCTAGCGCTTCTATGACAATGTCGGCTTTAGACAGTCCCGACTGCGGCCTCGCCTTCGGGTGATTGTTCACCACAACAGCAACAGGCCGGCGTTCAGTCACCTTCTGTTCAGTCTTTAGCCCCGTTAAAGGAGCTTTCAGCTTCTTTGCAGTATCCGGGACAGCATCCTTCTGCTGGCAGGATACCAGCAGAAAAAACACGAAACACAGCGCGCAAACTGTCATCCATTTTTTCATATGTCGGCTCCCTGCTCTTTTATATTTTAACGCATTATCGATGGAAAGAGTACAGTTTTTTTCATGACGTCGAAGATTCCTCTTGGCGTAATGCGTATATACGGAAGGTGCGTACTTTGCAAAAAGAGCAGCGTATAGATAGGATCGCAAAACTCATAGCCTCTTTCAGTCAAAAGATCTTTCAGCTTTTGTTCCTTCTCAAGCACGTCTTCATACGCTTCCGAAGAGGCGCAGCCGCACAGCGCAAGCGGGATTTCATGCAGAATGTTTCCGTTCTCCGCTAAAACAATTCCTCCTCCGATTTCTTTCATGCGGGCAAAAGCGAGCAGCATATCCGCTTTATTTTTTCCAATCGCGACAATGTCGCCCGTCGTCGTAAAGGAGCTTACAAATCCCTGCACGCTTGAGGCAAACCCTTTTATCATCGTATTGACGCGCCATTTCCCGTGTCTGTCGAGCATCGTCAAATAACTTTCATCATGGTCAAACGAGAGCTGTTCCATCGAATTGTCGATCTCAATCATATACGGCTCCATAATAACCGCATTCCGCATTTTCACGCCCATCGGCATAGAAAACTGCAAGTCATCCATCGTCATATCATATGAAAGCTCAAGCGGGACAAGACCGCCTTTGTGCCAGTCCGTCTTTGTAAACGCCTTCAAATCACAGCCGTCTTCACGCAGAATGGTCCCTTTTGACAGAACAGTCACGGGATTCGGATTTAACGGATCTTCCAATATGTTCAGCGATGCCAGTCTGCCCGGTCCGACAACTCCTAAATAATCATCCATTTGGTAATACTTTGCGATATTAAATGATGCCATATTGTAGGCGTCGATTGCAGGTACGCCTTCTTCTAACGCGATGCGAATCAGCTCGTTTGTCATGCCGCCTTTATAGAAATTCGGGGTTGCGCCATCTGTCGTGAAAAAGAAGTGGTCATAATAGCGGAAGCCCTTCTCATGCAGCTCCTGCAAGATTTTTCTTACATCAGGGCGAATGGAAGAGTTCCGAAGGGAAACATAATAGCCCAGTTCCAGCCTTCTCATCACTTCATCACCTGTCATCGCTTCATGATCACAATCCGCACCGAACAGCTTCATTTTTGTAAGCGTTTTATCAGATGCGCCGGGAAAATGCCCTTCAATGCGTTTTCGCTGTTTCTTTGTAGCTTGCATGCAGTGGAGCATTAAATCATCACCATCTACCAAGCGAGGCCACCCGGTCATTTCTCCGCCTTGAATCACATCCGGATGTTCAATCCACTGTTTTCTGACGTCAAATGGAAGGACGTGGTCCTCGTTCAGAACCTCGGTCTGGAGGTCATAGCGTGACCACCAAAAATACTGGACAGGCTGCTTTTTGAGTTCATTCAAAATCGTAAGCGCTTTCTTTTTTCCGCTTTGCAAAAGCAAAAATAAGTTATCATTCACGAATGTCGTTGTTCCGTATTGAGACACATATTCCGCCAGTGTTTGGGGATTATATATTTGAAAAGGATGTGCGTGCGGTTCAATATAACCTGGCACAATGTATTTTCCTTCACAATCAATCGTATGAATTTCTTCGGCTCTATTCGGAAGTTCATGACCCACATAAACAATGCGGTCCTGATAAATCCAAATGTTTTTTTTCAGCCATTGTTTTACATATGGATTTAAGACGAGAGCATTCCGTAAAAGGAGCGTTGGAAGCAGCTTTGAGTCTACAACATCAACCTGTGCCCTGATGTCTTTGTTTTTCCAGTTAAAGGTGCGTTCGGACATTCACATACTCTCCTTTACATGTATTAGACTCATGGTATCACATCCTTCCTCATCACGCACGATAAAAACGTTACAAATTTTTGAAGGTTCGGTTAAAAAACTTTTTTAAGTAAAAGGAGCGGATTTCCTTGAAGCCAAACATCAGTCTCATCAATGCCGTGTTCAGAATCGCCTGCGGATTGACGATTATGTCAGCCGCCAGTGCAAAGTTTACGAAAAAACCTTGGTGCAGAATGCATCTCTTTTACATCTTTATGGGGGCCATGAAAGCGGGTTCGGGAATCTTGCGCTTCTGTCCTGTGACCTACATGTTTCAACACAGTGATTCTGGAAATAACGAGCATCAAAACGGATAAATGGAAAAGCTTGATCACAAAACGTGATCAAGCTTTTTTTTATGCCCACCCTTTGTTTTCATATAGAAATATCCTGCAGCTGCCAGCACTGCCGGATAAAGCAGTGCCCAGCCGCTGAATGAATAAATCACCGCGCACGCGACAAATGCCCCGAGCGCCATCCACCAGCCTATATCTCTCCTGCCCAACAGTTTCAGTGCTGCCGCCATTGTACATATGTAAGATGCGATAAAAGCCGCGCTCGGCCCTTTCAACAGAGTCGTCAAATCGATTTGAAACAGGCCATGCGCCGCAAGCACTAAGCCAAACACTGCGGCCATCGCTGTCAAAACGCGAATAGGCGTACGTTTTGTCGCACTGAGTTTTCCAAAATATACAGGAATGTGCCCCTCTCTCGCCAATGCATACACCATTCTTGAAAAACCAGCAATATTGGCATGGATGGTGGCGAATGTAATAAACAGCGCTAAACATACCGTAACATATACACCGCTTTCCCCTGCTCCTTTTGAGATGAGCATGGCAAGCGAGGCAATTTCTCCATTCTCTCCATATGAATGAGTCCCCACCGTCACAAATGACAGCATGATATACAGCCCTGCCACACAAGACGCTCCCAAGAACAAGCTGATTGGGACATCTTTTTCAGGGCGATGAAATTCCTCAGCCAATGGAGTAATCATTTCCCAGCCTACAAAAGAGAAAAAAATCATAACAGAAACAGATCCAGCAACAGACCAGCCATGCGGAAGAAACGGCTTGAATTCTGCTATCGTGACGTGTGGCAATGACACAGCAATAGAAGGGACAAGCAGAAATACGATGACACATATGACGAGTGTACTGATGTTTGCTGATAGTTGAATCCCTTTCATATGAAGCAAAATAGATATAGCCAGCATACAACCAGCAATCGATGTAACCTGCCAATCCGCCGCCTCTGTGACGTAACTGACGTAATGCGCGCCAGTCAAAGCGATGATGGGAACGCCGATCGGAACGGACCCTAACATGATCCAGCCCAAAATCGCTCCGGCTTTTTTTCGAAAGGCCAGCTGCACATAAGCCGTGATTCCTCCCGCGCTGGGCGCTATTTTCACAAGCCGGGCCAGCGTGCCGACGAGAAGAAAAGATAAAAAAGACATGAATACCCAGACAAATAAAGAAGCCGGACCGGCCGTATCCGCGGTAACAGACGGCAAAATTAATATCCCGCATCCTAAAACCGCCCCAATCGTTAACGCCGTCCCTTGTATCCAAGTAATAGAGCGCTGTAATTCTGGCAACATGATGCCTCCTCTCTGATTGATGGCTTTATTATAGAAAAAATAAGACGGCATCCATATGCTACAATGAAGGTAAATCAACAGCATTGCCTTATGATCAAAGGAATTTTCATTCATTCGCCTAAATATGTAAAGGAGCCGGACAAATGGACGATACAGACCTTCAGATTCTCTCGCATTTGCAGCGAAACGGCAGATTAACGATGGTTGAGCTGGGAAAGCTTGTCGGACTCAGTTCGCCAAGCGCGGCGGAGCGTGTCAGGAAGCTGGAAGATAAAGGCGTGATTACCGGGTACAGCGCGAATATCTGTTACGAAAAACTAAACAAGCATGTCACCGCTTTTATTCTCATGGAGCCGAAAAGCTGCAAGCACTACGCCGCCTTTGCAACATCGCATCCTGATGTAGCAGAAAATCACCGCATCACGGGTATGTACAGCTATGTGACAAAGGTCGTGACTGAATCGGTACATACGCTTGAGGATTTTATTGACGCCTCTATGGCCCATGGAAAACCGACCACGCTCGTTGTCCTTTCTTCTTCCAGCTGCCATCCCGCTTTTTGATAACAAAAAACCCGCAGCTAATCTGCGGGTTTTCCTCAGTTATTTTTGAGCAGCCTTTAAAGCGCGTGCCCCAATGTCTTTTCTGAAAAAGAGTCCCGGTTTGAAAATTTCATCAACCGCTTTGTACACTCGGTCTCTAGCCGCTTCAAACGATTCATCAAAAGCTGTCACATTGGCGACGCGCCCCCCGTTTGTAACGAACTCTCCGCCTTCTGCTTTCGTTCCGGCATGGAAGACCACGACCTGCTCAGTTTCCGCAGCAAGGCTGCCGATCGGCGTGCCTTTTGCGTAGCTTTCCGGATATCCTTCAGAAGCAAGCACCACACTAACAGCAGCGGTATCCTTCCATCTTAAGTCAACTTCCTTATCATCTAAAAGATCAAGAAGCACCTGTACCAGATCAGATTCCATGCGCGGAAGCACGACCTGTGTTTCCGGATCGCCGAAACGGGCATTAAATTCAATGACCTTCGAGCCGTTTTCAGTAAGCATCAATCCAGCGTACAAAACGCCAGTGAAGGAACGGCCTTCTTGTACCATTGCTTTTGCGGCCGGCTTCACGATCGTTTCTACAGCATGGCGAACCGTTTCTTCCGAAATTTGCGGAACTGGAGAGTAAGCGCCCATTCCGCCCGTATTCGGGCCTTTGTCTCCGTCAAACGCACGCTTGTGATCCTGGGCAATCACCATTGGATACACTTTTTCTCCTTTGACAAAGGCCATTAGAGAAAATTCTTCACCAGAAAGGTATTCTTCAATGACAACGGACGCGCTCGCATCACCGAACTTTTCATCTTCAAGAAAGTCATGCAGACACGCAATTGCTTCTTCCTCTGTCATAGCCACAGTAACGCCTTTTCCAGCTGCAAGTCCATCTGCTTTTATCACAATCGGAGCACCTTTTTCCTGCACATATGCCTTCGCCTCATCAAAGGATGTAAACGTGTCGTATTCTGCGGTCGGAATGTCGTATTTCTTCATTAAATCCTTAGCGAACTGTTTGCTTCCTTCGATGATCGCCGCGGCTTTTGACGGGCCGAACACGCGCAGACCCGCTTTTTCAAATTCATCCACCAGACCTTCAATTAAAGGAACCTCAGGGCCGACAATGGTTAGGCCGACCTGGTTTTCTTTTGCAAACGAGACAAGCCCTGCGTGGTCGCTTTCCTCAATGTTTACAAGCTGTGCGGAAGCTTCCATGCCGTCATTTCCAGGAGCGGCAAATACATTCTCGACGAGGCTGCTTTGCGCTGCCTTCCACGCCAGCGTATGTTCTCTTCCGCCTTTACCGATAATTAATACATTCACGTCGTTTCATCCCCTTAATGTTTGAAGTGTCTGATGCCGGTGAATACCATGGCAATGCCGTATTCATCCGCTTTTTTGATGGAATCCTCGTCACGCACAGATCCCCCCGGCTGAATGATAGCCGTAACGCCCGCTTTTGCTGCTTCTTCAACAGTATCCGGCATTGGGAAAAATGCGTCAGATCCGAGCGCACTGCCTTTCGCTTTTTCCCCTGCTTGCTCGATTGCGATTTTTGCCGATCCGACGCGGTTCATTTGGCCTGCTCCCACGCCGACTGTCATGTTGTCCTTCGCGAGAACAATCGCATTTGATTTCACATGCTTCACGACTTTCCAAGCAAGCTTCAAGTCTTCCCACTCTTGCTCGTTCGGCTCTCTTTTTGTCGGAATGCTAATCTCAGCATCATCAAAGCCGTGCATATCTAAATCTTGAATCAATAGCCCGCCTTGAACAGATGTCAGCTGTTTTTCCTTTTGAACAGCGGCGGATACGTCAAGCGTCAGCAGACGGAGATTTTTCTTCGCAGTCAGGACGTCGAGCGCTTCTTGGCTGAATGAAGGTGCAATGATGATTTCTAAGAAAATGTTGTGAAGCGCTTCGGCAGTTGCCTTGTCCACTTCACGGTTCAGCGCGATAATGCCGCCGAAGATAGATGTTTTATCCGCTTCAAACGCTCTGTCAAACGCTTCTGCGATCGTTTTTCCTGTTCCCACGCCGCATGGGTTCATATGCTTTACAGCAACAGCAGCCGGCTCAGTGAATTCACGAACGATTTGAACTGCCGCATCCGCGTCTTTAATGTTGTTGTAAGAAAGCTCTTTTCCGTGAAGCTGTTCTGCTTGCGCAATGGAGCCTTTGACAGGAAGAGCTGTTTGATAGAAAGTTGCTTCCTGATGCGGGTTTTCTCCATAGCGAAGCGATTGTTTTTTCTCAAATGTCACAGTGAATTGCTCTGGTTCTTTTTCACCGACAGCATTTGTCAGGTAGTCAGCGATCAGTGCATCATATGCCGCAGTATGACGGAATACTTTTGCCGCGAGCTCGCGTTTTTTCTGAAGAGATACGCTGCCTTCTTCTTTGATTTGATTTAGCACTGGGCTGTAATCGGCCGGATCGACGATAACCGTGACATCCTGATGGTTCTTTGATGCCGCACGCAGCATGCCAGGTCCGCCGATGTCGATATTTTCAATCGCTTCTTCATACGTGACGTCTTCTTTAGAAATCGTTTCTTTAAATGGATAGAGGTTGACGACAACGAGGTCAATCGGCTGAATTCCGTGTTCATTGATCTGCGCCATATGCTCTTCATTGCCGCGAACCGCCAGAAGGCCGCCGTGAATATTCGGGTGTAGGGTTTTTAACCGGCCGTCCATAATTTCAGGGAAGCCTGTCACTTCAGAAATTCCGATCACATCCACACCGTTTTCTTGAAGAAGCTTTTTCGTTCCGCCTGTGGAGATGACTTCAACGCCAAGATCTGTCAGTTCTTTTACGAAAGGAACAAGATTTGTTTTATCTGAAACACTGATTAACGCACGTTTAATGGTCATGCCTTTTCACCTCTGTTATTTAATCCTAATAGCTGTTTAATCACACTCGGATACCATTTATGCTCAAGCTTGTGAATCCGCTGTTCGATTGTTTCCAATGTATCATGTTCATCAATTTCGATTGCCTTTTGAGCGATGATCGGACCTGTATCCATTCCTTCATCGACATAATGCACGGTGATTCCAGCCACCTTCACACCCGCCCGGTATGCCTGTCCGACTGCGTCGATTCCAGGAAACGCCGGAAGAAGCGACGGGTGAATGTTAATGATTTTTCCTCCATATGCTTGAAGGAGCGTATCACCGATCAGCCTCATATAGCCGGCAAGAACAATCAATTCAACCTCGTGAAGACGAAGCTGTTCAATGATGGCTTGTTCAAATGCAGCCTTGTTTTCATAAGACTTGGGCTCAAATGCAAAGGAAGGAATATGGAATGCTTCCGCCCGTTCGATGACTTTCGCCTGCGGTTTGTCGCAAACGAGGAGCGCTGCTGACGCATCCCAGTTCTCCTCCTTCAAACGCGTGACGATGGCTTCGAAGTTTGAACCGTTTCCTGATGCAAATACCGCAAACTTTTTCATGAAAGTGCCGCACCGCCGAATGTGACGCCTTCACCTTTTTTCACACGCCCGATTAAATAGGCTTTTTCGCCATGGCTTTCAAGCGTTCCGATCACATCTGTCAGATGCTCTTCTTTGACAGCCAAAACAAAACCAATACCCATATTAAAGACGTTGAACATGTCTTCTTCCTTTAGCTTGCCGTACTCTTGCAAGAAAGAAAAAATTGGCGGGATCGGCCATGAGCCATGATCAATTTCCGCACTTAAGCCTTCCGGAAGCATACGCGGAATATTTTCAATAAATCCTCCGCCTGTCACGTGCGCCATGCCGTCGATTTTTCCGCTTTTGACCGCGGCAAGCACAGGCTTCACGTAAATCCTTGTCGGTTCAAGCAATTCCTCGCCAAGCGGGCGTTCAAACGGCTCATATGTTGTATCGAGGTCCAGCTCCGCATCATCCAGAAGCACTTTTCTGACAAGGGAAAAGCCGTTACTGTGAAGGCCGCTGGAGCTGAGGCCGATCAACAGATGGCCCTCTTCGATATTTTCTCCAGTCACGATTTCGTCCTTTTCTGCCACTCCGACTGAGAAACCGGCAATATCGTATTCATCAGCTGTATAGAGTCCCGGCATTTCAGCCGTTTCACCGCCGACTAAGGCTGAACCTGATTGCTCACAGCCTTCCGCAACACCTTGTACAATCTGTTCAATTTTCACTGGGTCCGCTTTGCCGACCGCTAAATAATCGAGGAAAAACAGCGGCTCTGCACCTTGTGCCAGCACGTCATTGACACACATTGCAACAGCATCCACGCCAATCGTGTCATGCTTATCCATGGAAAAAGCGAGCTTTAATTTTGTGCCGACACCGTCCGTTCCCGAAATGAGAACTGGTTTTTGATAAGAAAGCTCAGACAGGTCAAACATGCCGCCAAAACCGCCAAGGCTGCCCATAACGCCAAGCCGTTTCGTGCGCTCCACGTGTTTTTTCATTCGTTTTACAGCTTCATATCCGGCTTCGATGTCAACTCCTGCGTTTTTATATGCTTCAGACATCCTATTCACTCCTTTAAGGCGCTTTTCAAAATATTTCCCCGAACGAGGGCAGAAAGAGAAAGGCAGCCGAACTGCGCTGCCTTTATGTCATTTTTCAAGTTTTATTTGGTTAATACTGCTTCTTTTACGTGAGGAAGCACTGTATCGTGGTAAATTTCAGTCGGATATTTTCCTGTAAAGCAAGCGAGACACTGTCCGCAATTCGAGTCATCGTATTTTCTGCCGATGCCTTTCAGCAGCCCTTCCACACTCAAAAATGAGAGGGTATCGGCTCCGATTTCCTGACGGATTTCTTCAACAGAATGCGAAGACGCGATTAATTCTTCATGTGTGGACGTATCAATGCCGTAAAAGCACGGATGAGCGATCGGCGGTGAACTGATTTTCACATGCACCTCTGTCGCACCCGCTTCTCTAAGCATCGTGACAATCCGGCGGCTAGTTGTTCCGCGTACGATAGAGTCATCCACCATCACGACGCGTTTGCCTTCTACAACCCCGCGCACCGCAGACAGCTTCATTCTGACGCCTTGCTCACGCAGAGCCTGGGACGGCTGAATAAACGTTCTGCCAACATAGCGGTTTTTGATTAAACCGAGCTCATACGGAATGCCTGTTGCCTCTGCATAGCCGATCGCCGCAGAAATACTGGAATCCGGAACCCCGGTTACGACGTCAGCTTCAACTGCGGATTCCTGAGCCAGCATTTTTCCAAGGTTTTTACGGGCACTGTGTACGTTAATACCGTCAATATTGCTGTCTGGTCTGGAGAAATAAATGTACTCCATGCTGCAAATGGAACGGTTGATATTCATGGAAAAACGCTCTGATTTCATTCCTTCATCATTAATGATCAGCATTTCTCCCGGCTCTACCTCGCGAAGGTACGTTGCGCCGACGACGTCAAATGCGCATGTTTCTGATGCGACCACATAAGCGTCGCCCATCATGCCGATGGATAGCGGTCTCAGCCCGTTTGGATCAAGTGCGACAATCATTTCTGTTTCGGTCATGATCAGGAACGCGTAGGCGCCTTTCAGCATAGAAAGCGAGTTTTTAATTTGGTCCTTCAGCGTGAAATGTCCGCTTCTTTTGATCAGGTGAGCCAAAACCTCTGTATCCGAAGAGGTTTGAAAAATACTCCCTTGATTTTCGAGCTGCTGCTTCAGCTGAGTGGCGTTGACAAGGTTTCCGTTATGAGCAAGCGCCAGGCTGCCGTTGTTTTGGGAACGGAAGAGGAGCGGCTGAACATTTTCGTATCCGCCGCCTCCAGCCGTTGCGTACCGAACGTGCCCGATAGCGCCTTTTCCCTTTACTTTGCTGAGTTCGCCGTTTTGAAATACTTCAGTGATCAGCCCTTGGCCTTTGTGCGCCGTCAGCTTTTCACCGTCAGTCGCTACGATGCCCGCACCCTCCTGTCCTCGGTGCTGAAGGCTGTGGAGACCGTAATACGTGATCTGCGGGGCTTCTTCATGTCCCCAAATCCCAAAAACGCCGCATTCTTCATTTAAGCCTTTGATTTCAGCAAGCATGGGATAGCTCCTTTCCATACGCGTTCAAGCTCTTTCGTTTGCGCATGAATCATTTGTTGTCCGTCTTGGTTTTGAATCGCCAGAATTCCGTCAGCTGTTACCTCACCAATATGAACCGCATCTTTGACAGTTGCTTCAAACGCAGCTTGATGTTCTTTTTTCACTGAAACGACGAAGCGGGATTGAGATTCAGAGAATAATAATGCCGCTTCCCCTTCTACAGTCACATTAGCGCCAAGGTTTTCCGTCGTCATGACACTTTCCGCAATCGCTACGCCTAAGCCGCCTTCAGACACATCATGCGCAGATTGAACGAAGCCTTTTTTTATCGCGTCAAGCAGTGCTTTTTGACGAGACAGCTCTACATCAAGATCGATTTGCGGCGCTTTGCCGTAAATACGGCCTTCTGTCATTTTTTGCAGCTCGCTTCCGGCAAACTCTGGTTTTGTTTCACCGATCACATATACGAGATCTCCCGCTTGTTTGAAATGCTGTGTTGTAATGTGTGCTGTATCTTCAATTAAGCCAACCATGCCGATAACTGGTGTCGGATAGATCGCCGTGCCGTTTGATTCGTTATAAAGCGATACGTTACCGCCGATAACCGGTGTGCTGAGAACATTGCACGCTTCGCTTATGCCGTCTGCCGCTTTTTCGATCTGCCAGAAGATTTCCGGCTTCTCCGGGTTTCCGAAGTTAAGGTTATCTGTGACCGCAAGCGGTTCTGCGCCTGAGCAAATGATGTTGCGCGCTGCTTCAGCGACAGCAATTTTCCCTCCGACTTCAGGATCAAGATAGAGATAACGCGCGTTACAGTCTGTCGTCATCGCCAGCGCCTTTTTCGTTCCGCGGATTCTGAGAACACCAGCATCAGACCCAGGAGCGACAACTGTATTCGTGCGCACCATGTAGTCATACTGATCATACACCCACTCTTTACTCGCGATCGTCGGCTGCTGAAGAAGGGCCTTCAGCGTTTCATTCGCATCTTCAATTTGCGGAGCCGGAACGTCCGTTTCCAAAAACTCGCGATAATAAGCAGGCTCTTGAGAAGGCTTATGGTAAACCGGTGCTTCTTCTGCCAAGGCATCAACAGGCAGCTCGCACACAACCTCTCCTTTGTGTGTCAGGCGAAGCATTTTATCATCTGTCACATGTCCGACAGAAACCGCTTCAAGATCATACTTGTCAAAAATATCGATGATTTCCTGCTCACGTCCGCGCTCAATAACCAAAAGCATCCGTTCTTGTGATTCAGAAAGCATCATTTCATACGCGGTCATGCCTGTTTCTCGCTGAGGAATCAGGTCAAGGTTCATTTCAATGCCAGAACCGGCTTTACTTGCCATTTCTGCACTTGAGCTTGTTAAACCGGCAGCTCCCATATCCTGAATGCCGACTAAGGCGTCGCATTGGATGACTTCCAGACATGCTTCAAGCAAAAGCTTCTCCATAAACGGATCGCCGACTTGGACAGCAGAACGCTTTTCTTCAGACGAGTCTGACATTTCTTCAGAAGCAAACGTAGCGCCGTGGATGCCGTCACGCCCTGTTTTCGCTCCTACGTACATTACTGTGTTGCCGACACCCTTTGCCTGGCCTTTTTTGATGTCTTCATGGTTGATTAAACCGACGCACATGGCGTTGACGAGCGGATTTCCTTCATAGCTGCTGTCAAACTGCACTTCTCCGCCGACTGTCGGGATGCCGATACAGTTGCCGTATCCGGCGATACCCGCTACTACTTCTTCAAACAAGTACTTCACGCGTGGTGAAGTCAGTTCACCAAATCGAAGAGAGTTCAATACAGCGATTGGGCGTGCACCCATTGAGAATACATCACGGATAATTCCGCCTACGCCAGTCGCAGCGCCTTGGTAAGGCTCGAGAGCTGATGGGTGGTTATGGGATTCAATTTTGAACACAACCGCTTGGTTATCACCGATATCAACGATTCCGGCGCCTTCCCCCGGCCCTTGCAGCACACGCTCGCCGCTTGTCGGGAATTTACGCAGAATCGGCTTTGAGTTTTTATAGCTGCAATGCTCAGACCACATGACAGAAAAAATTCCGATTTCTGTGTAGTTCGGCAATCTTCCAAGAATGGATTCTATCAATGCAAACTCATCATCACTGACACCCATTTGCTGATACAGTTTCTCTTCTTTTATTTGTTCTTTACTTGGTTCAAGCAGTAGTGACATGAGTTTCCCTCCAATTTTTCACGATAGACTGGAACAATTTAAGACCGTCGGCGCTTCCAAGCAGTTCATCGACCGCGCGCTCAGGGTGAGGCATCATGCCTAATACATTGCCTTTCTCATTCACGACACCGGCAATGTCGCTGACACTTCCATTAATATTAGAGCCGTATGTGAAAGCAATTTGATTGTTTTCCTTTAATGTAGCAAGCGTCTCGTCATCACAGTAGAAATTCCCTTCACCATGGGCAACCGGGATTGTAATCGATTCTCCCTTTTCGTAGGAAGCTGTGAATAATGTTTCGTCGTTCTGAACAATCAATTCAACCGGACGGCAAATGAACTTCAGATCTTTGTTGCGTCTCATTGCGCCTGGCAGCAGCCCAAGCTCCTGTAAAATCTGGAATCCGTTACAGACGCCAAGAACAGGTTTTCCTTCAGCCGCTGCTTGTTTGACAGCTGGCATAATATTCGCAAATCGGGCGATGGCGCCGCATCTTAAGTAATCGCCGTAAGAAAATCCTCCCGGAATTAACACGCCGTCGAAGCCGTCAAGACTTGTTTCCTCATGCCAGACGTATTCCACTTCATGGCCGAGCTCATCCTTTACAGCATGATACATATCGATATCACAGTTGGAGCCGGGTAACACAATCACCGCAAATTTCACTGTGCGACTACCTCCTCAACCTCGTATCTGTAATCTTCAATCACTGTGTTCGCAAGAAGTTTTTCGCACATTTCTTTCACTAGCACGTCAAGATCACGGTCAGATTTTTCAATGGTAAGCTCCATGTATTTCCCGATGCGCACATCTTGAACTTCGTTATAAGTCATACTGTGCAAGGCATGCTGGACAGCGCTCCCTTGTGGATCTAGTACACTTTCTTTTAAGCTGACATAAACTTTTACTTTATACATGATGAATGCCTCCCAGTCTTTTGAAAATCTCTTCGTATGCGTCGGTTAAGCTCCCCAGATTGCGTCTGAATAAATCTTTATCCAGCTTTTCGTTCGTTTCTTTATCCCACAAGCGGCATGTGTCAGGAGAAATTTCATCCGCCAAAAGCACTTGCCCTTCTGCATCTAAACCGAATTCAAGCTTGAAATCTATTAATCTGACATGACAATCGTCGAAGATGCTTTGAAGCTCTTCATTTACTGTTTTTGTAATGGACTTAATGGTTTCTACCTGCTCAGGAGTCGCCGCCTTCAAAAGCCAAATATGATCTTCTGTGATGAGCGGATCACCCAGCGCGTCATCCTTGTAGTAAAACTCGATAATCGGCTGCTCAAGCTCCGTGCCTTCTGGAATGCCGAGACGTTTGGACATGCTTCCTGCCACAACATTTCTGACGACGACTTCAAGCGGCACAATCGTTACCTTTTTAATGAGCTGTTCCGTTTCCGAAATGCGCTCGATAAAATGATTGTTAATGCCCTTTGCATGAAGGTGTTTGAAAATTAAGCTTGAAATCTCGTTATTTAAGCGCCCTTTCCCGCTGATTTCTGCTTTTTTCTCGCCGTTAAAGGCAGTGGCGGAGTCTTTATACACGACATACAGCATGTTTTCGTCATCGGTTTTGTAGATCTTTTTTGCTTTTCCTTCGTATAAAAGTTCATTCTTCACAATATTCACGGAAGGCCTCCTAACCCGAATGTTGGGAATTTTCAAACTGCGGCGGCTTAGAAGAAGCCGCTAAAAGCTTCTTCTATGCTAAACCTAAACGTTCAAAGATCAGATCAACATTTTTCAGATGGTAATTGTAATCAAAGCAGTCAGCAATTTTTTCTGGAGAAAGACGTGACGTGATTTTCTCTTCCGCTTCCACAAGTTCGCGGAACGGCACTTGTTTTTCCCACGCTTCCATTGCTTTCGGCTGAACAGTATCATAGGCTTCTTCACGAGTCAGGCCTGTGTCAATCAAAGCAAGCAGCACACGCTGAGAATAGATAAGGCCGAGAGTGCGGTCCATGTTGCGCTTCATGTTTTCCGGGAAGACCGTTAAGTTCTTCACGATGTTGGAGAAGCGGTTCAGCATGTAGTTCAGCGCAATTGTCGCATCCGGAAGAATAATTCGTTCTGCTGAAGAATGAGAAATATCGCGCTCATGCCATAATGGAACATTTTCGTAAGCTGTCATCATGTAGCCGCGGATTACGCGCGCCATGCCTGTCATGTTTTCAGAGCCAATCGGATTTCGTTTATGCGGCATTGCAGATGAACCCTTTTGCCCTTTCGCGAAAAATTCCTCTACTTCACGTGTTTCACTCTTTTGCAGTCCACGGATTTCCACAGCGAATTTCTCGATGCTTGTCGCAATCAAAGCAAGTGTTGCCATATAGTCAGCATGGCGGTCACGCTGAAGGGTTTGAGTGGAAATCGGTGCTGCTTTCAATCCGAGCTTCTCACAGACATATTGTTCAACAAATGGATCAATGTTCGCATATGTGCCGACAGCGCCAGAAATCTTTCCAACCTCGATGCCTGCTTTCGCTTGTTTGAAGCGCTCAAGATTACGTTTCATTTCTTCATGCCAAAGCGCAAGTTTTAAGCCGAAAGTTGTAGGCTCAGCGTGTACGCCGTGCGTGCGCCCCATCATGACTGTGTATTTATGTTCTTTCGCTTTTTCTTTAATAATGTCAACAAATCTCTCAAGATCCTTGAGCAAAATATCGTTTGCCTGTTTTAATAAGTAGGAAAGAGCCGTATCAACAACGTCAGTTGACGTTAATCCGTAGTGCACCCATTTTCTTTCTTCGCCCAGTGATTCGGAAACGGCGCGCGTAAAAGCGACAACGTCATGGCGCGTGTCCTGTTCGATTTCTAAAATGCGGTTGATGTCAAATGATGCGTTCTCACGCATAACTTTTACATCTTCTTTCGGAATGACGCCAAGCTCCGCCCACGCTTCACAGGCAAGAATCTCTACCTCCAGCCATGCTTGAAATCTGTTTTCATCCGTCCAAATCGCGGACATTTCAGGTCTTGAATAACGTTCGATCATTCTGCTTGTCCTCCATCTCTATTCATCCATTTATTTGTGATCTCCTGAATCCATTCGTCTTCAGGCTGCTTCATAAATGTAATATGCCCCATTTTGCGGCCTTTTTTGATTTCATGTTTTCCGTATATATATAGCTTTGCCTCTTTTAAAAGCTCCGGGTCTTCCTCAACAAGCTTCACTTCATCGCCGAGAAGATTCACCATCATGCCCGGCTTCAGCAAATCTGTCTTCCCAAGCGGAAGCCCGCATACCGCTCTGATATGCTGCTCAAACTGGCTCGTCTCGCAAAGGTCCAGCGTATAATGCCCAGAATTGTGCGGTCTTGGCGCCAGTTCATTGACCAAAAGCTCTCCGTCCTCTGTCAGGAACATCTCAACTGCAAGCGGTCCGACAAGGTTAAGCTCATCTGCAAGCTTAACCGCGAGATCAGCAGCCTTCTGCTGAATCCCTTTCTCTACCCGTGCGGGCACGATGCTTTGGAAAAGAATATTGTTGTGGTGAATGTTTTCAGCTGTCGGAAATGTTGAAATTTCACCGTTTACCGATCTGACGACGATCACCGACAGTTCCATTTTAAAAGAAACCCAGCTTTCAAGAATGCAAGTTCCGTGTTCTAACAGACTGGCTGCCTGCTCCATTTGCGCCTCTTCTTTTATCACAAATTGGCCTTTGCCGTCGTACCCGCCGCGGCATGTCTTCAGAACTGCGGGTAACCCGAGCTCCTGTACCGCCTGTTTCAATTCATTCTTTGTTTTGACGATGCTGTACGGTGCGACTTCACAGCCCGCGGATTGAATTGCTTTTTTCTCTGTTTCACGGTTTTGGGTAATGAGCAGCAGCTCACTTCCTTGCGGGAGATACGCATGATCTTTCAGCCAATGCAGCGCATCATAGTCGATGTTTTCAAACTCATATGTGATGATATCGCTGATTTCAGCCAATGTTCGAATCGCTTCACGGTCATTATAATGAGCGGTAATTTCGACATCCGCAACCTGCCCGCACGGCGAATCTTTCACCGGATCAACGACCGCGACTTTATACCCCATTTGTTTGGCGGACACAGCCATCATTTTCCCAAGCTGGCCGCCGCCGATAATGCCGATTACAGCTCCCGGATAGATGATTTGTTTAGACAAGCTGATCACTGCTTTCTAACACTGTCTGTTTTGTATTTTCTCTTCTCTCATCCAGCTTACGGGCAAGGTCTTCGTCAAATGCTGACAAAATTTGCGCCGCTAACAGGCCTGCGTTCACAGCACCCGCTTTGCCGATGGATGTTGTCGCAACAGGCACGCCTCCAGGCATTTGGACGATGGAAAGAAGTGAATCCATTCCGTTCAGCGCCTTGGACTGAACCGGAACTCCAATGACTGGCAGTGTTGTTTTCGCAGCCGTCATCCCTGGCAGATGCGCCGCTCCTCCGGCACCGGCAATAATCACCTTGATGCCTCTTTCTCTAGCAGTTTCAGCATATTCAAACATGAAATCAGGCGTCCGGTGAGCGGAAACGACCTTTTTTTCGTACGGAACATTGAGTTCGTCAAGTATGTCGCATGCGTGTTTCATTGTCTCCCAATCGGAAGTGCTTCCCATGATGATTCCTACTAGCGGCTGCATTCTGTTCCCCACCTTCTAATGCTTTTGTTTTCAGAAAATAAAAAATACCCGCTCTGCATTGCACTTATGAGGAAGCAATACAAACCGGGCATGGTACATGTATCGTCAGTCGTTCGCTTCTGCGATATATCCATGTCAGTTTTATCGATCACTTTCCTGCATAGTCCGGCAATTTACGGTTGCCGGGTAGAAACTTATGGGCCATATTCCCAAGATTATATGAGGTCGTGTTTTGATTTCATGTTTATCTTAACAACGGACATGGATAATGTCAACGATATTATCGAACGATACAAAAATTCATTCTACTAATGTTCGTGTTTTAGATCAATTTCCCTTCAAATACGATTTTTTTCCCGCACGGAACGATCTGAATTGACCCATTTTCCTTTTTTTCCATAAAAATAGGCTCTTCCATTCGCCTTACAGGCAGATATCCTTCTTCTTTCATTTGCTGAAGCACCGCATCAATCGTTTGCTGCTCTGTCACTTCAAACTTTTTCTTCTTCGGCTTTGCCATTATTCTTTAATTCTCCTCTTCTTTACCGCTTTGACCCAGAAGCCGCCGTGGATTGTTTTTGGTTCGTACGCAATAATAAAGGCTTTTGAATCAAGTGTTTTAATCGTATCATATAGCTGGAGTTCATATTTTCTCGGCGTCAGGATCTGAAGGGCTGTGCGGTCGCCTTCAAGCCCGCCTGCCACCCAATTTGTCACGCCGTAGCCTTTTTCACGGAGCTGCTTCGGAAGATCAAGATCGAGCTCCTTCGTAATCACATTGACCATAATATAGCCAAGCGCCAATTTTTCTTCTATTTTCATGCCGACAATTACGCCTAGACCGTAACCGAGCGCATACGCGATCACATTTTGAATCTGGTCTAAGTTATCGAGCACCAGACTCAGCCCTGTCACATAAACCAGTATTTCAATCGTACTGATGCCGGCCGCTAAATAACGCTGTCCTTTCAGCGTTAAAATCATTCTTATCGTAAAAAATGACACATAGACAATATTAATAATGAGAATTATGAGAACCATGGCTATCCCATTTGATAAGATGGTTTGCATCATTTTATTCATCCCCCTACTCTTCAGCTTGCACAAAGCATTCATATTCTACTAGAGAAATGAGCCGTTTACAATCAGCTTCGCCCGTAAGTTTAAGCAAAATATTTCGACATGCTTTTATGAGTTGAACAGTAGTAGTTTACCCTCTTTCTCGCCTTTTCAAAATCAAAACAAAAAAGCCCGCTTTTCAGCAGACTCACCTCTTTATATCTATTGTCAGATCTCTTTTTTCATTTTCTGAAGGGACTTGTATTCTTTCTCAAGCTCACTCAGCGTGTAGTCAGCAAGCTGTTCCCCTCTTCCTTGATAAAATTCCGAGAGCAGTAATTTGGTTTTTAAAAATTGTTTCTTTTGATTAATTGCTCGGCGAAGCACATCAGCCATGTCCATCATCCTCCTTAAACATAAAGGTTTTTCGCTGGACGTTTTCAGCATTTTCCCCATCATACACGGGTTAATCCTACAAATCAACTATGTTTTTTAGATATATTTGTAAAAAGTGTGACATAAAAAAACCGGCTAGGATTAGCCGGTTTTTTCATTAAAGCGGAATCAGCGACGCCGTAAAATATTCCGAAATAAAAGGCCAAGTCACTGCCGTAAACAGCAGCGCTATCGCAACCACTGCAAATACACAATAGATATAATCAATTGGTGCATCTTGTGCCGCCTGGTACACACGCTGTACATACAGCGCGATGATAAAAAAAATGGAAAACAAGATCAGCACCGTAAACAGTACTGTCAGCATTGGGATATTTACGATCGCAAAGATCAGCCAAAGGATTGAAACAGCAATTATCGGTACAAGCAATGAACCCAATACGGCAGCTGCTTCTCTGAACGTCACCTTCTGCTTCATCATATAGCGGGAGACAGCCCATATAGCAAAGACCATTACCGCGAAAAAGATCAGCAAATACACAAGAACAACTAAAAACCCGTCATAGAAAGCATGATGGCGTTCTCCGAAACCGAGCGGCCGATTCCAGCTTGCCTTTAACTGAAACCAATTCCCAATTGAAAAAATGATACTGAATATAAGCATTGAAATCAGACCGTACTTATAATGAGAAAAACCATCCGTTACGACAGTTTTCGCCGGAGATTTTAAAATCGAGAACGCAAATCCGCAATATCTGTTGATGGCTGCCCAAACAGACGCAAGCTTGTCTTTAACAGTTGATTCACCGCGTTCCTGGCGCGGTTTCTGCTTTTGTTTTTGCTTCTGCTTGCTTTGCCGGCTCGCCTTTCTGGACATTCTCGATAGCGGTTCTTCATCTGCATCTATTCTTTCACTCTGGTTAATTTCTTCTTCAAACGTTTCTTTTCTTTCTTCCGTCATGTCAGCAACTCCTATCAAAAAAATACGGCGGAATACCATTCAGCAAGAAAATAAAACACTTATATAAGGTACCGAAGCCTTCCTGAACAGTCAAGTCATTTCCATTTAAGTAAAGCATGGCGGCACATCTACATGACGGTATATCGTATGAAATGGTTTTATCTTTTGCAACAAAAAAACCAGCTGCCTGTGCAGCTGGTTTTTCATTCCTTATTTTAAGAAGATAAAGTACAGGATAAATACGATAAACAGCCCGTACATGATTGGATGAACCTCTTTGGCTTTTCCTTTGCACACCATTGTAATCGGATAGAAAATAAATCCGATGGCAATACCAGTCGCGATGCTGTACGTTAACGGCATCATGATCATGGTAAGGAAAGCAGGAACGGCCACTTCGAACTTATCCCAAGCGATTTTGCCAAGCGGCGCCACCATCAATGCACCAACAATAATAAGCGCCGGCGCTGTTACATTTGACGTAACGACTGATAGGAGCGGAGAGAAAAACGTAGCCAGTAAAAAGAGAATCCCTGTTACAATTGCGGCAAATCCTGAACGGGCACCCGCAGCGACACCTGAGCTTGATTCCACATAAGAAGTTGTTGTAGACGTACCAAGCACGGCACCGATCACAATAGAAGATGAATCAGCTAAAAGCGCACGGCCCGCACGCGGCAATTTGTTTTCCTTCATTAAACCAGCTTGTGTCGCCACAGCAACAAGTGTACCAGCTGTATCAAAAAATCCGACAAACAAGAATGTTAAAATAACGATCAGCATTTGTACAGAGAAAATATCCGGGAGGTGAATCCACGCTTGTCCGAAAGTCGGCGCAAGGCTTGGCACACTGCCGACAATTTGAGTCGGAACCGGAACCAAACCGAAAATCATGCCGGCTACCGCTGTTAATAACATCCCGATAAACACGCCTGCGTTCACGCGAAGCACCATTAAAATAACCGTGACAATCACACCGAAAATCGTTAACAGCACAGGACCGCTGTGAATGTTTCCGATCGTGACGAGCGTAGAAGGATTTGCAGTAATGATTCCTGAGCCTTGCAAACCAACGAATGTAATAAACAGGCCGATCCCCGCACCGACTGCCAATTTCAGCTCAGGCGGAATGGCGTTGATGATTTTTTCACGAAAACCTGTTAAAGAAAGAGCAACGAAAATAAGACCTGAAATAAAAACACCAGACAAAGCTGCCTGCCATGAAATACCCATACCAAGGACAACAGAAAACGCAAAAAACGCGTTCAGCCCCATACCCGGCGCGATGGCAATCGGATATCTCGCTATTAATCCCATTAAGATACAGCCTGCTGCAGACGCCAGCGCTGTCGCTGTAAAGACTGCACCCTGGTCAATTCTCAGCGCCTCCGGAAAATCTTTCACGCTCTCCAAAGCAAGCGTAATCGGATTGACGAACAAAATATATGCCATAGATAAAAAAGTCGTTAATCCGCCAATGATTTCATTGCGATAGCTGGTGCCCAGCTCATCAAACTGAAAAAACGTTTTCAAGCTATTTGACTCCCTTCACTCTTTGCTATTTATTCTGTCCTGAAAACGCCAAATAAAAAACGCCCCAATACATTTTGGGACGCTTGACTACAGACGGATTTCAGTTTGAATAAATAAACGTGTTTTATTTATATCAAACGAAAGAAATGTTTACGTAGTCAAGCCATTTACGGTAGCTTGGTAGAGACTTGCGAGCCATATTCCCGCGATTATACGAATTCATCTTATTTGATTTCTGTGTCTATTGTACCAACTTCATTTTGAATTGACAATATAAACAACGAACATTACTTATTAAAAAAATTGGTTTATTCGTCTATTGACTAAATTGGCAACAATGATAAAAACCGTATGCATGACTTCATACGGCTTTTCAACTTATGATTATTTTATCTTGAAGGCTGACTCACCTGATGCACTGGTACAGTAAACGAGAATGGCTTTAGTTGAATCAGGTCATTTAAAACGCCTTTATCAATATACAGACCGTATTCATTAAACTCAAAATGCTTTAAAGACAGCTTATCAAGATAAGCGTCATCCAGTTCAAAAGTTGATAACATTTCGGCTGTGTCCATATTCTTCACTTCAGCTTTATTCCATTTCAAATAATAGCCTTCTTCATAATAAGCCATTGGATCAGACCATGATTGCATTTTTTTCTTATCACCAAGGCCAATCATTTCACCTATATTCACTAAGTCATCTTTTGACATATTTGAAGTATCAACTCCAGTGAAACGGTAATGTACCAATACTTTCCTCCCTTCTTGTTTAATGTTCTCGATTTCAATCCCTATGTTTTGATGTTTTGTTTCAGAAAGACGATACGGCATCCCTGCATTAAGCGGGACGATTTCACTACCCTCAGCCTCAGATCTAATATCTGCAATTAATGTTAGCTTTTTCGCTTTTGGATTGATTGGTGATTCTAACTGTGTTTGTCCTTTTGCTCTTACCGTTCTCTCGTTTACCTTTATGCGGTCTCCAAGTTCGATGTTTGATGCTGACATCTCATATGTGTTTCCTAAATCATCTTTAACTTCGTTAATTTCAACCGTATCATGCTTTGCTATGCCTTGATAATCGATTGTAAATTGAAGGACAGATCCAAGTTTCCCGTTTTCCACTTGAATATTGGAAAATTGATAACGATTATGATAAGCCGATATAACTTTTGAGCTTTCTAAATAACCCGCATTCTTTTTGGTAATAGGCAGTTTGAATCTCCAATTTCCCTGTATTTCATTGATATGAGTAATTACAAAGGGCACGGTTTCCCCATTTTTTATTTCAGTACCATTTGTATAAATCCTTAATTGTCCTGCGTATTGCTTGTTATTTAATTTTTTAAGCATTAAGGAATCGTAGTTGATTGAAAAGTTGTCGCTATAACTCGTTTCGTCGACATCATACATGATCTCTTTTTCATCAGAGTGGAAGTTATCAACAGTGAAGTTATAAACAAGCTGTCCGGCATCGTAATAGGAGCTGTTTACAGAAACAGTGATTCCCCTGGAGTCTGCTTTTTCATTTAAAGCTGTGACCAAATTGCTTTTAAACAATGATAGACCAACTTTATCTTGAAAATCCTTATAAATTTGTCCGACAATGGGTATGCTCCCCATCGCTTTGTTTACAGAGGGAAGAAAAAGACCAGATGATAAATACAATATACATACCACAGCAGCAATAGCCATTCCATTTGTAATAGTTCGTGCCCATTTAAAACGGCGCCTTGTGTTACTTTCATTTTCAGCACGAACGACAGCTTGATGTATTGCCTTTTTGAGTGCTTTCTTTGGCACTGCTATGTCATCATACATCTGCTTCATTTGGTGTTTGTCCATTTGTTTTGATCCTCCTTTTCCAGCTCCTGTTTCAATGCTTTTCTCGCTCTATGTAAATGGGTTTTAATTGTGCCTTCTGCCATTCCTGTTTGTTCAGCTATCATTGAAATCGAATAATCTTGAAAATAATAGAGCTGAATTGTTAACTGAACATGTTCATCAAGTAAATCAATCGCATTTCGCAAGTCTATGTATTCCTCAATATTTGCTTGATTAGTTCCAGCATCATGATGTTTCTCAAACGGAACCAAATCTCCTTTCTTTTTATTCATGGCAAAAATGGTATGAATCAATATTCGAGTAAGCCACGTTAAAAAATACTTTGGCTCTTTTAGTTTTTCTATACTGATAAAAGCTTTATAAGCTGTTTCCTGTACAGCATCAAGTGCATCTTCTTTATTTCTTAAATAGAGATAAGCTGTTTTATATAAAGTCTCCTGATGTGCCAGCATAAGCTTTTCAAAGGCCCGAGCATTTCCTTTTCTCGCCTTTGTAATCAATCTTTCTTCCTTCACCTTATCCACCTCCTATGTTGTTAGATACAAAAATTGTCGAAACGGTTTCAAAAAGTTAACAAAAAAAACGCCCCTTTTGAAAAAGGGACGTTTTTCTCGTTGTTATTTACTTATTCCCACTCAATCGTCGCAGGCGGCTTACTTGTAATATCGTACACCACGCGGTTAATGTGCTTCACTTCGTTTACGATACGTGTCGAAATGACTTCAAGCACATCCCACGGGATACGCGCCCAGTCAGATGTCATGCCGTCGATTGATGTAACGGCACGGATTCCGATTGTGTAATCATATGTTCTTGCGTCACCCATAACACCAACGCTGCGGATGTCAGGAAGAACAGTGAAGTATTGCCAGATATCACGCTCTAAGCCGTGATTTGCAATTTCTTCACGCAAGATTGCATCTGATTCACGAACGATTTCAAGTTTTTCTTCTGTTACTTCGCCAAGAACACGGATTCCGAGTCCCGGTCCTGGGAACGGCTGACGCCATACGATTTCATCTGGAATGCCGAGCTCTGTGCCAAGCGCGCGCACTTCGTCTTTGAAGAGCGTGTTTAACGGCTCGATCAGCTCAAACTGCATGTCTTCAGGAAGTCCGCCGACATTGTGGTGAGATTTGATCGTTTGCGCCGTTGCTGTACCGCTCTCGATGATATCTGTGTAAAGCGTACCTTGTGCAAGGTAGTCGATGCCTTTGAGCTTGTCCGCTTCATCATCAAACACGTAAATGAATTCATTACCGATGATTTTGCGTTTTTGTTCAGGATCAGAAACGCCTTTTAGTTTGTTTAAGAATCGATCTTTTGCGTCTACTTTAATCACATTCATGTTAAAGCCTTCGCTGAATGTTTTCATAACACCCTCAGCTTCGCCTTTACGGAGAAGACCATGGTCTACAAAGATACAAGTCAGCTGGTCGCCGATCGCTTTATGAATCAAAACAGCAACAACAGAGGAATCAACGCCGCCGCTTAGCGCGCAAAGAACCTGTTTGTCTCCGACCGTTTCACGGATTTTTTGCATTTCGATTTCGATAAAGTTCTCCATTGACCATTCGCCTTCGCATTCGCAAACACCGAATACAAAGTTTTTCAGAAGATCATTGCCGTATTCAGAGTGGCGCACTTCCGGGTGGAACTGAACGCCGTACCATTTTTTGTCCGCTTTGCTCATTGCTGAGTTCGGGCAGTGATGGCTTGTCGCGTCAACAGTGAAGCCTTCAGGAACTTCTACAACCAAATCACCGTGGCTCATCCAAACCACTTGTTCATTTGGAAGATCTTTGAACAAATCAGGTGTGCCTTCGATGCGGATATTTGCTTTTCCGTATTCACGCTGGCTTGCTGCTTCAACTTTACCGCCAAGGTAATGAGTCATCAACTGCATGCCGTAGCAAATTCCCAAAACAGGAATATCAAGCTCGAAGATTTTCTCGTCACAGCGGAAAGAGTTTTCATCATACACACTGTTTGGACCGCCGGATAAAATAATTCCTTTTGGATTCATTTTTTTAATTTCTTCAGCCGTCAATGTATGTGGATGCAGCTCGCTGTAAACACCGAATTCACGGATACGGCGTGTAATCAGCTGGTTATACTGACTGCCGAAATCAAGGACAAGAATCATTTCATTCACTAACTTTGTCATGGTTGTCACCTAATCTCCTCTAAGTTTTTTGACACAGAAAAAAACGAGGACAGATATGAAGCTCGCTCCGCCCTCTTTGGCAAGGCCGTTTGCCGGAGTCAGGCCAACTCGCTCCCAGACTCCGATAATATTCACTAATTCTAACAACACGTTGATAAGCGGTCAAGACCATCTTCTTTTAATTAAATTTTCCCATAACTCTCTGGAATCATTCCAAAGCGCTGAAGAATCTTCATTTCTGTAAAGCGCCCTTTCATAGCTTAATGTCAGCTTTGACATGTCTTCTATGTCGTATTTTTCATCGATTCGTTTTGCATAATCACGCAGCGTTT
Organism: Bacillus sp. YP1; assembly: GCF_000877815.1. Classification (NCBI taxonomy): domain Bacteria; kingdom Bacillati; phylum Bacillota; class Bacilli; order Caryophanales; family Bacillaceae; genus Bacillus; species Bacillus sp. YP1. The sequence goes on along the minus strand of NZ_CP010014.1, from coordinate 438,282 downwards.
CACTGCCTCGTTTCGGCAGCCCTTTTCTCTTCAGTTGTTTCAGCAGCGCGTCATATGCCTCAAAAAACGCGTGCTGATCGCTGCGCCGCTTCAATTTCCTCACGGCGAAAACAGGAATCCATAACGAGCGGAAAACATACAGCAATACAGCTGCCACCAGGAGGACTGCAAGAACCGCAAGCGTTGCATACAAGCCCGCATCGGCATTAGTATGCGAAGCGGACGGCTTTTTAGAAACAGCTGGCTCCCGTTTTTCCTTTTGTTTTTCTTCTTTTTGCGGCTGTTTTTTCTCTTCTTTCTGTTTCTCTTGTGCTTTCTTCGGCGAGCTGCTGTTATCGCTGCCGGAGTCCTTTGTGTCAGAAGAAGTAAATTGAGCCGGATTTGTAAACCCTTTAGTCGGCTCAAATGTAACCCAGCCCTGTTCCGGGAAATACACCTCTACCCAGGAATGGGCATTGTTATTTGTCACTTCGTAAATGCTGCCATTTTTGTTCCCTGCTTCTTTGTATTCGCCGGACGTATAACCCTTTACCCAGCGGGCCGGAATGCCGGCCGAGCGCAAGAGCACCACCATGGCGGAAGAAAAGTTATCACAATAACCCATTTTCGTTTCAAAGAGAAATTGATCGACATAATCTTCATCATTCTTAGGAATGGTCACGTTTTCTGTTTCATAGGTGAACGCATTTGACCCTAAATAGTCCTCAACCGCTTTCACCTTATCAAACATATTGTCGTGATCCTGAGTCAGTTTGATCGCAAGGGTTCTCACCCGCTCTGGCAGTGAATCTGGAAGCTGCATGTAGCGATCGCTGAATGTGTATTCCTCACTGTTTTTTCTCACTTTTACCTTTCTCAGTTCATCCAGCTTATAGACCGGGGAATTGTACGTTACAGTATAATTTCCCATATTTCTGATTTCACCGGCTTGTTCACTGATCGGAGAAATTTGCTCCGTGTTGCCGTTCATTTCAAGTGAGACAGCCTGCTTTGGCTGAATGGTTTCCGCACCAATCGGATACATCAGATGATTATACCCGTAGTGCTTATCGACTTTTACACGGACGGTGCGGCGCTCTGTCGCAACCTTATGGTCAAACCACAGATTTTCAACTTTTCCATTGCTAAGCTGATACGACATGCCTGTGTCTGTTTCAATCCAGCCTTTTCCGGTATACGTGTCCTTCGTTTCCACACGGAAATACGTACGCTCTTTTCCCTGCCATGTAAAAACAGGTGTAGCATCCTGCTGGAACGGGCCGCCGAGTGATTCATCATGATTCCCGTATCCGATTTTGCTTTCCCCTGCAGACACGCGGTCTTGATGAGTGATTTTTTTAAGAAAAGGCACCGGATCAGGCCAGGCCGGCTCTGATTTTGGAGCGGCGAGTCCGAATCCCGTTGCAGCCAAAACCAATACAGATAAAGGAAGAAACCATTTCAGGACAGATGTTTTTGGCAGTGTGATTCTTTCCATCAGCTTAATGCGTTCCAAGTATAAAAGGCCCAGCATAAAGAAGCCGATCAGCACGATACGGATGACGGCAAAAGTGGCATCATATGGCGTAAAGGTATCAAGAATCGTAATATACGCTACTGTCATCAAAAAGAAAAACAAAATTCTTCTCTGGTAAATCACCCAATAATGCAGGAGATAGACCAGCAGCCACAGCAGCACAAAAAACAGCAGGGTCCGAAATGAAGGGATCATGTCATTCCATTGCCCAGATTGAATCAACGTGATATTCAGATAGACATCCTGCAAAAAAGAGCTGACCCAGCTCAAGTCGAATATAGATCCTTGATAAAACAGGATGTGTATCGAGATCAATGTAAATATGACACAAAAAGGAACGGTGACAAACCACCTCATCCTGAAAAAAGTCAGCAGAAACGTCAAACCGATAAAGACACTAAAAAAGCCTGTATGTTTCGTTTCAGTAAAACTGTCAAGCGGCCTGAGCCACTCCCACAGCAATAAAAAAGCCAGAAAATAAAATAACAGCAAGCTCAAACGGCTTCCCTTGTGATCATCGTGCGGCATGTGAACCAGTCACCTCTCTTTCTAAACAACACGCGAAACTCGCCCGCCCCTCATGACCCGAACTCTGATTTGGCGTTTCATCATGCGTTCAATCATGGCATTTTCAGCTTGAGAGAGCTCAGCATCTTTCTCTTTTGCCAGTATCACCGTAACCCGGCCGCCTCCTATTTCTGCGAGGTGCAGCATATCTTCCGTTAACTGTCCCGTGACAACAACTTGATCAGCTTGGCGAACAGATGGCTTTCCCAGCTCTTCCCGTGCATATCGGCTTATCGGGTCTGCCGCATCACAATGAGCGATGGCTAAATGCCGAAGCATGTGCTTAAAATGCTGATCCCCTTCCTGAATAGGGAAAATGTTTTTTTCCTTCCCGATGGAAGCCAGGCCAGCGCCCGCGCCGTTTTTTAAAACAGAATAAAGAATCGAAGCTGTCACTGAAACGACCTCTTCGAATGCGTCAGAGGAAAAACGGTCCATCAGCAGAAACAGATTTTTGCTGCGAGAAGGCTCAAATTCCTTCGTCATCAGCTGGCTCCGCCGTGCAGAAGTCTTCCAATCTAACGCAGCAAACCGGTCTCCCGGCTGATAATTCCGCACACTTGCTGCGACTGAGGAATGGTGCTCATGAATTGGAGAAGAACCGCTTACACCGTCTTCCTGATGCCTCTCATTCACCTGATAGGAAAAACGCTGATAGAATGGATAAACAAACAGGGTATCATCCAGCTCAAAAAATGCAGTTTTTTCAATCAAGCCAAGAACATCCCCGGTTCGCACCCTGACAGAATGAAAGTGATGCTCTCCGCGCGGTACCCGAGCTAATTCATACGACATCGTTATGCTCCGTTTAAACCAAGGAAAAACGAGCCGTTTGGCCGCGGCTCCGTCTCGATTTAATGACGCGATACCTTCTGGCAGGCAATCTTCAATCACCATATACATCAGGGGAAATGGCAGCTTTCTTCTCAGCGTAACCGTTACGCCCAGCCTGTCCCCCGCATGCAATTGTGTTTTATCCATTTGCCTTGAAGCCTGAAAAGAACGGAGCGGATACAAGGCCAACAGCCCGGCATACAAGACAAAAGGGAGAAACGCGTAAAACAAAAACCAGCTGACAAAGCCGCCCTGAAACATCGCATAAGAAAAAACAGCAGCCGTCAATAAAGTTAATATAATCAGCTTCCAACCATATACGAGCCATTGCCATTTCTTATTCATCAGCGGACCGACGACCTTTGAACCGGCACCTTCACAGCTGACATGATCTCCCTTACGATCGCTTCTGCCTGAATCCCTTCAAATTTTGCCTCAGGATGAAGCATCATCCGGTGCGGCAGCGTGAAAGGAGCTAAATATTGAATATCATCCGGTATGACATAGTCGCGATGATGCAGCAGCGCGTATGCCTGTGCCGCTTTCATGAGGGCGATTGAGCCGCGCGGACTGACGCCTAATTGAACAGAAGGATGCTGTCTCGTTTTCTGCACAATTTCAACGATATATTCCTTAATGCTGTTATCAGCACGGACATTTTGCACTTCCCGCTGTAAACGGATGAAGTCTTCTTTTGCAATAATCGGCTCAAGCGTCTCAATCGGATGGCTTTTTTCCTGAAGAGATAAGACGTCAAGCTCTTCATTAAAGGACGGATAACCCATCCGAAGTTTGAATAAAAACCGGTCAAGCTGGGCTTCCGGCAAAGGATAGGTTCCTTCATATTCGACCGGGTTTTGCGTTGCCATCACAAAAAACGGATCGGCAAGCTGCATCGTATGGCCATCTACCGTGACGCTCCCCTCTTCCATCGCTTCGAGCAAAGCCGACTGTGTCTTCGGAGAGGTACGGTTGATTTCATCGGCCAGCACGATATTTCCCATAATCGGGCCGGGACGATATTCAAATTCCATCGTTTTCGCATTATAGATAGATACCCCTGTTACATCAGATGGCAGCAAATCCGGAGTGAATTGGATTCTTTTGAAATCAGCGCCGATTGACTTTGCCAGCGCGCGGACCATCATCGTTTTTCCGACTCCGGGTACATCCTCAAGCAGCACATGCCCTTTGGCAAGAAGGGCTGCTAAGCTGAGTATGGCGATGTCTCGTTTTCCAACCATTACTCTATTAATATGTTCAACTGCTTTCCCCAGCAAAGGATGCAGGTCTTCTTGATATGCCATTCTTTTCCTCCTAATCATCTACAAAATTCATCATAATGTAACCTAACTTTACCACAAAAAGCAATCTGTATAAAAAAACGATTCTAGCAAATTGTTTCCAATAAAGCTGGCCAAAACACACAAAAAAGCTTCCTGTGGCAGGAAGCTCAATTATTTGTGTTCTAAAGGCTCCATATGAACATGCGAATAATCAATCGCATGCTCCTCCTTCATTCTCCGCTCAATTTCATTGGCTATATCGTGGCTTTCCGTAATATTTAAATCTGCCGATACCTCAACCACCACATCAACATGAACCGTACTGCCCAAGTATCTTGCTTTTATGTCTTTTAAACGGCTCACACCGGAGATTTTTTCGATTGTCTGTTTATAAGCGGAAATGTCCTTTATGTCGAATCCATCTGTCAAAGAGTGAGATGACTCTTTAAAAATATCCCATGCGGTCTTGCAAATAAGCAGACCGATCACAAACGCAGTGACCGTATCAATCCAAGCAAGATGGAATTGAGCAGCTACAATGCCGATAAATGTGCCGATACTGACGAATGCGTCTGATTTATTATCAGCAGCCGCAGCAAGGAGCGCCTGGCTCTTCACCTTTTTGGCCAGCCTTTTATTGTACCGGTAAACGATCAGCATCAGGACTGCCCCGCCCGCTGCCGTCCAAGCCGCAATCATATCCGGCGTCTCTTGTTTAGCAGAAAAAATAGATTCTCCGGCGCTGAACAGCACTTGCAGGCCGACAACCATCATAATAAACGATGCGATAAGCGATGCAATCGTTTCCGCTCGAAAGTGGCCGTATGGATGATCTTCATCAGGAGGCTTTTGAGAGATGCGCAGGCCAATCAGCACAGCAACAGAAGCAATAATGTCAGTTGTGTTATTTAATCCGTCTGCCGTAAGTGCTTCCGAGTGAAAAAGATAACCGATGATCAGTTTAATTGCGGAAAGAACTAGATACGCGGCAATGCTGACCAGCGCTCCGGATTCTCCCTTTTTCAGTTCATCATATCTCTCCATACAAAACCTCCTCCCCGCTCACATTTTCCTATTATTATCTTACAAAGCTGATCCGCAGTGGGTCTACAGAAACATGATTCACCCGCCACAGAAAAATAGTGACGATGGAACACTTTTTCTCTCATCCAATTTATTTGCTCCGCCAAAAAGCCCATCAGATCCAATGACACCAGCGCTTCTCGCATTCTATCGAATTGTAAATAGTACACAAAATCACACAGCAAATAAAAAACGAAACATTTTTTCCACACATTCGCTGAAAGCGCAAACAAAACACTACAAATTTGAAATAAGCTGGTATATTTTCTTACACGAATTTTCGACAAACTGTATATTTATGATAGAGTTTCAATTATCATAATATTCAGTAATGATTGCATTTTAAAAGGAGGTAACTTATGAACCAGTCTCAATCAGGATTAAAAAAGAAATAAAAGCCCCGCCATATGACAATGATTTCGATTGCCGGTGTAATCGGAGCCGGCCTATTTGTAGGCAGCGGTTCAGTGATTCACTCGACCGGTCCGGGTGCCGTTGTTTCTTACGCGTTAGCCGGATTATTGGTGATTTTTATTATGAGAATGCTCGGTGAGATGTCTGCCGTAAACCCGACGAGCGGATCGTTTTCTCAATACGCTCACGACGCCATCGGACCGTGGGCAGGATTTACAATCGGCTGGCTGTACTGGTTTTTCTGGGTGATCGTCATCGCGATCGAAGCCATTGCCGGTGCTGGCATTATTCAATACTGGTTCCATGATATTCCGCTGTGGCTGACAAGTTTGATCTTGACCATTGTGCTCACCCTGACAAACGTCTACTCCGTTAAGTCTTTCGGTGAGTTTGAATATTGGTTCTCCCTCATTAAAGTTGTGACTATCATTGCTTTTCTAATCGTTGGTTTTGCCTTTATTTTTGGCTTTGCACCGGGCAGTGAGCCAGTCGGTTTTTCGAATCTTACAGGCAAAGGCGGATTTTTCCCGGAGGGCATCAGCTCCGTTTTGCTCGGCATTGTCGTTGTCATCTTCTCTTTTATGGGAACTGAAATCGTTGCCATTGCAGCAGGGGAAACATCCAACCCGATCGAATCTGTGACAAAAGCCACCAGATCCGTTGTATGGCGCATCATCGTCTTTTACGTGGGCTCAATCGCCATTGTCGTAGCGCTGTTGCCATGGAATTCAGCAAATATTTTAGAAAGCCCTTTCGTCGCTGTACTTGAGCATATAGGAGTGCCCGCAGCCGCACAGATTATGAACTTTATCGTCCTCACAGCCGTACTCTCTTGCCTGAATTCAGGTTTGTACACCACATCCAGAATGCTGTATTCACTTGCAGAAAGAAACGAAGCGCCGCGCCGTTTTATGAAATTGAGCAAAAAAGGCGTTCCCGTACAAGCCATTGTGGCCGGGACATTTTTCTCTTATATCGCGGTCGTAATGAACTATTTTTCACCGGATACCGTCTTTTTATTCTTAGTCAACTCATCAGGCGCAATCGCTTTACTCGTCTATCTTGTCATCGCAGTTTCCCAGCTGAAAATGCGGAAAAAACTCGAAAAAACAAACCCAGAAGCATTGAAGATCAAAATGTGGCTCTTCCCTTTCCTAACCTACTTGACCATCCTCGCCATTTGCGGAATTTTAGTGTCCATGGCGTTTATTGATTCCATGAGAGACGAGCTGCTGCTGACAGGCGTCATCACGGGAATCGTTCTGATTTCTTACCTTGTGTTCAGAAAACGCAAGGTGAGCGAGAAAGCGGCTGCCAACCCAGTCACACAGCAGCAGCCCGATATCCTGCCTTAATGCTGATCAAATCCTAAACGGCCTGCCGTTTAGGATTTTGTTATTTTCTTTCTCGGGCAGTCTGCAGCACGAAGATTTTTTGTAACCATCACGTCCTTATTGTCATTAACTATAGTACCAATTTGGAAAATTTAGATAAGGACAGATGAAAATGACACTTGAAAAATTTGTGGATGCTCTCCCAATCCCAGATACACTAAAGCCAGTACAGCAATCAAAAGAAAAAACATACTACGAAGTCACCATGGAGGAATGCACCCATCAGCTCCATCGCGATCTCCCTCCAACCCACCTGTGGGGCTACAACGGCTTATTTCCGGGGCCGACCATTGAGGTTAAAAGAAATGAAAACGTATATGTAAAATGGATGAATAACCTACCTTCCACGCATTTCCTTCCGATTGATCACACCATTCATCACAGTGATAGCCAGCATGAAGAGCCCGAGGTAAAGACTGTTGTTCATTTACACGGCGGCGTCACGCCAGATGATAGTGACGGGTATCCGGAGGCTTGGTTTTCCAAAGACTTTGAACAAACAGGACCTTATTTCAAAAGAGAGGTTTATCATTATCCAAACCAGCAGCGCGGGGCTATATTGTGGTATCACGATCACGCCATGGCGCTCACCAGGCTAAATGTCTATGCCGGACTTGTCGGTGCTTATATCATTCATGACCCAAAGGAAAAACGCTTAAAACTGCCTTCAGACGAATACGATGTGCCGCTTCTTATCACAGACCGCACGATCAATGAGGACGGTTCTTTGTTTTATCCGAGCGCACCGGAAAACCCTTCTCCGTCACTGCCTAATCCCTCAATCGTTCCGGCTTTTTGCGGAGAAACCATACTCGTCAACGGGAAGGTATGGCCATACTTGGAAGTCGAGCCAAGGAAATACCGATTCCGTGTCATCAACGCCTCCAATACAAGAACCTATAACCTGTCACTCGATAATGGCGGAGAGTTTATTCAGATTGGTTCAGATGGAGGGCTCCTGCCGCGATCTGTTAAACTGAATTCTTTCAGCCTTGCGCCTGCTGAACGTTATGATATCATCATTGACTTCACAGCGTATGAAGGAGAATCGATCATTTTGGCAAACAGCGCGGGCTGCGGCGGTGACGTCAATCCTGAAACAGATGCGAATATCATGCAATTCAGAGTCACAAAACCATTGGCACAAAAAGACGAAAGCAGAAAGCCGAAGTACCTCGCCTCATACCCTTCGGTACAGCATGAAAGAATACAAAACATCAGAACGTTAAAACTGGCAGGCACCCAGGACGAATACGGCAGACCTGTCCTTCTGCTTAATAACAAACGCTGGCACGATCCCGTCACAGAAGCACCAAAAGTCGGCACTACTGAAATATGGTCCATTATCAACCCGACACGCGGAACACATCCGATCCACCTGCATCTAGTCTCCTTCCGTGTATTAGACCGGCGGCCGTTTGATATCGCCCGTTATCAAGAAAGCGGGGAATTGTCCTATACCGGTCCGGCTGTCCCGCCGCCGCCAAGTGAAAAGGGCTGGAAAGACACCATTCAAGCGCATGCAGGTGAAGTCCTGAGAATCGCGGCGACATTCGGTCCGTACAGCGGACGATACGTATGGCATTGCCATATTCTAGAGCATGAAGACTATGACATGATGAGACCGATGGATATAACAGATCCCCATAAATAATCCGACAAACTTGCCTCTAGCAGGCAAGTTTTTTCTTTATGAAACCTTTGGCCCTATTTATCGTATTACGTAAAAACAGCAAAAAGGAGCTGCTTTTTATGCTGACACACAACCTACATGAAAAAATAAAGCAATACATTTCCATTTATGCTGAATTAAAATCAAAATTAAAATGGAAAGTTTCACACGATCAGATATTAATGCTCATTTCTTCTGCATATATTGTGAATAAAAGAGAGTTTGATTTTCAGCGCTTTTATGATTTGAGCAGCTATATCAAATCAAACATCGGCAGCTTCTCAACACTCAATTCACACCACCGCTTTACTGTTGCATCTATTCTGGACATTCATTTTCAGCATGAGGCAAAACAAACATTTCATACTTTTATCGATGTATACAATGAAATGGTGAAGCTAGGATATAAGCGGGATATGTTCACATACCTTTCCGCTCTGATCTTGCTCACCGGCAAATCTGAAACGACAAACCAAAAAGAACAGATGAACATGGGGCTAGCAGTTTATCAGCAGATGAAGAAAAATCATTATTTCCTCACTTCAACTCAGAATGTTCCGCTTGCCGTACTGCTTGGAGAAAACGGAGAAGGTTTGCAGGCGCTACAGAAGGCGGAAACATGCTATCAGCTGCTGGCAGCCAACGGCTTTAAAAAAGGACAGTACTTACATCAGGTCAGCCATATTCTGGCCTTGCAAAGTGAAAAAGAGCCCGAAATGATTGTTTCCGCTTGCAAACAGATATATCAATCGATCACTGAATCTGTCAAAAAACCAAAGGATTATCATTATCCAGACCTTGCTCTCCTCACATTTCTGGAAGAGCCAGATATCAAAACCGTTTTGTGCATCACTGACGAATTAAACCAGGAAAAAGCTTTTAAACGGCAAAAGGAAATGAATTTTAAAATTGCTGTCAGCCTCTATCTCAGTGAGCATATGGAGAAAAATCTGCTGATGGAATCAGGACTATACACCTCTATCGAAACAGTCATTCAAGCGCAGCAGGCAGCCGCGATAGCTGCCATCATCAGCTCAACAGCAGCCAGCCATACTCATGATGGAAACTAAAGGAGGAGAAACATGCCATACATCACATTAGAAGATCAGACACGCCTTTACTATGAAACACACGGGAGCGGGACGCCGATCCTGTTTATACATGGGGTGCTGATGAGCGGACAATTTTTCCACAAACAATTTTCGGCGCTTTCTGCCAATTATCAATGTATTCGTCTTGATCTTAGAGGACACGGCGAATCTGACAAAGTGCTTCACGGCCACACCATTTCCCAATATGCCCGTGACATAAGGGAATTTCTAAATGTAATGGAGCTTGATCATGTCGTTCTTGCCGGCTGGTCAATGGGCGCTTTTGTCGTATGGGATTATCTCAATCAATTTGGGAATGATAACATTCAAGCCGCTGTGATCATCGATCAATCCGCTTCCGACTATCAATGGGAGGGCTGGGAACACGGTCCATTTGATTTTAACGGCTTAAAAACAGCGATGCACGCCATTCAAACTGACCCGCTGCCTTTCTACGAAAGCTTCATCCAGAATATGTTCGCAGAACCGCCTGCCGAGACCGAAACAGAATGGATGCTGGCAGAAATCCTCAAACAGCCGGCTGCCATTTCTAGCACGATTTTATTTAACCAAACGGCCGCTGATTACCGGGGCACCCTCCAAAACATCAATGTGCCGACATTGCTGTGCTTCGGGGAAGACAAGAAATTTTTCTCTACAGCAGCTGGAGAACACTTGCGCAGCAATATTCCAAACGCGACACTCGTTACCTTTTCTAAAAGCAGCCATTGCCCGTTTTTAGAAGAGCCAGATGCTTTTAACAGCACACTCCTCTCCTTTTTAGATGGGGTTATTGGAAAGTCATAAAGAAAAAGGAATTAGGAGATTAGGGAAAAGTATGAGACAATAAGAAATGTGCAGTAAAATACATGAGGGAAGAAGTGACTTTATGTCTTACTATAACAAACGAAATCAAGAACCGCTGCCAAAAGAAGATGTGAGTACTTGGGAATGCACAAAAGAAGACTGTAATGGCTGGACCCGAAAAAACTTCGCCAGCAGTGATACGCCATTGTGCCCTTTGTGCGGAAGTAAAATGGTCGACGGCATCCGTTCATTAGTGAATCTCCAAAACAACAGCCAAACGAAAACAAGCTAGTTCTTCCCTATAACAAATGCAGTCTCCTGCAAGCAAACAAACCCCGAACGGAGACAAAATTCTATATTTCAGAATAAAAGCCTCTTATTGCAAGAGGCCAAATACGAAGAAAGAAGCCCAAAACTGTAAACGTTTAGGGCTTTTTTGTCTGTTTTAATGGTATAATATGGATATAAGAGGAGGGATAACGTGATCTCAAACCAGCAGCAAAAAGACTTGAAAAAAAGAGCTGCGTTCAAAAAGCTGAATGTTGCAATGAACTTCTATGTTGAACTTCTGTTTTTGTCGGTCCCTCTGATTCATATCTTTAAATGGCTCGGATCATTAGCCCTGCACCTCATCCATTAAAAAAGCCACTCAGCTCATGCCGAGTGGTCTTTATTAGTTAATCACAGAAAAGCTGTTGATGATGCCGTTCGGATTTTCCCATACTTTTTTGAAGGTCTTATTTTCAAGGCTATAGGAATAAATCGTCCGCACCTTAGCTTCACGCCCTGTTTCGTCCTTCAGCTTTTTAGCCCCCTTGGCTTCGGCAAGAAAATAAATGTTCTTCCCATCCTTAGAAAACTGAGGCTGTGCGTCAATTAACAGCTTAAATGATTTCTGATTTGAGATGATGCTTTCATATTTTTTCGTATCCGCATTGAGCATTTGAATAGAAGCGGTTTGCTCCGTTCCTTTTTGCGTATATGATGTGAATAAAATACGTTTATCATCATCAGAAACAGCAATATCGCTGATAAATTGGTTCAGGCTTTTCAGCTCATTAAATTTATGTTGACGGCCTTCCGCAAAATGAATCGTTGTCGGTTCAGGGTCGATGCCCTTTTCGTTTGCTTCATCTGTTTTCTTGTAGTCTTCTTCTACAGAATAATGAAGCAATGCAAATGAATCGTTTTTTTGGTTATAAAAGAAGCTGCTGACGGTGTTATCCTGATCATTAGCGGCAGGATAAAGATTTTTGTACTTTTTCGTTTTCAGATCAAAAGCGGCGATCCGAAAATTGCTTTCGTCCGCTTTTCCTAAGCGGAAATAGATGGTTGAACGGTCCTTAGATAAAAACAAACTGTCCGCACTCTCCGCGCCTTTATAAAGCACCGTCTTTTTATTAGACTTTAGATCCAGTTTAAAAAGCCTCATTTCATTCTGTTCATTATTGCCCGTATAATAGAGCACCTGCTGTTTTTGATCCAAGGCAAATGCCGGATAGCTGGTCAGCTTCTCCTCATGGATCACCTTGTCATTTTCATAATACTTTGTCAGCAGATCCGTATCTGTAATTGAAACCAGCAGCTCCTCACCGCTTTCGGTATTGACTGAAACATCAGCAGCCTTCTCATGGCCTTTATCCTTTGCAACATAAAACGCAACCCCCGCGCCAGCTGCCGCTATTATCACTGCTAACAATAATATGATTCTTTTTTTCATCTTTTATCTCCACCAATAGAAAAAGCAAGAATGTGACTTCTTGCTTTCCAGATTATATATGTACATTAATAGCTGTAATGCCCCGCTACTTTACCTTTGCTTAATGGATATCCAAGCGCTTTAAAGGCTTTAGGGCTAACATCCAGCACTGCATTAGGCATTCTGCCAACATCATTTTTATAAACCGTAATCACCTTTTTAGGCTTCGCTTTTGCATAAGCTCTGATTTTTGTCCCGTTTCTAGGAACATCAAATCCGATTTTGGTCGCACAATCCCAATGTCCAAGTTTCTTACCTGAAGAGCCTTTTTTCCCGACTCCATTATACCAAGTAATATTTCCGTTCACATGTTTCGCACTGGCATCTGATGAAAAACTAAAAGCTCCCAAAGTACTTCCTACTAAGATAAAAGCGGCTAAAATGACTTTCTTCAACATTTCGTCCCCCTGTTTGTTAACATCTAGGAAGATTATACACGATCAACCAGCTATTTTTTATTTCAATATCCTTACAGTAATGTTACAAAGTCAAAAAAGTTACCTCTGTTAAATTAAACCATGGAAGATTATCCTATTATAATAGCAGTATTAGCGTTATAATTATTGATAGAGTAGTTGTCGCATTCAATATGAACGAACCATTACCGTATTGTTCAAACCAAATTCATAGCTATGTAAACGATTGATACTCTCATATAAAGAAAAAAGAGTGTGCGAGACCCTTTTTTCTTCAAAGTTTCTTTTTTCAAAAAAACGTAGATTATATTATATAAAAATTTCATTTCTTTTTTGGTTTTAAAAATGGCGATTTTGTGAACAGTTCATATTGACCGGTGCGGAATTACTCACATCAAAAGCTATAGGAGTGGTAATCCATGAAGGCAGCAAGATGGCATAACCAAAAGGATATCCGTATTGAACATATCGAAGAGCCAAAAACGGAGCCGGGAAAAGTAAAGATCAAAGTCAAATGGTGCGGCATCTGCGGAAGTGATTTACACGAATATCTGGGCGGCCCGATCTTTATTCCGGTTGACAAACCGCATCCATTAACAAATGAAACGGCACCTGTCACAATGGGGCATGAATTCTCCGGTGAAGTTGTCGAAGTCGGAGAAGGCGTTGAAAATTATAAAGTTGGAGACCGCGTCGTAGTCGAGCCGATTTTTGCTACACACGGCCACCAAGGCGCCTACAACCTTGATGAACAAATGGGATTCCTCGGCTTAGCCGGCGGAGGCGGCGGTTTCTCTGAATACGTCTCTGTAGATGAAGAGCTTTTGTTCAAACTTCCTGATGAATTATCATATGAACAAGGCGCGCTCGTTGAACCTTCTGCAGTTGCTCTATACGCTGTCCGCTCAAGCAAACTCAAAGCAGGCGACAAAGCGGCTGTATTCGGCTGCGGCCCGATCGGACTTCTTGTCATTGAAGCGCTGAAGGCTGCCGGTGCAACTGATATTTACGCTGTTGAGCTTTCTCCTGAACGCCAGCAAAAAGCTGAGGAGCTTGGCGCGATCATCGTTGATCCGTCTAAAACAGACGATGTAGTCGCTGAGATTGCAGAACGTACAGGAGGCGGTGTTGACGTAGCATTCGAAGTCACGGGTGTCCCAGTGGTGTTACGACAAGCCATCCAGTCCACTACAATTGCCGGTGAAACCGTCATCGTCAGCATTTGGGAAAAAGGTGCTGAAATCCATCCGAACGATATCGTAATCAAAGAACGTACAGTAAAAGGAATTATCGGATACCGCGACATCTTCCCGGCTGTATTGTCATTAATGAAAGAAGGCTATTTCTCAGCCGACAAACTCGTAACGAAAAAAATCGTACTAGATGATTTGATCGAGGAAGGCTTCGGGGCTCTTATTAAAGAGAAAAGCCAAGTCAAAATCCTTGTCAGACCTAACTAATTTGAAACCAAAAAGAATCCGCACTCGGGTGCGGATTCTTTTTTTAATTATCCAATCACTTCAGCCCCAGAATCCTTCTTTGCCCCGCCGTGATCATAAGCCCGGAAGTTTTCCTCCAGCTGCTCAAGCGAAAGCCCTTTCGTTTCCGGCAAAAACCTCTTCACAAACAAGACAGAGCAAATTCCTAATCCAACGAAGATAAAGAACGTTGTGGACAGCCCGATGGCTGCCAGCAATATTGGAAACGTGAAACTGACTGCAAAATTCACCATCCACAGACAGAATACCGTAACACCCATTCCCAGTCCGCGAAGGCGAAGCGGGAAAATTTCAGATAGCATCAGCCAAGTCACTGGTGAAATGGCGCCCTGCTGAAAAGCAAGAAATGTGACCGTTAATGACAGGACTACATATGGAAGTGCCGGTGATCCTTCAAGTACAAGTGAGAATATCCCGATTAGCAATAACGCTGTTGTCGTACCGATCAAGCCTGTCATCAGCATCGGCCGGCGCCCCACTCTTCCCAGCAACCAGATTCCGACGAATGTTGCCAATACCGAAATCACGCCATTCGCAATATTTCCGATTAAAGCGGCTTCCGTTTGGAAACCAGAATTTCTTAGAATTTCAGTCCCATAATACATAATCGAATTAACACCTGTAATTTGCTGTACAATCGCAATCCCTAATCCAATAAACACAATACGGCGCACCCATGGGACTGAAAGATCTTTAAACGTTGCTTTATCAAGCTGATCTTCTTTTTTGAAAGCGAATTCAATTTCTTGCAGCTCAGCTGCTGCCCGCTTTTCATCCCTGATTTTTTTCAAAACACGCAAAGCATCTTCTTTTCTCCCTTTCGAAACAAGCCAGCGGGGACTCTCGGGCATTCTGATCATGCCGAAAAACAGGAACACGGCTGGAAGCGACGCAATGACCAGCATGAACCTCCACACATGGGAGTTGTCTCCCATTGTTGTTCCAAGGATTGCATTAAAAACAAAGGCCAAAAGCTGTCCTGATACAATCATCAATTCGTTCTGCGTCACCATCCGTCCCCTGCTTTCCACAGGAGACATCTCTGCTAAATAGGCAGGCACCGTTACGGATGCACCCCCAACCGCAATACCAAGCACAAAACGGGAAATAATCATGACCGTAACATTTGGAGCAAACGTACACCCGATCGTTGAAATGAAAAATATAACAGCGAGGAACAAAATATTTTTGCGGCGGCCGTTAAAATCAGACATCCTGCCGCCAAACACAGCACCCAGCGCGGCTCCAAAAAGAAGTGAACTGGTGACAAGGCCCTCTGTGAAGGCATTGAGATTAAGCTGATCCGGCTCTCCCATATACGGTAAAGCTCCATTGAGCACACCGGTATCATAGCCAAAAAGAAGCCCGCCGAAAGTGGAGACTAAAATAATTGTACGTAAAAATGACATTTGATTGCCTTGTTTATTCATACTGTTTCCCCCAGTCTTTTTCAAAATGCGTATGTCAAAAATTTATTCCAGGGCTGCTGCCTTCCTCACATTTTGTAAGCAGGCTTCAGAAAATAGTTGTTCATGTTTTTATCCAATAACCTCATAACCTTCCCTTCTTCTTAGCATGTCAGTCCCAATGGAAGCGATTTCATTTCTCACTAAAAGAGAAATGGTCATTTCTTTGTGCATAACCTTGTAAATTTGGCATTTAATAGTCACTTGATAGTTCAATTGTAGTGATATGATAGTTATATTTTTGTTACATCTGATATTATCATAATTATAAAAACGCTTTCAGTCAATATAAATTTCTGAAAATTTTTTAATCTATAAAAGGAAAATCACCAATTCAAGGGGAAAATGAACGTTTTTCTTCATGAAAATGTGTGAATCAAGTCAAAAATCCTGTGATTTTCTATTCATATCGATAAATGAGTAAGTGTTGGGTAACTTCACCTACTTTTCTCTGTAAAATAAACATTCGTTCAATTGTTTCAGACTCAAGATAAAAGGAAATAGAAAAGAAAAATAAAAGAAGGCTGGCTTAAGGGAGGCAACCAAAATGAATGAGGGTTATATCATTGCAGGCCTTTTATTATTGACAGCGGGGATGATTGATTTTTTATGGACCACGTTATGGTTAGAGAGCGGTGCAGGCCCGATCACAAGATGCCTGTCTGCCTGGCTGTGGAAGGGCTGCCGCAAAATCAGCGGTGACCACGCAAAGGTTCTAAGTATGGCTGGTCCTCTGCTGTTATGCCTGACGTTAGTGATATGGATCAGTCTGTTTTGGGGCGGGTGGGTTTTGATTTACTCGAGTGACCCTCACTCACTTATGGAAACTCAATCAAAAGAACCGGCTTCCTGGCCAGACCGAATTTATTTTTCCGGCTATGTCATGTTTACATTAGGAAATGGCGACCTCGCTCCGAACGGAGGCCTATGGAAGCTTGTCACGATTATTGAAACAGCTCAAGGACTGCTTACCATCACGTTTTCTGTCACGTATTTGATTTCCGTCTTGAGTGCGGTTAATCAAAAACGTTCCTTTGCCCAAAGTGTATTAAGTCTAGGGCATGACGGAACAGAAATCGTCCATAATGCATGGAATGGCAAAGATTTTCACGACATTGATTTTCTTCTTGTCGCTGCCTCATCAGAACTGGGAAAGCTGACCGCTCAGCATAACGCCTTCCCCATCCTTCATTTTTACCACAGCACGCAGCATCAGGAATCATCCATTATAGCTGTTGCTGTATTGGATGAGGCTCTAACCATTTTCAAATACGGAATTCCTGAACAATATCAGCCGAATCAGCTTCATATCAAAGAAGCGCGCTCAAGTATCAAAAACTATCTGGATACCGTTCATACTGCCTATATTCATCCTGCAGAACAAGCGCCGCCGGAACCAGACATCTCAAAGCTTCAACAATCAGGCATACCCGCTTTATCAAAGCAAACATTTCAAATTGCCGTCAATTCAATAAAGGAACGCCGTCAATTGCTGCTGGGAATTATCCAAGCGGGTGCTCGAAAATGGCCTGTTCAGGAGCAAGCAATAGGTAACGCTTATTCTCCTAAATAAAAAAGTCCGGAATGTCTGATCACTCCGGACTTTTCACTGTATGATTCTTATACAAGTTTCTGGCCGCAATTCGGACAAAAATTGGCTTCGCCCGTTTTTGTTCCGCAGTTTGGACAGAAATTCGGTTTGCTTCCGCTGCCAGTTGACTGTGGGCCTGATGACTGTGCCTGCTGATTCTGATTCATTTGGTTCATCATCTGATTGGCCATATTCATTCCCATCATCATTCCAGCCATATCCGAAGCCGCTCCGCCTCCGCTCATCTTTCCGGATGCCATTCCATCCGTCATTGATATTTGCTGGTATCTGTTCACATCCCCAACCATACCGTAGGAAGCGTTCTTTGTAATCATATCTTGAACCTCTTGAGGGTAATTAAAGCTCATGATTTGAAAACCAGTGACCGTCATCCCGTCGCTTATTAATTGCATATCTAAGTCCTCTTGAATTCCCTTGGCAATATCAAAAGCGTTTGCTTGAAGATTAAACATATCTTTCCCTTCTCTTGTGATCCACTTCATGAGAAGCTGATCCAGAATAGAAATGATACGGGTTTTAATATCCTCTACAAAATATTGATCTTTCACGCCAGCGATTTTATCAATCAGGCTGATATAGTCCTGCACCTTGAAATTAAATGTGCCGTTTGCGCGAATGGGCATCCCGCCTGGCATTCCCGCTGCCGGAATATTTATCGCCTGTTTTGTTCCCCATCTTACGGTAAATTCCTTCGTATTGACAAACAGCACCTCAGCTCGCATGCCGCTGTTAAAGCCAAACTTAAAGCCCTTTAACGTTGAAAGGAATGGAATAATTTCTGATTCAATATCATAATCGCCATCATCTTGAAAGACTCCTTCAACCCGCCCATTGTTCAAAAAGACAGCATCCTGTCCGGGACGAATGATTAAACGGCTCCCTTTTTTGATTTCACGATTGTTCCATTTATAAAAAATCATATCATCTCTAAATTCTTCCCACTCTACTACATTCGCTAATTGATTTCTGAAAAACGACATTACGCCTCTCCCTTTCTCTATTTCTTACATTTAAAAACTGCCCCGGCTCCCACTGTATGACGTGCCGCCTTTCGTAACACCGCCATCGCTGCCGCTGTCTTTATCTGATGGTTTTCTTTCTCTTGTTACAGTCGTTCTAATATAAGTGTCGTATTGATCAATCACATCAGACGTACGCTGATCCATATATGTATTTCCATTAACCGTTACTTTGCCGCCTGCATGATAAAGCATGATTGAAACCGCAATTCCCCCGACTGCGATGGCAACAATCAGCTGAAACCACCATGTAAAGAATATGTTGTCAGGGTTTACTCCCGGTTTTATGCCCATATCTTTATAGGAAAGCTGAATATATGTCTCAAAAGCTTTAAAATAATTTTCATTGGATAAATCAGATGAAATCGTATTTCTGATGCTATTGAGCCTGCTGTTGTCCAAATACTGTTCGGCTTTTTTAAAGCCTGCGATAAACACTTCTCTGTTTGTCATATCAATCGTCAGAATGGCTGTACTGCCTTTTCCGTAACGATCATAAAAATCGCTGGCATAATCGACAATATCTTCACCATTTGTGCTTTTGGTCGTAATAATGATGAAATCAGTGTCCCTCTTTGCACCCAGCTTTGCCGAGAGAGATTCAAGTTTTCCGATCTCCGCTTTTGACAATAGATGAGCGCGATCGTACACATGCTGCTGCAATTCAGAGGCTCTTGCCGCTTCGATACCCAGTAAAGGCATCATGATGAAAACAGCCAGCACAACAAAGATCGCTTTCCCAAAAAATCCACGCATCAAAATCCGCCTCCCATCATCAATGAGACGAGCTTCAACGCAAGAAATGTCCCGCCTGCTATTCCGCTAAACCATGCAGCCACTTTTCCTCGACTGATCGGCGGCTTTCCAACGACCTTTCCTGTTTGCCCGTTCATCGCAAAGATATGCTCCGCTCTTTCATAATCGTAACTGACCATCCAAACAGGAAGCAAAACGTAAAAGCTGTTCACGTTTTTCGTGTGAATATGTTTGTCCCTCACATTGACTGACGTATATCCGGAAAAAGTAGAATGGATGTATGAATCTATATAACTGCTGATTTTCTCTTTTGCCCTCGGAAAAAGCTCCTCATCGGTATAATTGTACTTTTCCGCAATATAACCGGCCAAATATGCCGTTTGAAAGTCCTTCAGCTCTTCGTATGAATAAGGCTCCAATTTGTCCATTAATTCGTCTTTCATTTTTTCAGAGGCATCGACAGGGATTTTCAAATAATCGAGATTGATATCACGAAACGCTTCAAAGTGCTCTGTTTCCGTGCAAATATAATCCCCTTCTTCATATTGATGGACTCTGGTACAGTTTGCTCTCACCTGTACTTCACTATTTAAATCAAACATCCAAAATGGAATATACATGCCGGTGATGCTTTTGATACGATCAGCAGACATGAAACCTCTTGGTGTCAGAAGGCCTTTTTTGCACCACTTTCGAAATGCCTGCTCCGCTTCTTGCTTGCTGATTGTAAATGGAATGACCTTCGCCGGCGCCAAATGTCCTGATAAACGATCGGCAAGTATTGCAGCACCTCCGCAGAAGCTGCACGTCGTTGCTGTCGTTTCAGCTTCCGTGATCAAAACGGCACCGCAGTTTTCACATTGATATTCTTTTGCTTCATCATCAGAAAACCGTGCCGCAATGTTTTCTTTCGGATGGCTTTCAATATTGTCCTGTCTTCCGCAGCTGCTGCAGGATAACGAGCCGGTTTCACTGTCAAATGCCATATCACTGCCGCAGTTCGGACACTTATAAGATATTATCATTACCGTTCCCTCTCACATCTTATGATAAAATGACGCCGCAGCCGAAAGCTGCGGCCTCCTATGTATTACTTATCGAGCATCATTTTCGCTTTTAACGCCGCAAGTTCATCATCAACCTGGCTTGAACCGCCAGTGTCATACTTTGCAGTCAGATCAGCCATATCATCCTGCGGAGCGCTGTTCAGTTCAGCCATTGCATTGGCCTGATCAAGTGCCTTATTTACTTTGTCCTCCATTCGGCCGAATGCAGACATTGATTGGCTTGTACTTGAAACAGAAGCGCCCAGTTTGTTCATTCTTTCTTGCGTTTTCGCTACTGCCCACTTCGCCTTGATCATATTTTTACGTGCTTCCAGCTCTCCAATGTCAGATACCAATTTGTCATGCATCTTTCTCATCTGTGCGGCATTGGTTGCAGCAATTTGATTCGCCGCCTGCAGCTCAGAAAGCTTTGACTCCAAAGATGTTTTTCTTTCAAGAAATTTTCTCGCATCGCTCTCATTCCCGGCTTGCAGCGCCTTCATTGCATAGCTTTCCATCTTTTCCATATCCGCCTGGCATTCGTGATATTCTCTTTTTGCTCTCTGCTCCTCGGCCATAACAGCTGCTGTTTCTGCCTTAACCTTAGCCAAATCGCTATTCATGTTTCTTAAATATTGATCTGCCATTTTCTCCGGATTTTCAGCCTTGTCCAATAAAGCATTGATATTCGCAGACATAATATCTTTAAATCTTCCAATTATACTCATCATATCGTTCCTCCTAAAGCTATTCGGTAACCCTTGTTACATATACTATTTATTATCGTTAAAAGTTTCACTTTTTTAATAAAAAATGACATTTCAAACGAAAAATATACAACTTTTTACCTGAACAAAAATGTAAGTAATAAAAAAAGATGCCCCCAAAAGTCCAAAGACTTTCAAGAGACATCTTCAATGATTTACAAAGAAACTTCAATCTCATCCATGCTTGGCAGTGCATCAATCGCTCCAATTTTAGTGCAGACAAGAGCTCCGACCTTATTGGCAAACGCCACAATCTCACGCAGTTTCACAAAATCAGCATCTACAGATTGAATCTGATCCGTATTTGCCAATTGATATAAAGCCGCACCGACAAAAGCATCTCCCGCCCCTGTTGAGTCAATTGATGTCACAGGAATGCTTGGAATGATTTCACGGTCTTTTCCATTGGAAAGAAGCGTTCCGCTTTTCCCAAGTGTCACAGCGACAATGTTGGCTCCGATCTCATGAAGGATCGCAACTCCCTTTTCATGATCCTTCACACCGCTTATAATCTCAAGCTCCTCGTCACTGACTTTCACAAAATCACTTACAGCGATCGCTTTTTTCGCAACACTTACAAACTCTGAGACTCTTCCCCTCCATAAATCTTCACGGTAGTTAGGGTCAAACGAAATAAACTGTCCATTGTCTTTCGCAATCGACATCAGCCGTAAATAGGCTGAGCAAAACGGATCCGATAACAGTGCCGTCGCAGAGCCGAAATGAAGAATTTTCGCTTCGTTTAGTTTTTCCTGGTCAATATCCTCCAGCGTAAACAAAGCGTCCGCGCCTCTATTAAAAACAAAGTCACGCTCTCCATTTTGTTTTAATGAAACAAAAGCAAGCGTTGTAGGCGCTTTCTCATCCATGACAAGCATTGAGGTATCCACCTGTACAGCGTCCAATGTTTGCTTGAGAAAATACCCAAACGGATCCTTGCCTACTTTTCCGCTGAAAGCGGCGTCTCCGCCCAGCTTGGCAATCGCTGCTGACACATTCGCCGGTGCACCCCCGGCACTTTTCAAGAAATGGCGCCCTTCCTTTAAATCAACGTCGACATCGGTACAAAAGAAATCAATTAACAATTCTCCAATACAAACTACAGAATGACTACGCATATTATCACACTCATTTATAAAGTCTAGATTACAGTCTCAGTATATTACTTTCTGCCATAAATACAACATTGAATATTAAAAATTTTACATATATTTATCTCGCAGACCTTTGCTCCAGCTCAGAGATGATGTGTTTATATCTTTTTTCCGTTAAAGGATAGAAGGCGATAAGAATAATAGAAAGCAAAATGAAAAATCCCGGAATCAAAGCATTCATATTTTTAATCGCATTCAATGACGCAACTGTCTGGTCTGTATTCGCCACATACCCGGCGATTCCTAAATAGATGGCCGAAAATGACCCGGCCAACGCCACACCCAGCTTATTGATAAAGCTCATGCTCGAAATCACCACACCATCCGCGCGAATTCCGGTTTTCCATTCCGCATAATCGACACAATCCGCAACCATTCCCCAAGCAAGCGTATTTAAAGGCGTTGTGAAAAATCCTGAAACGAAAAGCCAAATGAAAATGAGTGGAATTGAAGAATACGGCGTAAAATGCAGGCCGGCATAAGAAATAAGCGATAGAGCTGCCGTGATGATCATGACTTGTTTTCTGCCCCACTTCTCAGAAAAGAAAGGAATAAACAAATTGCTGATCAGCGCTGCTCCGAAAAATAAAACGGTGCCCATAAACACGAACTCTTTATGGTTTACGTTATACGTAAAATAATACACCATCGTGCTGAGCTTAATATTAAACCCGATCGCAAAAGCCAAAAATGATGAAATTAACATGAGCAAGGGTTTGTTTTGGAATAAAACGGATAAGGTCTTTTTGATCCCTTGTTTTTTTCTCTTTTTAGGCTGAATCCGCTCCCTGACAGTAAAGAAACTAAATAGATTCAAAACAATGCTGACCGCCGCGTAGATGAGCGCCGTCATCTGAAATCCAAACGCCTGATCCTCTCCTCCGATAGCAGTTGCAAGCGGTGTCGCACAGGAAATGGATAAAAGAATGCCGATATACACCAAAATCATCCGGGTTGTGGTCAGAACCGTTCGCTCCTCCACAGAATTCGTCATCCGCCCCGTTAAGCTGTTCACCGGGATCGTTTGCATACTAAAGGACATCCCAAGCAGAATATAGGTGACGTACGCATATACCATATTCCCGGTCTCACCGAAATGAGGCGTCGTGAAACATAAGAATGTGAATAGCGCAAAAGGAAATGCCACCCACAGCAAATATGGCCTTGCTTTTCCCCACCTTGTATTCGTTTTATCTAAAATCAATCCCATGATCGGGTCAAAAATAGCATCCAGCACACGCACAACAAGAAACAAAGTTGCGATCACCGCAGGCTGAATGCCGCCGACGTCTGTATAATAGAATAATAAGTATGCGTTTACAAACTGAAAGATAATATTATACGACATATCGCCGAATCCATAGCCGATTCGTTCAAACCAGGACAGTCCGGTACTGGATTTTGACTGATGCTTCACTTTCATTGCCGTTACTTTTTCTGTTTCAATCATCATTTCCCACCCCAAGAATCCGTTTTCATTTCCAGTAAACAAGAGGGAGAATACGAAGATCCTCCCTGTTCACTCAGCGATTTGGATACACCATCACTTTTAAACATTCATTCTTAAATTGAAGCGCCCGCTCCATCGCATCTTGCGTCTGCTCCAGCGAATATTGGTCCGTTACTAGATGCTTCGTGTCCACAATGCCTGAAGCAAGAAATTCGATTCCCTTTGGATACGTATTGGCATAACGGAAGATCCCGTAAATATCAATCTCATTATCCGCAATAAACGGTACGTTGAGCGGAATCTCGTTCTGTGAAGGCAAACCGACAATCGCCAATTTTCCGCCCCGGCGCACAGAAGCCAGTGCGGATTGCAATGCCGCTGGATTCCCTGCTGTTTCCCAAGCAACATCAACGCCTCTATCATTCGTGATCGTTTTAATCTCTTCAAGTGCATCCTGTTCACGTATATTAATAATGTGAGTCGCTCCCATTTTTTTCGCAGCTTCTAACCGCAGCGGCTCTAAGTCAGTGACGATAATTCTGCCTGCCCCAAATGCTTTAGCTGCGGCAACGGCCATTAACCCAACAGGGCCCATCCCCATAATCGCAATTGTTGATCCGGGCTGAAGCTTCGTTCTTGCCGCCGCATGAATGCCGACAGAAAACGGCTCGATCAAAGCAGCATCTTCATAAGAAAGTGAGTCTGGGATTAAAAAAACAAAGTCCTGACGCATTTTAATATATTGGACAAACGCGCCGTCCACCGGCGGTGTAGCCAAAAACTGTACATCCGGACAAAGGTTATAACGCCCTTCTTTGCACGCTTCACATCGTCCGCACGTAACACCCGGCTCTACAGCGACGCGGTCTCCCACCTTGAATTGATCGACAGATGATCCGACAGCGGCAATTTCACCCGCGCATTCATGGCCAAGGATAAATGGTTTTTCCACTACATAGTTGCCTATTCGGCCATTTGTATAGTAATGCAGATCTGATCCGCAAATTCCGACAGCCATCACCTTAATCAACACTTCATCATGATTGATGTCAGGCACAGGCACTGTTTCGATTTTGATTTCTCTTGTATTGTGCATAACAGCCGCTTTCATGTTTTGAGGTACTGTGTGAGTCATTTGGCAAATTCCTTTCTTTAGAAAATAAAATGTAAGTGCATACATTTTTATTTTCTCTGTTACTGCCCCCATTTTATCTGCTTTTCAATACGTTCAACAGCCTTTTCTGCTGTATAAAAGGACAGCGGCACTGTACTTTTATTTTTTCATATACAAAAAACGCTGGATTGATAAAATAGTACTAATAGGAGGTGCAGGCTTATGGCTGAACTTGAAAACCGAAAACAATTTGCACAACTGCTGGCACCTGGCGTCAAAACGCTAAAACTTCATCCTGATTATAAAGTCAGAAGGAAAAAGAACGAAAAAACAGGACAGTCTTACATAGATAAAATCGCACTCCAGCTGGGAGTCTCCCCAAACACGATTAAAAGCTGGATCGGACAGATGGGGGCAAACTATATTCCCGGGAGAATCGACGACGGAAAACTGTTCGGAATGATCTGGATCATTCTCGAAAAGACCGACTTGGATATCGAGTGGTTGACCGACCTGCTGGAAACCACCACCATCCCAGTCATCAAACCCGCATTGCCTGTATGGGCAGCATCCTGTTTGAAAAAAGCGAAAATACTGCGAAAAGACGGATTATTCGGGGCTCCGAGTGAAGATGAAATTGAAAATGTAGTAAAACGGCTGTTTCAAGACAGACCCGGCCATGAAACGAATGCGCTTACAGAACAGCCCATCACGCATAATTTACCCTCACGCTGGTCCGGACGCTTTATCGGACGCAGCTTTGATATGGAAGCGATACGACAATGGATGCTTTCTCCATCACCAGTCTGTTTAATCACCGGCTGGGCCGGCATGGGAAAAACCACAATTGCTCTTGAAGCCGCCTATTCCTGTGTCGACGATACTTCAGATTGGCCCGCATTCAACAGCATCATCTGGGTCAGCGCTGACTGGAAAGGATTGAGCTTTAGCGATTTTTTAAATACGATCGCCTATCAGCTCGGGCGCACAGAACAAATCGATAAATCAATCAATGAAAAACGGTTCGTCGTCCGCAATGCGTTAGCTAATTACACTAGAGAAAAACCGATCCTGCTGATCGTTGACAGCATTGATACTGCAGAACGTGACATTCATGAATTTATCACCAGCCTTCCGCAAGGCGTGAAAGTTCTCCTCACAGCGCGGGAAAACGTAAAGCAAACCTATCGGGAAAGCTTCGGAGAAATGACAGCTATTCAGCTGAGCGGCCTTGACCAAACAGATGCCTTGGATTTTTTTCAGCAAGAAGTGCACCGATGCTTACAAACATGCAACATTCAAAATAAACGGGAAAAGCTGGAGCAGCTGTTACATCTATCATCTGACCTGAAAAACGAATTCATTTCAGCGACTGCCGGAAACCCGAAAGCCATGGCACTCAGCATTGCCTATATGTCAGACGATGACATCCCCGCTCAGCAGCTGATTCATGAGCTTGGAAAAGCAGGCTACTCACTGCTGGAATTGTTTGAATTCCTCTTTGGCCGCACCTGGGATAGATGCAATGAAGATACGCGAAAGCTATGGCAGACGCTTTGCTTTTTCAGCAAGCCGCCTGATGAAAAAAGCCTGGCGGCAGCAGCCGGATTAGACGCCCGCCGTTTTCATTACGCTATGGAACAAATGCGGTCATATGCGCTGATTCAGCCGGAACGAAGCGAAGGAAGGACACAATACTTAGCGCACCAAACCGTTGTCGCTTACGGAGAACGGCACTTGTCCGAACAACACGAATATGAAAAAGAAGCCCGCAATCGCTGGGCTTACTATTATATTGATTATGCTGAAACCCATTTAAAGCGGGAACAGCCAAACTCTATCTATTGGAGCTACCTGCTGGGACGGAATTTAGATCAAATGAAACAAGATTGGCCAAACATCTTAAAGGTCATCCAATGGGCAAGCGACACCGATCAAAAAGAAATCCTAATCGAACTCATCACCCGAATTAGCCATTTTCTAAGCAGAATCAACCTTCCCCTGCGTATCGAATACGGATGCAAAGCCGCCGACGCCGCCCATCAATTAGGCAAACACACACGAGAAGCGTACTTCCGAATCGACACAGCAGGCTGGGCTCTGATGGAAGTCAATGATTTAGACAGGGCCTTACAGCAAATTGAAGCCGGGCTGAGGATTCTGGAACAATCAGACGCTCACGATGCCTATGATCTAAAGATTTGGGGACACGCACTCAAAGCAAGGCTTTTTTTAAAAGACGGGCAACAGGAAAATGCAGAGACCATTTTAAACGAAATCGAAAATCAACCGATTTCCCCTACCATTCAACACAGAGTTCTATTGGTTCGCGGTGACTTAAGCTTTGCGAAAGGTTATCATGTAGAAGCCATTCAATTATACGAAGCGGCAAATGAAATCAGCTCCACGTACGGCGGCGAAAAAACGATAGAAGCCTATTTCAATCTGGGTGTCGCTTACGTGAAATGTGGTCAATTTGAGAAAGCGGAAGAAGCTTTTGAGCAAATGCTCTATGACAAACATAACGCCAATCAGGTTGAACTGATCTACTATCACTACGGAATGGCGCAGCTGTTGTACCGTAAAGGAGAGAAAACGAAAGCGATGGAAGCTAATCAGAAGGCGCTTCGTTTGATTGATTCGTGGGAGCCTGCGATTGGGATTCGGGGAGAGGTGGAACTTTTGGCAAGGGTGACTAAAGAAAACGAGTAGTACGTAGTTCTGTCAGCACTCTCACTCAATAAATAGGAAAGGCCAACTGAAGTTGCAGTTGGCCTTTCGTTTCTTATTAAGGTCTACAAATGTACTGAACCAGGTTTTCCCGTATTTATCCTTTCTCTTATAAAGGAAAGCGTATCATTTGCCAGCTTTTTGCGACAAAGAACAATACCGGAATGACCACAATTGTAGACATATCTTGTGGGTTTCCCCCAGCTTTCCCATAAATAATCTGCATCTTTTAAGTCAATATACTGATCATGTTTAGCAGAAATCAGCAGAATGTTATCTTTATTAACTTTCGGCAAGGCTTGACTAGGATCTGTGATATTCCAATATTTTGTTAAATCTTCATAGGTCACACCATTTTGTTCTAATTCTTCTCTTATGAATTTACCTGGGATCGTGTTCCATATTGAATAAGAAAGGCGATTGGCATAAAAGATTGATACCACTACATCAATTTGGGATTCTAGGGTTGCAATTAGATTAGTAACCCATCCCCCTAAGCTTACCCCCACTATGATAACAGGGCCTTTTTTATTTGCTTTTATCCAGTGAATTAATGCCCGTAAATCGACAATGGCCTGTCTTGTCGACTCAATTGTACGATCAATATTTGCACTAATCATCAACTCGCCACTATACAGTGAATTTTCCGGTTCTCTTTCAAAATGGTATGGAAGAGAATAATAATACATATTCCAGCCTAAATCGTTCATTATACGTTTATGAAATATTTTTTTGATTCTATCGAACGAATCCATGCGCCAGCCGTGTACAAAGATGACATTGGGTTGATCTATATCATTTTTATTTAAAAAAACCTCCCCTTTTAAAGTATCATTAACAGGATTCCCAGTTTGAATTAAGGATTCATAACGAAATGTTCCAACCCTATAATTTTTTTTAGATTCATTCAAGTCAATTGAAACATCAGCTATATTTGCACTGTAAAATTCCTCTCTATCATCGATATCGGCTGCAATAGCAGCAGAAAAATGTTTATCTTTGCTTCTTTTTCTGTGTAAATCATATAAAGCCAAGCGATCTATCATTTCTGAAAAATGCACTATTAAGTCCTCCTTGGTAATCATAAAAAACTAATATTAGATTTAATAATTGGAATGTCGGTCTCCATAGAGTAGGGATGAATATTATCAAGATGTTGGTGGAAGAACCTAACTACATCGCCAGTGAATTTTTGAGAATCAGATTATTCTGCCGTTCTATATATTTAACATACATCGTCTTAGTAGCTAAAAAGCAGCACAAATAGAAAATTTAAAAGGATTTCTCTTTGACAGTGTTTTGCTTTTAGAAACGTCTAAGAGTGTTGGTGACACTATTTATTTAGATAACTGGGGCTTTTTTATCTTATGAGAGGATACCATCTCCTGTCTGCAATAGGGAGAGAAGTAACAGAGGATTTGCACGAATAATTTTTAAACCCTTTTTATAATCATAACAGAAATGCAGTTTACTGAAGTTACAGTAAGCCGTTTGTCAAAGAAGACGTAAACAGGAATCTGAGCGGGTAGATTTTTTGTATTTTGGTCAATTGATTAGTTCATATCGGGATTATCAAAACTATTGAAAATCGATATAGAACAGTGCTGAAAAAATCAAACTACGAAAGACAAAAAAAAAAGAAGCTTCTCACAAGTTCAATGAACTCATGAGAAGCCTCGAAATTTACAAATGGCATCAATAGGGCATCAAAAATGACGTCCGTTGCCGACAAACCTTTGTAAATCAAGGTTTTTTTGTCGGTTTTACATCATGCCGCCCATACCGCCCATGCCGCCCATGTCAGGCATTCCGCCGCCAGCGTTTTCTTCTGGCTTGTCAGCGACAACGGCTTCAGTTGTTAAGAACATTGCAGCTACAGACGCAGCGTTTTGAAGAGCTGAGCGTGTAACTTTCGTTGGGTCAACGATACCTTTTTCGATCATGTTTACCCATTCGCCAGTTGCAGCGTTGAAGCCTACGCCGATTTCTTCGTTTTTGAGGCGCTCAACGATGACAGATCCTTCAAGACCAGCGTTATGTGCGATTTGACGGATTGGCTCTTCAAGCGCGCGAAGCACGATGTTGATACCTGTTTGAGCATCGCCTTCAGCTTCAACTGCAGCGACTTTGTTATATACATTTACAAGCGCTGTACCACCACCGGATACGATGCCTTCTTCAACAGCTGCGCGAGTTGAGTTCAGGGCGTCTTCGATGCGAAGTTTACGCTCTTTCAGTTCAGTTTCAGTCGCAGCGCCGACTTTGATGACAGCTACGCCGCCAGCAAGTTTAGCAAGACGCTCTTGTAATTTTTCTCTGTCGAATTCAGAAGTTGTTTCTTCCACTTGAGCGCGGATTTGAGTCACGCGGGCAGAAATTTTGTCTGTTTCGCCAGCGCCTTCAACGATTGTTGTGTTTTCTTTAGTAACGACAACTTTAGAAGCGCGTCCCAATTGAGCGATTTGAGTAGATTTCAGGTCAAGGCCAAGATCTTCTGTGATGACTTCTCCGCCAGTAAGGACAGCGATGTCTTCAAGCATTGCTTTACGGCGGTCACCGAAGCCAGGAGCTTTAACAGCCACTGCGTTGAATGTGCCGCGAAGTTTGTTCACAACAAGTGTAGCAAGTGCTTCGCCTTCAACGTCTTCTGCGATCAGAAGCAATGGTTTGCCTTGCTGAACAACCTGCTCAAGCACAGGAAGGATTTCTTGAATGTTTGTGATTTTTTTGTCTGTGATTAAGATGTAAGGATTGTCAAGAACCGCTTCCATCTTATCAGAGTCAGTTACCATGTAAGGAGACGCATATCCGCGGTCGAATTGCATACCTTCAACAACTTCAAGCTCAGTTGTGAAGCCTTTAGACTCTTCGATTGTGATAACGCCGTCGTTTCCTACGCGCTCCATTGCTTCAGCGATAAGGCTTCCGACTTCCTCATCAGCAGCAGAGATCGCAGCAACCTGAGCGATAGACTCTTTGCCTTCGATTGGCTTAGAAATTTCTTTTAAGTTTTCGATCGCAACCGCTACAGCTTGTTCCATCCCTTTACGCACGCCTACAGGGTTAGCGCCTGCTGTTACGTTTTTAAGACCTTCACGAATCATTGCTTGCGCAAGAACTGTTGCAGTTGTTGTACCGTCACCGGCAACATCGTTTGTTTTGCTGGCTACTTCAGCAACAAGCTTAGCACCCATGTTTTCAAACGCGTCTTCTAGCTCGATTTCTTTAGCGATTGTTACACCGTCATTTGTGATTAACGGAGAACCGAATTTTTTCTCTAGAACCACGTTGCGTCCTTTTGGTCCTAAAGTTACTTTAACAGCATCAGCAAGTGCATCGACACCGCGAAGCATTGCGCGGCGAGCTTCTTCACTAAACTTAATTTCTTTTGCCATGTTTACAAGACCTCCTCAAATGTTTTAAGTATTGTTTATTTAAGAATTAGCCAATAACAGCTAAAATGTCGCTTTCACGTAAGATTAAGTATTCAGTACCTTCGTATTTCACTTCAGTACCTGCGTATTTTGAGAAGATAATGCGGTCGCCCTCTTTTACTTCTAAAGCAACGCGCTCTCCGCTTTCTAACACGCGACCTGAACCAGCTGCCACGATTTTGCCTTCTTGCGGTTTTTCTTTTGCAGAATCCGGCAACACAATTCCGCTGGCAGTTTTTTCTTCAGATTCTACGAGTTCAATGACAACGCGATCACCTAATGGCTTTAACAATGTAATAACCTCCTCAATAGTATGAATATGTAATTTTAGCACTCAGCACTAAAGAGTGCTAACACAATTCTTATAATAAAGAATCTCCCTTCCAATTTCAAGTGATAAGATAAAAAATTTTTCACGCTTACATCATTCTTTTCCGCTCCCTTTTCCGTTAGCTTTTTCACCCCCGTACCGATTATGTTACAATAGCTGTAGATGAACGAAACCCACTTAACAAAGGAGTACATACCATTTGAGAAAACAGTATTGGTTTATTATTTTGACATATATCATCATGCAGTTTTCCGCATTAATCGCGATTCCCTTGTTATTTAAATTCGGTTATGCCGGAGGACAGCCTACAGATGAAAATATGCTGCATGCACAAGGATTATGGTCCGTTATCAGCTTTATCGCCTGTCTCGTTGTTGTTCTGCTCATTCTGAGAACCGTTCCGAAAGAAACGCTGCGAAACGGACAGAAGGACTCAATCGGACTTTCTATCCTTTGGGCGATAGCCGGTTTTTTCATTGCCCTTTTCTCTCAAGGAATAGCAGGCTCTATTGAATATTATGTTTTTGGCATCGGAAGAGAATCAGAAAATACACAAGCGATTCTGGATGTCATTCAGGCAGTCCCGCTCATGATTATCGTTTCTTCCGTCATCGGGCCTATATTAGAAGAAATCATCTTCAGAAAAATCATTTTCGGCGCGCTCTACGAAAAAACGAATTTCTTTTTCGCAGGACTGATCAGCTCGGTTATCTTCGGTATTGTTCACGCTGATTTGAAGCATCTTCTTCTATATACAGCAATGGGTTTTACCTTTGCCTTTTTATATGCGAGAACAAAACGGATATGGGTGCCGATTTTCGCCCATTTAATGATGAATACATTCGTCGTCATCATGCAGCTTGAGCCTGTTCGGAATTACCTTGAACAGCAGAGCACACAAATGCAATTGATTATTGGAGGATTATTTTTATGAGAAACCCGGTAGTTTGGGGAATGATCTACTTTGCCGTAGGGTGCATCTTTACTTATCTTGCCGCAAGCTCGCCAGGCAGCATGTGGTCATTTTACTCCATCCTGCTGATGGTGTTCGCCGCTTACAACATCAGCATTTCTTTTAAGATGTTCGCCTTTTCATTTAAAATCAAAAAGAACCAAAAATAAAGAAAATCCATTTCTGAATGAGAAATGGATTCAAATTAAATCCTAAAACGGCTTTCGTTTTAGGATTTTGTCATTTTCAGCGTGATTGAAAACCCTTGAAGTCTAGGAAAGGCGAGCATTGGAGCGGAGCGAATGTTTTCATTCGTGAGCACCAACGCACAGGCTTGACAACGAATGCGGGGGGTTTGTCAACACGCTGAATCCATTTCTCGCATGAGAAATGGATTTTTTATTATTGCCCCGAAGACACGTCCTGATCGGCAGCACTGCTTTTCTGCGCTTTCCGATAAGCGGCCTTCGATATCAGAATACTGATTTCATATAAAATCAAAAGCGGGACTGTGACCATCATATGGGACAGAAGCTCAGGCGGTGTAATCAGGGCTGCGATCACCAGCAGCGTAAAATACGCATACTTTCTGATTTTCGCCAAGAACATCGGTGTCACAATTCCGAGCCTGGTCAAAAACATGAGGATGACCGGCATTTGGAACAGAAGTCCAAACGGAATCGTCAGCTGCAGAAGAAAATGAAAATATTCATTAATTCCGATCACCTGATTGACATTCAAGTCCTGAGAAATCCGCTTCATAAAATCAACAACAAAAGGAAATAAAATATAATATGAAAAAGATATGCCCGCTAAAAACAGCAAAATAGAGATCGGAATGTAGCTGAGCGTTACTTTGCGCTCTTTCTCATAGAGACCCGGACTCACAAAAGCCCAAAGCTGATAAAGAATAACCGGCGAGGTCAGGACTATGCCGATGATAAACGCAAACTGCATAAACACATAAAGCGGGTCTGTCAGGTTAAACGCGTTAAGCGTAAGCTGCTTCGCTTCATCTGTTTCTTGCAGATACACAATAATCGGCTTCGCTAAAAAAAATCCAGCAATAAAGAAAACGACAAACGCCAGCGCTACAATCAGCAACCGTTTTCGAAGCTCAGCAATATGCTCCAGCAGCGACATTTGATTCACTTTCATTCGTGTCATCCTAACTTACTGATCTTCTTTCTTTTTTTCCTCTTCATCACTCGTTAAACCTTTTGTAGCGTTTTTGAATTCACGAAGTGTGTCTCCCGCTGCTTTCCCCAATTCAGGCAGCTTTTTGGGACCGAAGATAATCAGAGCAACGATTGCGATAACAGCAAGGCTTCCAGGACCGATCGGCATATTTGGGCTCCTCCTTTCCCTCTATTCGATTTCCTCTAAAACTGAATAATGCTTCAAAAAATAAACCAGTGACTGAAGCTCAACTGCTAAATCTATATGATGAATTCGAATGTGTTCCGGCACATTCAAACGGGCCGGCGTAAAATTAAGGATTCCCTTGATTCCTAATGCGACCAATCTGTCTGTAATGGATTGAGCGGCAACTGCTGGCACTGTAAGAATGGCAACTGATTCATCTTTTACGTGTTGTTCAAGGTCATCAAGGTTATAGACGGGCACGCCGCCTACCTCAGTTCCTATTTTACTCTCATTTATATCAAAAGCCATAGAAATTTTTGTGTTATTATTTTTTGTGAAATTATAGTGAAGAAATGCCGTTCCCAAGTTCCCAACACCAATCAAGATGACGTCTGTCATCTCATCCTGATCAAGCGTTTTCCGGAAAAAAGACAGCAAATAATCCACATTATATCCGTATCCTTTTTTGCCAAGAGCTCCAAAATAGGAAAAATCCCTCCGAATCGTGGCAGAATCAACCTTTACGGCATCACTGAGTTCAGCGGATGATACACGCTGCTTTCCTGACGCATGCAGATTCTTTAAAAAGCGATAGTAAAGCGGCAGCCGTTTCGCCGTCGCCTGCGGAATTTTTGATTGATCCTTATTCATTTTTGGTCCTCCAAATTATACTCGGATAGTTCTCTTTTAAAGTCACCGTTTTTCCCGCCTGTCTTCTCCAGCAAGAAAGTAGGGCCGATGACCATTCCCTTATCAAGGGCCTTGCACATATCGTAAACGGTAAGAGCGCACACCGATGCAGAAGTGAGCGCTTCCATTTCCACACCTGTACTCCCTTTCGTTTTGACCTGTGCTTTTATATGAAGTATAACTTCTGCTTCTTTTATTTTCCAGTCAAACGATATATCTACCCCGCTCAATGAAAGCGGATGGCACATCGGAATGATATTCGACGTTTGCTTTGCGGCCATAATGCCTGCCACCTGTGCGACAGCCAGTACATCTCCTTTGCCGATATCGTGACTTTGTATTTTCTCGTACACTTCATTCTTCATGTGTACGCTTGAAACAGCCGCCGCAGTACGGACAGTCGAAGATTTTTCGCTAATATCCACCATCTGGGCTCTGCCCTGTTCATTAAAATGAGAAAATCCATTCATATTAAAACGCTCCTTAAACAGATCATACACTATTTTCTTCTCTATGTCTTATATGGCCAATGTATTGTTTGCTGACTTCTGGTTCATAAGCTACACTTAACTTATTATAGCAGAGGTGAAATAATATGATGATCTTACAAGTTAATCAGCTGTCCAAATCATTTGGTGCTGATACTATTTTAAACAATATAAAGCTGGAAGTCAGAAATCGTGATCGCATCGCCATTGTAGGAAGAAATGGCGCCGGAAAATCCACGCTCCTTAAAATTATCGCAGGCCAGCTTTCGTATGAAAAGGGCGAAATTATTAAACCGAAAGATATTACAATGGGATATCTCGCCCAGCATACTGGCTTGGATTCTAAGCTTACCATAAAAGAAGAGCTGCTGACTGTTTTTGACCACTTAAAAGCAATGGAAAAGGAAATGCGGGCTATGGAAGAAAAAATGGCGGCAGCTGACCCGGGTGAATTAGAAAGCATCATGAAAACCTACGACCGCCTTCAGCAGGAATTCAAAGATAAAGGCGGCTATCAATATGAAGCGGATGTAAGATCTGTGCTGCATGGTCTCGGCTTCAGCCATTTTGACGATTCTACACAGGTTCAAAGCCTCAGCGGAGGCCAGAAAACAAGACTGGCTTTAGGTAAGCTTCTGTTAACACAGCCTGATTTGCTCATTCTCGATGAGCCGACAAACCATCTGGATATTGATACGCTTACCTGGCTTGAGCATTATTTACAAGGCTATTCAGGCGCCATCCTCATCGTTTCGCATGACCGCTACTTTTTGGACAAAGTAGTAAACCAGGTGTACGAGGTATCAAGAGCAGAAAGCAAAAAGTATCACGGCAACTACAGCGCTTATCTCGATCAAAAAGCCGCGCAGTATGAAAAAGATCTTAAAATGTATGAAAAGCAGCAGGACGAGATTGCAAAGCTGCAGGACTTCGTAGACCGAAATCTGGCGAGAGCCTCTACCACCAAAAGGGCGCAAAGCCGCAGAAAGCAGCTGGAGCGAATGGAAGTCATGTCAAAACCGCTTGGCGATGAAAAATCCGCAAACTTTCATTTTGATATTACAAAACAGAGCGGAAATGAAGTCCTTCGTGTTCAGGATCTCACAATCAGCTATGAAAACCAGCCGCCGCTTTTAACAGAAGTGTCATTCATGCTCACAAGAGGAGAAAGCGCAGCGCTTGTCGGCCCTAACGGAATTGGTAAATCGACATTGCTGAAAACATTGATAGACACCCTAAAACCAGATCAAGGAACAATCTCATACGGCTCAAATGTCAGTGTCGGCTATTATGATCAGGAACAGGCTGAGCTGACTTCCTCTAAACGTGTCCTTGATGAGCTGTGGGACGAGTACCCCGGGCTCCCAGAAAAAGAAATCAGAACGTGTCTCGGAAATTTCTTATTCTCCGGAGATGATGTGCTGAAACCTGTTCATTCACTGAGCGGAGGCGAAAAAGCAAGATTGGCTCTAGCTAAGCTGATGCTTCAAAAAGCCAACTTTCTCATCCTTGATGAACCGACGAACCATCTGGATTTAGACAGCAAAGAAGTTCTCGAAAACGCGCTGATTGATTATCCAGGCACACTGTTATTTGTCTCACATGACAGATATTTTATTAACAGAATCGCCACAAGAGTATTGGAGCTTTCTTCAAGCCATATAGAGGAGTATCTGGGAGATTACGATTATTATACAGAGAAAAAAACAGAGCAGCTTGAATTGGAGAAAATAAATCAGCAAGAGGAAACTGAAAAAACGCCAGCTACAGTGAAGTCTGACTCCAAACGTTCCTACGAGGAAGAAAAAGAATGGAAAAAGAAAGAGCGCCAACGACTCCGTCGGATTGAAGAAATTGAAACCACTGTTCAAACCATTGAAGAGAACATTAGCCGCAATGATGAATTGCTATGTGACCCTGAAGTCTATCAGGACCATGAAAAAGTACAAGCTATCCATGCAGACAATGAGAAGCTTAATCAGGAGCTGGAATCTCTTTTGTCCGAATGGGAAGAACTATCCACAGAAGAAGATTAAAAAAGTCAAGCACCTCTTTTTAGAGGTGCTTTTTATCCACAGAACATACCCTAATAAGCAAAAAAAAGTAAGCGCTTTATACACAATATCCACAAAATATTCTGAATTTATCCACTTTATTAACAGTGACTTCAGCCCTTTGGCCATCTATATCTCTATAATTACTCACAGACATGTGGATAAATTGTGAATTATCTGTTAATAACAAACATATAAAAAGTCTCACGCTATTATCTCGTGAGACTTTGATAAGAAGTCAATTCAAGGCCAGGCTGGCCATTCATATCATATGCACCGCGAATTCCTTTTTCAAAAGCAATTGTACCAGCAGCAGCAATCATCGCAGCATTATCCGTGCATAAAGCTAATGGAGGAATGACAAGCGTAATCCCTTCATGCTGGGCAAATTCCTTTTCTAATGCAGCTCTGAGGCCTCTGTTTGCAGCTACTCCTCCGGCTAAAAGGACCTGTTTGACATCATATTCCTTTGCCGCGCGCGCCGTTTTGGTTACCAAGACATCGATCACACTATTTTGGAAACTGGCAGACAAATCTTCCGGAGCAATCTCTTGCCCTTTTTGGGATGCATTATGAAGCGTATTGATCACCGCAGACTTCAATCCGCTAAAGCTGAAGTTGTAAGAGCCTTCTTCAAGCCATGCGCGAGGAAGCGGAATATTGTCATTCCCTTTTTCAGCTAGCTTGTCAATTTGCGGTCCACCCGGATATGGCAATCCCATCGTCCGCGCCACTTTGTCGTAGGCTTCTCCTGCCGCATCATCAAGGGTTTCCCCAATGACTTCAAATGATCCATGTTCCTTCATATAAACCAGTTCTGTATGGCCTCCTGAAACGACCAATGCCAGTGCCGGGAACACGATGTCTTCTACAAGACGGTTCGCGTATATATGACCGGCTATATGATGAACGCCTACTAACGGAATGTTATGTGCAAAGCTCAATGCTTTAGCGGCATTCACTCCAATAAGAAGCGCTCCCACCAGTCCCGGACCTTCTGTTACTGCAATCGCATCAATATCACTATACGTCATGCCAGCTTTGCGAAACGCCTCTTCTATAACCAAAGTGATTTGTTCAACATGATGTCTTGAAGCAATTTCCGGAACAACGCCTCCGAAGCGCTTATGGCTTTCAATTTGAGAGGCTACTACGTTTGAAATGATCTCTTTCCCGTTTTTCACAATAGCTGCAGCAGTCTCATCACAGCTTGTTTCAATTCCTAATACGTACATGTCTTTTTGCTCACTCATTTATCGTCACCCACATAATTAACGCATCTTCCCCGTTATCAGTATAATAGTTCTTTCTTATTCCGCCGGGCTGCATCCCGAATTTCTTATATAAGCCTTGAGCAGGATGATTCGAAACCCTCACTTCAAGCGAAAGCCGCCTTGCGTCTTTTTCTTTGCACAGTTCAACAGCTGAGCGAAAAAGCGTTTCTCCTAAAGACTGGCCGCGATACTCTGGTTTTATCGCTATATTTGTAATTTGGGCATCGTCCATCACAATCCAAATCCCGCAATACCCAGCAAGATGGCCGTCCTTTTCAATCACGAGATAATGAGCATACGGATTTTCCAGCAGCTCATGATAAAACGAATCCTTCGTCCAAGGAGACGTAAAGGAGGATGCTTCGATTTCGTATACGTGATCTATATCTTCAAGCCGCATATTTCTGACCGCTGCTTTTGTTTTCATCCTATCACCCTACTTTTGACTTTCAATCCATTTCGCTTCAGCTTCTGCCAGCCGCAAGTAATCCGGGACAAGCCCATGAACATCAGCTGCTTCCTTTTCCTTCCCGAGAAAAGCCAATTCTGAAGGACGCGGGTTATGCTGGGCGGCAGTTCCAATGAACCCTTTTGTTCCAAGCACATCCTCGATCATCTGCTTGTGAAGAGAAGTATCATGGCCTAAAAACAAAACAGGGCGGTCCTTTTCTTTTAGCATCTCCAGCCAATCTGCCAGCATCACATTTTGATCTGGAACAACTTGCTCTAAAAGCCCATTTTTATATTGATACAGACCTGTGTACACCTGTCCCCGTCTAGCATCAAAGATTGGGCTGATCAGACCGTCAAAATGCCGGCCATTTGCCGCAAGCGTCTCAAGACTTGATACAGCACTTATTGGAATGTCTAAAGACC
Source organism: Bacillus sp. YP1 (assembly GCF_000877815.1). NCBI lineage: Bacteria > Bacillati > Bacillota > Bacilli > Caryophanales > Bacillaceae > Bacillus > Bacillus sp. YP1. The sequence goes on along the minus strand of NZ_CP010014.1, from coordinate 399,366 downwards.
AGGCAAGTGTTTTGGCCAACGTCACACCTATTCTTACTCCTGTGTATGAACCAGGGCCTTTTGCAACGACAATTTTAGAAAGGTCCTGCGGTGCCATATCACAATCATTCAGCAATGAATGAACAGCAGGCATCGCTCTTACAGAGTGGTTCTTTTTCAAGTATGTAATGTATTCTGCTATAACGGTGTCTTCTCGAAGCAGCGCAATGCCCAATGTATAATTTGATGTATCAATTGCTAATATTGTCATGTCTACTTAACTCCTCACAAAGCATTTCATACCGATTCCCGACAGCAGTAAAGGTAATTTCCCGCTCATCATCACCAGCTCTTTTGATGACAATTTGCAGTCGCTCCTGCGGCAGCTGTTCTTCAATTAAATGAGCCCATTCAACGAGACAGACACCTTGTCCGTGAAAATATTCATCAAGTCCCAAATCTTCACTTTCATCTTCCATTCTATACACATCCATATGATAAAGAGGAAGTACGCCATCGTTATATTCTTTTATAATTGTAAAAGTCGGACTGTTTACAACACGTGTAATTCCCAGCCCTTCTGCAAAACCTTTCGTAAAAGTCGTTTTTCCTGCACCTAAATCGCCCTCTAATGTCAGGACGTCTCCCGGTTTAGCAAACGCTGCCGTCAGCTTGGCAATTGCTTTTGTTTCTTCTGGATTTACAGTTCTCCATTTTAATTGCTTCACACGAGTCACCCGTCTTATTTAAAATGATTATATCCCTTTTTCTCTAAGATCATTGATGTTTGATCTGTTTTTAGGATCACTTTAGAATTTGTTTTTTCCCTGACATGGCCAATCTTTGTAATGGGAAGTTGACGTGCTGCGCACTCCTGCTTCAACACTTCCCACTCCTCATCTGAAACCGTCCCTGTCAGCTCAAAATCCTCACCGCCAAACAAAGCCCATTCTTTCCAGTTAGGATGAAGCTTAGGCAAATCAGAATGAATTGGAAGCATGCTTTCATCAATTTCAATTGAAACACAGCTGGCTTCTGCAATCTCGTTCAGTTCACTAGCCAATCCGTCACTAATATCATTTAAAGCTGCTCGCTTAAAACTCGAGCATAATCTGCCGACGCTTACTCTTGGCTCAGGCCGTTTATGCCTGTGGATAAAGTAATCCGTTTCCACAGATGAGTTTTGAGGATTAGTCTCTTCCAGCAATAAAGAAAGCCCTGCTGCAGAAGAACCGATTTCACCGGTTACAAACACAATATCATTCGGTTTTGCCAAGCTGCGCAAACAGGCCTGTCCCTTTTCAATTTCACCGATTACAGTGACTGTAACGACTAATTTGTCAGCGGTAGAAACTGTATCGCCGCCAATCAGATCCATATGATATAGTTTCGCCAGTTCATTCATTCCTTCATACATCGCCTTGATTTCAGATTCAGTCCATTTTGAAGGTACCGCAAGTGATACCAGATAAAACTTAGGAATGCCTCCCATCGCGGCAATATCACTTATATTAACGGCTAACGCCTTGTACCCGATATCTTCAGGTGAGGAATAGTGTAATTTGAAGTGCACGTCTTCTACCATAGTATCAACACAAACAATTTCCTGAACGCCGTGTTTCGCAGTGTAGAGCGCTGCATCATCACCTATTCCTACATCAACGGAAGAATGGTGAATGGTCCGCGGAGTAATGCTATGTATCAAATCAAATTCATCCATGAACCAAAACCTCCTTTCAACCCTGCTTATGCCTATTTGTGCTCTTCCTAGTTTATCGAATTTTGCTGGAATATCCAAGATGTTCCCGATATAAAGAAAGCTTGGCTATGACACCAAGCAGAAGATACAGTAAAAGAAAACACAAAAAAAACGAAAACATGATCGTTTCGTTTACATTAATGGCGGTCCGGACGGGACTCGAACCCGCGACCTCCTGCGTGACAGGCAGGCATTCTAACCAACTGAACTACCGGACCATATTTGTATAGGATTATTTTGGTTGCACCCTTAGGGCACTCCTTATTTAATCATATATTTGGTTGCGGGGGCAGGATTTGAACCTGCGACCTTCGGGTTATGAGCCCGACGAGCTACCGAACTGCTCCACCCCGCGATGATAAAAGTAATGCTTGGCGGCGTCCTACTCTCACAGGGGGAAACCCCCGACTACCATCGGCGCTGAAGAGCTTAACTTCCGTGTTCGGTATGGGAACGGGTGTGACCTCTTCGCTATCGCCACCAAACAAATTGAGAGTGTTCTCTCAAAACTAGATAACAGGTGTGACATCATTCAAAAATATGGTTAAGTCCTCGATCGATTAGTATCTGTCAGCTCCATGTGTCGCCACACTTCCACCTCAGACCTATCAACCTGATCATCTTTCAGGGATCTTACTTCCTTGCGGAATGGGAAATCTCATCTTGAGGGGGGCTTCATGCTTAGATGCTTTCAGCACTTATCCCGTCCGCACATAGCTACCCAGCGATGCCCTTGGCAGAACAACTGGTACACCAGCGGTGCGTCCATCCCGGTCCTCTCGTACTAAGGACAGCTCCTCTCAAATTTCCTGCGCCCGCGACGGATAGGGACCGAACTGTCTCACGACGTTCTGAACCCAGCTCGCGTACCGCTTTAATGGGCGAACAGCCCAACCCTTGGGACCGACTACAGCCCCAGGATGCGATGAGCCGACATCGAGGTGCCAAACCTCCCCGTCGATGTGGACTCTTGGGGGAGATAAGCCTGTTATCCCCGGGGTAGCTTTTATCCGTTGAGCGATGGCCCTTCCATGCGGAACCACCGGATCACTAAGCCCGACTTTCGTCCCTGCTCGACTTGTAGGTCTCGCAGTCAAGCTCCCTTGTGCCTTTACACTCTGCGAATGATTTCCAACCATTCTGAGGGAACCTTTGGGCGCCTCCGTTACCTTTTAGGAGGCGACCGCCCCAGTCAAACTGCCCACCTGACACTGTCTCCCCGCCCGATAAGGGCGGCGGGTTAGAAGGTCAATACAGCCAGGGTAGTATCCCACCGATGCCTCCACCGAAGCTGGCGCTCCGGTTTCCAAGGCTCCTACCTATCCTGTACAAGCTGTACCAACATTCAATATCAGGCTGCAGTAAAGCTCCACGGGGTCTTTCCGTCCTGTCGCGGGTAACCTGCATCTTCACAGGTACTATAATTTCACCGAGTCTCTCGTTGAGACAGTGCCCAGATCGTTGCGCCTTTCGTGCGGGTCGGAACTTACCCGACAAGGAATTTCGCTACCTTAGGACCGTTATAGTTACGGCCGCCGTTTACTGGGGCTTCAATTCGCACCTTCGCTTACGCTAAGCGCTCCTCTTAACCTTCCAGCACCGGGCAGGCGTCAGCCCCTATACTTCGCCTTACGGCTTCGCAGAGACCTGTGTTTTTGCTAAACAGTCGCCTGGGCCTATTCACTGCGGCTCTCTCGGGCTTGCACCCTAACAGAGCACCCCTTCTCCCGAAGTTACGGGGTCATTTTGCCGAGTTCCTTAACGAGAGTTCTCTCGATCACCTTAGGATTCTCTCCTCGCCTACCTGTGTCGGTTTGCGGTACGGGCACCTCTCACCTCGCTAGAGGCTTTTCTTGGCAGTGTGGAATCAGGAACTTCGCTACTATATTTCGCTCGCCATCACAGCTCAGCCTTATGGGAAACGGATTTGCCTATTTCCCAGCCTAACTGCTTGGACGCGGATATCCAATACCGCGCTTACCCTATCCTCCTGCGTCCCCCCATTGCTCAAATGGTGAGGAGGTGGTACAGGAATATCAACCTGTTGTCCATCGCCTACGCCTTTCGGCCTCGGCTTAGGTCCCGACTAACCCTGAGCGGACGAGCCTTCCTCAGGAAACCTTAGGCATTCGGTGGAGGGGATTCTCACCCCTCTTTCGCTACTCATACCGGCATTCTCACTTCTAAGCGCTCCACCAGTCCTTCCGGTCTGGCTTCACAGCCCTTAGAACGCTCTCCTACCACTGTTCGAAGAACAGTCCGCAGCTTCGGTGATACGTTTAGCCCCGGTACATTTTCGGCGCAGAGTCACTCGACCAGTGAGCTATTACGCACTCTTTAAATGGTGGCTGCTTCTAAGCCAACATCCTGGTTGTCTAAGCAACTCCACATCCTTTTCCACTTAACGTATACTTTGGGACCTTAGCTGGCGGTCTGGGCTGTTTCCCTTTCGACTACGGATCTTATCACTCGCAGTCTGACTCCCAAGGATAAGTCATTGGCATTCGGAGTTTGACTGAATTCGGTAACCCGGTAGGGGCCCCTAGTCCAATCAGTGCTCTACCTCCAAGACTCTTACCTTGAGGCTAGCCCTAAAGCTATTTCGGAGAGAACCAGCTATCTCCAGGTTCGATTGGCATTTCACCCCTACCCACACCTCATCCCCGCACTTTTCAACGTGCGTGGGTTCGGGCCTCCATTCAGTGTTACCTGAACTTCACCCTGGACATGGGTAGATCACCTGGTTTCGGGTCTACGACCACGTACTCATGCGCCCTATTCAGACTCGCTTTCGCTGCGGCTCCGCATCTTCTGCTTAACCTTGCACGGGATCGTAACTCGCCGGTTCATTCTACAAAAGGCACGCCATCACCCGTTAACGGGCTCTGACTACTTGTAGGCACACGGTTTCAGGATCTCTTTCACTCCCCTTCCGGGGTGCTTTTCACCTTTCCCTCACGGTACTGGTTCACTATCGGTCACTAGGGAGTATTTAGCCTTGGGAGATGGTCCTCCCGGATTCCGACGGAATTTCACGTGTTCCGCCGTACTCAGGATCCACTCAGGAGAGAACGAAGTTTTGACTACAGGGCTGTTACCTCCTATGGCGGGCCTTTCCAGACCTCTTCATCTACCTCGTTCCTTTGTAACTCCGTACAGAGTGTCCTACAACCCCAAGAGGCAAGCCTCTTGGTTTGGGCTAATCCCGTTTCGCTCGCCGCTACTCAGGGAATCGCATTTGCTTTCTCTTCCTCCGGGTACTTAGATGTTTCAGTTCCCCGGGTCTGCCTTCTCATATCCTATGAATTCAGATATGGATACCACTCCATTACGAGTGGTGGGTTTCCCCATTCGGAAATCTCCGGATCAAAGCTTGCTTACAGCTCCCCGAAGCATATCGGTGTTCGTCCCGTCCTTCATCGGCTCCTAGTGCCAAGGCATCCACCGTGCGCCCTTTCTAACTTAACCGTTAAAAAGAATCACTATGTGATATCTTGTATTACTAATTGAATGTGATGTCTACTGTTATCTAGTTTTCAAAGAACACGTTTCGAAGGAATGATCCTTCAAAACTAAACAAGACAGGGAACGTTCTGTTTATAAGACCCAAGGTCTTATATTCCGTATAATATCCTTAGAAAGGAGGTGATCCAGCCGCACCTTCCGATACGGCTACCTTGTTACGACTTCACCCCAATCATCTGTCCCACCTTCGGCGGCTGGCTCCTAAAAGGTTACCTCACCGACTTCGGGTGTTACAAACTCTCGTGGTGTGACGGGCGGTGTGTACAAGGCCCGGGAACGTATTCACCGCGGCATGCTGATCCGCGATTACTAGCGATTCCAGCTTCACGCAGTCGAGTTGCAGACTGCGATCCGAACTGAGAACAGATTTGTGGGATTGGCTTAACCTCGCGGTTTCGCTGCCCTTTGTTCTGTCCATTGTAGCACGTGTGTAGCCCAGGTCATAAGGGGCATGATGATTTGACGTCATCCCCACCTTCCTCCGGTTTGTCACCGGCAGTCACCTTAGAGTGCCCAACTGAATGCTGGCAACTAAGATCAAGGGTTGCGCTCGTTGCGGGACTTAACCCAACATCTCACGACACGAGCTGACGACAACCATGCACCACCTGTCACTCTGCCCCCGAAGGGGACGTCCTATCTCTAGGATTGTCAGAGGATGTCAAGACCTGGTAAGGTTCTTCGCGTTGCTTCGAATTAAACCACATGCTCCACCGCTTGTGCGGGCCCCCGTCAATTCCTTTGAGTTTCAGTCTTGCGACCGTACTCCCCAGGCGGAGTGCTTAATGCGTTAGCTGCAGCACTAAGGGGCGGAAACCCCCTAACACTTAGCACTCATCGTTTACGGCGTGGACTACCAGGGTATCTAATCCTGTTCGCTCCCCACGCTTTCGCTCCTCAGCGTCAGTTACAGACCAGAGAGTCGCCTTCGCCACTGGTGTTCCTCCACATCTCTACGCATTTCACCGCTACACGTGGAATTCCACTCTCCTCTTCTGCACTCAAGTTCCCCAGTTTCCAATGACCCTCCCCGGTTGAGCCGGGGGCTTTCACATCAGACTTAAGAAACCGCCTGCGAGCCCTTTACGCCCAATAATTCCGGACAACGCTTGCCACCTACGTATTACCGCGGCTGCTGGCACGTAGTTAGCCGTGGCTTTCTGGTTAGGTACCGTCAAGGTACCGCCCTATTCGAACGGTACTTGTTCTTCCCTAACAACAGAGCTTTACGATCCGAAAACCTTCATCACTCACGCGGCGTTGCTCCGTCAGACTTTCGTCCATTGCGGAAGATTCCCTACTGCTGCCTCCCGTAGGAGTCTGGGCCGTGTCTCAGTCCCAGTGTGGCCGATCACCCTCTCAGGTCGGCTACGCATCGTCGCCTTGGTGAGCCGTTACCTCACCAACTAGCTAATGCGCCGCGGGTCCATCTGTAAGTGGTAGCCGAAGCCACCTTTTATGTTTGAACCATGCGGTTCAAACAACCATCCGGTATTAGCCCCGGTTTCCCGGAGTTATCCCAGTCTTACAGGTAGGTTACCCACGTGTTACTCACCCGTCCGCCGCTAACATCAGGGAGCAAGCTCCCATCTGTCCGCTCGACTTGCATGTATTAGGCACGCCGCCAGCGTTCGTCCTGAGCCAGGATCAAACTCTCCGATAAATGGATCACAGGTTAAGTTCACCGCATCCTGCGGCGACACCTGTGTGACCTGCGTCGTGCAGGCCCTAGTTTGACTGACTACGCACATCGCTGTGCGATTTATAAAAATGAATTAACAGGTACGTTTTGTCTTGTTTAGTTTTCAAAGATCATTCAATAATGGAGCGGGTGATGAGAATCGAACTCACGACATCAGCTTGGAAGGCTGAGGTTTTACCACTAAACTACACCCGCGTGGTATCTTAAATGGCGCGCCCGAGAGGAGTCGAACCCCTAACCTTTTGATCCGTAGTCAAACGCTCTATCCAATTGAGCTACGGGCGCTTGTCAAGCGACTTAACTATCATACTATCATTTGATGTTGAAGTCAAGAAGTTTTTTAATGTTTTTTCGAATCTTTTTCAATTCGACTTTTCTTATTATACACATTTTTAAAATCTTGTAAACACCTTAGGAAAACTTTTTTGTTTTTCTGTTTTGTTTCACGCTGTTCATCAGCGACGTTTAATAATATACCATGCCTGTTTTATTTGGTCAACACTTTTCCTGTATTTTTTTATTTTCTTCTTTCACGCCTTCCCATGCTTATCATGTATATATTTTATCTCATCTTACAAATAATATAAGAAAATCTCTTAAGAAGAAATGAGGCGTGTTATGTATTACTACAAAGAGGAACTGATTAATATCATTAAACCGGACAAGCCAGACCCGGCAGCTGCTAAGGTCCTGCAGGAGATATTAGGCGGTCATTACGGAGAAATGCGTACAATGATGCAGTTTTTTTTCCAAAGCTCTAATTTCAGAGGAAAGCAGAAACAGTACCGCGATCTGCTTCGCGGCATTTTTTTGGAGGAGATTGCCCACGTTGAACTGGTTCAAAACACAATCAATGCTTTATTAGATGAATCAGGCGGTGAAGGTGTCGGCAGTCAAGGTGCAGATCAAGCGCCACTTGATGAAGCGGTTAAACATGCTAATCCTCATCATTATATTATTGGAGCGCAAAGTTCCCTTCCTGTTGATGCAGGGGGCAATCCGTGGAACGGGTCGTGGGTGTATAACCACGGAAACTTAATTACTGACCTGCTTGATAATCTGCTTCTTGAGTCGACAGGTGTGCTGCAAAAAACAAGAATTTATGAAATGAGCTCTAATCAGACGTTCCGCGAAACACTTGCTTTTCTGATTGTACGCGACAATGCTCACCAGAATGCATTCGCGAAAGCGCTCGAGACATTGGGCGTTGAGTGGGCGAAGCTCCTCCCTGTACCGAATTATGACATTAATAAATATCCTGAGTGCAGAAAGTATGTCGAATTAGGCTACCATAATGCACAGTTTAACTTTAGGTTGGATGAAACGAGAATCGGTGAAATCTATCAAGGGAAATCTCCAAGCCGAAATGGCGGAGAGTTACAAGTAATAGATCCTCCGGCAGGGTTTCCCGTACCAGTGCTTCCTGAAATACCGAATGAACACAGTCCTGGGTTAGGCGATATGAATGCTTAATCCAGTGGGAAGGTGCTCAAGAAACTTCTTGAGCACCTTCTTATTGTACATTACTGATTCATTCAACGATTGGCGTTAAAGAATCGCCATTCCATATTTCTCCCTTATTGAGTGTCCAGCTGTCATGATATAAAGCTGAAGCACCCTTGTTTACTGCTGGGCTCCATTCATCATTCCATGCGAGGAAGTAAATGGTTTTAGGATATTTTTGTTTTATTGCATTGATGAACAGGCTGTAATCGAAGCTGCCGTTTGCTGTTTGCGGGCCAACTTCTGTAAAAGCAAATGGTTTATTAAGCGCTGTTAGCTGATCGTATCCATTGATCGAGTAGGCATCTTGAAAATACGCATCTAATCCGACAATATCCACGTAAGACGCGCCCGGGTAAAAATCAGTTTTAAAATCTCGGTTGGCGTCGGGAGAGTAAACCCAAATCAAATGATCAAGTCCTCTTGTGTCGGTCATATAATGATAGATTTTCTTGTAGAGCTGTTTATATAAAGAGATTCTTTCATTATCCTTTTGATTATATGATGTAAGTCCCCACCAAAACCATTCACCGTTCATTTCATGCAGCGGCCTGAACAGAACAGGCACACCTTGGTTCTCCAGCTCTTGAAGTCCGTCAGCAATTTTGCTGAGCATGGCATTTAGCCGCTTTCCTTCTGCTGTTGAAGAATCTAGTATTTTTTTATACTGATCATTTGTAATCGGTGTTTTAAAATGCCCTGACTGAAAAGCAGGGTTCGCCAGGTGCAAACTGATTTGCGGAATTCCGCCATTTTTCCAATACGACATTAAATCGCCGTTGCAGCTTACATCTATTGAATCTTCAATATTTGCTGTTTCAAGCCATCCTCTGGCATAATCGCAGCCATAAATAGCAGGCGATTGCCCGGTGGCGCTTCGGATTCTATCAGCCTCAGCCATAGAAAATGTGTCATGACTGTAACCTCCGAACGCTCCGGAAAGGACTCTGTTTTCCGTTCGGTTCGGCAGGTGCGCAAGCCAGTTCATCACTGTTTTTGTTGTCTGCTGGGCATTAGGATTCACAGGCGACACAGTATGCGCTTCAATTGGTTTTGCTAAAACAGCAGACGCAAGTAAAAATATAATGAGCAAAGAGATCGTATGTTTCTTAAACAAATGCAACTCCCCCATTCATTAAGGATGAGATATCATGAATTCACATGTTCCTTCTATTGAAAACTCGCCAAAATGCGCAGGCAAGACAAAGTGTGAGCCTGCATTGCATTCATACTGAATACCATTATTTATGATTCGTCCTGATCCGCTCAGAACACTCCCCAGCAAATAGGTTTGATGTGAAGGAAAAGCAGCTCGGCCGCTAATCTTCCATTTGTACACTGAGAAATAATCTGATTGCACATAAACAATGATCTCAGCGTTACCAACTTCTTTTACTTCCGGTGTATGCACTTTATCGATATGCGGTATCGTTATGACTTCCATGGCTTTTTCTATATGAAGAGTTCTTTTTTGGCCCTGGTCATTACAGCGGTCATAATCGTATACGCGATACGTTGTATCAGAGTTTTGCTGGATTTCAAGGACAAGGGTTCCCTCACATAATGCATGGAGTGTACCGCTTGGCACATAAAAGAAATCTCCGGGCTTGATTTTGATTCGCCTCAGCAGCCCGTTCCAATCACCGCTTTCTATTCGTTGTTTGAATTCCTCCTTTGTGCTTGCGTGATGTCCCAAAATCAGTTCGGCGTCATCTTTGCAATCAATGATATACCAGCACTCCGTTTTACCAAGGTCGCCATTTTCATGCAGTTTTGCATAATCATCATCAGGATGGACTTGCACGGAGAGATCCATATTGGCGTCCAGCAGCTTTACCAGCAGCGGAAACACCTTACCATCCGGAAACCCGAATATCTCTGGGTGATCTTGCCATACTTGATCTAGTGTCTTTCCTGCCAGCGGGCCGTTCTTTACAGCCGACGGGCCATGGGCATGTGCAGAAACGGCCCAGCACTCACCTGTTTTTTGTGAGGGTATTGCGTAGCCAAAAGCGTCACGAAGCTTCGTCCCTCCCCATAGTCTTTCTTTAAAGACAGGCTCTAAAAATAATGGATGCGTCATGATCGCACCTCCCCGGATGCTGCCTCTGCTTGTAAGGCCTGATGCGCTAAAACTAGCGTGCCGATGATTCCGGCGTTACTGCCTAAACGTGGAGGTACAATATAATCACTTATATCATCTGACAATTCAGAAAAATCTAAGTAGTTGTTCATGATTTTCGGTACATATTGATAGATATAAGAAAACACTTGTTTCTGTTGCATGACGCCGCCGCCAAGAATGATTTTTTTAGGTGCAAGGATCAAAACATACTGAGCCAGTGCTTGGGCAATATAGTACCCTTCCAGTTCCCAGACTTGTGCTATACCTGATAAATCCGCGGCTTTTTTTCCCCAGCGCGCTTCAATGGCGGGACCGGAAGCCAAGCCTTCAAAGCAATCTCCATGATAAGGACACTTCCCTTGGTATGCGTCATCCGGGTGCCTCCGGATATAAATATGGCCCATCTCTGGGTGCGACAGCCCCTGAAGGAGCCTGCCCCCTACAATTGCGCCCGCACCGATGCCAGTACCAATCGTTATATACAGGCAGCTGTCGAGACCCTTCGCTTCACCGAAAAGGAATTCACCCAGCGCCGCAGCGTTGACATCTGTACTAAATCCGACTGGAATTTTCATTTCGTTCTTAACAGTTTGCAAAAAGGGGTAGTGTCTCCAGCCCGCTTTCGGCGTGGCCGTAATGGTACCGTATGTTTGACTGGTTTTATCGTTATCAACGGGGCCAAAGGAGCCGATGCCGATCGCCTGTAATGAAAATTGGCGAAAATATTGAATCACTTTCTCTATCGTTTCATCCGGCATCTTTGTAGGGAATTCTATTCGGTCAATGATTGTTCCATCTTCTTTACCGACAGCACAAATAACCTTTGTGCCGCCTGCTTCAATACCGCCAAGCATGCAGATGGCCTCCTTGTTGTCTCCGCAATCAGCGCCGTATGTTTACAGAAGTCACAACAAACTTGTCATGCCGATGACGTGAAAAGGAATATTCAAATGGAATCCCGGTATCTAAGAAGCCCACATGTTCCACTTCCAGAATTGGATCATCCTGTTTACAGCCCAGATGCTGCTGGTCAATATGATCAGATTTGCAGGCTCTGATTTTCCGATGCGTTCCGGCGATTTTGAGCTGCAGCACATTTGTAATGTGATTGTAGATCGAATCATGAAGGACATCGTCATTAATGCCCGGTATTAAATGAGTCGGCATATATGTTTTTTCTAATACATAGGGTTCACCTTCTACAATTCGCAGCCGAACGACATAATAAACCGGTGTTTTCTGATCAATAGACAAATGGGCGGCCACTTCCTCAGTGGGAAATTGCACTTCAAACTGAATGACCTTGCTTTGGATTTTTTTATCTTTCAGCAAGTTGGTCAATCCGAGAATCTCATTGCTGACTACATGTACATGGTCATCCTGTATTGCAGATTGAATAATAAACGTGCCATGGCCTCGTTTTCTGAACAGCAGACCCTCGGCAACTAAATTATCCAAGGCTCTCTTCATCGTCATGCGGCTTGAGTTAAATTCTTTTGCAAGAGATACTTCATCAGGAATGGGCTGATCGATCGGATATACGTTATTTTTAATTCTATTTCTCATTTCATTTGCAATGATTTCGTATTTATTCATTGGTATCCTCCGGCAGCTGTTAGAGTCTGATATCACATAAGCTTTTACGGATATCATAAGTTCTTTTCCCTATTTCATCAATGTTGCGGATTTTCGTCATCTCTATTCGTTATGATGATTGCCGGAAGATCTTGACCTTTAGGAAAACCTAGAAACCGCTATGCTCAGCAACCTTTTTGAACCATTTTCCGCTCTTTTTGACGGTTCTTTCTCCGTCTTTCTCAAGATTGACTGATACAAACCCGTATCGGTTTTTATAGGCATTTGTCCAAGACCAGTTGTCCATGAACGTCCATAAGTGATAGCCTTTTACGTTCGAGCCTTCCTGTATGGCGCGGTGAATCCATTTGAGGTGCTCTTTTATAAATTCAATCCGGTAATCATCTTGAATGATGCCTTGTTCATCCCTGAATCGCTCTTCACCTTCAACCCCCATACCGTTTTCAGAGATAAAACACTCGATGTTGCCGTAGTTTTCTTTTAAATTAATCAAAATATCATAAACGCCTTTTTCATAGATCTCCCAGCCGCGATGCGGATTCATTTTGCGGCCCGGCATGACGTAGGGATCAAAATACCTGTCCGGCAAAAAAGGAGCGTCGGGATTCGGAAGATGTTCTTTCGCTTTCACACGTCTCGGCTGGTAATAATTCACTCCCAACAGGTCAACCGTGTTCTTTTTGATGATGTCAAGATCTTCAGCGTTGTAATCTGGCATAAAGCCTTCATGCTTCAAAATGTCAACCAGCTCTTTGGGAAATTCGCCTTTGACAGATGGGTCTAAAAAAGATCTGTTAAAAAACGCGTCTGCGATTTCCCCGGCTTTCACATCCGCCGGATGGCTGCTTCTCGGGTATGATGGAGTCAAATTTAAAATGATTCCGATTTTTCCGTCCTGCTCCATCTCCCTGTAAACCTGAATCGCACGGGCACTTGACAGCATCGTATGAAATCCAACCTGGACAGCCTCTTTAAAGTCGACCTTGTTTGGATAATGAAAATCATATAGGTATCCGCCTTCTACGGGAACAATTGGTTCATTATGCGTGAACCATTTTTTCACCCGTCCGCCATACAAACGGAAGCACGTTCTTGCATAGTTTTCATACGCGTCAACCGTCTCTCTGTTGACCCAGCCGCCGATTTTTTGAAGCGCCATCGGCATATCGAAATGAAACAAATTGACAAATGGTTCAATTCCGTTAGCGATCAGCTCATCAATGACATTGTTATAGAAATTTGCGGCTTTATCGTTGATCTCGCCCGTTCCGTTTGGTATTAAACGTGACCAGGAAATCGACATCCGGAACGAGTTGTGGCCAAGCTCCTTCATCAGCCTGATATCTTCTTTATAGTTGTCGTAAAATTGGGATGTGTCTGCGGGGCCGACATGATCAAAAAAACGATGCGGTTCTTTTTCAAACCAATAATCCCATATATTCTGGCCTTTTCCGTCTCTGTCGGCGGCACCCTCCGTTTGTGTTGCTGAAGCCGATGATCCCCACCAAAAATCCTTTGGAAAACGATATTGTTCTGTTTGTGCCAAGTCTCTCTCCCCTTATGTCACATTTTTATGCTGTTATCATTTTGCTGAGCAGCTGTCTCCTGCACAGCCTGTTCTTTTTCTTTTGCCAGATTTAATTTATCCATTGCTTTTAGGAACGGAAACCAGATCACGAAGACAATCAGCAGATTGATAAGCTGCATCACGCCCCCCATGATTGAGTTCGTCGCCATGATGCCATTAATGAATAATGGAACCGTCCACGGCACCGTCACACCAGTCGGAGGCGGAACGAGCCCCGCTGACATGGCCAAATAGGTGACGAGCGTAACAACCATCGGCGCCAGCACCCAAGGCACAATAATGATCGGATTCATGACAATCGGAAGCCCGAAGATAATCGGTTCGTTTACGTTAAAAATACCGGGAGCAAGGCCAAGTTTTGATACTTGCTTCATCTGCCTGCTTTTCATGAATATGAGAATGGTAAACACAATCGCAAGCGTCATCCCGGTTCCGCCCATCCCTACTGTATAAATCTCCATAAACGGTTTTGAAATAATATGAGGGATTTCTTTTCCCGCCGTGTAAGCAGAAAGGTTTTCTACCTGCAGTGTATTCCAAATCGGGTCCATCACGGAGTTGATAATGATCTGTCCATGCAGTCCGAAAAACCAAAGAATTTGAATGAAAAACACGGCAATCAGCGTTGGAATGATACCGCTTCCAAGTCCGACAAGCGGAGCCTGAATCGCATGATAAATGACGTCGTGCATATTTGTTTTAAAAAACAGAGTCACCATTACGTTAATCAGCAAAAATACGGTCAATGTGATAAAAGCCGGAATAAGTGCGGCGAATGATTTTGCTACAGCAGGCGGAACGCCGGCTGGCATTTTGATTGTCAGGTTTTTTTGAACGATTCTTCTGTAAATTTCACCAGAAAGAAATGCCGTAATCATCCCAAGAAACATCCCTTTTGCACCGAGACGGTCGACCGGAATAACCCCTGTAATGGCATCTCCTGTTTCTGGCTGAACGATAAATGGCGTTAAGAGCAAAAAGGAAACCAAAGCGATCGCTCCGCCAAATACAGCTTCGACCTGATAGCTTTTTGACAGGTAATAGCCTATCCCGAACACAACAAAGACAGACATAATGCCCATAGTCGCCGTGGAGGCAATGCCGAAATGAGACTGAAACGATGTAAGCATTGAGGCATTCATGATTTTGTTTAGAAACGGCAAATTCGTTAACACGACAAAAATGGACCCGAATATCGTCAGCGGGAAAGCCAGCATAAATGCATCACGCAACACTTGCAAATAGCGGTTATTGTTTAACCTCCCTGCAATTGGAACAAGGAATTGGCTGATTTTCTCGAACACCCTATCCACCCCGATTATTTATAGATTCTTGGTTTTAAAGAGATCAAGCATCTCTTTCACTAATTCTTTCATGGATAATGTTGACATCAGATGATCCTCTGCATGCATAAGCAGCAATGAAAAAGCTGTTGCTTCTCCGCCGGATTCCTTCTGTATCATTTGAAAGTGAATGTCATGGGCCGCGGATAAATCCTGCTCAGCCTTGGCAATGAGGGCATCAGCCTCGTCCTTGTTCCCTTCTTTGTAGGCGCGCAGTGATTGTATGATGCAGCTGCGGGCATTTCCGCTGTGCAGGATTAGCTGAAAACTGATTTGCTCGTCTGTTAAATTCGTGATTTTCATCTGTTCCATTATTGATTCACCATTAAGGACAATGCCTGCTCATACGCTTTTTTCCCATCTGCCATTCCGTAGGCCATCATGTCAATGACTTCAACCCGAATGTTGTATTGATCCGCTTCTTTTTGGAGTTCGCTTTTCAGAAAGCTCATTTGCGGACCGATCAAAACGGCATCCGCTTTTCTCATGTCTTCTTTTGCTTTATCCTGGCCAACAGCCCAAATCTCTGCTTCCTCACCGATAGACTGTGCGTATTCCTTCATTTTTGTCACCAATAAACTGGTAGACATTCCTGAACTGCACGCGAGTAATATTTTTTTCAACTGCTATCCCCCCTTGTGATTAAAACGCTTACATGGATTATTATAGTCATTTATTTTTAAATGTCTATACTTTTGTAAAATAAATATAATCATATGCTTGTCCGGTTCATCATTTTATAAATTTTTCTATGGAAGATTCATTCATAATGTGGTACACTCATCAACGGAAACGAATCAATTAAATAGCTATTATCACTTGTATAACCTCAATAATATGGTTTGAGGGTGTCTACCAGGAACCGTAAAATCCTGATTACAAAATTTGTTTATGACATTTTTTGTAATCAGGATTTTTTTTATTTATCAAAACATTTAAGTAAAGGAGTTTGTTATGAATTTCAAAGTTTTCCTGCTTGCAGCTTCTACGATTGCAGTCGGATTGGTTGAGTTAATTGTGGGGGGAATTCTTCCTCAGATCGCAAATGATTTAGACATTTCCATTGTTTCAGCCGGACAGCTGATCAGTGTGTTTGCGCTGGGATATGCAGTATCTGGGCCGCTGCTTTTGGCATTGACTGCGAAGATTGAGCGGAAGCGCTTATATCTAATTGCTTTATTTGTTTTCTTCCTTAGCAATCTTGTCGCCTATTTCAGCCCTAATTTCGCAACACTGATGGTATCTAGGGTATTGGCAGCAATGAGTACAGGGCTGATTGTTGTGCTTTCTTTAACAATTGCCCCGAAAATTGTAGCGCCTGAATACAGAGCCCGCGCAATCGGAATTATTTTTATGGGATTCAGCTCTGCTATCGCATTAGGCGTGCCGCTCGGAATCTTAATCAGCGATTCCTTCGGGTGGCGGATTTTGTTCCTTGGCATCGGCCTGTTGGCACTGATCTCCATGCTGATTATTTCAATCTTCTTTGAAAGAATACCGGCGGAGAAAATGATTCCTTTCCGGGAACAACTCAAGACGATCGGTAATCTGAAAATCGCGAGTTCACACCTCGTCACGATGTTTACATTAGCTGGCCACTACACGCTTTACGCTTACTTTGCGCCGTTTTTAGAAGAGACTCTTCACCTGAGCTCTTTCTGGGTCAGCATTTGTTATTTCCTTTTCGGGATATCTGCTGTATGCGGAGGCCCTTTCGGAGGAGCGCTATCTGACCGGCTTGGTTCCTTTAAGAGCATTTTGCTGGTGACCGGTTCCTTTGCCATCATTATGTTCTTACTGCCGCTGTCTACATCGTCTATGATTTTCTTTTTGCCTGTCATGGTGATTTGGGGTCTTCTGAGCTGGAGCCTCGCCCCGGCTCAGCAAAGCTATTTAATTGAAATTGCACCTGATTCGTCTGACATTCAGCAAAGCTTTAACACATCGGCCCTCCAAGTCGGAATTGCCCTTGGCTCAGCCATTGGCGGTGTTGTTTTGGATCAGACGGGTACTGTGGTGTCAACGGCATGGTGCGGCGGATCGATTGTGATCATCGCTGTCCTGTTTGCTTTCATTTCTTTAACAAGACCTGTTCAGACAGCAAAAAAATCCTCCTTGTAAAAGGAGGATTTTTTATGATTTAGCTGAAAGCTCATCTTCGGTGACCCATTTGTGGTTTTTCACTTTTTCGCCGCTTGTTGTCGATGTATAGTCAACCATGTATACAGTTGTTTTTTCCGCGGAATCGATCTCGGCTGTTGCTCCTTTCATGCCTTTCATATGAGAAGCCTCTAAAATCACCTGATCTCCGGGTTGTAACGTTTTATCTCCGGCATCTTTGATTTCTTCTTGGATCACCCATTTGTGATGATCCACACGCTGTCCCCCATTAGTCGGAGTATAAGAAACAACATACGCAGTTGTATCATAGGCACCTGTTACCGTAGCTTCAGCACCTTTCATGCCTTTCATATGGGAAGTATTGATGATTACCTGGCTGCCTACTTTGTATTTCGGATTTTTAGATTCCTGTAATCCCTCTGGAACGTCAGCTGATCCGGAATGGTCCATCTCTTCATGTGTTGAGGAGTCTGAATGATTGTCATGTGTGCTTTCTTTCGTACTGTTGTTATTGCCGCATGCTGATAAAACAAAAACAAGAGATAACATCAGAATTCCCAGTGCATTTTTAGAGATTTTCATGTTCATTCTCCTTTGCTTCATTTTTTTCCTGTAACTTTTGCCCGCAGACAATGAAAACATGCCCTCTCGATAATACTATACCCCCGAACGGTATGTAAATACGCTGATATTCTCATAAAGCGTTCCCGCAGTTTGTCCTATTCCCCTTTGTTTGCAAAGCCAAACATAAAAAAAGCCGCTGTCAGGCGGCAATTACTGCTTTAAGATTTTTATATATACACCTTTTTTTGCTTTTTGATAAGCGGCCTCACCCATTTTCCTCACCTTTTCAGAAACACCTGAGGATTTGATCCATTTGTCATCAAGAAAAATGGATGGATCGATTAGGCGCATTTTCTTCTTTTGATGGAAATCGTACTGGATGTCATCCTCTATTACTTGTATGCCGGGATGAATGGATGTAAGCAAGCTCAGGACTTCTTCATTTTTTGATGCACGCAGGATGTTCAGTACCTCTTGGTCCGTTTTCAGCAGATCCTCTGCAGATATGACATCATGCCGCAGCGCTGCCTTCAATGCTCGCGCTAAATATTCATATCCATATACATTCACAGGATTCAAAAAGAAATCAATTACTTCCTTGTAGTACACACTGACAAACCATTCGGCGGCTTCAATACTATCAGGAAACATCCTTCCGTTTCTCACAATAAGATGATCCAAAAAGGTTTGCGCTTCGTGCAGGTTAATGTGTCCATATCGGTACATATCACGCAGCGTATAGTCTGTCCGATCAGCACACAGCTCCGGTGCGGGCTGTTCGAGCAATGTCCACCTTGAATCGTCAGATAAAAGTTCTTCAGTATGATAGCCGTGTTTTTGTAAAATGTCCGGGATTTCAGAGTGAACAATGACTTGTTGAAAGATGTTTTCATGATAGTCTTCTGCTTGATTTTCAAAGACAATGTCGACCACATGAGAAAAAGCTGTGTGTGATACGTCGTGGAGCAGACCCGCAATCTGTTCTTCTATCGTTCCTCCGAGCTTTTTGATGAGGAGCATTACGCCGATGGAGTGCTCATACCTGGTCACATTCCACCTTCGATTGACTAAAAAGCTTGCTCCGCCTTGATAGATCCCTTTTAATCTTTGCACAGGAGCGCTTTTGATAAGCTCTTCCAGTACTCCATCTATATGGTGGTGCCCGTAAATAACATCGCTGATTTCCATGCCGTCACCTCAATATCTATTTTTTTTGTTATATATTGTTTATATTGATAGTACATATGCAATCTTTCAATAGAGGAGTGTTATGATGATCATCATCCCAAACAATGAGATAGCGAAACATATGTTGACCGATTTTTTTGCCAAGCAATGGGGTACACCCGAGATGGCGATTTCCAGCGGCATTTTTCGGTGTGATGAATTAGATGGATTTGCCGCAGTAAATGAAAGCGGCGAAATCATTGGCTGTATTACATACTTGATAGATGGGAAAGATTGTGAAATTATTTCATTAGATAGTATGATTGAAAATAAAGGAATCGGCACAGCTTTACTTCAGCAGGTTGAAGAGACGGCTAAACATGCACATTGTCAACGAATAAAGCTTATCACAACGAATGATAATGTACATGCGATGGCGTTTTATCAAAAGAGAGGCTATCAATTCGCTGCAGTGTTTCCGAACGCAGTTGAAAAAGCGCGCCGACTCAAGCCGGAGATTCCCGAGGTGGCTAAAAACGGCATTTTGATTCGGGATGAAATTCTATTTTCGAAGGTAATTGATTAAACGAATAGGAGTCTTTTATGTCCAGTCATTATAAATACCCTCTCATTTTCATGGCATTCCTATTAATCGCTTTCTGCTTGATCTTTTTTTCCTATCACCTGATTCATCATGTTCGTTTGGAGTATCCGAATTGGCAGGGAGAAAGCAAAGACCAGAATTGGGAAGCTATTTTCACAAAAAATGAAGATGCACCGAATGAATACAGCGGCAAACTTTATTGGATCGGTGATACAATTGAAATAGACAACACTTATTTGGAATCACTGATTGTAAAAAAGGATGATGAAGTTCTGCTGAGTTCTGACACGGAAATCCCGATGCATGATTATGCTGGAGGCACTTTTTCTGATGGAAGCGCAAAAGAAAAGTCCGTTTCTTTTTTAGAGCGGTTAGATGAACATGAGCTTGAAGGCCATGATATTACGATTGAAGTGAAATGGAAACAAGGTAATCATTATTCTGCGAGCCAGCTTACGCTCAATGAAAAGACCTTGTTTGAAGAAAAGCAGCAATAGATGATCAAAACGAAAAATAGACAAATGAAAAGGTGTAACATATTTTATACAGCTCATATGTTATGCCTTTTTCCTTCATTTTCGCCAAAAAGTGGAGCAGTCTGCCTTATCCCGAATATTAAACTCAATCATTTTCTCAAGTAGCGTGTAATCAACTGGATCGTTCCAAGGGATACGTATCAGCTGCTCGGTGTAGTCATATCCTGCCTTCACAATATCATCCTCTACGTGCGCTATCGTTACTTTTTCAGGAGCGACAGCTAAATGCTTTTTAGAAACACTAAAGCCAATAATAAATGTACCGTGATCCGTAAACATCGGTTGGTTCCATTTTATTTCTGTATGTAAATTTGGATATTTATTTTTTATCCAAGTTAACACCTCTTCCGTTCTTTCTCGGTGGAACGGGTCATCAATCCCCGCTAAATACTCAGAAAAAATGTCCATGTTGTTCCCTCCTAAAATAAAATGATGCCACTCCATATGAACTGCTCAGACATGTGCTTACACAATACCTCTTTCCAACATAATCCTTAAAATTGTTCAAGATGTAAGCGGGTTGCTTCTATGCGACTATAGCAGATTTCAGTCCGCCTATCCACGGCCAGTATCTATTCCTCCAATTTATTTCTATAGTACTATCACTCTTTCCTTTCTCTTGATAGCAGTTCATTATTCTTGTAAATCCAATCTTTAAAATCGATTAATACTAGCTTAACAGTTTAAAAATATAATTGGGTTGTCATTGAGATTCATCTATATTTAGGAGGTTATCCAGTTGAAAAAATTCCCGAAGAAATTACTGCCTATCGCGATTTTATCATCAATTGCGTTCAGCAGCTTAGCCAGCGGCAGTGTGCCTGAAGCCAGCGCCCAGGAAAAGAAAAAGGGGAACCAAGACGAAATTAAAAATGTTATTGTTCTGATTGGTGATGGTATGGGTGTGTCTTATACGTCTGCTTATCGATACTTAAAGGATAATAAAAAGACAAAAGTTGTGGAGCCTACGGCTTTTGATCAGTATCTTGTCGGCCAGCAAACAACTTACCCCGATGATCCTGAACAAAATGTAACGGATTCTGCAGCGGCGGCAACGGCTATGTCTGCGGGAATTAAAACATACAATAATGCCATAGCCGTTGATAACGACGGGTCAGAAGCCAAAACGGTGCTTGAAGCTGCGAAAGAAAAAGGAAAAGCAACAGGACTTGTGGCCACTTCAGAAATTACACACGCCACTCCGGCCTCTTTTGGTTCACACGACCACAGCCGAAAAAATATGAACTCAATTGCGGATGATTATTTTGATGAGATGGTCAACGGCAAGCACAAAATTGATGTCCTTCTAGGCGGAGGAAAGAGCAATTTTGACCGTAAGGACCGTAATTTGATTAAGGAATTCAAAAAGGCGGGGTACAGCTATGTGGATGATCGCAAGGACATGCTGAAAAACAAAGACAGCCAAGTTCTCGGCCTATTCGCTGACGGCGGCCTGCCTAAAAAGATTGACCGGACGAAGGATATTCCATCACTTAAAGATATGACAAACACAGCCATAAAAAAATTAAACAAGGATAAAGACGGATTCTTCCTCATGGTGGAAGGCAGCCAAATTGACTGGGCGGGCCATGACAATGATATCGTCGGCGCCATGAGCGAGATGGAAGACTTTGAACAAGCTTATAAGGCGGCTATTGATTTTGCTAAAAAAGACAAGCACACATTGGTTGTCGCAACGGCTGACCACTCAACCGGCGGATATTCCATCGGTGCGGACGGCATCTACAACTGGTTCAGTGAACCCATTAAAGCCGCCAAGCGCACACCAGACTTTATGGCAGAAAAGATCGCTGACGGCGCGGATGTTGAAAAAACGTTGAAAACATATATCGATCAAAAGAAATTGGCTTTAACAAAAGCCGAAATTCAATCTGTTGAAGAAGCGGCAAAATCGAAGGAAGTACTGGATATCGATAACGCAATCGAGAACATCTTTAATAAACGCTCTCACACTGGATGGACAACAGGCGGACATACCGGTGAAGATGTTCCCGTCTATGCATACGGTCCGTCTAGTGAGACATTTGCCGGCCAAATCGACAATACAGAAATCGCCAAAAATGTTTTCAAGGCTTTACAATACAACATTAAGATTAACGATAAGTAAAAGAATACAAGGTGTCCCGTTGCTTGTATGAAGTAACGGGATCTCTTTTTAATGGAGGAATCATCATGAGAAGAATTCTTTCAATTTTCGTTTTTGCTATCATGCTTGCGGGCTGCTCATCAAACGCCAGTACTGAAAAACAGCATGCAGGCGGGGAGAAAACAGTAAAAGCTGAGCCGCAAAGCACTTCATCCCAGAAGGACAGCACAGATGATTATCAGCCTAATTCCCAGGTAACTGATGACCGATCATTGCTTAAGGTCGGCCAAACGTTTTCAGATGATAAAGGAAAAGCTGTCTTAAAAGATATCAAACAAGTGAACAAAACCTATAAGATTGGCGACGTGGAGTTAACAGTAAAAGAAATGAAGCTGATCCACTTGCGCCCGGACTACAGCATGATTGATTACTTTCATGAGTTAACACACGATGAAGAGTTTGATTTCGTTAAGGTTTTCGTTGATATCAAGAACACCTCTTCAAAAAAAGTAAATGTTGCGCCGATTGCATTGATGAAAACAAATACGGGCGAAACCTTTGAATGGAACAAAGATATTTATCTTGAAGAGTTAAACGGCGAATTGGAAGGCGGCGCCGAAAAGTCCGGAAATCTCGGCTTTATTGTGAACGCATCAAGCCGCCATGCTCATGATAAGGCCGAGGATGCTGAGAAGAAAACAAAAGAGATCAAGTGGATCGAAATCACGACAAGTGACGTCTTTGACCATAACCATAAGAAAATCAGTGATGCTCAAAAAATCAAAATCAAGTTTTAAATCAAGAACTCCCGTACAAGGTACGGGAGTTCTTTTTCTTATTTGTTTTTTTGGCGAATCAACTCATCAATCCGCTCCATCACTTCTTCCATGTCCATACATTCCTTGAAGCTTTGATTGATTTTTTTAATGCCTGCCGTATACTGATCGTTGCGCAAAACCTCATCTACGGCCTGTTTTAATATTTGGGCATTGACTTCATCTTTAGAGATGACATAGCCTGCATGGAGTTCAGAGAGACGCTGCGCCACCATCGGCTGATCCTTGTCATGAGGCATGACAACCAGTGGCACGCTGAAATGAATGCCTTCGTTTACGCTGTTCATTCCGCCGTGTGTAATGAAAACATCCGATTGCTCCAGCACTTCCAGCTGAGGGACATACGGAGCAATGATAAAGTTTTCCGGCGCCTGCTTTAATTTGGTCAGGTCCGCTTTTTCTCCGGCAGCGATGACGACTTTTCCGTTAAAGCCTGAAAATGCATCAATACAAAGGTTGAAGAAATCCTCTGTATGATCCAGTACAGTCCCCATTGAAATATAAATGACACTCTCATCTTTTAGCTGTTCAATCGGGAAATCCGTTTTTTCCGCTCTCTTTGGAAAGCTTGGCCCGATAAACAGACATTCATCCCCGAAACGATCACTTTCTGGCTGAAAATAACGGCTTGTATACACTACGTTCAATTCCCCTTTATTGTTCATGAATTGAACCAGGTTTTTCGGGGCAACACCGTACGTTTCTTTCATTTTTGCCAAAAGATCTTCGCACTCTTGATCCAATTCAAGCGGCGCTCCAGACTCCGGATGCAGCGGCAGGATTTTCAGGTGCTCCTCGCCAAACAAGAAAGACGCCGATGAAGAGACCCCTGGAATATCTAAGTAATCCCTTACCAATTCCCCCGCGCCGAATTTATCATAATAAACAAAATCAAATTGAATGCTCTTAGATAAGTCTTTGACAATCTGTAAAATGTCCAATGACGTTTTGATATGGATTTTCACGAAATCAAGAATGCCATTGGGCGAACCGACATGAATAGGTGTTGTTCGCAGCAGATCCCGGTGAAGATGGACCGTTGCTCCCGCTGCTTCTAATCGTTTTTTATATTTTTCAGTGGATATATAATGGACATCATATCCCTTATCGGAAAACGCTTTTGTAATGCCTAAGGTAGGATTCACATGGCCTTCCGCAGGAAAATTCAAAATCAATACTGTCTTCATGTAGACAACTCCTTCTCAAATCGTATTCTGACTCTTTGTTTGATCAGACTACTACTAATCGTAAAATGGGAACACAACCCATGCAAGGTACAAATGAATGAACTATTCTGCTGCTCTGGACTTAATCAAAAAAAAGACACCCAAGCTCTGGTGTCTTTTTTTACACTTTTCTGATCGTAAAAAATTTCCGCAGTAGCCATGGGCCCGGTGTAAAGCCCAGCGTTAACTGCCAAGCGCCAATAGCCTGCAATCTGTATTCGCGGACGATCTGCATCTTCCGGCTCATGCTCCTGACATCCTCAAACCATACCTCATGCGTCCGCCCCTGCTGATCACTGTACCGGAAAAACGGTGATTGATATTCGGCTGAATATTGTATCGGGGCTTGGTACCTCATCGCTCTTTCGATTGCGTTTTGATTTGAAATCGCTGAAGCAACTGTGCCCGGCTGGTACGGGATGATCCAGTCGTACCCGTAGAGCGGGACTCCGATAATGATTTTTCTGCTCGGCACCTGCGCAATCGTAAACTCAATGGTTCTCCTTATTTCAGTAATCGGCGCTACAGGACCCGGCTCACTTCCGGCATGATGCCAATCATAAGCCATGATAAACATATAATTGACAACCGCTCCTATCCCCCCGTAATCGTAGCCCCTCAGCCATGGAATATTATCACTTGTTTTTGCAGGAACAGCTATCGTCAGCACATACCCTCCCGCCTGAAGTCGATCTCTCAGCTGGCGTAAAAACCCAGTGAAAAGATCGCGATCCGCGGCGCTCACCTGCTCAAAATCGATTGTGACACCGCCATATCCCCTTGTGGAAACTAAGTCATAAATGTTGTTGACCAGATTGGTTCTCGCTGTCGGATTGTTTAGCACTTGGTGAACAATCTCCGTACTGAAGCCTCCTGATGTAAGGTTCGTTATTGTTGCCAGCGGCGTGACTCGCCTTTGCCAAGTTGTCTCAATAGCGGCCGCATCATTCAATTGGTTTGCAATGTCGCCGTTCGGTGCAATATGGTATTCGAAAATCGAAATCGAAGACGAGTATGGCGCATAATCATTGATTAATTCCCGATCGAGGTCTGGGTTACGGAGCACATAAAAACTCAATGTTCCCGCAATGTAATTTGAGATCGAAGGAATCGTTATTTTTGCTCCCGCTTGTAAAGCATTTGGGCTGATGCCCGGATTGGCCGCTCGCAGTCGCTCTAATGGCACAAACGCTTTAGCTGCAATGGCGGTAAGCGTATCTCCCGGCTGGACTGTATATACATAAAGAGGGATAAGCAGAGCCTGCCCCGGCACGATATTCGTTTCATCTAAACCATTCACACCCCGTATTTGATCAACAGAAGCACCGTATCTTCTGCCTATCGAAAACAAAGAATCACCAGGCCCGACGATATGGATAAACATGTTTAACCCCCATTATTCGTTAGTCAAACCATCATAAAATCTTATTAACGGGGCCTCTTAGATATGTGGTGAATACATAAAAAAACCAAGGGTTCTGCTCCCCCTTGGTACCGGATCATAGAAATCAATTCTCTTTACCTTCTTCAAGCACATGCTTCAAATGCTCACAGTCATGATTGAAATGAGCCAGCACATGCTGTTTGGCTGCTTCTTTGTTTTTCTTTTTCACTTCTTCAAATATCCTGCGGTGCTCACGCAGTATCGTTTCTGCGCGGTGATCGCCGGTATAATTAAGGATTCTGCAAAAATGAATCAGGTCATTTACATGCTCAAGCAAATTTTTCAAATGTCTGTTATGGCTGAAATCAACCAGCAGCTCATGAAATTTTTGGTTTAAACGAATGATTTCTGTATCTTCCGTGCCGTTGTGAATCGCTTTCTCTGTTTCTTCAAGCTGTTTTTCGAGTATGGTCAGCTCTTCTTCGTCCGCTTCGTCTATGACTAATTCGACTGCCAGCTGCTCCAGCGGAATTCTGATTTTATAAATCTCATCTACATCTTTTGCCGTTAACGACGTGATCGAAAATCCATTTCGGTCATCCGCTTTTAACAAACCATCTTTCTCAAGCAATCGCATGGCTTCCCTTATCGGAGAGCGGCTGACGCCAAAGCTTTTCGCCAGCTGTGTTTCGTTTATCCGTTCCCCAGGCTTAAAAGTCCCGTTGAAGATCATTTTTTTTAGCTGGTTATAAAATTGCAGGTAGTAGGGAGTCGGCTTATCTAATTTAAAATCGTCCATATATAATACCTCTTTTGAATATATTCAAGGGTTTTTCTTCATCAAAATCATATAACAGATGGTAATGGGAAGCAACAAACTGCCTTGTCAGATCCCTGAATTTGAGGTACGATATGTTTGCTGAACGACGGTCGACGGACTACTGGCAACTGAAAAAACGGCGTGTTTTTCTTCGTCAATAGGACACCATACCTCCGCCAGAATAGCGCACGATTACATTTTTACATCTTTTCAATGGAGGAAAAAATATGCTCATTATTCTTGTTATGTTTCTTCTAGGAATTATTTTAGGCTTTATTGGCGCCGGTGGAGCCGGCTTTGTCATTGCCCTTTTAACGCTTCTTTTCCATATCCCGATTCATACGGCTTTAGGCACTTCGCTTGCCGGCATGGCTTTTACAAGCTTATCAGGGGCATACAGCCACTATCGCGAGGGTAACATTCAAATGAAAATCGGCTTAATAGTCGGAGGCTTTGCTGCGGTTGGCTCATTTTTCGGCGCCAAGCTGACTTCTTTTATTCCGGCTGATTTGCTTCATTATTTGACGGCTGGAATGTTATTTTTATCAGCAATTCTCATTTTAATCAGATTATTTATTTTAAAAGAGAAGGCTCAAGTGAATCAAAGCACTCTTTCAACGTATACGAGAGCGGTCATCTTAGGAATTGCAGCCGGCGTTCTTTCCGGCACATTCGGCATCGGGTCGGCACCTTTTATTCAAATCGGTTTAATGATTATGCTGAATCTGTCCATTCGCCATTCTGTCGGAACGACGATGCTTGTGATCATCCCTCTGGCTGTAGGTGGAGGCATCGGATATATTACAGAAGGTTTTGTTGATTACGTTTTACTTGTCAAAGTTCTGGTCGGGACAATGTGCGGGGCCTATGTAGGCGCGAAATTCACCAACCTCATGCCAAAGGTGGTTTTGAAATCAGCCATCTTTTTGACTCCGGCGATTGCAGGCCTGCTGTTGTTATTCTAAATAAAACAAAAAACCTGACGTCATGTCAGGTTTTTTTATGAATTCTGCCCTACTCGTTCTTTCGTTAATCCAAAAAACGCCAGTGAGCCGATGACAGCTGTCACAAACATGATGGCTCCCATCGGAACGGCTGTTGTCTCATTAATGCCTACAAGCGGTGACACGATTGAACCGAGGAGCAGCGGAAGCATTCCAAGCAGCGCACTTGCACTTCCGGCGCGGTGCCCCTGCTTTTCCATGGCTAGGGTAAACGTGCTGGTCAGAACCATGCCGATCGTAATCATGTAAATGAAAATGGATATGACTAATGTAGCAAGAGGACCGTGAATCATGGTCATGGTTAATAGCACAGCCGTCGCAATCATAGCCGTAATGACCGCTATACGAAGCAGGCTTTTTTCATGAATGATTCCGCCAAAGCGTCCGATGATAAAGCTGCCCGATATAATCGCCAGCCCGTTAATGCCAAAAAGAATACTAAATACCTGCGGAGACACCCCGTAGATATCCTGGTATACAAAAGGCGTACCAGACACATATGCAAAGCTTCCCCCGTGAATAAATCCGACAGTTAACGCGTACCCCATAAAGGATCGATCCTTCAGCAGGCTGCCCATCGTTTTGACGGATGTTCCGATTGAGCTTGGAATCCGTTTTTCCGGCGGAAGCGTTTCTTTTAACCTCAATGCAATCAGAAGAACTAGTAAAAATCCGATGATCATTAAGACGTGAAAAATTGTATGCCACGTTGCGAACGGCAAAAGCAAAATGGCACCGCCTGTCATAGGCGCAACCATTGGCGCCACCGCGGTAATGACCATTAACAGCGAGAAAAATTTAGAAAGCTCTCTTCCGGTAAACACATCGCGGACGATTGCGCGAGACAGCACAAGCCCTGCAGAAGCAGTGAAGCCTTGTAAAAAACGCGCAGCCACTAAAGTTGTTATATTGGGCGACAGTGCACAAAACAGAGAAGATAACGCAAATAAAAAAATACAGATTAATAGCGGTTTTCGTCTTCCCTGCGCATCGCTGACCGGCCCGACAATCAGCTGGCCGATCGTAAGCCCGACCAGACAGGCTGTTAAACTTAACTGAACAAGTGAAGCACTTGCTGATAAATCTTTCGCGATTTCAGGAAAACTTGGCAAATACATATCTATATTAAGCGGGCCCAATATAGCAAGCATGCCGAGCAGAAACGCTAGTGCCAAGCGTTCTTTTCCAGTTGGATTGTGCAGCATGTTATCAAACCTTCCCTTCAACCTAGTCCCTTATATAATGGATGTCAGCTCCAACTATGGATTGAAGCTGTGAAACATTTGTATATTGTATCATAACTTTCAGCCTGTGAAAGCCGCTTGAGCACGGGCTCGGCAAAGTGATATTCCGAACACCTATAAATGGGAATGATGCAGGGAATCATCGTGACCAGCATCATCTGAAGAAGCGGCCAGCTTTTTTTGCTAAGTTCTAGCCTAGCGAATTTTATGCGCTGGGAGGTTGTTCAAAAGTGCAAATGGCTTGCAAGATGAAATCAATCGTTGTATATTAATTGACGTGTCAATCATTGATATATCAATTAATAGTTTTGACAGGAAAGAAGGGATGGGTTTTGGCGTCATTTTGTTCAGAGGAAGCCGAGATTTTATATCAGCTGCAAGGCGTGAACAAGGTGATTGGCGTGAAGTTCGAGGCATGCACGGGCATCAGCCAATCTCGTTTGGAATTGCTGACATTGCTTTATCATGCAGATGAGATCAGTCAAAGCGACCTTCAAAAGAAAGTAAATATCGATAGCGCAGCCGTTACCAGACACCTGAAACAGCTGGAAGCTAAAGGCATGGTATCAAGGCGGCGCAAGCCTGAGGACAACCGCATCACCCTTGTTCGGTTAACAGACCAAGGAAGAGAGCGAATTGAGTCTTCTAAGAAGGAAAAGGAGCGTTTCATGAAGGAAATGCTCGCAAATGTAAGCGCAGAAGAACGCCGCCTGCTCATTGATGTGCTGGCGCGCATGCGAAACAATATAAATAATATCGAAGCTTAAGAGGAGTGTATCAACATGATCAAAACAAACGATTTTATGGAAATTATGAAAGGCCGCCGTTCTATCCGCAACTATGATCCGGCAGTAAAAATCAGCAAAGAAGAAATGACAGAGATCTTAGAGGAAGCAACAACTGCCCCATCTTCTGTTAACGCGCAGCCATGGCGTTTTCTTGTCATTGACAGCCCGGAAGGAAAAGAAAAGCTCGCACCGCTTGCAAGCTTTAACCAAACACAGGTCACAACATCATCTGCTGTCATCGCTGTATTTGCAGACATGAACAATGCAGACTACTTAGAAGAAATCTATTCAAAAGCCGTGGAACTTGGTTACATGCCGCAGGAGGTCAAAGACAGACAAATCGCTGCGCTGACCGCACATTTTGAAAAGCTTCCGGCACAGGTCAACCGTGAAACGATCCTGATTGACGGAGGTCTCGTTTCCATGCAGCTGATGCTGACTGCACGCGCGCATGGCTACGATACAAACCCGATCGGCGGATACGATAAAGAAAACATCGCGGAAACCTTCGGATTAGATAAAGAACGTTATGTACCGGTTATGCTACTTTCTATCGGAAAAGCAGCAGACGAAGGCTATGCTTCCTACCGTCTGCCGATTGATACAATTGCAGAATGGAAATAAAACAAAGAGCCCGGGAATGTTTTCCGGGCTCTTTGTTTTTAAGTACAGCCGCCGTTTGCGTCTGACCTTTTTGGGTAACACGTCTAAAGTTAGTCGTTTAGTCATGAAAAAAGAGTGATGACCATTCATCACTCTTCTCTCGAATATTCTTTTCCTTTCTTCCTGCCGAACGGCCACCAGTTTCCTTCTCCAAAGGTTGCAATGATTGCCGGGATGAAGAGCGGAAGTATGACAAGGCCGTAAAGCAAGAGCCCGATGATGATAACACTTGCCACCTGCATCAGTGTATTGACACCTGAAGGCATCATCGCCGCGAACGTACCGGCCAATATAATGGCAGCTGTAATAATGACAGATCCCATTTTGCTCATTGACCTGACGACACCTTGCTCAATGCCAAGGTGCACCTCTTCCTTAAATCGATCCAGCAAGAAGATCGAATAATCTACCCCTAACGCGATCAAGATGACAAAGCTGAAGAATGGCACTGCCCAGCTGACACCCGCGTTTCCTAAGCCGTTTACAAAAATTAATTCTGTTATGGATATCGACGTATAGTACGTCAGCAGCAATGACGCGATCATATAAATCGGCATGATCATTGAGCGGAACAAAATGGTTAACACGATAAACAGGCCTATAATCATAATCACCATTGTTCTGGAGAAGTCCGTTGTGGACAGCTCCTTTAAGTCCGCATTCATACTCGTGACCCCGCCGTATACGATCTGTGCATCCTCCAAAGGAGTGCCGTCAACTTCGTTTGCGACAGCTTTTTTGATTTGGTTTATTGTCGCAATAGCTTGTTCTGAGTACGGATTTGAATCCAGAACGACACTTAATTGAACACCTTTGCCATCTGCAAAGGAATACTGGTCAATTGACTTCTTAAAGTCTTTGTCCTTCATTACTTGATCAGGAATGAATATGCCTGTATCTCTTACAGTTGGACTTTTGCTCATGTCCTCTAACATATCACTGGAAGCTGTAATACCGTCAGAGACTTTCGTCAGGCCCTGATTTGCGTTCCTCACGCCTTCGGACAGCTTCTTTAGGCTTTCTGTCAGCGTTCCGGCTTGTGCCTGCTGGCCTGAGAGCTGCTGGTTCGCTTGTTCAAGACCGGTTTGAATCTGGCCAAGCTGTCCGCTGATTGCCGTAAGCTGCTGCACGGTCTGTGCGGTATTGCCGGTTTGGGAAATCTGTTTGCTCACGAGCTGCAGCTGCTGATTGATTTTGCCCAAGCCATCTGCCGCATCGCCCAGTGAACCGCCAGACCCTCCATTTGAGGCCGAGCCGGTTTGCCCTGCCATTTGATTCAGTCCGTTTTCTATATCCGTTAATCCGCTTTGGACATCGGCAATCCCTTTTACCGTCTTATCCAGCCCGTCTGAAACCGATCCTAGCTGGTTATCAATATATAAATCTTTGATTTTTTCACCAGTCGGCTGCGTAATGGTCATCACAGAGTCAACATGATCAACTTTCTCGATCGCTTTGCTGATATTTCCTAGATAGGGGATTGTATCAGCTGTTGTAAGATCTTTGTCTCCTTTTACGACAACATTGATCGGGAACGCTTTTCCTTCCCCGAATCCATCCTTAATGGCCTCGAGAGCTTTTATAGATTTATAATCGCTGCTGATTTCTGCAGTTGAGTCGAATGAAATCTGGTCATCATAGGTCAAGATGAACGGAAGCGTAATCACCACCGTGATGACAATGAACAGAAACGGACGCGCAACGGAGTGTCTGCCGAGAAACGCCCATAGTTTGTTATCACTGTGTGACAGCACTTTCTTAGAAGGCCAGAATAATTTTTCACCCAGCGTCACCATAAATAATGGCAGCAGTGTGTAGAGGATGATCATTAAAATTCCCACACCGACTGCTACCCCCACTGCGGATTGGAAAATCGCAAACTTCGCAAATCCTAAGGCGGAAAATCCGATCAATACCGCAAATCCGCTGATAAATAAGGTTTTTCCCCCTGTGCGGTAAGCGATAAGCGCCGCTTCTTTTTTATCATGCCCGTTTGCCAATTCTTCACGGAATCGTGTAAGAAGCAGTATGCAGTAATCTGTTCCAATGCCGAACAAGATCGCGACTAAGAAGGTTTGCGTAAACGTCGAGATAGGAAAATCAACATTGTATACAAGGATGCCCAGTATGGATTGACTGATCAGATAAGAAAAACCGACAACCACAATCGGGATAAAAGGCGTCACAACAGATCGGAACACGATCAACAGTAAACCGATGATCAGGCAGACTGTGATCACTTCCGTTTTCTTAAGCCCTTCCTCTGAGCTGTGAGCGAAATCCTGGTTGATAAGGGAAGCTCCCGTAATATATGCCGTCAAGTCATCAGGAACGATTTGATAAATCTCGTCCGCAATTTTTTCCGCCTTTTTATCAGAACCTGTAATCGTGATAGGCATGAGAACGGTTTTCTTGTCTTTCGACATCAACTGGTCTTTGACTTCTTTTTCCGCTGACAGAGGAGATGTTACCTCTTCTACACCGTCGATCTTTTTGATTTTATCAATCATTATCCGGAGCTGATTCTCTGTTTCTTTCTTTATAGCGTTGTCTAATGTAAAGACAACACTGATCGAATTATTGTCTTCTCCCGCTTGTTTTAAAATGGCGTTTGCTCTTTCTGAAACGGCATCAGCGGGAAGCTGGGCCTGCCCCTTTTGATTGGCCAGCTCCGTTAAGTTCGGAGAAAACAAACTCAAAACGACGGTAAGTGCTAATACTATGGCTGCAATTGCCCACTTGAATTTGATGATTGCTCTCATTCGGCAGAATCTCCTCCTTTAAATTTGCTTTTTAAAATGGTGAATATCTCGATGATGGAATGTAAGTGTTCCTCCTCTATATCATCGATCAGCGGTTTGAGCGCGTTAAAGATGGCAGAATCTAATTCTTCTAGTATGTGTTCACCACTGGGTGTAATGTTAATAAGCTTAGAGCGCCTATCACTTTTTTCCGGACAGTCGCCCCATTGAACCAATCCCTTTTCGAGCAGCTTTTTCAGTCTGTTAGAGATCGCGCTCTTATGTACATTTTGGTACATGGCCAGGCTGCCGGGAGATGTTGGGCCCTTGACTTTTAAAATTTTCAACAGGTCTGCCTGTTCCCTTGAGATATGCTTGAAGACATCCTGATTGATTTCACGATGCACAAATTCTGTCCCTTCAAGCAGGACTTCCACAAACAGGTTTATCGCCTGACATAGCTTTTGTTCATTCAATATCTTCCCCTCCTCATTATAGTTTACCCCGCTAAACTTTATGTTCAATGTCAATTAGTTTATTCCTCTAAACTATATATGTCAACAAATTTTATTCACGAGCACTCTACATAAGAACGCACGTTCGTGTATAATAGAAGCTATACACACGAAAGGGGGAATTTTAACATGTCAGATTTTGCATTCAAATTGTATGAATATAACGTCTGGGCCAATCAACAAATATTCAACCGATTAAAAGAGCTTCCAAAAGAGGTATACCATCAAGAAATTCAAAGCGTGTTTCCGTCAATATCCCATGTATTGTCTCATGTTTATCTTTCTGATCTCGGCTGGATTGAAGTGTTTTCCGGCAAAAACTTGAGCGATGCCTTGGCTTTAGCTGAACAGCTTAAAGAACAGACAGAGGCTAAAGAAATAGAGGAAATGGAAGACCTTTTTCTGAGGTTATCCGAGCGCTATATACTATTTTTACAGCAAAAAGAACAGCTCAATAAGCCACTCCAGATTCAAAATCCCTCAAGCGGAATCATGGAAACAACTGTTTCCGAACTGCTTCCCCACGTTGTCAACCACGGGACATACCACCGCGGCAATATCACAGCAATGCTGCGGCAGGCAGGCTACGCATCCGCACCGACAGATTACGGGCTCTACCTGTTTATGAAAAAAACTGAAAAAGCATAAAAAAGCGGCTCCCTAAATGGAGCCGCTTTTTTCGGGAAATAGTCCAAATCACATTAAAATTCTTTTCATCAATCCTTTTTTAGTAAAAAAGATAGAAATTTTAGTGTTATAATAATCATTAAAAATAGATTGCTGACTCAATAAACAATTTTCAATGGAGGAACACATAAAGTGACAGACGACATGACGAAAGACAATATAAATCAGCAAACGTTGCAGAGAGGCTTGAAAAACAGGCATATCCAGCTCATCGCCATCGGCGGAGCCATTGGGACAGGCTTATTTCTCGGCTCGGGCAAATCGATTCATTTTGCCGGACCTTCGATTTTATTTGCTTATATGATCACAGGGATCATTTGCTTTTTAATTATGAGATCGCTGGGTGAACTGCTGTTATCAAACTTGAACTATCACTCTTTTGTGGATTTTGTACAAGACTACCTAGGCGATATGGCAGCTTTTATCACCGGCTGGACATATTGGTTCTGCTGGATTTCCATTGCGATGGCTGATCTGACAGCAGTCGGGCTCTACACTCAATATTGGCTCCCGGGTGTGCCGCAATGGGTGCCTGGCTTAATCGCTCTTATTATTTTACTGATTATGAATCTGGCGACAGTCAAGCTTTTTGGAGAATTAGAATTTTGGTTCGCTTTGATTAAAGTCATTGCCATTTTGGCGTTAATCGTCATTGGCCTTGTGATGATTTTCAAAGGCTTTTCCACAAGCTCAGGAGTGTCCAGCTTCACAAACCTCTGGAGCCACGGAGGCCTGTTCCCGAATGGCATGCACGGGTTTATCCTCTCGTTCCAGATGGTTGTGTTTGCTTTTGTCGGCATTGAGCTTGTCGGGCTTACGGCCGGTGAAACAGAAAACCCTGAAAAAGTAATCCCTAAGGCGATCAACAATATTCCTGTCCGTGTGCTGCTTTTTTATATCGGGGCTCTTCTCGTGATTATGAGCATCTATCCTTGGGATATCATCAATCCCAGCGAAAGCCCATTCGTACAAGTATTTGTCGCTGTTGGCATCGTCGGGGCTGCAAGTATTATCAACTTTGTTGTGTTGACATCCGCTGCTTCAGCATGCAACAGCGCTGTATTCAGTACAAGCCGTATGGTCTATTCCCTGGCGAAAGATCACAATGCGCCTGAGTCAATGGCGAAACTGACTCAGCGTAAAGTGCCTAGAAATGCTTTATTCTTTTCAGCTATCGTGATTTTAATCGGTGTTACGTTAAACTACATCATGCCAGAAGGCGTATTCACCCTGATCACAAGTATTTCAACCGTATGCTTTATCTACATTTGGGGGATTACGGTCATCTGCCATATGAAATACCGCAAAACAAGACCTGAATTAGCGAAAACAAACAAGTTTAAGCTTCCGCTTTATCCGTTTACAAATTACCTGATTCTTGCGTTCCTGGCGTTTGTTCTGGTTGTGCTGGCACTGGCACAGGATACTCGTGTTTCCTTATTTGTCACACCGGTTTGGTTTATTTTGCTGATTGTGATTTATAAAGTGAGAAAAGCGAAGCATCAATAACACTCGAAACTCCTGCCTCAAAAATGAGAGCAGGAGTTTTTTTGATGAAAATGACCTTTGCTTTTGAATTTGAAGGTATGCTATAGTGTTTGTAATCAAAACAAGAAGGGATGATGGGTGGACAATGATTAACTAATCTTATTTTTATCGTTTGAAATCAATATTTCAAATCAAAAAATAGGATTAGTCTGCCCATTTTCTATATATACGACCTGCTATTTATAAAAAATAGCTTATTTGATCATGCACAGGCACGGCTAATCCTTCCAACACATTTGGGAGGATTTTTTTATTCTCCCTTTAAAGCGAGGGATATGGATGAAAGAGATCGTAACATTAACAAACGTTAGCTATGAAGTGAAGGATCTGACTGTTTTTAAAAATATAAATGCCAGTGTTCAGCAAGGAGATATCATTGGGATTATCGGCAAAAACGGCGCTGGGAAATCTACGCTGCTGCACCTCATTCACAATGACTTAGCCCCTTCCCAGGGTCAAATCCTTCGAAAGGATATAAAACTGGCTTTGGTTGAACAGGAAACAGCGGCATATTCCTTTGCGGATCAGACACCTGCCGAAAAGAAGTTACTGGAGAAATGGCATGTGCCTCTTCGTGATTTTCATCAGTTAAGCGGCGGTGAAAAACTGAAAGCGCGGCTGGCGAAAGGACTATCAGAGGATGCAGATCTGCTGCTGTTAGATGAACCGACAAACCACCTTGATGAAAAAAGCTTGCAATTTCTCATCCAACAGCTGAAACATTATAGCGGCACGGTGATTCTCGTTTCTCACGATCGATATTTTTTAGACGAAGCCGCAACAAAAATATGGTCGCTTGAGGATCAGACGCTGATTGAATTCAAAGGGAATTACTCCGGGTATATGAAGTTCCGGGAGAAGAAAAGACTCACCCAGCAGCGTGAATATGAAAAGCAGCAAAAAATGGTCGAACGGATTGAAGCACAAATGAATGAGCTCGCTTCTTGGTCGGAAAAAGCCCATGCTCAATCGACGAAAAAGGAAGGGTTTAAAGAATATCACCGGGTAAAAGCGAAGCGTACGGATGCCCAGATAAAATCCAAGCAGAAGCGGCTTGAAAAAGAGCTGGAAAAAGCAAAGGCAAAACCCGTTACCCCAGAATATACAGTCCGCTTTTCAATCGATACAACCCACAAAACAGGAAAACGTTTTTTAGAAGTTCAGAATGTAACAAAAGCGTTTGAAGAAAGGACCCTCTTTAAAAACGCAAACTTTACGATTCAGCACGGCGAAAAGGTTGCGATCATAGGCCCCAATGGCAGCGGAAAAACGACATTACTGAACATCATTCTGGGACAGGAAACAGCAGAAGGAAGTGTATGGGTGTCGCCGTCCGCAAACATCGGCTATTTAACGCAGGAGGTGTTTGATTTGCCTTTAGAACAAACACCGGAAGAGTTATTTGAGAATGAAACATTCAAAGCAAGGGGGCACGTTCAAAATCTGATGAGGCACTTAGGTTTTACAGCCGCCCAATGGACTGAACCGATCAAGCATATGAGTATGGGTGAGCGTGTAAAGATCAAGCTGATGGCATATATTCTGGAGGAAAAAGACGTGCTGATTTTAGATGAGCCGACAAACCATCTCGACCTGCCGTCACGCGAACAGCTGGAAGAAACACTGTCACAATACAGCGGCACATTGCTGGCGGTTTCACATGACCGATACTTTCTCGAAAAAACAACAAACAGTAAACTCGTCATCTCAAACAACGGCATCGAAAAGCAGTTAAACGACGCTCCTTCAGAAAGAAATGAGCGGGAGGAGCTTCGGTTAAAGCTTGAGACAGAAAGACAAGAAGTGCTGGGAAAGCTCAGTTTTATGACGCCAAATGATAAAGGGTATAAGGAGCTTGATCAGGCTTTCAATGAGCTTACGAAACGAATAAAAGAGCTGGATCATCAAGACAAAAAAGACTGAGAGAGAAAGTTCAAGCGGCATTGAAAAGGACAACAGCTGTTGTCCTTTTTCTTTATATGTTCAAGCCTCCCATGACCTTAATCTTTCTAATGATGACTTATAGTACCCTGCCACCGCTTCCAGATAGGCATGTTGTATTTGGGTAACGTAAGCGGCTTTTCAGCATAGCTGTTTCCGCATACGTATATTGGTCATGGCATAGCCCATCTTCTGATAAA
Source organism: Bacillus sp. YP1 (assembly GCF_000877815.1). Classification (NCBI taxonomy): domain Bacteria; kingdom Bacillati; phylum Bacillota; class Bacilli; order Caryophanales; family Bacillaceae; genus Bacillus; species Bacillus sp. YP1. The sequence goes on along the minus strand of NZ_CP010014.1, from coordinate 361,550 downwards.
GATAGACGGCTGTCTCGTTGTGTGCAAATACATGTAGAGCCAGCCTTTCCGCACCAAGCTCTCTTGCTCTTTCATCAAGCGTTTGAAGCGCCAATTGAGCAAGTCCTTTTCCGCGAAAGGCTTCATACAATCCAAAGGAATAGATAAACGCTTCCTTTTGCGGATGTAATGGATCAGCATACAGCCAGAGCCAGCCCATTCTTTCTCCTTGGTCATTTGTGATGTTCCAAAAATAATGATTGCTGCTGTCTCGCCCATTCGGAATCATGTTTTCATATGCCTGCTCCGATTTCTCAAACGCCTCTTTTTCCGTCCAAGTTCCTGACGTTATGTTTTGTTTCGCAAAATTTTGCACGGACATCACTCGAAAGGCTTCGAACTCTTCCTCAGTCATGTCTTCCAAAGTTAATGCCAACCTGTATTCCTCCTTTATAAAAAAAGCCCAGCTGATGCCGGACGAATAACGCAGAAATGGATCTCTATTTTACTGCTTCAGTTAATTCCTGGACTTTCTATTATTCGATAAGAACAGGAGATTTCCTGCAAATGGGCTTGTTCTTAAACATTAGTGAAAAGCTTACGTGTAACTCCCCATGATGATCATGATAGAAACAATCAAACAAATCATCGCTGGTATCGCCATGATGGCCGATTGTCTTGCTCGAAACATATGCGCATGAATTGCTCCCGCCATGAGAACGACAAACAGAACACCTGCTCCAATTGCTGCATACCGATTCCAAATTCCCGCTGTCATAGCAAGTGCCCCGGCTATTTCAAGAATGCCAGTAACAGTCAGAAACCATAATGGATATTGATAATGCCGCCAATGCTCAACTTGAAAGGGAACGCGGCTTACCTTTATGATGCCTCCCGCAAGCATAAAAACTGCCAAACTGACTTTCATCATAATAGATATCATCTTACATCATTCCCTTTCGGAAGCATCCCGTAAATTAAAAGATTCACAACCTCTGCTGCGAGGCTTGCCGGATCTTTGATTCCGGTTAACAAAAATGATTCGGTTAAATGTTCAATCATGCCGACCAAACACTCAGCGACAGTTTCCATATCCAGTTCAGAGTGAAAATAGCCAAGCCGCTGTTCTGCTTCTAAGTTCTCTTTCAAAACCATCGCCAAGTCTTTTTTCATTTGTTTTGCTTCCGGGTTGAGAAAAAAGCCGATCTTGGTTAAATCCTTGTCCTCATCCAAAAATTGAAAAACAGTCTCTACAGCTAGCAGTACCCGTTTTGACACATCCTCCGTGTTTAATCCGTTTTCCAGAAGAAGTGACTCTGTCAGCTTTCTGACTCGAGAGTGAAAATCGGTTATTAACTCGGCAAAGATGGCTTCTTTGCTTTGAAAGTACAGGTAAAATGAAGGCTGCGTGAACCCAGCTTTTTTCACAATTTCACTTACCTTCGCGTCATGGAATCCCCGAACCGAAAATTCATTAGCGGCAGCTTTAAGTAACCGTTTTCGGCTTTCTACTCCTTTACGTCCTTTACTTTTCAACTAGGACCACCCCCAAAATAATACTCACGATTAATGTTACTCACGAGTATTATTTCATGGCATTAGCTTCATTGTCAATGATTTCAAACTGATCCTGTTTGCCAGCTTCCTTTATTAAAAGGTCTCATGCATTTCGAATAACTGAATCAATTCATTGATTCCTATATCAATGGCTTTTCATTCACTGATAATTGAGCATCACTCCGGGGCCAGATAGAGTTTTGCCCGTAAATGCAAGGAACAATTGGGTGCAGCGGCGCATAATGTACTGTACAGAAAGATGGAAGGGTGTGATGGGATGCCGTCTACAGTAATCAACCTATATTATTTGAAGATCAACAGTATTTCGGGCAATGGTTCAATTACAATAGGCGAAGCTGCTTATAACAGCCCTACCAACAATCAAAAATCTCAAGGGACCAACTCTTCTTTCGGTGATACATCACCTACAGAATCCGTAATGGAAAACTTCTTAAACGATCCTGATGTAAATGACCAGACATCTATCGGCAACTCTGATACATCCAACGTTAATGCTCCTCCGATTGCACCACCGCCAATTTTAGATTAAAGGGGTTTCGTCTATGCCATATCAAATTAATATCGCAAATATTAAGATCAACGGCGTCACGCAAAACGGAAATATAGATGTCGGTCCGACTGTGCACAACAGCCATACTGCGAACAGCAAATATTTTGGAGCAAACTTTTCCTTAGGGGATCTTTCGCCTACGTCTTCACTTTTAAACACTGGAAATATTGATTCAGACGTTAGTGACCAAGACCAAATCGGAAACCCTTCTGCGCCGATTTCAAATCAAATTTAAGGAGAATCTCATATGGATTTCGAAAAAATTCGAAAGTGGCTTGAGATTACGAATGAATATAAACAAAGTGACTTTTGGACAAATGTGCTCAAATATAAAGCCCCGGAACATTTTTTTGATTCCGAAGCTTCTACGTTTGTTTACGACTTTTATCAAGATGAGGAATATAATTTTATCATTGTGGAAATGCCCGGTGTGTATGAGGAAGAATTAACGATCCGTTTACTGTCTAAAACCCAGCTGCTGATCAAAGGAACGATCACGCCTGTTTTTCCAGCCGAAATGGAAGTGCTGCGTGAACGGTATTACGGAGAAATTGAGCGAATCATTCAGCTTCCCGAAGCCGCTGAAACTCATTTGTTACAGATTCAGCTGTTAAACGGGCTTCTGCATATTTCGTACCCAAGACAAGTTGAAACCGTTGCGTTCAATAAGGGGCTTTAAGATTGATTGTTCCTTCATTCCTTATCCATAGGGACTGATATATGGTCTTTATATTGATCCACATAAATATCCCCATTACCCAGCAGCACTGCGTACACGGTCTCTTTCACCTTTATGTCTCTTTTTTGCAATTCTTCCAAAAGCCAGGATTCCGTCAAACGATTCTGCTTTAAATTATTCTCAATGATTTCTCCGTCCATAATAAGCTCTATCGGAAGCCTGTGTTCTTGGTTTACCGCAATCATTAAATCCTGTTTGGTCACATGCCGGAATTGCGGTTTTCTTAACACAGTCAGCTGACCATTCGTTTCAAGAATGGCAAAAAGAACTTCTTCGATATTAAATATTTCTTTTTCCCGCAATTGCTGATTTAAATAATCAAGTGTGTAACGCATTTTCCTCATATTTGATTCAAGTATCTTCCCGTTTTGAATCAGCACTGTTGGATCTCCGGCAAAAAATTTCCTCAGCTTCCTGTTCTTTATCGACAGAAACGAAATTAGAAAAATGGTTAGCACAAAAATACTAAACGAAATGGCCATATTGTGCGGTTTTATTGAAGTATTGTAAGCTAATCCACCAGCAATCGCCCCTAGTGTGATCGCCGCAATAAAATCAAAAATCGTCATTTGAGAGATTGTCTGTTTGCCTAAAATTCGTTCTGCGATTAACAGCAAGCCAAAGCTGGCAACCGTTCTAATGACAACTTCAAGTTCAATCATGTTATGGCGCTCCCCGCTTCCCAGATTGTTTCGGCCAAAAAACTCCTGTTGCTATCATTGTTTGGCTTAATATATCCATCTATACCAAAAATATTGTTCGGTTCAGGACAGAATGAACCGACTGCCTTTCGGATATATTAAATTGCGATTGGCCGGAAGAAAAGCCAATCCCATGACAAATCTAATTCATCATTGGTCAGGTGGTAGCATGAATTTCACTTGGGAATCTCTTGTTCTCATTGTAGCCGGGGTCATTTTGCTGAGAATTTCAGGAAGGAAATCAATCGCACAAATGACGTCAACTCAAACGGTTGTCATGATTTCGATCGGAACTATTATCGTTCAGCCAATCATCGAGTACAGCCTCTTCAAAACATTAATTGCAGCGGCAATTTTCACAAGCACACTCATCGTTATGGAATGGATCCAAATGAAATCGAACACCATTGAAAAGATGTTAACCGGAAAAGCAAAAATCGTCATTGAAAACGGACAGCTTCATATCGAAAACTTAAAGAAGATGAGACTTACAGCTGACCAGCTTGAAATGCAGCTACGGCTTCACGGCGTTACGGCTATACAAGATGTTAAAATAGCGACATTAGAGGCCAACGGACAATTAGGAATTGAATTGACTGATGACGCCAAGCCTTTAACAGTCAGGGATCTGAAAAAACTCATTCACCCCGATTTCATAAATAAGGACGGACAAGCCCAGTCTGGCAATCAGAATATTTTTGATGAAGTTGGCAAAAAAAATAAAAAAAACGTCCCTAAAAAGCTGCATTAACAAAAGGCGCTTGTGGCATTTTGCAGGTTTTTGTCTCTTACTGAAAGTTTTTGCCGTTTTGTTTAAGCAACTGCTGCTCACACACCATATTGTATAAACAGTCATAACAGAGAGGAGAGATGAATGATGAAATTCCCAGTTTATATTCATTCGATATCCGGGAACAGCGTTTTTAATAACGGATTTGCAGTTTCCATCAGCCCGTTCTCTGTGTCTAAAACAACAGAGGGTTCCGGTGGGAGTAATACAGGTTTGGTTTTTGAATCCAATGCTTTAAGCCAAACAAGCTCCGCCAATCAAGCCCAAAATGTAACATATGCGATCCAAGAGCTGCTTTCCAAGCTTTTAGCGTAAAAATTAAGAAATAAACACTTCATGAGGTGCCGTATGGCTTTTCCAATTATTCACACGAACTTTTGGGATGCTGTGATAGCTGTTCCAATCATCATATTGATAACCCAAATCCTCAAAATATTATTGAAAATCCCCAAAACTTTTGTACCGTCAGTTGCCTTAATAACAGGCCTTGTCATTTCTGTTTTCATAAGCCATCGACACAGCCTCTTTTCTGGCGTATTTATGGGCTGGTTTTATGGCTACGCTGCTATAGGCTCCTACTCATCATTAAAAACGACTATCTTATCCTTCAGGCAAACGAAAAACGATACATCAAATTCATAGATGACATATAACGATCTGCCGCCTCTTTATCAGGCGGCTTTATTTCTGCTGATAGGTTGATCATCTTCAAAAGATGATCATTCACTCGCTATTATTTTTACCATTATGTTGATGCAATGATATAAAAACGCAATATCATAGAAGTAAATAGACTGCCAGCGTCCTTTATGACAGCTACTTCTGAGTGAAAGGAGTTTTTGAAGCATGCGATCTCAAATCAACATCTCAAATCTCACGATAAATGGAATGACACAAAACGCCAATACAGATATCGGACAAAACTTGCAAAACAGCCATACTGCGAACAGCAAAAATTACGGAGTGAATTTCACATTAGGAGATTACTCTCCTTCTCATTCAATTATTATTTCAGCAAGTTGTGATAATGATACAAGTGATCAAGGGCAGGTTGATAACCCTTCTTCGCCTAGTGAAGAATAAAAAAAAGAACTCATTTGAGTTCTTTTTTTACCTTATTTCTTTAGTTTGTCTCGTTTGATATGATGATTCTTTTCTGAAAAGCCCAATGATGTTCCACAGGATGAGTGCTGAGGATATGATAAAGTGAGGAGTACTAATATGCTGATGGGTAAATAATTTATACCCCATGACTGATCCTAGTGCTATGATGCAGAAAAGATTAATCCATTTGCTCCAGCCCATTTTCAAAAAGCTCCTTTTATTGATATGTTCACTGCCAAACATCTCTTTTTGGCACAACTTCATTATGACCAATAAAGAAGCGAAAAGATATAAATCCTTTCCAATTCATTCCTTAAATCTTTCTTAATTTAACAAGCTCTTTGTCCAAACTTCGATTGTTTTTTAATATGTTCTTTCATTGGAGAGGACTTGAGCCTTGTCCCCTTTAAAATGACAAAAAGCCCTTATATGGGGCTGGCTATGTGAAACGTATAAACCCTTTATTCACCTTCATATAATCGATAAACCCTTTTCAGCTTTTGTTCAAGCTGTTCAAAATGAACAAAACGGGCTTCTCTTAGAAACTCAGTCCCATCAATGAACAAAAGAAGCACAGGAACGGTGAAAACTGAAAATCTGCCGGCGACCTCTGCTACATCGTCAGCATTGATATGCCCCAATTTGATGTTTGGAAACTGATCCAATACTATTCTGAGCTGGGGCAGAACTGCGTGACATACTGTACAGCCAGGCCTTGATATATAAATAAAACTGAATTTGTGCTGTTTGATAAAGTTTTCTATAGAAACTAATGAATGTAATTCTGTCATCTTTTTCATCCATTTACTCCTTCAAATAGGTCTGTTTTTCATGACCAAGCTCATCAATACGTATCATTCACTATACAGATTTATATTTATGATATCCGCTTTTTTGCTTTGCAGAGTACCTGCAAGCTTGCCGAAAATGTCAAAATAAAAGAACAGTTACCGACAAGCAGCAACTGTTCTTACATACTTTCGTATTAAAAATGCAAAGCGTAAGCTCCTGAACCGATGAGTGCAACCCCTATGGAAACTGCAATGAGCACCAGGTTATATTCAAAACCTCCGGCGCCATTCGCAAAACCTTTCGCTCCATGGACTTTTACGATAGCACCTAACATGATGATCGTTATGATAGCAGCTCCAAGCGGGAGGAATACGCCTAAAATAAATAGAATTCCGCTTACTAACTCCCCAAGACCTGATAGAGCGGCCGCAACGTTTCCTGGTTTCACCCCAATTGATTCGAACCATTGTCCGGTTCCTTTAATCCCGTATCCGCCAAACCAGCCGAATAATTTTTGTGTGCCATAAAACAAAAACACCACACCAATCATTATACGAATAAGCAACAGTCCTGCATCTTCCATTTGTATCTCTCCTCATCTTTGATTTCATCTGATTCTGTGCTGACAGTACCATCCAGCAATCATCAATTGAATATATGTTTCTTTATTTTTTATGTGTCAAATCAATCTAACTCTCTTACTTCAAACGGCAGCAGCCCTTGTTCAATTTGTGTGCGATGCGGTTCATATTGCACAGGCAGCATTAGTTTTTCGCCCATTGTTTCCTGTGTTTCATCATGTGCAAAGCCTGGGGGATCAGTTGCGATTTCAAACAGGATTTCCCCGTGTTCCCTGAAGTAAATGGCATTAAAGTAGTTTCTATCCCGAACAGGAGTTACACCATATCCGTGGGAAGCAATATATCTTTGCCAATCTAACTGATCTTCATCATCGTTAGCCCGCCAAGCGATGTGATGCACCGTTCCGGCCCCCATTTGCCCGCGGCCAATAGGCGTTAACTTAAGGTCAATCACATTTCCGATATCACCGGCGGAACGATAACGAACGAAGTCTCCTTCTTTGCCGACTCGTTCCAGCCCCATGATGTTTTCTAAAAGCTCAGCGGTTTTGTCAGGCTGCGCTGATAATAGGGTTGCACCCCCAAAACCTTTAATGGCAACATCGGGCGTTACATCTCCGAAAGTCCACGTGTTAGCCTCTCCTTCTTCTCTTTCCACGATTTCTAAGTGCAGTCCATGAGGATCATCAAATTCTACATATTGTTCCCCAAAGCGCTCGATTTTGGTGTAGGGAACGTTGAACTTTTCTAGTCTCTTTTCCCAAAATGCCATAGCCCCTTTCGGCACGACATACGAAGTCACGCCAACTTGACCGTCTCCAATGACGCCTTGGCGGGCTCCGGCCCACGGAAAGAAGGTAATGATTGTTCCCGGCTTCCCGCCTTCATTCCCAAAATAAAGATGATACGTACCTGGGTCATCAAAATTGACAGTTTGCTTGACCAAACGAAGCCCAAGCACTCCTGCGTAAAAATCTGTGTTCTCTTGAGGGTGACCGACAATCGCTGTAATATGATGAATTCCCATCGTTTTTTTAGCCATTTTTATCCGCTCCTTTTACATATACTCAACAAACTCATTCACAGGCTTCCGGTAGCCGCGCGGTCTTCTGCTCTCTGTTTTTTCTTTTCCAATCGTAATCATCATGACAACCTCAAATTGGTCGTCTATGTTCAAAATCCGTTTTACGGCTTCCGCATCAAAGCCGATCATCGGGCAGGTATCCCAGCCTTTTTCCTTAGCACTCAGCATAAACATCATCGCAGAAAGTGAAGCATTCCTTATCGCCTCATCTCTCTTAAATTGTTCTCCCCTGTTTTCATAAAACGAAACGGTGTCGTGCACCATGTGGTCATACTCTTGCTTATTTAATATCCCCAATACCTTTAAACCTTCATAGATATCAGCCGCTTGTTGATATGCCTGCTTATCCCCTAATACCAAGAGAACCGCAGAAGAGCTAACCACTTTATATTGTCCATTTGCGGCCTGCTTCAGCTTTTCCTTTACGTCCTGGTCAAGAACCGCCACATATTTTGTATGCTGCAAATTAAAAGCCGATGGCGCCAATGCAACCAATTCAAACATCTCATTGAGATCTTCTTTTGTGATTGGATGACCTGAAAGAAAATTGCTTGCAGATCGTCTTTCATTGACTAAATGAGTAAATTCAGCCATTACGCTACACTCCCTTTTATCTCGAATTCGAGATATTATGTTATAAAAAATCATATTGAATATTGTGTAAAAGAACTGACAACGATTGAACACTTAGAGTTGCGCTTGATCGCTGATCTTTTCAATCAAATATCTCGAATTAAAATATCTTGAATATGAGATAATAATAAAATACAGATCTTCTCATGTCAATAGGTTTTTAACAATCAGGTGGAAATTTTTCACTGACGGCAGCATTTTAATGGCGAATCATCACTGTTGTTACATAAGAACTCATTTGTTTGCTGTATGACCTTTTAGCACAGCTCCAACTTTTTTTCTGTCACCTTATTTATTAGTAAACAGGAAACAACGTTGCTGTAGACCCACTCGAAATTGAATTGGTATGATAAGCAAAGTGATTACACAGGAAAGGATACGGAGAGCGTATATAGAGCACTCCTATTTTTTTGTGCAGTTTTATAGGAGGAAAAAATGGCAAGTGAAAGAGAACAAATAAGCAGAAAAGTTGCTTTGATTGCATTGATCGCCAATCTGATCTTAATGGCAGGAAAGGTCTTTTTTGGGCTGGTAGGCGATAGTGAAGCCGTGTTTGCAGACGGAATACATTCCGCGGCAGATGTCGTTGCTTCGATTGCAGTCTTGGCAGTGATCGGAATTTCCAATAAACCGCCCGATCAAGACCATCCTTTTGGTCACGGAAAAGCTGAAGTCATTAGTGAGGCGATTGTAGGAATTATCTTAGTGATCGTATCCGTTTATATCCTCATAGAAGCGATTCTGTCCTTTGTTAAAGGGCCAAGCGTTCCCCAATACAGCGCATTGTTTGCGGCTCTGATTTCGTACGTGGCTAAGGAAATCTTATATCGTTATTCTATAAAGCAAGGGGAAAAATGGAACAGCAAAGCGATTATAGCGATTGCGTACGATCATAAAGGCGATATCGTTGCCTCTCTTGCCGCTTTTATCGGCGTCCTGTTGGCTATCATCGGAAACACCCGCGGATGGTCCTATCTGTTGTACGCCGATGCCATTGCCAGTGCAATCGTTGCTTACCTCATTTTTAAGATTTCAATGGAATTAATCAGGCCGTCTGTTGATGTGCTCATGGAAAAGAGTGTTGATCCCGAGCTGATAGAGGAATATAAAGCTGTTATTTTTCAATGTGATCAAGTAAAACGAATTGATAGAATCCGCGCGCGAGAACATGGCCACTATAAATTGCTTGATGTCCGTTTATCTTTGGATCATGATTTGACAATTAAGCAGGGACACGATATTGCCCGCGAAATTCGAAATGAAATCAAAAGACAGTTTTCAGATGTAGAAGAAGTGCTCATCCATGTAAATCCTTATTTCGAAGAGTGAAAAGCTCCTTTTTAGAAGGAGCTTTTTCTTTATGATGCAAACTTTACCTTTAGAACTCGCCGTACTATATAATGTGTGTATATCAATCATAGGCACAGAAAGGTTGTTAGAATGAAGGAATTTTTTTCGATTGGAGAAGTGTCAAAGTTATTCAATGTGAAAATCTCTGCTCTTCGGTATTATGATGAAATCGGCCTTTTGAAACCGGAATATAAAGATGAGCAAACGAACTATAGATATTATTCTACCCAACAGTTTGAGCGGCTTGATACCATCAAGTATTTGAGGGCCCTAGGCCTGCCAATCAATAAGCTTCTTGATTTTTATAACTCTCAAAATACAAACACTCTTCTTCATTTACTAAAAAGCCAGCAGGCTGAAATTGATCGAAAAAAGAAAGAATTGGAACGCATCGAACGAAAGATCTCCCGACGCATCACACATATAGAAGATGCCGTTAACATGCCGTTACATCAAATTTCAAAAATCAAACTTCCCGCAATGCGTGTGGCTTACTTGCAGCATGAATATGTTCTCGGCCATGATATCGAACATTCGTTAGCTGAATTGAGAACCCACCTGAATGTAAACGAAGATATATTCATAGGCAAGATTGGTTTATCCATTTCTGCAGCAAATGTGAAAGCAAAACAGTTTGACAAATATTCCAGTATATTTATGATTCTTGAAGATGAAAATGAAAAAACTTCTTCAGAAATCATCTTTCCTTCAAGAGAATATCTGCAAATTAGGTTTAAAGGGTCACATCCAGAAGCCGAACCATACTACAAAAAATTACTGGCATATATGAAAGAACATCATTATGAAGTAGCAGGGGACTCAATCGAAATCACACTCATTGATTATGGCATTACGAATAACCTAGATAATTACGTGACTGAAATCCTGCTGCCCATCAAATAATCTCATGAATATGTTTTTATCTCCCTTGACTCTCTACTAACTAGAGGGTTTATTTTTTATGCAGGAATGATTTTTGGAGGAGAAAACTTATGTTTGGAACGATTTTTAACACAGTGATGATCATTGCAGGAAGCATAATCGGGGGGATATTCAAAAAAGGCATTAAAGATGAATACCAGGATATTTTGATGCAGGCAATGGGATTCGCTGCAGTCGCGCTGGGGATCAACGCCATTACACAGCATTTGCCTGATAGTAAATATCCCATTCTATTCATCGTGAGTTTAGCCATTGGAGGTTTGCTAGGCCAGATCATCAATTTAGAATTACGATTCAACAAGCTGGTGAACAAATTTTCTAAAAGTAATTTAGCAGAGGGCTTATCTACTGCGGTCTTATTATTTTGTATAGGTTCGCTGTCAATATTGGGCCCTGTTGAAGCCGCTTTGCATGGAGATTATACATACCTCCTGACAAACGGGATGTTAGATGGGATCACCTCCATTGTGCTCGCTTCAACTTTTGGTTTTGGAATAGCGGCTGCAGCCATTGTATTATTTGCCTGGCAAGGCTCCATCTATTTATTTGCTAAAGTAATGGAGAGCGCAATCAATACAGACCTTATTAATGAAATCACAATTGTGGGAGGCATACTCATCCTCAGTTCAGGTCTAAGCATTCTTGGAATCAAGAAGTTCAAAACATTGAATTTGCTGCCTTCCCTCTTGATCCCTCCTGTTGTGATTTTTGTGATTCATGCATTTGGATTGCGGTTTTAATGAAGCGGCTCCACAAAGGAGGTTAATATTCTGTTATATTGATTTTCAATAATCTGTTCCAATCGTTTTATTTCCTTTTCATCTTGGATTTGACGTCTAACAACAACTGTATTATATTGTAAATAAAGTCTGTTATATCAAAATCAGATTCCCCATCACGAAACGGCACATTCATTTAAACAATGTTGGGAGGGGCATTTGTATGTCAAACCATTCATCTAGTATTCCCGAATTAAGTGACAACGGTATCCGCTATTATCAAACTTATAATGAAAGCCTTAGTCTTTGGCCGGTCCGTTGCAAATCATTCTATATATCTACTCGTTTTGGTCAAACACATGTGATTGCAAGCGGCCCAGAGGATGCCCCGCCGCTTGTATTACTCCACGGAGCATTATTCAGCTCGACGATGTGGTATCCCAACATCGCCGATTGGAGCAGCAAATACAGAACTTATGCAGTTGATATCATAGGTGATAAAAACAAGAGTATTCCTGAGAATGTAAGCGGTACAAGAACGGATTACGCCAATTGGCTTCTTGATGTGTTTGACAATCTGGGGATCGAAAAGTCCCACATGATCGGACTTTCGCTTGGCGGTCTCCATACGATGAATTTCCTTTTACGTATGCCTGAGAGAGTAAAAAGCGCAGCTATACTGAGTCCGGCAGAAACGTTTTTGCCATTTCATCACGATTTCTACAAATACGCTCTTGGCCTTACAGCGTCAAATGGAGTTGAAACATTCTTAAATTGGATGATGAATGATCAGAATGTGCTGCACCCGATTTTTGTGAAGCAGTTTCAGGCAGGGGTAATGTGGCAGGATGGATCAAGAAATCCAAATCCTAAAGCCGACGGATTTCCGTATGTTTTTACCGATGAGGAATTACGTTCAGCAAGAGTTCCTATCCTATTATTACTTGGTGAACATGAAGTCATCTATGATCCCCACTCAGCCCTGCACCGAGCCTCTTCATTCGTTCCTGATATTGAGGCGGAAGTCATTAAAAATGCCGGACATGTTTTATCGATGGAACAACCCGCTTACGTAAATGAACGTGTAATGCGTTTTTTCAATGCAGAAACAGGCATTTCACGGTAAGGGCTTATAAGATAGTGATTTGCATTCATAAAGTCCTGCAATATGCTTCTAGCCGGGCATTTCAAAAAATAGAGTCCCTCTTATGGACTCTATTTTTCTTGGACAAAACCCGCAGCTGGTTTTGTGTGCTTGTTTCTTTAGGTTTCTTATATGATCAGTTGTAAAATCCTTTATTTTCAAGAAGGATTCTCAAGATCCTTGGCATCAAGTAGTGAATGCAAAGTCAAAAAATCATGTCACTTCTCCTGGGATGCCTGCTAGTATGATGCAGCTTCTGCCAATATGAAACAAAGTTCCATCCATATCGAAAATGAGTGATGGCGCCATAAGTGTCTCCTTTTAACTGCCGACTTCATCTTCTAAATACTACCATAAGCAAAAAAGCAGATCATAAAAGATCTGCTTTTTCTATTACACACTGATTTGTTTCTTTTGTTCATGATCTATTTCCGGCTGTATTTCCTTTGTCAGTTGATGCCCTTCTATATCCACGTTCGGAATCATCTTGTCTAACCATTTCGGCAAATACCAGGCTGCATTCCCCATCAGCTTCATGACACTTGGAATCAGTGTCATTCTTACAATAAAGGCATCAAAGAGCACACCAAAGGAAAGTGCTAATCCGTTGGCTTTAATAGAAGCTTCGCCTGCAAAGATAAATCCTGCAAAAACGAAGATCATGATCAAGCCGGCTGCTGTAACAACAGGACCACTGTGTTTTAATCCAGCCTGAATGGCTTGTACTGGATTCTTTGTTTTTACATATTCTTCACGCATTCTGCTGACGAGGAATACTTGATAATCCATGGCTAACCCGAACAGAATCCCAATAGATAAAATCGGCAGGAACGCGAGTATCGGCCCTCTTTCAGGTATTTTGAAAAAGTCGATGAGATTCCCGTCTTGCAAGACAAATACACAAATCCCAAGAGTGGCTGTCATCGTCAACATGAAACCTGCAACAGCAACAAGCGGCACAAGCAGCGAACGGAAAACGATGGTCAGCAATACAAACGCAAATCCAACAATAAGTACAGCAAACACCGGTATCGCATCATTCAGGCGATCTGAAATGTCAATATTCACTGCAGTCGATCCAGTAACAAGCAAATCTACTCCGTTTTTATCTGACAAACTGCGTACATCGTGTACCAAATCTTTCGTTGTGACATCATTTGGACCTGTTTCCGGAACGACCGTAATGATGGCAAAGTTCCCTTCTTTATTAGGCATTGCAGGGGTGACACTTGCTACATGGTCTAAACCCTTTATTTCTTTCACTGCATCTGCGAAAGCCTCCGCCTTATTTTCTGTAGCATTTGCGGCATCCGCTACGATTGTTAATTGGCCATTAAATCCTTCTCCAAAGCCTTCGGCAAGCAAGTCATATGCCCGGCGATCCGGATTATCCTTAGCTTTCATCCCAGCATCAGGCAAGCCCAGTTCCAAATGCATAGATGGTATACTAATGACGATCAAAATCAGAATGCTGCATACACTTAGAATGATAGGATTTTTGGTGACAAAGCGTCCCCAGACATTTGTTTCAGTGCTTTGTTTTTCTATTTTCTTGTTTGATTTCGGAATCATCCGCTTCCCTGCAATCGATAAGACCGCAGGCACAAGTGTGATGGAAGCCAAAACAGCCATCAGTACACTAAGCCCTGCTGTCAGCCCCATCGCAGACATAAAAGGAATGTTAACGACAGTCAATCCGCAAAGTGCAACGATAACAGTAAGTCCGGCAAAAACGACTGCGCTTCCCGCTGTTCCCACGGCTCTCGCAATTGATTCATTCTTTTGTATGCCTTCGCCTAAAAACTGGCGGTGTTTCGTAAAAATAAATAAAGCATAATCAATACCAACAGCAAGGCCAATCATTCCGGCTAATGAAAGACTGACGGAAGCAATATCAAATACTTGTGTCCCAATCAAAACCAGTCCAATACTTACACCTAAACCAATCATTGCAGTTAAAATCGGCAAACCTGCTATTAATAAAGAACCGAATGTAATGGCTAAAACGACAAAAGCCAAGATAATGCCGACAATTTCAGAGACACCGCCTATCTCCATCTCGGCTCCCGGTACATCTCCGCTTAGCTCAGTTTGCAATCCTTCATCATCAGCCAGTTTCAAACTGTCTTTTAAGTGTTTGATAGAGTAATCCTTTATATCATCTGCTGATGATTTATACTTGATATCAGCATAGGCAACTGTGCCATCTTTCGCGATTGTCCCTGTCACAAAAGGACTTGCAATCGAGTCAACAGAATCATCTTTACTGATTTCTTTGAACGTATCTTCTATTGCTTTTTTTGCTGGCTTCCCAGTAAGTTTCTCCCCATCACCAGCACCGAAAATAACCCGTATGCTCCCTTTATCAGGACCGTGAGGAAATTCTTTTTGAATCACATCCATCGCTTTTTCCGAAGGTGTGTCAGGTATGGACATATCCTCAGAAAAACTTGGTTTCAAGGTGACTGCAAGGCCTATCGCAGCAACTAACACAACGATCCACGCACATATTGCTTTTATGCGATTGCGAGCAACCCATCCTCCTAATGTATATAACATTTTTGACATGATAATCTCCTTTCAACACATTGCTTGATCACATTCTTTCTCATTGTAGTTGACAATGAAATGAAAAAAACGTACATTCGGGCATGTACGTTTGGGCAATTTTCAAATATGCAGTTTAGTTGTCTATTGTCAGAATACCTTTTTGCATGGCAATCGTTACTGCCTCAGTTCTTGAATTCGCGCCTAATTTATTGTAAATGGACGTTAATCTGGACTTTACTGTTCGCTCAGAGACGCCCAAATCAAAGGCAATCGCTTTGCTTTTAAGACCTTTAGCAATTGCTTTTAGAACAATGACTTCCTTTTCTGTCAGCTGCGTCTCATTGCGCTGCTTTTTCATCCGCTCAAATTGGATTTCTTGCAGACGTTTGAGGATATCAGGCTGCAACAGCACATTTCCTCTGATCGCTGCATCCATTGTGTGAAAAAGGGTTTCTGAACTCGTATCCTTTAACAGATATCCTTTCGCTCCTAATTCAATCCCTTCGATCATTAAGTGATCTTCATTATATGTAGTCAAAATAATGATGGGGGTATCGTGTTTTTCTTTTATTTGTTTAATGGCCTCTAACCCGCTCATCTCCGGCATATACAAATCCATCAGAATGATATCCGGTTCTAATTCATCTGCAAGACGGACTGCGACTTTTCCATTTTCCGCCTCTCCTATAATGGTGTATTGATCATTCGTTTCAATTAAAAGCTTCAGACCTTCCCTCACGACAAGATGGTCATCAACGATTAAAACCTTATTCATCTTGCATCTCTCCCTGAATTGGTACAGTGATCTCAATTTGTGTTCCTTTCAATTTTGTACTCTTGATATTGAATTGGCCATTTATTGCCCTGACGCGTTCTTGTATGCCAAGAAGCCCATAATGTCCTCTCTTTTTCTTTCCTTTTTCAACATCAAATCCCTTGCCGTTATCCTTAACTGTTAAATGGAGCCTTCCCTTTTCATCATCCCAAATGGATATCCAGATTGTTTTCGCCTCAGCATGCTTTGCCGCATTCGTCATGCATTCTCCAATGATGTAATAACAGTTTTCAGCTGTACGCACATCCAGCACCTGATGCAATCTGTAATCTAATAAACAAGCCATGCCTGTCGACTCTATAAAATGATCCATTAGCGAGGTAATTCTTTCTTTTAAAACACCGATTTCTTCTGATTTGCTGCGGAGATCGTCAATAGCTGAACGTGCATCAGCTAATGTGCTTTTCACTCTTTTCATCGATTGTTGTATGATTTCCTTCGCTCTCTCTGTGTTGCCTTTGGCGAGATGAACATGAATCGCATCCAGCTGCATATTTAAACTGACAAGACCTTGAGCAAGCGTATCGTGTAAGTCTCGGGCCATCCGCTGTCTTTCGTTCTGCAGCGTCAGCTGTTCTACCTGCTGATGAGCCAGCTCCAGCCTTTCAAGAGTCAATTGAGCTTTTATTTTTTCATCGACTTGGGCAAAAAATGTTGCGGCATAAGTAATGATGACAATCATGATTGGACCAGCAATAACAATAAAATGCAAAACTTCACCTTTATGAAGGTGATACGCCGAATTTATGACCAGCAGCAGCAATAGATAAAGAATGAGAAAAGTCCTTCTTCTGTCTGCCATTCCTATAATTTGTCCAATTAAAAATGCATAAAGGCCGATAATCACAAGTATAAAGAAGCCAGTCATGAGATTAGCAAGTGCAAAGGTGATCAAACCTTGTACCGCGAAATACAGAATCACTCTTTTCTTAACCCAGCGATATGAGTGCCAATGAAGCAAAGCAAAAATGGCGATTAATATGGTAAACGCATAAAGCAATAAAATGGACCACCCCCCAGAAACAAATTGCAGCACGATAGAGGCTATATAGATCATGAGAATAAAAGCCAGGCCCGGCACTCTGAGTGCAAGCATGTTTAATGCCCGCCTATCATGTGAGTAATATTTATCTTTAAAAGGATTCCTTATAAGCAAACCTTATCCACTTCCTTTACCTGTTTCACCGAATAGAGATTCATGAAAATCGAACTCATATTTCAACGTGCAAACATACATGTATCCAATCATTTTATAGGAAGAGAAGGAACACAACAATATCAGGTGCAGGGAAACATTAGAGTTTCCAACAAGTGATCATTGCCCAAACGTACATGAACGTTCTGCCTCTATGTACGTTTTATCTTTTCAAATTTACCTTTAAAATCATAAGGAACTTACTATTCATTGAATGATCATCATTGAAATCGATTGATCTCACAATTTTATCATTAAAGAGAAAAGGAATCCGGACCGAAAAGGTATTAAAAAATCAGAACCCTGATCGATTAAGCCATATGACAGACAAAAATGCGCAACCAAAAAGCAAGAAAAAAGAGGAATGAACATGTATTGGTTTCTAGGTGCTTTATTATATTTTCTGATCGGTACTTATATATTCATTAGAGTCACTAGAGACAGCCAATCAGGCTCATGGATACTGCTTGCATTAGCAGCTCCACTCATCATTGCTGGCTACCCTTATTTTTATTCAAAGAAGCTTCTTTCCAAAAGACGCTGAAACAGCTGTCATTCAAACCGCACATTGGTAAAATGATCAATACCGAGATACAATCTAGGTATTCTATGGAAAGGAGTCTTGCTTTATGAGTCAAAGAGTGTCCTACTATGAGATTGCACCTGAAGGTATGAAAATCATGATGGATATGGAGAAATACACGAAACAATCCTCAATTAACCGAACGACGAGAGAACTAATCAAAATCAGAGTCTCTCAAATGAACGGCTGTGCCTACTGCATAGATATGCATACGTCCGATGCCCGCAAAATGGGGGAAACTGAACAGCGAATTTACTGTTTACATGCTTGGAATGAATGTGATTTTTACTCACCTGAAGAGAAAGCGGCTCTCGAACTATCTGAACACATCACGCTCATTCCATCTAAAAGGGTTCCTGATGAGCTATATCATCGGGTGCGGGAACATTATGATGAAAAACAATATGTTGACCTTGTTCTCATCATTAATCAAATAAACAGTTGGAACCGCATCTCTATTGCAATGGGGAATCGAGCTGCTTCAAAATAAGAAGAAGGAGTAAGATTAGAACAAATCTTACTCCTCCTAGATATCGTGCCTCATCATCTGGTGTTTCCGCTTCAAAATCCTAAATCTTCACGTTTAGGTGCTTTTCAAACGCGATTTTCCCGCTTTGTGTAATCCTAATCGCTCTCGTTTTAGGCATACGAACGATCCATTCTTCTTCTAACATGCGCACCAATAGGGCGTTTCCTAATGCTCCTGCAATATGATGCTGCCGTTCACTCCAATCCAAACAGCAGCGGGCAAAAGCTCTCCTCTTATTCCGTTGTTGCTCTTCATTGATGCCTAACTTTGAAAAGAATAAAGCACCCTCTGAAGTCACCTCAAAGTTTAAATCAACTTTTTTTAACATCCCCTGCTCAACTAATGAATGTGCCATTTGCACGCCCACATAACCTGCCAAATGATCATAACAGGTACGGGCGAAATGCAAGTCCTTTTTCTCTTTTGACTCTTTTAAAGATTTGACTTTTGCTTTAGGCGCAATATGAAGCAATTGTTCGATCACATTTGCAGCATCTGAGTCAGCCAATCTGTAATACCGATGTCTCCCATGCTTCTCTACGCTAATCAGCTTTGCTTCAAGCAATTTATTCAGGTGAAAACTGGCGGTTTGAGGTTTAATGTTAGCGAGATATGCAAGCTCTCCCGCAGGGTGTATCCTTCCATCCATCAGACTGAGAAGAATGGAAGAACGCGAGGGATCTGATAGCAGCGAAGAGATTTTTGCAATATTAGGATTCATGATTTTCCTCCTTACATTCATATTTCGATGATAGTTGAAATGTTAATCCTTTACAATATAAATGTAAGCGTGACAAGGAGGAAAAAACATTGGACATCAAAAAACGAGACACTCGTCGATTTAAGGAAATCAAACCCAAGATCATGTATTATGGTACCTCGACATTTCTTCTAACCACATTGAATGAGGATGGAACCACTAATATTAGTCCTATGTCTTCTTCTTGGGCTCTTGGACATTATATAATCCTTGGAGTAGGACTGGGAGGAAAAGCCATCGACAATTTGGAAAGACACAAAGAGTGTGTCATAAACTTGCCTGGCCCGGAATTATGGGAAAACGTTGAAAGAATTTCATCTTATAGCGGAAAAAAAAGCATACCGCCTTTAAAGAAGCAGCTCGGATTTACATATAAAAAAGAAAAATACGAGGCAGCAGGGTTAACGCCTTTACAATCAAAAACAGTATCACCAACACGAATCAAAGAATGCCCTATCCAAATAGAAGCCGAAGTGAAACACATTCGGCTTCCAGAATATGAATCGTCATTCGCAATTGTAGAGACGCAGGCACTACATTTTCATGCCGAGGAAAGTATTATACTAGACGAAAACCATATCAACCCTTCCAAATGGAGCCCGCTTATCTATAATTTCAGACATTACTTTGGTTTAGGAAGAGAAGTCGGAAAGACTTTTCGCTCAGAGACATGATCATTTTAAGACCGAACCATGATTTGATCTATTCTAGTAACCCTTGTTATTATCAGATCAAGCGATCATTAGGCTTGATCTCTTTTTTAGTGAAACATCCATTTAAGGATATAAAAGTTACCTGCTTGCCAATTCTTTTATCATTAAACCCAACTCATAAATCCCCTTTTGAAGGTCTTCAAGAGATGCATAAGCATATGATAAGCGAATATAATTCCCTTTTTCCTGAGCATAGATACTGCCGAGATTGAGCAGAATCCCTTTTGATAAGGCTTTAGTATAAAGTAATTTCATTGATATGGAAGGCAATATTTTTATCCAGACAAAAAATCCTCCTTTTGGGATATTCCATGTCGCCACATCTTTCAAATGAGTTTCTAAAGCACTCAAGGCCAATTCTCTTCTCACCTTTAATTGCTGCCTAACCTTTTCTACATGCTGCTGGTATTGGCCGGAAGTAAACCACTCTGCCGCTACTCTCTGGGATAGCGAACTGGATCCATAATCTGTTTGCATTTTAATGTCAGATAAACGTTCAATCACCGGTTCCGGTCCGACGATCCATCCAATCCTCAAACCTGGGCTTAATGTTTTCGATAAACTTCCTATGTACAGTACGTGTCCATTTTTATCAATTGTTTTAATAGGATATGGCGGAATTTCATCGATCCATAACTCACGATAAATGTCATCTTCAATAATAGGAAGCTGTGTATTCTCACTTACTGCTAGGATTTCTTCCCGTCGCTTTTTAGACATAAGAATACCAGTCGGATTGTGAAAACATGGATTTGTATATAAGATAGCCCTTCCCCGCTCTCCTCTTGTTAAATGAACATTTTCAGGCAAAAGTCCTTCATTATCCATAGGAAGTCCAGTCAGCTTCATACCAGCTGATTGAAATACGTGTAATGAATAAAGGTAGGAGGGCTGATCAAGATAAACGGTTGATCCTCTTTGTAACAGCCCCATTGATATCAGCTGCAAGGCTTGCAACGCTCCTGAGACAATCAGAATGGAAGAAGATGAGACGTTGATTCCAATGGTTTTTAAATAGTTGCTTAATGCCTCCCTCAAAGGTAAGTAACCTTTTGGTTCTTCATATCCGAATGCCTCCATGTGTTGAGATACCTTCCCCATCATCTCTTTCATAACAGCCAAAGGAAAAATCTCAGCTGAAAGTTCACCTTTACTGAGCTGTATAAGGTCTGTATTTGATTCTGATTGATTTATCTCTTGAACGATTTTTCGGCTTGGCATCTGAATGCCAGAGGTGACATATTGATCCCAATCGGGAGCAGAATTCTTAGCCATCAGTGTCCATGTGTTGTTGATAACAACTGTGCCTTTCCCCATTGTGCCTTCTATTAGCCCATCGGCCATCAATTCCTCTAACGCTGTAATCACTGTGCTCCGATTTACCTGAAAATCTTTTGCAAGCGTGCGCTGGCTTGGAATCTTGCTTCCAATCGGCCACTCTCCATTTCCTATTTTCTCTTTAATAAAATGAACGATTTGTCTGTACTTAGGGAGCTTTTTCATCTTTTTTTCTTCTGGAAAGCTCATAGAATCGGTCTCCTTAAAATAAATTGGTTGGGTCAAAATCCGTTTAACTGGTTGAAGCCATATCACCAAATCTTTATTAATATAAAACCACATTAAATAACTGGTTGGTTTTTGTAAAGAGGAGTGAGAGGAATGCGAAAGAAAACAGTTCAAATAATGATATCTCATAGTCTCATGATTGGTTTATGGGCATCTGCTTTTCCGGGAATTCGCGCAGGACTAGAAGGGTACACACCAGAACACCTTGCTTTATTTCGTTTGTTAATCGGCTCTATGGCATTATTGCTTTTTGCTGTTTTGACTCAGATGCACCTACCCGACTTGAAAGACATTCCTGCCATTTTTCTTTTAGGGTTTTTAGGATTTGCACTCTATCACATTTTGCTGAACATCGGTGAAAAAACAGTTAGTGCCGGAGTTGCAAGCTTACTCGTTACTACGGCACCGATCTTCTCAGCCATGCTATCCCGCCTGTTTTATAAAGAGCATTTTGGATTTACGAAATGGCTTGGCTCTATGATCAGTTTATTGGGTGTATTATTGATTGCATTTGGGGCGGGAGACTTTACATATTCAATGAGCGGTATCTTGGTCATCCTGCTGGCAGCATTTTCGGAGAGTATTTATTTCGTTTTTCAAGCCCGCTATATAAAAAAATATGGTTTTATTCCATTCGTTACATTCACCATTTGGGGCGGAACAATACCTATGCTTGTGTTTCTGCCAGGCTTAGGCGAAGAGATGATGAACGCTTCAATAAGCGCAACTTTGTCTATCGTTTACTTAGGATTATTGCCGACGGTTATTCCTTACTTCGCACTTGCATATGTCACTTCACTCGTCGGTGCTTCAGAAGCAACCCTTTCACTTTATGTTACACCGGCTTTAGCCTTGATCATATCTTGGCTCTGGATCGGCGAGATACCCACACTGCTCTCTCTGCTAGGCGGAGTGGTTACAGTTGGCGGGGTATGTTTTACCTACCTAAAAGTAAATAAAATGAATAAGATTTTCATCACCCATTTTTCTGCTAAAAGGGTAAAAAAACTCTAAAACAAAAAAGATACCAACATCGGTTGGTATCTCCTTTTAAGGTTCTTTCATTAAGGTTAGCCAGAGTAGTAAATAGTGTATTCCGTTACCGTCTTAAACCCTAGTTTAGCTGCTAATGCAATGGACGAATTGTTGCAGATATCACAATCCCAGCTAGGAACAATCCCATTTTCAATACAAAACGCTATAAACCTATTTGCTACGCAATAAGCTAACCCCAGTCCTCTATATTCCTCAAGTGTATAGATATCCACTTCCGCTCGATTATGCCCTAAAAATATAGAAGTACACTCACTTACTACATGATTGCCATGTAATACGGCAAATCCAAAACCTTTTGAAGCAAACTGTGAGACAGAATCCCAATACTCCTCATAATACGCGCTGTTAAACGCTGTGCTGTGTGAAATGATGTCTTCGTCTATTCTTTTCAATACAAGACCCTTTGGCAGTTGCAAAGTCTTTTTGAAAGATTTTGGTTGATAAGAAAATGCAGCTCTTCTCATTTGGTTCAAGTCATCTTTCAGTATGGGTTTCATTACGCTATCCCATGTATCACTGGAAGAAAACAAGGTAAATCGTTTTGATGATTTCACTTGTTCTTCATAATATCCTGCAATGAAATCATGAAAATCCCGATTCCCTTGGTCTCCCGCAATAAAATAAATGCCTGATTCAGTTCCTATAAAAAACGATTTAGGAAAGGTTTGATCATCTGCATAAACAGCTCCCGGAATGGTTTGGTCTAATATTGAATAGACAAATGTGGGACAATATTTGTCATCAAACATTGTTTTTAAGCTACTGTATTTTTCTTTTGTTAATTCCTGCAAAACAGACAACTCCTTTAAAACACCGTCTCCTTCATGATTCTGTTCACAAATCAATTTTCCTCTGTCACCAGCTAAATAACTTCCCTGTTACGAATCTCAGACAAATAAAAACAAAAACAGGTGTCTGCACTCAGCTCGCAGACACCTGTTGAACAACACATTGCATTATATAACCCAAGGAAACGCTGAGTATATCGATTCTTTATTCCCCAGTTACAGCAAACTGTTTTAAACGGTCACCAATTTCATCACGGACCCTTTGGAAACACTTCTTCTGTTCCGTGTGCTTTTGCCGGATCATCAAATTTATCCGATGTTTGATTTGAAATATCAATCCCTGCTTCTTTCATAGCTTTGACAGCTTTCAGATGTCATCCATGAGCTTCGATTCCTGCGCTGTACACATTCCAATTGTCCCCAAGGTATTTTCTCCCCCACCCTTCAGCCATTTGGCTGCGGCAAGAGTTACCAGTGCATTGTTTTCCTTGATATAGTGACCTTGTCCTTTTAGAAACAAGAATGGATTATCAGCAGCCAAATATACAGGCCGACAAGTGTGATCAATAAAGTGGGTATCGTGAGGATAATTCCTGTTTTAAAATACGTGCCCCAGGAAATTTTCATACCTTTGTGCGAAAGAACATGAAGCCATAATAATGTCGCCAAGGAACCAATCGGTGTTATTTTAGGTCCTAAATCTGAACCGATCACATTTGCATAAATAAGCGCTTCTCTCATCATCCCATGTGTATCTGTACCGGCAATCGCCAATGCGTCAATCATAACAGTCGGCAAGTTATTCATAATGGAAGAAAGAATCGCCGCAATAAAGCCCATTCCAATTGTCCCAGCAAACAATCCTTGATCAGCTGCGGCTTGAATCACATCTGAAAGGACATCCGTTAATCCGGCATTTCGGACACCATACACAACAACGTACATGCCAATTGAAAAGAAAACGATAGCCCATGGCGCCTCTTTCACCACTTTCTTTGTATGGACGGCCGGACTCTTTTGCGCAGCGATTAAGAAAATGATCGCAATGCTGCCCGCTACCACTGATACAGGGATAGAAAAAAATTCACTTGCAAAATATCCAATTAACAGCAGCCCTAAGATATACCATGACAGTCTGAACATGTTTTGATCTTTAATTGCTTCAACAGGTTTTTTAACCTCAGTCAGATCATAGCGTTTTGGTATGCTTTTTCTAAAGAAAAGGTAAAGTACAATGATGCTCGCCAGCAGCGAAAACAAGTACGGGACAACCATTCTGGATGCATAATCAATAAACGTAATATGAAAATAGTCCGCTGAAACAATGTTGACCAAATTGCTCACTACTAAAGGAAGCGAAGTGGTATCCGCAATAAATCCGCTGGCAATAATAAAAGGAAAAACTAATTTTTCATTAAAATGTAATGCTCTGACCATCGCTAATACAATTGGTGTCAATATAAGAGCTGCACCGTCATTTGCAAATAACGCGGCGACGATAGCCCCTAATAGAGATACATAAACGAACATCCGCACACCGTTTCCTTTTGCAGCCTTAGCCATATGAAGCGCTGCCCATTCAAAGAAACCGATAGTATCAAGAATTAACGATATCAGTATGATGGCCACAAAAGCCAATGTCGCATTCCAAACAATCCCTGTCACAGTTAACACATCATGAAAATTGACAACACCTGCTATTAGAGCTAAAACTGCGCCTCCACAGGCTGACCACCCTATAGATAAATTTTTCGGCTGCCATATGACCAATACTAGAGTTAATAAAAAGATGAATACTGCCAAAATCATTGATGTCAATCTAATGCCTCCTTACTGGCAACACGCTTGAGTTTTCTTTTGTTTGATATGGTTTAACAATTCATCCTCCTGATCAATTTGATGTAAGATCAATTGCAATGTATCAAACTCAGGACAGGAACCATTTATTGAATAATAACGCCATTGGCCTCTTCTGTCCTCATTCACAAAACCTGCGTTTTTTAATTTCCGCAAATGCTGGCTTATGGCGGGCTGGCTCATTTCGAACATATCAACCAATTGACAGACACAATATTCTTTTTCAAGAAATAATCTCATCATTATAAGCCTAGTTTGATCACTAAGTGTTTTCAAACAACGACTCATCGCCGCAACATCAATCGTCATATGAGCTCCTCCTTCCCAAATCAATATATAAGCAAATCGTTATATACACGCCAAATGATTATACATTCCCCTTTACGTTTCCATATGTAGCGCTCCGTATATCTTAAGGATCAAAACTTTGAAACGAAAACCTGAGTCGCTCCCCGCGTTTCCTTAGCGCCCCCGTCATTATATAAACTTTTATTTATATAAACAATCCCTTATATTCGGAACATCAAATATTCCGGTATAAATATTAGACTATTTCAGTTATGGGAGTAGTCATAGAGCCCAAGATGAAAATAGACAGATCCTCTGGATATTAAAAAACAGGTCTCTTTAGAGGCCTGTTTACATTGCAAGTATTTTTTCCATTGCCATGACATCTACATAATGGCCATCGATTTTCCCCTGTTCTTTAAATACTCCAACTTTGCGATATTCCATTGAAGTATAGAACCCTTGTTCCAATCGATGAAAAGGAAATGTAATAATATAATGTATTCACGATTGAATGACTTCTTTTTCGACATCCGATAAGAGAACTTTTCCCTCGATGATTCCGCTCAGCAACAAAAATCTTATCTTTCACTGTGCGATTAGAGAGAACCAATTTGTCATATAAACCGTAGCTTTTGCAGTTCTTATCAGCTACATACTCTCTGTAGCAGAGGTAGCTTGAACTCCCTTAAACGCGTTCATCACCAAATCATGCACATAGGAATCATTCACCTCATCCCCTGTTATAAGCAGACGATAGAAAATTGGTCCGTAAATGAGATCTATGCTTACTTCAATATCAAGATTCTCTCTCAATTCACCTTTCTGAATTCCCTTTTCTAGAAGGCCTTTCGCTTGGAGGCGGCGAGGCTGGAAAAATCGCGTGCGATATTCTTCTGCCAATTTTTCATCCAACTGCCCTGCCCCTATTAATTCCTTAATAACGGTTCCTTCCCGGCTTGTCAAAAACCTAGCTAAATTCGTGGCGTGGGTTACTATATCTTGTACTGACGACCCTGTATCAGGCACAGGCAGCCTGTCCGTCGCTGTCGAAAGAAAGCTGTCCATGATAACGGCAGCTTTGTTAGACCACCATTTATAAATCGTTGCTTTACTCACTTTCGCACGCTCGGCAATTTTATCGACTGTCACCGCATCGAAGCCTTTTTCCAGCAATAGGCCATAGGCTGCAGAGAGAATCGCCTTATGCGTTCCTTCATCACGCGGCCGCCCTCGTTTACTCTGCACATGAATCATTCCTTCCCGAAATATAAACTATACGTTCAGTATACTTAACCTAAATAAAAAAGAAAACAGAAACCTATTTACAAAACTGAACGTTTAGTATATTATTTTCATTAATCAACAAAACTGAACGTTTAGTTTATAAAATCACTTGTGAGAAGTCATAATTACACTCAAAAAACCACTTAAAAAGGAGTTCATTCATATGGCTAAGGGAAACAAACAAGCAGGTCAGAGGATTTCACCCAGTTTAACCCTTCTTCTCGCAACTGCATGCGGTATCATTGTTGCTAATCTTTACTATGCACAACCCTTGGTCGGATTAATTAGTAAGGCAATTGGACTTTCTCCAAGCAGTGCTGGATTGATCGTCACACTCACCCAAATCGGATACGTTGCCGGCTTACTATTCCTTGTCCCTTTAGGAGATATTATCGAAAACAAAAAACTTGTCGTTACATCGCTCCTTCTAAGCGCAGCAGCTTTGACACTAACAGCATTTGTGAAGCATGGAACACTGTTTTTAGCAGCTGCGTTTTTCGTCGGATTGGGATCAATCGCAGCCCAAGTGCTTGTTCCATTTGCATCATACCTTGCATCAGACGCTGCACGCGGCCGGGTTGTTGGCAATGTCATGAGCGGCTTATTACTCGGTATTATGCTTTCCCGTCCGATATCTAGTCTAGTCGCTGATATCTGGGGGTGGAATGCAATATTCGCTTTGTCCGCCGTGGTAAGTGTTATCCTGGCCATCGTATTATCAAAAGTGCTTCCTGCCAGAAAACCAACAGCAAATACAAACTATACTGCCTTACTCGGTTCAATGTGGAAACTGCTGCGCACGACTCCAGTCTTACGCCGCCGTGCCATCTATCATGCGTTTGTATTTGGAGCTTTCAGCTTGTTCTGGACTACCGTTCCTTTATTATTGGCCGGTCCTGATTTTCATTTTTCTCAGAAGGCAATAGCACTCTACGCATTGGTGGGCATTGCGGGTGCAGTCGCTGCACCAATAGGCGGCCGCCTGGCTGATCGAGGCTTAACCAGGCTTGCCACTGGAATCGCTCTCGTTGTTGTCGTTGTCTCTTTATTATTACCCCTCATGATTCAGAGCAGCTCCCCCGTCGGTATAACAGTTCTAGTGGCCGCAGCTATTCTGTTAGATATGGGTGTATCTGCAAACCTTGTGCTCAGTCAACGTGCTATTTTTTCGTTAGCGCCTGAAATTCGCAGTCGATTAAACGGATTATTCATGGCGATCTTCTTTCTAGGCGGTGCGATAGGGTCATCAATTGGAGGATGGGCATATGCCTCAGGGGGATGGAGTACAGCATTATGGATTGGAATCGCTTTTCCGGTCATCGCTTTGCTTTATTTCATCACAGAGAAATAAGTATTTCACCAAAAATAAGCAGTCAGGACCAAGCAAATAGCTTATTTTTGGTGGCTTCTTCTTTTTTCGCTATATGTTAAAATCCCTCTGCTGAACAAGAAAAAATCCTGCTTGGTGAGTACAGGATTTTCCAAAATCAATCTTTATGTTAAATCGACACCCTCCAGCTGTTTCAAATACCTTTGCAGGCGAACCTTCGGGTTTAATTCTATATTTGTAATATGCTTTACATACCGATTCGCACTTTCGGCAATTTCTTGGTCACTGATTGTATTGGCGCGATATTCGGCAAAGGAAGGCAGATAGGTCATGCCTACTAAATGGGCAGATGCTTGGAACGGTTTTGTCAGCTCGCTTATCGAAAACAAGTTATATCCGCCGGCTTGATAAGAGTGTTCAGGTGAACCGATGGACATGGCAGTTACCCACTCTTTCCCCTTCAATTTATTTCCGCCGGGACCATGAGCCCAGCCAAACGTAAACACTTCATCAAACCACTGTTTTAAAAGCGGTGGGCTGCTGTACCAGTATAATGGAAACTGAAAAACGATACGGTCATGGGCCAGGAGCTGCTGTTGTTCAAATTCCACATCAATTGGTTGATCGCGATATTTTTCATAAAGATCATGGACAGTTACATTCGGTTCACTTAAAACGGCTTCTTTCCACTTTTTATTGATACGAGAGGATTCTATATTCGGATGTACAACGAGTACGAGTGTTTTCATATGATCCATTCCTTTCATTACTTTGATGTGACATCATTATATGATGTATATTAAAATATAAAAAGTACGCACATTGAATGTATATAGTATCAAAAAGTATACTATTAGGAGTGAACAGCTTGAGAAATCGTAAACTCGGCATTGATTATTCTTCTGATGACTTTGAAGGATGTCCGGTGGAGACAACATTAGATATCATCGGAGGTAAGTGGAAAGGCATTCTTCTTTATCATCTCATTGACGGTAAAAAGAGGTTTAGTGAGTTTCGAAAACTATACCCAAAAATTACCCAGCGTATGCTCACGCTACAATTAAGAGAATTGGAACGGGATGGCGTGATTCACCGCGAGGTTTATAAACAGGTCCCTCCAAAAGTCGAATACTCTTTAACTGAGTTTGGAAGAACATTAGAACCTGTTATCCTGCACATGAAGGACTGGGGAGAAAAATATAAAGACAGGATTGATAAGCTCGAAGCAGCACGTAAAGCTGAAGATAAAATCTAATAACCAGAAAAAATACCAAGGGTTTTGACGCCCTTGGTATTTCTGTGATTCAGACCTTCACTGGTGACACCCACAAGCCCTCAAAAAGTGTTTTTAATTACATTTACCCGCGGCATGTCAGTTACGGTTAAAAAGGTCATTCTATTTTTTAGTGATGATTAAGATTTCTAAAATTGCTGCCCTTCACTTCAGCTACGTCATATACGGTGACAAAGGCGGATTTATCAATATCATTAATAATTTCCTTTAGTTTGGTTTCTTCTAAACGGTTGATGACACATGTGATTTCTTTAAATTTCTCGTGGGAAAAACCCCCGTAAGCTTCTTTATATGTGGCGCTTCGGCCTAATTGATCACGTATTGTCTCTACCATTAATTCAGGTTGGGTTGTAATAATTTGAAAGGTTTTAGAGCCGCTTAAGCCTTCCTCCACAACATGAATCACTTTGGATGCAATGTAGTAAGCAATGACTGAAAGCAATGCCCCTTGTAAGCCAAATACTGTGGAAACAAAAATAAACACAAATAGGTTTAAGAATAGAATGAGATCGCTCGTTCCGAATGGCAGTTTTCGGGATAGCAGCACAGCAAGCATGTCAATTCCATCTAATGCGCCGCCATTACGCAGCGCCAGCCCCATTCCGAATCCAAGGATAATCCCGCCGACAACGGTAATTAACAGGGTATCTCCTTCTATGATAGCGGGTGTGTGGTGGAAAAAGCTTGTCCCCGCGGCAAGCGATACGATTCCGATAATTGATAATAATGCAAAGCTTTTCCCAATTTGCTTATATCCTAACCAGACAAATGGAATGTTGATCACAGCAATCAAAATCCCCAGCGGCAAGTTGAATAGCTGTGAACCAACGATGCTAAGACCCGTCACCCCTCCATCAGATACACTGTTTGGAATGAGCACTGTTTCTAGTCCATATGCCGCAATGATTCCTCCAATGATAACCATGATGATTTGGAGAATCATTTTCGCTTTAAATTTCTTATGTTTTTTGGTTGTATTCATACCATTCCTCATTTCTCAAATATTTCGTTATATTTAAATATACCATAATAGATATTTTCAGCTAAAAACATGCGTTTTTTTAAATAAAGTAATTAACAGTAAGGTAACCCTCTTTGACTTAGAACATTCATGTACCGTGCCGCCTGTTGAGCAAGCGTTCCTTTCAGTTCAGATCGCGAATCGCCCTCAAACTTCAACACCGAAAATCCTGAATTATTCTGATATGATACCTTAAAAAGGAGGTTCGATTACATGGATAGCCTGTGCCGCAGTAAACAAGCCCCATTTGAATACACCTTATCTCTTATAGGGGGTAAATGGAAAATGAGAATACTCTATGAGTTAGGGTGTGAAAAAACGATGAGATACGGCGAGCTGAAAAGGGCTATGCCCTTCATCACCCATAAAATGTTAAGCGCACAGCTTAAGGAATTGCAAACTGACGGCCTTATTCATCGGTCTGAGGTTTCTCAAACCCCACTGAAAGTAGAGTATTCGTTATCTGACAGAGGGCGATCTTTGTATCCCCTCATAGATGAAATGTGTAAGTGGGGAATGGTACAAGGAATGCCTCATATGTAAAACTACTTACAAAAAAGTGCGTACTTGTTTCCCAATGAGAGGAATTTTATACTGAATGAAAATATTTCTTAGGAGGAAAACATGACAAAACAAGTCTATATCATTCATGGCTACAGAGCCTCCTCAACAAATCATTGGTTCCCTTGGCTGAAAAAACGTCTGCTCGCAGATGGGGTCCAAGCAGACATTTTAAACATGCCCAATCCGCTCCAGCCAAGACTTGAGGATTGGCTGGATACACTCTCTTTATATCAGCACACTTTACATGAAAATACGTATTTGGTTGCGCACAGCTTAGGTTGCCCCACCATTTTGAGATTTTTGGAACATCTTCAATTACGAAAACAGCTTGGCGGAATCATACTTGTTTCCGGCTTTGCCAAATCATTGCCCACTTTAAAGATGTTAGATGAATTTACACAGGGATCGTTTGATCATCAAACAATCATTGAGTCCGCGAAGCACCGTGCTGTCATTGCTTCTAAGGACGACCAAATTGTGCCTTTTTCATTCAGCAAGGATCTGGCACAACAAATTGATGCTGCGTTATACGAAGTTCAGCACGGAGGTCATTTTCTAGAAGATGAGGGATTTACTTCTTTGCCTATTGTTTATGATGTTTTAACCTCTTATTTTTCAAAGGAAACTCGCTAACATCTTTCACCCATCTGCTTCAATCGAGCCCGCGAAAAGCGGGCTTTCTGAGTTATCGTTTGATCAATACAGATAACTCACCTTCAAACACTTTTACTTCTTTTTGATTATAAGTAGATAGCAATACTGTGAGTATTCCCAATTCATTTCTCTTTGGCTGCTTATCAAGAACCTCAACAATTGTAAACAATTCATCATCCGGATATACAGGTTTTATGAATGTCATATGATTCATCTCTGTTCCGGCTATAATATCGTCTCCATAGAAACCTTCTTCAATCCAAAGTTTAAAAGATATGGCCAGTGTTTGTATGCCGGAAGCGATAATTCCATTAAATCTGCCTTTACTCGCTTTTTCTTCATCTACATGCATATACTGAGGGTCAAATTCACCCGCAAACCGCATAATATCATCTTTTGATACTTTTAATGATTTCGTTTTGAAGACCTGGCCAATTGTAAACTCATCTAACTTCATTCTTACACCTCTATTTTTTCAATTGTCTATTTTGTTTATTTTAGCACTGTGATGAGCAAATAAAAAATTCTGTTTTTCGCTAAACAGACATATCGTGTGCTGGACTGCTGGCACTCATCATATACTTAAAAAATATTGAACAGCTCTCAACACTTAGTTCCGTCACTTGGCCGTTTTGCTAAACTGAAAGCTCCCTCATATCTTCCAGGCAGCCTTCAGTTTTTTTATGCCTTCTCTTATGTCGGATTCAGAAACCCCTGCAAACCCGAGCGAGACCGTTTTTGTAGGAGGATGATTTTGATAAGAAAGAGAAACAGGATAAATTTTTACTCCATGTTTTTTCGCCTTCTCAATTAACTCTTTTTCGCCAAATGGCAAATAAACGTCAAGTAAGATACGAAGCCCAGAGTTTTCTCCGCGGATTCTGACATGCTCTCCTAATTCCCTTTGCACTGCCTCTAATACAATGGCTCTTTTTTTGCGGTAAAGTTTTCTCATTCTGTTGATGTGTTTTTGCCACTCTCCATTTTTTATAAATTCAGCTAGGGTTAGCTGACTGTGGCAGGACACTGTTTGCTTATATAAGGACGTGATTTCATGCCCCTTTTTTAAAAGAGGCGAAGGAAGAATCATATAGCTGATACGCAGCGAGGGCAAAAGAGACTTAGAAAAAGTGCCCATATAAATGACACGGTTATGCTGATCAAGCCCTTGCAGAGAAGGAACCGGCTGTCCTGTGTACCTAAATTCCCCGTCATAATCATCCTCTATGATAAAGGATTGATGTTCGGCCGCCCATTTGAGCAGCTGAATTCTTCTGTTGATCGTCATGATTGTTCCCAGCGTAAATTGATGGGAAGGTGTGACATATACAAGGTTTGGCTGCTGTTCTTTGATCTTCTGTATACAGATTCCTTCCTCATCGACTGGTATCGGAACAATATTCATGCGGTTGGCTTCAAAAATTTTGCGTGCTCTTGGATAACCAGGATCCTCATACCCTATAGAAATATTCGGCTCAAAAACTTGGCACAAGATTTGCAGCAGAATAGGGTTTCCGGCACCTATAATCACTTGTTCAGGGCCGCAATGAACACCCCGAGATTGATACAGGTACTCTGCAATGAGTGTTCTCAGCTCAAACTCTCCTAAAACATGTCCCGGCCGATAAAGCTCGTGTCCATATTGGTCTAAGCTATTGACCATGCTTTTTCGCCATGCGGAAAAAGGGAAGTAAGAAGAATCTACATTCCCATAATGAAAATCAATCCATTGTTTATTTTCTTCTGCTTCTTGTTGAATGGGTGTTGTGCTTGGCATTCTATCATAAGCAAAATCAGAATCATGATAATCAGCAAACCACCCGCTTCTTGGCTTGCTCACAATATAGCCCTCAGCAGCGAGCTGTTCATAGGCACGTTCTACAGTCGCTTGGCTGATGGAAAGCTGATTCGCCAGGAGTCTTTTTGAAGGAAGCTTCATTCCTTTTTGAATACGGCCCCGATGCATGTTTTCTTTAAAATATCTGTAAAGCTGCTGATAAAGCGGAATATCCAGAGTTCTATCCAAAAAAGGCGTGATATCCATTTGCGCGTTGTTCTCCTAACTGGTATGCATTTTTTTATGAAAACTGGCTGTTTATAAAAGGCCAATTCCAGTTTATAGTCATTGTAATCCTTAGCTACTGGTTTTGTTAAGAAAATACAGACAATGAACAAGAAAGATATGTGGAGTGATTGTAATGAACAAACGAACAAATGGCTGGATAAATGGTTTTATAGGCGTACTCATTTTCAGCGGCTCGCTGCCTGCGACCCGTTTGGCTGTGTCGGACTTCGATCCGCTGTTCCTCACCGTATGCCGCGCTGCGATAGCTGGTGTACTGGCGGGAAGTCTCCTTCTCATCTTCCGGCAGCAGCATCCTGCCAAAAGAGACCTCATTTCATTATTAGTGGTAGCGTTTGGCGTAGTGATTGGTTTCCCGTTGCTGACAGCTTTAGCGCTTCAGCATGTCACTTCCGCACACGCCATTGTCTTCATTGGACTTCTTCCGCTTGCAACGGCGGTCTTCGGCGTACTGCGCGGGGGTGAACGCCCCCGCCCCGTCTTCTGGATTTTCTCAACCGTTGGCAGCTTGTTAGTAGCAGGTTTCGCCCTCATTCAGGGGGGAGGTTCATCCCCGCTTGGCGACGCGTACATGCTGGCTTCTATTGTCGTATGCGGTCTTGGTTATGCAGAAGGGGCAAGGCTTTCACGTCGTCTGGGGAATTGGCAGGTGATCTCATGGGCACTCGTTCTGTCGCTTCCTCTTATGTTGCCATTGTCGTTCTTTTTTACGCCGGACTCATGGTCGGCGATCGGCGTTCCCGCACTGCTCAGTCTGGCATATGTATCCTTATTCAGCATGCTGATCGGCTTTGTGTTCTGGTATCGAGGTCTTGCCCAAGGAGGAATTGCGGCGGTTGGGCAGCTCCAGCTTCTCCAGCCTTTTTTTGGGCTGCTGCTTGCCTCAGTGATTCTGCACGAGAAAGTGGGCTGGGCACTCGTAGCAGTGAATATCGCCGTTATCATGTGCGTTGCAGCAGCTCGGCGATTTGCAAAGTAAGGCAGACCTTTAAGCATAAACTTCAAAAATGCATGAAGGTATAAAAATACCAAGGGCCAGCAACCCTTGGTATTTTGTATGCGATCGAGGAGACTTGAATCTCTCGCTTAGACAAATAAGTCACCTTCTTGTTCCTAACGATTCGCAACACCCATTTACCTGACGCCATTATAAAATCCGCTCTAACAAATCCCCCACTTTTTCTGCCATGACACGAGGCGGGTAAGGC
Organism: Bacillus sp. YP1; assembly: GCF_000877815.1. Classification (NCBI taxonomy): domain Bacteria; kingdom Bacillati; phylum Bacillota; class Bacilli; order Caryophanales; family Bacillaceae; genus Bacillus; species Bacillus sp. YP1. The sequence continues at coordinate 326,703 of NZ_CP010014.1, read as the reverse complement.
ATTTCGTTTTTCAACCACCATTCCACTACCCCTACGTAAGCATTTGCTATAAATTCAACAATGACATCTTCACTTTGGCCGTAATTCTTGCCTTTCGTTACATCTACATCTTTCCTGAACTCTTCGATATTAAACTTGAGGAACTGACTGCGAAAATATCGAGCGCCTTCACTGGCTAACATCGTCGAAAAGAATAAATAATTACTCTCAAGGTATTCCATGCAGTGTACAGTCGATTCAATCCAGTCCATTTCAGCTGCCGACTCACAAAAATCCCCCATATTGTTTATATGCTCTTCCATAATTTTTTCTAATAGATCAAATTTATCTAAGTAATGAAGATATATTGTTCCCCGGTTTACATTTGCCCTTTCGGAAATTTCCTTAATCGTAATATGATCAAAACTTTTTTCAGTCATCAGCTCAATCAGAGCTCTTTTAATAGCCTCTTGACTTTTGGTTATTCTTCTATCCACTTTGGACATAGCTTTTCACCAAACTTTCTTAAGATAATCAACAATTTAGAGTGGAATGTTGAATAATCAACAAATCGCCTGAATGTAACCATTGTACACACCAAGTTTTTATTTACAATAATAAACAAATGTTGATTAGTGAATCATGCTTTTTTCTCGAATGAAGTCATTGTTCATTTTAGTTAGTTGAGAATTATTTTGTAAACACAAAGAAAGAGCGTTATTTCAAAATGCAGAGAAAATGATGAAATTAGACCGCTTATCCTAAAGGTATTCTAAATTCAAATTTGATCTGCAGCCCAACTATAAATCCGTCAAGAGGCAGACTTTAATGAGGTGAAGAATGATTAAAAGACAATTTACGATCATTAAGGAAACAGGGTTTGCGCGACCGGCTACCCTGTTAGTCAGACTAGCTCATCGGTTTACATCAGATATTTTTCTTGAATACCAAGGGAAAACTGTTAACCTCAAACAAGCGCCAAAAGCCATCATGGACATTATGGCTTTAGGAATTAAACCCGGAACCAAAATATATATACACGCAAATGGATCTGACGAAGCGAAGGCTATACAAAAAATGAAAGAGCATTTACTAAAAAACGATTATATACAGTAATCAAAATCTATCGTAGTAGCGAGATTGTTATCGTTGGTTGATTTATTTATTTTGCGACAAAACAGCTTTTCAGATCATGCGTTCATTTTTCTTCTGGTGATCATTCAACCTAAAATACAAAAATTAAAAAGGATCTACAAACGAAAATGGAGGGTTTATATATGTGCAGCAGAACATAATACCAAGGGCAGTTATACCCTTGGTATTATTGGATACCGAAAGAACTTAAATCTCTACAGGTGCTTATAAGCTATAAATGGTTAGTCTCGTGGCATTTCTATGTGCTCCGTTTATGCTTAAGGGTGTTCCACATTTTAATGGATACAATAGAAACCAAAACAAATGATGCGACAACCAATACAGTTCCCATTAATGACTCACTAAAATTGATCACAATGAAACTCGAAAATATCAATAAAGGGATATTCGTAACGATAACCGTTAAAATGTAAGTGGTATACTTGATTCCTACAGCTGCCGATAAAAAACAAACGACATCTGTTGGAGCTATTGGACAAATCATCCCCAGCGCCAAAAACTTATAATTGTAAGTCTCCAATAATTTTTTCAACTCTGGATATTTACGTTATAAATCCTTCATCATGTCCCCGCTTGAAAACACAGAAAAAGGGGCAAAACTTCTTAAGAATTCTTAAGTTTTCGCGATGCTATTCAAGATCGTTTCCTCTTCTTAAACAGTTTTCAATATCATCCTATCTATTCCATGGTAATATTTAGATACATAAACTTATATATGAAGCTGACCTGAATTAATGGAGAGGAATGAAAGAATGAAGAAACACAGAAAGATATATTTTTGTATTACTGTCCTGCTGCTCATGATTTTGCTTGCTGGATGTACGGGCAGTAAGGATGAAGAAGCACAACAACCTTCAAATCAAGCTTCTGCTGTGCAATCTGACGAAAAACACACTGAGCCTGAAGACAACACCAAAATACGCAAGGATGAAGCGGAGCCGATAACAGAATCAGAAGAATCTGCAACAAAAGCTGCAAATGATACCTCTTCAGCAGAAGAGAAAAGCAAAGAAGACAATGTATTGGCAGCATACTCTTCGGAAAAAATCGAATATGCCAGAGTTTGGCTTCAACTTGGACCTAATCAAGAGATAGATGAATTAAATGTTCGACATATTTCGGCTGGCGAGCCAATTAATCCTAATGATGATACAAGTGCCAGCTATCCAGAAGATGTGACCCAGTTAGCAGGTTCTCGTTTAGTAGATGGATCAGTCACTTATCATGGCAATGGGGATGGCACGATTCATGTATATAATGTGCCTTTACGCTGGGATTCCGCTGATGATGTAGAAAAAGGCGTTATGCGGGAAGTGACTGAGAATATCATAAAAAACAGAAAAACAGTGTATGTTGATACAGGTGACAATGAAAAAATCAAGCGGATCATCGATATCATGATGATTCATTAATCAGTATTCGTTTGTCTGCACCTGACTAAAACAATGGTTAATAAGGTATATTAATACAAAAAACAAAGTTTGGAGTGTAGTAACTTGCTAAAAATCTTCCGGTTCTATTAGTTCTCCTAGGCATTCTAAATGTGATGAGCCGTGCCATTGAGCTATTTCTAGGTGTTGCATTAATATTTTATAGCGCTGTCCAGTGGCATACAATGTTAATCTAAAGAAGCATTTCAGCAGTAAGTGAATGTTGTCCTAAGAAAAAAACAAGCATCTTACTATGCTTGTTTTTCTTCTATAGAAAGTATCTTATTACGCTATGATGCTATTCCTTTAGCCTGAACCTTGGCGTGCCTAATCCTTTAATCCCTTTCCATCGAGAATTTTTTGCACATATTTTTCGACTCTCGATTCTCGGGTTTTGGATTGTTTGGCTTGAGAAAAATAAAGAGTGTATGCTCTTTGCCGTCCCGGGGTCAATGCTTCAAAAGCAGTTTTCAAGGCAGGGATTTCATCGAATTTATTTTGAAGTTCTTCAGGAATGTTCAATTCAATATTTTTGTTAACTTCCACTTTCAAACCAGCTTTTTCAATTTCAATGGCTTCGTGAATATAGGCATTCAAAATGTTTTCTAGCTCATTTATTTCCTGAACATTTGTAAACCGAATCTGGCGCGCCGCCTGTACATTCTCCGTTTGTTGAATGAGAATTCCATGGGCATCCTGTAATAGGGCACCTTTGTGAAACAGAAGCGCACAATATTCTTTAAACCCATGTATTAAAACGACATTTTTATTATTGTATGTGTAACAAGGATGCATCCACTTAAAATCTTCAGTCAGCTCACAGTCAAGAATGATGGTTCTCAACTTCTCAAATTCTTCCTTCCACTTTTTCGCTTTACTTAAAAATTCATCAACCTTCGGATTCGTTCTGCTATTTGTCATGAAAGAATTCCTCTCTTTCCAAGCTTTTTACATTTACGTGAATTGATAATAATGAAGTCCAGTTTTATTTTTGACATCTCGTTATTTATTTTATTCTTCTATAGGTTCCTTCTCTTATTATTCAATAGATTAAGCTTAAAGTGGGGATGATGCAACAACAAAAAAAAGAAGGCCCACAAAGCCTTCTCATCTTGTTTTATTATTTCACTGACAATCTGAAAAAATAACAATTCAATTATTATATATCTTTTTCATTCTTGCCAATGCATAAGGTTACGGCAACACTAGCTATACTGACTAAAGTTCCTGCAATAGAAACTAGAATTGTCAAAAAGCCATTGGGAATAAGAAATCCAATTGGAATGAGCCCCAGAAAAGTGAAAACGATAAAACATTGGTATACACCAGATATTATTCTTACAACCAAATTGCCAAAAAAGGACATGACTAATGGAGGGATAAATAAAAATACAACGATCCCAATTGAGATCATCAAGATAAGAGGTTCATCAAATGAGATGACATAATCTCCAGGCGACTCTTTAGCAGCCGCTAAAACAACAACGATAGACATCATTAGTGTAACAAAAACAAGAGAAAACCTTTTTAACAACGTGATGACTCCTTTACCTAAAGCGAGTAATCCTGCCTTTTTCAAATCCGATAACCATTTTATGTGATTCAATTAAAGAATATGCAGTGAGTGACACAGCTATAAGGAATCCTAGTCAAATCTTTATAATAGATTTAATTGAGCAACTATAGTTAGTTAGAATATTAGACGACGCAATAGACTTTATCTAACAATATAACAAATTAATGTAAATTAAACAATCCTATCCTTTAGCGGCCCCTAAACCATACCACCACTGGAATGAGTAATAAGGACAACATCCCTCCAGTAAATGATAATGCTAGGTAACTTGACCCTGCCACAATCATTCCAGATAATGCTCCGCCAGCAGCTCCTGACAACGCAATCAGAACATCCACTGTCCCCTGCGTTTTAGCTCGTGTGGCACTATCAGTTGAATCTACAATAAGGGCAGTCCCGCTTATCAAACCAAAATTCCACCCTAATCCGAGTAAAGAAAGAGCAATGACGAGAAAAACCATAGAATCTCCCGGAGCAAATGCTGCTATTACACCTGCCAAAAGCAACGTTGTTCCAGAGGAAATAGCCATTGCGGTACGTCCCAACCTATCTACAAGAACACCTGTAACCAGTGAAGGGAGATACATAGCACCTATATGAAAACCAATAACAAGCCCTACTGCCCCCAAGTCATGCCCATGATGTCTCATATGAACCGGTGTCATTGTCATAATAGCTACCATTACTATTTGGGTAAGAACCATAACTGTTGCCCCAACGATTATCCCTTTTTTGTTTTCTGTATGCTCAGTTGCCGCCAAATGTCCTTTATCACCAGGCTCTTCATTTGCCGCTTCTATTGTTCTTGCTATAACTAATGGATCTGGACGAAGCATAATGAAAAGGACCACACCTGCTAACATATATGCTGCTGCGGCTAAAATGAAAGGGCCAGCAAGTGATGGAACACCAATAGAAAGAGCGAAATCCCCCATCACATTCACTAAGCTTGGACCTGCCACTGCGCCAAATGTAGTAAAAACCATCGTAATACTAACAGCAGTCGCTCGCTGCTTATGATTTGCTAAGTCTGTACCAGCATAACGGGCCTGTAAATTAGTGGCTGTACCTGCACCGTAAATAAGCAACGAAATAAATAACAAGAAAATACTATTTATGATTGCTGCCATAATAACGCCTATTGCTCCAAGTCCGCCAATCATAAAGCCAGCCGAAAGACCTGTTCGACGGCCATAACGTTGAGAAAGTCTTCCAACAATTAATGCAGATCCTGCTGACCCTAAAGTAAATAACGCAGAAGGCAGACCAGCAAACGCATCAGTGCCAAGCATTTGCTGTGCAATAAGCGCACCGACAGTCACTCCTGCCGCCAGCCCCGCACCGCCAAAAATTTGTGAGATACTCACAACGAATAGTGTACGCTTGTATAACGATTTTTGTTTTTCTGGTGAACCGATGTAGCTTTGTAATGAAGCAGTTTGAACATCTATTGCTTTTACGCTGTCCTTGTCTAACATCATCTGACCTTCCTTTCTAAAAGCCAATTTTGTATAAACCTCCCTCTAGATGTGGATCATCATAACACGCACAAAAAAGCCATACAATGTCTTAATTGTATGGCAAACAATATTAGGTAAGATCGTCTAGCAAACGTCTCAGGATCATTAATCCTTGTTCAAGCTCTTCAAGTGTTTTTGGTGCACAGACAGAAACCCTTACAGCCCTTTCAGGACAACTATTTCCCACTACAAAGCGTTCAGCCGCATACACTTGCACGCCATGTCGAGCAGCCAATTCTTCAAATTCGGCACCAGACATTTTACCCGGTAACAACAACCAGCGAAAAATGCCTGTTTCAACACCTAAACATGTATATCCCGCAACATATCGGTTTACGAGTTGATTTCTGCGAATGGTTTGTTCACGATGACTCTCAATTAAGACTTCAAATTGATTTGATACAATCGTGCGAGCAGTAAGTTCAGCTAATAGCGGGGAAACAGTTATATTTAAATTATAAAGCGCCTTTGATATTGGCTCCTTATATTGTCTCGGCACTGCTACATAAGCCAAACGCAGGCCTGGCGCTAACGATTTTGATAAACTTGCAATATGGATAACCTGTTGCGGTGCGAATGAGGCGAGTGCCGGAAGCGGCTTTTTGCTAAGAAGATGGTACGATGCATCCTCAATAACAAACAGATTATATTTCTTTGCAATGTCTGCAACCATTCTTCGATTCTCAACAGACATAAAGGAAGTCGTCGGATTATGATAATCCGGGATTAAATACAAACCTTTAATATTTTCATTTTTACACGCATATTCAAGTGACTCCGGACTCATTTCATCGTTCTCTGATTTTATCGGTACGATTTGCACACTAAGCAATGATGCAACAGTTTTTAAACCAGGGTACGTATGATGGTCAACTCCGATGCGGTCTCCAGGCTTACAAAGACTCGCCAATGTCGCTGCAATCGCATTTTGGCCTCCATTTGCAAATAAAATGTGTTCAACAGTTGTTTCAAACCCGCCTCTTTGGATGAGCTTTACAGCTGCATCTTTTTGCCAAAGGCTTTCGCCTGCCCGGCCGTAGCTAAACCATTTTTCATAATCCTCCTCCTGAATCATGTTTTTCAGTTGGTGTAACAAGGGCTCATATGAAGCGTGATCTGGAAGTATTGCTCCCATTTCAATTAAATGTGTCGGCTTTGTATCCTCAAGTAAATACGCATTCGACAACGCATCATACGATACAAATGTGCCGCTCCCTACAGTCGCACTCAGCAGCCCCTTTAACTCACACACTTTAAATGCTTTGGAAATCGTACTCACATTTAAATCTAAATAATCAGCCAATTCTCGCTGCGGAGGAAGTTTTGTTCCAGGTAATAAAACTCCGTTTAAAATATCCTGTTCCAATTGCCCTGCAAGTGCTTTATAAATAGGCTTTTCAGCTTTATCAATCGATGGCTTCCAGCTCATCGGATAATTTTCAAAAGAATTGATAGGCATGATACGCATCCTTTTTCACTCAATTATATGAATGTGCCGTTTATAAGACAATTATAACTTTCTTTTATTGATGCCTTTTTATGAACAGCATGCTTCAATAAAACCTGTACAAATACAAGTGAATCACTTACTTTATTTCATATAAGTCATCCTGCAAAACTGTGCACAGAATGTCGGATAAATACATTTCACTCCTGTTATTCTTTGGTTAAAGGAGGCCAAATAAATGGATTTGCTTAAAAGTATGAATAGGGCGTTAAAGTATATTGAAGAAAACCTCACTAATGATATTGATTTTCAAGAGGCAGCAAAGCTTGCTTTCTGCTCTGAATATCATTTTAAAAGGATGTTTTCCTTCCTTGCAGGTATTTCATTATCGGAATATATTCGTCGCAGACGTCTTACTCTTGCAGCTTTTGAACTGAAAGACAGCAATGTAAAAGTGATTGATATTGCAATAAAGTACGGTTATAACTCACCTGATTCTTTTGCACGGGCATTCCAAAATTTACATGGCATAAACCCATCAAAAGCCAGACTTAATGGCCATTCCCTTAAAGCTTATCCACGAATGACCTTCCAGCTAACAATTAAAGGAGGAAATGAAATGAACTACCGTATTGAAGAAAAAGAGGCATTTCGCATCGTTGGCATTAAAAAAAGAGTTCCTATTATTTTTAAAGGGATTAATCCGGAGATTGCATCTATGTGGGAAAGTTTAGATGAAAAAGCAATAAATAAACTAAAAGAGCTTTCTAATGTAGCACCATCAGGCCTCATTAGTGCATCCACCAATTTTTCTGAAGGTCGGACAGAGGAAAACGGAGAGCTCGATCACTATATTGGCGCAGCCACAACGAAACAGTGTCCAGATAATTTCTCACGGCTTGAAGTTCCTGCCTCAACATGGGCTGTATTCGAATCAATCGGGCCATTTCCGGATACACTGCAAGAAGTATGGGGACGCATTTATTCCGAATGGTTTCCATCGTCAAATTACGAACAAATAGAAGGTCCAGAAATATTGTGGAACGAGCATAAGGATGTAACATCACCATCTTTTAAAAGTGAAATTTGGATACCAATTACAAAAAGGTAATACGTTTTTCGATCAGAGAAGAAGAATTGAAGGTTCTTGAAGAAAAAATACCAAGGGCGTCAAAACCCTTGGTCTTTTTGATATTGCCGAGAGGGCTCAAACTCCACCAGTGTTTTTCATTGTCGGACCGGTCATGTAAGCAAAAAAAGCCCCTATATATCCCGATTTGCATGATTCCTAATCTTTAATATCGATTTTTCACTCTCCATAGAAGGCTCTTTATGTAAAGCCAATATTAAAGTTATCCCTATAATACAAATAGCACCAATCCATTGAAAAGAACCAAATGGCGCTTTTAACCAAACGACAGTTGTTACAACAGCGGATAGAGGTTCTAAACTGCCTAATAGGCTTGTTTCTTTGGGAGAAAGGCTTTCCAAGCTTTTTATGAAGAACCAGAACGCAATCATTGTTCCAAATAATATCACAAATAAAATATATGCATACGCCTCAGCAGTTAATCGTTGAAAATCCAGTTGCCATGGCGGATGGATAAAACCCAATGCAAAACCGCCAATAATCATAGCCCAACCTACAACGACAAGAGAATCAAATTTATTTAATAAACCAACGGCATACAAAGTATAAAAAGCTGCCGCGAATCCTGATAAAACTCCCCATACTACTGCAGCTGCCGGCACTGAAAGTTGAGACATTGAACCATTTGTTAACAAAAAAAAGCAACCCACTAAAGCAAGCACAACAGTAATGATATCTTGTTTGGCAAGAACCGTTTGTTTTCGCAAAAGCGTGTAGATAATGACGATTACTGGGGATAAATATTGTAATAATGTAGCAACGGCAGCATTCCCATGTTGAATGGATGCCATATATGTGTACTGCACAGCTAGCATTCCCAATAGGCCAAAAATAAGAAGCTGGCCAGCCGACGCTTTGTTTTTCCAAACCTCAATAACCTGAGACCGATGCTTTCTGAACAATTGCAGCATTAAAAGTAACATTCCAGCCGTAAGCAAACGTGTCGTTACAAGCCAATTGACATCAATTTGATATTCTTGAAAAAGTTTTTTGGCTACTGTGCCTCCAATTCCCCAACATGTCGCCCCTGTGATAACATAGAACAATCCCATTCTTCTATTGGAAGTATTCATACATGACTCCTCACTAATAAATATAATAATAGTGTTATAATAAATGCAAAACATGATAAAAAATACTCAAATTGAATGAAAAAATATAAATATATTGAGGTGAGAAGTCAGAATGAAGAATTTTGCGATCGATCAAAATTTAAAAGAATTAACAGAGCACCGAACGGTAGAATTGCCAGTTGCCTGTTACGAGACAAGGATCAATCAAAATATAAATGGCTATATTCCGCTTCATTGGCATGATGAAATCCAATTTGTTTTGATACTAAAAGGGATAGCTCTCTTTCAAATAAATGAAGAAAAAATAGAGGTTCACGAAGGGGATGGATTATTTATCAATAGCGGCTGCCTGCACATGGCCGAAGAAAAGGAAGGCTCGGATTGTACGTATATTTGCTTGAATGTGTCACCCCATTTCGTTTTATCTCAGGAACTGTATTCAAGCTATGTTCAGCCCTATATGTTTTCAACCAATTTGCCCTATTTATTTTTGGCTGGAAATCAACAGTGGGCAAAAAATATTCTAGATGCTGTTAAAAAAATAAATCAATTGATTCAACAAAAGACATCGCTCTATGAGATTGACATTACGATGCAATTAACGTTAATGTGGAAAAACCTGGTCGTTAATGGTTTTCAATTAGAGTACGATCAATCTGAAATGATAAAAAGTCATCGAATGAAACAAATGTTAAACTGGATCCATCTCCATTATGCTGAAAAAATCACATTAGAGGACATTGCAAAAGCTGGCCAACTGAGCCGTTCTGAATGCTGCCGTTATTTTAAACGAATGCTGAATAAGACGCCATTACGTTATGTAATGGATTATAGAATTCAAAAAAGCTTATTATTACTGCAACACCCTGAATCCAATGTGACAGAAGTGTCTTATCAAGTTGGATTTAACAGTACCAGTTATTTCATAAGTAAATTTCAACAAGCGATGAATATGACGCCATTATCATACAAAAAAATGAATTCATAAAGTTTATTCTATTAATAAACGGAGTACTCTTAAGGTGTTTACGGCTTTAAAACCAACATTGTATAATGATAGTCATTCTTGAAAATCGAGGTGATCATAACATGTTTTTAGCTCCACTATTTGAAAATGATGTTCCAGTAGCACTTCTCCGCCCTTAATGGAGTAAAGTGACTACTTCTCTCCGTTAGGGCATTTATTGACCTAATTTTAAATACGGAGGGAACAAAAAAATGAAAAATACCCTGTTAGGTTCTATATATTTAGCTTTAGCCGCTAGTATCTGGGGTGGCATGTATGTTGTGGTTAAGGTTGTTGTCGCAGTAATTCCGCCTTTTGAATTGGTTTGGATCAGGTACGTCATCGCCATCCTTGCGCTTCTTATTGTTGGTTTGATAAGGAAACAATCTTGGAAAATTCATAAGCGCGACCTTTTATTAATTGTTGCCATTGGAATTGTTGGCAACACCATTTCAATTGTTACACAAGAATATGGAACGATGTTGTCTTCAGCACAAATGGGAGCAATTATTACGTCCTCCACACCAGCGTTCATGGTTATTTTTGCTCGTCTATTACTTAAAGAACCATTGAATATCAAAAAAGGAACTTCAATAATTTTAGCGACCACAGGCGTATTATTTATTGTTGGAAACGGACATATTGATACCTCTAATCAGCTTGGCGGTATTTCTCTGCTTGTTGCAGCACTTACATGGGCACTGATGTCAGTGCTTATCAAACGCGTGCCAAACAGCTATTCGCCTATACTTGTTACAACGTATTCAACTTTTGTGGCCATTGTGGCACTAACTCCTTTTGTAAAACCTAGCACGATTTTTACATCACAACTGCTTGACCCTAAAATTCTAGGTGGCCTTTTGTATTTGGGAATTGTTTCAACCGCTTGTGCATTTTTATTGTGGAACCGTGGCTTACAATTATTAAATGCTTCAAGCGGAGGCCTCTTTTTCTTTTTTCAGCCTCTGGTTGGAACCTTACTCGGATGGATTCTGCTTGGAGAACAAATAGGCGGGACATTTTGGATAGGTTCGTTTTTAATTCTGAGCGGTGTTTTATTAGTCATTAAAGAGAAAGAAAAAGAAGTGAAGTCATAACAAAAAAAAGCAAACTATTTTATATAGTTTGCTTTTCAATTAACCTTGTTCTTTCCCCTTCACTTCTTTATGTTCTGGTCTTCATTTATAATCTCTCCTTTCTTTATTTTTCTTCTCACCTCAATACCCATTTGAAGGTTGTCAATTTCCCTAATAATAATGCCAATTTGGTGGCTAAATGTTTATCAACAAACCTTTTTCTGCTCGCAAGATAAGTGAAAATGCATCATTAAGTAAGTCGGCCGTTATCCATATCAAATCGGTAAAGAAATTAGAACTTAATCATGTGCTTTAAATATTTTTAGCTGACATTTCACGAATATCGTTCTTTCTTATCTACTCAAATCATTTCTGTAATGTCATTGAGCCAATGAAAAACTGCTCACAAGGATCAATTGACCTTTTCCTGATTGGAAATCCGACACGTTCCCTATTGTTTTTGCTTGATCTGTTTTTTCAAAAAAGTTATTGACATCAAAAATTCGATCATGTTATTATTAAAATTTTGATATTACACCTCCATATATGGTAATCTTAAGAAGGATACCATATATGGAGGTGGATGATATGTTTCAAATTGGTGATAACATTGTTTATCCAATGCACGGAGCAGGTATAATTGAAGCCATAGAAGAAAAAGAATTCTTAGAGGAAAAACAACAGTATTATGTCATAAGAATGTCAATCAGTAATATGACAGTTATGATTCCAACGAGTAAAATATTGAGTTCGAATATACGACCAGTTACCGATATACTTGCATTAAAACACATTATGCACATTTTTCAGCATGGAGAATCAGATAGGTTACTGCCATGGAAGCAAAGGTACAAAATAAACACGGACAAAATAAAAACAGGTGAAATACAAGAAGGTGCTGAAGTTGTACGTGATTTAATGCGTATGAAGAAAGAAAAAGCACTTAATGCAAGCGAAAAAAAAATGCTGGATAATGCATATGAATTTTTGATTAGTGAACTGGAAGTAATTAAAGGAATCACTGAAAAACAAATAAAAAGTTTTGGTTAGATACATCCCAAAAGATATTTCGGAATATTATGATGAAAAGCAAATCTTCTCCAACTTATGTTTAGAACATTAACGACCTCTTTTGTTATTCCTACATTCTAATCCATTTTTATTATTTACATTTCTTCTGCGAAGATTGAAGTTTTACCAAAAAACTCAATAAAATAGTCACTTTTTTTAGTATCCTGATTCACACTGGCACGGACAAGGAGCCGTAAGGATGGAAGAGAGGTAGGGCTTTCATTGTTTTAGGTATCTCTAAGTGATTATTTCCAGGAGAAAAAAACAATCGATCTCCTCATTATTTTTAAGAATTTCTTATATCCACTGCCACATTGAATAATAATTGTTTATCTTCTTCTCATAAAAGAGATATGCGAGTTGATAACATTTAGATGAAACCATTTTTATAATTCATCTAATCTTACTTAAATGAACGAACAGGTTAGTGAAAAAAAGAGTCACTTATCTATATTTGAACAAAAAATTAAATATTTTATATACATTCCGCATATTGTCAATCCAGTATGTTATACTGTAAACAAACCTTTGAAGTTTTAAATCTTTTTCTATTACCTTGTAGCATCTCCCTACTCGAACGTTGAGTAGGGTTTTTTATTGAGTATGATATAGACATAAAAAAACAGGCCCTATATAAAGAGCCTGTTTGTATAAACGATTGAAGATTAAGCTTTTTGAACGTTAGCAGCTTGAGCTCCACGAGCACCTTGCTCAACGTCAAACGATACTTTTTGACCTTCGTCTAAAGATTTGAATCCGTCACTTTGGATTGCAGAAAAGTGTACGAATACATCGTCTCCATTTTCGCGTTCGATAAAGCCAAAACCTTTTTCTGCATTAAACCATTTAACTGTACCTTGTTCCATTTTTGTTGCCTCCTAGTGTGTAACCACACAGTATATACTATCCTTGCCCAAAGTATCATCAAGACGAAAAGTCAATCTTCATACTATCCTTTACACCGAACAAAAATAATTCTTCTTTATTATATCAGGAATCGGAAATAACTGCAAATTATATTTCCGATTTATTCATGGCATTATTTGTTAAACATGTGTATACCAGCGCTGAATAAGAGGCCTATTAAAAACTATGGTTTGAAAACACCGTGAAAAATGAATCACGAGTGTCTTTCTTTGCTTAATAGTACTTCATTAATGAATAGCTCAGCTGTTTCTTGTTCAAGTGCAAGATAATCTTTTAAAAACAAGGCTGTTCACTTGTAAAACTTTGTTTCTGCAGATGTTTCCAAACAGTCACTCATGGATATACCCATTACTTCATTCCTTTTTTCCTCAAACAATCAATGTTCACGGTCAAATAAATCGATCCCCAAGGGGGAGCATTGAGAGAGTTTGACCCGATAATGTGCTGGGTATAATCTTCATACGCCTTTTGTATCCCGGCTGACTCTGCTAATAATAAACTGGAAATCAGTTTATTATTTCCAATAATTTTACAGATGGATGGGAAGAATACTTATCATATATGAGGTGTATAACGTTGGGCCTTCTAAGGCTATAAAACGTTTTCTACACTTAGAAGATCACCAGGGAAGGGGAAACTTTTTAATATGAAAGAACAAAACCTAAGGACTTTGAGAAAACTGGTTACACCTTATGAAAAGTCCGATTTACACAAAAGCATTTGTCAAATCATTAACACATTGGTACCATTTTTCCTATTATGGTGTTTGGCATATAAGAGCTTGTCGATTTCTTATTTCCTTACATTAGTGATTTCTGTTGTTGCGGCAGGTTTTTTAGTGAGAACCTTCATCATCTTTCATGATTGCTGCCACTATTCCTTTTTTAAGAACAGAAAGGCGAATCGAATCCTTGGAACATTAACAGGAATTCTGACTCTGCATCCGTTTGATCATTGGGCACACGACCATTCTGTCCATCATGCGACAAGCAGCAACCTGGATAAACGCGGTACAGGCGATATTTGGGTACTGACGGTTGAGGAATATAAGAAAGCCTCAACTAAGACAAAAATAATGTACCGATTGTACAGAAATCCGTTTGTTATGTTTATTATTGGGCCGATTTACGTTTTTGGGATTGCCAATCGTTTTAATCGAAAAGGGGCAAAACGCAAAGAACGGATGAATACGTATGTAACGAACCTGGGGATCGTCACTTTGGCAGCACTTTTATGTTGGGCTGTTGGCTGGCAAAACTTCCTGCTAGTTCAGGTGCCGATTTTTATGATATCGGGCTCTCTCGGAATTTGGATGTTTTATATTCAGCATACGTTTGAGGATTCTTATTTTGAAGAAGATGAGCATTGGGAATATGTAAAAGCAGCAGTTGAAGGAAGCTCTTTTTATAAACTTCCAAAAGTCATGCAGTGGCTAACAGGCAATATCGGTTTTCATCATGTTCATCATTTAAGCCCGAGAGTCCCAAACTATAAGCTTGAAAAAGTGCATAACAACACTGAACCATTGCAAAACGTTCCGACCATTACACTGGCAACAAGCCTTAAGTCGTTAAAGTTCCGCCTATGGGATGAAGAAGGCAAAAAATTTGTTAGTTTTAGCCACTTAAAAAAAGCTTCTAAAAGCCAAGTATCGGCGCGGCTAACAACGGATTAAAATAAACTCCCCATAATCGCAGAATAAAAGTGCAGACTCGCGCAACGATGTTGTGCAGAGGTCAGCACTTTTTTAGTGGACTCCACAATGCGGTACAGCCGTATTTTCCGCAAAAAAATAACACCAAAGATGGTTAAACCCTTGGTATTATTGGGGTGCGGCCGAGAGAACTTGAACCTTTACGGGTTATTCACCCCACTGGGCCCTCAGCATTGTAAATCCATATCATTGATTATGAAAGCTTGTTTTCATTACACTTTCTAACTTCATTTTACATCATTTCTATAAGGTTGTATGAATTATGGTTAATAATTGGTGAGCAAAAACCCACTTCCTCACTTCTCCAAATCTCATTATAAAATGATTTCATATTCGTTCCCTCTCCTAAAACAATTAAAACTTCAGAGACACTATCTTTCTCGGTTATTGAATTCACAAAAAATCTTTTTTATATCGAACGGCTAGATAGATTCCTGAAGCTAATAAGGCAAGAGAATATTTAAATAAGAAGAAAACTTGCCACATATATTCTTTCGGGAAAATCAAGTCGCACAAAATTACTCCATATAACATAAAGAGGGCACTTTTTAATGATATTTGATTTGTTCTTTCGTCAGCCTTACCCATTTTTTTAAGAAATACGAATGTCAGAATCAATCCGACTACAAGCAATACAAACCCACTGCCAATAAGAATATTCCAATTTCCCGGAGAATGTTCAGCCCAGGACTTTAAAGGAGAAAAAATTGCGTTGGTGATCGTATCTGTGATCGAATTCATTTTCATTTTTGATCATTTCCTTTCTCATAAGTAAAAATCTCGTTTACATCCACTTTGAAAAATTCGGCAATTCGAAAAGCTAACAGCAGAGTCGGAACATAATTTCCTTTCTCCATTACAAAGATGGTTTGTTTGGAAACCCCGACTTTCTTTGCTAATTCTTGCTGAGACAATCTGGCAAGTACACGATATTCATAAACCTTATTTGAGATCGAATCACCAAAATCTTTCTTCATGACCATCACCTCTTGAACCAAATTATAAACTCACCTTATATAAAAGTAAAGTAAACTTATACAAAAATATAAAATACTTTTATGTTTATTAAGATTACTTTGATTTAATCATGAACCAGAATGCAGAAAGAACCTGACGAAATTCATGATTCCGTCAGGTTCACTTATCGATCTGGTGTAATTTGTGGTTCTTGGCGGTACATTTTATGATATTCAGTGATGCAACAGGTGATCAATTTCCAAAAACAACAGTAAACGGTTCTGGTGGTGCAAACCGAATAATAATTCTTGGTTATCACTCTGAAGAGGCAGAAGTTGTGGACACAATTGATGTTTACGAATAGCTAAATCCAAATAAACAGAAAATCACTAGTAATTTAAATTAGTTGGCTTACTGTAGGTAAGTAGGCAGTTTTAGGGCAGTAGACAATTTTAAAAATAAGCACAAAAAATACCAAAGGTCTACAACCCTTGGTATCATTGATGCGGCCGAGAGGACTTGAACCTCACGGGTTATTCACCCACTAGGCCCTCAATAAAGTGAAGCTGTGTTTTCTGTTACAAAGCCTTTATATATCAGTGTTTGTTTATTTTGATTATACGCACTTACACTTGTTAATTCACATTCGGGAGTAAAAATGGAGTAGCAATCCGATTTAAGTAATGGTTGCTTTTATCTATTATCGATTATAATGTCTTTTAACTCCTCGACTGTGAAAGAAGGTTTCTTCTTATGCAACATAGCATGACAATTTGGACAAACTGGACGTAAATCGTTGATCGGGTCAATTTCGTACTCCTTGCCTATCTGATTTAACTCAATTATATGATGTACGTGAATAAAGCCTTTACCCAATTCTCCGAATACCTTTTCAAAATCAAACCCACAAATGACACAACTAAAGCCATAATGCTCTAAACACTTTTTCCTCGCCATGGGATTTCTCTCATAAACGTTGACTGAGACCTTTTTTGTGGCTCCTTCAATATATCTTGTTGGGTTATCAATTTCCTCAGCCATTTGATTATGTCGGATTTCTTTTTCATCATTAAATTCCCAAATAATTTTGACTGGCTTAGTGTCATGAAACTCTTTTACTCTAGCATTTCCTTGGTAAGTAAACAGGGGATTATTACTATCTTCCCGTGTGAAAATATAAATATTACCTTTGGGTTTTAACATAGATTGAATAGAAGCATTTTGTAATGAATGACTATTCTTACCAAACCATTGGAGGTCATCTCCGATAAATTTATTATCGTAATCATGCCCCGTTCTTCCGGCAGAACTTATATTGACAAAGACAAATACATCATTATTAAACGAAGTATACCCCGTGTTCCAATTCCCGCCCTGTTTACCCTCTGGTACGTTAAAAATCTTGTAAATATCTTTTCTTGAGTATTGTTCTCCAATTCTCAAAGGATGTGCATCAGTGTTATGAATCAATGAAGATATTTTTTTAAATGCTTTTGGATTTAACGGCATTGATGAGGCTTGAAACCCTTCGATTAAGTACTTATCATATTCATCATTTTCAAAGTCTAGATCCTCAAGTAAGATTGGTGAATGCAGCAAATTCTTAATGTATCTAACTGGTACTCTGTAATTGAAATGAT
The DNA here is from genome assembly GCF_000877815.1 of Bacillus sp. YP1. Classification (NCBI taxonomy): domain Bacteria; kingdom Bacillati; phylum Bacillota; class Bacilli; order Caryophanales; family Bacillaceae; genus Bacillus; species Bacillus sp. YP1. The sequence goes on along the minus strand of NZ_CP010014.1, from coordinate 308,982 downwards.
CACTTTCTTCATAATAATAATTTTCATCTTTATCAGATGAATAAATGGGTTTCCCCGTTATTTCTACTACCGCATAAATACCTCGATTTAATTTTGGTTTACCATTTAACATTTTTTTATTCCGGTTATCATGACCAACTCTAATAATCCCTTGTTGACCTTCCTTAAACCACTCTTTTTGCCAACTTGTAATGGAAAATGTATCTTCTATTTGGTTTGAACTCAAAAAATCATCAATAGCCCAAACCTTTGGGTTACAGAAAAATGTCCAGAACCCTGTCGGTTTAATGGCTTGTTTTTCTTTTATGTTTAGTGCAACTGTTTTCCCTAAACTCACTTTTAGTTCCCCCATATTCTGTATCTCTTTTTATTATACAGTCTTCCTAACACTATCTTCGGAATTAAATTAAATGTTTTTGATTCCGTTTCAAAAATGAAAGACAAATATATTTTGAATATAAACAACTGTTACTTCTCCAACTTACATTATGCCAAGTGATCTAAAATTCGTTCCCTTCCCTTAAACTTTTTTTAAAAACTTTCATACCTATTCCATGGTAATATTTAGATATAAAATCGTTGAAAGGATTGAACAATGAAGGTATTTGAAGCTAAGTCTTTGTTATCTGAAGCTGAAAACCGAGCAAAAGATTATAAAGAATTGAAAAATCAATTGATTAAGCTAAGAAAAGCATTTAAGGCTGTTGCTGATCTTGATGATAGTGAGTTCTCTGGCAAGGGAGCAAACAATATCAAAGCATTTTATCACGATCATGTGAGTGTCACTGATCAATGGATTGATTTAATTGAAATGAAAATCGCTTTCCTTACTAGTATCTCCGGTGTTTTAGAAGATGCCAGCTTATCTGATGCATATATCGAGGAATCCTTCTTAGAACATGAATTAGCAAACGCATATAAAAAATCAAAATCAATTATGTCTGAGCAGAAGAAAGCAATGAAAGATATTCTGAATGACATCGATGACATTCTTCCACTTGATTTATTTTCAACTGAGACTTTTAAGGATGAGCTCTCTTCTGCCGAAAACAAACGGAAAAAGACTGTTGATAAAATAGGCGATGTGGACGAAAACTTAAAAACTGAATATGCAATAACTGAACCTAACGAACAATTCATTAAAGTAGACTTTCAAAAGTTACAGGAATCAACAGGTAAGGGCAAGAATGCTACACCCCTTCACTATAATGCCAAGGCATATCGTGAGAGCGATATACATAAGAAAAAAAGCGATATCGAGAAGCAATCTGAAGCTTATTTGAAGATCAAAAAAGAAGAAGCTAAAAAACGCGAAATAAAAGATTTGAAAAAACAGCTTGTAAAGGTAACAGATCCAGACGAGTATTTAAAAATCGCTAAAAAAATAGGATACGAGAATTTGGAACCTGACCAGCAAGTTTATTTCCGCCAACTCGAAGAACTCCAACAAAAAGCTGAAATTGGAAAAGGTATTGCAGTGGGAATGTATGAAGCAGGTAAAGATACAGTGATGGGTCTATATCAACTTGCAAGACACCCGATTGAATCGCTTTCTGGAACTGTGAACGCAGCCTTACATCCAATCGATACTTATAAGATCATAGCAAAAGACATAGAAGACACATTTCAACGTGATATGATTTATGGAGATAGCTACAGCAGAGCAAAATGGGTTTCCTATGTAGGGAGTACGGTTGTTCTTGCAATAGTTGGTCCGAAAGGTATTGATAAAGTATCCAAAGTTGCAAAAGCCGGTTCAAAAGTTGCTGCAATTAAGACACTTGAAGCTTCAAAAGCAGGAATAAAAAAAGGTATTGAATATGTTAAAATACCAAATGTTTTTGAACAACAGTATGCAATGGCTGGTGGTTCAGGGACTTTTCCTTTTAACGTGATTGATGGAGAGAATTATAAAAACTCTGCACTTGAAATATTCAAGGCCTCGTCTACTGTACAAGGATTAAAGAAAGCTAAGCCGCATGAAGTTGTAAACGAATTAAAAACTTTCCAAAGCAGAAAATACACTTTTGGAGGACAATCATTCCTCATTGATAAGCGAGGAATGAAGCATATTTTAGAGCGCCATCTACCTAATTTATGGGATGGTTCAATTAAGTCTCAACAATCTTTTCTTAATAAAGAGATGACTGTTAACGATGTTGCAGATGCGATAGAATCAATTATGAAACAAAACCGTGAAGAGTTAACGAAAAAAGGAACTAAATTTAGTTATCAAATTAGAGGATCATATGAGGGTCAACAATATGTTGTAGGCTTTCAAAAAGGAAGAGTAGGACAATTCTATCCGGAAAAATAGGAGAGGTAAAATGTTTTATATTGAATCATTAATTCTTAGGCCAAATAAGAAGATAAACGATCTTTCAATCTTAAAAAATAATATTGACGATTACTTTGTTCCACTTAGCAATATAGAGGGACTAAAGAACATAAAACCACAGTTAGACTCTTACTATTTATCTGGAGCGATTATTTTAAAATATGGTGAACAAGATTTGCTTGATGTCACTATGTGGGACTTGGTTGACCAATTGTGGGCTTATTTTTTAAATCTAATTGAAGAAGCTATTGAAACAGGAAAAAGCGAAACTTATTTTCCAGATCAACCCCTTCTATTGAAAATGAAATCAATATCGAATGATATGTTGTTATTTGAAATTGACCAAAAACAAAAAGTATTACTACCGAAACTTGATTTTTTTGAATCACTCTTAAAGAATGCGAAAAGTTTCTTTGAAACTATGAATTTTGTTTTAGAAGAAAACTGTGATTATGAGTATGAACTTAATAAAATTGATGAATTGCAAACCAAAATCAAATGTATGTGAGGTTAAATGTGAATTACTCTAGAGTGAAAAAATTCTTTGGTGAGAATAAAAAATATTCAATTCTTACTGGTGGCGTCACTGATAAAGAAATCAAAGAGATAGAAGAAGATCTCAGAGTAACCCTTCCAGACAGTTATAAATGGTTTTTAACTGAGTATGGTTCAGGAGGCGCGTTCGGAACTATGATACTCGGTTATGACTCTCATGGAGCTGAAGTTGTAGAGCAAACAAAAGAATACAGAACGTTTTACAATCTTATACCAGGTCTAGTTGTTATTGAGTATATAGATGAATTCTCTTATTGTCTTGATACAAATAAAATGGTAGATGGCGAATGTCCTGTTATTCTTTGGGACAACCATGAAGGATATGGTTATACTGCTGCAAATAGTTTTCTTGAATTCCTTCTTCAGCAACTTAAAAATGGTAAAGAGGATTTTGACGAAGATGAGGATTGTAACGATTAATCTTTACAATCCTTACAATAAAGTTATTTTCAAAATGAATGATTACAACATAAAAACCATACCAGGATGTTTGTGGTATGGTTTTCTAATATGGACTCTCAACATAGTAAATCCGTATCATTAGTTATGAAAGCTTATTTTCATTACATTTTATATATTCACTTAACATCAATTCTATACATTTACATCAATTACGGTTAAATGATGATCAAAAAAAACAAATAAATATCTGTTCTAACCTTCTTGCAACTATTTAATTAAGAATTTTATTTTTCACCCATCAATTCTTTATATATTTTATATATAGGGAAATTTAGAAAACAATCTCTTTCCTTTTTCGGCATCTTGTTTAGAAAATAGTTGGCTTCCATTATTGAACCTAATAATATGTTAACAGAAAATAAAACCCCGTAATGATTATAAATTCTTTTTATATTCATAAGTCTTTTAATACTTTGCTGAGATAATTCCTTATTAATCCTGTATTCGATTTGACATTTGTTTATAAATATCACTATTGAATCAAAATCTTCATCAGAAACATAACAATGTTTTTGATAAATATATTCTGCAACAGATAAGAAGTCGAACCTTCCACTCCTATCGAAGGCTTTAATACATTCTAAACAGAAAGTATTGGTTATTTGGAATGAAGTATTATTTATAAAAGGATCAACTCTATCGAAAGATTGTTTAACCACTTCTTTATCAAAATTAGCCGCATTATACATTAAATTTGAACTCATTAAAGAATATATACTAACTGGAGTATGACTTTCTATATTTTCAGATTCTTTTATTTCTTCAGTGCTAGCAACGATTCTCATTCCTGCTACTTCTTGTGAAAAGGCATTTTTCATTTTTATTTCATTAGTTGGATCATGTAGTAAAGCAATTCTCAACTCACCAAAAAACATATCCATAAATGTAATGGCATCAGGAAATTTTAAATCTTCATATTCATTATCATAAAAAGTCTTTATAAGGAGCATCATCTGATTTGGAATATTATCTTTAAAGTCGCCAATATTCGAATCCAATGAAATTTTAAAGTCACTAAAAACGTGTTTTAATTTATTCAGTTTAAAATAAGTTCCTTCTAGAATATCCCTTGTTTTATTCACTTTAGTAGTTTTTTTCAGCTTAAACTTAAATTCTTCACACTCTATTTCCATATATGCAAAGACGTCTATAAGAAATGCAACTATTTTTAATTGAGTTTCTAACGTACCAAATTTATTTATTTCATAAGAAAGTCTATTATGTTCGAACTTCATAGTAAGCACTTTTTCTATTATTAGAGTTTGTTGTGAATTTTCATAGTGAAATTCACTAAACAAAACATAATTTTTTTCACTAATTTTAAAATTCCTATTTTTAGCAATAGTATAGCCTTTTAATGTAAGCATATCTACCGGAAACATTTTTTCATATTCATCTACACCATATAAATAGAATTCTTCATCTAACAATTTACTTGATGAATCATAGGTTAAACTTCTAATCTTGTAGTAAGAGAATTCATCGGGTTTATATTCTTTCCCAATAAACATAGTGGGTTGTATTTTTTGCTCTGAAAGATACGATCTACATACACTTTCCAAATTAGTTCCATCTAGTGCTTTTAATTCCATTGATCTAGTTTTCTGATTCCCATATAGCCTAATGATCTTGTCTAATTCTAATGGCAGCAGTTGTTTATAAAAAATTTTTGTTTTTTCATTACTTTTTCTTACTTGAACAACAAAAAACAAAACCCCACCGCAATTCAAATAATTTTTATAGTGTTCTAATTCTAATGAGTATGTAGTCTTTCTTTCAGAGAACTCTTCTACACCAGTGCTCTTAACTTGAACTCTTACAATTTCCTCAAATGTTCCTTTAGTATGCACTGCTGAATTATATAACTGTATTTCTCCATCAAATGATATTTCTTTATCTCCAGCATTTATTTTAGAAACTAACTTCGATCCTAATTTTAAAGTTTCATTTTGGATTGCTTGCACACCTTTTAATTCATAATAATCAGACAAATTATCCCTCCGTCCACTTACCACCTACCTTATTATAACAAATTTGATAAATAAATATTTTAACTTTTTTACGACAAAGAAGAAAGCAAAATCAAATGGGGTTTGGGGTTATATGTTTATTAGGAAGTGCTCATTGAAAAATACATATTTATAGGACATCCATTTGCACGCTGACTGTGTGCTTTTGATCTGAGCGAGAAGGGAATGCATAATCAAACCCTTTTCGGTTGTATGCTTCTTAACTGTTTCATATCGCTTATCTATGTCCGAGTAATTAAAAAATGCTTTATTTTCCGAAGTGCTGCTTGTTGATTCTATATGGTTTAATTCCTTGATTTTTTTGTCAGAAATATAATTTTTATCCTTTGAAAATCCGGTCAGCTAGATCAATAATAAACAAGCTGAAGCCCATGTAATATGTGTTTTCATATTTTCACTCCTAGTACATGAATTTATTTAAAAATATAATGAACCTATTTCAAATTAAGATTAACTGAGAGCTTAATCTTTTTTCATAACGAAAAAAAGAACCTTTTTAGGCTCTTTTATTAGATATTATCCATTCTTTTTCTCACTTTTTTACTAAGCTTAAAGCCGAATCTATTTATATACTCTTCGTTTTTCACCATTATTTGATATGCCTCTATGATTGGCAACGACCATGATAGCAGCATACCTTCTTTTAATATCTGTATATCTCGCTGTCAGCTCTTTATGATGATTTTGATCAAATATGAGAGCCTCTTTCTTGAGTACCTTAAAATCTTTTTATATTGCTGATGTTAAATTAATGTCCCATTTTATATTAGCTAGTTCAGCTTCTGCTTCCGCTTTAATTCTTTCTGCTTCATCAACCAAATCACTCTTTATCGCCATGTACCAAGCATTTAGTTTTTTTGTCACCAAATCATATGGAATTTTGCTTCTCTTTAAAAAACCCTGCTGCAAGAAAGCTTCCCCATCTCCACTAAATTGTTGGAATATTTACATTAATTTTATTATGGCAGATCAAACATTTCTTGACAAAGTTAAAATGCAAAAAGGTACGAATTGTCTATTGAATAAAATATTCTTTTCGTCTTTATTTCGGTGGTGATGAGCCTTTGTGTCCTTGACAAGAATTAATGAATTTTAAATTCTTATTTGATTGGTGGAGAGATTTGGTATATCCTTAATCTGGACATCAATATATGGAAAAAACGGCAGATTATTAATTTCAAAACATCTGAAAAGGAGAAAACAATGAGTCTCTTTAAGAATCGAATTAAAAGTGGAAGTACAACCAAAACTAAAAAAATAATAAATCCAAGTGACCTCTTTAAATCGTTAATACATCAAGAAGGATATGATTATTTACGCGATAATCAAAAAGAGTTCCTTCAAAAATGGGATGAAAACCGTAATCAAAGAGACATTATAGGTATTCTAAATACTGGTGCGGGAAAAACATTGATTGGTCAACTTATGTTACTATCCAAACTCCACGAAGGACATGGACCTGCTGTATACCTATGCCCTGATAAGCAACTAGTCAATCAAGCAGTTGAACAAGCTCGTATTCATAACATACCTGTTGTTACTATCCCTCAAGACCCTAAGCAAGCTGCCGAGTTTCCCTTAGACTTCATTAATAGTAAAGCGATATTAATAACCACTTTTGAGCGACTATTCAATGGGAAATCAATCTTTGGTGTGGAGGGTTTTGGTTCTAGATCAATACAAACAATTGGGTCCTTGGTAATTGATGATGCGCATTCGTGTATAAAAAAGGCTCGGCAGCAATGCACAATAAAAATTAATCGAAATAATCCAGCTTATAAAAAGTTGTTTGATCTATTTGAATTTGCTTTAAAAGAACAAGGACAGGGCGCTGTAACAGCAATAAAGTCTGGCGAGTCAACGGTTGCTCGTTTAGTTCCGTATTGGGTTTGGCGACAGCAATCAGAAAATGTGAATTCAATTCTTGAAGAATTATATTCTTCAAATGATCCAGCAGTAAAATATACATGGGGATTAATTGGAGATGAAATTCCAAGGTCTCAATGTTTCATAAGTGGGACTCAGATTGAAATTACCCCACTTCAGTTACCCATTCAAAAAATTCCTTCTTTTCACAATGCTAAACATAGATTCATACTTTCTGCAACTTTTAATAATAATACAGAATTAATTACAGAGCTAGGCATTGATAAAGAATCTGTAGAAAATCCTTTAGAGATAGAAAATCATGGGGATGCAGGCGAAAGACTTATTATTGCACCCAAAAGATACTATCCAGAAATAACTGACAATTTAATGCGGCCGATAATTTCAAAATATGCAGAAAAAAATAATGTTGTGGTTATCGTACCTGACAAAAAGAAATCAGAAGAGTGGGCGGAGTATAACCCTATTATAGTTGATAAAGATAATATATTAGATGCTACGGCTAAGTTACGTGAGTCACGTGGAAATTTAATGGTATTTATCAATAGATATGATGGTATTGATCTAGCAGGCGATGCCTGCAGAATTTTAGTATTAGATGGTTTGCCAAATGCTCAAACTGTCAGAGAACGTTATATCTCAATTGTTCGCGAGGGATCTCCTTTTATAGATGCACAAATTGCTCAAAGTATTGAACAGGGCTTGGGGAGAGCAGTCCGTTCTGGAAGTGATTATTGCACTGTTTTTATACTCGATACTAAATTGCTTAATTTTATTGGCATAGATAGCAATAGATCTTTTTTTTCACCAGCTACCAGAGAACAACTGAATTTCGGTTTGGGGCTTTTTGGCGACCAAAAACCAGAGAGCGTAGAACAGTCTTTGGCTGAAATTCACGATGCAGTAGAGGCCTGTTTATCACGTGATCCAGAATGGAGACAATATCATAAGGAAATGATTTTAAATGCTACTTCCAAGAATAAATCCGATTCAAATTATCTTTTAAACATTGCTAATATAGAAAAATCAGCTCTCGAGAAATATAGAAATGATTTAAACATTGAGGCGTGTACAATGATTCGAGAGGCAGTGAATACTTACGATAAATCATTAAATGAAATAGATCAAGCATGGTATTTACAACTAGGAGCAAATATTTTAGATAATGTAGATGTAACAGGTGCTGTAGATATACAGCTGAAAGCAAAAAAATTATCCTCTAAAGTACTTAAACCAATATCTCATACTTACTCAAAGCTAACGAAGGTAAAAGGAAAACAAGCGGAAGTTATTGTTCAATGGTTACAGCAGTTTTCAAATGCTACAGATATAGTAATAGCTATTGAAAATTTATATTCTAATTTAACCTATTCTCCTCATGTAAAATCTGCTGAATTTGAAAAATGCATTTACAAAATAGGAAAATTCTTAGGTTTTGCATCTCAAATGCCTGAAGATGAAGAGAATGATGGTCCTGACAACCTTTGGAAGTTAGAGAACGGATTAAACTTAATTATTGAAGTGAAGAATAATAGCACAAATAATAAAATATCACGATCAGAAATCGAGCAATTACTGCATTCAATTCAGTGGCATAAAGATAAATATGGGAATGAACAAGATTTCGTACCGATCATCCTACATAAAGCTTCAAAATGTTTTGGAAATGCACATCCTTCTGATGGTACTAAAGTGATGGATTTAAATTTATTACAAGAATTTAAAGGGGCATTGTCTCAATTGGCTAAATCTTTATCACAAAAAACACCTCAGTCTTGGACTGTTAAGGAAGTTCAAACATTATTAGAAACCTATAGCCTCACTTATGAAAGAATCATAGGTAAATTTACTGTAACATTAAGATAGTTCAAAAAACTGTCTATAAATCACAGTATAAAAGAAGTATGAATTTTACAATGAGAGAGGTGCCAATGTGGCTCCTCTCAAAAAGTTAAATTTCTACTGTGTTTTTGTTTCTTTTCCTTTAACTTCTTCATAATCAGGTGTTTTCTTATATAAGCCTAAACGATCATGCTCTCCAGTTGCAGGCATATGCTCCATTTCTTCATAATCATTCCCCATCTTCTCATAGTAATCATACGTTGAATAATTGAGCGATCCATCATTATAGAAAGCAAGCTGAATATATTTCCCACCATCATATACACGTATTACTGCATTGTCCCTTTTAACATCATCAGTATCATATCCAACGAGGTGAAAAATATATACCTGGAGAATTGCAAACTTCACAACAAACCTAACTATTATCAGATTCAGTTATACACAATTGATAAACACATTACTCCTCACTTTGTGGATAGTAATATCAAGAAGCTTACCCACACAGAAATAAGACTTTTTCAGAAACAATTAATTGATACAGGGTTATCCAACAAAACTGTTAACAACATAATGATTATCTTAAAGAAGTTATTTGATACTGCAATTAATGAAAAAATTATCAATGCTAATCCATGTGATGGAGTGTCTAATCTTTCAATAACTAAAAAACAAATGAAATTTTGGACTCCTGAGCAGTTTAAAGCATTTATAAAATTAATAGACAAAAACGAAGAGCAGCTTTTTAAAGTATTCTACACAGTTGCTTATTTTACAGGAATGCGCTGTGGAGAAATGCTCGCTTTAACTTGGAATGATGTTGGTAGTGTAAGAAAAGAAATAAATGTGTATAAGTCACTATCCTTTATTAAAGGTGAATATAAAATTACTCCACCAAAGACTAAAAACTCTAATAGACGGATCAGCATTAATCTAAAACTATTTGAAATGTTACTGGAGTGGAAAGAAAAACAAAAAGAAATATTAGAAAGACTTCAAGTTTCAACATCAGAAAACACTTTTATTTTTCAGTATAAAGAGGGTCCAGCAAATAAAGACATCTTTAGCCGAAAAATCAAAACAATTTGTAATCGAGGGGAATTAGAACCGATCCGTCTTCATGATCTGAGACATTCCCATGTCGCATTGTTAATTCATCAAAGAGAAGATTACATCACAATAAAAGAACGTTTAGGACACGCTTCTATCAAAACAACAATTGATGTTTATGGTCATCTCTTTCCTAATAAACAAAAAGAAACTGCTGATAAGCTGGATGAACTATTCTAAACGAGTGGAGTAAAAAGGAGTAAGCCTCATAATAAAAGAGAGCATAAAAAAATACCAAAGGTATCTAAACCCTTGGTATCATTGATGCGGCCGAGAGGACTTGAACCTCCACGGGTTATTCACCCACTAGGCCCTCAACCTAGCGCGTCTGCCATTCCGCCACGACCGCGTGATCATTAAATTGTGTTGTGCTGGTTTAGTAGGCTCTTAACCTAGTAAAACAGATTTGCGTGCACTTTGTAAATAAAGTGCGGGTGAAGGGACTCGAACCCCCACGTCGTAAGACACTAGATCCTAAGTCTAGCGCGTCTGCCAATTCCGCCACACCCGCAAAAAGACAAATGGTGAGCCATGAAGGACTCGAACCTTCGACCCTCTGATTAAAAGTCAGATGCTCTACCAACTGAGCTAATGGCTCTTACTATTAGATTTCAAAAAAATAAAAATGGCTGGGCTAGCTGGATTCGAACCAACGCATGACGGAGTCAAAGTCCGTTGCCTTACCGCTTGGCTATAGCCCAACGAAATGGAATGACCCGTACGGGATTCGAACCCGTGTTACCGCCGTGAAAGGGCGGTGTCTTAACCGCTTGACCAACGGGCCGATGGTTGAGAACTTATATCGAAATCTTATGGCGGAGAAGGAGGGATTTGAACCCTCGCGCCGCTTACGCGACCTACACCCTTAGCAGGGGCGCCTCTTCAGCCACTTGAGTACTTCTCCAATATGGCTCCACAGGCAGGATTCGAACCTGCGACCGATCGGTTAACAGCCGATAGCTCTACCACTGAGCTACTGTGGAATAATGAGACAAGACTTATTATATCAGCCTTGATTTACAGTGTCAAGAGGTAAATATTTTTATTTATCTCTCGTAACGACTTTTATAATGTAACATAGGCTTGCCATATTCGTCAACCTTTTTCACGAAAAAATTCTTTTTATTTTCCCGCGGCATTTTCCGCACCTGTATCTGTCAGGGTTCATGGCGCGCTTCTTTATATACTGTTGGCCGCAGGCCGTACAGATATACATATAAGTTTTTTTGTTTTCCGCTTTTTTCTTAAGGGGTGTACAGAACCTCGGCGCGTTGACTTGCTGCAAAAGCATTCTAAAATCTCTGTCTCTGTGCTTGTACCCTTTTCCTTCAAGGTGGAGGTGATAATGGCAGAGCTCGTGCTTGATAATGCCGATCAGCTCCTCCCTGCCGTGTTCAATCAGATATTTTCTGTTCAATTCAATGTTATGGGAGGTTAACAGGTACCTGCCGCCAGTGGTTTTAAGCCTGTCATTAAAAAGCGCCTGATGGCGGAACGGCTTTTTAAAATACGTTTTAGAAATATCCTCTGTCAGCTTTTGAAGCTCTATATTATCCATAGTGCACCTCACTTAAAAAACATTGAACGGGACAATTCACCGTTCGCATACAATATGGTAATCACCGTCCCTCTTATGATAAAAGCTGAGGAGGAATGAGCCTATGCCAAATTGGCTTAAAAAGCAGATGCAAAAAGCGTTCCTTGAAAAAGATAATTACCAAATTAAACTGCTGAATCAATGCTGGTATTTCTATAGGAAAAAACACTGCTCGTAAGCAGTGCTTTTATTTTACCATAGACAGCGATACTCTGCCTTTTTGTACATCTACGCCGTCAACCCAAACTGTCACAATATCGCCGACAGATACGACATCAAGAGGATGCTTGACGAATTGATTGCTCAATTTTGAGATATGCACAAGCCCGTCTTGTTTGACTCCGATATCAACAAACGCTCCGAAGTCCACTACATTGCGCACGGTGCCCTGCAGTTCCATTCCCTCTTTCAAATCTTCCAGCTGAAGGACGTCTGTTTTCAGCAAAGGCTTAGGCACCTCATCGCGTGGATCGCGTTCCGGCCTTGTCAGCTGTTCACAAATGTCTTTCAGAGTGATTTCGCCGATTCCCAGCTCTTTTGCCGTTTCAGAGAGCGCCAGCTGATTGATTTTGTCCTTCAATTCCGCCGTGCCGATATGTTCTGTTGAAAGTCCGAGTTTTTTCAAAAGCGCTTTTGTTTCTTTATAGCTTTCCGGGTGAATGCCTGTTCTATCCAAAGGCTCTGTCCCTTCCTGCACTCTTAAGAAACCGATACATTGTTCATAGGTTTTCGCACCGAGCCTTGGGATGTCCTTCAGTTCTTTTCGATTTGAAAACTTTCCGATTTCCTCGCGTTTTTTGACAACGTTGCCTGCTACAGACTTCGATAATCCAGCTACATATTGAAGCAGTGCGGCGGAGGCTGTGTTGACGTTTACTCCAACCTGGTTTACGACCGTTTCGACGACAAACCGCAGAGATTCATTTAAGCGTTTTTGGCTGACGTCATGCTGATACTGTCCGACACCAACAGACTTCGGATCGATCTTAACGAGCTCCGCGAGCGGGTCTTGAAGTCTCCGAGCAATAGATACGGCACTGCGCTCTTCAACCTTAAGGTCAGGGAATTCTTCTCTGGCAAGCTCTGAAGCCGAATAGACGCTTGCTCCCGCTTCATTGACGATCACATAATAAATTTTGCGCGGCATGTCTTTGAGTACATTGACGATGAATTGTTCTGTTTCTCTGGATGCTGTGCCGTTTCCGATCGCCACCATCTCGACTTGATACTGCTCAAGAATCTTTTTCACTTTTTCATGGGCTTCTTTTGTTTTGTTGACTGGCGCATGCGGATAGATCACATCAATTTTCAAGACTTTTCCGGTCTCATCTGACACAGCGAGCTTACAGCCAGTTCGAAAGGCTGGGTCAACACCGAGAACGGTTTTGCCTTTCATTGGCGGCTGCAAAAGAAGCTTTCTCAAGTTCTCTGAGAAAATATGAATCGCCTGTTCATCAGCTTTTTCTGAGAGCTCTTTCCTGATTTCACGCTCGATTGCCGGCTGGATCAGCCTTTTATAGCTGTCTTCAATTGTCTCCTGCAAAATCTCTCTTACGGATGTTGAGCGATTTTTGATGATTTGTTTTTCTAAATACGCCTTAATGTGATCCGCAGGCGGTTCGATCGCTACCTTTAAAATGTCTTCTTTTTCGCCGCGGTTCATTGCCAGCACCCTATGCGGAACGACTTTTGCAATTGGCTCTTCATACTCGTAATACATTTCATACACATTTTTCTCATCGGTGTCTGCCGACTTTCCGGCTGCAGACTTAATGGTTCCTCTTTTGAAGGTTTCCTGGCGAATCCACTTTCTGAAGGTCGGCTCGTCTGAGATTTGTTCTGCAATAATGTGCTTGGCGCCTTCAATCGCTTCTTCTCGTGTGAACACTTCTTTTTCTTCGCTGATGTATTGGTCTGCTGTTGCTGCCAGATGATCATCTTGGGGAAGTGTCAGGATATAGTCGGCAAGCGGCTCAAGGCCTTTGCTTTTGGCGACTGTCGCCTTTGTTTTACGTTTTTGTTTATAAGGGCGGTAAAGGTCTTCCACTTCCTGAAGCTTCACCGATTGCTCGATTTTACGTTTTAGATTATCTGTCAGTTTATCCTGCTCTGCAATCAGCCTGATGACTTCTTCTTTTCGCTGATTCAGGTTTTGTATGTATTGCCAGCGTTCAGAAATCGTCTGAATCTGAACCTCATCCATTGAACCCGTCTGCTCTTTTCGATACCGGGCAATAAACGGGACTGTATTGCCGTCCTCAAGCAGGCGGATGACACTTTCAACGTGTTTTTGTGATAAACCTATTTCTTTCGCAATTTGCTGTTTTAAAAGGGCTGACGTTTCCATGTAACCAAAGCCTCCAATTTTGTCGTTCTTTCTCTAGTGTATCAAAAACCGAAAAAAACACATAAAAAAAAGAAGCCGGTATTCCAGCTTCTTCTTGTTCTTATTCTCTTAGGACAGCTGTCCAAGAATATAGGTCAGGTCATCTTTTCTCGATGTCGTATACATTTTCAGCGAATTCGATATTTCTTCTACCGATTGGCCTTTTTTCAAATGGGAGCGGATATCAGGTACGTTGAGTCCATCTGTATGTATAATGAACTTTGAACCCTTTTCATAGGTGGCGGTGTGCGTTTTGTATTTTTGCGGCTTGCCTGATAAATAGCCCGAAATCGGCAGAGGATAAAAGCTTTCACCAGACGGGGAATGCAGAATAAACCGTACATTTCCGACAGAGCAGTACGTAAACTGCCTTTGCTCAAAATTGATTTTCAGGATAGATGCTGTAGCGCCTCTTTTGTTTTTCATCGCCTGATTACAGCGTTCGATAATGCTTTCTACGTCTTCACTCGCATAGTTTTCCACTAAGTCTTTGATGGCTGCAGAGGATTCATTAGCAAGTGATCCACTTCCCAGTCCGTCAGCAACCGCGCAAATTAACTCCTTATCATCAGCTTTCATAAAAAAACTGTCACCGCAAATCGATTTCCCTTCTTTATTCAGTTGATATACTAGAGTTTGAATATGCTCGTTTTCTTCAACCTGGATCATTACATTAACTCCATCGAGGGATCTTCAATCAAGGCCTCTCTGAGCTTCTTCACAGCTTTGCGTTGCAAGCGCGAGACGTGCATTTGAGATATACCGAGAATGTCCCCAGTTTCTTTTTGGCTTTTGTTTTGAATATACGTAAGGTCTATGATTTGTTTCTCACGGTCTGAAAGGACATGAAGCACGCTTTGCAGCATCAATTGCTGGTTGACCCGCTCATATCCGTCCTCCTGTGATCCGACGATATCAAGAATCGTGACAGTGCTTCCGTCCGAATCCGCTTCAATGCTGTGGTCAACGGATAAGGCTTGATAGCTTTTGCCCATTTCCATCGTTTCAAGAACCTCTTCTTCAGAAACATCGAGGAATTCGGCAATCTCTTCGACTTTCGGCGATCTTTGTGTTTCAGTGGTTAGCTGATCAACCGCCATTTTGATTCTCGGACCCAGTTCTTTAATTCGTCTCGGCACATGAACGCTCCATGTTTTATCTCTGAGGAAACGTTTAATTTCACCGATGATTGTCGGGATTGCAAAAGCTTCAAACGATTTGCCGACAACAGGATCGTATCGCTTAATCGCGCCTAGCAGCCCGATCATGCCGACCTGGCGGAGATCCTCGTGGAAGCTTTTGCCTTTTGAGTATTTTTTCGCAAGCATATCAACCAGATTTGTATACACCCGCACAAGCGTTTCCTGCGCTTGTTCATCTTGCTTTGTTTGGTAATCGCTTATGAGCCGATCGACTTCATCTTTAGTTAGTTTCGTAGTTTTTGATGGTTGTGTCATGATCAACTCGCTCCCCATTTAAATACTTTGTCATCGCTACGGTGACGCCGGAGTGGTTTTGCACTCTGACTTCATCCATGAGCGTTTCCATTAAATATAGACCGAGCCCTCCTTCTGATAATTGATCAACTGTGTGCGAAGGTGTGTACGGCCCTAGATCCTGCTGCTTTTGATCAAAGTCAAAGCTGTCTCCTTCATCCGCCACAATAACCTCTAAACGGTCTTCAAACACACCGAATCGTATTGACACTTCCCCATTTTTATCTTCTTTGTAAGCGTGCTGAACCGCATTTGTGCACGCCTCACTGACTGCGATTTTCAAGTCTTCAATTTCATCGTACGTATAGCCCATTCTGCTTGCGACCCCTGACAGCGTCAGTCTTATAATTCCCACATATTCAGGTTGGGCCGGCACTTTCATTTCGATGTAATCAGCATTATTCTTCATTGCACTCCACCTTCTGACTTTGCAGAAATATCAATGATGTCCTTCAAGCCCGTAATGTCAAACAGTCGGATCAGCCGTTCAGAAAGATTTTCAAGTTTCAGCGAACCACCTTGTTTTTTCACCATTTTAAAGGTCCCTACAAAAACGCCCAATCCGGTACTGTCCATGTAGCTGACATCTTTCAGGCAAATTCTTAAGTCAGCTCCTTGTTCTGCCAGAGGAACGAGCTTCTCTCTAAGCACCGGGGCTGAGTATACATCAATTTCTCCTGCAATGTTTACTTGTATATCATTCTCGTTTTGCTTCACATCAACATTTATATTCATTCGTATCACCTCAAATTTTCCTTCAAATCACTAGTTGCTTTATACCCTCGTCTGACAGACGTTAAACCTTTCTCCGCAAAACAATTAACGTAAAATCATCGTGAAGCTGAAAATCCTGCAATTTGAGGAGGCTGTCATAAATGTTTTTGACCATTTCCTGCGCAGAGGAACACATATGTTCCTCAATGAGCTTCTGCAGATCAGGACGCTCCAAGAAACCGTTTTCCGTTCTGCATTCTGTGACGCCGTCAGAAAATAAAACAATCATATCGCCCTTTTCCAGATGCTGATCGAATTGTTTGTAGTCATAGTCCTGCGAGATGCCGAGAACGAGTCCTTTGGCCTCTAAATCGTAAAACGTGTTGTCTTTTTGAGAATAATAGAATCCCGGTTCATGTCCCGCTGAAGCATATGTAAATTGATGCTTGTCCATATTGTAATTCGCATAAAACATCGTAATAAACATACTGGCATCAACGTTTTGTTCAACAACACGATTCAAATTTTTCAGCACTTGAGAAGGGTGTATGCCCGTTTCCGGCAAAGAGTCCATTGCGTATTTAATCATGGACATGCATAAAGCCGCTGGAATGCCTTTTCCGATCACGTCCGCGATTGCGATATTGATGGATTCCTTGTCTTTGACAAAGTGGTAGTAATCACCGCTCATCTGTTTAGCGGGAACACTGATGGCGCCGATATCCAGCGCTTCCTCCTGAGGAACTTTAGTTCCGAGAAGCGTCTGCTGGACATTTGCCGCGATTTCAATTTCTGATTTGATTTCCTGCTGTATCCCTCTAAGGGTTTGATGCTCCTGATAAGCCATTCCATAGCCAATCATGACTTCTATTAAAAAATCCAGCGAATGAAACACATCTTCCGGGAGACTTGGATACAGCTCCTTCAGCACTTTTCTGTGAATGCTGATGATTTCTTCCGGAGGAATTTGGTGCTCGATTGTTTTTCGGCTGAATTTTTGGGCTTGATATAAAGATGTTTCTGTTAATTCGGCTATATATCGACTAAGCAGCTGATGATACCGCTGCTCAATAACCTCCCTAAAATCCACGTTCTTACCTCCTACCGAAGCCATTTGATGGCTTGTATCTCTGTTCCTTCCCCCGCTACGGAATTTAAGCTGAATTCATCCATCAGCCTTTTGACCCCGGGAAGTCCCGCACCAAGTCCTCCAGACGTTGAAAACCCGTCTTCCATGACTTTTCGGATATCAGGAATTCCCGGCCCTTGGTCTTCCGCTATAATTTTCAGGCCTTTTTTTCCTCTGTCTGCGACCTGTTCAATTCCAATCTGCCCTTTGCCGGCATATAAATAAATATTCCTGGCTAATTCTGAAATAGCCGTTGTAATTCTAGCCTGGTCTACCGTGCCGAAACCCAGTTCTTTCGCAACGTTTCGTCCCAACTGTCTGGCGGCCACAATATCCCATTCTGTCATGATTCTTACACAGGATTGGTCGTTCATTCGCTATTCCCCCAATTCCCGCTTCAATGTCTCAAGCCCCTGCTCTAAGTCGAGCGCAGTTTCGATTTCCTCAAGTGCGATTCCAAGTTCAATCAGCGTCACTGCCACAGCAGGCTGAATGCCGGTCAAGACGACTTTAGCCCCCATTAACTTAGACATTGTAATGACGTCGCCCAGCACTTTCGCGATAAATGAATCAATCATATCCACAGATGTCAGGTCAATGACGACTCCGTTAGCACCTGTTTCGTATATTTTATTTAATAAGTCTTCTTGAAAGGTTAATGCTGTTTGGTCATCAAGTTCCCACTGAATGGACACTAATAAGCAATTATACAGTTTCAAGATCGGGATTTTCGGATGTCTCAAAATGTTATTCCCCCAATGAAACGATTTTTCGATCCGTCATTTCCAATGCTGTTTGAATTCCTTTTTGCAGGGTATTCTTAGTTATAACTTGGGATAAATCAATCCCCAAATTGACGATGGTTTGAGCAATTTCCGGGCGGATTCCGGCCAGCAGGCATTTTGCTCCGACAAGCCTTACTGCTTCTGATGCCTGAATAATATGATGGGCAACCATCGTATCGACGACAGGGACACCTGTAATGTCAATCAGCACGACTTGGGAACGGTGTTTGACAACGCCATTAAGAAGATTTTCCATAATTCGTTTCGCGCGTTCGGTATCAATTGTTCCGACAAGAGGCATCACAGTGATATTTTCAAACACCGGGATAAGCGGCGCAGACAGCTCTTGCAGCGCGATTTTTTGCAGAGATACTGTTTTTTCCCATGAGATTGAGTATTGATTAAAAATTTCTGTGTTAATCGGGCTGAAAAAGCGGTCAATCTGCCAGATTAATTCCGTGCTCTCTTGATCTGGCAATCTCTTATCATTCATTTTCGTGTAGAGACGCTTCCAGAATTCAGCAAGCGCAGTAGCCAAAAACTTCATAGACAGTCCGATTTGGACCGCTCGAAGCGCCAGTTCGCTGATTTGGCTTTCAGCAGCGTTTTCGTCCTTAACAGACAGCAGCAGAATGTCGATATATTCTTTAGATATATTTTCATACACTTGGTCAGTCAGCTGATAGGATTCTTGCTCGCTTAATTCTTTTAGTGTGTCAGTCCACAATTGGAGCAGTTCATTTTGATTTTCGGCAATGAACTGGTATACAGTCTGATTCGACATCAAATTCGCTTACCTCCCAATAAAAAACAACATATTTTTTCGTTATTTCACTATTATATCGTTTATGTTTTTTGAAAACAAAAAAAGTTGCTCTATTTGAGCAACCTGCAAATATGTCTAAAAATCAATGAGTGCCAAACTGATTTGTAAGGCTTCATCAACCTTATCCATCATTTCATCATCCAGATGAGTAATCTTATCCGTTAACCTTTGCTTGTCAATCGTCCGAATTTGCTCCAGCAAAATAACGGAATCTCTTTCAAAACCGTAGCGTTTTGCATCGATTTCGACGTGGGTTGGTAATTTCGCTTTCTGTATTTGTGCTGTTATGGCTGCAACAATAGCAGTTGGGCTGAAGCGATTTCCGATGTCATTTTGGATCACTAAAACCGGGCGCACCCCGCCTTGCTCTGAGCCAACAACAGGAGATAAATCAGCAAAATAAACATCGCCGCGTTTCACAATCAAATGATTATCCTCCGCTGACTAAGCGCTCAACTGTCGTTTCAGCCTCGCACTCCGCAAAGTGAGCCTCAGAAGAAATATTCAGGTTGATTTTCGCCATTTCCATATAGCCGCGTCTCATCAAATCACGGTTGTGACGAGTTGTTCGTTCGCTGACATACGCTCTCACTGCTTGTGATATCAGTTCGTTTCTGCTTCGTTTCTCCCGCATCGCTACACCATCCAATTCAGCTACTAGGTTTTCGGGCAAGCTGATTTTCATTTCGGTTCTTGCGCTGGATTCAGACAAAAAACATACACCTCCACCAAACTTACGGATACGACTCTTTTATCCATCCAGTGATAATGATACCATTATTCACTCTTCAAGCAAAGCTGTTTTATGAATTCTCCATTTAGGTAAGTTAATTGCTTGTATTTACCTGCAATAAAGGATTTCTTACTTCCATTATACTCCCATTTTCCAAAAACATACGGGGAACACGGGAACTTATTGTACAGGCCACTTCGTAGTTAATGGTTTCGAGCCTTCCTGCAATCTCATCCATGGAAATATATTCATCCCCCTGCCGGCCTATTAATGTGACTTTTGTGCCCGGCGGATATTCCTGATCCAGCTCCACCATAAATTGGTCCATGCAAATTCGGCCGGCAATTTTCAAGCGTTTTCCCTTCACAAGGATGTCAGTCCCTTTCAATTTTCGGAGCCAGCCGTCCGCATAGCCTACAGGCACCGTCCCGATCCATGTGTCTTTTTCTGCTGTGTACTCGGCTCCGTAGCTGACGCTCTCGCCTTTTCTGATCAGTTTGACATGCGACAGCGTCGAATGCAGGGTAAATGCCGGACGCAGCTGAAACGGTATCTCGTCCGAAATATCAGCAGACGGGCGAAGGCCATACATGCCGATGCCGAATCTGACTGCATTAAAAAAGCCTTTTTTCAGCCGGAGTCCGGCGGCGCTGTTCGCGCAGTGGACCATCAGATTCTTTAACGGCAGCGGAGCAATCAGCTCTTTAAAACGCTCAAACTGCATTAAGAAATAGCCTCTTTCTTTTTCATCCGCTGTCGCAAAATGGGTAAATACCCCTTTGCACTTTAAACGAGGGTTGCGGTCAAGAATGGCCATCACGTTCTGAACTTCTTCCTCTGTTTTTACACCAAGCCTGTTCATCCCCGTATCGACCTTCAGATGAAAATGAAGAGAACCTTTTTTCGTGTGGCGGGCTGCCTCCTGAAGCCATTCAACAGAATAACCTGTTAAGGTCACGTCATACTCAGCAGCGATTGCCACATACTCTGGGGGAACCGCGCCAAGCACCAATATAGGCGCCTTCAAGCCCTTTTTGCGCAGTGAAATCGCTTCATCCAAAATAGCCACGGCCAAGCATGAAGCACCTGCGTCAAGAGCAGCCTTTGCTGTTTCTGCATCACCATGCCCGTAGGCGTTTGCTTTCACAACTGCCATCAGGTGGACATGTTCACCGATATGTTTTTTCATATTGCTGACATTTTCCTTTATCGCGGACAAGTCAATTTCCGCCCACGTATCTCTGTAAAAAGGTTTTGTGCTCATTACGACACTTCCTAGCTTTTATTCAATATCATTTACATATCATACTAAAATTAAAGGCTAAAGGGAAACGATGTCTAACGAAAAAAAGGCCAAATCATGTTTGGCCTTTGTTGTTATTTCGATGATTGTCCCTGCATGCTTTTTGCTACTGTCACCATTTCCTCTTTAGAAAGATCTTTAGAAGAGAGAAGGTAATCTACGCCTTCATATGTCCATGACAATGATGCATCCGACAAGGCGCCGATGGTGTAGCCGAGATTTACCGGTTCGCCGTTCAGCGTAACGGAGGAGGAAGCCTTGGCAATCTGGGCTTTTTCCTGAATTAACGTAAATGATTTTTCTCCTCCGTACGTCATGATGATGCGCTTCCCGTCTTCAGTAGATATATCTTTTTCTTCAAGCAGCTTGACGCCAAGCGGCAGTTCCAGCGGCGTTTTGACCGCAAATGTATCGGAAGGCTTTGCGCTTGTGGCAACATCCATTTGAGAAAGAGTCATATTTTTCTTTTCGTCAAATGATTCTTTATCAAATTGTTTATTAAATTCAAAGCTGCTGAATTCTACTTTGACCATTACTTTCCGGTCAGTATCCATCACTTTGACAGATGACGGGCTCATATCTTTTTTGTTAAATGTGATTTCTTGCGTAGGCAGCATTTTGTTATGCTGATAATTTGTTTTTGTTTCAAATACGTATTTCTTTTCTTTCGCTGTGAAAACTGCATCCGAATCGTTTTGAACATCCTTTACGAGCGATTCAAACAGATAAACCTGGCTGCTGTTGTTCGGCCAATCGCTTTGAAATCTGAAGCTCTTATTTAAAGACGGCGTGAGAACGAATACTCCGTTTTCATTTCGTAAAATGACTTGGTTTTGGTCCTTTTTCGGATTTTCTAAATAAACTCTGTACAGAGACGGCTTTTTGTGCCAGATTTCTACATTGTATACTTGAGGCTCACTCCCTGTCTCGATGGTCATTTTCGCTTTTGCTTTGTACGAGGTGTATTCTTTCGCCTTTTCATCTAACCCGGCCACAATATCTTGCTGTGTTTTTTGCCCGCAGGCAGAAAGAATAAGAACAGCAAGCAGTCCCGTTAAAAGCAAAACAAAGCTTTTTCTCACCTTTTTCAACCCCTTTTTCTCAATTGATGTAAAAGGAAGAAATCGCTTGTTTGACTTTAACGGTACGCTCGGTACACGTTTAGGCAGAACAGATGCGTACCATAAAAGCCTCAAACAACTTGTCTCCCTTAATGCACTATCAAATATATGAGTGGGGTTTCCCTAATATGCAGACTAGCTTGACAACCTTTCAATCACAACCTGCGCGGCAGCGTATTCTTTTGTATGAGTGATTGATACGTGAACGGCAGCCTGGCTCAGTTTCGTGCAAATGATATAGGGCTTGCCATTTTGGTCTTTCCTAATTTCAATGTCCTGAAAGCTGAGCTGTCTCCCAATGCCGGTGCCAAATGCTTTCGAGAAAGCTTCTTTTGCCGCGAATCTGCCCGCGAGAAATTCGATTTTTCTTTTCTCTGAAAGCTCATAGTATTGGTCAAGCTCGCTTCGCGTCAAAATCCGCTCGGCAAACCTTTTCTGGCGCCCAGCCATAGAGGCGATCCGTTTAAGCTCGGTAATGTCCAGCCCAATGCCGTAAATCATGTATGATAACCTCCTTTGCGTACGTACTATTTAAATGGTTTGTCTCATAAACGTGTTACTATAGATATACCAAAATGAAGAAAAGGGGCTCGGAATGTTTATACGGACTGAAAATTTTCAAACATTTATCAGGCTTTACCCCGTTGTCACCTTTATATTGGCTTTGCAAGCTGTTCTCTGGCTGTTTTTTTCACTTCCTGCCCATTCAGTCGTGTTATGGAGGGATACCGTCACAGGCTATAATCTAGGTGTCGCAAACGGTGAATGGTGGCGGCTTATCACACCGATTTTGCTGCACGCCGGTTTCACACATCTGCTGTTTAATTCCATGTCCATCTTTTTATTTGCCCCGGCTTTGGAACGCATGCTGGGAAAAGCGCGTTTCCTTCTTGTATACGCCGGCTCCGGCATCATCGGCAATATTGGCACTTATGTTACAGAGCCGCTTGATTACGTGCATGTCGGGGCTTCAGGCGCCATTTTCGGGCTATTTGGCGTATACCTGTTTATGGTTCTTTTTCGCAATGAGTTAATTGGGCAGGAGCATTCCAAAATGATCATCACACTGCTCGCATTTGCCATTCTCATGTCGTTTATCAACTCCAATATTAACATGATGGCCCATTTGTTTGGACTATGCGGCGGGTTTCTTCTTTCGTTTTTATGCGTGCAAAAAAAAGAGCGGCGGTATTAACCGTCCGCTTTTTCATATGAGTACCACTTTAAAATGAAGGCTGCATCCTCTTCACCTACATCCCTCACCGTTAATTCTTCCATATGGCTCGATGATTTCACCGAAGTAGAAATGGTATACAAGCGGCCTTTCTTTTGGAAATAGGATTGGCTGAACTTGCAGACCTGCATTCGTTTTTTCAGTACAATGGCGGTTGTTCTGCCTATAAATCTAGACGTCAGCTGAAGACGGTCCCCGTTGATCGTCCATGCAGCCTCTTTATACGCGAGATAGCCGAAGAGCAATTCTATCGGCAGCAGGATCACTGACAGATAGCCCCATGGCTGAAAGAAGATACATAACGGGATGATCAAAAAGAGTGAAAAAATGACAGAACGGAACAAATAGCGTTTCAACGCGCGCCGCGGCAGGCGGCGGCAGTTTTCTTCCAGCGTATATTCCGGTGTAAATGTTCGGAGCATGTGCGGAAGCTTTTTTTTATGAATCATTGGAAAGAGAATGGTCAAAGCGCCTTCTTCTTTTTCCCGGTCGCCGCCTCCTGCGCTGACGATGGACACCGTTACAAATCCGAAAAGCTGGCGAATGATATTTTCTTTGATTTTAATGGCTTGTATTTTCCGCAGCGGAATCGTGACTTGATGTTTTTCAATAATTCCCCTTGAAATCACCAGTTCCTGTTCTTTTTTTATGATTTGAAAGTTCGCGTATCTAAACATCATGCCCGCGATGCTGAAAATCCAGGCGATAAATAAACCGATAAAAATGAGTACCGCGTAAATACCAATACTGGCGTGCTGAAGGAAGGAAAATTTATCGAATAACCAATCCATCGGCAGCACTTCATCAAGCTGGGAAATAAGTGCAAATACAGCGGAGATAATGACTCCGATTCCGCCGGAGGTAGAAGCGGCCATGAGCAATTCTTTCGCGTTCATGCGATAGTGCTCTTGCACCTCAACGGACGGATCCAACTCCTCTTCAGCTTCAAGCCGTTCTTCATCAAGTTCATTTTCTCGTCTTTGCGCTTTTTTCTTAAAGACAGCTTCTTTGATGCGTTCCGCTTCTTCAACAGAAATAGCAGAAAGGACGGCTTCTGCCTCTTTGCCTCCTCCTGCTGTTTCAATTTGCAGCTTTACAAGCTTAAAGATTTGCTGGACAAGGCCCGCGCTCGTATTCATTGTTTGAATCCGATCAATCGATATGTATCGCTTTTTCGTAACAAATAAGCCTTCTTCAATTCTAAATTCATCATCTTCAATTCGATAGGTAAACCTTCTCCATTTGATAATGCTTGCCGCTACAAGCCAGATGAACAGCACACCGAGCGCAATGGCTCCGTAAAAACGGACAGTATGGTTTGAATTGACAATATACACAAAAAAGAATGGCAGAATGATATTTTTTATCGTTTGAATAATGGTATGGCATAAATTCAAAATGACTGCTGCCGGGTGCAGGCGTTTCGGTTCAGACATCATCGTCAGTCACCCTCGCCAGACGGGAAATGGAGTCTCTCAGCCGATCCGCTTCCTCCATCTCTAAAGCGGGGATCGAATGAACGGTCGCGGCCGTGGAAATTTTCACCGTTGCCAGGTTGTATTTTTTTAATAATGGCCCTTGTGACGTATCGACGTGCTGAACTCTAACCATCGGAACAATCACACGTGTCACCACAAAAATACCTGACTGAATATCTATTTCATGTTCATGGACTTCATATCGCCACACCTTATGACGGACCTTCGGAATGATAAAGACCGTCACAATCGATCCCAGCAGCCAAACTGCGCCGAGCACGCCGCTGATCCAGTACGGCCAATGAAAATAATAGCTTAACACTGCAACTGCAATGACAATAAGCAAGCAAACAGCAGATATGATGATCTCTTGAAGTCGCCAAACCTTTAATCCGTCTGGACTGATTTGGTTTTTTGGCTGCTCTCTCAAAAATACCTACCTCCCTTTTTTTCGTCGTTATTTATACGTCTCTTTTACAGAAAGGTTTCATTCTTAAGCATACAGAGAAAAATGGCTTCCGTCAGCTGAAAGTTTGCTGAATAACAAATCGCGAACATAAAAAAGCCCAAAACATCATGTTTTGGGCTCTGAATCGATCAAATTAGTAAGATTTTTTCTGGCGTCTGTCACCTGAAGAACGGCGATCGTTTGAACGCTTTTTGTCATAGGAAGAACGGTTGTTGCTTTTCCCTTTTCCGCCGCGGTAGCCGCCGCCTTGACCGTCTCTGCGTTTAGAAGAGCGCTGGTTCTTGTAGCGTTTGCTGACCATCGGCGCTTCGTCTGTTAAGCGAACCGGTGTGTCGTCTGGCTCTTTTGTAGCCATTTTGATAGCCGCCGCAACCACTGTTACTGCATCATGATCTTCAAGCAGCTCAGCTGCCGCTGTCATGTAGAAGTTCAGGTTGTTTTCACTGATTGTTGTGCGAAGACGTTCAACAGTAACCTGTTGCTGGCCTTCTAACGCTTCATCAAGTGTAGGCTCCTTCATGCGGTCCATTTTGCGTTTTGTTGTTTGTTCAATTGCGCGAAGCATGCTTTTCTCACGCGGTGTAATGAACGTCATCGCCATACCTGTTTTTCCTGCACGGCCCGTTCTTCCGATACGGTGAACGTAGCTTTCAGGATCTTGAGGCACGTCGAAGTTGTATACGTGTGTGACACCTGAGATATCAAGTCCGCGAGCGGCAACATCAGTTGCGACTAGAACTTCGATTGCGCCTTCTTTAAATTTACGAAGCGCAACCATACGTTTCGCCTGCGTTAAGTCACCGTGAATTCCTTCAGCTGCATATCCGCGAAGGTTCAGGGCTTCTGCCAGCTCATCGACACGGCGTTTTGTACGTCCGAATACGATCGCAAGCTCAGGAGACTGAATGTCAAGAAGGCGAGTCAGTGTATCGAATTTTTTGCGTTCTTGCACTTCCAAATAGAACTGCTGAATGTTAGAAACCGTCATTTCTTTCGCTTTTACTTTTACGTGTTCCGGCTCAGTCATAAAGCGCTCTGCAATGCGTTTGATCGGCGCAGGCATTGTGGCAGAGAACAGAAGTGTCTGATGCTCGCTTGGCACGTTTGAAAGGATAGATTCAATATCGTCAATGAATCCCATGTTCAGCATTTCATCCGCTTCATCCATTACAACGGTATTTACATTGTTTAAACGAATGGTGCGGCGGTTGATGTGGTCAAGAAGACGTCCAGGTGTTCCGACAATAATATTCGGATTCTTCTTTAACGCCCGGATTTGCCGTCCAATATCCTGTCCGCCGTAAATAGGAAGAACCTTCGCACGTTTATCTTGTCCGATTTTATACAATTCTTCAGATACTTGAATGGCTAATTCACGGGTTGGCGCGATTACGATTGCTTGAATATTAGGAGACTCGGGGTTAATTTTTTCAACAAGGGGTATACCAAACGCAGCTGTTTTACCTGTACCTGTTTGCGCTTGTCCAATGACGTCTTTATTTGAAAGTCCGAGCGGTATCGTTTGTGCCTGAATCGGTGTTGCTTCTTCAAATCCCATACGATTAATTGCTTTCATGAGATCAGAACTTAAATTAAAATCTTGAAACGTTATAGTCAAATTATTCAAACTCCTTCTAATTGCTGTTTCAGTAATGTCGTGATTTACCACTTATAAAACTGCCCTTTAGACAAGAAGGACAGGATCCATCCGTATACAAAGCCCGAATTACTTTAAGTTTTATCTTACCATTACACTATTTGTTTTTCAATAAGATGAGAAGCAGATCGGCATCTCGAATATGCCGGCTGCTGCTCCATCCGCTCCCAAGAATCCAGCGGAGAACTTCGGGTCACGATGAAAAGTCCGGACGAATATGTTCGTATCGCGAAATAACCTATATATATTGTATCATAGCCGCAGCCGGCCAGATATACATAATTTTCGGCCGGCATACATTAGTGTTTGCATATCAGGTTATTTTATGATGCAATATGCGTTTTTTCGCAAAATATTTTCTTATGAAAGCGGGCTCTCTATTAAATCTTTAACGATTTCTTCAAGCTTCATACCTCTGGACGCTTTGAATAAAATCAAATCGCCTTTTGATGCGTTTCCCTTCACAGCTTGGAGGAGATCTTTTTTCTCAGTGTAATGGCTGACGCGGCCTTTCTCAAAGTGTTTCAGGGCGCCTTCCGCGATAAAAGCTCCCAGTTTTCCGTACGTAAAGACGCGGTCAATTTTATCAGGGCTGATCACAGCGCCGCACTCTTTATGGAACGTTTCTTCAAGATCGCCGAGCTCAAGCATATCACCGAGCACGAGCATTTTTTTGCCGTAGCCTTCGAGGCTTTCTGTCAATTGAATTGCAGCTTTCATGGAAGTCGGGCTCGCATTATAAGCGTCATTGATTATCGAAAGGCCGCTGTCTGTTTTGATGAGTTCAAGTCTCATCCCGGTTACCTTTAGGCCGCTCAGTCCTTTTGCCGCATCCTCAGGCGCGATGCCAAAATAAGCCCCTGCAGCAATCGCTGCCATGGCGTTCATCACATTGTGCTTGCCGAGTATCGGAATAAAAAACGTGTTTTCTATCCCTTTGATTGTAAAATGGGTTCCTTCCTCACTCTGGCTGACATCCTGAAGCTGATAATCATTATGCGTTCCCGTACCGTACGTTTTCGTCTGGCAGCTGTATGCATTTTGAAGGAGCGGCTCGTCCCCGATATAAATCAGCACTCCGTCTTCTTTAAGTCCGTTAATGATTTCAAGCTTCGCCTCCGCGATGCCCTCTCTAGAGCCGAGGTCTTGCATATGCGATTCGCCGATATTCGTAATCACTGCCGCATCCGGGTTTGCCAGGCGGCTCAAGAGGTCAATTTCTCCTTTGGCGCTCATTCCCATCTCCAATACGGCGATCTCCGTATTTTCAGGCATCGCTAAAACTGTCAGCGGCAAACCGATATGATTATTGAAGTTTCCTCCAGTTTTGTGGACACGGTACTGGGTCCCCAGTACGGCGTGAATCATATCTTTTGTTGTCGTTTTGCCATTGCTTCCGGTTACTCCGATGACACGCGTGCCAAGCTCCTGCAAATAGGCTTTTGCAAGTTGCTGAAGTGCAGTAAGGGTATCGTCCACTAAAATGACGGCGTGATTCTCGGGCGGATTTGGTACTGACCGATCCCAAAGAACAGCCGCTACACCAGCTTCAAAAGCCTGCTCCACAAAAGAGTGGCCGTCAAAACGTTCCCCTTTCAGCGGAATGAAGAGCTGATGTTGTTCCAGTTTTCTTGTATCGGTTGCCACTCCATGAATGACTGTTTGTTCATATTGCGGATTTGTTAGTGTGCCTTTAACCATTTCGGCAATGTTTTTTACTGTTCGCTTAATCAAGTAAGGTCCCTCTCTTTCTTTTGTATATACGGGAAAAAACACTGCCCTTTTACCGGCAGTGTCCTTCTTCATTAGAATGTATGCTTAATCAATTGTTTTTCAGCGTGGCGTTCTTTTGCAAGCTCCACAAGCTGTTCAATCAGGTCAGCATATTCCACTCCGGCTTCTTTCCAGAGCAGCGGGAACATGCTGAAAGGTGTAAAGCCAGGCATTGTGTTGACTTCATTGATCAGAACTTCGCCGTCAGCTGTCAGGAAAAAGTCCGCTCTGACGAGTCCTGAACCGTCGATCGCTTTAAACGCTTTGATCGCCATATCACTGATTGTAGCGTATTCCTCATCGGTCACAATCGCCGGAATCATAAGATCAGTATCTCCATCCTCATATTTCGCTTTGTAATCGTAGAAATCTGTCTTCGGTGCGATTTCTCCCACAACAGAGCATTTAGGATCGTCATTTCCAAGAACGCCGATTTCGATCTCGCGGCCGTTAATTCCTTCTTCAACGACGACTTTGCGGTCATATTGGAAAGCAAGCTCAAACGCTTTTTGCAGTTCTTCACGGTTTCGGCATTTGCTGATTCCGACACTTGAGCCGAGGTTCGCCGGTTTTACGAAGCAAGGGTAGCCTAATTCCTGTTCAACCTCCTCACAGCTTTCTTTCGGAGAACGAGTCCAGTCTTTCTTAAGGAAAGCTGCGTATTTAGCCTGAGCAAGGCCGGCCTGAGCAAATAAATGTTTCATGACAACTTTATCCATGCCAGCTGAGGAAGCAAGCACTCCGTTGCCGACATAAGGAATGTTCAACAGCTCGAGCATTCCCTGGATCGTACCGTCTTCTCCGTTCGGTCCGTGGAGGAGCGGGAATACGACGTCGATGGCTTCATTTTGCTGTGACGCTTCCTGCGGAAACATCTCCTGGTTCAGGGCAGCTGGAGAAAAAGCATTGCCTCCTTGCTCAAATTGAAGCATTTTCACGTTTGAAACAGGCTCAGTTAAACGGGCGCCTCTAACCCATTCGCCTTTTTCTGTTATATAAATCGGATGTATATCAAACTTCTCAGTATTTAGCGCTTTGATTACAGCCAGAGCCGTCTGCAGGGAAACATTATGTTCTGCCGACTTTCCTCCGTACACTAATCCTAGACTTGTTTTCAATGGATACTCCCCCCACTACAATTCATCTTTACTATCTTATCATTTTCACCGGAAAATGATCTAATTATTTTTGGGCATGCTGATGTTGAATGCATTTGTATGTAATTCCTTTTTATTTTATATTAAAATGGCATTGAAAAGGAGATGTGACATATGAAAAAAATCACGACAAACGAACAATTTAATGAACTGATTCAATCTGATAAAGAAATCATTGTAAAGTTTTATGCTGATTGGTGCCCAGACTGCACACGCATGAATATGTTCATCGGCGATATTTTGGAAGAGTACAACCAAAACGATTGGTATGAGCTGAATAAGGACGAGCTTCCTGACCTGGCTGAAAAATACCAAGTAATGGGCATTCCCAGCCTGCTTATTTTCAAAAATGGTGAAAAAACAGCTCACCTTCACAGCGCCAATGCCAAAACGCCTGAAGAAGTGACTGAATTTTTATCTGAACATATAAGCTAATTCGTTAAACACCCTTATTTTATGTCGTCAGGCTCTACATGAACATGAACATGAGTGACATCGTGTTCATGTTTTATTTTGTCTTCTACTTCATCCGCCACTCCATGGCCTTCTTCTACTGTAAGCTTCGGATCAACCGTAATGACCATCTCGATATGAACTGTACTGCCTAAATACCTCGCTTTCACATCCTTTAGGCGATGCACATTTTCGATCCTGCCGACGGTCTGTTTGTAAGGCTCAAGATCTTTTAAATGGAAGCCGTCTGTTAAGGAATGTGAAGCGTCTTTAAAGATATCCCACGCTGTTTTGCAAATGATGATGCCGATGATAAAAGCCGTTACCGGATCAATCCACGGCAGCTTCAGCTGGGACGAAAAAACACCGATAAACGCGCCGGCACTTACAAAAGCGTCTGACCTGCTGTCCTTTGCCGCTGCCATCAGGGCAGAGCTTTTAATGGACGCTGCCAGCCTTTTGTTATATAAATAGATGCCATACATAAACACAGCACTGCCTAACGCCGTCCATGCCGCGATAAGATTTGGCGTTTCCGTTGTGCCGCCCGCAATCGCTTTTCCTCCGCCGATTAACACTTCAATGCCGACTGCCATCATAATAAAAGACGCAACAAGAGACGAAATTGTTTCAGCCCGATAATGGCCGTATGGATGATCGCTGTCTGCCGGTCTTTGAGAAATCCGCAATCCTATCAGCACCGCTACTGACGCAACAATATCTGTTCCATTATTTAACCCGTCTGCTCTCAGCGCTTCAGAATGATATAGAATCCCGATAACTAGCTTTACAACAGCAAGGATGACATATGCAAAAATATTGAGGAGCGCCCCTTTTTCTCCCTTTTTCAGATTTTCTGTCCGCTCCATTGAATACCAGCCTCCATTCTATTACATAGTATGGTTCAAAACATGAAAAATAGCAGGGTGCGTTCAATGAAGCGGAATATTTCGACAGCAAATTATTGCCCGGGAAACTTTTTGTCGATTTGTTGAATGTTTGTAAATTGGCGAAAGAATAGGACTGTTTTCACCTTTACAGGCTAACGCGGACATTGTATACTGAAGTTAATTGATAATGATTATCAATATCGTTTGATTGGAGGTTGGTGACACAATGACACCTCAGTCTGCAGAAATCAGAAAAAAACAGCTCATTCATCTGTTAATACAGAATGGTATATACAAAAAGTCAAAGCGTCATCTGTATGAATTGTCGCTGACGGAGTTAGAAAGTGAATACAACCATGTCAGGAGGGCACCGGAGCATGCCGAAGCGTAAAGTGAAAACTTACCAACAGCTGATCCAGGAAAACAAAGAGGCGATTATGGGCAATCCAAAGCTGATGAACGTTATTTATGACAGGATCGACCGCAAGCATCAAAAAAATCTGCAAGAGCAAAACAATACATAAAAAGAGCCGGCTAGGCTCTTTTTTTATGACTCAAACGCTTCAGCTGCCAGCTTGTGTATCACGGCGTCATCCATCGGCGGGTTGTGAAGACCGGCGCGCACATCACGGTAATAGCGCTGAAGCGGGTTGGTTCGTTCCAGGCTTTTGGCCCCGACAATTCTCATCGCTTTATCAACAACAGACAGCGCAGCGTTTGTGACGATATGTTTCGCCGCACCGAGCTCGCTGGTCAAGTGTGGACGCCGCTCCGGATCGTCATACAATTGAGCGATATGGAAAAGAAAGTGTCTGGCATTGAGCAGTTCAAGCTCCATTTCGCCTGTTCTTTGCTGTACGGCCGGGACATTCTTGATCGGTCCATTCAAGCTGTTTGGAGAATACTCAGATGCAAATTGCACTGCATAGTCACGAGCAGCTTGAGCCACACCAAGATAAATCGCAGGAATGTGAAGCAGCCAGCCATTCGGCTTAGCTCCACGAGGCCCTTGAAGCAGTTCCACCAGCTTATTGTCATCAAGCATTACTTCGTTCAGTACAAGGTCATGGCTCCCAGTCGCCCGCATCGCCATCATATCCCACGTCTCTTCAATCGACAAGCCGGGATCATCTTTATGAATGAGAAACACGCCTGTTGTTTGTTTGTCTTCAATCCATGCGGTTACTAAAAAATAATCCAGAGCTTGTGACATCGTCGTAAAGGTTTTTCTCCCGTTCACTGCCCATTTGCCATCCTTTTTGACGGCGTGTGTACCGGGACGCCCTCCTCTTGTCGGGCTTCCGGTTTTCGCTTCAGTCGCCGCCCTGTTAATGACAGCTCCGTTCTGGACTTCCTTGGCAACAAATGCAAATACGTCTTCATCCCAGCTGTTGCCTTCTCCAAGCTCCCCGATCACGCTCAAATGCCAGCCGATGCTAAGAGCCGTCGGAGCATCTCCCCGTGCAAGCCGTTCTTGAAACAGGAGCATATCGTAAACAGAAATGCCCCCTCCGCCATGAGATGCCGGCAATGTTAATGCTGTATACCCAGCATCACGCAGTTTTTGTATTTTCTCTGCAGGAAAACGTCCCTGTTCGTCATCTTCAGCAGCTGTTTGCTGAAATTCATCCGCAATCCGTCCGATTTTCTCCATCCATTGCCGCTGTTGATCGTTTTGTATAAATAATGACATCCGGCAGCCCCCCAAGTTTTAATTCCGATAAATTTAATATGTATTATAGATTTCCTGCCATTTTTCCGCAACTGTTAATCTTTTTGTCCAGTATAGAAAAACACGCCGTTCCCCAAGGGAACAGCGCGATTACACAGGATTTGCATCCCGGTCTTGTTTCATGCCGAGATAAATCAGCATATATGTCAGGTAACCCATCGTCATCACCAGGCCGCCAAAGAAAAAGCTTGAGAAAATCGGCTCTTCAAAAGCGGTCACTGCGGCCAACACAATCCAGCTGGCATACAGATAGATGATAAAATAGCGGATGCCCGTCTTCATTTTATATATCATGTACAGTCCCACGAGAGAAAACAACCCAAGCGCGAGCCTGAAATAAACAAGATGTTCAAACTGAAACATGAATGACACAAATGAGAATCCAAGCAGCAATACGATCGGTAAAGCGGTAATAAAGTTCCTCAATCGAGACACCTCCGTCAGTACCTTTAGTATAAACCAAAATATCAAATGATATTGATTTACGTGAGCTTTTTCACAAAAATGTCATTCCTTGCCTTTAGACCCGAACATCCCGTTTACAGAAGCACCACCAGCCAACAACGATGAAGAATATGGCATGTATGATGAGAATTCCAATTGAAAACAATGGCGTCATGCCTGAAAACAACGCTGTCTCTCCGCTTCTGTATTGCGTAAAGTCAGTGTTCGCAAAAAGCAAAAAGCTGCCCCACTTGTTTTCAAACAACTTCATGAGCTGAACAAGTGTACTCGCTCCGTATAAAACGACAAAAGAAACAACAACTGCTACCGCGCTGTTGCGGAACAGCGAAGAACAAAGCAGCCCGAATAATCCCATCATTACAGCTTCAAGCCAGTTTGACCCGATCAGCGCCAAGGTGTTGACCAGCAATGTCTTTGATTCCGCAGTCACCGATGTGCCAAAAAACACGAGACCGAATAATAATGCCAGAATGTAGTATGCCAGATACAAATAGAAGCTGACCATCACGACTGTGATTAATTTTGACCAAAAGACCTTTTGGCGTTTAACCGGACGAATGAGCAAAAATTTGATCGTCTTTTTATCAAATTCCATCGAAACAATTGTTGCTGCAATTACGATCGTTAAAGCCTGCAGCAAAATGTTCAGGCTCGGTGTATACGATAAATAGCCGATGAAGTTTTCATCTGTTCCGGCACTGATGACAATCCGTTTAATGATCAAAGCCATGAAGAATTGAAAGACAGCCATCAGGATAAGGGAAACCAAAGTGACCTTCCGATTAAAAAGTTTCATATGTTCATTCCAAATTAATTTAGACAAGCTCTTCTCCCTCCTCTTGATGAGCGGTCGTCGCTTTTATAAATTCGTCTTCCAGTGATTGCGTGTAAGGCGTAATGGAAAATACATTCAGATCTTGTCCGACAAGTGATCGGTTCAGCTCCGGTATGTTTTCTTTTGCCACATCAACTACAATCGTCCCGTCTTGGCTCTCAGCTTGATATTGATTGCCTGTCAGCCAATTGAGCGCTTTTTCTTGCGGCTGCACTTCTATAATCGCTTTTTCTGTGGTTTGATCAGTTCCTTGTAAGCTGACTTCCGCTTTGATCTCACCTTTTTGAATGATGATGACACGGTCGCACAAGTCTTCAACCTCGCGCAATAAATGAGTGGCAAACAGGACAGCTGTTCCTTCCATTTCTGCGAGTTCCTTAATATGATCGCGAAAATCCTTCATCCCCGCAGGATCGAGGCCGTTTGTCGGTTCATCTAGAATGAGAAGCTTCGGCCGGTGAAGAATTGCCTGGGCGATTCCCAGACGCTGGCGCATCCCAAGGGAATAGGTTTTCACCTTATCATGAATCGCTGACGTCA
This sequence comes from Bacillus sp. YP1, assembly GCF_000877815.1. Classification (NCBI taxonomy): domain Bacteria; kingdom Bacillati; phylum Bacillota; class Bacilli; order Caryophanales; family Bacillaceae; genus Bacillus; species Bacillus sp. YP1. The sequence continues at coordinate 273,985 of NZ_CP010014.1, read as the reverse complement.
GCCCGACACGTTCCACCACTTCATCAAGCCGTTCATCCGCTATTTTTTTGTGCATATTCGCAAAGTGCTTGAGGTTTTCCCAGCCTGTCAGGTACGGATAGAACTCAGGGTTCTCAACAATCGCTCCAACCGCTTCCATCGCTTTTTCAAACTCTGTATCATGCTGGAATCCGCTGATTGTCACGCTTCCGCTGTTTTGTTTCAGCAGCCCGACGATAATACGGATGAGTGTTGTTTTTCCGGAACCATTTGGACCGAGAAGGCCGATGATTTCACCCTCCATGACGTCCATGCTGATCTGTTTTAAAATCTGTTTAGACCCAATCTTTTTATCGAGGCCTTCAATATGTAAAATCGGCTCAGCCATAAAGCCTTCCTCCTTTTTCGACAAAAAATAAACAGTGCCCAACATTAGGCACTGTTTGTATTATAGCATTTGTTGCTTCCAAATGTTTGGTTAAACCGATGATGAGCGTTTACTCCGACTGTTTGTTCTTTTCAGTTTCTGTAATGATGACAGGCATTGTCACCTGTTGTGTTCACCACTGTGCGAAGCAATGCCAAGCTCCGATTCCGAGTCTTAATTCCATGCCCTGAACAGGCAGGCCGGCAGATCGAGGCACACTCATTATTCGATTTTAAACTTTATCGCTATTCTCTCGGGGTCCTTTAGACCTATCTTCCTTGTTGGTGACATCCAGAATATCAAGGAGAAACACAAAGATCGGAATCCCGATAATTAAACCCCAAATGCCGAAAAAGTGTTCAGAGAAAATGAGTACTGTGAAGGTGAAAAAGATTGGCAGCTCTGTTTTCGCCGACATCAGCTTCGGATTTAAGAAATATGTTTCGATCGCATGAATGGCGAATATGACAAGGACAATGTAGAGCACATACATTCCACCGCCAGTGCTGTAGGCGATAATGCTGAGCGGAATCAGGGAAATGACGACGCCTGCTACAGGGATCAATCCAAGGAAGAACACCATAATCGAAAGCCCAAACAGCTGCGGAAAATGCATAATCCAAAGCGCGATAAACGTCAGAATACAGTTGACGAGCGCAATGATAAATTGAGCCTCGAGCACCTTGCCGAACGTTCTTGCAAATTTGCTTCCGAAAAAAGCAATTTCCTCATAAAAGACCCTCAGTTTGCTCGTTTTAAATTTCGCCATGAATTCAGAAAGCCGTTTTTTCTCAAATAAGAAAAACATGCTAAGAATGAGCGCCATCACAACCTGCAAGCCGAATGTGCTGATATCGGCCAGATACGTATACACTACATTGAAGCCCTCTTTGACATATGAACTGATGTTAATATCTCCGAAGACACTGGTGATCTCATCAAAGAAAGGGATGCTGTCAGGATGATACGCAATATGTTTAATCTGCTTTACCAACTGCTGGATCTGCGCCGCAACGACCGGATAAAACACAAAGCCCCCAACTGTAAGCAGCACAGCCAGCAACATGTAAAGAAACGTAATGACAACCCGCTGGCTCACGCGGAAGAACTGGCTTACAAACTGCCGCACGACAAGCTCCAAACGATCCATTAGAAATGTGAAAATGAAGGTAAGCAATATTAAGTTGATCATGCTCTTAAATAGATATAACACACCAGTTAACACGACAAAGATGGAGAAACGCCTTACTCCCGGGTGCTGAAAAAATTTAACTAAAGCGGCCATTTATACACTCCTGTTAGGACAAACGTCCTTCATTCAATATAGTATCCATTTGTAAATTATATAACAAAAAAATGCTGAGGTCTCTGTCCTTACCTTAATAATTCTTAAACAATTAAAAAAACGGCCCATGGATGGGCCGTTCTTTTTTCAGACTGCTGTTTTCATTTTTTTCATGCCTTCAACAGCCTCTACGCTTTTTGCTTCATCAAATTCATTTTCGCTTTTTGCAACAATGATCGTGGCGATTCCGTTTCCGATCAGGTTCACAATGGCTCTTCCTTCACTCATGAAACGGTCGACCCCGAGCAGGAGTGCAAGACCCTCCAGCGGAATGACCTGCAGCGCTGACAGCGTTGAGGCAAGGACGATAAATCCGCTTCCCGTCACACCTGCCGCTCCCTTCGATGTCAGCATCAGAACGAGGATAATCGTAATTTGCTGGCCGATGCTGAGGTCTACTCCAAACACCTGTGCCAGAAAGACAGTCGCCATTGATAAATAAATGGATGTGCCGTCGAGGTTAAACGAATAGCCCGTCGGAATAACAAGCCCGACAACGGATTTGGAACAGCCGTAGCGCTCCATTTTATCCATCATACGCGGAAGCACCGATTCGGAAGAGCTTGTGCCAAGCACGATCAAAAGCTCATCCTTAATGAAGCGAAGGTAATTCCACAGGCTGAATCCGTAAAGCTTGCAGATGATATTTAAAGCAACAAATACGAACAGGAACATCGTAATATAAACAGACATCATTAAGCTTGCCAGCGGTTTGATGGAATCGAGCCCGAAGTGTCCGATTGTATACGCCATCGCCCCGAATGCCCCGATTGGCGCGGCACGCATAATGTAGCCGATAATTTTGAAAAAAACGTGAGAAACCTTGTCGAAGAAATCAATGACGCTTTTTCCTTTTTCGCCTAATGCCGCAAGACCCACTCCGAAAAGAATAGAAAAGAATAAGACCTGCAAAATGTCCCCTTTTGCGAAGGCATCAACCATGTTGGATGGAACAATGTGTGTAACAAATTCAATCCAGTCGATTCCCTGACCACCATTTTGCGTGTATTGTGATACATCTCCCTTTTCAAGCTTGCTGTAATCAAGACCCGCACCCGGCTTCATAATATTGACGACAAATAAACCGATAATGAGTGCGAGGGTGGTGACAACCTCGAAATAGATAAACGCTTTTCCCCCTACTTTTCCAACCTTCTTCATATCGCCCATTTTTGCAATCCCGAGAACGATTGTGAAGAAAATGATTGGTGCGATCACCATTTTAACAGCGTTGATAAATGTATCGCCAAGCGGTTTCATTTCTTTGCCGACATCCGGCCAGACCAGCCCGACAATGACCCCGATGATGACCGCGGTTATGACCTGAACTGTTAAATTTTTAAACAGTTTCATATCCTTCATCCCCCTGTCCTATTCGCCTTTTGTGTCTTTCTTACTAGAATGATAGCGTTTTCATAACGTCTGGGGAAGTTTATGATCATAACGGACATTTTGGTCTTTTTGGTCTCAGGTTTATCCTTTTAACACGTAGCGGTTGACCGGCCGGCCGACTCCGCCGTATTGAACGTCCAATTTGATGATCCCGGTTTTTTCTAAGTAATCAAGATATCGTCTGGCTGTCACTCTGGCGATGCCGAGCGCCTTGGCGACCTCTTCAGCAGAAAGGGATGCGGTTTGCTGTTTCAAAAAAGCAGTGACTTCATTCATCGTGAAGTGATTCAACCCTTTCGGCAGATCCTGTACGGCCTGCTGCGGAATATTCAGGATCGCATCGAGCTGTTCCTGGGACAGCGTATCATTCGCTTCGATTTTTTGTTTATATTGCTTGTACTTTTCGAGCGCCTGTCTCATTCGCTCAAGCTTAAACGGCTTTAAGATATAGTCAATCGCCCCGTTTTGCAGCATGAGTGAGATCGTTTCCTTGTCTTTTGCAGCGGAGACGACAATGACATCCACTTCAAGCTTTTGCTTTCTGATCTCCTGCAAGGTCTTGATGCCGTCTTTTTTCGGCATGTACACATCGAGAATGACGAGATCCGGCTGTTCTTCTTTAATCAGCTTCATGCCTTCCTCTCCGTTTCCTGCCGTTGCACAGACAGTAACGCCTTTAACAGTTGTAATGAAATCCTTATTGACCTCTTGAACCATCGGATCGTCTTCAATGAGCAGAACCTTCCATTCTTTACGAGCCATGCTGTGCTTCCTCCCCCTTCATTGGAAAAACGATAGAAAAAGATGTCCCCTGCCCCGCATGTGAATCAACTTCTATCGTGCCCGATCCTTTGTCTATGATTTGTTTCACTAGATACAGGCCATAGCCTGTGCCACCAGTTTTATTGACCGTAAAACCTTTGTCGTAAAGGCGAGGCATATGTGCCGGATCAATTCCGCAGCCGTTATCTTCTATTAAAATAGCAAGGATATCATCTGTTTGTTCGATACTAATGTCAATTCGTTTGTCTTCAGATTGAACGGTTTCAAATGAGCCGAAGGCATTTTCAATCAGATTCCCTAAAAGCACGACAATATCATGCTGATCAACATGCTCGGGAAATTGCTGAAGACTGCTGTTTTCATCTATATGAACAGCAATGCCGAGCTCTCTTCCCCTTCTGATTTTACTTAATAAAAGGCCTGCCGCAGCGTCATTTTGAATCGAGCGATGCAAAAATTCAGTCACATTTTCCTGCTCAGTTGATGCCTGAAATGCAAGCTGCAAGGCTTTTTCAGATTTCCCCAGCTGGATGAGGCCGGCGATCGTGTGCAGCTTATTCATATGCTCATGGTTTTGGACACGGAGCGCCTCCACAAAGTTTCTGACACCAGTCAATTCCTCTGCCATCTTGGCCGCTTCCGTTCTGTCCTGAAAAATCGCAACGGCGCCGATCACTTTTTTCTTCATGACGATCGGAATTCTGCTGCTCATGATGACTTTTCCGCTGACACGAATTTCTTCATTATAAACCGCTTTGTTCCGCTCCACGATTTCAGGCAGGCGCGAATCCTTGAGAACCTCCCAAATCACCTTGCCGATCAGATCCCCTTGCACTTCAAAGATCTGTTTCGCTTTTTCATTGAAAATCGTAATGATGAGACGATTGTCAATGGCGATTACCCCTTCATTCATCGAGTGAAACGTCGCTGTCCGTTCTTCATACATTCGGACAATCTCATGGGGTTCAAGCTGAAACATTTGTTTTTTGATATGGCGGGCCAGCAAAAAGGAACCAGCAAGGCCGAAGCCGAGTGTCAGCACAACGATGAAGGCGATATCACGCTTTAAATGAAGCAGGATGTCAGCGATCCCCGGCAGCGTTTTTCCGACAAGCACCACGCCTATTTGGTTCAGGTCTTGATCCTTAACCGGATAAAAAGCGCGAACCGCCGTGCCGAGCTCGCCCTTTGCTTCAGAGAAATAAATGTGCTCCGCAAACGCTGCCTCCTCGTCTGCACCTTCTGATTTCTTGCCGATGCTTGTGCTGACAGGATGCGTATATCGGATGTGATTCATATCCATGACGACAATATAGTCTGCTTCATTAATCATCCTGATTTCTTCAACCGCATGGCGAACAGCTTCTGTTTGTTTTTTTCGCGCCAAGGCTTCTTTCACTTCTGTCATCTCTGACACAGTCCGGGCCGTATTCATCAGCCGCTTTTTCAGCTCCCGCTCCTCTGTATGCTGAATGTTGCCGATGAGCACAATGCCGCCGATCAAAAAGGAGAAAATGACGAGTATATAGGATAAGATCGTGATTTTCCAACGGATTGAGAGCTTCTTTTTGTTCATCAGCTTCTCCTTTCAGGTCTTTACGAATGTCATTGCCCCCATTATCCTTAACATAGGGGAGGGCTTTTCATGAAGAGTTTGCTTGCATGTCTCGCACTGATGATCGCTGGAATTGCAACCGCTTTATTTATCGGATTCCATGATCATACCGGCAATAAAAAGATTGTTTATGATGACGACCAGGAAGGCCTGCAGGATCAAATCGTGTTTAAATTCAGCCACGTGGTTGCTGAAAATACGCCAAAAGGGCTGGCCGCCAATAAATTCGCTGATCTGGTGAACGAAAAATCAGGCGGGAAAATAAAAATAGAAGTATTTCCGAATGGAAGCCTGTACTCGGACATTGAAGAAATTGAAGCATTGCAAAACGGCGATGTTCAATTTATCGCCCCCTCCACATCGAAGCTCGGCATGCTCTCGCCTGAATGGGGAGTGCTTGATCTGCCGTATGCATTTACAGATTACAACGCCGTCAAAAAAGGGCTGAACGGAAGCATCGGTACACAGCTGTTTGATTCTCTAAAGAAAAACCAATTAAAAGGACTGGCCTATTGGACGAACGGCTTTAAGCAAATCACAACAAATCAAGGGCCGGTCAAAACACCGGATGATTTAAAAGGGCAGGATCTGCGCATTATGCAAAGCGATGTGATTGAGGATCAGTTCAAGCTGCTTGGCGCAACACCTCATCAGGAATCCTTCAATTCTACCTTTCAGCTGTTAGAAAACAATGTAGTCGATGGCGAAGAAAATACAATTTCAAACATCTATTCTAAAAAATTTTATAATGTTCAGGACTATTTGACAATAAGCAGCCACGGTTATCTCGGCTACGCTGTCATGACCGATGAACACTTCTGGAAGGCGCAAACACCAGAAACAAGGCGCATTTTGACTGAAGCGATGAAGGAGACGACGGATTGGAATGAAACGTATGCCGAACAAATGAACAAGGAGCAGCTGGAAGAAATCAAAAAGAATTCTGCTATACATATTTATGAGCTGTCAGATAAAGAGAAACAAGAATGGATGAAGCGTCTTGACCCTGTTTACCGGCAGTATGAGCCCATCTTCGGCCGGGAGCTGATCCGGGAACTGTTGGAGCTGCGAAAAGATTCATAGTTCCCATCTCGATACGCTGTTTTTCGTTTATCTTTCTATCGATCGGAAATATAAAAAGAGATAATCGAAAAAGGAGATGGGTACATGTTTAAGCACACAAAAATGCTGCAGCATCCTGCTAAACCAGATCGTCCAGATCCATTATTCGCTAAAAAAATGCAAGAAATTTTAGGCGGGCAATTCGGAGAAATTTCAGTTGCCATGCAGTACTTATTTCAAGGCTGGAACACAAGAGGAAATGAAAAATACAAGGACTTGCTGATGGATACGGCAACTGAGGAGCTCGGGCATGTTGAAATGATCGCAACGATGATTGCCAGACTTCTTGAGGATGCCCCTCTTGATCAGCAGGAAAAAGCTGCTGAAGATCCGGTCATCGGCTCCATCCTAGGCGGCATGAACCCTCACCATGCGATTGTATCAGGACTTGGCGCCATGCCGGAAAGCAGTACAGGCGTACCTTGGAGCGGCGGTTATATCGTAGCAAGCGGAAACCTGCTGGCAGACTTCCGCGCCAACCTGAATGCGGAATCTCAGGGCCGTCTGCAGGTCGCACGCCTGTTTGAAATGACGGATGACAAAGGCGTCAAAGATATGCTCAGCTTCCTGCTGGCGCGTGACACAATGCACCAAAATCAATGGCTCGCCGCCATTAAAGAATTAGAAGCACAGGAAGGTCCGGTTGTGCCGGGTACATTCCCGAAAGCGCTCGAAAAACAAGAGTTCTCACATCAGCTTATCAATTTCTCTGAAGGCGAAGAAAGCGCCGAGCAAAACTGGCTGAATGAAAAAGCGCCGGACGGAGAAGCCTTTGAATATGTGAAAGAGGCAAAAACGTTTGGAGAAAAACCGGAGTTAAAACCAGCACCGCCTTATGTTCATAATACACTTCCGGGACGCGAGTAAAGAGACAAGCCCAAAACATGATGTTTTGGGCTTTGATTATGCCTTCAGAACCGTCCAGTTTGGTTCGTACCGGATATCGGGGTTATGTAACAGATCGTGAACGAACGGTTTATCCTCTTCGTACACCGTCACCTCTATCGAAAGAATTACAGCCTTCTGATCGTTTTCCTCGTATATGCTGTCATGTTCGTTCTCCATAAAATGATCATAGGCTTCTCTGTTTTCCCATACACTGATGATTTCTGCGGTGAGCGGCTCGTCTATCGTTTTTCGCCAGCCGCCGGCCTGTTTGATAAAGCCGCTTATATGCGATAATGCTCCCCACTGTGACTGCGCTTTTGCAAATGCTTCAGCGTTTGCAGCGTCTACTTCACATATCATCTTTTTGATTAGCATGGCTGCTCCTCTATGATGACGGTTTCGGCTTGTTTATGCTCCACACAGAGATTAACCGTTCTGACATAAGAGCGTGTGCGGTGAACCGTGCCTTTCGGGATCAGCAGGCTGTCATTTGCTTTGAGCACCGCGGTTTCTTTGTCCTTAAAATCGATCAGCAGCTCCCCTTCAAGAACAATAAACAATTCGTCTGAGTCAGGGTGATGGTGCCAGTCATATTCTCCCGTAAACACCGCAAGGCGCACGCAGTGGTCGTTGACCTCTGAGATTGAAAAATTGGCGTGCTTTTCTTTGACTTCATTTGCGATGGCGAGCAAGTTTTGCATCTTGGACATTAGCGAAAACCCCTTTTTCACTTATTGTATCGCAATAGTGGCATAAATTGAGAAGATTCCAAAAAAAAGCGATCCAGCTGATGTGCCGGATCGCTTTTTTATTTACAGGTTGTCTGCCTTTATGCTTTTGATTAGTCGTTGTTGCGGGCGTTTCCGCCTTTTGAGCCAATTTCTTGGTAGAATTCTTTATCATGATTTTTGCTTGTTGCCTCTCCGCCTTTTCGGCCGATTTCTTGATAGAATTCTTTGTCATGATTTTCGCTAGTGGCTTCTCCGCCTTTTTCACCGATTTCTTGATAGAACTCTTTGTCATGGTTCTTGCTAGTGGCTTCTCCGCCTTTTTCGCCGATTTCCTGATAGAACTCTTTGTCATGGTTTTTGCTAGTGGCTTCTCCGCCTTTTTGACCAATCTCTTGATAGAATTCTTTGTCATGGTTCTTGCTTGTTGTTTCTCCGCCTTTTCTACCTGCTTCTTCTCTGCTCATTTTGTTATTGTCTGCCATTTTGAATTCCTCCTTTAATTGGTGTTGGTTGTTGTATTCCCGCTCACAATTCTTTTAAACAAACAAAACACATTGGGTATGTTTCCACTAAAAAAAGCAGGCGGATCGCGGTGTCCGTCTGCTTTCTGCTATTCCATCTCTCGTTCTGTTTCTTTCAGTCGTTCAAGAATGCGCCTCTTTTTGTACAGCATCATGCCTGTCTCGGTAATGTCGTTTAATGTTGAACGATTGGCAGCGGCGCCAAAAACCATTCCGGCAACCGGCACCATCTGGAAAAGTTTTTTCCAGCCAAACGTGTCTCGATAGCCCAAAACGACTTCTCGCCAGCCTTGGATTTGAGAAGCGACATTCTTATATGTACGGTCTTGATCGTAGTGTTTTAATTCTTGCAAAATCGATCTTTTGCCGACAACATCAGCCGACGTCAGCTGCAGACATTTCACAATGAAGACGCGTTCTTTTTTCTCCTTTGGGTCATAGCCGTATGCGACTGCGATATCCTGTAATGTTTTTAGTGATAAGCCAAGCACTGCCGGAATGTCTGCCGCCAGCGTAAACACGCCGCCCACACCGGTTGTCGCGCCTTGAACGGTTGCTGCGTTTGTTCTGTTTTTGCCCATTCCTTCCGCAATTTCATCCATGACAGGAAGAGGCGCTTTCCGGATGTCCTCCAGCGATTCAAAGATCTCCTCCGGCAGTTTCTTTTGAAATATCCTGATAATCTGTTTTTCAGATGTCAGGTACTGTCCGCCTGTTTGAACAAAGCTGCCGACCTCATCCAAGAGCTTGCCGATCTTTTTCTGGATGAATTCCGGTGTCAGCTTGTCCAGCAGCTGAAACGGGAGACGGCTGAGCTTTTCCCAAAACCAGACTTTTTGCTGATCTTTTTCCCATTTCTCTATCTCTTTTAATTGCTGATGTAAGTCTTCTTTTCGTTCTGTTAGCACCCAATCCGCACTTCCCTTCCGTTTTTTCTACTATATAGTATACCTTCATTTTTTCGGATGCGTTTTTATTTTTCACCTGCGGGTACCATTTTTATAAAAGGAAAAGGAGTGATGGACATGCCTTGGTCGATGAAGGATTATCCTGCTTCATTAAAAAATCTTGAGAAGCCGGTGAGAAAAAAGGCGATAGACATTGCGAATGCGATGATTGATGAAGGCTATGAGGAAGGGCGCGCGATTCCAATTGCGACAAGCAAAGCGAAGGAATGGGCGGAAAACGCCTCTACAGATGAAATTGATGATTTCCTGACGCATGATGATGAGACAGAACGCGATGCTGATCCAAGCAGCGGCAGCAACCCCGAGCTCATGAATAAAGCAGAGCATGTTATTAAGCATAAAAAAGGCTGGGCAGTCAAAGCCGAGGGCGCCAAACGTGTGTCTGAAATCAAGGATACAAAGAAAGAAGCGATTGAACGGGCAAAGGAAATCGCGGCGCATAAAGGCACTGAGGTCATTGTTCATTTAGCTGACGGCAGTGTGCAGAGAAAGATTAAAACAGGATCATAAAGGAATATGCTTTTAGGTGTTTCGAAATGATCAGGAGCGGTTATTGATTGGTAAATCATTTATGAGAGGTGATCATGATGCTTAGCTTTTTGGTTTCATTAGTTGTTGCAATTGTTATCGGATTAATTGGGAGCGCCATTGTAGGAAACCGGCTGCCGGGAGGAATTTTCGGCTCTATGATTGCCGGGCTGATCGGCGCTTGGATCGGGCACGGACTTCTTGGCACATGGGGACCGAGCCTCGCCGGCTTTGCTATTTTCCCGGCCATCATCGGGGCAGCCATCTTCGTGTTCTTGCTGGGCCTTATATTCCGCGGGCTGCGGAAGGAAGCCTAGACTCGACTCATTAGATACAGGAGGCATCGTTTCGAAATGAAACGATGTCTTTTTATATGGGACCTTATCCCGAATCCCTACATATCATGTTACATAACAGGGAAAAATTCAGAAGTGTATTTTGAACATTTTCGGTTGACAAGAAACCGGGATGGTCATATGATGTAGATAAAATAATTTGCCTTAAGGAAACTCTTTGTTGTACGGCAAAAACAAACAGAATTCAGGTGAGACATGATGAACAAGGACATCACAGCACAATCTCCCCGTTCCAAAGCCGTCCAAGATGCGCTTGACGGGAAAATCAGAGGATTCAGAGGGCTGCTCCCTTTTCTCGGCCCTGCATTTATAGCAGCCATTGCCTATATTGATCCCGGCAACTTCGCAACGAATATTTCGGCGGGTTCTAAATACGGATATATGCTCTTATGGGTGATATTATTTTCCAATATCATGGCGCTTTTAATTCAATCCCTATCCGCCAAACTCGGTATTGCGACAGGCAAAAATCTGCCTGAGGTTGCCCGTGAAGAATTCCCGAAGCCTGTCTCGATCGGATTATGGATTCAGGGCGAGTTGGTCATTATCGCAACTGATCTGGCGGAATTTATCGGAGCGGCTCTGGGACTGTATTTGCTGTTCGGCATTCCGATGCTTGAAGCGTCTATTATTGCGGCGATCGGTTCTTTCGCGATATTGGAGCTTCAGCGCCGCGGTTATCGCTCACTTGAAGCCGGTATTGCCGGTATGCTGTTTGTGGTCGTGATCGCCTTTGCGCTGCAGACCTTTTTCGCAAAGCCTGATGCCGTGTCAGTGATGAAGGGCCTTTTTGTCCCGGCGTTTCATGGCACCGACAGTGTGCTTCTTGCAGCGGGTATTCTTGGCGCAACTGTTATGCCGCACGCCATTTATTTACACTCTGCCCTTACACAGCGGCGGGTGGTTGGCAAAACTGATGCAGAACGGAAAAAAATCTTTAGGTTTGAATTTATTGATATTTTAATAGCGATGCTGATTGCAGGGGCTATTAATGCAAGTATGCTGATTGTGGCTGCCGCATTATTCTTCAAAAACGGCCTGTTTGTTGAGGATCTCGACGTCGCATTTCAGCAATTCGGACATCTTGTCAGCCCTATGTCTGCGGCTTTATTCGGGATCGGGCTGCTCGTTGCCGGTCTATCCAGTTCGTCTGTCGGCACACTTTCAGGCGACGTGATTATGCAAGGATTTATCAACTACCGCATTCCGCTGTATGTACGGCGTTTTATCACGATCATTCCGCCGATCTTGATCATCGCGTCAGGTGTTAATCCGACGACCGCTCTCGTACTGAGCCAGGTCGTGCTGTCATTCGGGATCGCCTTTGCCCTCATTCCGCTTATTATGTTTACAAGCAATAAACGGATCATGGGATCTCTGATCAACGCCAAATGGGTCACAGTGGTGTCTTGGCTGATTGCTGTATTGATCGTTGCTTTGAATGTGTTTTTAATTGTAGATACGTTTCAATAAAAACCGGCTTCTAAAGCCGGTTTTTATTTTTTCGCAAAGCTCATTGATACCCTTTTTGACAGAAATTTGTTATGATAGAAGAAAAATCGGAGTTTTGATGATGTCAGTATTTATTCTGTTTTATTTGTGGATTGTTCCTATTGTTATCGGCATTTTATGTTCTGTTACTGCCCATAGATCCAAGGGAAAAATGAGAGTCGCGCCCGGCATTGCCATGATCGTGCTCAGTATCATTTCCTTAATCACGGCGTTTACGGCCGGACACACAAATTTCCACGTGTTTATCGGCGGCATGTTTTTATTCGGCACCTTCTTGGTCGGTTCTGCTTTTCCTTTCTTCTTCGGGCTGAAGAAAAAAGAGAAATAAGCTTATAATGAGAAGAGTTCTGTAAGATTTGATAAGAATAAACATACAAGGACAAATGCATCTTGCTTTGAAACAAGATGCATTTGTCCTTTTGTCTGTTTCGAGTATGGCGAAATCAGTTCCTAATACATATACCGATCATTTTATGAATTCAAACATGCTGAAAATACATTTGTTTCCAACAAAAAACAAGGGCTCTTAGGGCCCCTGTTTTTTTAAAATAACCGTTTCAAGCTTTTCTTCAGTGACGGCATTTCAAATTTTTGGTTTTCGAAGAAGTTTTTCAGCATGTACTTGCTAAAACCTTTCGCCTGCCCGTAGGTGATTTTGCCAGGAAGCGGCGGTTCGTTTCCAATCATGACATCCACTACGACCGGTTGGTCAGAGTGCAGCGCCTCATGGAAAGCCGGCGCAAGCTCTTCCGCTTTAGTCACTTTGATGCCCTTTGCTCCGCAGCTTTCTGCAAATGCGGCATAGTCGACATTTTGAAGTTTTGTGACATAGTCGATATTGCCTTTGACCTGCTGCTCGTACTCAATCATGCCGAGATTTTCGTTGTTTAAAATAACGACTGTGATCGGGAGCTTATATTTGACGGCGGTCGGGAGGTCCTGCATGACCATGGAAAATCCCCCGTCACCGCAGACGGCGATCGCCTGGCGTTCCGGTTCGGACAAGCTTGCTGCGATCGCTCCCGGCAGGCCGCAACCCATTGTCGCAAGCCAGCTGGAAACGATGAAATCCTGGTTCGCGTTCATTTTGAAATGACGCGCCATCCAGACTGTCACAGTGCCGACATCGACAGAGAGCACCGCATCATCGGCTGCCGCTTCCTGAAGACGGGCCACGACCTGCTGAGGTTTAAGCGGTGTTGTTGCCTCTGTCTCATCTTTTTCAATTTCGTTCCACCAATGCTGCATATGTTCTGTGCAGGCATTCAGGAATCTTCTGTCTTCCTTGCGTTCAATATACTCTGTCAATTCGCGCAGACCGAGAGCCGAATCGCAGACAAGGCCCGCTGTCACCGGATACCGTTTTCCGATTTTTGCCGGGTCTGAATCGAGCTGTATCGCCGGCGTGTCATCTGGCAAATAATCACGGTACGGGAATGACGTTCCGAGCATGATTAATAAATCACATTCCTCCATTGCCTCGTAAGCCGGCTTTGTTCCGATCTGCCCGAGGTTGCCGAGAAAATGCGGGTGCTTATCGGGAACAACACCCTTTGCCGGGAGTGTAACAACGATCGGAGCGGCGGCTTTGTCCGCAAATTCTAAGAGCTCCCGTTTCGCCTTTTTCATTCCCTGCCCTGCCAGGATAATCGGTTTCTTAGCGTTATTAATATATTGGGCGCAGGTGACGAGCTGTTCTTTTTTCGGTTCTAGGTTCCCTTCAATATACACCGGTGAAGTATACACGGGCTCCCGTTTGATTTTCTCCGCAAACAAATCATCTGACACGCTCAATACCGCAACGCCTTTTTTGCTGTAGGCGGTCCTGATCGCCTGATTTAAGAGATCCGGAAGTGATTCCGCGCTATGTACCTCTCTGTTGAACACGGCCACGTCCTCAAACATTTGCTCCAGCTTAATCTCCTGGAAATAGTCCCGTCCGACTTCGCCAGAAGAAACCTGTCCTGCAATCGCCAGCACAGGGGCGCCGTCGGCTTTAGCATCATATAAACCATTTAATAAGTGCACCGCTCCCGGCCCTGCGATTGACAGACAGACTCCGATCTTGCCGGTGAGTTTTGCTTCAGCCGCGGCTGCCAGTGCCGCTACCTCTTCGTGGCGGGTTTGAATGAACTTCAGTTGATTTCTTTCGTGTCTTAATTCTTCGATAAACTCATTTATACTGTCTCCGGGGATGCCGTATACATGATCAACTCCCCATTGCTCAAGCAGCTCTGTCATTGCTTGTCCTGCAGTTTTGTGTGCCATAACGTATCCTCCTTTTTCCTTTTTTCAATACCACAGGAGAAAGGCTTTAAAACCCGGAGACCTGAATCACTTGCCCAGTCTTCTTTTCAACAGGTCGATCGCCGCGAGCAACCCGCTATCCTTGACGGTGACATTTACATCTTGAGCGCCGTTCTTGAAATCATTGATCTGCCTTTTTCGATTCGGCACCATAAAAAGCGGCAAACGCCCCGGGGAAACCCACTTTAATCCCGCTGTCTCTGTGCCGTCAGCCATTGCTTGTCCGCCTGTAATGCTTCCGAAAAACAGATGCTGTTCATCTTGAAACTTTGGCCTTTGGTAAACACCTATTTTCGCAGAAAGCGCTGCATTGTATCCCGTTTCTTCCAATATCTCCCGCACTGCCGCTTCCTCAGCCGATTCCCCGGGATCAACCCTGCCGCCCGGCAAATCCCATAGAGGGACATCTTTTCGTTTCACCAGCAGAATTTGCTGACTTTCGTTCAATACGATCACAAAAGCACCTTGTGTATACACCCCCATACCTCCTTTTCCCGCTAAAAAGGACCAAGGTGATTCCCTTGGTCCTAGAGCTTTACTTTTTAAAATGATACGGCAGTGTGGCAACCATTATGTCCTTTTTCCAGAACAGCCGGACTCTGAGGAGGAAGGCCGATTGGTTGTGAAGGATGGTGTGCCAGCGTTTTTTCGTTATAAATTGCGGAAACAGCACCATAACGGAAAACTGCTCCTTCTTCGCTTTTGCCTCAACTGTTTCCAAAAACTTATCAAACGGATGGACAAGGCTTCTGTAAGAGGAGTGAAGCGTCACGAGACGCACTCCGTTATTAAGCTCTTCCCAACGTTTTTCGAATTTCTTTTCCTGTTCTCTGTCAAATGACACGTGAACGGCGATCACCTGATCGGACAGTGATTTCGCATAGTGAATCGATTTTTGCACGACGGTGGTGACACCGGCCACAGGCACAATCACAACGGTGCCTTTGATTTCTTCCGGCTCTTTGTCTACGATGCGAAGCTGTTCACCAACCGCAGTATAGTGATTTTTAATCGCAAAAAACAGCAAAACGACGATAGGCATAAAGATTAACACAGGCCATACGACATTAAACTTCGTCACAAACAGAATGGATAGAACCATAAATGATATCAGAGCGCCGCAGGAGTTGATCAGCATTTTTCCGATCCAGCCTTTTGGTTTTTGCTTGATCCATTTCATGCACATGCCGGTTTGTGAAAGCGTAAATGGAATAAATACGCCCACAGCATATAACGGGATTAAGTGCTCCGTCTGTCCCCCGAATAAGATAATGAGAACAATGGAGGCAAAGCCTAAAAAGATAATCCCATTTGAGAAGCCTAAGCGGTCGCCCCTGACTGTAAACATTCGCGGCATATACTGGTCTCTCGCCAGGTTGAAGGCAAGCTGCGGGAAGGCTGAGAATCCCGTATTTGCCGCAAGAACCAAAATAAGCGATGTGACACCTTGGATGACATAGTAGAACACATTCCGCCCAAAGGTTTCGGACGCAATTTGTGAAACCACTGTTTCATCAGGTTTCGGCGCCGTACCATACCCGTACGCGAGAACCGTGATGCCGGAAAACAGAATCGCCAGCAAAATCCCCATCATCGCAAGCGTTCTTGCCGCGTTTCGCGCAGGCGGGTTTTTGAATGCAGGAATCGCATTAGAAATGGCCTCAACCCCGGTCAACGCTGAGCATCCGGAGGAAAAAGCCTTAAGCAGCAAAAATAGCGTAATGCCGGCTACAGGTGTGCCGAGCGATGTATGATGGGCTGGCTGGTCTATTTGTCCTGTCATAAGTTTAAACAACCCGACTGCAATGAGAACCAAAAGCGCCACCACAAACAGATAAACCGGGTAGGCAAGTATGGATGCTGATTCCGAAAGCCCGCGCAGGTTCAAAATCATAATCACTAACACGAGAAAAATAGCGATCGGCACATGATAATCATGCAATGCAGGAAAGGCTGACGTGATGGCATCCGTGCCTGCGGAAATACTTACCGCTACTGTTAAAATATAATCAACAAGCAATGAACCGCCCGCAATCAATCCCGGTTTTTCACCGAGATTTTCTTTAGAAACGATATACGCCCCGCCGCCCTGCGGATAAGCGTAAATAATTTGCCTGTATGAAAGAATCAGTGCGAGCAGCAAGATGAGAACGCCAACCGCAATCGGAATGGAGTACCAAAATGCGGCTGCACTGATTGTTGCCAAAATGATTAGAATTTGTTCTGTCCCATATGCGACAGATGACAGCGCATCTGAGGAAAGCATAGCCAAGGCTTTTAATTTCGTCAGTTTTTGCTCTCCAGCTGCTTGGGATTTTAGTGGTTTCCCAATCAAAAAACGTTTGATTGAATGATACATCGATGTCTTCCCCTTTTAATTTCTCATTTTTCAATTAAAACAATAAAACATCCATCAGTGTCTTGCTCTCACATGTTGATGATAGTCCTTTCTGCTATGATGTCTCTGTATGCGATTTGCATTCAAAAATGAACAACAAAAAACACAGAGGCAAACGGATGCCCCTGTGCCATAACATCGAACACAGGTTTCATTCATCTCCTCTCACGAACGCTTACGAGGTTAGCTGACGGATTCGGGCATATGAGAGTTAGCCCTACCTAAAAAGGATTCACCCCAACGGCAAAAAGCCGTTCTATTGGGTCCCCCGCTCTGATTTCAGATTAAGCGATTTGTTTTCTAAAAGAGATCATACTCCCGTTCCCGCACGTTGTAAAGAGGCTTATTGGCTGAGAGAAAAAAATAAAATGACAGGTTCCACAAATGGAATTTACTTACCAAAAATAAAAAAACAGAGGCTAAAATCGCCTCTGTTTTATTCTGTATCTGTCTTTCTTTTTTTGCGTCTTACGGCAATCCAAATGAACACTGCCGCAACCACCATAATGAGTGCCAGCACACCAATATACATCCATTTCTGGCTATGATCCTGTGTTGGTTGTTCTGCATCGGAACTGTTTGTTTCCGATTTGAGCTGCTGGTGGTTTGTAAACACCTGCTGGCTGTTTGTTTCATTAAGGACGGTTGCCGACTCATCGTTGCTGTTCAGATAACTGATGATCTCTTTTGTGACAGCCGTGCCATCTCCTTTTGACGGTGCAAAGACAGCCATTGTATAGCGTGAATCCCAAACCGATGCTTGGGTAAATACCACTTGTTTTGTCGTCTCATTCAGCATCTCGAAACTAGATACATCAAACGAGCCGTTCTTTTCCTGCGGCACAAGCAGATCTGATGATTTCTCCTTCAGAAGAGAAAATTGATTGATCCCTCCTATGAAAATGAGGTTTCGTCCTTTCGCATCATTTGCTGTAACGTCAGATGATTTCTTTACCGTATATGAATGCTGTGCTTCGTTGCCAAAGGATTCTGTTACGAGAGAAAGCTCCTCTAGCTTCGATTGGCTTACGGTGTCAGGAAGCACGATTAACGTTGTTTGATCCTGGTTTCCGGCGTAAGGCAGCGGCCACTCTTGAAAATCCGCTGACGGGGACATGCCTTTGATGGCGTATGATAATGTACTGTTTTTATCGATAAAAACCCACTTTTCTTCATCAGTGGTGTTACAAGGGTTGTTTTCCTTTAAACCGGTCGTGACGAACTGAATATCAATGTAGCGGTTTTTTTGCAGCAGCTTAGGGTCCACTTTCACTGTGACATGATAGAATCCGTTTTTATCTTCTTTTCCTAATTCATCAAGCCGGACCGAGTGCGGCTGGCCGTTGATCATCACTTTCAGTTCTGCAGCCTGAGAGGCTGACTCGTTTTCAGCCGTTGAGGCTTGAATCGTTTCAGACTTTTTCAGTTTAAGCGACAGCTTCGCCGATTGGTTTTCATCTAAAACAGCCGAAGCCGGATAAAAATAATGTGCTGAAGATGTTTTGTCGGCTCCAATTGTGATATCACCCGCTCCAAAATTCTCAAGGGTCAGCTTATCGCTTTCTTTTTTTTCAGTCTGCTGAAGCTTGCTGATTGAAAGTGTATCGCCGCTGAGCTGGCCTGTATATGTCTGATCTGTCATCACGCTGATTTTTTTTGTGAGCGCGTCCTCGGACGCCGCTTGCGCAAACAGAACCGGCTGCTGTTTGCCCTCTGCTTTCAGCACCCGCTCCGCAAGCAGAAGGTTTTCTCCTTTTGCCTGTAGCCCGGCTTGTTTCAACAGTTTTTTCACTTTGCCGTTCCAATGCTTGTCCACGCCGATAACAATCGTCGGCTTATCGATTTTTTTCAGTTCAGATTCCGTGACATACGCAATACTGACACTGCTGTCCACCGTTTTCAAATAGCCTTCTGTTTTAACAGCAGCTTCTATTTCTGCTGAACTTGGGTTATCCGGAATGACGATAGCTGTTTCTTCCGCTGTATTTCCAGATTGGGCGAAAGGATACGGATAATGGTCCAGCGACGTTCCCTTCGCTTCACTGCTGTCAGCAAGTGTCAGCCGGCTGTCCGGATAAATTTTGATCCAGTTGCCTGATGTATCCTGTCTGACGCACACGCCCTCTTTCATTACGCCGTAGAATTTCAGCGATACGTTGTGATAGCCTTGCGCAGACTGGCTTTTATTCAGATTCAGCTTCACTGTTTTCCGTTTGGAATCACCATCAAGCTTTAACGTCTTGACCGGTTCATCATCAATGACAACCGTTAACGATGATGGAGAAATTAAAAGATTTGATGCCTCGTATTCGATTACCAATTGCTGATTGCCCGAAGAGGCGCCTGCCGGGATCTGATACGTCAGCTCTGCGCTGTCTTTTGATCCATACAGTGTAATCAGCTCGCTTGTCAGCACCTGCTGTTTGGCTTGTTCTTGGCTGCTTTTCCCAAGGAGCGAACCGCTGACCTGTACGTCTTTGGCAAGAGCCGTTTGTCCAGTCATCGCCAGCAGCATGAAGCTTGTGAGAAAAATCATTATTTGTTTCAAAAAGGTCACCCGCTTTTATGTTGATTGTATCGTTCTGTCTTGTACCATTTGACCTCTTGCTTGAATAAACGGTGCTTGATTTCTACGAATAAAGAGTAGATAACAAGCACAATCCATGCCTGCGAGTATGTGAAGTACATGAGAAATACGATAAAAAAGTTTTGCTTGTTCATTTCTGTTTTTTCAATGCTCAACGTAATCATGACCTCTGTCATAAATAAGAAAAACGCCAAAATCCAGAGAATCATTGCCAAAAATCCAACAGACAAATGCAAATCATAAAACAAATTCACTACAAAAATCGCATTTGACATGATCACGCCAAAGAAAAACAGGAAGTACGTAAAGAAAAAATAAAACAAATCAAAGATAATCCGTTTTCGTTTCAGCTTAAAAAACTGCGCCAAAAATTTGAGCACGACATATTGATTGCCGCGCGCCCATCGGGTGCGCTGGCGCCACCATACCTTCCATGTTTCCGGTTCCTGCTCCCACGTGATGGCGGCAGGGAAAAAGCGGATGTGATAGCCGAGATTATATACCCGGATGGTCAGCTCAGTATCCTCAGCGAGCGCTTTGTCATCCCAGCCTCCGAGCTTTTCGATAATGCTTCTGCGGATCGCGAAGTTGGTGCCTGGGATCGTGGCGATTTTGAACCACTTCCATCTGCCTCCCTGGGCCATCCACTGAAAACAGATCGTTTCGATATTAATAAACCTCGTCAGCAGCGTCTTTGCCGCATTGATGACGCGGAATTTCCCTACCACGGCGCCTGCCTTTTCGTCATTCATCAGGCCGAGCACGAGGTAATACACGGCCATTTTCTCAGGCGTGTTGTCGGCGTCATACACACAGATCACATCGCCGTTCGATTCGGCAAAACCCGAGTTAAGTGCAGAGGATTTTCCTTTTCCTGCATTTGGCGGCTTCGTAATCACCATTTTGATGAAATCGTATTTCTCGGAAAATTCATTGACGATATCACCCGTCCGGTCTGATGAATTATCATTAACGACGATAATCTCCAGCCGGTCCTTCGGATAATAAAGGTTGACCATGGCCTTCAGCGTCTGCCGAATCACAACCTCTTCGTTATGCGCCGGGATGAGGACGCTGACCTTCGGCAGTTCCTTCATATTTTCTCTCCACTTCGGGATATTCCGTTCGAAGGTCATATAGTGGCGAAACCCGCCCTGCATGAGGAACATGTGGTAGAGAAGCATAACCCATATTAAACTTAGCGAGATAAAGAACAGCGTATTACCCAAGGCTTCTTCTCTCCTTAAAAATTCGTTTTTTCAATGTGGCTCTCAAGTAAAACGTATAACTGACAAACATGATGACAAATAAGAGCACAACAGCGGAGAGAATCCATAACGCCTTTTCCAGAGGGGTTTGCCGGTGATGATCGAAAAACTCGTAAATGGGGCTTACGCCGTTTTTCACCTGAATCGTTCCGTCACCGCTTGTATGAATTTCCACTTTGTCTGTTTTGACGGTTTGTTTCGTTTTCTTTAAATCAAGCCATTCACTGTCTGGAATGCGTTCCATCTGATCAACCAGCTCAGGCAGATATTTCATCCCAAGGTACGGGTGATAAAATCCTCCGGCTACTCCGCCTTCAAAATCAATCATCTGGGAGATATGCTCCTCCATCTCACCGAGCGGGTTTTGCTTCGATGTGTCGACAAAGCCGATCGTTTCCGGATAAAGCGTCATTCCGTGCAGCATCGAAGGAGCAGTCACAAACGGAGGTGCACCGGATGTTTTCCATGTTGTGCTGCTGAGCTGGACCTGGCCGAAAATGCTTGTAAAATACTGCGAGGCGATTTGATAGCCATATTCGGACATCGTGTAATGCGGCGCTTCAAACGCCAGCGGGTAAAGACCCGATGATGTCAAATCCTCAATGGCACGCGTCAGTTTTTGTTTTGTATACGTTTCTTCCTTTTCCCGAAATGGTTCAAGATAGCTGTGATAGGCTTGTTCGTTCGGGAAGTCCTGTTCTTTCTCCAAAATGGACGGGGGGTCTTCGGCATTTCCGGATGTAATCGGCTGATCCGCCTTTGCATCCCAAAATTCAAATCCCTCTCCTGTTTCACTGTAGCGATAAGCGTGAGTATAGCCGTGAACTATGATACTGCCGCCCATGCTTTGCAGCTTCTTCAGCACCTTGACCATCTTCGGTTGATTAGACAAATACACTTTGTCGCCTGTTTCCGGATTCAAGTAAACCGGAATGACCGCCAGGATAAAAGGAATATGCCGCTTATGCAGGTATGTACCGGCTTGAAGCAGCAGTTTTTCATCAGACATCGGGCTGATATCCTCGAGACGCAAATACAATAACGTCGTCCCCGCCTTCTCTCCGAAAGCTTCTCTGAGCTGTTTCGCCACGATCAAATTGTCATTTAACAAATTTGTTAATCCAATGTACACATTCCCTTTTTTTGTTTTCCATATAAAAGAATGCGTTGTGCCTTCATCCGCTTTGAAGGTGTAAAGCGCCGTTCCTTTCAGGCCTGATACACTCAGCACGTTAAGCCCGCTTTCCAGAGACACATCGGCCTTTTCTGACCTGCTGTGAACCTGAAACACATTTTCTTTGCGGGCTAATGAAAGCCCAGAAAATTGGCTGATTTGGCCTGCGTTATAGCCAATGGCGACAACCGGTTTTTTCACGCCGCTGATAAGAGACAGCAATTTTTGGCTGAGCTTTCTTTTCGTTTGGCCGTAATAAATCACATGGTCTTTCCCTTTGAAATCCGACGCTTCAACGTCTGAATCTTTTTTGACTGTCACATGGGATGTAAAGTGGCCCGCAAGCAAATCGAGCATTTTGACTTGTGACGACTCTTTGCCGTCCAAGGTTGAGTAGATGATGAGAATGCCGGCATCCTGATCTTTCGCTTGCGCAGAAACGGGAAAAGACGCAATAGCTGAAAATAGAAGCATCATGACGCATAGCAATGTGATTCCTTTATAGTTCATTCATCATCATCTCGTTTTCCAGTTCTTCTAAAAATTGATCAGCTGTTTGGATATCGTTGCGGTAGGGCAAATAGCAAACGTGGAACGTAAGCGACACATACTTTCCATTTTCCAGCTGATATGTATCCAATTGTTTCTTCAGCTTAGTCAGAACGGCCGGCATATGTTCAGCAGGCGTGTGCGTCAGCACGATCCCGATACGCTCGTCAGAGGGACGGAATTTCTTATCCGTTTCCCGAACGCTTGTCCTGATTTGCTGACCGACATATTGGAAGAGGCGGTCCGTTTCTTTTTCACCGTACAAAGACTTAAACTCTTTGAAATAATGCATATGGAGCAGCAAAAACACAAAAGAATTGCCGTAGCGCTCCGCCCGCTTGATTTCTTCTGAAAGTTCCAGCTTCATCCTTTGCTTGTTATCAAAACCAGTCACTCTGTCAACAGCAACATAGCTTTTAATTTCGGATTGAAGCCGTGTCATTGAGCGCCGAAGCTCTGCTGTAATATCGTGGATTCTTCCAGAAATAAAAGAAAACAGCAAAAGCGCGATTCCCCACACGACAAGCATTCGCAGCCCTTCCTCAGCCGGAAAGAGCGATGTCTGTCCAGTCTGGAAAAACATCATTAAGGTGCCGAGAACAAAGAGTACGATTAAGGTCACTGCCAGCGCGTAAATCGGGCCGAACCAGATGCCTGCGGCGATGACGCCAAATGTGATGCAAAGGATCAGAGCACCTTCTGATTGCTGGGCTGACACATAATAAATAAACAAAGACAGGGCCGCGATGAGCCCTGAAAAATAAGCAAATAATTTTTGTGATTCACTGAATGATATTTTCATTAAAAAGCTTCCTTTCGGCTAACAGCGGCAGCAGATTGTCAAATGAATGCGTCTGAGTGCCGCTCATATAGCCTCCATAATACGATTTCACCGGATCATGAATTTCAAAGTCATTCATTCTATCATATATGGCTTTGATGACAGAACTGTTTTCATGCTGTTTTGTCAAAAACAATACGGCTAAGGCATATACGGATGGAGACTCATATTGGACGGCAGGCTCCTTCGTATATGCCGAATACCGCCCGTACAGCTTTCCGTTTTTCTGAAATTCCTGCTTGATCCAGTCCGCTAAAACAGATGCTTTTTCATCCCCTTCCGGCAAATGCCAAGCAGCGTAAAGCTGATCAATCAGGTTGATTTCACTATCATATGTGTATTCCTTCGTCTCCGAGCTGTATGTCTTCGGCAGAAAGCCATTTTTTAAAGGAGCTGAATAGAGAACATTGGCATTCCGCTGTTCTGTTTCTTCGTCTATGATTCCATTCTTCTTTAAGACAGCTAAGGCATCAGGCATGACGTATGAAAGCGTCACATCCTTTGAAGCGGCCTGTGAGTCGTAAAAGTCTGTAAAAAACCCGTTGTTCATATTGTATGTCTTCAAAGACGTGCCGATATCCCTAGCCGTTTGCGCGTAGTCGCTGCGGCCCCATTTTGCGGCGGCTTGGTCAAGAGACAGCATAATTCTCATATCATCTATCAGCGCATTCGTCCCGCTCGCTTGGCCATTTTGAATCTTCCACGTCACCAAGTGATTGCTCATCAGAAATGAATCAGTCAGATGCTGATATTGATCCTGGAAATGTGGTGCGTCATTTTTGCTGAGCAGAAACTCCATCCACAGTCCGAGAGATTCCGACAAGTAAGAAGGCTGGTCTGAAAAATCGGTTTTGATCAGCCCTTTGTCATTCATTAAATTGTGATAGATGAAATATTCCGCCGGCTGGAGCGGGCTGGCATTCACTTCTGTCGCCGACTGATTTTGGGTCTTGTTTCCAGCTTCAGCACACCCTGCGGAAAGTCCGATAGATAAGAAGAATAAGATGACAGCAATTAGTACATGCCTCACAGGCAAATCCCCCTTTGTCGCCTGAAGCAAATCAGACGCTCACAAATAGTTATAGACGAAAATATGACTGCCATGTTACAAAGTACATTTACTATAAAAGAAAAAAAATGCAGATTGCTAGCTTTTTTTTCCCTTTTTGAACATTAAGAAAACAGGACCTAAGTCCAATAAAAAACCTGTGCGATAGGCACAGGTTTTTTTATTATTTATCCAAACCGAGTTTTTTCAGCTGTTCTGCCAGCGCGTTGTTAATCGGCTCATCTTTATTTTGTTTTTTCATATAAGAGGATACGTCCCGTTTGGTAGCACGCGCTTTGTCTTTGTTTTTTCGTTTTTCAAATACAGAGAGCTTTTCACGGTGACCGCACACACACGCAAAGGTTTGGCCCTCGCCTTGGCCGCGAAGCTCCATTCTTTTATGGCAATTTGGGCAGCGTGCGTTTGTTTTTCGGGCAATCGTTTTTCTGCTTCCGCATTCACGATCTTGGCACACGAGCATCGTCCCGCGTTTGCCGTTTACTTTCAGCATCATTTTGCCGCATTCCGGACATGCCGTTCCCGTAATGTTGTCATGTCGGAAGGTTTGGCTGCTGTTTTTGATTTCTTTTACCGTTTGGTGAGCGTAAGCCTTCATATCTTTAATAAAAACAGCCGATTTCAATTTGCCGGCCGCGATCGCAGACAGCTTTTGCTCCCATTCTGCTGTTAAGGCCGGTGATTTCAGATCCTCCGGAACAAGCTGCAGGAGCTGTTTTCCTTTAGATGTGATAAAAATATCTTGGCCTTTTTTCTCGATTAAAAAGCTGTTGAACAGTTTTTCAATAATGTCGGCACGCGTTGCCACCGTGCCGAGGCCGCCTGTTTCTCCAAGCGTTTTGACGAGGCCTTTTTCTTCTCCCTGCATAAACGCGCTTGGGTTTTCCATCGCTGACAGCAAGGTCCCTTCATTAAAGCGGGCAGGCGGCTTCGTTTGGCCGCTTGTTTCCGTTAACGTGCGGACGGCAAGTGTGTCGCCTTTTTGAAGCGCAGGAAGTGTCTGATCTCTGTCATCCTCCTGCTCATCATCCTCTTCCGCCATATCATAAACGGCTTTCCACCCTTGCGACTGCACGGTTTTGCCTTTCGCCGTAAAGGTTTCTCCGCCGATTTCTGCGATGACCTTTGTTTCCTCATATTCGAATGCAGGCATTAATACAGCCAGGAAACGTTTCGCAATCAGGTCATACAGCTTTCGTTCTTTATCACTCAGACTGCTGAGAACGAGCGGCTCTTCGGTCGGGATAATCGCGTGGTGGTCTGACACCTTCGCGTCATTGACATATCCTTTATGAGATTTAATGCCGCGTTTTTTAATTTGGCTGACATATTGGGCATACGGTTTTACTTCCATGCCTTCCAGACGGTCTTTTAACGTCGGGACGATGTCACTGGATAAAAATCTAGAGTCCGTCCGCGGATATGTGACGAGCTTATGCTGCTCATATAGCTTCTGCAGGACAGAAAGCGTTTCTTTGGCAGAAAAACCGAAGCGCTTGTGGGCGTCACGCTGGAGCTCCGTTAAATCATAAAGCGCAGGCGCAAAGCTTTTTTTCGCTGTTTTTTTCAGCTCAGCTACGACCGCTTGCTTTCCTTGGAGATTTTTTAGCAAACGGCTTGTTACATCTTGATTGAACGTTCTCGTCTGCTTTGATTTCTTATCCTGCCACGTCAGCGTCATGCCGTCGACTGCAGCACGTATGCCGTAATACGGAACGGGCGTAAACGCCTGAATGTCTGCCTCGCGCTTTGCAATCATGGCAAGCGTCGGAGTCTGCACACGCCCGCATGAGAGCTGGGCATTGAATTTTGTGGTAAGTGCACGGGTGGCGTTGATCCCCACAATCCAATCCGCTTCCGCTCTGGCGACGGCAGAATGGTACAGGTTTTCATATTCTTTGCCGCTGCGCAGCTTTTGAAAACCTTCCTTGATCGCTTTATCCGTCACAGATGAAATCCACAGCCGCTTGATTGGTTTTCGGACATTCGCTTTCTCAATGATCCAGCGCGCAACAAGCTCACCTTCCCGGCCTGCGTCAGTCGCGATGACAATCTGATTGACGTCTTTACGGGTAAGCTGGGATTTGACTGCATTGAACTGCTTTCCGGTTTTTTTTATCACCACAAGCTTCAAGGGTTCTGGGATAATCGGCAGATCCTCTAGGCGCCATGATTGAAATTCTTTTCCGTAGCCTTCCGGATCAGCAAGCGTCACCAAATGGCCTAAAGCCCAAGTCACAATATATTGATCGCCTTCGAGATAACCGTTTCCTTTTTTATGGCACTTCAGTACCCGGGCTAAATCCCGGCCGACTGAAGGTTTTTCAGCTAATACAACTGTTTTTGACATGCTTGATCACTTCTCTTTCTTTCACGCTCATCCTGTTATTATAACAGACTTCGCGCGGCACTCTCTAACCGCGCCCGTTTTTCGTGTCAATTTCTGAGAAAATGACGTGAGTGACGGTTTGCGCGTAGGGCGATGTTTTGTTAATGAAATCTTCTACCGCTTCGAGGCTTTCGGCATTGATTTTCAGCATATAGCAGGCTGCACCCGCAATCCGGTAGCAAAATTCAATATTCGGCAATGTTTGAATATAGCTTTTGAACCGCTCATAATCCGCGTTTTTAACGGTTGCTTCCACAATGCAGGAAACGGGAAGCCCCAGTTTTTTCTGGTCGACCTCCAGCGTGTATTGCTTGATGATGCCAAACGATTCAAGCTGTCTTACCCGTTCTGTTACAGATGGAGGCGACAGCTTAATTTTTCTGCCTAATTCCCTCATCGACAAACGGCTGTCCTTCTTCAGCTCCTCAATGATATTCAGATCAATCTGGTCAAGTTTCATTTCAACATCCTTCTTTTTTGATTTTGTACACATTATCTCGGGTATTTTTGTAAATGACAAGTACAGTTCCCTAGAAAAGGCATGTAAAAATGAATGTTTTCCGAACATTTTTTGAAAGCTGTCATATGCCCCCCCGGATTGTTTATAGTATAAAATGAAAACGTGTCCACAAGGAGGGCGATTTATGCTGCACACGCCGATCGGAAGACTTCGCACGATGGGTTTTATTGAAGGAATGTCACTCTTAATCCTGTTGTTCATCGCTATGCCGCTTAAATATTGGGCAGGCCTTCCGCTTGCGGTGACAATTGTCGGTTCGGTTCACGGCGGGTTGTTCATTTTGTATTTGCTTGTCTTGGCTTATGCAACCTTCTCTGTCAAATGGCCGCTGAAATGGTCAGCTGCCGGCTTCATCGCCGCTTTCGTCCCATTCGGAAATTTTTTGTACGACCGCGGATTAAGGAACTATAAATAAGGAAGCGCAAAAAGGCTGGATCTTTATGATCCAGCCTTTCTTATTAAAACCACTTTGTCAGCCACGCGATATAGTAGGCCCCGGGAATAAACATGAGCTGGGCGAGGAGTGTGCCCGCCACCCTTGATGTGACCATTGTGACAGAGGTCCATTTTAAATAGATATAGCTTCGTTTTCCTTTTGCCACATCATCAGCAAGAACGGATACCTTAGGATCAACAAAAATAGCCAGCAGCATCGTTGCAATTCCGTTGATCAAACCCGAAGCCATGACGGCTGTCGTGCTGCGCTCCGGCGCCAAAAGGCCTGCGTATAAAGCCGAAAGCACACCAATCGTATAAATCGATGTGATCAGCATGTTGATGACAAACAAACGCTTCGGAATCAAGCGCATATGAAATCCTTTTACATATGAAATGGACGGCAGACGCAAATAGGAAAGGGCATTTTTGAATCCTTGTTTCGAGAATCCCTTTCGGAATACTTGAAAAACGGAGCCGCCGCCGCCCGCCAAGTGAATAATCGCCCGTGAAAAAAGAGCGACAAAAGACGGGAGCAGGATAATGCCCAAAATGGTGCCAACTGTCGATCCGAAAATTAAAAAGCGGAACTGCTCCCCTACAATCGCCAGTGCGTTTTTTCCAGCATCATCAATTAAATGCCCGGTAAAGGGCTGCTGCACCATGTTCGACATTCTGGATACGATGACCATGACATTAAACAGAGAAAGCGCGGACGCAATAAATCCAACGCGGGCCCCGGAAAGCCTTGTGGCATAGGCTAAAGTTTCTATCGAGTGAATCAGCAATAAAAAACAAAAAATAAAAAGTACTTGTGTTGTAATGACATGCACGTTATTCTTCCTCCAATTTCATCCTAGAGATAAGACTGGAATGAAGACAAGGAGGTTTCAGTACGATGTGTTTTTTGCAATAAAAAAACCGTCCGGCGTACGCCGGGCGGTTTGTCTTATTCTTTTCTATACGCAAATAAAGATTATATCATCCGCCAAGTCAGGCGGGTTAGATTCATAAAGCATTGTTCCGAAGAATCATTCTGGAAAGTAAACACCATGGAAATTTCTTGAACACAAGACAACGAAAGCCCTACCTCTCAATCGTCACTGCGGCTCCGAAGCCGCGCCGGTGTGAATTGTAAAACAAAAAAGTCTTTTTTCCATCTCATCGTTAGGGGCGATTTGTTATGAAGGAAAAGAATAAGGGCAGCTGGTTATGCTGCTTGGGAAGCGGTAAGCTTCTCTCTCAAAACAGAAAAAAGAAGTTTACTTTCTTTTTTATTTGCTTATTTTTCTTACTAGCTATTCATAATAACATATCGCCCTTGAAAACACAAATTTTTTATAGTTCGAGTGAGACCGGTGTTTTCTCCCCGGCATTCATTAATCTGATATCCTCCGGTTCAATTTCAAGAATCACCAGATTCGGGTCATCCTTGCCGTCAAACCAGCGCTCTAATTTGGAACTCCATATTTTGTCCTTGAGTTCTGCCGAATTGTTGATTTTGGCTTTTCCGGCAACTTCGACATATGCGTCGCCAAAACCTTCACAATCATAGCCTAATAAAATGTGGACATTGGGGTTGTTCTCAATTTCTTCCGCTTTATGAGTTTCCTTGCTTGTCGGTGTGTAAATCGTCAGCCCGTCATGGAAAAAAGTCATGTAGCGGGAATGCGGTTTGCCCTTTTGAACTGTTGCGAGCGAACCTACTTTATGGTGATCTAGAACATCAAGCACTTTTTGTTTAATGTCTTGCTGATTCATCTCGAATCACTCCTTTTTAACGTCTCCGCTGTTACTTTTCCACATCCGGGGAAGATTTAAACAAGAAAGTGTGCTCTTTATTTTTCGCCTTCCCATTCACGCTTTAACAGACTGTAGTAGACGAGGTCGTGATGCATGCCATTTACGTATAAGCCGTCCCGTGCCCTGCCTTCCTCTAGAAACCCGAGCCGCTCCGGAATCGCTCTGCTTTTTTCGTTTCCGACAGCCGCACAAATCGCCACACGATTCAGCTCAAGCTCTTCAAAAGCATACGTAATAAGTTTTCGGCAGGCAGCTGTAATAATGCCTTTCCCTTCAAAGTCTTTAGCAATCCAATATCCGATTTCAGCCTTTCGATTCACTTGATCAAGGTTATGCAGGCTGATCATGCCGCATAGGCTGCCGTCATAAAGGAGCCCCGCCTCAATGCCGTTCAGGTCGGCATACTGGCGCCGCCAATCTGGAATGATGGTTTCTCTGTACGTTTCAGCGCTGCTTGGATTTTCTGCAAAAAACAGCCACTGGCCGAGCCGCTGCTGATTTTGGATAATGAGTTCGGCCAGCCGCTCAGCATCCTTCGGCTCCAATAATCGGATGGTGATGTGCTCATTTACCTTGCAAGTGAACATTACCTCGCCCTCTTTCCTTTTTCACCCATTATATCGATGATTCTGTTTTTTTCAATACAAAAAAGGATGGGCTGCTAAGCCTCATCCTTATATTCTTGGATCGGTAAAGATATCATGTTTATCCGTGCTCGTCGATGACATTTCCGTCACGACAGCACCTTCTTCCCCAGCCTGGAACCAATGCTTTGTGTTTGGTGGAATCGTGTATTGCCCGCCCGGTTCTAGCTCAATTTCGTGCCAGACCGTATAGTGTTCTCTGTCTTCCTGAGGAGGGAGAACTTTTGGAAGCGGCGTTTTTTCTCCTTCTACGTAAAGATACACTTTTCCGTAGCGGCAGCGGAAGGTCTCCTGCTTGCCTTCCTGGCCGTCGACCGGCGGATGGCGGTGTTCCGGGCAAGTCTGTCCCGGAAACAGCACCAATTCCTTTGAGCAATAACGGTCTGTATTGACGTAGACGAAGAGCTGGAGCCCGACTTTTCTTTCTTTTCCTAAGCCGTAATCCATCAGCTGGATTTGGTCTACTTCCTCGTCCGTTAATACAATCCCTGCTTTTTGATAGTAGCTGTTCACTTCTTCTTTCGTGATGCCCATATGTCTCACTCCCTCTTATGTCGTCACAAAGTTTCCGCCGTTGACATGCAGGGTCTGTCCTGTCATGTAAGAGGACTCATCTGATGCCAGAAGCACATAACAGCCGACGTGCTCAACAGGCTGTCCAGGACGGCCCATCGGCGTATCTTGCCCAAATTGAGCAACTGTTTCTTCAGGGAACGTAGCTGGGATTAGTGGCGTCCAAATTGGACCCGGCGCGACTGCATTTACACGGATGCCGTCTTTGACAAGCGCCTGCGCCATTGTTCTTGTAAAGGCATTGATCGCCCCTTTTGTCGCTGTATAATCAATCAGTGTCGGGTTCCCTACGTACGGGTTGATGGATGTCGTATTGATGATGGCGCTGCCCGGTTTCAGGTAATCAATTGCTTTTTTAGTCAAATAAAATTGAGAATAAAAATTTGTTTTGAATGTGCGGTGAAGCTGTTCGCTCGTAATATCTTTGATGCTTTCCTTCGGATGCTGTTCACCTGCATTGTTGACAAGGATGTCAAGGCCGCCTAGTTCCTTGACCGTTTTTTCAACCGCTTCATTGCAGAATTCCTCTTCACCTACGTCACCAGCAATCAGCAGGCATTTTACGCCTTCTTGTTCAACACGTTTCTTCGTCTTCTCAGCGTCTTCATGCTCATCCTTATACACAATGGCGATGTCTGCGCCTTCCTTTGCGTAAGCGACGGAAACCGCGCGTCCGATCCCGCTGTCGCCACCTGTAATAAGAGCTACTTTTCCTTTTAATTTGTCTGCTCCTTTATAATCCTCGTACTCATACACCGGACTCGGATTCATTTCGCTTTCAATTCCCGGCTGGCGACTTTGAGTTTGTGCCGGCAGTTCTTTTGGATAATTTGCCATGATGATTCTCCTCCTTTGTTTTCATGTCTATTTGTTGTGTACCTCACACACTCTTTGGATAAACATGGCGTAGCACCTTCGCATTGCTTTATCAGAAAAATGTTTCACATGGAACGCTTGGAGGAAATTAACTCAAAAAGGGGGTTGGTTGCTGAATGATTAACATGCTTTCTAGAAGATTCAGCAGGCCAAAGGGCGTCATCGGCATGATTGCCGGGTACATCATGGCTGCTGAAAATCAAACACTGAATCAGTGGACAATCAATCAGTTGGGTATCACGCGCGGGGACAGCATTTTAGAAGTCGGGTTTGGCCCGGGATACTGCATGCAGCAGATGCTGAAATGCGAGAAGGATGTTCATCTTCATGGGATTGATGTGTCAGAGGCCATGCTGAAGCTGGCCGCCCGCAGAGTGAAACCAAAGGGCGTACGCCTGATACAAGGAAGCATCGAGACATTTCCTCTCCCCGCCTCGTTTTATGATAAAGTGATTTCCGTTAACAACTACACCATTTGGAATGACCAAACAAAAGGCATGAAACAGATTTATCGGGCATTAAAGCCAGGTGGCAAAGCAGCCATTACGATGCAGCCGCGGGAAGCGGATGCCAGTCCTGAAAAAACCAAATCATTTGGAAGACAGATGATTGCTGACTTTAAAGCAGCCGGCTTCGAAGACATTGATATACAATTTAAGAACATTAAGCCTGAGCTTTCCGTCTGTGCAAGTGCAAAGAAGCCCGCCACATAAAGTGGACGGGCTTCTTCTTTTATGAATGTACAGCCTGATTGCGCAGGACGTCTTTTTTCACCTTGCCAAGGTTGTTTTTCGGCAGTTCGTTAACAAATTCAACTTCAGGTATTTTGTAAGCGGACAGGCGTTCTTTACAAAATGCGATGACATCCTCTTCCGTGATGCGCTGGCCGCCATTTTTCACGATAAAAGCTTTCGGTTTTTCACCGTAAAGCGGGTCTGGAATACCGACCACAGCCGTTTCAAGGATTCCCGGGATCTGCTGGATAACTTCTTCAACCTGATCAGGATAGACGTTATCGCCTCCGTAAATAATGACATCCTTGTAGCGTCCCGTGATGAAAATAAAGCCATCTTCATCTACATATCCTGAATCTCCGGTTCTAAACCATCCATTTTGCAGCACTTTCTCTGTTGCTTCAGGATTGTCTTCATAGCCTTTAAATAAGAATGGAGTATGAACAACGATTTCGCCGATTTCTCCTTGAGGAAGTTCTTCTCCGGTCAGAGGATCTTCCACTTTGACTTTAACACCTGCCACAGGTTTTCCTGCAGATGCCGCTTTATCCATTCCCATATCAGGCGTCCATGTGCTGATGCCCCAAGCCTCAGTACTTCCATAGCCATGCGCAAGCGGAATGCCAATATCAAGATAGCGGCGGATTAGGCTGCTCGGCACTTTTGTTCCGCCTGTCATTAAAATAACAAGCGAAGATAAGTCAGTTTGGTGCGTTTCCCACGCCTCAAGCAAATACGTGTAGAACACAGGAAGAGCCATCACTGTCTGAATTTTCTCTTCTTCAATGACCTTCAGCATGTGAACAGGATCTTGATCCTTTGTAAACACAAAGGTTGTTTCTGCAAACGTTCCAAGCATGATGCAAATGAGCGCACTCGTATGATAAATCGGATGGCACGCGAGAAAACGAAGGCCCTTCATGCGTGCTATTGAGCTGTTGGATTTTTTAACGTATCTGTATATGCCGCCATGTGTAATCATGCATCTTTTCGGGTTACCCGTTGTTCCAGATGTAAACATCAGAAGTGCTGTATCATCAGGGGAAACCATTTCCGTCTCTGGCAAATGATCAGGACCTGCAAACAGCGCTTCAAATTCAGCAGATGTTTCGTAAGCTGTTCCAGTTTCCATTGTTACACACAGTGAGGACAATTCAGGAAGAACTTCATCCAGTGTCTCTTTAAACTCCGCTCCGTAAAACATTGCTTTCGGTTCACTTGCTTTTAAAATGCCTGTCATTTCATATGGTTTCAGCTGCCAGCTGACAGGTACGACAACAGCACCTATTTCAAGTGCGGCGAACATAACAGTTGAGGCGGGATGGCCGTTTTTGCAAAGCAATGCAACACGGTCGCCCTTTTGAATTCCTTTTTGAAGCATGGCATTCGCCAGCTGATTAATCCGTTTACGGTAACCTTTATATGTCAGTGTATGGTCTCCGCTTTTTACAGCCTCTATATCTTCGCTATTCGGCATGTCATGCAGAATCAGATGCTGTAATGTTTCCATATCGTCATCTCCTATATTCTCTTGAATCTTCAATAATTTGTTAGATTTTCTTCCTTACCTCACCCATTTTAACCCAAAAAAGATAACTTGTAAAACTATTTCATTTTGGAATTATTCCAATACTGAATGATAAAATAGTCCCACATTTTCTTATTTTGTTCCCCGTCCAAAGAAAAACACACGCCAAATTTTTGACGTGTGCCATGCAGGATTACAGTATGTTTTTTTCTTTCATCCATGTGAAAAATATGCGGTTTAACCGCTGATACAATTCTTGTTCTCCTTCTTCCTGAAACCCCGCCATGCTTTCTCCGCTCTCGATAATTGCCGAGCTGATCGCGCTTAAAATCTCCGAGCCTTCAGCAGATAATGAGTTAGGCGCCATCATGACGAGAATGCGTGTCATCCTGAGGGTATTTCCGTCCATGCCATCCACTTCATAGGAGGTGCTGAGATCAAACATTTTGAAAAAAGGCAGGACGATTTCATCATTTTTGAGATGATAAAGCGCCATGTTTGTTCCGGGGATTCCCAATCCCCCTTGTTTCTCCCGCTCAGCCAGGCAAACCGCGGCTTTTTCCGGATTACGGATCAGGCCATCCTTCTTCAGCTGTTGAAAAAGCTCTAGCAAAAGCATGCTATGGTCCGGGTTTGTTTTGAGTGGAGCTAGCGTAAAATGGCGCAGAACATCTTGGATAACTTCCATATACCGCCCTATGCTTTCCGCCGCCTCTAGCATGTCAGGTACATCAGCTTGCTGCGCCTCTTCCTTCGGGCTTCTTTTTTTGTTAAGAATAAGGGGAATCTTCCGCTTGATATACTGCTTGACCTGGTTTGCGTCTTCCTCATTTAATAGTGGGCTGACCATGATGTAATCAATGTTTTCATAAGGAATCGGTACAGTGGACACAATCATATCATAGGCTTGAACATCCTTCCCCTTTAGCTCGATCAGGGATGACATATCAAACGATTCAATTTCCGGCAGCTCTTTTTTCAGTCTGGAGGCAAGCATTTTCGAGGAGCCGATCCCGCTTGAGCAGACGACAAGCGCTTTCACTTTTGCTTCTTCTTTTTTGATTTCAAGAGCCGAGCCAAAGTGAAGAACGATAAAAGCGATTTCATCATCAGAAAAGGACATGCCCGGAAAATACTTTTCGACGCCTTCTTCGATCGCCATATAAAGCAGAAAATAATCGCGCTTGATCTGTTCCTTCATCGGATTGTATATCTCAATATTTTCTTTTATGCGGCTGACGGCCGGCTCCAAATGGGCAATCAAGCCTTCATATAAAGAGTAGTTTTTCGTCAGATCCATTCTGATTTTGTCTGAAATAAAAGCAATGAGCCGCTTTGTTTGCAGGGCTGTTTCCAGCTCAATTTCCTGCGCTTTGTATTCTGTTTTGTATTTTCGATTGGCGCTTCGAAGATGGATTGTAATATAGCCGACCTCCGCCTCTGGAATCGTCACGCCGAAGGCACGTTCAAGCTCGCCCGCGATTTCAAGAGCGGAGCTGTATTCCTTCGCATTCTTCAGTTCCTCAAGCTCATTTTGCTCCATGGTGATAGTTTCCCCAAGCTTAATTCGTTCGATCGCATACGTCAGATGGACGACGAGCGCTATATAGGAGCTGTCGGACAATGAAAAAGCGATTTTTTCTTTGAGCTGAAATAAGATGCGCTCCATTTTTAACAGCTCACCTTTGCTGACAACCCCGAACATTTTCTCTGAAGAATCGGTTTTTCCTTTGATGTTTAATTCAACCGCTTCCAAAAACATTTGGATGTCGAGACGGTTCACAATCAAGTTGCCGACAATTTTCCGTTTCGCATTCTCCGGCCCTATGAGCTGGATGCCAAAACCTCTTTTGCGGATCAGTGTCAGTCCGAAGGGAGAAATCCACTTCTCGAGCTCATCTAAGTCATAGCTGACCGTGGCATTCGTCACCTGGAGATCATGAGCAAGCGTGTACAGTTTGACGGGCTCCTGAGACTCTAATAACGAACAAAGAATGAGCAGTTTCCGTTCGTCGGCGCTGTATTCATGCTGTTCATATGATAAATCAGTAAGCAGCTTTTGTTTATCTTCGGGACTTCCCACTGCTTTCAACCCTTTACCGGGCTGTTTATCTAACGTAAGCCCCACGGTTTCCATCAGCGGTTTAATTGATTTGAGTTCCCTGTGAATGGTTCTCGTGCTGACTTGCATCAGCTCAGCAAGCTCAGTTACGGTTATATATCTGTTTTGTAATAATAAGTGCTTTAACAGCTTTTGTTCTCTGGCAGTCATATACATAAAAAAGACCTCCTAGACTATCTTGATGTGCGGATGAAGTCGCAAGGAGATGCAGTAGAGGATATAGAGAGGTTTCCCTTTAATATAAAACGCTTTCAAGAAAGAATCAATCACTTATAAATGGTAATTTGGCACTATGCGGTGTGACAATATTGAAAAAGCATCAGCTGGTAAGCTGATGCTTTTTATGGAATATCGTAACCCTGTACGGCTGTAAAAATGCGGAACCATTGATCCTGGTCAAGCTTGTATGACAACGCATTTATCGCGGCGGAAATCCGCTCGCGCTTTCCGCTTCCGACAATCGGCATGATGCCGGCCGGATGCGTGAACAGCCATGCGTACATGACCTCGTCCAATGAAGCAGCGCCGATTTCCCCTTGGACGGATTCAAGCGCCGTGCGGACACGCTGGTCTTTATCCGTGTTTCCAGTGAATACTTTGCCGCCTGCCAGAGGCGACCAAGCCATCGGCGGAATCCGTTTTTCCTGGCACAGGTTCAAAGTGCCGTCGAGCATATTTTCTAATTCGTATGCGGAAAGCTCAATCTGGTTGGTTACGAGCTTCTCGGGCAAATATGATTCCAGCATCCGATACTGGTGATCTTTAAAATTTGAAACGCCAAAGTACCTGACCTTGCCAGAGCATTTCAAGGCCTGAAACGCCTCTGCTACCCCCTCCGGATCCATGAGCGGGTCCGGTCTGTGAATCAACAGCACATCGATATAATCCGTCCTAAGGTTCATAAGCGATTGCTCAACGGATGCCAAAATATGCGATTTGCTTGTGTTATAATGATGCGATCTGTGAGCTGGCCGTTCAGGCGATTCAAGAACGATACCGCATTTTGTGACCAGCTCTATGTTTTCTCTTAATCCAGGCGAAAGGGCAAGGGCGTTTCCAAACAGCTTTTCGCACGTATAGCCTCCATAAATATCCGCATGATCAAAGGTCGTGATGCCGTGATCGATACACCATTCAATGAGGCTCAGAAGTTCAGCATCTGAATAGTTCCATTCATTCAGCCGCCAAAGCCCGTGTATGACTCTTGAAAATTGAAGATCCTCCGCCAATTGAATACGCTGCATGCAAAATCCCTCTTTTCTTTGTATAAACCGGGTTTTGCCCCTTACTAGTTCATTCGGCCTCAGATCCCCTTTTTCCTTTCGCTCCTTTTAAAAAGACATTTTAATTCGATTGAAATTGCTTTTTCGCTTTCTCAACGACATAGTGGCTGCCGCCGCGGTCCTGCACATTTTGGATCATCATGGCGACAAGCAGGTCTTTGTTTTTGTAATCGTAGCCGACAAACCAGCCATTTTCCGTGCCGTCTTTATCATCTTTTGATGTTTTCAGCTCGGCTGTTCCTGTTTTCCCGGCCACTGTGATTCCTTTCACGACAGGCTGATACGCTGATCCGCGCTCATCTTCCACAACGCCTTTCAGACCTTTTGTAATGTCTGCTGCTCCTTCCTTGGTGACCACTTGCTTGTGCCAAACATCAGCTGTTTGTGAATCTTTTTTGATCAGCGTCGGTTTGACAAGGTCTCCATTGTCAACAAATGGCGTGTAAGCAGTTGCCAAGTGAAGCGGAGACATTTGCATTTGCCCTTGTCCGTAGCCTGTATCCGCAAGCAAAATGTCTGAATCAAGCTTGTCATTTGCAATAGACGATTTCTGGATCGGGAATTCGTACGGAACGTCCTCTGAAAAACCGAATGTCTTCAAGCCTTTTGTGAAGGTGTCCGCTCCCATATCAAGCGCATTCTGGGCAAAATAAATATTGTCTGACGTAATAAGGGCGTTTTCCAAATCGACTTGTTGAAGTCTCTCAGACACACGTGTCACTGAATAGCCGCCCCAGCTCGAATCTTTTTGCCACTCCTTGCCTTTGATTGTTTTCTTCTCATCGGCTTTAAGGGTGCCGTTTTTGATTCCAATAGCAGCCGCAATCGGTTTAATGGTAGAACCTGGCGCGTATGTCTTATTGAATTTCGCTGAAAACGGATTGTTTTTATCTTTGTTTAGCTTTTTCCATTCCTTATCGCTCCAGCCGAAAATAAATCCGTTTGGATCGTAGGAAGGCGCGCTGACAAGGGCGAGTGTTTCGCCTGTCTTCGGCTGCAGCGCGACTGCCGCCCCGCTGTCATCCTTCAGTTCATCATACAGCTTCGTTTGCGTTTTGATATCAATTGTGAGGTGAAGATCCTCGCCGTCCTTTGCTTTCTTTTCAGCAATGACTTCCCCGGTTTGCGGCACGTAGATTTTCCAGCCAGTTGTGCCTCTTAGCTTGTCTTCATACACATTTTCAAGTCCGGCGATACCGATGTTAGACGTATCGCTGTACGTTCCTTCTTTCTTTTTCTTCAGTTCTTCCGCTGTAATGGCGCGGACATAGCCTGTCAAATGGGCTGTCTTTTCGCCATACGGATAGTAGCGGGAGCTGACATTCGTTCTTGTTACGCCTTGTAATGACGTCGCTTCAGAAACTAACTTCTCCTGGTCAGGCTTGACCTTTTTGAGCGGCACAAACGAATCGTCTTTTACCCAGCCTTGATCCAGCTTTTTCTTGATGTCGTCTTCAGTCAAATCAAGTTTTTTGGCGAGTTCTTTTATAACTTTCTCTTTTTTATCGCCAAGCTCTCCGGGAACAATTCCAATTTCCGGAACATCTGTATTGACAGCTAAACCTTTTCCATTTTTATCGTAAATTTGGCCTCGTTTCGGTTCAATGCTCATAATTTGCACGGTTTTGTCGTCAGCCAGCTGCTTGAAAATAAACGATGGGTCCCAATCTATATTCCATGACTCCTCGTCATCTGTTTTTTCTAATTTCAGCACAGCAGTATTCTTGAAGCTGACTTTGCCGGCA
Organism: Bacillus sp. YP1; assembly: GCF_000877815.1. NCBI lineage: Bacteria > Bacillati > Bacillota > Bacilli > Caryophanales > Bacillaceae > Bacillus > Bacillus sp. YP1. The sequence continues at coordinate 234,976 of NZ_CP010014.1, read as the reverse complement.
TTTGTGTTCATGCTGACTTTATACGGGATATGTTTCATTGTCTTGTTGTCTTGATCGTCCTTATCTACTTCTCCCGCAGTGACTTTCAAATTTTTTACGCCGGCCTGCTCATAGATGGCTTTATACCTGTTGACGAAATCTTTTTTGGAGATTTCTTTTTTGACATCTTTAGTCAGGCTTTGATACATGTCATCGAATTGCTGATCGTTCCACTGTTTCACGAATGCTTCCATGCGATCCTCTGGTGAATCTGTTTTGGAGCATCCGATTAACCCAATCAATCCGACGCATAGAAATACTAGTAGAATACACTTTTTTAACATGACTTTCCCCTGCCTTCCACTTGTTATTTTCTCTTAATTGAATTGGTGCGTGCAAGATTTTTTTGAAAATGAAGGAAAAGTTCACCGATTTTGCAGAAATCTCCTATCGTTTGCTGTAGACTATTTGAAAAGACAGAAAGAAGGGATAGCATGGTCAGAGAGGCAGCAATGCTTCACATTAAAGAAGGCCTTGAACAAGAGTTTGAGGATGCATTCCGGCAAGCGGCGCCGATTATTTCCGGCATGAAGGGCTATATCACTCACTCGTTATCAAAATGCATGGAGGAAACGCATAAATATCTGCTTCTTGTGGAGTGGGAAACACTTGAGAACCATACGGAAGGCTTTCGCGGTTCTTCAGAGTATCAAGAGTGGAAAGCCTTGCTTCATCGATTCTATACCCCGTTCCCGACGGTCGAGCATTTTCAGGATGTGTAATAGATTTATATAATATGAAGTGTAAAACCGATAAGGGAGACAGACCATACAAAAACGGCGGTATAAATATTAAAAGCGCCTGAGCCGTCATTTTCTTTTTTGCGCTCTTCAAGCCCCTGCATAAACATGACCGCGCCAAGAAAGACGAGCATGACCGATTGGATAACAGAGGTGTGTTCCGTATAGTTAAAAGCAATAAGCGCCAGTATAATAATGATAACCGCAAAAGACATTTTAAAAATCCGAAACAAAAGGACCATCCTTCCTTATATACGAAATATTGAACGTTATGGCTATATTTGCCTACGTCCTCCATTATTCTAGCGCACTTTGTTTGTCTGTAGAACAGAAGACAGAGAATTTTAAGTTTCTTTTAATATTTCGATCACACATAAAAAAACGCGCCTGTCATGAGGCGCGTTTTCTATGAAACTGATAGTTCTTTATAGCCTAGCTTGTGAACGGCTTCAGCCATCGCTTGATAGCCTTTGCAGTTCGGATGGACACCGTCAAAGGACAGATATTCCCGCTCCTTGCCTTTGAAGATGCTATAGGCATCTGCGATTTTGACATGGGGTGCTGATGCAAGTGTTTCTAAATGTGAATTAAAGGATGTGATCCATTTGCCGGCGATTTCAATGCCGGGAAACGGATTGTATAAGTTGAACACTCGGATGGCGTACGGGGAAGGTTTTTCTCCTTTAATCTCGGCGATTTTGGCAATCATCTTTTCAAAATTCTCATGGCAATGGGCGGATACACGGCTGAAAATCGTTTCATCCTTAGAGGTTTGGTAGGCTAAGACCGAATCGATGAGATCGTTTCCGCACCCTGTGATCGTTATCATATCAGCATCTCGAATGCATTTTTGCACATAGGGATATGACAGGAGTCCCAAAATCTCTTCTGTATTCAGGCCTGATCTGGCAAATATTTTTATTGCCGTTCTTGTTTTCAAGTCAGCTTCCATCATGTCCCCAAAACGCTGGACGAAGCCGGGTGAAAACAGCCCAGAGCCTCTCCCTGTCGTCAAGGAATCGCCCAGAGCTGTATATCGAAGCACCATGTTCTTTCCTCCACTCTTGAACGTCGATACGTTAATGTACGCAGCAGAGAAAAGATTGGCTACTTATGTATATCCTATTTTTCTTGAAATCTGTAAAGCGGCGTCCTTCACCTTTTCTGTTAAATAGGGCAGCCTGTCTTCTGTAAATCTCGCTTCAAAGCCTGCAATGCTAATGCCGGCTGCCACTTGGCGCTTATGGTTAAAGATCGGGGCGCCGATCGCCGCCGTATAGTTTTCGAGCTCTGAATAGCTGACAGTATAGCCATTTTGCACAGAGGCATCAATCTCCTGAAGCAGTTTTTCGGGATCGGTAATCGTTCCGGAGCCAATCGAAATGAGCTCGGTTTGTTTGATGTATGCTTCGATTTCTTCACGGGGAAGAAAGGACAGAATGCTTCTGGCGCACGCTCCCGCGTATAGGGGGGAACGCCTGCCGATCGCCGTATACAGCCGCACAGTCTGTGTCCCTTCTATTTTCTCAACGTATATCGCTTCATTGCCATCCCTCATGATCAACTGCACGGCCTCATCCACTTCCCGGCACAGCTCTTCCATCACCGGTTTCGCTATTTTTCTGATATCCAGCCTGTCAGCGACAAGCTGTCCGAATTCCAAAAACACCAATCCCAGCGAATAAGCGCCGGACGCATCCCGACTGAGGAACCCCATTTCCTCCAAGGAGCTGACCATCCGGTGAACAGAGGTCTTCGGCATTCCCGTCAGCGACACCAGTTCACTTAAGGTTAGGCTTGGTTTGTGCAAAAACAAATTAAGCAGCGCCATAGATTTGACTACGGTTTTGTTTTTATTCTGCATCATGCATCCCCTTTGCTATGTCAGCCATTCCATCTTTATTCTCGTTTTCAGTTCTTTTATATGCTGTTCCCGTTCTACCGCAAGCGCTTCTGCCTCCTGAAGGGACACAGGCTCAAACTGGACGTGCTCGCCCGGCATGATTTGGGAAACAATCGGAAGATCAGCGGATATGATGTGCGCGATCCTCGGATAGCCGCCAGTCGTCTGCCGGTCTGCAAGCAGGATAATCGGGTTTCCGTCAGGCGGCACCTGGACTGTTCCGAATGAAACCGCTTCCGACACCATCTCAAGCGGGGCCTTCAGTTCGAGCGGTTCTCCTTTGAGCCTGTAGCCCATACGGTCAGACTGCGGCGTGACACGAAATGCTTCTTCATAAAAACGCGTTTTTGATTCTTCTGTGAAAAAGGCAAATTGCTTTCCTTCCAGCACCCGAATGACGGGATTCTTCTTCAATGGCAGAAATCTGCCGCGGCTGACTGACCACTTCGGTGCTGCAAACCCCTGATTTCCAAGCTGCGAACTTAAGCGGGAAAGGATGGTTTGCGAAAGAGCTGACATCTCTCCAATGTTCAGTTGATCTTCTTTTTGAAGCGCTCTGCCATGAAGTCCGCCGATGCTTCCTCTGACGTATGTGCTTTTACTTTCCATGACGGCAGGCACCTCAATGCCACCGGCTGCCGCCAAATAAGCACGGCTGCCGAGTTTGCAGGGGCCAAAGCTGACCGTGCTGTTTTCCTTGATGAGCACAGGCTTCCATAAAGGCGCTTCCTCGTCATTAATACGCAGCGTGAAGTCCGCCCCTGTCACAGCAATCAGTGTCTGTTTTGAAAAATGAAACGACGGACCGGGCCCCATCATCGTTATTTCGAGACCTGCTTCATTTTCGCCGTTTCCTATCAACAGATTGGCAATGCGCAGTGAAACCGTATCCATAGCGCCGCTGGCCAGAACGCCGTATTTTTGGTATCCCGTTCTGCCTATATCCTGAACCGTTGTGAGCAGTCCGGGCTTTAATACTTTCATGCTCAATTGGACTCCTCCTTATAGGCGTGATAGTCTTTTTCTGAGATGCGAACGAATTTCACAGTATCTCCCGCCCGCAGCAATGTCGGCGGGTTTTCCTGCGGCCGGAAAAGAGCCAGCGGCGTTTTGCCGATCAGCTGCCAGCCGCCCGGCGTTGAAATCGGGTAAACGCCTGTCTGCAATCCCGCAATACCGACCGAACCTGCGGGAATCGACGGTCTTGGTGATGATTTTCTCGGAGCTGCAATGCGTTTTGACATCCCGCCTAGAAAAGGAAAACCGGGCGCGAAGCCAAGCATATACACCACATATTCACCGTTTGTATGAATGTCGATTACTTCCTCCGGTGACAGCTGATTGATCTTCGCCACCTCTTCTAAATCCGGACCGAATTCACCGCCATAGCAGACGGGAATTTCTACAATACGGCGGTTGACCTCATAGTCTTCGGCTATTTCTGCCAGCCGCTCTTCGACATCGCGCTTGACACTCTCAAAAGGTGAGCTTATGCCTTGAGGCAAATGCTTGTACACTTCATACATATCATAAAATACGGTTAGACTTGTAAAAGCCGGGATACATTCAATGAATCCCGGAAATGGCTGTTCTTCTATATAAGCGGCCGCGGCATGGACAATGCCGTTGACCTGTTCATTGATTTCTTCTCCGAATCGGATCATCATTGCAGAATCACCGAGCTGTTCGATTTGATATCGTACAGTCATCTTTCTCACCTCTTTTATTTCTCGTTCATCAGGATGACGAGAGGCTACAGCACCGCAAGCGACTCGTCTCGAATATCTGTGATGAGCATATGCCCCGGCGCATGTGTGATGACCATTTCAGGCTTTACATTCATAGCCACGGCTTGCGGGGTCACCCCGCATGCCCAAAAAACAGGAACCTCGCCGTCACGAATGGAAACGGCATCTCCGAAATCCGGTTTTCCGAGATCTCGAATCCCGATTGCTCCCGGATTACCGATATGGATCGGCCCTCCGTGCACAGCCGGAAAACGCGAGGTCACTTGTGCGGCACGTACAGCCAGCCGTTCAGGAACCGGCCTCATGCTGACAACCATCTGTCCGTGAAACGCCCCCGCCGGAACACAATCGATATTCGTTTTATACATCGAGACGTTTGTCCCCTCATCAATATGCCGGACAGCTATCCCATTATTGATCAGTGCCTGTTCAAAGGAGAAACTGCATCCGATCAGAAAGCCGACAAAATCGTCCTCCCAGTATGGCGTAATATCAGATACTTCTTCCGTTAAGATACCGTGCCTGTAAATACGGTATTTCGGAAAGTCCGTTCTGATATCAGCATCAGGCGCAGCCAGAGACGGCACAGGCGAACCTGCTTCAGTCACATCCAGCACGGGGCAGGGCTTTTGATTTCGCTGGCAAAACAGCAGAAAGTCAAACGCAAGGTCCTTTTTCAAAACCACAAGATTCGCTTGGGCGTAGCCGCCGGACATGCCTGCGGTCGGCCCGTTTATTTTCCCCTCTCGTATCAGGGCGCGTACATCCTTTGGCGCCATTTTGTTTAATTGCTCCACTTATATCAGCTCCACAATTGAGGAAGTTGTGTAATTAACGTGTAGATTCCCATAACTGCCATTACAATCACTACAAGCGCGCCTGTGCTTGTCAGCCAAAGCGGATGCTTATAATCACCGACAATGTTTTTCTTGTAGGCGGCAACAAGCAGCGTTCCGAGTGCAATCGGCAGAATTAAGCCGTTCAGTGAACCGACAAGGACGAGGATCTTCGCAGGCTGGCCGATTGTGATAAAAGCTAACGTAGAAATCACAATAAATCCGATAATAATACCGCGTGAATTCTTTTCAATTTTTGGAGAAAAGGTTTTGAAAAACGAAACAGATGTATAGGCTGCTCCAATAACAGACGTAATCGCCGCAGACCACATGATCAATCCGAAAATTTTATAACCGACATTTCCTGCAGCCAGTTTGAAGACAGAGGCCGCCGGGTTGCTTTCATCAATGTGCAGGCCTTTCGATACAACGCCTAGAACCGCAAGAAAAAGAGCGATACGCATGACAGATGTAATTAAAATGCCGACAACCGAGCTTTTTGTCACCTGCGGAATGGATTCCTTCCCTTTAATTCCGGCATCAAGCAAACGGTGTCCTCCGGCAAATGTGATATAACCGCCGACGGTTCCGCCCACTAGGGTGACAATGGCAAATATGCTGATGTGTTCCGGGACGAATGTATTTGCGACTGCCTGTCCGACCGGAGGAGCTGTCGTCGCCGCAACGTAGACCGTTAAAATAATCATCACGAACCCCGCGATTTGCGTAAAACGGTCCATCGCTTTTCCTGCTTCCTTGATGACAAAAATCAAAATGGCGATAACGGCACTGATTAAAGCGCCTGTTTCAGGTGTAATGCCGAACAGCACCTGAAGTCCCAGCCCGGCCCCTCCGATATTCCCAATATTAAAAGCTAGTCCGCCAAGCACGACGAGAATGGCGATGAAATACCCCAGTCCGGGAAGCACCATATTCGCAATTTCCTGACCTCGTTTTCCAGAAACTGCGATGATGCGCCACACATTGGTTTGGGCGAAAATATCTAAAATAATAGAGATTAAGATGACAAAACCGAAGCTTGCTGCGAGTGTGTTTGTGAATGTTGCGGTTTGGGTGAGGAAACCCGGCCCGATTGCTGATGTCGCCATTAAAAAGGCGGCGCCCATCAGCAATGACCAGCTGCCCGCTTTTTTTCCTGCTGTCTTTTTCTGCTGCTCCATCTATTGTTCCTCCTTTATGTTGACTTCTGTTCTGAAATAGCTGTCACTTCAATTCCAGCCGCTTTGAGATGTTTTCTGATTTTTTGCGCAAATGTCAGCGCATGGGCTCCATCTCCATGAATGCAGACTGTATCTGCTTTTAATGACACATCATGTCCTTGCTGAGATTTGACCGCCCCTTCTTTCACCATTTTGATGACCTGGGTGACGGCGGCATCATCACTTTCAATGAGTGCGTCCGGCTGGGAGCGCGGTGTCAGCGTGCCGTCCGATTGGTATGTTCTGTCGGCGAACACTTCATTTGCGGTCTGTAGTCCGATCCGTTCTCCCGCTTTTACGAGCTCGCTCTCAGCAAGACCGAAAAGAATCAGGCCTGGATCAATCTTATAGACAGCTTTCGCGATAGCATCCGACAGTTTTTGATCGACTGCCGCCATATTGTATAAAGCGCCATGCGGCTTGACGTGCTGCATGTGAAGTCCCTCTGCTTTTAAAAAGCCAGAGAGCGCGCCAATTTGATAAACGACAAGATCATACGCTTCCTCAGGAGAAATCGCCATATTGCGGCGCCCAAAACCGAGTAAATCCGGCAAACCCGGATGCGCGCCGATTTTTACGCCTTTTTCCGCTGCAAGCGCGACGGTTTTTCGCATAACACTAGGATCTCCTGCATGAAATCCGCATGCGATATTCGCTGATGTCACATACTCTAAAATATCTTGGTCAAGACCTATCTTGTAGGCTCCGAAGCTTTCTCCTAAATCACAGTTTAAATCAATCTGAAACACAGAATCCCTCCTGCCAAAGCAAGCGATATGCTTTATGTCATTTATTGTCCCGAAATCCGGAACGACTATTCCGAATTTTTGAACTTTATTTCATTATAAGTGAATCATATCAGTTTGTGAAATACTTTTGTCAGAAAACCTACCATGGTCCCAGAAGAAAACCTGCCAAACTAAAAAAGAGAGTCCATCTTAGGACTCTCTTTTTTTATAGTACCCAATGGCGAATCGCTTTAGCGACACCATCCTCAATATTTGTATCCGTGATATAATCAGCCGTTTCTTTTACGATGTCTTGCGCATTGCCCATTGCGACGCCAAGACCCGCTTCTTTGATCATCGCAATGTCATTAAGGCTGTCGCCCATCGCCATCACATTCTCCATTGTAAAGCCGAGTTTTTCCGTAACCTTGGCAAGGGCTGCAGCTTTGTTGATGCCAAGCGCGTTGACTTCAATGTTTGTCGGACTTGAATTTGTGATTTCGAGCTCTTTGTTTTTTCTCAGCTCCTCAAGCACTTCGTTTCGGATATCGTCATCCTCAATGTCAAAGCCGAATTTGAGCCATTCATGATCCGTAATGTTTTCCGGAAACTCGCCTCTCCATACTTTATTCACCGTAGAAGCCCAGAAATTAGTGTTGTGCTTATTCCGCAAATCCCACATCATTTGAATATGGTCCGTATGAAGCAGCTTCCGTTCCACCAAATTAAAATTCGAATCCCAAATTTCACTGCCGTTTGCCGTGATTAGAAAGGATGACAGCTTTAGCGATTCCGCCAGCTCCCTGCACGTCATCAGCGTCCGGCCCGTGCTGATCACCACATACACACCTTTATCCTCCGCTTCACGAATGGCTTTGCGGTTTTCATCCGAGATCAGCTGCTCGTCGTTCAGCAGTGTACCATCCATATCAATTGCGATCAGCTTGATATCTACATCTTCTCTTTGAACAGACATATATGTACCTCTCTTTATCTTTTTGTTGTGCTTCTCTCTATTCTAATACATTATACCCAGCGGGACAAAAAAGCGATTTCCTATGTTTGAGGAGAATGGATAAGAGGAAAACAAACGGTGAGGTGATCAAACATGACAGAAAAAAAACAGCAAAACAAACCAAATGAAAACCCCCAGCACAACGACTTAACCGATCCGATTCCTAATGAAGAGCTGAAGGAAAATATGAATGATGAAAAACACAAACGCCAGCAAAGAGATAACTCTCAAAGCGAACGGGATTACGACACAAAATAGAACCCCTCACAAAATGTTGTGAAGGGTTTTTTTCATTTTTCAATATAGATGCCGATTTCAGCTTCAGCAACAGGCTGCTCTCCAACTGATGCCTTGGCATGTCCGAACACAAACCCGCGCCGATTGCGCGTGACTTCAAACGTAAGATCAAGCCGGTCACCAGGCACAGCTTCTCCCAGCTTTTCCGCTTTCTTCACCGAAGACAATAATCCCAAGCTGTTCTCATCTGTAATTCCTGTAAAAGCCGCGGTTTGCGCAAGCGCTTCAATCACAAGTGAAAACGGCATTTCTGTTTTCGTATCAGTAATAAACCAATCGTTCTCACTAATCAGCTTATAAGCTGCCGCATGTTTGCCGGGCTCGCTATCCGTCACGCCATCAATAAACATAAATGGATAGCGGTGAGGCAAAGGTAATGAGTTCATTTTATATCTCCTTTTTTGACCATTATATCTCAGCCTAAAGTGAAACGATAGGATATAATGGGAAAAACACAAAAGGAGGCCGTTATGTCCCCAAAACCGCTTGTCATTCTCGTACACGAAATATACGGTGTAAACAGCCATATGAAAAAGATGGGCCGGCTGATCAAAATGGCTGGATATGATGTGTTGACGCCCAACCTGCTCGGCGAGGATGAAGTCTACACACTGCAAGAAGAAAAAACGGCATACGAACAATTTACAAAACACGAACGGCTGAAAACGGGAGAAACCATCATCCAGAATTTGATCAGACAAAACGCCGGACGGCACATCTTTGTGATTGGATTCAGCGTGGGGGCTACTATCGCATGGAAATGCAGCAGTATGCCTGAGGTGAGCGGATCGGTTTGTTATTACGGTTCCCGGATACGCGACTCTCTTCATCACGTGCCAGCCTGCCCGGTCCTATTGTTTTTCCCTAATTATGAGCCGTCGTTTGACGTAGCGCTTCTTATCAAAAAACTGCGGGAAAAACAGCATACCCATCTTGAGATTTATCAATTCGATGCGCTTCACGGCTTCGCCAATCCTGATTCTGTTTATTTCAACAGGGCCCTTTTCTTCAAAACGCTCTCTATCATAAAAAACGGGGCGGAAAAACGGCTCCGCCCTGTTTCATCAGAAATTTTTTAATCGCTTACAGCGCTTTATTATCGCGTGTTTTGGTTCCGTACGTTCCATGTTCTTTGTTGCACTGAGTTTTATTTTGCCTGTCTCATCTCACCGAATGGATAAAAGACGAGAGATTCAGTACCGATGATATCGTCTTCAGAAGGCATGCCCATTCCGTTTCTGCTATCCAGTGAATTGAGACGGTTATCTCCCATCACAAAATATTTACCGGTAGGAACCTCAACCTCGAAGTCACCCGTTAAGGTTACACCCGACTCTTTGACCTCCTGTTTATATTCCTTTAAGTATGGTTCTTCCACCTTTTTATCATTTATGTATAGCTGATCATTTTTCATTTTAATGCTGTCACCAGGCAAACCGATTAAACGTTTGACAAAAGAGCGGCCGCTCTTTTTGTCATGAATGACTATGATGTCGCCTCTGTGAAACCCGCCAGTCCATTTGACTGCTTTATCAACCAGTATTCTTTCTGAGTCTTTAAGCGTTGGGGCCATTGATGATCCTTCAATAAGAAAAGGCTTGTAAAACACCAATCTGATCGTAAAAATGAGAGCTGCGATCATAATGATACTGAGTATAACGATCGTTGTGATTTTTCTTTTTTTCTTTAACGTGATTGTTTTTGCATTCAACTTCCTTCACCCGATGCTTTCCTAAGAATTCCAAATTATTATACAGCATTTGGATCTGCTTGGTTAGACTTTCGTGGAAATTTTCGTAAGGAAATGGACAGGCCCGGGCAGCCATCTGCCCCGGCCTGATTCATCAGAGCTTTCTTAAGCGCGAACAGATTTCATCAGTGACCTCAGCCGTTGTGCTTTGTCCCCCAATGTCGCGTGTTTTGATGCCGTCGGCAGTCACTTGCTCCATTACATCCAGAATTTTCGCCCCCAATTCTTCCTCTCCGAAGTGGTCGAGCATCAGCTTCGCTGTCCAAATCTGGCCAATCGGATTGGCAAGGCCCTGTCCGGCAATGTCAGGAGCTGAGCCGTGAACCGGTTCAAACATGGACGGATATTTGCCGGATGGATTGATGTTCGCAGAAGGCGCAATGCCGATGCTTCCCATCAGGCTTGAGCTGATGTCGGTTAAAATATCACCGAACAAGTTGCTCGCCACAATGACATCAAACGTTTCCGGACGCGTCACAAAAAAAGCGGCCAGCGCATCAATATGCTGAGATGATGTTTCGATTCCGCTATAATCAGCGGCTGTCTGCTGAAAGACTTCATCCCAAAACGGCATCGCATGATAAATGCCGTTAGACTTTGTGGCGCTTGTCACATGGCTGCGCCGTTTTTTCGCCAATTCGAAGGCAAAGCGCATGACACGTTCTGTCGCTTTTCTCGTAAACACGGCATTCTGGATGGCGATTTCATCATCGCCTCTGTGAATGCGCCCGCCGACTTCACTGTATTCACCTTCACTGTTCTCGCGAATCACCACGAAGTCAAAATCATTTGGATGCAGAAGCGGCGACGTAATGCCTGCCATTTGTTTGGCGGGTCTCATATTAATGGAAAGCTCAAGCTCCCTCCGGATTTTCAGCAGCAGGCCCCATAACGATATATGATCGGGAACCAGCTTCGGATTTCCGACGGCTCCCAAAAAAACCGCTTCAAATTGAGTAAGCGTATGTATTCCATCTTCGGGCATCATTTTGCCGTGCTCCAAGTAATAATCACAGCTCCATGGAAAAGCCGTGAATGAGAATGACAAACCTCCGTGTACCTCAGCGGCTGTATGAAGCACTTTCTCAGCAGCCGCTACAACCTCTTTTCCTACTCCGTCTCCCGGTATTGCCGCAATCTCGAATTGTTTCATCGTCATTCTCCTTCCCTGTTTTCGTAAGCGCTTTCTATTATACTAGATTGCGAGATAGTAAAAAAAGCCCGTGACATTGTGTCACGGGTGATCGGTTATTGATTAAGTTTCTTTAAAATGATGGCGTGCAACGGTTCATGAGACTGAATGCCGCACACCTCTTGAAGTACGCCGCTGTATCCTTTTTCTTCAATCAGCGCTTGCAGTTCAACCGCTTCAGGATCACCGGTGAAATCGAAGCGCAGTGCTGCGGCAATTCCTTCCGCCAGTGCATTCGGTTCTTTTATTTTCTTTGCCGGGCCTACAAGTCTATCATTTTCTCCCAGTTTTCTGAGAGGTGACCTCGCTACGCGGGTCACATCGTCCGAAATGAAAGGATTTTCAAAGCGACCGATGATTTTTTTGATATATTGTTCGTGTTGAGTTTGCTTAAAGCCATACGATTTGACGAGATAGTCACCAGTTTCAAGCAGCGCCGAATGAACGACACGGCGGATTTCCGGATGATCGATTGCTTCTTTGACCGTCTTGAGTCCGCGCTGATAGCCGACATACGCTGTCACCGCGTGTCCGGTATTGACCGTAAACAGCTTCCGTTCGATGTACGGCGTTAAATCATCAACAAACAGTGCGCCGTTTATGACTGGTGTTTTCCCTTTAAAGCCTGATTCATCAATGACCCATTCGAAAAATGGTTCAACCGATACTTTCAGCGGGTCTTCATGATGCTGAATCGGGACGATCCGGTCAACGGCAGAATTCGGAAAACCTACCGTTTCACTGACGGATTTCTGCTCTGCTTCCGTTAAATGGCTGTATATCTCTTTCTTTAAGAAGCAGCTTCCGCCAATCATATTTTCGCAGGCAATGATATTCAGTGTGTCTGCAGTGTTTCTCCGTCTTAAACCTTCTGCGATAGATGGGGCAATCAGCTTCAGCACATTCGGGCCGACAGCTGTTGTGATGAGCGCCGCCTCATTCATCAGCCGGTACAGCTCTTCGGGCTGACTGCCGCTGTTAATAGCGCTCACCGGGCCAATGACCTCTGATGAACGTCCCTCTTCTGCCAGTTCTACTGTGTATTCTTTTTTTTCGTTGAGGAGGCTGACCATCGTGTCGTTTACATCCGCAAACACCACATCATAGCCGGAGTGATGAAGCAGCGCGCCGATAAACCCTCTCCCAATATTCCCCGCACCGAAATGTAATGCGATCATGTCAGTTCACCTCGTTGAAAATGGCGATCAAATCTTCTTCGCTTTTAGCGGAGATCAGGCGTTCAATATTTTCTTCTTCTGAGCAGATAATGGCGATATTAGACAAAATGTCTAAATGCTCATTATTTTTTCCCGCAATGCCGAATACCACTTTTGCCGTGTTGCCTTCTCCGTACTCAACACCATCTGGAATTTGTATAATTGAAATTCCGGAATGAAGCACCTCGCTTTTCGCTTCTTCTGTGCCGTGTGGAATGGCAATGAAATTCCCCATAAACGTAGAAGACGTTTCTTCACGTTCAAACATTTTGCTAATGTAATCCTCTGTCACGTAGCCGTTGTCAATCAGCGTCTGGCCTGCCAATTTGATGGCCTCTTCTTTTGATGATACCGTTTGGTTGAGTTTAATATTTTCCTTTGCGAGTACTTGCATGAGTATCACTCTCTTTCTATAAGATTACTTTTTCAGCTTTTCAATCAGCTCGTCGTATTTCGGGCTGTTTAAGAAGTTATCCACTGATATGTGCGTCGCGTTCGGCAGCTTTGCTTTCGCGCGGTCTGTTAAATCTTTGTGGGTGATGACAATATCCGCATCACTAGGCAGATTGTTAATGGCCGTGTTGGTCACACTGATGTCAAGCTCCGCTTTTTTCACTTTGTTTCTTAAGATGGATGCCCCCATGGCACTTGATCCCATTCCCGCATCACACGCAAAGATAATTTTGTTCACGCTTTCAGGAGACAGCTCAGACGCTTCTTCTGCTTTGGCTTGTTCCGCCTCTAAAGCAGCTGCTGCTTGGCTTTTCTTCCCCTTCATGGACTGCATTTTTTCTGTTGCGGCAGCCAGGTCTTCTTCACTAGCTTTTGAGGATTTCAGGATCACTGCTAAAACGATGAACGATACAGCTGCAGCGACCAATACACCCGCCAATACGCCGAAATAACCTCCTCTTGGCGTCATTGCCATCAATGCGATAATGCTTCCCGGTGACGCTGCCGCGACAAGTCCGGCATTAAAGATCGTAAACGTTAAAAGTCCGCTTGCTCCGCCGGCAATGGCTGCGAGAATCAGGGCCGGTTTCATCAGAATGTACGGGAAGTAAATCTCGTGAATCCCTCCGAAGAAATGGATGATCGCCGCACCGGGAGCCGTTGATTTTGAAGATCCTTTGCCAAAGAACATGTACGCCAGCAAAATGCCGAGCCCCGGTCCAGGGTTTGCTTCTACTAAAAACAGAATTGATTTTCCTGTTTGGGATGCTTGCTCGATTCCGATCGGGCTTAAGATTCCATGGTTGATGGCGTTGTTGAGGAACAACACTTTCGCCGGTTCTACAAAAACACTGGCTACGGGCAGTAAATTAGCGTGTACAATGACTTCCACACCAGCCGCCAGCAATTTATTTAGCGTCAGGACAACCGGGCCGATGGCGTAAAACGCGAGAATCGTTAAAGCCGCGCCGACAATCCCTGCCGTAAAGTTGTTGATCAGCATTTCAAAGCCTTGTTTGACTTTATCCTTGAATAATTTATCAGTCTGTTTAATGAGGTATCCGCCAAGCGGACCCATAATCATTGCGCCTAAAAACATTGGAATATCCGATCCGACAATCACCCCAATTGCCGCTGTCGCTCCGACAACTCCGCCGCGGTGGTCGTAGATCATTTTTCCGCCTGTATACGCTATCAAAAGCGGCAATAAATACGTAATCATCGGGCTGACCAGCGTGTTCAGCTGTTCATTCGGAAACCATCCTGCCGGAATAAACAGCGCGGTAATGATACCCCACGCGATAAACGCGCCGATATTCGGCATGATCATTCCGCTCAAATAACTCCCAAAGCGCTGCACTTTCACTTTCATGCCGCCTTGCTGCTGTTCTTGCTGCTGCATATATAAACCCTCCCTGTTTTGTTTGTCGCTGTAAGATAAAAAAATATGTTCAGAGAATGATGCTTCCCTTTGACTCTATGTTAAAACGCTTACAGTCCCTATACAATTGAAAGTAAAGAGGACTTTGGCACATGACTGTGACAATTTTTTAAAAATAAAAAGGCTCCTGATATCAGGAGCCTTTTCTCTTTCCTCTATAAATAATGTTGCCGTTTTGAATCACGTACTTTGCGATCATTCGCTCACTCACAATAAAAACGGGATAGGCGCACACAAGCGCAAAAACAGCCATCGGCACGTGCTGTACAGCTGGCAGCACTGAGCCTGCCGCATTGCGGAGGAGCAGCAAAAGATAAATAAGCAGCACGATGGCCGCTAATGATACCAGCATAATCGGAGCTGATACTTTATATTCATAAAGCCGTTCCCGGCAGTGTCCGCAGCGAAATTGACAAGGCACATTTGATGATCTGACCATATCGCCTGTCAAAGGTTTGCCGCAGTTCGGGCATGGTGTTTCTTTCATAGGGTATTCCTCACTTTCTATTCCATCTGTCTATTATACCAGAGTCCCTTCTGTTTCGTTTTGTTGCTGTTCAACACATTTTCACATTTTTTATCATCAGCTTACTTGTCTCTGTCTCTAAAATCCTCTACGCTTAAATAGATCTTAATGAAGAGGGTGTATGAATGCTTCCGATTAATAGACAGCAACACATACTGAAGTGGCTGAAAGAAGAAGGCTCGCTTAGAATTTCTGACATCAGCGCAAGGTTCGGCGTTTCGGAAATGACGGTATATAGAGATGTCAATCAGCTGGTTCAGTCAAATCAGGTCATTAAAACGGCCGGCGGCATCACGCTCCCCGCCCGAACACCTCAAACGGATCATATGTGCAGCTATTGTTTGAAGCCCGTCAATCAAGCTCATTCGGTTCAGCTGATTACGGTAAACCAAGACATTGAACAGCTATGCTGCGCACATTGCGCGTTTTTGCGTTACGCGGATAAAACGGAAGAGGTTTCACACTTGATTTGCAGAGATTTTCTGTTACAGACAACCGTCAGTGCCGGTTCGGCTTATTTCGTCGTAAATGCTGAATTAAACCTGCGCTGCTGCCAGCCGCAGGCCATTCCGTTTGCGACACTTGACCATGCCGAACGATTTCAAAAAGGATTCGGCGGAGCCGTCTGCACTTTCGACCAAGCACTGGAAGACATGCTTCAAGACCGAAAGAAACGCTGCACCTGCACCAAGAAATAACACAACACATACAGCGGAAGGTGGTGTCTGAGTGATGAAGCGAAACAGATGGTGGATCATCCTTCTGCTTTTTCTTGTTTTCCTGCCGAAAACAAGCTTTGCTCACGCCTATATTGTCAAATCTTCACCTGGGGAAAACAGCGAATTAAAAAACGCCCCTGCACAGGTGGAAATCGAATTTAATGAACCGGTTGAAGAAGGGTTTCATTACATTAAAGTCTATAATTCAAACGGCGACCGTGTGGATACGGACAAGACTGAAATCAAAAAAGATAATCATCACATCATGACAGTGAAGCTGAAAAAGAATCTGCCTCATGATGTGTACAGAGCGGAATGGAATGCCGTATCCGCGGACGGGCATCCGGTTTCCGGCGTCATCCCGTTCAGTATCGGGAAAGCGGATGGCGGATTCAGCAGCCAAAAAGCAGCCGATTCAGCGCTGAATCCGGGAACAGCAGCAGATCGCGCGATTCTGTATACAGCCCTATCTCTGTTTAGCGGAACGGTTTTCTTCCATCTTTTCTGGTATAAAGGGAAATCAGAACAGCTCGTCAAACGGACGAGACGTATCCTGACCGGCTCGATCGCAGCACTGGGGCTGGCGCTTTTGCTTCAGCTTCCGATTCAGACAAAAGCGAACGCAGGCGGCGGCTGGGGCAGCGCATTCCAGCCGGGCTACATCAGAGAAACACTGTTTGAGACAGCAGGCGGCTCCATTTGGATCATACAGGCCGCGCTGTTCGTGCTGCTCGCACTGTCTGTCATCCCTGCGATACGGAAAAACCGCTTTTCATCCTTTGGCTATTGGACAGCGCCGCTCATTTTCTTTTTCGGTCTCCTGCTTGCCAAGGCGTTTACCGGGCATGCTGCTGTCGTTGAAGAAAAAACGGTCGGCATTTTGATGGATTTCCTTCATTTAACTTCCGCTTCCATCTGGGTCGGCGGAATAGCGGCACTCGTTTTGCTGCTCTCAAAAGAATGGAGGCAGCCTGACAAAACGCTCGCGTGGGAGACGGTCAGACGGTTCTCTCCATGGGCGCTCACTGCAGTCGGCGTCATTTTGTTTTCAGGCTTGCTCAATGGATTTTTCATCATTCGTTCAATGGATTCACTGTTCCATACAGCGTACGGCCAAGCTCTTTTAGTGAAAAGCGGGCTGTTTGTTTTCATGCTGGTCTTAGGTGCGATTCATTTTCTGCTTACCAGAAAGCAGCGCCGCACAGGAATCAGCCGAACGTTGAAAGCGGAGTGGGCAATCGGCATCGCTGTATTGATCACAGCGGCCGTGTTTACAAGCCTGCCAAGCCCGCCTGAGCCAGCGCCGGAACCGTTCTACCAAACCAAAGCGATTGAGAACGGACAAAGCGTTTCTCTCAGCATCAGCCCAAACCAGCCCGGAAAAAATGTTTTTGAGCTGCGTGTCACCGACCATAACGGAGATCCCGTGAAAAACATCCAGCAAATGACGTTAACCGTTTATAAAACAGGCCTGTCAGGCAGCGAAAACAAAAGCACCTTTACATTAGAAGAAAAAACAAAAGGCGTCTTCCAAGATCAAAACCTGTCGATTAATGAAAAAGGAAACTGGAAGATCAAAGTCCACGGCCTGACCGGCGACTTTAACGAAATCAATATCATGTTTACAAAGACCAATTAAGGAGTGTTTACGTTGTTGAAAAAAATCGCATTGACACTATGTCCGGCTATTGTCGGCTCCCTCTTATTCTTTACGGCCCCTGCCAGCGCGCATGTTTCTGTAAAACCGGCTGAGTCTGCTGCAGGCTCTTGGGAAACGTATACAATGAAGGTTCCTTCTGAGAAGAATCTGCCGACAACGAAGGTTGTCCTCAAAATGCCGAAGGATGTTGAATTCCAGCAATATGAGCCAATTCCGGGCTGGAAGGTTTCCACTCAAAAACATGATGACAAATCAGTGTCCGTGACATGGGAGGCGACTGACGGAGGCATTCAGGAAGGACAGTTCCAGCAGTTTACCTTTGTTGCCAAAAACCCTGACAAAGCGGAGGAAGCTGCTTGGGACGCATACCAATATTACAAAGACGGCAGCATTGTTGAGTGGACAGGTGACGAGGATGCCGATACACCTCATTCCATTACAAACATCACGTCTGCAAAACAAGTGACAGATGAGCACGGCGCCACGAAAACAAAAGACGATTCCGAAAACCCAGGTTCTTCAGCTCTAGACATTACAGCGATTGTGCTGTCTGCGGCTGCCATTATTTTATCTGTAGCAGCGCTTGTTAAGAAAAAGCGTGCATAATAAAAAAAGCGATCCAGATGTCATGTCTGGGTCGCTTTTTTATTTAACCGCGTCCTGCCTGGAATGAAGGATATTGTGTCATGCCGCCGTCCGCGAATAACGTGATGCCTGTGACGTAGCTGGCTTCCTTCGAAGCAAGCCAGGCTGCCACTGCGGCGATCTCCTCCGGTTCGCCGATATATCCCATCGGGATCATGCTTTCTACATCTGCTTTCTGTTTAGGGTCAGCAAATTTTTCAGCATTGATTGGCGTATTGATCGCACCTGGCCCGATATTGTTCACGCGAATGCCCTTCGGCGCGTATTCCAACGCCAATGTTTCTGTCATCAGCTTTATCCCGCCTTTACTTGCCGCGTAGTGAACAAATAACGGCCAAGGAATCACTTCGTGCACACTGGACATGTTGATGACATTTCCCTTGATATCGTTTTCTACGAAATATTTAATCGCTTCACGGCTTCCTAAAAAGGCACCTGTTAAGTTTGTGCCGATGACTTTATCCCAATCCTTAAGCGGCATTTCGTGAGATGGCACAGGATTTTCAAGACCGGCATTATTAATCATAATATCGAGTGTGCCGAACTCTTTAATTGCCGTTTGCACGATATTTTTTACATCTTCCTCTTTCGTGACATCTCCTTGGACGACAACAGCTTCACCGCCCGCCTTGATGACCTCTTCTTTTACCTCGTTCGGATCTTGTTTATTACTATAATAGTTGATAACCACTTTTGCCTGCTCCTTGCCGAAGCGAATGGCCATTGCCTTTCCGAGCCCTGAAGCAGCTCCTGTAATAGCGACGACTTTTCCTTTTAAATCCGGATACATATACATCTTCCTCCATTTGTTATGAATTTGTTTTGGCGATTCCCAAGAATACAGCGGCAGCAATAATCAGGATAATTCCGATCGCAATTGCTATAAGCTGGCGTTTCGTTTTCTTTTCACGCAGGATGAAAATACCGCCGAGCGTAGAAATGACAATTCCCATTTGTGAAAGGGAAAAGCTCGTTGCAACGCCGACTCGCGGCTGAGAAATAAACAAAAACATATTTCCGCCTGCCCAGATTAACCCTGGGAGAATATTTCTGATCGCATACTTGTTAAAGGGTTTGTGTCTATAGGTTAAAACTAACCCCCCGACCACCATGCCAATTGCCTGTGGCAGCAGCGCGGACCAGCCGGACACATTGAATAATCTAGCCACGACTACATAAACCAAATAACCAAGAGTCGAAACAAGGAGAATCAAAATGCCCTTTTTCAAATTGCTTGGCTCGCCCTCTTTTTTATCATTCTTATCTTCCAAGGACGTGAGAATGATTCCCACAATGATAAAGATCAAAGCGAGAACGCCAAGCGTAATCGCAATCGGTGTTGACCATTCGCGGAACACGATCACACCGAAAAGCGAGGTGGAAACGAGCTGCATTCCTGTGGAAATCGGCATTGTTTTCGACACGCCCATCAATTGAATGCTTTTCAGCTGGTTGGCCTGTCCAAGTGACCAAAATAAGCCGGATACGATTCCAACAATAAAAATGCGAAGTGACAGAACGGGCTGAACAAAAAAGTAAATAACGATAGAAACAATGAGTGCCCCGATCGTCGTTCCCAGTGTCTGGCTGTACGGCCCGCCGCCTAATTTCACATTGAAGAGAACAATGCTCCCCCAAAACAAAGCCGGGAGAAGAGCCAATAATAAATCCATTGTTGGGGAACCTTCTTTCAAAATGTATTTGCTGTTATTTTGGCTGGAATTGTTGTGATTATTCGCCGGAACACAAAAAGAGCTGCCGGAAAATCCGGCAGCTCTCAGGAGCGTGCATTTTTTTATAAACCGATGGACAAATATTTTGTTTCAAGGTACGGCTCGATACCTTCTGAACCGCCTTCACGGCCAATGCCGCTTTCTTTCATTCCGCCGAATGGCGCTTGAACCGCTGACGGTCCGCCGTCATTCCAGCCGATAATGCCATACTCTAGATTCTCGGAAATATAGATGCCGCGGCGGTAGTTTTCTGTGAAGAAGTAAGCAGCCAAGCCATACGGTGTATCGTTGGCAAGCTGAATCGCTTCATCAATATCAGAAAACGTGACGATCGGGGCGACCGGGCCGAATGTTTCCTCATGCATGATGTTCATGGACGTATCGACATCGGTGAGCACTGTCGGATTCACAAAGTAGCACCCTTTGTCATCGTTTCGGTCATATGTGCCCCCAGCAATAACCTTCGCGCCTTTTTCAACCGCATCATCTATTTGGCTGACGATTTTTTCGAAGCCTCGTTTGTTGATGATCGGTCCGACATTGACGCCTTCCTCAAGTCCATTTCCGACTTTCAGCTTAGACACTTGCTCGCTCAGTTTCGCAGCAAATTCATCCTTAATGGATTCATGAACGATCAGGCGGTTGGCGCATACGCAGGTTTGGCCGGCGTTTCGGTATTTGGACGCCATCGCCTGTTCAACAGCAAGGTCAATGTCTGCATCTTCATCTACGATCAGCGGGGCGTGTCCGCCGAGCTCCATTGAGACGTGCTTCACGGTGTCCGCGCTGTTTTTCATAAGGATTTTCCCTACAGGTGTTGAGCCTGTGAACGTGATTTTGCGGATTTTCGGACTGCTTGTGAACACATTTCCGATTTCTTCTCCATCGCCGATTACAACCTGAAGAACATCCTTCGGAATGCCCGCTTCATATGCGAGGCGCGCTAGTTCATAAGCAGACAGCGGTGTGTCCGGCGCCGGCTTGATGATAAATGTACAGCCAGCGGCAAGAGCAGGCGCCGCTTTGCGTGTAATCATCGCATTCGGGAAATTCCAGGGCGTGATAGCAGCAACGGGGCCGACCGGCTGGCGTGTGACAACAATTCGTTTACCCGTTGTCGGGGCCGGGACCGTTCTTCCGTACACACGCTTCGCTTCCTCTGCGAACCATTCGATATAGCCTGCGCCGTAAAGCACTTCGCCAACTGCTTCCTTGTATGGTTTTCCGTTTTCCTTTGTAATTAAATCTGCAAGCTCTTCTTTATGTTCAACAATCAGCTCATACCATTTTTTCAAAAGAGACGCTCTTTCGTTCGCTGATGTTTTAGACCACGTTTTAAACGCTTGATGTGAACGTTCAATGGCTTCTTCTACCTCTTTGGCTGATTGCTGAGGAATCGTTTTGATCTCCTCGCCCGTAGCCGGGTTGTAGACCGTTAATTGATCTGGCATATTGAACATTCCTTTCTTTTCATGATTACTTAAAATGATAGCAGACCCGGCCGTTTTCTTTCCAATGATTAAGCTCGCAGGCCCGCCTCCAAGATGCTGAGCCCTTCATTTAATAGGCTGTCTGAGATGACGAGCGGTGTCAAAAAGCGGATGATATTACCGTTAATTCCCGCTGTCAGCAAAAGTAATCCGTTTTGATTCGCATAGGCCGCGATCGCTGCTGCTTTTGCCTTATCAGGCTCACGCGTGTCAGGATCCTTGACGATTTCGATTGCGGCCATCGCCCCGAGTCTGCGGATGTCACCGATGAACGGGAATTCTTGTTTCCACTCACACGCCTTGTCTTCAATGATTTTGCCAATTTCTTCAGATCGCTCATTCAGTCCTTCTTCTTCGATAATATCCAAGACTGCCAAAGCCGCCGCGCAGCCGAGCGGGCTGCCGGCATACGTGCCGCCCAGCTCCCCTGGCGCTGCCGCATCAAGCATTTCCGCACGCCCGATCACGCCGCTTAATGGCAGGCCTGCCGCAAGCGATTTAGAAACCGTGATCAGATCGGGCACTACATCAAAGTGCTCAATTGCGAAATAAGTGCCAGTTCTGGCAAAGCCGGTTTGGATTTCATCAGCAACAAAAACAATGCCGTGTTCTTTGCAGAATGAAGCGACGTGCTGTACGAACCGTTTCGAAGGAATAATAAACCCGCCTTCTCCCTGCACTGGCTCCAACACGACACACGCCACCGTTTCAGGCGCCACTGAAGCGATAAAGAAATCATTGAACGCTTGGATCATCATGTCGTCATAGCTTTCATCATTCATGCCGGCCGGCTTCTGATAATAATAAGGGAACGGCGCTTGATAAACCTCTGGCGCAAAAGGCCCGAAACCGAATTTATAAGGTTTTACCTTGCTTGTCATGCTCATCGTCATATTCGTGCGTCCATGAAACCCGCGCGTAAATGAGACAACGCCTTGACGCTTTGTATACTTTCTGGCGATTTTCACGGCGTTTTCGACCGCTTCCGCCCCTGAGTTAAGAAAAATCGCTTTTTTCTCATGGCTGCCCGGCGCGATGCCGCACAGTTTTTCTGCTAATTCGATATAAGTCGGGTACATCATGACATTAAAACCAGGATGAATCAGCTCCTCCGCCTGCCGCTTCACAGCCTCAACCACCTTCGGATGCGAGTGTCCGACATTTAACGTGCCGATAGCGCCTGCAAAATCAATAAATCTCCGGCCGTCCAGATCGTACAGCTCGGCCCCTTCTCCTTTGACCGCCAGACTGCGGTTGCCGTTGCTCACACCTTTTGACACAAATTGATCCCGTTTTTGCTGCCATTGTGCAGTTGTGATGCTTACTGTTGTTTGACTCATGTGAATATCCCCCTGTCGGTATTTTCTTATCATTCTGACTTCTCTTTGGTATGATGAAAAGTACCAATTATAACTTTTTGATGGTATCAGAAGGAGAAACTACAAAATGGATATCACAATTACACTCGATCGTTCAGAGCAAGCCGATTATATCTATCAGCAAATTTATCAAAAGCTGAAAAAAGAAATCCTCAGCCGCAATCTGCTGCCTCACTCGAAGGTTCCCTCCAAGCGGGAGCTGGCTGAAAATCTCAAGGTCAGCGTAAATTCAGTGAATTCAGCCTATCAGCAGCTGCTGGCTGAAGGGTATTTGTACGCCATTGAACGAAAGGGTTTCTTCGTGGAGGAACTAGACATGTTTTCCGCCGAGGAACACCCTCCATTTGCACTGCCGGATGATCTAAAAGAGATTCACATCGACCAGAGCGATTGGATATCGTTTTCACACATGAGTTCCGATACAGACCATTTTCCCATCAAAAGCTGGTTCCGCTGCGAGCAAAAAGCGGCCTCCCGCTCATACCGCACGCTCGGCGATATGTCACATCCGCAAGGGATATATGAAGTGAGAGCGGCCATTACCAGGCTCATTTCCCTGACGAGGGGTGTAAAATGCAGGCCAGAACAAATGATCATAGGGGCAGGCACACAGGTGCTCATGCAGCTGTTGACTGAGCTTTTACCCAAGGAAGCCGTGTATGCGATGGAGGAGCCTGGCTACAGACGCATGTATCAGCTTTTGAAGAATGCCGGAAAACAAGTCAAGACGATCATGCTGGATGAAAAGGGCATGTCGATTGCTGAAATCACCAGACAGCAACCAGATGTGCTAGTGACCACCCCGTCGCATCAGTTTCCGTCCGGAACGATTATGCCTGTATCCAGAAGAATTCAGCTGCTGAACTGGGCAGCCGAGGAGCCGCGCCGATATATCATTGAGGACGATTATGATAGTGAATTCACATATGATGTAGACAGTATTCCGGCGCTGCAAAGCCTCGACCGTTTTCAAAATGTCATCTATATGGGAACCTTTTCAAAGTCCCTTCTCCCCGGCTTGCGGATCAGCTATATGGTGTTGCCGCCTGAGCTGTTGAGGACATACAAACAGCGGGGCTATGATCTGCAGACTTGCTCATCACTTACACAGCTCACCCTGCAGGAATTTATCGAGTCTGGTGAATATCAGAAGCATATAAAAAAAATGAAGCAGCATTATAAAGAAAAGAGAGAACGCCTGATCACCGCTTTAGAAGCAGAGTTCAGCGGAGAGGTTACCGTAAAAGGGGCAAATGCGGGACTGCATTTTGTTACCGAATTTGATACCAGGCGCACCGAACAAGACATCCTGTCACATGCTGCCGGGCTGCAGCTTGAAATATTCGGAATGAGCCGATTTAACTTGAAGGAAAACAAGCGGCAAACGGGCAGGCCCGCTCTCATTATCGGCTTTGCACGGCTGAAGGAAGAAGATATTCAGGAGGGTGTGCAGCGGCTTTTCAAAGCGGTTTACGGACATAAAAAAATCCCCGTTACAGGGGATTGATTCACCAGCGGTCCTGGTCTACATTCAGCACGGCTTCAAGCAGTCCCGGAAATGCCTTTTCAAGGTCTTCAGCGCGAAGCGAATAATACCGGCGCTTTCCTTCTATCCGAACTTGAGCGATGCCTGATTCTCTCAAAACTTTAAAATGATGCGACAAAGTCGATTTGGCAACCTGCACATCTGCACAGGTGCTGCACGTTTTTTCTTTTGCTTCAGCTAATTGCTTGACGAGTTCTAAACGAAGCGGATCACTAAGTGCATGAAGAACCTTTGTCAGCTGCAATGTTTCTGTTTCTGGATGGTTTGGAATGTTCATGACACAAATGTATCACACAACAATTAGAATGACAATTTTACTATATAAGGGTTTTTCCTTTACCTCATTTAGAATACATGTTACATTTAGTTCGATGAAATTCGAACAATAAATTCGCATAACAACGGAGGAGATTTAAATGATCGTATTACAAGCTTACATCAAAGTAAAACCAGAAAAACGCGAGGAATTTTTGAGCGAGGCTCAATCACTTGTTCAGCATTCAAGAGCTGAGGAAGGCAACGCGCAATACGACCTATTCGAAAAAGTAGGCGAAGAAAATACATTTGTCATGCTTGAAAAATGGAAAGATGAAGCGGCAATGAAATTCCATAACGAAACTGCGCATTTCCAAGGGTTTGTCGCAAAAGGAAAAGAACTGCTGAGCGCTCCTCTTGATGTTGTCCGCACAGAGCTTAACGAGTAAAGGAAGGGTGTCTCATATGAATGAAGTGATTAAATCTTTAACAGACCACCGCTCGATTCGCAGCTACACAGATGAGCCTGTAGCTCAGGAGCAATTGGACCAAATCATTGAAGCGGTGCAATCAGCCCCTTCTTCTATCAACGGACAGCAAGTGACTGTGATCACAGTCCAGGATAAAGAGCGCAAAAAGAAAATCTCCGAGCTGGCAGGCGGCCAGCCATGGATCGATCAAGCTCCTGTTTTCCTGCTGTTCTGCGCAGATTTCAACCGGGCCAAAATTGCGCTTGAAGATCTGCATGATTTCAAAATGGAAATCACAAATGGATTGGAATCTGTTCTTGTCGGCGCAGTAGACGCTGGTATTGCCCTCGGCACAGCAACAGCAGCGGCTGAGTCACTCGGACTTGGCACAGTTCCGATCGGTGCAGTTCGCGGGAACCCTCAAGAGCTGATCGAACTGCTTGAGCTTCCGAAATACGTGTTCCCTTTATCCGGCCTTGTCATTGGGCATCCTGCCGACCGTTCAGCGAAAAAACCGCGCTTACCGCAGGAAGCTGTCAATCATCAGGAAACTTATTTGAATCAGGATGAGCTGACGTCTCACATTCAGGCATACGACGAACAGATGTCTGAATACATGAATAAACGGACAAACGGAAAAGAAACAAGAAACTGGTCACAGAGCATCGCTTCCTACTATGAGCGCCTGTACTATCCGCACATCCGTGAAATGCTTGAAAAACAAGGATTTAAAGTTGAAAAATAAGCTCTTATTCGGCCTGTCGGATTTTCCGGCAGGCCTTTCATTTACCCGGTTAAAATCCATTGACTTCTATTTTGTTTATCTGGTAAAATTTTTTCATTGTTACTCATTGGTTTTCTGTGAACCAATGGGTTTTCTAATGTTCAAGAAAGAAGGAAGCCATGAGATGCTTGATAAAAAAACAGATATCTTGTTAGCCGCGCGAAAGCTTTTTTCGGAAAAGGATTTTACGTCGGTTTCCATGCAGGCGATCGCAGAAGAATGTAAGATGTCAAAAGCTTCGATATATAAGCTGTTTCAATCTAAAGAAGATCTGCTTTTGGAGCTGCTGTCATTTAACCAGAAGCAAATGGTGGCCGCGGCCTCAAGACTTCAGGAAAATACCGCACTTACACCGGAGGAGCGTTTGACGCAAAAGGTCAAAATGGAACTGGAGGGCTTCAGGCGGAATCAGCAGTTTTTCAATATGCTGACCTACGGAAACCCCAAGCTGCATAATGACCGGGTCAAACAGCATATCCATCAGACCAGATCGACGATTATCTGCTGGCACCGCGATTCGCTGATCCAGGCGTATGGAGAAACCATTCTCCCATTTGTGTGGGATTTGGTCATCATTCTTCATGGTATGATGCGTGAGTTTTTAATGCTGATCAAAATCGAGGAAAAACCGCTTGAGCTTCACCCGATCGCAGAGTTTATCATCAGCACCCTCAATCAGATTATCAAAAACAGGGAAACCCGCCAGTCTCTTCTTCCGCCCGAAGCCATCGAGCTTTATATTCATTCAGCATCCTCCTACAAGCCAAAGGATAAATCAGTCCTATTATCGGAAAGCCTGAAGGAATTACATAAAGGCATCTCTTCCCTGTCCGCCGCGGACTATGACGTAGATGAACTGACATCCGCAGCCGCTATGCTGGAGGAAGAAGCGAAGAAGGAAGAACCCCGCGCTTTTTTACTCAAATCACTGATTGGCTATCTGGAACAAACCGGTGTTTTAACACAGCCCGTTTCCATGTTAAAAACACTGTTAATTACTTAGAGAAAAGAAGGGATATGTATTGAACACAAGTATTGAACAAAAACCTTTTAACCGTTCTGTCATTGTCGGCATTTTGTTAGCCGGAGCGTTTGTGGCGATTTTGAACCAGACATTGTTGATTACCGCACTTCCCCATATCATGAGGGATTTCAATGTCGATGCCAACCAAGCACAATGGCTGACAACATCATTTATGTTAACCAACGGGATTTTAATTCCGATTACCGCGTTTTTAATTGAGAAATTCACAAGCCGGGCGCTGCTCATCACAGCAATGAGCATTTTCACTGCCGGAACAGTCGTCGGAGCGTTCGCGCCGAACTTCCCGGTTCTGCTGACAGCGCGTATCATTCAAGCGGCTGGAGCCGGCATTATGATGCCGCTCATGCAGACTGTATTCCTGACAATCTTTCCGATTGAAAAGCGCGGCCAGGCTATGGGTATGGTCGGATTGGTCATCTCATTCGCGCCTGCGATCGGACCGACTCTTTCCGGATGGGCTGTCGAAGCTTTCTCTTGGAGATCATTGTTTTATATTATTCTTCCGTTTGCTGTGATTGATTTGATTCTTGCCAGCATCCTGATGAAAAACGTGACGACTTTAAGAAAAACACAGATTGATATTTTATCAGTCATCCTTTCAACATTTGGGTTCGGCGGCCTTCTGTACGGCTTCTCAAGCGTCGGCTCTTATGGCTGGTCCAGTTCAACCGTCTTGATTTCACTGCTGGTGGGTGTCATCGCGCTGCTCTTGTTTATCACAAGACAAATGAAGCTTGAAAAACCGATGCTGGAATTCCGCGTCTTCACGTTTGGCGTTTTCAGCTTAACAACACTGCTGGGAACCCTCGTCTTTGCATTATTGATCGGTACGGAAACCATCCTGCCGCTTTATACACAAAATGTCAGAGACGTCACAGCTTTTGATACAGGGCTTATGCTCCTTCCGGGAGCCGTTGTGATGGGCTTTATGTCGCCGATTATCGGCAGAATTTTTGACCGTGTCGGCGGAAGAGGGCTGGCGATTGCCGGTTTCTGCATCATTTTCCTGACATCTCTGCCGTTTATGCAGCTGACTGACCATACGTCACTCGCTTGGATTGTCGTTTTATACACCGTTCGTCTCTTAGGCACCGCCATGATCATGATGCCGGTGACAACAGCCGGAATCAACGCGCTGCCGCGCCACTTGATTCCGCACGGAACTGCGATGAACAACACGATTCGCCAAGTCGGCGGCTCGATCGGAACCGCACTATTGGTTTCCGTGATGAGCAACCAGGCGGCACATGCAGGCACGACAAATGTAAAGCACGCCGCCCTGCACGGCATGAATGCCGCTTTTATTGTGGCTGCCGTCATTGCACTTGTCGGCTTCCTTCTCTCATTCACATTAAAGAAACCTCAGCGCCCTGCCGAACAGCAGCCGGCACGCTGATTAACAAAAAAAGAGCCCCGCTACTTAGCGGAGGCTCTTTTTGGTTTTACTTTTCTAAACCGTCTTTCACTTCTTTAATCATTTGCGTCATAGACTCAAGTCCGCCTCCTGATAAATACCAAGTAGCAGAATCAAGGTAGATGACATGACCATTTTTCACTGCGTTTACGTTTTTCACATAATCGTTTTCCACGACTTGTTTTGTAGATGATGTTTCTCCGATTGCTGTACCGCGGTCAATAACAAACAAGTAATCAGGGTTTGTTTTTGAAATGTACTCGTAAGAAACACTTTGTCCGTGCGTAGACGCTTTGATGTTTTGATCAGCCGGAGCCACGCCGAATACGTCATGGATCAGGCCGTATCTTGATTTAGGGCCGAACGCGCTGATTTTTCCATCGTTCGCCATGATGACGAGACCGTTTTTGTTAAGCTTTTCAGCGGTTTTCTTTACATCTGCGATTGAGTGATCAATGTTTGCGAGCTCATCTTTCACTTTGTCTTCTTTATCAAAGATTTTACCGATTGTTTCAGCGTCTGATTTAAATGATTCCATGTACTTCGCTGTATCTACACCAAGGTAAATCGTCGGCGCAATTTTAGAGAATTCTTTGTAAGACTCAGATTGTCTTGCTGAAATAATGATCAGATCAGGATCTAATTCTGCCACTTTGTCGAAGTCTGGCTCTTTTAAGCTGCCGACATCAGCGTATTTGTCATCCTTGAATTTGGACAGATATTTAGGAAGGACTTGTTTCGGCAGGCCCGCTACTATATCATCAAGTCCTAGTTTATCTAATGTATCTAAGCTTCCAAAGTCAAATACGACAACTTTTTTAGGGTTCTTCGGTACTTTTGTGCCGTTTTTGTCGAGCTGGTGTTTCACTGTGATTTGTTCTTTCTTTGTATCAGAACCTTTGCTGCTTGTGCTTTGGTTTCCGCATGCAGAAATGACAACGGCAGTGACCAAAGCGATGAATAGTAACGCGAACTTTTTCATGCTCCTCACCTCTTCTATATATTAAGAAAAATAAACACCTATTCTTTGATTATCAATCGTCTGAATCGGGATGGTCATATCGTAGATTTCCTCAAGCACTGACGTTTCTATCATTTCTTCAGGTGGTCCTTCTTTTACGATTCGGCCGTTTTTCAAAGCGACGATATGGTCAGAATAGACTGAAGCAAAATTGATATCGTGAATAACGATGACGATCGTTTTTCCAAGCTCCTCTACCAGCCGTTTCAGCAGTTTCATAATTTCAACTGAGTGTTTCATATCCAGATTGTTCAGCGGCTCATCCAGAAAAATATAATCTGTGTCCTGGGCAATGACCATGGCGATAAATGCCCTTTGGCACTGTCCGCCGCTCAGCTGATCCAAGTATTTGTCTTGAATGTCTTCCAGCTTCATATAGCTGAGCGCCTGGTTGATATGAACCCAGTCTTCCTCTGTCAGCCGGCCCTGTGAGTACGGAAACCTGCCAAAACTGACGAGGTCTTTGATCGTGAGCCTGATATTGATTTGGTTCGCCTGCTTCAAAATGCTCATTTTCTTGGCAAGCTCTTTGCTGTCACATGCTCCAATCTCTTGTCCGTCTATGTAAATCTCGCCGGAATCCTTTTTGATCAGGCGGCTCATGATAGACAGCAGCGTACTTTTGCCGGCGCCGTTAGGACCGATAAACGAGGTGATTTTGCCCTTTTGAATCGTGACTGACGTCTCTTCAAGAACAACTTTCCCGCCATATTGTTTGCTTACATTTCTGACCTCTACCATGATTTATTCTCCTTTAACAGCAAGTAGATAAAATAAATCCCGCCGGCAAAATTAATAATGACGCTCAGCGTCGTTGAGAAGGTAAACACTTTCTCAACCACAAACTGCCCTCCGACCAGCGCAATGATGCTGATGAAAACGGAGCCTGCGATTAAGTATGAATGCTTATATGTTTTCAGGAATTCTCTCGCCAGGTTGACGACCAGAAGGCCTAAAAACATAATCGGCCCGACTAGCGCTGTTGAAACAGAAACCAAAATCGCAACCACGATCAGCATCTGCTTCACCACTTTGTCGTAGTCAATGCCCAAATTCACGGCGTGCTCGCGTCCGAGCGACAGCACATCGAAAAATTTTGTAAAACGCCAGACATAAACGCCTGTCAGCAGGAAGATGATGAACGCGAGCCATAACAAATCCGTATTGATATTGTTAAAGCTGGCAAACATCTTGTCCTGCACAACTTGGAACTCGTTCGGATCAATCAGCATCTGCATAAAAGAAGACAGGCTGCTGAACAGCGTGCCAAACACGATTCCGATAAGCAGAAGGAAAAAGATATTTCTCCCCTCACCCTTGAACATGATCTGATACAAAACAAGAGAAAACAGGATCATCAGCAGAACAGAGATGATAAAGTTGATGTTTTTATTCATGATGACCATATTCGCAGAACCGAACAAAAAGATAATGCCAGTCTGAATCAGCATGTAGAGAGAATCAAGGCCCAAAATGCTCGGCGTCAGGATGCGGTTGTTCGTAATCGTTTGAAAGATCATGGTCGAAAACGCAATCGCTCCCCCAGTCAGCACAATGGCAGCGACTTTTTTGATTCGTCTCGGCAGGGTGTAATCCCAATTGCCTAAGTCATAAAACAAAAACAAGCCAATACATACAATGGCTAAACCAACGAGCAAAGCTATTTTCATCTGGTTACGCATAGGCTTTTCTCCTTAACAGCATAAACAGGAAAATGCCGCTGCCGATGATTCCGACCATCAGGCCAATCGAGATTTCATAAGGGAAGATAATGATTCTGCCCAGTATATCGCAAAACAGCACAAAAACTGCTCCCAACAGCGCAGTATGCGGCAGGCTGCTCTTCAGATTGTCTCCTCTGTAAATCGATACAATATTCGGGATGATTAAACCGAGAAACGGCAGCATACCGACAGTCAAAATGACAAGAGACGTGATCAGGGACACGATAATGAGCCCGATGTTCACAACCCGTTTATACTTGAGGCCGAGGTTGACAGAAAAGCTTTCACCCATACCGGCCAATGTGAATTTATCCGCATACACATAGGCAATGATAACGAGCGGAATACTCAGATAAAGAAGCTCGTATCTTCCTTTCACGACTAAAGAGAAGTCTCCCTGCAGCCATGATGACACATTCTGGATCAAGTCATATTTATATGCGATAAATGTCGCGATTGAACTGACGATATTCCCGAGCATTAAACCGACAAGCGGAATAAAGATGGTGTCGTTAAACTTGATTCTTTCAAGGATTTTCATAAACAGAAAATTTCCTGCAAGGGCAAAGACAAACGCGACCAGCATTTTGATTAAAGGACTGGCGGATGTAAACAGCAGCAAGGAAATTAAAATGCCGAGCCTCGCCCAATCCATCGTGCCCGCCGTCGTCGGTGACACGAATTTATTTCTGCTGATCTGCTGCATAATCAAACCGCAGATGCTCATGCTTAATCCCGCAATGACAATGCTGATCAATCGCGGCAAACGGCTTGCAAACAGCGTTGACGCCTCTTGTTTGCTTAAATCGAAGAGATCAAGCGGCGACAGATCTTCTACACCGATAAATACAGATGTGACTGCTAATATGATAAGTAGAATAAATAAGTAACGTAGCTTCATGCTGCCTCCTTACATCCTTACAGCAAAAAGAACGTATCTCCTACTCCGCAAGGACTCAAAACAATATGGCCATATAGTAATTGATTATCATTATCATTTACATATTACCATTTTTATAGGGTTAGTCAATATTCTTTAAAAATATTAACCTAGTCATTTATCAATTTTACTAATCATTCTAACCATTTTCCATCCCAAAACGTTAGGCTGTTTACCATATTTATCTTTATAACGCAGGCATACGGTCAGCAAACCTAACATTATTCCTCGTGAAAAATACAAATGTTCTCCTGAGAAAGAAATTCCCCCTTGATTTACAGTACTGAAAGAGAGATAATAAATACTAAATTTGTGTGAAAATTTTAAACATTAGGAGATGTAAACATGAAGGTCGTTAAATTCGGAGGCAGCTCACTTGCTTCAGGCGCCCAGCTTGACAAGGTGTTTCACATCGTTACCTCAGATCCGGCACGGAAAGCTGTAGTCGTTTCAGCTCCGGGAAAACGCTATGCCGAGGATACGAAAGTGACTGATCTCTTAATCGCATGTGCAGAACAATATTTGGCAACAGGCAGCGCACCTGAACTGGCGGAAGCTGTTGTGGAACGGTACGCTCTCATCGCCAATGAGCTTCAGCTGGGGCAAAGCATTATCGAAAAAATCAGAGATGATCTGTTTAAGCTTTTAGAAGGAGACAAAAGCAATCCCGAACAATACCTTGACGCAGTCAAGGCCAGCGGAGAGGATAACAATGCCAAACTGATCGCCGCTTACTTCCGTTATAAAGGCGTCAAAGCGGAATATGTAAACCCGAAGGATGCCGGCCTCTTTGTGACAAATGAACCCGGCAACGCGCAAGTTCTTCCTGAATCCTATCAAAACCTCTATCGTCTTCGGGAACGTGACGGACTCATCATTTTTCCCGGTTTTTTCGGATTCAGCAAGGATGGCGATGTGATCACATTCTCACGGAGCGGTTCTGATATTACCGGTTCGATTCTTGCCAACGGACTACAAGCCGATTTGTACGAAAACTTTACAGACGTGGACGCTGTGTATTCTGTCAATCCGTCCTTCGTTGAGAATCCAAAGGAAATCAGCGAGCTGACATATAGAGAGATGCGGGAGCTGTCCTACGCGGGCTTTTCAGTGTTTCATGATGAAGCGCTCATTCCGGCATTCAGAGCGGGGATTCCTGTTCAGATCAAAAATACGAACAACCCCTCAGCCGAAGGCACCCGCGTCGTCAGCAAGCGGGATAACACAAACGGGCCTGTCGTCGGCATTGCCAGCGACACCGGTTTTTGCAGCATTTATATCAGCAAGTATCTCATGAACAGAGAAATCGGTTTTGGCCGCAGAGCCCTTCAAATCCTGGAGGAGCATGGTTTGACGTATGAGCATGTTCCATCGGGAATCGATGACATGACAATCATTTTACGGCAGGGGCAAATGGATGCCGCCACTGAACGCAGCGTCATCAAACGGATCGAAGAGGATTTGCATGCCGATGAAGTCATCGTCGAGCATCATCTCGCCCTGATTATGGTTGTAGGGGAAGCGATGCGCCACAATGTCGGTACAACGGCAAGAGCCGCCAAAGCATTATCAGAGGCACAGGTGAATATCGAAATGATCAATCAGGGGTCTTCTGAAGTGAGCATGATGTTTGGCGTAAAAGAAGCCGAAGAAAGAAAAGCCGTTCAAGCGTTATACCAGGAATTTTTCGCGGGCGTGCTGATCTCTTAATCGTACATAAATAGCGGGCGGCAGCGCCCGCTATTTTTTTATATCACCTTCATATAGCCGAATTCTTCATTTTTTCTCTTGTCCACTATTATCCCTGCCAAATGGATCGGTTCAGCATATCTTATAGTATCCTTCATAGGGAGGTGAAACCTTATGTCAGGATACTCTAACGGCGGCGGTTACGGCGGCATCAGTTCTTTCGCTTTAATCGTTGTATTGTTTATTCTATTAATTATCGTAGGGACTGCGTTTGTTGGCGGCTTCTAAGCTGCTGACCGTCTCTGCGGGACCCTGTCCGCCACAGTTTTGCAGCATTTGCTGAAGCAATCTCGCAAGGAGGTGCACAAAATGTCAGGTTACGGAACTTCTTTCGCTTTGATTGTTGTGTTATTTATCCTCTTGATCATTGTGGGAACTGCATTTGTAGGAGGCTACTAAATAAACGTAATCTCCATGAAGGCGCGGCACCGCAAGACTATGTCTTGCGGTGTTTTTTTGAAAAGAAAAACCCCTTCTCGCTAATGAGAAGGGGCTTGTTCTTACGTCATTCCTCTTTCTGTCACATGAAAGTCGAGTGCTTCCGCATTAGCAGAAACGCCAGCCGCTGTAAAAATCGCGGCTGCGGCCAAACAAATAACAAACAACTTAGATTTCAATTTCATACAAACCTTCACTCCTTTGTATTTGTTTTCTTGCCTCTTCAACTTGTAGAAAGTAGGAAGCAGACAGTTTAAACCATTTCTGTTCATAGTAATATTTTGCTACTTCTAGGGCTAAATCCTCTATATCAGCGTACATATTTTTATTTTTTAAGTACTGGAAACATCGTTCGATTCCTTCTTCATTGGGCTGATCCTGATATAGGGATTGCAAAAACTCGAATTTTACGGCATAGTCTGCATCGTCTGTTTCTTTAGCATATTCATAGCCCCGCTTGTGATATTCCGAAGCTTTATCATGTTTTCCCTGTTTATAATAAATCAGGGTGATTAAAAAATAGGCTTGCGGGAGAGAATTGACGATCCTGCTGCTTTCAAATGTGAAGACCGCTTTTTCAAAGTAATCAATGGCAGGGTCTAGAAGGTCTTGATTGTAATAGCATAATCCGAGATTGTAGTATGCTCTTCCGACCAGCTGGGCTTTTTGTTCCGCTTGGGCCATATTGAGCGCCAATTTGAAATGGCGTGCGGCTTGTTCGAAATTTCTTTCATCCATCAGGTTGACCCCGAAGACGAAATGGCATTGAATGATTCTCACATTATAGGTTTCCTGCTCCACGTAAATTTCATAGGCGTTTTTTATATTAATCAATGAAAAATACGTTTGCTTCATATAATAATAAGCTTCCGCGATTTTAAAATAAAATTCAGCCCGTTCAATATGGTCTGCGACAAAGGAGAGCTTTTTCTCCGCCTGTTTATAGTATGTAATGGCAGAAATAAATTCCCGCTTATCAAATTCATACATCCCGCGAAAAAAATTCACGTAATAGTCGAGCAGCCCTTTGAGATCTGCCTGGTTGCTGTCAATGTTTCTTGATAATTCAGACAGGCTTGGCTGGTCTTCGATATTTAATTTCTCTAACGGCTCAAGATAATCCAGCATAAGCTGGTGCCGGAATTCCATTAGTGAATAATAAAGCAGCAAGTTGGAATCATGCTGCATGTGTTTCAGTTCCTGCTGGATTTCAGCTTTTAACACTTCGGCATCCGGCACGCTGAATGTCCGGATATATCTGTACCACTCGTTAATTTTTTGACCGACCGCTGAAGAAGGAATTACCCCGCTCTTCATTCCTTCACCCTCTCCCATCAAAAACTGTTTATGTCATATTTTATCATGTTTATAGACCGTCCCAACCCGAAAAACACGCAATCTTTGTTTTCGGGAGCACGCAATAAACCGAAGCGGTGTGCAAAAAAGGCGGATGCATCAGATGATGCCGCCGCCCTGTATGCTATTGCTGTTTTGCCGTTAAAGGAAGGCGGATGATGAACTTTGTGCCTTTCCCTTCTTCACTCTTGATTTCTACTGTGCCCTGGTGCATTTCAACGAGCTGCCTGACGATCGAGAGACCGAGTCCGTATTCACCGTATGCTGTGTTCGTTCTTGAAATATCTGCTTTATAGAATCGCTCCCAAATATGCTCAATATCCTCTTTTGGAATGCCGATACCCGTGTCTTCAATTTCAATAATCGTCTCTTTATAACCTTCCATTCCGCGCAGCCAAATGTCACCGTTTTGCGTAAATTGGATGCTGTTTTTCGTAATGTTGACGAGAATTTGAATGAACCGGTCATAATCGGCATGTACGATGACGTGATCCTCTACTTGGATCATCAGCTTGTTTTGTTTTTCTTCCGCCTGCTGCTGCAAGTGCTCTTTCACGATTTCAAACACCTCGATCAGAGGAACGTCTAGCTTGTTCAAGGTAATTTGCTGGGATCTGATTTTTTCATAATCCAGATTTTCTTTTACGAGCCGCAGCATGCGCTTCGTTTCCTCACTGATCAGCGAGAAGCATTTATCCTTTTTATCCTCAGGAATCGTATGGCTGTTCAACCCTTCAACCAAACCGTTGATCGTCGTCAGCGGTGTTTTTAATTCATGTGACACGTCAGCGATAAACTGCCTTCTCCGCTTCTCAAGGCGCTCGATTTCATCCCTTGACTGCTTTAGTTTTTTCGCCATGATATTAAAGTCAGAGGCCAGAACGCCGATTTCGTCCCCGTAGCTGTTTTCCAAATGGATGTCATAATCGCCGGAAGCCACTTTATCTGTCGCTTCTCTCAGCTTTTGAATCCGCTTGACATGGAATTTGGACAGAAGCCAACTCACGAGAATCGTAATCACAAGCGTGCTGATCACAGCGTAAAACATATAGAGGTTGACCTGATTGACCATCTGTTCAACGCCGCTGATCGGAGAAATCAGCAGAACGGCGCCTTTAAATTCGTTCTGAACAAATATAGGCTGCGCCACAAGTGACACTTCATCATCAAAACGGCCATCTGCCCTGATCATGACAGTCTGCCCTTTTTTAAGCTTATTCCATTCTGATTTCTTCAGCTGTTCCCTTGGTGGGTGATGAAAGCCTTCAGGAAGAAAATAGGGCTGCTGCTCTTCATTAAAGATGATAAACTGCGTCTTTCTTGTGCTTAACATGTCCTGATAAGGATAGAGCCTGCGCATGTCCACCTGGCCGGCTTGGAATTCATTTGCAATCTGCACCGCATATGACGTCAATTCCTCTACTTTGTTCTGATAGGCAAATTCCTTCACAAAGTGGGAAAACAGAGAAATGATAATGACAAACGCTAAAATCAAAATGCTGATATGGCTTAGCAGCAGCTGATATAAATATTTAATCTTCATCAAATTTATACCCTACTCCCCACACAGTATACAGGAAAGGCTTGTCCTCGCTGGCAAGCTTTTTCCGCAGCCGTTTGATATGAACGTCAACCGTTCGCTCATCTCCATAAAATTGATAGCCCCATACCTGCTCAAGCAGCTGTTCTCTGGAGAACACCTGCCGCGGATTTTGGACAAGGTAATAAAGCAGATCGAATTCCTTCGGCGTGAGATTTTCTACAGGCTCTCCGTTTAATAATACTTCTCTCGTCTTCTTATTAATGGTAAAGCATTCCGTTTCAATCATATCTTCATCAATAACCGCTTTGCCTGTCGCCTTGTATCTTCTGATGACGGCTTTGATGCGGGCAACCAATGTCAGCGGGCTGAACGGCTTTGTGACATAATCGTCCGCCCCCATCTCAAAGCCGATGACCTGATCTGATTCAGTGTCTTTGGCAGTCAGCATGATAATCGGCACCGTGCTTGTCTCTCTTATTTTTCTGCAGATGGTCACGCCGTCCATAGATGGAAGCATGATATCCAAAATGATCAGATCCCAATTTTCTTCCGTAAAACGCTGGTACCCTTCTAACCCGTCATGAACGAATTCCGCTTCAAAACCTTCTTTAAAAAAGAACATCTCCGTCATCGTACATACACTAACATTATCTTCTATCATTAATATTTTCATTATATCCTCCGGTTGTTTTGATGCTTTTTTATATAATAGCACCATTTTAAACAGAAGGTTTTGCGTTTCACAATTGTTAGTTTTTATTTCATCAACTAGAAATAGATTGTTCATATTTTTTTCATACCTTTGGACTACTATTAATTTATCAGCAAGGGGACGCGCCCCAAAGGCGGTCTTATCAATAAAAATACCAATGCGGAGGAACATAAATGAACTTTATCAAACGGGCCTTTTGGAATATGAAGGCTAAAAAGGGAAAAACGTTATTGCAATTATTTGTGTTTACAGTCATATGTGTCTTTGTTCTATCAGGCCTCACCATCCAGTCGGCAGCACAAAAGTCAAGCGAACTGGCCAGACAGGAACTCGGCGGAAGCGTGACACTTCAGGTTGACCGCCAAAAGCAAATGGAAAAGCAGCAGGACAGCGGTGAAAAACGCAGCTTCGAATCAACACCGATCAAAGTGTCTGATGCGAATAAGCTTGCAGCGCTTGATCATGTGAAGAGCTACAATTACACCACATCAGCTTCAGCCAACGCAGGAAACTTTGATGCGATTGAAAGCTCTAGTTCAAGTGATTCCAGCTCCAGCAGTTCAAGCTCAACCGCTAAAAACAGCCAAGGCGGCGGACAAGGCGGACCGCAAATGGTGCAAGCCGATCTTTCGATTGAAGGTGTCATCAGCACAGCATTAGTTGATGACTTCTCTGACGGGGATTCAAAAATCACAGACGGACGCGCGATTACAAAATCAGATGTCGGCAAAAAAGTAACAGTGATCAACGAAACATTAGCGGAAGAAAATGATTTGAGCGTTGGCGATTCGATCACAATTGAATCAGCAACAGATGAAGATACGACAGTAAAGCTGAAGATCGTCGGTATTTATAAAACAACATCTTCAGGTGATGACCAAGCCCAAAATTTCTCTTTCTTAAATCCTTATAACAAGCTTTATACGCCTTACACAGCAACAGCGGCGCTGAAAGGCGACGACTATAAAAATACGATTGACTCAGCTGTTTACTATATGGACGACGCGAAAAATATGGATGCTTTCGTAAAAGCAGCGAAGAAAACATCAATTGACTTCGATACGTACACACTGAATACAAACGATCAGCTTTACCAGCAAATGGTCGGCCCGATTGAAAATGTGGCTTCTTTCTCTAAAAACGTCGTGTATCTTGTATCAGTAGCAGGCGCCGTCATCCTTGGCCTGATTGTCATGATGTCAATCAGGGAGCGCAAATACGAAATGGGCGTGTTAATGGCCATCGGTGAAAAACGATGGAAATTGATTGGACAGTTCTTGACTGAGATTCTGATTGTGGCCGTTATCGCTATCGGCCTTGCATCTGTGACGGGAAATCTCGTCGCGAATCAGCTTGGAAATCAGCTTTTATCCCAGCAGATCAGTTCATCAACAGATTCAACGCAAACCGCAAGCGGACAAATGCCCGGCGGCGGTGGCGGCATGGGCGGCGGAATGTTCGGCCACAGTTCATCAAACGTGGACGTTATCGATTCACTGAACGTCGCGGTTTCTATGAACGACATGCTTATTCTTGGCGGGATCGGCATCCTAATCGCAATCATTGCAACATTGCTGCCGTCAATTTCAGTACTGCGGCTTCATCCGAAAACGATATTGACAAAACAGGAATAGAAAGAGGCGGAACCTATGAGCTTATTACAATTTCAACAAGTCGGCTACTGGTATAAAGACAAAAGCCAGCCATTGTTTCAGGATATTAACATCAGCTTTCAAAAAGGAAAATTCTACACAATCGTCGGAACATCAGGGACGGGGAAAACCACTTTCCTGTCTCTGGCAGGCGGACTTGACGCACCAAAAGAAGGAAACATCCTTTACGACGGAAAAGCGGTTTCTAAAATCGGCTTAACCAATTTCAGAAATCAATATGTATCAATCGTCTTTCAGGCGTACAACCTGCTCCCGTATATGACGGCTTTGCAGAACGTCACAACCGCTATGGAAATCACAGGTTCTAAAGAAAAAAACAAAGAATCATATGCGCTTGACATGCTGCAGAAGGTTGGCATCAACGAAAAACAAGCCCGGCAAAAAGTGCTCACACTGAGCGGCGGACAGCAGCAGCGGGTATCAATTACAAGGGCTTTCTGCTGTGACACGAATCTTATCGTAGCCGATGAACCGACCGGAAACCTTGATGAGGACACATCAAAAGAGATCGTACGGCTCTTTCAAGATCTGGCACACAAGGAAAATAAATGTGTCATCATGGTGACGCACGATGAACAAATTGCAAAAGTGTCAGACATCAATATCAGACTTTCAAGAGGAAGCTTTACTGTGAAGGAAAACATCGCAGTCGTATAACAAAACGCGCCTCTGCCAGTGCAGACAGGGGCGCACCCTATATCCCCCTTTTATATAGAAGTGAACATAAAAAGAGCGGCGGCTGCATCCCCCCGCTCTTTTTATCATTTTTTTGCTTCCGCCCCTTTTGACTTCTCTCTTCGTTTCTTTTTCCAAACAGCCACAATAAACAGAAAGAGCGGAAACAATAATTGAAAAGGCAAATGAATATACAGCGGCACCACTTTCAAGCCTTCGTTCAAGTGCTCTGAAAAGTTAGTCGCGATCGTTATAGAAAGGATTAAGATGCCCAATCCCATCGGATAAGCCAATTGAGAGGGGTTCTTTTCCTTAAAGAGCGTAGATGTCCCAACCACAGTGGCATATAAGTAGAGGCTAACCTTAAAGAAGCCGCCGATGATCAGCGCCAGCATAAAAAAGACATCGAGCCGGTCTAAAAATTCTTCGACCTTGATTGTCTGAATCGTACTTAAAAGCGGGAACTGGGATCTGAGTGTAAGATCAACATCAAGCACGCTGATATTAATCGCCACGGTGAGCGCCACAACCAATCCGCTAATAGCTATGGCAATCATCCCCATTTTTTTCACATCTTTTCTGTCATTCAGGTTAGGGAAAATCATCACAAATAAAACGACTTCGCCAAACGGAACGTACATGGTCTGAGTGAAAACTGAGTAAAGGACAGGAGAAATGCCGTCTGCCAAAACCGGTTTTAAGTTATTCGGGTCTATAGAACCTGAGACAACAATCAGCACGAGGCCGATCGCGCCCAGTAAATACATGGCTCCGAAAAGTAGCTCAGCCGCGCGGGCGAGCACTTCGATTCCTTTTCTTACAGCGTATATGCTAACTATCACTAATAAACCATTTACAATAATGATAGGTGTATCATGATAAGCAAATGTCAGCAGCATTTCTCCAAAGTCACGCAGGACCCTTGCGGCAATATAGGCAAAGTACAAAATATAGAGAAATGAAAACAGCCAGCTCAGCTTGGTTCCCAGCATATCATCCATATATTCTTTCGGAGAAGAATTGGGGTAACATTGATAAATTCCTTGATACAAATAGAAAAGAAACAAACCGGCCGCACACCCCAACAGAACTGCGATCCAAGCATCCCTGCCCGCCATTGATCCGGGTGTAATCAATAAGGAGCTGCCCAGCTCAAAAATGATAATCATGACAAACAGCTGCCTTATGCTTATTCTGGCTTTTTCCATCTGTCACTTCTCCTTTCTTCAGACCTAATCATCTTTAAACTGGTGTTTGATCGGATTGTTCCGCAATCCCGTCCTTCTGATATACGTCTCGGCCTTCACATCGATGGGCAGTTCGGGCAAATATTCTTTGTCCCATGTGTTCTTCATTTTCTCCCACTGCTCCGGATACTTTCTATATATCGTGTCACCAAAACCGACAAAATCTATCTTATTCTTCTTGATCATTTTCACAGTATGGCTGATTTCCTTTTCAAGCTCTTTGTTGAGCGATTTTTCAATAGCGGCCAGCACCTTCGGATTAGACAATTGGAAAGGGTATTTGACAGCATCTATAATTCCTTCAACCGTCACTTTCACATGGATGTGCGGACGTCCGTTCCGCATATCAGGTACCAGCTTTGTATCTTGATGGGTAACCTGCAAGCTGACCGCATCTTTCGTCTTGCCCCAATCAGCATTAATAAACGTATGCTGGACCTTATTCATAAGCCAGACTGCCCCCACGCTTTCATCATCTTCAATCCAATACTTTAAATACCCAGCCTTATCAAAAACCGCCAAGCCGTCTGCCTGAAGAATGGCTTTCGGGTCAGTTGCCTGCGTGTTTTCCATGCTGACTCCTTTTTTATCATCGCCAATCATCAAATAACCCGGAATAATCGGTGCCCTTGTGTCGCTGGCAAGTGTTTTCAAAACGTCCTGAATATTGGTTTTGACCACCCGACCGTATTGCGCCTCCGTGAAATCGAGGGTTTTATTGACTTTGTTTGACGGAATTTTATCAATAGGCGTCAGGATTTTCACGATATTTTCTGCTTTTGTTTTATGGGCAACGACGAAGGTCGCCGTTGTCCTGAATTCCGTGTCCCGGTCAAGATTGTCTAATACAAAATCCAGCCCTTCCTCTTTCGCCAGCTTTTCGCTGATTACGACTAGGTTGGTATGGGCAAAATAAAGCCGCCGAGATACCT
This sequence comes from Bacillus sp. YP1, assembly GCF_000877815.1. Classification (NCBI taxonomy): domain Bacteria; kingdom Bacillati; phylum Bacillota; class Bacilli; order Caryophanales; family Bacillaceae; genus Bacillus; species Bacillus sp. YP1. Next base: position 192,721 of record NZ_CP010014.1, on the reverse strand, counting down.
TCATGGAGGCTTTTCTGAGTGCTTCCGTCAAATTGTCGCCTTCAATTGAATAGACAGATACAGGCGGCCTGTCCCCAGCACCGCCTCCCTGAAGCCCGCCGGCGACATTTCCGGGATTGATAATTTGAAGATGCAGCACGTAGTTGCCTTCGTTTGTCCGATCGATGCCAATCGCCGAGATAATCGCAAGATCTGTCAGTTCACGCTTATCCCAGCAGCCGGGCAGCACAATGACGCTCACAAGCATAAGAACGGCTAATAGACATTTACGTACCATTCTGATCCCCTTCTTCCAAGTCTTTGTTCACCATTCCTCGTGAAGCGGCCGGCTCTGGGCGTTGATCCTTCCCCTGCCGCACCTTATCTTCCTTACTGATCGATTCCGGCCTTTTTTCATCAGCCCACCACGGAATCCGGAAAAGCGCGTCCTTTACACCTTGTGAAGAAAAGGGTGCAAGCGGCGACATATATGGAACGCCGAATGAACGAAGACTGCATAAGTGGACAAACATCATAATGATCCCTAAAATCAGCCCGTAAAAACCCATAACAGCTGAGGCAATAATAAAAATAAACCGAATAAGCCGGGCTGAAATCGCCATTGCAAACGCCGGTGTTGCGAAGCTTGCAATCGCGGTGAGTGCCACGATAATCACCATTGCCGGAGAGACGATACCAGCCTGTACGGCAGCCTGGCCGATTACGAGCGCGCCTACGATTGACACTGCCGAGCCGACAACCCGGGGCAGCCTGACTCCCGCTTCCCTCAGAATCTCAAAAGCAACCTCCATCGTCAGCGCCTCCACAACAGCCGGAAACGGGACAATTTCCCGCTGGGCCGCAATGACCACTAACAGCTGAGTCGGTATCATTTCTTGATGAAACGTCGTGGCTGCCACGTATACAGCCGGAGCCACAAGCGAAATGAAAAAGACTAAAACACGAAGAATTCTTATGCTTGTCGCAATGTCAAAACGCGAATAATAATCCTCAACAGACTGAAAAAACTGGACAAATAAGGCCGGGGCAATAAGCACAAACGGTGTTCCGTCCACAATAATCGCGAATCTTCCTTCTAACAGATTACCCGCTACAACATCAGGGCGTTCTGTATGATACATAGTCGGAAACGTCGTAAAGGTTTCATCTTCAATCAGCTGCTCAATATATCCAGATTCCAAAATACTGTCAATATCTATTTTTTTCAGGCGCTGCTTCACTTCCTTCAGCACCTTTTCATCACATATTCCTTGAATGTACATGAGAGCGATATCCGTATTCGTAACAGAACCTTTTTTCATTTTTTCAACCCATAAATTCGGATTTTTAATGTATCGCCGGATCATGGAAATATTGGTTTGCAGAGACTCTGTAAACCCTTGGCGCGGGCCGCGGAATGACACCTGGGTGCTCGGCTCTTGGATGGAGCGCTGCTCTCCCCCTTGAGTGCTGCAAATCAAAGCTTCATCATAGCCATCAGCAAAAATGAGCGCATTGCCAAGCATTAACTCGGAAAAAAGCTTGTCCCAGCTCTTTTCCGCTTTCACCCCGCCGAGCGGGAGCGTTTTTTCAAGAATTTGCTGGATCGCATGAGTATTCTGGATAGACTCATCCTGTACCAATGGGTCAATTAACGACTCATGGATCGTGTTATTATCGACCAGCCCAGCAATATAGATAACAGCTAGGTGGACATGATCCTGCTCCCCGATTTTAATCTCGCGAATGATGACGTCAGAGCTGCTTCCGACTTCCTTTTTCGTTTCCGCTATATTCTTTGCCAAACTTGGAGAAATGAGAACCGGCCTTTCTTTTTCTTGCTTCTGTTCCTGATTCTTTTCTTCTGTATTGCGCTTGTCTTTCGAACTTGTATTGTTCTTTCGCTTAGAAAATAAAGGCATACACAAATACCTTTCCTTGTCGTTTTCTCATATTCTTCCTTTTAAAATTGAGATTATGCATTAGGTTTAGATGCGGTATAACTTCTCCGCCAACGATAGACACTAAAAGCGGAGGATGATGAAGCATGAAGATATTGGGCGTGACAGGAGTCATATTAATTTGTTTATTAGCTATTTCTGTATTGATGGACATGCTTCAAGGGTTCAGTTTAACAAAAGCCATTTATAACAATATGTCCAGCTTTAAGATGACAACATTTGCGGAATGGGTCGTGCTTTTATTTTTTGTGTTAGTACTTGTGAGAGAAATGTACGTGATCTATAAATCGAAAAAAAAGAACCCCTAGAGGGGGCGCTTTTTTCAGACGATAATATTGCCGTCTATTGCATCACTGCTGTGTTTGTTGATAGTCCCTTTAAAAATGCGGTTGCCGATGATTTTGGAATTGGTTGACGTGTTTGTTTGAATAGCTGTCGCAGTGCCCGCGGAGAGGTTATTGATGGTGTTTCCTGAGATGATAGAGCCTGCAGAGCCATTGAGATAAATCACAATCGGATTCCCAGCTGTTCTGTTGACTGAAATGGTATTATCAAAAATCTCATGCACACCGGCGCTGATATAGATGGTGACCAAAAGCGGAGATCTCTCTAAGTGGTTGCCGATAATTGAGGTTTTTGCACTTGTGGAGCAGTAAATGGGGTAATTTTTAAACTCTTTAAATGTATTGTTTTTGATGATAGCGCCGGCATTGTTTGTAACGGAAACAGAATATGATTCCGGCACTGCTTCAAACGCGCCAGGATTCAGTGTATTCCCTTCAATCACCGCGTTCCCTTGAGCAATCCAAATGCCTCGGCTGAATTTTCTCAGGAGATTATCTTTAATGATCATGTTTCCGCCCGAAACGCTCACACCGTCAACGACTTGAATGAGACAGTTATTCAGAAAAGCGGTGTCATCTGAAAGCACTGCGCGAAGACCGATGCTGCGCCTTGTTTCAGACAGTCCGTTTTGAATTTGGTTTCCGTCTACCTTTACGTCGGAGGACTGATAAACCAATATCCCTGTGTTTTCAAAGTTGCTGATTTTGTTGTTCGTCACAAGAACGCTCTTTCCCCTGACATCAATTCCTGTTGAAAATCCGGTAATGAGGTTGCCAGCGATCACTGCATCACTGGTCTCTTTTCCTTGTGATACACCGAGTCCGGTTATCCCGACTCTTGGCGCAGCCGCCGCGTCTTCAGGGCGCCTCAGTATATTTCCCTTGATCACTGTTTGCGTCCCATATCCGTAGCTGATTGTATTGTCTGAGTGATTTCCTTCTATTAAAATGCCATACCCGTTAAAATTGGTCACAGAACTTGAAACGTTTCCAACAAAGTGGTTATTGCGAATTGATACATTAATCGGTTCCTCATAATCAACATCACCTTCGCCATATCCTTCAATGTCAATTCCGAATTTCGGCGCTGTTCCATTCCCCGTTCCGGCATCTTCAATCAAGCATTCCTCCACCGTGACCATGTCACATCCGGTAATGGAAATGTTATTTCTCCTCGACCGCCGAACCTCACAGCGGCGGATGATAATTTGCTCTGACGTTCGATAATCTTGATTGGTCTTTAATCCCCTTGGGCTGACTATGATCCCATCGCCGGTAAAATCGGAAATTTTCACATCATCAATGACAACATTCGAGCATCCTTCAATACATATGCCAAAGCCCCATTCATGGGTTGACCTTATCCCTGCCGAGGCATACGTATGCTCATCCCGTTCGCCGATAATTTGTCCCCCGGAAATGGTTATATTCTCTTGCTTGCCTACATAAAATGCGGAATAACCCCACGAACTATTCGGTATCACTTTCATGATACATTCGGGGTCCATCATAATCTCAAGGTTGCCGGGAACAATGATCCCCGCGTTTCGAAACTTCTGATTAAGATCTCCGCCAAGCGTTGCGTCTATTAAATATGTTCCCTTTGGAAACCAGACAGTATGATAGCCTTTCGAAACAGCTGTACTAAGGCACTGATTAATCCGTTCTGTCGAATCCGTTTTACCATCTCCAGGAACACCGAAATCCGCTGCATTTAATATGAATTCAGCCAATTGCGAGCCTCCTTCTCTATGATTACTATCATGTTACTCACAAAGGCCCGATCTGCTTGTACATTTCTCTAAAATTTTATTAAAAAAATATAAAGGAATAGTTGTGTAAGAAAATCTCTCGATAAAAAGTTTAAAAATTAGGAGGAAATCACTATTTTTAGGTATTTATAATTTTTCCAATATGGAACTATTTGAAATGAGTATAAATTATATTGACACAAGTATTATATAAGAATATGATTTTTATAATACACTTTTTTTAGAAAGGGTTTGGCTGACATGGCTTCGATTGATAACGAAAGTATCATTAAAAGCGTCCCGCAAAAAGGGTTCTTTGGTCACCCGCGAGGACTATTTACACTATTTTTCACCGAATTTTGGGAACGTTTCTCTTACTATGGAATGAGAGCAATCTTACTTTACTATTTGTATACAGAGACGGTAAACGGAGGGCTCGGCTTTGACAAGGGCACTGCGGTTGCCATTATGTCGATTTACGGATCACTCGTATACATGTCCACCATTATTGGCGGATGGCTCGCTGACCGGGTATTCGGTACCGCAAACACCGTGTTTTACGGCGGCATATTCATTATGTTCGGCCACATTGCACTCGCCTATCCGGGCAGTTCGATAGCATTCTATATCAGCATGGTGCTTATCATTGTCGGAACAGGCTTATTAAAACCAAACGTTTCAAGCGTGGTTGGGGATCTTTACACGAAAGAAGACCCGCGCCGCGACTCAGGTTTCAGTATTTTCTACATGGGGATTAACCTCGGTGGTTTACTCGCGCCGTTAATTGTCGGAACACTCGGACAGAAGTACAACTATCATCTCGGATTCGGAGCTGCCGCGGTCGGAATGCTTCTCGGCCTTATCGTTTTTGCTTTGACAAGAAAGAAAAACCTCGGGCTTGCAGGTTCCAATGTGCCGAATCCGCTGTCTAAAAAATCTGCGATTGGCACCGGAATCGGTGTTATCATCGTGGCGATCGCAGTGATGATCTCTGTACAAACAGGCGTGCTGACGATCAATCGTTTTATCGACCTTGTAAGTATTCTCGGTATTTTGATTCCTGTCATTTATTTCATCATCATGTTTACAAGCAAAAAAGCGGACAGCACAGAAAAATCCCGTCTTGCCGCTTACATTCCTTTGTTTATCGGTGCTGTCATGTTCTGGGCCATTCAGGAACAGGGAGCGACCATTCTTGCGGTATACGCTGATGAACGCATAAGACTTTCATTGGGCGGATTCGAACTTCAATCATCATGGTTCCAATCATTAAATCCATTGTTTGTCGTCATTTTTGCGCCAATATTCGCATGGCTCTGGATGAAGCTTGGCAAACGCCAGCCGTCTACACCAGTTAAATTCTCAATCGGAATTATTTTAGCCGGATTGTCATTTATCATTATGGTATTCCCTGCTATGCAAGGAAAAGAAGCACTCGTAAGCCCGCTTTGGCTCGTTCTCAGCTTCCTGCTTGTCGTGCTTGGAGAGCTGTGCCTGTCTCCAGTCGGTTTATCCGTGACAACGAAACTGGCACCAGCTGCCTTCTCTGCACAGACAATGAGTATGTGGTTTCTGACGAACGCGGCAGCCCAAGCGATCAATGCCCAAGTAGCCGGATTGTTTGATAAAATTCCTGAAACAATGTACTTCGGCACCATCGGTTTGATTTCTATCGTTCTTGGCGGCATTCTCCTGCTGCTCTCGCCGATGATCAAACGCGCGATGAAAGGGGTCTTATAATCAGAAACAGCCCGCGGATTTTGATCTGCGGGCTGTTTTTTTATTGATCCAGCCATTTGCTGAAGCTTTGATCAAAGGCTTCCGGTTCTTCCAGCATCGGCTGATGGCCGCTCTTTTCAAAAATAACCTTATCCACATGGGGATATAAATCGTCAACAGCATCCCATAGCGAAACGGGTGCAACCAAATAATCATATCTCCCTAATCCGATATACACCGGCATACGAACATCAGCTAACCGCTGAAGAAGATCAATCCGGGCAAATGTATTGCCCCATAATTCATCAATGATCGGCATATTCGTGAATACGCCATCCCATAAGGCAGCTGCATGCGGCCGCTCTTGATAAAAGCTTTTCGCTTCAGCGCGAATACACATATGCACGAAGCGTCTTTCAGGATCTTTTTCAATGTCCTGCGGCAAATTCGCGATATCTTTTTCAAAGCGTTTCTTTCTCTCAAGGCTGGCTGTTTCCATGAAAAATGATTCACTTTTTCGCTGTCTTTCTTCACTGTTATCAGGCGCAGTATTGAAGAGCGCCACCTTCCGGACATGTTCAGGATATGTCCTGGCATATTCCAAAGCCATAAAAGCATGCCCGGAATGCCCCAGGATAATAATATCCTCAAACTGAAGAAATGTTCTCATCCTTTCGATATCAGCCAAGACGGCATCAAGCCTCGAATCCTCCGCACGAAGCCCTCGCTTAAGCTTAGCAAATCCCCTATGGTCGACAAAGACCCATTGATATTTCTGTTTGATATCTGAGGAAAAAAGGCGCGGATAGTAAACCGCACTCCCGATCACAAGGATGGGTGCGCCCTCGCCCTCAATTCGATAAGCTAAATCAAAGCCGTCCGAGTGACAGATCCCCGCACGTTCCATTTCTCACGCCCCCTTTGTTTTCATTATATAAAAAAAGCCTGACGCATGGCGTCAGGCTATCGATATTACCGCTTTAAATCTTCCAGGGTCTTCTCCCATCTGCTCAGCACCTCTTCAGCGCTGTGAAGCTGTATACGGACACCTGAAGTCAAATCAGCGTATTTCGCAACGTCCTCCTTCACTGAAACGATGCGGCAGGAAAAACGGTCTCTTTCATATTCGGCATCTTTCAAAGGCGGTAAAGGCGCGCATTCAAGCTTTACATAATAGGCCGCTCCCTTCCACCACGCCGTGAACTGTGCTTTTCCTGTGCGAAGGATGTTGGCCGAAGTCATTGTGTTTTTCCACAGAGCGATTCGGATATCAGTTCGGCTCAGCGCGATGATTTCACCTGCACTGATCATAGCGGCATGCGGCCAGCCATCCTCTGATACTGTTTGCAGAACGAAGGCCTCATGCTGCTTCTCATTCAGGCAGCTCCCGTCAAGCAGCTCAAAGAGACGGTCTGACATACAGTTCACGCGGATCAAGCCTTTCGTTCCGGCACCGCCGGAACTTCAATTGCTGTTTCTGTTTCCTTTGGATCAATTTTAAACGCTGGATTGTATTTTTCGGGATTTGTAATGCTTTCCGGTTCACAGGATCTCCATGTAAAAAAGCATGTTTGGCACTGATAAACTTCCCATGCGCCTTCTACAGGCGATTTGCTCATGACTTCTCCCTTTTTTGAGTCGCATCGAGGACATGTATGCATTTCGAACATCCTTTCCTTATTTATTCATTAAGTCCATTAGTTTTTGTTCCCATTCTTTCGTTGTTAGCGGAGAATCAAGCGGCTGTGAATAATGGCCTCTTGTTTCCGGCGCAACCGGTGTAGTGGCGTCGAGAATCATTTTGTGAGTGATTCCTGATGGATTGGATCCCGGATCAAGCGGCAGGACAGATAAGTCCGGAATGATGACCGCATCGTGTTTCGGATGCATTTTGGTCGAAAGCGCCCACATGACCTGCGGAAGGTTGAATGGATCGACATCCTCATCAACGACAATGACCATTTTGCAGTAGCCGAGTCCGTGCGGCGTTGTGAGTGCGCGCATGCCGACCGCTTTCGCAAATCCGCCATAGCGGGTTTTTGTGGAAACAATCGCGATTAAACCGTGTGTGTACATGGCGTTCACTGCCACAATTTCGTTCGGATACGCTTCTTTTAACTGCTGATAAAGCGGCACGCATGTGTTAATGCCGATCATGTAATCGCATTCTGTCCAAGGCATGCCTAAGTATAAATGTTCAAAGATCGGATTGTTTCTGTGATAGACGCGTTTAATTTTGATAATCGGCATGCTGCGTCCGCCGGAATAATGGCCTGTGAATTCACCAAACGGCCCTTCATATTCGCGCTCTCCGGCAATAATCTCACCTTCAAGCACCACTTCAGCACCCCACGGAACATCAAGATCAGACAGCTTTGATTTGACGATGCGATATGGTTCGCCTTGAATAGCGCCTGCCATTTCGTATTCTGATTGATCATAGAGAAGCGGAGTCGATGCCGCCGTTGTAATGACCGGCTCACAGCCGAGCGCAATGGTGACCGGAAGATTGATGCCGCGTTCTTCAGCTTGGCGCAGATGGATTGCAATATCGTGCTGCGGGACAGGCTGAATGCCAAGGCGGTCTTTTCCTTTGACTTGCATTCTGTAAATGCCGACATTTTGTTTGCCGAAGTTGTCAGGGTCCTCAAGATCACGGGAAATAACACACGCTTTGTCTAGATAGTAGCCTCCGTCTCCTTGGTTTATTCTGAAAAGAGGCAGTATATCGAACAAATTGATATCTTCTGTGATTTCATTTTCATGAAATGGCGCTGTTTCCTCACGTTTGACCGGCATCGGAAATTGGTCATAACGCTTTGCGAATTCAAAAAACTGTTCTTTTACCGGTGTGTCTTTCGGCATGCCCAGCATCATGGCATGGTTCGGCCAAGAGCCGATGACATTCATCGCAATTCGCGCGTTATGATAGCCGTAAATGTTGTTAAATAAGAGCGCGGGACTTTTATCGCCAAGATTGCTGGCTGCCCGTGCGGCGGCCCCTAAATCCGGTTCCGGCTTTACCTCTTCATTCACTGTAAGCAGCTGTCCTTCTTTTTCAAGGGCAGCGAGAAATTCTCTGAAATCTTGATAAGCCATGATCAAGCTCCTCCTTTTTGTTTTTCAATCCCATTCCAGCGTTTCGCTTCAGGAAGCCGAATGCCGAATTGGTCCAACGTTCTGAATACAATATGGTCAACCATTTCCTCTAAGCTGCTCGGCTGATTATAAAATGCCGGCATCGGAGGAAGAATGATGGTGCCCATTTTCGTAAGCGCTAGCATATTTTCGAGATGTATTTGGTTCAAAGGCGTCTCTCTCGTTAAGAGGACGAGTTTTTTTCTCTCCTTGAGCATGACATCCGCCGCACGTGTCAGCAGATTATCCGCCATTCCGGTGCGAATGCTTGCGAGAGATTTCATGCTGCACGGCGCAACAATCATTCCATCGGTATCAAACGACCCGCTTGAAATGGCTGCCGCCTGATCCTTATGTGAGTAAGTGTATGTGGCCAGTTGTTCTACTTCTTGTAAGGTATAGCCTGTTTCGTGTTTGATCGTGACGTTTGCCCAAGGAGACACAACGAGATGGGTTTCCACTCCGGCGGCCTTCAGCCACTGCAGCAGCCTGACCCCGAAAATGGCCCCTGTTGCCCCTGTCATTCCGACAACGAGTTTCACTTTGCCCCCTCCTTTACGCTTGAATTCTGCTTTCATTTCAATCATACTCCTGATATATCCATATGAAAAATATCTATTAAATCTATATTTAATACCTAAAAGGTATGATAAGGAGGCGCTTTCTTTTGGATATTCGCCAGCTTCGATACTTCATTACCATTGCCCAAGAACAGAAAATCACGTCCGCAGCCAAAAAGCTTCACATGGCGCAGCCGCCTTTAAGCAGGCAGCTCAAACAGCTGGAGGACGAACTTGGTGTTGTCCTGTTTGACCGTAACAAGAAAAAACAAATGACTCTTACATATGAAGGAGCTGTTTTTCTAAAAAGAGCAAAAGAGATTCTGCATAGGTTTGAAGATGCAGTCATTGAGGTACAGGAGCTGAAGGAGGAAGTAGCCGGCACACTTGCCGTGGGATCAACGATTTATTGCGCGGCTCTGATGCTTGAAAAAGTAACACAGATCAAAGAGAGATACCCCCATCTCACCTTTAATATTTGGGAAAATGAACCCGCGACACTGTTGGAACTGCTGGAAAGCCGGCAAATCGATGCGGCGGTCACGACAACACTGATCAAAAGTGACACAGTACAATTCAAGCAGCTTGATGACATTCCATGTGTGCTCGTGCTTTCAGATGAAGCCGGATATCCGTGCGGAGACACCATTAAGATGGAGGACATTCCTTCATTTCCGCTGATCCTGCTGCGGCCTGTCAACGGAAAAGGCGTCTATAATCAGGTCATGAATGAATTTCATCGTTTGAACCTGGAGCCGCGCATTGTTTGTGAATGCCACGACTCTGCAACTTTGCTCAGTCTCGTGTCATCCGGATTCGGCGCGTCTATTTTGCCCGTCACAATGATTCCCGTTCATATGAGAAATCACGTTCACACCGTCCATATCGAAAATAATCCCTTCATTATGACACCGGCTGTCATGTGGAGAACGGACAGTTATTTGCCTAAACCGGCACAGCAATTTTTGGATTTATTTTAAAAGATTTTGCCTTATGAAAACCAATTACTTGACTCATACTAAAAAAAAGTTATCCTTTAGATTTGTAAGCTATTTTTTTATTTCAATAAAATCAACCAGAAAAGTGGGGAATAAGATGAAAAAAGCATTATTGGCTTTATTCATGGTCGTAAGTATTGCAGCTCTTGCAGCTTGCGGAGCAGGAAATGACAATCAGTCAAAAGATAATGCCAAAGATGGCGATCTTTGGGCTTCAATTAAGAAAAAAGGTGTGCTCACAGTCGGAACGGAAGGAACATATGAGCCGTTCACTTACCACGACAAAGACACTGATAAACTGACTGGCTATGATGTCGAAGTTATCACAGAAGTCGCAAAACGCCTCGGGCTTAAAGTCGACTTTAAGGAAACACAGTGGGACAGTATGTTTGCCGGCCTGAATTCCAAACGGTTTGACGTTGTTGCCAACCAAGTCGGAAAAACAGATCGTGAAGACAAATATGATTTCTCAGATAAATACACAACATCAAGAGCTGTTGTCGTAACGAAAAAAGACAACAACGATATTAAGTCTGAAAAAGACGTAAAAGGAAAAACGTCAGCTCAATCACTGACAAGCAACTACAACAAATTAGCTACAAATGCCGGCGCTAAAGTAGAAGGCGTTGAAGGTATGGCGCAGGCCCTTCAAATGATCCAGCAAGGCCGTGTCGATATGACATACAACGATAAGCTTGCCGTATTGAACTACTTAAAAACATCTGGCAATAAAAACGTGAAAATCGCGTTTGAAACAGGTGATCCTCAGTCAACATATTTCACGTTCCGTAAAGGAAGCGGCGAGGTTGTTGATCAAGTCAACAAAGCATTAAAAGAAATGAAAGAGGACGGGACTCTTTCTAAAATTTCTAAAAAATGGTTCGGCGAAGATGTTTCTAAATAATCTGCCGGCATTGACGCTTGGCACGGCGATCCCGTGGGATCTGGTGCAGCAGTCATTCTGGCCGATACTTTCAGGGGGAATCTACTATACGATTCCCCTTACGATTCTTTCCTTTATATTCGGAATGATCCTGGCGCTGATTACGGCGCTTGCCAGAATGTCGAAAGTGAGACCTTTGAGATGGGTGTTCAGCGTATACGTATCCGCAATACGCGGCACTCCTCTTCTCGTTCAATTGTTCATCATTTTCTATCTGTTCCCGGCCTTTAACGTCACATTAGATCCATTTCCAAGCGCAGTTATCGCCTTTTCTTTAAACGTCGGCGCCTATGCATCTGAAATCATTCGGGCATCTATTTTATCCGTGCCGAAAGGGCAATGGGAAGCCGGCTACACAATTGGCATGACACATCAAAAAACGCTGTTCCGCGTCATTTTGCCGCAGGCGTTTCGTGTGTCGATCCCGCCATTATCCAATACCTTTATCAGCCTGATTAAAGATACATCCCTCGCCTCTCAAATTCTGGTCGCTGAGCTGTTCAGAAAAGCCCAGGAAATCGGCGCGCGGAATCTTGATCAAATTTTAGTGATCTATATTGAAGCAGCCTTTATTTATTGGATTATCTGCTTCCTGCTTTCACTCGTCCAGCATGTCATCGAACGGCGTCTTGACCGCTACGTGGCCAAATAAGGAGGTTCCGAGTATGCTTACCGTTAAAGGATTAAACAAATCATTCGGTGAAAATGAAATTTTAAAAAAAATAGATATGAAGATTGAAAAAGGAAAAGTCATCGCCATACTTGGGCCTTCAGGTTCAGGGAAAACGACGCTGCTCCGTTGCCTGAACGCTCTGGAGATCCCGAATCGCGGAGAGCTTGCATTTGATGATTTCTCCATCGATTTCTCCAAAAAGGTGAAACAGGCGGATATCCTAAAGCTTCGCCGAAAATCCGGAATGGTGTTTCAGGCGTATCACCTGTTCCCGCACCGCACAGCTCTTGAAAACGTGATGGAGGGCCCTATTCAGGTGCAAAAACGAAACAAAGAGGAAGTCAGAAAAGAAGCGATTCAGCTTCTAGATAAAGTCGGATTGAAGGACAAAATGGATTTATATCCGTTCCAGCTTTCCGGCGGACAGCAGCAGCGCGTCGGCATCGCCCGCGCACTGGCAATTCAGCCTGAGCTCATGCTGTTTGATGAACCGACTTCAGCGCTTGATCCCGAGCTTGTCGGAGAGGTGCTGAAGGTAATCAAGGACTTGGCCAATGAAGGCTGGACCATGGTCGTCGTGACCCACGAAATCAAGTTCGCGCAGGAAGTTGCGGATGAAGTCATCTTCATCGACGGCGGCGTTATCGTGGAGCAAGGACCGCCGGAGCAAATTTTCACTGCACCAAAAGAAGAACGGACACAGCGGTTCTTGAACCGGATTTTGAACCCGCTGTAATAAGAAAAACAGGGCGCCAGCGCCCTGTTTCAGATTATTGACAAAATCCTAAAACGATTTTCGTTTTAGGATTTTGTGATTTTCAGCGTGATTGAAAACCTTTGAAGTCTAGGAAGGGCGAGCATTGGAGCACAGCGAATGTTAAATTCGTGAGCACCGAAGCACAGGCCTGACAACGAATGCAAGGGTTTGCCAACACGCTGAAACAGGGCGCCTGCGGCGGCCCTGTTTTTTTGTTGAGCCCCTTTCGCCTATTCCGCCCTTCTGTCAGATGTGCTACAATGACAATCGACTGATTTTTACGAAAGAAGGGACCTCACGTGAAGCAAGAACTTGTTCTGCGCTGGACATTTTATTTTGCCGGTTTGATCATTTTGGCTTTTGGTGTATCCCTGACGATAGAAGGAAAAGCACTCGGCATTAGTCCGTGGGATGCATTTCATTACAGCCTGTTTCAGCACTTCGGGCTTACCGTCGGCCAGTGGTCCATCATTATTGGAGCGCTCATCGTCGGATTCACGTCATTGTTTACGAGAGCTTGGCCGAAAATTGGTGCCCTCCTGAATATGGTGCTCATTGGTGTATTTATAGATTTTTTCAATTTCATTCTGCCTGCCCCCTCGACCTACACAGGCTCGATCATCGTCTTCTCTCTAGGCGTGGTGCTGATCGGTTACGGCGTCGGTGTTTATGTATCAGCAGGCCTTGGCGCGGGGCCGCGTGATTCACTGATGATGCTGATTACAGAAAAAACCGGCTGGAATGTGCAATGGGTGCGGAACGGCATGGAAATAACCATTTTGTTTGCGGCATGGGGCATGGGCGGGCCGATCGGTTTTGGCACCATTTTGACCGCCATCCTCACGGGACTTATTTTGCGCTTTTCATTGCCCCAGTCAATCCAGTTGCTGAATTATGCTGTGGCAAGGCGGACAGCCGCTGTGAAAGCATCTCCGCCTGTACACTAAAACAAAGCCGCCTTGGCTTTGTTTTTTTATTTTCTCCTCTATATGAGTCTTGTGGAAGTATGATAGGATGGTTTTGACAATCTTTTGCAGACGGAGGATCTAGAATGAAGATTTACGGAATTTATATGGACCGCCCGCTTTCACAGGAAGAAAATGAACGGTTCATGTCTTTCATATCACCTGAAAAACGGGAGAAATGTCGGAGATTTTATCATAAAGAAGATGCTCACCGCACCCTGCTGGGAGATGTGCTCGTTCGCTCAGTCATAAGCAGGCAGTATCAGTTGGACAAATCCGATATCCGCTTTAGCACGCAGGAATACGGGAAGCCGTGCATCCCTGATCTTCCCGACGCTCATTTCAATATTTCTCACTCCGGCCGCTGGGTCATTGGTGCGTTTGATTCACAGCCGATCGGCATAGATATCGAAAAAACGAAACCGATCAGCCTTGAGATCGCCAAGCGCTTCTTTTCAAAAACAGAGTACAGCGACCTTTTAGCAAAAGACAAGGACGAGCAGACAGACTATTTTTATCATCTATGGTCAATGAAAGAAAGCTTTATCAAACAGGAAGGCAAAGGCTTATCGCTTCCGCTTGATTCCTTTTCAGTGCGCCTGCACCAGGACGGACAAGTATCCATTGAGCTTCCGGACAGCCATTCCCCATGCTATATCAAAACGTATGAGGTCGATTCCGGCTACAAAATGGCTGTATGCGCCGCACACCCTGATTTCCCCGAGGATATCACAATGGTCTCGTACGAAGAGCTTTTATAAATGGCTCATCAACAGCTTGACACCGCGCTCAATATCTTCCGTTTTCACATTGGAAATATTGATTTTTAATAGATTTTCTTTCGGATAATCTGATAAATAATGACGGTCTATCGCCTCAAGGAGAACCCCTTGTTTTTTCAGTCTATGAATCACTCTTGAGGCGGGCAGATCCTGAGGAAGCACCAGATGGGTGTGCATACAGGGTGCCTGCCCGCTGGAGAACGTAAAGCGTCCGCTTCCCAGCTGCCTGTGAGTTCGAATGGCTTGATGTAGCCTCAGCGACCGCTCTTTATAAGAATCTCTGATTTTCTCCTTATGCCTGCCGTACATACCGCTTTTCAGGTAAATCTCCAATGCTGCTTGAGAAATCATTGAACAGTCGATGTCGTTCAGTTTTTTGTACGCATAGAACGTGTCAGTCAGCGCTTCGGGCAAAACAGCCGCCCCCACGCGGAGGCCGGGGAACATCATTTTCGAGAAGCTTTTCAAATAGATGACATGTGAGGACAGATCATATGCGTACAGCGGATCTGCCTTTTTATTTTCCTCCAGATCACCGAGGTAATCATCCTCAACGAGATAGACATCATACGCTTCTGCCAGTCTCACAAGCTCCTGTTTATCACGCTCTGACAATGAGCAGCCAAGCGGGTTATGGAAGCGCGGCATCGTATAAAAAAATTTAATCGATTCTGTTTGAAATAACCGCTCAACCTCGGCTATATCAAGCCCTTCTTCCGTTCGTTTCACCCCGATGGCGGGAATCCCGAGCGTCTCAAGCTGTTCGACCATCAAATGGTAGCCCGGCTGTTCAATGGCGATCTTCTCTTTCCCATTTGGGAACGGCATGGCACAAAGCAAGGATAACGCCTGCTGGACACCTGATGTAATGAAAATATGCCGTTCATCCGCAAATACCTGTTGAGTGGCCAAGAGCTTTCGGAGTACGCGGATGAGTGATGGAAGCCCCTTTGACGTCCCATAAATAAACAAATCGTTTTTGTACGTATCAATCGCTTTGTTGATACAGTGCTGAAAATCAAGATACGGAAACACATCTGGATCCGGCGCAGATGTGGCAAAGTCGATGGGGCCAAGCTGCCCGCTTTTTGATTTCCCTGTCTTTTTCACAATATAATAGCCGCTTTTCGGAACAGAATAGATAAGGTGGCGCTTTTCCAGCTCCTGCAGCGCGCGGATCACTGTGCTTTTGCTGACTTGGTAGCGGGCGGACAGCTGACGGATAGATGGAAGCCTGTCTCCTTCTTGATAGGCGGTGCTTTGCATCATCTCCTCTATCCTCGTTACTAGACTCATATATTTCTCCATGCCTTCTCCCCCTGTTTTGTACCGGTACAGTTCATTGTTTTTCTCATTGTACCGTTCTGACCGCGGCCATACAATAAAGGGAGCGACCGGCGCTGCAATTCAGGTAAAGGAGCCCTTCCCATTATGGTTAAACATCAGCAAGCCCCCGCTTATATAGCGGCTATTTTATATTCGTTCATTATCGGTTTATCCTTTCTATTCGTAAAAATCGCACTGCAAACAGCAGAGCCGTTTGATATTTTGGCGCATCGGTTCACCATTGCGTTTGCTGCGGCCACTGTACCGATCTTATTCGGCTGGGTAAAGCTATCAATCCGCGTAAAGGACGTCATTGCCATTTTGCCGCTCGCCCTGCTGTATCCCGCGTTATTTTTCAGCTTTCAGGCATTCGGCCTTGTGTACTCGTCCTCCTCTGAAGCGGGAATTATTCAGGCAGCCATTCCGATTTTCACGATGGTCTTTGCCGCTTATGTTTTAAAGGAACGCCCAACGTGGACACAAAAGGGGTTCACGGTTTTATCCGTTGCCGGCGTCATGTTTATTTTTGTGATGAAAGGCGTTGACGTGGAATCAGCCAGCTTAAAAGGGTCTTTGCTGATCCTATTGTCCGCTTTGTCTTCAGCGATGTACAATACTGCTGCCAGAAAAATGACGCAGCGGTTCAAGCTGACAGAGCTCACCTATATCATGTCAGCCATCGGCTTTGTCGTCTTCAACGCCATCGCCCTTGTGCGTCACGGAGCGGCGGGAACAGTCGGCACTTATTTTCTGCCGTTCCGGGAGCCCGGCTTCGTTCTCGCCATTGTGTATTTGGGCGTGCTGTCTTCACTTGTCACTTCATTTCTGTCTAACTATACGCTGTCGCGAATTGAGGCGTTTAAAATGAGCGCTTTTAATCATGTATCTACCATTGTGACGATGATTGCAGGAGTTGTAATTCTCAAAGAAAGCCTGGCCTGGTATCATCTTGCCGGGGCTGTTTGTATTATGATTGGCGTGGTGGGGAGCAATATCAATCTGGAGAAAAAAACAAAGCGCCCTGGTATGCCTGCAAAAAAATGAGAAATTATGCTAGACTGAAAGGAAAAACATGGTTAGAGGTGTAGGTTTACCGTATGATTCAATATGCTAGTGAAAGTATCAATCTTCCAGGAGAAATCGCTTTTAAGGATGTAAGAGAAATCTTTTTTTATCAAATCGCAAAAATATCATGCTTTTACTTTCTGTTGTTTTGCGCCATATTTGCTGCAGTTAACTTCATTAACGGATGGCCCCGTATCGTTTATGGCAGTGACGCGCTTAACTTATTTATGAACAGTATGTTGATTATCGTGATGTCCGTTCTGTTTACACTGCTGCTCCTCCTGCTTCTATATGTGAAGTTTTCCAGAGCATACAAGAAGAACGAACGGATGAAATTTAAAAGAACATATACTCTGAACCAAGAAGGAATTCGTATATGTTCTAAAAAATATGACCTCATTTTCAATTGGGATGAAATCACAGCTGTTTTCGAATATAATAATATCTTCAGGGTCAATACATCAAGTGGCCAATATATTGCGATCCCAAAACGTTTTTTTCATTCCAAAGAGGAAATGAACAGATTCAAGGAGATTATCCTTAAAAATACCGAAACAAAAAAACTCAAATTTAAAAAGGATCAGCATTGACAGTGCTGATCCTTTTATATTGATTGGTGGGTTTCTTTTGCCTTTTGTTTATCTAAAAACGGCACCAGCTCTATTACAGCCGATAAACCCACAAACACAATGCACACAGCGACAATCAGCAAATAACCATGAGTCATGTCAAAAAACAAACCGCCCGCATACACGCTGAGAGCTCCGGCAACCTGATGGATAAAGAAATTGATGCCTAACAGCGATCCGATCAATCCTGTTTGATAGCTTTCCGAAATTGACGCCGCGGTCAGCGGGATCACGCCTGTGTAACTGAGCCCGAATAACAGGATAAACCCGAAGTACCAAAGGTCACTGTGATGAATTCCGAGAATGGGAATGAGCAGGCAAATGAGGCTGAGCAGCCGAATGAAAAATAAGATGGATAGCATGACGCTTCTGCTGCCGAGGAGATCTGACAGCCAGCCCGCCAATAATCCGCCAATGATGATAAATGCCCCGAACGCGGCCATCATTCCGTTGACATGAGAGACATGCGCATCCTTCAGTATCGGGACGAGGTGAGCATCAATAATTCCCATTGTAAATCCGCAAGTAAACACGCCGAAGTACAGGATATGAATGAGGCGGGATTGCTTCATCACGTTCCAAAACCCCCGCCAATCATAAGATTTTTTCACAGACTCCGCTTGCGCATGCGGCGGGTGCTTCATCCCAAAGACGAGGAGCGGCAGCAGAACAGCCGCCATGACGATTCCCAAAATGGTATAGGTGCTCTGCCAGCCGGCATGATACGGAGCCGCAGCCCAAATGGGTGAGAGAAGCAGCAGGCCCGCAGAGTTGGCATTGGTCAAAATAGCAAGCGCCAGACCTTTGTGTGTGTCAAACCAACGGCTGATGAAATACTGGGTCGTCACGCCGACCGCGCAGGAATACCCGATTCCGCCAAGCACACCGTAAATGGCGGAAAACACATGAACATTCGGTGAATAAGGAAGCACCAAAAAGCTTGCGCTGATGCAGACAGCTCCAAGCGCCATAATTTTTCTGACACTGAAACGGTCGATAAAAAAACCGACAAAAAACTGGACGATGCCGGTTGTGATCATAAAAATGCTGACAGAAACCGAAATCAGCGACCTGTCGGCATGGAAGGCATCTGCCATTGGCAGCATAAAAAATTGAAAGGAATTTCTGAATGAGTTCATTCCGATGGCGAAAACAAACGTAAACAGCAATACAAACCATTTCATCCTGGGAGACGTGCGCATGTTTCGACCTGCCTTTGTTTGAGTATTTCGACTATTATACCATGCAAAAATTGGCATTCAACACAAAAAAAAGCGGAACAGCCGAAGCTGTCCGCTTTTGATCACGGTTGAATGATCGGATGCTGATTCAAGATCGCAAAAATCCGTTCTGCGACTTCTTCCGTTTGTGACAGCAGGAACATGTGCCCGCCGTCAAATTGATGGAATGTGATGTCTTTTGCCCACTTCTTCCACCCTTCCGCATCTCGTATGCACTTTTTATCATCAAGCCCGTTAAAGACATGAACAGGCGACTGGATCTGGGCCAGATCGTAAAGCTCAAATTGTTCAAGAGCCCGGTAATCTGATCGGAAAGAAGGCAGGAAAAAGGACATGACCTCCTTATTTTCAACAAGCTCTGCGGGCATTCCGCCTAATTGGATAATATGATCGAGAAACTGATCATCAGGCAGGTGGGACACTTTCTTCCGCTGAATATGAGGCGGCTGGATTGCAGAAATGATAACCGCCTGCGGAAAGATGCCTTCACGCTCAAGCTTTTGCGCCAGCCTGAAGGTGATCATTCCGCCCATACTGTGTCCGAACAGCACAAACGGCCGATCAGGGCGAAGGTTCAGTTCTTGCTTGTACAAATCCGTCAGCTCTTCGAGATCCTCAATAGCTGACGTTTGATTCGTGCCGTGTCCCGGCGGCTCGGCAGCGAGCATCTCGCACTCCCCCTGCAAAAAAGCATGGAGAGGGCGAAACGACGCCGAGTAGCCGCCGGCAAACGGAAAACAGATGAGCTGCGTTTTTTCCGACGCATCAAATGATTTGAAGAGTTGGCTCATTGGCTGTCTCCTCCTTTCATCACTTCATTTATGAAACCGTTACGGTTTGTGTATTAAGAAATTCGAGCAAAATCTCCGCATTCCTATCTAGCGTTTCGCCCTGCAGCATTTCTGCGTGTGTTCCGAAGCCTCTTTTCATACGGTAAGCACCTGTTGTAGCTTCTTCCCATGATGCAAGCCATTCCGGCATGTCAAAATCAGCGCCGGAAGTCAACAGATCAATATCTGCTTTCACCTGGCCTGTGCTGATCAGGTTGACGTAGTATGAGTAAAAGGCATGTGTTTTTTGCTTGAGGCCTTGTTTGACGGCTTCGCTGTTGAGCGCTTCATTGTCCCGATTGACATTCATCAACGCTTCGACATCACTTTCAACCGTGCGTCCGTCCAGATCACTGACACCTTGTTTTTTATAGGAATCGACCATGATGATCCGCTGAACAATACGGCCTTGTTCCTCAAGCTTTTTCGCAGCTTCAAACGCCAGGCTGCATCCCGCTGAATATCCAAACAATGTTAAAGGCCCTTCCGGCTGCAGCTTCTGGATCAAATCCGCATAGCGGTCAAGCCGGTCTTCCTCCTCAATAAAATCAAAGGCGCACAGCTTGTATGACGGCAAGCGGCTGGACAGATTTTGGTACATAAGGCCATAGCCCAAGACCGGCGGGAATGCGAAAATGATCTGCTCCTGATCCTGATTCATTATCGTTACATCCTGCAAGCCATCAGGACCCCCGTTTTTCAAATACGCTGAAATGCCGGCGATCGTCGGCGCTTCAAACAAAAGCTTTACTGGAAGATCAATCCCGAGCTCTTTCTTGATGCGGGACGCGGCGGTCATGGCCTTCAAGGAATGCCCTCCGAGCGCAAAGAAATCGTCATGAATGCCAATTTGCTTTCTGCCGAGAACCTCAGACCATATTTGTGCGATTGTTTCTTCCATCTCGTTCCGCGGTCCAATCCATTCTTCCGCCAGCTGATCCTGATCAGGTTTTGGGAGCAGCCGTTTATTGACTTTCCCGTTCGTCGTTAAAGGAAGCTCATCCAAGAAGGTAAAGGTTTGCGGCACCATGTAAGCAGGAAGCTGTTTTTTCAGGTGCGCCTTCACGTCCTCAGCTGAAAGCTGTGTCCGGTTCACGAGGTAGGCATTGATTGATGCATCGCCAGACTCATGGCGGTCCGCCACAACGACCGCATCTTTCACACCTGGGTATTCCTGCAGCTGCTTTTCGATTTCTTCAAGCTCAATCCGGTGTCCGCGTATTTTGACCTGGTCGTCAATACGGCCGGCGTATTCAATCGTTCCATCCGGCAGCCAGCGCGCTAAATCCCCTGTGCGGTAAAGCGTCTCTCCCGGCTTGAACGGGTTCTTGATAAACTTTTCCTTCGTGAGGTCAGCACGATTTACATACCCTTTTGACACGCCCATTCCGCTGATGCACAGTTCACCGATCGCCCCGAATGGCTGGAGCTGGCTTTGCTCATTCAGAATATAAACACTGGCATTGCTGATCGGCTTTCCAATCGGCAATGAGGAGATGGAATCCGGTATATCATGCACGACGTGAGCAGTCGCAAACACTGTTCCCTCAGTCGGCCCGTAGCAGTTAATCAGCTTGCCCGGCCCCATGACCCGCAGCGCTTTTCTGACATGAGGCACTGAGGCGCGCTCTCCGCCGAATAATATACAGCGTAGTCCCTTCATCCAATCCTCTCCCGCATCTGTGAGAAGATTAAATAGTGCGGTTGTCGCAAACATGACATTGACATTCTCTTGCAGGATCAGATCTGTGAGCCGTTCTGTATCAAGCAGCGTATGTTCATCTGCGATAATGAGCCGTGCCGCATTCAGCATAGAAGCATAGAAATCAAAGGTAAATGCGTCAAAGGCGTAATTCGAAACAGACAAGAACGTATCCTGATCAGAAAATGCCATGTAGTCTACATGCTTGACCAATCCTTGAATATTGGCATGAGTGGTGATATTGCCCTTTGGCTTTCCGGTTGTGCCGGAAGTGTACATGATATATGCCGGATCATTAGGATCAATCGCGGTTGCAGGATCGCTTGCCTGTTCTTCAAACCGTGTTTGATCATCAATGAAGAGCGTTGTGCCTGTATACGGCAGCTCAGCCGCTTGTTCTTTCATCTCCTGATGCGTCAGAAGACAGGCTGCCGCACTGTCAGCCAGCATATACGAGATTCGGTCCTCTGGCAGCTTCGGATCAACCGGCAGATAGGCTGCTCCCGCCTTTAATACACCGAGAATGCCGATCACCAATTCAAGTGAGCGCTTCGTGTACAGCGCTACAACAGAGCCTTTGCCCGCACCGTGTTTTTGCAGCCGGCGTGCAAGGCGGTTCGCTTCCTCATCTAATTCGCGATAAGACAGGGTCTGGCCGGAATACGTAAGCGCAGGTGCATCCGGATTGACGTTCACTGCTTCCTTGAACCAATCCGTCAGAGGCTTTGTTTCATGAGCTTGAGCCGGCGGGTTTAAGCCGGTTAGCAAAAATTCTCTCTCCCTGTCGTCAACGAGGTTGATCGTGCTGACAGGCTGATCCGGATTCTGGATGAGCTGCTGAATTGCTGTGAGAAGCTGAGATTTCAAGCGCAAGATAAACGCCTCATCAAACACATTCTCGTTATAAGCAAGCTTAATCAGCATCTCATCTCCAGGGGAAGCCATCAGGTTGAGATCATAATTCGACTTCTCAAAAACATGAACATCCACCATATCAAAGCCGTTTTCACTGCTTTCTTCATTTTTCGCATCCTGAAGCGGATAGTTCTCAAAAACAATGATGTGGTCAATCAGTTTCGGCTGATCGGCCTGGCTTTGGATGTCATAAAGCGGCACATATTGATGCGGCTCAGACTGCAGCGATTGCTCCTGCAGCTGCTTGAGCAAGCCGTTAAATGTGATACCCTCAGACAGCTTCACACGTCTCGGGACAACGTTGATAAACAGCCCGACCATATGTTCAACGCCTTTGATTTCCGCGGGACGCCCTGAAACAACTGTACCGAAGGCCAAATCGCCAGACTGCTGATAGCGGCTGATCAATACGCTCCAGACTGCCTGCAGCGCCGTACTTAAAGTGGTATGCTGCGATTTTGCAAGCTCGGTAAAGGCTTTTGTTTCCGCCTCCGGCAGTGAAAAGAGCAGCTCTTTCGGCTCATAGCCGTCCTTTTGTTTCTTTCTTTGCTCCGCAAACGTCGTTTGTCCTTCAAAGTCCTCTAAATACTCGCGCCAGTAACGCAGTGATGCTTGTTTATCCTGCTTTTCAAGCCACTTGATGTAGTCTTTATACGGTTTGACAGGGGGCAGGCTGTACGGCTTTTGTTCGCGCAGAGCATTGTATACCTTAAATAGATCCTGTACGACGATGCCGAAGCACCATCCGTCCAAAATAATGTGGTGGTAGCTCCACACCCATTCAAAGCTTTCTTCAGCTTTCTTGAAAATGGCTGCCCGCATCGGAATATCCCGCGTCAAATCAAAACCCTTGATCTTATCCTGTTCTTTGTACTCATTGATTTTGGCTGTTTGCTCGCTGCCCGTTAAGTGTGTCAGATCGATTTCTTCTATATGGAACTGCCGTTTTTTCAATACGACTTGGATAGGTCTTTTTACTTTTTCGTGAATGAACACGGTACGAAATACATCGTACCGGTCCATGATCACATTCATGCTTTCTTCAAGACATTTGATATTCAAGCTGCCTTTTACTTTCATCGTGATTTGTTCAAGGTAAAAGCTTTGGCCGGGATTCAGGATGGCATGAAAAAGCATCCCTTCCTGCATCGGCGATAGGTAATACATATCTTGAACCTGATCCTTGCTAAATTGACTCATATGTTTCGCTCCCGCCTTCTGTAATTCCCTTGCGTTTTATTTTAAATTCTCCTCAAGCATGTCAAAGATATCTCCCATCTCGTCCATTTCAAGGTCTTCGGCGCTAAAGTCGCTTGGTGTGAATTCCTTGTCTTCTTTTTCCGTGCAATGGCGGATTAACATCAGGAGGTTTTCTTTAAACCGTTCCATTCGCTCTTCAATCGTGGCTCTTTCAAACTCCTTTTCATTGTAGGAGCAGGAAAGCACAAACCGGCCATTTCTGATCATGCCGCTGAAGCTTAAAGCGTACAGCGCCTCTGATTCTCCGCTTACTTGGCGCCCCATATCGAAAGCGGACGGTTCAAAGAAATCGGTTTTGACTTCACTGTCGAATTGGCCCAAATAGTTGAAGCTGATCTCCGGTGTGAAGCCCTTTGTTTCCGCTGTTTCTGTGAAATAACGAAGAATGCCGTAGCCAACACCTTTGTCCGGAATGCGGCGCAGGTTTTCTTTGACTGTTTTGATCACAGCCGAGGCATCTGCGTCAGATATGTCGAGCACAACAGGGTATTGTGCCGTAAACCAGCCGACCGTTCTGGAGATATTCACATTCGGGATAATGTCCTCCCGGCCGTGTCCCTCAAGGTTAATGCCAATTTTGGCCCCCTTTGTCCATTCTTTCATTGTCAAACCGAGCGCGCTGAGAAGAATATCGTTGATTTCAGTTCCATATGGCTGATGAACATCTGTTAAAAGATGTTTCGTGTCTTCTTCCGTTAATTCACATAGGACAGATGATGTATCCTTGACGATCCGCTGCTCTGTTTTACAATCCTTCGGTAAAGGAGAAACCTGTTCAGCGGCAATTTGCGACCAGTATATAGCCTGCTGTAAAAGATGCGCTGATTGGCTGAATGCCGCCAGTTCTTCCGCCCAGTCCTTGAAGGAGTTTGTTTTTTGCGGGAAGACAAGGCTCTCTTCTTTCTCAGCCTGCATGTAGCCTGAAGCAAAGTCTTCAAGCAAAATCCGCCATGACACACCGTCGACCACGAGATGGTGTACAGCAATGAGCAGGTGATCCCCAGCTTCTGTGCGATATTGCTCCGCCTTTAGAAGCGGCCCGTTTTGCAGATCGAGACTGCTCTGCAGCTTGTTCGCGAGAATTTTAATCTGGCTTCTCAGCATCTCTTCATCGGAGCCGTACAGATCCACGATTTCGAAGCTGACCTCGCTCTCACCGATCGGTTGATACGCCTGAACGATGTCCCCGTTTTCCTCACGAAAGACCATGCGGAGCGCGTCATGATGCTCGATCAGCGCCTGCAATGTTTTCTCCACCCGTTCAGGATCAAAGCCCTTCTTGGCGTGAAGCATCACCGATTGGTTCCAGTGGTGCTTGTTCGTGAAGTTCTTTTCAAAAAACCAGCGCTGGATCGGCGTCAGGATGACTTCGCCCTCCACCGGGCCTTGGTCTGCCTGTTTGCCTTCGGCACGCTCTACATATTGGGTAAGCGCCTCGATCGTCGGATGCTGGAAGAGATCTTTCATTTCCAGCTTCCAGCCGTGCTGGTTCAAGCGGCTCGCCATTTGAATTCCTTTGATGGAATCTCCGCCAAGCGAGAAGAAATTGTCGGTGACACCGACTTCAGACATTCCAAGCACGTCCTGCCAGATGCCGGCAAGCAGTTCTTCCATGTCGGTCGTCGGCGCTTTGTATTCTCCGCTTCCCGCTTCGATGTCCGGCTCAGGCAAGGCTTTGCGGTCCACTTTGCCGTTTGCCGTAACCGGAAGCTCGTCCAGCGTCACCCAGAACGCCGGGATCATGTAATCCGGCAGGGTTTCCTTCAGTGCTGATTTCAGTGCTTCTATGTCAGCTGATTCCGGGGTGACATACGCCGCGATCGCTGTGTTGCCGCCTTTATCTTTGACAGCTGTCACCGCCGCATCCTGCACCTCAGAAAGCTGGGCGAGCTGGACTTCAATTTCTGAGAGCTCGATCCGGTAGCCGCGGACCTTGACCTGCTGGTCGATCCGGCCGATGTATTCGATGCCGCCGCCCGTCCATTTCACCAAATCGCCGGTGCGGTACATGCGCTCACCCGGCACAAACGGATCAGCGACAAACCGCTTCGCGGTTTCGTCTTCTCGATTCAGATAGCCGCGTGCCAGTCCGCGCCCCGCCACGCAAAGCTCTCCGGCTACGCCTTCCGGCTGCACCTGATTGCCCTCGCCGAGGATGTATACTCTCGTATTGGCGATCGCCCGTCCGATGGAAAGCGAGCCTTCCTCCGGATGGATTTCTGTACTCGTGGCAACGACCGTGTTTTCTGTCGGCCCGTAGTTGTTGACGAGTGTGTACGGCTTTTTCACTGCCCGCTTCAGCTTGTCTCCTCCAGTGAGCAATACGCGAAGTGATGTGTTCTCAAGCTCCATGAACTGTTCCGCAAGCTGTGTCGGCAGGAACGTGATCGTTACGCCGTTCGTTTCGAAGTAATCGTTCAGGCGGACGATATCGAGTCGGATCGCTTCATCAATCACGTGAAGCTCGGCGCCGATCGTCCAGGTCGGGAACATCTCCCAAATGGAAGCGTCAAATCCGAAGCCCGCGTACTTCGCACTGCGGTCCTCCGCTGTCATGCTGAACGCGTCGTGGTGCCAGAAGCACAGGTTCACAAGCGCATGGTGCTCGACCATGACACCCTTCGGCTGTCCGGTCGTTCCAGACGTGTAAATCATGTACGCCAAGTTCTCCGCGGTTACAGCCGTTTCTGGATTTCCCTCGTCGTTTTCATCAAGCGGCAGGCTTAGAATCGTGCGGCTTCCGTCGAGAAGAATGACATCTCCCGTATAGCTGTCCGGCACTGAAATGCCTTCCTGTTTCAAGAGAAGCTTCGCGCCGCTGTCCTGTAAAATATACTCAATCCGCTGATCCGGGTAGTCAGGATCAATCGGCACAAACGCCGCTCCGGCTTTCAAGACGCCGAGCACCGCGGCGGACATTTCAAGCGACGGCTTCGTGAGAATGCCGACGCGGTCATCCGGGCTGATGCCGCAGTCCATCAGAATCCGCGCGAGACGGTTTGCCTTCGCATTCAGCTCGCCGTACGTCCAAGACTGGCCGTTGTATGTGACAGCCGGACAGTCTTTGTGGCGCTGGACAGTCTCTTCGAATAGCTGATGAACCGTTTTGTCTGTCGGCACAGGCAGCGCTTTGCCCTTCCATGCCTCAAGAAGTGCTTGCTTTTCTGTCTCTGTGACCAGTGACAGGCTGGAAAGCGGCTGGTTCGGGTTATCCGCAACAGCCTTTAGTAGCCGCAGAACGTATTCGCTCCATTTTTCAACTGTTTCTTTCGCGAACAGATCTGTCGCATATTCGAGCTGCAAGCCAATGCCATTTTCATCAGTAAATCCGCCCAGTGTCAGATCAAACTTAGAAGTTCCCTGATGAGCCTCATAAGGTGAAATGCTCAGATTTTGCAATGTAAGCTGTTCTTTATCAGGGTTTTCTGTCGTCACCATCACATTAAACAATGGGTTTCGGCTCATATCCCGAGGGAGATCAAGCTGATTAACCAGATCTTCAAACGGATACTCCTGATGCTCAAGGGCTGACAGGTTCGTCTGCTTTGCTAGCTCCAAAAGCTCCGCAAATGTTTGCTGTTCTTTCGCTTCCATTCTCAGGGCAAGTGTATTGACGAACATTCCCGGCATGTCCTGAACATCAGCATTCGTCCGGCCGGCAGTAACGGAGCCGATGACGATATCCCGCTGTCCGGAAATTTTGCTTAAAAAGACGTGGAAAACAGCATGGAGCACCATGTGCAAGGTCGTTCCGGTTTCGGCAAGCAGTTTTTCTACCGCCTTTGCCGTCTCACTTCCCGTACGGAAACGGATCGTATCTCCTTTAAAGCTTTGCACAGGCGGACGGGCATAATCGAGCGGGAGATCAAGCTCTGGCAGCTCGCCTGAAAGAACTGACATCCAGTACGCCTCATGCTCCTTCATCCGTTCTTTTTGCTCAGCTTCATTTTGCCAAACGGCGAAATCTTTATAATGAAGCGTCGGCTCCGGAAGCTGCTCTCCTTTGTAAAGCAGCGCCAATTCTTTTACAAAGATGCCTCTTGAGACGCCGTCTGCGATGATATGATGCATATCTAAAAGCAGCAAATGTTTTTTCGCTTCTATTCGAAGCAAAGCTGCGCGAATGAGCGGTGCGTCGTTTAAGTCGAATGGCCGGATAAATTCCTTAATCTTTTGGTCCGCTTCGTCTTCTTTGGCTTCAAACACATGAAGATCAACCTCCGCCTTCTCAATGATGCGCTGAACAGGCTCACCATTAGCTTCCATAAATGACGTCCGCAATGATTCGTGACGGTTCACAAGCTGATTGAGTGAGTCGCGCAGGCGCGAAATATCAAGCTCTCCTTCCATTAGAAGAACAGATGGCATGTTGTAGCTTATCGTCTGGCGGTCAAGCTGATTGAGCACGTACATTCGTTTCTGTGCGGATGACAATGGATACATATCCTGCTTGTCAGCCGGTTTGAGTACTTGATGGCCGCCTGAAACAGCAGACGCCTCCATATAAGCCGCCAGCTGGCGAACTGTCGGCTGCTCGAACAGTGCTTTAAGCGGTACGCTTTTCTCCAATTCCGCCTGAATGTTGGCAATCAGCATCATCCCTTTTAATGAATGGCCGCCTAAATCGAAAAAATTGTCATCAATGCCGATGGCTTCTATGCCAAGCGTTTTCTGCCAAATGCGGCATAAACTTTCTTCAAGCGCTGTCTCCGGTGCGGCCAAGGCCTTGCCTCCGGATTGTGCCGCGTTAGGCTTCGGCAGAGCGTTTCTGTCGGTTTTTCCGTTTGCCGTCAGCGGAATCGCGTCAACCTGCACAAAGAAAGCAGGAATCATATGAGACGGCAGTGTTAGGGAAAGCTGGTACCGGAGCTCTGCTTTTTCAATATCTTGATCCGACGTATAATACGCGCAAAGCTCTTGAAGACCGCCCTCGGAAACCGCTAGTACAACCGCTTCTTGAATTCCGCTGAGGCTGAGCATGACCGTTTCAATTTCTTTCGGCTCAATGCGGTAGCCTCGGATTTTCACCTGATCATCAGCCCGGCCGATAAATGCAAGCGTACCGTCAGAAAGTCTTCGTACGACATCTCCGGTTTTGTACATGAGGCTTCCCGGCGAATATGGATTTTCTACAAATCTCTCGGCTGTCAGCTGAGGCCTGTTGAGATACCCTCTCGCGAGCCCCTGTCCCGTGATATAGAGCTGTCCGCTCGCTCCAGGCGGCACAAGCTTCAATGCTTCATTTAAGACAAGCGCACCGGCATTCGCAATCGGGCGTCCGATTGTCGGGCGTTTCGCAAATGCATCCGGCTCATACAGATCAACCCGCCCGGCGATGGCGCCGATCGTTGCTTCTGTCGGGCCGTAGTGATTGATAAATTCGGTATGTCCATACATCTTACGGAAGGCGATAACATCAGTCGGGATGATTTTTTCTCCTCCCAAGACGATCAAGCGCAAGGATTCAAAGTTCGCATCTTTTGCAAAACTGGCGGTGTTCACTATTGTATGGAACAGAGACGGTGTCAGCTTGATATAAGTGATCCCATGCTCCTTGATATAGTGCGCTATTTCATCCGGCGCCGTATAGGTTTCCTTCTGGACGATATGGAGCTCGCCCCCGCCCAGAAGTACAGGGAACATGCTCGTATAGCCAAGGTCAAATGCGTAAGATGAAAGCAATACAGTCTTATCATTTTCCGTCAGGCCCGCCTCTTCACTAAACCAAGAGACATAGTTTGTCAGATTACGATGCTCAATCTGCACGCCCTTTGGCTTTCCGGTCGTACCGGACGTATAAATGACGTATGCAAGATTGCGAGACCCGGAAATGGATGATGGGCGCTCCTTGCTTTCATTTCTCCATTTACCGTCATCAAGGCTGACAATTATCCCTTCATATTGCCCAATAGCCGTCATGTTTCTTTCATTCACGACCGCAAATTTTGCTCCGCTGTCCTCTAATGAATAACGGATTCGTTCTTCAGGTGTATCAGGATCAATCGGAAGGAAAGCTGCCCCCGCCTTCATGACACCGAGAATGGATACCATGACTTCAGCTGACCGGTCCATAACAATCGCGACGATGTCTTCATTTCCTGCCCCTTGGGCACGAAGATGATGCGCCAGCTGGTTCGCCTGTTCATCAAGCTCGCGATAGGTCAACAGATTTCCGCCAGCCTTCACCGCAGAATGGTCAGGTGTTTGCTGGGCCTGTTTTTCAAAAAGTGCTGCAAAGGTTGCTTCGGTAATTTGAGTCATATGTCTTTCTTCTAGCAAAGCAGCCGTTTCTGCAGATGAAAGCAGATCTACATCAGACAGCCGAACGTTCGGATTAGCCGCGGCCGCTTTGATGATATTGACAAAGTGGCGGCTCCAGCGGCGGATCGTCTCGTCCTTAAACAAGGCAGTCGCATAGTCAAAGCTTAGGCCGATATCCTCTTCACGCTCGACCGCTTCCAAGGAAAGATCAAATTTCGCAACATGATGAAGCATGGAATACGAGGAAATCTTCAAATCTCCTAATCTTAATGAAGGAATCTCCATATTCTGCATGTTGAACATCACGCTGAACAGCGGACTTCTGCTTGTATCCCTTGTAAGCGGAAGCTTTTCAATCAGCTCCTCAAGCGGATAGCTCTGGTGCTCGAATGCTTGAAGGCTGGCTGTTTTGACCTCTTCAAGGAATTGCGCGAAGGTTTTATCTCCCGCTGGTGCCGTTCTGAGTGCCACCGTGTTGACAAACATACCCGGCACACCTTGCAGATCAGGATGTGTTCTGCCAGCTGTCGGCGAGCCGACAATGATATCATCCTGTGACGCGTACTTGGAAAGGAGTACATTGAACGCCGCCAGCAAAAACATGTACATTGTCGTATCTGTTTCTGCCATGAGCGATTTGATTTGAGCCGTGATTTGCTTATCAAGCCCAAACATCACGCGCTCTCCCGCAAAGCTCCGTTCAGCTGGCCGCTCGAAATCCGCGGGAAGATCCAGTATTGGCAGTTCGCCTTTAAAGACATCGAGCCAGTATTCCTCATCTTTTTGATAATTAGT
Organism: Bacillus sp. YP1; assembly: GCF_000877815.1. Classification (NCBI taxonomy): domain Bacteria; kingdom Bacillati; phylum Bacillota; class Bacilli; order Caryophanales; family Bacillaceae; genus Bacillus; species Bacillus sp. YP1. Next base: position 162,127 of record NZ_CP010014.1, on the reverse strand, counting down.
TTGTTCTTTGTGCCAAACTGCGTAATCTTTATAGTGAATTTGTGGCAGTTCCAGATCTGCGCCTTGATATATTTTGGCAAGATCACCGATTAGAATGCCTGTTGAACTTCCGTCAGTAATAATATGATGCATATCAATGAGCAGCAGGTGGCGTTTTTCTTCCAGCTGGACAAGCTTCGAACGGACGAGCGGCGCGCGGTTTAATTCAAACGGCTGAACAAATGCTTTGATTATCTCTTCCGCGTCTTCTTCCCGTCCCTTGGCAGCCTCCAGCTGGAACGATATGTTTTTATGAACGGTTTGCACAACCTCTCCGTCGATCATGTCAAACGATGTACGGAGGATTTCGTGCCGGTTGATTAATTGCTGAATCGCGTTTTCAAGCCGGTCTTTATCTACTTCTCCCTCCAGCAGAAGTACAGCGGGGACGTTGTAGCTTGTGTTTGCTTGTCCAAGCTGATTGAGGATATACATTCTCCGCTGGGCCGGGGATACAGGATAATGCTGCTGATAAGATGCTTGCCTGATCGGTTCAAACGTCTGCTCCTCCTTGCTTTCGTTCTCTTCCAAATACAGTGCCAGTTCTTGAATAGTCGGCTTTTCAAAAAGCACTTTTATCGGAACTTCCTTATGAAAATGCTCTTGAATTTTCGCCGTCATCATCATCGCTTTCAAAGAATGGCCGCCGATCATAAAGAAGTTATCGGTAACGCCTGCTTTGACGCCGAGTATTCCTTCCCAGATCTCCGCTAATTTCTTTTCACTCTCTGTTTTTGGTGCTGCGTATTCCGGCTGCACGGCTTCTGATTGCGGTGCAGGCAGTTCCTTTTTGTTGATTTTCCCGTTTGGCGTGAGCGGCAGGCTGTCCATTTGAATCAGGTGGGCAGGGACCATATAGTCAGGCAAAGACTGAGACAGTGTTTTTCTCAGCTCACTCACAGCCACTTCACGATCCGCCGTGAAGTACGCGCAAATTTCATTTTCGTCTGCTTTGTTCTTGCGTATGATCACCGCGGCTTCTGTCACATGCTCAGCCATGTTCAGTTTTGTTTCAATTTCGCCAAGCTCAATTCGGAAGCCGCGCACCTTCACTTGGTTGTCGATTCTGCCTAAAAATTCGATATTGCCGTCCGGCAGCCATCTTGCCAAGTCACCAGTGCGGTAAATTCTCTCACCCGGTCTGAACGGGTCTTCCAGAAATTGCTTCTCCGTCAGCTCAGGGAGATTGACATACCCACGCGCTACACCGATTCCGCCTACGCAAAGCTCACCAGGCGCGCCGATTGGCTGCAGGCATTGCTGCTCATCCATAATATAGGCAGTGGAATTTCCGATCGGCTTCCCGATTGGGATAGAGCCGCCATACTCGCGGTCGATCAGAAAACTGGTTGAAAACGTCGTGTTTTCTGTCGGGCCGTATCCGTTCCACAATGAAAGCGACGGCGATGCCTGTTTTACTTTGCTGACAATATGCGGGACAAGGGCATCTCCGCCGATGATTAAATGGCGCAGTGTGCCGAACATACCCGCATCCTTTGCAGCAAGCTGGTTGAATAAAGGTGATGTCAGCCACATAGTTGTGATGCTTTGCTCACGCAGGAATGCAGCAAATTGTTTCGCATCAAGCAGTGTCTCTTTTTTGACCGGATAAAGTGCTGCGCCATTCAGCAGTGCGCCGAATACCTCAAACGTTCCGGCATCAAAGCTGACAGCTCCCGTTTGCGCCATGCGGTCTTCTTCAGTAACAGGAACGTACCCGGCATTTTTGACGAGGCGCAGAATGCTTTTATGTTCGATCATGACGCCTTTCGGTTTGCCCGTTGAACCGGATGTGTACATGATGTACGCCAAATCAGACGGGGCGGATGGCAGGTTGAGATTGTCAGCCGCTTCACTCTCTTCAAAGCCTATGTCCAGTGTAAGAACCGGCACTTGCAGCTGATGTGCCTGCCCTGTATAAGAATTTCCGATCAAAACCATTCGAACGGAGCTGTCCTCTGCCATGAAACGAAGACGATCCCCAGGAAGCGCTGGATCAAGCGGCACATATGCGGCGCCTGCTTTTAAAACAGCCAGCATGCCGACAACGGTTTCTACTGAGCGGTCGTTCATAATCGCTGCTGTTTCCCCTTTTTGAAGCCCATGTTCGACAAGCTTTCTCGCCAGACGGTTAGCCGCTGCATTCAGCTCGCGGTACGTCAGCTTGGTTCCTTCATATACGACGGCGGTGCTCGCCGGCGTCCGTTTCGCTTGCTCTTCAAACACTTGGTGAACAGCCATTCCTTCAGGGAGTTCGGCTTTCGTGCTGTTAAACACCTCGACAATTTGCCGCTGCTCTTCGTCTCCCACAAGCCCGTACTCACGCACAAAAGCGGCCGGCTGATCGACAGCTGCTTCCATCATGCGGGTAAGGTGCTCCGCTGTCCGTTCGATAAAAGCGGAATCAAAGGCGGCTCCGTTATATTTAATTTTGACGGTCCACGTTTTGCCCGGATACACAATCAGGTTGAAATCGAAGCTCGTTTGTTCAAATGCGCTTTCTACCTTAATCGAAAACCCGAGGCGGTCTTCCATGCTGCCGTTTTCAAGCTCTTGATCAAGCGGATAATTTTCAAACGCGACCAGATGGTTTAAGAGATTGCCATCAAGAGCTGAGCGTTTTTGAATCTCATAGAGCGGCACGTAATCGTAACGCTCTGCCTCTACTGCATGCTGCTGAACAGCTGTGAAAATATCAGCGAATGCAGCATCTCGTTCAACTTTCACCCGCACTGGAATGGTGTTGATAAACAGCCCCGCCATCGTTTCGATTCCGTTGATTTCAGACGGTCGTCCCGAGACGACCGTTCCGAAGATCACATCATCCGTAAAGTTGTATTTGCTGAGAACAATGCCCCAAACGGCCTGAAATAGGTTAGGCCCTGTCACTTGATGGAGATTTGCGGTTTGCTGAATACGGGCAACCAGTGTTTCGTCCCATGTAAATGAATATTCTTTATTGACGTATTCGTCTTTTTTCACAGGCAGGCGGCCCGGGAGCACGCTTGGCTGTTCAAAACCCGCCAAGCGCTCGCTCCAGTAGCTCTCCGCTTCTTCATTGTCCTGTTTTCCAAGCCACTTGATGTAATCGGAATAAGGCTTGCCCTGACCGTTTGCCGGTGTCCTGCCTGCTCTGAGCGCTTCATAGTTTTGGAACAGGCTTTTCATGAGGACGCCCATGCTCCAGCCGTCCATCATAATATGATGATTGCTCCAGACAAGATACAGCTGATCTGCAGCAAGGCGGAAAACCGCTACCTTGAACAATATGTCTTTTGCCAGGTTAAAGCCTTGGCGCTGAACGTCTTGTTTGTAACGCTCAATGTGCTCTTTCTGGCGGTTTTCGTCTGCATGACTGATATCCTCATAATGCACTTTTGTTTTGCGTTCCGCTAACACGACCTGACGCGGTTTTTGCAGCTGCTGATGCACAAATACCGTACGGAGAATATCGTATGACCGAATCAGTTCATTGACGCTTTTCTCAAAGATTTCAAGATCAAAAGCGCCGTGAATCCCAAGCTCTAATTGTGTGAAGTACGAGGAAGAATGCGGATCAAGCATCGCATGATACAGCATTCCCTCCTGCATTGGTGTCAGTGCGTACACCTTTTGAATCGATTTTTTGCTCATATGCCACCTCTATTAGAAAATTTCCATTAATTTATCCAGCTCATCCAGCGTCAAATCGTCGTCACCAAGATCACTCGGGGTCAGTTCCGTACCATCTTGAGATAGGCAATGTTCAATGATTCTGAGAAGATGCGCTTTAAAGCTGTCACTGAATGTTTGTACTGTTTTTTCATGAAATTCAAGAGAATGATAGGCCAGTGACATCGTCAGTTTTCCGTTTTCGATATATCCGACAACATCCAGCGCATTCGGTTTTTCTGTTTCAGGGCTTAATGACTGTCCTGATGGCAGCTCTGATCTCGTAAACAAACCTGCATCCGACATTTCGTCAAACTGACCTAAATAGTTGAAGCTGACATCCGGCTGAATCGAGAACGCCACATCTTCTTTATGTTCCGGTGCCGTCAGATAGCGCAGAATGCCGTATCCGACTCCCTTATTCGGCACATGTCTGATATCTTCTTTCATTTGCTTCAGCTGGTAGCCCAGATCATCCGCATGCTTCATATCGAGCACCATTGGGTACATACTTGTAAACCAGCCGACTGTGCGAGAAATGGTCAGGTCTTCTATGATTTCTTCACGTCCATGCCCCTCTAAATGAACACTTACTCGATCTTGACCCGTCCACTCCTTCATTGCCAATCCGAATGCCGTCAGCAAAATATCATTCATTTCTGTGTGATATGCCTCATGCACCTTTGTGGTGAGCTGTTCTGTCTCTTCAGCAGTCAGCGAGAATTCAATTGTCTTTGTATGTTTCATTCGCTGATCACCAGATTCGCGGTCTTTCGGAAGCTTTGCCGCAACAGCTTGTTCTTCAAGCTGTCTCCAATACTCTTTTTCTTTCAAAAAGGCTTTGGAGTTCGCGAAGTCTTGCAATCTCTCTGCATACTCTGCAAATGAATGTGTTTTCTGCGGGAGAACCGGTTCATTGCCTTGCTCAAGCTGTGTATATACCGCGGCGAAATCCTCCAGTAAAATCCGCCACGACACGCCGTCAACCACTAAGTGGTGAATGGCAAGAAGCAAGTGATCTCCGTCTTCCGCTTGGAACAAGCCTGCTTTTAACAAGCCGCCTTCCTGCAAGTCGATGCTGCTTTGCAAACGCTCCGCTTCTCTCTCTATTCGGTCTTCGTAATCTGCAGCTTGGCCCTCAATCTGGATGACCTCCAATTGAGCTGAAGCAGCTTCAAGACCTCTGTTGTATTGAATGACGTCTTCCTGTCCCTCACGATAGACCATGCGGAGCGCGTCATGATGCTCGATCAGCGCCTGCAATGTTTTCTCCACCCGTTCAGGATCAAAGCCCTTCTTGGCGTGAAGCATCACAGATTGGTTCCAGTGGTGCTTGTTCGTGAAGTTCTTTTCAAAGAACCAGCGCTGGATCGGCGTCAGGATGACTTCGCCCTCCACCGGGCCTTGGTCTGCCTGTTTGCCTTCGGCACGCTCTACATACTGGGTAAGCTCTTCGATCGTCGGGTGCTGGAAGAGATCTTTCATTTCCAGCTTCCAGCCGTGCTGGTTCAAGCGGCTCGCCATTTGAATTCCTTTGATGGAATCTCCGCCAAGCGAGAAGAAATTGTCGGTGACACCGACTTCAGACATTCCAAGCACGTCCTGCCAGATGCCGGCAAGCAGTTCTTCCATGTCGGTCGTCGGCGCTTTGTATTCTCCGCTTCCCGCTTCGATGTCCGGCTCAGGCAAGGCTTTGCGGTCCACTTTGCCGTTTGCCGTAACCGGAAGCTCGTCCAGCGTCACCCAGAACGCCGGGATCATGTAATCCGGCAGGGTTTCCTTCAGTGCTGATTTCAGTGCTTCTATGTCAGCTGATTCCGGGGTGACATACGCTGCGATCGCTGTGTTGCCACCTTTATCTTTGACAGCTGTCACCGCCGCATCCTGCACCTCAGAAAGCTGGGCGAGCTGGACTTCAATTTCTGAGAGCTCGATCCGGTAGCCGCGGACCTTGACCTGCTGGTCGATCCGGCCGATGTATTCGATGCCGCCGCCCGTCCATTTCACCAAATCGCCGGTGCGGTACATGCGCTCACCCGGCACAAACGGATCAGCGACAAACCGCTTCGCGGTTTCGTCTTCTCGATTCAGATAGCCTCGTGCCAGTCCGCGCCCCGCCACGCAAAGCTCTCCGGCTACGCCTTCCGGCTGCACCTGATTGCCCTCGCCGAGAATGTATACTCTCGTATTGGCAATGGCCCGTCCGATGGAAAGCGAGCCTTCCTCCGGATGGATTTCTGCGCTTGTGGCAACGACCGTATTTTCTGTCGGCCCGTAGTTATTGACGAGTGTGTACGGCTTTTTCACTGCGCGCTTCAGCTTGTCTCCTCCAGTGAGCAATACGCGAAGTGATGTGTTCTCAAGCTCCATGAACTGTTCCGCAAGCTGTGTCGGCAGGAACGTGATCGTTACGCCGTTCGTTTCGAAGTAATCGTTCAGGCGGACGATATCGAGGCGGATCGCTTCATCAATGACGTGAAGTTCAGCACCGATCGTCCAGGTCGGGAACATCTCCCAAATGGAAGCGTCGAACCCAAAGCCTGCGTACTTCGCACTGCGGTCCTCCGCTGTCATGCTGAACGCGTCGTGGTGCCAGAAGCACAGGTTCACAAGCGCATGGTGCTCGACCATGACACCCTTCGGCTGTCCGGTCGTTCCAGACGTGTAAATCATGTACGCCAAGTTCTCCGCAGTTACAGCCGTCTCTGGATTTCCCTCGTCGTTTTCATCAAGCGGCAGGCTTAGAATCGTGCGGCTTCCGTCGAGAAGAATGACGTCTCCTGAGAAGCTATCCGGCACTGAAATGCCTTCCTGTTTCAAGAGGAGCTTCGCGCCGCTGTCCTGTAAAATATACTCAATCCGCTGATCCGGGTAGTCAGGATCAATCGGCACAAACGCCGCTCCGGCTTTCAAGACGCCGAGCACCGCGGCGGACATTTCAAGCGACGGCTTCGTGAGAACGCCGACGCGGTCATCCGGGCTGATGCCGCAGTCCATCAGAATCCGCGCGAGACGGTTTGCCTTCGCATTCAGCTCGCCGTACGTCCAAGACTGGCCGTTGTATGTGACAGCCGGGCGGTCTTTGTGGCGCTGGACAGTCTCTTCGAATAGCTGATGAACCGTTTTGTCTGTCGGCACAGGCAGCGCCTTGCCCTTCCATGCCTCAAGAAGCGCTTGCTTTTCTGTCTCTGTGACCAGTGACAGGCTGGAAAGCGGCTGGTTCGGGTTCCCAGTAACTGCATCTAAAAGCTCCATCCAATATTGCTTCCATCGTTCAATCGTTTCCTGCTTAAACAGAGCTGTATTGTATTCGAGTACGAATGTAAGCCCTCCGTCGGTTTCGTCAACCGTCAGCGTGAGGTCAAACTTGGCTGTTTTCCGTTCAAACGGATGCGGCTCAAGCTGAATCCCTTTCATTGTTAAATCCTTTATATTCGCATTTTGCATTGAAAAAACTGCATCGAATAACGGGTTTCTGCTTGTGTCACGCTGAACTTGAACATTTCCGATCAAATCCTCAAGCGGGTAATCCTGCGCATCAAATGCGCTGAGTGCCGTTTCTTTCACTTCGTTAAGATAGTCAGCAAAGGTCTTTTCACCCTTCGGATACGTGCGAAGCGCCAATGTATTGACGAACATTCCGATGACGCGGCTGACGTCCGCTTGAGATCGTCCGGCCACAGGTGAACCGACGATGATATCGTCTTGCCCGCTAAGTTTTGATAAAAACGCACTGTATGAAGCCAGAAGCACCATGTAAAGCGTGGAATCCGTTTCTTTTGCAAGCCTGCGCAGAGCATCAGCTTTGCCTGCTTCTAATGAAAATGCAATGCGGTCTCCCTCAAATGTTTGAACGGCAGGCCGACTGTAATCAGTCGGAAGCGTCAGCACCGGCAGCTCTCCGTCCAGCTCCTTCAGCCAATGCTCTTCTTGCTTCTTGTAAAGCTCAGACTGAATGAACTGCTGCTGCCACACGGCATAATCCTTATATTGAATACGGAGCGGCTCAAGGGTTTCTCCGTCGTACAGCTTTGAAAGCTCCTCAATCAGCACACCGACAGATGCACCATCAGAAATAATATGATGCATATCGAACAGCAGCACATGCTCAGTGTCTGAATGCTTGATAAGCCCTATTCTGAACAGTGGAAGTTGGTCGATTTTGAAAGGCTTAATAAACTCAGAAACGATCCGCTCTGTCTCTTCTTCCGGGGCTTCGAAATAGGCTATCTCGCACTCAGCCTCTTCCCAGATCCGCTGCACCGTTTCTCCATCTTTTATTTCAAACGTGGTTCTCAAGGCTTCATGACGCTGCATTAACTGCTGCATGACGCTGTTAAGCCTTTCAACATCAAGCTCACCTGTCAGGCGCAGAACCGCCGGCATGTTATAGCTCGTTTGCGCATCCTCAAGCTGCTGAAGCACGTACATCCGTTTTTGCGGTGAAGAAACAGGATACGTATCTTGTTTCTCTGCCGGGCTGATACTTGCGGCTGTCCCTTTTTCAGCAGAGGCAATCACCTGTGCCAAGCCCTCAACCGTCGGTGACTGGAAGAGATCCTTGAGTGACAGCTCAACGCCCAGTTCCTGATGAACCAAGGCAAGCATCTTCATGCCTGCTAATGAATGTCCGCCAATGTCAAAGAAGTGGTCATAAGCGCCGACTTGTTCTGCCTGAAGTACCTGTGCCCAAATGTCCGCGACTTTTTGTTCCGTTCCATTGCGTGGCGCAACATATGAAACACCTCTTGAAACGTTGGCATCAGGAATCGGCAGCGCTCTCCGGTCAATTTTTCCGTTCCCTGTCAGCGGCAGCTCGTCCATTTGGATAAACACCGCAGGAACCATATATGCCGGCAAGTCCTTCGCAGCATGCTCTCTCATCTCTTGTGATGAGATGTCTCCTTCTCCGACATAGTAAGCACACAACAGTTTATCTCCCGCTCCTTGATCAACGGCAAGCACAACACTTTCCTGAACACGATCATGGGTTTGCAGCTGATGTTCGATTTCTCCAAGCTCGATGCGCTGTCCGCGAATCTTCACCTGATGGTCGATTCGCCCGATAAATTCGATGTCGCCATTCGGCAGCCATCTCGCAAGGTCTCCCGTTTTATACATGCGTTCGCCGGATGTAAACGGATGGGGAACAAATTTCTCCTCAGTCAGTTCTGGACGGTTGTAATAGCCTTTCACGAGTCCTTCGCCGCTGACGCAAAGCTCTCCGGCAATCCCGGCAGGCTGCACGTGTCCCGTACGGTCAAGAATGTATACTTCCGTATTGCTGACCGGTTTTCCAATCGGAACAGACAGCGTGTGCTCCTCCAATTCATCAACCGGATGATACGTCGCGAAAACCGTGCTTTCAGACGGTCCATACATATGAAGGAGCTTGCCCTTTCCAACCGTTTGCAAAGCTTTTCTGACATGCTCAACCGAAGCCCGTTCCCCGCCAAACATAATCTTGCGAAGCGTTGACAAGCATGCCGGATTCAAGTCCACAAGCAAGTGGAACAAAGCGGTTGTAATCATGAGAATGCTGATGTTCTCCCGTTCAATGACGCGGGACAGGCGAGCCATGTCCAAAACGGTTTCCTTCGGTATCAGCACCAGCTTGGCTCCGTTTAACAAAGAGCCGAACATATCGAACATAAACGCGTCAAACACGTAATTGGAAAGACCGAGAATCGTATCCTGTTCTGTAATGCTGAGATAATTCGTTTCCTTCACCGTGCGGAGAATATTGGCATGTGTCACGATATTCCCCTTAGGTGTTCCAGTCGTTCCGGAAGTATACGTCAGGTTGGCCATTGCTGCAGAATCAAGAGGCAGTGCGAGATTTCGCGCATCGGCATGATAGCTTTCTTCCTCATCGGCTAGCACGATAACGCCCTTAAATTCCGCTTCTTCCGCCAAAGCCTTTAATTTCCTCTGAGTGAGAAGCACCTTTGCTCCGCTGTCACGGAAGAAATGCTGCATCCGCTGAATCGGATGTTCCGGATCGATCGGAACATAAGCCGAACCTGATTTTAATACTGCCAAGATCGACACAATCATATCCATTGACCGCTCGCATAAGACAGCCGCAGTTCTGCCTTCGCCAGCTCCAAGAGAAAGAATGCCGCGGGCTAAACGATTGGCCCGTTCATTCAGTTCACGATAAGTGAGTGATTCGCCTTCATATTGAAGCGCAGTGTGGTCTGGCGTATTCGCCGCTTGCTCCTCAAACAGCTGAACAATTGTTTTATCTTTCGGATAAGGTGTTCTGCCCGGGTTAAACTGCTGAATTTGCGAAGCAGCCTCCTCTTCAGAAAGAAGCTTATACTCAGAAATCGGCTTCTCTGGATCAGCCGCAGCATCTTCAAGCAAACGCGCAAAATGCGTAAGCAGCCTGTCTGCCGTGCTTTGTTTAAACAGCTTTGTGCTGTAATCCACATCAATCTCAATGCCTTCATCGGTTTCTCTCGCCTGCACCGTCAAATCAAATTTGGCAATCTTGAAATTGGTCTCTTGAACAGACAAGGAAAGATCGCCGACAGCCGGAATGCCCTCTGTCGCGTTTTGAAGGCTGAACATCGTGTCAAACAGCGGATGCCTGCTAACATCACGCGGGATGTTCAAATCTTCAACAAGCCACTCAAACGGATAGTCCTGATGAGAAAAGGCATCCAGCACCCGTTTGCGGACACGCGAGATCAATTGGGTAAACGTCTCATTCTGCTTCACCTCACTGCGAATCGCAAGCGTATTGACGAACATCCCGATAATGCCCTCTGTATCGGAGTGATTTCTGCCCGCTGACGGTGTCCCGACAATGATGTCATCCTGCCCCGTATACTTTGACAAAAGCGTATAGTAAGCGGAAAGCATCACCATATATAAAGTGGCGCCGTTTTGTTCAGCCAAACGATTGAGGCGATCCTTTACCCCCGCATCCAGCTTGATTGACACCCGATCCCCTTCAAAGCTTTGAACAGGTGGTCTTGGGTAATCGGACAGAAGCTGAAGCACCGGGAGCTCGCCTGCAAAGACTTCCTTCCAATAAGCCTGGTCCTTCTTGTACCCTTCAGCAGCCTGTCTGCTTTGCCATACAGCGTAGTCCTTATACTGGAGACGAAGATCAGGAAGCTGTTCGCCTTTATAAATGCGTGCTAACTCCTCCAGCATAATGCCAATGGATACACCGTCAGAAATCAAATGGTGCATGTCAAACAGCAGCATATGACGGTTCTCTTCAAGCCCCAGCAAACCGATTCTGAACAGCGGAGCTTTCGCCAAATCAAATGTCCGAACGAATGAAGCCATAATTGCCTCATCTGAGCGGCCGCCTCTTTCAATCATTTCGATGTTGAAATCAACGCTATCGTGAATTTTCTGTCTCGGCGTGCTGTTTTCAAGAACAAATGATGTTCTCAATGACTCGTGGCGTCGGATTAATCCCTGAAATGCGCGCTCCAGCTTTTGAATATCTAAAGGCCCTTCCAGAATTGCTGCTGCTGGCATGTTATAGCCGACTCCCGCATCCTCGAACTGGCTGACGATATATGTTCGCTGCTGTGCCAATGAAAGCGGGTAATGCTCCTGTTTTTCAGCAGGTTCAATCACCGCAAAAGCTTTGCTTTCTCTGTGATCAGCTTCCTCTGCAAGAGCCGTAATCGTCGGATGCTCAAACAAAAATTGAAGCGGAATCTCAATGCCTGTTTCCTTATGAATCTTTGTTAAAAGGGTCATGGCTTTTAATGAATGTCCGCCAGTTTCAAAGAAATTGTCAAAGATCCCCGCCTTCTCAACGTTCAGCACGTCCTGCCAAATGGCTGCGATTGCTTTTTCAGTCTCATTTCGCGGCGCTGTATAGGCAGTGCCGCTGACAGCCTTCACCTCTAGTGCAAACAGCTTGCGGCGGTCGACTTTGCCGCTTGGTGTAAGCGGAATTTCTGTCACTTCTGTAAAGTAAGCCGGCACCATATAGTCAGGAAGCTGTCTGGCCGCATGCTCCCTCAAACCGGCTGGCGCAAATTCGCTTCCAGGCTTCTGCACAACATATGCGCAAACCTCAAGATTTCCCTGTTCGTCAGGGCGTGCCAAAACAACGGCTTTTGCAACGTCTGGCGCCTGCTGAATCACGGCTTCAATTTCCCCAAGCTCAATCCGGTATCCGCGGACTTTGACCTGGTCATCCTCTCTGCCTAAATATTCGATTGTTCCATCTGGAAGCCAGCGCACCACGTCCCCGGTCCGGTACATGCGATCGCCCGGCACGAATGGATCTTGTAAAAACTTCTCTTCCGTTAATTCAGGCAAATGTAAATAGCCTCGGCCCACACCGTCTCCCGCGATATAAAGCTCACCCGCCACGCCTTCAGGCTGCAGCCGGCCTTTTTGATCCAAAATATATAAGCGGTTATTCCCCAGCGCTTTCCCGATCGGCACATACGCTGATTGAACTGCATTCTCAGGGATAACCGGATGAACAGACGCGTCAACGCACGTTTCAGTCGGCCCGTACACATTAGTCAAACGCGGCGCTGTGCCGGCTTCTTTAAACAGCTTCAGCAGCTTGTCCGCAACAACAGATGACAGGCCTTCTCCTCCGATCAGCATGTGCTTCAGTTTTAGGCCTTCAAAATCGCCTGCTGCTGCCAGCATTTGCAAATGAGCCGGTGTTCCGTCCGTCGCCTCAATGCTGTTCTTCCGATAATATGCAGTAAGGGCGGCCCCGTTCGTCACTGTTTTCTTCGGTACGATATAAAGGGTTTGGCCCAAAAGAAGCGACGCGAAGATCTGCTTCACTGACGCATCAAAGTGGAACGGCGCAAGCAATGCCATCCGCAGGGTTTGGCTGCCGCTTTGATAAATCGTCTGCTGCAGAGATTCAACCAAATGATGAACCTGGCGATGCTCGATCATAACGCCTTTCGGGCGTCCGGTTGTTCCCGATGTGTAAATAATGTAGGCAAGGTTCCGAGCGTTCACATCTGCATTCAGGCTTTCTTCTGCACCTTCCTCAATCGCCTGATCTAAGTCAATCAGCTCAGCATCGGCTTCAGGCGCCGCAACCTTCGATTCAGTCAGGATGAAATCCGCCCCGCAGTCCTCCAAAATATATTGAATGCGCTCAGCAGGAAAACCCGGATCAATCGGCACATAGGCTCCGCCGGCTTTTAAAATTCCCATGATAGCTGTAATCATCCGTTCAGAGCGTTCAATCAAAACCGCGACAGGACTGTCCGGGCCAACCCCTTTCTGTTTCAGCACATTGGCGATGCGTGCAGATTGCTCATGTAACGTTCGATAGGACAATGTGCGATCTTCAAATACAACCGCTGGATGATCAGAAAGCAGTTCAGCCTTTTCTTGGAACAGCTCTGGTATCGTCATGTCCTTACGGTAGCTCACAGATTTACCGCCGGCCCTCGCAAGCAGCTTCTCTTTCTCCGCATCAGAAATCAGTGTTAATTCATCAATTGTATGTTCTGGATGCGTTAACGCGTTCTCCAGCATGGTAATCATGCGCTCACAAATCATGTTGATTTCTTCACGTGAAAATAAATCAGTGCGGTAATCAAAATCTATGGTGAGTTTCCCAGTATCCCATCGATCCTTTACATGAATTGAGACATCATTTAATCCGCTGCCGCTGAAAATCGGCTCAGTCAAAAAGGCAAGATCCTCTTCTTTCTGCCACTGCATCACTTGATATTCAAGAGAAACCGTGAACAGCTTGGTCAGAGAGCTCTTTGTTTCACGCAAATCGTTGATTAGGAGATTATACGGATACTTTTGGTGGCGAAGTGTCTTCATCAGATCCTTCATCCGGTCTTTGACAAATTCTGAAAACGCCTGCCCGCCGTCAATGTTTGTCCGAAGCGGAACCGTAGAAACAAACATGCCAAGCATCTGCTTCTCTTTCGCATTTGTCCGGTTGCCCATAAATGTTCCCGTCACAACATCATTCTGGCCGCTGACCCTGTACAAATAGGCGGCGAGCAGCGATTGAAATACCGAAAGAACACTGACTTTATTCGCCTCACAAAACGACAGAATCTGCTGATGAAGCGCTTCAGGCACATCTTTAGAGAACCTCTCAGCATCTAAACTTCCCCCTGCGGATGCATTCCGTTTCAAGGAAACAAGTTCAGGCACCGATTCAAATTGTTTGTTCCAAAACGCCTTGTCCTTTTCAAACCGCTTCGATTGAGCATATTCCTGTTCAGATAAAACATGATCGATAAATGAATGCGAGATTCCTTCTTTTGTCTCTGAGCCGCTGGCTAATTCTAAATAAATGTGCATGATCGCATTCCCGAGAATATTCATGGAGATACCATCAGAAATCACGTGATGAACATTTGCGTAAAACCACACTTCATTTTCCTTTATGGTGAACAAGGAAAAACGGAACAAATCACAATCGTATAGCGGCAAAGGTTTCTTCGTTTCCTCCCGGCTCCATTGTGAAATAAACTCTATCGCATTCGGATCTTCAGTAGTGTCAGTATGTTTTATATCAACAGGCCGATACTCGCTAATATATTGAACAGGCTCCCCGTTTTCATCTAGCCGCAACCGAAGGCGCATGGCGTCATTTCTGCGAATAAACTCTTGAATCGCCTGCTCAACAAGCACATAATCAATCGCATCAGCTGAAACCAGCTTACCAATCCCCGCAAGATTTGAAATGCTCGTGTGAGGATAAAATTTTTCTGTGTACCAAATTCGTTTTTGTGCATCCGTTAAAGGGTAAAAAGTTATTTCCATATTGTCATACCTCCCCTAATCTTTATAAGCAGTGAACATGTGCAACGCATTTTCTCTTTCTTATCCATATCAGCTTTTAATTCTTATGAACTAACAGCCGAAATAGCCCAAAGTACTACACTTAAAAAGCAGTGCTTCCAATCAAAAAACAGATGGCCGCTATTAAAGCAGGCTGCCGTCAGTCAGCATTGCGGCGTTTAACATAAGCGGATAAAGACCGCAAGACCCCACCCTAATAAGAAACCAATTTTGGCTATTTATTCATTGTTTTCAATATTTTTTATCTTTCTACCGTTCAGTTTAAATGAAAAAAATGTTTTTATCACCGAAAAATGGGTGAAAAGTTTCATGCGGGATGCCGAAAGATTCCAGTTTATTTACAGCAATATTTTTTGCGGGATGCCGCAATCATTTCCACTAAACATTATTTACAGAAAAATAAAAATTTTTAAACCAAACTGCTGCGTTCAATCTTTTTTTATTGCTGAATGCAATTTACAATCTTTACATGACTATGTGTACCGCGCAAAAACCGAAAAAAAGGCAAAAAAAGACACCCTTGCGAAGAGCGTCTTACAACGATTCTTTCATGACATTTTTGTCGATATCAATCAATTCCATATAGCCTTTCCCCCACTCATACATGGCTTCAAGAATAGGCATGAGGCTTTCTCCGTGCGGGGTCAGAGAATATTCAACCTTCGGCGGGACAACTGGATACACTTCCCTGTGAACAATCATATCCTGCTCAAGCTCTCTCAGCTGATTCACGAGGATCTTCTGCGTAATATCAGGAATCAATGTTTTTAATTCATTGAACCGTTTTGTGCCTTCTTTTCCTAAATGCCATAAAATGAGCATTTTCCATTTACCGCCAATCACTGCAAGCGTTAATTCCTTCTCACAATTAAACCTTTTGTCGTCCATCCGGCTCAATAGAATCCCCCCCTTAGTAACCTTTTTGTATGTTAGATACGTATCATCACTTACTTACTTTTTTGCAGACTCTTTTTTCATTATACTCACTCATAAAATCAAGCGAAAGAAATCTGATTGTCTCTCCTCACAGTATCCTCCAAGTAACTTGTTGACTTCAAAGTGCCTACTTCTCAACAAAAGAAGGAACCTATAGAATGAACAATAATTCGAAAAAGGGAGTGGATCAACAATGGAATTACAGCTTGCATTAGACCTCGTCAACATCCCGGAAGCCATTGAGCTTGTCAAAGAGGTAGAACAATACATCGACGTAGTTGAAATCGGAACACCGGTCGTCATCAATGAAGGCCTAAGAGCCGTTAAAGAAATAAAAGAAGCATTTCCTCAATTGAAGGTTCTTGCAGACCTGAAAATCATGGATGCCGGAGGCTACGAAATTATGAAAGCGTCGGAAGCAGGCGCTGACATCATCACCGTTTTAGGGGCTACAGACGACGCAACGATTAAAGGCGCAGTAGAAGAAGCCAAAAAACAAAAGAAGAAAATCTTAGTGGACATGATTAACGTGAAAGATATCGAGACCCGTGCGCAAGAAATTGACGCACTCGGTGTTGACTACATCTGCGTCCACACTGGCTATGATCTTCAAGCAGAGGGCAAGAACTCTTTCGAAGAATTAACGACAATCAAAAACACCGTAAAAAACGCAAAAACCGCAATCGCGGGCGGCATCAAACTTGATACACTACCAGAAGTGATCCAGCAAAAGCCTGACCTTGTCATTGTCGGGGGCGGAATTACAAGCGCAGCTGATAAAGCGGAAACAGCTTCAAAAATGAAGCAGCTGATTGCCCAAGGATAACTCCGATGAAAACGACTGAATACGTAGCGGAAATTCTCAATGAGTTACACCGTTCAGCAGCTTATATTTCTAATGAAGAGGCTGACCAGCTTGCCGATCACATTCTTTCATCCCACCAAATTTTCACTGCGGGTGCGGGGCGGTCTGGCCTGATGGCAAAATCCTTCGCGATGAGATTGATGCACATGGGCTTCAACGCCCATATAGTAGGTGAGATTCTCACTCCGCCGCTCGCCGAAGGAGATCTAGTTATTATCGGCTCAGGATCAGGCGAGACAAAGAGCTTGATTCATACCGCAGCAAAAGCAAAAAGCTTACACGGAATTGTTGCCGCTTTAACCATCAATCCGGAATCAAGCATCGGAAAACAAGCGGACCTCATCATCAGAATGCCTGGTTCTCCTAAAGATCAGTCAAACGGAAGCTATAAAACCATTCAGCCAATGGGAACATTATTTGAACAAACTTTGCTGCTATTTTATGATGCAGTGATTTTAAAACTCATGGAGAAAAAAGCACTCGATTCTGAAACTATGTTCACTCACCACGCAAACCTTGAATAGCATCACACAACCGGCCTGAAAATCAGGCCGGTTTTATTTTTTAAAAATAAAACTTTAAACCCAAAAACCCGATAAGTAATATGACCTATATATCATAAAAGGAGGAATTATGTTGATAAAACGATTTAAGATGAAGCTAGGAACTAAAATTCTTTGCCTCGTTTTCGTGGTGATTCTTTTGTTTTCGGCATCAGTTGGCACTGTGATGCTTAAAGAAATTACAGAAAGCATGAAACAAATGGCAACTGAAAAAGCGAAAGGTGATCTCGCTTTAAGCAGCACATATATTGATGATGTCATGTCAGGCGACTGGCAGGTGAAAAACAATAAGCTCTATAAAGGGCAAACACAAATCAATGGAAATGAAGATATTGTTGATCTGCTTGGTGAAAAAACAGGTGATACCATTACCATTTTCCAAGGCGATACTCGTGTTGCAACCAATGTCATGAAGAATGGCGAAAGAGCTGTCGGCACCCAGGCTTCTTCTGAAGTTATTGCCGCTGTTTTAAAGAAAGGAAAGCGTTTTTACGGACAAGCAGATGTAGCAGGTTCTTCTTATCAGACTGCATACATGCCGTTAAAAGATCAAAATGGGAACATCATCGGCATGCTGTATACCGGAGCTAATCAAAGTATTTTAGCATCACTTACACAATCACTTTTCACTCAATTCGCTATCGTTCTTGTTATCGTCATTATAGTATCAGTCATCCTTGTTTTGGTTTTCACCAGAAAAATCAACAAGCGGCTGAACGCTTTAAAAAGCGCCTTTGAAAGTGCCGGAAACGGAGATATGACAATAGAGGTGTCAGACAAAACCGGTGACGAGCTTTCAGAACTAAGCGTCTATTATAATAAGATGAGAATGAAGCTGAACGATACCATACAAACCGTACAACAATCAGCCCTTCAGCTTGCGTCAGCCTCTCAGCAGCTCTCAGCCGGAGCAGAGGAAACAAATCAAGCTTCAGAAAAAATCACAGAAGCTGTACAGCAGATTGCAAATGGAGCCCAAGATCAGATCACCCGAATTGAAAACAGTGAAAGCTCATTAAAACAAGCTTCAGCAGACATCCGGGATATTTCTGCAAATACTGCCGCTATCGCTGACAAAGGGCAGCTCGCGCAATCAAAAGCAGACATTGGACAAAAGGAAATTGCAAATGTACAGGCGCAAATGGATGCGATTCACCAGTCAATTCAGAAAAGCGGAGAAATCATACACCAGTTAGACGGCCGCTCTAAACAAATTGAGCAAATTTTATCGGTCATCACCCAAATTGCCGATCAGACAAACCTGCTTGCGCTGAATGCAGCGATTGAAGCTGCCAGAGCCGGTGAACAAGGAAAAGGCTTTGCTGTTGTTGCTGATGAAGTACGTAAATTAGCGGAAGAGTCTCAACAGTCTGCGGGACAGATTTCAAAACTGATCATAGAAATACAAAAGGATATGAACCGGTCTGCAAGATCTGTTGAGCATGTGAAAACAGAAGCTGCAGAAGGAGTCACCATGATCCAGCGCACCAGAGATGCATTTAAGGAAATTGCAGCTGCAACAGGTGAAATCAGCGCCGAGATTAGTGATTTATCAGCATCTGTAACAAACATTTCAGCCAGTGCACATCAAATAAATGATTCCTTTGCAGCCAATACGGCCGACATTAAAGAATCTACTAAAAATACCCGGCAAGCGGCTGCATTAACAGAGGAGCAATTTGCTGCAATGGAGGAGATTACCGCAGCTTCTGAAACACTTTCTCAATTAGCTGAGGAGCTTACCGGTATCATAAGCCAATTTAAAATGATTAATCAAGCCGAAAACGGCTGATGACTTACTATCATTATTGTAAATTGGCAATCGTATTTTGCTGAAAACAAATATTTCGTTCTGCTAAAATTACGATTTCTGCAATAAACTGAGCGTAAAACATAAAATTTAAACCTTTACACCAAATGCTTTCTGGATTACTCTTGTGTCAGTTTTAAAAGCGGGAGGTGAACATCACGACGGACATCATAAAAACAATACTTCTCGTCATCGTCATCATAGCAGCTGCAGCTGTCGGCCTGATAAAAGGAGACTTTTTCTCAGCTGATCAAAAAACGTCTCAAACGAAAGAATATGATGAAACAATCGCCTTCCCTTCTGACCGTTATCCCGAAACGGCCAAGCATATTAAGGATGCGATAAATGAGGGGCACTCAGAGGTGTGCACTATCGACAGAGACGGAGCTGAGGAACGCCGCGAGCAATCATTAAAGGACGTACCTTCCAAAAAGGGGTATGACAGAGATGAATGGCCAATGGCCATGTGCAAAGAAGGCGGTGAGGGAGCTTCTGTAGAATACATTTCTCCCGCTGACAACCGCGGAGCAGGCTCTTGGGTCGGGCATCAGCTTACCGATTACCCAGACGGCACAAAGGTTTTATTCACAATTCAGTAAACAGTACATAGAGGAGGAACAGCACATTGATCAAATCATGGAAGCCGCAAGAACTTTCGATTTCATATCATCAATTTACTGTATTTCAAAAGGATTCTACACCTCCTGTAATGGATTGGACTGACGAAGCGATTGAAAAAGGATATGCTGCGGCAGACGGAGCCATTTCCTTTGAGGCACAGCGAAATACAAAGGCCTTTATTCTTTTGCGCCTGAACAGTTCAGAAACAGTAAACTCCTACGAAAAAAAAGTGACTGTTCCTTTTCATGTCACAGAAAACGGAATTCATATTGAAAGCATTATGTCTAAAAGACTGTCCTTTGATCTGCCTAAAGGAGACTATCAATTGACATGTTGGACTGTGCCGGCTGAAATGTCAGATTTGCACGCCGACACTTATATTATTGATGCTGTTTCTGTGTAATGAAAAACCCCTGAGAGAATAACTCTCAGGGACTCTTTATAAACTTTCTCCGTTTGTCTTGATGACATCTTGATACCAATAAAAGCTTTTTTTCTTCAAGCGTTTTAAATCGGATGTGCTTTCTTCATCACGATTGACATATACAAATCCGTATCTTTTTTGGTAGCCGTTCAGCCAGCTTAACAGATCAGTAAACGACCAGCTGCAATAGCCGATTAAATCGACACCGTCACTGATGGCTTGTCTGCATTGCTCAAGATGCGAACGCAAATAATCAATTCGATAATCATCCTGTACAGTGCCGTCCTCAACTTTATCAAATTCACCCAAACCGTTCTCTGTTATAAACACTGGAAGCTGATAGCGGCTTGTTATTCGGCGAAGACCGATACGCAGCCCAATTGGGTCAATTGTCCAATCCCAGTTGCTCGTTGTCAGATGCGGATTTTTTTTCGTTTTGAACACTCCGGGTATCCCCGTCTCTTGATTGGTTCCCTTTTGGCCTGTCGTATTCATTTTCCCTTCTGACACACCATCAAGCGGATTTCGTTCATAGGTGATCGTCTGATAATAATTGACACCTACAAAATCAGGCTTCCCTTTGGCGAGCAGGTCCATATCCTCTGCTTCAATTGTCGGCGCCCATCCCTGTTTTTCCAAGTAGCGGAATGGAATTTGCGGGTAGGTTCCCCAGCAATACATGTCAAGCCACCAATTGTTCGTAAATTCTTCGGCGTTTTCAAATGCCAGTATATCCTCTGGATGGCTTGATAAAGGGTAAGCCGGAGAATAAGCAAAGCTAGGACCTATTTTGCCTTCAGGCACATATTCTCTAAATGATTCGATGGCTTTTGCATTAGCCAGAAACGCAATATGGTTTGCTTCGTAAAATCGTTTTCTGTCTTTCACTCCAGGCGGATGCATGGCTGTAATAAATCCGTGATTAAAATTGTAGTTCTGTTCGTTTAACGTAACCCAATATTTCACCCTGTCTCCAAAACGTTTATAAAGAGTAATACAGTAGTGATTAAAATCCTCTATGATGTTTCTGGATTCAAACCCGCCGTATTCGTCCATAAGCGCTTGAGGCAAATCCCAGTGATATAAAGTCAGAACCGGCTCGATGTGATGAGAAAGCAATTCATCAATCAGTCTATCGTAAAACGCTAGACCTGCTTCATTGATCTCTCCTTTTCCTTTTGGAAAAACCCGTGGCCAGCTGACGGAAAATCGATATGCTTTTAACCCCATCTCAGCCATCAGAGCGACATCTTCTTTAAATCGGTGATAATGGTCAACCGCAATGTCGCCATTGGTTCCTTTAAACGTTTTGCCCGGTATTTTCGTAAACACATCCCAAACAGAAGGGCCTTTGCCATCTTCATTCCAAGCGCCTTCAATCTGGTACGCTGCAGAAGCAGAGCCCCACAAAAAATGTTTCGGAAAAGATTCTGGATGCCGGTGGATCATAGTGTTTATCACTCCTGAATTATTTGATAAACCTATCATAGGCTATGAAACGCGTTTCATATCAACTCGATGTTAGTCGCGGAACAGCTCAGCTAATATTGCCTACCTGTAAATAACGCAAAAGCACCCAATTCCAATTGGATGCTTTCCATCTTAATGTCTTTTTTCAAATTTATGCGGATGAGGATGGTGCTTTGGAACAAAGCCGTTTTGTTTCATCATTTCAAAGTGTTTGTCCAAGTGATTTTTGATGTGTTCTCCTCTTTCTTTAGGCAGGATACCGTATTGTACATACTTTGAGATCACGTCTTTGCGCTTTTTAAGAATCTCTGCTTCCAGTTGTTCAATCTCTTTCTTTTGCTGATCTGTCAGTGTAACATTTGCGGGAGACTGCTGCTGTTTTTCAGCGGCCTCAGCTGTACCGGTCAGAGAAATGACAGCCGCTGCAATGAACATTGTGATAATGTTGATGGTTATTCGTTTCATCCAGTTTATTCCTCCAATCCTATTTTTCATATGTTTTGCTGCCTTGTATTTTTTATGCATAAAAATAAAAAGAGCGAACCATTATTCGCTCTTTCTAATCTCTTCGTCAGCATTAAGTTCTTCTTCACCTGGTGTCGCATAAGTGACATATGTTCCCGCGATTAAATCATGCAGGGTCCGTTTGTCTTCTCGTACGGCAATCAGAATCAGGCTGGCGATCAAGCCGAGTCCGAAGGTTATACAGTAAACCAGGCCGGCTACAATAACCCGTAAAAACATTGTTAACAGACTGACCTGTGATCCGTCTTTTTTTACGATTCTGATTCCGCAGATCCTTTTTCCGATAAGATAACCGCGCCAAAACACCGGCAGCAAAATAGAATACAGTAGAACAACCAAACTGATGAACATGCTGTCGTTTGGGTCTTTTCCTGTAATCAGCCAATAGATCAGCAAAAGCGGCACGGAGACTATAATATAGTCTAACAATGCAGCTCCAAGTCTGATCCAAAATCCGGCTGGTTTGTAAATATTCATTTGACTCCCCCATTATGGTTTAAATGTTTCCGTTTTCTTTCTCATCGAATATATCATATGCCTTAGGGGCATCAGCAAGACTTAAATTTATTCTGAAGATCGATTTCATGCTTCTTGACCATTTCTTACGGTATTGGCATAGAGGAATAACGGATCTACTGCATCCTTCACGTCCACATGTGTTTCCTTGGTACGTCGGGCAATCATCCTTGGACAACTCCTTTGTTCATCACCAATTCCCTTCATAGCCGCTATTAAACACCCACTATGCCTTTTGTATACACAATTCGAACTTTTTGAAAACGCGATCAACATATTGCAACCCCTTATGTTCAATGCTATCTTTTTAGTTGATTAACAGATTGGGGGAACTATAGGTGAAATCATTCATGCAATCCAAAGCCGTTATATTCAGTTTCACAATGGCTTTCTTTCTTATATTGGCAGCCTGTTCCGGCAAAAATGAAGCCGATTCCAAGGATACAGGCTGGGAGCAAATCAAGGACAAAGGGAAAATCGTAGTCGCTACATCAGGTACGCTTTATCCCACTTCTTATCATGATACCGACTCTGGCTCCGATAAGCTGACGGGCTACGAGGTTGAAGTCGTTCGTGAAGCGGCAAAACGCCTGGGACTGAAGGTTGAGTTCAAGGAGATGGGCATTGACGGGATGCTGACAGCGGTGAACAGCGGACAGGTTGACGCAGCCGCGAATGACATCGATGTGACGAAGGACCGCGAGAAGAAGTTCGCATTTTCTACTCCATATAAATATTCATACGGTACGGCAATTGTCCGAAAAGACGATTTATCAGGGATTAAAACGCTTAAGGATTTAAAAGGGAAGAAAGCGGCTGGCGCGGCTACAACCGTCTACATGGAGGTCGCGAGAAAATACGGCGCCAAAGAAGTGATTTATGATAATGCGACGAATGAGCAATATTTAAAAGATGTTGCCAACGGACGCACTGACGTCATTTTAAACGACTATTACCTGCAGACACTTGCGCTCGCGGCATTCCCGGATCTCAACATTACAATTCATCCTGACATCAAGTACATGCCGAACAAACAGGCCCTTGTCATGAAAAAAAGCAATGAGGCACTTCAGAAAAAGATGAACGAAGCATTGAAAGAGATGAGCAAGGATGGCTCTTTGACTAAACTGTCGAAACAATTCTTCAATAAAGCAGATGTATCAAAAAAAATTGATGCCGACGTTCAGGACGTTGATTTGTAATCGGACGCCATGATCAATAGCATTCAATGGGAATATATTTTCAACACAAAGCTGGCTATTGAATCGTTCCCTTATGTCATAAAAGGCATTGGGTATACACTGCTCATCTCTTTTGTAAGCATGTTTGCGGGAACTGTGATCGGCCTGTTCATATCACTCGCCAGAATGTCAAAGCTTGCTTTGTTAAGATGGCCGGCGAAGCTCTATATCTCATTTATGCGGGGCGTTCCGATATTGGTGATTTTGTTTATCCTTTATTTCGGGTTTCCTTATATCGGCATTGAATTTTCCGCTGTCACGGCTGCTTTAATCGGCTTTAGCCTAAACAGCGCCGCCTACATTGCGGAAATTAACCGTTCAGCCATTTCATCCGTCGAAAAAGGACAGTGGGAAGCCGCATCCTCGCTGGGTCTTTCCTATTGGCAGACGATGAGGGGCATCATTTTGCCGCAATCGATACGTATTGCGCTGCCTCCGCTTGCCAATGTATTGCTCGACTTAATCAAGGCATCATCTCTCGCTGCGATGATTACAGTGCCGGAATTGCTCCAGCATGCGAAAATCATCGGGGGCAGAGAGTTTGATTATATGACCATGTATATTCTGACCGCTCTCATTTATTGGGCCATCTGCTCCATTGCCGCGGTCTTTCAGAATATCCTTGAGAAAAAATACGCTCATTATGTTTAAACAAACGTTTCATTAAAAAAAGCCGTTCCCCAGGGGACGGCTTTTTTTCTATTGATTCAGCTTCCATTTAAACGGGTCCTCAAACAGCGACCAGTCGGAATCAAATTCATATTCAGTCAGCAGGCATTGATCAAGCTCTTTCGTAATCGTTTCTTCATCCAGGTCAGTTCCGATAAAAACTAGCTGCGTTAGGCGGTCACCGAACTCCGGGTCCCACTCCTCCAGGATTTCCGGCTCCTGCTGTTTGACTTGCTCCTGCTCAAGCTTCGGCAGCGCCGCCACCCAATAAGATACAGGCTCAATCGTAACCGACGGACCTGCTTGCGACATCAGCAAAGCAAGGTTGTTATGAGATGCGCACCAGACGATTCCTTTGGCACGTACCACGTTCTTTGGCATTTGATCCAACCAACGGTAAAATCGTGTAGAATGAAACGGCAAACGTCTCTTATATACAAATGAAGAGATACCGTATTCTTCTGTTTCCGGGGTGTGTTCCGCATGGCCTGCTGTCAGCTCTTGAATCCAGCCGGCCGATCCGCTCGCTTCCTCGAAGTTAAATAACCCTGTATGCAAAATCTCCTGCGGTTTTACATTTCCTTTGACGGAACGAATGAACCTGGCTCTTGGCTGCAGTTTACGAAGAACGTTTTCAAGCTGTTCGAGCTCTTGCTCGCTGACCAAATCACATTTATTTAAGATCAGTACATCGCAAAACTCAATTTGATCGATCAAGAGGTCGGCGATTTCTCTTTCATCCTCTTCCCCCAATGCTTCTTTGCGGTCCAGAAGGCTTTCGCCTGACTGATAATCATGCCAAAAACGGTTGGCATCAACCACCGTCACCATCGTATCCAGCTGACAAAATTTTGTAAGATCGATTCCCATCTCTTCATCGATATAAGAGAAAGTCTGGGCCACCGGGATCGGTTCGCTGATTCCTGTCGATTCGATGACGATATAATCAAACCGTCCGTCTTTTGCCAGCTTCTCAACTTCAATTAATAAGTCTTCGCGAAGCGTGCAGCAAATGCAGCCGTTTGACATTTCCACAAGCTTTTCATCTGTTCTGGAAAGGCCCCCTTCCTGCTTAACCAAGCCCGCGTCAATGTTCACCTCGCTCATATCGTTTACGATAACCGCTATTTTCAAGCCTTCGCGATTTTGCAGAATGCTGTTCAGCAATGTTGTTTTTCCCGCACCTAGATAACCGCTCAGTACGGTAACCGGAATTTTTTTCATAATAATGCCTCCATTAAAATAGAATGATTACGATTTAAATTGTATACTTCGCCATATGTACAATGGTGTAGAGCAGCTTTTCGCGCTCATTTCTCGCTGCCGCCCGATTTATAAATCAGTAAAGGCTCCAACCGCGTTTAATCCTTTTCCCCATCGCAAATCCCTGCCCTTGCCGACAGCAAGATCCTTAATCGATGCCTTTCCGCTTTTTCACAGATGCACAGCCAATGATAAGCCATTTATCACAAAACGTAATAGTTACGATTTAAATTGTATGGTCTTTTTTCCTTTTTGTCAACGGTTTTCAATTCAGCTGATCACCACTTTTGTATGTTCAGGGATATTTTCATATACCCATTTCGCATCTGGAATGGTCAGCCTGATACATCCGTGAGATGCTTTCGTTCCTAGTTTTTCTGCTTCCGTTTTGATGACTTTTTGATCCTTAGTCATTGGCACACTATGAAATAGAAATTCACCGTGATTTTTCCATGATACCCAGTATTCTGCGCCTTCCTGGTATCCTTCGGAAAAAAACCATTCTCCCCGTTCAGGCTCTACATAAAAGGTGCCCTTTGGCGTAGCATCATCTTTTGTTTGATCAAGACCAGAAGAGATCATCATTGTATAGATGGTGTTGCTTCCTTCCTTGATGTAAGCCTTCTGCTCCTTCACATTCACATCAATCCAGACATGCTTCTGTTTAATATCCGGGTATTCTCCGCCCGAAGGCTTCGTCCAATCAATGCTTGTTTTTGCTGTTTTTCGAACGTCCGTTATGTTTTCGACCGTTTTCTTTGTATTGATACTTGCGTGTTCTTCTGTGTGATCGGAGCAGGCTGACAGCAGGCAGGCTGACATAAGAACTGCAATAATGAATAATGAGAGTTTCATATTTTATCCACTTCCTTCGAAAAAAACAGCTTCGCATAGGCATCGTGGAGATGGATCGATTCTTCATTGCGGCATTCAATCTCAAAGGCTGACACCCATTCAAGCTCAAACAAATCTGCAGCAATCAGCCGAGCGAGATCCTCAACAAACCTCGGATTTTCATAGGCCGTTTCTGTCACGGCTTTTTCATCAGGCCGCTTCAATACCGGATGCAGTCTCGCAGAAGCATTTGATTCTGCGGCGTGAAGCAAATCAGCTTTAACATCACTTGGCAGCGATGCGGCCGGGTGAATATCCGCCCAAATGCTGACCGTTCCCCTCTGATTATGAGCGCTGTATTCGCTGATTTCCTTGGAGCAAGGGCACAGAGTCGTTACTTTTGCTGAGATGCCGGCACGCTGTTTAAACGGCTGATCTTTGCGATAGGTGACAGACATGAATATATCAGCATGCATCAAACCCGCTTTCTCAAGCTTCGGGCTTTTCCGTTCGAAAAACCACGGAAACCTCACTTCAACTGTGGCAGATGATATGTCCATGTTTTCTGCAAGCTCTTTCGTAAATTGCTGAAGAGAGAAAAATGAGAGAACCCAGCCATTTTGATGATAGACTTGCAGCAGCTCTGTTAACCGGCTCATGTTAATCCCCTTCTGATTTCTCGGCAAATTACAAGTCATTGTAAAGTTCGCAGCCGTTGTTTGCTCGGCAGGCATCATGGCAGAAGTGATTGTGACTGGATGGGACACATTAGCGACACCTACATGCTGAATATCAAAAAAATAATCCTTCCTGATATTTTGCAGGTCCTTCATTTTCTCTTTTTCCACTGGTTTCTCGCCTTTGATCGGACTGACCGATCCAAAGTATTGAAGACGCTCCGTTTTTTTCGGGAGCAGCGTATGTTGATTCATTCAGAAAACTCCTCTCGCTAACAAATCGTAATAATTACTATTTATTTTGATCGGTTCACTGTTGAAAATCAAGAGAAAATAAAAAAGACACGCACAAACGCGTGTCCGTCAAAACCCTAAACATCCGCCGGTCTGCTTTCCGCGCTCCAGCTTTTTCTCCAGTAATAGCCTGCGGCAAGCACAAGTGCAAATGCCAGCAGCGCGATACAGGAAAACGTGATAAAACCGATAGCATATGTGCCTGTCATCTGTTTGAGAGATCCTAAGATGTTCGGCAGGAAAAACCCACCGATTCCTCCGGCCGCACCGACAATTCCCGTCACCATGCCAATTTCTTTGCGAAAACGCTGCGGCACGAGCTGGAATACTGCACCGTTACCCATTCCGAGCCCCATCATTCCGACAAACAATAGAACAACAACCATTGAAAGAGATGGCAGGCTGCTGACTCCGGCCATACACAGTGCCACGATGACAAACAGTACAGAAAGAACTTTCGTGCCGCCGACACGATCCGAAATCAAGCCCCCGACAGGCCGGAAAAAGCTCCCCGCCGCCACACATAATGTAACGAAGTCCCCTGCGTGAATTTTTGACAGCTGGTATTGATCAACAAAGAAAATAGATAAAAAGCTTGAGAGCCCGACAAATCCGCCAAATGTGACGCTGTACAGCAGGCAGAAAAACCATGTTTCCTTTTGCCCGAACACATGCAGATAGCTTTTGAGCGGCTGGGGAGACGGCTGTGCAGGGGAATCCTTTGCCATGGATACAAAAAGAATAAAGACGATCAATAATGGAATTAGCGCAATTCCCATGACAATGTGCCAGCCGAACTGCTCCGCCAGACGAGGGCCAAACAGGGTTGCAAACAACGTGCCGCTGTTCCCCGCTCCGGCAATCCCCATCGCAAGTCCCTGCAAATGAGGCGGATACCAGCGGCTGGCCATAGGCAGCGCTACAGCAAAGCTTGCCCCCGCCACGCCAAGCAGAATCCCGATGGCATACAGCTCAGTCAGGGAACGGCCGCCGAATGTCCCCCAAAGCAGCGGAATCATCGTCACCAGCATCCCGATCACTGCCGTTTTTTTCGGTCCGATTCTGTCCGTTAAAATACCAAGAATGATACGAAACACTGATCCAGATAAAATCGGCACAGCTACGACAAGCCCTTTCTCAAAAGGAGACAGGCCAAAATCCTGAGAAATATAAACACCCAGCGCCCCAAGCATAACCCATATCATAAAACTGACATCAAAGTATAAAAAGGAACAGAGCAAAGTGAGTGGATGACCGCTAGTTTTCAGTTCCGACAGCTTCATAAGATTCCCCTTTCTAGACCCTCATTATTTTACATTTTCTGAATCAAGGATATAGGACCATTATTTTCTGGAAAAGACATGTGTAAGTTTTTGTGACACGTTTAATGCGTTAACAGTGCATTGTGACATAATTTTTAATAGGAGAAAACTTACGAGCTTCGCCAAAGGAGGTCTGATACATGAAGAAACAAAGATTGGTGTTAGCGGGAAACGGCATGGCCGGAATCCGCTGTATTGAAGAAGTATTAAAGCTGAATCGCCACATGTTTGAGATTGTCATTTTCGGAAGCGAGCCGCATCCCAATTACAATCGCATTCTCTTATCCTCTGTATTGCAGGGTGAAGCGTCACTCGATGATATTACACTGAACAGCAAGGATTGGTACGACAAGCACGGGATCACGCTTTACACAGGCGAAACGGTTATTCAGATTGATACAGATCAGCAGCAGGTCATAACGGATCGCAAGCGCATCCTGTCTTATGACAAATTCATTGTGGCAACAGGCTCCTCCCCTCATATTCTCCCTATCCCCGGGGCAGACAAAAAAGGTGTCTATGGATTTCGGACAATAGAAGACTGCCAAGCGCTGATGAACATGGCCCAGCACTTTCAAAAGGCTGCGGTAATCGGAGCCGGCTTATTAGGACTGGAAGCTGCAGTCGGTTTACAGCATCTCGGTATGGATGTCAGCGTCATTCACCACTCCGCCGGCATTATGCAAAAACAGCTCGATCAAACAGCGGCGCGGCTGCTGCAAACAGAGCTGGAACAAAAAGGCCTAACCTTTCTTCTGGAGAAAGACACCGTCTCCATTTCCGGCGCCACCAAGGCAGACCGAATCCATTTTAAAGATGGCTCTTCATTAAAAGCAGACTTGATTGTCATGGCGGCCGGCGTCAGACCGAATATTGAATTAGCTGTATCCGCTGGAATCAAAGTGAACCGCGGGATCATCGTGAATGACTTCATGCAGACAAGCGAACCGAATATCTACGCCGTTGGTGAATGCGCCGAACATAACGGAACGGTGTACGGATTGGTGGCACCGCTTTATGAGCAGGGAAAAGCTCTCGCCAGTCATATTTGCGGCGTTCCATGTGAGGAATATCAAGGCTCAGCACCATCTGCGGCTTTAAAAATAGCTGGAATCGATGTGTGGTCAGCAGGAAAGATCCAAGAGGATGAACGCACGACGAGCATCAAAATCTACGACGAACAAGCAGGCGTTTATAAAAAAGCGCTTTTTGTAGATGACAAACTGGCCGGTGTTATTTTATTCGGAGACACCCGTGACAAGCAGCGGCTTCTCGACAGCCTGCTTAAACAACGAGACATCTCCATTGTCAAAAAGCAGATCATCGAACCGGAGACAAGCGGCCCTTTATTTGAATCCATGCCTTCCAGTGAAACGATTTGCCAATGCAACACAGTGACGAAAGGCGCGATTGAAGACGCGGTGCACACGAATAACTTAACAACTGTTGAGGAAGTCAAGCACTGCACCAAAGCCACTGGATCCTGTGGAGGATGCAAACCGCTCGTTGAAGACCTTTTGAGGCACATGACCAACAGCGAATATACGAAGCCCGCCGGCACACCTTCGTTTTGCAGCTGTACTGATTTTACAGAAGACGGCATCATCGCTGAGCTTCAGCGCAGGCCATTCACTAATCCGGCAGAAGTGATGGACCAGCTTGACTGGAGAACAAAAAAAGGATGCAGTACTTGTGTTCCTGCGATTCAATACTATCTGGAAATGCTGTACCCCGGGTTTGTCCAGCCTGAGCCAGCCACTGAAGAGACATGCATCCTGATTCCGCAAATGTACGGCGGGCGGACAAACGCGGAGCAGCTAAGAACCATCGCCAACATCATTGAGGCATACAGCATTCCCGACGTATCCATCACTCACGGCCAAAGGCTGAAGCTTTCCGGGATCAAGCCTGCGGATCTTCCGAACATAAAAAAAGACCTGAAGATGCCCGTTTACACTAATGAACACCGACACGCGCTGCAAAGCATCAAAGCATGTACATGCGGGCAAAATCAATCGATTCAGCAGCTGGCAGCCCAAATCGAAAGACAACTTGAGACGCTTCCCTTACCCGCTCCCATTTCTATCAGCTTATCATGTGAAACAGACTGCACCGATGCCGCCCTGCAAGATGTCGGCGCAATTCGGACACAAGCTGGCTGGGACATTTACATTGGCGGCGTCCGGGGAACTCATGCCCGTTCAGGAGCTCTGTTTTGCGTGACTGAGAACGAAGACAGCACTGCCGGCATGATCAAAGGACTGATCCAGTATTATCGGGAAACGGCTCATTACTTAGAAGCAGTTCATCAGTGGATAGACCGTCTCGGGATCGTTCATATCAGAGAAGTGCTATTCGAAGAAAACCTAAGGGCACAGCTGCTGGAAAGCCTCCAAACAGATCTGTCACTGATTCAAAACCCGACTCTAGAGACGGGTGCATATAAGAAAGGATGAGGCATTTTGACTGAACGACTGCTTAGATATTTCCGTGATAAACAGCAAGACGTCCAATCAGAAAAAACATATGACACTCAATGCCCGTTTTGCAGCATGCAGTGCAAAATGCAGCTCGTGGAACAAACCATCGTCACGCGCAAAAAGTACACTGCGATCGGGATTGATAATCCTACAACACAGGGTCGGCTATGCATGAAGGGCATGAACGCCCACCAGCATGCCCTGAACTCCTCCCGCATCACCCGGCCGCTGCTGAAGAAAAACGGCGAGTTTATGCCTGTTTCCTGGGAAGAAGCACTGAATTACATTAAAGACCAAGTGACAATGATCCAAGTAGAACACGGCCATGACGCTATGGCGGTATACGGAAGCGCCTCGATTACAAATGAAGAGGCGTATTTGTTAGGGAAATTCGCACGGGTGGGCTTACAGACAAAATACATCGACTACAACGGGAGGCTTTGTATGTCCGCCGCAGCAACCGCAGCCAACCAAACTTTCGGCGCGGACAGAGGCTTAACGAATCCCTTATCAGACATTCCCCACACCCGTGTGATCATTCTGGCCGGCACCAATATTGCGGAATGCCAGCCTACGATTATGCCATATTTTGAAAAAGCGAAAGAAAACGGAGCTTACATCATTGCCATTGATCCGCGTGAAACAGCGACAACAAAAATCGCCGATCTTCATTTGAAAATCAAACCCGGCACAGACGCCGCTCTTGCCAACGGTCTCGTCAAAATCATCATCGACGAACAGCTCGCAAACGAAGATTTTATTCAATCACGAACAAATGGATTCGAAGAGCTGAAGCAGCATACTGACTCGTTGAACCTGAATGACATCGCCGAACAGACGAGTGTCCCGCTGGTGGATATAAGAAAAGCGGCTGTAAAGTTTGCCAAGGAAACGTCCGGCATGCTGTTTACAGCCCGCGGGATTGAACAGCAAACCGATGGAACAGCGGCTGTGAAAGGCTTCTTAAACATGGTGCTGATCACAGGAAAAATCGGCAAGCCTTACTCAGGTTACGGGGCGATCACCGGACAAGGCAACGGGCAAGGTGCAAGAGAGCATGGCCAAAAAGCCGATCAGCTTCCGGGCTATCGATCTATTGAAAACGAACAACACCGGGCACATGTTGCGAAAGTGTGGGGAATCCATCAGGATGATCTGCCGCGAAAAGGTGTCTCAGCCTATGAAATGATGGAAAAAATCAACGACGGCGACATCAAAGGATTGTTCCTCATGTGCTCCAATCCTGCTGTCTCCAGCCCAAATGCGAATCTCGTGAAAAAGGCTTTAAGGAAACTGACATTCTTTGTTGCAATCGATTTGTTTATTTCTGAGACTGCGAAATACGCAGATGTGATTTTACCTGCCTCCTCTTACTTAGAAGATGAAGGCACCATGACAAATGTAGAAGGACGCGTGACATTAAGAGAAGCAAGCCGGCCATGCCCCGGCGAAGCAAAGCATGATTGGCAGATCATTTGTGATCTCGCATCCGCTCTCGGCAAGGGCCGCTACTTTTCTTATACGTCAGCGGAGGATATTTTTAATGAATTGAGAGAAGCGAGCCGAGGCGGGATTGCCGATTATTCAGGCATCTCATACGACAGGCTCAGACGTGAAGGCGGCATTCATTGGCCGTGTCCGGAATCTGATCATCCCGGAACTGGGCGCTTGTTTACAGAATCATTTGCTCATCCGGATCAAAAAGCGGCATTAAGTGTGATTCCAAACGAACCACCTGTTCCAAAAGAGAAGCCGACAGCCGATTATCCGCTTTATTTAACGACAGGCAGAGTCATGTCTCACTACTTAACAGGCGTCCAAACAAGAAAAAGCGCCGCCCTTGCCGCGAGACATTTTGAATCGTTTATGGAAATCCATCCGCAAACAGCAGCGACCTACAATATCGAGGACCGTGTACTGGTAAAAATAGAATCGCCGCGGGGAAGCATCACCGTCCGCAGCAAATTATCAGAACAAATCAGAAAAGATACTGTTTTTGTTCCCATCCATTGGGCAGACGCTCAAAATGTGAATGATTTAATCGGGGAAGCCTTAGATCCAGCCTGTAAAATGCCCGGTTTTAAGGTATGCGCCGTCCGAATCAGACCTATTTAAATTTTTCATAAAATTTTTAGAACTTTTCGTATATTTTGTTACATTTTATAACATGTATCTTAAATATTCCTTTTTGCTGTGCTACGCTGGAAAAAACATTGATAAGGAGCGGATCATCTGATGGGAAAAAAACAGCTAGTTCTTGTTGGTAATGGAATGGCCGGGGTAAGGGCCATTGAAGAGATACTGAGTGTTGCTAAAGACGAGTTTCAGATCACAATTTTCGGTGCCGAACCGCATCCCAATTACAACCGAATCCTTTTGTCAAAAGTGCTTCAAGGCGATACAGATATTAAAGATATTACGTTAAACGATTGGGACTGGTACGAAGAAAACAACATTCAATTGTATACAAATGAAACAGTCATCAAAGTGGACACGGAAAACAAAACAGTCATCACAGATGCAGACAGAATCCAGCCTTACGATGAATTGATCTTGGCGACAGGCTCGGTCCCTTTTATCCTTCCGATTCCGGGCGCAGACAAAAAAGGCGTCACAGCTTTCCGGGACATAAAAGATACAGACACAATGCTCGCCGCGTCAAAACAATATAAAAAAGCTGCCGTCATCGGCGGAGGACTTCTTGGTTTGGAAGCAGCTCGCGGACTGCTGAATCTTGGCATGGACGTGTCCGTCATCCACCTTGCCCCATTCCTGATGGAGCGCCAGCTTGATGCAACGGCAGGACGCCTGCTGCAAAACGAGTTAGAAAAACAAGGTATGACCTTTTTACTTGAAAAGCAAACAGAAGAAATTGTCGGTGATGACCGTGTCGAAGGCCTTCGCTTCAAAGATGGCACAAGCATTGAAGCTGATTTAGTCGTCATGGCTGTCGGCATCCGTCCGAATACAACACTCGGCGCCGAGAGCGGCATTCCGGTTAACCGCGGCATCATCGTCAACGATTATATGCAGACTGAAATCCCGCACATTTACGCGGTCGGCGAATGTGCCGAGCACCGAGGAATCGCCTACGGGCTTGTGGCACCGCTCTATGAACAGGCAAAAGTGCTGGCGAAGCATATTTGCGGCATCGAAACAAAACCGTATGAGGGCTCCGTTCTCTCCACACAGTTAAAGGTATCAGGCGTCGAGGTTTTCTCTGCCGGTGACTTTAACGAATCAGAAGAGAAAAAAGCGATTAAAGTCTTCGATGAGCAGGACGGCATCTATAAAAAAATCGTCCTGAGAGGCAATCAAATAGTCGGTGCTGTTTTATTCGGCGACAGCAGCGAAGGCAACCGCCTGTTTTCTATGATTCAAAAAGAAGCCGATATCTCTGAAACCTCAAAAATATCAATCTTACAGCCTCTCGACCAACAAGCAGGCACAAGCATAACCGCAGCGATGAGCGACGATGAAATCATCTGCGGCTGTAACGGCGTGTCAAAAGGTGCGATTATTCAAGCCATACAGGAAAAGGGCTGCTCGTCAACGGACGAGATCAAAGCATGCACCGGCGCATCCCGCTCATGCGGAGGCTGTAAGCCACTCGTAGAAGAAATCCTCCAGCATACGCTCGGATCAGACTTTGATGCGTCAGCGCAAAAAGAATCCATTTGCGGCTGCACCACATTGTCGAGAGATGAAGTCGTAGAAGAAATCAAAGCCAAAGGGCTGTCACATACAAGAGAAGTCATGAATGTGCTCGGCTGGAAAACGCCAGAAGGCTGTTCCAAATGCCGGCCCGCTCTGAACTACTACTTAGGCATGATCAATCCAACCAAATACGAGGATGACCGGACATCCCGCTTTGTTAATGAACGAATGCACGCCAATATTCAAAAAGACGGAACATACTCAGTCGTTCCTCGGATGTACGGCGGCGTGACCAACTCCACAGATTTGCGCAAGATCGCCGATGTCGTTGACAAATATGAGATCCCGCTCGTGAAAATGACAGGCGGCCAGCGAATTGATCTTATCGGCGTGAAAAAAGAAGACCTTCCGAAGGTATGGGAAGATCTTGATATGCCGTCGGGCTATGCGTACGGAAAAACGCTCCGCACAGTGAAAACATGTGTAGGCGAGCAATTCTGCCGCTTCGGCACACAAGACTCCATGGCACTGGGCATTGCGCTTGAGAAAAAATTCGAAGGGCTAAACACGCCGCACAAAGTCAAAATGGCCGTGTCTGCATGCCCGCGAAACTGTGCGGAATCCGGCATTAAGGACCTTGGCGTTGTCGGCATCGACGGAGGCTGGGAGCTTTATGTCGGCGGAAACGGCGGAACCCACTTGCGTGCCGGCGATTTGCTGATGAAGGTGAAAACAAATGAAGAAGTCTTAGAATACGCAGGCGCTTACCTGCAATATTACAGGGAAACCGCAAACTATCTGGAGCGTACGTCCGCATGGCTTGAGCGCGTCGGTTTATCCCATGTCCAATTCGTGTTAAACGATCCGGAAAAGCGGCAGGAGCTGAACGACCGAATGAATGAAACACTCTCTGTCCACAAGGATCCGTGGAAAGACTTTTTAGAGGATAAACAAACCTCGAAAGAATTATTTGAAAATGTCGTGACCACATCATAATGACAAAAACAATCATTGAGGAGGAATGGGCATGGTAAACAAAGACGTAACAAAAGTATGTATCGGAAAAATTGAAGAATTGCCTGAACAATTAGGCAAAACAGTGTATATTGAAGATAAGGAGCTCGCGGTTTTCAAGCTTTCAGACGGAAGCATCCGCGCCATCGAAAACCGCTGTCCGCATAAAGGCGGCGTCCTGGCAGAAGGCATCGTCAGCGGTCAATATGTTTTCTGCCCGATGCACGACTGGAAAATTTCCTTAGAAGACGGAATCGTCCAAGAACCTGACCACGGATGCGTCAAAACATATGAAACGCTGATCGAAGGAGAACATGTTTATCTCGTATATTGATCAAAAGACCGGATCACTTTTCTAGTGGTCCTTCATTTTTTACAGTGACGGAAGGATGACATGATCATGAAGAACGGAATCGTATATTTCGTGGGAGCCGGACCCGGCGACCCAGGCCTGCTCACCATCAAAGGAAAACAGGCGCTCGAGGAAGCAGATGTGATTTTATATGACCGGCTCGCCAACCCGAAGCTGCTCGAATTTGCATCACCGGACTGCCAGTTTATTTATTGCGGAAAACTGCCAAACCGCCATTTTATGAAACAAAAAGAAATTAACGCCCTGCTGGTTGAAAAAGCATTAAATGGGTTAACCGTCGTTCGCTTGAAGGGCGGAGATCCGAGCGTATTCGGCAGAGTCGGCGAGGAAGCAGATGCTCTTCATGAGCACGGCATTCGCTATGAAATGGTGCCGGGAATCACCTCTGGAATTGCAGCGCCGCTATATGCGGGCATCCCCGTCACGCATCGGGATTTCGCATCGTCTTTTGCCATGATTACAGCGCATGATAAATCATTAAAAGGCACGCCGAACCTTGACTGGGAAGGGCTGGCCCGAAGCGTTCAAACCCTTGTTTTTTACATGGGTGTCAAGAACTTGTCTTATATTTGCCAGCAGCTTATTTCATACGGGAAATCGCCTTCTGTCCCTGTCATTGTCATCCAATGGGGAACGTGGGGCCGCCAGCGGAGTGTGAAAGGAACACTTGAGAACATTCAGCAAAAAGTGCAGGAACACCAGATTACAAACCCTGCGATTATCGTCATCGGAGACATCGTCAACTTTCAAACACACAGCTGGTTTGAAAGCAAACCGCTCATCGGACGGCATTTGATGGTTGTGACTCATGGCGAAGATGAAGACCCGCTTGCAGACAAGCTGCGCGATTCCGGCGCCGATCTCATCGAGTGGCCGAAATGGCGGACCGAAAACATGCCTGTCAATGAAGACATTCTTCGAAAGATTGGCACCTTTGAAGACGTTTTTTTCACATCGCGCCGGGCAGTTTGTGAATTTTTCAGAGCACTGGCTTCTCAGAAAATCGACATCCGCCAGCTGACAGCCAAACTGAGTACAGCATCTGAACAAGCAAAGACGGAGCTTGAAAAACGGGGGTTTCTTGTCACCGCCATTCAGCCTGATTCAGAGAAATGTCTTGTTGTCGGGAGCCGCCATGCAGTGGAATTCATGCAAAAGCATGAATCCTGTTCGTTTTATATCACTCATGAAAACGTCATAGATGACCGGTTCACCCACATGATTCAGCGTACCATCAGTGAATCCCCTCTGCACATGGTCATTTGCCCGAACAAGCTGTCCGTTCAGCAATTGATCAATGGTGGCGAACAAATTGGCATTTCGCCGGAATTGTCAGCAAGCAGGCCTCCTATCGTCTGTATAGGCGATGACTCAGCTGCCGGGGCTTATGGATTCACAGCCGTACAAGAACAGGATGAATTGCTAGCTTTCATTCAGAATCAACAGACGCAAAAAAAGCTCCTTCACAGCTGATGGCTGGCAGCCCTTTCCCCCAAGGGCTGTTTTATTTATGTACCAATTTTTTGTGATGGGTTGAATACATCGCCATATTCTCGGCCTTAGGATCCAAATAAGCCTTAGCGCTGTTGACTGCTGTCGGGCCTTCGGTAAAACCGCCGGCAATTAATCTCAGCTTGCTTTCATAAAAAGCCGCGTCGCCCGCCACAAACACGCCCGGAAGATTCGTTCGCATATGTCTGTCAGCTTTCACCCTGCCTTCTTCAATCTCCAGTCCCCACTCCTTCATCGGCCCGAGATCAATTTTGAACCCATGATTAATGATCAGCTCATCAATTTCTATGTCTTCCCTCTGGCCAGTCTCCGTATGGCAAATCGTCACTTTTTGGATGCGCTCCTCATTGCCGCTCAGCTGCTCCAGACGATAAGGCGTAAGCACCCGCACCGATGATTGCTTCATTTTCGTCACGCTGCTTTCCATTCCGCCGAATTCCTCACGCCGATGAACGACAGTCACAGACGCCGCAATCGGTTCAAGCTCATTAGCCCAATCGACCGCAGTATCTCCGCCGCCTGATATCACCACGCGCTTATCTTTAAACGCATCGAGCTTCTCCACTCCGTAATGAAGATTTTTGCCCGCATATCGGGCCGCATCCTCGCTGTCAAACTCATTGACCTCAAGTGTACCCATGCCGCAAGCCAAAATCACAGTTCTTGTATAGTGCTTTTCGCCTTCAGAACCCGTCAGAACAATGGTGCCGTCATCCAGGCGTTCAAACCCGGTCACACGCTGATTCAATACGATATCAGGATCAAACGTTGCCGCCTGCTCCTTCAGCTGCTCGATCAGCTGCTTTCCCGCAATCCCCGGTATGCCGCCGATATCGCGAATGATTTTCTCAGGAAAGAATAAAGACACCTTCCCTCCGAGCTTCGGCAAAAATTCGATTACCTTTGTTTTCAGCTCCCGCATCCCGCAGTAAAAAGCAGTAAACAGCCCAATCGGCCCCCCGCCTATAATCGTAACGTCATATACCTCTTGATTCTCAGCCATCCGTCCTGCCTCCCGTTCACATCTATATCAAAGTTTTAATTGAGAATGAATATCAATACAAAGTATATCATATTTCACGAGCCTGTGTTTATTCATTTCTTCACCTTGTGATCAATTGCTGAAAACCCTATAATAGGCAAAAAACAAATGGGAGTAACAGATGAAAAGACGAGTCGAAACGATCACCTTCGAAGGACATACACTAGAATATTCAGTGGCTGGAAAGGGTGCCCCCATCCTTGTCATGCATGGCGGGCATTCAAATTGTTACGAGGAATTCGGATACACAGCGTTGATTGAGCAAGGGTATTCCATCATTACGCCTTCAAGGCCCGGCTATGGACGAACGTCAAAAGAAATTGGAAAAAGTCTTGCCAACGCCTGCCGTTTCTATGTGAAATTATTAGATCATTTACAAATCGACAGTGTCCATGTGATCGCCATCTCAGCAGGAGGGCCGAGCGGCATATGCTTTGCCTCACATTATCCGGAAAGAGTAAATACATTGACCCTGCAATCCGCGGTCACCAAAGAGTGGCTCACCCCAAAAGACACTGAATATAAATTGGGGAGAATTCTCTTCCGCCCGCCGGTGGAAAAGTGGATATGGAAGCTGATTTCTTCCTTGAATAACGCTTTCCCGCGTTTGATGTTTCGAGCTATGAGCCCCCAATTCAGCACGCTTCCGTTTCAGCGAATCAAGTCCTTGATGAATGAAAAAGACATAGAAGCATTTCGGAAAATGAACAGCCGGCAGCGCTCGGGTGAAGGATTTCTGATTGACTTGTCACAAACCGCCGCTGTCTCTTTAAAAGACCTGCAAGCCATCATATGTCCCGTGCTGATTATGCAAAGTGTTTATGATGGATTGGTTGACTTGTCACATGCACATCATGCAAAAGAGCACATTCGTGGCGCTGTTCTCTGTTTGCTTCACTCATGGGGACACCTGATTTGGCTCGGAAAAGAAGCTGCAGAAACAGACAGTATCCTACTCGGTTTTTTGGAATCCTAACCAAAGTGAAACGATCCTTTCCCCTCCTCCGTCAAACAAGCAGTGCCTTTTTTTCTGGTATCATAAGAAAGGCAGCTTAACATGAGCGGAGGTTTTATTGTGACAGCACAATCATCTTTTCTTCAGCTGAATTCTATTTTTATCAGCATTTTAATAGAAGCCATTCCGTTTATTCTGATTGGCGTCATACTTTCCGGAATCATTCAAATGTTTGTTTCTGAAGAAATGATTGCAAGAATCATGCCGAAAAACCGTTTTCTCGCCGTTTTATTCGGTGCGCTGGCCGGCGTTTTATTTCCCGCCTGCGAATGCGGCATCATCCCGATTACGAGGCGGCTTCTGTTAAAGGGAGTTCCTCTGCATGCGGGGGTTGCTTTCATGCTGACCGCGCCTATCATTAATCCTATCGTTTTATTTTCTACTTATATTGCGTTCGGGAATAGATGGAGCGTTGTCTTTTACAGAGGCGGACTGGCTCTCGCCGTTTCGCTGATCATCGGGGTCATCTTATCCTATCAATTTAAGGATAACCAGCTTTTAAAGCCTGATGAACCCGGGCACCACCATCATCATCACGGCACCTTGCTCCAAAAACTGGGCGGGACCTTGCGGCATGCCATTGATGAATTTTTCTCCGTGGGGAAATATTTAATCATCGGCGCCTTTATCGCAGCCGCTATGCAGACGTATGTCAAAACATCCACTCTGCTTGCGATCGGGCAGAATGATGTATCCTCTTCCCTCGTGATGATGGGTCTGGCGTTTGTCCTGTCGCTTTGTTCAGAAGTTGATGCGTTCATCGCGTCTTCCTTCAGCAGCACATTTTCATTAGGATCGTTAATCGCCTTTCTCGTCTTTGGCGCAATGGTGGATATTAAGAATCTATTGATGATGCTTGCGGCCTTCAAAAAACGATTTGTTTTCCTGCTGATTACATACATTGTCGTGATTGTTTTAGCGGGATCACTACTGGTAAAGGGGTGATTGGATGTTTCGTTTATTGGTGCTGATGGGATTTACGTTTTTCTTTTATCATCTGCATGCCTCAGGAAATCTAACAAAATATATCAATATGAAATATTCCTATCTGTCCTTTATTGCGATCTTCCTGCTGGCTATTCTGACCGCCGTCCAAGCGTATATATTTATCAAGTCGCCTGAAAAAAGCGGGCATCACCATGACCATGATTGCGGGTGCGGCCATGATCACAAGCATG
This sequence comes from Bacillus sp. YP1, assembly GCF_000877815.1. Taxonomy (NCBI): domain Bacteria; kingdom Bacillati; phylum Bacillota; class Bacilli; order Caryophanales; family Bacillaceae; genus Bacillus; species Bacillus sp. YP1. The sequence goes on along the minus strand of NZ_CP010014.1, from coordinate 121,339 downwards.
ACCATGAACAAAACAAGCCATTTTATCAGCGTTATTTGATTTATGTTGTTTTTCTTTTTCCTTTGGTGTCAGGCATCTTCTTCCCGATTGCAACGCTTGACTCATCCATTGTCAAAACAAAAGGGTTCTCGTTTAAGGCGATGGAGAGCGGAGATCACTACTCCCAAACACAGTATTTGCGGCCTGATGCCAGCCTTTATTACGCGCAAGACAGCTATGACAAACAAATGAAACAGCTGTTTAATAAGTATTCCAGCAAAAAAGAGATTTCTCTGACCGATGACGATTTCCTAAAAGGAATGGAAACCATCTATAACTATCCGGGTGAATTTCTCGGACGGACGATAGATTTCCATGGATTTGCTTACAAAGGAAACGCAATTAACAAAAATCAGCTGTTCGTATTAAGGTTTGGCATCATTCACTGTATCGCTGATTCCGGCGTGTACGGGATGCTTGTGGAATTTCCGAAGGACATGGACATCAAGGATGATGAATGGATTCACATTAAGGGCACTCTGGCCTCAGAATATTACCAGCCATTCAAGTCAACTCTCCCTGTCGTCAAAGTAACTGACTGGAATACCATTAAAAAACCTGATGATCCGTATGTTTACAGAGGATTTTAAGTGAAGACGAAACCAGTACAAGTACTGGTTTCTTTTTTATTTCTTTTTCATCAGCATCAAATCGAGATAGAGCTGGCACCGCGTTCTGAAATCGCTTAAATCGATCGACGTCATCTCAGTAATCTGTTTGATGCGGTAATTCAATGTATTTTGGTGAATAAACAGCTGTTCTGCCGCTGGTTTTGTTTTGCAGTTGTTGAGGAGATAGATTTCCAAGGTTTTGAGCAGCTCAGTGCTGCTTTCTTCGTCTTTTGCTTTTAATAAAGCTAAATCTTTATTCTCGTATTCTAAAAATTCATTTTTCTGTTCGATGCTTTCTAAATAGCGGTAAATGCCGAGTTTGGCATATTCATATGGAATGTTTTCCTGATTGCCGGTGATTTCTGCGGCTTTGATGACTTCAAGTGCTTCTGTGTAGCTCTTGCCAAGTTTTAATAGGTGATTATATTCGTTTCCGATACCGATATAAATAGGGGTAGGTATTTTTTGAAAGTGAAAATGTGTTAACAGCTTGTTAATAAACTCAGAAGCTGCTGAGGAGACGGAGCTTTTTTGGGAAAAACTCGCTACGACGATGACAATATTTGATTCGATCGTTAAGACATGACTGACCTTATCCCGTAAATTCAGGTACGACCTGATATTTTCCTTTAAATCCTCTACCGCTTCCCCATCCCCATTTGCGGCGTGCAGGATAACCACTGAAAACATGGAAGGCAGCACGGTGTTGATCCTTTCAGCTTCCCGTCTGAGTTCCTTCTCAGAGGTAAATTGCTGATAGATCGCCCGTTTGATGAGATCCTCTGCTTTTTCTTCCTTTTCCTGTTTCAATTTATTCGTTTTATAAATAATTTTCCCGACATGGAAGGAGGTCTCGTACAAAAAGTCGAGCTCTTCATCCGTCAGATTTTGGTCCAGCTCCTGAATCCAGATGTAGCCCATGACTTCCCCTTTGTGCTTTGCACTCACGACCACCCTCTGGTTTAACCCAATGCTTTCAATTTTATTGACGCGAAAAGGCTCAGGCTCTGTTTTCAATTTTTCAATAATTCCGTCCTTCAGAAACCTCTCAAAAATCTGGACCGGACACTTTTTCGAAAAAATAGTCTGCTGGTTGGCAGAATCAAAATGGTTAATATAGTAAGAATTATAGGCTAACAAAAAGAAATCCGCGCTTTCCAGTATCACTGGCTTTTGCAGTTCATAGCTAATAAAATCAATCAGCTTATCAACATCTGAAAATGAAAAAACTCTCTCTAAAAGCTCTTCCATACCTTTTTCTCCTATACTTTTTTTACTTTAATCATATCCATACGGGGTCTTTTTGTATAGAAAAAAATACGTTTGTTTCCAAAAGAAAAAAATGGCCGCTTAAAAGGAGAAAAGAGGAAAAAGGGACAGCCCCTTCCTCCTCCTTTCGATCTTTATTGCGACATTGTATCTTGGTAGTCGTTGAACTGGTCTGTGACAGCTTGTGACGGAGCCTGCGTCAATATGCTGACAAAAAAGACAGATAATAGACTCGCAGCAAAACCAGGTATCATTTCATACAGAAAGTCCGAAAGACCGGCATTCGCCCAAATGATTACAGTCGCTGCTCCCACAATCATGCCGGCGAGTGCCCCCCATTTGGTCATTCGTTTCCAAAACAGACTGAGCAGTACAACTGGCCCGAATGATGCACCGAAGCCCGCCCACGCGTAGCTGACCAATCCAAGGATGGTGTTATTTTTCTCCCAAGCCAGAACCAACGCGACAATTGAAACAGCCAGAACAGCCAGTCGGCCTAAAAACACCAGTTCTTTATCTGAAGCTGAGCGTCTGAACATCGACTTATACAAATCTTCTACCAGAGAGCTTGATGTCACAAGCAGCTGGGAAGAAATTGTACTCATAATCGCGGCCAAAATCGCTGAAATCAGAAAACCCGTGATAATCGGATGGAACAAGATATTCCCTAATTGAATAAAAATCGTCTCTGGGTCCTTCAGTGTCATGCCGCGCTGATGGTAATAAGCGATTCCGCCCAAACCGGTCAGCACTGCGCCTACTGCAGACAAAATCATCCAGCCCATCCCAATTCTGCGCGCTCTTTTGATCTCTTTTACGGACGTTATCGCCATAAAACGCACAATAATATGCGGCTGGCCAAAGTATCCCAGCCCCCAGGCAAACAAAGAAATAATGCCAAGGACGCTCGTTCCTTTGAAAATATTAAACATATCAGGATCTACAGAGCGGATTTCAGCAACTGTATCACCTGCTCCTCCCGTGTGGAAAAACGTAACGATCGGCACAAGAATGAGTGCGGCAAACATAATGATCCCCTGAACAAAATCTGTCCAGCTGACTGCCAAAAAGCCGCCAAACAGGGTATATGCCACAACAACACCCGTCACAATCCACAGGCCGGTGTGATAATCCATCCCCAAGATGCTGTTGAATAAGACGCCGCCGGACACCATGCCGGACGATACATAAAACGTGAAAAAGACTAAAATGACAATTCCCGAAAACAGTCTGAGAAGCTTTGTTTGATCTCCGAAGCGATTTTCCAGGAATCCGGGAATTGTAATAGAATTCCCCGCTTTTTCAGTATAGGTTCTCAGCCGTGGTGCGACGTAAAGCCAGTTCGCCCACGCTCCAAGGCAAAGTCCGATGACGATCCAAGCGCCGCTCAGACCAGTAGAAAACATGGCGCCCGGAAGCCCCATTAGCAGCCAGCCGCTCATATCGGCAGCGCCGGCACTGAGAGCGGTTACTGCCGGACCCAAAGAGCGTCCTCCCAGCATATAATCCGTCAGATTCGACGTACGCTTGTAAGCAAAGTAGCCGATTAGCAGCATTCCCGCCATATAAATACAAATCGAAATAATCAGCTGTGTGTTTTCTATGGCACTTCCTCCTCTTTTTTATAGTATATGGATGAAATGGACACCCCCGCAGGGAGGATGCCCATTTAGTCCCGCTTAGAACATTTCACTGATTGTTTTTGCTTGCATATGCAGAGCCAAGTAATCCGGCCCGCCTGCTTTTGAATCCGTTCCCGACATTTTGAAGCCGCCAAACGGATGGTAGCCGACGATAGCACCTGTACAGTTGCGGTTGAAGTATAGGTTTCCGACATGGAATTCCTGTTTCGCACGCTCGATGTGCTTGCGGTTGTTTGTGATAACCGCGCCTGTCAAACCATATTCAGTATTGTTTGCCACTTCTAAAGCTTCATCAAAGTCTGACACTTTACAAAATGCAACGACAGGTCCGAAAATTTCTTCCTGCATGAGTCTTGCTTTCGGATCAAGGTCAGCGAAGATCGTCGGTTTGATGAAGTATCCTTTCGAATCATCACCAGTACCGCCGCTTACTAAACGCCCTTCCTGTTTTCCGATCTCAATATAGCTCATAATTTTATCATAAGAACCTTGGTCAATGACAGGTCCCATATAAACATCTGCACTGTCAGGTTTAGCTGTTACTTTTGATTCCGTAATTTCAATGACACGCTCTAATACTTGATCATACACTTTTTCATGAACTACTGCACGTGAACCTGCAGAGCATTTTTGTCCCGCAAAGCCGAATGCTGAAGTAAAGATCGATTGAGCCGCTAATTCAATGTCCGCATCCTCATCAACAACAACCGTATCTTTACCGCCCATTTCAGCGATGACACGCTTTAAATGCTGCTGGCCCGGCTGAACCTTCGCCGCGCGTTCGAAAATTCTCGTACCAACTTCTCTTGATCCCGTAAATGTGATAAGGCTTGTTTTCGGATGGTCAACAAGATAGTCGCCTACTTCCGCTCCGCTTCCCGGAACAAAGTTGACTACGCCTTTTGGCAATCCGGACTCTTCAAGCACCTCAACAAATTTTGCTGCAATAACAGGTGTAGCACTCGCAGGTTTCAGAACCACTGTGTTTCCAGTAACGATCGGCGCCACTGTTGTGCCTGCCATGATCGCAAACAAGAAGTTCCAAGGCGGGATAACGACTGTCACTCCAGTCGGCGTGTATACATATTGGTTTTTCTCGCCTTCACGGCTGTTGACCGGTTTGCCTTTTGCCAGTTCGATCATTTGGCGTGCATAATACTCCATGAAGTCAATCGCTTCAGCCGTATCGGCATCCGCCTCGTTCCAAGGCTTTCCTGCTTCTTTCACAAGCAAAGCTGAGAATTCATGTTTTCTTCTGCGGACTTTGGCAGCAGCGCGGAACAGGACAGCCGCTCTCTCTTCAGGAGACGTGTATCTCCACTCTTCAAATGCTTTTGCAGCCGCTTGAATCGCTTGCTCAGCGTGCTCTTGAGACGCTTTTGACACTCGGCCGACGACTTCTTCTTTATCAGCCGGGTTGATTGAAACGATTTTCGCTTCCGTTTCCACTCTCTCGCCGTTAATGACAAGCGGATAGTCTTTTCCTAAATATTCGCTTACTGTCGCAAGCGCTTTTTTAAACGCTTCCACGTTGTTTTGATCTTGGAAATTTGTGAATGGCTCGTGTTTGTAAGGTGTTGTCATGATAATCTCTCCTTTTTTACTTCTTTGTCATTCCTTTGAAAGCAAATGCAATGTTTGACGGACGTTCTGCAAGGCGTCTCATAAAGTAGCCGTACCAATCCTCGCCGTATGGCAGGTAGACTCTCATGTTATAACCTTCTTTTACGAGGCTGAGCTGGGTTTGCGACCGCATGCCGTACAGCATCTGAAATTCAAACTTGTCATTGGCAATGCCATGTTCCTTGGCAAGCTGCTTTGTAAAGTCGATCATTTTGTCGTCATGTGTGGCAATCGCTGTATAGTGACCGTTTAAGAGCTGCTTTCGGATGATTTTTTTGTAATTTTCATCGACATCGCTTTTCTCCGGGAAAGCTACTTTTTCTGATTCTTTATAAGCTCCTTTTACAAGGCGAAGGAACGGGTTTAAAGAATCCAAATCGTCAATGTCTTTTTCCGTCCGGTACAGATAGGCTTGCAGCACTGTGCTCACATGCTCGTATTTCTTTCTGAAATCTTTGAAAATATCAAGCGTTTTCTGGCATCTGACTTCGTCCTCCATGTCAATGGTGACCATGATTTTATGTTTCTCGGCCGTCTGAAGGATTTTTGTCATATTTTCATACACCAAATCCATATCTATATCCAAACCTAAAGACGTCATTTTTAAAGAAACGTGTGAGTTCAGCTCCTGATCTGCGATGGTCGCAATGGTTTGAATGCACTCTTCCGTACGCTCCCGTGCGACCTCGGCGCTGTTCACAAACTCGCCTAAATGATCGACAGTAACTGACAAACCTTGGCTGTTAAGCTGTCGAATGGTCGGGATTGAACTGTTAAAGTCCTTCCCCGCCGATAATTTTACCCGCTGCTACCCGGCTTCCCCAGTTCCTCGCCATTTTATTGAGAAAGCCGCTTTTGGATAAAAATAAGAAAAAATCTCTTGTGATCACTTCCAACCTCAACACCCCGCAATCTAAGAAGTATTTGTATGAGTTTATTGTAAATGGACAAAACCGACGTTCACAATATTCTCAAAATACAAAGATTCTGATTATTTTTGTGGGTTTGCCACAATCAGATAGTTAGAAAGTCGGGGGGGATTCTGTCGAATAAAGGAGAAAAGGAAGCGACAAAAAACATCAGCTTCCTCCATCCTTCCACACTTCTTCAACCGTATTCAAAAGCAAACGGTTCAACTCAGGTGTCATATCTTTTTTCTCTGCCTTCAGTTCTTTTGCCGCTTCCATGATTCTTTCGATTTCCGTTTCAATGAATTGGTGAATAACATTGATTCTTGCTTCGAGGTCAAGCTCTTCTCCTCTTCTTTTCCGTTCAAGCAAGGTTTCCATTTCAGCCTTCAGCTCGGGTTCAGCAACAAGTTCATTCATCAAAACAGTAAAGTCCATTGGCGGTATGGTTCCGTGCTTTTCAATCCATTGGCAGGCCAAAATAGGCCGAAGAACGTAGAAGTACTTTTTAATTTTGACCTCTTGTCCTTGTAGATAATCCTTGACGTTCCTTCTCGCCATATTGATATAGTGATACACGCTTGCTTCAGGCTTAAATGCCTCCGTGCGCAGTTTTCTTAACTGCTCTGCGGTCGTAAATGCTTCGTAATACACAATGTCTGAGGACAGCCATTCGAGGAGCGGAGGGTTTGACTTTTTGAAAAGCCGAAGCGTTTTTCTCAGCTCCCAGCCGCTGATATCCAGCAAATCGTGAATCGGTTCCTCAATGACATCACGCTCCTGCTCAATTGAAAAATACCACTCCTTTTTCGGCACATAAATAAAGCGGACGTCGTAATCACTATCCTGCGACGGAAATCCCCATGCGCGGCTTCCTGACTCGACGGCATACACGATTTTGACTCCATATGACTGCTCGATCCGTTTTAATTCATCAATGATTCTTTGTTTCATATCTATTCGTCTCCAGTCTGTTCTCATTCCGGCAGTTTGCAGAAAAAAACCGCCTGATGATATGCGGCGGCTTTTCACATTTATCAGCCTTTAAGATGCTGCTTAAAGAAAGCAAGTTTTTCCGTTTGAAAAGCAGGGATATACTCATGTCCGAAGTAGCGGTACACCTTCAGCTCTTTCTCTGTTTCCAAATGATTGTAGGCGGCAAACACGGTGGACGGCGGCGTGACCTTGTCAATCAGGCCGATTGACATCAGGACAGGCACCTTCACTCGGTCAGCGAGATTCATAATATCGAAATATGAAAGTGTCTTCATCGCCTGCACTTCTGTTTCCGGGCTGCCATTTCTTCTGAAGAAGGAATTGATTTCAAGGTACGGCTGTTCAAGCGCCACATCAATGGCCCGTTCGAAGTTGCTTAAATAAGGATAATCGGCAACCGCGGCTTTTGGAATGTCTGACAGCGCTGCTGCGGCAATGGTTAAACCTCCGCCTTGGCTTCCTCCTGTCACACCGATCCTTGTTTCATCAACCTCGTCAAAGCTGCTGATAACCTCAAGCGCGCGGACGGCGTCCAAATAAACACCGCGGTAATAGTATGTATCTTTATCAAGAATTCCTTTCGTCATCCAGCCCAAAGCGTGACCATGCGGTGAAATACTCGTATCCTCGCTGCTCTGCTGGCCGCGGACAAGCATGCCGAATGCGGCGTAGCCATGGAGTGCCCAGTTTACCATTTCATGAATCTCACCATCATAGCTTGCATTGTAGCCATGATATTTCACGATCGCCGGATGCGGGCCTTCCTTGTCAGGCACCGCGTACCATCCGGTAATGCGGGCGTTTCCGAAGCTTTTATATGTGAGACGGTACACTTTTACTCCGTCAGCAGGATAGTCAACCGGCTGTAAATCAGGTTCTGCTTGGACTTTTGCAAGTTCCTCCAAAGACAATTTCCAAAACTCAGAAAAATCTTTCGGTGCTGTTTTTTCAGGCTTATATGTTTGCAATTGGTCGAGCGGCAGATCGAATAGTTGCATTTCCGATTATTCCCCTTTGTTTTATAAGATTTAGTTTGTATTCCTATACTACCACGTTTCGGCTTTGTTTTCTAAATATTTTCATCTTTGTTTCCCAGACAGCCTTCATCAAACGTTTGTTTAAGACTTTCCCGGCTTAGTTCCATAAAGGCCTGGGCGGTCAGACTGACATAGCGGTTCTTTAAAAAGACAAAGACGAGGGTTCGTGATGGCGCGGATTGAATTGATAAATAGATCACACCCGGATCTTTATCCCTTCTGACCATATTCGGCGCCATTGTCACACCTAATCCGTTAGCCACAAGAGATTGGGCGGTTTCAATATGGCTCGTCTTAAAGGCGGCATTCGGCTTAAAGCCGCTTTCCGCACAGAGATCGAGAACTGTCCTGCGAAAACCGAAGCCTTCTTTTAACAGAATAAAGGGCACGTTCCTTACCATGTCAAGCGGCACACAAGGCTGGCGGCCCTCATCTTCTTCCAGCGCTTTCTCAATCAGCGCGACCATTTCCGGCGGCATCCACCTTTGTTTTTCCTTCGGCACCGCGAGAACAACTGGTTCCGTGAGCAAGGGTGTAATGGAGAGCCGTTCATCCTCGATCGGCAAGGATAAAACAGAAAGGTCAACTTCTCCCTTTGCCGTCATCTCCTCTAATGAAACCGGATCTTTTTCAACAAGCTGAACCTCCACATGAGGATAGCGCGCCAAAAACTGCTTCAGCAGCGGAGGAAAGAGATATCTCCCTGTTACAGCAGGAATCCCGATGGATAATTTATGACCGATTCCCTGTGATCGCTCCTGCATTTCCCGAAGCAAATCATCTCTGGAACGAATGATGTCCTCGGCTTTTTCAATGAAACGCCTGCCGTGGGGTGTCAGTGTAACAGAGCCATGGGATCTGTGAAAAAGGGTAAGCCCCAGCTCAGCCTCAAGCTTTTTGATTTGCTGGCTGAGAGACGGCTGTGCGATATGAAGATGTTCCGCCGCCTTTGTAAAGCTTTGGCGCCGGGCAATTTCCGCTGCATATTCCATCACTTTAATATCCATTTCAGCCTCCATAGGTTGAACCTATCGTTTTCATCATTTTTATATCTTGGACGAATCATAACAGAAATTGCTAACATAATCCATATCATCATTTACGAAAAGAAGGAGCTGGTTCAAATGACAAATGAAACACCGTTTTCTAAAAACGCCGAGATGTATCGGGATGAAAAGGTATTTGCCGAGGGGGAAGATTTGGGGTTGATGATCAAAACAGCGGAATGCCGAGCAGAGCATCGGGTGCTGGATATCGGAGCGGGCGCCGGCCATACGGCGCTGGCATTTTCTCCTTATGTACAGGAGTGCATCGGTGTTGATGGAACGAAAGAGATGGTTGAGGTTGCGTCCTCCTTCGCGCAAGAAAAAGGAGTTGAAAACGTACGCTTTCAGCAAGGAACGGCAGAGTCACTCCCCTTCCCCGACGATTCATTTGACATCATCCCCTGCCGATACGCAGCCCACCATTTTTCAGATGTCCGCAAAGCTGTCAGAGAGGTTGCACGCGTACTAAAACAGGACGGACATTTTCTCTTAGTTGATCATTACGCGCCTGAAGATCCCGTTCTTGATGAGTTTGTCAATCATTTGAACCGGCTTCGAGACCCTTCCCATGTTCGTGAAAGCTCATTATCAGAATGGCAGGCGATGTTCAGCGCCAATCAACTGGCCTATCAAGACATCCAAAAGTGGAACTTGCCGATTCAATACGATAGCTGGATCAAACGAGGCGGAACTCCCGCTGACCGAGAAAAACAAATCATTACCCACTTGAATCACGCATCAGACGAAGCACGCGACACGTTCTGTATTACATTGAACCAAAACGGACAGCCCATCTCCTTTTGTTTAAAAGCGATTTTGATACAAGGGATAAAACGATAAAAAAAGCCGTGCGCTGCGCACGGCTTTTTACATCGGCTGATAAAGATCCCAGCCAATTTTTAATGTCTCAACAATGTAATCGGCAACCTCTTCCGGGGAAAGGTTGTCTGTTGCCACTTTTGAATTGTGCTTGTCATAAATGACTTTTCTTTCGTTAAACAGCTGTTCCATTTCATCCATTGAACGGTTATGCAGCACCGGGCGGCTTTCGATCAATAAATCCGCGCGCTGCTTCCAGTTCTCCCATGACAGGTCCAGATGAAGCACGAGACAGTTTTCCAGACAGCAATTCCTGATTTCTTCTTGTTTAAAAGATCCCCCGCCCAGAGATACGATTTTGAATCGTTTATGATGGCAGATGTCTAAAATATATTCCTTCTCCGTTTTCCGGAAAAAGTCTTCTCCCTTTTTCTCAAATATCTCAGGAATTGACATATTGAAATCCTTTTCGATCTGTTGGTCAATATCAATAAAATCTCTATATAATTTTTTAGCGACCAATTGGCCGATTGTTGTTTTTCCTACACCCATGAATCCGATCAGGACGATATTTCTTTCTCTTACTGGGATGGCTCGTTTAGCGTTCATCTTCGGCGAAATCCTCCTAAGGAATGAAATTTTATATTCATTATATGCTTATTTAGCGAATATTTATATAGATACCGGCTTTACCGGTCAAGCTTATAGTGCGCTTTGTTGTTTAGCCATTTTTGCCTGAATGACATTCATTGTACAACATTTCTGCAGGTATTTTAATACTTCGACGCAAAAAAGCGTTAAAACCTTCCGCCTTTATTGTTTTTCCAAATGACTCTTCGATGGAAGGGTCTTTTTCTGTATGATGAATAGGAAGGGAGAAATGGCGATGATCATTTGGATAAACGGGTCATTCGGTTCCGGAAAAACACAAACAGCCTTCGAACTGCACAGAAGGCTGAACCCATCTTACGTGTATGATCCCGAGAAAATGGGTTTTGCGCTGCGCTCCATGGTGCCGCAGGAGATCGCAAAGGACGATTTTCAAAGCTATCCTTTATGGCGGGCGTTCAATTACAGTTTGCTAGCTTCTCTGACAGATACATATCGCGGCATCATTATTGTGCCTATGACGATTGTATATCCTGAATACTTCAATGAGATCATCGGCAGGCTCAGACATGAAGGAAGGATCGTTCACCACTTTACATTAATGGCTTCAAAGGAAACCTTGTTAAAAAGGCTGCGCACCAGAGCAGAAGGAAAAAACTCATGGGCCGCCAAACAAATCGACCGCTGTGTTGAAGGATTATCATCACCCATTTTTGAGGACCACATTCAAACAGACAACCTGTCGATTCAGGATGTGGCAGAGAACATTGCCGCGAGAGCCGAACTCCCATTAGATCCTGATACGAGAGGCAGCCTCCGAAGGTTCACCGACAGATTAATGGTAAAGCTGAATCATATCCGCATCAAATAAAGCTTCTGTACACGACAAAAGCCCGCTCCGAGAGCGGGCTTTCTTCAACTTATTTCCACCAGTCATCAAACATAGACGCCGGAACCTGGCGTTTATGTTCAGTCATGCTGTAGCGTTTTTCCAGCGCTTCTGATACTTTCGCTGATACTTCTTTTCCTTCGAGGTAATCGTCAATCTCGTCGTAGGAAATGCCAAGCTCTGTTTCATCCGACTGCTGCGGTTTTTCGTCGAGCAGATCGGCAGTCGGTTCTTTTAAGTATAAGCGTTCCGGTGCACCCAGCTCTTTCAGCAGGGTTCTTCCCTGGCGCTTCGTCAAGCCTGTCAGCGGCAGGAGGTCTGCTCCGCCGTCACCGTACTTCGTAAAGAAACCAGTCACTGCTTCAGCAGCATGGTCTGTTCCTAACACAAGAAGACCTTCCTGGCCGCCGATCGCGTATTGCGCGATCATTCTTGTTCTTGCTTTTACGTTTCCTTTATTAAAGTCCGTCAGCTGATCGCCTGTTTCCTGCTGATACTGTTCAGAAAAAGCGCTGACTGTCGATTTAATATCAAACTTCCATGATTTATCCGGCTTAATAAACTTCAAAGCAAGCTGGGCATCGTCTTCATCCTGCTGTGTGCCATGCGGAAGACGGACCGCGATAAATTGAGCGTCTCCGCCCTCCTCGCGAATGCTCTCCACCGCAAGCTGAGCGAGCCTTCCCGCAAGTGTTGAATCCTGGCCGCCGCTGATTCCCAATACAAAGCCTTTAGCACCGGTTTTCTTTACATATTGTTTTAAAAAATTGACTCGGTCCTCAATTTCTTGCTTTGGATCAATTGAGGGCTTCACATGTAACTCACGCATAATCTTTTCTTGCATGCTCATCCCAATCATTCCTCCTGTACATTTTCCCTTGTTACTGATCATTTCCCCAAATCAATGAAAATGAATCATGACTGTTATGTATCCCTATTAAATATAGCACAGGTCTTCATTCACAGTGAACAAGAGAGATCAGCTGACTTCAACCCGTATGGATGTCACACTGTCGCCATTGCATTTCCCTTTTTCAATCGGGCAGGAAGAAAACGCGACAATTAAATCCATCTCCGCCCTGAGCCTTACATAATCTCCGGCATTCGAAAGCGGCGTTTCCACAGACAGATTCCCTTTCTCATCAAGGACAGTATTCATAAAAATCGCAAATGGGTAATGCATGTGGGGCTTCGGTACGCCAAACTGCTCAAGCGCACGGTTCATATTGTCATAGCACGTATCCTGAAACTCATCCTTTTGCTTCCCATATAAGAGCCTGTTCATATCAGGACGGCAGGCGGGCAACAGCAGATCATGCTTGCCGACCGTATCTTCAATCAGGGTTAGCATCGGCTTATACAGGTTGGAGTAGAGATGGTCGTTGACCTTCACATGAATGGAGTGATTGGCGTCTATCGTCGCTCCCTGATCAAGGTGTTCATAAAAATCCTTGGCATGGTATGCGACAAAATCAGCCACCTGCTGCCCTTCTACATCAACCACCTTTAAAATCTGCCCCTTTTTCAGCTTCAGCCCCAGCCCTTTTTTCGGCTCCACAATATATTGCTGTGTCATTGGTTTGCTCCTTTTTTCATTAGTATGAGCGTCCGCTTCCTTCTCCATGTAAAAAGAGGCAAAAATCCGATGTATATAAGCTTCGGACAGATCACAATCTAACCTTAGATAAAAGGGGTTGAATAAATAATGAGCCAAACAAAAAAAGACCAGCCAAAAGGGAATCTGGCTTGGTGGCAGCTGTCACTGATCGGAGTCGGCTGCACGATTGGAACAGGCTTCTTTCTCGGTTCCAGCATCGCAATTGTAAAAAGCGGTTTTTCCGTTCTCCTTTCATTTCTGATCGCAGGGATCGGTACGTATTTTGTCTTTGAACAGCTCGCCAAGCTATCGGCGAAGCAGCCGGAAAAGGGCTCGTTTTGTGCGTATGCCCGAAAAGCATTCGGCAAATGGGCAGGCTTCAGCAACGGCTGGGTGTACTGGACATCAGAAATGCTGATTACCGGAAGCCAGCTGACAGCCATTTCGCTCTTTACGAAGCATTGGTTTCCTCAAGTGCCGCTATGGGTGTTTGCCTCAATCTACGCAGTACTTGGGCTCCTTATTATTTTCACCGGCCTGTCCGTCTTTGAAAAAACAGAAAACGTGCTGGCAGTCATTAAAACAGCTGCTATTTTTATGTTTATTGTCATTGCCATCCTGGCTTTATGCGGTATCCTGTCCGGCGGAAATCATGGCATACATGTTCCAAATAAGACGAGTGAGTTTTTCCCATACGGCGCCATGGGGCTGTGGACAGGTTTAATCTACGCGTTTTACGCTTTTGGCGGAATTGAGGTCATGGGGCTGATGGCGGTTCACTTAAAAAAACCTGAGGAAGCGTCTAAATCAGGGAAACTGATGCTGGCGACGCTGGCGATTATTTATATCATTTCAATCGGGCTTGCTCTGCTTTTGGTTCCGTTACACACGTTTACTGAACAGGACAGTCCGTTCATTACGTCATTAAAAGGATATAACCTTGAGATCATCCTTGATATATTTAACGGGATTTTCATCATCGCAGGGTTCTCGACCCTTGTCGCTTCGCTATTTGCGGTTACGACATTGCTTTGTACAATGGCTGATGACGGCGACGCGCCGAAATGCTTTACTCTAAAGGAAGGCAAAAAAATATGCTGGCCGGCACTTGGGCTGACGTTTGCGGGGCTTGTCCTCTCCATTATTTTGTCGTTAGTGCTGCCTAAAAACATTTATGAGCATATGACAACAGCTGCGGGGCTTATGCTTTTATACACTTGGCTGTTTATCCTGTTCTCCAGCAAAAAGCTGACTGATCCCGAGGGCATGGGAAAAACGCAAATTTATTTAGCGATGGTTCTGATTGCTGCAGCTGTGTCCGGTACATTGTTTGAAAAATCAAGCCGGCCCGGTTTTTTCGTCAGCATAGGTTTTCTCGTGATTATCGCCATCGTTACCATGATCTATCAAAAAAAGCAGGGTCATAAAGATCGCCCTGCCAGTCCTTGATTTATTTCATTTTGTTGAACATGTTCTTTAAATAAGAAAACGGGCACTTCGATACCTGTTTTTCGTCATCACGGAGGAAATACTGCTTCCATTCACGATTATCTTTTCCTCCGTACCAGCCTAATTGCGGGTGAATCGGAGCCTGATCATAGGCCTCTAAACGAGATCGGATCAGCCTGCTCATGTTACGGCCAAATGCAGTTGATCCATTTAGGTCATCAAACACCCACCTTGGCTGAAACGTGACCATAAAAAAAGGAAAGCTCCGGCTTCTTCTTGCCTCGTGCCCCGGTGTAGCGCACAGAATGAAATACGGCTCGCCGTCAAAACAAAACTCCCATTTATAATGCTCAGGATCGGCCGGAATGTCTTCCGGCCATTCTTTTTCGTCTTGATGACTCAGTCTATTTAAAAAGCGCCAAAACAGCTCTTCATACGCTTCAATCGAATAATGCTCCGCCAAATCTTCCGGTGTATCAAACAACACAACGAGGGATGCGTATTTTCCCGTGTCCCGCGATATCTTGCCGTACTCCGCAAGCAACGGAGCCAGTTCCTCCGCTGTGCGGTTTTCCCGCGGATCTCCGGCAAAAGCAATCCGAAGCTGATCAGTCAGAAACGCCTGGCGTCCGGGAATGCACGGAAATGTATCCGCGTCGTCCCCCAGAGTTTCTGCCAGCAGCTCAAAAGCGATTCTTTGCCATTCAGGAAGCTCTTCCTGAATACGTTCCAGAAAACTTTTGGTGTAAATCCCATTCACCATCGATCCACCTCCAGTATCATCTGGATACTATATTAAAACTGGAAGCGGCAGGTGACTGTCCTTCATGAATCAGCCCAATAACTGTTTGATGCCCTGATAACCAAAGTAAAAGCCAAACACAAGGAGGGATACACCGGCGATTCCGGTCAATCCTCTCAATAGCTTTTCATGAAGCAGGTTTCTGAACGTACTGGCTGTGATAGCCATGCAGAAATCCCAGATTAAAATGCCGATCATGATGCCGGAGCTATAGATTAGAAGCTGATTCATATTGTAGGCCTCTGCTGTTTTCGCAAGAATGCTTCCGTAAATTCCAAGCCAAAAAAGGATGCTCAATGGGTTTGACAATGAAATGAGAAAACCCGATGCGAATGTTTTCCTGTATGACGGTTTCCCCCGCGAGCTTCGCACATCCATCGGTTCTCTGACGTTTTTCAGCGTTTCAATTCCGGTATAGGTCAGGACAAAAAAGCCGAACAGCCACAAAAACGTTTTCACAAATGGAGCGGTCAAGAACTGCGACAGCCCGAAATAGATAAAAAGCATGTACAGCCCATCCGCTGTCATGGCGCCTAAACCGAAAATCCATGCATGCCAAAAACCGTTTTTAATTCCTTTGTCTATTTGCGCCGCATTCACTGGCCCCACAGGCGCAGACAAGGACAGTCCCAGCACAATATAGCTCAAAAAAATGTTCACCGGCCCGTACTCCCTTCTCTTATGTAACTTGTACAATTTATTCGGGAACGGGCCAAGCTATGCACAAATTCACTTACTGTTTCAGACGTTCAAGCTCTTCCTCCATAATATCGGCAGCTTTGCCTACAAAACTGAAAATGAGTTCCAGCTCCTCTTCCGTATATTCGCGGCACAAATCCATCGTTGACTCAGACAGAGGACGGAACAAATCCTTTATATGTTTTTTCGAAGCAGTCAAAGGGACGATTACGACTCTCCTGCGATCGTTCGGGTCCTTTTCACGAGCCACATACCCCGCTTTTTCCAGCCGGTCAACAAGCGCCGTGACGGAACCCGTGCTGAGGCCGGTTTTTTTCCCCAGCTCTCCGGCCGTCATCGGCCCTGCTTCATTTAAAATGTCAGCTGATTTCAAATCGGTGGGAAACAGACCGAGAGCTTGAGCGGCTGCCTGATGAAACAGAACCGTTCTTGTGCCCAGTTTTCGAAAAAGCTGAACAGCAGTCTTTTCCAACTCACTTCTGGAATTTCTTGTTGACAACTGACAGTCCTCCCTATAAAATCGAGTTTATCTTGATAATCGAGATATTCAACAATCAAACTATTATCATGATATCAGAACTTACATAGAAAAGTAAGAGGAGGTAGAACAAATGGACACAACAACAGCAAAACAGGCTTCCACCAAATTTGTGGTCCTCGGTCTCCTGCTGGGCATCTTGATGTCTGCAATGGACAATACGATTGTTGCCACCGCGATGGGCAATATCGTAGCCGATCTTGGAAGCTTCGATAAATTTGCCTGGGTGACGGCATCCTATATGGTGGCGGTTATGGCTGGCATGCCGATTTACGGCAAGCTTTCCGATATGTACGGCCGAAAACGTTTTTTCCTGTTTGGACTTATTTTTTTCTTAATCGGTTCTGCTTTATGCGGGATTGCCCAGACGATGAATCAGCTGATCATCTTCCGGGCCATTCAAGGGATCGGAGGCGGCGCGCTCCTGCCGATTGCCTTTACCATTATCTTTGATTTGTTTCCGCCGGAAAAACGCGGAAAAATGTCCGGCATGTTCGGTGCTGTATTTGGATTATCCAGTGTTCTTGGTCCGCTCTTAGGCGCGATCATTACAGATTCGATCAGCTGGCACTGGGTGTTTTACATCAATGTGCCGATCGGCGCATTGTCATTGTTTTTCATTATTCGCTACTACAAAGAATCTCTGGAGCACAGAAAGCAGAAAATAGACTGGGGCGGCGCGATTACCTTAGTCGTATCCATTGTATGCCTGATGTTCGCCCTTGAGCTTGGCGGCAAAACATACGATTGGAACTCCATTCAGATCATCGGGCTGTTTATTGTATTCGCCGTTTTCTTCATTGCCTTTTTTATTGTGGAGAGAAAAGCAGAAGAGCCGATTATTTCTTTCTGGATGTTTAAGAACCGCTTGTTTGCCACAGCACAGATTCTCGCTTTCCTGTATGGCGGAACATTTATTATTTTAGCGGTATTTATTCCGATTTTCGTTCAGGCGGTCTACGGCAGCTCGGCGACAAGCGCGGGCTTCATTCTGACGCCGATGATGATTGGATCAGTCATCGGAAGCATGATCGGCGGGATCTTCCAAACGAAGGCAAGCTTCCGCAATTTGATGCTGATATCTGTTATAGCTTTCTTTATCGGCATGCTGCTTCTTTCCAATATGACGCCTGACACAGCACGGGTATGGCTGACAGTCTTTATGATGATTTCAGGCTTTGGTGTAGGCTTTAACTTCTCCCTGCTGCCGGCGGCATCGATGAATGATCTTGAACCTCGCTTTCGGGGAACGGCAAACTCTACAAATTCATTTTTGCGATCATTTGGCATGACCTTAGGTGTCACCATTTTCGGAACGGTGCAAACAAACGTATTCACAAACAAGCTGAATGACGCCTTCAGCGGTATGAAAGGCTCAGCGGGATCAGGCGCTGCGCAAAATATTGGCGACCCGCAGGAGATATTCCAAGCGGGAACACGTTCCCAGATTCCTGATGCGATCCTGAATCGCATTATTGACGCGATGTCATCAAGTATCACGTATGTCTTTTTGCTCGCTTTGATTCCAATTGTCCTCGCGGCGGTTACCATTTTATTTATGGGAAAAGCCAGAGTGAAAACAACAGCCGAAATGACAAAGAAAGCAAATTAACATAAAAAAAGCAGTACATGCTGGGCATGTACTGCTTTTTTCTATTACACTCCTAATCTTGCAAGAATAAACGTCCATATACAAATGATCAATAACAGAATCAGGCTGTACGCCACTGTCCTTTTAAACAGTTTAGATTCCTTGCCTGTTTGGCCGACCGCTGCGGCAGCGATGGCGATAGATTGAGGAGAAACAAGTTTCGCCATGACACCGCCCGCCGTATTTGCGGCTAACAGCAAATCTGAACCCGCACCGATCTGCGCTCCCGTGACAACCTGCAAATGGCCGAACAAAGCATTATTGCTGACAACAGAACCGGTGATGAACACGCCAATCCAGCCGAGAACAGGACTGACAAACGGGAACAGGTCTCCTGTTTTCGCCAATGCTAACCCAATTGAAGAGCTGAGCCCTGCGAAGTTGGCCAGATTGGCAAACCCCATCACGAAGCAGATCGTCATAATCGGCACCCACAGCTCTTTTCCCGTCTCCTTCAAGGAAGCAAAGGCATCCCGAGAGGAGAACTTTTTGCTGAACAGCCCTGTCACGATGACCGCCGCTAAAATCGCTGTACCAGTCGCTGACAGCAGATCAACTTTAAAGACTGCATCTAACGGCATGGCAGATGGCGCAATCGGCGGCATTTTCATAATTTGCTGATGCAGAAAAGGCATTTTGAACAGGAGCGTTGATTGATATAACAGCCCGCCTTCTTGGAAAAGCGCTTTGAAGGCAGGAAGGCTCCAGATGGTGATCGCCGCAGTTAAAATGTAGAAAGGAGACCACGCTTTCGCAATGTCAGCGGCACGGTATGCCTTTTTCTCACCAGCATCGCCGGCCCCTTCCTCGCGGTAAATCTCTTTCGGCTGCCATTTGCGGAGGAAGAGGGCAAGCCCGCCCATGCTGAATAAGGCCGCCAAAATGTTTGCTAATTCCGGCCCGAGCACCGCCATTGTCAGTGTCTGAACCGCTGTATACCCACCGCTCACAACCAGAAGAGCGGGCCATGTCTGTTTGATTCCTTTCATTCGGTCTAATAAGAATACAAGCAGGAATGGTATTAAAAATGAGATCATCGGCAGTGTCCACATTAATGTCCGAGACAGCTCAAGAGCAGACAAATCACCAATCTGCGCCCCTGTGATGACAGGAATCCCAATCGCCCCAAAGGCTCCGGAGGCAGCGTTTGCAATCAAGCAGAGCGCCGCCGCTTTTAACGGTTTAAAACCAAGTTCGACGAGCAGCGCCGCACTAATCGCAATCGGAACACCAAAACCGGCCGCGCCTTCTAAAAACGCGTTAAAACAAAAACCAATTAATAATAGCTGTAATCGTTGGTCAGGCGAAATGCCGGCAATGCTGGACCGAATAATGGTAAATTTCCCGGTTTTCACGGCGATTTTATACAGCCACACCGCCATCAGGACGATGTAGCCAATGGGCCACAGCCCGCTCCCGATTCCTAACAAAACAGAAGAAATCGCTTTTTCAACCGGCATATGAAATGCCCAAACGGAGACGAAGAAACTGACGGCTAGGGTAAGAAATGCCGCAAGAATGCCTTTCATTTTCAAAACAGTTAAAGCCAAAAGAAAAAAGAGAATCGGAGTGAGCGCCACAAGTGCGCTCACATACTCGTTTCCAAACGGATCATACAACTGCTCCCACATTGACAATCAGCCCTTTACTCTAAAGTTGCGGTTAGTTGACTTTTTGTTCTGCAAAATGAGGTTTTAAAATGTTTTTAAGGACGCCGGCGCTGTGAAGGAACTGTTCTTTTTCTTTCTCATTTAAGTTCAGCTCAGTGATACCTGCGATCCCTCCGCGGTTCACGACAGCCGGCACACCGATGTACACATCATCTGCACCATATTGCCCGTCCAAATATGTGCTGACAGTTAATATACTGTTTTCATTATGAAGAATGGCTTTTGTAATGCGAGCAAGACTCATCGCAACTCCATAATAAGTCGCGCCTTTTTTCTCAATGATATGGTAAGCTGCGTTTTTCACATCATCTACAATTTGGTCCAGCTCCTCTTGTTTGTACGCATCGTTTTTCTCAACGAGTTCACTGACCGGCACACCGCCGACATTCGCGTGGCTCCAAACAGGAAGCTCTGTGTCGCCGTGCTCTCCGATAATATGTGCGTGCACGTTTTGAGGCGCTGCGCCAAAGTATTCGCTCAGCATGAAACGGAATCTCGCAGAATCTAGTGTTGTGCCGCTTCCGATCACCCGCTCTCTTGGCAGGCCGCTGAATTTCCATGTTGCGTAAGTCAGGATATCAACCGGATTTGTCGCGATTAAGAAAATGCCGTCAAATCCGCTCGCCATGACTTCACTGACGATGTCTTTGAAAATCTTCAAGTTCTTTTCTACTAATTCAAGGCGTGTCTCACCAGGTTTTTGGTTTGCTCCGGCGCAAATGCAGACAATATCAGCATCCTTGCAGTCTTCATATGTTCCGTAAGATGTTTTGACCGGTTGTGGCGCAAACGCCTTTCCGTGGTTTAAATCCATCACATCGCCCATTGCTTTTTCTTTATTTACATCAATGACCACAAGCTCATCTGTGATCCCTTGGTTAATTAACGCAAATGCATAACTGCTTCCAACAAAACCCGCTCCGATTAAAGCTACTTTATTTACATGTTTGTTCATCATTAATCATCCTTCCAGGGTATGTTTCTCTTTGATGTCTTTTTGTTTGTGAAGTATTTCACATTTATATTGTGCAACACTTCACAAACTTTTGCAAGGGAAAAGTTTTGTCTGATTTATGAACAAAAAAGAAACCATCTATGATGGTTTCTTTCGGTAATTCCAGTCTAGCCTTGCCCTCAATGGGGAAGAGAACCGCTTAAGCCCGAGTCATTATATAAACCATTTTGCACGTAATCAAAGCCAGGCTGATTCTGGCCGGGCACTTGGGCGCTGCCATTATTAAAAATCACTTTGGCGTTGGTTGTATCCGTGTCCGCAGGCAGTGTCAGCGTGTAAATTCCATCTGCATTTTTAGTCATTGGTTTTCCAGGCCAAGATCCGGTCAATTCAATTGCCTGGCCCCCATCATGTTTATAGATATAAGCATTTACCTGGCTCCAATGATTCGGATTTTGATAGCCGATGGTTTTGGCCGAAGCTGGATCTCTTTTAATAAAACTGTATTCCTCGGTCCTCGTTACACCATCACTGTTCGTTCCTTTTAACATGATGGTGTATGTTTTGCCAAATGGATCTCCTTTTCCGATTGTGAATTGATCTCCATCCTTAAACGCCGTCTCTGGTCCATTATTGATTTGATAAACGGCTTTTGTTGTATTCGCATCTGCACGCAAGGTAATCGTCAGTTGATCATTGAAAGAATGTGTTACACCTGTTTTGTAATTCTCAAGGAAAACATGAGGCGCTTTTGCAATATCATCAGGATAAAGCACAGCTACAGACCTGGCATTGATCGTGCCTGTCAGTTTACCATCGTTCACTTGAAATGAACCCGCTCCAGCTTTATTGTCATACCTGCCATCAGGCAATTTTGTTGCCGTATTGATAGAGACAGAGGATGAACCTGCATTTGCCAGCACAACGCCATGTGAGCCGCGCTGATTCATAAATATCTGGTTGTTTCCATTCGGGTTCGAGAGTTCCTCAGGCTGTCCAGCCATCACATTGTGAAATCTATTGACCGCAGTGATAGCCTGATCTTCAAATAAAGCACTCCCGCGATCGCCTATTTGGCTTTTCCCCGGGAATCTCACACCATTTCCGCCTCCCTCAGGTCTGGAAAAGAAAAGAGGCGTACTGCCTGAACGAGAAGCTATCACCGCCCAGCCTAAACGGATATCATCATCGCTCATCCATGTCGACTCTTCATCATCATTGGCATACGTATCATGCGACTCTACCCATGTCACTAGCTTGTCCGCAGACACATCAGATGCATAGTGGGAGATATTCGACACGCCCAGATTGCGATTCTTTAAAGCGGACCTTATGGAATGCCCATAGTTAGACGCTGTCACATTCATATAATTCGCATATGCAGCATCTCTGGAGGCACTATCCTGCAGGATTTCTCCGTATTGGAACTCTGCAGCTGTATTTGTGATATTCGGCCAAAATTGACTGCCGTAACTGCCATCATCTGGAAGCTCTATATGTTTGGCGGCATCAAATCGAAAACCGTCTGCCCCGTCATTCAATGCCCTTTCTAAGAACCGTTTCAGATAGGACTGTACTTGTGTATTTTGTGTATTCCAGTCATACAGCCCGAGCAATGAATTCTGCGTGACATCCCATCGATCCGACCAGTTTTTAATTTGTGTGTTTCCATGTGTCCAGTTTGGAATACTCTTAACCTCATTGGAAATCGCGGCATAATCACTGGTGGTATGATTGATGACCGCGTCAACAATGACCTTTATGCCATATTCTTCAGCGGCTGCACACATTTCTTTAAATTCTTGTTCAGTACCTAAGTAACGGTTGCCAATTTGATACGATGTCGGCTGATACAGCCAGTACCAGTTCGACATGCTTTTATCTCCTTGATTCCCTTCCTTTACTTGGTTAATCGGAGATGTCTGAATGGCTGTATATCCTGCATCATGAATATCCTTCATATTGTGTTTTAACGTATTGAACGACCAATTCCATGCATGAAGAATGGTTCCGCTTTTGATCGACGGTGCTGTAAGCTCATTCGATTTGTTCGCCGTTTCAGCACTCGCAGCCGCCGGTCCTGCCAGAACCAAATGAAACAGCAATAAAAATCCAGCGAATAACGGCAGTAAAGAGGTTTTGAATCGTTTTGCAAACATTCTTGACACTCCTTATTTGATTTTTTGAAGACTTACTTCGGAGTCAAAAATCCCTCTTACTTCATTCTTCCGCTTCCTCCTTTCAAACCGATGTGAAGACTGGAGAATTTTGTTAACGCTTACATTTAAAATTATCACAATCACTCTATCAAAACAACTTGGCAGAGTGAATACAAATCAATGTTCCTATAAAAAAAGCTGCCCGAAACTGTGAACGCTTCCCTCGCTTTCCAAACAAAAAAAGAAACCATCTATTTTTCAAGATGATTTCTTTTTTATTTCTTCTTTTACCGCTCTTCTGTAAGCCAGCTTCACAATCACATACCGAAGCAGAAACAGAACGCCGCCGCAGACGATAAAAAGAAGAATCATTTTCAGCCAAGCGAAGAATGTATGGGGAATCCCCCTGTCGTACATCGTAAGCACCACTACCGCAAAGGCGACCGCAATTGATTCTATTCGCTGCTGCTTCACCCGTTTTTGCAGTTCTTCTTTGGTGTCTATTCTCGGCATGAGCATTCCGGATGCCGCAGCCCTGATGCAGTAATATAAGATAATGATGAACAAAAACACAAGGCTTGCAGCCCATTCTTTAAACGGAAATTCAAACATAATGCCGCGGATGATCACATCAAGCAGCGCAAATGCTCCCGCTATCATCCCAATCTCCGACCAGATTTTTTGTTCTTTTTCTTTTACTCTCTTATTTTTCCCATTCACGCCTGAAAGTCTATTACGCAGATTATTCATGACCTTCCTCCCGCACTTTTACGAATGGCTTATGGCTTACATGTTACAATAACAGCCTGCGCTTCTGCAATGAATAACTCAAAAGCCCGCCGTACAAGCCGGCGGGCAGCAATCGTTAAAACGGCCCCCAATTGATCATGACGCCGATCACGATAAAGACAAGCCCGATCAAGAACCAAATCAGAGCAAGCGGCACCATAAACCGCAGCCACTTGACATACGGAATACCGCTGGCGGCAAGCACCGCCATGAGAACGCCGGATGTCGGGTTCACACAGTTGACGACCCCTTCTCCAAGCATAACCGCTTCAACCGCAACCTGTCTCGTGATTCCCATCAAATCAGCGAGCGGCGCCAGGATTGGAATAAATACAACGGCTTCGCCAGAACCTGAAGAGATGAGAAAATGAAGCAGCGCACTGGCGATATACATGCCGATTGCCCCAGCAATCGGGCTGAATCCATCCAAAAGTGAAGCCAAAGCATTGACGACAGTATCGAGAAGCTTTCCATTTTCAAGGATAACGGAAATGCTTCGTGCCATCCCGACAATCAGCGCCCCGTATACAAGACTTTGGCAGCCCGTAATGAAGGTTTTGGCAATATCGTTCGCCGCAAGCCCGCCTATTAAACCGGCAAGGACAGAAATAAAAATAAATGTCGCAGCCATTTGGGAATCTGACCAGCCAAGCTTCAAAGCGCCGTATAAAAATCCGACAAGTGAGAGTCCCGCCACAGCCAAAATCAGCTTATGGCGAACGGTAAACGGCACTGACTGATCTTCTTCTTTACCGGCTTCGCCCATTCCTGCCGCAGGGAACCAATCTGTTCCTAACACACTGGCATCTTTTGATTTTTTTAATTTTCTCGTATACAAATAGATATAAATAATAGAAGACAGCAAAAAGCATATGTATATCACAACTCGCAGGCCGATTCCTGAGAAAAGAGGGAGCTCCGCGATTGATTGTGATAAACCGAGCGGTGACGGTGATAATATGGTGGAGTTAAATCCAGCGTAGCAGCCGATGTATATAACAGCGGCTCCCGCGACTGCGTCCCATTTTAAGGATCGTGCCACAATGAGGCCGATGGGGATAAAACCGATAACTGAATTCACGACAATCCCGGTTGTTCCGAGAATGGAGAACAATGCGCCGACAATACAAATAAATAATAATTGCTTTGTGCGGAATTTGCTGATGACATTGTAAATCAGGCCATTGATGGCACCCGTTTTTTCTAGAATAGCAATGGTGCCGCCTGTGAATAAAATCAGAAAGATGATGGGTGCTGATCCAACCATTCCATCCTGTAGAGAAGTAAAAAAGCTGATCAAGCTGACCGGAGACTGTTCAATTGAATGATAGCTTCCCGGAACAGCGGTCGTGACATCCCCCTTTGTCACGCGGTCAAATTCACCTGCCGGCACA
This sequence comes from Bacillus sp. YP1, assembly GCF_000877815.1. Taxonomy (NCBI): domain Bacteria; kingdom Bacillati; phylum Bacillota; class Bacilli; order Caryophanales; family Bacillaceae; genus Bacillus; species Bacillus sp. YP1. The sequence goes on along the minus strand of NZ_CP010014.1, from coordinate 96,147 downwards.
ATATATGAAGCGATTGCGCAAATGAAAGCAATCATAAATAAGAGGACATAGGCGTCAGGCATTTTAAATGTCATACGTTTTTTCTTAGGCTGTGTTTCGGCTGCTGGCATACTCATATTTCGATCCATCCCCTCTGTTTGAAAATATTAATTATTCTGAATAGTAGCAATATGTGCTATATTATATACAGCCTATCTTCCTGTTTCAATATAAATAAAGTAAAGAAGGTAAAAATTCATTCTGATAGAAGGAGGTATTTCTTACCATGCAAAAGCTTTCAGAAGACATGAAACAAACCATTATGGACATCTTCGAGCATCTGCACGCGAACCCTGAAGTCAGCTGGAAGGAATATGAGACAACTTCATTTTTGAAACAAAAGCTTGAGGATTTAGGGTGCCGGACGCGCACGTTTTCAGACTGCACCGGGGTTGTCGGCGAAATCGGCTCAGGCTCACCTGTTGTAGCGGTACGCGCTGATATTGACGCGCTGTGGCAGGAGGTTAACGGCACATTTCGCGCCAACCATTCCTGCGGACACGATTCACATATGACAATGGCATTGGGCACGTTAATGCTGCTAAAAAAACAACCTGAGCTTCCGAAGGGCACAATCCGTTTTATCTTTCAGCCGGCAGAAGAAAAAGGCGGCGGCGCCTTGAAAATGATAGAAGAAGGCGTGCTTGATGATATCGACTATTTGTATGGCGTTCACGTCCGTCCGATCCAGGAAACACAGAACGGCCGCTGCGCTCCTTCTATTCTGCACGGATCAAGCCAGCACATTGAGGGAACGATCATCGGGGAAGAGGCTCATGGCGCCCGTCCGCACCTCGGGAAAAACAGCATTGAAATTGCGGCATTTCTTGTACACAAGCTCGGACTCATTCATATTGACCCGCAAATCCCGCATACCGTCAAAATGACAAAACTGCAAGCCGGCGGTGAAAGCTCTAACATCATTCCAGGAAAAGCATCGTTCAGCCTTGATTTGCGCGCACAGACCAATGAAGCCATGGAGGCATTAATCGCCGAAACAGAAAGAGCCTGTGAAGCGGCCGCCGCTGCATTTGGCGCAAAGATCGAGCTGCACAAAGAACACAGCCTTCCTGCGGCAACACAAAATAAAGAAGCTGAAGCGATCATGGCAGAAGCCATTACGGAAATCATCGGGGCTGAGCGGCTTGATGACCCGCTTGTCACCACCGGCGGCGAGGATTTCCATTTTTACGCCGTGAAGGTGCCGAATCTGAAAACAACGATGCTCGGACTAGGCTGCGGGCTCCAGCCGGGGCTCCATCATCCGCACATGACCTTTGACAGAAATGCGATGTTTACCGGCATTCATATTTTGGCGAACGCCGTGCTCAAAACATTTCAGAAGGCGGAATCACTTGCTGCCGCTAACGCTTCTTAACGCAAAAAAAGCAGCCTGACACAGGCTGCTTTTTTGATTACTTCTTCAAATCTTCAATTGAGTTGACATTTTTCATATATTGAGGAACAACAAGCCCCATCTTCACACCAGTCATACTGGTGCCAATATCATCATATTTGCCTTTATATTTAGCGGCGTATGCTTTATGGGTATTCGGCAGCCATGCGGAAAGGGATGCATCCGCACTTCCCGTCGCAATTGCAGTCCACATCGGCCCAGCCTCTACCTGAGTAAGTGTTACCTCATAGCCCAAGTCTTCTAAGACTTTGCCTATGACGTTTGTACTTGCAATCTCACTGTCCCACGCCACATAGGCAAGGTTGATTTTGTCTCCCTTCACCTTTTGAACGCCTTTTGTCCATTCGGCAATCTGATCCTTATGTTTATTGACGTACTCAGCAGCAACTTTGGCAGGTTTCTCGCCTTCTTCCACCTTGATCATGATTTCGCCCATTTCGTCCTGCGTCCATTTAAACTGGCTCAGAAGCTTTGCGGCATTCGGCTGCTCTTTGCTGAAGCCTTTGCGTGTGATCGTATGGATTTCCTCTGCGCTGCCATAAGATTGTTTCGGATCATCGAGATATTTCAGCTTATATCTGGAGAACATCCAGTGCGGTGTCCATCCTGTAATGATAATCGGTTTCTTACGGTCGTATGACTTTTTAAGCGTAGCGGTCATCGCAGCACTTGACGCTGAAATCAATGTCCAGTCATTCAGGTCATAATCCTTCATCGCTTTGTCAGTCAGGGACATAATCCCTGAACCGGGGTCAATCCCGATGATGGTCTTATTCACTTGTTCTGCTGCGGATGCATTTTCATCGTTTTCTGAACCGCAAGCCGCAAGTGAGAGCGCCAGCATGGCGGAAACGCCGATGCCTATGATTTTTTTAAGCATCAGGCATTCCCCCTGCTTTTCTTCTTCACTTTAATATTTTGAGTAATACGGTCCAGGGTAATGGCAACGATAACGATGGCGATACCGGCCTCTACTCCGACCCCGGTTTTCAGCTGTGTAACGGCACTGTATACTTCAGAACCAAGTCCCGGTGCACCGACCATTGCGGCGATAACAACCATTGATAACGCAAGCATGATGCTCTGGTTGATCCCGGCCAAAATCGTTTTTGTCGCAAGCGGGAGCTGAACTTTAAACAAACGCTGAGCTGTTGTAGAACCGAATGCCTCAGTCGCTTCAATCAAATCCGCCGGCACTTGTTTAATACCGAGAACAGTCATGCGGATTGTCGGCGGCATCGCGAAGATAACAGATGCAACAACACCCGGCACAACACCGATGTTAAAGAAGAAAATCGCCGGCAATAGATATACGAAAGCAGGCATTGTCTGCATTAAATCAAGAATTGGCGTTACAATACGGCGAACCGTTTCTTTCTGAGACGCCCAAATTCCGATCGGAACCCCGACCACAATCGAAATAATCACAGATGTCAAAACAAGCGCCAATGTTTGCAGCATTGGGTCCCAATATCCTAAATAATCGATCAGGAGGAATCCAATCAACGTAAATAACGCAATTCCCCTTGTACTGATCCACCACGCAAGTGCGGCGAAAATAATCGTTAACAAAATAGATGGAATAAATCCAAGACCGGTGACAATTCCATTTACAAAAGCGGCCAATCCGTTAGCGATTCCGTCGAAGAATCCGCCAAACGTCATCGTAATCCAGTCAACAAAACGGTCAATAATATCTGCTAAAGGTATTCTAGGCAGTCTATCCATCTTATTTCACCTCCTGTGCAGAAGGATCTTGTGTTTGTTCGTTAGTGCCTTCAGCATTGATATACTCGTTATTGCCGGCAAGTGCGCCAATCAGCGCGCCTCTTACGACAATTCCTTTCATTCTTTGCTTCTCATCCACAACCGCAATTGGAATATTCGCATCGGACACAACGTCAAAAATCTCAGTCAGATACGTATTCTCTGGTACAGTCGTAAATTCTGTATTCAAGATGTCTTGAAGTGACAAATCAGACTCAGCCGCTTTTTTCGCATCAGACGCATAGATAACACCTAATAATTTCTTTTGTTTATCCACTGCATAAATTGAAGAAATTCCAAGGTTTTTCATCAGTGTCAATGCTACGCGAGGCCCTTTATCAATCCGCACTGTTTCAGCGCGTTTCATAATGTGGCCTGCTGTGAGGACTTTAGACAAATCAACATCTTCGACGAATTTCTCAACATATTCGTTAGATGGATTCATCAGGATTTCTTCAGGCGTGCCGATTTGAACGATGTTGCCGTCCTTCATTAGGACAATTCTGTCGCCGATCCGCAACGCTTCGTCCAAGTCATGCGTAATAAAGATAATTGTTTTTCCGACATTATCGTGAAGATCAAGAAGCTCATCCTGCATATCTTTACGAATCAGTGGATCAAGCGCACTGAACGCTTCGTCCATCAGAAGGATGTCCGGATCATTTGTCAACGCGCGGGCAAGGCCGACACGCTGCTGCATCCCGCCGGAAAGCTGGTCTGGATATTGGTGTTCAAATCCTTCCAGTCCAACGAGCTTAAGAGACTCAAGCGCTTTTTGCTGCCGCTCTTGTTTGTCTACACCTTGAAGCTCCAGTCCGTATTCTGTGTTTTCAAGTATCGTTCTGTGCGGGAACAGAGCGAACTTTTGGAAGACCATGCTGATTTTCTTCCGGCGGACTTCCCGGAGCTGGTCTTTAGACATATTTGTTATCATGTCACCATCAATGTAAATATTTCCGGCAGTCGGTTCAATAAGCCGGTTTAACATCCGTACTAAAGTTGATTTACCGCTCCCTGATAGACCCATGATGACAAATATCTCACCATCATATACTTCAAAATCTGCCTGATTAACACCAACGGTTGATCCGGTTGCTTTCAGGATCTCTTTTTTTGTCTTTCCGTTGGCAAGCATTTGAACTGCCTTCTTTGTTTGTTTCCCAAAAATCTTAGAGACTTTCTCGACTTTTATCTTAATTGGTTTCTCATCTACACTCATATTTTCCCTCCATATTAAGCAATCTTTATTACCGTAACATTTATGTAACTTCCCACACAAACAGCATATTCTCTTTTATTCTGTACCATTTCTTTATAAACATCCATGTGACCACATGATCTTATTTATGCTTCTAAATGCTCTGTAATCCTCCTATATGATTGTATTTTACGGGTGATTTTTCTCCTATCTTTAGTTGAAAACGCTTTTATTGGAATTGAATTCCTCCTTCCTCTTATGACTTCCTGCTCCTTTACTGGAAAAATAAGTTGCTTTTCCAACACCCATTATGTATTATAGTTTCATGACTATGAAACAATCAGATGATCAAATCAGAGCGCAAATTTTTAAAGCACTGTCTGATGAATCAAGGCTTGCCATTATTCGTACGCTTTATGTCAGCGGAAAAGAACTCAGCTGCGGTGAAGTAGGTGAAAAGTGCAATATTGTCAAAACCACGGCATCTTATCATTTTAAAACGCTGCGTGAAGCGGGATTGACGGCAACCCGGAAAGATTCGCGTACAAAATACGTCAGTCTGCGTGAAGACACATTTCAAACATACCTGCCTGGCTTTTTGGAAACCCTCTAACAAAGGGTTTTCTCTATACATATCTGTTTCATAGTTTCAAAGTTATAAAACAATAGGAGTGATAAAATTTGAATCGCATTTGGCTTTTCTTCAGTGTCATGTTTGTCATTGGCACGGATACCTTTTTGCTTTCGCCGCTTCTCCCCCTTTTACAGGATCAGTTTCATGTCTCTACTGATTTGTCAGGCTGGATGGTCAGTGCTTATGCACTCGGTTATGCGCTCTTCGCTTTCATTGCAGGCCCAATCTCAGACCGGCTGAACAGGAAAACAGTCATGCTGTGGGGACTTGCAGGCTTTATCGTATCCACATTTTTATGCGGCATCGCTCCCTCTTTTGCCGCCATGTGCCTGTTCCGTTTTGCCGCAGGCGTTAGCGCTGCGTTTGTGACGCCTCAAATTTGGGCGTCCATCCCAGTCATTGTCCAGCCTTCTCAGATCATAAAAGGCATGGGGATTGCGACAGCAGGTTTGGCCGCTTCACAAATGCTCGGACTTCCTATTGGAGGGTTTCTCGCTTCCTTTACATGGCATACGCCATTTTTCGTTTTGTCAGCGTGCTCGCTTATTCTTCTATTGATCCTGGCGGCGGTCATGCCTGATATCCTGCCTTCTGAACCATTGGCGCGCCCATCAATTGTCAACCCCTATCGGGAGCTTTTTTCATTGCCGAAAACATCGGTCATTCTGCTTGCCTATTTTCTGTTTCAAACCGGAAACTTCGCATCGTTCAGCTTTCTGGGTACTTGGCTTTCCGCGGATTATCATTTAACCGTGTCACAAATTGGCGCAGCTATGCTTGTACTCGGACTGGGAAATATGCTCGGGAGCCTTATCGGCAGCCGGGTTTCAGAAAAGCTGGGCATGTTTAAAACACTGATCAGCGGGATGCTGCTAATGGGCGCTCTCTATTTCGCTCTTCCGTTCTTTCCAAACTTGTTTTTAGTAGAAGCCGGCTTTTTTCTCACGTTCTTTACAGCTGGCATCATCTTTCCGTTAATGATGGGTGTCTTTCAATCCATTGCACCAAATGCGCGAGGAACCATCGCTTCCCTTTCCAATGCCGCTATGTATGCCGGGACCACTGTCGGTACAAGTATTGCAGGTTTTTTATATCAAAGCACACAGCATTTCGGAGCTGTCACAGGATTTACTGCCATTTTGTTCATACTTTCTATGACGCTCTACCAGGCAATCAGTAAAACCGGGAAACGCCAATCCGCAGCCCGGGCGCAAATGTAAAAATAGCACCTCATTCAAGAGGTGCCTCAGATTGTTGACAAAATCTTTTCAGCGTGATTGAAAACCCTTGAAGTCTAGGAAAGACGAGCATAGGAGCGGACATTCACAGGATGTGATGACGACGGCGTTTAGGCAGGACGCCTGAGAATTTAGCCGTTGATCCACTTCGCATTGAGCACCGAAGCGCAGTCCTGACAACGAATGCGAGGGTTTGTCGACACGCTGAAAGCACCTCTTTTAAGAGGTGCTTTTCCTATTCTAGCTCAGTTTGTTTCGTTTCTTTTCCCATAATCAAAATACAAGCAACCGCGAGTAAGATTGCAATGCAAAAGATTGAAAAGATGACCGAAAACGAAATATGACGGGCTGCGAGCGTTCCGACGAGCAAAGGCCCGAAGATGCCGCCGATTCTTCCAAACGCTGCTGTCGTTCCTGAACCTGTTGCTCGAATCGCAGTCGGGGATTGCTCCGGGGGATAAGCATACAGCACTCCCCATGCACCGAGATTGAAAAACGATAACAGCATTCCAGCCGTAAGCAGAAGACTTAAGGAATCCGCCGTTCCGAAGAAATAGGCGCTTCCTGCTGTACCAATCAAGTAAACGACGAGTATCCACTTCCGGCCCGCTTTTTCAATCAGCCATGCGGCAGAGAAATAGCCCGGTAGCTGAGCAAGCGTCATCAGCAGGACATATTCAAAGCTTTGAATCATGCTGAAGCCTTTCAGCAGCATGACACTCGGGAGCCATAGGAACATGCCGTAATAAGAAAACACCACACAGAACCAAACGATCGACAGCATCACCGTCGGCCGTATATACTGTCTTGCCCAGACGCTTTTTACATTCTCCCACACCGACCTCTTTTTGGCAGAAAGCGATTCATATTTCGGCGAATCAGGCAGACTCGTCCGCAGGTACAGCGCATAAAAAGCAGTCAGCGCAGTTAACAGCAGGGCAGCCTGCCAGCCAAAGCTTGGTATCACAAAGTAAGAAATCAAGGCCGCTGCGAGCCAGCCCACGGCCCAAAAGCTTTCCAAAAGCACAATCACTCTGCCCCGCTTTTCAGGCACAACCGCTTCCGAAACGAGTGTTGAAGCGACTGGAAGCTCGCCGCCAAGTCCCATACCAATCACGAAACGAAGGATTAGAAATGCCGATAAGCTCGTCACAAAAGCGGAAATGCCGCTTCCGATGGAAAAGCATAAAAGGGTGATGATGAACACTTTTTTGCGGCCGATTCGATCAGCAAGCAAACCAAACAAAAACGCACCCGCAGCCATGCCGATGGAATTGACGCTTCCGATCCATTTCATTTCTTCGGGCGACAGATTCCACTCTACATGGAGCGCGGCGATAATAAACGATAATATTCCGACATCCATTGCATCAAACAGCCACCCCAAACCGGCGACGCCCAGCAGTTTACGCTGGGATATAGGCTGTTGTTTTCCCATTGCCAACACCTCTGATATGCAAAATGATTACCGTTTAAGTTTACACCTGTCTTTACACATTGTCATTAACTAAATGATGTAATTGAAAAACCCCGCTTATGTTCCACAAGCGGGGTTTTTATTATTGCTGCAATGCTGCTTTTTTAATATTATCCTGAAGCTGTGCAATTCGTCTCGCGCCGTCTTCGCGGAGGCGTTTGTTTTCTTCCTCGATTTGTTTTGTTTCCTGCATGCCGCTGACAATCGTGTTCCAAGACGATTCGATCGTTTCAATATCTATGCTCGGTCTGCCGGCCATTCTGGCAATTTCAACACTTTGGCTCGAGATGTTTTCAGCATTTCGTTTCAGCATCTCGTTTGTCCGGCGGTCAAGTTCGCTCATGGAATCAGCCACAAGCTTTTGCCGCTTTACCGTAACAGCCTGAATAATGCCGTTTTTGAAAATCGGAATGGTAATGATAAACGCGGAGTTGATTTTCCCGATCAGCTTTGCATTTCCTCGCTGCAGGAGACGGATTTGAGGTGCGGTTTGAAGCGCCACCATCCGTGCCATGTCCAGATCATACACCCGTTCCTCAAGCGCCTGAATGCCGTTGCGCAACGTATCGAGCTGCATTTGCGCCAGCTGGTTCCCGCTTGCCGCTTTTTCCTCATATGAAGGAAGGATCGACTGCATCTCTTCCAGTTTCATCTGCCCGGCAACGACATATTTTTCAAGCTCCATATAGTATTTGATATTGTTTTCATACATTTCATCGAGCGTGTAGTTCGTCTTCGTCATCTCATCTTTGTATTTTGAAATCTCAACGTGGATTTTTTCAATCTCTCCGCCAAGTGTCTGATACTTTTTAAAGATTTTTTCAATCATGCTGCCGCCGCGTTTGAAAATTTTCGCCATTAATCCCTTTGGCTCATCAAAATCATTTTTGTCGAAGCGGTCCATGATTTTCCCAAGCTGAGTCAGCATTGTGCCGGAGTCTGTCACGCTTGTTGTTTTCATCATCCCTAAGATGCGGTCAGAGAACTTGGATATTTCAACGGCCGGCTCCTTGCCGTACTCAAGCAGCTCCATTTGGTTTTTGACGTCAATTTGTTGAGCAAGCCGCTTCACTTCTGGTTCCTGACGAAGCTGAAGACGGATATCGTCAGCTTTTTGCTGGGAAATCTCTTCATTTTTATCGAGAACAAGCGGATTTTGATTTTCTGTTGTCATGCTTTTCTTCTCTCCTTATTTTTGGGTAATGGTTCTGAAGAGCCTTTTCACAAGCGAAGGCTCTTTGTAGTCCTGCTGAAACACCATGTCATCCAGCCAGTGGATATCATACTGGTCATCTTCAATAAACTGCTCAATATCTTGGTGTCCGGGCGGATTATAAATGATGATATCGATTCCAATTTCATTCAGGAACAGCAGGGCAGCAGCATCCGAACGCGTGAGTCCGCCGCTCATTTCCGTATGATATAAAACGAGTTTCGGAACGGTTTGCGCATAGTCGAACATTTGAATCAATTTCAGCAGATTAGCAGGCAGATTTGTTGTTTGTTTAAACAAATAGATTTGAACATCCTTGACTTGTTCCTGATGCAAAGCTTTAAGCCGCGGGTGCCTGCACATTCTCGAAATCGTTTTGGCAATGGCAGTCTGAACGCCCGCCGGCAGCTGTTTGTACTGCCACACATTGCTTGCCATCAGCTTGTCCGGATCAATGTACCCTTCTTGATCAAGTGCGTGGCTGTAGTGAAATTGATAGTTCGACTTTATTTCTTCTGTAAATGGAAAGCTTCTGACCATTTCTGTTTCCTGATAATCCGCTAGAGTATGAAGCCTGTTCCAATATTCCTTATTGTCTTTCGACACGCCCATAATTTTGGCGAATACATTCGGAATCTCAATTGAATGTTTATCAGCTTTGAAATTCGGCCGAATAAAGGCGCGTTCTTTCGTGATTAAAAACAATTCATCATAGGTCGTTTTCAGCGTAACGGACACCGGTGTGTGATCTCTGAACTGCCACGGCTTATACAGCATGGATTCCTCGTGATTCAGCACATGTTCAATTTCCTTTGTTGAGCGGTAAGCCACTGTTGATTTCCGGTCTGGTTTTTCTTTCGGAAACGGCTGAAGCTCCGAAACATCCGGGAGCTTTTCCGTAAAACTGAGCTCCTGCTTCGGGTCGACAAGCGCCAGCTGATCCGTTCCCGCTGGATGGAACAGTAGTACATCACAGCCGACCAGCATCAGATAATATAAGAAATAGAGCTGGCTTTTCGTCGCATCTCCATACCAAACAATCTTCGGCATCTCTCGCTCTATATCGGTTTTTTCCAGCCAAGGGTTCAGATGGTTTAAGGAAAACTTCGAGACATCAAGCAGCACTCTGCGAAAATCAGGATGATTCAGCCCCTTTTCATGACTGTCCGCAAAGGTATGTAAAAGCGTCATCAGCGCTTTTCTTAAATGGCGGTGCATCAGGGGATTTGAGTGCTTCGCAATCAGCTTTTCCCCGTCCAGAAAGGCAACAAAGCGGCTGACTGACAGCCCTTTTTCTTTCTGATTGATGGAATGAATATGCTGAAGCTTTTGAAATGTTTCCGGTTCGATTGTTTTATCAAGCGTTTCACTCAAAATCGTTATACGGTCGTTTACAGACAGCTCATACAGCTCGTTATAGTAGTCCGTCTCATCAATAGGCGTGCCCAATATCTGACCGGCAAGACGAGAAAAAGAAAGGCCTTGTGCAGTTTCATAGTGATCCCGCTCCGGCAATGGCTGAAACAGCAGGCTTTTCCAATCGCCATCAGCCGGAAGTGCTTTATGAATGGTTAGTTCTTCTTGTCTCATCATATCCTCCTTTCCGGTTTGTCATTGAAACGATATTTCGGTAACAAAAAAGGAAGGACATTGAACCTCCCTCCTTGTTTTGTTTTATTCTTCTTTTGAAGCGGCTGTTTGTTCGCGCACCTGCTTTTGTTTATTGATGTAGTGAATGATCAATGTTACCGCAAATGCAGCGATAATGATAATGAAGAATACGGAGTGCGGCATTTCGTAATGGAAAGCGCTCCCCGCCATTTTCAGCGCGATAATGCCGATTAAGACGAATGCTGTGTTTTCCAGCTCAGGAATTTTATCAATCAGCACAAGGAACACTTTTGCCACTGTACGCATCATTAAAATACCAAGCATACCGCCGATCAGAAGCACCCATACTTTTTCAGATACTGCAAACGCGGCCAGGATGCTGTCCACAGAGAAGGCAAGATCCATTAATTCTACTGAAATGACAGTCGCCCAGAAGATCCCAAACGTGCGGACCATCCAAGAGTTTTTCTTGATGCCGTCCGCTTCCTCTTCTTTTTCGCCAATCCAGAAGTGCTTAATGACGAGCCAAGCCAGGTAAAGCGCGCCAAGCACCTTGATCCACCAGAATTTAATGAGAAGCATACCGAGCCCGATGAAAATAAACCTGAAAATATAAGCTCCAAACAAACCATACGTTAACGCTTTTTTCCGCTGTTTTTCCGGCAGGTGTTTAACCATGACCGCAAGAACAAGCGCGTTATCGGCCGATAAAAGGCCTTCCAGAACAACAAGGGAACCGATCAAACCCCAGGAAACAGGATCAGTCAGAACTTCCCCCCACATTTTCCAATCGAAAAATGAAGCATACGTAGACAAAATATGATGTAAAAAGTCCAAGTTTTTTCCTCCTATTAATTTGAAACGGTGACTTCTCTATTTGTCACTCGCTTACACTTGCAAACCGTAATTCCGGCACAATGCAGCCAGCCCGCCGGAAAATCCGCTGCCGATCGCATTGAATTTCCACTCGCCGCCGTGTCTGTAAAGCTCACAAACGACAACAGCTGTTTCAATGGAGAAGTCTTCTCCCAAATCGAAGCGAAGAAGCTCATTCTGCGTTTCTTCATCCACAACGCGGACAAATGCATTGGAAACTTGTCCAAAGTTTTGGCTGCGTGCTTCAGCGTCGTGAATGGTCACTGTGATGCCGATTTTCTCAATGTGAGCAGGGATTTTTGAGAAATCAACGATAATCTGCTCATCATCTCCGTCGCCCTCACCCGTGCGGTTGTCACCCGTATGGATGACACCGCCGCTCGGATGTTCAAGGTTATTATAGAAGACGAAATCGAGATCATTTACGCAGTTATCATGCGCATCAACTAAAAAGGCCGAAGCATCCAGGTCAAAATCGTGTCCGCCGGAGTACTTGTTTGTATCCCAGCCTAAGCCGATCACCGCTTTTGTCAGTCCCGGATTTGTTTTTGTTAAATCAATGCGCTGTCCTTTTGATAATTGAATGGCCATACTGCCTCTCTCCTTTCTGCTCTTCGTATTTGTCTTAACCGACTTGCAAACCGTAGTCTGTTGCAATGCGGGCAAGGCCGCCTTGGTAGCCTGAGCCGATTGCGGAGAATTTCCACTCGCCGTTATGTCTGTAAAGCTCCCCTGCAATGATTGCCGTTTCAATAGAGAAATCTTCTGCAAGATCGTAACGGATGAGCTCTTCATTTGTTTCTTCATTTACGATGCGGACAAACGCGTTTGATACTTGTCCAAAGTTTTGGCTGCGCGCTTCTGCATCGTGAATGGTAATAACAAATGAGATTTTATCAATGTTTGCCGGTACAGCGCTGAGATTTACTTTTACATTCTCATCGTCGCCTTCGCCAGCACCAGTCAGGTTGTCGCCTGAATGAACGACTGAACCGTTGCCGCCTTCAAGCTGGTTGTAGAAAATAAAGTCGTTTGGTGACGCGCATTTGCCTGCAGCGTCTAACAGAAACACACTTGAGTCAAGATCAAAGTCGTGCCCGCCGTCATACTTGTTCGTATCCCAGCCTAAACCGACAACAACCTTTGAAAGACCCGGATTTGTTTTTGTTAAATCTACTTTTTGTCCTTTTGCCAATGAAATTGTCATGTTTCATCCACTCCTTTTCTTTTATACGTATCGGCTGATAATATCTTCTAATCTCGTATCGTTCGTGCCTTCACCGATCGCCGCAAACTTCCACTCACTGCCGCTGCGGTAGATTTCTGCTGTAATCAGGCTTGTTCTGCCGGCGTAATTGTCTCTCAAATTGTACTTGAGCATTTCCTCGTGATTAGATTGATCAACTACGCGGATAAACGCATTTTGAATCATGCCGAAATCTTGTTTTCTTCTGACACAATCGTAAATGTTCACTACAAATACAAGCTTATCGATGTTTCCAGGCACTTTATCTAAATCTATCATAATTTGCTCGTCATCGCCCGCACCGTCACCCGTCAGGTTGTCGCCTGTATGCTGTACACCGCCGCAGCGGCTTTTCAGGTTGCCGAAATAAATCAGGTTTTTCTTATCGGTGAATTTTCCGTTTTCCAGCATCAGCACTGAAGCGTCACAGTCGATATTCGGACCGCCTCCGCCAAGCAGTTTGCTGAAGAATCCTCCGCCTGAGGACACTGGGTCCCAGCCCAGACCGACCATCAATTTTGACAGACCGGCTTTTCCTTTTGTTAAATCAATTCGTTGACCTTTTTCTAAAGAAATTGCCACACGATTCACTCCTACTCATCGAAATGTGAAGATAGTCACATTTATTTTTACGCTCACAAGGAAAATAAGCCGTAAATTACTAATATATACGTTTGTTATTATATCAAAGTTTCGTAAAAGTTAAGAATAATTGACGAAAAACCTCGAAAAAAAACTTCCATATTTGATATATGATTTGCAAATGCTATAAAGTGCGCTTCTTAAACAAACCATTTGACGCGGGCAAGTCATTTTGCCTATTCTGGTGTCACCATCTAAAAACAGACAGAAAGGAAGCGGCCTTTTGATTCATTTAAGCATACTTGATCAGGCACCTGTTTCTAAAGGAGAGAGCCCTGTGACAACTCTTCAGCATTCGGTTGAGCTTGCCCAATTAAGCGAAGAGTGGGGCTATAAGCGTTATTGGTTTGCCGAGCATCACAGCACGAAAGGACTGGCAAGCACAGCGCCTGAAATCATGATCGCCCGCATCGCAGCACAGACAAACACCATTCGTGTCGGATCAGGTGGCGTGCTTCTGCCCCAATACAGCCCATTTAAAGTGGCTGAAACCTTTCGCCAGCTTGAGGCCCTGTATCCAAACCGGATTGACCTCGGCGTCGGTCGTTCCCCCGGCGGCACGACAAAAACCAGGCTTGCATTAACGGACGGGGTGAAAAAAAGCTTAACCGAATTTAACAGACAGCTGCAGGATGTCTCTTATTTTCTAACAGATTCCCTTCCTCCCGACCATCCGTATGCCGGAATCAAAGCTGCGCCCCTTATTGGCACGGCACCCGATCTATGGGTGCTTGGTCTTGGTGAAAACAGCGCAAGACGCGCGGCGCACCAGGGGATTGGATATGTGTTTGGGCATTTCATTAATCCCGAGCGAGGAGAAAATGCATTCCGCATCTACCGGGAAAGCTTTCGGCCCTCAGCCCATTTTTCGAATCCATCCGCACTGTTTACGATTTTTGTCATTTGCGCAAAAACAGATGAAGAGGCAGAAGAACTCGCATTAAGCCAGGATTTGTGGCTTCTTCGCGTCGGAAAAGGCTTGGACAGCCGCGTGCCAAGCATCGAGGAAGCGAAAGCCCATCTCTACACAGCGTCCGATAAAAAACTCATAGAAGAAAACAGAAAGCGGATGGTGATCGGTTCTCCAAGCACTGTCAAACAACAGCTGTTAGACCTCACAGGCCGCTACGAAACAAATGAAATCATGATTCTGTGCAATGTGTTTGATTTTGAGGCGAAAAAAGAATCTTATGAGCGCCTTGCCGGATTGTTTCTATAAAAAAAGCAGTTTTCCCTAGGGAAAACTGCTTTTCATGTTATCGGCTTCTTTTTTTGCGCTGAGCTTCTTTTTTGATAAACGTCCAAACTCCCTGAACTGCAAATCCGATTAATAGCAAAACGATCAAAAGCAGGGTAATAGACGGACCTGGCGGCGTCCCGAGCTGATAGGATGATGTCAGTCCCGTAAATACGCTGAATAATGAAATGAGTATGGCTGTAATGAAAACCATGTTAAAGCCTTTTGCAATTCTGATGGCGAAGGCTGCCGGCAATACGAGCAGGGCCGATACAAGAAGGACCCCGATGATCGGAATAATGACTGAAATCGCAAGGCCTGTGACAATACTGAATGACAACGAGAGAACGTTTGTATTGATTCCCGATGTTTTGGCTGTTGCTTCATCAAACGTCAGCAGGTAGAGCGGCCTTCTCAGTACGATAAAATAAAGCAGGATCAGCAGTGTGATAATACTGATAATATAGACCTGCTGCTGGTTTACTGTCACAAGCGATCCAAATAGGTATTGATCGATGCTCATATTGGCTGTGCCTTTGGAAAGGCTGATTAAAAACATCGCGAAGGACAAACCAGCTGCCATTAAGATGGCAATGGACACTTCTGAATAAGTCCGATACGCCCGCCGCATGTATTCAATTCCGATCGCGCCGATGGTCACGACGACTATGCTTGCTGCGGTTATATTGGTGCTGAGAAAAAAGCCGATCGCAACACCTGACAATGAGATATGTGAAAGTGTGTCAGCCATTAAGGCCTGTCTTCTGAGAACGAGATACACTCCTAGTATCGGAGCCATGACGGCAATCATGCCGCCTGCTAGAAAAGCTCGTCGCATGAATTCCAAGTCAAACATTTCCATCCGCCTTTTTCTCCTCTCTCTAATCGAATCACTTTATCTAAAAATTGCTGTACTTCGTTTTGTTCGTGAGTAACCATCACAACTGTGCGGTTGTGATTTTTCACAAGGTGATGCATAAATTCGTAAAATCCTTTTCTGCTGTCGTAATCAACAGCTGTCGTCGGTTCGTCCAGCATCAGCAGATCCGGGTTGCTGGCGAGCATTCTGGCGATACAGATTTTCTGTTTCTGTCCGCCTGATAAATCACCGATTTTACGATGGCGGAGCTCCCACATTTCCACCATTTTCAGTGCTTTTTCTACTTCAAGATGATCTTCTTCATTTAAACGTTTAAACCATTTCCCTTTTGTATAGCGGCCTGACTGAACAAGCTCCAGCACCGTGCTCGGAAAGCCGGCATTAAATGAAGAAATTTGCTGCGGGACGTACCCTATGGTCAGGCGTTTCCCTTCTGTATTCCTTTTACTGATCGTCACTGTGCCTTCCCACGGTTTCAGCATGCCGAGCATTACCTTTATGAGCGTCGATTTAGAGGCGCCGTTTGGTCCAGTGATGCCGACGAACTCACCGCTTTCAATATCAAGTGATACTTTATCTAAAACAGGCGTATGGGAATAGCCGAAAACGATATCTTTCAATGAGACGAGATTCATGTTAATCTTCCTTTCTCACAAAGAAATAGTGTGCACCCTCCGGCGCACACTATCTTATGATTTAACCAATAGTGAATCTTTCAGGGCATCGAGGTTTTGTTTCATAATGTCGATATACCCTAAACCTTTATCCTGTTCTTCTTTGCTCAAGCCTTCCAGTGTATTCAGCACTTTTGTCTTTGCGCCGATTTCACTGGCGAGCGTATCTGCGACCTTTGAGGATGCAATTTCTTCAAAGTAAATAACTTTTACATTATGTTCTTTGGCATATGTTTTCAGCTTTGCCAAGCTGGCTGCGCTCGGTTCTTGGTCAGGTGAAAGCCCTGCAATCGGAACCTGCTTCAAGCCGTATTCTTTTGCCAGATAGCCAAAAGCTGTATGCTGCGTGATAAATTCTTTTTTCTCCGCTTTTTTTGCGGTTGTACGATATAGTTTATCAAGATCCTGCAGTTTTGCAATATATTCTTTACTATTTTTCTCATAGTATTCTTTGTTATCCGGGTCCTGCTTCACGATTTGCGCTGTAATATTTTTAACTTCCTTCTGTGCCAGAACAGGGCTGAGCCAA
Source organism: Bacillus sp. YP1 (assembly GCF_000877815.1). Classification (NCBI taxonomy): domain Bacteria; kingdom Bacillati; phylum Bacillota; class Bacilli; order Caryophanales; family Bacillaceae; genus Bacillus; species Bacillus sp. YP1. The sequence goes on along the minus strand of NZ_CP010014.1, from coordinate 79,469 downwards.
ACGTGAGGGTCCATTGCATGACTGTGCTCATGCTCCCCATGATCATGCTCTTCGTGTTCTTCTTCAGAGCCTTCCATTAAATCAATGCCTTTGCTTGCATTAACGAAAACGGCATGGCCTTGGCCCATGCTTTTTTCAGCTGACGGAACCCATGTCTCCATGTATTCACTATTATAAACGAACAAATCAGCATCCTGAATGTTGGCAATGTCTTTCGGCGTCGGTTCCCAATCATGCGGTTCAACGGAAGATGGGATTAACAGATCCACATCGCCTTTGTCTTTTACAATTTGTTTTGTGAATTCATACATCGGGTAGAACGTTGTGACAACGTGCAGTTTATCATCCTTTGAATCCGCCGACCCTTTTGTTGATGAGTTGCCGCATGCTGCAACTAATAAAAAGCACGCTGCAATCACAAACAAACCGCTCCATTTTTTAAACATATCGTATATCCCCTCTTTTTCAGTAACTTTAAATCAAAATGATAACGATTTTGTAATCTTATATCATAATAAACCGAAGTCATTACGTTTTGCAAGAATAAATTTCATTTTCATTTATTCTTCCCGCCTGCAGAGCGAATATATGTACTAAAAAAACCCGGCTAAGAATGCCGGGCTACTTCAATCATTAGTTTGTTTTGTCCAGAAGATAGACCCTGCTCTCATAAGGCTGGAACACCATTTCGTCAGCAAGATCATCGTTGTTATAATTGCTGAGAAGCAGAGAGGCCTGAGCTTTGCCGCAGTTCTTAGGCCACTGAAAAACAGCCTGCTCTTTTGAAAAATTATTGACCGACAAAAGCTGCTGTTTACTGTTTTCTCTCATGTATACAAACAACTGCGGATCATCCGGAAGCAAAAGATCAAAGCTCCCTTTCATGAGGTCAGCATACTGCTTTCTCAGGCTGATCAGCTTTTTGTAATAAATTAAGACAGAATCAGGATCTCCCTGCGCTTCCTCCACATTGATTGCGGTGAAGTTCGGATTGACCTTCAGCCAAGGCGTGCCGTCAGTAAATCCGGCATTTTTGCCGCTGTTCCACTGCATCGGGGTCCGGGCGTGATCCCGGCTTTTGGCTAAGATCGATCTCATCACATCATTTGGATCATAGCCTTTTTCAAACACCCGTTTATGATACATATTGATCGTTTGGATATCTTTGTAGTCTTCAATCCGGGTGAACGGCGCGTTTGTCATCCCGATTTCTTCTCCCTGATAAATATACGGCGTACCCTTCATAAAATAAAGTACAGTTGCCAGCATTTTCGCTGATGCTTTGCGGTATTCCCCATCGTCTCCGAATCTGGACACAATCCGGGGCTGGTCGTGGTTGCACCAAAACAATGTATTCCAGCCTTGATGTTCAAGCTTCTTTTGCCATTTTGTCAAAACCGATTTTAAATCAGAAAGCTCAAGGGGCTTCAAATCCCAATGTTCTTTTCCGGGCTGCTGATCAAGCTCCATATGCTGAAAGTGAAAAATCATATTCAGCTCATGCTTATCTGTTCCCGTATATTTCAGGCCTTCTTCCGGTGGGACACTGCCGACCTCTCCGACAGACATGACATCATATTGGGAAAACACTTCATCTGTCATTTCTTTTAAATAGTCATGGATTCGTTCGCCATTTGGCTGAAAAGGCTTCGGCTCTGCCTGCTGATTGATATAGTCCTCATACGAAGGAAGATATTCTTTCTTAGAAATGAGATGGAGCTGATCAATTCGCAAACCGTCGACCCCTTTATCGAGCCAAAATTTCATCATGTCATACACCGCCTGGCGAACTTCGGGATTTTCCCAGTTTAAATCAGCTTGTTTGACGGCGTTCATATGGAGATAATATTCTCCGGTATGCTCCTCGTATTGCCAGACCGGACAGCCATAGTTTGAGAGCCAGTCCGTCGGCGGGCCGTTCTTTGTGCCGGGACGCCAGTAATAATAGCTGCGGTATTTGCTGTTTTTGTCCAGCTCCGCTTCTTTAAACCACGGATGCTCCACAGAGGTGTGATTTAACACAAAGTCCATCACCAGCTTTAATCCCCGCTGATGCACCTGGTCCAGCAGCTCGTGAAAATCGTCCATTGTTCCGTAAGAATCCATAATCGCCTTATGGTTTGTCACATCATAGCCGTAATCAACATTCGGAGAAGGATAGATCGGGCAAATCCAAATCACATCTGCCCCGAGCTCCTTTATGTAGTCAAGACGGGAAATAATCCCCCGCAAGTCCCCAATTCCGTCTCCATTGCTGTCCTGAAAGCTTCTCGGGTAAATTTGGTACACCACTGCATCCTTCCACCAGTCTGTTTTCATCCCGCAATCCCCCTGTTTTGTCTTCTATTCAAGCTGAGATGGATAAAGTGTCATTCCGCCGTCGACGAAAAGTGTTGCGCCGGTCACATAGCTTGCTTCCTCAGATACGAGCCAAGCTGCTGCTGCCGCCACTTCTTCAGGCTTTCCGAAGGCTTTCATCGGGATTTTTTTCAATTGTTTTTGCCTGCTCTCTTCCTTTTTCGTATCAACATTTGATTCTGTGGCAATGGTGCCGGGCGCTATCGCATTGACGCGGATTCCCTTATCCGCATAATTGAGCGCCAGCGTTTCCGTCATCATCTTGATGCCGCCTTTGGATGTGGAATACTGAACGTTTACAGGGCGCGGAATCTGTTGATGAACACTTGAGATATTCAGCACATTGCCCTTGATATTGTTTTTCATCATGTGGTTAAGTGCTGCTTTCGCTCCCAGAAAAGTTCCGGTAACATTGACATCAATCACTCTCTGCCAATCTTCAAGACTCATCTCATGCGGCATCGCCTCAACGCCGTTAAAACCAGAGTTGTTTACCATCACATCGAGCGTGCCGAAATGCTCTAATGCTGTGTCCAAGAGCGCCTGAATCCCCTCTTCTTTTGACACGTCCGCCTCAACTGCGACGGCTTTCCCTCCGTTCTGCTTAATGATTTCCAGGGTTTCATCGGCTCCAGACGGGTCGCTGTGGTAGTTTACAACAACATTCATTTTCTCCTGTCCGAACCGTTCCGCAATGGCTTTCCCGATTCCTTTTGAAGACCCTGTCACAATCGCTGTTTTTCCGGTTAAATCTTTGTACATACTTGATATCCTCCTCTGTTTCTCACTATGCAGTGGAAAATACCCTGTTTTTCCGAGTTGAAAACAGCACAAAAAAAGCAGAGAACCTGTAGTTCTCTGCCATTTCCTATTGAAAACGCTGCTCGGCAAGCTTCTTTTTAATATTCATCAGCCTGCGGTAAAAGAAAGCGGCGGACTCGTAATGTTCCAGCTGATTGAAACGTTCCGCTGTATCATGCAGCAGATCTTCGGCGTCAGCAAGAAGCTGTCTGGATTCCAGCAGGTCAAAGCATTCTGTAAGCACGTTCAGGTCGCCGCTTCCAAGATACAGCTCATGAATGAGGCGGAATTTCGTCAAGTACATGTCATCCTCCCATTCAGCCGCGCTCTTTATCCCGCGGTCATAAGCCTCTACTGCCTTGTCGTATTTTCCCTCTTTACAGTAGATATGGGTCAGTGAAAATACAGCTTGAACAGCTTGCTGAAAGTTGTGCTCCTCAAAAATGGCGGCGGCTGTTTTGAAATAGCCCTCCGCTTCTTTGTAATCACCCAGACTGTACTTACAGTGTCCGACATTATAATAGGCAGCGGCGATCATGTATGCTTCTTCAAGCTGCCTGGCATGATCTAAAGCGCTGCACAAGTGGGTCAGTGCTTTTTCATGATGATACACATCGGTCAAATTTCCGGCGATGATAAATTCACACTGAACCCGGCGGCGACCGTACAGTTCATATTTCGTATAGATATCAAGCGCCTGGCTCGCATAATTCATGGAAAAATACGTTTGTTTGATGTGATAATACACTTCTGCGACTTTAAAAAGAAACTCAGCTTTTTCGATCTCATCCTCGACATACTCGAGCTTTTCCTCGGCATGTTTATAATGGTCAATCGCTAATATGAAATTTTTCTGCTTGAATTCGTACATTCCTCTGAAATAATAAAAGTAGTATTCCAGTAAGCCCGTGAGTTTTTGCTGATTGCTTTCAATTTCGTTCAGCATATCAGAGAACGGAGGCTTGGTGTCGCTGTCTTTCACCGGCATCAGCTTATCAAGCATGATTCGATGCCGGAATTCCATCAAAGAAAAATATAAAAGCAAGTCCTGGTTCTCTTCCATATCTTCTAAATCGTATTCAATCTCCTGCTTTAACGCTTCTGCTTGATCTGCTTCAAATGCGCGAATGAGCTTGTACCATTCATTCAGCTTTACTGCTACTTCTTCTGATGGAATCTTTGCTCTCATCGGTCTGCCTCCTTCCTCCTGCTACTATTTATGTTATATTTTATCATAGCTGTTCGCTTTTAGAGAGAGTCAATCACTTAAAAGCGTTAACATTCAGCACATCTTGAGAAAGTGAGACCGATATGAAGTTACCCGCAAAAACATTTGTTATCTTATGTATTCTATTTCTTCTAGATCTTTGTTTTAGTTATATTCGGCATGAATGGCATTCTCAAAACGCCTTGCAGGACATGCCTGTCCCCTCGGATCTTCATCCGATTGTGAAGCAGAATACCGATGCACTCAAAGCCGCTGCAGCGAATAAAGGCATTACCGTCGTCATTACTGAAGGATTCAGGTCCTTTAAGGAACAAGATGAATTATATAAACAGGGACGTACAAAAAAAGGGAATATTGTCACCTATGCAAGAGGAGGGGAATCGTATCATAACTATGGTTTAGCGATTGATTTCGCACTTCAAAAAAAGGATGGAAGCATCATATGGGATATGGAATATGACGGCAATCAAAACGGAAAATCAGATTGGCTGGAGGTTGTCGAGATCGCTAAGACACTCGGTTTTGAATGGGGCGGGGATTGGAAACGATTCAAGGACTACCCCCACTTGGAGATGATTCCTAACTAGACACCCCTCACAGCCTTTTCTTTTTCCTTATGTGCGCATCAATATAGGAAGGGTAAACCGGCTTATAGACAAGTTTGCAGTGCTGGTCACTGCCTGCTGTAAAGTCAGGCTGCCATTCCAGCTTCACATCAAAAGCGGCTAAAAACGCTTCTCTTGCTTCTTCAGCGAAAACATCCGGCCTGTGATTTATCGCTTCCAATTGTTCAGGTTCAATATCAGGCGCCATAAAAGCGTCAATCAACCCAGTTTCCGGATTGACAATGATGCGGGCAGCGCCGAACCGCAGCGGCACTCCTTTATACCAGACAGAAAAATGGTTGCGGACTCTCCCTCTTTCATCAATTCGGACGGGATTCACCCTGAAAAACTCAGCCGCTCTCGGATAAAGGGCATACAAAAATTGAAGCGCTATCTCTTGGCATTCTTCCGTGGAGCATTGGGGGTTGTTCGGCCGCTCCATAAAAGAAAGCGCTGCTTTTAATTTTCCTGTTCTTTTATCCGTCTTCATTTTGATTGTGTTTTTATTTCTCGTTTCAAAATAGCTTCCTATGCTTAAATCCTTACGCTCCGGCGCAGCGCCTCTGCGCCACGTGCTTCCAATTTGTTCTCCAAAGTCTCTTTCACTGACTTTCTGCATATCAGAGGTAAAACCCAGCAAGGCAAATATATCAACTTCTTCCTTGTTCTGAAGCGGCGGCAGTGGCGCCGTGTTTTCTATTCTTTCATCTGCGATATGCTGGTCGGGCACAATTTCGTCTACATCTGCGGGATAGCTGTATCCCGGGAGAATCGGTTCATAAACAAGCCTTGGTTCCTGTTCGCCATCAATGACATCGTACATCAGCTCAAAAGACATTGTGTTTAAGTAATGGGACACAACCTTCTCTTTTGCTACAAATTCCGTCGGAACTTCGGCTTTATACCCTTCCCCGTAATATAGAAAGTGGACAATCTGACCGCTGCGTGTCATATCAATTAAAAAACCTGAATTGGGAATCGGAAGCCCCAGCTCCATTTTGGTATAGACAAACCGGATGTGCTGCCCCCGTTCTTCCTTGCCTTGAAAATGAAAATTCATAAATGTGCCGGGATGATTCGCAGCGGCAAACTGAAGAGCCGTCAGCTTCAGCTCAGCATCTGGAAGTTGTTTGTCTGTCTCGGAGCGGACAGTTGTTGAAAAGGTGAGCAAAGCGCCGTCATTTCTAAGTTCAACTGTAATGTGCTTTTCCGGATCTTTAGGGTCCTTCCAGATAAAATATGCCTGCCCGTTCTTCTTTTGCTTTTGGTCGTAATCTTCTATCTCAAGCTCATAATGCGTCGGTACATTTCCGATCTCCTGCGCCTTCTTTTTCAGCTGTTTATTAACCAATGAAGTCATCCCTTTCAAAGAGTCTACGACAAAGAGAATCCTGTTTATTATATAAAAAGACCTTTCTTCATTTAAAGTGAAGAAAGGTCCTTTTCTATTATTGTCATTGTTTTTTGAGATTCTTTCTGTTACTTTCATCACATACTCTCTTCTATATCTGAGGCAATTGCGTGACTTTTGGCTGTTTCACCATATGCTGAAGACAGGCTCTCCTGTATGTGCATCGATAAAATGCGGATACACCGGTTTATAGACGAGCCGGTAGCTGTGTTCTTCATCATCCCCGTACTCTCTTTCCCAGCCAAGCTCAACTTTAAAATGCTGCCAAAAGATAGACTTGGCTTGTTCAACTGAAATAGCCGGCACAGGATCAATGGTTGCCAGCTTATTTGGGTCAATATCCGGTCCCATATAAACGGTGATATACCCTGTCTGGCGGCTGACACAAATTCTGATCTGCCCAAATCGGATCGGAACCCCGTGACAATGCGCCTCAAATGTAAAACCAGCGACTGCGTTTTCTTCTTCATCATTTTCATCGTATCTGATCCTAAAATATTGATCGGCATTCGGAAATAAAGCAAACAGAAAGCGAAGCGCTATTTTTTCGCACTCTGCCAAAGTTACTGTCAGCGGCCCTTTTTTCTCCATAAATGACATGACGCCTTCGAGTTTTCCGGTTTCTTTGTGATAGATGGTTTTCAGCACTTGATGAGTCCGTCCCTTAAACCAGCTGTCCATGCTTTTATCCGCCGGCTGATAAACAGGGTCATCCGGATTCCGCCAAACGATTCCGATTCTCCCATTTCCCAAATCCGCTTCCCGCTCTTTGACAAACCCTTTTTCAATACCAATCATGCTGTCAGGATCGGCCTTTTCGCGGATGCCCTCGAATAAAGGGAGAGGAAAGCTCTCCGGCTCCCTGTAATCATCGTCATCATCAACTGCTTGTTCTTCTTGAACCAAATCCGCAGGTACGGTAATCGCCCTACATTCAGGCTCGTACACCAAATGCGGCTGATCATCTCCGTTTTTGTAAACAGAACGATGGAGAACCTGAAACAAAAGGTCGAACTCCACGTCCTTCTTGATAAAGGCAAGTGCCTCTTCAACATCCGCGACCCGCTTTGGCTTGATGATGCTGCCCGCTTCGCCGTAATAACGGAAGTAAACAATCTCACCTGATAAGGAAACATCAGCCATAAATCCGCTCATGGGGAGAGGAAGCCCAGCCTCCATTTGAACATATGAAAATCTCACTTTATCGCCGTATGCACGGTCATTTTCTTCACGAACAAAGGCAGAGAGTGCCCCCGGATGATGAGTCTCGACAAATTGGCGCATGATATCCTCTAGTTTCTCCTCAGACAGCCTTTCTCCGCTTTCAGGCTCAATATCACGGGAAAGGGATTCCAGCTCTCCGTCCGGTCCAAGCTCCACGATAATGCCGGTATTCTCATCCTGAGGATCTGCCCAACAAAAATGAGCTCTTTTATCATCACCGCCATAATCTTCAATTTCCAGTTTTAAGTGTGTCGGCACCCGGCCGATTTCCAGTGCTTTTTGTTTCAGTCCCTCTTTCTTCACAAAGGCAGCCCCTTTCATCCTTCTTAAGTTCCCTCCAACTAATCAAAAAGTAATAGTCTAAAATACACAGTTTTCTGAGTTTACCAGTTTTACCAGAACATTTTTCACCAAAAATAGGATGATGAACCTATTCAATATAAAAGCTAATAATCTTAAAATTAATTCCGTTGTAACTTTTTATAGGTCCATTCATGACAAAGGAGGGCGGAGTTTCCAGAAAATCCGGTGAAAACCGTGAGAAAAGAACTGATTTTTTTGGTTATATGATGCTAATCCATTCAAAAAGATCCATTTCTCAAAGACAAAAGACTCCCCTTTCCTAAACCATTTGAGGAGGAAAAATGAATGTTTCAGAAAAAAACGTACGCTGTTTTCCTAATTCTTCTGCTGATGATGTTTACAGCTGCTTGTTCCGGCAGCAAAACAAGCGCGGAGAAGAAAGAATCAGAAACAGAAAAAAGCTCAGATATAGCTCAAGTCAAAATCAAGGATGTCTCTTATACGCTTCCGTCTAAATATGATAAGTCCACTTCAGATGACCAGCTTGTGTTAAAAGTCAATGTCGCGGTGAAAAACACAGGAAAAGACCCGCTGAATGTAGACAGTATGGATTTCACATTGTATCAAGGTGATACCAAAATGTCTGACACAGACCCTGAAGACTATAGCGAAAAGCTTCAAGGCAGCACGATTAACGCTGACAAATCCGTTGAAGGAAATCTTTTCTTCGTTGTAGATAAAGGCAAGCAATACGAGCTTAACTATACGCCGGAATCTTACGGTGATAAAAAGCCAAAATCAGTTACTTTTAAAATTGACGGAAAAGACAAAAAAATCCTGGCGACGGCAGATAAGCTCCAAGATTCTGCAAAAGCGTTATCAGCTTATGTTGATGTCCTTCTTTTCGGCAAAGATAACGCCGATTTCGAAAAAATCACCGGCGCTAACAAAAATGAAATTGTAAATGATTTCAATGAATCAGCCAAAGACGGTTATCTCTCAGCTTCCGGCCTTTCCAGCACATATGCAGACAGCAAAGCGCTTGATAATATCGTGAACGGCATTAAAGAGGGATTAAGCAAAAACTCTTCCATTCAGGCAAAAACGACTTCAATCTCTAAAGACGAAGCAATTGTTGAAGCCACAGTTAAACCTGTAGATGCGTCTTCTCTTTCAGACCGTATCGAAGACAAAGTGAAAGACTACTACAGTAAAAACTCTAGTGCCAGCTATGAAGAGGCAGTGAAATACGCGCTTCAAGTCTACCCTGAGGAATTTAAAAAGCTTGGACCTGCTTCATCTGAAAAAACAGTTGAAGTGAAAATGAAGAAAAATGACATCGACCAATGGCAGCTTGATATGGATGATTACAGAGCAGCAGAATTAGTCGAAGCATTCATCAAAGAATAAAACACCAAAAGGAAATAGCCTTGACGGCTATTTCCTTTTTATTTAAAAATGTCGCTGATGAAATTCACTTCGTCTTCGGTAAGTTCAATGTTCAAGGTTTTCAGGTTATCCTGTAATTGCTCAGGTCGTTTAGCTCCTGGAATAATGGCATCAATCGCCGGTCTCGTTAACAGCCACGCCAAGGCGACATGTGCCGTATCCGCTTGTTTTTCCTCCGCTACTGCTTTCAGCTTATCTACTTTTTTGAGATTGTGGATAAACGTTTCACCCTGAAATTGAGGTTTATCCTTTCTGAAATCATCAAAGACTGTGTCTCGCGTGAATTTTCCTGTCAGCAGTCCGGACGCAAGCGGAAAGTAAGGAATAAAGGAGATGCCTTGTTTTTCACAGTATGGAAGAAGCTCTTTCTCGGCATCACGCTGTATGAGAGAATATTCGGCCTGGAAGACCTCCAAATAGCCATCAGCATTAAAATCCTGCAATTGCTGATAATCGAGGTTCGAAGCGCCGATTGCTTTGATTTTCCCCTCATCCTTCAGCTCTTTCAAAGTGCCCGCCACTTCAGCGAGAGGTGTTTTTCCATCCGGAAAGTGAACATAATACAAATCAATATAATCTGTTTTCAGCCGCTTCAGGCTCTTCTCGACCTCGCTGCGAAGAAACTCCCGGCTATTGTCTAATTCAATGCTGCCGTCCACTTCTTTATGAGCTCCTTTGGTGGAGATGATGAGCTCATTCCGCACGCCGCGTTCCTGTACGACTTCGCCGATTAATTCTTCAGATCTCCCCAATCCATATATAAAGGCGGTATCGATAAAATTGACGCCGCCATCCAATGCCGTGCGCACTAAATCCTTCCCTGTTTCATCATTTAGATTTGGAAATAGATTATGCCCGCCGACCGCATTCGCGCCGAATCCGATCCGCTTCACCTTCAGCTTCGTTTTGCCGAGTGTACGTGTTTGATCCATTGTTCCTTCTCCTTTGAAACCAATTTTGATGAAAAATAGTGCAGGGTCACTTTTTGTATTAGATATCCTTTTTCTATTTTCCTTCTTTTTTCAGGATATACAAAAAGGAGAAAGTGTATTTCTCCTTTCGCAAGTTTATTTTGGAAGAATCCATTTGTCTTTCAGGAAACAGGCTCTGGCTAGTAAAAAGAAGATGGCGATGAGCACGGCGATGGTTCCTGACGTAGACAAAATGGCAGCCGGGTCAATCATCCCGAATAAAAGCTGTTTAAATAACGCATGCAGGTTCAGAAACGGGATGAGAAAGTATGATAAGTCAAATTGGTTCGGTGCCTTGCTGAAGATGAAAAACATCGGGAACACAGGCAGAAAGACGACGAGAGACATATAACTTTGCGCTTCTTTTACCGAGCTGGACATGATGCTGATGAAAAGCTCCATCGCAGATATCAGCAATGCAGAGAGCACAATGATTAAGGCTGAAGCGCCGATTACACTCCACATATGATCTCCCAGCTGGAAGGCCGTTTTTAAATTTTCGGTAAATAACACGGTGGACAAAATCAAAAACACCAAAGCAAATACACCTGAAGCCACGCCAAAAGTGGAAACCGCAAGCCACTTGCCGACCAGCACTTTGTTTCTGCTGACTGGCGTTAATAGCAGCGCCTCGATTGACTTCCGGTCCTTTTCACCGGCCATGATATCAAGAGCGATCGGCATTGCGCCGGAAACAATGGAAGTCAGAATCAGCATGGGCAGAATGGCGGAAAGCATAATAGCGGAAGTCCCTTTCTCCTCATCCGCTTCCTTTTGCTGAATTGTAAACGGCTGGATCACCGATTGATCAATATGCTTATTTGTTAAACGTTGCTGCACAATTTCATTTTTGTACTGATCTAAGGCAGACTGCACAAGCTGCATGGCATTTGACGACCCTTGATCGATTGAATTGCCGTAAACATCAACCTTAAAAGGTGTCATGCTGTTGACATATGAGTCGAACTCTTTCGGGACGTTCAGATAGGCATCTGCTTTTCCTTCATCAACTGCCTCTTCAGGCTTTGCAAATGTTTTTACGCTGATTTCGTCAATCTCATTAAGCTTGCTTTCCAGTGCGGGCGGAAGCGAATGGCCGACAGCCAGCGTGTACTGCTCCCCTTTGTCGGACAGCATGCTTTCATAAAAAAAGACAAGTCCAAGCATCATAATCATCGGCACTAAGATTGTGAGTAATATCGTTTTTCTGTCGCGTAAAGCGTCGATCATTTCTTTTTTATAAATATGGCTCAGCATTTAAGAAATCCCCCTGACAAGCTTAGACATAAAGATGTAATTCAAATCCTCACTGCGCTCGCTCTCGTATAGTGATTCAAGCGCCCCTCGGTAAATCACCTCTCCGCTGTGAATCATGATGACACTGTCACAGAGCGCCTGCACTTCCTCCATAATGTGGCTGGAGAAAAGAATCGTTTTTTGTTCTCTTTTCAGCTGCTGTATAAATCTTCGGAAGATGTTGCTTGACGTAATATCAAGCCCAGTTGTCGGCTCATCAAATAAAATGATGTCCGGATCGTGAATCAGCGCTCTGGCAATGGCGACTTTCTGCCTCATGCCTTTCGAAAACCCGCCCACTCTCCGGTTCATATAATCGCGCATGCCGAACCGTTTCGATAAATCTTCTATTCTTGCTTTGATCTCGTGGCGGTTCAGCCCATACAGCCTGCCGAAGTATTGGAGATTTTCTTTAGCGGTCATCCTGTCGTAAAGCCCGGTTTCTCCTCCGAATAAGACACCGATTCTTTTTTTGACCTCAGCCGGCTGCTTGACCGTGTCAAAGCCGTCTACTGTGATTACACCCTGTGATGGTTCAAGCAAGGAAGCAATCATTCTCAGCATCGTGGTTTTGCCGGCACCGTTTTCTCCGAGAATGCCGACGACTTCTCCTTTTTCAATTGTTAAGCTTACATCTCGCACCGCTTTGACTACTTTTTTCTTATCCTGAAACCTGCGGCTGCAATCGGTCAGTGTAATCATGTCACAATCTCCCTTATCTTTATTTCTAGTAATGACTATATACGAAAAGCTGGATTAGTTGGATAAAGTTGTCGCGAAGAGTTCTTTTTATGTCGTGAAATGGGATAGAATAAAGATGATTCTATGTAACTAGGGGAATGATAATGGTAAAAGTCGGACTTGTAGATGATTATCGAGTAGATTTAGAGAAGCTGGAAGCGATCGTGTCCAGAATGCAGGACGTCGAAATTGTCTTTTCCACCGATTCAGCGAAGGAAGCCTACAGGCGGGTAAAGAACGGAGACATTGATCTGCTGCTTGCCGATATCGAGATGCCCCATATGTCTGGCTACGAGCTTGCTGATTTGATCAAATCCCATTCACTTGATGTGGATGTGATTTTTGTTACCGGCCACGGCGGTTATGCGGTTCACGCCTTTGACCTGAACGTCCATGATTATATTATGAAGCCGTACTATGCCGACCGTCTGGCCGCTTCCTTCGACCGGTACTTGAAAAAGAAAACGGAAACGAGTTTGAATGGGCGTATATTGATAAAGCAAAAGTCTGAAATGCACGTCCTGCAAAAGAAGGATATTATTTTCGCAGAACGGACGGGACGTTCGACGACGATTGTGACAACCGCCGAAGAGGTGCAAACGTATCAAACATTAAATGATATTAAAGGCGACCTGCCCGAAAAGGATTTTCTTCGTTCGCATCGTTCCTTTATTATCAACATTCATTACATAAAGCATTTTTCCGCTTATACCAAGCATTCATTCACAGTTTCCTTTGAGGGAACGTCTAAAAAAGCGATGATCACCAAGCAGCAGCTTGATTATTTTCAAAACTACTACTTTTGAGGAGTTCAGAACGTGATTACCCTTTTTCAATGTCTTTATCTGGTTTTATTTAGTTTCATATGTTATCAGGGAGCTGCTGCTCTTTCACACAGCACAGCCGCCTCTTGGCTCACCGCTGTTTTAGGCGCAGCTGCTGCAGGATTGTACATTTGGAATACGAAGCGGGTGTGGGACTGCTGTTCCTTCCAGCTTTGTGCGTGGATTGCGGTGATTCAAGTGATGTCGGCGGGAGTAGTGCTGATCGGCACAGACATCATGCCGGCATTATGTGTAATCGCGATATTTGCAGGGTGTGAAGGGCTCCGTATCGGACAGTCTGCTTTGCAGGCAAGGCTTTCTGATCAAATTGATAAGCTGACTCAAGCTGAACAGCACGCCAATCAAATGCTGATTGATGTCAGAAGCCGGAATCATGACACAATGAAACATATCACTGCAATCAAATCAGCTCAGCCCAAGGCAGATACACAAGCATATATTCAAAACTGGGCGGATCAATACAGTCAATATGACCGATTTTTGAAGGGAGAGAACGCGTACGTTGCAGGGGTGCTTTATGATTTTTTAGAAAAAGCCCGCGCCTCGAATGTGAGTGTTTCGCTGCATATGCATACACCGCTTTCTTCCCTTCCATTTTCGCCTGCTGATCAGGTCAGCTTGGTCGGCAACATATTAGAAAATGCGCTCGACAGCGCGGAGGAGGCCCGAGAAAAAGCAGAGATTAAACTCGAGACTTCACTGCGCAGCGGACTTTATGTACTGACTTGTGAAAACAGCACTCCCGGGATGGACCCAAAAGTGCTCGATACAATCTATCAATCGTTTGGCCGCTCAACGAAAAACGGCGCTCATGAAGGCATGGGCACATATATCATTCAAAAACTGGTGAAGGGCGCTTTTGGCAGGCTGGATTTTACCTACCGCCACTCCGTCTTCCGGTTAGAAATCAAAATTCCGTTTCAGAAATAAAAAAACCTTGAAAAGCCTGGCTTTTCAAGGTTTTTTCCATTATGAGGATAACGCTTGTGCAAAACGATCCGCTTCATCCTGCAGCGTGCTTTCAATTTCTTTGTAACGGCTGGAAATCGTTGATGCGCTGACGCCGTATTTTTTCGCCAGTTTAGCTTGAGAAACGGACGCGCCGTTAAGAGAAATTGCGTTTACATAATATTCAACTGCCGCAGCAAAAGCTTCCGGCTTTCTGATGACAGGTGATTTTTTCTCGCAGAATGTTTTCCAAATGTCAATAACAGCTGGGATCAATTCAGTCGGATACTCTTCCCCGCTCATGCCTTCTTCAATAGCCGCAGCGGTTTCTTTCTCCAAATCGTTTGCCCACTCAACAGTGCTTACTTCCGCTTTCTCTGCTTGTGGCTCTTCATCTTTCTCAGCTAACAACGCGAACAGAACGTTGTTGAATTCCTGCTTCATGAAGTCCTCCGGCGTTTTGCCTTCCTTCACAGCGGCATCCGCATATTTCTTCACCTTGCTGATCAGCGCTCCTGTTCTCTTCACCGGGAAGATCGTGAACTGCATGAAGAATTCTGCTTTTTCCGCTTCGTGGATTGGATATCCAAGAATCAGGCTTCCCACTGGAGGAAGGTCTTGATTGCTGGCGTCCATTTCCACTTCGAATTGTTTTGCCGTAATGACATCTTCAAAGTGAATGATGCCTTCCTTCAGGTCCTTCAGCAGCAATAAAGCAGGCGTCATGCTCTGCCATGATTCTACGATCTCACGCGTTTTCGGACGAGTGATCGAATCGCCTTTTTTCTGAAGGTACTCTTCGAAGATTGTCTTCTCACCAGCAAGCGGGTGGAAGAAGATTCCCCAGATTCCTAAGTTAAATACGCTGATGTCTTTCGTCTGTCTGTCCATAGCAGAAAGAAAATCATGCTGGTTGATAAAGCCTGAAATGCTTTCTCTATGTACTGTGAAGGCATACTCCACTAAGTCTTCCTGAATTTGCTTCGCTTCTTTTGCCGCTAGTTCCGCCGGGAAGTCGACAACTTTACTTCCGCAGCATTTTTTATATTTCTTGCCGCTGCCGCATGGGCAAGGGGCATTTCGTTTCACTTTTCCCACAATAAACCCTCCGAATTCTGTTGTAACTTTTCTATTTTAACAAAAATAACTTCTGAGGGCTTGGTTTCGGGCTAAAAAAGAATTTGGTAATGTGATAAGCTGGCTGATTATGCCAATTTACCTATGACATTTTCACCAACTTTTGTGATTTAAGGCTTATCACCTATTCCCACTTTAGGCCCTTCTTTTTTACAATCATTAGGTATTTATTTAACATTTTAAGGAGTGTTTCTATTGGAACTAGCTGGTTTCATGCTGCGCGCCTGCGCGCTTGTACTTGATGTAATCATTGCCGCAGCAGTGATTTTGGCAGCCGGATTTACGTTTGGCGATGGGTCCGCCGGTGTCATTATTGTCGCCATATTGATGCTGATTGTGTATCCTTTGCTGATGCCGCTGACAAATTGGAAGGGCACACTGGGCAAAAAAATCATCGGGCTGCAAATCGTGAGGGACGAAACATATAAAAAAATATCCTTCCCGCAAGCCATTGTCCGTTACCTGATAGCGTGGGTGCATGTATTCTCCCGCCTGATCTATTTGACAGCCGCATTTACGAAGAAAAAACAAACCGTTCATGATATGGCGGCGAAAACCATTGTGCTAAAAGCAGAATAACCTTGAAGAATAGGACTCTTCAAGGTTATTTATCTCATTAGTTTGTATTCTGGCCCCCGCCGTTCAGCCCTTCTTTAATCAGGCTGTTGACTTGGCTGCTGTACAGAAGGCCGATGTGTCCAACGCCATGGATTTGAACGTTTCTAGCACCGTCTAATCTTGATAAATAATTCATGACAATCATATCGGCACTGCTGTAAATGGATGTGTATAAAATCTTTTGATTTGGATCTGTTCCCGGAAGCGCCTTGCCTGTCGTCAAACGGTTGGCGCCGCCAAGCGTCACGACGTTTTCAACTTTATTTCCGCCGTCCAGATTTTTTATGTAGTAAAGTGTGTTCGCGCCCCCCATGCTGTGAGCGACAATATCCACTTTTTTCGCACCCGTTTCATCTAAAACCTTTTGCACAAATCGTGACAATACCGGGCCATTGTTATAATTTGTGCCTGTCTTGTCCCAAAAATCAACTGCATACAGCTTGTCCCGCGACCAGCCCTGAGATACGAGATAGCTCTTAATTCCCGCAAAATTGAATGATGCCCCTCCAATGCCGTGAACCATAACGACTGGATTGTGTTCAGCGGCTTTTGCTGACGGCTGCAACGCAAACAGCGATGTAACAGACAGCATCAAAATTGTTACAAGTGCAATGATCCTTCTTTTTACAAATTTCATAATATCCTCCTTTTTTTGTAACAAATTCTCCAATTATATTACGTTACCAAATTAATTAAGTAAAGGGTAATTTTGGCTTATTTTTAAAGAAATTTTAAGATTCAGAGGTCATTATTGGTCCTAAAAAGCCAAAAAAAAGAAGGCTTATTGCCTTCTTTTCTTCAATACTCATTGAAATAAGCTTGGATTTTTTGAGGATCATTTGTTTTGGTAAGCGCAAGCATCAGCAACATCCGTGCTTTTTGGGGGTTTAAAGAGTTCGATGCCAGCAAGTCCTTTTCCGCATAGTCTTGGTTTGGTGTGACGACACCATTTCCCGTGCGGGTAGAGCGCACCACTGTAACGCCTTTTTTGACTGCGCTGTCCGCCCCTTTTTCGGCTGCATCAGATAAAGACCCGTTCCCAGAACCGGCAAATACAATCCCCTTTGCTCCGGCTTTTACAGCAGCGTCAAACAGGTAGCTTCCGTCATTTTGGTATCCATAGATAATGTCAACCTGCGGCAGCTCATCAAGATTAGAAACCGAGAAATCCGTGTCCTTCGTATGCTTACGGGTAATCTCATTATTAAAATAGATATCATCTGCAATTGTTCCGACGAAGCCCATTTCTTCTGATTTAAATGTATCTGTTGTAGTTGTGTTTGTTTTGGTGACATATCGGGCTGAGGCAATCCGGTCGTTAAGAACAACAAGCGTCCCTTTCCCTTTTGCCTCAGGGGCACCTGCCACTTTCACTGCATTGTACAGGTTAGAAGGCCCATCAGCGCTGATGGCTGTGGAAGGTCTCATCGAACCGACAATAACAACCGGTTTATCACTTTTCACGGTAAGATTCAAAAAATAAGCGGTTTCCTCCAATGTATCTGTTCCATGAGTCACGACGATTCCGTCTACATCATCTGAAGCGAGCAAGTGGTTGATGCGTTTCGCCAGCTTCAGCAATATTTTATTATCAATATTTGTGCTGCCGACGTTAACAATCTGCTCGCCGCTGACGTTTGCAATGTCTTTCATTTCTGGAACTGCCTCAATCAGTGATTCAACGCCGACAACACCTGCTTTATATTCAGTCGTTGAGGTTTTCGATTGATCGGCACCAGCTATCGTGCCTCCTGTCGCTAAAATTCTAATGTTTGGCAGACCTTTTTTTTCAGAGGCAGAAGCCGAAGAGACTTTTTGTGTCTGCGTTTTTTCTTTCGGGGATTCTTTTGTTTCAGGAGAATGTGAACATCCGGTAAAAACAAACAATAGTGCGGTAAAAAGTACGAGCATTCGTTGTTTTTTCATCTATTTCTCTCCTTACATCCATATGATGATTAATCATTGAACATTTTATCTATTCAGTCAAAAGATCAGTCAGCTTTTCTCTCAGTATTTTTTGTTGTCATATCCTTCTTTTTTTGTCTTTTCATACAATGAATTTTTCTTGACAATTGATGATTGAATCAAGATAATAGACCAGTCACTATATTTTTGATTGCAATTCAGTAAGGTGGGAATGTTATGAGTTATGGAGATTCCCGTGAGAAAATCCTTTCGGCAGCTACCCGGCTTTTTCAGCTGCAAGGGTATTACGGCACGGGGCTGAACCAGATTATAAAGGAAAGCGGTGCGCCTAAAGGCTCTCTTTACTACCACTTTCCCGGGGGTAAAGAACAGCTTGCGATCGAAGCCGTAAATGAGATGAAGGAGTATATCCGTCAGAAAATCGCGGACTGCATGGAAGCCTACACCGACCCAGCGGAAGGCATTCAAGCCTTTTTGAAGGAGCTCTCCTGCCAGTTTTCATGTACGGAAGACATTGAAGGCTTGCCTGTGGGCTTGCTAGCGGCTGAGACGTCATTGAAAAGCGAACCGTTGCGCGAAGCCTGTCATGAAGCCTACAAAGAATGGGCCTCTGTATATGAGGAAAAACTGCGGCAGACTGGCTGCAGCGAGAGCCGTGCAAAAGAAGCCAGCACTGTGGTTAACGCGATGATTGAAGGCGGTATTCTTTTATCTTTGACGGCAAAAAACAGTACGCCGCTCCTTCATATCTCCAGCTGCATTCCTGACCTGCTGAAGAGATAAAAAAACGACATCCTACATGCAGTTGATAGAGAGGGGAAATGATTTTGGAAACAACAGCTAAAGCATCTCAGCAATACAAAGTGATGCCGATTATGATTTCCTTGCTGTTGGCCGGTTTTATCGGCATGTTCAGTGAAACAGCACTGAATATTGCGTTAACCGACCTTATGAAGGAATTGAACATTACAGCGGCAACCGTCCAATGGTTAACGACGGGCTACCTGCTTGTACTCGGTATCCTTGTTCCTGTTTCAGGACTGCTGTTACAGTGGTTCACAACAAGACAGCTTTTTACCGTGTCACTAATCTTTTCAATTATAGGAACCTTGATCGCGGCGCTTGCGCCGAGCTTCTCGTTTTTATTAGCAGCAAGGATCGTTCAGGCACTTGGAACCGGTCTTTTACTGCCCCTAATGTTTAACACAATCTTGGTGATTTTCCCGCCTCATAAACGGGGCGCCGCAATGGGAACGATCGGTCTTGTCATTATGTTCGCGCCCGCCATCGGCCCAACTTTCTCAGGATTGGTTCTGGAGCACCTCAACTGGCACTGGATTTTCTGGATCTCTCTTCCATTCCTTGTGCTGGCGCTTGTGTTCGGTATCGCATATATGCAGAATGTATCTGAAACGACAAAGCCGAAAATCGATGTATTGTCTATCATCCTGTCGACGATTGGCTTCGGCGGCATTGTGTTCGGATTCAGCAACGCGGGTGAAGGCTCCGGGGGATGGTCCAGCCCGACTGTTATCGTGTCGCTGATTGTCGGCGTTGTCGGCCTTATCCTATTTTCAATCCGCCAGCTGACAATGAAGCAGCCGATGATGAACCTCCGTGCGTTCAAATACCCGATGTTTATTTTGGGTGTGATCATGGTGTTCATTTGTATGATGGTCATTCTGTCATCTATGCTGCTTCTGCCGATGTATCTGCAAGGCGGCTTAGTCCTGACTGCATTTGCATCTGGTCTTGTTCTCTTGCCGGGCGGTATTTTAAATGGATTTATGTCCCCTGTTACAGGCCGCTTGTTCGATAAATACGGGCCGAAATGGCTTGTCATTCCGGGATTTGTGATTGTCACAGTTGTACTATGGTTCTTCTCAAATGTAACGACCACTTCAACAGCTGTGCTGATTATCATCCTGCACACCTGCTTGATGATCGGGATTTCTATGATCATGATGCCTGCACAGACAAACGGTTTAAACCAACTGCCGCGTGAATTTTATCCAGACGGCACCGCCATTATGAACACGCTGCAGCAAATGGCCGGCGCTATCGGAACAGCGGTTGCGGTCAGCATTATGGCTGCAGGCCAGCATGATTATATGAGTACAGTTAAAAACCCTGCCGATCCGGCAGTCATCCCGCAAGCTTTGACAGCGGGTGTACAGCACGCATTTGTGTTTGCAATGATTGTTGCCATTATCGGTTTAATTGGCGCTTTCTTTATGAAGCGCGTGAAGGTAGATCATTAATATGAAAAGCCCCTGACTAATGTTCAGGGGCTTTTTTATGTTTACTTGTGGATCGTTTTCGCCGCGATTTCATCAATCGCGTGACGCATTTCCTCCTTCGTATTATAAAAATGGGGAGCGAGACGGATAACATTTTCCCGCGGCGCGCAAATCACTTTTTTCTTTTTCAGCAACGCCGCCGTTTCCGATGCCCGCTCATCCCGGATCGCAACCATGCCTGGCTGATCCCCACCTTGTGCCGCCGCCAGCTGCAGGCCTTTTTCAGCGGCATATTGAACTGCATCGGCACAGATCGTTTTCACATGATCCCTGATATGAGAAACCCCAATATGATTCAGCAGCGATAAAGCCGCTGCAGCTGCGTATACGCTGATAAAAGCTGGGGTGCCCGTTTGAAAACGGCGCGCGTCTTTTGCATAAGCCCCATCAAATCCGCTCTCTCTGCCGAACCAAGCTGATGCTTTCGGCTTCAGTGCGTCAGCCAGTTCCTTTCTCACATAAAGAAACGCCACACCCGGTATGCCGAGCAAATACTTCCGGGTGCCTGCTGCCAGCATATCTACGCCCCATTCCTTCACATCAATGGGAATATGCCCGGCTGATTGATAAGCATCTACAAACAATAAAGAGCCTTTTCTCTGAGAAATCTCGGCAATCGCTTTTATATCCTGAACATAGCCGTCACGATAATGAACGTGAGGAACACACGTCAGTACTGTTTCATCCGAAATATGCGTTTCATATTGTTCAAGCGGCAGCACGCCGTCTATTGATGGAATGACGGATACGGTATAATCGGAGTGTGCCTGCCAAACATGAGGCACCGCCGGAAAATCCATATCTGTATATACAACGTGCTTCTTTCCAAATGCAGTTAAGGACGATGCTACAGAAACCAGTGCATCAGAAACTGACGGCACAATCGCCACTTCATCCGGTTCAGCCCCGATCAGCTTTGCAAACTCGTTTCTCGCAAACTCTGTTTTTTCGATCGCTTCTTTCCAGTTCGTCCCCATATACAACAGGCTATCATGATAATCCTGAATCGCCCTTGATACAGGCTCTGCCAATGCGCTCTGAGAACAGCTGGCAAGCATCGTATGCGTCTGCAAGGTTGGGAATAAATGACGATACTGCTGCGGCAAATGCTCCATTATGATTCACTCCTTTACATTATTTTGATGAAAAACCCATAAATAAACAATAGAATAAAAGAAAAAGGAGATGGGAGAATGAGAAAAAAAGTGCTGATCACTGGCTTTGACCCTTTTGACAAAGAAACCGTCAATCCATCATGGGAAGCGGCGAAACGGCTTAATGGCTTCGAGACGGAAGAAGCCATAATTACAGCGGAACAAATTCCAACCGTCTTTAGATCCGCTCTGGGCACTCTGCGCCAAGCCATTCAAACACATCAGCCGGATATCGTAATTTGTGTCGGCCAAGCAGGAGGACGGATGCAGATTACACCGGAACGGGTGGCGATCAACCTTGCAGATGCGCGAATCCCCGATAACGAAGGACATCAGCCGATTGATGAAGAGATTTCTCCAGATGGGCCCGCCGCTTACTGGACAGGGCTTCCCGTGAAACGAATGACTGCTAAGATGAAGGAACATGGCATTCCAGCTGCGGTTTCCTACACAGCAGGGACCTTTGTATGCAACTATTTGTTCTACGGGTTAATGGATCACATTAGCCGGACATCCCCGCACATTCGCGGCGGTTTTATTCATATTCCTTACATTCCGGAGCAAACAATCGACAAAACAGCGCCGAGCCTCAGCCTGGACACGATTGTCCGGGCATTGAGAATCGCCGCTGTTACGGCCGCACAATATGATGAGGATGTGAAGTCACCGGGCGGTACGCTGCACTAAGCGGCCGCCGCTGTTTCTTCCCTCAGCCTCTTTTTATAGACAAACGCCGATAGGGTGACACTCACTTCAAACAGGACAAGAAGCGGGATCATCACGAGAAAATCAGAAATAAAATCAGGCGGTGTAATTAATATAGATACGACAATCAGCAGAAAATAGGACAGCTTTCTCGCTTTGGCCAGTCTGTAAGGATTTAAGATACCCAGCCTTGTTAAAAACATCACTACCAAGGGCATCTCAAACAAGAAGCCGAACGGCAGGCTCAAATTCACCATAAACCTAAAGTAGCGGTCAGCCGTAAACATCGTTTCAAAGTGGCCGGAGGATAAATGAGTCAAAAAGCTGAGCACGATCGGAAACAAGACAAAGTATCCGAAGGAGATGCCCGCCAAAAACAACGCAAATAAACCTGGTATGTACATGAGCGTCACCTTGCGCTCCATTTTCGTCAGCGCCGGTGCAACGAAACGCCACAGCTGGTACGCGGCAACAGGGATAGAAGCCGCAATGGCACAAATGCCGGAAAGCATCATATACACCCAGAGGATTTCACTCGGCCCAAGCACAGCCAGCTTTCCATCCAAATCCCTGATCAGCCAGTCATAAATGTCCTGTACGAACAAAAAAGCCGTGATGAGAAATAGAAAAAATGCCGCAAGGGTGACGATAATCCGGCGGCGAAGCTCTTCTAAATGCCCGATCAGATGGGTTTCTTTTTTATCCATTCAAAAAAGCCCTCCCTTTCATAAAAAAAGAGGCAGACCCGGTGTCTGCCTCATCAACATTCAGCCCGCGTTTTTGTCCTGCTTTACCGCTGTCAGCTCAGCTGATTTCTCTTCTTTTTCATCACCAGACACAAGTGATTTTGTGGCGCTTTTAAATTCCAGCAGTGTCCGTCCGGCAGCACGCCCGATTTCCGGCAGCTTGGAAGGGCCAAAAATAATGAGGGCGATGACAAAGATCAGAATCAAGCCCGGTATTCCAATGTTTGAAAACATAATTTCCACTCCTTAATTCGTGATTTTTGCCCGCTTCTTAATCATTTGTTTTTCGTGGGCTTTGTTGTGCGCAAAGAAACGATCCTCTTCGACCTCATCGGATTGCTTCACCCCGCCTTGGATTGTTGTGGATGATACCTTTCTCAACCCAGTTTGGTCTTTCTGGTAAACGAATGAAGCCCTCGTGGAAATGGCTGCGCCCGGCTCGGTCACAAACGGCATCACCCGATAATCGGCTTTCCACTGGTGAGGCGTCACTGTACAGCGGACATATCCGCGATAGTCGTTAAAGAACTTGATGTGCGGATTTTCTTTTAAAATTTGGTCCGTATCCGCTCGCTTATCGGCGCCGTTCCCTCCGGAAGTGATCGAGGTTCCGACAAATTCGGCTCCGAATATTTTTGAACTTGTCTTCTCGAAATCGACATGCAAGTTCGATGCCCAGCTTGCGTGTACATCACCTGTCAGTACGACAACATTATTCAGATTTTTGCTTTTAATGAAATTGATCACCCGTTCGCGCTGAGCCGGGTAGCCGTCCCACGAATCCATGCTGTAGATCGGGCTTGCGCTTGTCCCGAAATTCCACTTGGCAAAGAAAATCTGCTGCGCCAGCACATTCCAGTGGGCTGTCGAACTGCCCAAATTGTTGAAGAGCCACTGCTCCTGTTCTTTTCCAAGCAGGGTCCGATTCGGATTGCGCGATTCATCAGAAGGCGGCTTATTGCCGTCGTTATTGGCTTGGTCGTCCCTGTACTGGCGGGTATCAAGCACATTGAAGGACGCCAGGTTTCCGTACGTAAAGTGCCGGTACAGCTGCATATCTGGGCCATTCGGCAAAGAGGAAATGCGGAGCGGCATATGTTCATAGTATGCCTGGTATGCTGCCGCGCGGCGGAGCACGAATGCTTCAACCGACTGTCCTTTTTCAGGTATTTTATTGGCATAGTTGTTTTCAACTTCATGGTCATCCCAAGTTACAACCCAAGGGAATGCCGCATGTGCAGCTTTAAGATTGGCGTCAGAACGGTATTGAGCGTGACGGTTCCGATAGTCTTGCAGCGTAATGATTTCCGCGCTGTTGTGCGTGCGGACATTGCCTGTTTTTGATACATATTCATTTGGGCCGTATTCATATATGTAATCACCGAGATGGAAGACAAGATCAAGCTTTTCCTTTGCCATATGCTTGTAGGCCGTATAATATCCGTGCTCATATTGCTGGCAGGAAGCAAATGCAAAGGTCATTTGCGGTACATTGGCGCCAGGGGCAGGCAGTGTTTTTGTTTTTCCGACAGGGCTTAGTTCATGTCCGGTTTTGAAACGGTAATAGTACACTTTGTTCGGCTCAAGCCCGTCTGCTTCCACATGAACGGAATGGGCAAGACTCGGTTTAGCCATTTCAGTGCCTTTTCTTACGATTTTGCGGAAATGCTCATCCTTTGCGACCTCCCATTTGACAGGCACGGCTTGCTTCGGCATTCCTCCGCCGTTCAGCGGATCTGGTGCCAGGCGCGTCCAGAGCACGACACTGTCAGAAAGCGGATCACCTGACGCTACCCCTAATGTAAACGGATAGCTTGAGAATTTAGGCGCAGCATTTACTTCAAAAGCCCCAACCGACTGGGCAATCGTTAATCCAAGAGAAAGTCCTGCAATCTTCCCCGCTCCTTGAATAAATTTGCGGCGGTCAAACGTATTGTTTTGAAAGCTTTCCTCTTTCAGTTTCTGTACCCATTCATCAAAACGACTGTCGTATGCCATTCAAGATCCCCTCTCTCCTCATTGATCGTCTCCATTATAGGAAATCGTTGTTAAACGACTGTGAAGAAGTGTGAACCGATTGTAAGCGCTGAACATCAAAAACAGGTCTTCCCTCACAAGCCTGCCGCTGAAACATGCCGAAAGCTGGCTGAATGACGCGTTTTCTGCATATCCTGTCGTTTGCAAGCCGCCCATTCGGACTATTTTTCTTCACATGATCTTAAAAAAACAAAAACACAGAGCCATTTCGCAGAATGGCTCAGTGCCTTATCAGTTATTTCGAAAACAATCTGCTGAAAAAGCCCTTCTTTTTCGGCTTTTCAGCAGGAGGCTCTTGTTCTCTTACAATCCCTTTTTCCTTCGCTTCTTTCAGCCAAAATGGAAATTCAGCAAGCAGAGCATCATAAAGCTCATCATCAGAAATGCGGTCAATCTCTTCGATATGCAGGAAATTCGTGTTATCAGTGACACGCCCTTCTAACGTATCCAGTTTATTGAGAAAATCAAAGTTTCCGTTTCCGATGCCGACAAACTGCCAGAACACCGGTTTATCAGAAGAAGCTTCAATTATCGGTTTGATTGACTTTTTACAGCCCCCGTCATTGATAAAAACAATGAAAGCAGGATACGAGCTCGGTTCCTCCGCAACATATTTGCGCAGCACGTCCTTCATGACTGGCGGCTCATCATTTCTGCCGAATTTATGCAAGCGGTCATTATTTAAAATTTCACGATCGACATAGCCCGAAAAATCCTTTTCTGAAACTGGCTTTAATCGGGAAAATTCATTATCATACACCCATACATCCAGCAAACCGTTATCATCAAACTGATCAGCCACTGCCAAAATCCGCTCCACCACATTTTGAACCGTCCCGTTTTTGTAGAGCGGTCTCATCGATCCCGTAATATCAAGAACCAGTCCGACACGAGCCGTCACCTTCGTTAACTGCTTTTTCTCCAGTACGATCTTTACACTTTTCTTTTGCAGGTCAATTGTTGCCATTCTGTCATCTCCGTCAGCTCTTTTTTCTTCGATTATCTCACAGGAATATTTTCCATTGCATCTTTTCAAAGAAAAACACCGTTCAACTTGAACGGTGTCCTGTCTCTAAAATGTGTTATATACATTTTCACACGTCTCCGCCGTCGGCTGATAAAAGCAGTGTGACTTAAATCTGGCCACAAACGGCTGGTTATACCACTGGGCTGGACAGTCCCCCTCCGGCCTGAAATACCATAAACTAAATTTTGCAGGCCAGCGCCTTTCACCATTAATCGACCGGCGTGCAAGGGCACGCTCGCTATCCCGCGCTCTTTGATAAAAATATCCATGAGTCACAGCCTCAAACGCGTGTGGCTGATAAATCATCTGCCTGATGGTGCGGAGGCCTTTAAAATCTGAGCAATTCGCCCGCAGCCGATTAATTCCAACGTTGCCGACAAGCAGCATCCCCTGCTTGCCTTCACCTTCCGCTTCCGCTCTGAGCAGCCTTGCCATCAAATCGACATCCGCACTCGTTGCTCTCACGACCGCCATCACGTCACCTCCCCTTGATCTCTTTTCATCATATTTCATTACTTCAGAAGTGATGACGGAGGGACAGGAGAAGTTTTTAAATTTATTCATCTAAAAACAGCAAACATAATGGGCTGTTGGGCATCAAAGCAGCGTCCGGTGCAGTACAAGCTTCACATTTCCGCTGTCGAAGCGCCGCAGCCTCAATTCCTGGATTCACATCATTGACCCCTCCCCAGCAGATTTGCACCCGCCTCCGAAAAAAAATAA
Organism: Bacillus sp. YP1; assembly: GCF_000877815.1. Classification (NCBI taxonomy): domain Bacteria; kingdom Bacillati; phylum Bacillota; class Bacilli; order Caryophanales; family Bacillaceae; genus Bacillus; species Bacillus sp. YP1. Next base: position 52,916 of record NZ_CP010014.1, on the reverse strand, counting down.
GGTTTAACTTTTTACATTTGAGGAATTATACATAACAAATCAAATGACAAAAGGAGGAATTGTAATGACACATGTGAAAGCGCTCGCTATTAAAGGTATTATGACGATTATTGTGTTGTATCTGGTGCTTGGTCTGGGCTTTGGGTTCACGTTTGGTGATACGCTGCTAATGACGATTGTGTTAGGGGTTATTTCTTATTTGCTGGGCGATCTTTATGTATTGCCGAAATGGAATAATATGATTGCAACTTTGGCTGATTTTGGTTTGGCCTTTCTCGTGATCTGGCTGATGGGCATGCCGCTTTCTATGGGGATGACTGGCGGTGAAGTTGCATTGGCGGCTTTATTCGGCGCGATTGTCATGGCAATCGGTGAATATTGCTTCCATTTCTATATGATGAGCAAAGAGATTGGCAAGAAGCATTATCTTGAAACAAGAACAGACTCATAATGGAAAGGCCGGTGCTGACAGCATCGGCCTTTTATACATATTGGGCGCCTTTGTTTACGCATCCTGCTTGTCCGCATTCCTGATCGCCATGTAGGAAAAGAACAATCCGAATGCCGCTAACGATAACGGGATATACACAACAGATGAAATCGAGAAGCCCGGACTTGTTGAGCTGATGAGCATCACAATTACTACAGATGAAATGATGGTCGCCGGAACCGAGTGTCTACGCATCCCAAAAAAGATGGGAACTAAACTGGTTCCAGCGGCGCCAAAAGCGAAAACCGCCATTTTGACCGCCTGTTGAGAAATGATCTCGGAAGTAAGCTCTCCCGGTATGAAATGGTAGATCGAGTTCAGCCAAAAGAAACCGGCGGCTATGAGTATATTTGAAAGTAAAATCGTGATAAACGTCAGTCCGCCCGCGATCATGAGCTTAGCGGTGAGCAGCTTTTTACGGCTGATCGGGTACGTGAACATCACAAGAATGGTTTTGTTTTTATATTCCGAAATCACCAATTTTACGATCAGCACAGCGCCAAATACGATAAATACCGCTCTGACGAAGGTACCGATGATGAGGAATGCTTCATCCGTACTTTGGAACGAAACCCCGCCATCGGCTTTTTCGGAATAACTGATCAGCCACATAAAACCCATAATGATCACGTTGGCAATAAGGGCACCTCTGATATACCAGCCCATTTTCATTTTTCTTAATTCGATTCTGATCAAATTCATCAACGTGTCTCTCCTCCTTTACGCACTGATGCTATTGCCGTTGATCAATTTGATAAAATAATCCTCCAGCGACGTATACTTTTTGTTCATTGATTCAATGTCTACATCATTTAAAATCAATGCTTTGGATATGGCAGCCTGAGAGGCTTCAGCCTCGTAAATTCGAATCGTTTTCTCATTTAATATTTTAAAGTTGGTTAATTGCAGCTCTTTCTCCAGCACAAAGCAGGCCCTTGTCTGATTCGATGTAACAAGCTCGATGTATTCAGTGTTCTGGTCCCTGACATCCTCCATTGATACCTCTTCAAGCAGCCTGCCGTCCCGAATGACGCCGATTGTGTCCGCGATTTGTTCGATTTCACCCAGCAGGTGGCTTGAGATCAGCAGTGTCATCCCGTACTCTTTGCTCAGCACTTGAAACAATTGCCTGATCTTTTTAATGCCGAGAGGGTCAAGACCATTCACCGGCTCATCCAGAATGAGCAGGTCCGGCTTCGTGAGGATGGCACGCGCAATTCCAAGGCGCTGCTTCATCCCGAGGGAAAAGGTTTTGACAGGTTTTTTGTCGATTTGTTTTAAATTCACCATATCCAGCACTTCTTGTATGGCTTTTTTATTGTGGTATCCCATATATTCACAATGCAGATCTAAATTTTCTTCAGCTGTCAGGTTTTCATAAAAAATCGGATATTCAATCATGCTGCCGATGTTCCCCAGCACCTCATATGACGTGTGGGTGAACTTGTTCCCAAGGATGATGATTTCACCGCTTGTCGGTTTGACAAGGCTCGTCAGCATTTTCATAATGGTTGTTTTCCCCGCGCCGTTCGGGCCGAGAAAGCCGTAGATTTCACCTTTTTTAATATGCATGCTGACATTGGATACGACCTCTATGCCCTGATACGTTTTGGTCAGCCCGTTTGTTTGTACGATATAAGTCAACTTTGTTTCTCCTTCCCTCTCTTTTCCTGTTTTCTATTGTAACGGCGAGCCCTGTCATTTTTATTTCTCAAACCTTAAGAAATTCTTACGATTAATATGTCATGCGTTTCAATGTGATCGTAAATGCAGTCCGTTCGTACGGCTTGCTTTGGACGGATATGGTGCCTCCCATTTTTTCTGTAAGCCGTTTTGTGATGGTTAAACCCAGTCCGCTTCCTTGAAATGCTTTATTTCTGGATTCTTCAAGTGTGTACAGCCTCTCAAACACCCGCTGCTGATCGGTTTCACTAATCCCTTTTCCGCGATCCCATACGGTGATGGCGATGTTCCTCTCATCATAAGACAGCGTCAGCCCGATTAACTTGCCGGCCGCGCCATATTGAATCGCATTGGACAATAGGTTTTGCAGGATTCTGTCCAGAGCCTCTTCATTCGCCTGCGCATACACCGGCGTATCCGGGATATCGATGGCTGCTTGAAAGCCTTTTGACTGAACAGCGTCATAATAGTGCAGGATATTTCGTTTGCATATGTCGTTCATATGTACTTTGGTGATCGGGATCTCTTTATCTTCAGATTCTAATTTCGCTAAATCAAAAAAGGAATTGATCATCTGAATAAGTTCATTTGTTTTCTGGCGGAGCTTCTCCAGCAATCTTTCCCGCTCTTCGTCCGGCATGTTCGGGTCACTTTGAATGGCTTCGATATAACCGAGAATGACCGTTAACGGCGTTTTCAGGTCGTGCGACATATTGGTCAGCATCCGCTTCATGGATTGCTCTGTTTTGGCAAATTGGGCGCTGATCTGCTGACGATTCTCAACGATAAGATTGATGTTAACAAGCAAGCCTTTGAGCGAATGATCGTCTGTAGGAAGCAAAATTTGTCCTGCCGAATCCCGGCTGAGCATGTAGCTAAGCTGGTCAGCCGTGTAAGCCAGATTCCCGTCCCGCTTCTTTTTCATTATGAATTGAATCACATTCAGACACGCCAGAGCGATGACAGCGGCCACCCATAGCACTGTCATTCTAAAACTCTCCTAATTTATAACCGATGCCCCATAGCGTTTTAATATATTGAGGGGAGGAGGGGTCATCCTCAATCTTTTCTCTGAGCCGCCGCATATGTACGTTAATGATGTTCTGATCATCAAAGTACTCTTCATTCCAAACGGAACGGTAGATTTGTTCTTTCGTAAACACTTTTTTAGGATTTGATGCGAATAAGCACAGCAGCTGCCATTCTGTTGACGTCAGCTGGAGCGGTTCTCCGTTTTTCAAAACGGAAACATTGTCTACATCTATCGCCAGCTGGTGAATCCGGATCACCTTATTCACAGCCAGCTCCTCTGCCGAATATTGCGTCGCCCGCCGTATCGCGGCTTTTACTCTGGCTGTCAGCTCAATCATCGAAAACGGTTTGGCGATATAATCGTCCGCCCCAAAGCCCAGTCCCAATGCCTTGTCCACATCTCCATCTTTTGCCGAAATCATTAAGACCGGTATATTGCTTTTTTCCCGGATGATTTTCAGAAAATCCATGCCGTTCAGCTTCGGGAGCATGATATCAAGGAGGACCAAATCGTATGAACCCTGCTGAAACAGCCGTATGCCCTCTTCTCCGTCGAAAGCATACACAATTCCAAAGCCTTCTTTTGTTAAATAATGATCCACCATTTCACTGATTGAGTGGTCGTCTTCTACAAGCAATATGCGCTGCATCTTCTCACCTAACCTTTACAAAATCAAAAAACACACACGTAATTACACTTATTGTAATTGAAAAACGTGTGTGTTTTATAAAAATTATTCTTTTTTTCCTGTTTTCAGCTTCCTGTATTCCATGCCCGTAATGACAAAGAATACGGCAGCGCATCCAATGACTTGAATAAGCCCGAGCCGTTCACCGAGAAATAAAGCTCCATAGAAAATCGTCAGGACAGGCCCTGCCATTGAAATGGCGGCGGCTCGCTGTGCCCCGATTCGTCTTATGCCCTCAAGCATTAGCACAAATGGAATCACAGTGGTTACGACTGCAATTACCGCGAACAAACCATACATAGAAAGCGGATATGCTGCCATTGGCGTATTCATGCCAGCCGCCGATTTTATCCCTGTGTAAAGCATCATGGCAGCTCCAGCAGCTGTCATCCCGTATGCATTGAGACGGATCCCCCCGATTTGATGGACGAGATGCCCGGAAAGGACAAGATAACCAGCATAGACGGCCGAAGATAACAAAATGAATACAGCTCCAATCATATTCGCCTGGAAAAGCTCAGCATTCCAGCCGCCCAGCGCCAAGAAAAGCCCAAACATGACCGCCAGAACTGCGAAAAGGTCCTGAATTGAAGACATTTTCCGGTCACGACACGCGGCGAATCCAAACACAAACAACGGATAGCTCATCAGCAATATACGTTCAACCATTGCGGATACATGGTTCAGCCCGATAAAATCAAGCAAGGGAGACAGAAAAAAACAAAACACTCCCGCGCCACAAGCCTTCCATAGGTCTCCTTTTTTCTTACCGTCTGGCATTGGAGGTCGGTATATTAAAAAAATCAGCCAAAACAGCGGAACAGCCAGCAGCTGCCTGTATAGCAGCACGGCATCTGGCTCAGCACCCATTTGGTATGCCCATTTTATCCAAATCGATTTAGACGCAAAACAAACTGTTCCGATCAGCAAAAAAATCGTACCTGCTGCGGCCTCACGAATCTTACTCTGCTCTTCTGCTCTCATCTCAGCTCAGCTTTTCTCCTTTACTTATTCAAATGCTTTTGGATAAAATCCAGAAGCGTATATCCTTGAGCAGTCAGAATAACACCTTTTCCGCTGCAGGCCGGGCAAGGTGTTCCTTCGATTTCTCCCGCTCTTTCACATTTAGGACATGCGACCTCAAGATCATCAGTTGCAATGATCATTTGATATCCTCCTTTCTAACTCATCTGCTATGCCACCACCAGCCATCGTCCATTGGCCGTCACCTCCTTTAAGAAACACAAAAAACCCCCGTCCTATGCAAAGGACGAGGGTCTCGCGGTACCACCTTTATTAACAGCTATACAGCCGTTCACTCTAAGTACAGAAAACCTATGTTTCGATACTCCTCTCTTGGTAACGGGGAGAGAAACCCGGCATCGCCTACTATCCGTTCAGCAAAGCATTTCAGAAGCCCATTCGACATCAGGGGAGGATCGGTTCACACCTGCCACCGACTCTCTGAACCTCCATTCTGATGCGTACTTACTCTTCCTCACGATTGTTGATCCGCTCTTTTGTTAATAAATTTTATAATACTCTGTTAATTTACAGAAGTCAATTTTTAATCCGATGGTACGCCAAGTGCTTCCAGCGCCATATTGATGTGTTCCTCCTGCTGTGTTTGCAGAGCTAGCTTGGCGATTTCCATCGGATACGCCGCCTGCATCTCTGAAATGTGTTCCTGCATTTTTGCCCATATTCGGCCGCCTGCTTGATCATAGTATTCAAGCAAACGGGCAGTTTCTTTTTCTCCGAAAATGGTTTGATAAAGAACAAAATCCTTGGCTGGGTCAGCAACCTTCGCTTCTGTCCAATCCAGAAGTCCTGTGACACGTCCATTTTGATCGATAAGGATATGCGGCGGGTGGAGATCGCCGTGTATCAAAGAAGAGAAACCCGGCCAGTATGCATCATCATCTATCCACTTTTGCCATCTTTCCCAAAGCGTCGTAGATACGCCAAGCTTATTCTTCACATCAACCATAGAGTCTGCTGTCATTTGCCTGAAATCTTCTGGCCTTATCACTTCTATTCCGGATTGCCCAGCAGATATTTGATCCGTGCCATGTAATTCAGCCAGTATGTCGGCAAGTGTGCGGACAAAGTCGTCTGACGGCGGCTGATGATCCATATTCCATACATATTGCTTTTGTTCCAAGTCAATTCCAGCAGCCGGCGTTCCTTTTAACATTGGGTAAGCGATCAATTCCGGTGTATGAATTCTCCAATCCGGCACATCAGCAGTCAGATTCGCGCGGAGAAAGGCAAGCGTTATGCCTTCTGCAGATGCTCTTTCCACAACATCACTTCGCCGCGGTTTTCGCAGCACCCATGGCATACCTGTGTCGTCCTTGGCAAATACAACTTGAAAGTCCATTCCGGTTTCATTCAATTGCGCGTTCTCAGAATGAACCGTCAAACCTTGGCTGCGTGCAAGCCCGACAATCTCAGTGATAAGCTGTTTTTCGTTAAGGTTTGTCATCCCATTTCCCCTTTCTCATGCTCCGGCCTGCAGTAGAGAGAAGGGATGCTTGAAGGCACAAAAAAGGGCAGGCACGCCACCCTCTTTTTTGATAATCATGTAAGGGCTCATACATAGGCGGATTCATCCCGATTCTCTCGCATTCAGGCGAGAGTTGTTCACTATTGAATTCGTGTCACTCGGAATCTAATGAATGCCATGCTGTAACCCCTCCGTTTCCTATACGCTGATTTTCATTTTACAGCATATTCCATCTTTCCGCTATAAAAACATGAATCAAGTCACTGGAGCAGGATTAAACAAGCACAAATCATTATGGAGACCCCAACGGTCTGCCCACGTTTGTTTGCGGCCGCTTGCCACATCCAAAATCGTCCTGAAGATTTCCCAGCCTACGTCTTCGATACTGGCCTCTCCTGTCGCGATTCGGCCGGCATTGATATCGATTAAATCAGCCCAATGCTCTGATAAGGAATGCCGAGTCGATACTTTCAGAACCGGCGCAGCAGCCAGGCCATATGGTGTTCCTCTCCCTGTCGTAAACACCTGCAAATTCATGCCCGCAGCCAGCTGCAGGGTGCCGCACACAAAATCGCTTGCCGGTGTCGCCGCGAACAGCAGGCCTTTTTGCTTTGCTCTTTCACCAGGGCCGAGCACGCCGGAGATGGGGCTTGTGCCTGATTTCGCTACCGAGCCTAACGCTTTTTCCACCACATTGGATAATCCGCCTTTTTTATTGCCTGGTGACGGGTTTGCGCTACGGTCTGCGTCTCCCCGCCGAAGATAGCTGTCATACCACTTCATCTCTTTGATCAGCGATTGTCCGACCTCTTCACTGACAGCCCGCGGCGTTAATAAATGAATGGCATCCCGCACCTCTGTCACTTCAGAAAACAAAACCGTTGCACCTGCGCGAACCAATAAATCAGCCGCATACCCCACGGCAGGGTTCGCCGTCACGCCGGAAAACGCATCACTGCCGCCGCATTGCAGGCCGATAACCAGATCCGAAACAGGGCATGACACCCGGGTTCTGCTGTTCAGCCTGATTAACCGTTCCTCCGCCATTTCCAAAATGGATTGAATCATCGCCGCAAAACCTCGGTGATCCTGGAGCGATAGAATGTCATCACCATTTTCGGAGGCAATTCTTTCCGGGAGGAGCTTTTCACATCCTAATCCGATTACCATTACTTCTCCGCCGAAGTTCGGATGCTTCGCAAGATTTTGAATCGTGCGGATCGGAATGACAGCGTCGGGCGCATTGATCGCCACGCCGCATCCGTATTGATGATGCAGCGGCACAACGTCATCGACATTTGGGTATTTCGGCAGCAGCTCTTCTTTTATTCGTTTGACTGCATAATCCAAAACGCCAACAACACATTGAACACTTGTCGTGATGCCGAGAATATTTTTTGTCCCCGTACTGCCATCCGCATTTCGATATCCTTCAAACGTATAGCCTTCAAGAGACGGCCGCGGCTGCGGCACTCTATTTGCAAGAGGAAGATCGTCTAACGCCGGAGGAGCGGGCATTCTCACGAGGTCTTCCCGTATCCAGCTCCCGCGTTTGATCGTCTCATCAGCAAATCCGATCACCTCTCCGTAACGCACGATCTCGTCCCCTTGATTGAGATCGGTGAGGGCCACCTTATGGCCTTGAGGAACATCCTCTTCAAGTACGAGCCCGCATGAGAAAACAGTGCCCTTTGGCAGTCCTCCATCATTTACAATAATCGCGGTGTTATCTATTTCATGCACTTTGATGTAAAGGGGGGCTTGGTTCTTCCTGAGGTTCATCGCCATATGAAAATCACTCCTCATATTTTAGTAAGCGTTTTCTAAATTGGTTTAAAAAAACCGCAGCTCTTACGTTTCAACTGCGGTTGCTCACCATTATTTTTCATCCATTCCTTTTAGAATTTTGTCACGGACAAATTTCAGATGCTCATACATGTGGTAATGTGCTTTGTACGGATCTCTTTTGGCAAGGGCGTCGTAGATTTTTTTGTGATATTCGACCGTTACATCTCTCTCCCTGTACGGAATTTGGCTGTCAATTTTCGCATGGGTGATCAGCAGGGACTGAATCATCCCTTCAACGACGGGGTTATTGGCGCTTAACGCAATAATTCGATGGAACTCTTTATCCGCTTCACCATAAAGATTGTCAGTGCTGTTGGCAATATCGTCGATCGTCTTCTGCAAACGCTGAAGCTCTTCCTCATTGATTTTTTCCGCGGCAATTGTCACGAGTCCGAGTTCTAGCGCCATCCGCGCTTCAATGATAGCCGGAAGATTATCAGTGGCCAAGGCAAGCATGACGGAAAACGGCTGTATGCCGATTTTATCGTTGAAATATGTGCCCCCTCGTGTTTTTCTCGTAATGACGCCCAGCGTTTCAAGTGAACTGAGTGCCTCCCGAAGCACAGGCCTGCTGACATGCAAAATGTCCATCAGTTCCATTTCTGTCGGCAATTTGTCTCCGGCCCTCAACTGTCCGCTCGATAATAAATGGACAATCCGTTCGATGACCTGCTTGGCTAATGTTTTCCGATTGACTGTATCGACTTTCAAATCCTCTAAACCTTCGTACACGAACAACTCTCCCTTCAGTTGTTCAATTGTAAGACAAAATAGCGGATATGACAATATTTACAATCAAACTTATCGCACAAGACACGGGCGCTTCCGGTCAAATTCCCAGTTGCTGATCAGGAACTGCATTGGGATCGCGTCATTCCGTGCGCCTAAATTCATTTTCCGATAGATCTCATGCGCTTTTTCCACTTGTTCCATATCAATATCGACGCCTAGTCCAGGCTTATCCGGCACCTTGACACAGCCAGAAGAAATCTCAAAAGGCTGTTTCGTTAATCGCTGCCCGTCCTGCCAGATCCAATGGGTATCAATCGCCGTGATCCGCCCCGGAGCCGCTGCTGCCACATGGGTAAACATCGCAAGGGAAATATCAAAGTGGTTGTTGGAGTGCGAGCCCCATGTCAAACCCCAATCATGGCACATTTGCGCAACCCGCACCGACCCTTGCATCGTCCAAAAATGCGGATCAGCCAGCGGTATATCGACCGCATGGAGCTGAATCGCGTGACCCATTTCCCGCCAGTCAGTCGCAATCATATTTGTCGCAGTCGGAAGCCCTGTCGCGCGGCGGAATTCAGCCATTACTTCACGAGCGGAGTAGCCATTCTCATCCCCGCACGGATCTTCCGCATACGCGAGCACATCTTGCTTTCCTTTGCATAATGCAATAGCTTCCTCTAATGACCATGCCCCGTTCGGATCAAGAGTGATCCTTGCCTCTGGAAAACGTTTCGATAATGCGGTAACAGCTTCGATTTCCTCTTCTCCCCGCAGCACCCCGCCTTTCAACTTGAAATCCTGAAAGCCATAGCGCTCCTGTGCGGATTCGGCAAGACGCACAATGGCCTCCGGCGTCAGCGCTTCCTCATGGCGCAGACGGAACCACGCACAATCTGACTGCTCATCGCTTTGATACGGCAAGGTCGTCCGCTTTCGGTCGCCGATATAAAAGAGGTAGCCGAGCATTTTTACTTCATCACGCTGCTTCCCTTCGCCCAGCAAAGCCGCGACCGGTTCCTGAAGAAACTTTCCAAGCAAATCTAACAAAGCCGCTTCCAGTGCGGTGACGGCGTGCACAGTGGTGCGCAAATCAAACGTCTGGTTTCCTCGCCCTCCCCTGTCCTGATCGCCAAACTGCTTTCTGACCGTTTGCAATATCGCTTGGTACGCACCGATAGATTTTCCGACAACAAGCGGCTCTGAAAGCTCCAGTGTGCGGCGAATATGCTCTCCGCCAGGCACCTCGCCGACTCCCTGATTTCCGCTGCTGTCCGTTAAGATTACGATATTCCGGGTAAAAAACGGGCTGTGCGCTCCGCTTAGATTCAGCAGCATGCTGTCATGTCCCGCAACAGGAATCACCTTCATTTCAGTAATTGAGGGAATATTCGATCTTTTCTCTTTTTGAACCTGCTCTTGTATCGGTGAACTCATGCATTTTCCTCCCTTTATAAAGCGCTTTCATAAATATTAGACAGGCAACGATTGATCGGGGTCTTGTTCTTGTTTCTTTAACACGACCCGTTTGATCGGCCCGACCAGCAGCAAATAGCTGAGGATCGCCGCAATCGCGTTAGCGCCGACAAACACAAGCGCGCCATTAAAAGATCCAGTGGCATTAACAATGTATCCGATAATAATCGGTGTTGTAATCGAGGCAATATTGCCGAAAGTGTTGAACAAACCGCCGCTTAATCCTGCACATTCTTTCGGAGACGTGTCCGACACGACAGCCCAGCCCAATGCGCCGAAGCCTTTTCCGAAAAACGCGAGCGACATAATAACAACGACAAGCCACGCTGAATCTGTATAGTTGCAGACAATCATACTGCAAGACAGCAGCATGCCGGCAATGATTGGCACTTTTCTTGCAAAGGTCAGTGAACGGCCTTTTTTGAGCAAGATGTCTGACACAATGCCCCCAAGGACGCCGCCGGCAAATCCGCACAGCGCCGGCAGGGAAGCGACAAACCCAGCTTCAAGAATAGACATGCCGCGGGCCTGAACCAAATATACCGGAAACCATGTGAGAAAGAAATAGGTGAGAGTCGTAATACAGTATTGCGCGATGTACACACCAATCAGCATGCGGTTCGTTAACAGCTGTTTGATATACGGCCATTTCGATTCTGTTTCTTGTTTGCTTTTACTGTCATCCATGGAAATCAGCCCGCCGCCCTGTTCGATGTACGCAAGCTCAGCTTCATTAACCTTCGGATGTTTTTTCGGTTCATACACCGTTTTTAGCCAGATGACAGCCAGAAGAATGCCTGCAATACCCATGACAACGAAAACGGAATGCCAGCCGAAAGAGTGGGTAAGCCAGCCCATTAAAGGAGAAAAAATGACGATTGCGAAGTATTGTGCTGAATTAAAAAAGGCTGAAGCTGTCCCGCGCTCGGAGCTTGGAAACCATGAGGCAACAACTCTGCCGTTTCCGGGAAATGAAGGCGCTTCTGATAAACCAACCAGAAAACGCAGTGCAAACAGCAGGATAATCGCTGTGCCGGCGGAGAAAAAGCCAATCGCCCCTTGCAGCAGCGTAAAAAACGACCAGAAAAAGATGCTTAACGCAATGATAGTCTTTGAACCAAAACGGTCCAGCAGCCAGCCGCCCGGAAGCTGTCCGATGACATAGGCCCAGCCAAAGGCAGAAAAGACATATCCCATGGCGACCGAGTCCAATCCCAAATCATGCTGGACGGAATCTCCGGTGATGGAAAGCGTCGCTCGATCCGCGTAGTTAATAGAGGTTACAAGAAACAGCATAAACACGATGAACCAGCGCACGGACGTTTTTTTGCCCGCCGGTGTAACATTCGCAAAGTCTTTTTTCATAGTATCTTCTCCTTTTCAAAGTAGAGAATCATATGCTGGCTGTGATAAAGCCGGGAAAGAGACGCACGTCTCTTTCCAGCACCATTACGGCTTCACAAAAACGGTTTTGATCGCTGTGAAAAAGTCCTTCGCTGCCTCACCCTGTTCTCGGGAGTGGGAGCTCGACTGCTTCATGCCGCCAAAAGGCGCCTGCAGCTCAACACCTGCGCTTTCTGCATTGATCCGAACCAGCCCGGCATCGATTTCATCAATGAAAGAAAGCATTCGGCCGATGTTTTCCGTGAAGATGGATGCACTTAAACCGAACTTTACATCATTGGCAATGTTCAGCGCCTCCTCCATCGAGTCCACCTTGATCAAGGCGATCACCGGACCGAAAATTTCCTCCTGGGCAATTGTCATCTCAGATGTCACATTGTCAAAGATGGCAGGCTGAACATAATAGCCGTTTTGATACTTTCCGTTCTCCAGCTTTTCTCCTCCTATTAAAAGGGAAGCCCCCTCCTGTTTGCCTTTCTCAATGTATGACAGGCAGTTATCTAACTGATTCTTGCTGGCAATCGGTCCCATCCAGACATCCTCTTTTAAGCTGTCTCCGATTGTAATATCTTTTGTGCGCTGGAGCAGTTTTTCTTTAAAGCGCTCATAAATTCCGCTTTGTACAATGACACGGCTTGTCGCGGTGCATTTCTGGCCGGTTGAACGGAAGGCCCCCGTTATGACAGCTTCAGCCGCAGCTTCAAGGTCAGCGTCATCAGCTACGATGACAGGGTTTTTGCCGCCCATCTCAAGCTGGTACTTAGCTCCCCTCGCTAAAGCGGCTTGCCCGATGATTTTTCCGACTTGATTTGAACCGGTAAACGTAACGGCGTTTACACCGTCATGCTCAGCAAGCCCCTGCCCGACAACAGAACCCGGGCCTGTCACCAAATTGATGACCCCTGCCGGGAGCCCCGCTTCCTCAAAGCAGGCAATGATCTTCGCGCATGTCACAGCTGTTTCTGTCGCCGGTTTGATGACAACGGTATTGCCGTATACCAATGCCGGCGCCATTTTCCAAATCGGAATCGCCACTGGGAAGTTCCACGGAGAAATCACGCCGACCACACCGAGCGGAACACGGGTGGTAAACATGAGCGCGTCTTTGTCAGTAGACGGAATGACGTCACCCGTTTTTCGCATGCCCTCTCCGGCGTAATAGCGCAGAATGGCAATCCCCCGGGCTGTTTCTCCCTTCGCTTCCGGCAATGTTTTACCCATTTCACGCGTTGCACAGGCGGCGATTTCCTCCAAGCGCTGCTCCATGATATCCGCTGTTTTGTATAAGTATTGGCCGCGCTCGGCACCCGTCAGCTTTCTCCAAGCCGTTTTGGCTTCATTGGCGGCGGCGACGGCACGTTCCACATCTTCAGCCGTTGAATTCTGTACATATCCGACAATATCATTCACATCGGCAGGGTTTTCGACCTTGACCATATCGCCTGATTGAGACTTAACCCACTCTCCTTTAATAAAGTTGAGGTACGTGTTTTGTTCCGTGATCACAGACATGCCCATTGCCCCTTTCGTGTTTTTTCTGGTCAAACCGTCGCGGCTTTTTTCGGAAAACGGTCAGCCGCCTGCTTCAAAATTGCTTCCAATTGCTGATAATGATCTTTTTCAACCGGGCCGACAGGCGGTCTGGCTGTATTCCTTACATTCAAACCCATGATTTCCATACCGGCTTTAATCAAGGATACGGCGTAGCCTTTTCGTTGTTTGCGAATGTCGTTGATCGGCAGAATCACATGCCGATAGAGTTCCTTCACAAGCTCGTCATTTCCGTTTTTCAATGCATCATAGAACATTCGCGAAATATGCGGGATATAATTTGAAATCGCTGAAGAGTAAGAGTGGAACCCGATCGGCAGATATGCCGGCATCGTCACTTCAGCCATCGGCATTCCGTTGAGCCATCCCAAGCGGTCGCCGATCGTATAGACGAGGTTGATATTCAAATCCATATTTCCTACCCCGTCTTTGACACCGACAAGCTGTTCACATTCGGTCAGACGTTTGATCTGTTCAACAGAGAGAACTGCGTTATCGCGCTGATAAAGAATCGCGTTCAAGTCAGTGCTTTCAATAATCGTTTTCGCATACTGGTACAGCCCCTCCTGTTCGCCATGCACCAAATACGGAGGCAGAATCAAGTAGCCGTCGGCGCCTTTTTTCTCCGACAGCTGCGCCCAATCAAGCGCTGTGCTGAGGTTGCCGCCCACCCCCGTGTAGACCGGCACCTTTCCTCCGGCTGCCGAGACTGCGACTTCCACCATTTGCTCATATTCCTTCTGGCTGAGAGATTGGAATTCACCAGACCCGCAAGCGATAAATATCGCTTCCAAGCCCTCATTCAGCAAAAACTCAATGTTTTGAAAAAGAGCTTCTTCCTCCAGTTTTCCTTGTGTGTTAAAAGGAGCAACCGGAAAACCTAAAATTCCAGCGGGTGCTTTTCTGATACGGCTCATCAACATAACCTCCTGTTATTTGTGTATACAGCCTCTATCTGTAAGCGCTTTTATTAATTTTTCTTTCACATCCGCTCCTTCCCCATATATCCTTTTGTTTAATTGTAAGACAAATAAACAATAAGTCAATATCTTTATTTTCTGATATTTTATAAAAAAGCGGCAAATCACTGTCCGGCCGGGATTCTGCGCAGCAAAAAAACAGCCTGGTCAGCCGGCTGTTTGGTTTATATCCTTCTTTGTTTCATCGTCTCATGCAAAAGCTTTGCTTCCAAAAAAAACACGTGGATGAATTTTTTCATATTTATTCTAGCAGGTGCAAGGGGTTTTGCATCCTTGGATTGGAGTTCTTTCATTTTCTGGCTGACAACCGGAAAATCAAAGAATTTCGATGCATAGGTTTCAAATTTTGGATTCGAAAAATCAGTTGTGCCCAGTGAAGCAAAATGGTGCAGCGAATGAATAATCGCTCTGCGGATACGCTGCTCCGAGGCTTTCATTTCGCGATTGACGTCCGTTTGTGAGGCCCCTGTCCCCAGCTTCCGTACCGCTACTTGGGTGAATATTTGTTTTAACGAAGGGCTTTGTTTTTCGTGCGGCTCGGATTGCTCGTGTTCTGCTAAATACTGCAGGACCGCCATGAGATCATGTGCGCCGCCTTCTCCCATCATGCCCAGCTCGGACAACAGGAATGTTCCTGCCTCTTTTAAACCGCTGTCACTCTTCTGCTGGGGACGCGCTTTCCGTTCAGTCCGATTGACAAGCCGGCTTAGAGAATGCTGGATGGCTCCAATCGAGTGTTCAAGCTCGATCCGCTCCTTCACCTTTTGGAGAACCGTGACAATTTCAATGCGGTTAATCGGCTTATGGATAAAATATTCGATGCCGAGCGAGTACGCTTCCCCGACCATTTCCTTCGCCTCCACTTGAGAGATCATTACGATTTTGCCGGAGTACGTATTCTGGATCTGACGAATCGTCTCAATGCCGTCTCTTCCGGGCATTAACAGATCGATTAATAAAATATCAATCTGCTTAAATTGCAGCATATGCCCTTCCACTTGGCTTCCGTCGTCAGCTTCACCAGCAGCTTCCCCGAGATCTTCGTCCTCAATGATCTGCCTTAAAATTGACCGCACCGCACGGTCATCATCTGCAATAAAAAAACGCATAGCTTTCGGTTCACCCTTTCTGAATCAAATGCCGGACAGGCAGCCTGATGGCAAACACCACTCCCCGCTGCTGATTATCAAACGTGATATCCCCTTCTAGCTCTGTCACGATTTCCTTTACGTAGGAAAGTCCGATACCTGTAGAAGGCGTGCCAAATTCGTCATATTTTGAAGTAAAGCCCGGGTCAAACACAATGTCTCCGATTTTCTCGGAAATCCCTGGGCCATTGTCTTCCACCTGGAATTCTACCATACTCTCATTTGGCTTACGGAGCCTCAGGCTGACCATTCCCTCTTCATCCATAGCCTCTACCGCATTTGCTGTTAGATTATTAATGATCGAAAGCACGATAAATACGTGATATTCGTCATGCTCTCCCTCGATCGAGCAGTAAAAATCAATCTGCTTCCCTAGTGCTTCAGCGTACTTTTCATTCATTCGAATCACGAGCTGCAGCAAATCAGAAGCCCTCATATAATCTCTCAAACTCTCATTCGAAATCAGTTTTGAAAGCCCTGCGAATATCCGCTGGTTGTCCTTTTTCACTTCATGAATTTCTCCGGCCAGTCTCAGGATTCTGCCGCTCAGCTGAACATCCTTGCCCTTCATTTCCCGATAGAGCTGATACGAATCGTTTGTCACTTTCTCTGTCGTTTTCAATGTCTTTTTTAGGTGCACCGTTTCTTCATATAAATTGGAAACGATCATCAGCATGTGCTCGTGCTGCTGCCTTGTCTGTTTTTCTCTCGATTGTGTTTCATATAGCTTCAGCACACTATAAAAGCTCATCACAATAAATGTGTGAGAAATCGCAATCACCGCAATGTCAGTGATTTTCTCAGGCGTGACAACCGTATGAAAAATGAGAAATTGCACAGCCAGCTCGACACAATCTGACACAACTTCAATCATAAACCCAATGAAACCGAGCATAATCGGCCGTTCACGGAAACGATTGGCCTTTAATATGGAAAACAGACAGGCATAAGTCATATAAAAGAAAAAGCCAGACGCTTGATCATACAGAATCGGAGTCAGTCCATTGTGTCCTCCGCCCCATAATTCCAGAAAGACGCGAAAGATGAAAACAGCCGCTCCAGTCAGAAAACCCGGCAGCACAGCGGGCACATGCCGCAACAATGATAAAAAGAAGAAAAAAACCGGTGCCCCAAAGCTGACCCGGAATTCTTCATTGAGGGGATAAAATTTCAGTTCACCGGCCAGCGGCACCGTAATCAGCATGAGGGCCAATATATATCCGTCTTTTTCAATAAACCGTTCCAGTTTTATGTTGATCACATCCTCGCTTTTAATTTTGGGGAATCGGGAGAAAACCTGCAAATTGCTTTTGACCCAGAACATGAGGTTTTTATAAATCTTACTGCTTATTTTCAAAATGTTTTTGTCGTATTTTGTATGATTCTGTAGTCTCCATTATACAGTAATTATACCTTCCGCTATTATGAAAGCGTTTAACGCCCCCTTAGCCTTCGTTTTGATACACCTCAGTCCTTTAAGAAAAAATCAGTGAGGAGGAATTCGATGAAAGAATTGATAAAAGAGCACCAGAAAGACATAAACCCGGCGTTACAGCTTCATGATTGGGTTGAATACTATCGCCCTTTTGCCGCCAATGGACAAAGCGCAAACTATATCCCCGCTTTAGGAAAAGTCAATGATTCACAGCTCGGCATCTGTGTATTGGAGCCTGATGGAACGATGATACACGCCGGCGACTGGAACGTCTCTTTTACCCTGCAAAGCATTTCAAAAGTGATTAGCTTTATTGCCGCCTGCATGAGCCGCGGCATTCCCTATGTGCTTGACCGCGTAGATGTCGAGCCGACAGGTGACGCCTTTAATTCAATTATTCGGCTCGAAATCAACAAGCCGGGAAAGCCCTTCAATCCCATGATCAACGCGGGCGCCCTCACCATCGCTTCGATCCTTCCCGGAGAATCGGCATACGAAAAGCTCGAGTTTCTTTACTCGGTGATGGAAACTTTGATAGGAAAACGGCCGAGAATTCATGAGGAAGTATTCCGTTCTGAATGGGAAACCGCCCACCGCAACAGAGCGCTGGCCTACTATTTAAAAGAAACAAACTTTTTAGAAGCTGACGTAGAAGAAACACTTGAGGTGTACTTGAAGCAATGCGCTATGGAGAGCACCACAGAAGACATTGCGTTGATCGGCCTGATCCTTGCTCATGACGGGTATCATCCGATTCGACGCGAGCAGGTGATTCCAAAAGATGTGGCAAAATTGGCCAAGGCATTAATGCTGACGTGCGGCATGTACAACGCTTCAGGCAAATATGCGGCGTTTGTCGGCGTGCCGGCCAAAAGCGGCGTCTCCGGTGGCATCATGGCGCTGGTGCCTCCAAGTGCCAGAAGAGAACAGCCTTTTCAATCCGGATGCGGCATCGGCATTTACGGGCCTGCCATTGATGAATACGGCAACAGCCTCACTGGCGGTATGCTGCTGAAGCATATGGCGCAGGAGTGGGAGCTCAGCATTTTTTAAACATGAAAAAAGAGGTGATTGTATGCAGCAAATCCTGGAACATATCGTCGGTATTGCAAATGATCTTTTGTGGTCAAAGCTATTAATTGTTTTGCTCCTTTCTCTGGGAATCTATTTTACGTTCAGGCTTAAGTTTTTACAGGTTCGCATGCTGAAAGAAATGGTCAGGGTATTAAGAGAAGGTGCTGCTTCCCGGTCAAAAAACAGCATTTCTCCGTTTCAAGCCTTTTGCATCAGCATGGCGGCCCGTGTCGGAACGGGAAATATTACGGGCATTGCCATCGCCATTGCACTCGGCGGGCCCGGTGCAATCTTCTGGATGTGGATTATCGCTATTATCGGATCAGCATCCAGCTTTGTGGAAAGCACACTGGCTCAGATTTATAAAGTAAAAGATGTAAACGGCTTCCGCGGCGGGCCGGCGTATTACATGGAAAAAGGGCTGAACAAAAGGTGGATGGGCGCGCTGTTCGCTGTGTTAATCCCCTTATCGTTCGGTATCGTCTTCAACTCGGTTCAATCCAATACAGTCAGCCTTGCCTTTGAAAACGCGTTTGGCACAAACCGCCTGACATTGGGACTCATTTTAATTGCTGTATTCGGCACGATTATTTTTGGCGGAGTCAAGCGCATTGCAAAGCTGGCTGAATCCATTGTCGTCGTATTGGCTGTCCTGTATATTGGAGTTGCGTTTTTCGTCATTTTCTCCAACATTACGCAGCTGCCAGGTGTGCTTGCGCTAATCGTGAAAAATGCGTTTGGTTTTGACCAGGCCGCCGGCGGGGCTTTGGGCGCGGCACTCATGCAAGGCGTCAGACGGGGAATCTTTTCAAACGAAGCGGGAATGGGAAGCGCACCGAATGCCGCTGCCACCGCCACAACAAGCCATCCCGTCAAACAGGGGCTGATCCAAGCTTTTGGTGTACTGACAGATACACTGGTCATTTGTACAAGCACCGCCTTTATCATCCTGTTTTCGGATGCCTACCATACTCCGGGTCTGAGCGGAATCGCCTTGACACAAGCCTCTCTCAGCTCCCATGTCGGATCATGGGCATCAGGCTTTCTCGCCATTCTGATTTTGTTATTCGGATTCTGTGCTTTAATCGGAAACTATTATTATGGCGAAACCAATATCGGCTTTTTGAACAAAAGCAAAAAACTGATTTTTGTCTACCGTATCGGCGTGCTGGCAATGATCGTGTTTGGCTGTGTTGCCAAAGTCCAGCTCGTCTGGGATCTTGCTGATTTGTTCATGGGTTTGATGGTCGTCGTGAATTTAATCGCGATTTTCTTACTATCAAAGGTCGTTTTTACGGCGCTGAAAGACTATACACGCCAGAAGAAAGCAGGCAAGGATCCGGTCTTTTATAAAGATGTGCTCAAAAACCATAATGGCATTGAGTGCTGGCCGGTTTCAGACACAAAGACTGACACGCACAACAAACAAATATCATAAGAAAAGGGTGTTCAGACATATGGGCTGAACACCTTTCTCTTTTTGCGTTTATTGACAAACACGTAAGCCTCCATTACGATTTTCATATCTTTTTCAAAAAAATCTGAAAGAAGGCATCGGTACATTCTATGAATCCTATCCAACACATATTAGATACATACCCGCTTATTGTGCTAGACGGCGCCATGGCGACCGAGCTTGAACGCAAGGGCTGTAATTTGAATGACAGTCTGTGGTCGGCAAAAATCCTGATGGAAGAGCCAAATCTGATTAAACAAGTACATACTGATTATTTCGCGGCAGGCGCCGATTGTGCAATCACTGCCAGCTATCAGTCTACATTTGAAGGCTTTGCCGCACGCGGGCTGAGCGAAGCGGAAGCACGCCGGCTCATCGAGTTGTCCGTCAGCATCGCAACTGAAGCACGTGATGAATTTTGGTCGCTTGAAGAGAACCGTTTGAATCGGCCAAAACCGATCATTGCGGCTTCTGTAGGCCCTTATGGCGCTTATCTTGCAGACGGGTCTGAGTATCGCGGCAACTACGCAATATCAGAAGATGAACTGATTGAATTTCATCGCCCCCGGATGAAGGCACTGATTGAAGCCGGAGCTGATGTTTTGGCATGCGAAACGATTCCGTGTCTGACTGAAGCCAAAGCGATTGTTCGGCTATTGAAGGAATTTCCTGAAACGTATGCATGGATCAGCTTCAGCGCTAAAGACGGCCTGCATATCAGTGACGGAACACCTGCAGCTGACTGTGCATCGTGGCTTGATGGACACCGCCAAATTGCAGCACTCGGCATCAACTGCACGCCGCTTCAGCATATCCCTTCCTTGATAGAGGAGTTAAAAAAGAACACGTCAAAACCGATCATTGTCTACCCGAATTCAGGTGAGCAATATGATCCGGAAACAAAAACGTGGAACGGCGCAGCATGCGCAGAATCTTACGGGGCGAGCGCCCGCACCTGGCATGAAAAAGGAGCGAGGCTGATTGGCGGCTGCTGCCGGACAAAACCCGAAAATATTCAAGAAATTGCGGCTTGGGCCCGCTCTTTAAAAACAACTTGACTTATCGGAATAGTTTGTATATTCTAACTTAAAGCCGGTTCGCCGGAGTCTCGTGTCACTTTCTGACATGAGATTTTTTATTAGGAAGGAAATAAATCGCTGATAGAAAGTTGGAAAAAGATGAACTCTGCCCACAACAAGAATGAGACAACCTTTCAGAGAAGTATGAAAAGCCGGCACCTCTTTATGCTTTCCTTGGGAGGTGTCATCGGAACCGGGCTGTTTTTAAGCTCAGGTTATACCATTCAGCAAGCAGGCCCGGCCGGAACGATACTCGCCTACTTAGTCGGGGCCGGCATCGTCTATCTGGTCATGCTATGCCTCGGTGAGCTGTCAGTCGCCATGCCTGTGACCGGCGCCTTTCACACCTATGCAGCCAAATACATAGGGCCGGGCACCGGATTTACGGTCGCTTGGCTGTATTGGCTGACATGGACCGTGGCATTGGGATCAGAATTCACAGCAGCCGGCCTGTTAATGCAGCGCTGGTTCCCCCATACATCGGTTTGGATGTGGAGTGCCGTCTTTGCGCTGTTCATTTTCTTGCTTAACGCATTTTCGGTCAAGTTTTTCGCTGAATCAGAATTTTGGTTTTCCAGCATCAAAGTATTAGCCATTGTATTATTTATTCTTTTAGGCGGCTCTGCCATGTTCGGCATCATTCCGATCAAAGGCGGAGAAGCCGCTCCGATGCTGTCCAACTTCACCGCGGAAGGCGGGCTTTTTCCAAATGGATTTGTCCCGATTTTGATGACGATGCTGTCCGTTAATTTTGCCTTTTCGGGAACGGAACTAATCGGAATCGCAGCCGGTGAAAGCGTTGATCCTGACAAGACGATACCAAAAGCGATTAAAACAACGGTCTGGCGTCTCTCACTCTTCTTTGTCGGAACAATTTTTGTGCTGTCAGGGCTGATTCCGATTCAAGATGCAGGTGTCATCAAAAGCCCGTTTGTCGCTGTCTTTGACAGAGTCGGTGTACCATACGCAGCCGATATCATGAACTTTGTTATCCTAACAGCGATCCTGTCAGCGGCTAATTCCGGACTCTACGCTTCTTCCCGGATGCTGTGGTCTTTATCAAAAGAAAAAACGCTTCATCCGACATTTGCAAAGCTGACGTCAAAAGGAACCCCTTTTAACGCGCTGGTGTTCAGCATGATCGGCGGCATTCTGTCGTTGCTGTCCAGCGTATTTGCGCCAGACACTGTATACGTTGTGCTCGTGTCGATTTCCGGTTTTGCCGTCGTTGTCGTGTGGATGGGTATCGCTGCTTCTCAATTCATGTTCAGAAAACGTTATATCGAAGCGGGAAACAAGGTTACTGATTTGAAATACAGAACCCCTTTGTATCCGTTCGTGCCGATTGCCGCGTTCCTGTTATGCCTGGCTTCCGTTGTTGGCATTGCCTTTGATCCGAATCAAAGAATCGCACTCTATTGCGGCGTTCCATTTATGGCCATTTGCTATGCAATATATTATGTAAAAAACCGCAAAAGCCAGCCGGCTGCTGATATGACTCATTCAAAATAAAAAGAACCTGCCTCCGGGCAGGTTCTTTTTCAGTTTTCACACTTCCACTGTCCAGTTAAACGGGCCCTTCACCTTGCCAAGCTGAATATCTGTTATCGTTTCATACAGCTTTTTCGAGAGGTCCCCGATTTGCCCGTCGCCTACAATCACCGTTTTTCCATGAATATTGAGTTCACCGACAGGCGTAACGACGGCTGCCGTGCCTGTGCCAAAGACCTCTGTCAATTCTCCGCGTGCAGAGGCCGCATACACCTCATCAATCGATATTCTCTCTTCACGAACCGGAATGCCCCAGCTTCGAATCAATTCAATCGCAGACGCACGTGTAACCCCGCTTAAAATGCTTCCGCTTAAAGCAGGTGTGACAGCTTCCCCGTTTATGACGAAAAAGATGTTCATGCTCCCTACTTCTTCCACATATTTCTTTTCGATGGCGTCCAGCCACAGTACCTGGTCATAGCCCAGTTCATTCGCTTTCCGCTGTGCCTGAAGACTGGCGGCATAGTTTCCAGCCGTTTTTGCAAACCCGACTCCTCCGTTGACCGCCCGCACATACTCATCTTCGACATAGATTCTAACCGGCTTCAGCTGATCGTCGCCATAATAGGAGCCGACAGGCGAAAGCACGATCATAAATGTATAGCTCCTGGATGCCTTCACACCGAGACTCGGTTCTGTGGCAATGACAAAAGGACGAATATACAGTGACGTTCCTTTTTTCTTTGGAACCCAATCTTTCTCAAGTTCAACTAATTGCGTCAATGCCTCAAGCACCAGCTCTTCGTCTAAAGGGGGCATGCTCATGCGCTCACACGATCTGTTCAGCCGTTTGATATTTTGATCCGGACGGAACAGGAGCACCCTGCCATCCTCTGTTCTGTATGCTTTTAACCCTTCAAAAACAGCCTGGCCGTAATGAAAAACAGATGAAGACGGATCAAGCGTAAGCGGTGCGTACGGCGCAATTCTCGGATGATGCCATCCAATCCCCTCTTCGTAGTCCATCACAAACATATAATCTGTAAAATATTGTCCAAACCCCAAGGAAGACGGGTCGGGCTTTTCCTTATAATATACAGTTTTTTCTCGTTCAATAAGCTTATTCAATCTAATCAGCACACCTTTCGCATAATTGTTTAAATATTCAGTCTTTTTAAAGCTGCAAAAAGTATACAGCCTTTCCTTTAATAATACGCCGCTTCACACCTATAAATTTCAGAATATTCTTTAGGATCATCAGCTATTATACACCACATTCATTGTCAGATGAAGCTGAAATTAAAGAAAAACAGCCAGTTTTATTCTGGCTGTTTGATTTAGACCGCTAAACAAAGGACGACAATGTGGCAAATCAGCAAAATATACACTGCGAACACTAATTGCCAATTGATCTTCCGCGCCCATGCAAACACCACCATCAAAACAGGCAGCATCACAGTCCCCGCCAGCTTGTTAACCGTCAGATTCGGACTGTTCGCAACATCATAATGAATCGGCATCTGCGTCGGCAGAGAAGGGTAAAATAAATACTATTGAAAGGATGAATGCAGCAATCACTGCTCCCCACAGCACTTTTCCATTCGTCAATAAAAACATAGAACCACCATTCCCTTCTTAAAACACATTGCTTTATGAATGATATGACTGTTCTATGGTGAATTTCGTTCGGTCTCCCCGGGTAATAATTTGCGCATATTCCACCACTTCTTCATTTTTATCATAGGTAAGGGATTCTGATAAAAACGCAGGCGCTCCGACATTGGTTAATAAGTGGCCGCTGATCGTTTCATCCGTTAAAATCGGTTCGATCGATTCCGTGCCCCTGCTGATTTCAATATTGTATTTTGTCCTTAACAATTCAAACAGCGAGCCGGTGCATTCCTCCTGCACCAGCCCCGGTGCCGCCTTCCAGGGAATATATGAGGTATGATACTGCAAAGGTTCCCCCTCGGCGTATCTGACTCTGACAAGCTTGTTGACAGGTTCATTCTCTTTCATTTTCAAAAGCTCGGCAATGGAGTGATCGGCAGGAATCACAACAAGCTCAAGCACTTTTGATTCAGAACGAAGGCCTCTCATTTGTTCTGCAAAGCTCGTAATCTTATGCGGAATCGGCGTTTGTATTTTTGCCGCCGATACAAATGTCCCTTTTCCTTGAATTCTTTTAATATATCCCTCAAGCTCTAGCTGCTGCAGAGCCAGTCTCACAGTTGTTCTGCTGACATCATATTGTTCGCAAAACTCACTCTCTGTCGGCAGCTGATCATTCGCCTGATATTTGCCCGATTTAATTAACTCAATGATTTTAAACTTGATAACAGAATATAAAGCTGTCATTTCATTCTCCCCATTCTGTATGCAATCCGTTCTTTTTCATTGAGACCATAATACCATTTGCCATCCCAATATGAAAGATTTGTATCCTTCTTTTATAACAAATTTTCAGAAATTAATATTGACAGTTTAATAATGTTGGTGCTAAATTCGTAATGACAAGTATTATAAATTGGTCATAACAAATATGGTGCTTGTCTATCTCTTTGAGGGGGTGTCACATGAAGATTCTGATCGCCGAGCACTACGAAGAACTCTGTAAGTTAAGCGCTGCCATTATTAAAGAACAAATACAAGCTAAGAGAGATGCCGTTCTCGGCCTGGCAACAGGAAGCACACCGGTCGGCTTGTATAAGCAGTTGATTTCAGGCTATCAGGCAGGCGAAATTGATTTTTCAAAGGTTACTACATTTAATTTGGATGAATACGCTGGTCTCTCTCCATCTCATCCGCAAAGTTATAACCACTTTATGCATGAGCATCTATTTCAGCATATCAATATGCAACCTGATCATATTCATATCCCGCAAGGAGACAACCCGCAGCTTGAGGCGGAATGCAAAGTATACGAGGATCTCATCCGCCAAGCGGGAGGCATTGATGTCCAAATTCTCGGCATCGGCGCCAATGGCCATATCGGTTTTAATGAACCGGGATCTGATTTTGAAGACCGGACACGTGTTGTGAAGCTCTCGGAAAGCACGATACAGGCAAATGCCAGATTCTTCGGCGGCGATCCAGTGCTGGTGCCGAGACTCGCGATTTCAATGGGCATTAAAACCATCATGGAATTCAGCAAACATATTGTGCTTTTAGCAAGCGGCGAGGAAAAAGCAGACGCTATTCAAAAGATGGCTGAAGGTCCTGTCACGACAGATGTACCAGCCTCTATTCTTCAAATACACAATCATGTAACCGTTATCGCCGATTATAAAGCAGCTCAAAAATTAAAGATTGCACCATGCTCATAAAACAATAAAAGGAGACTGTCATGTTTAAAAAGGCATTTCAAATTCTGCAGCAGCTTGGCCGCGCGTTGATGACTCCGGTTGCCGTCCTGCCGGCAGCCGGTCTTTTGCTCCGTTTCGGAGACAAGGACTTACTGAACATCCCTATTATAAAGGATGCGGGCGGCGTTGTATTCGATAATCTCCCGCTGATTTTCGCCGTGGGGGTCGCGATCGGATTAGCCGGCGGAGAAGGTGTAGCCGGACTTGCCGCTGTCATCGGATACTTAATTTTAACCGTCACCCTCGACAATATGGGAAAATTACTCGGCCTTCAGCCTCCGTATGAAGGAGCCGAGCACCTGATTGATATGGGGGTTTTCGGAGGAATCATTATCGGGCTTCTCGCCGCCTATTTATATAAGCGATTTTCATCAATCGAGCTGCATCCGGTCCTTGGATTTTTCTCTGGAAAACGCTTTGTCCCGATTATTACTTCCGTCAGTTCATTGGTGATCGGTGTCATTTTCTCATTCGTTTGGCCGCTGATCCAAAACGGAATTAACGCAGCCAGCAGTTTAATTGCCGATTCAACAGTCGGCCTGTTCTTTTATGCAACGATCTATCGTTTGCTGATTCCTTTTGGCCTGCATCATATTTTTTATACGCCTTTCTATTTTATGATGGGAGAATACACAGACCCATCAACAGGCAACACCGTAACCGGCGACCTGACAAGGTTTTTCGCGGGAGACCCGACAGCCGGGCGCTTTATGATGGGGGATTTCCCTTACATGATTTTCTGTCTGCCGGCCGTTGCTCTTGCCATTATCCATACCGCGCGTCCGGAAAAGAAAAAAATGATCTCCGGCGTGATGATTTCTGCGGCGCTCACATCTATGCTGACCGGAATTACAGAACCGGTTGAGTTTTCTTTCTTGTTCGTTGCGCCCGTGCTCTATTTGATTAACTCTATTCTTGCCGGCGTCATCTTTGTCGTTTGTGATTTATTCCATGTCCGCCACGGCTATACGTTCTCAGGCGGGGGAATTGACTACGTCTTGAACTACGGACTGTCTACAAATGGCTGGGTTGTCATTCCTGTCGGGATCGTGTTTGCTTTCATTTATTATTATTTGTTCCGATTTGCGATTCTGAAATGGAATTTGAAAACGCCCGGCCGTGAGACAGATGAAGACGGTCAGAATGAGGAGAAAGCTCCAGTTGCAAAAGACCAGCTTGCCTTTCACGTGCTGCAGGCCTTGGGCGGACAGCAAAATATCGCTAACCTGGATGCATGTATCACAAGGCTTCGTGTGACCGTTCATCAGCCAAGCCAAGTCAGCAAGGATGAATTAAAACGGCTTGGTGCAGTAGGTGTGCTGGAGGTCAACAACAACTTCCAGGCAATATTCGGAACCAAGTCCGATGCCTTAAAAGACGACATCAAAACAATCATGGCCGGAGACGTCCCTGCCACCGCCGCCGCGCTGGACACGGTAACTGACAAACCGCTGAAGCCCGATTCCGGTGAGACCTTTATTTATCCGATTAAAGGAGAAACAGTCTCTTTAGGGGATGTGCCTGATCAAGTCTTTTCAGAAAAAATGATGGGCGAGGGATTTGCGATTATACCATCAGAAGGAAAAGTCGTTGCACCTGCGGACGGCGAGATCGTCTCGATTTTTCCGACAAAACACGCCATCGGCTTTATGAGCGCCGGCGGCACTGAAATCCTGATTCATGTCGGCGTTGATACCGTCAAACTGAATGGGGAAGGCTTTGAAGCACATGTCACAAGCGGACAAGCCGTCAAACAAGGCGAACTGCTTCTCACCTTTGATCTCAATTACATCAAGCAGCATGCCGCTTCAGCCATAACACCGGTTATTTTCACAAATACCTCTGAAGAAGATCTAAAGCACATTCAAATGAAGTAAAAAAGTCCCCCCTGCTGCGGGGGACTTTTTCGCCAACATAATGAAAGCGCTGTCAAAATAAAATAACTTGAAAAAAGGTGTTTGCATTTGAATCACGAATGATATGAATATGCCTACATTCTATCGTTCTAAAGGGGGATTCATTTGAAAAAATTAATCGCGTTTCAAATTTTAATCGCTTTGGCTGTCGGCGCGGTGATCGGCCACTTTTTTCCTGATTTCGGGATGGCACTGAGGCCTGTCGGAGATGGATTTATCCGCCTGATTAAAATGATTGTTGTGCCGATTGTGTTTTCTACCATTGTCATTGGAGCCGCAGGAAGCGGAAGCATGAAAAAAATGGGCAGTCTCGGCATCAAGACGATCATTTGGTTCGAAGTGATTACAACGTTGGTATTAGGGCTTGGACTTTTATTAGCGAATGTCTTAAAACCAGGTGTCGGGCTTGACCTCTCCCATTTGGCAAAAAAAGATATTCATGAACTTTCCGGCTACACAGACAAAGTTGTTGATTTCAAGCAAATGGTCCTGGATATTATCCCTACAAACATTATTGATGTCATGGCCAGAAATGATTTGCTTGCCGTTATTTTCTTCGCCATTTTATTTGGTGTCGCCGCAGCTGGTATCGGCAAAGCTTCTGAACCAGTAATGAAGTTTTTTGAATCTACAGCTCAGATTATGTTCAAGCTCACGCAAATCGTCATGGTCACTGCTCCTATCGGCGTGTTAGCCCTGATGGCTGCTTCTGTAGGCCAATATGGCATTGAACTCCTCCTCCCTATGTTTAAGCTGGTTGGCACCGTATTCCTTGGCCTGTTCCTGATCCTCTTTGTCCTCTTTCCGCTTGTCGGTCTCATCTTTCAGATTAAGTATTTCGAAGTATTGAAAATGATATGGGATCTGTTTTTAATTGCATTTTCCACCACCAGCACTGAAACCATTCTCCCTCAGCTGATGGATAGAATGGAGAAATACGGCTGTCCCAAACGAGTGGTATCATTTGTCGTTCCCTCCGGCTTGTCATTGAACTGTGACGGCTCCAGCTTATATTTATCGGTTTCTTGTATCTTTCTCGCACAGGCCTTTCAAGTAGACATGACATTGTCCCAGCAGCTGCTCATGATGCTTGTGCTTGTGATGACCAGTAAAGGCATTGCAGCTGTACCCTCAGGATCGCTTGTAGTTCTTCTGGCGACTGCCAATGCTGTAGGACTGCCGGCTGAAGGCGTTGCCATTATCGCGGGTGTTGACCGCGTCATGGACATGGCGAGAACAGGCGTGAACGTACCGGGACATGCGATCGCCTGTATCGTGGTATCAAAATGGGAAAAGGCCTTCCGCCAAAAAGAATGGGTTTCCGCAAACAGCCAAACCGAAAGCATATAGAAAAAAGAACACCTCAATCCGAGGTGTTCTTTTTTTATTCAGCAGCAGCGTGATCTTCTGTTTCAATCGCTGCCAGTCTTGCGTTTACTTCTTCTTCTGTCATATTATGCTCTTTCACATACAGGTTTCTTGGGTTCGTGCGGCATTCGTGGCTGCAGCTGCGCATATATTTATACTCATTTTCCGGTGTGCATATCATTTTTTTATTGCAAGATGGATTTGCGCAGTTCACATAACGCTCACACGGTTCTCCTGTAAAGTAGTCCTTACCGACAATCACGTGCTCGACACGGTTGACAGGCACGCTGATTCTTTCATCAAATACGTAGCACTGGCCGTCCCAAAGCTTGCCTTGCACCTCAGGATCTTTTCCGTATGTCACGATTCCGCCGTCAAGCTGTGCTACATCTTCAAAGCCTTGCTTCACCAGCCATCCCGAGAACTTTTCACAGCGCACGCCGCCTGTACAGTACGTTAAAATCTTTTTGCCTTCAAGCATATCCTTGTGTTCTTCGATCCATTCAGGTAATTCACGGAAGGCTTCGATGTCAGGACGGACCGCACCTCTGAAATGGCCAAGGTCATACTCGTAATCGTTACGCGCGTCGATGACAATTGTGTTTGGATCCTGCATCTTCTCATAAAATTCTGCAGGCTTCAAATGCTGGCCTGTTGTTTCGTTCGGATCGACATCATCTTCAAGACGAAGCGTTACAAGCTCTTTTTTATGGCGGACGAAGATTTTTTTGAAGGCATGGCCTTCTGCTTCATCAATTTTAAATACCATGTCCGCAAAACGAGGATCAGCTTTCATTGTTTCCATATATTTTTCAGTCTGTTCAACCGTACCTGATACCGTACCGTTAATTCCTTCAGAAGAAACAAGGATACGGCCTAACAAACCAAGCTCCTTACAAAAAGCCAGATGCTGCTCTCTAAACGCCTCTGGATCTTCAATCGGAACATATTTATAGTAAAGTAATACTCTGTATTGTTTTTCCATGTTTTAAACACCCTGTTCAATTATAGTTAGTTGCTATGCACACTCTTACTATATCATACAGGAAAATGCCGCAAAGATGAACAGATCCGCCCAGACTGATAAAAATATCCAAGCTCTTACAAACCTAAGCGGCACAAGGGTTTCTCACGGCACACAAGTATTTTCCATTCATTTACTAATCAATGTAGTTATCTGAAAACTATCAAACAAAAGGTGAACTCCACCTGTTATAGCACAGGGGACACCGCTCACTTGATAATGACAGATGGCGTGATATACTCCAGCCAAATGACACCGTCATATTGTTCCTTAAGGATCATCTGCTCTTCTGTGAATCCCCAATAGAGTGCTGTGCGGGGGGTATACATCCACGAAGTGCCTTTCTTGTTTTTTGTATGGAGAAAATCAACAAAAACAGCCGGTCGGTCTGCCGCTTTCAGCAAAGCTTCAAGACTTCCAGACGGCGGCGGGCTTGTAACCGGCATAACCGTCTTATTATCAGAACTATCCAGACTTGCACCTGAGTAAGCATAAATGCCAATCGTATATGTTTGTTTTTTCAGCCGCTCCGGCAAATAATCACCCATGTTAGGGCCGTTTAGCTGTACCCAGTCCTTTATCATCTTCGTATTCTGTTTGCGCAGATGGTAATTGTGGCCCCAGACAATGATTTTCTTTTTCGGATAAAGGGTGTCAGCTACCCACTGAAATTGTTCAGCCATCATGCGGTCTCTCATAAAGAATGAAAAATCCTCAATATTCTCCGGATACTCCTCTAGTTTTTCTTTCATTTCTTCCAGCATATACGTTTCCATTACGTCAATTCTCAGCTGAAGAGACCGCATAAACATCTCATAAGCTTTCGGCTCTTTTGGAAGGTTTTCTTTTAGCTCTGAAGCGTGTGTTTCAGCGAACTTGATCAGCTTCTGATAGTTTTTCACAAGCTTTTCCTTCTTTTGCGAAAATTCATCAAACGTATTGCTGTCTGTCACTAACGTTGAAAAATTATTTTCTGATTGGGAGAGCAACTCTGCTTTCTCAGGGTTCACCGCTTTTACCCATTGAGTCGCAGCATCATTGAATGAATTCTTCATGCTTTGAATATCAAAACCGGTAAGGATCAGCGGATCGCCTTTCTCTTTTTGCTCTTTCATGTAATCAAACAATTCAACGACATCTTCTGTGTGCCATACAGCGTAAATGGAGTTTTTCATCGTGCTTTTAGGGGTTAATTGGTCCATATTAAGGTAGGATGCATTTGTATCAGGAAAACCGGACTCAAAGGCCAATACATCGTATCCCAGCTCTTCGTGGAGATATTTGATCATTCTGACCTTTGTGGCGTTGATTTCACCAGCGCCGTGTGTGGTTTCTCCTAACTGAACGATTCGTTTTCCCTTCAGCACCTTCTTCAGAAAGCGAAGGTCTTTGTTTGAAGCATTGGAAGCATCCAGCGGCTGTGCATGTCGTTCAATCCATGAACCCCAATATTTTTCTTCAGAAGCAGCACGGGCAGAGGCTGAAAAAGAAGAAAACGCCAGACAAACGATCAGCAGCGGCAGGGTCATTCTCACTATCATTCGTTTCAATTCTATCTCTCCTTTTCTGCTAGGTTCTCTAGTCATTACGAGATAGATATAGAAAAAGTTTCCTTTTCCTGCCAACAAAAAAAGCTTCTCTGTTGAAAGAAGCTTTAGCTGGATTCTCTCATCACCTGATGAAAGTAAAACCGATACGTATTTCGTAAAAATGTCTCAACCGGAAGCTGCACATCCGCTTGGTATTTGCTGATGATGAATGGAAACCGCTCGATTCCTTTTTCGCGCAAATTGTTCGCTTGTTCATCATCTATTGCCTTCTCTTGCAAAACCGCTTCAACGATCGGCCAGCACACTTCTCGCACTTGCCGCAGGACGGCTTCATCTCCGGTGTTCTGATAATCTGTAATCCAGCTGATGATTTGTTTCTCCATAAGTCTCACCTTTCTTCAAAAAAAGAGGCGCTGCGTTTATGCAAGCTCCTCTTTTTACTCTTCATAACCTATCAGTTCTCCGACTTGAACTTCTTGGCCTTCTGCTAAATGGGCGGACGGCTGGAACGCGTCTTTTTCAAAAATCAAAATGACGGTTGACCCGAATGAAAAGTATCCCAGCTCTTCGCCGATCTCCAATTCAGCACGGGTGCTCGTCTGCACGATAGAATTAATATTCATCGCGCCGACAGGAATCATCAGGACATTTCGGCTGCCGCTATT
Organism: Bacillus sp. YP1; assembly: GCF_000877815.1. Lineage (NCBI taxonomy): Bacteria > Bacillati > Bacillota > Bacilli > Caryophanales > Bacillaceae > Bacillus > Bacillus sp. YP1. The sequence continues at coordinate 20,951 of NZ_CP010014.1, read as the reverse complement.
CAGCTCGTACACAAACCGATAATTTTTCGACAGCACATCTTTCCCGTATTTTAAGCCTAGTTGATTTACCGGGTATGAGCGATTTCCGAGCTCGGCCAGCTTTTGATACCTGCAGCTGATCGGAGAATGGAAACGGTGATAATGCCTCGGGCTTAGATACAGCACGACGAAGTATCCGCCGTTGTATTGATGGTCTGCGCTTTTACAGCCGGTGAGTTCAGCGAATGAGTAATCTTTTCCCTTCACCGTAAAGGTTTGATTCGGGTTGATGATTCCTACCGTCTGAACCACACCGTCAACAGGGCTGACCACCGCATGCGCCTCTTTTGACACAGGGCGCCGCTCCAGATTTATTTGTCGAATAAACAATTCAGACAGCGATCCGTAATCAGCAGCCGTACCGTCCACATCATCCCAATTCAGCCGAAAATGTTTTGAGAAAAGCGGAATGACCGGTTTGCTGATTTTTGACTCGCAAAATCCTTTAATCAGATAGGATGACAGACGATGATTCGTCAGCTCTATCAATGATCGATACAGAATCTTTACAGCCGTATTAAACATGAATAATCCCTATAACCCTTCCGATTGTAATAAAAACAAAGCACCATAAAAAGGCGCCGATTGCCGCAAACGCAACATACGTTTTCAGATCCATTTTGCCGATCCCCGAAAAGTAGCACGTCACATGTCTGACGCCGGGAATAAAATAACCTAAAATAAGAGAATATGGACCGTATTTCTTCATCCATTTTTCCACTTTCATCATTCTTTTTTCTTTTAAGCCGACCCACTTGCCGTACTTGTCGATAAACGGGCGTCCGGCTTTTCTGCCAATCATGTAGCTGATCAGCATACCTAACAAAGCCCCGACAAAACTAATCAATATCGAAAGCTCATAATTCAATACATCGGTATGCGTGAAATAGCCAACAACGGTCATCATCACTTCATCTGGAATCGGCAATCCTACAATTCCTAATACCAGCATCAAAAAAATAGCGAGATAACCGTAATCCGCTATGAGCTGCTGAACTAATTCCATCTCCCAGACTCCAGGTTTTCTGCCGCATGTTTTTTAAAATGAGGGAATTTTATTTTACTCACCATCAAATATGAAAGTCCGCAAGTGCCGATTGCCAGAAGGATCGGGTTATAGGTAAAGCTTAAAATAACGAGACACATGCCCGCAAACGGAATCGGCATACCGATAAACGTCGGGAGCTTGCTTTGTTCAATGTTAAATTTAGAGAGGCGAAGCATTCCGCAAATGCTGTACGTCAATGCGCATAAGATCCCGATAAATGGCAGGGTATACAACGCGACACTGTAAGCAAGCATAGCAGGAGCCACCCCAAACGTAACCAGATCGGCAAACGAATCCAGTTCTCTCCCCATATCAGAAACGGCATTCAGCTTACGAGCAGCCATCCCGTCAAAGAAATCAAGGAACATGCCTGTAAAAATAAAAAGCACTGCTGAATGAATGTTGTGATATAGCAAGGAATGAATCGCCAGCAATCCGCAAATGAAGTTTCCTATCGTAATCATACAGGGGATGTAATTCACAGTGTAACCAAACCTCCAATTGTAAAACCATCTATATTATTTGACGATAGTGATCGAATAGCGTTACAGGAAAAATTTTTCTCCAATAAGCATGATAACATAGAATGCTCCCAAAAAAAGCAGCATTCAAATTCTATTATTATACAACATTTGTTACCTTTTGAAAAATGAATGCCAATCTTTTCATGTTCCTTACTATTTTATCCCCCCGCATAAAAAGGACAAGACGCGTTGATTGACGTACTCTGGCTGCTCCAGAGATAACAGATGTCCGGCGTTCTTTACGATTTCAGCCTGAATTCCCGGCACCAATACCGAAGCCCGCTCAAAGGCCATTTGCTGATGGTACATGACCTCGTGCTCACCGAACATCAGCAGTACCGGGACTTGTATCGATTTCAATTCCTGGTCTGTGAACACGTACGGAAAGCCGTTTTCTGTCGGCTTCAGGCTCCTTTGTTCATCCTTCCATTCCACGCCCGCCACAATTTGTCTTTGCAGTAAAGGATGCAGATCATAACTGTCGCCTGTGATCCACTTGATATATGATTCAGCTCCTCTTGCCCCTGTAAGCTCTGCAGCGTATTTATAGACATCCGGATGAAATGAAATAAACGCTTCAGCGGGACTCATAACAACCGCCCGCTCTACTCTTTCAGGCGCGCGGAGTAAGAAATTCACGATATGGGACCCGCCAAGCGAAAGGCCGGCCAGGTGTGCCGTCTCAAGTCCAAGAGAATCAAAGACATCTTTCATCCATTCTGCAAAATCAGCTCTCGTTTCCATGGCTGCTGATGGTATACTTTTATTTTTGTCTCCTATTATATCGACCGCATATGTACGAAATTGACGGCTCAACGCCGCGATATTCGGATACCACATCGCAGAGCTGAAAAGGCCCCCGTGAAGCAAAATGAGCGAAGGTGCGTCCTTTGGCCCACTTGCAATGATATGTGTTTTTCCAAAACGAGTAGAAACATAGAATGCTTCCGACTCAATCGGCCACAAAGAAAGGCTTTGATCATATGCCTGGTAAAAGCGCAGACCACTTTCAACCGCGGCAAACTGCATTGAATCTTGTATCATCTTCTTCTTTTTCCTCCGGGTTTGATTAATATAAAATAAAGGATAACGCCCCTTTTGTCTCGTAAGAAAAAATACCTATTTCTTATTATCTCACATAATAAATTTCCAGTATATAGTTTGGTTTCCTGCAATAAATAAAAAAGGCAGTTCCCTTAAAATCAAGGAAACTGCTATTCTTTGAAGACTAATGGAATGGCATGATCTTTTTTATCCTCTGTTAACGAGATGTGATGGGTTACTGATGTTTCACCCTTCGTCAACGCGACTGAGTAATCGCCTTTTCTGCCGGTATCCCATTTGATATCTCCGTTTTTGTCTGTTTTACCGAGTATCTCGCCAATCTCTGTACTCGGCTCCTCATCTGAAGAGGGCGCTTTGACAATCGTCACTTGAACCCCTTCGACCGGCAGCCCCTTAGCATCCTCCACATGAAGAGTGACAGGAATAGTCGTTTCTTTTGGAGAAGAATGCGTCTGCGAACTGCACCCGCATAAAAACAAAATAGACATGAATATGGCTAGTTTGCTGTATTTATTGATTTGCCCAATATTGAATATTGTTGAATACATCGTTCGTCACCCTTGTTCCCAAGTTATATGACGATCCTCCGTTCGTGTGAATGGCAATAGCTGTCTGCCCTGTATCACTGTAGTTTCGATAAACAGGCGAGCCGCTTTGGCAGCCGTACGTATCGGTTGTATAGGTCAGCTTATACGTTTCAGCGGAGCGAATCGGCTTTGTATCAGACCACATCGTGCCAAAGGTTTTGTCACACGGGAATCCTGTCACTGACGAGGAAAGGCCCACGGGACTGCTGCTGTTTGTAGTCCGGTAGCCGTACCAGCCAACCGTGTTTCCAGGAGAACCGTTTAATTTAATAGCTCCGTAATCATAATTGGTGTCTTTGCTTTCCGTCCATCCTTTGACGGAGTAAAACATCGTGCCTGAATAAGTACCGTACGGATATGACGAACCATTGCGGCCCGGCGCGGCGGTTATCGTCGAAGCCCATCCATGATCCTGGCTGTACACACAATGTCCAGCCGTGACGACTGTATTTGGATTGACTAAAAATCCGGTACATCCATAAGTGCTTGAAGTGTTGGGATACTTGATTGACAATTGAACGGTTGCTCTATATGGAAAAGATGTCGTGCTGGAGATTCTGGTGCGTTCATCAGTTCCGATAATGCTCGAAGGCTGTAAGGTTTGAATATTTTTCTCCAGTTCCGTTTGGCCGCCGTATAACGATTTACTTGTTTTTCCGGTTCCCTCATAAGGGGCGGAAACCTGTTCTGCTTTTGACGTTTGGTTTTTCGTAGCATCAGCTTCTTGACCGGTATTCGATACAGAAGTTTGCGGGTTCTCTGCCGCTTTTGCCGGTACGCCAAAAGATACCGCTGCTGCCAAAGCCAAACACAAAACCGTTAAGTAAGCGAACCATTGTTTTCTGAATCTTGGAACTAATTTCATTTTGTCATCTCCCTCCTTTAGTGTCAACCACCCGCATTGATGGAAGACTTTTACATTATAATCAGGTTTCTGATTCTTATGATAAAACTTTTATGGAGGAAGAAAAAAACAGGCCTTGTACCATGACAAGGCCTGCTCAAACTCTATTTTATCGTTAGCTGGTCCAACGCTTTCTTTGCATTCTCTCTTGCCGTTTCAACTGTATCAGCAGCAGAAAGCGCAACTGCCATACGACGTCCGGCTTTCGTTATCGGCTTTCCAAAGACGCGCATTTGAGTCTTTGGGACTGCCAGTGCGTTTTCCAATCCTTCAACAGTGTAATCCGCTAATTCTTCCGGCGCTTTGAGGGGCCTGCTGGCGCCAGGAGAAAGCTGTGTGATTTCTGTAATCGGAAAGCCGAGAATCGCCCGGACATGCAGCGCAAATTCTGACAAATTTTGCGTCACCAGCGTGACAAGACCCGTATCATGCGGACGAGGAGATACCTCACTGAAATATACCCTATCTTTCGCAAGGAACAGCTCAACACCAAACAGGCCGTATCCGCCAAGCTCATCCGTGATCGTTTTCGCAATATGCTTCGCTTCTTCTATTTGCTGCTCTGTCATATCATGCGGCTGCCATGATTCGATATAATCCCCGTCCTTTTGCACATGACCGATCGGCTCGCAAAATGCCGTACCGTTAACCGCACGTACGGTTAAGAGTGTGATTTCTGATTCGAATGGGATAAACTCCTCAACGATCACGCGGCCGTTTTTCACCCGTCCGCCTTCCATCGCCGTCTCCCAGCAGCTCTCTAAATCCGCTTCAGAGCGGCAGATACTTTGGCCTTTTCCAGAAGAACTCATCAATGGTTTAACGACACAAGGAAAACCGATCTGTGCTGCCGCTTGTATAAATTCATCATATGTATTCGCAAATTCATAGCCAGCCGTCGCAAGTCCAAGCGTTTCCGCCGCAAGCCGTCTGATGCCTTCCCGATCCATCGTCAGCTTGGCCGCACGGGCATTCGGGATGACGTGAAATCCTTCCTCTTCAAGCTTCAGCAATTCATCCGTCGCGATCGCCTCAACCTCAGGCACAATCAAATCCGGCTTTTCTTTCTCAATAATGGTTCTGATCTGCTCTGGGTCCAGCATATCAACGACATAACTGTTATGCGCGACCTGCATCGCCGGAGCATGCTCGTAACTGTCAACTGCCACCGTCTGTACCCCAAGACGCTGGGCTTCAATCACTACCTCTTTACCTAATTCACCTGAACCTAACAATAAAACCTTCTTTGATTGATACATCTTTGCCCCTCCTATCTGTTCCAAACCATTATAACTGAAATATTAGAAAAATAAATTTTTATTAAAAAAGATAAAATAAGAATTCATCACGAGTTGCATGATTAGAAGGCTTTCCACAAAAAAATGGCTGGCGGACTCCCCACATACCGTACAGTACCACCTGAAATCTTCAATATAAAAACTGAGATCTGGAAGCCACCAAGAATGGGTACGACAGCTGATTCCAGTAGATTTTATATCTGCGAGTAAAATGAATAATTAGAATCAGTAAAAAAGTACTGTTTTTCCTTGATTTCTCAGTTTGCGCTCCTTTCCTAAATTCACCATGGTACCATATTTACAGGAAAATTCAGGCGAAAGGACATGTATTAAATGAAGATTCTTGAAGTAAGTACGATTTTAGAAACTGCCGAAACGCGCCTTAAAGCCTACCAAACATTGAGAGAGCACATGGCTACATTGAAAAAACAGTTCAAAAAGATGGCAAACTTGGATGATGCCATGACAGGCAAAGGAGCTAACGCAATTAAAGCCTTCTATAAGGAACAAGCGACAGGGGCGGATCTGTGGCTGGACCTCATTGACATGAGAATCGCTTTTTTCAAAAATATTCCATCCGCTATTGAAGCAGCAACATTTGATGACGATGCATATATCGAGGAATCTTATCTCGATAACGAACTGTATAATGGTCTAGTCAAAGCAGACGGTATTATAGAGGCACAGCAAAAAGAAATTAAATCAATTCTGAATTCTATTGATGACATTTTACCGCTGTCCCTCTTTGACAATTCCACAGTGACCGATAAACTGGATAAAGCAGATAAAAAACGAAAAAAAACGATTACACATCTGCATAACCTTGATGAGAAACTGAACAGTGATTACGAGGCCTCCGAAGTTGTAGAACATGAGGTTCGGGCATTTTTCGAAGCGCTGACCGGTGCCACCAGCAAAGGCGGAAGTACCAACCCAATAAGTTTTAATGCAAAAGCCTTTCACGAAACAGATGTTTATCAAAACAAAGCGGATATACACAAACAAGCTCAGCAGTTCATCAAAGCAAAAAAACAGGAAGAAATCGAGTATCTCAAGAAAAAACTCGACAAAACTACTGATCCTGATGAATACCTGAAAGTTGCAGAAAAGATTGGCACTGACAACCTGAGCGCTGAGCAATTACAATATTATTCAAGCATCGTTCAAATGAAAGCACAGCAGCAAACAGGAAAAATGCTTGTCGAAGGAGGAAAAGGTGTAATTGTCGGGCTTTGGGATGCCGGAAAGGATATCGTTACCGGTGCATGCGACCTCGCAGTCGGTGCTTACGATCTTGCTATATGGTCGTATAGAGCACAGGGCAAGATGGGCATCGAAGAACAAGTCAAAGCCGGACAGGAACTCCAAAATATCATTTATAGCGCTCCCGAAACTTTTGAATACATGGTCGATTCATTTAAAAAATCTTGGAACGACAATATGGTTCATGGTGATGTCTATAGCCGCTCCCACTACATCACCTACGCAGTTGCTTCCCTTTTTGGCGCCAAGGGACTCGGAAAAGTGGCATCTGCAACAAAAGCAGGGAAATTCGTGACAAAGGAAACAAAGGCTTTTGTGAACGATCATAAATCTATAGCAAAGAACATTACTGAAAAAGCAAAACCTTATTTCAAATTGCCAAGTAACAATCAACTAGAATCTGCAATACAAGGAGTTGGGAACATTGAAAGCCCTATTCCGAAACTAGAGAAGGGTTTTGATAAGAAACTTGAAAACTTTGTCCAGATTAATAGCAGCGACCATAGCAAATCAGGTGGCGTAGGACCAAATGAAAATTCTAAAATTACACGTGATATTAAAACCGTAGAGGAAGCACACCAATGGGGGAGCAAGTATTATGACGATTGGATTAAATCATTAACCCCAAGTGAACAAGAAGCAATTAAGCAATATACTGGTGATGATTATAAAAAAATAAATGATTATCTAAGAGGAATTAGTGATTCTTTAGATGGCATTGATTTAGATACAATCTATAATATAAAGAATGGGTTGGATAAAGCGCGAGTTCCACACAATTTACAAGTTTATAGAGGAACAGACCTAAGACCTTTAGAGTCATTAATTGAAATTAACAAATATGGAGACATTAATGCTGAATCATTAATTGGAAAGATTTTCAGAGACAATGGTTTTGTTAGTACAGCAATTGTTAAGGAATCATCCTTTGATCACATGGAAGTCTCATGGGAAATAAATGTTCCAGCAGGAACCAATGCAGCCTATCTCGGAAAGATAAGCCACTTTCCTAATGAAGCTGAGTTACTTTTAAATTTTGGGCAAGAGATGGTTATTAAAAGCGCACATGTTGATAGCAACAATAAGTTACATATTATTTTAGACTTAATTTAAGTGGGTGAAAAAATGAGAGGCAGAAGAATGATAGATAGATGGGAAGATGACAATAAGAGCTTTCTTAAACTTAATATAAAAAACAAAGTTCTTCCAACAATATACGGTGGCATTATAGGAGATATGTTAGGAGTCCCTGTTGAATTCAAAAAAAGAGGAGATTTTCATGTGCAGGATATGGTAGGATACGGCACCTATAATCAACCTCCTGGAACCTGGTCTGACGATACATCTCTGACCTTGTGCCTGATGGAGAATATGATTGAAAAAGGGAACATAAATGATTTAATGCAGAAATTTAAACTGTATCAAGATGAAGGTTACTGGACGCCGTATGGTGAAATGTTTGACATTGGCAGGACGACCGTTGAAGCAATTACCCGATTTAGGAAAGGTGTTCTGCCAGAAAAATGCGGCGGTCAGTCAGAATTTGATAACGGAAATGGAGCATTAATGAGAATTTCACCATTAGTGTTTATTTTGCATAAGGAATTCGATTTTGTGAAAAAAGCAGAGATGATCAAGAAATACACTGAAATAACCCATGCCCATCCGCGTGCTATAGTTGGTTCCATTATTTATGTTGAACTATTACTAAGGCTATATTATAACAATTCAATTGATACATCTTTAAGAGAAGTGAAAGAGCTTTTCGACGAGAATTTCAAAAAAGAACATATATACCATAAAGAGTTAACACATTATAAAAGAATTTTTGAAAAAAGCTTTTTGAATACACCAAGAGAAGAAATTCGATCAGACGGGTATGTCGTTCATACTTTAGAAGCGGCAATTTGGTGTTTCGGCACTACATCTTCATTTACCGAGGCTGTACTAACAGCAGTGAACTTAGGAGAAGATACTGATACTGTAGCATCAATAACAGGATCGATAGCAGGAATGTATTATAAGCTAGATGGGATCCCAGGAGATTGGTTAGAAAAAATAGCTCGTAAGCAAGATGTTGATAAATTAATAGAAGAATTTTATCAGTATTGTGCAGATAAAGCGATTATCGAGCAATATGGGGATATTTAGATTTACGTTAAAATACTTAATCATACAAGGTAACGAAAGCAGACCAATAACGGTCTGCTTTCTCTATTCCTAAACAGCAACATCATACAAGAAATCCCCCTAAATCATGCTACACTTAATCCAAGACCACCACACCGACAGGAGGCATCCCATGCAAAACGAAACCCGCACACTGCAGCTTGACCCACACCTTCATATAGAAGCCTACCGTTTCAAGGGAATTATGCAAAAGTTCCCGAACCACTTTCACGATTATTATGTGATTGGATTTATTGAAAAAGGGCAACGGTATCTGGCCTGTCAGGATCAAGAATATATCATCAATCCAGGTGATCTTCTCCTCTTTAACCCTCGTGACACGCATAGCTGTGAACAGATTGACGGCCGGACGCTTGATTATCGGTGTATCAATGTCATGCCGGATATCATGGAGAAGGAGGTGAAAGAGATTACTGGCTCCGGGCATCTCCCTTATTTCTCCCAGCATGTGTTATTCCGCCATGAGCTGACAGCCAGCCTGCAGGAATTGCATATTTTGATATCCGAGGAAAAACAAGCTTTGCGTAAGGAGGAGCTGTTTCTTCATCTATTAGAGGAGCTGATCCGCCATTATTCAGATGTCACGTTCCTTAGCAGCGTTCCAGAACCATCAGACGAAGTCAAAATGGTTTGTGAATTTTTAGAAGAGCATTATGCCGAAAATGTCACACTCAATGATTTGAGTGAATTAACAGGCTGGAGCAAGTATCATTTATTGCGTTCATTTACAAAACAAAAAGGCATTACCCCTAATAGCTACATGGAAACAATCAGGATTAATCAAGCCAAAAAACTCCTTGAACAAGGAGTAAGACCGATTGATGCGGCATTTCAGACAGGATTCAGCGATCAGAGTCATATGACGAAGTTTTTTAAACGGCAGGTGGGGCTGACGCCGAAGCAATACATGAAGATTTTTGAAAAGGAGCTTCACATATGAACATACAAAGAGAAACTTCGGGGCATATCGCAGCCATTGTGACCATTCTGATTTGGGGGACGACCTTTATTTCGACAAAAGTTCTGCTGGCTGACTTCTCTCCAATGGAAATATTATTTTATCGGTTTTTGATGGGCTTTATCGCTCTTATCCTCGTCCGTCCCAACATGATTCCGTTCAGAAATTGGCGGCAGGAGCTGTTGTTTGCCGGGGCTGGTTTATTTGGCGTAACCTTATACTTTCTATTAGAAAATATAGCTCTCACCTATACATACGCCTCCAATGTCGGCATGATCGTGTCCATTATACCGATGATCACTGCGGTTTTGGCCCATTTTCTGCTCGAAGGCGAAAAACTGCGTCTGACTTTTTTGATTGGATTTGTCTCGGCACTGATCGGGCTTTTATTGATTACGTTTAACGGCAATGTGGTACTGCGTCTAAATCCGCTCGGAGACATCATGGCAGCCGGGGCTGCTCTCGTGTTTGGCGGATACTCGATATTCATGAAAAAATTAAGCGCTTACGAATACCACATCATCGAGCTGACACAGAGAGTATTTTTGTATGGCCTATTATTTATGGTTCCCGCTTTATTTTTGTTCGACTTCCATTTGGACCTAAGCCGATTTTCATCTGCTTCAAATATACTCAACATGCTTTTCTTAGGGATTGGCGCTTCTGCCCTGTGCTTCGCCACTTGGAATTATTCAGTTGGCGTGCTCGGAGCCGTCAAATCCAGTGCGTATATATACATGGTCCCGGTTATCACAATCGCCGCTTCCCTCCTGGTCCTGCATGAAAACATGACATGGATCGCTCTTCTAGGAGGCGCCCTTACGCTTTTAGGCCTCTACATTTCGGAGATGAAACCGAAAGCGAAGCTGATGGAGAACGGATGTAAAATGGATGCTTAACGGCATCCATTTTTTTATTTTGTCCTACGTTTGCCACCTATAAATGAACGCAATCTAACAAAGGAGGAATCGAAATGGTTGATGAAATGGTCTTAATCACACAGCAATGGCTGAACGATACGTACAGCGGCAAACATGGGTATAACCCAGTTGAAGAAAGCGGGAAAACTGGGTGGGATACGATCTACGGTCTGACTCGGGCGCTTCAAATTGAATTGGGTATCTCAGAGCCAGCCGATAACTTCGGGCCGACAACACAGCGCTTATTTAAGCCTCTTAAACGCCAAGCTCCAGATTCAAAACCAAGCAACATGAATTTTATTTTACAAGGGGCTTTATGGTGTAAAGGCTTTAATCCCGGCGGTTTTACAGGCGTCTTTTACGAAAAAACAGAAAATGCGGTAAAAGAATTTCAAAAAGCTGCCGGACTGACAACACAGGATGGGATTGTCACCACGTTAATTATGAAAGCCTTATTAGACATGAGCGCTTTTAAGCTGGTGTCTGGGGGTGATTCAAGAATTCGCCAGATTCAACAAAACTTAAATCGGGACTACAATGACTATATCGGGTTAATGCCTTGTGACGGACTGTATGGCCGCGATACAAATAAAGCTCTTATTTATGCCCTACAAAAAGAAGAAGGCATGAGCACAAGTGTTGCCAATGGATTTTTCGGAAACGGCACCACAAGTTTATGCCCTACTTTAACTCCCGGCGATTCAAGAACAGGATTTGTCTTAATTGTTCAGTACGCCCTCTATTGTAACGGAAAATCGTTCGATCCTGGTGAGTTTGACGGCAAATATGGTGTGGGTGTTGTTTCAGCTGTTAAAGCATTTCAAGAGTTCATGTGCCTGCCGCAAACAGGTTATGCAGATATGCCAACCATTAAAGCTTTATTATCAAGCTCAGGAGACACAACTCGCACCGCTTCTGCTTGTGACACTGCTACAATTATAACCGCAGAAAAAGCTCAAACACTTCGGAATAACGGTTATAAAACGGTTGGCAGATATTTGACCGGAAATGTGCGGACAAGCAGCGGCCTCATATCAAAAGCCCTGACATCTAAAGAGCTTGCAGTTATTCTTGATGCCGGATTGAAGGTTTTCCCAATTTATCAAGACGGCGGCTATGAATCTTCTTATTTTGTCAAAGACCAAGGCACAAGAGATGCATATAGTGCCGCTTCTGCTGCTAGAAGATTAGGTTTTCCGTCAGGCACGACCATTTATTTCGCTGTCGATTTTGATGCATACGATTATGAAGTGACCGATAAAATCATTCCTTATTTCCAAGAGATTAAGTCAGCATTTACAAAAATGCAGACATTTTCAACCGCACCTAAGTATGAAATAGGGGTTTACGGACCAAGAAACATTTGTATCCGTACATCAGAAGCAGGACTGACAAAGTATAGTTTTGTGGCAAATATGTCAACAGGATTTAGCGGCAATCTCGGCTATCCGATGCCAAACAACTGGGCCTTTGATCAATTTTATGAAGGAACCATCGGAAGCGGTTCTGGAAGCATCGGGATTGATAAAGACGGATTTTCAGGAAGAGACTCAGGTGCAAGCAATGTAAATCCGCCGTCTGACCCGGTATATGATGCAAGGCTGCGTACACTGACAGACATTTTATCTACCATTCCGGCTTTAGAAAATCTAACAAGTTTGGCAAACGCGATGTTTGAATTTGATACGACAGAAACCATTTTCACATCACCTGAGTTGGATATTATTCTATCAACTTCACTTCTGGCAACCATACCAAGTGAAGGTTCACCAAACACAATTACCATTACAAATGGTAAACCAGGTGCCTATATCACGGGTTTATTGGGCGACACTCAAACGTCTCTCACTGCGTCACAAATCGACTCTTATCAAAACCTTTTAAATAGTCTCAGCTTATCAGTACGCAACGGTTATTTGGAGGTTTATGTAAATCCAACAGCTGAATCTTTAAATATTCAAATTAAAATCTATACACCTGATATTCCAGTAGGTGACAATGTCACAACTGGACTAACGACTACGATTACGTTTAAAATAAAACAGAAGCACTTTACTTTACCAGATACTGAGGAAGTATACTCACCAGATTGGGAATCTACTCTCACTCATATTACATTTGGAGTGGCTGCTGTATTAGGAATTGCTGCCTTGCTAACAGCTATACCTGAAACCTTAGCAGTAGGTGGAGCTGTAGCTTTTATAAGTGCGTTTTTAGCTTTATTCCCTTCTGCAAATAAATAATATATCAGCACTGCATGGGTCTATGGATCTACATCATTCCTCATGTAGTGCTTTACTTTTAAGGAGGATACTGGATGGCTCTAAATCAACAAACATTTAAAGAGACAGTAAAAATGGCCGAAACTATTAAACAGTACAAGGAAAATGATAAAGAAATCCTGACTTTTCTAACCAAGCAGGATTCTATCATGCTGAATCAACTAAAAGTATTCTTTAGTGAGCCTCAGCTGACTCTTATACATAGTATAAAAACAGTAATCTACGGTACATTAGTTACTCTATTTTTATATTTTACAACTAATGAATTACCCCATGCAGGGAGTTTGCTTGCTAGATTATTTTTTGTTGTTGTCGGGTTTATCTGGCTTGCCTCTTGTTTTAAAAACGCAAAAGCCATTCAAGTCTCCCAAAACTTCAAACAAAAATCCGAAAACGCCCGCATAGTCGGTATGATCGACTTCGTATTAGAACAAAAATACAAAAAAAGCATCTCTGAATAATCTCGAAATCAGAGATGCTTTCCCTTTGTCCTCATCACTTGTCTACCACAGCCGCACTGTCACGCGTGACCGCAGATGGCTCCCTCAGCATCACATTCATTACGCTCGCAAGCACGAGCATTCCAATCGACAAATAAAAAGCCAGTGTATACTCACCCGTTACCGTATAGATGACGCCGGGCACATACGCACCTAGTGCCGATCCGATCTGATGGGCGAGTGACAGCCAGCCAATCATGAGGCCGATCGAGTAGTTTTGAAAGTACTGGGTGGCGAGCATTTGAGTCGGTGCTACCGTTGCAAAGTCCACTAATCCAAACAGAATCGCAAAGGCTAAAAGCAAGTAGGGCTCGTGGCTGTAAATAAGAATCACGATCGACAGCGCCCGCACCGCATATAAAAAGCACAGGATTTTACGGCTGCTCCACCGGTCCGCTACAATTCCGGACAGCAAGATGCCAGCAATATTAAAGCCTGCCAGCAGACTGACAGCAGCACTCGTGACTGTCGTTGAAAAGCCATGATCATGAGAAAACGGAATCAAATGGGTATCCATCAGCCCCACGGTCGTAAATCCACAGATCAAAAACGGAAAAATCAAGAACCAGAATTGCCTCATACGAAACATCCCGGCCACTGAAAGAGCTATTGTTTTGGGTGCTGTTTCTTTTTCTGATGCAGCCAGTCCGCCTATCGGTTCTGTATTCTTTTCTGAAGGATTGTTCCGCAGCATCAGCAGCGCAGCCGGAAAGACAATCAAGATTAACAGCAGTCCCAACACCACAACCGTCAGCTTCCAGCTAAACCAATGGATCAACATGAGTGAGCCGGGAACGAGAAGCATTTGCCCCGCGCCAAAGCCTGCTTCCATGATCCCAAAGGCTAGTCCCCGCTTTTTGCTGAACCAATTGACGACCAATACACTTGCCGCCACATTCGATGCTCCGCCCACTCCAAGCGAGACACCCAGCCCATAAAGCAGAAACAGCTGCCAAGGCGAAGTCACTAAGTATGTTAAGAAAATGCTGACTCCTGTCAGTAACGCACTCCATGCCAAAACAGCCCGAGCACCCCATTTGTCCACAAGCCGCCCAATCACAGGCTGTGATATGCCATAAACAATAAAACTCATCGTCGAAATCAGCGAGATGGTGCTTCTATCCATTGAAAACTGCCGTTCCCACGGCTCCACAAACGCACCAAATGACAGCCGCACCCCCTGAACCGCCAATAAGATCAAGAAGGTGACGGAGACGATGACCCAAGCATAATGCAGTCTTTTCATGACAGCTCCAAATCCCACCGTTCTTCTGTCAGCTGCTGTCCCCATAATGGCGCTTCTTGTTTCACTTCACTTATCTTGAATCCAAATTTTTCATAGAGCGGACGAGCCTCAGCCATGGTACTCACCGTCCAAAGGAAAATGCGGTCAAACTTCATGTCTTGGCAGTATGCAACCAGATGCTCCAGCAATTGCGTGCCGAGCCCCCTGCCCCGAAAATCCGAATCAACCAGAAACCATCTGAGCTGAACTGTCTTTTCATCATGCTTGACCAACCCGACAGAGCCGGCAAATTTCCCGCCGCTTTCCGCAATCCATATTTTTTCGATTTCAGCGTCAAATGTCTCCTGAAGATAAGCTAAAAACGTGTCATCCCAACCGTGAGCCTCCGCGTAAAATTGTCTTTGTTTCTCAATAAGGAGTTGAAGATCCTCCGAGAGAAAATAATCTCTAATCGATATCTCTGATGATCTGGCAGAAAGCGACTGTGAAAGGATCGCTTCAATCTCTGCCATCGCCTCGGCAAGCTTGTGCTGCTCCTTTTGGTTGATTTCATTCAGCATCAGTTCTACTTGTTCGTTGGCTTTCTCCTCCAGCTTTTTATAAATCGTTTTTCCTGTTTCTGTGACAAAAATATAATGGTGGCGGGCGTCATCTTTGCTCCTCTGTTTATAAATCAAATCTTCTTTTTCAAACTGCTTCACAATCCTGCTGACATATCCCCGGTCAAGCCCCAGTTTATCCTGAAGAGCTTTTGCCGTACAATTAGGCGTATTATAAATCTCAAATAAAATCCGTGTTTCTGTTAAGGAAAACGGGCTGTCGTAAATGTGCTCATTAAGGAAACCAAGGACGTTTGTGTAAAATCGATTGAACTTTCTGAATTTTAATCCGACAGATGATTCTCTTGTTTTCAAATCAATCCCCACTTTCTAATATTGTTGACTAAGCCAATTATAATCACATATAGTTGCTTTAGTCAACGATATATTAGAGAGTGAGGTCTTTTTAATTTCCTGATTCCTTCCTTTTCCTTACCACAATCAATGTGATATAGGATAAAGCCAGAGAAACCAAGCTATAGACAACAGCCCATCCCAAAAATGATTCATTAAAAATGGTAAAGGTGAGCACAAGAGAAATCACCAAACTAAGCATTGGCATCAGATACGGGTTTTTACAAATACAGGTCCCGACAATCGATAGCAGCATAATTCCTAACGGTAAAATAAAGAATGCGATATCTAATTCATCCACCTTTAAACAGCCTCCCTCCAGATTTTTATGTTACTAGTAAAAAAATATAATTGCATTTAGTAAAAGGATAATATTTACTTACCTAAGGCCCAATTTGAAAATTACCCGTTTACATTCGCTCCGGACTATGATAATTTAAGAAAGCGCTATCATGATAAGTTAATAGCTTGGATGGAGATGAGGAGAGCCAGGAATCCAACCCCTTTTGACAAGGGGTGTTTTCTGGCTCTTTTTGTTTTTCGGGAAAGGAGGCACGCCACACATCCAGCACAAACAGCAAAGGGGGATAATTATTAATGCTTAATATATTTAAACCGGCTCCTCATATTGAGAGACTGGATGATTCAAAGATGGATGCGGCATACAAACGGCTCAGACTGCAAGTATTCATTGGTATTTTCATTGGCTACGCAGGCTACTACCTGCTACGGAAAAACTTTGCCTTTGCCATTCCTTATCTGCAGGAACAGGGATTTTCGAAAACAGAACTGGGTTTGGTGCTGGCCGCTGTGTCCATTGCGTACGGCTTCAGCAAATTCATCATGGGAATGGTGTCTGACCGCTGTAATCCGAGATATTTTCTGGCGACAGGCCTATTTTTATCAGCAATCGTTAATATTCTATTCGTTTCAATGCCTTGGGTGACTTCGAGCGTCACCATCATGTTTATTTTTATGTTTATCAACGGATGGTTTCAAGGAATGGGCTGGCCGCCATGCGGCAGGACGATGGCCCATTGGTTCTCTATAAGTGAACGCGGCACAAAAATGTCGATCTGGAATGTCGCCCATAACATAGGCGGCGGTATTCTTGCTCCGCTTGTGACTCTTGGGATCGCGATGTTCGTCACTTGGAAAAGCGTGTTTTTCTTCCCTGCCATCATCGCCATTATCATTTCATTTTTAATTGTTTTATTGGTTCGTGATACACCTCAATCCTGCGGACTCCCGCCAATTGAAGAGTATCGGAATGACTATCCAAAACACGCTTTTAAAAATCAGGAAAAAGAATTAACAACAAAAGAAATTCTTTTTCAATATGTGCTGAACAACAAATTTCTTTGGTACATCGCTTTTGCCAATGTATTTGTTTATTTCGTGCGATACGGCGTGGTTGACTGGGCGCCTACTTACTTAACAGAAGCCAAAGGCTTTTCTCCTGAAGACTCACGCTGGTCGTATTTTCTTTACGAATACGCAGGCATACCGGGAACGATCTTGTGCGGCTGGATCAGTGACCGATTCTTCAAAAGCCGCCGGGCACCGGCAGGCGTTTTGTTTATGGCGGGGTGTTTTCATTGCCGTATTGGTGTACTGGCTGAATCCGGCCGGCAATCCGCTCGTAGACAATATCGCCCTGATCAGCATTGGCTTCTTAATCTACGGACCTGTTATGCTGATCGGCCTGCAAGCGATCGATCTAGCACCGAAAAAAGCAGCCGGAACTGCAGCCGGTTTGACCGGATTTTTCGGATACATCGGCGGATCCGCCTTCGCAAACGCCATTATGGGCTTTGTCGTTGACCGCTTTAATTGGAACGGCGGCTTTATCATGCTGATCTCATCCTGCATTCTTGCTATCGTCTTCTTGGCTTTGACGTGGAATACAGGAAAACGGGCGGAACACGTTTAAGAAAGAAACATAAAAGATTAATCATTTTCCAACACGCCGTTTACATCCGTTTTTTAATATGAAAGACAGGTAGTCTTTATTAACAAGGAGGAGAAATCATGAAAAAAAATAGAATACTAGCCTTAGTTGTTCTGTCGCTGGGCTTACTCGCATTTATGACAACGCCAGTGTCGGCAGCGTCAAAAGGAAACCTGCTGTCACCTGACCGTATCCTGACCGTCGCGCACAGAGGGGCTTCTGGATATGTGCCTGAGCACACGATTCTGTCTTACGAAACCGCTCAGAAAATGAAAGCTGATTATATTGAGTTGGATCTGCAAATGACAAAAGACGGGAAATTGATTGTCATGCATGACGAAAAACTGGACCGTACCACAAACGGAACGGGCTGGGTGAAAGACCATACGCTCGCAGACATTAAGAAGCTTGACGCCGGTTCTTGGTTTAATGAAGCCTATCCGGAAAAAGCAAAGCCGCAGTACGTCGGCCTTAAAGTTCCTACATTAGAAGAGGTATTAGACCGTTTCGGAAAGCACGCGAACTACTACATTGAAACAAAATCGCCTGACACCTACCCAGGTATGGAAGAAAAACTGATCGCTTCTTTGCAGAAACATAAATTACTGGGGAAACATTCTAAGCCAGGCCAGGTGATCATTCAATCGTTCAGCAAAGAAAGCCTGATAAAAGTCCATCAATTACAGCCAAACCTGCCGACCGTTCAATTGCTGGAAGCCAAACAAATGGCGTCAATGACAGATGCTGCCCTGGAAGAAATCAAAACATACGCTGTCGGTGCGGGCCCGGATTATAAAGCTTTAAATCAAGAAAACGTCCGTATGATCCGCAGCCACGGCCTCCTGCTTCACCCTTACACAGTCAATAATGAAGCAGATATGCATCGCCTGCTTGATTGGGGCGTAACAGGAGTGTTTACCAACTATCCTGATCTTTTCCACAAAGTAAAAAAGGGTTATTAAACGAAAAAAACCTTGCGACAACTGTTCGCAAGGTTTTCTTCTACATTTTATTCTTTTCCGGCAGCAGCTTCTGACTGTCCATTAAGCAGCTGAGAATTTATCTCTTTCGCATCATTTAAGTATTCTGTCTGGTAGCCGCTCTTCAGCGCCCACACATAGAATACAAGTGATACCATCGCAATCAGAACCATATCCCAGCCATAATGAATGACATTCAGGCCGCCGAATTTATCACTGCCCAAATAAGAAATGACCATCATGGCCAGCAGATAAAACACCATCCAGACGCCGGCTTTGAAGTTTCGGCCAAACCCTTTCCATTTCGCCTTCGCCTGATAATAGAAATAAATCGGAAGACCGATCAGGATAATAAACAGAACCTGTCCTGTTAACGGCCAGCGCGCCCAATACAGCACCAGTGACGCAAAGATAAATCCAAGCGGGGCAATCACGTTCAAGCCTTTTAAACGAAGAGGCCTGTACAGGTCTTTCCCCGTCCGTCTCAATGTCATGACTGTGATCGGGCCGGTGATATAAGAAATTAACGTAGCAACGGAAATAATTTCCGCTAATACGCCCCACCCTCTGAACAGGAACAAAAAGATGAACGACACAATCAAGTTAAAGAACATTGCTTGTCGCGGAACGCCGTAAATCGGATGAAGCTTCCCGAATATACTTGGCATATATTTGTTTTTTTCCATTCCGTAAATCATTCGGGACGTTGTCGCCGTATACGTAATCCCTGTTCCAGACGGTGATACAAATGCATCCGCATATAACACAATAACTAGCCAGTTAATATTCAGCGCAATCGCCAGATCAGCAAAAGGAGAATTAAAATTCAGATGGCTCCAGCCGTGAGCAATATCAGAAGGATTCACAGCTCCAATGAAGGCGATCTGCAGCAGGACATAAATCACTGTCGCAACGAAAAGAGAGCCAACAACCGCAATCGGGATTGATTTCCCCGGGTTTTTTGCTTCACCCGCCATATTAATCGGGCTTTGGAAACCATTAAACGCAAAAACGATACCTGAAGTGGCAACCGCCGTCAGCACACTTGCCCAGCCATTCGGCGCAATGCTTTGACCGCCAGTAAAGTTTTCTCCGTGGAATCCGACAAACAGCAAAGCTCCAATCGTAAGACCCGGAATAATAATTTTAAAAATCGTAATTAATGAATTCGCTTTCGAAAATAGATTGACTGTCCAGTAGTTCAGCAGAAAATAAATGAGAAGCAATACAGAGGCAAACGCTAGTCCTTCCCCAGTCAGCGTTCCATTCTTCACCAAACCGCTTGTCCATTTCGCCCATTCCCAAGGCCAAGAACTCATATATTGAACGGAGGCCACCGCTTCAACCGGAATGACGGACACAATCGCAATCCAGTTGGCCCAGCCCGCAATAAAACCGATAAACGAACCGTGTGAATATTGCGTGTATTTGACCATTCCCCCCGCTTCAGGGAACATAGAACCTAGTTCACTATAAGAAAGAGCAATAAATAAAATGACGACCATTCCAATAACCCATGAAATAATAGCAGCTGGTCCTGCTATTTGAGCCGCACGCCAAGCCCCGAACAGCCAGCCTGAACCGATCATCGACCCTAGCCCGACCATCATGAGGGAAAACGTTCCCATTCTTCGATGCAATTGATTCATATCGTAAACACCTTTCATGTATGATGACATTCTCTTGCTAATTATATTATTATTCTGATTACTTTACTTTGTCAATATTTATCGAATTTTGACTGAAATCTATAATAAGTCAATGTATATTACCTTCCAATACAGGAATGAAGTCACTAGTTTCTTCTTAAATGGAATTTACTGTTAATCACAATGATAAAAACACAACAGGTTTAGCAATTTCCAAAACGGGAATGATACAGGAAACACTATTCTTAAAATAGAAAGGAGTATCACCATGAAACAAAAGCTGTTACTTTCAGGTCTCGCTGTTTCAACTGTCGGCATCACTTCTTATCTATTAAAAGACCCGTCAAATCGCCAAAAGGCAAGGGAATTCATTCACAGCATGAAGATGAAAATAACAAAACAGCCCGATATGAAAACGTTCCCAGTTGATAAAGCCGGCCACCCGGACCCGCAAGATATCGAGGATAACAAAATGGTATCAGAAGGCTCCATGTATCCCGTCCAATACTACGATGAAAAAAAGAAGTAATCAAAAAGCTCTCTTCGATAAAGGAAGAGAGCTTTTTGATTTAACTTTTTCGTCTGATTCCGCTC